>CBDDGG010000001.1:0-189996 GCA_965227755.1 Dyadobacter sp.
TTGCAAAGCCAAAACGAGATGGCAAGGAAGCAACTGGAAAGTGAGCTGCAATTGCTGAAAAACCAGATCAACCCCCATTTTTTGTTTAATACCCTCAACAACATTTACACGCTCGCTTACCTGAAAGAGGATAACGCCGCACCCATGATTATGAAGCTCTCCGAGCTGCTTCGGTATATGCTATACCGGTGCCAGGCGCAATGGGTGCCTCTGCAAGACGAAATAGTTTTCTTGCGTAATATCGTAGAAATGCAAAAACTCAAATCTGAGATTTTCGAGCGGCATCTGTCTTTTGAAGTAACAGGCATCGGCCCCGGACACCGAATTGCGCCACTGTTGCTGCTGACCTTTGTAGAAAACAGCTTCAAACATTCGGACCTGGACATGAATCTGCACGGCTGCATCTGGATCAGCCTGCAAGTAGACAACCAGAATGTGTTATCTTTTTTATGCGTTAACACCAAAAAAAAGGCAATAGCCGCGGAAAGCGAACCCGGTGGTATAGGTCTTGCGAATGTACAAAAAAACGCCTGGAACTCACATATCCTGGCAGACATGGGCTGGAAATCGTCGATAATGCCGATACATTTGAAATCCGACTGATTGTGAACCTATGAAAATTACCTGCATGATCATCGACGATGAGACCCTGGCCCGCAAACTGCTCACGGATTATGTCTCCAAAATCCCCGCATTAGATCTGGTAGCAACCTGCGCGAATGCCATTGAGGCTTCTGCCGTTTTGAAAAGCCGGCGGGTCGATCTGCTTTTTCTGGATGTGCAGATGCCTGACATTAATGGTATCAGCTTCATGCAGACGCTGGGGAAAAGCCAGTTGACTGTATTCACCACAGCTTACACAGAATACGCCATCAAAAGCTATGAGCTCGATGCGCTCGATTACCTGGTTAAGCCCATCGCTTTTGAACGATTCTTTCAGGCCGTCGGTAAGGCGATGGATCGTTTGGGAACCCGTAAAACTATACGCCAAAATGTCCTGGCGGATAATGAGCAGGATTATATTTTTATCAAATCGGATGCCAAAACCTACAAGGTAACATTGAGCGATATTGACTATCTGGAAGCTTACGGCGAATATGTTCTTATCCACCGCAGCGCCGATCGCTTGATGACGCTTATGCAGTTGGGTAAAATGGAAGAAATATTGCCCGCTTCGCAGTTCATGCGGGTGCAACGCTCTTTTATCATTCATTTTTCAAAGATCGATGCCATTCAGGGAAATTCAATTTGTATTGGTAAAAAAGAGATCCCTGTAAGCAGAACGTATCGCGAGGCGCTGATACAGCGCGTTCAACAACGGAATCTTTCCGGCAATCCTGATTTATAATGCATTCTGAGAGATCATGCGACTTTAATAATCGCAGCAGCATCACAACCCTGAGAAACGGAGATCTATTGTCGAGAAGCAGTGGTCTGATCAGTAAGGCAGCATTCAGGTAAGCTTCTCAGGTATCCGGCACTCATACCTGCTCGTTTTCTTCTGGGCACTAAGACTACGCTCGATGTTATGCTCAAAGCAGAATCAAACAGTTTTAGATAACCGGGCTATTCGGCTGCGCAAACGACCTTAGACAGCAAAGCAATAGAAAAGGTGTGTTTATTACCGATGGTCGGAATCGGGATGTCCCCGTAAATGTATTAGCTCAGTTGCTTCCGAAAGGCTTCCGGTGAATAACCGGTTTGCTTCCTGAAAAAGCGGATGAAGTATGAAGTATCTTCATAACCCAAATGCCAGGCAATATCCTTGATCTGATTCGATGTTGCCAGCAGAAACCTTTTGGCTTCCAGAATAATCTGTTCATTGATCAGGTCTGCGGTCGTCTTACCGACAGATGCGTTGGTGATGGCATTCAATTGATAGACCGACAGATTTGCCATCTTGGCATATCCGGCGACGCTTTTGATCTGGGTGATGTTTGTATTCGAGCAGCCTTATTAGCTCTTCGTAACGCTGCTGTGTGTAGGTGGGAACGGTAGACGCGCCTTTTGCCGGAATTGGGCTTTGTCTGGCCAATTCAATCATGAACAGTTCTATGCTGGCCTTATGGCGGGCACGTATCCGTCTTCCCTTAAGGTATATTCACAGAAACTGCTGGAAAAGTGTTGTAAGTGTCCCAAAACGACAGAAAATTTGAAATTAGAGATTAAATCTTAACCAACCCTGGTATTGGGCATTGTCCATCGAAAAGAGAATATCAAAGTGGAAAGCGTTTTTGGGGATATCCTAAATAACCGCTTTTGGCCGAGGAATGTTCAATTCAGTTGGCCAGCGATAGAGATGTTTGGAAGAAAACAGGACCTACCCAGTAGTTGGGATCGATCCTGTTTTCGGGGAAATAATTTTAATACCCGGGATTCTGAGGGAACGTTCCACCCATTAAATCGATCTGGTCCTGCGAAATTGGCCAGCGCACCATATGTGGTTGCATCACTATACCAACTTCATTCGATTTGGCACTACCAAATTTTTTATAAAGGCTCACCCGCTCGACAAGTACTCCCATTCTTTTAAGAAGGAACCAGCGGCCCCCTTCAAAAGCAAGCTCCCTGGCATGTTCATCCAAAACTGCATTTTGATCCATCGATTTTAGATCATAGGCATGATCGCCAAAAGCTCTGAAACGAACCTGATTGATATAGCCCAAGGCTTTTGCGTCGGTGGAGTTATTCGTTAGCCTCCAGTTCGCTTCGGCCGCGAGCAACAGTGTCTCTGCATATCGCACTAAAATAATATCCTTGAAGCTCGCGGCCGTGCCTGGCGCCTTTACAAAATCCTGATATTTTTTTACACTCCAATGGTATTGCCGGAAGTTATCAGGATACGATGACTTTGGTAGCTTTTTACCAAAATATGGGGAGCCGGGTTTGTTACCGATGATGGTGTCCGGATAAAAATAGGTAGAGAAACGTTTGTCGGGAGAAAGACCCGTAGCAGGGTCCCAGCTCATCAGACTCTTTAAATAATTGTTGGGGGTAGTCCAGCCATAACTGTTTCCTCCGTAAATATTATCTTCAATGACGTGACCACCAGGCATCTCATAATAACGGCATTGAAACACAGCTCCGATCACGGTATTACTACCCCCTGCCAACGCGTCATTGCCTCCCAGGACCTGATCCAGCTGAGAAGTATAGATCGCTTCCGCATGATTCACATTTGCACCGAAAACATTTTCTATCGCCTGCAGTTGATAGCCACCCTTTGTAATGACTTCTTCGCATTGCGTTGCCGCGGTCACCCAGTCATTTTCCCAGGCAGCTACCTGGGCGCGAAGGTGACGGGCCAGCCCAAGGTTAACCTGGCCTGGTTTTGCTGTGTATGACAAATTGGCTATCGCATAATCCAAATCAAATTTTATCAACCCTAAAACCGCTTCCTTCGTTGCTGGCTCGTAAACCGTTGGAGCGAATGCATTAGCCGCCGTGGTTGGGATGGTATCGATCAGGATGTTGTCATACAATTGCCAAAGTTTGAAGTAGGTCATCGCTCGGATGACTTTGGCTTCTGCGATCAACGTGTTTTTACTGGCCGGCACGGTAAAGTTTACCTCACGGGCGCTGCTGATTACGGCGCTCGCTCTGTCGATCAACTGGTAGCCTGCCGGCCATTTGCCTCTGGGGAAATTGATGGCGTTCATGCTGGCTTTGTAAAGTTGGGCATCGTTAAATGTCCGTGTACTTCCTAAATCGTCCGCGCAGTAGAGCCAAAGATTATTTTGAGTTGTTCCATTTGCATCACTCACTCTTTCATAGGTGCGTTGTAAGTTATAAAGCCCGCCGAGCGCCACTTTCAGGCCGGCCTCATCTTTATAAATAACGTCAGAGCTAATTCTTGTGAAATTTTCTTCTTGCAGCCAATCGGTGCAGGAGGAAGCAAGGAACATAAGTGCCAGGATTCCAAAAAGCATTGTGCCAATATTTTTCATTTGTATTTTTTTTAATAGGAAGAGCATAAAGTGTCCCTGAATTTTATTTTTATTCCCTGATACCATCTTTCTACAAGCTAAGGCTCAATCCGAAAATCAAGTTTCGGGTCATTGGATAGGCATATAAGTCTTGTTCGGGACTGTAGGCCTGATAATTGGTTTTGGTAATCAGGTTTTGGCCGGTTATATAAACTCTTGCCTTGCTTAATTTTATCTTGGAAATCAGGTTTGACGGCAGCTTGTACCCAATGGTAATATTTTGCAGTCTCCAGAAAGAGGCATCCTGTAATCCGATATTAAACATACCGGGAGGAGACGTACCTGCATTGGGTTGCGGATAAAGAGATGCGGGGTTTTCCGGTGTCCAGTAGTCTACCTTAATACCATTTCTATTTCCTCTCAGGTCGCCACCCGCCGTGTAATCGTATAGGAACTGGTTGTTTCGGATAATTCCCTGTACAGTATAGACGTCCATAGAAAAATCAAAGCCTTTGTAGCTGGCATTCAAATTGAATGATCCGATCCACTTTGGATTTTGAGAGGTGATGCGGGAATCGGCCGCATCAATTTTTCCGTCATTATTGACGTCTTCTATTTTAGGTGTTCCCGGTTTTGGTGTTGCGTTTGTAAAAGGATCTTTGAGTGGCTGGGCCGTAGCCTCATTCACGGCAACGGGTGCCTGTACTCCACCAATCTCCCATTTACCTGTTTCTGGATTAAAGGTAGATCCCGGATACACTTCTGTGCCCTGCCACACACCAAGGTATTTGGGTTGCCGGTAAATTGAAATGGGTTGACCAACGAACCAATTGTTGGCAACATCGTCATCTTGTATTCCATCATTGTTCAAATCGCCATACAGACTTATGATCGCGTTTTTGTTCATGGTGAACATGCCACCGGCCTTGATCGTCAGGTCGTTTTTTCGAAGCAAAACCCCGTCCAGGCTCAGTTCAATTCCTTTGTTTTGAACTTCACCTATATTATCGGGCTGATTGGAATAGCCAATGGAGGAATTCAACTGCCGGTATACTAGCATATCGGTAGTGCGCTTGTCGTACACGTCAACACTTCCATTCAAACGTCCGTTAAAGAGCTCAAAGTCTGCTCCTGCATTGAAAGTGGTGGAAGTCTCCCATTTTAGTGTTGGATTGGCCAGTTGACTTCCCGGTGAGAAACCGGATATCCGATCGGCACCAAATAAGTAATCCACCTGATTGGAAAGCGCTAAACTTCCATAGGGTGCTATGGCCTGATTGCCTACACTACCATAGCTTGCTCTTAACTTCAAAAAGGAGATTGCCTTGACATTAGTCAGGAAATTTTCTTTGCTGAGGGTCCAGCCCAATGCCACTGCCGGGAAATATCCCCATTTGTTTTCTGACCCAAAAACAGACGAACCATCGGCCCGGGCGGTGATGCCTATGGAGTACTTGGATTGGTAGTCATACTCGGCCCGAGCCGCAATGGACAATAATCTTCGTTGATTTCCTCCGATGATTGGAACATTAACTAATGCGGATGACAGACCATAGATTCCAAGAATATCATTTGGGATCTGTGACGAAGAGTTCCGGAAGTCGTAATAGCTGGATTCAATCGCGCTTTCAACGAGGGTGAAATTCAGATTGTGGTCGTGAATGCTCGTTTTATAAGAAGTGATATTTTCCAACTGCCATTCTGCATTTTCCTGGAAATAGATAGATCCATTCGCGGCTCCATTGACCACGCCGCTTTCAGATAATCTGGAATTGTAATTCAGCTCTTTGTTATTCCAGGACCTGCGACTTAAGTTAATCCGGTTGTTAAATCCCTTCATCGGACTGATGTCTGCAAATACGTTGACAATATCGTTTCGGGCATTTTTTGAATTGTCGATTTCATTTAAGTTCAACAGCGGGTTAAAGCTCTCCTGATTCCCGCCTGGCCGGACGTTGTACGATCCGTCGGGATTGTAGATATTACCCAGAGGAGAAGCGGTAACCACCTGACGCACAATTCCCGCAACATCCGGGTCGCTTGATATTGCTAGCTGAAAAGATGTGTTTACACCAACTTTCAACCATTTGGTCAGCGTCTGGTCCAGGTTTAGCCTTACAGTTGTTCTGTTAATCCTGGTAGTAGGAACGATACCCGTCATGTTCTGGTAATTGGTTCCGAAGTACAACTTTGTTTTTTCGCTGCCGGCAGAAAAGCTGATGTTATGGTTTTGGATGGTAGCTGATTTTAGTACTTCGTCGGACCAGTCTATGCTGCGATTTTCAGCAATGGCTGCCAGTTCATCGGTACTAAAAATGAGGGCATCAGCCCGCATGATATTTCCATTGACCGCTCTGTCCGCCTCTCTTTTTAACTGAGCGAATTCCTGACCGTTGTAAACGTCAAAATTTCTTTTAGCTGTTTGAGTTCCAAAATAGCCATCATAGTTAACAGTTAACTTACCTGTTTTACCTCTCTTCGTTGTGATCAAAACGACACCATTGGCAGCTCTCGCACCATAAATGGCCTGTGCCGCAGCGTCTTTTAAGATGTCCATCGATTCGATATCGGCAGGGTTAATATCATTGATCGATCCAATTTGTATCCCATCAGCAATGACTAGCGGATCACTTCCTGCCGAAAGCGAACTCTGCCCCCGGATCTGTATTTTCGACGAACCTCCCGGCCCGGCATCATTCGTGGTAATGTAAACACCAGCCACTTTGCCGCGCATCATCTCCCCGATATCCAGCGAAGCATTTCTCGTGAGGGCTTCGGGCTTGACAGAAGCGATGGAAGTGATCACATCCTGCTTACGGGAAGTTCCGTAACCTACTACAACGATCTCGCCCAATGTAGCGGTTTCGGGAATCAGTTTAATGTCCATTTTTGTGAGATTATCCACCGTTTTTTCCTGCACGGTGTAGCCAATGTAACTGATCACTAACATTGACTTTTCATTTTTCACCGCCAGCGCAAATTTTCCGTCACTATCCGTAACCGTGCCATTTATGGTGCCTTTCTCTATCACATTAACTCCGACGAGGGGTTGATCGGCCTGATCAACCACAATACCTGTTACTCTAATTGAGAGCATTTCCTTAGCATTCGCTTGCATAGAACACAGAAGAAACAGCCCCATTAAAAATTTAACCAGTGTATTTCTTAAAACAGGTAAAGGTTTTTGCGTCATCTTTTGATCATTTTTAGGTTTACATTTTGAGTTTCTAAATGCATCGAAGCACATTTTTTAGCACGAATTTCGATGGAGTAAAGATGATTGTCTGCGGTATTTCCGAAGGGCTAAAAATGTCTGTAAAAGGGGGGTGAATTGTCCTGAATAGGAGTTTAAGGATAAATATTTCTATATAACCGAGTTCCTGAGATTCTTCAAGGACACCGTTTTTTAAATCTATATGGCGAGTGCAAGTTGCTGTTTTAGAGACGTATAGGCCTGTTTATGTCGCTGCCGAACTGGGTCGAAAAGGATCAATACCACCAGCGATCAGCGTCTTTTGCTGCATTTGATAAAAAATAGGATCCTAGGTTGAGATAATTGATTATTTTTTACTTTAGTTGCTCCCATCAATTGGAAACGACTTGAAGCCACACTATTTATTTTGCTTATTTTTCTTACTATCAGTGCTGCTGCCTGACACACAGTTCGTGTGGGCGCAAGATGACGTAGTTAATTATAAACACTTTTCCTATCGGGACGGACTTGTACAAAGCCCGATCGCTGCTTTTCTGCAGGACGATCAGGGCTTTATCTGGTTTGGCAATCTCAAAGGTCTGACTCGATACGACGGATACGAATTCAAGACATTCAATCATGTGGCGGGGGACCCTGGCAGTATCAGCAATGATCGTGTCAATACGGTTTTTATGGATAGCGAAAAATCGATCTGGATCGCAACCGCGCACGGATTAAATCATTTCAACCGGGAGCGGGAAACATTTGAATCAATTGATATTCAGGAAGTTAAAGGCGGGAGAAATTACATTTCCTGCATTGCAGAAGACCAGCAGAAAAATATATGGGTTGGAACCTTTGCGGGACTTAAGAAACTAAATAAAGCAACCAGAAAGCTGGAAGATGTTGGTCTCGATCCTGATGCCGCATTAAAAAAAGATGCCGTTTTTTCATTGTTGGTAGACCGTGACAATAAAATTTGGATCGGCTCGAAGGCGGGCCTGCACAAGTTTGATCCGCAGGTTCAAAAGGTAATTCCAATGGATAAAGCCTTTGAACAGAATACGGTCATCATCACATCTAAAATTGTTGTCATCAGACAAGACATGGCGGGAGATGTATGGTTTGGAACTGAAACCTCGGGTTTATTCCGGTATAGTCAGAATGATCATCTCCTTCGGGCATATGTCTTTTCGGAATCACAACCGAACAATATTTCGTCTAATTGGATAAAAGATATCCTGATCTATGATGCAAATACAATATGGATAGCGACTCAGAATGGAATAAATCAACTGAACACCGCCAGCAATGTATTTAGCAATGATCATCACGACGCAAGAAATCCCAACAGTCTCAGCGACAATGCAGTTCGATGCTTAATGAAGGATCGTGCCTCATGTGTGTGGGTGGGAACATTTTCAGGCGGGATTGATTTCTATTACAAAGGCAACTCGAATTTTATCAACATTGGTGAAAGTGTTGGCGGTAGTAACGGCTTGTTGCATCCGCTGGTCAACGCGGTCACAGAAGAAGCAGATGGTTCGCTATGGGTAGGCACATATGGGGGCGGGCTGACCAGTATTGACCGAGCACAGCATTCATCCACTCATTATTCACTCAGGTCACAGCAAGCCGGGCGCAGCATCAATGGAATCAAATCGATGGCGGATGATGGAAAAGGCAATTTATGGATCGGTGCGCTGGAAGGGTTGAGCGTTTTTAGTAAAAAAACAAAATCATTTACACACTATGACATTCCCATCCGGGAAGGTAAGCTAAGTGAAAAGATCATTAATTCGATATTGCCGGATGATGGTGGTGCGTGGATCGGAAGCAATGGCGGGGGGTTGAAATTTTTTAAGAATGGCAAAACCATCGCTACCTATTTGAACCTGCATCACGGCTACGCGCTGGCTGATAATTTTGTAACCGCGCTACTTAAAGATACCAAAGAGGGGCTATGGGTTGGTACACAGAATGGTTTGAATTACTTTAATACTTCAACCCAATCGTTTACGCATCTGTACAGAAGGGGCAGGAAGACGCCAAATCAGATAAGCCATAATCACGTTACCTACTTTTTCAAAGATTCAAAAGCGAGATTGTGGATCGGTACTGAGGACGGACTCAATTATTTTGATGTAAAGACCCAGCGGTTTTACACCCTCACAATCGTACTGGGACTGGCTGATACTTTTATCCACGCGATCACGGAGGATAAAGATCAGAACCTCTGGTTCAGCACCGACCAGGGCCTTGTTAAATTAACATTCAAGAAATTTGTTGTTCCGTTTACCGCGGATGATCTGCGAGTTTCCATCTACAGTGCGAGGGACGGTCTGGCCAGTAATCAGTTTTCAAATACATGCGGCCTCAGGCTCAAAACCGGGGAATTGGCATTCGGCGGTATCAATGGCTTATCCATTTTTTCGCCCGATAAGCTGGTCGGCAATACCAATGAGTCGACTGTTGCTCTGACTGAAATTCTGATCAACAATAAACGCGTTCCGATTTCTGCGGAGTCAGCGATACAACGGTCACCCACGATGGTTGATAAAATCGTTTTAAATCATGATCAGGGACTGGTGACTTTCAAGTTTGCAGCGCTCAATTACATTAATCCGGAAAAAAACCAGTACGCCTACCAGATCGTCGGATTATCCAATAGCAATGAATGGCAGGAAATAGGTAATCAAAGGCTCGTGAATTTTACAAGTCTTTTGCCGGGATCATATACCTTGAACATTAAAGCGTCCAACGAAAACGGGGTCTGGAGTTCGTATGTAAGAAGTATTAAACTGGTGATACTGCCTCCGTGGTGGAAAACGTGGTGGGCCTACACGATCTATATTTTGCTTTTGACAGGGTTTGTTTTCGCCATCTCACGTCTGCGCGAATACAGACGGCAGATGCAGGCTGACCTGGATAAGGAGCATCTTCAGAATCAACAGCAGCAGGAAATATATAATATGAAGCTCAATTTCTTCACGAATATTTCGCACGAAATCAGAACGCCTCTTACCCTCATTCTAGGGCCTGTGGAAAAATTGATCGATAGTTCTGCAAATAAAACGTTTGACAGTCGGCAACTTCATTTGATAAAGAATAATGCTTCGCGATTGATAAAGTTGGTTACCGAACTGATGGATTTCAGAAAGGCTGAAGATGGACAGATGAAAATACATTGCTCCCCGCAGGATATTGTTTCATTTGCCAAGGGGATATTTGACTACTTTGAGGGTCTGGGAGTTGAAAAAAATATGACTTACGAATTTGCGAGCGACGAAGAATCGATCCTTTTGTATTTTGATGCAAACCAGCTTGAGAAGGTCATTTTTAATCTCCTCTCCAATGCTTTTAAGTTTACGCCTGATAATGGAAAGATTGTATTGAAAATCGAAAGTCGCCAGGGGAATGTTGAATGGGTTGATATACATATCAGGGATAGCGGAAAAGGGATTCCCGACATCTATCATGCCCAAGTGTTCAAGAATTTTTTTCAGGTCGATGATTCAGTGAGACAAAATATCGGAAGTGGTGTTGGTCTGGCCTTTTCAAAAAGTATTATTGAATTACATAGAGGCACCCTTGATTTCAAAAGTAAGACTTCGGGAGTGGGTGAGCCGGGATGTACAACATTTACTATTTCACTAAGAAAGGGAAAGGAACATTTAGAAGAATGTCATATTGAAGCTGCACCTTCTTATGTACACGAACATTTTGTGGTCGCCGAGCCACTTGATTCCGGCGAGAACGAGCATGAAACATTAAACGGTCAGGAAAAGAAGAAGTTCACAATCTTGCTTGCCGAGGACAATGCTGATGTGCGCTCGTTTTTAGTGGATACGCTTAAATCAAGCTATGATATCATCGAATTTTCAAATGGAGCGGATGCGCTGCTGTCCATGGAGCATGAGATCCCCGACCTGATTGTTAGCGATATCATGATGCCCGGAATGAGTGGCCTGGATTTATGCGCTCACGTGAAGTCAAAGGAAAGCACCAACCATATTCCGGTCATTCTGCTCACCGCGCGTGCATCGGAGTCGCATCAGGTAGAAGGGATGTCCACTGGAGCGGATGCTTATATCTCAAAACCCTTCAATACGAAAATTCTCGAGCTCACCATCAAAAATTTCCTGACGGCAAAAGAGATTATGCGGGAGAAGTTCTCGCAGCAGATGGTTTTACAACCACCCTTTAATATTCCATCAGATTCACCAGAAGAGAAATTTATTGCCAAGCTGATGACGATAATAGAGTCGAAGATAGAGAATCCTGACTTCGATGTGAATGAACTTGTTGTTGAAATAGGGATGAGCCGCTCTGTGCTGTATAAAAAGGTGCAAAGCTTGACTAATTATTCTGTCGCTGATCTTATCAAAGAAATTCGACTTAAAAAGGCAGCTGAACTTTTCAGGCAAACCTCTATGTCTATCGCCGACGTAGCGTTCGCAGTGGGTTTCAATGACCGAAAATATTTCAGCAAGGAATTTAAAAGACAATTCAACTTGTCTCCGTCTGAATTCATAAATACCCTCAATCGTCCGAGCTCACTTCTGAAAAGCCCCTTTTGATGCCATAAAGGACGAATTAACCCCCTTTTCAGGATGTTTTTCTCCCTCGTTTACGGCAATCGTGGCAACCTTTGCTCAGAGTCAAATTTTGCCTTTAAACTTTTAAAATCATTTCATGCGATTAAAAATAGGGATCGGCATCTGTTGCCTTGTCATCTCAGTTGTTCAGAACGTCAGTGGCCAGAAAACGACATCTCATACGGTAGCTGTGCGAAAATCAAACGCTGACACCATGTGGGTTAACTATCCCGCTCGAACGGTTGATCAACTGCCAGAATTTAAATTCAAAAAAGAGCCTGCACTGAATAAATATGGAAGCTGGCTAATCGATCCGACGAATGCGACAGGGTTTTTTCGCATTGAGAAAATAGACGAACGATGGTGGATCATTGATCCGGAAGGATATCCTTTCATCCATAAGGGTGTGGCCGTGTATCGTCCGGGTGCGTCGGAAATCCAGAAGAAAAAGATGAAGGAAAAGTACAACGATGAAAAAGGCTGGATAAAAAAAGAGAGCGCATTGCTGCGAGAGAACGGATTTAACGGTACCGGCGCCTGGTCAGCCGTCGATTTGATCAGAGCATCTGATGCCCCGCTTGTTTACACCGTCATCATCAACCCAATGCAAAGCTATAAAGCCGAGCATTTAAAACGTTTTGGCGGGAAGTATGAAGTAGCAGGATGGCAAGGCTTTCGTTTTGATCTTACGATGGTATTTGATCCGGAATTCGACCGGCATGTTGAAAAAACGATCCGGGAGATCGCGCAATACAAGGACGATAAATTTTTACTTGGTTATTATACCGACAATGAACTTCCCTGGAAAACAGATGCCCTGGATATTCACTTATCGTCTCTTGCCAAAGATGAACCCGGTTATATCGCTGCAAGAATATGGTTTGATAATCGTAAAGGTAAACAGGCTAAAATAGAAGACATTACCGAAGAGGACCGTCTTGCTTTCTCTGGTTTTTACTTTGAAACATACCTCAGCAAAGTAGCGGCTACAATCAAAAAATACGATCCCAATCACATGTATCTCGGTTGCCGGTTTAATCAGATGAACCGACAGGAATTAACGAATCCTGAAGTTTTTAAGGTGGCGGGCAAGTATATGGATATTGTCTCTATCAATCACTACAGAATGTGGCAGCCCGATCCGGTTCTGCTAAAAAACTGGGAAAAGTGGTCCGGTAAACCATTTCTGATCACGGAGTGGTATACCAAAGGTGTTGACTCCGGATTGCCGAATAATGGCGGTGCCGGATGGTTGGTCAAAACGCAGCAAGACCGAGGTTATTTCTATCAAAACTTTGCCATCGAACTCATTAAAAGTAAAAACTGTGTAGGCTGGCATTGGTTCACCTATCAGGATAACGACCCAGAAAATATGAATGTTGATGAATCAAACCGGGACTCTAATAAAGGAATTGTGGACTCGGATTTCAATCAATACCAACCGCTCTTAAAGGAGATGAAAATGTTGAACGACAATGTCTTTAATCTGATCCATTATTTTAACAACGAAAGTTCAAATCAGCAAAATGAATCGAAATAGAATGGTATTCCTTGTCGCTCTATTCGCGACATTCATTTTTTTAAATCTTGTCGCTATTCCTTCGATAGCGCAAAAGAAGAAAAATAGAAAAGAGAGTGTCCCGCTCACAGCCTCGCTCAATGCCTATTCTTTCAGTGACCTGTTAACGGCACGCGATCCGAGAAATAAAGAGCAAGTCTATACTTTGTTTAATTTGCTCGACTGGTGTGCTGTGAATCAAATCAAGGCACTTGATCCAACCGCTTATTTTTTTCCTACCTATCCCGAAGTTCCTTCTGACGAATACTTAAAAAAGTTTAGAGACAGAGCTGCTGAACTTGGGATCACGATCACCGGTACCGGAATACGGAATAATTTTGCATCGCCAGATCCCAAAGTTCGTGAAGAGGGAGTTCAGCTTGCAAAAGAGTGGATTGTTGCGGCCTCGAAAATGGGTGCTCCCATGGTGCGGTTATTCTCAGGAGAAGTTCCGAAAGGTTATGAAGATAAATGGGAGGAAGTGGCAGGATGGATGATTGAATGTTATAAGGAATGTGCGGCGCATGGCGAAAAGTATGGCGTTCGGATCGGCGTACAAAATCATGGTGATATGCTTCAGACAGCAGAGCAATGTATCTATATACTGAAAGGTGTAAATTCCCAATGGGCGGGATTAATTGTGGATACGGGAAATTTTAAAACCAAAGATCCCTACAAAGACATTGAGACGGTAATTCCCTATGCCATTAACTGGCAGGTTAAGGAAAGTGTTTTTGGCTTGGGCAGTGAAGTGCCAACCGATTACAGACGCTTGATCCAAATCGTAAAAAAGGGAGGATACCATGGCTACTTACCTATTGAAACGCTTTCGATACGCGGTAAGACCTACGATCCGTTTGCGTTGGTTCCTCAAATGCTGACAGAAATCAACAAGGCCATCGACGAAGTGTACAAGTGATCTTGATTTTAACTAAGTTATCAACCGATTGAGCAAATGCTTATGAAAAATACATTCAGCCAGAAAATTCTTTGCTTCTTTTTATTTCTCAGCCTCGCTATTTCTGTTGATCTGTCCGCCCAGGATGAATTTGGTGAAGGGTATGCATTCCGGCAAAATGAAAAACTGGGTCGTGGCGTGAACATCATTGGTTATGATCCACTTTGGAAGGACCCGTTGAAAGCGCGGATGAAAGAAAAACACTTCAAGCTGATCAAGGAAGCGGGTTTTGATAATGTCCGCATCGTCATCGGTCCGTTTAAATTTTCAATGAATGATTCTCTGCATACCATTAAACCTGAGTTTTTCCAGACACTGGATTGGGCAATCAAAGAATCATTAAAAAATAAACTTATGGTCATCGTTGATTTTCATGAGCATAACGCGATGCAAAAGGATCCTTTAGGCACGAAGCCGAAGCTTCTGGCCATGTGGAAGCAAATCGCTTATCATTGCAAAGGCTTTTCTGACGATGTGATGTTTGAAATTGCCAATGAACCCAATATGAAGCCGGAGGTTTGGAATGAAATACAAACAGCAGCCTATCAGATTTTAAGAGCATCAAATCCTACGCGCACTATTATTATCGGAACGATCAACGGTAACCAAATTAAGTTTCTGCCGGATTTGACATTACCCGAAGCGGATCGAAATATTATTGTGGCCATTCATTATTACAGTCCTATTCAATTTACACATCAGGGCGCTCCGTGGTCTGTAAAAAATAAAGATCTGAGTGGCATTGAATGGAAACAAACCAAGGAGGAGGAAGCGGCTGTGAAGGCAGATTTTGACATGGCGCAGGAATGGTCAAAGAAACACAACCGGCCATTAACCCTGGGGGAGTTTGGCGCTTATGAAAAAGCAGATTTGCCTTCCCGTATACGATGGACAAACTACATTGCCAGGCAGGCAGAGGCCAGAAAGTGGAGCTGGAGTTACTGGCAGTTTGATTCCGATTTTATTTTGTACGATTTGGGTCAGGATCAATGGGTAATGCCGATTCGGGATGCATTGATTCCAGTTGCCAAAAAGTAGACCGCAGGTATGTTGCATTCTGAATGATCAGGTTGGTGATATACAAAAGGAACTAGATAGACCATTTTTAAAAATCATGCGCAGCCCAATGAATAATGATACTTTCATAGATTCTTGAAATAAGGAAAATAAATATGAAAATGGCGCTGGTTAAAATAGTTTTTCGTTTCTGTTTGATAGGTGCCTCTTTTATAATTATTAATACAAGCGAAGCGCAAAGTCAAACTTCAAAATATAGAGGCAGGGTATATTTTGACAGCCAGTATAAGAATGGTCCGCAGGCCATTCCCGGGAAATTGCAATGTGAATATTATGACTTTGGCGGAGAAGGGGTTGCTTTTCATGATTTAGATTCGATTAACTCAGGAAGCGGCAGATTAAATAAACCAGACGGTAGTTATTTGAATGAATTTAGAATAAATGAGCCGGTTGATATTTCTTACACCAAGTTTAGGGATCCACCGATTGACAACAGTGATTATAATTTGTCGGAGCCACAAAAAGACCAGTTGTACGTTGGCTGGACAAAAGCCGGTGAATGGACAAAATATACCGTAATGGTAGAGGAAACCGGTCATTATCAAATTGGGTTAATGTTTACTTCAAACAAAAATGGGGTTATCAGATTAGCTGTAAATAATCAGTTCGCCACCGGGCCAATTACCATTCCATCCACTTTTATAGCCGCAGACACAGTGCCGTGGCGTCAGTGGCATCATTGGAATTATCTGGATAATATTGGCAAAATTCACCTAAAAAAAGGAATACAAACCATCACGATTCATACGGTTGAGATAGGCGATATGAACTATGATTTTTTAAATTTCAAACAAGTGGATTAGGGAAATCAAAGCTATTAATGGTGTGAAAAAACATGTCATGTATAACAAAAAATTCAAGAAAGTGAAAATAGATACGCGCAGTTTTATGAAATTATCAAAAATCCTAATGACACTATTTAATTTTTTAATCTTGATCATACTGAGTTGCTGCAGTAGTAATGACGAAGCAGTACCTAGTTTGACCGAAGTACCGGATGTGTATAAAAAGATATATGGTGCCACGGACATGTATGTTGAGGGTAACTTTGTGGTCATCAAGACGAATGGGCGTCCGGATCATAAGAGTCCATACTACAAAGGGACGCTATGGGAGAGTACCTTGTACGAAGCATACAATGGAAATAACCCCGACTTTGCTTTGAATCCTAACGAAATTGCAAATCAGAATTTTACCTTCAAAATACCGCTCAACCCGGCCGTCGGTACGACTCACAGCGCTACACCTTTGGGTGCAATAGGCGTTTCTTTGAATGGTGTTCCATTTTTTAACCAGTATGCCGGCCCTAATCAGCCTTTAACATTTGAAATCAATTCCTTTGATCAGCAGTTGGGGCATCCAACTGCAACAAGTCAGTATCATTATCACGCAGAACCTTATTACCTGACCTCAACAAAAGGAAAAGACTCCTTGCTGGGTTTTCTGCTTGATGGATTCCCAGTTTACGGACCAATAGAAAATGGCGCCACGGTTCTTAACTCCAATCTTGATGCCTATCATGGTCACACACATGTTACTGCTGATTTTCCGAATGGTATTTACCATTACCATATCACATCTAATGATCCTTATATAAATGGAAGTGGTTTCTACGGAACCGCTGGTACTGTCAGTAATTAATGAAAATGAGGAAGGCACTTACTTCAAGTTTAGGACTCTTTGTTTTGCTGCCATGTTGTTTGATCTTAACATCCTGCACAGAAAGCCAAAAATCGTTGTCCGCAGCGAATGCAATTGTTGAGGTAATGCATTTGAAAGTGAGCCAAGGAGTTACGTATTACAATGCACAACCATTTAATGGTAAGGCATTTACATTGAATGCCCGTCAGGATACTGTTGCAATTGATTTTTACCATCATGGAAAACTTCATGGTCTTAGCAGATCCTGGTTTCCCTCAGGAAAACCTATGCAAGAGCGTTGGTATGAAAACGGACGGAAAGAAGGTGTGCATCAGGGCTGGTGGTCTAACGGAAAAATGAAGTTTCAATACGCGTTTAAAAATGATGAATACAACGGACACGTAAAGGACTGGTACGAAAGCGGAGCGCCTTACAAAGATTTTACCTATAAAGACGGACACGAGGACGGTCCGCAAAAAATGTGGAACCTGGATGGAAGTATGTATGCAAATTACGTTGTGAAAAATAATCGGATCTATGGTTTGTCGGGTAGGAAACAGTGTAGAAGTCTTCGGAAGGTGTAATTTTTTGCTCTTTATTTTACTATCGGTTTTTCTCGGTAGCTGCCAAAATAAAGAAACATTACCCTATTACAACACGGCGGACTTTACGCCTCTGTGGGATATGGATACAGTCAAAAGTCCGGTGCATCGAATCGCTGAATTTTCATTGATTGATCAGGATAATCAACTCATTTCCAATGCAATGTTTGACGGGAAGATCTATGTCGCGAATTTCTTCTTTACATCTTGCCCGAGTATTTGTCCTAGAATGACTAGTAATCTGAAATTTGTAGCAGACCAGTTTAAGAATAACAATGAAGTCCTCTTTATTTCACATTCTTTGACACCCTGGATCGACTCGGTCGCACGGTTAAAAGACTTCGCTTCCCAGCATAACATTCGTTCATCCCAATGGCATCTTGTTACCGGGAGAAAAGAGGAAATTAACATGTTAGCACGCCGGTCCTATTTCGCAGAAGAAGAACTGGGACTTACCAAAGACTCTACTGGGTTTGTTCACACTGAACATTGCCTGTTGATCGATCGGGAACGAAGAATTCGGGGTATTTACAATGGCACACTTCGGCTCGAAATGCAGCGATTGGCAGAGGATATTAAGGTCTTGATTCAAGAATAATCCAGGACTGTCTGCTCTTGGGAGCAGGTATGAGATTTAAGTTTGGTTGCCCGTTAGAAGGTTTCTTCTGGCGGGCAATTTTTTTGCTGTCACGGTTCCGTACGCAACACGTTCAGCGACTTGCTACGGGCTCTTTTTCAATTAGGACATTTCTCTCCCCAAGTTCAGACATTTTTATCCCCTCACAATTACCAGATACTCCAATATTTACTCCGTCAAATGCAATAAATAGTCCGTTAAACACAATTTTTCACCTTGTAATTGAATGACGATGAATCAAAAATTACCATGTTCAACCTGGTCCAGGTTGCTTTTAGGCTTTCTGTTATTTTTATTAAGCGTGTTTCATGCCCAAACAAAAGCGCAGACTTTTCCGTCAGGATTCAGTCGGGTCACCGTGACTAACGGTATGGCGAACAGTACTGCCACTGCTATGGACTTTGCGCCTGACGGACGAATTTTTGTTGTTCAGAAAGATGGCAGAGTAAGAATAATTAAAAACGGGTCGCTTTTGGCCACCAGCTTTGCCACCATGTCGGTTAACCAAACCGATGAAAGAGGCCTAGGGGGGATTGTGCTTGATCCTAATTTTGCAACGAACGGTTATGTTTATCTATACTATACCGTTTCAAATGGTTCAGCCAATCGCATCAGCAGGGTTACTGCGAATGGTGACGTGATGTTGGCCAACAGTCAGGTAAATCTCCTGGATATTCCTACAACAGGGTTTACCATACATAATGGGGGCGCGATGAAATTTAAGGGTGGTTATCTCTACGTGGCGGTTGGTGATCATGGCGTTTCCTCAAATGCGCAGAGCAAGGATGTGTACTATGGAAAAATTTTACGCCTAAATTCAAATGGTACCCCCGCCACGGGAAATCCTTTTTTCAATGATGCCGGTGCCAATAATGCGCGCAAAAGTATTTGGACCATGGGGCATCGGAATCCGTTTACTTTTGATATTTCTGAAACGGGAGCTGTTTATGTCAATGATGTAGGCCCGTCATCCCGGGAGGAGATTAATGACGCAACAACCGCTGGTGGTAACTACGGCTGGCCGAACGTGACGCACGGAAGTTCCGGGAGCGGTTATGTCGGCGCGATATTTTCCTACCTCAATTCATTTACACCAGTGATTGGCAACACAGACCAGGGCTGCGCGATTTCAGGTGGTGTGTTTGTTGATGCAGCGGCAAGCAATTATCCGGCCTCGCATAAGGGGAAGTACTTTTACCTTGACTGGTGCAACAACTGGATTAATTACATTGATCCGGTAACCAAAGTGAAATCAACATTTGGCAGCAATCTGGGTGCTGACCTGATAGGAATCGACGAAGGCATTGATGGCAATCTGTACTATCTTCAAAATGGGGTGGTGTACAAAATTATCTATACCAATACCAGTGCGCCTGCCATTACCAATAATCCGGTAAGTGTTGCAGTTGCCCAGGGACAACCCGCTTCATTTACGATCAGCGCCTCCGGGGCGAGCCCTTTAACAGTTCAATGGCAAAAAAGTGGGGTCGACATTCCCGGCGCAAATGCCCTGACATATACAATACCCAGTGTATCAGCGGCTCAGGCAGGGCAGTACCGGGCAAAGGTGACCAACAGCTTTGGAACTGCTTTTAGTACCTATGCCACCCTTACCGTGTTAGCGTATAATGCTCCACCGGTAGCTCAGATATTAACCCCATCAACGACCACAACCTATTCTTATGGAGATATCATTTCCTATTCCGGTAATGCCACGGATGCTGAGGACGGCACTTTGCCCGCGTCAGCCTTTACCTGGAATGTCGATTTCCATCATAATACCCATTCGCATCCCAGCGTAGGCGCGGTGGGTACTAAGACGGGTTCATTTGAATGCAGTTACGGCGAACCGGCAGCGAACGTCTGGTACAGGCTTTCGCTTATCGTTAAAGATTCACAAGGCCTGTCGGACACTGCGGTTGTGGACGTATATCCTAAAACTTCGACGGTAAGTCTCGTTACGCAACCTTCGGGGTTGAAGGTTAGTCTGAACGGATCACCCAATGTTGCACCTTATTCTGCGTTGGCCGTTGAGAAATTTCCATTCACATTGGGTACCGATCAATATCAAACACTGAACGGAACTTCCTATGAATTCTCCGGTTGGCAACATGGCGGCACGATGAACCAGAATTTTACAATTCCTGTAAATGATGTAACCTATACCGCGGTTTTTGTTCCGTCCACCGTAGTAAATACGACACTAACTGCTAATAAAGATGCTTATGTACGCGATGGAGCCAACGCGGGCACTAATTACGGAGCTACTGATCCGGCAAAAATGGAAACCAAATTAGATGGCACGCCGAATAGCGGTTATAACAGAGAAGGGTTTTTAGGTTTTGATCTATCTACTATAAGTGGCAGTATAACATCTGCACAAATACGTGTGTACGGAAATCTTGGTGGCGCTGGTTTAATTCCGGTGGGTATGTACTCAGTTTCAAATGTGGCCTGGACGGAGTCAGCTATCAACTGGAACAACAAACCAGCGGCAAGTGCAACGGCATTATCTACAACGGACATCAATGATGTAGCCGGGAAATACTATTCATGGGACGTAACCAATTATGTGAAGGCAGAAAAGGCTGCCGGCAGAAATCAGCTTGCGTTCAACATTAAGAATACAGTTACCAGCGGACCGCAAACAGCCTGGAGTTCAAAGGAAGGAGCGAATGCGCCGCAGCTTGTTATTACCAATCTGCCTGCAACGCAATCTCCTTTCGGCGGTACGGCTGTTGCACTGCCTGGCAAAATTGAAGCAGAAAATTATGATCTCGGCGGCCCGAACATTGCCTATGCGGATGCTACTTCCGGCAATAGTGGTGCGGCATATCGGACGGATGATGTGGATGTTCAGGCAGCTACGGAAGGTGGTTATAACATTGGCTATGCCGCGGCTGGCGAGTGGACGGAATATACGGTGAATGTAACTGCCAGCGGTAACTACAACTTTGAGTTTCGGGTCGCCGCAATTGCTGCAGGGAAGTCAATGCACCTGGAAGTAGACGGTGTCAACATCACCGGCGCCATTGCCATTCCGGTCGGTGCCTCGTGGCAGGATTTTAAAAGCGTCACCATTTCAAATATTGCTCTTACCCAGGGACAGAAAGTGTTTAGAATAGTCATGGATACGGCCGACCAGAACATCAATTATATAAATGTTACGGCAACGAATTCGGCAAGACTGGCAGCGAGATCTGTGATGGAGGAACTGCCAGAAAATAACACTGCCGTTGTCTATCCAAACCCAACGCGCGGTATAATCACCGTTGCGACCGAAGTTGAGGACCGGTCTTCCGTTTTCATATCGATCTATGATCTCTCCGGGAAGCGATTCTTGTCAAAGGAGTTTAAAGGCGTAAAAGGTCATTTCGAAAAGAACCTCGATATCAGTGCTTTCCCGTCCGGTGAATTTGTTTTGAAGATTCAAGCTGGGGATAACATCAAGTCTGGAAAAGTAATCAAAAACTAGTGCAAGTTTCTTCCATCACAACCGGGTTGGTACAGCAAACCCGGTTGTGACCATATCATGTCTCAAACAAAAAATAAAATGATTTATGAAAAACGCAAAATTTACTTTCTATGTAAAACGTCAGTTTGCCAGCAACAAGGGTTGTCAAAAACTCTTTATGCTCGCTTTTTTATGGTGTTCTTTTTCGATTGCTTTTGCACAAAGCACCGACAAATTTTTCGGGATGAATTACTGGGAGTACCAAACCTATACGAATGGCGTAACAGTCGATAAGTTTGCAGAAAATATGGCTGAAACCAGTACCTGGAATTGCTCGATTGTGAGGGTTGGCGGCAATTTTCCCAATGTTTCAAAGAATACCGCTGCTGACAGGGATTGGTACGTAACGGCTATCAACAATATCAAGTCAATGAACCTCATTCCACTCGTCCAGCTTCCGATTGATCTGACGGCCACAGAAACAGCCCAGTGGATGGACTATTTTAATGTCACCAAAAACTTAGGTATCGTGTATTGGGGGATTGGTAATGAACCTGACCCTTCAAATAACTGGGATGGGTGGTATGCCGGTACTGCTTATCAGGACGGCTATACCTACGCAAGCTGGAAAGGCCAGTTCCGTACCATAGCAAAGGCTATCAAGGCAAAAGACGCCAATAGTATTGTCTGCGGTCCCGACTTCCGGCATTGGTGGGGAACAGCTACAACCGGCCCATTGGGGCAATGGTATAAAGATTTCCTTTATGGTGCGTCGGGCGTAGGGACAGACACCTACAATGGAGATCCGATTGTCGATATTTTTGCTTTTCACTTTTATGGCGATGCCAATGAGGGAACCATGATGGGGCGATATGCGATCCTGAAATCAATGATTGACGCCACCAACGCACAGCGCCCGGCAAATCAACCACTGAAAATTGCAGTAGGAGAGTACAACACGGAGGTAAGTGTAGACCCGGGTGTTTTTTCGGCCGGTCAGTACATGGCGATCATGGCGAAGCAAGCGCTGGCAAATGGAGCCGTTTATTTTACGCCATGGTCTGTTGAAGAAGGGAATAAATTCAGAATGCTGGAAAGCAACGGTACCCTTCGTTCCACGGCTCATCACATGAAAATGTTAAGCCAAAACAAACGGAGTACGTATATGCAAGGCCAGATCAATGATAATAATACCTATAATATCATGGAGTTTGGCATGCAGGATGCGAACGGATTTACCATTATGCTGATGAACAAGTCTTCGACGGACTATCCGTTTTCTGTGAAATTCTCCACGACAAGCGGTAGCTATTCAGCGGCCAATACACCTTTAAAATTTAGATTTAACGCAAATAAGAATATTGATTTTTCAAATTTGATACTTTACAAAAATGCTACGTTGCTATTTAGTTTTGATGCTTCCGGTAATATGTTGAAGAAGATCGAGTACAGAAGCGGTTATACGGCACCGGTTACGACAAACTATCCCGTAGCGAACCCAGCACCGAGTGTATCGCTGCTCGCAAGTGCCACCAACGTTACGTACGGTACGCCAATTGTGCTCACTGCGAACGCCAGCGATACGGCACCGGGCACGGTTTCTTCTGTATCTTACTATGATGGAGCCACCTTGCTGGGTACAGCTACTACGAGTCCGTACACCTTTAATTGGGCCAACGCCAGTGTAGGAACGCACAGTGTTACCGCCAGGGCCACAGACAATGGAGGGGCTTCGACCACTTCTACGGCGATATCGGTTACTGTTACGTCCGCAGCAAGTGATCCCTTAACGTTGTCCTATTTTCACGTGATCAATAAATGGAGCGCTGACTACCTGAGGCCAAAAGATGGCTTGGCAACTTCACTGATTGTGCAGGATGCCGAAGCTACGGTCCCGGCATTAAGTTCTTTTCAATGGGAGTTCATAGCAGCTCCGACTGGTGGTTATTATCATATTATCAATAAATATACCGGCTATGCTATTCAACCCACCAATGGTTCTGTTGCTGATAATGCGACATTATCTCAGGTAGCGTTAACAGCTTCAAATGCGGGTAATACTGAACTTCACTGGGTGATCGAAGCGTCAAATGAATCTCCTTACTACTGGATTAAAAACAGGAAATCAGGATTGTACATTCGTCCAGCCGGAGGCTCGATTGACGATCTTATAAATATTGTTCAAAATCCATTGAACACGACTTACTCTTCGTTCAAGTGGAATCTTGCAGATCAGGGACCACGATCCGGCGCATCGGCCAGACAAGCAGCTTCATCTTTATCACAAGAAGAATTTTCTGAGGAGGTAAAGGCAATGGTGATCTATCCGAATCCTAGTGCTGATATGATTACCGTCACAACTCAGGTGGATGCTCAATCACCTGTATCCGTTGCGATTTATAACCTATCCGGGGGTAAAGTGTTATTGAAGGAATTCACCAACGGAAAAGCCTATTTTGAAGAACGGTTTGATATTAGTTCACTTCCTTCAGGTGTGTTTATTGTGAAGGTGAGGAATGGAAATCGTATCATATCGAAAAAATTTGTCAAAAAGATAAACTCACCTCAATAATCGCCTTAGGCTTTGTTTTTGAAGGTATTAATCAAAGGGCGACAATTTCATGCGCCCTCCTTCTTATCATACATTGGATCGACTTCATTGCCTGATTTTTTACAGGATACAAGAGCAAGAAGTATCAGAGATGCTGTAATCATTTTCGACATTTTCATGATAGTTTGTCTGGTTATTCTGGTAGGTTAACTCGTTTTAACTTAAAATTCCCGGTAATCAATTGATGTTCGTATTGGGCGCACTTGTCAACAGGTTTGTGATAGACGTTTATATAAAAGCTACCTTCTATGGTGCCCCCATTTTCATTGCTGTACCGGGTGATGTCAATCGATTGGACACCAACCTCTTGGTCTTGTTCCCGGCAGACACCATATTCGTCGGGTGCAAGCCTCCACTTGTTTTTGGCGTTGTCATATGGTTTCAATGGAGACGGAGTTGAGGTTATCGGGCCCGATCTGACTCTTCTAATAAGGGTTGAGGTGTTTTTGGCCGCCGCATCCTCCTGGCGAAATGTATATACGCCTGTGCGGGTGACATTATCAATGGAGAATCCACAGGTAAATCCATTGGATTTGCTTGGATCGAGGTAGTTCAGTGCGCCAAAGCCAACAGTCATCTGGTTCCCTTGAAAATTGCACGATGCCGTTTGGAGTCCCATGGTGGACTCTAACGGTACAAATTGTTTGAATGCGTAGTTTTCACCTACATCGAACGTTGCGTCCAGCCCGTAGTCACTTAGGTTCTCTTGCGGAAGTGGCGGATTAGAGTCTTTGCTGCATCTTGCCGCTATGAACAAAGTCGTGCATAACACGATAAGTTTAATCGTAAGGAGTCTCATAGGGATCGAAAGTTTTATTGTTGTTTCTATCAAAATTAGTATTCGGAGCTAAGGGGTAACTTTTTCATGCTTAGCATTTTAGTCCTGCTTAATGCCTTTCAGGTTAATTGTTCCTGTTTTTGTTTTAATGCTGATGGTGTAAGCTCCTGCTGGCATTTTTAAATTTGTCATGTGGATTTTGCGATCAGCACTGGCGCCTTTTTTGGTCATTACAAGTCTTCCCTTCGAATCGATCAACTGTATTTCCATATCCCCGTTGCTGTTATTTGGCGATCTGATCGAAAATTCACTACTGAACGGATTAGGATAAACGTAGAGAGAATGCAGGTCATTAAATTTCAAGGTGATGATCCGGCTATACGCATGACTTCCGTCAACATCAAGCATTTTTAGCCGGTAATACATCTGGCTTTGTGCGTTGATGAAGTGAGATGCACCGATATCATTGAAATCATATTTATCGATACCAGCTGAAAAGGCTATTTTATGCAAGAATTGGAATTTTTTTGCATCGGTGCTTCTTTCCAGTTCAAAGCGATCGAAGTTCTCGGGGTCTGCTATTGTCCATTGCAGGAATGCATTTTGCTCCTGGGTTTCACCAATGAACGATACCAGACGTACCGGAAGTGGTTGCGTATTGGTGTGAACAATAAATCCGCTAAAACCTGTGGTAACATCAAAACTTACTTCCCAGCGATTTAGCTGATCGTCCCAGATTATGTCACTATCTTCAGGGTTAATGACGGCCGATCCTGCATGGTAACTGGCTGGGAGACCTGTGTCATCATCACTCTTGCCTGCAAATTTTTCAACACGAAGATTTGAAATACCACTCGCATCCCCTCCGTTTGCCGGCAGGTTTAATGTGCTGCCCGGATGACTATTGAATTCCAGAAAGTCCTTGTTTGTGAAATACAGCGTTACTCTTGCCGTAGAAGAACTGTTTTCCGGAGTAATTTGAAAGTGTCGGGCAACAAAAGGATAGGTCGATGTGGATGGGACGGTGCCTTCGATCCATACCTGGCCGTGCACCTTGCCTCTAACCGGATCGCTTCCATTAGGCGTGATACTGGCCAGAATGTAACAGCCATCGGTGGCGAGAATAGGGACCTGGTTGACCCCCGTAATGTTGACGTAAGCGTTTGATGCAGTCATGGTTAGCTCATGCCCGTTGGGCTTGAAAATAGTAATGGCGTTCTCCTGGGGAGCCCCTACAATGAGATACTCTTTTGGATAATTGTACACGGGTTTTAGGCTAGGGCCTCCATTTACGTCCATTCCTATGACGCTGTTGCACGGATTGACGACACCGGTTACAGCGTAGGATCCATTTCCCAAGGTCATTGATCCGACATTGGCAGTAGAGCCGTTGTCCCAGTTTACACCCCGGACCAGGTAATTTCCATCTGTCAGCGGACTGGTAAAATAATATCCTAAATTGTCGTTTGCGGTGCTGCCAACCAAGGAATTACTGGCATTGATGATTCCGATAGCTCCTTTTGTTCCGTCAGCCAATGTTACAGCTCCGGCGTCGACCACACTGCCGTTATTCCAAAGATGACTCTCCACCACGTAGTTTCCATTGGTGAGCGCGTGGATACCCACGTCAATACCAGTAGTCGCCTGAACTCCTATCTGATCACTTGTGCTGCTACCTACCAGTGAATTGGTTTCACTGACCACACCGGTGATGCCGGTCGAGCCGTCGCCCCATGTAACTGCACCTGCATCAGATGTTGCGCCGTTATTCCAGTTGCGGCTGCCCACTACGTAGTTACCATTGCGCAGCGGCACGATATCCTGGCCCACGTTGTCGCTCGATACACTTCCTGTCAGCGAATTGGCTGCGGATACGACTCCGGTAGTAGCGATGTTACCATTTCGCCAAGTGGCTGCACCGGCATCTACGATTCCTCCCTTATCCCAGTACCGGTTTGAAATTACATAATGACCGTTGGACAGAACTGCTATCCTTTGCGTTAAAAAGTCATTGGTAGAACTTCCAATCATTGAATTACTGGTGCTGATGGTTCCTGTGGTTGTTACGGTTCCATTCGCCCAGGTGGTTGCGCCCACGTCCGGAACTCCTGCATTGTCCCAGAATGGGCTTGAAATGACATAATGCCCATTCGCGAGAGGTGTGACACCACCCCGTGCTATTTGATCATTGGCCTGAGCGCCGATGATGGCTGTCGCGGGATTTACGGTTCCTGTGGAGCCGGTGGTCCCGTCACACCAGATCACGGCCCCGACATTCAAGGCCGCCGCATTGTCCCAAAAAGGCGCCGAAACGACATAATTGCCATTGGTTAAGACAACAACCTTTCCTTCGCCAGAGCCTCCTCCGAGCTTATCTTCGTTGGTGCTTCCCACCAATGAGTTACTGGCCGTTGTGGTTCCGGTCCGGCCCGTAAGACCATTACACCAGGTCACAGCGCCGGCGTTTACAATCGAGCCATTGTCCCAATTTTCGGAGCGTACGACATAGTTGCCATTCGTAAGTACGACAATCCCGCCAGTCAAACTGTAGCCAACCTGATCCTGCGCGTGACTCCCCACGAGAGAATTGGTAGCATCGACTGCACCGGCTGTGCCTGTGGATCCGTTCCCCCATGTTACTGCTCCCGCTTCAGCTACTCCACCCTGCCGGCTCGCCGGGCTGCAGACCACGTAATTCCCGTTGGGCAGAACTTTCACTCCGCCCGAGCCAATGTTATCGCCATCGAGATTACCCACCAGGGAATTGGTAAGACTCACCCGCCCCACAGAACCGCCATCCCCATTACACCAGCTCACCGCACCAAGAGAGGTGATGGGAGTGCTGCCACCCCATTTGGTACTTGTAACAACATAATTGTTATTGGTTAGGACAGTTATTCCGTCGCTACCTACGGCGTCGTCCCAGCGGCTGCCTACCAGTGAATTACTTTCAGAAACGGGTCCTGCTATTCCGCTGGTCCCGTTTCCCCAAGTTACCGCGCCAGCGTCATTCATTAACAAGACGTTATTCTCCCAATGCGGGCTCACGACTACATAGTGCCCATTGGGCAGAGCCTTGATGCCCAGGGAGCTCACATTATCATTGGGCGTGCTCCCTACCAGTGAATTCGCAATGCTCACTACGCCGGAAATTCCTGTGACTCCATTGCCCCAGGTGGCTGCGCCCGCCTGAGTTGAACCCCCATTTCGCCACTGTGGGCTGCTAATTACAAAATTCCCATTGGTGAGGGCAGTTACCCCTCCGGTGCCTACCTGATCGCTCGGGCCGGAACCGGTAATGGTACTGATCAGCGCATGCGTGTTGCCGTTGTAGAGATGAACGGCTCCTACATTGCTAACTCCCGGAATGTCGTGGAGCGGGTCCGTCACCACGTAGTTGCCATTGGTTAAAACAGTGATAGTTAATCCAAACGATTCGCTACCCGCCGGACCCGCAATTCTTCTGGTTTGGGCATTTGCTACGTCTAAAATCAGCCATGCGCAAAGAAAGACCAGACCTGTTATGATGCTTTTGATCTGGATCAATTGGTGCCAAGGTTGCGCTCCCAGGGGCGGAGTTGTTGATAGAGCTATAGATTCCATAGTTTGATT
The DNA here is from genome assembly GCA_965227755.1 of Dyadobacter sp. Taxonomy (GTDB): domain Bacteria; phylum Bacteroidota; class Bacteroidia; order Cytophagales; family Spirosomataceae; genus Dyadobacter. Next base: position 28,646 of record CBDDGG010000001.1, read on the forward strand.
AGTTAAGAGAGAAAGTAGATTTGAATCGACATGCTTGCGGTAACGGGCTTAACAGCGACGATTGTAAAGGTCCGGTTTCGAACTTCCTGATATGCAAATTTGAGGTTTAAGCCCACGCACCGCAATAACATATATGGGTTACGGGAAACTACGCGGTGACGAAATGTCAGGCCAACTTCCAATGCCGGTATAGGCGGTTTTTAACTCCGTGCAGGAAGGGTGCAGCTAGGGTAGAACAGGTTGCAAGACCGCACTGATCTTGAAATTGCAAAGGAAGTAATGATGTTCACTTGCCCAGCGAAACCTTATACAAGGCTTCTGTGGCGCTATTGACATGTAGCTTTCTGTAAATACTCTTAACGTGGACACGGACGGTTTCGATGGAAATGCCCAGTTGGGAAGCAAGCATTTTGTAACTATATCCTTTTACAAGGAATTCCAGAATTTCATTTTCTCTTTTACTTAGCAGTTCAAGAGCCGGATCTTTTTTGGTTTCATATCTGGGAATGAATCCGAGCACCTTACGGGCTACTGAACCTGACATCGGAGCTCCTCCGTCCATGACGTCTCTGATTGAAGACTGCAGAGTGTCAAGGTTTTTTTTGAGTATATAACCGCTTGCCCCGGCGCAAATTGCGCTGAAAACATTTTCATCGTCCTCGAAGACCGTAAATATCAAAACCGGAACATTCTTGTCTATTAGCCGAAGTTCTTTCGTTGCTTCCACACCATTGCTATGAGGCATTTCTATGTCCATAATGATCACATCCGGCTTGTAGCGCAGCAAATCTTTTTTTACAAAGCTCGCGTCCGACATTGCGCCAACCACTTCCAGGGATTCCTCCCATTCCAGAAGCGTTACCATGCTTTCTCGCAGACTTTCGTTGTCCTCGTATATAAGTACTTTTGCAGCCATGGTCAAATGTAGTACCATTTACTTTGTGAAGATATAACATATTCAGGTTATCGGGATCAAAAGCTGAACAAGTGTTCCTGAATCGCCAGGGATGATTGAGAGCACCCCTCCAAGCTGCTCGGCCCTGTCTTTCATACTCTTGGTTCCGGTGCCGGTCCCGCTGCCCTTCCATTTTCCATCGTCTTTTATTTCCAGTTGAAGCGCTCCGTTATTTCTCACAAATGCCATGGTGACGGCAGATGCACCAGCATGTCTGGCAATATTACTGATCGCCTCTTTGCAAATCAGAAGCAGCTCTTTTCTCGCCTGAATGGGTAACTCCTGGTCGATCAACTCATCCTCAAGCGTAATTTTGATATCAATATCCAATACTTCCAGTGTTTGGGAGGCATATTCCCTGATCCTTGCCACCAGGCTTTCCATTTTTTCGTTTTCGGGTCTGATGGCCCACACAATGTCACTCATTTTTTCCTGCACGGTTTTGCTCTGCGTTGAAATTTTTCCGAGCATTTCTCCGGCCTGTACGGGATTGTTTAGGAGCGTTTTCTGAGAGACATTGCTTAAAATAGTAATGCTTGTGAGGGTGCTGCCGATTTCATCATGCAGGTTTTTACTAATGCTGTTACGGATAGCCAGCAGGTCGGCCTGTTGCTGAATTTTTCTTTTAAGTTTGAAACGGTTTAGCCATGTCAGACCTGTAACCAACGTCAGCACGAGTCCTGCAAGCAACAGGTTTCTGACTATTTTTTGATTCAACAGTTGCGTATCCATTAATAACGCCTCCTTTTCGGAAAGGGCTAGCTGCTGTTCTCTGTTTTTAGTCAGCAGATTCTGTTTTTCAAGCGCGTCGTCTTTCAATTGTTTCTCCGTGGACAGCAATTCTATCTCGGCTTGTTTTTGCTTTGCTTCCAGTACGTTACCGGCGATGATGACATTTTGTTTTTCGATTTGCAGTTGCTTTAATTTTTGTAGCACATTGAGCCGGGATATTTCTCCATCTTTCTTTTCGGTTTCATACATTGTCCGGATCTCGGTGATCTTTGCAAGATTGCTTTTTTCGGAAATGCTGTCGCGGTAGGTTATAAATAGTTTGTAATTGAGGTGGGCTTGTTCAAATTGATTCCGGGCGAAATAGAAAGCACTTAGCTTTTCGTAGGCATTGGCAATATTTTCTTTGTTGTCAAGCGATATGGCCAGATTCAGCCCTTTTTTGTAATACAGTAAAGATTTGGCAGAATCATTTGCAACGGACGCCAGGTTGCCTGCCGAGACGTACAGTCTGGAAAGCATTTGTTTGTCATTTATTTCTTCAAAGAGGGCGATACCTTTTGTCTGCCAGCTGAGCGCCTCCGAATAGTTTTTTGTTTTTGAATAATAAGCTGAAAGTGCAGAGTAAGCAGAGGCTATCAACTTTGGGTTTTTTACCTGCTCCGCATATTTTAATGCCTGTTGCAGATGATTTAAAGCCAGGTCAATGGACCCCTTGAGAATGTAAAGCTGCCCGATGTTAATGTTGGTACCCGCCAGTCCCTTCTTGTCATCCAGCTTTTTTCTTATCGTGATGCTTTTTTGCTGATAATCAATTGCATCGTCCACTTTCCCCAAAAGATAGAACAGGGAGGATATGTTACTATACGTTTCGCCCATGCCCCGCTCAGCTCTGTTCCTTTCGAAAAGTGTTAAAGCCTTCAGAAAGTTTTCAAGGGCCTTGTCTTTTTCGCCTTTTGCAAGATACATCGAACCGAGATTGCTGTATACCTCGCCTGTTTTCTGCGAGGCCTGCTTCTGCAGACCTAACGCCAGCGCCGTTTTGAAAAAAAATTCCGCATCCTGGTTTTTACCACTTTCAATGGCAGAAATCCCTTTTCGGTTGTAGATATTAACTAGTAAGCTGGTGTCTTTTAATTGTCTTGCCACGGGAAATGCCAATGAATCGAATCGGTTCATCTCCTTCGATTTACCCATGGACTGGCTCAGATCTGCAAGTTTGTCGTAGGCAACCGCCATGTCGAATCGGGAATCAGCTTTGATCGAAAGCTGCAGCGCCTCTTTGAGTCGGAGGGAGGCAGAGTCATACTCATTTTGTTTGATCAACCCTTCCGACAAGGCAATTAGGTTTCTGGTGTTAGAGGATAACTGGGGTTTAGCTGCTTGCGGGAAGGCCTCGTTTGCATGCACGTATAATATATGGAGGATGGCAGCTAATACTATTTTCAGTTTCATGTGCTGAGCGTGTGTCATTTTAGATGGCTGCCAGTGGAACGTCGTAAACAACAACTTTTCCAAGCTAAAGTTAAAGGTTGGTTATCAGAGATTGTTTACCGTTAAGTAACTTCTGATATTGACCTTCGCCTCCTCAATTAATATTTCCGTCACCTATCATTCGCTGAAAGTGCAATTTTCAAATTGTGATTAAGTCAATAGAACAGAATTTGCTATTGAAATCTCTGTTGGCGCATACTTCAAAATGGACGGCATTGTTGATGTACCCGTAGCTATCCTGTTAATGACAAACTTAAGGAAGGTTGTGCAGTTGTAATTTTTGATAAAGAGGTGATCTGCGTGCTGCAAAGTTCAGGATAAACTTTGTGACATTGGGTTAACGAAGTCGAACACAGGGGTAAATATGCAAAGGTAAGGCAGCTCTGGGATCTCGCAATTTAATTTGGCTTCAATAACAGCTGTGCGCAAGTAATAGCAAAGTTCCGACAATTACGGCAATCATGAAAACAACGCAGCCAACTTCCTCAAATCCTCCAGCAAAAAGTTCGAGTTTTGTACCGTTGGGCGCACAGAGTAACTTACTAAAATCGTTTAAATCCCTGCAAATCATTGGTTTGCAGGGATTTGTTTTTCGCCTGATAGCACTAAAATGTTCAAATGTGCTCAATATTCCGGTGCGTCATTCGGTGAGTCATTGAGACGCGTAATGATGACTCACCAGATTGGTTGTAATGATTTGATTATGAACTTGTTCATCAATTAAACATCTTGATTTTTTCTGCTTGCAAACCGTACATTTAAATCATTAAACAGTTGGTTATGCTAAGTAAAACGTTCTCACTGCTTTTCTTCCTAAAAAAGCCACGCAACTACAAAAGTGGAAAAATGCACATTTACCTTCGATTTACGGTCGAGGGAAGGCGAGTCGAACTTTCCACCCAAAGGGACTGTGAACCGGATAGGTGGAATTCTCGCGCTGGTCGAAAGATTGGTAACAAGGAGGATGTCAAATTACTCAATTCGTACCTCGACACATTACAGAACAGGGCTTATGACTGGGTATTTCGGAGAAGTTGACCACCTGATTCTGTGGCAAATTGACCACCTAATTGTCTGGCGGCCCGGTAGTAGAAAAAAGCTGCAGAAGCAGCCCGAGCCGGAATGTTCTGGATCAATTCGTTAAAAGGGGGCTTCAATACATCCAAAATTTTCACAGTGGATACTCATCTGGATAGTAATCAGGCAATTATCTAAAATGTAATACCCGCCGTTACCTGTATGTTTCTAGTCTTAATCTTATCGAAATAATAGGAGTCTGCTAGCTGCTGCTTCATTTCATATGTCCCAAGCCCCTCGTTGAGCCTCACTGTAACCGGGATTGTCAGATGCCACAGGTCAAACTCGACCCCAAGTCCGGCTACCAGCCCGATCTTGTCATCAGTAAGCTCCGGATGCAGGTCAATCGTTTGCTGGCCATATGAACAAGGGCCGATAAAGCTGCAAATTCTTCCGTTTCTTTTAAAGTCGAATGAAGTCCTTGATCTTAGGTTTAAACCGCCTTCAATGAACGGACGAATCTTTCTGCCTCCAAAGGTATAGCGCGCCAGCAAAGGAATGTTCAGGGCCTGGATTTTATAGACGTCGGAGGTTTCCTGTTCTTTATTGTTCCGGTTGTAGCTTGTCCAATTGGGCTGAATGCGAATAGAAAGACCTGATCTGTCTGACCGGGCATTGTAGGAAAAGTCCAATCCAAATACCGGACCGGAAACAGTTTTGATCTTTTCGTAAGTAAAGGTTTCTCCCAGGATATGCCTTCCAGCGAAAACGCCGAAGCGCAATTTGCGATCATCATTACTTTTTTGTGAAAAAGCAAGGCATGAACTCAACAGGAGAAAGACGACGGGCAGAAATTTGTACCGCATCACATTAGCTGATTTTACTGCTAGTGACAAAAATGGGCATCGATGCGTTGCAAGACGGCCCGGGATTTTGTTTCGTTGGCCGCCACAATCTGATTTCTAAAAGTCAGCGCTGGTGATTTCTAGATTAGGTACGACCTGGGACTTGCTAAATAGCAGGGGTAACGGCATTTGAATTTCCCTCGCTTTGTTTTTTGGATGCCTTTTTTTCCTGTTTAACCTGCACTTTGAGGATTTTGCTGCTCAGTTTCTTGGAGAGCTTTGCAATCGCTTTTTTGATCTTTTTGGATTGCTGCTGATCCTGGGAGAGCGTCGAAGCCATCGCGCTGGCTATTTCGCTGGCCACTTGTTTTTTCTTTTTCTTCATGCCTGAGGACGATTTAATGATGTGTAAATCTATCATTATTCTCTTATTCCCGATAGTACTTTTTCGGGGCATCGGAAGTGCACGGAAATTTAGAGGACAAACGAGTGCATGTTTTTGTGAGTAGAGGACAGACGTCCGCAAAATCGGGATAATCGAAAACCCGCTTTCAAGAAAGGCTGTTCTGCCCGCAGAGAAGCAAGGGAACAAGTCCGGTTTTAAAGTCAAGTCTTTCTTCAACCGGTATTTCAACCAGATTACAGGATTTACACATTTGGAGCTTTGGAGAACCCTTCGTAAGTCCCAAATCGCGATTTGAGATGGTCAATTATCGATATTGCACATACTGATTTGAAAAAGACCCGTCGTCGAAAAGGTCTATGATTGCATAACCCGGATCCGTTTCGTGGTATTTTCCCAACCAATAGTTTCCCGAAACCGCGCCGTTGCAACAATATGTGACATGGTTGTAAGCCACGCGGTCGAGCAGGTGGATGTGGCCGCTAATTGCGAGCTTCACATTGCTATGCTTATTGAAAAGTCTGATGATCCGAGCCGCGTCGATGTGCATCCAGCTGCCGGGTACTACCCAGTCGTTTCCCTTTAGATTATCGCCGTCAAAAAAAACACTCGCGGATAGTATAGGTATATGAGAAGCGACTAGTACAGGTACATACGATGGCGTTTGTGCAAGGTCGTATTTTAACCACTCAAACTGGTCCTCATCCAGGCTTGCCAGGTATCCGGTTCCGTCAGGACGGGATTGGACACTATCGAGCATAATGATGTGCCATCCGTTTCGGTCCATACTGAAATACGGACGTGATAGGGCCATTTCGCAGATCGCTCGCTTCTTGCCGTCGCCGAACATGCCGCCAGGCGGAACCCAGATATCATGGTTTCCGATACATGAAACAACCGGAAGGCTGTTTTCCGAGGAGATAATTTGGTGGTACAATGCCCATTCTTTCGATGCTTTGGTCTGCGATATTCCGTGAGAGCCCATCGCGGAATCACCCGTATTGAGCACTAAGTCCGGCTTTACTTCAAGGTTTTGAAGATGGTGAAGGCATTTTTCAAACCGCCTTGCAGCCCACAGATGTGGCTGAATGTGGATGTCGGTCAGGTGGGCGATACGCATGGCCCGTTTAGGCTGAACATTTTCAGCCGCTGTGACCGATGGTATGGAAAGACCACCGGCAGCCATTCCAAGTGTTTTTAGTAGATTTCTTCTCTGCATACAACGCAAGGCGGTTTTACAAAGATGCCTTACAGTTTCGAATCAGCTGTTAATGAGAGATTATCAAATCTTTAGTTATGAAATCCAGAGCAGGTCGTTGCTAACAGACGTTGATGCAGATGTGGTGATCGTCGGTGCGCTGGTGAATCCGAAAGGAGATGAGGAAGGTAAGGAAAAGATAATATTGATGAACACGACCGACCAGATAATCAACCTGATAAGTGTTTACTGATGCGAAGTGGCAGGTGTTTGCCGGGCTACTCCGCCGAACACACTTCTGAAATCGGTAGTTACTGGAAAAGTGTGTACTTACTTTTTTATTTTTTAACTAACTCGTTTATTTTGTCATTCATTTCAATGAAATATATTTCAATTGCTTTTGTCACATCTTGCTGGTAGTTGCAATCTACTAGCGCTAATATTTCTTTTTCATTTTTCAGTTTTACTTTTTTTATAGATCTGATTTTTATAGTTGATTCTTTTATTTCTCCATTTATATTATCAATATGTTCGTTGATGATTGGTCCAATACTAATTGCTTCTTTAATTTGAAACCAAGAGCTATTAATTGTTTTTGAATAAATAGGTATTCCATTTAGTATGGCACTGTGTAACAGAAGTGGTTCCGTTATTTGTGACACCCGATGATCCAGCAATCCTAGTTCGTTGACTAGGATGGTTCGTAATTCTATCAGGACTTCTTCAAATATTGAAATTACTGTTATTAGCATGTTTTTTCGTATGATAAACGCGCTTCGTTTTGCAATATCTTTCTCAACTACATACAGTTGCCTGAGCTTGTACTCTGTGATTGCTGGATCTTGGTTTTTTACTAGCAAATCTAATTCTTCATTGATTTTTTTATCCAGTTTGAGTTGCTGATTTTGTAATTCATGATTTATTTTCTTTACAATTGTTTTGTGGCTTTCTAGTATCGAAGCGGCTCGTTGGTCTAGTGATTCAAGAAATATGGAATTAAAGAAACGAACTTTTTTCATTTTCGTTTTAGCGATGTACTGATGTTGATTTTTCCAGAGAGGCGGGCATACGGTTTAACCGTTAAGCCAATTAAGCGAATTTGTGCCCCTGCTTAAAACAGCGGGTTCTTCCTGAAATAGGTGCCGTCTTCGAAACTCACAGAATAATCTGATTCAAAACGGGTGCTTTTCTGGTAGTAGTCCGTAGTAATAATCTGTGCTCCTGATTTGCATGCCGCCTCGAATGTAGTTTTATCATTCCTTCTCGCTTCACGGGTATCTGAATCGGCCCGGGTGCGGATGAGGTAGCCTTTTCTTACCAGATCAGGTATCTGGGGAGCTTTGGCATTGTTTCTGATCAGAAAAGCGGCTTCCGGAGTGCCAGGCAATGCGTTGGCAAACATTGTTCTGCCGCGCAGGGAGGGGTGCCCGGAGATATACATGTCACGTTTACTGCCCGAATCGTCTAGCACAAAGACAAACTTACCCTTTGCTTCCTTCAACGTCGGCCAGTTATTATGCAACACGGCACTTTCCAAGGTTTCGTATTTACCCCTTACTATGTCGGGCATGAGAATATGGGCTTTGCCCAGGTGCTCGAGAAGTGTTTTGTCAAGCTCGTCAAAATGTCTGGCGACAATGCCTTCCGTTTCACCAGCATTGACCACCTTGCCCTTCACTTCAAGGGTAATGTAAACCGGTGTATGCTCGGGATGCGCCTCTGACCAGGCTTTCAGGTCGTCGAGGCAATTGGTTAAGGAAAAATAGTGACTTCGGAAATCGAGGTCAGGTACATGCAGGATCTTGAACCCGGGCTGTTTCATTTTGCCCTGCGGATCATACGGCTTCTGACCGGCGACCATTTCCAGGCCTTTAGGGTTCGCGTACTTTCCGCCTTTCTCATCAGGATACACATCAATTTCAAGGTTGCGCAAGCCAAGTTCAAGTTGTCTTGTGACTGGAATATGTTCATAGTCGAGCTTGCTCGCCGAAGCGGAATCTTTCTTGGAAAATACCTCGAACAGTGCCGGATCTATGGCCTGTTTATAGCTGTTATGAGAGCCGATTACCTGCGTTTTATTAATCTTTAAATTCTCATCCGTTTGGGCAAAAGCGGGAAAACAGCAGACGAGCAACAGACCTAGTAGTGCTTTCATTGGTGATGGTTTTGTACCATGCAAAGGTAGCCCGGCGAGAAAGACTGCGGTGTTAAATTTGTGTTACCAGAGCCAGTGGCGCTTGACCTCGAAAGCCAGGTAACTTTTTGTTAATACAATGGTAATGCGTATTAACTCACCTCTTACTTCCCCGAAAGTAATTTTGAACCCGGATCATAAGTAAACTTTAATTTTATGCGTTCAAAATTACGTCTATCAAAGCTCGTAGGTCTTTCCGCGTGTTTGCCTTGGGTTGTACTAAATACTTATCCGGCCCAGGCATTTCCCGCGAGTATTAATACTAAGCTTTCCTTTCAGGTAGAAACTTCTTTTTCCAATCCTGAGCCTGTTATGCAGTCCATCTCGGGTTCGGTTACAGATGAGGCCGGGGCGCCGCTCCCAGGAGCAACAGTTGTCGTCAAAGGCACAACCAAGGGTACGTCAACGAATGCCGAAGGGAAATTCGTCATCGATGCCGATGCTGATGCCGTTCTCGTGGTTTCATTTGTCGGATATGCCACCAAACAAATTTCCGTAGGCGGGCAATCGTGGATCGTTATCCAGTTAAGCCAGGACCTTTCGCAATTGAATGAGGTGGTTGTAGTTGGTTACGGCACTCAGAAAAGGTCGGACATTACCGGCGCTATTTCTTCCATCAGCAGTGAAAGTTTCAACAGGGGCGTTGTCACGAACCCGGGTGAATTGTTGCAAGGCAAACTGGCCGGTGTGTCTATTGCTGCAAATAGCGGAGAACCGGGGGCCGCGCAGGATATCATTATCAGGGGTATCGGTAGCCTTAGGTCCGGAACGCAGCCGCTATACGTGGTCGACGGATTTTTGCTGGACAATTCCAACACCGGCGTTCCTACCAATCCGCTTACCTTCATTAACCCTAGTGACATTGAAAGTATCGATGTGCTGAAAGATGCTAGTGCAACAGCCGTATACGGATCCAGGGCATCTAACGGGGTTGTGGTGATTACCACCAAAAAAGGTAAGGGAAAACCGCAGATGACCTTGTCTGCGTCCACAGCGATATCGTCTATGGCAAATAAAATAGATGTTTTCGACGCCGACGCTTTTCGCAGGGAGGTTGTTGCCACTGGCGGGACTCTGCAAGATTTTGGCGCGAACACGAATTGGCAGGATGAACTTACGCAAACAGGCGTATCCAACGCGCTCAACTTATCGATGAGCGGAGCCAACAGTGAAAGTTTTTCGTATTTTACCTCCGTGGGCTATCAGGATCAGGAAGGTATCCTGAAAAACAGCAGGCTGAAACGCTATTCGGGAAAGTTGAATCTGAATCAGAAGGCATTCAACGGCCGGGTAAAAGTCGACTATAATCTAACGGCCTCCCGTACGGAAAATTTACGTCCGGATATCACGTCTACCATGAGCGACATGCTCACTTTGAATCCGACGATTCCTCCGTATACCAACGGTGTTCCTACCTTGTTGAACACCAACGCATTAAACCCGCTTGCACGATATGATTTGTTTAGTGACAAGGCTATTAATCACCGGATTCTGGCAAATATTTCACCATCAATAGAAATAGTGGACGGCCTTACTTACAAATTGAATTTCGGCGTCGATTATTCTACTACAACGAGAAATCAACAGTACAAGCCCTTTCCTGCGGTTGTGAATGAGTCCGATGTTTCTAATGGTGTCCTCGACAATGCGGTAAGTGGAAATACCAATCAGCTTGTAGAGAATACGCTAACGTATAACTGGCTCCGTAATGATCATAACATTACGCTCCTGGCGGGTCATTCTTATCAGAAGTTTTTGGATGAGACACGAATAACTACCTACCGCGGCTTTGCAAATAATAATATCGACCCGATTTATCAGGACCACACAAGCACAACTGCACTGCCGACGGCGGTCAATTCGGAGGCTCTGAAAAACGAGTTGCAATCTTTCTTTGGAAGGGTCAATTATGTCGTTGCTGATAAATACATGTTCACCGGAACGTTCCGCGCCGATGGATCTTCCAAATTCGGGCAGAATAACAAATACGGTTATTTTCCTTCATTCGCCGCCGGATGGAACATCTCCAAGGAAGCTTTCATGAATAATACGGTTTTCAACAACCTGAAATTACGGGCGAGTTGGGGACAGACTGGTAATCAGGAAATTCCATCCAAGATTACAAAAGCGAGTTATCTGGAGCAGCGTTTGCAGACAGGCACCGGAAGTGTAAATACTTATCCTATTGATACCGATGCCACTTCCTTGCAAGGCTACCCGTACGGAATTATTTTCACGAGATTGGCAAACCCTAATCTAAAATGGGAGGTATCCACGCAGGTCGATTTAGGTATTGACTTCGCATTTTTCAAGTCCAGATTGACCGGTACGCTCGATTATTTTAACAAGCAATCTTCCAATATCCTTCTCGAAGTAGTTCCGCCCGATCCTGTTCAGCCCACTTCCACTTACTGGACCAATATCCCGAATATGAAAATCCAGAACAATGGTGTGGAACTGACCCTGAATTACAGCAGCGATACGAAACGGGACTTTTCCTACAATATCGGAGGTAACCTCACCTACATTCAGAATAAAGTTAAGAAGTCACCTTACGCAGTTTTGGCGACCGGGGCGGCACAAGGTTCCGGCCAATCAGGGGCGACTATTAATGGCTATATTAATGATTATCCTTTGGGCGCATTCTATATGTACGAATTCGATGGCATTAATGCGGATAATGGTCAAAATGTATTCAGGGATACAAACGGAGATGGGGCGATACTGGACAACGACCGTGTTGTGGTAGGCAGCGCGATCCCTAAAATTATCTACGGATATAACCTCAATTTCAAATACAAGGCTTTTGATCTCGGTTTGAATTTTAACGGTGTAGCCGGCAATAAGGTTTTCAACCATACGACCATGACCTTGTTTAGCAGGGCACAATTGGCCAAATCCAACAACACTACTGATTTTGCCATTCAATACCCTAATGAGGCGTTGAGCAATGCCAATGTTGTCTCGACCCGATATCTGGAAAACGGCTCTTTTATGAGATTGAACAATGCTACGCTGGCCTACAATCTGAATTTTGCGGGAACCAGGTTAGGGAATGTCATTCAACGTGCCAGTCTTACCTTAACCGGCCAGAATTTGTTTGTCATAAGCAGTTATTCAGGCTTTGATCCGGAAGTTAATACAGGATCGGCTTCCGGCGGAATCCAGACATTTGGAATTGACCGCTTTACCTATCCGAGAGCGAGAACTTTTCTGCTTGGTCTTAATGTGACATTTTAACAGAACATAAACGATTATCTACTATTCGTTGAAAATCAAATTACAATGAAAAATATAGGAATTTATAGAGCGTTGATGGTCATTGGATTTCTAACGGCTTTTATCGGTTGTACCAGCCTGGATGAGGAAATTCTCGACGAATCCCTCACGGGAACGGGCCAGGCAGAACTAGTAAGCGGCTCTATCGCCCCGGTGTATGGTCTTCTACGCTCCGGTGTATGGCTGCATACAAACAATTTCGGACTTCAGGAGGTAGCTTCTGACGAAGGTATCCTTCCTTATCGCGGCGGCACCGACTGGTACGATGGAGGCAAGTTCATCGCGGTTCACCAGCATTTGATGACCCCAAGCAATGCCCTCGTTGGCGATACCTGGACGCAAATTACCCTTACTTTATCCAGAGCCGTCATTGCTGCGGAAAGATTGAACGAAGCAGCTAAGACCGGTAATGCAAGTGCGCAGGCGGGTTACTACGAAATGGTTGCCATGAAGGCATACCTGAATATGCTGGCATTGGACAACTGGGGCCTGGTTTTCAAAAAAGAGCTTTCAAGTGAGGTGTCTCAAATCATGAGAGGGCAGGAGGCAATTGGTTATATCGAAAGCGAGCTTTTATCGGTGGTTGATCTGATCAGGAAAGACAACGACCCGGGCCGGTTAAACCAAAATGCGGTGAAGGCTTTGTTGGCGCGCTTATACTTGAATGCTGCCGTCTATCGCAATCCATATGGTACGCCTGAATTCAAAAAGGAGGATATGGATAAGGTGACTAAATACACCAACGAAATCATTGCCGGACCGTATTCACTGTCTCCTGAATACTTCGATTTATTCAGCGACGATAACCATACTAACAAGGAGCTCATTTTTGCGCTTGACCAGCGAGGGGTATTGGAAACTGATCAACAGCGATGGGCGTATTGGTCGATATCCGGTGACCAGATACCAAGACCGGAATTCCCAAATACGCGTGGAACAGATGCGGTAGCAGCAACTCCTGACTTTTATCAAACCTGGGTGGATGCTTATGGTAATATAGATCCAGCAGATGCTGATGCTCGTTTTTTCAAAAAGAATACGATCGTACCTGAGAACCTGAAAGACCTTACAGGAGTTACTCCGTTGAACGACGCCGAACATTATTATTCCGTAGATGCTACGTCGTTCGAAATGGACAGAGGGATTTTGCGCGGAATCATCTGGGGCCCCAGAAAGGACGGAAGCGGCAATATTTTAAGAACCGCAGACGGCAAGGTAAGGATCTACCCGGTGATCAACAAAAGAACCAGTGGCGCGAACCTGACTTATGTAAACCACACACGTAATGTCGACTTTACAGGCCCAGGAAGCTTGCACAACACGGGCTACCGGTTTTCAAAGTATCAATTCAGCCATACCGGTACCAATTGCTGTAGTTACAGCAGTGTCGACCTGGTGTTGATACGTCTTGGAGAGATTTACCTGATGCGTGCCGAAGCGAAGCTAAGAAACGGCGACAATGCAGGGGCTTTGGCCGATATCAATACATTAAGGACTTCAAGAAATGCCCGGCCAGCCCAGACTCCGAAAGCGCTGACCAGAATTGACGTTGACATCTTATTCCGTGAGTCCGGATTTGAATTGTATTGGGAGGCGTTCAGAAGAAACTATCAGATCCGGTTTGGAAAGTACGAAGGTAACTGGACGGAAAAAACAGATAAAAACGTAAACAAACGACTATTCCCAATCCCTCAAAGAGCGATCGACGGAGCTTCCGGCCAGGAAGGATTCTTGGTACAAAATCAGGGATATTAAATCCACGCTGGCTAGGTTTGCAAAGCCGATACAGGTTTTCAGCTAGATAAAATTAGATTTCCAACAGTGGCAGACTCAGGTCTGCTACTGTTTTTTGTTTGTAGGTCTTCACCTCCACTTGGCCCTGTGCAGGCATCTAGGCAGATATTAATTGTTTATGATCCCCTTCTCTTTCATTGAAAGCGAATGTAGGAATGTAAAAAAGGTCATTGCTTTTCCTTACTGAAGCTGAATAGTTCCTGGATTTGATCGACATCGCTTTTGTCACAATTGTGATCTCTGAGCATGCAAGCTGCAGACTATCGGAATACATACTTTGTATATACAATTCGCAGGAGTATAGCCTGGTAATTTGAGTGAAGGATGCGAAGTTTTGGCCGAAAAGGATTGATTTTTGAGTATTTTTCCGCCGCATTGGCGCTTACATCAACGAAGTTTGTACGTACATTGTGATGGTATCAGTTTTTGGTTCGTAAACCAAAATAAATCTCAAGTCCATGCTCCGTTTGGTTACAAGAACGTTGGCCGTTCTAATGTTATCGGCATTTACTATTGGACAGGCCTGCGGAAAGCAAAGAACGATCTGGAAGATCGGTGAGGCCGATAATTCCCCTTCCGGAATGGCGCTTGCGCCTGGGGAGTATAGGCGCTTCCTCGAAAAGGACTTTGGTTATCAGGACAGGTTCTTCCTCATCGGGCGTTCTGACAGCGGAAAGGAGTGGCCTTACGTGCTGCCTGGCCCGGTTAATGGCTGGGGTGGGACGGGCGGTACCTCGGGGATCAGGTCACATTTTCTTACTGTTTTGTTTGATATCAAGAAAAAGCCGGCTTTCGGAAAATGGAAGCTTGTGGTGGATCTGCTTGAAACAGATTCCTTGCACGCGCCGCTTTTTAAAGTGCTTGTGAATGGTAAATCCTGGGAGTTCAGGCTGGCAAAAGGTTCCGGTTTTACAAATCCGGATAGGTTTACTGCCGTCCCCAAACAACAGCTGGTGGAGATTGACATTCCCTCAAAACTGATCAAAGAAGGCGTCAACGAAATTGTCATGACCACCCTACGTGGCGGTTGGCTGGCCTTTGACCAGCTGAGGCTGGAAGGCCCTGCAGAAGCTTCTCTTGCTGCACCCGGGGATGCATTGTTACGAAATATAAAAGCCGCTGATTACGAGTTGAATGCTGACGGAAAACAGATTCAGCCCCTGTTAATCGATGTGACCCAACTTGAAGGCGAACCGCAGGTTGAAGTGAAGCTTGACGGAGCAACGATTTTGTCCCGAAAAATAGAGCGGGAGCGCTACATACTCGAAGCGCCTATGCCTGCGGTCACCGAGCCCGGGACGGGGAAGTTCGAGATTTTTGTGAATAACGAATTGGTCAGCTCCGGGAAAGTCCGGCGGGATAAACAAAAACTCAAAACCCCGGCTGGTTATGTGAACACGATGCTGGGCGCGGGACATTCGCGCTGGATGATCGCGCCCGGGCCCTGGATGCCCTTCAGTATGGTAAAACTGAGTCCGGATAACCAGAATGGCGGCTGGCAGGCGGGTTATGACCCTACTTTCGAATCAATAGGAACGTTCAGCCACATTCACGAATGGACCATGACCGGCCTTGGCACTTTCCCCACAGCAGGCCCGTTGCAAACAAAGATCGGCGACCAGGCCGATCCGGATGGGGGCTACCGATCCCGGTTTGACAAAAGCACTGAGCAGGCGCCTTTGGGCTACTATAAAGTAGATTTGACCGATAACGACATCACCGCCGAGCTCACGGCGACCACCCGCGCTTCATTTCAGAAATATACCTGGCAAAACAGCAAAACGGGACGTGTTATGGTCGACCTGCAAATCCCTACCGAATATAGTTACAAGATAAAAAAAGTGAAGATCAACAAGGTGAGCGACAAGCGGATCGAGGGCTATGCTGACCAGCTTTCAAGAAACGTATGGGCTGGCGGGATCGATCAGCAGTACACGGTACATTTTGTAATGGAGTTTGACCAACCTATCGAAAACTATGGCGTTTGGCTGAACAACGTAGTGAAGGAACAAACCAATCTCGCGGCGGATAGCGCCAGCAATGCAGGAATGTTCCTGGAATTTGATACAAAGAAAAACAAGGCTGTGCAGGTGCGCTCGGGCATTTCCTATGTGAGCGTGGAGAATGCGTCGCTGAACCTGAAAACCGAGATTTCCGACCCGTTTGGGTGGGATTTTGAAAAGGTCAGGAGCAACCAGGAACAGTTTTGGAACGAGCTGCTGGGCCGGGTGTCGATTTCCAGCAATGACATGCGGGAAAAAGAGCGGTTTTATACCAACATGTACCGTTCGCTGAGCAGGAATACGTTCAGCGACGTGGACGGGAGCTGGCGGGACGCGGATGAAAATGTCAACAAATTTCAGGACAAGGATGACGTAGCATTGGGCTGTGACGCGTTCTGGAATACGTTCTGGAACCTCAACCAGTTCTGGAACTTGGTCACGCCCGAATGGTCGAACCGGTGGGTGAAATCCCAGCTGGCGATGTACGATCGTAGCGGCTGGCTGGCGAAAGGACCGGCGGGAATGGAGTACATTCCGGTGATGGTTGCCGAGCACGAGGTGCCGCTCATCGTGGGCGCATACCAAATGGGCATTCGCGGCTACGACGTCGAGAAAGCTTATGAGGCAGTCCGGAAAATGCAAACTACCGCCCCGCAATCGGTCGGTGGCGGGCGGGCCGGCAATGAGGATTTGCTTACATATTTGAGCCACAAGTATGTGCCTTACGACCAGGGCAGGTTTTCGAACACATTGGAATACAGCTTCGACGATTACTCGGTTTCTCAGTTTGCCAGGACATTAGACAAAAAACAGGACTACCAAAACTTCGGCGAAAGAGCGAACTGGTGGAAAAATGTCATAGACCCAAAAACCGGATTCGCCCGCATGAAAGATGCAAACGGGAATTGGCTGGCCGATTTTGACCCGTTCAAATCCGGGGCTAACCATCATTATGTTGAAGGAAATGCGTGGCAGCTTACTTTTTTTGTGCCACAGGACGTTCCGGGGCTTGCCAAGATGATAGGAGAAAATGAATTCGTTAAAAGGCTTGATTGGGGTTTTAACGAAAGTGTGAAATGGCGCTACAATGGCCCGAACGATCAATACTGGGATTATCCTGTGGTTCAGGGAAACCAGCAATCCATGCATTTTGCCTTTCTATTCAATTGGGTAAAAAAGCCCTGGTTAACGCAGAAATGGAGCCGCTCGGTGATCGACCGGTATTACGGTTACGAGACTTCCAGTGCCTACCTGGGCGACGAAGACCAGGGACAAATGAGCGCCTGGTTCGTCATGGCCTCGCTTGGCCTTTTCCAAACCGACGGCGGCACCCGTTATGACCCGATTTACGAGATAGGCAGCCCAATTTTTGAAAAAGTGGTGATCGACCTGGGGCAGCGATTTGGAAGGGGAGGGAAATTTACGATTGAGGCAAAAAATACCTCCCGTAAAAATGTATACATTCAAAATGCAATCCTCAATGGTGTCCCGCAGCAAAATTTCTGGTTCAAAGCGTCCGATTTGCTGAAAGGCGGGTCGCTGGTCCTGGAAATGGGGCCGGATCCGAATAGGAACTGGGGCATCGGACCGCTTCCAGTCTCTGAACCATGAAACACATTGTCAGCTCACAAGAATATTTGCTTTGGCAACGTTTCAAAGGGGCTTGGCGCACCTTGTCCGGGGAATTACGCGCAAATGCGGTAGGCCTGCGTTGGACGAGTTTCCGTCGATTTTACTTTTTTATCAGCCTGTTTTTTTAGCATCCTGATTTTCTCAGCGAGCTTTTTGTGATTTTCTCAACAAATTAACTTAACAAATTCATAACCGCGCTAAACGGTTTTTCGCTGAGTAGAACCCTTAGATTTGCCGACTTCTAACGAAGCTATATGGGTAAGCTATGAAGATATTCTGTTGCTGTTTTGTCATGGTATCTTCTGCAATTTCCGGCTTAGCCCAGAAAAGTGATTCACTTCGTACAGAGCTGCTTAGTCAAGTGAATGTGACTGCAAACAGAATTGTAGAGAAAACCTTTCAGACGGCCGGCGCTATATCAGTAATTTCCCCAAAGGCTTTACATACATATCAGTCACGGACCACGCCGGAGGCCCTTATAGGGACCACCGGCGTTTTTGTCCAAAAAACTACCCATGGAGCGGGATCGCCGTTTCTACGTGGATTAACAGGTAATCAAACCTTGACCCTGATAGATGGTATCCGGTTGAATAACAGTACATTCCGATATGGTCCGAACCAGTATCTGAACACAATTGACCCTTTCACGATTGATCAGATTGAAGTTCTGCGCGGAGGTGGTTCTGTTGCTTACGGCTCCGATGCATTAGGGGGAACGCTTCAACTGTTGACCGCTAATCCTTTATTTTCAGAGGAGTTGGTCGTTCATGGTAAGGCGGTCACATGCTACGCTACCGGGGATATGGAAAAAACTCTGCGGACAGCAGTGGAGCTAACAGGTTCCAGGATCGCATTTTCGGGTGGTGTGAGCATACGGAATTTTGGGGACTTAATTGGTGGAGATACCACAGGCAAGCAATCGCCGAGTGGCTACAAAGACCGGGCTTTTGATGCCAAATCACTTTTTAGATTGAATGACTCGTGGACGCTCACGGTTGCTCACCAATCGGTTTCTCAAAAGCATGTGCCACTCTATTACCGCTACAAGCTCGAAAATTTTGCTTTAAGCGAATTCAATCCTCAAAAACGTTCTTTAAGTTATTTCAAATTTAAAGGCATAACATCAAATAGATGGGCATCCGAAATATCGCTTACCGGATCCTGGCAGGCTACCAGCGAGGGGCGTATAAGCCGTAAAAATGGCAGTAACAGTATTCGTACAGAAACGGATAAAGTTCAGACAGCCGGCCTGATCTTTAACGTACAATCGGATATCACCGAATTCTGGAAAGCAAGTTCGGGAATAGAAGTTTACAATGATCTCATAAAGAGTTACAAGATCGATCAGGCTGCTGGTAGTGGCCCGGTTTTTAGCCGTGGTCTTTATCCGGACGACAGCAAATACCTCAGTTACGCAATTTATTCGCTTCACCAGTTAAAGCTAGACGCTTGGCGGTTTTCATTTGGCGGTCGGTTTAACGGTTTCCGCATCAAGGTTGCGGACGAAGTGCTGGGTAATGTTTCTTTGAAGCCGCAGGCACTGGTCGGAAATGCGTCGATCTCATACCTGCTTCACGGGCATTCCAATTTGTACGCATCCTTTAATTCCGGGTTCCGTGCGCCGAATGTTGATGATATGGGGACGCTTGGCATCGTCGATTTCCGGTACGAGCTACCCGCCTACGACCTTAAACCCGAAACGTCTTACAGCTTTGAAGCAGGTTATAAATACCGCTTGGAAGGGGTAGCGGTTAGCGCGGCATTATTCCAAAATAACTTGCGTAACCTGATCACGCGGGTGCCTGTAGTGGGGCAGAAGATTGAAGGCATAGACGTCTACCGGAAACAAAATGTGGAGCGTGCCTACATCCGGGGCGGGGAACTGGAGGCCGAATATGTGTTCAGCAACAGTTGGAAAGTTTACGCGTCGGGAGCTTATAGTTTCGGCAAAAATGTGACTAAAAATGAGCCGGTTCGACGCATTCCTCCATTGAATGGACGGTTTGGTCTCGAATACCGTAATAAAGGATGGTATGCCCGTCCGGAATGTTGGTTTGCGGAGAAACAAACGCGACTGGCGGCCGGAGACGTCGGAGATAACCGAATTCCGAAAGGAGGCACGCCCGGATGGGTAGTAATGAATTTGATGGCAGGTTTTGATGCCGGGCATTTTGCAATAAATGCTGTCGCGCAAAATCTTGCCGATAGGGATTATCGTACGCACGGGTCGGGGATCAATGGCGTGGGCCGTAGTCTCTGGCTGACTTTGACAGGAAAATTTTAGAAACGCATCGCTCAATAATACTAATAACTCACCATGACAAAAAAAATGAAGATTGCATTTTGCCTGCTGCTCGCGGGTGTGCTTGCTTATGGGTGCAGAAAGAACATCGGCTCAACCGGCCAGCAAGAGGAACTGCTTATTTATAAAGAGCTTTCCGCGAAACGCATCAATTTACCCAACGGCTGGTCATTGACGCCGGTAGGTAGGAGCCTAGACCTGGATGATTTGCCTTTAAACCTGGTGGTTTCTCCGTCTAAGAAATACCTGGCCGTTACCAACAATGGCCAAAGTACGCAAAGCATTACCTTAATTGATGCGGCTTCAGAACAAGTACTGGACTCGGCCAGGGTGGCTAAATCGTACCTGGGCCTTGCTTTCAGTCAGGATGAAAAAACGTTGTATGCGTCGGGTGGCAATGATAATCAGATTCTGGTATTCAAAATTGAAAATCAGCAGCTTGTTCCTGCTCATCCGATCGTGTTGGGTAAACCCTGGCCTGTTAAAATTTCTCCGACAGGAATAGCAGTTGACGATGCACAAAGCAGGATTTATGTAGTCACCAAGGAAGACAGTTCGCTCTACATTTGTGACTCTCAAACCAAAAAGACAATTGGCAAGCTAAATCTGGGCGCGGCAGCCTATACTTGTTTGCTTTCCAATAACAAAAAGGAACTTTACATTTCGCTTTGGGGCGGTTCGCGCGTTGTGATTGTGGATACAGAAACCCAGAAAATAGCAGCCGAAATGGTTACCAATAAAAATCCGAACGATCTGCTATTGACCAAAGACGGCAAGTTTTTATATGTAGCCAATGGCAATGATAACACCGTGGCGCTCATTGACCTAACTAAACGGCAGGTATCCGAAACCTTGTCCATCTCTCTTTTCCCCAATGCTCCAGTTGGGACGACACCTAATGGCTTGGCGCTGAGCGAGGATGAGAAAACGCTATATATTGCTAATGCAGATAACAACTGTCTTGCGGTGTTTGACGTAGAAACGAAAGGACGTAGCCATTCTGTCGGATTTATCCCGACGGGCTGGTATCCGACAGCTGTGAAGACGGTCGGTCAGAAAATATTTGTCACAAATGGAAAAGGGTTTTCTTCCAAAGCAAATCCGAAAGGCCCTAATCCGAATTTGTCAAAAGTCCCGCAACAGGTAGGACCCAACCCGCAGGCTTACATCGGTAGGGAGCAGTACATCGGCGGATTGTTCAAAGGCACTTTGTCGATTATTGATGCGCCGTCCCCACAGACGCTTTCAGCTTACTCGCGTGTGGTTTATGCTAATACCCCCTATACAAAAAACAAAGAATTGAATGCCGAAGGGGAGACTGGCAACCCGGTTCCCATGAAGGTAGGCGAGAAGTCCCCAATTAAATATGTGTTTTACATCATCAAGGAAAACAGAACCTACGATCAGGTGCTTGGCGATATGAAGGAGGGAAACGGCGATGCTTCGCTTTGTTTGTTCCCGGAAAAAGTAACGCCAAACCAACATGCGCTGGCTCGCGAATTTGTCTTGCTCGATAACTTTTATGTGGACGCGGAAGTAAGCGCGGATGGACACAACTGGTCATCTGCTGCGTATGCGAATGATTATGTGGAAAAAAACTGGGTTACCAGCTACGGAGGTCGCGGTGGCACCTACGATTATGAAGGACAAAAAGAAATCGCACATCCCAGGGACGGATTCATCTGGGATCATGCATTACGCGCCGGGGTGACTTTTCGGAGTTACGGCTGGTTTGCAGATGAAGGAAAAGCGAATATCAAAACACTTGAAGGCAAGTATTGCCCGACTTTCAAAGGCTATAATCTCGGTTATATGGATATTGACCGCGAAGCAGCCTGGGAGAAGGATTTTGATGAATTGGTGGCTACCGGCAGGCTTCCGAGATTGAATACGTTACGATTTGGCAATGACCATACTTCCGGTGCCAGTGTTGGAAAGCCAACGCCGTTTGCGGCAGTGGCTGACAACGACCTCGCCGTCGGGCGTTTTGTCGAACACCTTTCCAAAAGCAAAGTTTGGAAAGAATCGGTAGTGTTAATCCTGGAAGACGACGCGCAAAATGGTCCGGACCATGTCGATGCCCACCGCTCCATCGCTTTTGTTGCCGGAGGATTTGTAAAAAGAGGTTTTGTAGACCACACCATGTATTCAACGTCTGGCATGCTTCGTACAATGGAGCTGATCCTGGGCTTGAAACCGATGAGCCAATACGATGCTGCTGCCACACCAATGTGGAGATGTTTTAGCAAAACAGCTGATCCGGCCGGTTTTGTATCACGGGAAGCGGGGGTGGATCTTGCTCAGAAAAATTTGGCAGTGAATGCAAATTCCCGCCGTACCGACCAGTTCGACCTTTCAGTGCCCGATGCTATTGACGACCTGATTTTCAGTGAGATTGTCTGGCAAACGGTGCGTGGAGAAAAAAGTATAATGCCTTCTCCGCGCCGTGGCGCTTTTGTAAGACTTGAAAAAGGGAGCGATCAAGAGGAGGACGAAGATTAACTAAATTCCAGTACAGAAAAGTCCGATACAGAATGCCACTTCGAGCCAACTGATGGTATGCATTAAAGCGAAGAACCCCGCCAAATTGCACTTTGAGGTAAATCAGGTGCTTGGTGATAGAATAATCATAATTGAACCGATGATCATAACCAGCGAGCCAAGTAGCTTCTTGCGTATGTTTCTTTCGTTAAAGAAATGATATCCAAGTAGAATGCTGCCAATCGATGAAAGCTGAAAAAGCGATAGCGCGTAACCGACCGCGAAGTGATTTAATAAGCAAATACTGGTGACAAGCATTGTGCCGCCAGATACGACTAAATAGGACAGCGTGACCCTATCGTGTGGCTTGCGCTTCGATGGCCACCCCGTTCATAGAACGGACTTTTGCGGCCGGACAGGCTATCGAAACGCGCCAGTCCGGTGCCTTTACCCGGTTGAGTACGCCCAACGCAATAAGTGAATCGAGCTCGTTGAACCCTTCGAATGTCAGGATAGCAATATGCATCTTGTTGTATGTTATTATTGGAATATTGTCTCAAAACGGGCTTCTCTGAGCTAGTCTTATTAACAGCCATGGAAGGTACATAAGTTGCGCTACACGCCCAATTTATATTGGTTTTGGAAGGCGACCTTGGCAGAATTGTTACCAGTGCAGTGAAAATATCTGTTAGAAGCTTGGTATTATGCCATACCTTTATAAATGCAATTTCTTTTGCGTTTTACCTGGTCCGTACTACGGAAAGCGGAAACACCGCTGCAAGCGATGACCTTGCTATACCTAATCGACGTAAAACGATAATCGAGAGGCGAAAAAAGTGGCTTCGGCCGCGTAGGATTGGTCCAACGGGCCACAGGGAAGTATGGCAGGAAACTGCGCAATTCTCTGTCGCAAATTGCAGGCAGCCGATTTAGGCTGCTTTTTTGTGCCAGCGCCGAGGTAATGCCTCACAAAGCCGTCGTTCAAAGGCAGTACTGGCTGCAACAACAGGGCCTGGCAAAGTGATAACTTGCCAGGCCTTGTTGTTATATTTACCAACCTATTTTTCAATAGAAATCCGGAGCTTGATAAACTGCACTTCTCCGGCTGAGATGCCGTGTTCCGGTGCTTGGACTACCTTTCCTTCCAGACTTGACGTTAGAAAATGGTCCAATGAAGTAATTTGGCTGTGAGACGTAACCTGCCTTAAACGGTTGTTTTCATCAACCTGGAAGCTAAGGACTATCACCCCCTTTTTCAGGCCGCCAAAATGAGCGTCATCTACGAGGATATACTCGCGGATCTGCTCAGTTAAAGGTTTTTTAACATTGCGGCTGTCGTTAGTGAGGGGTAATACATTGTCAGTTCTGCAGGCAAAGGAAACTGAATGCATCATCAGCATTAAAATGGCGACTGGGGCCGTGAACCAGAAAGGTTTCTGACATGAAACGTTGTTTTTTAAATTGTTTTTCATAGCTAAGTATTTATCGACGTCTGGTACTTCCAGAACATGGTGCGAAGGTAGGTGCTGGTGTGTCAGTATCTTGTAGGTGAAATATTTAGCGGTAAATACCCTTAGTTATCGGCCAATCCCGTGATTTAACGGTTAGTATCATTTCTCGGATACCGGCATGTTCTCCGATTATGGGGATAAGACGCCAACTGCGCGGTTTCGAAAATCCTCGTGTTAAGGTTTTGTTTACACTGGAATTTTTTGGTTAATTTTGTTGCCCTTCTTCGCCTTGCAAGCAGCTGCTAACCACTTCGACTCCCTTGCAAAATCCTGAATGCTTGTTGCCGAATTATTTTCTTGAACACCACAAAACATATTTAGTATATGAACAGTGAAAAGAGAATGACAACGCCCGCTTTGACTTCTACGACTGTTTTTTACGCAGTGTATGACAGTGATGTCGCAGAGCAAACACCCAGCCGCGAACTGGCTTTTATCGAGCAACGCGTCGGGTCATATGAGAATTTTGACCTTAACCCCGATGAATTGTATTTTGGCAACCTTAAAGAAGCCAAGCGTTTTGTTCGGGATAATTTTTTATTTGGAGCCGAATATTTTTCTTCAAAACAGCTCAATGATCCCGATAACGTGCTCTATGTCCTGGCCGATAAGTTTACGTATTTGATGACTTAGTGTCATATACGTTTTCGTGAAGACCAACCTCAGCGAAGGTTATCAAATCGTTAGGTGGCACCATGCATGCTTGAACTGTGATTAAATTAGTACTATCAACAAACATGAAATATTATGGTTCACGAGAAAATTTTCAAAATCGGTATGGCTAAGGAAGTGAAAATTATTGTCAAAGGCTTTCCTTCCAGCGATTTGAAAGGTGTATCTAAATTCTTTGAAATAAGGGTCAGGGAAGAAGGGCAAACGCAATTCCAAAATCCGACTGGTATATCCTTACCGGTCCCATTACAGATTCAGAAGCTGGATCAAAAGCAGCTGGCTGGCAAAATCATGGCCCTTAGCGGGATTTCTGAAATCCATGTTCAAGCAACTGTTACAGAATTCGACATGGTTCTCGGTTCTTCCGTCTTATGGTGATTCAGTTAGTATCGATTGCTTCGGATAAGGCCCCGTACCTCCTGGGGCATCCCTGCACTGAGTAATGTAGGGGTACCGGTTGAGATTTGGTGTGCCTGGTCGTCGCTGGCAAAAAACTTATACTCTTTTATACGCTCTCATTGCAAAGTGGTCCTGGTCGGGCAATCGTTGCTCCCAATCTTCCAGTAATCAAGGCATTGTGATAAAAACTCGTAGCAGATTTTATTTCCCACTCTCATAGAGACAAATAAGACCGACAAAGCCTGGTTTCCTGGTGATCCTTAGGCCCCGCCACTGGAAGAATCATCGCGTCATACTATTTCACACCAGATTAAATGATGATCGCTGGCGGCATGTACTTCGAGTTTTAGTTGCGGAAAAACCTCCCATCGGGGATTGCTCGGGGCTCCTGGCCAGGCACCCTTTCGGAATAGTCCAGATGCCGTTACTCTGGCAAACAAGTCTGGGGAAAGAAGTAAATAGTCGATTTTTTGATTGTCATTACCGAGTCCAAAAGTCCCGCGACCGGCAAAGCTTCCCGTATCAAATGAAGGGTGGTCAGAAACATCTCTAAGGGTCGTGGTGGACAATAATGCAGTTATTGAAATGCTGCCCGGTGTATCGTTCAGATCGCCTAAAACGACCACATTCGTCTTTCCTTCGCCGATTAATCTGTTATATATGTCAGAAGTTCTGGCCGCCTGGACGAGGCGTTTGTTTTGGGAGGCGGGGTCATTTCCACCAAATTTGCTTTTGAAGTGGTTTGGGAGAACCCAAATCTCCTCTCCTTGCGGCGTTCGCACACAGTATTCCGGGCAATCCCTGCTGAATATAGCTCTTCCGTCTGCCCCCTTATCATTGATATGGCTTCTCATTAATTCGATGTCGAAACCTTGTCTGGTCATTAACCCTACGTCGATGCCGCGGTCATCATTGCCATCAATTAACATGACATTTTCGTAGGGAGTACCGTTGAGCTGGTTTAAGACAAAGTTGCTAAATTGTTTGAGAGCAATTCGGTTTTCTGCTTCGATGACCGCCAGGATATCGGCATTTACTTCTTTGAGCACCCTTCCCGTGTTTAGAATTGCTACTGCATTTACGGGTGCTGTTTTTAGTTCTACCCAACCAAGCCAAGAATCCCTGCCACTTGCTAAAATCTCAAATGCATTGCCCGACTGAGGTCTCTTAATAAGTTTTCCGCGGATTTTCCTGAGTAGAACAAAGGGGCCTTCATCGGATCGCAGTATTCCCAAATCCTTCATCAGCTCTAGAATCCTTACTTTATCCGCAGGGCTGTAAACAGCTTGTTGAAATATCGAATTTAGTTCGGCCTCTTTTTTTGGAACTTCCAGTGCAGCTGCTGTATCGGAATTAAAGGCTTTTGCTCGGTCAAACAAGTTCTCGACATTGTAGGAGGCGATTTTCATGTTGATTACAGATTATTTGTGATAAACATTGTCCTCAACTTAACCTAAATTCAGCACTTCGTCATATTATTTTATTTGAACTTATTTATCGGCAACTGCCTCAATGTTAGCTATTTTGTTTGGTCGTATCCACGTGTCTGAATTTGAGACTGGCTGTGGAATATCAAAAGACTGCGAATTTAGCCTAGTCTTGCTGCATCGGCGGACGGTAATATTTACAAATAGGTTTCAATTTGATTTGGTGTATGACGTTGCCGAGTTTTGGATCTAAATCATCATATATCAACGTCATGCTGCCTTTGACTGCTGCATCTCGCGCTTCGGCCAACGTTCTATGGATTTTAAAACTTGAAGGCTCTAAATAGGCTGATTTTCCAGGAACGACTACCGGGAAGTAATCTGACCGACTCACTGATTTGACAATGATCGTTGGCCATCCCATTCGACGGTCAGACTTGTGGAATCCTGATATCCATACCAAAGGTCAATGCGGCTCCTGGTATTTCAACATTGGGGATTGGTTGTCCAAACCACACATTGACAAAGCCGTTGCTTCCCAAATTGAAATATAGGCAAGCAACTCTTTGGTAGATTTTCAACGTTCTATCGAGATCAAATAAGTTTGTAGAATCAGTACGGATGTGTCGATAAGCCTCTGCAACGTAAAAACGGTAGCCGAGCGCCAAAGCAACAGAGTCCCTGTTTAGCTTAACAGCTTGCGATTTGGATTCGACCGCTTTATCAGTGCAAGAGGCCACAGTTGCGATCGAAATAACCAGGCGCAAATAGGTGACGAACCTTATAATATGATAGTTGTTGATTGCTTTGCAGATGGATGACAAAATTTTGTGTCCAGCGGTGGCAGGAACGATTTTATTTTTACCGGAATAATCTTCGAAGTACTCAAGCAATGTGAGAGGAGCAAGGGAATGTTTAATTCAGAAATTTGAACATTGATCATCGGATGACTTGGCAGATTGATCATCAATAGGTTAATGTTAAGCATGGGTTAAATGGTTGTAAAGCATTTATTTAAACCGCATCGTTTACTATTCTTCAAACCGCAATTTTCAGCTGACGCAGGATCCTAAGATGCTCGGAAGGTGTGAAACCCGTGATGTCTTTGAAATACCTATTAAACGAGGATTTGGCCTTGAAACCGGACTTGTAGGCCAGAGAAAGGAAATTAAAGTCCTCCGATTGGCTTGCGGAAATCGATTCCATTTCTTTCAATGCATAGGAAATGCGGTATTCATTGATGTATTGGTAAAAAGACTTGCCGGCAAAGCTGTTGAGCGTTTCGGAAAGATGGTATTTATTAATCCCAACCAGGCTGGCGAGTTTATCCAGGTTCAGCTCGCAGTCTGTAAAGTGCAGGTGTTGGCGCATTTGGGTTTCCAGTGATTCCCAAATTTCCTTTTGCTTTTCTTCGGGCAGGGCAGCCTTTCTGGCCAATGCATTTTCTTGTGTCCCGCTTTGCACTACACGCGGAGTCACAGGCAGACCTGACGTTCCGATTGGCAGGGTTATTTCCGATTGCTCCGGCATCGCTGGTCCGACAAATGCTACCGGCCTTATCTCAGCAACTTGGAATGCGCCAGCTGGCGCTGTTACGGCGACAAATTTGTAATAAATGATCATCACACAAAGGCCGCTTAGCGCGGTGTAAGTGATGATACGGACGGGAATCATCAAATCGGCATGAAAGAATGCGTTGGCAAAGTAAACGGGCCCCGAAACACATACCATCCCAAGAAAACACCATGCGATGACAGAAACGATACGTTTTTCCACAGCTTTTTCTTGCCCGAACCCTTGCCTGAGCCGCAGCGCCAGCACCGCATAGCCAATATCCGAAAGCAATATGCCGCAGTAACTTCCCAGGTTGTACCATTTAAGAAGCCCATATCCGGATGTCCCTGAGAGCAAAATAACGCTCGCGATGGTGAAATACGCAATGGCAGCCACCACGAACGGCAGGAACACGTACCAGCGCGTGGCGGGCATAAATGCTTCGTCATTCACTTTCTGCGCATACAGGTACAAGAGCGGCGCGTAACAAAAGCCGATAAAAGTGTTCATTTGCTGCCTGACCTGCTCGTCGCTCACAAATGTGTAGATCACAAATTTGATCGAAAGGTGGCAGGCAATGCATGCAATAAACATGATCAGCAGGGAGTCGGCACTCGTCCGCACTTTGCCTTTCCAGAGCATTCCTGCGGCGATGATCGCCTGAAAGATACCGATTGCGATGATATGATGCATGTATTGCTGTTTTTCCAATACAAATTTATGGCTTCAATATTACCTGGATGTTAAGGAACCGGTCACCGGGCCTAGCTGGTCTGGATTGTTGCCTTTCTTAATGATTTGTTAATAAATGTTTAAGTGTTTGTTTATCAATGTATTTAGAGTCCCAGTCCAACGAGTGGGACGTGTAAGGGTAGCAATTGTTGGTGTGGGTTGAAGAGGGAACCAAGTCCGCGCACCTTTGCCTTAAACAATCTCGGACAACAAATGTACACTTCTACTAAGGCCGGTTCCCTCGCCGGTAAATGGGTTAAAGGCAGACTGCTCGGGTCGCTCTCACTGATACTCATACTCGTATCCGGTGCCCAGGCCCAAACAATAAAAGGCATTGTGATCAGCAAAGACGGCAGCCTTCCCGGCGCGACCATCCAGATGGCGGCACACAAGTTATTCGCATCCACTGAAATAGACGGTTCATTCACGCTCGTTGCGACCGTGGAAGGGCATTCGCGGCTGACGATAAGCTATGTCGGTTATGTCAGGAAAGAAATGGATGTCGTGATCGGCAAAGGTGTGACCAACCTGGGGAATATAGAACTGCAACCCGATGATAAGAATACGCTGGGCGAAGTGCTCGTAACAGGAAGCATGGCTCCCTCGCAGATTAAGGCGATGAGCATTAAGAAGAACGCCAACGCGATCATCGATGTTATGGCTTCGGATGCGATCGGCAAGCTTCCCGATCGTAACATTGCCGAAGCCGTACAGCGTATGCAAGGTGTGGCGGTGGCCAGGTACCACGGTGAGGCCGACCAGGCGACCGTTCGAGGAACGCCTTTCGCATGGACTTCGACGCTATTCAACGGGAGCCGTTTGCCGAGCTCCAATGTGCTGGGTAACCGTTCGTCGGTGCTCGACGCGATCCCCTCGGAAATGATCCAGTATGTGCAGGTGGCCAAGGCGATCACCCCGGATATGGAAGGCGATGCGATTGGCGGCGCTATCAATTTTATCACCAGAACCGCACCGGCTTACCGCCAGCTGAATGCGAGCGCGGCGGGTGGTTACAACTCATTTTCCCGAAACGGCACCTATAACGTTTCGCTGATCTATGGTGACCGTTTTTTCAAAGATAAACTCGGAGTGGTACTGGCCGGTGCGATCTGGGACCGCCAGTGGGGTGCAGATGCATTCGATGTGAGCTACAACACCGGAATTGCCAACGCGGTACAGAAAAAATCCATTAACTCCGTGATGTTTAAGCGGTATATGGGCAAGCGCCAGACGATGGGTTTGAGCCTGGGCATTGAGTATAGGTTAAGTGGGGCAAGCAAGCTCTTTTTCAGGGGAATGCTCAATAAATTCAACGACATTCGTCCGGTTTCAGAATCTTACATTGACTATACCAACAGCCGCTACCAGTACAACTACCGTTATTCGCATTATCAGACGGCCATTCAGGGCGGCGAGATCGGCGGAGATCATCAGCTTGCTGCAAAGCTTAAACTCGATTGGTCGTATAGCGACTATACTTCAAAATATTTCCTGGAAACGCCACCAACCTACGGCACCAAAGGTTTGCCTATCGCCACTTTCAGGCAGAAAATTACCGGTGGCTTTAAAAGTCTTTCGTCCGACGGCAAGCGATACTGGGGTTTCGATTCACCGAATGGCGTAGGGGAGGACCCCATGCATTTCGACGCTGGCCTGGCCAACGAATCAGAAACCATGGATCCTCAAAAGCTGACCCTTCAACAGCTGGTGATCGCGCAACTCGACAATAGAGAGCACGACCGGAATGCGCAGCTAAATATGCAAAGCGAAATTTCGAAAAAACTCAAATTGAAATTCGGGGGCAAATACCGTCACAAATACCGGGAAAGCACCTACGGGTCGAGCATCGTGTTTATGCCTGCCGCAGCGCTCGGGGTGCCCAACGCTCCGGCTATGTTGAGCCTGGCGGGCCTGCAAACCGCTAAGCCGGCACAGGGGACGGAGTTTTTTGGACATATGCCCGGAAACCACAACCAGTATGTGATGAACCCGCTCACCAAAGACCAGCTTTTCAATCTGTACAGTTCAGAGTCGCTGACTAAAAACGGTTTTATGGAAGTAACCCCCAAAACCAATCCCACCGCGCTCTATGAAGGCTCCGAGCAGGTGAGTTCGGCCTACGCAATGGCTGAGTACCAGGTCACCGACCAGCTACGCCTTGTCGGCGGCGTACGTAACGAGTATACCAGCATGGACCTCAAAGGCTCAGCGGCTACGCTTGCCGGAACACCGGCCACGACCGTCATCACCCCCGCGAATGTGAAGAACCGTTACAATGCGCTGCTACCGATGCTGCATTTGAAATATGCATTAAATGCCAACACAAATATCCGCGCCGCCTACACCCGCACATTCATCCGCCCCAACTTTGGGGATATGACGCCGGGCACATCTATCGACAACACCAAAACGCCGATGACCATCAGCCAGGGTAATCCCGACCTGAAACCGACCTTCTCTAATAACTTCGATCTGATGGGCGAGCACTATTTCCCCAATATCGGGTTGCTGTCGGGTGGCGTATTCCATAAACGCATTCAGGACGTGGTGTTCACCGACATGAGCATGCAAAACGTCGACGGTAACAACTACCTGGTAACGCAGGCTAAAAACCTTCAAAATGCCTCATTGATCGGTTTTGAAGCGGGTATTAACAGGCGTTTCGACTTCCTGCGCGGTTTCTGGTCGGGCTTTGGCTTGGAGTTCAACTATACTTTTATCGACAGCCGGGTGAAAGTGCCCAGAGGCTTGGAAGGCAATGTAAGCATCGACCGGACGCAGCTGCCTAATCAGTCGAAAAACCTCTTCAATGCCATTTTGTTCTACGAAAAGAACAACGTAATGGTCCGTGTGGCCGGAAACTACCGTGGCGCATCCGTGGAAACGATCAATCAGCAGCTAGGCCCTGGTTTCTACATTTGGACCGATGCCAACTTCACCATCGACGCCTCTGCAACTTACACCATTAGTAAGCGCTTGCGGGCATTCGTCGAGCTCAACAACCTGAGCGATTCGCCGATCAAAATGTACATGGGCGATAAACGACGTACTACATCCAGCGAATGGTACGGCCGCAAGGGCCAGGCAGGTTTGCGCTGGGACATCATCAAATAATCAATTCCAATTCAATATAACATTTCATGAAAAAGCTGATATTTTGTTTAGCATTACTGACACCTGCACTTTCGTTCGGCCAGCTCGCCGACAGCACCCAACGTCTTGTGCACGTTCGCGGGGCGGTCAATTTCCGGGACGTAGGAGGGTATAAAACTACGGATGGTCGTCAGGTTAAATGGAACCGTGTATTTCGCAGCGCTTCCATTCAGGGACTTACGCGTTCGGATATGGACACCCTTCGCGCAAAACACATTTATACGGTCATCGATTTCCGCGGAAAGCAGGAGTCCGCGCAGGCACCCGACCGTTTGTTGCCCGATACCGATTACTTGCTGAGCCCGGCCGGCAGCGACGACGGCATGATGTCGAAAGATCAGATGAGTAAGATGTTCAAGGGAGACGGTTTCCTGGAAGAATTTTACGGCAAAGGCGGGATTAAATATTTTGGCGAGCGTTACCGCCCGCTTTTCCAAAAATTACTCGTCATGAAAGACACGACGGCAATGCTCTATCACTGCACCGGTGGGCGCGACCGTACCGGCATGGCCACCGCGCTATTCCTGTACACGCTCGGCGTTCCGCGGCAGACGATCAATGAAGATTTCACTGCTTCAAATATTTATCTCTGTCCGATGATGGGTAAAATGATGAAGCCGATGGCCGAGCAAACCGGCATGACCGTGGAGCAGCTTAACAAGAAAATGGAGCTCCGCCCCGAATTGCTCGATATTTTCTTCAATGCGCTGAAAACCGAATACGGCAGCGTCGAGGCGTTCATGCAAAAAGAGCTGGGCATCGGAGAGCGTGAGACGAAAATGCTCAGGGAGAAATATACGATTTGATAGTTTGCCTCTTCCTCAATGCGGTCTGCATCTACGCACTAATGATGCAAATTTGCAGACCGCATGTAGCGAAGTAGTTTCTCAGGTTCGTCGGTCTGAATGATATGGTCCTCTTACCGATCAGTTCAGACATCAACACGGCGATCAACTATGGGATGTGTATTCCCGCAGCTTATGCTCTTGTGATACTGAAGCCTTACCCTAATGAGGACAGTGTACGTTTAGACTTTATCCATTTCTAGTTTCTTGGCAAACGTTGCCGGTGCTAAGCCAGCCAGTGCTTGATGCGGATGAAATCGATTGTAATCTTCCATCCATTCGTCAGACAAAATACGAACCTGCTCAAGTGATTCAAATAAATAGGCATCTAAGACATCTTCGCGATAGGTGCGGTTCAATCTTTCCACATACCCATTTTGCATTGGTTTTCCTGGCTGAATATAGTGGATCGCGATGCCTTTATCTTTACACCATTGCCTGAATTTATCGGCAAGGAACTCCGGCCCATTGTCAACTCGAATTTGTTCAGGGTATGGTCTGACCATTGCTATCAGTTCCAAAACGTCGATTACTTTCTGAGCAGGAAGTGAAAAATCTGCGTGCGCTGCCAATACTTCCCGGCTACAATCGTCCAGAATTGTCAGCACTCGGATCTTACGTTTATTCACCAGGGCATCAGAGACAAAATCCATGCTCCAACTCTTGTTGGGTTCGCTGGGCACTTGTAAGGGCTGTTTGATTCGAGCTGGTAGCCGGCGTTTGTGGCGACGTCGATGCTTCAAATTTAGCAGTCGGTACACACGTAAAACCCTTTTGCGGTTCCACGCTAGGCCCTCATTGCGAAGTCTTCCATAGTAATCGTCAAAACCTCTTGTTGGATAAACTTCCGCGTATGCTCGTAATTTTTCAATCACTGGCCTATCATCCTTTCTGCTGCGATAATACCACTTGGATCGATGTATCCCGACTACCCTGCAAGCCCTGCCAACGGACACTTTCTCTTCAACAGCCCACTCCACCGCCGGGCGGCCCCGTAGTTCCCTTTGCCGACAAGGCTCTACAGCTTTTTTTCGATGATGTCCTTCGCAAGTTTGTAATCCAGGCTCAATTCAGCATACATCTGCTTTAATCGACGGTTTTCGTCTTGGAGCGCCTTCAGTTCCTTCAACTGAGCTGCCTCCATACCACTGTACTTTTTCCGCCAATTGAACAGCGTCGCCTTCGATATGCCGTATTCACGGCAAACATCCATCGCTTCTCGGCCACCCTCATACTGTTTAAGGATCGACACGATTTGGGTCTCGGTGTAGTTTTTCTTTTTCATGTGACAGTTAAAATTAGCTCTTTTTGAGTCTAATCCTTCACCGTCCTAAATGCGGGGAAGCTTACAAATGCGGGGAAGCTTACATACGTATCTGCTTTATATGAACGATCGGTCGGTGCAATTCAATATGGCAGGGTCCGCGACCATTTTAGCTTGACGTATGGCTTTCAAAGCCGCTTCCCTGCAAATGGTTCACTTGATTTTTCAATGGGTCTCTACTACGTGAGACCGTTTCCCGATTGGTACACGGATGGCTGGCCAGTGCGATCAGGCTTTCAAACTAACAATTTGGTTTTTGCTTCGCGCTCTTTAATTGGTCTTGCATTGGGCGATTGGAAGAAAACAGGAAGCGGGCCATTCTAACACCACTGGCAACCGCGAGATGTATATTCAACGCAAAACAGTCGTAGGTATTTCGGCAGGGTATCAGCAACGCCTATTTCACAAGCCGTATTTCGATTCAGCAATCAGCTTTTCAAGCGTTGACTTCTCCGGGCTGACCAAGATCAGGTATGCAGAAGTAAATACCAAAGCAGGTGTTGGCTTTGCTTTTTAATATAAGACCGTGGTCACTTACAAGAACCGTCGTTATTGGTTGTAGCTATGCCGGGGAGCTATAAACCGCTCGTAGATAGAATCTTGTTTTCCCACATATTGGTCAGCCTCCGTTTGAGACCATCTGGCTTTAAGCACTTCATAAATATTGGCGTAAGCGTCGTAGGGAATTGGAACAAAACTAACATGTTCGGGTAACAGTTCGCCAGTTGCTTTATTTATGTATGCAGCACGGCCTATTCGGGATACGGCAATTATAGATGATGCTGCTAAAAGTACCGCTACTGCCCAACGCACAGGAGTCTTCGAAGGTTGAGTCAGTAATCGCAAGGTTCCGTTCGGGGCCGAAAGATGTTGATACATATACAAACCGACAATAAGCAATAATGGCATGAGTCCGCGAAAGAGGAAATCATTCACTTTCCCGATCCTGTACAAGGGGAACACAGCTATGAAAAAAAGGATCAGGTACAATGGAAGGCCGGGCAGGCGTTTGCTATCCGTGCCGGTTAGGAACCGGTAACCTAGATAAAACACGATCAGATTGATACCAATGTTAACTGAATATTCTATCGCCCGGCTGTTCATGCTTTCACCGAATTGCCAGATGAACCCCGATATCGGGGGCTTCTCGTGTGACAGATATAGGACGAGCACCGGGGCACAACACAAGCAGGGCAACAGGACTTCATTCACGGCGGTCGCGATGTGAAAGCTCCCCTTCCGAGTACACCATTTATGAAGGATAAGGATGCCAACGATCAGGCCACAAGTAAAAGCAGGAAACACGGCCCACCAGAAGGAAAGCGCTACCGGTAGTACCATACGTTCCAGTCGGATACCTTCCTTAAGAGCGTACCCGAGCATTCCGCTGATAATGAGTGTAGGTATAACCTGGTTGGGCACCCAAAGCGAGTTTTCAAAATTGGACCACGCTTCCACACCAAAATCACCGAATTCGTAGAGATGTCCCCATATTTTATAGAAAATACTTTTCAACACGTGTGGTAGGTCACCGATGGTCAGGGTCAGAAATACAAAGAGTATTTTTTTATGCAATACTATGTAGAGCCAACTCAACCCCAGTAAAAACCCAACAAATGTCCACAGGAAAATAGCCAGTTCGCTAATTTTACCTGCCATTTTTGAATACAGTGCGGGCACGAGATAGAATCCGTAATAATAGGCGGTTACCGGCCCATCTCCAGGTATTCGAATTGGCCAGGCATAGCGATATAGCTCGTAGAACTTGGTATTGTGGCACCAGTAGTCGAACGTTTGGTAGCATAAACCGGAAATACCACAAATACAAGTAATAGCCACTGCACAAACGCTAAGCACCCAAAGGTCGCGCTGAGATCCTCTTTGCGTACTTTCAAAGTCGTTCTCACTGAATTCGCGGACCAAAAAATATCCACAAAGCAGCAATCCGACAAAGGAGGTGACACCACTTGTCCAGAAGCAGAAGAAAATCAGGTTGGGTACAAGCAGGTAAAGTATACTTGCAAGTCGCAGGCATTTAATTGTCATGGTAAGTTTGGTTTTCCAAGAAGGGTAGTAATCTGATCCGATCGATTATCGGCGTTTATGGTAACGGGTTATCGCCGGTTACTTCCATTACTAATGCAGACATCAAGCTTTACTGGTGCGCTGCACGGAAATCCCAAGAGGAAAATAAAAACCGTAGCCCGGTATTGTTTACAAGAAATGTATTCTAATGAATTATCGAGGGAACTTGGTATCTCAGGGGCCCATGGGTTTTCCCATGGTACATTCATACTCAATGATTAATCTGCTGGTGCAAAGATCATAGCCAACAAAAATGGAGCTGCAACTGCGATTGATATTAGAAGGTGATGTCCTCCCAGGTATTCAGACGGTTAAAAGTAGAGTTTCCGGTGTTTCTTGATGTAAATTAACAAATTCCTTCGGGGTTAAATCATTCAGTGCGCTGTGTGGCCTGAAGTGGTTGTATTCCCATCGAAAGTCCTCGATTTTTTCTCGGGCATCGTCCAGAGATAAGAACCAATTGACAGAAAGACATTCATCCGCGCGGCGTCCGCCCGAAACTTCCCATTAAAAGATTCAACATATGGATTGTCTGTCGGTTTTCCTGGTCTTGAAAAGTCGAGCGTCACACCATTCGAATATGCCCATAAGTCCATTTCCTTGGAAATAAATTCACTGCCATTATCGCATTGAATGCGTTCCGGAAAACGGCCTTCGATCAAACAAATCCGGCTTAGTTCAGCAACAACATCAATACCTCTTAGCGATTTTCCGGCCAATAACGCGTGGCAAATTTTACCGCCGGGCGGCCCCGTACAAATGTCGACTTCAGTTAATACTCGAAACCGCTCACCGTTGAAGAGCGCATCCTGGACAAAATCCATGCCGCTACGGCGGACCGTTCCAGACTTTGTTGATTCCTTGAGTGTCCAAACGTTCCAACCGGTGTTCTGCACTACGGCTTCGCCGGGGCCTCTTTGTTCGCAAATTCAGCCCACAGGCCTTATAAACACGATAAACTCGTTTATGATTATCGCTAAACCCTTCTCTTTTCAACAGCACAAAAATCCGTCGGAACCCATATCTGACCCTCGTGTTTGCGATTTCTTTCATCCGCATTGCCAGCAATGTGTCATCGCGCCGGTGACGCTTGTAATAATACATTGCCCTGACCAACTTCACGCACCGGCACGCCCGTTGAATTGAGACACGATAGTTCGAGATAAGCCAGTTGGCCATTTCCTTTTTTACGGCGGCCTCACAGCTTTTTTTTAATCACGTCCTGCAGCATCTGCTTGTCAAGGCTTAGGTCCGCGACAAGCTTCTTCAACTGGGCGTTTTCTTCTTCCAGTTGTCGCAGTTTTCGAAGCTCTGCAACGCCCATGCCGCCGTATTTCTTTTTCCAATTGAAGAACGTGGCCTGAGATACTCCCAGCTGTCGGCATATCTCCTCAACGCGTGTACCAGTCTCGGACTGCCTGAGCGCAAATGCTATCTGTGCTTCCGTGAATTTCGACTTTTTCATAGTGACAAATTACAATTTTGACCTGTTTTTGCCACCGAAAATCTCTAGTTCTCAGCTGTCTCGTTTGCCGGGGGGAGGTCACACGACCCGAAAATCGGATCCTGGTTATTTGTTTACAAAACCATCCCGCCGGTCACTTCGATGCGCTGGCCGTTTACCCATTTAGCGTCTTTGCTGCACAGAAATGCAACTACGCCGCCGACGTCATCAGGCAGTCCCACGCGGCCAAGCGCGGTCATGCCCTGTACCCACGCGCGGATTTCAGGAGAATCCTGCATGGCAGCGCCACCGAATATCGCGCCCGGCGCGACTACATTTGCAGCGATTTAGCAGTGGGGATTCTGTACTACGTATATATGGGTACGTATGTGGAGTACGATAAAATAAACGGAATTGCCAAGCGCTACCAGAATATCACCGATTAGGAGCACCTGATTCTTAAACCATCGAAAGACGAAAAACATGTCTTCGGTCAGTCTGATGAATTTGATCAGAAACGAAAGCTTGTCAAAGAGCCCTTCAAAGGGAAAAATTGATCCGAAAAGCAGCAGTATGAGTCTTTTCTCGCTTCAAAAGGATCCAAAAGAAATTGACCACCCAATTCCGCTTCGGGCTGACCAGGGAATTGGGTGGGCTAGGGCATCGAATTACTCGAAAGGGCTCCTCCTGAAGAATTATTTTTTTATATTGTATCAATTACTGATGACCGGCTTCATTTTCCAATAGTGGGGCAATTGCTTGGATCAATAAATGTTTTGTACACCAGATCAGACGCTTACGTCCAAATAAAATGAAACACGTAGTAGCTATCGCGTTTATTTGGTGGGCGCTACATAGCCTCGTGCAGGCGCAAAGTGTAAAATTCAATCACCTTACCACAAATGAAGGATTGGCGCAAAGCCACGTCTCGGCGATACTGAAAGACAAAAAGGGGTTCATGTGGTTTGGATGTGAAGATGGATTGAATAAATATGACGGTTACGTTTTTACACACTACAAACATGATGCTTACGATAAAAGCAGTATTTCGGATAGTTATATACAGGATCTACTGGAAGATAAGCAGGGCGATTTGTGGGTTGCGACTTCTAATGGACTGGATAGATTTGACAGAAACAAAAATAGTTTTGTACACTACATAACCCAGGATATCAGCGATCTTTTCGAGGATAGTAAAAACAGAATCTGGCTGGCTACTCAGGAAGGGTTGTTTCTGTTTAACCGGCAGAGCAAGACGTTCAGACTGCTTCTGCAAGCCGGGCAAACCCAGGGTAGCAAAACTAAAAATCCTATCTACCGCATTGAAGAGAATAGCGACGGCTCGCTGTGGTTGGGAACCGAAAATGGGCTTTACCTGGTCACGATCAACAATGACAGATACACCAGCCGGCGTATTGATATAAACTGCGGAAACTGTTCTCCGGCACCGGTCATTAGAGCTTTGTGTATGGACCATCATGGGAATTTGTGGATGGGGACGAAGGGCGGCGGCTTGTTTCTTTACAATCTTAGGGACCGGTCTTTCCGCAACTTTCTTCACGAGCCGGCCGACCCTAATTCGATTGCGCACAACGACATTCTTTCTATTCTCGCAGCCAAAGACGGCAAGCTTTGGATAGGGACTGAAAATGGGGGCATCAGCGTTTATGACGGGCGCAAAGGGCAGTTTATGAATTACAAACACCAGCCCAACGAGCTTGCCGCGCTGAGCAATAATTCTGTATATACGATCTATCAGGATGATGCTGAAAATATTTGGGTGGGAACCTATGCAGGCGGCGTCGATCTCCTGCCGAAGTTTGGGGAGAAATTTCTTTCTTACAGGCACATACCAGGAGACCCGGGCAGCCTGACCGACAATGTGGTGCTTTCATTATGTGGGGACAGTTCAGGTAATAAAATATGGATTGGCACAGATGGTGGCGGCCTGAACGTATTTAACTATGGTAACAACACTTTTACCAGTTACCGGCACGATCCCCGAAATGCAAATTCAATCAGTAATGACTATGTGATTTCTATCGTACGGGTTTCTGCCGATATACTGGCATTGGGATACCACGAGGGCGGCTTCGATCTTTTTAATACCAAAACAGGCATTTCGAAACATCATTTGCCGAATGCCAAGGATCCCAACAGTCTGTCCATTGCGGATGTCAACAACCTTTTTACGGATATTGACGGCAATTTATGGATTGGGACCTGGGGAGGTGGATTGAATTATTACAACATCAAAAGCAAGAAATTCAAACATTATCGCACCGATCCCGGTGACAGCACCAGCATTAGCTCGGACATTGTGACAACTGTTTTCCAGGATAAGAATCGGGTAATCTGGATAGGGACTTATAACGGGCTGAACAAACTGGACAGCAGCGGTCGGCATTTTACCCGATATCAGCGTAACCCGAACAATATCTCTGGCCTGTCGCATAATAAGGTCCAGTGCATTCGGGAAGCGGAGGGAGGCAATTTGTGGATTGGTACTGTGGGGGGCGGCCTCAATTATTTTGATACCCATAAACAAACATTTAAAGCCTTTACCGAAAAAGACGGCCTCGCCAGCAATGTTGTTTTTGCAATGCTGGAAGATCATCATAAAAACCTGTGGCTGGCTACAAACAAAGGAATCTCACGGCTCAATATCGCAAATAAAACCTTCCGGAATTTTGGGGTGGAGGACGGTCTGCAAAGCAATGAGTTCAGGGATAACTCGTGCTTTGTTACCGAAGCCGGGCAAATGTTTTTTGGTGGGGTGAACGGTTTCAGCACTTTCTTTCCCGACAGTATCAAGTATAATGTTTTCATTCCTCCGGTTTATCTTACCAGCTTCCAGATTTTTAACAAAACGGTTTCCGTAGGTGATAAATCCGCCATTCTGAAAAGCGATATCAATGATACGAAGTCCATTACCCTTTCCCATAAACAGTCCGTATTTACGCTTGAATTTGCTTCGCTCAATTATACAATCTCTGAGAAAAACCAGTATGCATATAAATTGGAAGGATTTGATCCGCTTTGGAGCTATGTGGGGGACAAGCGAACGGCAACTTACACGAATCTTGATCCCGGGACTTATACTTTCAGGGTCAAGGCATCCAACAATGACGGCGTATGGAACAATAAAGGCAACTTTGTAAAAATTACAATCACCCCGCCATTCTGGCTTACCTTGTGGTTCAGGCTGATTTCACTGATCGGCTTTACCGGTTTGTTGATCCTTATTCACAGGCTCCGCACCTATTCCATCCGCAGGCAGAAGAAACTGCTTATAACAAAAGTCAAACAGCGCACCTTGCAACTCGAAGTGGCGATCGAAGAAGAAAGAAAAGCGAAACGCGTCGCGGAAATCGCGATTGAAGAAGAGAAAAAAGCGAAGCAGCAGGCAGAACTGGCCAGCCACGCAAAAAGCTCCTTCTTGGCTGTCATGAGTCATGAGATCAGAACTCCTATGAACGGGGTGATTGGTATGGCTTCGCTGTTGGCGGAAACCGACCTGGACGAAGAACAACTCAGTTACACAAAAAATATACAGTTGAGCGGTAGTAGCTTGCTGACTGTGATCAATGATATTCTTGATTTTTCCAAAATCGAGTCCGGTAATATGGAACTGGAAGAAAGGGCATTCAATCTTAGGAACTGCATCGAAGATGTGATGGATGTTTTTATGCCGAAAATGGTCGAATTGAGGCTGGATTTGTTGTATAAAATCAGTCTCGATGTGCCCGAGCAACTGGTTGGCGACGGGCAAAGGCTTCGTCAAATCTTAGTCAACCTGATAGGAAATGCCATTAAGTTTACCAGGGAAGGCGAGGTGATCTTGACTGTCAGCCTGGATGGCAGGTCTGATGACGACCAGGTCGGACTGTACTTTGAAGTCAGGGACAGTGGGATTGGTATTTCCGAAAGCAAGAGGGATCGCCTGTTTAAGGCGTTTTCACAGGTGGACTCTTCTACAAGCCGCCAATACGGCGGCACTGGCCTGGGACTTGCCATCTGTCAAAAGCTGGTAAATCTGATGGGTGGAACTATTGGTGTAACCAGCGATGTAGGCGAGGGCAGCACCTTTTATTTTTCGATCCTTGTAAGGACGCAAAATTCCGCAGATCAAACCCAGCCCGACTATCGCGGCGATTTTAAGGGAATCGGGATACTGGTGACGGACGATAACCAGAATAGTCGGGAAATCATTGCGGACCAGCTGAAAGAGTGGGGGCTGGCGCCATTATGTGCAAGCAGCGGTACCGATGCACTTGAAATACTGGCTCAAAATAATAGTATAAAGATGGTCATTACCGATTTGTATATGCCTTCTATGGATGGGATACAGCTTGGAAGGCTTGTAAAAGACAATTACCCTCAACTTCCCGTCGTACTTATGAGTCCTAGGGGCAATGAGCTGCCGAAAGATCAGAAAGACCTTTTTTGTGCTTTATTGAAAAAACCGGTCTGTAAAAAGACTTTTTTCAATAGTATCTACGATCAATTTAAACAGCGGGACATGGCGCCGGCAGTCTCTCCGCCGCCGCCGCACGCTGAGCTTTCCCGTAAGTTACTGTATTCAAATTTTTCCATAAAGTATCCATTGGAGATATTGGTTGCAGAGGATAACAGAGTGAATCAAATTGTGATCCTGAATGTGCTGGGCAAGCTCGGTTACCAGGTTGAGATGGTTGCCGATGGCCTGGAAGCAGTGAAAAGGGCAATGCAAAAAGTATTTGATTTAATATTAATGGATGTACAAATGCCTGGTATGGATGGTCTTGAAGCGACTAAAAAGATCAGGGCAACTAACCCAACCACGCCTTATATCATCGCTATGACGGCTAATGCTCTGCAGGAAGATAGGAAGCAATGCCTTGCCGCAGGAATGGATGATTATATCAGCAAGCCGGTAAACCTGGAAGAACTAATGGAAATGCTGGAAGAATTGTCACAAAAAATACAAAGCTAGTAAGGTCCCTGCCACTTACAAGCAGGCTCCCGCAGGCGGCTCCCGTCTCACAGTTGCCGCTAATTGCTCCCCTTTGCTGTGTAAGATCTTTGTTTAATTCTCATCATGCCTTATTTGATTATTTCCGGATAACTTGTTCAGTTTCAATCCCGGGCTTAATCGATCCAGTTCAGTGGCAAAGCCCAGCTTTTTGTCAGCAAAGTTTGTGGATGCTCCTAAACCAACTAATGAGATAACCGGGTTGCTTACCGGCCGACTGAATCTAAGTCGCAAGCGTGGAAATTACGGTGAAACTGACCACCTCATTTCATTTTGGGCTGACCAGGTCATTTCGGTTTTGATTGACCACCCTATCTTTCCTTTCACCAGCGAGTTACCAGAAGGTCCGTGAATTCTGGCTGGTGGTCAATGCGCCACGGAATGAGGTGGTCAGTGGTACCGTATTTTCCAAGTTGGCAGATGAACATCCGACGAGAGGTTTTGATTGGTATTACGGCAATTTAAGGAGCAAAGGCCTACCGTGGAATCGCAAACGCGTACTTCGAATCTATCGAAGTATGGATCTTAAATTAAGGCGTAAGCGAAAAAGACGCATTCTGAAAAGGCCCAAACGGCCCTTAGTTGAGGCAAAGGCTTTGAATGAAACCTGGAGTATGGATTTTGTGCGGACGCCGCGCGGAGCGATGCTCTCAGCTCTGGCAGACGTGTGCGAACATTGATAATCATGGATGATGCTAGTAGAGAAGCACTTAAGTATCTCCCTGAAATAGGTTTGCCGTTTGCAATGCCATTGAACTCCGCGGAATAGCGAGATTCACCAGTTTTGCGTAGAGTAAACGTCATTTGCTTTTGATGCCCCCCGGATGAAGAAGGATCGTTGCGGACGGAAAAGTGGAAAAAATGATCCTATAAATCCGATTTTGTTTAGTCATATGATTTTTTGCAGTTTTTTTTATCAATCCTTCGTAGCCATAGCATCCATCAAAACGTAACGTCCCTTATGCTTTTCAGTCTCCAAGCGGCTGTTGACATCGAGGTACATATAATGCGCATCACCATCGCCTTTCACAGGTAACCATTCCGGTAAACCTTTACCATTAGGGTTTGCTGTTTTCACAAAATTGGCAAAATACTCCTGCATCGTCGCTGACACTTTATGGTCTTCAGGCGTCCAGGCGTACACTTTATTCAGCGAGAGGTTGCCCATAGCATACTCAATTTCAGCCGAATGCACTGCTCCTTTGGGTAATGGGGCTTTCGCAACAGGCTCTGTGGTTTTGGAAACTCCACCGGCAAGGTTCGCAGACACATTTCCCATTTCAGCATTCATTGCGGGGCGTGGACGACCGTACAAGTAGCGGTAAACGGGCTTTCCACCACCGGTTTTACTTTGAATGTCAATCCATTTCCAAGTGCCGAAACCAATGAAGCGGTCGCCTGCCAGGTCGGTTGCGACTTGCTCGACCTCTGCATCAGAGCCAGCTGAATATTCTTTTAGAACTTTATCCGCCTCTGCTCCGTACAGCTTCTGAACTGCCTTTGTATAATTATCAAGTGTCGGAGTTTCCTTCCCCAAAATCATACGGTAATTCATTTCCTCAGAATTCCATCCAGCCAACAACGGTACCTGCGATTGTTTCCCTGCCTTGAATATTTTCAAAGGCGCCTCAGGAAAGAAATAGCCATCAATCGCGGAAAGAAACCTGGAAACGCCCGCGCTAGCCGTCGCTTTTAGCAACTCCTCAGCAGATATCGCACGCATTTCCGCCAATGTTTTTTTGCCCACCTGCTCATTGAATTTGGCGCCAGCCTGCTCGGCTTGCGCCAGAGGGACCGGAGGAAGTGTACCCAAAACGGACCCGCTTTCACCGATAGCAGCAGAGAACAAATCTTTGGAAAGCGGCGAAGCCATCAATGCGCTCACTGAAAGCGATCCAGCCGACTCTCCCGCAATGGTAACCCTGTTAGGATCGCCTCCGAAGGCTGCAATATTTTGCTTAACCCACGCAAGTGCTGCCGCCTGATCCAGATACCCGTAGTTACCCGAAGCGTGGTGTGGAGATTCTTTCGTAAGATCCTCCGAGGCATAAAAACCGAACACGCCCAGACGATAGTTCACAGTCAGGCTCACGATACCTTTTGTAGCCATACTTTCGCCATCATAACGTCCCTCAGAACCGTCTCCGGCCACAAAACCGCCTCCATAGAAATAGACAAGTACCGGAAGTTTCTCGCTGGCAGACTTTGCTGGCGTCCACACATTCAGGTACAGGCAATCTTCACTCATGCCGTCGGAACGAAAACCCATGTCCCCAAAAACAGGATTTTGCATCGCGCGGGGACCGAACTTATCGGTTTTCCGAACACCATTCCAGTTTTTAACTGGTTGTGGTTCACGCCAGCGGAATTCGCCGACCGGGGGAGCGGCAAAAGGAATCCCCTTATATGCCCTA
Organism: Dyadobacter sp.; assembly: GCA_965227755.1. GTDB lineage: Bacteria > Bacteroidota > Bacteroidia > Cytophagales > Spirosomataceae > Dyadobacter. Next base: position 73,546 of record CBDDGG010000001.1, read on the forward strand.
ATCCCTGAGGTTTCGACAACACCTTCGATAGTGCCGTTCGCTGTTTTGGCCTGGGGAGCCAAATTCGCTTTTTTAGACTGCGCCGTCGCAACATGCATCATTTGCAAAGCCAGCAGCATGGTAATAAAGATTGTTTTCATTTTCAATGAATATAGAAGCACATATATAGCAGGAAAGACAATCTGACGAATAAATCCCATATTGTCTCATTATGGAACAATAATAAAAAATTATTCTGACAATCTTTCTTTTTTCTAACTTGCGCACTGAATTTTAATATAATGAGTGAAAAAGTGGCTCCATTAGAGCAAAATTCAGAAGGAACTGGTTATCTGCCCGGACTGGCCATGGATTTCGTGATTTTTGGTTTTGATCAATACCAGCTAAAAATCCTGCTGCTGGAATATCGCAATACCAACCTGTTTGCATTACCCGGCGGGTTTGTGAGAGAGAATGAGAATATGAATGACGCGGCCCGGCGCGTGCTCAGTGAGCGTACCGGACTTTCGGATATTTACCTTGACCAATTTTACACGTTTGGAGATTTGGCCCGCTATGATCAGGCGCCGCTTCGCACCATCATGCAGGCCAAAGGATTGAATCCGACCGACGATCACTGGCTTCTCCGACGTTTTGTTTCCGTGGGCTATTATGCGCTGATTGATTTTCGAAAGGCAGCCCCTACACCGGACCCGCTTTCGGATAATTGCATTTGGTACACGCTGGAAAATCTACCGGAGCTCATGCTGGACCATCAAACAATTGCGCAAAAGGCTTTGGAGACGTTAAGAGCGGATCTTGACCGGAAGCTAGGCGGCTACGACAGCTGGGCGGCCCCATTGTTGCCCAAGGCTTTCACGATGGGAGAACTTCAAAAATTATATGAGACGATTCTTGGACAGCAGCTGCGCCGGTCGAGTTTTCAGCGTAAGATGCTTAGTCTTGATATCTTGGAAAGACTTGAAAAACAATATAGTGGCGGCGCCCATAAAGCCCCGTATTTATATCAGTTTATCATGGATAAAATAAGTTAGTTGTCAGCATTTTGCATACAACTTCCATTACTAATAAATGCAATAGCGGGCGATGCTTTGGATTAGCGATAAGAATCTTAGAAATACTACCTTTTTTAAGTACACGAGAACTAACAAAAGGAAGATAGAGACTTTGCTCTTCGCGTGCCGATCCAGCTAAAAAGCCGCTAACTCCCATGCCATCTGCCAAGTCAAAGATGGCAGGAGAATCATAAAAAGCATCGCAAAATATTGTTAAAATTCACATTTTACTTATTTGTAAAATCCGCCCCTTAGCGTTCATAACCACGTAGCCCAAGCCTTTTAAGAGACGCTTTAAGCAATGGCGCCGGACACGCTGGATTACTATGTGAAAAATTACACCATCGTAAAGTCTTTGAAAAGCCCTACGGATATGGATCGTGCGATAAGGAAACCGGTAAAATGGAGAAACTTTTCTATGATATGGCTGATTACTGACCATGGGAACAGACCCGACCGTTAATAGTGATACAATTGCAGGTTACGGCAACTGGCAAGCGATCGAATTGCTTGCAAAAATTGACGGATTCACACCCTTGCAAGCCATTAAAATCGCTACTTTAAATGGTACATCCTTAAAACACAACGTATGAACAAATTTTTACTGTTTCTATTTCTTGCCACCATTCCGGGTTTTGCTCAAAAAGTAAAGCGAATCGCCAATGCCACACCGCAGGTCTATTATCCTGACAAAGAATGGCAGAAAAAAGAGCCGTCCGAAATGGGTTTTGACCCGGTTTTGCTCAAAACAGCGATCGACTTCGCGATCGCTAATGAAAGCGGTGCGCCAAAGGATTTGAAATTAAACCATTACCGGACATTCGGAAGAGAACCTTTTGGCGACGCAGTGGGACCTCTGAAAGAACGTGACGCGCAGTCCGGGATTATTATCAAAAATGGCTACGTCATCGCCGAATGGGGCGAACCTTATCGCATAGACATTGTGAACAGTGTGAGTAAAAGCCTGTTATCCAGTGTGGTTGGACTAGCCTATGACCGAGGACTTATCCCCGATATTGACGATCAGGTTTACAAATATGTGCCGCCGATTGAGCTTTACAATCCAGTGCCCTCTGCCAACAAAGCCGATGATTTTGGTAAAAAGTCAGACTTCTTCGAACCATTCAATACGCCTCATAACAAAACGATCACATGGCGACAAATGCTGCAGCAAAACAGCGATTGGGAAGGCACATTATGGGGCAAACCCGACTGGGCCGACCGCCCCGACAAGGATTACAAAGTGTGGCTCACCAAACGAAATACCCCCGGAACAGTTTACGAATACAACGATACCCGCGTAAACGCGCTGGCACTCGCGACCCTCAACGTTTGGCGAAAACCGTTGCCCGAAGTCCTGAAAGAGCACATTATGGATCCGATCGGTGCCTCGAATACCTGGCGGTGGTATGGTTACGAAAACTCCTGGATCGTACTCGACGGAAAAGCGGTACAATCCGTTTCAGGTGGCGGGCATTGGGGCGGCGGAATGTACCTGCACGCCTACGATATGGCGCGTTTCGGCTATCTGACCTTGCGTAATGGAAAATGGAGAGACCGTCAGCTGGTTTCGGAGCAATGGAACAAATGGGCGCAGACACCGTCGACGCCTGAGCCAACGTATGGCTTTATGAACTGGTTTTTAAATACAGGAAAGAAGTTGTACCCCAGCGCTCCGGAAAAGGCATTTGCCCACATCGGAAACGGCACCAACGTGATTTATGTCGATCCTGAAAATGATATTGTCGCTGTGGTAAGATGGATAGAGGATAGTCAGATCGACGGATTTTTGAAACTACTCTTAGCAGCCAAAGCGATACCAAATAGTAAATGACAAAAACCAACCGAACATGCTACAACCAACCAAAGTCACCGAGCGGCATTCTTTATTGGACGTTCAGCCGGTTGTGTACACGTTTGGCGTGCCGGCATTGTGCCTTTTTTATGCATCGGCATTTACTTTGTTATTTGAAAAGCCGAACTGGAAAAAGCGGCTCAGGGTTTTCGCGCCGGTGGGGCAAATCGTACTCAACAATTACCTGATGCAATCTATCATCTGCGCATTCATATTTATGAGCTACGGCCTGGCCATGGAAGCATTGGTCGGACCTGCAAAACTTTCGCTCCTCGCATTTGCGATTTACATTGGCCAATTGATTTACAGCCCTGTATGGCTGCGTCATTTCCATTTCGGCCGGGCAGAATGGCTTTGGAGATCGCGGACTTACAGAAAATGGCAACCGTTTCGGAGGGAAGATTTGTAAGAATGATGCAAACTACATTCAGATAAAGCATCAAAATGTCACGACCAACGTCAATCTAAAAGCCGCCGGTCAATCAGAAGCCAGCGGTTTTACCTGTCAGCTTACAGCTTTGCCCTCAGAATCCCTTCGCATTTTCTTCATGTGCAATTTATTGGTTAACGAAACCATATCTTCGCTGATTTTTTTGCCGCACAAACGTCACCAATTTCTTTCAGGTACAAGTTCATTTTTTGATTACTTAAAACCGGAAGAGCCTGCCCATTCTGGCACCTGGCATGTCCAGCGTACCTATTAGGAATTGTTCCCGAAACAGGAAGTAACGGAATACACGAAGGAACATCCCAGGTTCCGGGCATCTTTGGTTACAGACATTTTAACGGATGTATGCAGGCGATCCGTTAGACGTCATCTTGGCATGTGGAATAACTTTTGTTTATAGATGGATGGTCAAATTTTATTCCGTCGCTAAAGTATAACGGGGGCTATGCAACATTTGGGTTTAGCATACATCTTTCATTGTGATCAGTCAATACAATCCGAGATACCATCGCAAATTACGATGATCGGCAGTTCTGAATTCTCCAACAACAGCAAGGATCCCCCCGAATAGCTGCTGAAGTCGAATTTTTTGTTGTGGAGAAAGCATCCTGATGTCCCTTAAAGCCTACTTTAAAGCCTACTTTAAAGGCTAAAAAAAGGAGCAGAAAACTGCCGTTTCCCGCTCCTTTTTTGCCTTTTTTTGAAACCGACTTTTTCAGTGCCTTCCCTTTTTAGACACCCTCTTTTTGTACTGCGGACCCATTTTATGGCAAGCAATTTTTTACATACTACTTGTTTTTAATCAGCTTTTGGGATATTGTGGAACCGTCAGGCATTTGAATATTGATCACATAGATTCCATTAGAGAGGGAGCGAATGTCAAACGTATGCCTGTTTTGGCCTGCTCCGTTGCGACCTTGGGTCATGATCCGTCCGGATACATCCAGAATCCTGATCGTTTCCGACCCACCTAATCCTTCGATAGTCAGCTCGTCCTGCACCGGATTGGGATATACAGATATCCGCCCCGCCCCGTTTTCAATAGACAGCGTTCTGATAGAACTAAAAGCATATGTGCCGTCCATATCGACCATTCTCAGGCGGTATAGATTTTGACCTTTTTCCGGTGAATCGTCGGTGTAGGCGTAATTTCTCAAAATACTGCTTTCCCCGTTTGATCGAACACTGCCTATCCTAACCCAGACTTTGCCATTGGTGCTGCGCTCTATTTCAAAGCGATCCGAGTTCACTTCTTCGGTGGTAGACCAGGTGAGGTGCGCCAAATTTCCCTCTTTCCTGGCATCAAAGGCAACCAGTTTGACAGGCATTGGGCAATCGACAATGATGGTTAATGTGGCGATCGATTCGAGCCCATTGCCGTCGGTTACAACGTAGTCAATAGAAACCGTATCACGCAAGCCGTTCAATGGCGTAAAACTCACAGCGCCACTGACTGGGTCCACATTATATTGGCCCTGTCCTGCGACAGTCAGGGTCGTCACCCGATCAGACGAGCCTGGTGTCAGCAGTTTCACACTAGAAGGTAGCAGCGGTACGCTGCCCGCGATGTCATTGACCAGCACGTCGACCGTAGCAGTATTGCAAGTAGTCGTGCCATCATCGTCCACGGCCACTGGCGGATCATTGACAATTGCGCTTGGGCAGCGCGCGCCATCACCCGGGGTAACGCCGGACGCTGTCGAGAACAGGGAGGCAGTCAGGCTTGTAAGCGGCGCGCTGATCTTGAAAATTGCCCCGCTTCCGTTATTGCCCACATACATGTCCCCGTCTGTATCAAAGAAAGCAGTGCCAAAAGCGCCGGTGTAGCCAGATGTTTCAATGCCTCCGCCGGTTACAGCACCAAGGGTAGTGCGGTTACCAGTTGCCGGATCGAACTGATATAGCACCTTGTTTGTCCCAAATCCATAAAGCAGACCATTGGTCGGGTTGAACGACCAATCGTTCAATTCGGTCGGCGAAGTGGGCAGTGTTACGGCAGTCAGGTAATTTGCGGAGCCGGGATTCAGGTCGACCTTAGTGATCTGGTTGGAATTGGCGGCATACAGATACAGAATGCCATCCGGGCTGACATCTCCGGTTGCATAGCCGGGGACCGGCGAGGGGAATCCGGTCACATCATGGAATGTCACAGACCAATCACTGCCGATCCGGACGAGCTGATTGGTACCGTAACGGAAACCCCAGATGTAGTTATCGACGGTATTGTAGCCAATGGCGTTAATGAAAGCATTAGGGCCTTCGATCAAGGTCTGTTTGCCCAGGGTTGTAACACCGCTCGAAAGGTCGAGTGTATAACCGTCCGAAACGTTGGCACCACCTATATTCCGGTTGCCGATCACATAGCTCAATTCTGAGCATGGGAAAGCGGGCTGGGCAAGCCAGGAACCGGTCGCTTCCCGAAAGGGATATGTAATATCACCCTTGCTTAACCCAATAAATCCCTGAAAATCGTCCAGACCCGTACAAGGTTCATATACAATCAGATTATTGACATTCCAAAAACCTTGTTGATTGTATACTACACGTAAGGTCGCTGTGGTACTTAGCGCACTGGTGACGGACACTGTCGCGGAAGCGGGCGACGAAGCAAACGTCAGCGTACTGTCGCTTGGATCGTATGTTGCCCCGGTTACGGAGTTTAGGGTTACGCCTGCCGGGAGCTCTAATTTAAAAATTTTCGGATGTCCACCATCGTCTGTCAGGTTAACAGTAAAGTTTTGAGGCGTGCCTGCCGACACCGGGGTTGTCGGCCCAGTAATTGAAAACACTGGCTCAACCGGGCTTGGCAGACTTGGAATAGCGTCGATCGCATCCCCATGTAGACCAGCGTAGTGAACCGTATAGTCCGGCCCGAGCGTAGTATTCACTGCTGACTGAACATCCATGAAGTTTTGATAAGTCGTTGCCGGTGTTGAAATATTATTCAATACATAGGCCAGACGAGCTGCCTTTAATTGATCAACCGCGTCTGCACTTCCGGATTTATCCAGGTCCTGACGAACCTGTGGAAAAAAAACAACCTGTCCTATATAATTACTGTTCGCCATAGACGGTGCAGGTTTCCCGTAATCAATACAAAAAGAGATTTCGGAAGAAACAAGATTCTTATCCGCATCAAAATAGGCAGTGGCAATTGGTGCGGCCTCCTCGGGATAGGAGTCCATCACAGTATACGAGCTGGGAGTTATAAACTTTTTCCAGTAAGCAACCTGAAAGCCAAATGCTGACGTAGCGACCTGGTCGCCAGTAGTATAAGGGATATAAATTTTAAAATCGCCGCCTGAGAAAGCAACAGGGCTTTCGAAAGTCACAGTGATCGGGCCCGTATATGTCCGCGTCTGCGATAAGTAGCTGGAAGCATTCGCTGGTGTTATGGTTTCTGTGGGAGTCCCACCCGCTAAAGTCCCCAGATAGATTTTGATAACGGCCGAAGGTGCCATATCCAGAAAATCAAACCGAAGGACAACTTTGCCCAATGTTCCGTCAGAAAGCTCAGGATTGATGGTGGCTGAACGAAGGGGATATATGGCGTTCATTGTCGCGTCGAGAACGAATTTGCCGGAAGTCGCCCTTCCACTTCCAGTTTCACCGGCAGGCACGGTTTCCGGGAAAAAATTTCCCCCGTCAAAACCTTGATCAAAATAAAACCAGCGAGTTCCGCCCCCCGGGTCCGGGCATGACTGGGCATTAGCAAAGGATAATGCCTTTAATGTCAAAATGGCGGCAAGAATAAAGCTACTAAACCTTCGGGCCAGAAGGTCGGGTGATTTGTAAACATTTTTCATGGAATATATTAATTTAAGTAAGAATTCCTTTTGGGTCAGGCTGAGCCCGTTCATGGTGGCCTTTGGGCATAAAGGTTATCGGCTGAATGGAGAGATGTGATGGCAATATTTTGCTCCGATTTGGATTAAAATTTCATAGCATTTTGCAGTTAGTCCGAATATCACCGTGTTAATAATCTGTCTAGAAAGATTATTATTAGGCAAAAAACACTCTTCATATTTGACGAAGTACAACTGGTGCAAGTAGCTGAATTTTATCAATAGGGGTGGGCGAAAAACACGTCAAATAAGTGCGATTATCTTGCCACCTGAGCTTATTGCCTGTCAAATGATTAGTTTGTTTGATAGTAATTTTCGAAAAGAGATGTAGATCTCGTGAATTCGCAGTCACTGGTCGTCACGCGAACAAACTTCGAGAGGCTCAGCGAAAGTCGCGCGGCCTGACGAAGGTTAGTTTGTTAATAAAAGCCCCAATCTCCCCGTAAATTTGGCGGGTTGTATAGCCGCCATTTGCGAAGATAGTCTGTCCTGTCAATGGCGGAGATAGCTGCATAAATGGATTAGTACCGTGGGGACGCGTGATGTGAGAGCGACTCAAACCGTTTGAAACTTTCCGTCAATCATCTCAAAACAATATTTTCGAGTATCGAAATAGTTCGTTATGATTATATAATTAATTGTAAGTATTGAATTTTATTTACAAATGCATGGGAGATATTTTTGGCAATTTCGGAAGGTTTTTTTGTCAATAACCGCGGTGGCGGACTGCAAAATGTAGAAGAACTTCTGATTCTTAATCGCCTACCCAATGGCAAAATGCTCAACGAACCTCCATCAGCCAATGCTTCCAGGCCTTATGCAACTTTTTTTGAATAGAAATTAAATAGATATATACTTGCAAAGCATTCTCGTAGTAAACGTGTCGAACAAAGATGACATGGAGCCAAAAATCGGCGCACATTCTTGTTTATGCTACTCATCTTGAAGTACATGAAGAAACAGACCGGGATGATGTTGATTCAAAAGAAGGATTGACCACTATGCTGGTGTTCAGCAGGAGTGTAGGAGCACCTTCGCATCAGGTTGCTCGATATAGTTGGATTAATTTAACCCACTTTTTTGAAAACTTTGTTTGTCTTTCGCCGGGTAGTATTCGTAATTATAATTATCTGTTCTACTCATTTTGCAGAGGCTCAGGCCTTCAGGAATTTAGCCGGCCTGGAAGTTGGTTCCATGTCCAATGCCAGAGGGGTGGTCCAGGATAAGCAGGGATTCATGTGGTTTGCGACCTACGCGGGCCTATTCCGGTATGATTCTCACACGCTGAAAAAATACCTGCATAACTCATCCGATCCCAACTCTATTTCGTCCGACATGCTCAATGCCGTCTTCTGCGACTCGAAAGGTGACCTTTGGGTGGGCGGCACGGGCGGACTCGATCGATATAACCGGGAGACAGACAATTTTACGCACGTCGATCACAATCTGCCCAACACCAACCCTGAACTCAACAACAACATCTACTTCATAGCGGAAGACCGCGATCACCGGATATTGGTGGGGACGCCTTTCGGCCTGAACAGTATCATGGTTACAAAAAAGGGAATAAAGGTCACCTATATCCTTCACCGTACTTTTGAAGGGCTTGACAAGGACATTTTTTCGGTAAGCCAAACAAGCCAGGGTGATTTCTGGGCGGGAAGCGATAATGGGTTGGTACATGTACCCGCCAACGGAAATCCTCCACAAATCTATCGTTTCAATTCAGTCAATAAATCGCCGCTAATTAATGATTTCCGTACGCAGTATCTGGATGAACGGAACGTAATCTGGCTGGGGCCGAGCTCCGGCGGGATTGTTCATTTTGACGTAGCGACGAAAACATTCAGACCAATGCAAGACTTCGTCGCCCCAGACGGGGAGGCTCCCGTTGTAAGCTGCATCCTGCCCGACCGCAAAGGGAAACTTTGGATCGCGACGCATTCCGGGTTGGCCTTGTTGGATCCTGTGAGCCGAAAGACTATCTGGTACAGAAACCAGCCGGGCAACATGTATAGTTTGGCCGATAACTACATTCAAACCATGTGTTTGGATCGGCAGGGCGGGATATGGCTGGGAACCTACTATTTTGGCGTCAGTAATTTCTATCCGAATGCCCCCCGTTTCCTTTCATGGCCTTTTACGGTGAACGGCATATCCGACGTACGCTATGCCAATTCATGGATGGGCAATAGCAGGGATGGCAAACTTTGGGTAATCGGGAAGGATCAGAAAAAGTTGCTCCTATTTGACCCGTCGGGGATGCAGACGAGATCGTTCGACCTGAAATTGCGGCCCTCCTCCGACTATTATTATTTTTACATTGACGCGAATAATACGCTCTGGGCAGCAGGAAACACGGTGCTGACAAGCTTCGACCTTAATTCCGGGAGCTACCACCATTATCCTATTGCCGCCACCGGAAGTTATAAGGAGTTGGAAGATGGCAGGGTGCACGAGATTCTGGAAGATTCGAGGAACAGGTTTTGGCTGATAGGCACTTTCGGAGCATTATTGTTTGACAAACAGACGGGCGGGTTCAGAAAATGCAAGTCTGTCAGCTACGCCCACAGCATACTGGAAGATTCGAAGCAAAATATATGGATAGGCGGCGGTGACGAAGCATTTGTACTTAAAGATGACGCGGTCGATTTCGAAGAATTGACTACGGACAAAAGCAGGGGTGCCGGAAATTTTGCTGCGGTATGGCGAATGGCCGAAGACGGGGCAGGCAGGATATGGGCAGTCACCCGACAAGGTTTACAAAGCTTCGACCACGCATCGGGCAAATTTTTGCTTGATCCGAAAATTACTCTTTCGAAAATCGAAGATATCCAGATAGATAAGGAAGGCTATTTCTGGCTTGCCACCGAAGCCGAGTTGACACGTTACAATCCCGAAAAACGGACCCTGCAAACCTACGGCTACCAGGATGGCCTTCCTTTCAACGGAATTTCGCGGCCCGCGTCGAGCGTGAAAAGTGCTTCGGGGATGCTCTACTTTACGACCAACAAAGGGATTTTTCAATTCTCGCCCAACCAAGTGACAGCAAGGAGCGGCACTTCACGGTTAGTGTTAACGCAGCTGAAATTGTTGGACCGGGAGGTAAGAGCCGGTGACGACACCGGTTTGCTGGCGCGCAACCTCGATCAAACCCAGGAATTGACCCTGCACCATGATCAGAACATTTTTACGATCAGTTTTTCCCTGTTGAGCTTTCCAAGATCGGAGCGAAACCGGTATGCTTACAAACTGGAGGGATTCGACAATACCTGGACCTACACGGGCAGCCAATCTGCTAACTATATGAACCTGCCGCCGGGAGACTATGTGTTCACCGTACGGGCTGCGAATGGGGATGGTTACTGGAACCGTGATCCGCTTCGCCTTAAAATCAGCATACTGCCACCCTGGTGGAAAACCTGGTATGCCTACCTGGCCTATTTTCTGCTGACTGTTGCCACTGTATATGCCGTTACAAGGTTCTTCTGGCTCCGAAGCTCATTCAGAAGGGAGAGTGCGCTGAACCAGGTTAAGCTTGATTTCTTTACCAACGTTTCTCACGAAATCAGGACGCACCTTTCATTGATTTCAGCGCCGATGCAGAAAGCCTTCCAGCATGCACACGACGGCCAATCCGTGGAGCATTATTTGGGATATGCCAAAAACAATTCGGACCGGTTGATGCTACTGGTCAACGAGCTGCTCGATTTCCGTAAGATCAAAAGCGGCGGGGTCCGACTGCAAGTCCAGGAATATGACGTGGTCAAAATCCTGAAAAATGTCATTGCCGCATTCGAGCATGTCGCGAAAGAAAAGGATATCGATACGTTGCTCGAACAACCTGACACGCCGGTATTATTGTGGCTGGATATCGCCCAGATGCAGAAGGTGTTCTATAACCTGCTCAGCAATGCCTATAAGTTCGCACCGGAGGGTGGTAGAGTAGCGGTGCGCATCGTAGAACTCTCCAATGAGGTCAGCATTACTGTCGAGGACAACGGCAAAGGAATACCGGCAGAGCATTTGCGTAAACTATTCACCTATTACTATCAGGCGGATTCGGAAAAACCGGGCTATGGGATCGGGCTGGCGCTTTCCAAGAGCATTGTGGAGCAGCATCACGGCTACCTTACTGCCGAAAGCCGTGCTGAGACCGAAACTATGGTCGGCTCTACAATGTTGACGGTCCGGATGCTGCGAGAAAACCGGCACTTTTCCCCCGAGCAAATTTCCCCGAAAAACAGCGATTATATTGCCAGCACGCTATTGGAAACGACGGCGACGTTGCCTGCCGCCCACAACGGCGTCTCTGCAAAGAAAGCCAATACGATCCTGATTGTCGAGGATAACGACCAGTTGCGCGTCTTTATCAGGGAGCTTTTCGAAAGCGAATTCAACACGCTGGAAGCCGAAAACGGTCTTCGCGGCCTGGAACTTGCCAACGAGAATCTTCCCGACATCGTCATATCAGACATCATGATGCCTGATATGAATGGTTTGCAGTTATGCAGCCACTTGAAAGAGCATATAACGACTTCACATATACCAGTCGTGTTATTGACGGCAAGGGCACAGAACCAACAAATCATCGAAGGACTTGCCTCGGGGGCTGACGATTACCTTGTTAAACCGTTCGATCCGAGGATTCTTGAATTAAAGGTGCGCAACTTGGTCCGACTGCGAGACGACATGAAAGACCGTTACCGCCAGTCTGTCATAACCGACCAACAGGAAAGCAAAAACATTGCCCAGGACAAGAACCAGGAATTCATCCTTAAACTTAGCTCACTTGTTAAAGAGAATATTTCCGAACGTGACTTTGGGGTCAATGAGCTTGCTATGCAGATTGGAATGAGCGTATCATCGTTGTATCGAAAATTAAGGTCGCTTACAGGGTTAACTATCAATGATTTCGTGAAAACGGTCCGGTTTAATGAAGCCAAAAAGCTGCTCGATTCAGGAGTTTATAACGTCAGCGAGGTGAGCATGATGATCGGTTTTGACGACAGCAAATACTTCAGTACGGAATTCAAAAAGATTTTTGGCAAAACGCCGACTGAAACAAAGAGGGGTAGTGTTTCATGAACTGTGGCCATGACTATACAACCCGTAATCCACGGGTGGCATTTTCCAGGACATCAATCAGGTCAGTAACGTTGTTGACCTTTGTTTTTTTGAAAATGTTGGACTTGATTATGCTTACAGTCGATATTTTCTATCCATCTCCTTGGCAATTAATGATGCGCTCAGCCCTGCTACCAATAGATTGGCAACTTTCAACTCTGTCGGTGTAAGAGGTGGGGTTTTCTTCGAACGTGTTCAGGGCGCGCAATCATTAGCTCGACTGCTATCTGCATGTTGACGTGAATCCGATTCGCTGCTACCGAAGTGATACATTCTCTAAGTTCGCTTTCACTGAAGTCGTCGGGAAGATATCCATTGATCTTTTTCCGGAAGAAATCAATGATGTTATGAATCGACTTTTGATAACCATAAAGAATAATCTTGCAAGACTTTTTTGATCCCCTTACTTTGTTGATGCTGCTTAAAATAGCTTGATCGGAAGCGTTTCCGATTCTGATCATAAAATACACAGAATTTCCTTCTATACTATCAAGCGGTAATTCATTGAATGAATCTCGTTCTACAAATATGCACCCAGGTAGTATTGACTGCATATTTGACTTTATCCCGGTCCTATACATCGTACGATTATCGACTATAACTATTAGGATTTCTTCTTTTGTGCAATTGTGTGTCATGCCGATAAATTGTTTTGGATATTGAATTTATTGTCTCGCTTTACTTAATTTATATTCGCAGTAAATTGTTTTTTTAGTGTTAAAACGATGGATGATTTAATCGTCTTTCTGGTGTGATTTTTTTGAATCAGGCAAATTTGTTTCGCACAATCACTTTCGAAGATCGAGTTAGCACCTGATGGATCCGATTTGTCGATAGTTCAATTCATGCAGTAGGGGAGAAAATCTTGCCAATCTGGTGAGATTTTTATGTTTATGGCTGATTATGAGATTTAATCCATTGGTAACGAATGGGGAGTGGGCTATGTTTGCACACATCCGTTAGAGATGTACAAGCAGCCTTTTTAATTAAAATTATAGCACTCGAAAGTGTTATGGACGCGCAGGATAGGAAACAAGTTCTTATTGTTTATGATAGCATAGGCTTATATGATTTTGGAAATGAAGTGTTGGCAAAAAGCTTCCGGGTAGTGAAGAGCAATTTAAGAGAGGATGGACTTTCGCTGGTTAGGCAATTGAGGCCTGATGTGATCATATGCGACATTTCTGCATCGACACCTAGCGGACTTTCATTTTGTGCAAAATTAAAATCTGACGCTGCTACAAGCCATATATTTATCATCTTATTGGGGCCCGGCAGGTATCAGATCGAAGGGCTCCGCGCTGGTGCGGAAGACTATGTTTCTCTTCCATACGATAACTATGCGCTTGGGTTGAAAATAGAAAACCTGATCCGGCTTGGCCAGGCGGTGCGTGGTAAAGTTGTGCAAGAGATGTCTGTTCAACCCCAATTGAAAGACGAAAGTAATCCGTTTCTGGAAAAATTAGAACAGCTAGTTTTTGAAAACATTGCTGATCCTGACTTTGGTGTCCATGAAATGGCATTTAAGATCGGAATGAGCGTTTCTGTCCTTTATCGTAAACTTAGACTGCTGTCGGGCGTAACCGTAAATGAATTTGTCAAAAATATTAGAATGCAACGGGCTATGAAATTACTGACAACAGGAATATATCCGGTAAACGAAGTGGCTGCTGCAATTGGATACGAGGATAGTAAATATTTTAGTAAAGAATTTCGTAAATTTTTCGGTAGTACTCCGGCGGAAGTAAAACGCAGAGCAAACTAGGCTAATGAAATGTATTTATTGGTTAAAATTACAAAATCGACTTGTTGTCTGCACTAATGTATACGCAATAAATAGTGCCGATGTATCGGCAAACGTTGAGTAATGGGTCAGCCTTCTGGAACTTCCAGGAGGCTTGATTTTTTTTAGAATCAAATGGATAGGTATTTTTATGTCTTTCTTCATGGCGCCGATCATCGGAATGCGTCAATTTCGCTCGTATCCAGCTACAACGCTTCTCCTATCTGCTCATAAAAATATTTTCCTACGTTTTTTTGACAAGAAAAGGGTCTTAATTAGCTAAAATAATCCCCCGTCTTAATCGAATTAAGTTGAGACATTTGTCGTAGAAATATTTTTTAATCCACCTCCCGGATTAGAATTAATTCTTTCGATATACTCCCCTCGAAATCATGCTGCGCTATACCACACTATACCATTAATATTTTATAATGCAACGGCTTGTTTATCAGGTCTGAGTAAATATCGTGGGTCGAATTGTGCGAGGAATTCGGTCTGTGTAAGGTCGACTGCGAGCGTCCGGCCGGATATGATGTCAAGCCGTATGGAAAGGCGGGACAAATCGATACCGCTGGGGTATGTACAATAATTTAAAAATAGGTTTCAAGCTCTTAATGAGTTGATTATGAATGAACAACAAACGAAAGGAAGCGTATAAATTTTTATGAACAAATGAATACTTTTTTATGAAACGAAATGTACAAATTGCCGCCGTCGCGCTTGTTTCTGCAATGCTCGCTTGCTTTGGCGCGCGGGCGCAAACGCCCGGAGGGGTCGCGCCCGCCGCTTGGTACAAGGCCGATGGGGTAGGGTCAGTATTTTCCGATGCGGGCACTACTGCCGCGTCCAATAATTCAACGGTCCAGCAATGGAGCGAGGCACAGGGGACAGGCCGAAACCTGATACAGGCGACTACCAATGCCCGGCCAGTGTTTTCCAATAGCTCTGAGCTGGCCAATTTTAATCCCACCGTTACGTTCGACGGAAGCAATGACTTCCTGGAATTCACGGCCGGCACAGGGGTGAATGTAATTGATCGTGCCAACGGGACCATCTACGCTGCCGGCTACGTCAATACGAGCAAGGTTTCCGGTTTTGCCGGATTTCATGCAAGCATGGATTATCCTGGCCTGCACGTGTTTAACTCCAACAGGGCATTGCTTTTCTTTACCGGTGGACCTGGATATCAGGGAGTCAGCACCTCTTCGATGGGGGATAAGATGTTCTTTTCGGCCGGTTCGGGCTGGCAGAACGGCGCAGGTACAAACGCGTCCTATGCGGCTGCGACAGTTTCCCTTAACGGAACCAGGGCCGAGTATTCAGCAAGCCAGCTAGCCAACGCGAACCTGAGCACGGGAGCGCGCGATTTCCGTATTGGTGCGGATAATAACGCAGGGGCTTTCAGCGGCCAGTTGAATGAGGTTATGGTATTCGAAGAGAGACTGACTACGGATCAGATGGATCGCCTGGAAACTTACCTGGCCGTCAAATACGGAACAACCTACGCCAATGGAATCCGCGATTACAAGAATTCGACGGGTAATGTGGTGTGGAGCGCTTCGACGAATACCGGTCTGCAAAGCAATATCGCAGGTATCGGCCGCGACGACAATGGCGCCTTGCACCAGAAGCAATCTTGGAGCACGAATGCAGGACGTCAGGTGTTGATTGGAACTGGTACCCTCGCTGGGAGCAATGCAGCAAACGCAACAGGTCTTACGAACGGACAATTCCTGATCTGGGGAGATAACGGCTTGGCTAAGTCACCCAATGTGATGATTGCGGGCATCAGCGGTATTAGTCACAGGTTCGCTTCGATCTGGAAGGTTCAGAACACAGGTAATGTGGGCACTGTGCGCGTCGCCTGGGAAAAGAATTTTCAAAACCTTAGTTTGATTCAAAGCGCAGACAATATCATCAACTCCTCGGATGCAGTGACCGGCATGTCTGCCAATGAAACGACAATCAATGGCGTAGTGTACAACTATGCGGATGTGACGTTAGCAGATGGTCAGTATTTTACTTTTGCTGCCAAGGTTGCTTCACCGGGTGGTGTTTTTACGGATCTCAGGGTTTGGTTGAAATCCGACAACGGTTTTACTCCGGGTGAATGGCAAGACCATTCCGGAAACGCAAACAGCTATACGCAAACGAACGCCGGTCGCCAGCCATTTACGGCAACAGCATCCTACAATTTTAACCCCGTAATTGACTTTGGAACAACAGGGTCCGATGCCCGGTTTATGGTTGTTCCGGTAGGTAAGCCTTACTCGGCCAACGGTACCAACAGCTCGGTTTTCACGATAAACCTCGATCGCGGAGTGGGGGGATATGCCGATATACTTGGATTTGGTGCGACAACAACAACGGCGAACCTTATCAATGCTAATTCGCCGGTATTTACCCGATTGGGAAGCAATGTGTTGGCCTATCCGTATTCGGATGCATCCCCGGCTTTACCGGCAGTGGTCGCTAACAGATTATATTTGAACGATGTATCCTATACGGTAGGAACCGCTGGCATTAAGTATGGTCAGGATGGTACGACCGGTTCCAATACGCAAACGTTCTCTGCGGCTTACGCGCAGCACGCCGACGGGAGTATCCTGGGCTCTCAGCCGGAGGTTAGAAACGGATTGATAGGAGAGGTGATTGCCTATGAAAGAGATTTGACAGAGACAGAAAAGCAGCGTGTCAGAACTTATACGGCCATTAAGTACGGCATTACTTTGCCGCACAATTACATCGCCAGTGACGGGACTACCATTCTCTGGAACCAGGCGACCAATACAGGTTATAATAAAAACATAGCCGGTATTGCAAGCGACGAGGGAAGTGCATTGGTTCAGAAGCAGTCGCAGAGTATCAATAGCGGTAGCCAGGTGGTTATTGGAACAACCGGATTAGCCGGCAGCAATGCCTCGAATAGCAATGCATTGACTACCGGTCAGTCGCTGCTTTGGGGAGATAACGGTCTTGGAAAGGTACCTTCGGTAGCTATTAGTGGTGTTTCTGGTGTCAATTTTCGTTTTGCTTCCGTGTGGAAGGTTCAGAACACATCGGGTGTTGGAACGGTACGGGTAGCCTGGCCGGCAGGGTTGACTAACCTGACATTGGTTCAGGGAGGTGATCCTACTTTTTCTTCCGTAGGATCTTCCACATCAATGACCTCCAACACGGTTTCGTTGAATGGCGTGAGCTACAATTACGCTGACGTCACCCTGGCCGACGGACAATATTTCACATTCGCGACACAATTGAACGGACCAGGCGGGGTTGCATTGAACCTGCGCGTGTGGTTGCGTTCGGATGCGGGCTTTGCGCCGGAGGAATGGTCAGATTTGTCGGGGAATTCTAATAATTATACCCAAACGAATGAGACCCGTAAGCCATTTGTAGGTAGCAAAGCATACAATTTTAATCCGATCGTAGATTTTGGTACAACGGGTAGCGATGGTCGGTTCATGGTGGTGCCCGCTGGAAAGCCCTATTCTGCGAATGGTACCAGCAGCACTATTTTTACGGCAAGTATCAGTAAAACATCCGGAGGGTATAGTGATATCATCGGATTCGGCGCAACGACTACTTCATCCGGATTAATCAATGCCAATGAGCCGGTTTTTACAAAACTCGGAGATAATATTGTGCTGTATCCCTATGCGACGACACCAGCACTTCCAGCAGTGAGACTGAACCGTCTTTATCTTGACGACGTTTCGTTTACGGTCGGTGTGAGCGGGATCAAGTATGGGCAAAATGGGACAACCGTTTCCACAGCGCAAACATTTGCAGCAGCTAATGCAGATTTTGCAGATGGTAGTGTTCTGGGTGCTCAGCCCGAAGATAGAAATGGTCTGATAGGTGAGGTAATTGCTTACGAGCGCGACTTGACCGAACCTGAAAAGCAAAGAGTGCGTAGCTACGTCGCGATTAAATACGGACTGACGTTGCCACACAATTATATAGCTGCGAATGGTACGACAATTTTCTGGGATCAGACCGTTAATGCCGGTTACAACAAGAACATTGCAGGTATTGCCAGAGATGATCAGGGTTCGTTGAACCAGAAGCAATCTTGGAGCATTAACACTTCTAACGAAGCACTGGTCAGCACGACCGGCCTGGCTGATAATAATGCGAACAACGCAACGATGCTGAATGATCAGCAGTTCCTCGTTTGGGGGGATAATGGCCTGGCAAAAGCACCTGGTGTTGCGTTCGGTACAATTGGTGGCTTGCCCTATAACCGTTTTGCGGCGATCTGGAAAGTACAGAATACCGCATCGGTGGGAACCGTTCGGGTGGCTTGGGCAAAGGGATATGCCAATCTGAAACTGGTTCAGAGTAGCGATGACGTGATCGACCTGTCGGACGCGGTTACCGAGATGTCTTCTACGGTGACGATCGACGGTAAGGAATACGCTTATGCCGATGTAACTCTTTCAAACGGCAGCTATTTTACATTCGCGGCCTTTGTACAAGGTCCGGGTGGTGTTACCAATAATCTTACACACTGGTACCGTGCCGATTATAACGTCGAGTCGCTCGGTGAGGGAACGGATGCATCTGAATGGGCCGATTTCAACGGCGGGGCAATTGTTTCGCAATTGGGAGATGCCAATATGCCTAAGTTCAAGGTAGGTGCATTTGACTACTTCAACTTCAACCCGGGTGTTAATTTCACGGCGGCCAGCCAGACATTGGGGACCATTACGGGGCCAACTGTCTCGGCGCAACAGTACGATATTTTTACGCTGACAAAAGAGGGATTGGCTCCGGGAGGCAATGGACGGGTATTTAGTTCATTGGTAAGTGGCAGCGACCTTTCTGGCAGTATTAGCTATTGGGATGGTATCGGGATCCTGGCGGATAATCGGATCGAACGCGTGAATACGGCTTACAACTTCCGCTATCTCGCAAACCCGGGCAACATTAACTGGGCGTCCAATAGTCCGAGCATCATGTTTAACACCTTCACCAACACAACGGTGTCGAAAGGGTTAAACGGGGCAGCAAACGGTACTACCGCTACCCATACTGCCATCGGTTCACTGACGGGAGGACATGCGATAGGGTCAACCCAGTTTTCAAGCAATGGCAGTGACAATGCCGGATTTACAGGTAACATCGGCGAATTGATCATATATGGTGCAGGTAATGTATCTGCAACCGATCGTAACAAGATCGACAGCTACCTCGCAATCAAGTACGGCGTAACGCTGGCGGCTGGTACGAACTACACCACTTCGACGGATGCTGTTGTATGGGATGCTACTGCAAACGCAACTTACCATAACAACGTGACAGGTATCGGTAATGACTTCCGTTCGGCACTGAACCAGAAGCAAAGCCGGAGCCAGCACACCAATACGAACAATCAGGTAACGATTGGTTTAGGTGGTATTGCTGCGACGAATAATGCGAATACCAGCCAGTTAATCGACGGCCAGTTCCTGATCTGGGGTGACAATGGCAATACGCAAGCCATGACCAACACCGCCGGCACTTATACAGCATTTGTTTATTCGGGCAATATTAATAATGCACGCCGTATGAACCGTATCTGGAAGGTTCAGAACGCCGACGTGGGCACAGAGACCCTCATCCGCTTCCCGCAAGCTTCGGTAGGAACTACTACTTTGACCAACGATGCTTGCGCCGGTTATGTGATCCTTTTCTCTTCCGACGCCGCTTTCTCGACGAACGTTACGGCAGTTCCGGTGACTGTCAATGGCACAGATTATGAAGCAGTGCACAGTTTCCCGAATGGTGCCAGCTATTTCACGTTTGGTAAAGTAACCCCTATCGTAACGGGTACCGTATACTTGCCGGCTGTCGTGGAAGAATCAAACCAGTACAACGATAACTGCGGTACAGGCGAATGGACGTATTTCCGTAACACGTCGGATGCTACCAAGAAATTCTTCGCAGCTTCGAATCTCCAACCGACGGTGTTGAATAACCTGACTGCGAAAGTGACACCTGAAGGCGTATCCTACGACAATGGAACAATCGTTACCAAACTTATGCCGCGTATCACCGCCGCGGCCGATGCGTCCGCAACAGCGTTTACAGGAGGCAAAGTGCGGATCTATTATAGCCAGACGGAATTGAATGATACGCAGGTGCCGGGTGCGAAAGTAAGTGGATGGTTTAAATATGAAGGAACTGCCGAGGAGGTAATCGCGAACGTTTATACCTATGGAAAACTCGACGCTGGGAAGGCAGTTTCGCTTACACCTGATGCCACGGGCGTGGAAGATGGTGTGAACTATGTTGAGTTCCATAACCTCACTTCGTTCTCATCGTTTGTCTACTTGTCTACCACCGAGGAGTCTGCTCTTCCTGTTACGATGGCGTATTTCAATGCGGCCAAAGAAGGAAGCACGGCTAACCTGACCTGGGCAACAACCGAAGAAACGAACAACGCCGGATTTGAGATCCAGAGAAGTGCGGATGCGCGCAAATGGCAGGCTATCGGTTTTGTGGAAAACCAAACGGCTGACGGCAACAGCAAAAACCTGTTGACTTATGGCTTTGCAGACGCCGCACCATTGTCGGGCAGCAACTACTATCGTTTGAAACAGATCGATGCGGATGGATCACACGCGTACAGTTCAATTGCTGCTGTCCGGTTTGAGTCGGGTAAGAATGCCCTGTCCGTATATCCTAATCCGGTAGCGGATGGGAAACTGTCGCTTGGGCTGCCGCAATCCGGTTGGTACAAGGTTTCGGTCTACAATGTCGCGGGTATGGAAGTATTGAATGCCGCGCAGTCAGGAAACACGTTGGACATCAGAAGCCTTCGTGCGGGAGTGTATGTGTTGCGCGTTACATATGCGAACGGGGAAGTTCACAGCAAGACGTTTGTGGTAAAGTAGCCGGACTTCCGGCAATAAATGAAACGGGATCCGAATTTCGGATCCCGTTTTTTCTTACCTTATAAGTGGCAAACCAGCCCCTAGATTATCATTCCCGCGATGGAATTTCCCATTGCCCCAGCCAGGTCCACGACATTAGTGACCATTGTTTTTTTGAAAATGTTCGATTTTATACTGCTAATCGTCGATGTTTTCCGGTGCATTTCCTTGGCAATCAGCGATGGGCTTAATCCACTGACCAATAAATTAGCAACCCTGGCCTCCGTTGGTGTAAGACTTCGGCTTTTATATCTTTGTCCTTTGAACTTAATATTTAGCAGCTCAATTAATATTTGTGTGTCGACATATATCCGGTCTGCCGCGATCGACGCCAAGCATTCTTTGAGATCGTTTCCTCCGAAATCCTCGGGCAGGTAAGCATCGATTTTTTCTCTGAGCAACGGGAGGATGTATTGAATTGATTGTTTGTAGCCGTACAGGATAATCTTACACGGTTTTTCCAAAGATTTCAACTCTCGGATGTTGTTGATGATGGTTTTGTCAGATATGTTTCCTGCCCAGATCAGAATGCAAAATGGACAGGCTTTCGAACCGTCAGAAATGAACTCATCTAATCGAGAATGCTTCGAAAATTCAGATAGAGGGATGATCGATTCAATTGTTGACTTTATTCCTACCCGGAACATGGGGCGTTCATCTACTATTACAAATAAATTGTTTCGTTCTCTATTGCGATACTCCATATAATCGTATAATGGTTTTTGTTTGAATAATTGTTTTCGCCCGAAGTTGAATTTGGAATTATCGAAGCTTCTCTCAATGCAAATTGTCGTTTTATCCCCAAACAGATGGTGGATAAAATTCTCATTTTGGTGTGTTATTTAATCCATTTTAAAGGGCTGAACTTATTTGGAGTGGAGCAATGCTTGTTTTGTGAATCCTGAAATACTTACAATGAATAGTTTTGTTCATGCGGTCAGCAAGGATACCACGACCATAGATGAAGGGTCTGTTTTTTTAGTTAGGATTTTGTGTCTATGTCTTACAATGCGGATTTTGTGCTGAAAATGAGTGCCTTATGGGTTGTGTTTGCGCCTGTTCGATAGCGCAGCACTGATTGATACTCAACTTTATTAACTTATTTAAAAACGATTGTTTCAAAGTGATTTCTGACTATCATTTTGATTGTCATGGTTTGTTTGAACCAAAATACTTTTGAAGTAGAATCTAAACTATTGCACCCGTGAGTGTTATGAAATCGGGGAATATCAGAAAGATTTTAATTTTTTCCGGTAATACGGAGCCTGATAGTTTTGGTATGGAAGCCCTGGGAAATAACTTCCATATGCTAATAGGTAACAGTGGTGATAACTCGGTAGCTTTGGCTCGTCAGATGAGTCCGGATCTGGTTATCTGTGAAATAGCAGATTCAAAAGTCGACGTCCTGGCGATTTGTGCTGCATTAAAATCTGACGTAGTTACGAGCCATATGTCAGTAATCTTGCTTGGATCGTGAGAACAGGAAATTGATGGACTACACGCGGGGCCCTTTACCGCAAAATGGAAAAGAGCCCCTGAAAAACACATCCAGGAGCTCTTTCAATGAATTAGAGAACTACTTGCTCTTGATCATCCTTTGTGAAAAAGAACTGCCATCAGGCATTTGAATGTTGATCAGGAATGTTCCATTTGGCAGAGACCGAATGTTAACAGTTTTCTTGGTTTCACCATTGTTGTTGAGATTTTCTATCAGTGTGCGCCCGGAAATATCCAGGATCTTAATCGTCTCCGAGCCGCTTAAACCGTCGATGGTCAATTTATCGATAGCCGGATTCGGGTAGGTATTGATAATAGCGCTATTTTCAGAAGTCACCACTCTGATAGAACTGTAAGTAAATTTGCCGTCAAAATCAATCATCCTCAGACGGTAATAGCTCCACCGTCCGATGGGAGTTGGATCGGCGAAGTGGTAGTAGAGCAGGTTGCTACTGCCCGTTTCAGGGGCTAGGGTCGGTACAAATCCTATTTTGGTCCAAACGGATGCATTGGCGCTTCGCTCGATCTCAAAGCCTTTGCTGTTTTCCTCGCTGGATGTTGCCCATTGCAAAGTGACAACGCTACCTTCCAGACGAGTATTGAAGCTGGCTAGTGTTACTGGCATTGGACTTTCCGTTTCAATGGAATAGGCTGCGGGAGAGCTGGTGGCTCCAGCGTTATCGGTTATGGAATAGGTGAAACCAATTAGGTTACTGCCTGTCCCGCTACCGGTTACCCCATAGATCACCAGTTTAGTAACGTCGAAATTGGGGATACTCACCGGCCCCCCGGCCACATCCAGGGGGACCGGACCTACTCCAAAATCGTAATATAGCTTGGTTGATCCGTTGATCGTCTCGATATTGAATGAGGTGCCGGTGCCCGTGTTACAGGTTCCGGCGCTGGCGCAGTCTTCCGGGTCAGAGCCCGAAAGCGAGCCGCCAGTAGAGTAGCCTGTCAGATTTGCCGACGATGCAGGAATGGATTGATAGTCCGGTAATGCAGGGTAGCCGGCAGGCGGCATAACGCTAAATGCTACGTTGGGCACAACGTAAGTTTTAATGTCCGCAATGGGCGGCTGTTGGATACCAAAATTGATGTCTGTACTATTTACGCCTAATGTAAACACAGGGCTGATGCCGTCTGCCGGGGCTGTGTTTCCTGTGTTCTCAGCACCATTGTACTCTCCAGTGTTTATCCAGCCTGCGGGAAGGCCTGGCAACGGGGCGACCGTACCTGGCGTAGCATTTGTTGTGCTCAGTACTACGTGATAATCGCCAGCCGAAATACCCTGAAAACCATAGAACCCAGATGAGTTAACCGAAGCGACAGCAACGACATTTCCGTCAGTTCCAATCAAATTGGCATAAAGTCCGGAAGGCACTATGTTTGGATTTCCTGTGCTGTTATTAACATTTCCCCCATCCGGATCATGAAATACCGTACCGGAAATAGATGTAACCAATAGTGCATTGGGGCAACTCGCTCCGTCATTATTGTTTGCTCCTCCCGTGGAAGCGGTCGATATCAGGGTGGCAGCATTTGTAGTCATATCAACCCGGTAGAATCCTCCCAATGTGTTGGCAAACACATAAAATGCATTAGGCGTCTGATCGATAAAAATCGAACCAAAAGCCACCTGTTCATTATTTTGGATGCCGCCTCCAGCAATTGTTGTTGGCGTGATTGTTACTTGTTGCGTTACCGGATCAATGGTAAGCCTGCGGTACGCATTGGTTGCACTTTGTGCGTCGATGATGCCATGTAACAGCCCGTTTGAAGCGTTGTAGACAATATCTGATATATCCAGACTCGTAACACCGGTAAAAGTATTTCCGAACGGAGCGGTATCCAATATATAAGAGGCTGTCGGGTCAACCAGTTGCAGATAAGTCGATGTTCTGGCAGGATTGATGTCGACTACGTAATATCTTGTGGCTAGCCTGCTGTATACGAACAGGTAGCCGTCCCCAAAGACCTCTCCGACATTGTAATATTCACTGACCGCCGGAGCTGGTAAATTAGGAATTGAGTAAGTTGTAAGGGCAGCATTAGCTCCAATCTTAACTACCTGATTGGTTAGGACATTGATACCCCAAATATAATTGTCCAATGTATTGTAACCTATGGAATTAATTCTCGCCGGGAGTGCTCCCAGCAGGGTTCGGGCACCTGTGGAGACATTATAGCTATAAAGAATCGAATTTCCGGTATTCGGTCCGCTCACTTGATAAGCAAGATTAGAACAAGCAAATGGCGTAGGTTCTTGCGCCCAGGTAAAGGGGACGCCAAACAAGTACGTGGAAATTATAAATGCCGCTTTAAGTAGTGTCTTACTGTTAAAGATTTTTTTCATTTGCTACGGAGTTAAGTGGTGTAAACCAATTTATTTCATCCTATTGTGGTGGTACACTTGACTTGAATCATTTCAATTCCAATCGAATATTGGTTTGAAATGGGTTTATTAGCAATAGCAACGGCGATTGGGTTATAGTAACTATGTTAAGCGATCGCTTAAATTGAAGCTATGCTCATTTCAAATTGATAATGTTGTCTGGGTGAGGGGTATTGTTGTCTTTACGTTATATAACAACAACTATGATTTGAGTGTCGTAATATTAAGAATTCGTTTTGATACTGGCAGGTGGTTTTCTTGTCAAAAAAAGATAAAATATTGTCAAAATGCGGATTGTTAGGATCCGAAAGGAGAGGTACTATGAGCTGAGATAGCCGGTGTGCTGTCGACGGGCGGCGCCGGCTATCTCCGGGTCACTGAAACCGGCACGTACACGGGCGCATACCAGCAATTCGGGCTTAAACCGCGGACAGCTGTGGGTACCGCCAGCATTTTGTTCACACCGTCGTGGCAGGTGACTCCCGGAATGGTCCCGGCGCATTGCGGTAACTGGCAGGCGGTGGTAAGTGGTCGTTTCCAAGGCTCACCAGGTCTTTTAATTCTTGTGGCGGCTTTTTCTGCTGACATACCGCTGTCAATTGGTGATTGTTTCTTTGGAAATCAAACACTAGTCAACCCAGTCTATGACATTCACTTCAGCAAGAATCATTACCGCCGATATCAATCGGCTTGTTAATTTTTACCAGGAAATTACCGGTTTTCCTGCCGCCCGGTACAACGAGGATTTCGCCGAGTTTCGCACGCCGGTAGCTGTACTCGCCATTGGCAGTACGCGCACTTTGCAATTGTTTGGCGGAGAAAGCGTGGCCACGCCGTCAACAAACCGCTCGGTAATCCTTGAATTCCTGGTCGACGATGTGGACGCACATTACGGGCGACTTGCTGCCTACCTCGGCAAAGCACTCGTGCAAGAGCCGACGACAATGCCATGGGGAAACCGTTCGCTTCTTTTCCGCGATCCAGACGGTAATTTGGTCAACTTTTTTACGCCAGTTACACCCGAGGCAGCAGCGCGGGCGCGCTAAGGCGATACACCATCAAAAAGCGCCGCCAACCTCCTCAAATCTTCCAGCAAAAGGTTCGAATTTTGTACCTTCGGGCGCACCCTAAGGGACAAGTCGTTTTTAAACGCACTTGTCCCTTTTTTGTGTTCTTAACTTGCTCGTTATCTGATAGATAAGATCAATCCCTTCGTTCAGTCGAGCGGTTCGATGTTCCATTCCGTCAAAAGTCAAATTTTCCGGGAAGATCGAACCAATTATCTGTCGTTTTTCTTCTAAAGTGCCTGATTTATAAAGCTTTGAGAGGTGTTCGTGTCCCGTGAGGATATGCTTTAAATATGCACCAATATTATTTTTGCTGCATTTGAGTCCCTTCCTTACCGCTTGTTTCCAGACTTGCTCGGTGTTAAACCTGCCCAATGCAAGTTCCTCAAATACCCACTTTATGATAGGTGCGTTGGACTGGTCGGGCTCAATTATTTTTTTACCATCTAATGAGCGGGAATTTCGATATCCTATCGGAGCGGTGGCAACCCAACGCCCTTCTTTCTTGGCACGCCGCATGCCGTGGAAGACATTTAATGCGCGGCGATCATTCTCAACCTCAGGCGCCGCTAAATAGAAGGCAAGCATGATCTTGTTCTCCGGAATACGGATGTCAAGTGGTTGTTCGATAGCTTGTGGTTCAATGCCAGCTTTTCGAAGTATGCTGATCATCTGATATGCATCACCTGCATTACGACTGAACCGGTCCCATTTGGTAAATAAAATTTGATCTACCCGAAGTCGTTTATTTTCCTTTAATCTGGTAAGTAGCATTTGCCACTTTGGTCGCAAGAATGTTTTTGCCGAATGGTCTTCGAGGATCACTTCGACAACTTCCACGGAATTGTATTTGCACCAATTTCGTAACCTTTCTTCTTGATCTCGCTGAGAATAGCCTTTTTCTGCCTGTTCATCAGTGCTAACCCTGACATATAGAATAGCTCTGGATATCGGACTAAATATTTGTTGATGAATGAAGTTTTGAATCTGAAACGTTACGGAAATACTGATTAATAGCTAACGTAACCAGATGTTGCATCGATTCTAGCATTTTTTCTGCCTGCTCGATAGTTATGTCTTCGCCGATATCTTTTAGGTGTTTGACGACACTCAATACCTGTTCATTGTTCAGTTCGATTTGTTTTCCCATTCCCTCGTTCTTTTCTCACAGCCATAATATAGACCTGAGAAGACGGGGATCAAACACCCTTTCGATTTTCGAATGGGTCAATGTGATAGACGGAAAATCCGAAGCATAGCTTTCGACATTTGCACCCTTAATCTCAAGGGCACAGGGAAGAATAGCATTCTACCCGCATATTTGCTAATCTCCTTGTGTAGGCTTCCCCAAAAATAGATTGGTGATGAGTTAGACAAATTTTCTAATTTTAATCTGCTATGAAGGGAAAAACATTCACTGAAACTCAGATCGTCAAAATCCTCAAAGATCTGGATTCTGGCAAGCAAGCGACCGACGTTGCTCGGGAAAATGGTGTCTCCAAAGCCACATTATACAATTGGCGCAAAAAATTCAGCGGCATGGGAGCATCTGAGCTAGCGGAGTTAAAGGCGTTGAAAGAAGAGAACCGTCGGCTGAAACATATGTACGCAGAACTGGCTCTGGATCACAGACTTGCAAAAGAGATCATCGAAAAAAAGCTTTAAAGCCTGCTCAGAAGCGGCTAATCGTTTCCGATATTTCTCAGGAAACTGGATTTAGTATTGAGCGGGCATGCAGAGTTTTGCGGTTAAGTACGGGTGTCTTTTATTACAAAACCATCAAGAATGACCTGCCTGTCATAGATATGCTTAATGAGTTGGCAGATGAACATCCGACGAGAGGTTTTGATTGGTATTACGGCAATTTAAGGAACAAGGGCCTACCGTGGAATCGCAAACGCGTACTTCGAATCTATCGAAGTATGGATCTTAAATTAAGGCGTAAGCGAAAAAGACGCATTCTGAAAAGGCCCAAACAGCCTTTAGTTGAGGCAAAGACTTTGAATGAAACTTGGAGTATGGATTTTGTGAGCGATGCTCTCAGCTCTGGCAGACGTGTGCGAACATTGATAGTCATGGATGATGCTAGTAGAGAAGCACTTGCAGCACATGCAGATTATTCCATCTGTGCTGGTAAAGTAATACAAATTTTGCAGCAGTTAGAGTTGGAACGAGGGCTGCCATTATCGATAAGAACTGACAATGGCCCGGAATTCATCAGCAAGAAATTGGCCAATTGGTGCGAAGAAAAGCAGATCGAGCAGAAATTTATCCAACCAGGAAAGCCAATGCAGAACGGGTACAACGAGAGACTAAACAGGACTTATCGAGAAGATGTCCTAGATGCTCACTTTTTCGACTCTTTGGAACAGTTGCGGATTTTGTCGGACAAATGGCTCGACAATTACAACAGTAAGCATCCGCACAGATCAATGAAAGGACTAACTCCAAATCAAAAGCACATTCTGCTGAAACAAGGTGCCATGAAAAAGGAAGACTTAACCATTACAATTAACAACCAAGTCTAAATCACAGCCCCTCTAAAAATGGGAAGCCTACAATTAACTGTACAATATCCGTATTATTCTGGTGCAATTTCCAAATCGCTTGCTAACCAAGAAATAGATGGATAATCGGATTTGATGTAATTGTGTCAGATGTCGGTTTTCTGACTTTCTGTGTGATTCACTTAATACTGCCTTCTTGTCAGTAACAACCTTTCCCTGGTCATGCAAGAGTATAATGTGGTTTCAAGATGGTTAAGGATTAAATGATCCCAAAAGACCTGAAAGTTACCTGTAATGGAAATTGACATTAATTACCATGTTAGATCTAACCTTCAAGATTTCCCTTTTTGGCAACTTTGCATGATAGAATACCTTTGAACCTATATCAAACCCGAGCACCATGAAAGAAATCGCAATTAACAGATTCGCCGGATCGGCCATGCTGCACTTTTAAACATCCGTTTATCATGAACTATTCACAGCTCGCTTTCACCGATCAAATCAAGGCTATTCAGGAAAGAATGGGCAGCCGTAATGCCTATGAACGGCACGAAAAGCAAAGTTTCGTCGACGGACTGACCAGAATCGAAGAGGGCTTCATTAGCGAAATGGACAGCATTTTCATGGCGTCTTACGGTGAAAACGGCTTCCCGTATATTCAGCATCGCGGTGGCCCGAAGGGATTCCTTAAAGTGATTGACAATCACACGATCGGGTTTATAGATTTCAGTGGTAACAGGCAATACATTTCCACGGGAAATATCACTCATAATCCGAACGCGTCATTAATTTTACTTTCCTACACACTCCGGGCGCGGCTGAAAATTTACGCGGAGGCTGAAATCGTAGGGTTCAACTCAAATCCAGATCTGTTCGAGCAACTTAAACCAGATAACTACAGGTTCAAGCCGGAGCGGATGATATTACTTCACGTCAAAGCGTATGACTGGAACTGCCCGCAGCATATCAACCCGAAATATACCCTGGAAGAGATTGAGCAGCATTTTAGAAAGGACGATTATGTACGGGAGCTCGAAAATCGGATCGCCGTTTTGGAATCAAGGATCAGGCAATTAACCACCTAACTGCAATCACTTGTTCACACGCACTGTGAGCTTCCAGGCAAGGTTTGCTTGCCTCAGCTTAATTTTTACCGACCCCCGAATGTTCAAGGAGCGAGGAGGCGGAGTGCGGTAGCGACACTTGATCAAAGTCGATTTGCAAATTTGTTCCGGATTCACTCCGGATTTTCAATTGACCATTCAGATCAGCGGTAAGACCCTTGATAAGTTGAAAGCCGAACGTCGGACTGTTGGCGATATCGAAATCCGCCGGAAGCCCGATTCCATTGTCAGAAACACTGAGCGATAATCTTTCGCGGTCGACTCGCAGGAGAGAAACCTGAATATGGCCTTTTCGATCACCAGGAAAAGCATATTTCAATGAATTGGTGATAGCTTCATTCAATATCAACCCCACCGGCACCGTCTGGGACAAGTCCAGGATCATATCTTCTACCTCTATCGAGAATTTGATCCGGTCGATGGTATCGAAGCATTCTTCGAGATTGTAGATCATCTCGCTGACGTAGCTTTTCAGCACAACCCCAACCATGTTGCCAGACTGATAAATCCGTTGATGCAGCATGGAAATAGCTTCAATCCGGTTGCGGCTATCATCAATGGCTTTCACGGCGCCCTGGTCCCTGAGGTGGAACGACTGCGAAGTGAGCAGACTGGTAACTGTTTGCAGGTTATTTTTGACCCGATGATGGACTTCCTTCATCAGTAACTCCTTCTCGTCGATCAGTTTAAGGAGCGCCACGTTCTTTTTATTAATGATGTCCTGCTGCGCTTCCAATTGCCGGTTCTTGTTTTGCTTCGTGCGAAAACTATTGTAAGTGAGGCCCAAAAGGCAAAACAATGTAAAAATTCCCGCGTAGGTAAGCTTTTCCTTCTGCGCCGATAATTGGAGTTGACGCTCTCTGAGTAATGCCTCGTTTTTTAGCAGCTGAATGTCTTTTTCGCGCTGAGCCGATTTGAAATTGGCTTTCAGCAATTCCAGTTGTTCGTCCTTGGTAACGCGGTCAATGGAATCATTCAGGAAGACATACCGCTGGAAATTAGCGGTCGATACCGGCAAAATTCCGGCAATGGAATCATTGCGATAGCGCATGTATCTTGATTCCCTTTCCATGTCGGGCGTGAGGTTGCCAGATCGTAATGCAGCGGCCAAGTACCGGTTGGATTTATCGTAGTGTTGCTGGCGGGCGTAAAATCTGGCCACTGCCAGGTAGGCCTCCGCCCCCGCCACATTGGTAAAGGTATACCAATGGAAATTTGGCGTTAACTGGATTAGGTCATTCAGTCGGGCGACTTCTGCATAATAGCGCTCTGCGGAAGCCATTTTGCCCATTCCGGCGTAGCTGTCGGCTATCATCAGCGCAAAAAGCTGTTTATCGGCATTTGTTTGAGGTGCGCCCCTCCATTTAACCAACCATTGAATGGATGCCAATGCTTCCGCCGGCCGGTTCATCCCGATTTGCACCTGTGTCATTCTTCTCAGGAGGTTATGCGCCAGGTCCGGCGACTGAGTGATGGTCGACAACGCTAGTTTGTAATACCGGACACTTTCCGCGGGATTACCAATCGTGCGTTGCAGGTCCCCGATCAGCTCGTAGGTTTTCATCAGCTGGGTGCTGTCTTTCAGTGCCTTCACGCTTTCCATCCCCAGCAGCGCATATTCCAAAGCCCTGTCGTGATCTTTCTTTTTCAGCATGGTTTTAGATAGCCGTTGATAGCAGGAGGGTAACTTTTGATCAAGACCGGCTGATTTCAAAACATTCAATTCCTCGATACCGGCCCTTTCGGCGAGGTCGAGCCTTCCGTGGGCCACATGGAGGTATGCCTCATTATCCAGGCACTCCGCCTGCCCTCTGGAATTTCCGAGTTGTTTGTAAAGGGCGCGCGCGCGCTGCAAGCTGTTGATTTCTATGGCATAGGTACTGTCGGTATCGGGAATGTACCGGCCCAGCTCCTGCCACCAATGCGCTTCGCCCGCCTTGTCGTGAATTTGTTTGTAATAGCTGATCACATCGTAAAAGCGGTTCCTCCCTAGCGTCATCTGTCCCGTGCGGAAATGGTATTTGGCCATCACGATCGCGCTTTCCGTCATCCAGTGCCTGGATTTCAGGTTGGTACTCATCCGGTTTGCCAGTGTCCCATAGCGTACAGCCTTTTGCATTTTATCGGAGCCCGGGCTGCCTTTGTCCATACAATATTCGCTGAGCGCCAGCAGGAGCTTCACGTAAAGCTCTCCGTTCGCCTCATTCAGCATACGCTCCGCAGCAGGGAGGTTGTCCTTGCGAAGGTATGATTTGCATATCAGGAAAATCGCCTCGCAGTAGCCGTCGGTATAGCGGAGTCGTTTGCTGAGTACGGCGGCCTGCCGCGCGAACATGATGGCGCTGTCGGGCGATGTCAGCGTTTGCTTCCGATGGCAGATACTGCTGATCTCCAAAAGCAAATTGACCCTCGCAGTGTCCTCCCCCGTTTTTTGAAGGCGAAGGTAGCGCGCATTCAAACCCGATGACTGATACTTTTTGATCGAGAGGCTGCTCGTGGTAGGCTGGCAGATTCCCAAGCCCACGATGGTCAATAGAAGGTCTGCCGTGAAAATTATCCTGCTTATCATCCTGTTATTAGGGGTGCTTCTTATTCTATCGGTTTTGTGAAGATAATGTTAGTGGAAAAATGGCAGATAAAAAACACTCCGCCAGGGCATTTGATGTATCCATTATCGCAAGTGATGTACTGTTGCCAACCGGGTCGGGTAATGCGCATGAAAGGACCGGTTTTACTTGATAGATTTACGCCAAATCAATCAATGTCGACTGATAGCTAAAAGCAATCCATGTATTATGCTACTCATTTACAGCACCTTTGCCTCTGGATTTCTGTAAAAAGATTTCGTGGCTCTGCATGGCTGTGCGTTTTTCTGCTTACCATCTGCGCGCAGGCCACCGCCCAGGATCGCACGGGTTACGACGATCTCCCAAGGCAACGCCTGCTGGTCCGCATTACCGCGCAATATATCCATACGATCAGTCAGGGGCAAATCGATATGGACTCCGCGATCCGCATTCCCTGCAATGTGTACGGCCTGAGCTACCTGCTGCCTTACAACGAGGGCTATCACGAGGGCCGGGAGCATGCAGGCACCCGGCTGGTCAATACCGGGAATATCAAGGACGCCAGGGCACTTCTCACAACGCTCCGGGGAGCGGAACGGCTCCGGCTGCTCACCGAACTGGGCAGTTATTTCATCTTCAAACCAGGTACCGAACCGGCCGACCTGAATGCAGCACGTTTGTATATCGACGAAGCCATGCGCCTGAGTGAGAAGGCCCCCGGACCATGGAAATTCGAAAATATCCTGCTCAAAGCACATTTAGCCGACCAATACGGGTACCATGACGAAAGCCGGAAACTGTTCGGCATAGCGGAAGCATTGGCCGAACGATCCGGGAATGCATTGGCGCACGCGAGGGCGCTGATGAGCGCGGGAGAAGTACTGCATTACGGTGATCCCGAGCGGCTTGCCCGGTTCGAAAAGGCGCTTTCCATTTATAAGTCCAATAAAAAAGTCGATAGAGAAATTGACGCGCTGTCGCTGATCAATATCGAGAATTTCGTAGCCAGGCGATACGACGCCGCGGAAGTGCTCCTCCGCGAAATCGTGAAGCTGCAAGCCGAGCTGAATTTTCACCACCAGCAGTATCCCTTCGACGCGCTATCCTGGCTGAACTACCGGAAAGGCGCGCTTACCAATGCATTGTTTTACTCCAACAAAAGCTTCGCCTGCCTTGCATCCAAGTCCGACTCCACCTTCATTCCCTTCTTCTACACGCGCCGGGGAATGATTTACGAACGCTTGTACAGATACAACGAGGCAATGCGCTGGTACGACAAGGCCCTCTCCGAACTCACGTCGGACACCCGGCTATTCTGGTACCGGTCGGTGATCGGGAAGGTGGGCATGCTCAATCGTACCGGCAAAGCCAGAGAGGCCCTGGAAATGCTGGGCGAAACATACCGCACCTACCCGCCTTCATCGTATTTCGAGCAAATGCATTTCGCGCTGCTGCTGGGAATGAGCTATGAAAATGTAAGAGACTTTGAAAAGGCGAAATCGGAATACCAGACGTTTCTGGCCATGGCCGACAAGTTTCCCACCGAGCATATTTATGACGAGTTTCCCGCCGCATTTCTCGGCATTTCAAAGTTTTACCGGACCATCGGCAAAACGGAAAAGGCGCGACGCCTGCTTTCGAAAGGGAATGATTTCGCCTCCACATTTGATGTGTACACCAAAGAAAATTACTACTATAATTTATACAAGATCGATTCGATGGAAGGGCGGTACCTGGATGCGATCCGGAACCAGACCCTGAGCTACGAGTCGATGGATTCGATATTTGGCTACGAACAGCGAAAAAGGGCCGAGGAACTGCTGGTGAAGTACGAACTGGAAAAAAAGGACAAAAGCATTAAGCTCCTGAACAGTCAGAACCAGCTTGAACGCATTAAAACCGAACAGGCGCACCGGGCGCGGAACATCACGATCGCCGGTTTGCTGCTGACCACCATTATATTGCTGCTTTTGTTGAACCGTTATCTGATGAAGCGGCGGGCCAATCACCAGCTGGAAGCGAACCAGCGCGAACTAGACCAGAAAAATACATTTCTGGAAACACTCAACCACGCGCAGGATAAGCTGCTCAAAGAAAAGGAATGGCTGATCACCGAGCTGCACGACCGCGTGAAGAATAACCTGCATACGGTGATCAGCTTGCTGCATTCGCAGTCGGTATACTTGCAGGACGATTCCGCCCGGCTGGCATTGAAGGATAGTCTCAGGCGGGTACACGCGATGTCGCTCCTGCACCAGAAGCTGTATCGCGATGAAACCTCATCCATGGTCGGCATGACCGAGTATATCAACGACCTGATCGCGTACCTGCGCGAGAGTTTTGACGACAGGAAGCGGATCATGCTCGAACAGCACCTTGAAACAATAGACCTGGATGTTTCGCAGGCTGTTCCATTGGGTTTGATTTTAACGGAAAGTGTCGTCAATGCATTTAAGTACGCATTCGTGAACGGGAAAAAAGGGACGATCAGCATTGCATTTAAACACGACGGCCCCGAGCACCTGCTGCTCGAAGTCTCCGATAACGGTGTGGGATTGCCGCCCGGAATGGATATAAACCGGCAGAACTCGCTCGGCCTGCAACTGATAGCGGGGCTCACCAAGCAGCTCAACGGTGTTTTCAATATAGGGAACAAAAGTGGCGTCCACGTGACGGTCAGGTTCCTGAATGGCGGTAAATGACATCGTGAACGGCACTTTTGCAATGCTGACGGCTTGCTCGAAACCGGATAGCCCCTATTTCAGCGAACCTTTCAGCAGATCGAAGAATTGAGTCGCCGCGGCTTCGCTTTCCAGCCAGGGCAGGTGCCCGCAGTTTTCAATGAATAATATTTCCGTTTGCGGGATAATGCTTTGGGTTTCGTAAACGGTGGATTCGCCCACCGGGTCCTGACGTCCCTGAATGATGTACACCGGCCGGGTAAACTTCCGCAGGCTTGCAACGCGCATGCTTTCCGTCTTTTTGTAATCGCTCAGTGCCAGCGAGTTGACCTTTGCCGACTGGTAATTGGCCAGGTTGGTATCGACCAGCGCCTTCGTAGCCAGCGCTTTATCGCGGTTGTAGAAGTAACCCGGCCAGATGGCTTTCAGGCTGAGCGCGAAATTATGGGCCGCTTTCGATTCGGCCACGTCCTCCTCGTGCAGGCGCACCCGGATATTGCTTTTGAAATATTGGAAAAATTTTTGCGTAATGCCGCCCGGCCCCAACAGCACCAGCCTGTCGACGTTGCTCGGGTACCTGGCCGCGTAAGCCAGCGCGAGCATACCGCCCCAGGAATGCCCGGCCAGGATGAGCTTGTCGATATGCAATTGTTTTCGCATCAGTTCGAGGTCTTCCACGTACCGGTTTACATTAATCACACTCGAATCTAATTTTCCAACGATGGACGAGCCGGTTCCCCGCTGGTCGGGAACGACGAACCGGTACTGCGGCAATGCTTTCCAGATGGGTTCAAGGTAAGCGGCATTAAATCCAGGGCCGCCAGCGAGCAGTATGACGGGCTTGCCCTGGCCGTATTCGCGAACATGCATCGGAATGCCGTCCGCTGCTCGGATTACATGCACCTGCTGTGCGTAGAGGGGTGAGAACAGAAGGGGTAAAACCCAGATAATTTTCAAGCTTTTTCGGATGTACTTCATAACGGACTTAATCTTTTTTGCGCGAAGATCGGGGCCGTGGTTTTGGCAAGCATTCACATAGGGTAATTTCTGCGGAACCTCTCAAAATGCATTGAACCCGCCATCCCATACAACGTATACATCACCTTCCGGGATTGGAACATTGAAAATGGCGGGCGACAGCGGGATTTTTGTCCCAAGCAATTTTTCAAACACTTATTATCGAAACAATGAAAAAACAGATCGCCTTTTTGTTTGCATTCACCGCGGGTATCTGCTTCAACACGTTTGCGCAAAAGCCGGCAGCGTCACTGCTTACCCCGGATGACCATGCGCTGGTACTGGTCGACCACGAGAGCCAAATGGCCTTTCCCGTCAAAAACATTACCATCGAACAATTGAGGACCAACGTTGCGCTCATTGCGGGCGGTTCTAAAATTTTTAAGGTACCCACCGTAATCACCACCGTTGCCGAGAAAAGTTTTAGCGGTCCCGTTTTTCCAGAGCTGCTGGCGGCTTATCCTCCGGCATCATCCGGCTACCTCGACCGGACGACCATGAATCCGTGGGAAGATGCCCCTACCTACAAGGCCATTGTGGCAAAGGGTAAAAAGAAAATCGTTTTTGCCGGGCTCTGGACGAGTGTTTGTATCGTAGGGCCGGTGCTTTCGGCTATCCAGGACGGTTACCAGGTGTACGTGATCACCGATGCCTGCGGTGACGCGAGCGACGAAGCACACCAGATGGCCGTTCACCGCATGATCAAGGCAGGCGCCACGACCATGACCTCCATGCAATACGTACTCGAACTGCAACGCGACTGGGGCCGGAGCGCTACCTACAATGCGGTGACCGACCTGTTCCGCGATTACGGCGGTGCTTACGGCATCGGAATCCAGTATTCGAGGGAGATGATCAAGCATTGATCGGGATGTGGTCTTTCAGAATCATCGCCATTTGCCTCCTAGGATCCACTACGTGCAGCTTCGGGCAAAACCGGGCAGACCTGATCGTCGTCAATGCAAAGGTATACACGATGGCGGCCGACGGGCAAACGGCCCAGTCGGTGGCCATTGCTTCGGGGAAAATACTGGCTGTCGGGACCCATGCTCAGGTGCTTAAAACGAAAGCAAAAAATACCAGGGTCATCGACGCCGGCGGCCGGACGGTAATTCCCGGATTGTTCGACAGCCACTTGCACGTCATCCGCGGAGGGCGGTTTTATAATGCGGAATTGCGATGGGACGGCGTGAAAACGCTAAAAAGGGCCATTGAAATGCTCCGCGAGCAGGCGCAGCGCACACCGCCGGGCCAATGGGTGCGGGTGGTGGGCGGCTGGAACGAGTACCAGTTTGCGGAAAAGCGACTGCCGACCCTGGCTGAAATCAACGACGCGACCGGTAAAGTTCCGACCTTTATTTTGTACCTCTACGGAAAGGCATGGCTCAATAAAGCCGCACTAGCGGCCCTGGACATCGGCGCGGAGACGCCCAATCCGCAGGCCGGCCTGATTGAAAAGGACGAAAACGGTAACCCGACGGGCTTACTCGTAGCCGAGCCGAATGCATTCATCCTGTATTCGACGTTGGCCAAACTCCCTGAGCTCACCGCCGAAGAGAAGATCAATTCGACCATTCAGTTTATGTCGGAACTCAACCGGCTGGGCGTTACGGCGGTCATGGATGCCGGCGGCGGGTTTCAGAATTTTCCGGACGACTATGCGATCACCGATTCGCTGCACCGGAAAGGGCTGCTCACCGTGCGGCTTCCGCATTACCTTTTCGCACAAAAGAAGGGTACGGAGCTGGCCGACTACACACGCTGGATCGGTATGGCCGACGTAGGGGATGGGCATTCGGCCCATGCAAGCGGAACAGGCTATGGCGTCGCCGGCGGGGGTGAAAACCTGGTGGCGGAAGCGGCTGATTTCGAGAATTTCCTTTTCCCGCGTCCGGACCTGCCGCATACCATGCCGGGTCAGCTCGCCCCGGTGATTGAACTGTTGCTGAAAAACAAATGGCCCTTCCGGCTCCACGCAACCTACGATGAAAGCATTTCAAAAGACCTGGATGTGATCGAACAGGCGAGCAAGCAAGTTCCTATCGAAGGTATTCCCTGGTTCTTCGATCACGCCGAGACGATCAGCAAAGCGAATATGCGGCGGATCAAGGCATTAGGAGGCGGTATCGCGATCCAGCACCGTATGGCCTACCAGGGTGAGCTGTTTGTAAAACGCTACGGGAAGAAAGCAGCGTCGGCAGCGCCGCCGGTAAAGAAAATGCTGGAATTGGGCCTGTCCGTTGGCTTGGGTACGGACGGAACCCGCGTCGCGTCGTACAACCCCTGGGTTGCCTTGCGATGGCTGGTCACCGGTAAAACGATCGGCGGCATTCAAGTCACGGATAAGGACAATATCATCGATCGCTTTACGGCATTACGTTTATTGACCTCCGGTGGTTATGCCCTCCTGAAAGAGGAATTAAAAGGCATAATCCGGCCAGGAGCCGAGGCGGACATTGTGCTGCTCAGCCAGGATTACTTTTCGATACCCGAGGAGCAGATCGATGCCATTACTTCCCATCTGACGATCCTGGACGGGAAAATCGTCTGGGCAGACGAACCATTTACCTCCATAGGGCCGCCAAAGCTGCCCGTCATCCCTGAATGGAGCCCGGTTAAGCATTATGGCGGCTATCAGGCTGAATAAATGGCGCCGCAAGGCCTGGCTCCTGGTGACGATCCTCATCCTGGGGC
This sequence comes from Dyadobacter sp., assembly GCA_965227755.1. Lineage (GTDB taxonomy): Bacteria > Bacteroidota > Bacteroidia > Cytophagales > Spirosomataceae > Dyadobacter. The sequence continues at coordinate 112,128 of CBDDGG010000001.1, forward strand.
CAGGGTTTTGTTACGGGCAGGAAACCGGGTTCAAAACGCTGCGGTATGAAGAGGATTACAGCAGCCTTGTAGCGGACTCTTCCGCAGGATTGTACCACAGGATGAAGCATTTACCATTGAGGCGCACGCGCTCGTATGTGTCCGTGGGCGGCGAGGTGCGCTACCAGTACTTTTGGTATAAAAATCCGGGCTGGGGCGCCGAACCGAACGACCCGGACGGGTTTGTCTTCAGCCGGTTCCTTACCCACGCAGACCTCCACCTAGGCGGGCGTGTGCGATTTTTTACGCAATTGCAAAGCAGTATGGCAGCCGGAATGAGCGCCGCCGCCAGCCCGGTAGACGAAAACCCGCTGGATATCCACCAGCTGATGATGGACATTGATTTGTCTGCCAAAAAGAACAAACAGTTGCTCTTACGGATCGGAAGACAGGAGCTCAGCTACGGTTCGCAGCGCCTGATTTCCGTGCGCGAGGGCCCGAACAGTCGTCAGGCGTTTGATGCGGCCAGGCTCGTATTCACGCGGGAGTATTTCCGGGCCGATGCATTTTATTCCACTTATGTAAATGCGCGGAAGCATATTTTCGACGAGCGCTTCTGGGATGGTTCCAGCCGGCTTTGGGGCAGCTACATTGTAATTCCACCTATCAGCAGGTTTCCGAGGTTGGATCTTTATTACCTGGGCGTGCGCAAAGATGGCACTTTTACCGACGTTTCAGGCCGCGAGCAGAGGCATTCCATGGGCACCCGGATCTGGAAAAACAAAAACCGCGTCTCGGCCGACTTTGAAGGGGTGTACCAGTTCGGGCGCATCGCCGCCGCACGAATCCGTGCCTGGACTGTGTCGATGAATGCATCCTATCGGTTAAATATCAATCGGTTAACACCTGTTTTGGGTATGAAATCGGAGCTCGTGAGCGGGGACAGGCGGCACGGCGACGGATTGCTCAATACGTTCAATCCCTTATATCCGAGAGGCGCCTACTTTGGCCTGGCGTCGCTTATCGGCCCTTACAACCTGGCAGATCTTCATCCCTATTTTCAGGTCGGGCTGGCCCGGCACATTACCTGGTCGGTCGATTACGACGTATTCTGGCGAGTGAGCCGGCATGACGGGTTATATGCAGTCAATGGCGCATTGATTCACAATGGACTGGGTATCAACTCTAAATCTATTGGCAGGCAGCTTGGTACCGACATTGGCATCGAGCCGAACCGCTTCCTGGACCTGAAACTGGAATTCACCTGGTTCGATACGGGAACGTTCCTCCAACAGGCGGGCCTCGGCAAGCCGATTTACATGGCGGGTTTCACCGCTGCCATTAAATATTGAGTACCTGCGATAGGTACAGCAAGGCCGGTATTACACACATTGGCTATGCTTTGCCACCTGCCTAATTTTGTCCAACAAACTTCCCGCCTGTCATTTTACCCTTCATTTCACGAACCTTTTTAACCATTTAAAATTATGAACCCGATTGACCAGTTCAGCGACGCGCAATTCGCCAGCGACGAGTGCGGCGATACATTGTGGAACGAGGAAAACCTTAATCCACCCGGCGCGCAGGCCCTCACAGCTAATTTTTACCTCACCAATAATCAATCAATCACAATGAAGACCAAACATCAGTACATCAAGATCAATGGCGTGAATATCTTTTACCGTGAGGCTGGCCCGCAGGATGCGCCGGTCCTGGTGCTGCTGCACGGCTACCCGTCATCGTCGCATATGTTCCGGAACCTGATCACCAATCTGTCCGACCGCTTCCGCCTGATCGCCCCCGATTACCCGGGCTATGGAAGGAGTGAGCAGCCGCCGATCGCTGAATTCTCCTATACATTCGAGAACTATTCGAAGATCGTACAGGGATTGCTCGACGAGCTGGGTATCAGCAAATTCAGCCTGTACCTGATGGATTACGGCGCACCAGTGGGTTGGAGGATCGCCTCGGGCAACCCGGATCGCATCCAAACGCTCATCGTTCAGAATGGCTGCGCCTATGAAGAAGGGCTGGAAACTTTCTGGGACCCCATTAAAGCATATTGGATAGACCGCAATGACAAAGTTTCGGAAGATAAATTGAGGGAATTTCACTCGCCCGATGGTTTGAAATGGCAGTATACCCACGGCGTGCCCGATCCGGTTGTGGTAAGCCCCGACAACTGGGAAGTGGATTTGCGGCATTTGGAACGCGAGGAAAACGGCCAGATCCAGCTGGATATGTTTTATGATTATCAAACCAACGTGGTCCTATACCCGAAATGGCAGCAATACCTGCGTGAAAGCAACCCGCCCATGCTGATCGTCTATGGCAAAAATGATTACATCTTCCCCGTAGGCGGCGCGGAAGCTTACAAGCGGGATGTCAAAGACCTGGAATATCATTTGTTCGATGCGGGCCATTTTGCGCTGGAAAGCGTGGGGGAGGAGATTACGGATAAGATCAGGGATTTCCTGGGACGGAAAGTGCAATGACATTGCCGGCAAGTGCTCTGGAATGACGGCTCCGGTGGACATACCCGGTTACAGCGGCGATTTATCGCCGCTTTTTTGCGTTTTCAGACAGTTCGTTAGCCCATGCGGGCCATTGGGTCATTTTGAAAAAATGCATTTTGCCCTTTTATTTGGAACTACATCTTAATTTAATGCAGGCGTCGTATGCGATATAAAATGCTCATTGTGGAGGACGAGTTCATTGTGGCCAATGATTTAAGGATCATTTTAACGCAGGCTGGCTATGAGGTATGCGGCGTGGCGGCGTCGGCCGAGGAAGCCGATGCGCTTTTGCTAAGCGTCCGGCCAGATCTCGTCCTGCTGGATATCAGGCTTGACGGGAAAAGGTCGGGGATCGACGTCGCCAGAAAGCTGCGTGCGGAAAGCCTCGCATTTGTGTACATATCCGCCAACTCCGACCAGGAGACATTGGAAGAAGCCAAACGGACCGACCCATACGGATTTATTGTGAAACCGTTCAGGAAGCGGGACTTGCTCGTTGCGATCGACATCGCATTGTACCGGCACAAGCACGTGGTCGAGTCGAGATTGAAGCAGGAGGGGTTACTGGAAAATCAGTTGAAGGAACTACACGGTACCGCCATTGACACCGCAGAAAAATTATTAAAAACGGCGAGGCTGTTGCAGCCGCATATCCCGTTCGACCTGATCGCTTGCGCGAGATGGCCGGGTAATGCGGCAAATTCCGAGCATTTGGCTTATCTACGCGTCGGTTTCGATGAATATCAGGTGATAGGCAAGCAGCAACTGATTACTGTTTCCGGCTTGAAAGGGGCGGTCATCACCGTGGCAATGGATAGCAGTGCGCCTATGACAGATCCTGCGATTTACAACAGCGGCTCGCCGATGCCTGATAGCCATGCCGCATCCTTGCCCGAATTATACCTGGACTCTTTCAAGTTGCATTCCTACCTGGCTTTCCCGGTTGCCGCGGGTAGGGATTCGCAGGCGAATTACTTCCTTTTGAGTCGCCGGGAAGGTGTGTACCACAAGCAGCACATTACATTGCTGGAACGGGTTGGGACATACATGGCCGGCGCGCCGGCCGCCGGTAACCTGGTGGCTGCGCTAAAACCGCGCATTAACGCCTCTGCTACGCCGGCAAATGAAGCTTTTGCGCCCGGATTCAAAGGCATTGTCGGCAGGCACCCGTTTTTGCTGACCGCCCTGGACCAGACCATGCAGGTTGCGCCGTACAACACCTCGGTGCTGATACTGGGAGAAAGCGGTACGGGCAAGGAGAATATCGCATTATCCATTCACGCGCTTTCTCCGAGAAAAGATAAGCCGTTTGTGAAAGTGAATTGCGCCGCTATCCCGGCGCAACTGATTGAATCGGAGCTGTTTGGTCATGAAAAAGGCGCATTTACCGGCGCCAGCGAGAAAAGAAAGGGTAAGTTCGAGCAGGCGGATGGCGGGACTATTTTCCTGGACGAGATCGGTGAGCTCCCTCTGGAAATGCAGGTAAAACTGCTTCGTATTTTGCAGGAAAAGGAATTCGAATATGTAGGCAGCAGCGCTACCAAAAAAGTGAACGTACGGATCGTTGCAGCTACCAACCGCAACCTGGAAAAGGAGGTAGCCAACGGCACCTTCCGGCTGGACCTCTACTATCGCCTCAGCGCTTTCCCCATTTCCTTGCCCGCATTACGGGAGCGGAAAAGCGATATCGAGGCATTGGCCACGTATTTTGCCGACAAGTTTTGCAAGGAGTTCGGAAAGGCGTTTCATGGGATCGGGGAAGTGATGCTGCAGGAAATGCAGGGCTACGACTGGCCGGGCAATATTCGTGAACTGGTGAATGTGATCGAGCAGACCGTGATCCTCAACAACGGAAATACCACGCTTGAACTCAAACGCGCATTGCCGGGCGGCTCGCCGCCATCATCCGGGAAACCGACCATTGAAACGCTGGGCGATGTAAAGCATATCCAGAACGAAACCGAACGGGACTACATTACGTCCATTCTCATCAAGGCCAACGGCATCATCCGGGGCGCACAAGGGGCCGCCGAAATGCTGAATATCAAACCTACCACGCTCGAAGCAAGAATGGCCAGGCTGGGCATCAAACGGGAGGACTTTATCAAAAAGCTGTAAGCCTGTCCCTCCATTTATTTTGGACAACAGGGCCGATACTCCAATTTTTTTGGAGTGCAAAGGGAAAAGTTCTGTCGATTTATCTATGGTTTAATATTTTAAATGACTGATTTTCAAATAATTATATATAAATTTTTACATTAAAAACTATTTCGCGTATGTAGGCATACGTTTGGTAACAGAGACTGTAAAAGTAAGGCGTTATCAAACTCACCACCTTCATGCAGTCAAAACCAACGACTTCGATTTTCAGAAATGAAAGCGGGCACAATATCTTTTACCGAAACTGGATCTTCGACGGCAAACCCAAAGGGATCGTAGTCATTGTTCACGGGTTGAACTCGCATAGCGGTTACTATCAGATATTTGCGGAAAAATTGCTCGAAGCTGGTTACGAATGCTATGCGCTGGACTTGCAAGGCCGGGGCGAATCGGAAGGTGAGCGGTACTACATTTCCGCTTACGTCGACGTGATCGCCGATATCGACGGGCTGGTCAAAGTTGTTCAACGCGAACATCCGGCCACGCCCGTATTCCTGCTCGGGCACAGCGCGGGAGGGGTCTTTTCCGCGGTGTATGCATTGCGTCATCAGGGCGAGTTGGCCGGGCTGATTTCCGAAAGTTTCGCTTTTCAACTTCCGGTACCAAAGCTGGCATTGGAGCTTATGAAGTGGCTTGGCAAGCTCATTCCACGGGCCAGGCTCGTGAAATTGAACAACAGCGATTTCTCCCGCGATCAGTTGGTGGTAGCTAAGATGAATGAAGACCCGCTGATCCTGAACGAGAAGCAACCAACCCGTACCATGCAGCAGCTGTTGCTGGCAGGCGAGCATTTGCAAAAGGAAATGTCGGCCATCACACTACCGCTGCTAATCCTGCACGGAACGGCCGACAAGGCTACGAGTCCGGAGGGAAGCAAATACTTCCTCGACCACGCTTCTTCCACCGACAAGCAGCTGAATTTATACGAAGGCTACTACCACGACTTGCTCAACGACAAATACAACAGCTTGATCGTCAAAGACATTATGCGCTGGCTGAATGAAAGAAGTTGAGCCGGAAACGATCGGTTATCCTGAATCCCAATCTCTAAACAACAAGGTTATGAAAGACTATTCAGCGCCCCTGAACTCTGCCCCTAAACCGTTCCCAAATGCCGCCTATGCCGGTGATCTGTTTGAAATTAGTACCCTTGCCTCCGATTATTTCTCCTCCCGCGCCGCGCGAAAAGACCATTCGATCGAGATGATCTGGCTCACGAAAGGGCAGTTCCACGCGATGGTCGACCTGGAAACGTTCGAAGTCTCCGCGGGGATGATATTTTTCCAGGCGCCCGGACAGGCCTTTTATTTCCGGTCGCTATCGGACCCGGAAGGCATCGTGATCCGCTTCCCTGCCGGGGTAATTCCGAGGGACCACAACTCCACTTATCCCAGCCTATCTTATTGCACATCCAGACTTTTCCAGGTCGATGCAATGACCTCGGGCAGCATCATGAGCGCCATTCAGTGCATGCAATCGGAGCTTTTGAGTACCCACAGCCAGAAAACAGAGGTGCTTTCCGGGTATCTCAGGATTGTGCTGATTTACCTGATCAGGCAGAAATCCATTCATTTCAGTTCCTCTTCACGGTCTGAGGTGACCACATTGACCAAAAGGTTCTTCGACCTGCTCGAACGGAAATACCACGTCAATAAAAAGGTAAGCCAGTATGCCGACGAACTGGCCGTTACGCCCAATTACCTCAACCAGATCATCAAGGAAGAAACCGGGCTGACGGCCAGCGCCAACATCCGGAAACGCCTGCTGATCCAGGCCAAACGAATGGCGCTTATCCAAAACATCAGTATGAAAGCCGTGGCCTACAAGCTGGGCTTCGAGGATACGGCGCATTTCAGCAAGTTTTTCAAAGTCGGATGCGGCTGCAACTTCACCGATTACAGGCGTTCCTGCCCGATTGAGTAAGCTCTGTTCCGGCCAAAAGGTCATTGATGATCAGGTTACGTATACACTTTACAGTTCTTCCATAATTTCTTTTTAACCAATAATCCTACCTATGAAGGTGATCAGACCCATGCTGGCCTATGCGGCCAGTACAGCATTTCTTTGCGCAAATCTTTCGTTGAGCGCCATTGCCGGGCCCGGCAAAGACCAGCCTGCGGCCGATGTGAAACCCACTATTATCCTCGTCCACGGCGCATTTGCCGACGGTTCCAGCTGGAACAAGGTAATCCCCATTTTGCAGAAAAAAGGCTATCAAACCATTGCCGTACAAAACCCGCTGACATCGCTGGATGACGATGTTGCGTTCGTAAACCGCGCTATTTCCGAAGTAAGCGGCAGCGTTGTGCTCGTAGGGCATTCATGGGGCGGCGCCGTGATTACGCAGGCCGGAAACAGCGAGAAAGTAAAGTCGCTCGTGTATGTAGCCGCATACGCTCCGGACGAGGGCGAGAGCCTGGGCAGCATAAGTAAGGATGCCTATGAAACGAGAAAAATACCCAATGTGCCTGGATTTGCCGATCCGGTCGTTTCGGACGGGTATATCCGCCTCAAAGACGAGACGATCGTGAAACATTTCGCCCAGGACCTGCCCAGACAGGACGCGCTGGTACTTGCCGCGGGGCAGGGACGTTTTCATGTAAGTACACTGGAAGCCAAAATCTCCAACCCGGCCTGGAAGCGTAAGCCAAGTTTCTACATCGTCTCCGATCTCGACCAGGTCATTTCCCCCAAACTGGAAGCCGATATGGCGGCGAAAATTAAGGCTACTGTGTTCCATTTGCCTGCGAGCCACGTGGCAATGCTGTCGCAGCCGGCAAAAGTAGCGGAGGTGATTCTCAAAGCGGTTGAAGCTAAATAACGCAGTTCCGGATATATGCCTGCATTTGTACAACCACTTTTGGATCTGCTGGGCAAGGACATCGAGCTGGACGAGCATACCGCGGCGCTGATCGCGGCGAATGCCAGGCCGGTCAAAATCGAGAATGGCGCGTTGCTGCTTAATGCGGGAGAGGTATGCAAGGATATTTACTTTATCCATGAAGGAAAAGCCATTTCATACTTTACAGATTATAATGGAAAGAGCACGACGTGGTTTTTCCATTATAATCGTCCGGATGCGCCGGTAAAGCACCTGTTCGCGGTGGATTACCGGAGCTTTTTATCCGGTGTCCCGTCGAGAATGTCCATTCAGGCACTGACCGACATCACGGCTGTCAGGATTTCGAATGAAGCGATAGATTTGCTGCTGAGCCAGTCCGGGAGCTTTGGGGTATGGCTGAGAAAGCTGCATGAAAAAAGCCTGGTCATTGCCTATGACCGGATCGCCTGCCTGCTAACCGCCTCTGCTACCGAGCGTTACCAAATGTTCCTGAAAGACGAGTCATACCTGCTCGATATGTTTTCTAACTACTTCATCGCCACCTATCTGAAGGTCACGCCCCAATCGCTGAGCCGGATCAGGAAAGGTCTGGCGGGTGCGGAAAACCCCAAGCCCATTTCCTGATTATTGAAATTTAACCCTAACGACCTTCCTATGACCGTTCCCAAAAAACTTTCGATTACCGCACTGTATGAATTTACCGGCCACCATTTGTTGTGGCTCACGGCCTGGGTATCGTCGGTCACGCTCATGCATCAGTACACCGATTGGGAAATCAATGCATTTCCCTGGTTCCCACTGCCCCTGATCGGAACGGCGGTGGCATTTTATGTCGGTTTTAAAAACAACCAGTCGTATGAAAGGCTTTGGGAAGCGAGAAAACTATGGGGAGAAATCGCCATTGCGAGCAGAATGTTGGTAACAATGGTGTTGAATTACAAGTCGGGCGAGCCGGATAGCAGCGAACGTTCGGATGACAGGCGGCAGATCGTATTGCGGCACATTGCCTATTTGTACCAGCTCCGACAACAAATGCTCGAACCGCCGGAGTGGGATCACGTTAGCCTGGAAGGGTTCTGGGGAAAAGGTTATACCAGCCACCGGCGCGACAAACTCAACAAGCGTTTTCAGCAGGAACTCGATAGTATAGCAATTGAGCAATACTTGCTAACAGAGGAATGTCTGATGTTGAAGGACTATAAAAACAAAGCCCTGCAACTCCTGAATTTACAGACGCAGGTTATTCAGCAACTGTTCGAAAGCAAGTCGATCAACATGGTGCAGCAGATGGAATTCCAGTGTAGTATCCGGAGTTTCAACGAAAGCCAGGGAAGGATGGAGCGGATCAAACAATCCCCTTTCCCGCGAAAGTATGCCACGTTCAGCTTCATATTCGTTTGTGTGTTCATTTTCATGCTGCCCTTCGGCATTGTAGGTGAACTTAGCAAATTAGGGAGTGTGGGCGTCTGGTTTTCGATCCCCGTCGGCGTGATCATCGGATGGATATTTGTGGCCATGGAAATGATCGGCGATTATTCAGAGAACCCCTTCGACGGCCTGCATACCGATGTTCCCATGTTATATATCTGCCGAGAAATTGAAATCGACTTGCTGCAAGCGCTTGGAATATCCGATATTCCGGACCCTATAAAACCAAAAGCCCATGTCCTGATCTGACATGGGCTTTAAACCGGGGGGCTATGCAATGCGTTTCATGAACGCCCTGATCTTTTCCGAAATATCCGCTCCCTCTTCTTCGAGCGCGAAATGCCCTGTTTGATAGGCATGGTATTCCGCATCCTTCACGTCCCTAAGGTATGCTTTTGCCCCCACCTCCGGGAAAAAAGGGTCGTTGACACCCCAGGTAATGAGCATGGGAGGCTGATTGTCACGTAGGTACTGCTGCCACACCGGGTACAGAGCGATATTGGTCTGATAATCGAACAGCAAATCCAGCTGGGCCAGGTCGTTTCCCGGACGGGATATTTTTGCAAAGTCGAGGTCCCACGAATCCGGACTGATGTTTTCCGGATTTTTTGCGCCAAACGTGTACTGCCATTTGATACTTTCCAAAGTTAAAAGCGCCCGCATTGGCTGCTCGGTTTCGGGGGTCCTATTTTTCCAGAAAACCCGGGAGTCGGCAAAACCTTCACTCAACCCTTCTTCATACGCATTACCATTTTGCGCAATGATCCCGCGAACGCGCTCAGGATGGGCTGTAGCGATCCTGAAACCGACCGGGGCTCCGTAATCCTGGATCATCAGCACATAGGACGACACATTTATCGCTTCAAGAAACGCGTCCATGATGCGGGCAATGTTTGTGAATGTGTACGTGAAAGTGTCTGCCGAAGGAAAATCGCTGTTGCCGAAACCGGGATAGTCGGGCGCGACAATGTGATAATCGTCCGATAATTCGAGCAATAGTCGCCTATACATATACGACGAGGAAGGAAATCCATGGAGCATTACGATCGTGTCTTTCGACGGGTCGCCAGCTTCCCGGTAGAATAGGCTAAGATCGCCGATGCGGTGATATCGGTACGATAATTTTCTTGCATTCATGTTGTTAAGGAATTTGTTGAAGTCATTTCTTGATTGATGCCTAAGAGCAGCTCCAAAACTACCTGTTGCTAAGTGCTCTGGAAATGGATAGACGCTGACAGTCTTTTGATCAATCATCGATTTGAACGCGAGATGCCAGTTGATGACACGCAATGACTTTTCAGAATGCTGGATGCCAAGCACCACGTGATCATCCGCATGCTTTTCTAAAAATAAGAATCTTCAGTAAGGAATATCATAAACTCTGTGCGCCGGTGTAATGGCTGATTTGCAAGCTTCTCTTCCAACATGAAGATTTGTTACCAGTAGGAAGGCCAATCAAACGATTGGGCATAAGTAAAAGTAGTCTTTACGGATTGATAGGAAGGTGCAATGTCTTTTAGACGATCGATAAGATTATCAATTTAATCTATTACTCATGCTCCTGAAATTATCCGGTCGTTTTTATGTACTGCGCCGACCTTTGTATAAGCGACCACTTTTACTCCGTAATCCGCCGAAATAGAGTTCATTTTAGTGGTACATGAAATCTAATTACAGTATATTGCCGTCATGGGGGTTAAAATGTAATTTGAGATGATTTTTGGTTATGTAAGGGTTTCGAAGAATGAACAGAACCAGGACTTGCAGTTCGACGCCCTACGCAAGGCGGGGTGCGAGAAGATTTTTCATGAGAAAGTGTCCGGTGCATCGAAGGAACGGCCTGAGTATGCCAAGATGGTTTCGGAGCTTCGGAAGGGAGATGTAATCGTCGTTTGGAGAATTGACCGCTTAGGCCGGGCCACATATGAACTTATCAAGCTGATGGTCGAATGGAAGGAGATGGGTGTTGATTTCCGCAGTATTTCTGAGGGAATCGATACTTCTACAAAAATGGGTAGGCTTTGGTATATGCTCAGTTCAGTATTTGCAGAGAACGAACGGGAGATATTGATGGAGCGAACTTTGGCGGGCATGGAAGCCGCGCGGGCCCGCGGCAGGGTAGGAGGGAGACCCAAAGGGCTCACCAAAAAGTCAAAGGAATTGGCAAGCCTGGCCGCGACTTTGTATCTTAGTAAGAAATATTCAACGGAGCAGATTCGTCAGCAGCTTAAACTTGGGAGTAAGGCAACATTATATAATTATTTAAGGCACGAGGGAATCACCATCGAAGGTTGGGAACGGAAGTCCAAGACTAAGACCGATGATGCGTAGTTTCATACTTGTATATATCGATTTACAGCGTAGATGTCATTTTTGAACGTCGAGCCGATTTAGTTCAACCTATGAATATTAAGTCAAATTTTCCAATTAATGAGCGAGCTATTGCAAGTCTTGATGCCCTTTGGAAGGAATATGACCAGTTATCGTCGGTTGAAGTTGAATACAACAATCCGCGTCAGAAAGATTATTTAGAAGACATAACTCCTGGCAAATGTCGATTTTGCGGCAAAGAATATCCATTAGTTACATTCAAAAAGGACGCCCACACGATTCCCGATTTTATGGGGAACAAGAGCCTTTTTTCAAAATTTGAGTGCGATAGTTGTAACCAATACTTCAGCAAGTTAGAGAATGAATTAGCAAATTTTATGCTTCCTTTTAACGCTTTGGCTGGGGTAAAAAATAAAAGTAAGAAATCGACGAAATATAGACAAGGTATTACGGTATACAAGGGGGCTGATAATGAGCTAAATATCGAGAACTTTCCGGATGAGATTCCTCTCGACAATCGTGAGATTCAATTTGACTTAAATATTCCAGCATTCATACCAGATTATGCTTACCGATGCTTAGTTAAAATTGGTTTGTCTCTACTACCAGGAAATTGTCTAATAGAGTTTGAAAACACATTTAAGTGGCTATTGGATTTGACTTCAGATACAATCTTCCCCGGAAGTATGTTGTTCTCGATATTCCCGTTTGAGTCGCGCCTAAACGGAATTCGCTGTGTGTTACTAAAAGCAAAAAGGCCGAGATATAGAAATGTACCATCAGTATTGCTACTTTTGAGCTATCAAAATTTTTCATTTCAAACCTTTGTGCCGTTATCAATATTTGATCCTACTAACCAATTATCCCCATTTCCACATATTATACCGTCTGTTCTGGATCTCAATTCTAATGTGTCAAAAGAAAAGTCATTTGAGCAAATTGACCTATGCGGCAAGGAAAAAATTAAGGTTGCTACTGCGGAAATTAGACTGAATATTCTGGAAAGATAACTATGAATGAATAATGATGTTGAGTCCTAATTCATTTTGTGACCTGCAAAGATGTATTCAATATTTAGAAGGCAATCAGAAATATAAATCTCTATATTATGATTCAAGAACCCAAAGACATCTATTTCTTCAAACCGCATGAGGAGCTTATCATTAGAGACCTCGATCATACCCACGAAGGGTTTCTTAACTATCTTTGCAGGCCCCTCGAGGAAGCGGTTAACTTCGCGTCTCAGATATTAGCTTGGGAGCAGAAATCATTCGGCAACGAGGAGTTTTTGGGTGTTCCCTTAATGTTACTTCGAGAAGCAGCGGACTTGACGGACTCTTGCGCGATTTTGATTCAGAAAGGAAGTGCTGACACTCCAAAAATTCTTGCCCGTTCGTTATTTGAAATTTTCCTGTACATGGGATACCTATGTAAGGCTGATCTCAAAATGCGTTCTTACGCATATTTGCTATCGTCGGTTCTAGATTATATCAAGTATCAAGAATCCGTTCTTCAAGAATTTGCGGCTGACAAAGTGAGCCGCAAACAAACACTCAGTGAAGTTCAAGTGAGTGAAATATTAGGTGTAATAGAAGACAAGAAGTCACTTTTTATATTGCCGGGATATGCCGACGCGTACGCGTATTTTGAATCCGAGTCGAGAAGACGAAAGGCAAAAGGACTGAGAAAGAAATTGGACTCTTGGTACTCGTATTACGACGGTCCTGAAAATTTAAGGAGCTTGTCAAGGGAGCTTAACATTGAACACGTATATCAATTTTTCTATTCTAAGTATTCAAAATTAGCCCATGGCAACGAGGCAATTCTGGGAAAGATGGTATCGACTGGAGATAATAGAGCTGAAATGTATCAGCTAAGATGCTTCAATGATGTAAAGGAAGTTTGCCAGTACGTTTTTCTATTCTCGACAACGATTATTAAGACCTATGTTAAAACTCTATTTCCTGAAAAAACGGAAGATCTAAAAGTGTTTGATGATTGGTGTAAAAATCATGTAAGAGTTTATCAATAAACTTGACTGTCAGCTCTAGCTGACGTTTTCATTACTTTCTGAGGGATTTATATGCGAGCTAATTTTTTCTGTTACAACGACCTCTAATGCACTTAGAAATGTTTCGATTTTAGTGAAGTAGAATTGAACAAAATCAAGGGTCAGGAATTGCCCGGCGATGACTTCCACTGTTGAGTCGTCAATAATTGACTTTCCAGAAAAATATGGCTGAAAGCTAGCATTATAATAGAGAAGAGCTTTACGGAAAGAATCTTTTGAAAATTTGAAATTTTGGTCGGTATTAAGCCTTTCAACGTTAATGCTACCGCCATGTGCGACAACATTGCGGAGATTTCCCAGGTGAACAACCGAACTATATTCAGCTAATTCTTCGATGTTAATGTTGTATTCATCTTTGATAAATTGTTTTCTATTATCAAATAACCAGTTCCGATTATTCGACAAAAAAGTGATCTTGTTTTCATTTAGGTCTCTGTCAGAATTAGTTAGTCGTTTAATTGATGACCAGATTTTGGCTTCTACTAATGAAAATGTCATTATTAGCACCGTAGCTGATAGCCCTTTTTTGATAATTGGGTCATTCTCATTTTTATCCAGCTCATTCAAGAGGTTTGCTACCGTGTATTGATAGACACTATCCAGAGAAATTCCGTAGGCAGTCGTATTTTCCATGATATTTATTGAGAAATTTTTAGAACTCTTAATCGGTTAATAATAATTGGCATAACTTGTTAGACTTTAAAAATCAGAATTGTTAAATCTCGGTCTGACATACACGCGTGAATTATCAATTTTAAACGATTTTGCCTGATTTGTAAATGTGCAGTTTGGTATACCTAATTTAACATTTATTTCTGAACCCGTTGTTTTTGTTAAATACCTCTCGCCTGATAATCCAATCCTGAATTCTTCATACTGATTTTTATCAGTTCGCCGGTGTTTTTGATACCTGTTTACGATGTTATTGTTCCAGTCTTCTTTCATTAACTCATTAAAATATATATTTTCATTGCAATTTAAATATTGTAATATATTAAATATATCGATTTGAGACCGGTGAGTGAGCTTTACCTCATTGAAGTTTTTGGCTCCCACTCGATAAACATTTTCATCATAGAATAGCAATAAATGGCGAGGCGATATTGGTAGCACTAGTTGTAGCCCTAATGACGCAAATCCGCAGGTCGTGTCTGGAACTTTGTTGTATTTTAAATATTGATTGTATTTTACGGCGGGGTGGTCAGATAAGACAAATGGGTGGCCTGTTTCATTTACGAACAATTTGCAATATAAATCATATGTGTGACTCATTGAGTCAAATGCGTGTTGGAGAACTTGTAAGGGCGCGTCTTTTACTCCAAATTCAATCCCATCGATAATACCTTTAAAGCTATCATGGTGTTTGTAGATGCTTTTTATTTGTAGATTTATGAATTCATTGTACTCTTCTACGTTGTATTTTGTCCTTGATGCTTGAATCATTGAAAAGATGTGCATATGTGCGTATTCGTCTGTTCCATAGGCTGGTAGTGAATCACTTTCTATAATATTTTTGAAAATGCGTCCTGCAATGTTTTCTAAGTTTCCTAGTAAGTCTTCCATGGAAGACTCTTTTCCATAAAAATAGTCTTTTTGCGCTTGGCCACTTGTAGAGGATTTGCACGGGAGGAATATGTTTTTTGACAGGTTATAAACTCCGATTGTCTTTTTGTCAAAATGGCAAGAAAAATTTTTTAATAAAAATTGTGGCACATAGTGTTGGTTTTTTTTGTTGCCATGATTTTTGTCGCTCGATTTGTAACTTATATTATATGAATGTTACAGAGAATTAAGCTTTTTTAATTGATCATTTAAGCTTAATTTTGCTTGTTGTCTTTCAGAGAGAACTGTTGAAATATGATTAAAGCAACTATTAATATTCAATAAATCGGTATCCACAAATGTTTTGCATGTTATGCCGAATTCGTCGTAGTATTCGTTTCGTTTGTGCATTTCTTTTTCCCATTTCTGCGACAGTTCGGTATTTGCTTCGTGTTGCTTAGCTTTTAACTTAGCAATTGACATATGTGATGATGAAGGACTGATTTCAAAGCCAATGAATTTTCCGGTGTGTGGGTTTAATACTGTGAAATCTAAGCGATATTTGTGTATTTTTTGATAGCCTGCATATCGGAATTCTGGGATTAAAAATGGCTCATTTTTTAAGTCAGTTGATTTTTCTAGATATTCCATATATTTTTCACCTATATTCATTTCATATTTGGATTTTGAAAGTCTGTTAAGGACATTTATGTAGAAACTTAATAGGTCCTCTTGGCTCGTGAATCGGTGAATTTGATTTTTTTCGGGTACCACGAATCCTGTTTCTAATATGTGTCCAATTGTCCAATAGTTATAGTTTGTTTTTCTGATTTCACTTTTGTCATTTTCCCAGCCGAAGCTTCCATATCGTGGCGCTATTACTAATCCCAGGGTAAGTGTATTGCCAAACCAGATCTTCCAAAGACTTTCGTTAGGCTTGGCCCTTGTCCTCTCGTCAAGCTTACGATAAAACATTCTTTCAAGAAACTTAAGGACATATTTGTTAATTATCGAATCCCTAAATAGAAGTACGTTTTCGAAATCTGCTCGTGCTTTCCAGTTAAACTCAATATCATTTTTGGTATAGAGTTCTTTTTCTTTTTCGAATTTTGCAATTAGTCCTTCGAACCATTTTGCAGAATATTCGGTGCTGTCAGCAAACTGCATTTTGACACTGTCCAGATATGTATTTCCTTTGCTACCTATTTTGGCATCTAAAGATCTTATTGTAACTGGCTCTTCCAATAGTTCGGCGGCACGTCTGAGTGTTTCCTTTTCTAATAACCGCAATTCTGCTGTTAGGTCCTTGTCAAGGTCTTTTAGTATTTGTTCTTTTGCTCGTTTTTCCTTTGCCATTGAGAGTATTTGCCTTTATGTTATCGGAGATTCGCAATGTAATCTAAAATAACGTCATCTGTGGTTGAAAAAGATTGTCATCTCCAAGTGGTGGAAGTTGTTGGTAGTGCCAGAGCTCATATTTTTGTTTGTTATCCGGCCGCGGCTTTGCGCCCCTGATGCTAAAAACCGTACGATAATCCAGTGCGCCAGATGGCAGCATGTATTCAAACACAGCCTTCATATCGGCATCCGTGAAATGCTCTGAAAGCCAGAACTCTTCAAGCTCGGGCGTGAGAAACAGCGGCATTCGGTGACGAAACTCGCCGTCGTTGTGAATATTAGCCATCAACTCATTGGCTGTCCGGGTAAGCATACCAAAGCTGCAACTCTGTCTTTTTTCACCAGCTGGTCCGGTCGATTCAATAATCTGAAAAAGCCCAGGTAAAAACTGTATTTTTCGATCTTTTGGCCAGATATAGTAGGGGACTTTCTTTGCCCAGCCCTGGATCGCACGATGCTCATAAGTACCCGTCACCGGTATTAGACACCGGTTCTGGCGAATTCGATGCGCGTAGGAGCGTGTGTCCCCCAGTACGCGCTCTGACTGAATGTCAGCCATCTTGGTACGGCGTTTCCGGCGTTCTACCGGGTTCTTCTCATAAACGGGATCCAGCGACCATTCCATTTCCGAAAGGATGACCTCGGTCCCTTGGCGGGTGATGACCGGGTACTCCGGAAAAGTAAACGAGCTGATGTGATCATAGACGGGCGAGTCCTGGACGATGCGTTTGTCTTTGATTTTGGGAAAAACCTCCTTGGTTAGCTCTATATCGCTATGAAGGGATATATCGTAACAAAGCTGACGCCGGAGCAGGTACTGGATCATATATCAAAAGGGGTGCTTATTTTATCATCTCATACAGGTCAAACTCGTGCTCTGGCCCGTTGGCTGTGACCGTTGCTTTGAGCCTGCCGAATTTCAAATCCATCTGAATCACGATCGCGTCATTGGAAGCGGTCGGCATATGTGATTTGATGTAAGATATCATATTCCGCTGATATAATTTGATCATTTTCTTGTTCCAGGATTCCTCGCGGAAGGTACAAAGGAACAGGCTGTACTTTGGGTCGTTGATGAGCGCGGTGATCTTTTCGATATCAGCGGACAGGTTTAGCAGCTTTCCTTCTTTCCCCGAGAGCTGGGCTGCATGCGCCTTCCCGGACTTTTCATCCTTGTAAGGCGTTGCCATAAAGCCAAAGCCTTCCTTAATGCCTGGCCAGTTGAACCGTTGCAGCACGATGAAGTGGTTTCCGTGCTGGGTGATACGCCGGATCATGGGCAGGTTCAGGATTTCAAACGGGTTATAAGCGGCTAACATATCGGATAGTGCAGGTTAGCGGAAGTTACGTCCGGAAGGAAAGATTTCCAATTGCAGAGCCTTCTTTCGAACCTGTGTCTTGCGGTTAACAGCTTGGGAGATATACTCGTCTTTTTCATCAGCGCGCGAAAGCGTGAGCACGTCCGGATCTTCTTGGGTCTGGTTGAGCTTACGCAGCATCGGAGAGGCATCATAGCAGCGCCGGACGACCACGTGGATCACTTCTCCTTCGATTTGCAATTTTCCTTCCACCATCAGAAGCCGCGAGCGAAGGATCTCCTTGCGGTACTTTTCAAAAAGGCTCTGGAAGACAACCAGGTTGGCCACGCCCGACTCATCTTCGATGGTGATAAAGCACACGCCGCCGGCCGTGCCTGGCCGCTGGCGGACGAGCACCAGACCTGCGACCCGGACAAACTGCTTGTCGCGCAGCTTGGAGAGATCAGCAGTCCGGATTGCCCGTTTTGCCGTGAGCTGATCGCGGACAAATGAGACCGGATGCGCTTTCAAGGAAAGCGAGGTGGACATATAATCCTGTACGACATGTTCGGAAAGCGAGAGCTTGGGCAGCTCGACGGGCGCTTCGAACTCGCTGGCCGACTTGTGCCCTTTGAATGCGCCCATCGGCCGGTCGGAGAGGGCAGAAGCCTCCCACATCGCCTGGCGGCGGTCCATTCTCATTGAGCGGAAAGCGTCGGCGTCAGCCAGCCTTTCCAGTGCCCCTTGTGAGACGCCGGCGTCGCGCATCAGGTGGATGGCCGTATACGGCGCGCTGCGGCCGGCGATGAGTGCTGCCACATCCTGCTCGGAGAGCCCTTTGACTTGTCTGAAGCCCAGCCTGATCGCCCTATATTCCCCATCCTGTTCTTCCAAGGCGTTATCCCAATCAGAAATATTCACGTCTACTGGGCGCACTTTCACCCCATGCTTCTGGGCATCGATCACGATCTGCGATGGCTGGTAAAAGCCCATCGGCTGACTGTTCAATAGTGCTGTCGCAAACACGTCTGGATAATAGCACTTCATCCAGCAGGATACATAGACCAAAAGCGCGAAGCTGGCCGCGTGGCTTTCGGGAAACCCGTAGCTGCCGAAGCCTTCCAGCTGCCGAAAGATGCGCCGCGCATACTCTTCCGTATAGCCACGACCGGTCATGCCATCGATCAGCTTCTTTTCAAACTGGGTGACAAGCCCGTTCAGCTTAAAGGTCGCCATGCTGCGGCGGAGCTTATCGGCTTCGGCAGGCGTGAAGCCGGCCGCTACGATCGCGATCTTCATTGCCTGTTCCTGGAACAGAGGCACGCCCAGCGTCCGGCCTAAAATATCTTCGAGTTCCTTGGAAGGATACTCGACCGGCTCTTCGCCGTTCCGCCTTCTCAGGTAAGGATGCACCATGTCACCCTGGATCGGGCCCGGCCTAACAATGGCCACCTCGATCACCAGGTCGTAGAAGTTCTGAGGCCTGAGCCTGGGCAGCATTGACTGCTGCGCCCGGCTTTCGATTTGGAACACGCCGATCGTATCGGCATGCGAGATCATCTCATACACCTTCGAGTCATCCTGCGGCACAGTGGCTAGCGTATAGGTTTTACCGTAATGGTCTTTCAATAGGTCAAAGCCTTTGCGGATACAGGTTAGCATCCCCAGCGCGAGCACATCAATTTTGAGAAACCCCAGCGTATCGATATCGTCTTTGTTCCATTCTATATTGGTGCGGTCTTCCATCCGCGCGTTAATGATCGGGCATAGGTCGGTGATGTTGCCCTGGGTGATCACAAAGCCGCCGGTATGCTGGCCCAGCTGGCGGGGAAAGCCCATAAACTGCCGGGTGAGGTCCAGCGTTTTGAGAAGATGCGGGTCACCCGCATTAAAGCCCTGGTCGGAAATCCGCTTTCCTTCAAACCACTCGTCGGTAAACTCCCAGATCGAGCTGGACAGTTTGTTAATGGCATCGACGGACATCCCCATTGCTTTGGCCACATCGCGCACCGCGCCCTTCTGGTGCAGCTGGGTGACTGTGGCTACGATCGCTGCGCGGTCACGGCCATATTTTTGGTAGATGTACTGGATGACTTCTTCACGCCGCTCATGCTCAAAGTCCACATCGATATCTGGCGGCTCATTCCGGGCCGATGAGATAAACCGCTCGAACAAGAGATCAAACTTGGTGGGGTCAACACTGGTGATCCCAAGGCAGAAGCAGACGGTAGAGTTGGCAGCTGAACCGCGCCCTTGGCACAAAATGCCGCGATCGCGAGCGAAGCGGACGATGTCATAGACCGTCAGAAAGTAGGCGGCAAAATCCATTTCGTCGATGAATTTGAGCTCATGCTCGATCGCGTTCACTACCTTTTCGGGCACGGGCTCGCCGTAAAAGTCTTTGGCCCCTTTCCAAGCCAGGTAGGTCAGCTCCTCTTGTGGGCTCCGCTCGCCACTCGTGATCTCTTCGGGGTAGACGTATTTGAGTGTGTCCAGCGAAAAGGTGCATGCTTCTGCGATTTCCTGCGTGCGTGCGATCGCGTCCGGGTACCCGCGGAATATCCGGAGCATTTCCGCCTGGTCTTTCAAATGACGCTCCGCGTTTTGGTGCAGCCGGAAGCCGGCATTGTAGATCGTGCATTTCTCGCGCACGCAGGTGACAATATCTTGCAGCTGACGCCTTTCGGGGTGATGGTAATGCACATCGTTGGTGGCTACCAGCGGAATATCCAGCCGCTGGGAAATCTCAGATAGCCGGAAGAACTTCTTAACATCGCTTTCTACGTAGGAGCGGGTAGCGGCGAGGTATAGCTCACTGCCGAGCTGCTCGCGGTAATCGCGCAGCGCGCGCTCAAAGCCAGGATCAAATTCAAAAGAGGTATTCAGCGTCAGCGGGGGCACGGCTATAAACTTCATCCCTTCGGCGTATTCATACACATCACGCCGGTAAAGATCACACTTGCCCTTTTCGGTTCTTCGGTTGCCCAGGGAAAGCAGGGCTGAGAGCCGCGCGTAAGCGGGCTGATCAATAGGGTAGGCCAGTAGGCTTGGCCCGTCGATCAAATCGAGCCGGGCGGCAGGGATGATATCAAAGCCTTTGCCGCGTGCAGCCGAATGCGCGCGGACGATCCCTGCCAGCGTGTTCCGGTCGGTGATGGCTATTTTTTTGTAGCCATAGTGGATCGCCTGGTCGACGAGCTCTTCGGGGTGCGAAGCCCCGCGAAGGAAGCTGAAATTACTTGTTACCTGTAATTCGGTGTACTGCATGGCAAAGGAAGGTTTTATGCGAAAAAGCCGTGGATGAACCACTCGGCGCTCAATTCTTCATTGTAGTGCCCGAGCCGGAAGATCCAATAGCGCCCGCCCTGCTCGTCTTCGACGGAGTAGTAGTCGCGGTGCATGCCGTCCGAGATCCACCATTCCTGCTCGATCCGGTTGGGGCCATCCGCTTTTTTGATCCGGTGGATGTCGCCTTTGTATCGGAAAAGCATAGGCGGATAATCCGGTACCGGCGCGGAAACAGTGATTTTCTCAGGCTGGGAGAGCAGCTGCACCGGCCGGTGCTGGTCGGTCCGCCAGTCAATCTCCGGCTGATCAGTCAGCGAGACGGCCTCGGTGATCGCGCGCTCTGGCCAGTGGTGCTGGGCAGGTAAGTAGCGGTGGATCACATCCGCGCCGGCGCGTGCGGTGAGCCGGTCGATCAGCTCTGCTACCGCGGTCATCTTGTTTCCCCCAGTCAGGTTCCATAGCTCTTCTTGCGCATTACCCAAAGGCTCGACGACCGGAGCTTCCAGCACAAAGAGCTCGATACCCAGGGCAGGCTCGATGCGGGCTATTTTCAGCTCGAAGAGTTTGAACATATGGGAAGTGCTACATGAGGGCCCGCTTGTCCCGATCTGGATAGCCTGGGTTTCTCCGTCGATCCGGTAGCAGCGTAGCACCGCCTGCCGCGCACCCTTACCGTCTTTGACCAGGCGTGTGCAGAGCATTTCCAGTAGCTTTTGTAAGGCGATCCCGATGCCGGTAGCTGTCTGGATCGGTTCCATGCTGGAAAGCCGCTCCTGATAGGGCTCGACTGGGCAGACAGGCTCAAAGGCCTCGTGGGTGTTGCCCAGCGCCTTTCCGATCTGGTCGAGCGTCGTTTGCCCGAACCTGCGGCGCAGTACGGACGGCGGCATATAAATGAAGCTTTTGATCTGGTAAAGCCCTAGCTTCTGCATTTTCTCGACGACCGAGGCTTCCAGGCGCAGCGCATGCGGCGGTAGCTGCAAAAGCGCGGTCAGCTGCTCGCCCGGCTCGATGATCGGGAAGGCACGCGCGTAGCGCGATACCGCCCAGGCGGTACCGATCGTATCAGCCATCGCGGTGCGCACATCATAGCCCGAGGCTTTCAGACGAGAGGCAATGTCTTTCAGGTAAGCGGTTTCACTTCCCCACAGGTGCGCGCACCCGGTCGCATCCACGATCAGCCCGTCAGGGAGATCTACTGCCACCAGCGGCGAGTAGCGGATTGTCCATTCTGCCAGCGCGGCAAGCAGCTTCTCTGCCAGCGTAGGATCGTAATCGAGCACCTGGATATCGGGCTGGACCGCGCGCGCATCGGCCAGCACCATGCCGGTCTCGATGCCAAGTGCCTGCGCGTCCCGGCTGGCCGCTTTGACCAGCATGCGCCCGCGCTCCTTGGCCGAAAGCACAAACGGCTTTCCTGCCAGCTCCGGCTGGCGGAGCAGCACCCGGTCCACCAATAGGTGACGAAACCATATAGCCACATATCTTTTCATCTTCCCTGGGCAGCTTTATCCGACCTTTGAAAGGCGCTGGTGAAAAGAAACAGATTCTCCGATCAGCTCAAAGCCGCCATCCCGGAATTCGAGCGGCCAGCTACCTGGCTCGCCACTCCGGACTTTCTCGATTGTTACCTGCCAGCGGGGGAAGCCGATGCCGGGAAGTACCAGGTCGCTTGCTCCCGGAAGCGGGCTGATCCGCCAGCGGCAGACGGCGGCGACAGGATTGGTTAGGCGAGGGGAGACCCGGTGCAGCAGGCCTGTCACCTTGCTTTCTTCGACGGTGAGCTGTAAGCGCCTGGACTCGGTAAGGTTCAGCTCCTTGATTTCTCCTACCACCGCTGAGAGCGCATCGCATTTGAGCGCTTCTTCGATCGCCCAAAGAAGGTCTTTGTCTTTTTTCAGATCCACAAAGATCACCCGGTCGGGTGCTACCCCGAAATGGCTCAGCGCAAACGGGTATACCGTTCGGCGGGTACCAACCCAGACGCAAAGCCCGTCATCCTTCATCATTTTACCGGCCAGTGCGGCCATAAACCCGGATGTGGCCGCGGTCTGCTCAGGGGAGTGGCTGACAAACTCGTGCATTCCCACACGGGGGAATACCCCTTCCGGGAATGCTTTCATGACCGGCCCGAGGCCGAAATCGTCGTGTTTTACGCCCAACGCTGGCGCACGGAAGCCCTGCAAAGCGAGGATATCGCTTCTGAGCTTGGCAACCAGCTCACTTTTTTTTAATGCAGTTTCCATAATATAAATGTTTTATTATATTTGGTATTATTGGTATCAATGATGTGATTTCAATAATAACACTATGCTATGACAAGCGCAAAGATTTTTTTTGGTAGCAACATCCGGTTTCTCCGGGAGCGCAGGAAATTAACCCAGGAAGATTTCGCCGAGCAGCTGGGCTTTACAAGGGTGAAATTGGCTGCCATTGAGGCCGGAAGGACGGAAAACCCGGCGGCGATGGATTTGATCAAATTCTCGGATTTCTTCGGTCTTTCGATTGACAATCTTTTTCGGTTGGACTTGCGCGGGGTAGGGGAGTTGCCGCTCCGCGAGCTGGAAGCGGGCAATGATCTCTACATAAAAGGCACCAACCTTCGGGTGCTTGCCATCTCGACTGATAAAGCCAATAAGGAGAACGTCGAATATGTGCCGGTCAAGGCCAAGGCGGGTTACCGGAGCGGGTATGCCAACCCGGAATTCATTGCCTCGCTGCCCAAATATTCGGTGCCAGGACTTCCGCAGACAGGAACGTTCCGGATGTTTCCAACCACGGGCGATTCCATGCTGCCAGTGCCGGAGGGCGCGGATGTGGTCTGCCGATATGTCGAAGATTGGACTGCCTTGAAACCGGGGACGCTATGCATTGTGATCCTGGATGGCGAGCAGGACTTTGTCTTCAAGAAAGTGACGGTGCTGCCAGAAGGGAAGAAGATGCTTCTGGAATCTTTAAACCGCGCCTACGAGCCCTACGAGGTCAGCGCACGTGATATGCTTGAAATCTGGAAGTTTCACAGCTACTTTTCCAAGGACGTCCCTGAGAGGGTGTCGGAGGTGCAGCATATTGCGCAGACAATGGACACGATTTTGAAGCAGCTAAGGGAAATACAGCAAAAGATGGATGGAAGGTCGGATAGCGCTGCTGCATAATCCCGGAGTTGGAACCTATTCGACATATCTTAGTACGTAAATCCGATAGAGATAGCTTTCAATAAAAATAAACAATATTTATGATCGAGAACCCCGCAATTCGAACGCTATTACGGCAAGTTGAAGAAAGCAATTCGCAACATCTTAATATTTACTTAGACCCAGAGCACGCTCGGAAGCTCTATTCATTAGCTTATATTCAAGCAGACTTCATGTTTTTGCACTACGCGGCGCGTGACCTGATCAAGAAATTGAAAGAGCCACGAGAGGATGAGGAAAAGCATTATGTTGAATCACAAAATGACTCGCAATGGTATGGACTAATAACAATGTATGGGCGTTGTTTTACAAAGAATTGGGACAAAAATGAGCGATTAGATGCAAGTGTATTCGCTAATCAACCGGAGCTTTTGGTTCTTCATGATAGAATAATGATGTTGCGGGACAAGTTTGTGGCTCATCGAGACTCATCGCCTTTTGAAAATGCAGTTGTTGTAGTGACTGTTAAGGAAAATGGGACTCCGAAGCCAGATACCTACTTTAACGTTAAAACAGCTCGCACTGGTCCCGATTACGATGAAATTAGATCTTATATTACTCTATTTGACTGGGTAGAAAAAGAGGTTGCATTAAAGTTGGATATCGCGAAATCTGAACTTGGGAAAAAGCTTAATACGTTCGACATCAACTATTTGCGGGATCGAGTTGTTAAGAATTTGATTCTAGGTTGGGAAAGTTCCAATGAGCCAGAATAAAGCCGAATGACCACCATCTCTCACTTGCATTGCTTATGATGCGTATTTGAATTGAGGATTAGATCGCGAAATGTATCTAATCCTCAATTTTTCATATAGTTAGCAAATTAATTGTATGATAGTCGTTTTATTTATTCCACCGTTTTGTCAATAAAAATGATTCCATTTTTGTGACAGATTGACTGGAATATATTTTTTACTAGTCCTTGATTTAGGATATCACCATTGTATCCAAAGTACTCGACCCATTGCACTGCTTCAACGTTCTCGAATGAGAAATTTACATCTTCCATCGAAAAATCAATGTTGGCGACTGATTGGACTATGGTTTTCGAAGATCTCTCTATTTCCTCTAAGAAATTGCTCTCAATGTCATCTTCCTGTGAGAGCTCATCCATAATCTCTTGAATATATTCCCTGTGGGAGCCATTGCCCATAGAAACGTCGGCGTTTTGCAACCATTGTTCTAATTTTCGAAGAGTAGGCCCGGCTTTGATAAAGTCTTCACTTGTGCTGTTATTTCTGTAATTTCGAATTTGAGCGACCAATTGTTTAAGTACACCATTGTAAGACCCTTCTGGTGCATCTAGAAACTCGTATTTAAGTAGATTCATGAAAATAATAAATGGTTAGTTTATGAGTAATAAATGTTGAATTGAACTCGCGTTAGTTGCGAATGCCGTGTTATGATAGGGAAGAATAAGCTATTCGTTAAACGAAATAAAATCCAAGAACTCTTTAGCAAGTGGCGTGGTTTGTGAGGTTCCCACTTCGCTGTTGTTCATATTCTTATGAATAGTCAGTTCCGTTTTCAGCAGTTTCTCTCGGTATAGCTCAGACAAAATTAAGCTCGAGACACTTGGGTCATCCATATCTAGACCTCCTATATTCATGATCGCGATAACGGAGCCACCGCCGTAGGGCAGCTGTTTACCATTCGCCTCATACCATGCATATGGACTGTCCCAGAGCTTCAATACTTTAATGTGATAAACTGTTAGCGTATCAATCATTCTAATAAATAATTGTTGCTTTGTTATGGATGGAGAAGAACCAATTGCGATGTTGCTGAGTACGTTTCTGAATGCATCACGTTTCTCCTTTTGCGAAGTTGCCATTGCCAATGGCGTAACTTTCATTATGGCATCTATAAATTCGTCATTATCTGACAGAGAGGCAAGTTGAACCCCCTTTCTTTCCTCCAACAAACGTAATCGATCATCGATCTCTTGAAGCCAATTGCCTTTTCGTTTCTCAGCCGGATTTTTCACTATAAGCCCAAATAGCTCGTTTGTAGCGCCGCCAACAAGTGGCACTGAACCAATCGCTCCTTTAACAACGGCATAAACAATGTCCTCTGGGGTTGTCTTGTCAACTTCTCTGTAGCTTTTCATTTCACGCTTAGATTTGGATCACCAAATTACTAAATGGGCCGATGAATACTAAAAGATAGTGTCTATTGGTAGCATACTATAATCAATGGTTAATTATGGGAAACGGCAATCAAAATGTGGGAATGATCGAACGCATCATTTCCGGCATCGCAGCGGCAGCAATTGGGACTTTTATGCTGTAAAGACAAAGGATTCAGGCTCGGAAAAGGACTGACCGCAGTAAGTGGGTTTTGCTTACAAGAGCGGCCACTGGTTTTTGCCCGTTAAATAAGGCGATCGGTCGGATTAGTTTGCTAATGGGCTGACCGGAACGAAGTGATATCCACAGCAGCCCGGATGTTCAATGCCAGTAGTTTTTGGTTTCACATTTTTCATAGTAGCCTGCCACCTGAGAGAAACAACGCAAGGTGCACTCGGCAATTTGAACGTCAATCACGCTGTCCGCTCCATTCGCTACGCTCCCGTGTGGGTGTTGCCTTTTCAGCCTTTCCCAGTGCTTTGGGGCATTGTTCTCCAACGGTGGAGGCTACTAACAGCAAAAACATGGAAGCCCGGCAATTGACACTCCAAGACCTCGCAGGATTTACCGGCACCGATAACTGGTACCGCCATCCTGTCGTAAAACGAATTTTATACACCGATGGGATAAGGCACATGATGATTCAAGCCGCCGCATACTGCCTTATCGACGAAATTGCTTTTCAGCCATATCATCCAAGGCTGAAGAGCGAGGAATTACAGGTCTGGACGCTCACAGTAAACTTTAAAGAAACAACCGGCATACTTACTTGTGATGATGGGAATGGCCGGGTGTTGTACGCTACGCAAATTCCTTACACAGATTTCCCGCTGGCAGAGATCAAGATATATTTCACAAACGATGTGATGCTGCTTCCCAGTGAGAATTAGCCCCATGGGCTGCTTCCGAAGTGGAAGCAGCCATATTTTGTTGAATTTTGGCGAAAAATTACGTTAAGTGCCTTCTACATTTGTAGCTCATCGACATTGTCTTTACTATGACTACGGAATTACGCCTGACGGAATCTCAAAAGCTCGAAGTTGGCAGTGTGATTCGAAAACTCAATAAAAACGGATCCTTTATTACCGCGTCAGGATATGGAGAAATTCTACGCGTATGTGCATCGAAACAAGACATTGAAAGGCTTAAAGCTGAAATTCTTAAGTTTGGTTGAACAAGACAAACGTCCTCCATCCTACATTGTCTATTTAACATAAGATAACTTATATACGATTTGAAATTATAAATATTTATGGATTTAGATGATTAATTACTCATTTGTTTGGTGCTTTTTTAATTTTTAATAGATACGACAATTTTCGTAGTTAAATCATAGGGCCGTCTGGAAGCGCTCCACTAAGTGCTATATACGTGTGATAGCACGTATCCAGTTTGTCATTTCTTTCAAGGCAAGAGGTGAAAATGTTTCTGTTGTCCTGTTATACTCCTCCGGGCCACCTGTTTTGCATTTTTGAAACAAATGATTCAGGCCGGGTATTTCAACAAGTTTTACATTCTTGTTCCTGCCTTTCCGGGTAGCTTGCATTATACCCTTGAAATGCTCTTTTGGAGGTACTTGGTAGTCTTTCTCGCCGTTTAGTGCCAAGATAGGGCACTTCACCTTTTCGATTGCAGCTGTCGGGTTGTATTTCACCAAATACTGAGTCCATGCCGATGAGAAATTATTAATAACAACGGTACGGGATTGCGTAAGCGAAGCGCTGTCCGATGTGAATGCGGATACGCTGTCGAGATTCGCGTTGATATACTGCTTCAATTCCTCCCGTAAAATAGCCCGGTTAGTGGCCTGTTTTACCATATTCAATGCGCCCGCGAAGACCGTTTGTGCTTGCTGAATTCGTGCTTCCGGGTAGTTACGAATGCGCTGTGAAGCGGCCATCTGTAATAGTATGGAAGAATCGCCCGGCATTCCGGGACCGGCGAGCATAATGATGAATGAGACGTCTGCTGAGCGAGCGGCAACCATAGGCGCTATTAATCCCCCTTCGCTGTGACCGGCGAGGCCGATTTGGTCGGAATTGATTTCCTTTCTCGTTTTTAAATAGCGAACTGCATTTTCTGTATCGTCTGCAAAATCTGCCGAAGTGGCCGATTGATAGTCACCTTCCGATTGCTTAACGCCCCGGTCGTCAAATCTTAGAACTGCAATCCCATTTCGCGTGAGGTGATCGGCTATCACGAGGAACGGTTTATGACCCATCGACTCAACATTACGGTCGCTCGGGCCACCACCGCTGATCAGTATCACCGCAGGAAAATTACCCTCGGGCGCAGGCAGAGTGAGCGTCCCCGCAAGCTTAATCCCAGCCTTCGGATTTTCAAATGTAATTTCCTCCTGATAGTAAGGAAAAGGCGGTTTCGGCTCCTGGGGTCTTAGATTGATAGTCTCTTTACTCAGAACTGATTTGTCGAGAAAGAAAATGAATGCAGCTATCGTCAGTATGATCGCCGCGATTTCTAGTGAAGTAAGTTTTTTCATGGCAGAACTGGATATGTAATTCAAAAGCAGTTACATGTTCCAGTTTACTATCGGAAAATATCGTGCGTAGAGACAACTTGGGGTCAAATGGTCGACGGTCTTCTATGGAAAATTGTATCAAGACGATGATGCGGACTACGAGCAAATACAGATGGCTTTGAGCCTGACCACCAAGAGGCCACCGATTAAAATCTTCCGGCAACCGTCGGAATTCGGCGCTGGGATGACTATCTATTTGACCACGGCGCCTATTGTAATTATCTACAGTTTCGAAATAAATACTTGACTGGGTATTTGGTGATAGAACGACGGCTCAAACCTGAGGAAGCCTGTTTCACATAGGTCTTTAAGCACCCTGGCCGATGTCGAGGTACTCGATATTTTTGCCAATTTCATTATTTGCCAATTATACACTGAAATAGGATTATAATGTTGGGCATCCCAATGTGCTAACAATGCGAAGTAAAGGGCAATATGAGATGTCCCAATGCGAGGTTCCCTTTCTATCCGCTTTAAAAATGCGGAGATTTGCATCGCGTGACGACAATTTTGAGCGTCAGATTCAAACTTTTGCTCCCCGCCTGTGGCTATTTTTACTTTCTGTGTCATCGATTTTTGCATTTTCAGAAACACTCTGCGTTTTTCGATTGTCTTTCTGCCCCTCTGAAAGGATATCCTGTTGCCGGATCCGTTTTTGGTTTTCATCGAAAATTGTTACCGATTTGAACTGCGGATTGGCCTCAATAAACCGTTTGTGCTCGCCATCTTCGCCTTTAAACGTTACGGCCTGTCTGTTACCTCGTTCCAGCGACTCTAAAAGCCTGACACGTTCCTTGGGGTCAAGTAGCTCTTTCACCGGAAATTTTTCAAGTGTTTTTTCCAGTTCAAATCCGTACTCAGGGCTGAACTGACGCATTTTATAGTTGCCCGATGCCGTTGTTTCTTTGAAATCGAGCTTGATCCAGGCGTTGTGTATCTGGCCGTCTTTGTTTACTAAGTCTTTGTTGACCGATCGCCCGTCAAGTAGATTGTATGCCTCTTTTTGCGTAATATTTCTTCCTTCGTTGTTCATATAGAACGTCTGGCTGATCCTTACATCTGAACCAGGCTTCGCAAGCTCGGCCCTGTAGTTGTTAAAAAAGAACATATCCGAGTTAGTCGACTTCTTGAAATTCAGCGAGACGGATAACTCATCTTTACCATACGCGGTCACCTGTTTGATACTGAACTCGTTTTGAGCTTTCATCAGGTTGTCGCGCAACTGGGCTTGCGCCTCTTCACCAAAGCCGGTGTATTTCAATTGATCTTTTAGGTAATCGTGATTTTTATCGTTCATAACTTTATTGTTTTAAATGATTGGTGATTAGAGCGCTGAAACGCGTCTTAATTGCCTGGCATTGAGCTTGATTTGGAGATGCCTGGCGCCGTCTTTCTCGTTGACCTGTATGGTGAATCGTTTAGCCCTCGGTAAGGTTATTTTCGGAATGGCGATCACCAGCGATCTTTGCTCAGATCCCTTGACTTGGCCCAGCTCCACAGACATCTTTACTGGCAGGATCTCGCTATGCTGGGATGCTGTTCGTTTTACCTGCCTTCGGTCTGCGACGAAAATCCTTACACTTTCGACCTCGTAGTCGATTGCAGACTTGTTATCCAGTGATACTCTAAGCAGCATTAACTGCTCACTGATGAAAAGTCCTTCTAGTACTGCCGAGACCCATCCGCTGCTCGATCGTTTTTTGAGATTGGTAGGGTGCCGACTTGCCAAATCGATGGCTTCACTAATTTGACGTTCGTCTATGCCATTGACACTTTTTGCGCTGCGACTTGATGCCGGGTTTGATAGCAGGATTAGCGAGCTTGGTTCTTCCCGATAGCTAACCTCAAAGCTGTAAATCGCCCCGTCAGAAGTGATGACGATCAGGCTTGTGGGTGGTATGTCCTTCTGAGCGGCTTTTAAGAGCAGTACGTTTTGCGTCCCCTTGGCTTTCTGGGCAAGAATTTGAGTGCTGCCGCGATCCACCGACGTAATCGAAAAAGGGAAGCTGACTGCCACAGTCCTTTCGGCACTGATTTCAACAGGATGGGATTCAATTGCAAAAAATTGAATTGGCTGAGCGGTTGCCGGTTGTGTAAAAAACAGCGCTGCAAGCAACGAACAAATGATGGGATAGTACGCCTTGTTACTTTTCATGGCTAGATAGGATTTGAGTTTGCGTATTAGTATCGTCACGCAGGATTACCTTATATCCTTCCTGAAGTGTGACCTGCGTCAGACGCGTCTTTCGGCCCAACAACGTTCTGCCGATCTGCATACCAACGTTGGCAGCTTGCGCACCCAGCGAGAATCCCCCAACATCGTAGTCGGCACCCTGAACCTGGCTACCTAAGGCCTGCTTAGTAAGATTTCGCGAAATAGTACCTGGTATGTAGATGCCTTCAATACCGTCAAGGTCATATACTCCCAGATTCACGGGCAGAATCTTCTCATTGGAGCTGATCGAAGTGATCTTGACTTTGAGACGCTCACCCGACAGAGACGCGATTCCGTAAATGAAAGTGTTTTCTGGTATGGCCTGTCCGCTAACATTGATTGGCCGGGTCAACCTCAATTGGACCGTGGCGCCGGAGACAAGTTGTTGTGTTTTTTCGATGACCGCTGTTAGTCCTTCATTTTCCGGTTCGACCTGCTCCTCATTCAATCCAAAAAATCCAATAACAGTGACTGGATTTGCTAGCATTACTGAATCCTTGGAATTTTGCCCGGATAAAATTGAAACGATATTTTCCTTGCCCAATACAGTCACTGGAAGTGACGCGCGGGCTGTGGCAATTTGATCAGAGGAAAGCAATGGCGCGGTTTGGCCCGGGTTTTGAATTGCCAGAATCTTGTCTAGCATGCTATTAAGTTGCGCTAGTTCGGGATCCACCTCTTCCGCAGGAGTTTGCGCTTCGTTTGGTTTTAAGAGCGCTTCAAGTCTTGCGATGTCCTTTTGTTCAACTGGGCTGCTGGCAGGGACAATATCTCCGCCTTTCGCGGCGAATGTCGGCGAATGCGTGGAAGTCATCGCCTTTCCCAGGTCTCGTAGCTTTTGCTGTACCTGTACTTCATGATTCGAATGCTCTCTCGCAACTTGTGAAGTTAGGCTGCGTCCTTTCTTTTGCTGATCAGGCGCGTCCAGGCCCCTCAGATGGGAATAGAGCGTGTCACTAGGAGCTATTAAAACATCACCATTTCGATAGGGATCGCGTTTGATCTGCTGTATTCTGAGCGCCGAGTCCTGATCGGCTTTCCGATAATACTGCCATTTGTCCATTGCCGGTTCGTCTTTAAGTGAAGCATCAGGAAGGCTTAGTTGTAATCCGGAGGCAACAGTGGTCACTTGCTCGGATTTAAGATTCTTCACTACCAGGACCCAATAAATAAAAGTCAGAAATGGCAGGGCTAGTAGCGGAAGGAAAAGGTAGAATTTCCTTCGTCGGAGATATTCTTCAGTGTAATTGAGCGTTTGCATGGTCCTTGTTTTTTTGTGTTTCTAAATTTCTAATGCTGTCTGCTGTAATCGCCTTGTCAAGGCTATCCAAATAGATGTCTAAGGCGTGCTGCCTGGCAACACCCTGAGGAGCCGTGATCCTTTCTCCCAGGAATGTGTTGTTCAGATCGATCTTGAAGATTGTTGGCTGCGCTGGAAAAATTCCCTGGTAGAACAGCACGCCGGCGATAACGGCACCCACGACCGAAAGCGCCAAGACCAAAATTAACTTACCGATGCCGGGATACCTGGAAGCGAATGCACGGGCCTTTCCGGTCAACCTGGCAATCAGAGGCCGGGATTTCGCGGGCGTTGATCTAGCGCTAGGCCGTCTTCTTCCACCTGCTTTCGCTGGTTTGAATTGATAAAACATATTTGCTATCTGTTTTGAATTTGGATGTCCCTATTCTCAATCGTTTGCCAGCGCTCGATCAAAAACCCGTGTGGATTGTTATCGCTTCGTGCTACAGAGCGCAGGTATCCTTCCGTAACCAGACTCCGGGACACGACCGACGTTGGCCGGACAATACGCTGTATGGCCCTGCACTGGAAGTGGTAGGGGTGAGCTTCGAGCTCAATGTGAATGCTATCAATCTGAATGTCCTGTGAGACATTACCGGAAATGACACCGGAGAAAAATCCGGATTCCCTTAAATCTTCGTACTGTTTTTTCGCAGAAGCATCAGACAGGTAAAGCGCCTTGGAGATATTGGCGGTAATGACCTTGTCATCCGGGGCCAACGTGAAGAATAGCCTATGGAAGGTGGCGACATGATCCCTGGCCTCGACGGAGATGTTGTCTTTACGTTCTGAGGCGTAAGCTTCCAACACCTTGCCGCTCGCTAAAATGTAGACTTTTTGCCGGGAATCGCTGGCAGCACTGAGTCCCAGGTAGATCGCCGTAGCAGCGACAATGGCGCACGAGATAACGACTGCAATCGAAAATGCCCGGATATGTCTGAAGGCTCGGTCAATATCTTTCGTTTTTGTGAACATAGTGATTATGATTTTGAGCTATTAGTCGCGCGTGCGCCAAAGACAGGGTAAGAAGGCGTCGCAATGCGACCAGCCGAATTGATGGTGCTTCCAAAAATGCTGGTCGTTTTATGTAGTAGTCCGTTCGGCCCGCCAGCGTGTATAATGTAGCCTGCGACGGAAGGGACGGCGAAGTACCCGACTGGAAATTCCGGCGAAACAGAGCCACCGTTCCGGGAAACAGAGCCGGTTTGTGGATTGGTATTGAAGTGATATAAAATTAGCTGTTTTTTGCTTTCCGCATTGACGCTCCTAATAGGTTTATTCTGTGAGCGTTCGCTGTCAGTCTGTCACATATCGCATCGGCCAGGCTCGGGTCATTTATGTATTCATGCCAGTTGCCCACAGGCATCTGCGCGGTAATGATCGTTGATCCCGAGGCATACCGGTCCTCCAATATTTGAAGCAAGGCCATTTTAGTATCGTGGCTGAGCGGCTGTAAGCCGAAGTCATCCAGGATCAGCAGGGGCGCTTTTGCAATCTGATTAAGCCATTTTATGTAAGTTCCATCGAGCCTGGCCAACGCTAATTGTTCAATAAAACGGTTCATTGGATAGTAAAGCACTTTATAACCTTTAATGCAGGCTTGCCGTCCGAAGGCGCAAGCCAGATAAGATTTTCCGCAGCCCGTTGCACCTGTGATCAATACGTTCTCGCCCTTCTGAATAAAGGAACAGTCGCTTAACCTGATGAGCTGTTCAGAAGTGATGCCCCTTTCAGGTTTACAGTTCACCTGCTCGACGTATGCTGTGTACCGCAACTTAGCCAGTTTTAAATAAAGCTGGGTCCTGTGAAGGATGCGCTGTTCGTGTTCTGCCTGTACCAGCATGGCTACCATGGCGTGGGCTTCGGGCTGTTGGTGCACCGGCTGCTCGGCTATGGCCGCATAGCGGGAGGCCATGCCTTGCAATTTTAATTGGGTCAATTGCTGACAAGTTTGATCGGTATTCATTTTTGCTTTGGTTTAATTGATACAATCTTTACTCGTATGCGGCAGCGCCGCGAATGTTATCGTGATCAGGCGTTTGGAATAGTGTGGTCTGGGCCATATCCGGGGCCTTGTCCAGGTTATTGGCAAGAATATTCGATAGCGTTTTGTAGCTGTAAGAACCGGCATGGATCGCGCGATGGCAAGCAGCTTCCAGGCGCTCTTTGCCGTAAATGGAGCCTAGGCGCAGTATTCCACGACAGGAGTTGAACGTTTGCTCGGTGAACTGCCGCCCCTTCAAAACTCCTTCTATATATGAGCGGGTTGCCGGGCCAACTTGAAGAGCCTGTCTGAGGAAGTAGTCGCTGTCCCATCCCTTTTGCTGCTGGTAGACGCGGTGGTTCTCAGGCATGTGCTCCTTGAGGGTCGTGTAGCCGTGCTCATTGAAAAAGCGCTTGTGGACTGCAATCCGGTGATGGTTCAGATAAATCTCAACGGTCTGTTGATCATAAATGATGGTTACCTGTTTACCGATGTGATGGAAGGGAACGCTATAATGGTGCCAATCCTCGCCTAAGGTGACGTGATAGTTCTTCTGCACCTTGGCCGAAGTGCTGTGCTTGATCATAAAGGGCTGGTCGGGCAGTGTTTGCAAAAGGTGCTGCTCCTGCTGGGAAAACTGCCAGAAGCGACTGTAACTTTTGCCCTGGAAGTTCTTATTGTTGTGCACTTCCAGCTGCCTGCGGATGCCTTCGTTTAACTCCTGGATACTGAAAAACACCTGGTCGCGTAAAGGCGCATAGATGCGCTGATAGGCGATCTTGACGTGGCCTTCGACAGGTGCCTTATCCTTGGGTTTACCAGGTCTGGTAGCGACCAGGGCAATATTATTGTGCAGTGCCCACTGTTGGATCAGCTCAGTGAACGCAGGTTCATAGCGGTTGCTTTTTTGCACTACCTGCCGCATATTATCGGTCTTTAACGACAGCGGTGCGCCTTTGAAGTAACGCAGACAGTTGTTGAGCGCTGCAATCAGGGCAGGCAATCTTGCATTAGGTAGCGCTTCCACGTAGGTGTAATTACTGAACGGAAGAACGCATATCAGGACCGGACAGTTAATCTGTTCGCCGGTCGCTTGATCAAAGTAGCACATCGGTTTTCCTGCAAAATCGATCATCATGATCTCGCCAGGCTGGTAGCGGATGTATAAACTGGCCCCGAGTACCTTGCCAGATTCATGTAGGTGATGACAGAACTGAGAGTACCGGTACCCATCAGGATATTCGGCTATATACTCCTCCCACAGTAATTGGCGAGTCATGCCCGTCCCTTTGAGCTCATTAAGAAAATAGGGCAGCCGCTGATGAAAATCCTCCTTGCGTTCAACCTCATTCTGAACAGAAGGCGAGTCTGCGTACAGCATTGACGATAGGGCATTATCATCCAGTGCTTGGAGCTGCTTGAAAGAGTACGGGCTTGTTAGAAGCCGTTCCCTGTAGAATTTAACTGTGTTGCGGGAAATATGAAGTTGCCTGGAAATGTTCCGTTCCGAGACATTCCGGTCCAGCATCTGTATAATCAAGCGCAGTGTCTGCATCGAAGTAACTTTGTTGGCCATCCTTTGCTTTTGTTTTTTTGCAAAAGATGGGTGGTTAAGTACTTCAATACCAATCCGTGGGTGGCTCTGTTTGCCGGAATCCTTACAGACATTGGTGGCTCAATATGCCGGAATGTCAGTAATTCCCAAGTGGCTCACTTTACCGGAATGCTCCTGGTTGCCCCGTTTATCGGTGGCTCAAGTTCCCGGAATTACCGGCTCAAGTTGCCGGAACACTGGCTCTGTTTGCTCCGGAATATCCACCCGACGATGCCAATGATCAAAAAAATCAAATAGGCCATGTCATGGGCGTTGAAAAACGTGTCTCCCGAACCTTCGATCTGACGGATGTCCATGGCAATCATCTTTTCCTGGATCTTCCCGATAATTGCTCCGAAAATGTTTGCGACGGGAAGCCACAAATAGATGTTGATATACCTTGCGATCCATGCTGTCAATGTGTGCTGAAAACCGTCGAAGACGGAAATCCCGAACGCCAGTGGGCCAATGATGGCCAGCACGATCAAATGAAACGTGCGAATGGTGTTGATACACAGCGCTGCAGCTTCAAAGACCACTCGTAAGATCTCGCTGAGCGCTGCCTTGATAGAATTACGGAAATTGTAGGATTGCTTTGCCATGTAAAATTTAATATCGTTGGCTATGCCGTCCGTAAATCCTTCCGAATAACTGCCTCCATACATGTATTTCAGCCACTTTTCCCGGTTCCCCTTGCTATCATCACCCACATACATTTCCCAGAATTGTGAGCTTTTAATGGCATCTTCCTTTTTTTTCAATAGCAGGCTAATTGCCGCATCCGAGTCTTTCACCATGCCTGAAGTGCCACGGACAGCAGGGGAGAGGACCCCGTTGATTAAGCTGATCACCGACGGAAAGATCAGGATTGCAAAACCTAGTACAAAAGGCCGTAGCAGCGGGTAGAAATCAACTGGCTCTGCACTGGCCAAATGCCGCCAGATGCGGTGACCGATGTAAAAAATCGCGGCGAATGCTGCAATTCCGCGCCCAACACTGATAAGCTTTTCACATAGTGGAAGCATTTCGGAATAGAGCTCGTCAAGTACGCCATTTAACCCGCGGATCTGTGCTTCATACCCTTGCCCATATCCTTTGGTGGCAGACAACATAGCGGCCAACAGCGTAATGCCGACTGGTTTAAAAGTTTTCATGGGGATGTCTTTCAGGGGGTGATGCCATAAACTTCCTTCACCGTGCCATTTGAGGCTGCCTCGTCTTTCCGCTGCAATGCAAGGAGACTATTGTTGCTGTTGAAATGCCTTAGGAAGACCAGTTTACCAGACATATCCTCGTACAGCGCGTCGATCATCGAAAGCCGTTCGTCGTCGGAGGCTCGCAGCTTTTTGGCGGTCAGCACGTCGGTAAGTACGTCCAGGTTTTTTACGCTTCCTGCGATCAGCTCGTCATAAACCTTAGCAAGGTATGCAAGCTCGTCCGCGCTGAATTGCCCGGATGCGTTTAGCAGGTTCAAGCTCTGTTTACTCTCGCGCAAAAGCGCGAGTTGCAGTTCAACGATATCCTTTATACGTCCATAGCTTTTTACGCCGGGACTGGCCTGAAGCAAAGCGTCTAGAAAAGCCTCGTGCAGTTTAAAGTTCCCTCGTGCAATGTCGCGGATCTTGGTGTAACCCTCGAAAAGAATTTCGTAACCCTTTTTGAGCTCTTGCAGAATTTTGCGTAGCTCGCGCAGCTTTTCCAGATTCAGGATAAGCTGTGTTACTTCTTGCGTCTGTGCATGCGAGTAATTGGGTACTGCCGAAAGGAGCAGCAGGAGGAAGAAAATCCGTTTCATGGTTTATCAGTTTAATCCGTGTAGTGCGCGGCGGTTTTCAAGGTCATTGATCTCGTTTTTGACTTGTTCACAGATCAAACCGACTTGTCTGCGAAGATCTTGGGCGAAGAGGTAGTTCTTTTCAAATTCCTCATAGAAGAACTCGATCCTGTGGATCCTTTCCTCATCAGTCATCGATAGCTGTCCATCGCGGATTACTGCGAAAAACCCATAAAAGAGCACCTGGCAATCGTCGTAGAGCTTGGTGAGCGCCAGTGAGAATTGCTTCTTTTGTTCGGGACTAAGACCTTCGCACGTCTCTAATCGCGCTGGCAGCTTTTCGCAAATCTCATTCACCGAGCCATGCAGGTCAGAAATGTGTTGCAGACGCGGCAATGAGGTAATCCCCGATTTTACGATCAAAAGGCTGTCAAACCGGTTTTTGTGCAGTTTGAATTCCCCACTTTTAATTTGATGAATTGTGTTCAGGCCCTCCTTGGCAATTTTGTAGCCCTCTTTGGTAAGTTCCAGGTAAATTTTTAGCTGGGCGATTTGCTCTTTCAGGTATTCGCGTTGCGTTCGGTTTTGCCGAAACCATTCTTTGAAAAGCTGCGCTCGGCTATCGATTCCTGACAAGGCAAGCAAAAGCATTAGAAGTAAATGTTTGCTGTTCATTGCGCTTTATTGCAGACCGTAAAGTGATTTGACAACCTTTGCATCAAACTCATTTCGTGCCCTTGACAAGCTAAGGATCTTATTTTCTTGATTGAAAGAGCTCAGTGCATCGTAAATCTGATCGGTGGAAGCGGCAGACCGGTCTATTATTTCCAGACGTTTCACATCGGTCATTTCAAGGGTGAACGATTTGACAACCAGTTCCAGTAGCTCGGCAGCCCTTCCCGTTTCGCTGAGCATTCCCTGATACACCTTTTGCATGTGGGCGAGCTCTTGCGAGCTGAAATGTTTGTCGTTTCGAAACAGCGCCCACGCGGTCTGGTACTGTTTAAGAATAGCCACCTGCTTGTCAGCTATCGCTTTGATGCGGAAGTAGTAAGAGACGACCGCTTTTACCTTTTTAAGTTCCTCATAGTACTCCTTATATAAATCGCGCTGTTTTTTTACCCAATCCTCAATTTCGTCGAGTTTGAGTTTGGCCATTGTGTTTTCAATTGCCTTTTGGGCATTTTGAAGTCTGATTTGCCGATTCTGTCTTCTTTGGACCAACAAGTCCATAGCGCGGACAACCCGTTTTACAGCCTGTTTGATAATTTCCGCCCAGGGAATTGCCGCCTCGGCCTGCTTGACTGGTGTCGCTGTGAAAACCACCAGTAATAACATGAATGCAATCTTCCGTACCATATCCTTGACATTTGTTCTCACATATTTTTAGCTCGCATTTCATCCGCAAGCACCTTAATACCTTGTTCTATGCTGCCGAGCCTTGCCGTATACTCAGCGACTTTCAGTTTCTCTGTCTGCTCAGTCGTGTATGTCAGGTATTCTTCTGGGCTCACTTCTGTCCTGTAGACTTTTGAAAGTGTCCCACCAAGGCTTATAAAGACTTCTTTGTAGCGCAGCAGAGGATCGTTTGCTTTGTTGACCGATAAGACCAGAGACTTTTCCTTTTCAGTAAGCCCGAGCAGCTCCTGAATCTGATCGAACTTGTTTTGGTACTTTGCTTGGTCGAGCAGTATTTTACAATCCGAATTATTAATGATCGCTTGCTTGACAATCGGAGAAGAAATGATGTCTTCCACTTCCTGGGTGACCACAATGGCTTCGCCGAAGAATTTGCGGACAGTTTTAAACAGATATTTGATGTATTCGGCCATGCCTTCTTTGGCGATCGCCTTCCAGGCTTCTTCGATCAGGATCACTTTCCGGATTCCCGACAGCTTTCTCATCTTGGAAATAAAGACCTCCATAACGATGATCGTCACAATAGGGAACAAGATTGGGTGCTCCTTGATATTATCTAGTTCGAAAACAATAAACCGTTCCTGCAAAAGGTCAATATTCTCGCGGGCATTGAGCAGGTAGTCGAATTCCCCGCCCCGGTAATAAGGCCTGAGAACATAGAGGAAGTTACCCATATCAAAATCCTGTTCCTTGACCTGATCGGTTTTGAGTACGAGCGTGAATTCCGCTGACAAAAACTCGTAGAATGTGTCAAAGCATGGAAATACATTCTCAGCCTCCACCTTCCGGTAATAAAGGGTAAGCGCATTGGAAAGGGCGACATATTCTGACCGTTTGAAAGGCTCATCGTCTTTTTTCCATAGTGCAAGCAGCAAAGTCTTGATGCTTTCCTTTTTCTCGGTATCAAGGACGTCTCCTTCTGAAACGTAGAACGGGTTGAACTTGATCGGGTTTTTCTCATCGTAGGTGAAGTAATACCCTGAAACCATGTCGCATAGCCCCTTATAGCTATGCCCGACGTCAACCAGCACTATGTGTGCTCCTGACTCGTGATAGCTGCGCACCATATGATTGGTAAAAAAGCTTTTACCGCTGCCGGATGGGCCTAAAATAAACTTGTTACGATTTGTGCAGATGCCTTTTTTGATTGGTTCGTCGGAAATGTCCACTAGCACAGGCTTCCCGGTTAGCCTATCGCCCAGCCGGACACCGAACGTGCCCGTTGATGAGCGGTAAGGGGCTTCCATATTAAAGAAGCAGGCTGCTTGCTCTGCGAACGTGTCAAAAGTGTCGTTCATCGGAAAGTCGCCCGCATTTCCCGGGATGCCCGCCCAGAAAATCTGGGGGGCGCCGGAGGTCTCCAGTTTTGCGGACGTATCCATTTGGGCCAATGCCGATGAGACCATGCTTTTAAGTTCCTTGATCGCTGAGGCGTCCTCAGTCCAGGCCAGCACATTGAAATGCGCTTTTACCGGCAGACGTTGCTCGCGTATTGCTTCATTGAGGAAATCATTGGTCGCATCAAGCGCCAGGCTATTTTCTCTCGCGTACAGCGACAGCGATTGTAGTCTCAGCCGCTTGCTTTCGAGTCTTTTAAGTGTTTTGTCGGTGTCTCCAACAAACACGAACTGATTGTAGATGTGGTTGCAATGCAGTAGCTGGCCCAATGGGCTCGCAAAACCGATGTTAAACTTGGTTCGATCGGTCGAATAGCGCTCGTAAGTCGTTTGGGCCGAGCACTGGGATGGCAGGTCCGCGGCATCCGCCAAGGAATATAGGCTGCACTGTCGGTCGCCGACCTGAATGCTATTTTTGAAAATAAAATCTTGTAAGATCCGCTGATCCTTTTCAGTAATCAGAAAAGCATACCGCTCTACCATTCCTGTTTTTCGGGGCTGGCTGAGCAGATCCTCGTCCTTTAATTGTCTGAACTTGGCCAGACCGCTGTCCTCAATGATTTGCTTGAATTGTCCGCAGCTATCCATGAATTCGTCGAGTGCCCCCTTTTGTAGTGTCTGCCGGGGGACAATCGTAGGCCTGACAAGATTTGAAACCAGCGAGCTTGAAACCTTCCTTTCGTCTGGCGACTTGGTCAGCATCACATAACACTGATGTTCCAGGTAAGGTCGGTTCGCAAAGAAACGGTCACTGCTTTGACTTAGAAAACTGCTGATGCCCAAACCAGTGGGTCTAATGCGTTTTGCCATGAACCAATCCTGTTTTTGGACCACGGATCTGGATGGTAAAACCTTTATTGCCTTTACCCAAGCCTGGTGGAAAGCTTCATACTGCGCGTCCGATAGCGTAAAAATTTCAGGCAGTTGAACTTGAAACGCCATCGTCACGTCTCCTTCTTTCGAAAGTATCAGATCGTGCTCAATATCCAGAATTGGGAGAACATCATTTAGCATTCTTTCCATTATTGACACCTGGTTTGATGAATTTTGCTCTCGAAGTTGATTTTACTAGCCTTGGCAGTTGCCTTGCAGCCATCGCCTTGGTTAGGCCGTGCTCACCGTATGTCTGGCTTAAATGATAAACTGCCGTCATCGCAGCCGCTGCCAGGACTACTGTCAGCAAAAGGCTGATATAAGTATTTATCCCGCATACGTACATGATCGCATAAAGAATCATCACACCGAACATCGCCCCGCCCATGTACCAGATGTACTGTCCTTTGAGGCCGCGGAAGACAATGCTGCGATTGATCCCCTTGTTAATCGGGTAGCTCTTATTAGGCATAGTAGTCTGTGTTAAGCAGTAACCGTATCCGTTATACGCTCGGTGTTACAAGCCGAAAAATGATTGAAGAACAGTAGCCACCACCACTAAAAAGATGCAGCTGCCAAACCAAGCCGCAGCTACTTTTCCTGTGTCCTGATCACCTGCATTCCACTTTTGAAAAACCTTCACTGCGCCTACCAGCCCAAGCACTGCGCCGATCGCGTACATCAGGTTCGTCCCTGGTTCGAAGTAGGAACGTACCTGCGAATCGGCCTCCTGAATTCCTGCTGCACCATCTTGCGCCCATGCATTGATCGATCCGATCAGACCGGCCATTGTTAACGTAAGGGTAAACCATACCCCTGGATTCTTTCTCCTCGTTTTCATACTCCTCTATCCGTTTTAGTTGAACATTCTCGTGTATCCCCTTGCAGGCGCCTTCCGCTGCTACGGAATGGCCATGCGTTAGGGCGGGCTTCCATCACACCACCTTTCTCCAAACCTCAATTGTCTCACCCTCGCTGAGGTGTATGGAGCCGTATTTTGCGCATTCAGTGGCAATGCAGTTGTTGACCGCGGTCTGAAATGCTGTGCCTTTGAGCACCGAATAGTCTTTAATTATCATTTCAAGCATTAGAAGCAGGTCCTGTTTGCTGTAACCCTTTTGTTGCGCTTCCTTGATTTCGGAAGACAGGTGCGCCATTAAACCCTGGGCTTTTTCGAACATTTCTTCGTTTTGCCAGACTGGTGGCTCGTTGTCTTCCAGCTGACTTGGTACTGAAAATGGCACGCTGTCCTCGCTGTGGTGCGCGGCTCGGGTTGGAATCGAAGGAGCACTTGCTGCTTCGCTATGCCTGGGAGCCGGCTGCTTGCTCTTTTTCATCCGCGCCTTAATGTCTGGCAGGAAGAATCGCCAGCCAAGAAACGTGTAGTAGACCAGCGCAGACAGTATCGCAACAATTGCATAGGTTTTCCATGGATGCTCGATGATCATGACGACAGTTATTTGTGATGATGATGATGATGATGATGATGATGCTTGCCATCGGAAGATGTGCTGAAGCCTTTCTGCCGATGTTGTGCTACAAAGTAACTGACCGTTTGGGGTTGCAAAAAAGTACAACTTTTGTTGCAACCCTTTTGCAACCCCATGACTGATTTGCAACATGCAGTTATCGGCGTAAAAAACTTCTTATATTCAAGGGCTAGTTGAAACCGTAAGATGAGACATGTCAAATAGTATTCTTAGTCAATTTATAACAGGGAGTGCAAGAGATTTTCATTCTTTTGAAACCTTTTTTATACACCTGTTACGATTCCATATTGAAAATCAGAAAAAGAAATTTTATCGCCTTGACGGGCAATTGAGTATCGGTGACGCAATTGCTCCGGATGGCTTTGGACAATTTAAGGGATCAACTTTAATTACCATTAAGTTTTCACTTAATCCCACTAGCCTGTCAACGCAGTTAAATTTA
Source organism: Dyadobacter sp. (assembly GCA_965227755.1). GTDB lineage: Bacteria > Bacteroidota > Bacteroidia > Cytophagales > Spirosomataceae > Dyadobacter. The sequence goes on from CBDDGG010000001.1 coordinate 155,331, forward strand.
GTCCGACTTTCAAAATAGGGAAGGCCTGATTTTAAATACTATTTGGTGGTTGTACTCAATCGTACGAGCCCGGACTCACTTGCGAAATTCGAGAGCCAAATTGGTTTTATTTTTCCCGATGTCAAACTAGTGGTGTGGGGACCGACTGAGATTGAACGCCTGATAAATCGTTACAAATCGAGAGCGAACCAAATATCAGAAAACCTTTTCAGGCTCCAACTCGATGGCGCTCTATCTGGAGATTCGCGAGATTGGAAGAAGGAGCGGGAGGAAAGAGTTAATCTCCTTAAAATTTGCTTCGACAGGGGATAGTTTTCACTGTTTTTGGGGGCGGGTGTTTCAAGCAGTGCAGGGCTACCAGATTGGAGCACTTTACTCAACTCATTGTTCGTTAAGTTTCTCACAAGCGAGTTGCGACTCGAATCGAACGAGGATAATGAAGAGTTAATGGATATTGTAGAGCGTCTAAATAAAATCAATTCTTCGTCCGCATTGATTGCAGCAAGGTATTTAAGGAAGGGGTACAACAGGCAACCGACTGAGAAAATTGATTTTACAAAGGCAATCACTGATAGCCTCTATAATCTTCGCGATTCATCGAAAAGTTTGGCTTCCTCTTTGATAATGTCGATCACCAATCTCTGTATGCCGCGAAGGACAGGGGCCAAAGTGAAATCGGTTATTACTTATAATTTTGACGATTTGCTAGAACGTCAATTGAGAAGTTTATCGATTGCACATCGCAGCATTTTTGTAAATAACGATCCCTTTGAACCGGATGAATTACCTGTGTACCACGTCCACGGTTTCTTGCCTAAAAATGTTGAAGAATATGTCGGTCTGGAGAGAAGCACGCTGGTGTTTTCAGAAGAAGGTTATCATCAAATATACACAGAATCATACCACTGGTCGAACTTGGTTCAACTAGCAAATTTGAGGGAAAACAATTGCCTAATGGTTGGCCTATCTCTCGCAGACCCCAACCTTCGCAGATTGCTAGATATTTCTGCCAGAAATTCTGATGTCCCCAGACATTTTGCATTTATGCAAAGAACGTCAATAGAAAGCTTCACGAATATCCAGAGCGAAGATAAGAAGTCAAATAAATTGAAAAATGTAGAGACCGCTGAACAATTTTTAGAGCGACACCATCGGCTAAATGAAGAAGTGATGAAAGATCTAGGAATTTCTGTAATCTGGTTTGAATCTTTTGATGAAGTCCCCAGAATTCTGGACCAAATACATGTAAATTCGGCTAGGCCAGGATCGCAATAACTTATTACTCAGTTGACCTACCAAATAATTGCATAACGTTCTAGCGAACAGAGCTGATATTAGAATGGCTTGTCAGGGAGGAAATCCCTGGGAGAACAATCGAAAATTTTTGCAAGCTCGTTGAGGTGGTTTACATTATATTTTGCTCGTTTGCTGGACGACTCCACATGAGATACAAATGAGTCCGTCATATCAAGACGTTGTGAAAGGGCTAGTTGAGATAGTCCTAGTTCAAGCCGCTTTTGCTTGACTTTTTCGATGATATGTTGCTCAATTAGAGTAAACAAACACTTTTTTTTACAAAGAGCACCATTTAGTTAAAAAAAATCAATGGTACATGTACCATTATTCTTCTGATTTACATTATATTTGGGTTTCGAACTTCTGGTTACAAACTGGATCGTTCGATCTGCGACACTTCAGAATATTTGAAGCTATCGCTTTGAGTCTCGTCATCGAAACCTAGGAAATTTTGATATGCACGGGATGATAAGTAGATTCGCTCACGACCCGGGCGTGGGCAAACTTATCTGTGCAAAGGCTTTCCTAGGGCCCCGATGACTGTTAGGTTTGACTCCACGCCCTTTTCCGGAAATGGGATTGGATTCAAACTAATCGAGTGACATAGTAGTTTGTTCCATTCCGCTCTTGAGCGGCAAAACCGATTTCTTGCCATGTTCTGCTCCTTGATTTTTCAGCTTATTATTCGCAAGCCTCAGTAGGTTTGCCGGCCAGATGCCATCCTCTATTTCTGGTTTTATTATCACTCCTTACTGACCAAGCAATGAAACAGCTTTATTGCCGAAGGGGAGGGCTATGCTTTGGCTACGTCCTGCTTCTGACACCTATTTTTATCATTTTGTTTTTAACCAATTCGCTTGCACAACAGTCGTTTACCGTTTTTGGACAGCTTAACGCCGCTGGGGATCCCCTTCCAGGGGCGAATGTCCAAATTAAAGGCGCAGGCATCGGAGCCACTACCGATGGGCAGGGTAGGTTCAAATTGCAGGTTCGGGCCGACACTGCGAGAATTATCTTTTCGTATATAGGATATAGTTCGGTAGATACCTTGGTCTTGTTACCTCAGCGATCACAGCTGATCATTACCTTGATTGCGAACGTTGCCGTGCTCAACGAAGTAGCCGTTACTGGGTATCAGATAATCCCTAAGGAGCGTTCAACGGGGTCTTTCGTGCATGTCGACAACGCCTTAATTAACCGGTCGGTTTCTACAAATCTACTTGAAAGGCTTGTGGGGAATGTGTCTGGCCTGGCAGTGCAAGGGCAGGGCGTTAACCCTACGGGGGCAAACCCGCTTTCAAGGAGTTTGGGAATCCGCATCCGCGGAGAAAGCACTTTGGCGGGCTCAACATTTGTGAGCCGCGACCCCTTGATCGTTGTAGATAATTTTCCTTTTGAAGGAAGTCTTGCAAACATCAATCCCAATGACGTAGAATCCATGACAATTCTACGGGATGCGGCAGCAGCATCGATCTGGGGAGCGCGCGCCGGAAATGGCGTGATCGTTATTGTGACCAAAAAGGGTAGCAAAAATCAGGCGCTCAAAACCGAATTGACAGCCAACCTGGGTTTTGTCTTTAAACCGGACGTATTTAAAGATCCAAATTACCTGGCTGCGGCAGACTACATCGGTGCGGAACGAGAGCTTTTTAACCGCGGATTTTTCAATTCCGATATCAGAGGTGGCGGAAATAAGCCCATTATATCTCCTGTTGTCTCGATTCTTGCAGCGGAACGCGATGGGCAGTTGTCTTCTGAGGCAGCCCAAAATCAACTTGAAAGGTTTGCATCATTAGATGTAAGGCGGGATTTTGAGAGGTACATTTATCAAACCGCAGCGCGTCAACAGTATGCCTTGTCCCTTAGCGGCGGCTCTGCCAAATCAACCTATCGAATTTCTGGTGGCTACGACTACAACAAGCAAACAGTGGTAGGCAATACGGACAACCGCTTCACCCTGACATCCGAAAATACCCTTATGCCTGTTCGCGGACTGGACGTTAGTCTCGGATTACATTACAGCTCCAATACGACAGATGAACACAACCACCAGAATCAATGGGGCTCAATTGTTCTTGGCGGCAAGTATGGTGACCTTTATCCATACGCTCAATTGGCCGACCAGCAAGGCAATCCGCTATCTGTACTGAAAGACTTTGGTCAGGTATACAAGGCATCAACTGTAAGCGCCGGATTACTGGACTGGGAATACCGCCCTCTTCAAGAGGCCGCAATTGGGAGCAAGAAAAGCAAAACGACAGATTTACTTCTAAAGTCTTCGATCTCGTACGCATTTAGAAGCTGGCTGCGTGCCCAGGCCCAATACTCTTTTGAAAGGCAATCAATCACGGCCCAGTTGCTCAATACGGCCGACAGTTATTACAGTCGCGACCTGATCAACCGGTTCACCCTGATTAATGCTGATAGCACGCTCACTAAACAAGTGCCTGATGGGGGAGTGCTTCGATTGAATCAGGCGGAATACTTTTCCCATAATGGACGGCTGCAATTCAATGCGGACAAGACTTTCGGATCCAGTAGCATTAATCTACTCGCGGGGGCGGAGATTCGTGAACTGAGGACATCGGGATTTGACAGGGTTTCCTACGGCTACGATCCCAGAACCGGAGTGAGTGCAAATAACCTGGATTTTTCCAAAGCATTGTCTACGCAGCCTTCGGGGTTGGCGATGATACCTGGGCCAGAAGGGAGCATGCAGGGATTTGTGAATCGGTTTATCTCATATTACGTAAACGGGTCTTACTCTTACAAAAGGCGATACGTGATTTCAGCAAGTGCCCGCAGGGACGGCGCTAACATTTTCGGGGCCAGGACAAACGATAAAGTGACGCCGCTATGGTCGGTAGGAGGGGCCTGGACAGTGTCCAATGAACAGTTTTACGGCGCGGCCTGGATGCCGTTGCTGAAATTAAGGGGTTCCTACGGGTCTGCGGGAAATGTCTATCAAGGCTCCGTCTACGCCACGGGAACCTATTTCACCAACAGCCTGACAGGTTTACCTGCCATCACCGAGTTATTAGCACCCAATCCAAATCTTCGCTGGGAAACTGTCAAGACATTGAATCTGGCAGTCGAATTCGCAACTCGTTCGGAAAGGATTTCCGGTAGTCTGGAGTTCTATGTCAAAAAAGGGACCGATTTAATCCAGCGCTTGACACTCGCGCCATCAGCGGGTTTCAGCTCGGTTTACGGCAATGCTGCGGGTACCACCACGAAAGGATTTGATTTGACGCTTCATACCGACAACATCAAAGGAAACCTGGGATGGCATACCGTTTGGCTGGTGAGTCATCTCAAAGACCGGGTTGACCGTTATGACGCGGTACCGACTGCAAACAGCATTCAATCGCAAGGCGAGACCCGAATTGCCGTTAAGGGTAAGCCTCTCTACTCTGTCTACAGTTATGCATGGAACGGAATCGATAATAATGGAGACCCGTTGGGAACGTTCGGTGGTGAAAACAGCAAAGAGTACGCTAAAATCATATCGAATTTCCAACCAGATAGCCTCGTGTTTAATGGGGCCGGCGTTCCAACATGGTTCGGGTCGGTACGCAATGATTTAAGCCTTGGGCCATGGTCGTTGTCCTTTAATATTACCTACAAATTGGGTTACGTTTTCAGGCGTACCTCGACCAGCATCAACTACACCGAAGTTTTGGCAGGACGGGCGCACAAGGATTATCTTGACCGGTGGAAGGCCCATGGTGATCAGATGCAGACAAGCGTGCCCGCACTCGCTTATCCTTCTAATACACCCCGCAACACGTTCTACCAATATTCATCCGCTTTGATCGAAAGAGGTGACCATATCCGCCTTCAAGATATAAGGCTGGCTTTCGATCTGGGATCGGTGGTTAAGCGGTTACAGAGCGCCCAAATTTATACGTACGCGAGTAACCTCGGTATCCTATGGCGGGCAAACAAACTCGGTCTAGACCCAGATTATGTCAGCCTCAGCTCCCGACACAGATTGATTACGTCCGTTTCGATATCATTTGGTTTCAGAACAAGTTTTTAAATTTTCTAAAATGAAAAATCTAAAAAGCCTGTTTCTGGCAACAACGCTAGCCATTTTTTCGACATGCTGCCAGAAGCAAAATGAATGGCTTGATGTAAAAAGGAGTCTTTCAGATGTTGCTCCCAGCACCCTCGCCGATATGCAAGCCATATTGGACAATTCCAATTTTTTTAATGCCAGTTATTCCATGTTGGCACTTTTGGGTACGGACAATTTATATCTTTCTGATAAAAATTTGTCAGCGGCCAGTCAGATTGAACGAAACGTATACCTATGGGCGAAAGATCTGTTTCAGACTGCGCCCTCCACTGATTTTTCCTCTGGCTACGTTAAAATTTCCGCAATCAACATTGTACTCGAGGGGCTGGACAAAATGAAGTTATCTGGCGCAGAGCAATCGATGGCAAGCCAGATCGAAGGACAGGCTCGATTTCAAAGGGCATTTGCCTATTACTCTCTTGCCCAACTGTTCTGCAAGCCCTTTCACTCCCAAACTGCATCGACTGATCTAGGACTGCAGTTACGAACCTCTTCTGACCCTAATATCGTCGTTAAGCGATCTACTGTCGCCCAGACCTATGATTTTATCTTATCAGATCTAAACAGGGCACTCGAAATTCTGCCGGAAAGCCCTACACATTTGACCAGGCCTGGAAAGCGGGCGTGTCGCGGGTTATTGGCCAAGGTATATTTGGCGATGGGGGACTATGAAAATGCAAAAAGATTCGCCGATCAGGCCCTGGGTAGCAAATTCGATTTGCTGGATTTTAATAGTGAGGTTATTAAAAAAGATGATCCTTTTCTCTTCCCTGCATATTCAAACCCGCACCGGAACCCGGAACTTGTTTTTTATGCGGCTTCTCAATCTTGGGCGTCCATGTGGCCAGTTTATGGGGTAGCTAATGTAGACAGTACGCTCTACGATTCTTATTCCGACGGCGATCTGAGAAAGACGATGTTCTTTCGGCAAGATTCGGAAGGCAGGCCAATCTTCACAGGTTCATACACTGGTACTTATTACAATTTTGGCGGCATCGCCATAAACGAGGTACTGTTGATCCTGGCAGAATCATTAGCCAGGACCGGAGATGCAGATGGCGGATTAGCTCTCGTAAATAAATTGCTTTTTTCCAGGTTTAAAACTGGGGCCTTTAAGCCGTATATACATCAAGGGGAACAATCTTCCCTCAGGATCATTGTCGACGAACGCCGCAAGGAATTGGCTTTTACCGCGCAGCTTCGTTGGGAAGATCTCCGTCGGCTTCCACCTCAAAAGCCGTTGACTCGCCTCTATCAGGGAGTTCGATATGAATTGGGCGCGGGTGATCCAAGATGGGTGTTTCCCTTCCCCGATCAAGAAGTGAACCTTAGCTCCATTGAGCAAAATATACGCTAACTAAATCATCATAAAAAATGAGAAATCTCTTTTTAGCAACCCTGCTGATAGGGTTGAACGGGATTGTTTTTGCATCAAAAATGAACCTGACGGTCACTTACGACCAAGCAAAGGCCAGTGATTCGCTGTTCCTGGAGTACCATTGCACCTTCTTTCCGCAGGTTCTGAAACCGCACCTGCTGACCGCCGTGAGGAGAGATGACGGCACCTATCGATTCAGTGTGGATATAGAAGGCCCGGTGCGATTCTCTATTCTCAAGCGAATAGATGAAAGCCTAAGTCCATCCGTTTCTGGGATTACATTTAGCCATGACATCATGCTTTATGAGTATTACTGGCAGGGTGAAGGCGACTTAACGATAGATATCAAGAAAAGGCCGGGAAGTGCCCCGCAAAATAATCAACCGGATTATGATTTTGCATACACCTTTCAGGGATATAGGGCACAACAACATCGTGCAAAGGCATTGTCAGATTCGGCATTTCACAGGACAGGGTCAACGCGGGAGGGACAGGCGAACTATCTCGCACCACAAGCCAAAAAGATACGCGCCGGGATCGCGGTGCTGGATTCGTTTAAACCGGTACTGGCTGATGGGGAATATCAACTTTTGAAAGCAGATATTATCTATAAAAATCCTCTATACAAGTTCCGTGACCTCAGGGCAAAGTTGGTCGCTATGTCGCCCGAGCAAAAGGCTGATGCCCTTGCCCAAATAGATAAATATTTTGATTGGGGAATTGATCCACAAATCCTTGCTAATAGCAGGTCATATCTTTATTACTGGTTTGAGCGGTGGAAGTTGGGGCAGTCTTCATCTGGGAACAAATTTGACGCCGATGCTTTGCTGGATTCATTGCTTGTAGGACAGCAAAGCCTTCTGGCAGACAGGAAGATTACTTACGTCATTGCGTTGGGACAAGTCAAGAGTAACGCTTACTATCTGGCACAAGCGCGGGAGAAAATTCAGGACCTGGACTGCATCAATGTTTTGACCTCCATGGACGTCAGGGCGGAGGGTAAGGAGATGTTTGATTTTGAATTACAGAACACAAGCGGGAAACTCGTAAAACTTTCCGACTTTAAGGGGAAAACCGTCTTAATCGATTTCTGGTATACTGGATGTGGAGGCTGTGAGCAATATTATGGAAAAGTACTTTCCAATGTTGAAAAGGAATTACATGGAAAAGACATCGAATTTATCTCCATATCGATGGATCGGGGCAAAGAGCGATGGATGAAGAGTATCAAGAGCAACCAATATACCTCCGAACATGCAACGAACCTGTACACTGGCGGGGTAGGTTTTAGGCATGAAGTCGCGACTCGTTACGGAATTTCTTCATTTCCCACACTAATCGTCGTTGACAAGGAAGGGAAAATTGCTGATTTCGATTCCAAAGACCTGCACGTTTTGGAAAGCGACAATCTTACAGCTATTTTGAGAAAAATAAGCACCCGCTAATTAGGAGAAAAGGGAATCCCGTTAGGAATTCCCCTCCTTTTTCAACAGTAGCGAAAATCGTTACCTCTTTCCTCTGCGGAAGGAAGACAAGGATTTTCTCGTGCCGATGCACTAGGGTTTGCGACCGGTCACATTAGCCTGAGATTTCAAGATCCGGCCTTCATCATCGGGAGAGGCAGAGGTACTGATCCTACATACCTGAGCACCCGAATTGGTACATGCCGGATCCGGCGTTGTGGAAACTTCCCAGTACTCATTGTCGTCACCTGCCTCACCGGTGACTGTGAAGTCAGCCAGGACCGGCTTGGGGGCCGGTGAATTGATAGCAAAAGATGCTCCGAAAATCGCGACAGCGGCCACGATCGACAAAAAAATGCGCTTCATTTTCATTGATCTAAGAATTAAATGTTGAATGATGTGCCTACTTTTTGCAGGGTTCGGCTTTTCTCCTGATTCATTTGGCCAAATAGAATTTCTTATCAGTGGGTCAATGAGTTGAAATTAGTCTGTCACTGCCTGTTAACTACTACACAAATGGCAAGAAATGAGGGGGGGGAAGCGAATAAGGGGGCATGATCATTGATCATGCCCCCTTATTGGAGTATCGAGTTAATGCTTCTTATATGCTCTTGTTTACGAGGCTATCGTGGACATAGATTAAAGTAGGAGGGGGGAAATTGCAGCTTGTTCGCACCCCGACAGATTAACTTCATCATTCCGTTGTTTCATGGTTTATTTCGGCGATAGCCTAATCTCAAAAGCAACTACGGGCGAAGCTGTGCCACCACCTTCAGCACTTACGGGCGGATTTAACCTCCGCAATGAAACTTTCCGCTTCCTTTTTTGAATGGATAGCGGTTGATAGCGAATCTGGTGTTTTGGTTTTCGAAGGTGTAACTGCCTGAATTTTACTGTTCTCCGACAGCCGTTTGAACTCTCCGATTTTTCGCTGAATGTTCGGTTTCATATTCTAAATCTACTTATTTGTTGGCAGTAATATAAACTAGAGAGTGGGTTGAAGCAAATAATACCGGTATAAATCCCTTCTGGATCAGGCGAAATCAAAGTGCTCCGGTCTTGGCTTGAAAAAAGGCTCCCCGTTGGCCTTTCGCTCAATTTCCTCCCTGTTTCTCAATAGTTTTACATACCAGTCCACTCCGACACAAACAAAGTATTCGCTCAGGTGCTCCCTGTTCGAAACAATCATGCTATGATATAAAATGGCCCGCAAATCGTCCGAGCCGTCGAGTCCGATGATTAAGTCCGGGTACTCATCCAGGAAGGCAACACAAAACAATATGATCGTCGAAAAAAACGTGTCGCTGTTTGCGTGCTTTAAACGGGCAAAGTCATCGATTTCGCCATCGTCGTTGAGCGGACCCATTGCCAGGTTATAAACAGAGGGTAAGAGCTCATCCGGATGAGGCTGTATTTGAACCTGGATCATCACCGGGTCTCCATCGCGCTGCGGGGAAAAAAACACCATAATGCTCACATCCCTGTCTAGGGACACTGCCTCAACATCGTAAGTATCGTCTAGGTTGATGGTCACCGTGGTCGGGTAAGTATTTTTGAGATTACCAGATTTTAATAATATGGAACCGAGATAGATTTCTTTACTAGGGTGGGTTTCTGAGCCGACTTAGGGTATAGGCTGTAATACCCAGGAAGTTAGCGATGTCCCGGAGCTTTATCCGGGATGCAGGGAATCGTTGCTGAAACATGGAGTAAGCTTCGTTTGCGGGCAATACGAGGATATCGCCTCGTTCCCTCAAACGGCGCCTTTCAATTAGATAAATGGACTGGGCTAAGCGGCGGGCCTCACAGAACTGCTTCACCAGTCTTTCGACGTCAAAACTGGAAACGGAAATCAGTGTGGTATCCTCGACAAAAAGCAGGTGTTCGGATTCATGAATGCTGTTTTGCTTTGCTATCACAAACATCTTTTCCCACCAGAAGCCAGTAACTATCTCCCTGCCCTGTTGATTGAAGTAATTGCCCTTAACCAGACCGGATGCCACAAAGTAGACGGAACGTTTGCTGATGACTTTTGGAGCTATTTCCGTGTTTTTCACAAACGTTTCAACAACAACCTTTTCGGATAATTCCGCGATGAACCCTTCTGAAATTGGCGACAGATGGGCCAGGAATTCCAACAGTTTTCCGATAGCTAAATTTTTCATTCAATACTCTTTGATCCAGTTTACCATCCCTTCCAAGATTCTGATGACAACGGCTTTGTCACCTTCTTCAAAGGCATAAGATTTGTTGCGCATGCTTTCCTGTGAAATGTCCTCTTTGCGTGGTGTGGAGAGGTACGGGGCGATCGTCTGGACAACCGCATTCAGCGATTTGGCTTTTACGACCCGTGTAGCGTCCATCGCGCGGAGCACTAGGGCGATCTGATCAACGGATAAGAAACACATGATCTTGAAAGGGTCCGTCTTGATCTTGGGAGCTTGCTGCTGCTGGTTCTGAAGCGGCAAAACATCCCACTGGTGCTTCTTTTCCAGGTAAGTGATTTCCTGAGCAAACCAGTTGCCCAGCACTTTCTTTAGATCGGCGTGGTGCGGGTTCAGCTTCACGGCAGGCTTTCGGTGCATCTGGTTAAATTCCTTGTAGGCCAAAAGCAACTCGGTCATTTTTTCGTGAACCGCCCCATATGCGTTAATTTTTTGCGCAAGCTTTTGTGTGTAATAGTTCATAAAGCTGCGACTATTGAAGTTCAGGTATACGAGCAACTCGACCACAGCTTGGTGTAGCGTCTGCTGATCCTCTTGCTGGCTGATTTTTTCTAGTCCCGACAGCAAGTCTTTCTTGTAAAATACCTCGCGAAATGAGATCGGCCTTTTTTCAGAATCATAAATGAAATAGTGCAGACTCTGTAAAACCATATCGGTCAATACGCGGTTGTCGACTCTGACGAAAAACTCCTGACGAAGCAGTTCAAGCCGGTCGAGCATTTCCCGCTTGACCTGTGCGAGGTATGCAGCCGGTACCCGTTCATCAAGACTTAAATACTCGTGAAAGCGGTTTTCAACAAAGCCCAATAGCTCATCCAGACTCGAGGATATGCTGACCAGAGCCTGTCGCAATTCGGCCATGCCGTTTTCTGCCCTTGATGTATTTTCATAAGCCTGGTCAAGCAGCATGACAAGGCTCGCGTGGTATTGCCTGATCAGCAGCTGGATTTTACGGCGGGAGTCCAGATGAAAGCTCTGGTGTTTGAGAAATGAAATATGCCGGTCTTTTTCCTCCTGTGCTTTGGCGACAATTGTTTCCAGTTGCTTCGCAGTCAAGGTGCTGACATCGGTCTTACCCTCATTAAGGGTTACATTAATGATAAAATCAAGCCATTCGAGCGTATAGTTTTTTTCCAGCATAGCAATCTCCGATGAGTTGATCGGAGGGCTTTTTCATCCCCCCGACCGGATGGGCGCCTGTTTAGTTCTGGGCGACTAGCGTACATATCGTGCCGCTCGTCGTGATAGGATCATCGTCGTCCGGTGTAGGTCTCAGATGGATAGTATTCGCTTTGGGTAGCGAATGGACTACCAATTTAGGTTTGCGTGTTCTTTTCATTGTGTTTGCTGTTTGGTTCTAAGACCAGCAAAACAATGATTTGGATTGGCTATGGCAATTTTTGGGGCTGAATCGGAATGCGCAGAGGCTAAAAGTGCTGTTTCAGGGTTTTTCCTGGAGCGGTATCGAAAGCGTTACGAGATAGTTGTGGCGGGTTTCAGTGATTAGCACTTCATGGCAGCCTGGATATAACAGATCCAGGCGCCGTTGGATATTTTTTAGGCCGATTCCATGCGCGCTGCTTTTGCGCTGCTTGTTGGGAGCCACGGGCTTATCGTTCTCAATTGAAAACCGCAGCCGGCGTGCGTCCACCTGAATGTCGACCCTGACCGTGGACCTGCCCGAGTGGGAGCGGACACCATGTTTTATCGCGTTTTCACCCAGTGTGACCATCAAAAGGGTGGGGATTTTATGGATAGTGTTACTACCTCCCTGGTGATTCCAGATGATCCTCAGTCTGCGTCCGTGGCGAAGACGTTCGAGTTGAAGGTATCGTTTAAGGCTCCTGATCTCTGCTGAAAGCGGCACCCAATCTTCATTGGTTTCGTAAAGTGTGTATTTGAGAAGTTGGGATAACTTTTCAAGGTAGCCCGCTGCATCCCTGGACGTAGGCAGGACCTTGGCATATGCAGAACTGATTACGTTGTAGACGAAATGAGGTTCAAGCTCTGACTTCAGGATACTAAGCTCACTTCGCAACGCTTCCTTTTCATATCGCGCTTGCTGCATTTGTTGTCTGAGACCAAACTGTACCATTTTAATCCCAACCGGAAGAACCAAAAGCTGTAATTCCTGAATATCGTAGATGAAAAATAACCGCTCCCAGCCATTGCGGTGGCTCTGAGGTTTCAGATACAGACCGCCAATCGCCTCAAAGGCTGGGCTTAGCTGGGAAAGGCCATAGAGCCGGTCGAGGCTAAAATACATGGCAAATGTTATCAAGTGCATACTGCCCATCAGCACGGCTAGCATCAGTAGTAAGAGCCATAAGCCTGATGACCTTCGCTCCAGCTGGTAGAAGAGGTGCACCGACAGATAAAAGATAGGAATAAACCGAAGGTAGTATACGGTGTAGGAGGCGCCGAGTTTAGAGTCAAGTTCCTGACCCGAAAATGCTGGGAGGAAATACATCAGGTGGAAGGCAACAAAAAAGGCCCAGAAACCAATGTGGTATCCCGGGCGCAATCTGCCGCTTAGGTTAAAAAGACCCCAGAAAGGTTCACTAGTCAGCTCATCCCATCCGTTTAAACCCGGTTGTGAGCCGGAGGATAATTTCGTTTCGCTCATCTTTGGCAATGCTTACTTTGTAATTGTTAAGCATCTTGATAGTGCTACCTTCGATGCTGTCTACCTGGTACCGGTTAACGATATAGGATCGGTGCGTTTTAACAAAGTATTGAGGCAAGCCGCGACTAATTTCACTGACACTTGCCCGCGTTCTTATGATATTGCCGCCTGTGCAAAAAATGGCTACATAGTTGTGCTGGCCTTCAATAAAGCAAATGTTCTGATAGGGTATTGCAAATAACCGGCGGTCAAATTTGACCCAGAGCGCTGTGGCATCAAAGTGAGGTGTTTCCAGCGGATAATCCGTAGCCGGGATGTTTTGTTCGGTAAGTGTTTCGGGAAGTAACTGCTGCGCCGCGGATTTCTTCCTGTTTTTTTCAATGGCTCTATTGACTGTTTTGACAAAGCTTTTGTAGCTGACAGGCTTCGGTAAAAATCCCAACACGTCATAGTCGTATCCGTCAATCGCATACTTTTGGTGGACACTTGTAACGATTACTGAGCTGCCAAGCCATGGAACCATCTGTAAAAGCTCCAAGCCTGTCAGTTCGGGCATGTTGATGTCCAGAAAAACCAGGTCCGGCCGGAGCTTGCTAATGCACTGCAATCCTTGCAATGCATCTTCGCAGGTTTTGATTAATGTCAAACTTGGCATTTCCGAAATATGTGTTTTCAGTATGTGCCGTGACGAGGGCTCATCATCAATAATGAGGCACCGAGTTGGAGAGATCGGTTGTGTACTCATAACAGTTCATTGGCCTGCCCGCATAACCGGGCTGTTGGTGTCAGATAAGGTTAATTTAAGTTTAAAGCGGTTACTTATCAAATTTTTGCCGATGATTTTTTACTCTTCAATTGATAGTCGTAAAACTTCTTAAGAAAATGATAGATTGCGTGTTCTTGCCGGCGTTGATCGCTGATGAACAGCCTGTTACAGCACAAGTGCATTAGATCGATTATCAGTGTCTGCTGTATTTGGTGATCGCTGATCGGATTGCGGGCAAGCGTACGGGTGATCTTGGCATTCCGTTCATTGAGTTGCTGACGGATTTCGGCCAAAACGTTGCTGTCTGTGGCCATGACGGCCGCGATGTGTTCCCTGTGATGGCGGAACTGCTGATCCAAGGCAATCAGGTCATTTTTTTCAAGAACAGTACCAGCTGCTTGAAGCGTTTGGATCTTCAGCGCCGGGCCATATTTGCCGAATGCCGTGAGCAGGCCGTCGCAAGCCATCATTGCGACCAGCCAACGCTCGTTTTGCTGGCCATTTAATTCTAACAGCGCTATGGAGCTGGCAATTGCGTAGCTATCATTGCAAAAGATCGACTCGATTTCTTCGTACCGAACGCTGCTGTATCTTTCCAATTCCCTTTCATAGAGCTCGGATTGTAAACGAAACACGAGTCCGCTCTCGATTTCACCTTTCAGCTTTTTTGTCAGCGATATCGCAAATCTTTCGCCTTGCTGTTTTCCAGGGCCGGTAAAGAGCCTAAGCCTTATATGTGGATCCGGATCCCTGAATCGAAGGAAAAACCAGCTCTTGATGCGGTTGCTCTTTTGTAGCCTGAGACAGAAATCAAATAATTTTCCGACCAGTAGCCTTTCACAAGTTTCTTCGCTGGCGTATATTTTCAAATATGTCCAGCCGTCCTGGGCAGATACCCATCTCTTGCTTGCCTGTTCACGCGTCGTCAACGGCGGCTCAACAAGTTTTGCCTTAACACGGTTAAAGATGGGTATAACCATCTCATTGAAATGCATCTTCCCGCCAGCATGAAGCAGCCCGTATTTTACTGAGTGCAAAGTTTCCTGAATGCACAGGTGCTTGTCCTTGCGCAATTTGTTCAAACAAACCCTTACTGCCGGGGCAGAATGTCCATCGATTGATAGGAGCTGGTCGCCGGTACCGATCAGAACAAAGCGGGGCATGTCCAGCTCTTTTTCAAGCCCTTGCCACCACCTTACAAGCTGCTGGTCACTTAGCGCCTTGTCAGGGATTGACGAAGGGCCAAGGTTCCAACATGCCTTGCGTAAAACGATGCCGCGATATTGGATTCGGGGAAGAAATGGGCTGTTCCTCAGGTGTCCCCAGTCCCAAAGCGGGGTAAGCGCATGATCACTCACGGCAACATCGGCCAGAAATTGATATGCCGATGGCCCAAGCCTTGGGTTGTAAGCGGTTGTGAGCCTTGGGATGATGCGTTTTTGCAATGAAGCCGAACTAATGATTACCTGTCCCGCCCGCACGCTTACCATTAGGTCGCTGGCGGCAATAGCGGTACCAGACTGGGCCGGTGCGCACAACAGGTTGATATGATAGTCTCCCAAGGACGGGCGGCGTGCTACATTTGCGTCCCTTCCGGCTGGCACGAAGTTGACCTCAGCTACGATTGCGCCTGGATATTGCGCGGCCTCTTTGGCCTTGACCGCTTTGAGTCGATCTGCCAGTGAGGTGTCCGCGTCCGCGAAACGAGCTAAGAAATCCAGTGAACCAGGACCGGAAAATCCGCGAAGATCAAAAAAGTAATCGCCCTCATCAAACGCTTCCTGGCCGGGGCACATCAGGTTGCCCAGCGCCGAAATGCCCTCTGCGATCCGAGGCGGACTTTCTGGCTGTATAAGCCTCAGGTCTTCGTCGGTTAACAGGTAGAACTTTCTTTTAAAATGCCTGGCGTCATGATAAACCCTGTCGATCAGCTTGATCCGCTCAGTCGCAGATGGCGCTGTCTTCCTGGATTGTCTGCTGTGTGAGGCTATCGGAACGTGGCCAAAGTATGATGATTCCATCTGGGCGTAGCCGATACCCAGCGCCGCGTCAAGTGCTTGCAATAAAGGTACCTGCTTGTCCCCATAACGCTGGTAGAATCTGGCAGCAAAGGATTGGAGCGCGTCGGGTCTACAATTATAAGTCGTGCGTAATAGCTTGTTAAGATCAGATACGATCTCGGCCACAGTCTCCCGGCTCACAGTTGACATGTTTGTTTCAAACTCCATATCGATCTGCACGGGATTTCGCCCGGTGATCCCTGCGCCCGTCAAACTAGCTTCGAGCGGGGCAAACCGCGATGGGTCATCCTTTTTTTCCCTGGCCAAAGCCGCAGTCTCCCGAAATACCTTGACTAGTTTCGGCTCGGTCCGAGAAGCCTCTTTGAGCAGGTTCTGAAAAGCACTTAGGCTTACAGATGGTTCGGTATCGCCGGTCAGAATCTGCTCGGCGCACAGTTGAGCTACATACTCGGAGGCGTGCCCGTCAGGTAAACCTTGCATGCGCAGCGCTTGGACAATCGTTGATACTTTCGCGCCCGACCGGGCCATCTGCAGCGCAGTGGCCAGGTATTGATCGATTTGCGCCTCTTTTAAGGCAAATCCAAAGGTGCCATGGCTTGTGGGCCCTCGCTCTGTGAAGCGCACGTAATCGCCATTTCGGTATAAACTGCTATTCACTCGCCATATTCCTTCGGTATGTTTCGAGCCTACCTGACCGGCCAATTGGTGCAAGACCTGGGCATCAAGAGTCGTGTGTTTTTTTATCCGCCCGCTAAACTCAATTTTGGTGTGGTCTGAAAGTTCTGCGACGAAATACCCTGCAAAAAGGCCAAAGGGAGTACAACGGCTTGCCGCGCGGGCAACGTATTTGTACAGGCTAAGCATCACTTTCTGATCAACTGGCCAGGCCTCGCCCATGTTCTCCATTTTTACCAAGGACTCGTAAAGGCTGGGTGAGGCCAGGTAGAGCGCTTCTCTGAGGATGGGCCGTTTGTATGCCTGGCAGAGTAGCTCTTTTAGTGAATCGGGCATTTTTTTAAGTCGGCTATTAAGTGTCCTAAGCGTCGAGTAGGGCAGTAGGGGCCTTCTGAAGACGACAAAGTCATGCGGTTCGAGTTTGTTCATAGCGCTTGGTTCTAACTGGTTACACTTAGGTAAAATCAGTGTTGGGAAGCCTAAACGGAAATTTGTGGGATGAATAATGGCGCACAGGGTACGAAAGGAATTGTTTGAGGGAGGATTTAGATGTTTTGACCCGAAACAAGCCCAAAAGTGCAGCAAAGCTACCGGCGGCTATTTCTGAGCCGGCCGTTAAACAGCCAAAAGTGTTCGGCATAACCGCGCTACCGCACTTCCTTATTCCGCTTCCTTTTGGCCGGTGCGCCACCGGTGGTGCAGCGCTTTCTTTTTTTCTTGTTTTTTCTTTGGGTCAAAACATTGTTGGGTTTCGGCAGTCTGATCTGGGGAAAGCAGGGCGAAAGAAGCGGGTTCAATCTCATCATTTAAACCGTTTAAGCTCATGGCGCACAACATTCATTTCAACGAAAACACAGGCAAACACTCCTTTTTTTCCGTCAAAGAGAAAGCATGGCACGGACTAGGCCTGATCGTGGACAACTGTGGGTTAAGCAGCGAGGCAATCGCTTACGCAGGGCTGGATTACGAGGTCATAAAATCCCCGCTTTTTACTACCGGTATTACCGCCGGTAAAGGAGACGGTGTAACGATCCACCAGCCCGGGCAGGTCATAGTGCCCGGCTACTATGCGACTCAGCGCACGGATACAGGTCAGGTACTCGGTGTGGTCGGTTCGGATTACCGGGTAGTGCAGAACCGCGACGCGTTCACATTTTTTGACAGCATCGCAGACGGTGAAGGCATACGATACGAAACAGCGGGAGGCCTTGGAAGTGGGCAGCGTATATTCATCACCGCCAAGATCGACGACAAAATCATTGTTGGCAAAAACGATGAAATCGAGCAGTACCTTTTTCTGACCAATTCGCACGACGGTTCGGGAAGTATCACCGTGGCTTTTACACCAATCCGGGTTGTATGCCAGAATACACTGAATGCAGCCGTCGGAAGTTTGTCCTCAGCTGTACGCATCCGCCACACGGCAAGTGCTAAGGAGCGTCTCGCATCTGCCCATAAGCTTATGGGGATGGCCGCAAAGATTTCAGTACAGACCGAAGCGGTCTTTAACAGGTGGGCAAAAGTCCGGATCACAGACCGACAGCTGCACCGACTGATCCAAATGGCGATGGCGCCCGGAAAAGAAACCCTGGGCAAAATTCAGGATAGCCGGCTTGACCTGCTCTCTACACAATTCAATAATCTGGTTGACAGGGTTTACAGCTACGCCATGGCAAGCCCCGAGCAAAACCTTGAAACGACAGCGGGAACTGTCTTCGGGGCTTATAATGCGGTAACGGGCTACTTTCAAAACGTCAGGTATTACAACACCGCCGAGCACAAAGCCAAATCGATCCTTTTCGGAGGAAGTGCTAGCCAGCGGGGCAAAGCGGCTTTTGAGCTTTGTGACAGGTTCGCCACCCATGGCCCGGAAATATTTGGTGCTAACTAGAAGGCGGTCGCCCGGAGGCGTGTTGCCTCCGGGTGGCTAACATTTGCCGTAAAATCGCGGCCGCCCTGCGGGGCGGCGATCAGCGGTGTCGCGGCGGATGGGGGGATCGTGTTTTGACTGTGATTAGCCGCCGCGACGGGCATTTTTGATTTAGGGGATTTTTTCTTCAGGGATTCGTAAGGCGGGAATTAAAAGATTGGCCGCTCATTAAGGAGCCAAGTTAGCCGGGCTGGCCCTGGAAGCGGCATGAAATTCCGGCATAAAACACCGGCCTTGCATGCCGGCATTTATTCCGTTGCTTCACGCCGCTTATCGCCGCTCGGCAGGTGCTGCACCATAATTCACTTAAACCAGATGATTATGGAAACGCCAGCAAGATTTACACAGACATTTCAGGTAGCAGAAATTGACCTGATTTACAAGACCGGGTTCAACGTGGCCGAGCGTCCAAAAATAACGCAGGCTGCCGACGCTTATGAGCTACTGCGTAAGAACTGGAATCACGGAAGACTTGGCTTCATTGAAGAGTTCAAAATCCTGCTGCTCAATCAAGGCAATTTTGTTTTAGGAGAATACCAGGTTTCACAAGGTGGCGTAAGTGCTACATCAGTAGACATACGCCTGATCTTTGCCGCTGCCTTGAAAGCAAACGCCTCAGGCCTAATCCTTGCTCATAACCACCCCTCAGGGCAGCTCTATCCGTCCGACGCAGACCGCAGCGCAACCCGCCGGATATGTGAGGCGGCAGCTCTTTTCCAGATTAATGTGCTGGACCATCTGATCATCACCAGCAGATCCTTTTATTCCTTCGCGCAAGGGGGCGACCTTTGACGCCCGGAAAAAATAAAAGCTGCCGCAAACGCTCCGGCAGCTTTTATTGCACCTAGGGCAGCTTTTCGAGCCGACCGTGTTCAGGCCTTTGAAAGCTGCTCCAACTTTTGGTGCAGCTCGGTCAGACCAGCTTTCGAAAGTAGCTTTTCGATAAAATCCACCAGGTCAGCTCCTACGGCCTCGCCCGCAAAAATCAGGAGCGATGATGGAGCTTCTTTCGCACCTGTCAGCCCTGCCTGCAATCCGACAGCCAGGGAAAGGGCCGCTTTCCTTGTCAACTTCATATCAAGCTTGACTTGTTCGTTCATTCCCGGGCTTGAAAGCAACGTTTCGTAGACCAGGTTAATCTCGACCTTGTTTTCCATCACATCATTGGTTTTTGTTGAACATGGAGAGCAAATGAACCGCGTCTGGGCCAGTTTCACCCATTCGAAAATCGAAAGGGTCATTTTTGTCCAGTCAGCTTGTCCTATTTTCGTATCACGTCCGGGGCTGTTGCCCGGCTAGTCCCGCTGGCCGCCTTGTCGAAAGTTTAGCAATTGGTTTTAGATGATCGGTTATGGCGCCCCCCTTTTGGGGCGGCTCAACCACCTGTCTTTCCGTGGTTGGCCAGATGTACAAATGTATCACGCGGCCCGCCGCGGTGCTTCATTTGGATCTGGCTGCTGGCGCAGGGCGACACGCGCAGGGCGGCCCGCGTAGGGCGGCCACTCGGAACTCGTGGTCTTTTGGAGTGTGAGATTTTTGAAATAAATAATCGTGGATATGGAAGAGGGGAAAGAAATACGAGAAAAATGGCTTCATGTAAGGCTATCGAGTCGAGAATCTGCTGAGGTCAATAAGCTTTTCAAGGCAAGTGCAGAAAGGTACCTGAGTGATTTTGCAAGAAAGAAATTGCTCGGCAAACCTGTCCTGGTCGCTACCCGAAACACCTCGCAGGACGGGCTCATCGAGCAGCTCGCAGGACTCCGTACCGAGCTCTCGCGCCTGGGGGCTAACTACAATCAGGCCGTTAAAAAACTGCACGCTGTCTCGCGGATCAAGGACTTCGAACACTGGCTGGTTACCTATGAATTGGACCGCAGAAAATTGCTGTCTCAGGTGGAACATGCCGGGCTTGTGATCGCTGAATTGGCAGCACAATGGTCGCGGTAATTCACAGTGGTTCGTCTCTCAGAGAGGCGCTCAACTACAACGAAAATAAGGTCAAACGCGGTGTTGCTGCGTGTATCGATGCTGGTTATTATGTGAAGGACGTGGAAGATTTGAGCTACCGCGACAAGTTCTCCAGGCTACAAAAATTGATGGACCTCAATAGCCGGACCAAGGTCAATACGCTGCATATCTCACTAAATTTTGCCGCAGAGGATAAGCTTGACAAGGCATCACTCAGGCAAATTGCTGGCACCTACCTGGATAAGATTGGTTTCGCATCGCAGCCCTATCTGCTCTACGAGCACGGCGACGCGGGTCATCAACACGTGCACATTCTGACGACGAATATTCGGCCCGACGGAAAGGCCATTAACCTGCATAACATCGGAAGGACACGCTCGGAGGCTGCCCGTAAAGAGATCGAAAAAGAGTTTTCATTGGTTCGCGCCGAAGACCACAAACGAACGGTTTTTGAACTTAAACCGGCAGCGCTTTCGCCTCTGCAATACGGGCGCGCAGAAACCAAGCAAGCTATCTCAAACGTGCTGCAAAGTGTGATAAATGAATATCATTATACTTCCCTCGCCGAGCTGAACGCAGTCCTGGCGCAGTATAATGTTTACGCTGATCCAGGAGCCGAAGGGTCCAGACTTAAACGGGGTGCAGGTTTGTTGTTCCGTGTTTTGGACACAAAAGGGCAAAGCGTTGGCGTGCCGATCAAAGCCAGTGATTTCCATTTTAAACCTACTTTGAAATCATTGCAGCCTCGTTTTCTCGCCAGCAAGTTTGCCCGTGAAAAGTACGCAGTACGCTTGAAGAATACGATCGACAAGGCGGTCTCCTGCACGACTTTCGGTGATCTGACTGCCCTTCAGCAGACGCTTAAATCAGAGGGTGTAGCGCTTGTTTTGCGCGCCAGCAAGACGGGCTTGATCTACGGGCTCACCTACGTCGACCACAGGACCAAAGCGGTGTTCAATGGAAGCGATCTCGGAAAGGCTTATAGCGCCAAAGCGATTCAAGAGGCGCTTGCACCTGCGGACGTTGATACACTGCAGCAGGTACAATACCAGTCCATAGCGGTCGATAATTCAACGTCAGACGGTCAATTCAAGCTTCCCACTTTGGGCGGCGGCGCATCGGTGGCCAAGCACGAGACAGACGAGTTTTTGGCTTCACTATTTCTTCCTGAAAGCGGTGAGCAGAGCGTGCCGTGGCAACTTAGGAAGCCGCCTCGCAGGAGGGGACGGTAATACTTTCAATCAAAATCATAAGCTTATGAGCATCCAAACAGCAGAAAACCAGCAAGCGCTCGCGCGTATATCGGATATGACGCGCCTTCTGTCACTAGCAATTTTGCTAATCCATTTCTACTATTATTGCTATGGTTTGTTCCAGATCGCAGGCTTTGTAAACGGTTTCGCCGACCGGATCCTGGAGAATATTTCAAGGACTGGTCTATTAAGTGCGCCGTATAAATCCAAGGCGATTGCATTGGGCTTGCTCGTGGTTTCCCTCATCGGAACCAAAGGGAAAAAACAGGAAAAACTGAAAGCCAAGTCAGGTATTTATTTGGTTCTGATCGGTCTTGGAGTATTTTGGTTACCAGCGTTGATTCTCGGAGCGTCTGGGCCGATGAAACTTCTAGGTGGTCTTTATATAGGCCTGACGCTAATAGGTTTTTCGCTCGTACTTTCGGGCGGGACGCTACTTTCAAGGGTGCTTAAAGTGAAACTTGGCGGGGACATCTTTAACCGGGAAAATGAGACGTTTCCTCAAGAGGAGCGTCTTTTGGAAAACGAGTTTTCGATCAATCTTCCTGCCGAATACATCCTTAAAGGCAAGCGTCGAAAAAGCTGGATCAATTTTATCAATCCATTTCGCGGGGTCCTGGTTTTGGGTTCACCTGGTTCTGGTAAGAGCTACTTCGTGATCCGCCACAACATTACTCAGCACATCCGGAAAGGGTTTTCGATGTTTATTTATGATTTCAAATTTGATGATTTGTCGCTTATTGCCTACAACAGTTTTCTGGCAAATCAGCGCGCCTACAAAGTTTTGCCGCGGTTCTATACCATCAATTTTGACGACCTGGATCGAAGTGCCAGGTGCAACCCCCTCGAACCTTCAACCATGCTAGATATCACCGACGCGGCCGAATCTGCGCGGACGATTCTGCTTGGTTTAAACCGCGAGTGGATCAAGAAGCAGGGTGATTTTTTTGTCGAATCCTCGATCAACTTTCTTACCGCAGTCATCTGGTTTTTGCGTCGTTACCAGGATGGAGAGTTCTGTACGCTGCCCCATGTGATTGAGCTGATGCAGGCGAACTACGATGAGCTCTTCACGATCCTGCGCATGGAAAAAGAAATCGAGGTGCTGGTTAACCCCTTTATCAGTGCATACCTATACAATGCCATGGAGCAGCTGGAAGGCCAGATCGCTTCGGCCAAGATCGCATTGGCCAGACTCTCATCGCCGCAACTCTATTATGTGCTTTCCGGCAATGATTTGACGTTGGATATCAATAATCCGGATGCGCCCAAGATTTTGTGCATCGGCAATAACCCACAGAAAATCCAGGTGTATGGTGCTGTGATCTCACTCTATGCGACACGGCTCATCAAGCAGGTCAACATGAAAGGGAAGCTCAAAAGCAGTTTGATTTTCGATGAGTTTCCGACCATCTTTCTCAATAATATCGATGGGTTGATCGCCACAGCGCGGTCCAATAAAGTAGCTACTACGCTTGGCGTTCAGGATGCCTCCCAGCTCCGGAAAGACTACGGAAAGGAGCTGGCCGAGGTCATCGTCAACATCACGGGAAATGTGATCAGTGGCCAGGTTTCTGGCGACACAGCAAAGCATCTTTCAGAGCGATTCGGAAAAATCCAGCAGGATCGGACTGCACTTTCGCTCAACCGCTCGGATACCTCGATCAGCAAGTCGATCCAGCTGGACCTTGCGATCCCGGCCTCGAAAATTTCTTCGATGAGCTCGGGTGAATTTGTGGGACTGGTCGCCGACAATCCTGATCAGCAGATAGACTTAAAAGCCTTTCACAACCGAGTCTTGAACAATCATCAGTCTTTGGCGGCAGAGTCAGCGGCCTATAAACCAATCCCGATTGTCAGGCGGGTAAACGGGCAGATCATCAAGAAAGTGTTTGAGCAGATTAAGGATGATGTGCGTGAAATCATTGAAGCCGAGATAGCGAATATCAAACAGGATCCAGCACTGAAACATTTGCTGGTAAATAAGAAAAAATAAAAAATGTTACTTGTACTATACCACCTTGTGATTGAGCTGTGGGCCAACAAGCAGTGGCAAAAAACAATAGGGTGTGGCATTCACGTGCATGGTGAAACATTCGCCGGGTCCATGTTTACGGATCAGACAGCACATAGGAATATGACGGGCCTTGGCGCTTCTGAACTAAAAAGGTGGTGTAACTAGGGTATTGTATTGATATTCTGTGCTTTATTGTGAGTAAAAAAAGGTGACATATGGGGCCGGAATATTTTATTGGAATCGATATTTCCAAAGTGACACTGGACATCTGCATTGTAAATGTGAAAGGCGATCAAATCGCTGCATACAAGACTGCAAACACAGAATCTTCCATTGCCGATATTCTTGGAGTGCTTGCTACAAACCACAAGGCGACGCCACAAAACATCTGCTTTTGCGCCGAGGACATGGGATTGTTCGGCTCGTTTTTATCCAAGGTACTTGCCGCTGGAAAATATAAGATTTGTTTCGAATCCCCGCTTCGTATCAAGAAATCAATCGGTATTCAACGTGGTAAAAACGATGCGATCGACGCGCTCAGGATTGCCCGCTATGCTTGCGCGAACTTTAACTCGTTGCGCTTTCGAACTGTGCCGCGCAAGTGTATCGTCGACTTAAAAGAACTTTCAACAGTACGCAAACGGTTGTTGAAAACGCGAAAACTGCTTTCACAAAGCAAAAAGACCGAAGACTACTACTTACAGGGAGAAACCAGTCTCACTGGCAGCAGTTTATATTCGAATACCTTGGTCGCGATCAAAAATGATCTGCAAGCAATTGAGAAAAGGATACTTAGTCTGATTGAATCCGATGTAAAGTTGGCGCGACTTGTCAAGATAATTACTTCTGTGCCAAGGATTGGCACGGTTACCGCGGTTCAAATCTTGATAGCAACTAATGAGTTCGAGTGGATATCCTGTCCAAAGAAATTTGCCAGCTATTGCGGTGTTGCCCCCTTTCAATTAAAGTCCGGTACGAGCCTAAACGCACGGGCACGGGTGTCAAGGCTGGCAAATCGTGACCTCAAGAGCCTGATCCATATGGCCGCTATCGGTTACGCCAAAAAGGGCCGTTCCGATTTCCTTGCGAAATATTACAGACGGAAGATCCAGGAAGGGAAAAGACCCATGACTGTGGTTAATGCGATTCGCAACAAATTAGTACATAGGATTTTTTCGTGTATCAAAGCCGATAGTCTATTTGTCGATATCTAAAATATGGGGCCGACTGGGCGCAAATTGCTTTGGCGATGTCCAGGTTTATTACCTACGCATTTACGCTAGTTTACTGCGAACAGGCCAGTGTTGATTCAGTTTATCAGAACGGGGCAGAGGAAATACCTACAACCCATCTTAATAGCTGAGGAGCTGGGCCCCTTTTTTCTTTCACTCACATACTGCCTTCACTCAAGCGGCAGGCCACTAAATAACCCGGGGGCACCGTTTGTTCACTTAAACCGCAGGTGTTTAGTGAATCTGGCTAAATAGCTGAAAAAAAGTTGGATATGTATTCTTATGGTTTCTTAGAAGTATGTGTTTTCGACCTTGATGATTTCATTCCGCATATGGGATGGATAGGGGCTAAACCCGTAAAAATCTACACCCGGGACCAGACCTGCGGGTACTATCTTTATGATGAAGCGTCAGGCCGGTTGTTCGAATGTCAGTTCAACGCACATGATGGTGAAAATACTAAATTGAGATATGACCAGGTATTGGATGATTATCAGAACTGGAAACAGAGTCAACCACCAGGGAATAGTAATATCCATAGCCGCTAAATATCTCTCAAGTACATATTTACCAACTGTTCATATCATAGAATGAAGCGGATTTTAATCCGTTGGAGAATAATGTGGATACGTCATACCTAATATTTTCAGAGTTACCGAAATAATGTTAACTAATCTTACTTACTCCAACCAGCGGCTGAAAAGATCAATAAGTAAACACTCTGCTAGGACATTCTGAACGCAACAGATCTAAATGCTACTACCCCCCCGATAAATGCGACCGATCCAGACCATGATGCACAAAGTCTGAGCGTCTCAGGTTCGAGGGTATATTTAGATTAAGTCAACAATCGCTTACGGACGGATTGTATACCTATATTGTCGTACATTACTTCCCAAAGAATGAAAATTGTAATTCGTGGCCGTAGCCGACAATGGAGTTAGATCATATCTTTATATTTACTCATCATGCGGAACAGGTCGCTAGCACATTACAATCCTTTGGCTTGAGTGAAGGCACAGCCAATGTCCACCCCGGACAAGGCACTGCTTGTCGACGCTTTTTTTTCCAGAATGCGTACATAGAATTAGCCTGGGTGATTAATATAGATGAAATTAAAAAGCCAGTGATCGAACGAACCAAATTATGGGAGCGATCGCAATACAGCCTAACCCATGTTTGTCCATTTGGCCTTTGTTTCCGAACCAACCAGCAACCTGAACAGGCTGTTAACCTAATTTTTGAGGATGGCTGGCGATATTATTCCATTTATTTACCTGAAGGCCAATTTGCCAACATTGCTTCAAATGAGGATTTTCCCGCTGAACCTATGCTCTTTGAGATGCCATTTTTTGGTCTGGCGCCCAAAGACTACCCCTTAGAAAAGAAGCAGTCGTTGACTCATGCAACGGGATTCCATCAACTAACTAAAGTAAGCTTAGCACTCCCCCCTCCAATCAACGACTTTTCTGTGGCATTCAGAAAGGTTCTTCAGGAAGGTGCGATTCAAGTATCAGTTGGCGAGACTTATTCAGCAACTTTAGAATTTGATGATGGTAGGCAAGGTGAATTGAAGGACTTTAATCCATTGATTCCATTGCGTATTACCTGGTAGCCAGCCACAGAGCTGCATCATAAACAACGGTTTCCTAGTTAGAAGTACTCACATTGCTGTCCATTGCTACACGGATCGGTAAAGGCACCCATGAGTCTGTGCACCGACTTGGCGTTTTTTTAGTGCGCCGGTCATAATTTCCTGTTTATCAACCGATAACTAAAGAAGGATAGGTAAGGGGTATTCCATTTGCTAGCTTACAAGTTGTTTTTATATAAAGCCAGTAATCATGAAAATAAATTCAGTGATCAAGAGTGCCTTGGTTTTTACCCTGATCCTTGCTTCGTCAAGGCTTCATGCCCAAAACGCGACGGATTCAGTGTCCATACAAAGCATCCTTCAGCAAGAAGATCAAGCGTGGAACAAGGGCGATGCCCCTGCTTACTCCCAATCATTTTCCGCTGATGGTACCTTTACTAATATCGGAGGTATGTTCTTCAGAGGGCATAAAGCCTTTTTAGACCAGCACGATGTGATCTTCAAAAGCTTTTTTAAGAATACGGTCCTCAAACAAAAAATCGTATCCCTCAAATTTATCCGCGCCGATGTAGCACTTTTAGAAACCTTATGTCAGGTATCGGGCTTTGCCAAAGAAGGTTTACCTCCCAGAATTCAGCTAGACGCCAAGGGGCAACTGAATACCCGTCTATTACAAGTATTGGCCAAAGAGACAGGCGGTTGGAAAGTTGTTTCCTACCATAACGTCGATGTAAAACCAGGAACTCCAATTCCTGATTGAATAGCATAGCCATTCCCTGCATGCTGATTGTGCTTGTAGGGAGTGACTATATGGCAATCAACTTCATTTGTTAACAGACACAACCTCGCCGCTACCTACAATGATATTTGGGTTGGATTAGCGAATGGAGCCTTTGAAAATGTATCTGCCCCAAGTTATAGGAATATTTTGTCAACGGCGACATGACCATAAATTATGGTGTTCAGCTCCTGGACATCAAAGGGACCGCACTCTTTTTCGTCAACCCGCAAGTGCCGCACGCGCTCGTTCGCCGCATCAACCGTACCACGTATACCCGTTTGAAGGTGGAACGAAAAGACGCATTGCTGCATTTACCGGATTTATGTGTGCATTTGACCTTGCACGCAGGTTGAATGCTTTCGTCGAAAATGGAATCGCCATTCAGCCTGTTCCAGCCGCTCTGACAAATATCGAAGTAGACACTATCGTCAACTAACCGAAGTCGGCATGACGCCTTTCCTGATCCGCCTTAAAAGTCACTGAAATATGGTGGAAGTCATCGACGGTGTGGCCACTAACCTAGATGAAATCAGCCTCGGAAATAATCTTTCTGAATCCGTTTCGAACGTGCAGTTTACAAAGAACGTCGGCTGGGAATTTGAATTAATGGGTACGTTCTGGGCTCCTAGTAGACGGTTGGCAATCAGTAAAGCCACGACTTTCGCATCCATGGTTGCTGAATTGCAAAACAGGACCCCGGGATTGTTTGAAAGGAAGTTGCTTTTCGCTGCCATTCCTGAGGTAGACTAGTTAGGTTGCACAACTCCTTCCCATGCATTTCGGTCGAGCGAATAAACCGCACAGAAATCTTCATCAAATGTGCGGTTTTCAACAAACGAGAAACCGAGTCTTTCATAAAACTTCCTCGCTCTCACATTGGAGGCAAGCGGATCAATAATGACTGCGGAAACTTCCTTGGCGGCAAAACAGCGATCAATCGCCTGACGCATCATCTCGGTTCCGTAACCTTTCCCCAAGTCATCAGCTTCGCCAATCCAAATGTCGATCGCGCGCAGGTTGGCAGACACTTCGCCCCAGTAGTGGCTGTCTTCCAATAGCGGGTCAATGATTTGCACGAAGCCAATCGGCCGTCCATCGAGTTCTGCTATCAATTGCTCTCGCCATTCCGGCGACCGCAGCAGCTCGGTTTCCCATCCCCAATCATCATTCGGATCGGAGGCAACCGTGTGGGGCTGCTCGTCCCAATGCTGTAAAAGGTTTAAATCATTGAGTGTTGCCGCTCTGAATGTGATCATCGTGATGTTACCCATTTTAAAGATCCCGAACTAAGTTTCGCAAAATTACATGCTTCTGGCAGAGTATTTTAAATACATTTTGCATGAAAGCATTATTTGGAATTATGCTTATGACACTCATCTCGACCGAATCTCCGCGGCAGGTCTTGCTTTTCTACACCGACAGGGGTCTGGAAAAACAGAAAGCGCAGTCGAAGATCCTGGACGCGCATCAAAAGGATATCGGCGAGCGAGATATTAAGGTGCAGCGCTTTTCCTATTCAGAAACCAATTTTGCTGAATGGAAGAAGTGGAACATCGACACGGCCAGTCCGTTTACCTTTATATTGGTCGGTCGTGATGGTGGAGAAAAGTTAAGATCCGGCGAGGTGGTTAGTGCAGAAAAACTATTTGGCCTGATTGACGCGATGCCAATGCGTAAAAATGAGATCGAAAGCAGTCGAAGCAAAAAGCCAGAGTAACAACCAATGTCTAAGCGACCTGCGAAAGAAACCACTTCTTACATGAATTTCAATTCAAAAGAATATGGCTGGAATCCGGGTGTAGATTACCGGCAGCATCCCGAACTGTACCGCGTTGGGAAGGGCGAGCAGGGCGTTTTGATCTGCGAGCCGTATAAATCAGAAATCGGACCATTCTGGCGATTCAAGACAAAATCAATCGCCGAAGAAAGTAGCAACAAAATCCATGAGTTGTTCCTTGATTACCTTGATATGGAGGATTTTGTAGGTGCTGACATGGCGCGGAAATACCTGCAAATGGGTTTCACCAGGGCGCGGCGCTATGCCAATTACAAAAGCGGTAAGAAGTATGATAAAGACAGCGACTACCAGTTGCTACAAAAGGGAACTGGACAGCAGGAGAAAGCAGAAGCCGCAGCAGTTTTTTATGGTAAGTGGAAACAAGCAGAAGAGAATGCACCCTATGTATCTATGAAGAAAGATTGGAAAAACAGGCTTGGATAGAATCCTGAATTGGATAATCAACATCACTTGGACCGACGGCACTTTTCACTGCAATATTTCACCTCGTCCCAAACCTTTTCCCACTTCTTTCGCCAGGTAAACGGCCTGCCGCAAACAATGCAGATCTTTTCTGGCAAATCCTGTTTTTTAACTCCTTTCATTCCGCGATCTTGTCTATCATCCCATTGAAAATGAAATAGTGAAAAGGCAAGACGGCATACCAATAAAGGCGACCGCCCAGGCCCAGAGGCCGGAATGTGGCGGTTTGTTTAATCTGGTCGCCATCTATACAGAATTCAAGCCAGGCTTCACCGGGCAGTTTCATTTCAGCATAAAGCAATAGACGGCGCTCATCCCTGCTTGCATATATAACCCGCCAGAAGTCAAGCGTATCGCCGGTCGCGACTTCGCGGAGGTTTTTCCTTCCACGACCAAGGCCAACACCTCCGAAAAGTTTGTCAAGAAAACCCCGGAATTGCCACAACCAATCACCGTAGTACCAGCCGGATTTCCCACCAATCGCAAAGATGCGGTCGATGGATTTGGATACGTCAGCAGCTGTTCTCGTCTTTTTATCCTGATACACACCAAACTGCGGCGGACTGAGCTGCTTGTCTACCATCATGCGGGAATAAATCCCGCCCCAGGCATCCTTCCAGCTGGAAAGCACCAGGTTTTGCTCGATTTTGTCGAATGCGATTTTGATTGCCTGCTGGTAGCTAATCGGGTCAATGCCCAACCGTTTTGAGAGATCATTTTCCCGCGCTACTACATCTACGCTCATACTATTCACCAGGTTTTTGGCAAGGACGTAAGACGTTGAGGTCACCAGATAAAGCCAGTATGACGACAATTTCGGGGTCATTACCGGTACAGTGAAAATATGTCGTCTGAGTCCACGCGCCTCGGCGAAGCCCAGCAGCATCTGTTTGTAAGTTAGGATATCCGGGCCGTAGATATCGAAATGCCGGTTGTAGGTAAATTCCTGCAGCAGTACCGATGACAGAAATTCAATTACATTCCTGATTGAAATAGGTTGGCAGCGCGTATGGAGCCATTTCGGCGCGACCATGACAGGCAGCTTTTCGACCAGGTCGCGAATGATTTCGAATGATGCGCTTCCGGAACCGACAATGATTCCTGCCCGCAAAGCGGTGAGCGGAACCCTGCCCGAGCCTAGCACCTCTTCTACCTTTTTTCGTGATAAAAGGTGTCGCGATAATTTTTTATCATTCACAATCCCGCCCAGATAAATGCATTGATAAGCCTGCGTACGGTCCAGGGCTTGAATGAAATTCCGTGCCGAGGTTTCTTCACTCGCCAAAAACTCACCGGCTGTGGACATAGAATGCACCAGGTAATAGGCCGCGTCGATATCATCGGGAATCGCATCCAATGTAACCGCATCCAGCAAATCCACTTCAATCACGAAGAGATTGTTGCTCTCTCCATACCGGCCTTTGTCAAACCTGGATTGGTCACGAACGGCACAAACTACCACATGTCCCTGTTCTAGAAGGACTGGTAATAGGCGCTGGCCAATGTATCCCGTTGCACCTGTGAGTAGAATTTTCATTGTTGGTTAAGACAAATTTTACTGATATACGCAAAATCCTTGCCTGCTCGATTTTTGCGACCAGATCCCAACTATTTCCGACAACTGAAACGCAGGGAACCATCTAGTTTTGTCAAATCAAAAAACAGCACTTATGGATCATCAAACACTACTTCGCCAGCTCTATCGAGACTTTAATGCCCGCCAAATCGACGCGGTTTTGGCACACACTGCATATAGACGTAAGCTGGCCAAACGGTTGGGAAAGAGGCTATGTATCCGGGCACGATTAGGTGAGAGCTTACTGGCTGCGCCAATGGCAACAAATCGATCCGACGGTCGAGCCTCTGGCATTTGAAGAAAAGGCTGACGGCCGGCTAGCGGTTGAGGTGCGTCAGGTAATCAAAGGATTAGGCGGTGTGGTATTGAGTGATTCTCAGCTGTTTCATGTGTACACTTTTGAGGAGTCGAAAGTGAGGACGATGGCGATTGAACATTAATAACCTTTGAACCAATAAGTCCTGACAAATTCCCACGGCCCGCCCAGATATCTCCACAAATGCACGCCCTCGGCAGTAAAATAAAATGGTACGAACGTCGTCCTAAGCTTCGCTTGCAAACTTTTGGCCGTGAAGACATCTACCTAGTTCTGGACGGTGATATGGAAGTTCCTTTTTTGTTTGTCCTGATTCGTAAGAAACCCCTGATATCGGGTTTGCAAATTTCTGTGAAGCAATGCCAACTCAGGTGAGACTGTTTTAATGGCTGTCCCACCGCCAAGAGAAATTAACTGGTCTGCTTTTACTTCAAATACCGCCTGCTCTGCTGTGACGATTTGCATCGTTTCAAAGACCCACTGCTCATCAGGCAAGGCGTTGAACAAAGCCAGGTGGGCTTCCAGATAGTTCAGTTCCTTAGGAAAATGCTGCCTACGCAAATCCTGGAAATACGACTGAGTATCGGGATCGATGGATAGTGTAGCGATTATTGGCTGGCTCATCAATTGGGGCTAGGCTCTGAAAGTTGGTTGGAGGTAATGTCATTCATTTTCCCAGAAAACCGATTCAATAATATCTTCAACTTGGGCTCAATGAAAGTCTTTCAGAAAGGTTTCTCCGGATCTTTCTGGTAATAGGTGAGGTACTTTTCATCATTCAGCTTAAACCCATCAAATGTGGATAATTCGGAGTTACTGACCACCTTATTTCGGAATTCGAGGACAGTCTATTTCGGAAGAAACTGACAAGGGTAAGAGGAAGATTGATAGTTACTTTGTCTGTATAAGCAATAATCTATTTATGGTCAATCTGCCACGGAATCTGATGGTCAACGACACCGAATTCTCCAGTTTGTGCAAGGTGATTGTATCTTATTGAGTATTTCGCCGTTTTCCGGAAGAATTCGCGACAAGGCGCGGTTTCCCGCAATGGTGATCACTACTTGGTTCTCTTTATCGGGATAGACAGCTGGATGAGCGACCAATTGCGTTCATTTCACGATATCGCGGATCATCTTACGCACTTCCAGGCTAGTCATGCTACTCAATCTCGGCGTGGTTTGGGTGAAAATGATGCCTGCGATTTTGTGCTCGGAATCCTGCCATGGGTGTGTGCCAAACAGCCCGGGACTGCTGCTTTCCAATACATGGCCTTTGGCATCGACTACATCGAGCCAGTTGCCGACACCGTAACGGACTGGCCTTTGTGGCGTAGATGAAAAGGGATTGGTGGCATATGGCGTCCCGGTGATTGCGGCGTTTTCGGTCTGGTCGCTGAGCATGGCCCCGATAGCGTTTTCACTTAGTACGCGATTACCGTTATAGGTACCCTGGTTAACCAACATTTCCAGAAATTTAAGGTAGTCTGCGGCGGTGGTGTGTACGCCGCCTGCGATGATCGGATTGCGAGCAGAGCGATATTCAGCCGTCATCCCACAGGGCTGGGCAATACGTTCGTCAAACAAGTCCTGCCATTTTTTGCCTGACACGATTTCAGCAATCCTGCCGCCGATCTGCATGCCTGCGCTGCCGTAGTCGAATTCTGTGCCGGGACGACTGGCAAGCGGGGTGAAAACGGCGATCGAATCGACGGCATCGGCGAGCGTCATCATCCTTTTGTACTCATATTGCTGCGGTGAATCGCCTCCGAAACCTGCCGTATGCGCAAACAATTGCCCAATAGTAATGCTCCCTTTTTTGTTGGAGGTAAATATCGGTAAAAACTTCCCCACGCTGTCGGAAAGTGCGAGCTTGCCTTCGTCGACAAGGCTCATGATCACCGCCGCCGATAGCCATTTGGAGGCCGACGCGATGGGTTTGGAAGTGTGCTCGTCCAGGCCGGCCGCTTTTTTATAAATCAGCTTACCATGCTGCGATACGAGTACCATTACCTGATTACTGTAGTCGGTCAGATGCGCGTCTATGAACTTATCTACCTGCTCAAAATTGTAAGTGCCGGGCGTTTCCGGTGTAACTTGGTCGGTGCGACATGAGCAGAATATGAAGGCGCACGCGGTCAGAATATTAAGTATTTTCATCATGTCGTTTTATGATCTGGGTTTTTTTAATTGCTCTCTAATTTGCTGCTGCTGCTGTTTGAATTGTTTGAACTGGTCGGGATTCAACACCCGTTGCAGTTCTTTTTCCTTCGACGCATTGATCTGCTGATAGGCCTTGAGTTTGGAAAGTCGGCTTCCGCTACCGGCGATTACCGGATCCATTTTGCGGGCGTAACTTAAATTGATGGACGTTACTTGCGCTAGTTGCAGGGAATCGAGTTTCAGCGTTTCTTTCATTCGCTGTGTTTGTAATTGGGCGCGCTCTTCGGCAGAAGTGTCGTTGAGCCGGTTTTGTTGAGCGGACGCGTTCCCTGCAAACAGCAGCACTGCCAGGATAAAAGAGACAGTAACAATTGAATTTTTCATTTGAGCGATTGTTTGATTACAGGCCAAAACAAGCTCGGAAGTCTCATACAAAAAAAGTAAATCAACGGGCGTTAACTAATTTGCTCTCAAATGCAGGAATTTTCCGGTGAGCGCCTCAGCGCGCTACTAAATGCAATTCAACCGGCGAAACATGAAGCTCATCGGATAAATCCGGGCATTCAAAGGAGATTTTTCCGGATTTGACCATTATCGGTTACCATTGCAGATAAATGCATATGCAATGGAAAATACACTGTCTAAAAAGATCCCTCTGATGGCATTGTTTGCCTGGCTGGGCTACTGGCTCATCTGGGTGCTGATGTTTTCAAATGAGCAGCAGGCGCCAGGGGCGGTTTGGGCAGCCACAGTAAATGTGAGCCTACAAGCAGGTATCGTCTACATCAATATGTTGGTTCTGATCCCATCTTTTCTGGAAAAACGGAAGTATGTCTTCTATGGCATGCTTTGTATTATGATACTGATCTTGTTTGCCAAATTGCAATTGACGCTGGTGCCAGCGGATGTGAAAGTGATCGTGAAACGCAACATTCAATACCCCAGGGCATTTCAATTCGCGCGGATCTACCTGTTTTTCATGATTGTACTCATCATTAGTACCGCCTGGAAGTTCGCTATTGACCGGTTCAATTCATTGCAAAGCC
>CBDDGG010000002.1:0-86098 GCA_965227755.1 Dyadobacter sp.
ATTAAATATATCTTAACCCTAAATACTCATTCCTCAATATATAAATACAAGCAATCCATTTTAATCATTGTTTATTATTCCCTAAAATGTAACTCTTGTACTTAATCCTACAGGCTTATAGGAATAGGGATAATAACAGTAGACTAAGGGAGGACTATTATTAGCATTATGTGATAAATAATTAATAAGCTAGAACATTACATGTGCCTCTGATGAAAAATTATAAAAATTCATTCAAATTTTTTAGGGAATTGAGTTATGGATTACTGTTGAAATTTATGACACAGATACAAAGCAAATATCAAGCATAGTCTAAGAAATTCATCAACTAATTGATGTTTATTCACCTTTTTTTACTTAATTCTAATTCAAAATGACAATGAATGATATTGATGACAATATATTTATAACTACCTCTGAGACAAGTTCATATATAAGTTCATACACTACCACAACCCAGCCTTTTTCACAATAAATTATTTATAATAAATTTGGATTTAAGGCATTTGGTATGTTTATGCTGTCGCTATCATCTGATGGAAATAACCAGATGGTGTCCTACCCCAAATTGGGATAAATTTTAGCCGATGTAGGTTCTATCATGTCTACCCTTTTAAGCATCAGCATAATAGTCTAAATGATTAATTCAGTTATGCTAGAAGACAAAATTTTATTTTAGATTATATCTTCATATTTTCCAGAGATCAAAAAATATAAAATTACTAAAGATTATTTTGGTAATATAACTAATGTAGAATTTAATAATGAAAAGTTAGATAAGTAGCAATATTAGATTTAATACGACATGCTAAAGGAAAAAGCTAGAAATAAAATATCTTTCATAAATTAAGTATATGAAATATCAAGATTATAATTTATTATTTAAGGTTTGGTTGATAAACAAACCATCATTAATTCACATAAACTAGGAATAAAATGGCTATAGAATCCAGAGGAAACGATTTAATACACCAATTAGGAATTTTAAATTGAAGATTTTACACTTCTATCGCTAGATTTAATAGAAAAACAGGATGATATAAAAATTTATGAACAAAGTTTATGAAATTTTTTATAAATATAATAAATATAATATCCATATCAAAATTAATTTTAGAATATCATATATAAAAGAATGGTCATATTAATCAAATATAATTGTGACCATACCTATAGCATACATTCTTTATTTTTCCATTTAAGAATAATTCATTATTCATTTTACTTTTAAGCACATTTACTTGTTTTTTGGTTTTGAATTCTATTGAAATTTTATTTAACTGTATTTCTTTAGTTTATTTTTAGAGAAATAAAGTATTAGAGTGTATTCTTAATTTTTCTGATTTTGATGGAGTTTCATTTTACGATACAGATCTAATCTTCTTTTAAGGAGATACGATAACACTCTTATTGGGTAATCTTATCTTTGCTGTAATTCTACTTCGAGTAGGAGATTCATCATTTATGAAGATTGGTTATAATTTATGTTATTTCGATTTCAAGTCTTATTGCAATTTATCCTAATCAATATGATTAACCCAGCTCAACGATTTCTTTATATGTTAGTTTTATTCCAACAACTCTTTATATAATCGTTCCATATTGGATTCTTTGCTAAAGTAATATACAAAAGGCTATTCATCAACATTCCTATTCATAAATAAGTAGATACCTATCTTTGATAACATCATAGAGCTTGGTATGCTGTTTCTCATAATGGTTTTATAACTATTTATTGAGTTTTTATTAAACCTGCCAATCTGGTAGGGAGGACTTCCTGCTTTGGATAGTTAGTTAGGATTTGTCATCATTTTCTAAACTATGAACCTTGGAAAATCTCTCAAATTAAATACCCTTTTCTTAGGTGTTGGCTCTGCCCTTGTTTATATTTCCTGCTGGAGATTACATTCTTTGTAAACTGCTTAAATCATTATTGGTATTATGTTATATTTTCCTTCTTAGATATGTGCAAAGCACTAATTTAGCGTATTATCAAAGTTGGAGTATTTAGATCTTTAGATAGTTTTCTTTTCCATTAAATTAGAAAATGCTTCTTACATCCTTGATAAAAATCTATGTAATAATCTAATATCTGATTCAGATGAAACTTAGTGATTCTTTTATAGAAGTCTCTATTCCTATTGTTTATAGTAATCAAGTTATTTAACGTCAGACATTGTGAAAAAATCTTTAAATAGTTAATTTAAAGTGTCCAACATTTTTTTTTTTATATATTATATTTTATATTTATTCTTTTTGTGTATAATTATAAAAATCATTCCATATCTTGATCATTTTGAAGTACTATTTTTATTTTCTTTCTTCCTGCTTTAGATGCTTATAAATCCTCTTATTTGGGAGGTTTGAATTCAATATTATCCTAATTATCTGGCATTTATGTAATAACCTAATAGTTGGGTTTGCTTAGTTTATTCAAATCAGATTAGGTAAGTATGATGCCTTTCATATATTTTTAACAAATAAAAAAATACCACCATATTATTATGCAGGATCAAACCCTTCTTTGATTAGTTATTCATTTTTCTATTTCTAAAATTTGATCATATCCTATTGATTGACTGATGGGTTTGATATATTATCAATTGCCATTCTTGGAATAAGAAAATTCATAATACCTTATATCATCAACATTTATGTTATTTCTTTTTGATTGATCAGCTATCTCTGAGGACTAGTTAATAATGGTTTTCATTAATCTGAATGCGTACTCGTTGAGCTGATAGACGACATTGTCATCATAGACACAGTCATGATCCTCAAGCAAAGATTTAATTAATTCAGAGGTTGAAGTCATTAATTAAATATGGGAAATTGCAATCTCAAATCAGCAGAATCTGATGATTCCACAGGTAATAAATAAATAAATCTTCAGCCATTTCAATAACGAATTTCAGTCTAGTTCATGTTATCGGGCGAGGTGGATTCGGAAAGGTATCATTTTTTATTAGATTAGAGGTATGGATGGTGCATAACAAAAAAACTAAGCAAGGTTATGCTATGAAGATTATGTCAAAGGCAAAGTAACAATTCAATAAAAACCATTTTAGGATAATAGGAAAAAAAAGTGTTTAATCAGTTATGAATGAATTATAACTCTTAGGAGTGTTGAAAAACAAGTAAAAATCAAAACAAAATGATAGTTTCCTCATAAATATGCAGGCTGCATTTTAAGATAGAGATAATCTATATTTAGTTATGGATTTACTAACTGGTGGAGACTTAAGATATCATATATGCAAATAAAGACGTTTTACTGAGGAACAAACTAGTAAAAATAATATTAAAAAATAGAATATTTTGCAGCTTGTATTATAACTGCCTTGGAATATCTGCATTAAAATGGAATTATTCACAGGGATGTAAAACCGGAAAATTTAGTTTTTGATAACAAAGGGTATCTTCGATTAACAGATATGGGTATCGCTAGAATATGGAAAGCAGAGAACGCTCAAGACACTAGTGGAACACCTGGCTACATGGCTCCAGAAGTAATGTGCAGTAAAATTAACAATTAAATAACAATAGGATAAAACCACGGAGTTGGTGTCGATTACTATGCTTTGGGAGTTATAATATATGAATGCATTATCGGAAAGAGACCTTATTTAGGAAAATCTCGATAAGAAATCAGAGATTAAGTTTTAGCTAAATAAGTTTAGATTAAGAATACTGACATACCTTCTGGGTGGAGTTTGGAGGCTGCTGATTTTGCAAACAGATTAATATAAAGAAAACCAGCTGCTAGATTGGGAAATAATGGTCCTGATGAAGTTAAGTAACATCAATGGTTTAAAGATTATAATTGGGATAAACTTAATGGAAGGGAAATCGATCCTCCATACAGACCAAGAGAAGATGAAATAGTGGCAATAGCAAATGAGAATAGGAAAGATTCAATTAATGATATCGACTAAGATTGTGTGCTTAGCTTAAGAAGGAATTCTATATAGGGTATAAATTTATAATTTATGTTAAAAATAGCATAATTTAGTGGATATAATTTCTTTAGTGGTGCTGTAAAATAAAACTAATCTGCTACAACGAATGGAAGTCTTTTAGGAGCTGGACCTACGAATCCTTAGTGAATTTTTTTTTATTTTCAAAATTATTATTGTTGTAAATATATCAATTTTATAAATACTATGGTAAGGCTAATCCAAATTCTCCATCACTTGTACCAAATGCCAATATTTTTCTATCAGGTGATATAGAATATGACATCAATTCATTCATTGAATTAATGTGTGGAGTTAATTTCATTTCAGATCTTATATTCAGGAAAGGTGTTATCAGTAATAACAATTTCTTCTCATAATTTAATGGTATAATCTATTATTAAGATTAATAATATACCAATATATCATTTAGAAGAGAATCTTTGATTATTTTTAATTATGCTTGATTAACAATTGTCTATGGTAGTTCATAATGTGATAAATATTATCCATTGATACTATAAGAATATAAGGTTTTATGTCCATACATTATTATTCCATATAATGGAGTGCAAAATACAGCAACCTTTTTCATATTTAATAATATACTTTTTAAATGGGATGTCCTTTGGGATGTTTAAAACTTCTTAAATATTTTCCAGTCCACATATTGTATATATGCACCCACCCATCTGTTGAAGAGGAAACAACAACTCTTAAGTCATCGCAAATATAAATATCTAAAATGGGACCATCATGATTGTTGTGTTTAGCAATCAATTTCAATATTTTTTAATATCCATTCACATAAATGCATAGTTATCCATTTTTACTACCAGTAGCTAACACATTCAAATTATGATCTTATCTTAATACACATATTGTTGAATCTTAATCATTGTAGGTTTCATATTATTTATCATATTCATTATAAATAAGCAATCTTCCATCCCAAATTCCCCCTATGAATATATATTTATTTCTAAATAAGACAGGTATTTCATCATACCAACAGGTCCAATCAAATAAATAGCAGTTTTCATCTATTAATTTTTCTAATGAAAACTATACTTCTTTATCCCAGAATATTTCATATCTTTTCTCTTCACTGGATAAGCTTTAAAGTTTAACGATCTGCATTATGCCATTTTTTCTAAATAATTAAACTTTGTTTTCTCCAACAAATTAAAGTTTTATTATTGATCTATATTTTGAGAAATTTTATAATAAGTGTTTAGGAACAGGGCTACCATCAATAGGCTTCTATCTGTAAATGGTAATTTATATCTTTTCATCTGTTAACCTATTGCACACCCTTTATTTCAATCTCTATGGATGAGGTCTATCTAAAATTTGACTAGGACACTAACCAAAATGTATTATTTATGACTCTATTGATATTCTTTATTTTTCATTTTATTAATCTTCCCAATCTATGGAATTTTCATAAGTTAGGTAATAAAATTTATTTAATGCCTCTTCTGCTTCTTTACCTTTTTGCTTGTATCCAAATATCAAATCAATCCAGAAATTGATGTTTTATGATACATAATCGCTCTCTAGTTCCATTCTGTGTCCACATACGAATCTATATGGATTCTATCCTGACCAAGATGGCAGTTCTACATGATGCACTCTCTATCCTGTTTATTGTAGACCGAAATCGAATCTTGATATATTAGTGAACATTTCTGGCATATAGAAGAATTCTGGAATCAACTCCCTAACATCTGATAATTCTTCAACAGCATTTCTATAAGTATCAACAAACGAGAAAAATAATCTATCTGCTAAATCAAATCTTCCAGATTATAATTCTTTGGCACCATCTGAAAATGGTCTCAATCTTATTAAAAAGTGAAAAATTATGGCTGGACTCGAATAATGACTGCCATAATGGAATCTTGGGACATTGTTAAAATGATCCACCATATTATATCTCTATCTAAAGACATCTACTCTATCAGGATTACCTAATGCACCCATTGGTTTGGATAAATCTCTATATTAACCTAATTATTCTCCATCATTCATGATCCAAGGAAATACAGGATATTATGTTAAATCTTTATGGCTTCTTCCAGAG
Organism: Dyadobacter sp.; assembly: GCA_965227755.1. Lineage (GTDB taxonomy): Bacteria > Bacteroidota > Bacteroidia > Cytophagales > Spirosomataceae > Dyadobacter. The sequence goes on from CBDDGG010000002.1 coordinate 6,043, forward strand.
ATTTTATTAAGTTTCATTAAGTATTCAAATGTAGTAATTTTGTAATTAAACCATTTTGTTAAACATTTAGATTCTTGCATAATATTCCATGGATCGAGCTTTAAATACAAAACTCTCTATTTAAGTTATACGCAAAATGACTTTTTTAACGAAACCAATTTATCTATTAATAATTATTGATCTTTATTTGGAAAATTGAATAGGAGAGTTCTACCATCCTTAAATGTCAATTCTAATGAATTTAACCTATTAATATATCTTCTTAATTGAATATCACAAAGATTTTCTAAATTCCACTCTTTTACTAGCTTTTAATCCTCTGCAACTTTAAACTTATACAAACTCTAATGTGTCTCTTTCTAATTAATTGATTCAAAATAAAAACTAATTTATTATTCATATTTTACATTAATTGTTCATTTATTACTTTTAGTGTACCACATCTGACAGTAAGAGTCTTAATCCATTAAACTTATGGTATGATTAATTCATCTGTCTGATTGCCTTAAAACAACTTCATAGGATTGATTCTATTTATAATTTTATCCATCAATTGTGTTTCCTTTTCTTATTTCTTTATTACTCTTTTATCATATGTTACTAGATTTAATATTCTAGACTATTTTTAACTATTCTATTCATCTATTTATTATAAAGTATAATTATTTTCTGGAAAATCATATAGTTTTGGCTTCAACATAGGCCTAGATTTCTATTTAGTTTCATATTTCCACATTTTCCAGTAAAATCTATATTATTCAATATTAATACATTCTTGATTATGGTTATATCTCATATTCTAATTCATCAATATCAAATGATTTATTGTTCTAGGCTTCAAAATCATGATGAGCCCACCATTAATTGAATACTCTAACAGAGTTGAATGCCCTTTTAAACATATATCTAGCTCTCCTGATATAAATTTATTCATTATCTATTTTCTCTATTTTTTCATTCAATTATATGTTAGTCTCCATCAATTAAAACTGTACTTACTCATACCATTATCTTTATTAGCTCAACTTATAATTTATATTTCTATATATTATTATGATGATACCTAAATCTTTGCTCATGATTCCTTGCTTAATCTTCTGTATTAATTTTCATCAACAAGTAAAACTCTTCATCAACAAAAAACATTGACTCTATCATTTCAACAAGAGTAATATTCTCTAAAAATACATCTCTTGCTTAATGAATCTTTTAGAAAATTAGTTTATTATTTAATTTTAAGGTTTTTGCCTCCTTGACCTCAAACAAATTAGAACCATCAGCTTTATATAGATCCTTAAGCATTCTTACTACAAACATTTTAAGTGGTGTTGAATTCGATCTTGTTGCTTCAATAGCCAAAACTGCATAATTGTCAAACTTATTAAATAGATTAGCTACAACATCAACCACAATTATTAAGAACTTAAATGAATTTACTAGACAGACATTTATCATGTTAAATAGGTTTATTTTGATTTCTTATTCAAGATTAGTCATTTCCGATCTTCTTAATATTTGGAATAAAAAATTATAATGTGATGCAATTACCTTATAAACCATCTTTTCCTAATAATCTTCAAGTTCCACTTCTCTTGAATTCTCAGCAACCACAATAAAAACCCTTTGAAGTTTCTCTAAAGTATTTAAAATTTGTTATAATTATTTCATGTTTTCACTCGACTCCAAATTTAATGCATAATATTCTGCTCCCAGTTGTAAGTGTAATTAAATTAGTTAAACAAAAACGGGTTTTTAACCTTCTTAGCCATATCCATAAGAAAATAGCATAACTTCAAATATTCTTGTATATTCTTAAATATATAATGGCTCTAATCCTAATTAAACTCCCTTCTAAACAATTTAAAAATCATCTATTGAAGCTAATAATTAAGGTGATGTCTTAGAGCACACTTGATTAACGAAATCACATATATTTTATATGTAAATGCTATCTAACCATCTAACATTTCCAAATGTTTGCTTCCATTCTAATTATTATTAAATTATTTACTTTTTGGCAATTCCGATGACTGTATATTTAAGGAATTAGCAATCCTATTAAACTTCTAAAAGATAAAGTCATTGTTTTAAGGTTATACATTTGCATCTGAAACTGTTAGTCTGAATAGTTCAAAACTGACATAATATATATTAATCCAAAATGTAGAACTTAGCTCAGATTTGTAATATTCACTAAATAATACAATAATATTTACTTCAATGATGATAAGAGTTATTTAATTATTAACCTTATTAAAAACTGAGATGCAAGAGCTTTATCTGGTTTTGAGATTATCCTAATATATGTTGATAACTATTAAATTCTTTAATATCCACCCTTTTCATATGCTAAAGCATATTTTAGTATCTAACAATATAATTTAACACCACTATCCCATACCCAAAACTCAAATTGAGATAGTTCCCTTGTATTATATTCATGCTGTAATTCATACATTTATTCAATTATCCACCAATGAAATTCTTCGTTATTTAATAAAAATTATGCACTTTAGTTATTCCATTTCACTAGCATACAGAGGTCTTACATAATCTTATATAAATAGAAATAAATACCCTTCCTTTAACTTAATCCACGCAAAATTGGAAATAACTCATTAATAATTGCAATCCACCTTCAGATTTTATGATAAAACTTTCTTCCAATATAAAAGTGTCACTATTGCTCTTACCTACTCTTGTTTTCAATAACCATTCCATGATTGCAACATATAAGGGCTCATAATCTATGACTCTTCTTGGCTATTAGTGTATTATAACTTTTTATGAAGATTTTCTCTATCTCTCAACATATTCAATTTACCCTTTCTCAATCAATTATTCCGCCTCATTTATTAAAACATATGGTTCTTCCTCTATAGTCTCAACAATTTCTTCTACAGCTGCACTATTACCTAAAGTATGGGCTATCCAGACAGCAACTTCTTTTTCTTTGTCATATGCACTCAGTCGGATTGTTTCTGATAATAATTTGATGCAACTTGTTTTAACATCGGGACATAAACAAGTAGTCAATAAATTTAGTAGCATTTGCATTGTTTCCTCTCTCATAAACATTTCTGAAATAGGATGATGTCCAGGTTTTTCATAATATAATAGTTTTTATAATTTATTTAGCAATTACTAATAAAAGCATGGACTATATTTTTAGGTAAACAGTTTTGAAATATCTATAATTTCTTATTCATCTATTTATTTAGCATCGAAGAACTAATAAAACAGTATAGCCTCAACTATATTAAAATATGGTTCCATTTATAATTGATATGACAAGATTGGTGGTTAAAAGTTATTAATTCCAATTTGTATCGCATGCTCTTAACAACATAATCTATCCTTTGGATCAATATCATAAACAATAACCTCAATTATCTACTTAATTCCATACATTTTGATGTAAAATTCAGGATTAGAATTGTAAACCATTCTAATAAACTACAAATAATCATTGATGATATCAAAATTTGTTAATTTATAAATTTGTATCCTCCATAACAAGTGAACTATAAATTATTCTTTCAACTATTTATCAATAAGGCTGTTTTTCATCTATGATAATATTTCGATAGTATAAAGATTAATTTCTTATAATCCATATTCATTAATTTTCAAAGCAATCATGCTTAATAATTCTATTTTAACAGCCTCTTATTATGATTCAGGTTTAGTTCTTAGTATTTTGCAGAATAATTCTAGTAGTTGATTCAATAGATCTTAATATGGGCAAACTTTGAGAAATAGTAATAAAGGTGCAAAGTTTTCCAATCTGCAGTATTAATTAATATGTTAGTGAATCTAATGCTTTATGTATGATCCACAGTTCTATTATAAGGCTCCATCATATTTATTGATAGGGTCTATTATAAAGTTGGCTTTAGATCTTAATGGTGTATAACACAATAAGAGTTTAGATGCATACTTATCTAAGGATTTAGCCATAGTTTTCAGGTGTGAGTTTGTCTATATTCCAAATCTTAAATCACCACAGTTAATAGGACTATTTTTATAATTTCAAATATTACTTCCCATTGAATCCTTCATTAAATAGTAATAAACATGAACTGTAACCATAGAAATTTTCAAAAAAGTACATTTCTAATATTTGTGAATCCTCCTTCAATAGTGGAAAATCTATCTTAATTTCTTTGACCTACTACTATCCTACTGATATGTATAAGTAATAGGATTCTGATAAGAAGAATCTTTATAATTAAATTTGTATATTAAGACTAGACCATTCATCGGAAGGTATTTCAATTACAGCAATTAAGGCTTAATCTTGCTATTCTATAATATTATATTAGAAATTACTTGTCAAATCAATAGACTGATAATAAATTTTGTTATCTTATAGAATGAATTAGCAGCCTGTTTTATAATCTGATAATAAATAGAATAATTTAGAGAGAATCTCCTTATTTCTTACTTTTAGTGGCTATACCCATGTTTAAATAGTTAAACCTTTCTAAAACATCCAATTCATTTCTCTTGTGTCAACGACAATGCCACTATTCATATGATTGAAATAGAAAGTGGAATTAGGATTATTTACTAAGTGTTTCCTCTCCTCTAACACCCTTTATAGTAATAACATAATTCTTTGAACTACTTAAGGTTATAGATCCTCATTATATATTCTAGTTTTTATAAATGTGAATATAGTTTTATAATTTTATTTGGATATAGTTACAACATTCAAAAACCATTCTAACAAATCTATAATTTTAGATTAGATCTATGTTTTATATAATAAATACATCTATGTTATCTTAATTTAAAAACATTTCAATAATTCTGTCTAGTATGTTATCATATTAATTCTAGACTAGCACTATCTATTAGAGTGAACTGGATTCTCCTAAATACTGTAATAACAATTAATAGGAAGGATTTTCATTTTCTTATAACATAATCAATATGGATTAAAACAATTCTGCTTTTCTCACAATCTTATTATCTAAGAAGAAATCATTCAAATGAGTTAAATATGGATCTTTGAAAAGAGCTACAATTGATATTTCTTAATCCATAAATAATATTATGTTCTTATTAATTTTTGTAATGGCATCAGAATGGCAGAGTGGAATAGACAATCTGATAAACAACTAACAGCAATTACAATTATCAAGCAACTATCCAATTTAAAGTGTTATCCATGTAACGTTTGAAAAATAATTTACAGAGTATTTTTTTTAGATTTTAATCCAAAAAGCATCCCTTAGATAATTCTATTGATTGAGAAGTTAGAATTTGAATCAGATTTGGATATAGATTTATCTTTGTTTTCTAATGAAATATAGAAAAACGGTATTTTATTATTCTAATCACAGGATTTGATTTAAAGTATAGATTAGGAGGGCCAGCTAGAGTTTTTAATATACTTGTTAGATGGGTCGCATTCATAGATAAAAATGTTAAACTTTACGTTAAAGAACTTGGATTTATGGACTTGAAGTTTACAAGATAAGGGTCAGGATAAAGAACAGACACTTTTGATATACAAAGTCCATACAAAGATCCCAGAATAATTACATTCTTATCTGGATTTAGGTTGAATCCAAATAGTGGGGTGTATTCAATATTAATAAATAATACACCTGTTAATTAAGATTCATTCTAAGTTAATATAGAAACAAGAGAAAATACTGTTATAAGATATGCTAAACTTTATATACTTTTAGTCGATAGTTCTTCTAAAGTTGTTGCAAAATAGGGTGGTTCCGATGCTAAAGGGTTCAATTATTTTGAGGATAAATCATCTTCTGGAATAAGAAGAGTTGAATATCGCATACCCATAAATGAAAGATTCTTCTACAAACCAGACTAGAACATTGTAGCTTAGGGACTGAGGGGATTTGAAGCAAATTCAACTGCATCGGACATAATTGCGTTTTCAATGGATAAATATCAACTTGCAGATGATCATTACCAGATGATTTTTGGACCAAGTAGATTCAAAGTATATGTAAGATCTTAATTCAGTTTTATACGGCTTAGACTTCTCAATATTGCTAGTCGAGAACAATAACTAGATATTAGCATAGAGGATCACAAAGAATTAATGAAATATTTTTAAGAAAATAAATATATTAATATTATTAATTTCTTAGATTATTCAATGTGGAGTAAATAGCATCGAGAATCACAGCTAATGTTGCTTGGTCGGAATTAATAGCTAGAATTAGAGGATCACAAGTGAAGAAATAAAAAAAAAGAAAAAGAAAAATAATTTATTATTTATGTATTTTTTTTAATGTACTTTTTCAATCAAATCAATCGAATAAACCACCCATATCAACGTCCTCTTCTGGCTCTGGGGCTTTCTCAACTGGTTTAGCTTTCTCTTCTTATTTAGCAGCTTAAACTGGAGCTGATGTTGTAGCTTATGCTGGTGCTGCTGATCCTATATTAAATTAAGTATTATCAATATTGAATAAAAACCTCCGAAACTTAAGTTTTGGACTTATTTAGATCCTTCAGCAATAACATCTTACAATTTCTTTCCCTTTAGTGCATTAACAACTTAATCAACATCTCCTTAATTTGCATCAACACCTACTTCTTTTAATAGTCCTTTCAAATCATCAGCAGCTATTTTAAAATTCTCATTAAATATTTTTACTTGGTTATTCTTTTCCTCCTAAAACTAAAAGAGCATATGCAGCTACGTATTTCATTTTTATTTTTTTAGATATTAAATTTATTTAAAAATATTTTTCAAAATTAATTTCTTTAATATTCACAGTTATATGAAGGACACTCAATAATAAAAGGCATCATTTAAACAGAAAGCTAAATTATGGAAAAGAAAACTAGAAAGATTCATGCATTTCGTATTCCTAATATGTGAAATACTAACATTCTTTTTAGCATTGTTTGCATCTCTACTAATTACTACATATTTTTTATATCAAGAGTATGTCATTAAAATATAATTTAGCTTCACTCTATTCATTATTCAAGCAGCTGGATTTGGAATAGCATATATTGGGCATTTGGGAATATTAATATGGTAAAGAGAACTTGTTGATTATTATCTGACAGCTAAGAAAAAATCGCCATAAAAACAAGAAGATCCTCAAAAATAAAAAGAAATAGCATAACCACCTTAAGATGGAGGATTAATTCCAGAATAACCCCCTTAAATTCCTGAGGTTCCTCAACTAGGATGTTTGGCGAGGACTAAACTGTTTTTCATGAGTTGTATTGGAGCAGATGATTCTGAACATTCAACATGTTACAAATGGATTATAAGATTATTATTTGTCCCAATCGCGTTAACGATGTTGGATATTCCACTTTGGTTTTTTAAAATAAAAATATCTAAGATAGTTGAATATAATTATATATTAGGATTGTCAGTAGGATTGTTTAGTTTAACTATATTTACTCCATAAATATATATGGCAACAATATGGCTGTTATCAGCTAAAAAGTTTCCTGTTATTTTTGATATATCCTCTGAAGATTAATAAATTTATTTACTAATTACCATTTTATTAGTGGTTTCTGGAAATACAGTTGGATTTTTTTAAATATCTTTTTTTAGGAAAACTTATACATATCTTGAGTATCATATTTTTAATATTCAAGTGCCTTATTTTGGGGTTTCATTAGAGAATGTGAAATGATATCAAAACCATTGCTAATAGGATTGGTATTAAGACATGATGATTGGAATCAGCCCACTTTGATAATGTTGGCCATATTTTATTCAACATATGTAATATTTTGTACATTGATATACACTTAAAGATAAAAGGATGTGTCAGTATTTAAGGTATATGCACAATCATTTGCACTTAATCTATATGCAAGGGTCCTATATTTCCCATACAAAGAGAGTCCTTGTTTGATGGAATCACTAACCGCATATCATTCATAGACAGTTGATAAAAAAATAAAGTAAGTCCCAATAGCTCCATCATGGTATCTCGATATATTCCAATTTTCAATATTTACTACCAAACTCTAAGGATTTACTAGAAGATAATACACGCATTCGGTACAAGTATTGAGATTTGTGGAAAACTTCAACTTAATAATCTTTATGCTGTCGCTAGCTGTTTAGAATGAAAAATTATTATAGACAATTGAGTCAAAAGATTTTAAACCAATACATTTGGCCTAGCCTGCTTCATTTTTAATGACAGTAGCTATGTTAGCATATTATATTGCAAGTGGTGTTAGAACAGTTCATTATACAAAAAATGATTAAATTTCCATAGATGAATGAATATTATTATTATTAAAAAAAATGAATTATTTAAAGAAGTTTCTAAAAGGATATTTATAAACAATGTTATATGGAATTGAGGAACGTCCAACATATAAGGTACATTTTTATATTAATATAAAGATGGTTGATACATTTTATTTTGGATTGCATTTAATAAATCATTTTCAGTATATATCTATGATAATTTAACCTTTTCATGATAGATATTATAGTGATTTTAAAATGAAATATTTTGAATATTTTACTTAATTTTTCATTTTAAATAATATGCTAGCATCACAATTAACATACTAATTAGCTATGATTTTGTTAGTTTTATCATTTTTGAGTCAAGTAATATTAGCCTTATTTATTTCATATTCCACTATAGTTAGAATATGGACAGACAATTTAATAAGAGCATCGAATAAAGAAGGAAATTTGAATTCAGAATTATAGAAATGGGTAATGAGTTTTAATGAATCTCTTCATTGGTTATTTGTCCTATATCCAATAATTTATTTATAAGTAGCTGCTTTATCCTTAAGTAGTCTAACTTGCAACTAATCATCCTTAATACCCTTAAAAGAGTGCAGTATGACAGCTGGAATACAATTTTTAGCGATAGTTCCATTAATGATTTCATACATTCATGGATAAATATTGATATACATCATGAGAAATCATCGATTTCATGAAACAAATTCACTTAAAAGAAGATACTCATTCTTATTACTTATCAACAATACTTTGATCCTAGTGGAAATATTATCAAATTATTTATATGAGGTATTTTTATATCAAAAAAAAAAAAATAGTATGAATATGCAGATATAATAAAATATGTTTTTGCTAATATATTCGCATTTAACTCTATATTTGACTAATTAGCTAATTATCCATATAGGGATCCAGTTAGAATCCCATCAATAAAATTAGCATTTATTTACTGGTGGATTGTTGTTTCAATAACTATATATAGATTTACAGAATTATTTTAATAAAGCAATATATTTTTTTTTATTACTATCCCCTTTGGCTTCTGGGCGACATTTGGTGAAGCCCTATCTTAAAATCTGTAACAGTACGCAATAGTATAATATAATTCTAATACATAGATTGAGGAAAAACATTTAATAATAGCAATAGATTAATTTTATAAACACTATCTTGATTTTCTAAAGGTAATTCTTATTTATTATAATTAGAATTAAGAATCTTAAATTAAATATTTCTAATTCATTATGTATCATAAAATAAATTGCAAGAACCCTAAATGCTACTCAAAGCCTAAAAGATTAATAACTCTAGACTTTTAATCAAAGAAAGACTTACATTCCATAACCCTCAGTATAATTAAATGTGTATTTAAATCAGCCTAATCTTGGCTGTTCTCCATGTAATTTTATAATTATGATAAGGAACAATAAAAATAGCGATCTTAAATTTGAATAATTATAACTTTAATATATTAGTTTCATCTCAGAAACAGCTGTCAAACCACTAATTGGCTATTTAGAACTAAGAACATATTAAAATAGAAATAAAAATTCAAACTCTCTATATTTTACTGAAATTACTAACAAACTCGCTAACTAATTAGAAAACTAAATAGTTGATCATCAATAGAAAATGAATAAAAAATCATAAGTTTTAAAAGATTAATAAAATTAAGTAATAGAAATATCTTTATCGTAATAATGGTATACATAAAATCTATATGAGAATATGTTATAAAAATACATATAATTAATAGATATGAAAATAGAACATTGGGCATCATTAATAAATGGATATCCCTCATTAAATCCATTTTAAGAGAGTACTTAAAAAGTGTGTGAAATTATCCACGATATATAAACATAAATTGATAGTTAGATCGGTATTCCATAAGAATGGTTTGATCTGAAAACTACAACATCTAAGGGTATTTAGATTAAAAAAATGTCTCATGCTGAGTTAAATGTCAATATTCTAACTTTAAAACTATATTCCATGTTTTACAGTTTTGTATTGAATGATTTTGATAGGGTAAATTATATTCTAAGAATAGACTAATTACATAGAATAGTATATTAAGGATCTAGTATAAAATGATAGATAGAAGGAGATTGACATTATTGATAATTAATCTATATTGGCTGATTAAACCACCATTATATTGGTGTCTGTTGTCAAATAAAAAGGAAAAATAATGAATAAAAATTAATTGGCCTTAGCTAATTTCTTCTAATATGCAGATGCCAATGATTTCAAAGAAGTATTTTATTATATCATATTAAGAATGTTGAGACAGTCCATCAATTATTGCCTAAGGCTATGATGAGTATGCATGCAAATTTAATAGACAAATTCTTATAGACAGGTCATAGTGATTACTTTGTAAATAAAATTAATGGATATTACGAAACTAAATAGGGATACATATAAAAGAGTTATGTTAAATTAGGAAATCTCTTTGAAGAGAAAGATGATTTTGTTATTACATCATCAATTTTAAAGTGCAATCTATTTAATCAGATTATATTATGCGATTAAGAAGGTAAAATAATAGGGATAGGCGAAGATTTATTTAAATTAATATAAAAATATATTCCTGTCACTATTGATTTCATTAAGGACAACTGCCATATATTCTTATTATTCCCCTAATTATTAGTGTTGATAAAACAATCGAAAACAATTGATGAATATTATTTGGCAGAAGAGGAAGATCATATTTTTTATCTACCAGAGGATTTGATAGAATTAAATAGTGGATTCATAAGAGAATAATATGAATTACTTGGCAAGAATGCCAATGTCGGTCTAGAGAGCTTAAATTTAAGTTCCTGGCGTTCATGGAAATCCAAAGGGTCCTTTAGATCTAATGAAGGATCTAAGGACGATCAATTGAATATATTTGATGGCAGTTAAACACAGTTTATTTACAATTTTTTGAATTCTCATAAGCATATGTTATCAAAATACTCAATAATCAAGAGTAAAATAAAAATGAGATTTGAGAAAATGAAAGTTAAAACTTAAACATTTCCCTATCTTATCATAGAAATGGATCATATAATCGAAATTACAAACTAAAGTAAGTATTATAATCGATATCCCTCATTTGATAAGGTTGTCAAATTAACAAGTACATTATATTTTAATGGTGTTAATGCTTAAAGAACATTATAAGATACAATAAACGAATCTATATAAGAAACTAATTATTTTGATAAAATAACAACAACCAGACCATAGAGTGAATTTTAATCTGGCTCCCATCAGAAAGTGGACTTCAATTAATTCAAAAAAGATATAGATATGATTAATAGTCGACAAATGTTTAATTAAGAAAGTGTAATTGAGAATAATGATCATTCTCAGATAGCATTAGCTGATAAGTATATAGATATCAATGATATAAGTTTTTAAGATTTAGAGAAAGAATAAATAAAACCATAATTTTAACAACCTGAAATAATATTGAATGATGACGATAATGATCTGATATAGTTAGACTAATAGTTTGTATAATTGAGCAAATAATATAAAATGGCATAATCAATCAGAGATAAAGATTATGTCGATAAGGAGGAATCATTACCTGAAAATGATGAACTAAACAAAAATTCATCAAAACAGGACAATTTCAAAAACGATTTATTATAAGTATTAGAGGAATATAGAAAACAAAGATTGGAAGGTAATGTTCATGAAATGGAATAAGAGGAATATAAGAAGAAAAGATCTATTGCCAGTTCATCGAGAACTAGCACATCAAAATCTCCATTTCTGTTAGTAAGATCGTTATACTCATTGGGAACATTTTAAGGTAGCATTATGTAAGTGGTTCTTACAATGTCACTCTACCTAATATTACTATTAATTCTGGTTTTTGTGCAAATGAATACAATATAAACAAATTATGATATTCTATAGAAGAACATTAACTTTGTTACTTATCCTGAAACATTAAACTACTATTTTGTTAAAGTTGGTATGTTTAGTTGGATAAAATTATACTAAAATTTGAAGATCTTCAACTACTCATAATTTATAAATAATCAAATTGATGTAGAATTAAAAACTATAAAAGATGAGATTGACATATAACTAAACTAAATTTATAATGGCATCATATAATATGAGTAAGACATAATAAGTGATGATTTGAAATTAATAAGCGTAAATTAAGTAAATGTGTATAGTAGATTACTCGATTTAACATAATTAATCTAACAAATATAATTACATTCTCTTAACTTTATAGATAATAAATATAACTCTAGTACTACCACATAGCATGATAGTATATTTTTCAGATTAAATTTATAGTATGTGTTTTAATTTGCTCAAAAGTTTATAAGTTTATTAAATTAGAATTTGATATATTGCGAAGATAAAATTATAAATGATATAGTGTTACTTAATGGTATATTTATTGCAGTTTTTACTACCTTAATCGTTTATGCTTATATTTTGATCTCTAAGGTTACTTAGAATGAAAGATAGATTCTAATGTTAATAACAAGAATAAGTTTTAAAAGTGCAGAAGAAATAATATAAAAGTTATCAGAGATAAAAGTTATATTAACAGAACCCACCTAATTAGAGTGGAAGAAACTAAATTACTTTGAAACCAATTATGAAAATACATTATCAGAATTATAGAATTAGATATTAGCAAGATCAATTAAGACTTCGAAACTTAGTTCTACCATTAGATATACAAAAGAATCAAGATCATCAACCAAAGATAAATCTAAAAGAAGTTATTAAAATAACTCATTAGCACAAAGAATATATGATTTAACACTAACAAATCCTATTAATTATCTTTTCTTGTTCATTAAATGGTTTATTACTATAATGTTTATTATAGGCACTATTATAGCCACCATTACTCAAGTTTAAGATATAAAACCAACATTAAATCTAAATTTATAGTTAATTTAATTTAAACTAAGATTTGATTCATTAATATATTAAGGGGAGATCATAAAAACACAATTACTTGTAAACTAATCTATATAGAATTTTGATAAATCTAACTTCGATGACAGTATCAAGATAATATAACTGTTTTCATAATAATTTGATGGATTTTAATAAACTATGGCTGATATATACCATACATTAGCCAGTAATTCAGGCTTACAATCAAATTAGTAATAATAACTATTGATCTATTTTGAGAATAGCCTCTGTTAGTATATGGACACATAAATACCATTTTGCTCTATAAAAGTTAGTCCGTCATCTTTTGATATTCCATAATCGTTCATAGACAAATATGGTTAACCTTATCCTTAGGATAACAATAATGAGTATATCTCAGGTGGCATAATACTGATAGTTTAAGAGCTATCAAAATAGATTCAAATTTATTTTGCTTATGAGCTTAATAATCTGTAATTAACTAATAATGACCAATCAAAGTAGTATTTGAATTCATCAGCCCATGTTAATGGCTTTATATAATATTTTCTTGATTAAGGAAAGCTACTGACTAACATAAGAAATAATTTATTTTAATAAAACAAATCAAAATTGTCTCAGGCTACAACCATTATGGCCTTGTACGTTTATATAGCTGGCCTATGTATGGTGTTAATATTATCATTTATAACATACTATTGGTTAAAGAAAGTAGGTTTTAGGTTATAAATGATGAGATTAAGTTTAACTATGATTCCATATGATGTCTTGTTAGAGCCTAAAACACTAAGTGCTTTAAAATCATTATGATATTTGAAAAAAAATAATCAATTAAAAATTAAATTAAAAAAATAAAAGAAATGGGATCTATTCCTTCTAAATGTGAAATATCATGTGGTTAATATTAGTCTGATAGTTAGTTCGAAGTTATTTAAGACATGTAAATAAAGAATTCACCTTAAGCTACTGAATCTGTAACATAGGGATAGACTTTTAGCAAAAAAGAACGATATTAAGAATCATTGCTAGACTCCCCTTCAGGTATAAAGGATGAACTTCTAAATAGTAATTTGGATCCAATCCCACTATTTGTAAGATCGAAAAAATATAACCTTACATCCCACAGAGAGAACAGGTTTATGGTTGATTTAGAGTTCGAAGTCAAAGCAAAAATCAAATAAATGTAATGAATTCGTACCTAATGAAAAAGTCATGAAGAAGAATAAGAATTTATTAGAAAGTATTTCGAACAATTAAATGCGAGAGAGGCCTTATAAAAACTTTCTTAACCAAGTGAAGTTTAGACAGTTAAGTAACCCTCTACCAAACCTAGAAATGAAGAAATATGCTCTTTAAATCAAAATCCCAGTAGTAATAAGGCACAAGAATCTTTCAATAGCTCAATAAAACGTAGAGCATATTAAAAGCTAATCAGTGAATACATGATAAATAACAAAGGATCATTGGGAGGAACAAAAGGTATATTACTCAAAAGAACCATTTCTATGAGGCAATTAAAATCAAGAAGTAATTCGAACAAAACATCTACTAATGGCAAGAAAAAGAAAGTGCATTTTTCATAAGATACAAATTTTAAGGCAGAACAAAGAACTTAAAAGGCAAGATAAACATGGTGGAGTGTACTATGAAAATTTTCTATTTATATGTGAACTAATTTTATAAATTTTTATATATCATCATATTATGTCATTGGATCCCCAAAAAGCTATTGGATTTGAGACTGAGGAAGTAAAGGTCTTATTTAATGAAAGAGATTCCATCTTATATTCATTAGGAATTGGATATTCTCAAGATCCCTTAAATGCTGAGGAATTACCATTGACCTATGAATTGCATGAAGATTTTAGAGTATTTCCAACATTTGCAACATGTGCTCATAGAACAGACATATTTAAGGTATTCGATTAATTAAAAAGACTTTAACAACATGTCCTGGAATTCCTAACTTCAATCCTATGATGTTACTTCATGGAGAATAGAGAATTTAGATAATAAAGTCACTCAAACCCAATTAGTAATATGTCACTAAAGGAAAGATAGCAAATATTTCTGATAAGGGTAAAGGCGCTTTAGTTTAATTTGACTTAACAAGTTATGAAGTTGATGAAAATGGAAAGAAATCAGAGGCTTTTATTAATTCATTATCCCTTTTTGTTAGAGGATTAGGTGGATTTGGGTTTAAAGGACATCCTAATTAACATGTTATCACACCACCACCAAAAAGAGATCCATGCAAAGTTGTGATTGAGAAAACTACACCAAATTAAGCAATTATTTATAGATTATCTGGTGATACCAATCCTTTACACATTGATCCAGTATTTTTAAATAATAATAATAGAATATGGCTGCGATGGGAGGTTTTGATAAACCAATTCTTCATGGTCTATGCACTTATGGTATATCAGGAAAAGCAATTGTTTAAGCATTTTGTAAAGTAAATATTTAAGTAATAATTAAGGGAAACTCTGAATTATTAATCTCATAAAATGCTAGATTTACATCACATGTATTCCCAGGAGAGACTCTAGTTATTTCTTTATGGAAGGATGGAAACAAAATCTCCTTTACAGCAAAAACATAAGAAAGAGGATTAGAAGTAATAGTAGGAAATGCCACTATTCAAGAGTAAGCTAAATTGTGAGAATTATTAAAAGAAAAATTCCATTAGAATGTATTATTAAATTCTGTTCTTTTTATTCTCTCATTCTATTTCATAATATTGAATTTGAAGAAATTTATAAAATCATTTAATCTTATACAGGCATGTTTCTAGTGCTTTAGCTTAAGCTAGCATTTACTATTAATATTCAATTTCATCAAATAAAGGTATTTTTAATATATCTACTTGTCCTCCAAAACTTCCTCTGAAATCACTATCTTAGCCCTATAATTAATAATAAAAATATACAAATCTCGCCACTTAGTCCTTTAGTAATTGTATTTGATTATCTTTTTCTTCAATAATATCTCTATGATTTAATACAAAAATATCTCTTATCAAATCTCTTAGTTCTTTCGTCATACCATCAGGATCCTTTGATAAGATCAATCTAGATAGATCCTAAATTAAGGTTCTAAGTTTAGGATCTTTTAAATTTGATGTCTCCCTAAGTTAATTTTCAAATTAAGCTCTCTCCTCATTTAATTTTTTGAACAACTCATCATAATCATCTTATTTTTGTTTAATTATTTAATCAGACGCCTTAAATTATGAGTATTTCAAGTAAAGTGATTCTAAATCATATTGAAGTTCTTTAATATTGATTACACTGTAAGTAGTTTCTTCTCTGAACATAGTAGGATACTTAATTAACAACTCTTTTAACTTATCTAAATGACTCTCTCTATATAAATAATATTTATACGTGAATTTTATTTAATTAATATTGCTATTAACTAATCTCTTTATCTTTCTAATTTATCTAATCATTCAATAGATCGATCTATCCTTTTAGCGATCCAACAGTTTAAAGTAATCCTGCCATTCCCAATAATGGTTCATTAACACTTTGTTATAGTTTAGTAAATAATAAATTTTAGTAAATGACTTTTGATTTAAGTTATCTTATCAATTGTTCTTATTGATTTTATTAGAATTACAAATGATCTTATATACTTGTATACTAATCATTTAAAAATTAATCTTATTACTATGAAACCACTTATGATACCATTTCTTAGTGCTATTGAATAATTTTATCAAGTTAAGGTATTTTTAAATTAGTAAGTTAAATTAAATTATTTCTTAAATTATTTTCTAAAGTTTTTAACATAGTTCTTTAACTATTTTAATATTCCTCTTTCTTTCTCAATATATTTAGTTAACTCGATACAATCTAGCTATGCATCAATCTTAAATCTTCAGATTATTTATCAGATTTTATTGAAATCATCTCCAATTAATTGTATGTTAAAGTTTTCTCGATTCTTCCTTATTAATATTTTCCTTTAACAAAAGTATCATTCAATAATGAGGCATCTTTTTGAAGTTCCTTAAGTGGAATAACTTTATGTTAGACTTTTAAGCAACTATTGCAAGATATTTTATTTTTTTTAACCTCTGATATAGATTTACCTTGATCTTAATCATAAATTTTAAGGTTGCTTGACTATATTCTATTGAGAATTTTATCTGTTAATTATCTTTATGGTGTTTTACTCATTGCTTTACTTTAAAACAAAATAATATAATAATGTTAATAATATTCATATTTTCTTTTATTGATCAAATAATTATGATAGAGTATCATTTTATAAGAAGAAATAAGCTATATGTAGACCTGGATTCATTCTATCTTCATCCAATAATTTCAATATCGTAAATAAGCCAAATATTTTGGCAAAAACTATTATGCACTCCAAAACAGTATAACAGATAATAAAAGCCCCCAAATAGACAATCACTAAATCCAAGTTATCTTCCGAATCGATAAATACGCCCAATAAAACTAGTATAACAATCTATGCACACTAAAAGGATATCAATAAGAAATATCCAATAGGTTTTAAGAATTTAGTAGTTAACAATGCTTCAATAATTTTAGTTAGTATTTGTAATAACACGCTTCCAAGTGCTACTGGGACCATCATGAATAATTCAGGCACAAAATAAAATAATAGTATGGACAATACAAAGATGAATGAGATGTTTGTTTATAGTATGATAAGTTTAGAAATCGGGTCTATTAATCTATCTTTACTTAAAAATATAGCTGATATTTCATGGATGAACTAATTATAAATATAATTTATACTTTTAAATTAGCTTTAGCAAAAGGCATATTAACATTAAACACATTTGTAAGTCCAGATGGAGGTTGTGTGGTGTTATCATGAATTAATTCCTAATTCTCCTTTTCTTCTTTTTCGTTATTTTAATCAGACGGTGATTGGCTTTCTTGAATTACTTTATCTTTACTTCTTTTTAATAGCATGATCTATGCTGCTATTAGTGCATATATGATGTATTATCCAAAGAAGACATAACTCATAAATACTTCATATATTTCTTGTTACTTAACTCTAACAATTATTGGTTTTGTGACATTAACAACTGTGCTTTCATTAAAGGATTTAACAGCCACCAATGTTACTGGATTAGTATCATAACATTCGCAATAATAATTTGTTTAGTTCTTACTATTGATCGATTATTGTAGCAAACATTTATCATAAACCCATTTATCGACTGACTAAGAGTAACATCTGAATTCAAATTGTGTGTAGTTTGTAATTAATTCTCTGGTTCCCATAAAATATGACATTTTTCCTGAAGGCAATGTACTGATTGTAATGTTATTAGAGTTAATGATGTTATAGATGTTAGTCATATACATAGTAAAATTAGTTATTTGGGGTAGTTCATATTTTATGGTATTATTGGTTGTTTTATTTTCTAATAAACTTAATTATGAAGTAAAATTGCTATTTAAGGAAAATATGTTTTAATTAAATTTGTAAATCTGCATGTAAACTTATAAATCTGCAATATTGACGCTTACTTGATCATCAGCTGTTGAATACAAATTAGCACCAGTTCCAATTATTGATTAGAAGGTAACTTAATCCATCTTGAGAATGTTAACACTGTAATATTCTCCGGTATATCTTTATCTGGCTTGATTAATAATTAGATTTGTTTAAAAGCTTTCAGATAGCATCTTCAATATATATACTAATTGTATTGTTATATCATAATAGCTTGTTCCATTATATAGTTATGAGTCTGTGAATATTGTTTAAAATGTCTAATCAATCTAATCATAAAGATCATAACGCTAAATTTGATTGATATTCTATTTATTTTATGTATCAGGATCACCAACTGCCTAATTATTATTTATATCTGATAGGTATTCATAATTTTATGATACTAAGCTTTTAACCAACATATCTAGTTTTTAGATCCTAGCTTTTACTGAATCATATGATGCTGAGCTTTCTACAATTTATCTAGTGGCTTATGTTGTAGAGTTCTTTTTCATCTATTTCAAATACAAGGATGATAGTTAAAGTATTTTTTGATTCTGATAGTATGAGAAATCTTGGTTCTATAACACAACTTTATCAAAGGTAGTTGTCTAGATAGTTTAGACTAAACTTTTGCAATCTTGAGTGAATTTCTAAGTATTTATCATCTCTTTCAATTATATAATATATGAACTTAACTAATAATTTGAGGAACTGAGATCACTGCATATAAAGGATGAATTTTAAATAGTTAATTCTAAAGTTTAATTTTTAATTGATCCCTAAGAATCTTATATTTGTGCTAATATAATAACATTATTTGAGGGCAATGATGTATAGAGTGAGCTTGATTTCTAGAACTCATTTAAAATGATAGCATTTGAAATATTTGCATTTCTGTAATCAATCATATTTTCAAAGAGTATGAATCTATATTGTAATGGGACATTAACGTCATATGCACTAGCCACATTTATGTTGAATAGAGTTAGTGCTGCTTATCCACTAGTTGGATTCACACTTAAAACTGCTCCAGATGGAGGTAAATTAACTGTTAGTGTAACATCGGCTATTCCTGGTAATAAGAATTTCAAACTTTAAGCCATAAATTTAACGACTATCTGATTATTGAATGTAAAATTCTCAAAGTAATCCCACATTTTGAATTTCATGAAATTGGAATTCATGTTTTCAACTTTTACTTATTGGTAATTATAGATGAGAGCAAATGAATATAATATTTTGGTAGATGTGTCAGCAGGAATAACTGTAAATCTTAAATCTTCATTATTATTGACTGCTCTTAGATTATATCCTGACGTGTAATTTAATGTAATGACTGGAAAATCATAATCGACTAATATAAGATAGCTGCTTGTAGTTGTAGTCCTTGTGTCCTTAACTGCTGTTATTGTCCATTTTTAAACAATGTTACTGTTTACTGAACCACCTCTGATAAATTAGGAATTTCTAGTTTTATTTAATTTCAAATCTACACCAAACACATCTTAACATGGAGCTTTTGTAGAGATGTCAATGCAAGACATTTAATTGCTTATAAATGGATCTGAATTCCATTCCATTCCATTATCGGGATCTTTGAATTATGCTCTAACGTAAAAGTTTGCAGCATAATTCTGAATTCTATTTCCTCCAACTATTTAAGCTTATAATGGTGATGGCAATATTGTGATTGAACAAATAGTATTTGAAACAGCCGTAGAATCAATGGCATCTTATGCTTATGCGTTAATCATATAAGTAGCCCCTGCTGATAGAGTGAAGGATGGTATCACCACAGTAACTGAACTTGAAGTGCTTGATCCAATAAGTGTATTTTAATCGAAAGTTGTAGCATTAGCTTTTGCTGGATTTCTAGATAGTTCGCTGATAGATATTTTTAGGTCATTACTGGATTTAACCTATAACATTCCTTAACAACTTAGATTTTCATAATAAATTAACAGTGAAATCTTTTACCATGATTATACCTTTATAATCGATCTCTAAAATGATACTGATGGAGTATTTGTCGATCCTATTGTCAATTAAACTGATGTTTAGCTGGATAAATTAACAAATGATTGATATTAGACAGTTATATTTATACTATTACCAGGTGGCAATACAAATGAATCAAACTATATTGATTATAATTATTTTTAATTGGTAGTTGCGATTAGTTGTTATAAATTAGCCAGATCATATGTGGTTTGATTTAATAAGGTATAACTCCAAAATATATTAGCAAATGATCTCATGCCATCATAATCTTATTCTCCAAAATTAATTTACTAAATTTAACAAGGACTTAAAGTTCCCATAGGATATAACAATTGGAGAGTAGGCGGATTAATCTTTAGTGGTAATAAAACTTAAGTGGTAAAATACAAAGATATCTTTTCTGTGCAATTATTTGCTAACATAAGTGTATTATTCTTGAATTACAGAACATCTAAATAATTAATTGTAGCCTAACTTCCCAAAAATATGTTGAAATTTTATGGTTTGTCGGTATCTGGTCCACATTATGGCATAATTCCAAAAGATTAAAATGTAGTATTGCTAAAAACTTGCTAACAAACTTCACTAGGTGCTGCTTAAAAGTTTAAAGCTACATTGACATTGAATGGAAAAGTCACTATGATACTATCTAAAGTGATATTAAAAGTTGCATTAACCACAGCCACATTACAAGCTAATAAATTAAAAATAAATAAGTTACTTGAACACCAAGGAGTAGATAGATATCCTATTCCAGCAGTTGGAGGATTGCAAACTGTTTAATTTAGAACTCTATTTCCTGCACAAGTCAAACACCCTAATTTGGTGCATGTTGCACAAGTATAATCGCAGGGTTAGCATTTAACATTTAGGCCATCATCGTAGAATCCGTCAAGACACGTGCATTTAGGGGCATTTATCCTATCTCCGAGACAGGCTAAACAGTTATCAGCTTTTGTATCACAAGTGGTACATTAGAATGCACATTCTAAAAATTAAATAAAATATAAATACAAGCACAATTAGTTAAATTAGCTTCATAAAATCCTGGTTAGCAAATACAATTTTTGGATGTTCTATCTCCTCTACAAGATAAGCAGTTTGTAGCTGTTGTTACACAAGTTTGGCACTTTATATTGCAAGGCTAGCAAATGTTATTTTTATCGTTATAATATGATGTAAGGCAAGCACATGATGGAATTGATCCTCTATTTGATCCAAAGCATGTCGTACAATTAGAACTGGTAGTCTTACATGTTCCACATTGGACATCACATGGTTGACATAAAATTTATTAACCATCATCAAAATATCCATCCTAACATGGACACTAACTTGTAATATTTAATCTCATAGATCCAGCCACTATTTTACAAGTTAAACATGTATCAGGATTTCCTTAACAAGTTTGGCATCTGTATGAACAAGCTAAAAATGTTAAAATAAAAAATATACCTTAGCAAACTGATGTTTAATTATCATAAAATCCTAACAAACACGGACAACTACCATATTAGGAGTTATCAAATCTAAATGTTCCGACTGTATTGCATCCTGTGCAAACTGATGCATTAGTGCATGTTGAACAAGTGTAATTACAAGTTAAACATTCCAAGACACCATTATCATAAAATCCAGGTTTGCAGATGCATTATGATCCTGATTGTATTCTATTAGTTATAGCATCGACCTAACAAGTTGTGCATGTGTTACTAGATGCCACACAAGTCTTACAAGTGTAATTGCATGGACTACATAGAGCGGCGCCAACATCAGCAAAACCATTAGCACAAGGACAAGCATTTGAACTAAGCGATCTCTTATTTGATGATTCACAAGATAGGCAAAATGTAGCTGTTCCAGTACAAGTTTTGCATGATGGGGCACATTAGGCACATATAGCTACTCCTGTATCATAATATCCAGGCTAGCATTGACATTACCCAGTTCCTGTTATGTTGGAAAATGTTCTAGAACTATTGCAGGCTGTGCAATTAGTTGATGAATTTGAGCATTACGAACATGAGATATCACAACCTAAATATGATATAATATATTACTTTCACAAACACCAGAAACAGTATTAAAAAATGTTCCTAATGGGCATTAACAAACATTTGCAATTAATTACAGGTTCTTGCTAGTATCACAACTCAAACAGTATGTGCTAGTTGTTACACATGTAAGACAATTACTGCTACATAACTGACATGCCACCAATACTCCATCATCAAAATAACCAGAATTGCACAAACATTAATTGGACATATTTAAACTTCTGTAGTGAGTAGGATTGCAAGATAAGCAACTCAAGGCAGTGCCAGTACATGTTGTACAGGTTTAATCACACAACTAACAGTTTTTTGTTCCATTATCGTAGAATCCATCTGGACAGTTGCAAGAAGTAGCAACTTTGACTCTAAATGTTGATGCTGCACAGGTTAAACAGACATTAGGATTAGAAGAGCAAGTTTCACAATTTTGATTACATTAGATGCATATAGTTCCGCTATCATAAAACCCTCCTAAACATGCACATTTTCCAGCTGAAAGAAATCTATTCGAATTTGCCTTACATTGAGTACATTGAGTGGATGAGATCTAACATTCTTAACAATTTTGATCACATTAAATGCAATTAGCAGCTCCAGTATCAAAATATCCTGACTTGCAAACACATGAACCACTAGTCAAATTTCTTGTAGGACTGCAAGATAAGCAATTGGATGCTGATGTTGCACAAGTATTGCAAGTTGCATTACATTTTATACAATTCGAACTGCTACCATTATCAAAGTATCCAGATATGCAAACACATTTACCTAATTGTAGTGATCGGAAACTTGTTGCTGCTGAAACGCAAGTTGTACAAGAGGTAGAATTGATGCAAGTCTAACAAGTATAACTGCATTCTAAAAGTTATAAAATATTTTATTACATAGACAATTTGCTGCTCCATTATCATAAAATCCAGCAGCACAAGGACATGTGAAATCGGCTGATGAGTAAACTCTATTTGTATTTGCAGGACATGTCAAACATTTATTGATATTTCCTTAACATGTTTGACATTAATATGCACATCCAGAACATGCCAAATTTCCTATATCCTAATATCCAGCCATACAAGTACAAGCTCCATTATTAATGATCCTAAATAAGTTCTCAACACAAGTTATGCACTAAGTGCCACTATTTCCACATGTTTTACATGGAGGTGTGCATGCTATTTTTATATATTATAATACGTTGGCATGTTCCATCAATTTCTTCATATAATCCATCATCACAGACACATGTATTTCCACTTAGATGTCTTTATAGTCCTGTTGTACAAGTGACACAGGCTTATGAACCTTCACCTGTACAGGTGGCACATGTGAAAAAGCATGCTATTAAAATAAAAATTATAATTACTTGGACAAATAGTGGTTACAGGATTAGCCTCATAGTATCCATCAATACAATTACAATCAGAGCCTACTAGTGATCTAAATTAGGAAGCCTGACAACTTAAACAAGTCGTAGCAGTACCACTACATGTTTTACAAAAAGCACTACATATTTAACATGTGGCAATTCCGGTATCATATCTTCCAGCAACACACTAGCATGATTTATCAGCTGTTTAGTAAGCTCTATACAATTGAGGATCACATGTCAAGCACAAATTTGGCCCTCCTCCTGTGCATGTCAAACATGTTGAATCACAAACTATTGATTTTAAATTAAAAATATTACTTTAACACTATGGAGTGCCAAAAACATCAACAGCATATGTAGTTGATTTACAATCGCATGTTGCAGTAGTTCTATAGGAATTTGGTGCGCAAGTTGAGCAATTAAATTAGTCTATACAAGTTCCACATTTATAATTGCAAGCTTGTTATTTATAAATAAATAATACCTAAACAATTCTTTGCTACTAAGTCATAATAAAATCCCTAAGCGCAGCTACAAGCTGTTCCACTGAGTACCCAATTTGTGTAGCAAGATAAACATTGTGTTTATGAAGTACCGAAACATGTTTTGCATTGAACATTGCAATTTGTACATTTGTCCTACCCTGTATCATATGTTCCATCTTTACATAAACACTATCCAAAACTTAAAGTTCTATTTGCAGCTGTGCAAGATTTACAACCATCATCATTTATTGTTTAACAGGTTAGACAACTATAATGACAATCTTAATTATATAAATAATAATACTTTAACATGATTAATTTGTTCCATCATCGACTTATCTGGAATTAGAGCAGAGACATTAAGAACCAGATTTAGATCTTGTTGGTGGACAATTTACACAATTTGTTGGACCACCACCTCCTGAGCAAGTTAAACAACTATAATGGCAATTAGCACAAATGGCTGCTCCAACATTGTAATATGCTCCCGTACATATACAACTTGATCCACTCAACGACCTATTAGTAATGGCGGAACAAGAAGTGCATTGTGTTGATAAAGTGCCTGTACAATATCCACAAGTTTAATCACAAGCTAAAATATTTTAAAAAAATAAATTACCCACACATAAACCACTTTATTAAAAGAATCCTGGTGCACATACACATGTAGAGGACGTTGATATGATTCTATTTTCACTTGCTTTACAACTCAAACATGAAGAACTTGATGCCGCAGTAGTGCAAGTTTGGCAAGATGAATGACAGGCTATGTTTTTATTGAATAATAGTACCAGCACAAAGAGTTGATTATGTTTATGAGATGCCATAGCCAGGCATACATATGCAAGTACTACCAGATAAAGTTCTAAAATTTGCGCTAGTACATGAGGTACACTCACTACTACTCGGACCAGTGCACCCAGAGCATGTGGAGTCACATTCTTACTTTTTATATATTCTTACTTTAACATTGCAATTAGGTGGGGTCGTCATAATAGCCGGTAGAACATACACAAACTGTACCTGATAGTGTTCTAAATTGACTGGCAGCACAAGCACTACATTGGTTGTAATAAGTGTTGCATGTCTAACACTTAGTTGAACATTTGACACACGCATATTGTTCTGTATCTATATAATAATCTTCTAAGCAATCGCAAGAATTTCCATTAAGAAACCTAAATCCAGATCCTCCACAAGCTGTACAATCCTAACTAGTCGATCCTGTACATGTTAAACAAGTGGAATCACAAGCTAAATGATATATATATATATATTTACGGGCACATGTTCCAGAATTATCGTAATACCCAGGAAAACAATCGCATTTGAGATTCGTAGAGTTCAAAACTCGTTTCAGGGAGTTATTGCAAAGCGTACACCACCCAGGATAATAGCACCTCTGACAATATGGATCAGTGCAAGCTATATGTTATGAATTTGTGTTACCTACACATGCATCATCAAATGAATAAGATGCTAATCCTGCATTACATGCGCATAATTATGACAGACTTCTTTATGCTGCGCTAGGTCCTTTACATACTAAAAATAATATAATTTTTTAAATACATGTGCATTATGTTGAGCTTGAGCATGTACTACATGAAGTTGGACAAGCTTTAAATATAGGTTTATAGTTATACGAATTTTTTATGATCCCAGTGTATAAAATTATGCCTATATTCTTCCAAGAATTAGAAAAACAAAGAAAACCATTTTAATTTAATATTAATTGTTTAATATATATGAAAACCCTTTTGTATATGAGGATTATCAAATTTTTATATTTAATAATTACGGTTTTGATGTTAATCACATTCTATAGGCCTTAGTTTTAACATCTATGCTGTATTATTTCAGCATTTCTAAAACTTTGATCGGTTAATCATCGTCTTCAACTGTATATTCATTCTAATGAATTGAATTATTCCTTTAAGTAATTTTAACACCGAATGAATTTATATTATAGTCAGTGAAGAACTTAGATTATATGTTAACTTTAAACCATTTATGAGTTAAGGCATTCTTAATACTTAATCTTAAACTTGTAGTAACTTTTAAACACCCTTTTAGGAAATCTATTGCATCATCCGTAAGCCCCCTCTCTTCAAGTTCTGCATAATTAGGTTTGGGGTTTTTATTATATCCTATTGGATTGTGGACGTATTCCACTAAAAGTTTTCCTGAGAACAAAGTGTACAGTATGGACCCAATTGAAAATACGTCAACTTTATAATCATATTTTTCGAACTTGAGAATCTCAGGTGCCACATATCCTATAGTGCCACAAGTCTAATATAAGTATTTGCATTCTTGATTATAGAAATCAGCTAAACCGAAATCTGATATGACCAAATCAAAAATATCAAGTTTTTTCCTTAAAAGAATGTTCTGTGGCTTCAGAGGCACTGCCAGCTGGCTCGAGGACGCCTGGCTGTCGGAATTTGGCGCACGACGGTGGCAGGCGTGCTGCTGCAGCGCTGTTGGCCGGTCCCGCACGACGCAGCTGCCCTGAAAGTGATTAGTCAGGAACTAACGGGTAGTTCAGTCCATGGACGGAGGTCAGAGGCTTGGCGAAGGGCAGACTGGTTGCCAAACGAGAATCGGCAGGTGCGCACGGAATCGCCCGTCTGGCGGCGACAGCATTGCCGCCAGCGGCATCTCCTACACTTGTGCCAGCCGCCGCACCCTCCGCACTCCTCACTCCTCTGACACTGCAGTGCGGCCTGCATCCTCACTGCACGCCACAACCACCACTGGAGGTCAACGCCCGAGCGCACCGCAGGTTCCCGAACGCAGCTCCGCCCCCGCGGCGCTCCTTACCTTTGGACAGTCACTCCAGGTACATGCGCGGCGGGTGCGGCGCTGCAGGTGCATAGCCGAGTGCGCCGCCGCAGGGCGACGCGCCCCAAAAACCCTCCCTGCGCCCCCTCCTCGTTACTGCAGCTCCATCGTCATGCCAGGCATGCCGTGCCCTGTTGTGATCCCCGCTTCGAAGGGGCACTCTGTGCCGGAGACCAATGGCGTGGAGGCCGCTCATGAGCAGCCAAAGGGCCTGCCGCGCGCCCTCTCGAGCGATCCCATCACCGTTACCACGGTGCGTGGGCATGCCAACGGTGTGCTGCCGCCATCTCGCCGGCGATCACGCCGCCGCCGCCGATGCCCGCCGCCGCGCAAGGCGCCGGCGCCTCGTGGCGGCAACGCGTCCCAACCCCTGCACTGGCACCCCGCCCCGCCCACATGCTTTGCACATCATATCATGCCAGCCCGCCCGTGCGCCGGCGCACCAACGACCCGCCGCCACTGCGTTCCGGCACCAGACCACTCGCCGCCCGCCCGCCCGCCCGCCCTCTCCCTGCCTGCAGGTGCACAAGGCTGCCAGCGAGGCCGACATGGCGATGCTCAACAACCTTCTGGCCGCCTCCAAGGCGGCACAGAGCCAGTATGCCAAGTTCACACAGGCGCAGGTGGGTGCTGGGCAGCGGGCCTGCACAGGGGGCGGCGGCGGCAAGGCCTCGCCTCGAGCCTGCGCTCAGCCACCACCGCATGCCGCCATCTCTCCCTCCTCTCTCACGCTCACGCCGTCAAACCAACCACCGCTCTCTGCCCACCCTGCCTGCCCCCCAGGTGGACGAGATCTTTAAATGTGCCGCGCTGGCCGCCAACGACCAGCGCCTGCCGCTGGCCAAGATGGCGGTGGAGGAGACAGGCATGGGCATGGTAAGGGGGAGCCGTGCGGCAGCAGCTCGATGAAGAGGGAGGGAGGGAGGGGGGAGTGGCTGGGAAGGCAGCTGGCGGAGGAGACGCGTGGGCCTGGCGGTTGCGCATGGCAAGTGAGAAAGGCAGGGAGGGGTGCGACGAATGTGCTCGTCAGCGGCCACGGCAGTGTGTGCTAGCAAACGGCCCGCTCTGTGCGCACGCCACCCGCCCGCGCCCCTGCCTTGAGCCCCTTTGCCCCTTTGCCACTGCCCCCTCCCCGCAGGTTGAAGACAAGGTCATCAAGGTAGTTGCTGCGCATTGGGGGAGGCCTGCATGCCGCGGCGCTCGCCATCTGACCGACGCGTTCACGCCGCTGCACTCACCAAGCCGCCCTTTTTTCCTCTCCCTCCCTTCCACCCATTGCGCAATCCAGAACCACTTTGCCAGGTGTGTGCTGCTGCTGCGATCGCTGCCGATGCTGGTGCTGATGCTGGTGGTGCGGGCGCGGACGCTGCCGGCATGGTCATGTCTTCCCTGTTGCAAGCTTTGAGCCTGCGATCGCTCCCGCTGGCTCCCTGTCGTGCCTGCAGCGAGTTCATTTACAACAAGTACAAGAACGAAAAGACGTGCGACGTGATCGAGGTCGACCCGCAAGGTGGGCTGCTGCTGCTGCTGCTGCTGCCGCCGCTGCTGCTGCCGCTCTTGTCGCTGCTGCTGCTGCTGCTGCTGCTGTCGCTTTCGCGACTGCTGCTGCGGTGCGGTAGGGCGGGTGCCGTTGTGCGAAGTGCCCCGTGGCGCCAGCCAGCATCTCTTGCCCCTCTCTACCCCTGCTCTCACGTTGCGCTCTCTCTTGTTGGCCGCAGGTGGCTTCACCAAGGTGGCGGAGCCAATGGGCGTGATTGCGGGAGTTGTGCCAACCACCAACCCCACCTCGACCGCCATCTTCAAGTCGCTGGTGAGGGGCGGCCTCGGGAAGGCATTAGGATGGCTGCATGCAACAAGGGCCAGAGTGGAAAGACGCAAAGATGCGTGTGGCGATGCACCGCAGGTGTGCGCGGGCCCGCTACCCTCCGTGCGTTCCTCCGCCGCCTCATCACCCGCCGCCCTCTGCGCCGTCCTGCGCTCCCTGCCCTACAGCTGGCCCTCAAGACCCGCAACTCGCTGGTGCTCTGCCCGCACCCCCGCGCCCGCAAATGCACCATAGAGGCCGCGCGCATCGTGCGCGACGCTGCCGTGGCGGCGGGCGCCCCCGAAGACATCATCAGCTGGATCGAGCAGCCGTCGCTGCTGGTCAGCCAGGCGCTGATGCAGTCGCCGCAGGTGCTGCTGGGGGCGGGCGGCTGCGTGCTGTTCCGCTTCGAAGCGCAGCGATGTTGCACCTCCCTGCTGGCCCGCACAGGCTGCGCCTCCCACCTCTGCCACCTTCACCCCGCCCCCTTATCCCCCCCACCCACTCCCCCCCCCAAAGGTCTCCCTTATTCTGGCCACCGGCGGACCGCAGATGGTCAAGGCCGCCTACTCCTCCGGCAACCCCGCCCTGGGCGTGGGCGCCGGCAACACGGTGTGTGGCTGGCTGCAAGGAGGGGCCCAGAGGAGAAGGGCCTGTGAAGATGGGGCTCGCGCGGCCGAGCCGTCGGATGCGTGCCGCCACCCCTCGTCCCAGCTGCGAGCCTCTCCTGCCCGCTCGCATCCCTCGTGTGCGCCCTGCTGCGGTTTGTGAGACCGCTGGCGTGGGGATGGCTGCCCCCCCGCCCATCCCCGTGCTCCTCCTGCCCAAACTGACGCCAGCCCTGGTCTTCGTGCCTGCTGCAGCCCGCTGTGATCGACGAGACTGCCGACGTGGAGATGGCTGTGTCCTCCGTCCTGTTGTCCAAGGTGAGCCAAGGGAGGCGCGTGCCTGCCTTGTGGGCAGCCGCCCCTGGTGCACGCCCGGCAGGCGCAGCGCTGCAGCCGCCCCAGGCGCCTCGTTGGCAGCCTGCAGCGTGCACCGCTGCAGCCGGCTGCGGCGCCGCTTCGCTCCACCTTTGGCCGTCGAGCGCCTGATCACTGCGCTGCCGCCGCCCGCGCGCGCCCCCCCCCCCCCCCCCCCCCCCACCCCCCCACCCCGCGCCTCCGCTCTCTGTTGACTAGACCTTCGACCACGGAGTGATTTGCGCCAGCGAACAGAGCGTGGTGGTGGTGGACAGCCAGTACGACGCGGTACGTGTTGGGGCACATGCAGGGCTGCGTCCCAGCGTATGCCTGGCTAGCGGTGCTGCGCCAGCCTGCGTGCTGCCTGGTTCACGCGTCAGAGAGGTGCCGCCTGTTCCTCGCCCAGCCCCTCCCTCCCCTCACCAGGTCAAGGCTGAGAGTTTGTGCGGCGGGGCACCTACCTCCTGCCTGCCCTCTCTCCCGCCCTGCCTGCTGCCTGCTCCCCCATGCTATTGACAAAAGCCGGCTACTGCTTCTCTCCCTTGCCCCTCCCCAGGTCAAGGCCGAGTTTGTGCGGCGCGGCGCCTACTTCCTGAAGAACGAGGAGGAGAAGGACAAGGTGTGTGTGTGGCTGCACACAGCAGGAGCGCGCCCCTGCCCTGCACCAGGCAGCTGCTGCGCGCTGCCGCCCCCCTGGCAGGCGCGTCAGCCCACTCTGCCCAACCGACTCCCGTGGCAGGTCCGCTCCAAGCTGCTGATCGACGGCCGTCTCAACGCCGACATCGTGGGCCAGTCTGCTCAGAAGCTGGCCCAGATTTTCGGCATCGAGGTGCCCGGTGAGCGCAGCAGGGGCAGCGTGCAGAGCAGCAGGGGGCATGCGGCCGCCGTTGCCGGGTGCTGGTTGGCCCTGCTCGCACCCCGCCGCCTCGCGTTGTCCAGAATCTGTCCCCCCCCCCCCCCCCCCCCCTGCTTCTCTCCGCCACCCTGCACCCCTCTGCTACGTGAAGACAAGGTCCGTGTTGCACCCTGCCCTCCCCCTGCCCTTGCTCCCACCGCCACAAAACCAGCCCCCTAACCCTGCGGCAGAGTGGACCCGCGTGATCATCGGAGAGGCCGACATCATCGGCAAGGAGGAGGCGCTGAGCCAGGAGAAGCTGTGCCCGGTATGAGCGAATCAGGGGGGGCGGGGAGGGGGGGGGGGGGGGGGGGGGGGGGGGGCGGGCGCTAAGTGGGATTGCCGCCTCCAGCTGGCAGCGGCGGGCAACGGCGCATGCCTCGTCCAATACCCACACACCCGCCCACCAGCCCACCCGCCCACCCGCCCTGATTCACTCGTCTCAGGTGCTGGCCATGTATCGTGCCTCGAACTTCCATGATGCGGTGGAGAAGGCGGACCGGCTGGTGAGCCTTGCCTGTTGATCGTTTGGTTGCATCGGTTGGTTGCACAGTCAGCTAGACAGTCTTGTGAAGCTGCTGCAGCGGAGCCGGCGGGCTGGCTGGTGAGCCGCTCTGCACCTGGATCTGCTGGCCTCTTGTGTGTTTGCTGCCCCACGCTGCACACCCCGGTCCGTGCCCTCCGGCCTGCTCCCCACTCTCCCAAACAAGCCCACCATCCCCGGCAGTCAGCCCTCTCGCCCGCCCGCAGGCTGTGCACGCCGCCGCGGTGCACGCCCCCACCCGCTCCCCGCCTCGCTGAGCATCAGCCTTCCCCCCGCTGCTGCCGCTGCTGCCTCGCCCGCAGGTGATGCTGTTTGGTGCGGGCCACACCTCGGTGCTGTACACCAGCCCCCTCAACAGGGAGCACATCCAGGTGGGTGGGCGGGGCACAGGTTGCAAGAGAGCACAGCAGGTGCAGCGTGCAGTGCGCACAGCAGGTGCAGGGTGCATGGAGCGCAGCAGCCATGGGTTGCAGGGAGCACATCCAGGCAGGTGGGGGCCAGAGGTTGGGAGGGGCGGCTGAGCAGGCCGCACTGTACCCTGTTGCCACTGCCTGCCACGCGCTCTTCCTGCGCTGTCAACTCGACTCATTGTTACCTGTCCCTCTTGCCTGCCTGCCTGCCGCAGAAGTTCACACTGGCCATGAAGACGGTCCGCGTGCTGGTCAACCAGCCCGCCAGCCAGGGCGCCATCGGCGACCTCTGTGAGCGCCTCAGGGTGGCTTCCGCACGCAGGGCGGTGGCCTCGTGCCCGTGCCCGTGCCTGCCCTGCCCACTCGCGCCTGTTCACCCCCCCACCCCGCCCCGCCCGCACCCCAACGGCCAGACAACTTCCACCTGGACCCGAGCCTCACCCTGGGCTGCGGTTCCTGGGGCTCCACCTCGGTGTCCGCCAACGTCGGCCCCAAAAACCTGCTGAACATCAAGGTGGGGTGGGGGGCAGGGAGGGGGGGCGGCGGCCACGGGGCAGGCGTGGTGACGGGTGCTGCGCAGCGAGCGCTGCCGGGGTCCAGTTGAAGCCGTGGGGGCAGGCGCGGCCGCCCAGACTGGCAGGTCACCCGCGAGCCGCCGTGGCAGCCGAGCCCACGCGCACGTGCCCCCCCCCCACCCCCCCACCCCCCACCCCCGGCCTCCTCTTGCTCTTTGCAGAGCTGCATCGAGCGCCGCGAGAACATGCTGTGGTTCCGGGTTCCCCCTAAGATCTACTTCAAGGCAAGCCCAGGCTGACTGGGGGGGGGCGCTGCCGCCGCCGCCGCCGCCGCCGCCGCTGCGTGCTGTGTGCCGACGGCAGGGCGACCTCGAGAAGGGCTTGCGCAATCGTGCGGCGCGTCCTGTGCACTTTCTTCGGCGCATCATGTGAGCGTTCTTTGATGCCCCCCCCCCCCCCCCCCCCCCCCCCCCCCCCCCCCGCCTTCTGCAGGGAGGGTGCATGGAGGTGGCCCTAGCTGAGCTCAAGGGCAAGCAGCGGGCGTTCGTCGTCACTGGTGGGTGGGTGCCCACAGGGGTACTGATGCGAGCGGGAGCGCATCCGCAGCAGGAACAACAGGTCACCCCGAGGGAACGCGCATCAATGCTGGGCGGCAGGCAGCAGCTGCAGCGCGTGCAACGGCAACAGGATGCTCTGCCGCATGGGTCGCTCAACCTCTCTGCCGCACCCTTGCCGGCCCGCCTGCTGCCCCCGCAGACAAGCCCCTGTACGACCTGGGCTACGCCGATCAGGTAGGTGTGCGCCTGCGCTGCCTGCGCTGCGCTGCGGTGTGCCGTGCTGCGCCGGGCCGCGCCGTGCAGCGCCGTGCTGGCATGCTGTGCCGTGCTCCGTGGAACCAACTTGCCATCCCTCTGCCGGTACATGTTCAGGTCACCCACATCCTGGACCGCCACAACATCCACCACCAGACCTTCTACCGCGTGGCGCCAGACCCAACGCTGGCCTGCATCGAGGATGGGCTGTCGGAGGTGAGAGGCGGGCAGGCAGACGGGGGGACTAGGGAGCAGGCCGCGTGGCTGATCTCACCGTCACGGCCTGCCCCTTCGCGCCAAGAGCCCGTGCCCTTTGCACGCCCCCTGCCCTCCACCCTGCCTGCCGACCACAGCCTGCGTATTCCCTACCTGTCTGCCTGCCAACAGATGCGTGAGTCCCGCCCGTGCCCTCTGCATGCCCCTGCCACATGCCTGCCAACCACAACCGCGTGTACCCTCTTGCCTGCCTGCCTGCAGCTGCGCGAGTTCCGCCCCGACGTCATCATCGCCCTGGGCGGCGGCTCACCCATGGATGCTGCCAAGGTGGGTTGAGCACAAGTGCAACAACCCACACCAGCAGTCGCGTGAACCGGGCCGCTGCCCCGCACCAGGGCTGCTGTGCTGCGCCGGTCGCACGCGTGGGTGCGCCGTGCATGCTACATCGGCGCTGCTTGCACAACAAGTCTAGCGTGTGCGCCGCCCTTGTTGATTCATTCCAATGCACCCACCCACCCACCCACCCACCCACCCACCGCAGGTCATGTGGCTGATGTACGAGTGCCCTGAGATCGACTTCCGTGGCCTGGCCGTGCGCTTCATGGTGAGCGCTTGTCCTCCATGTTCAATGTTCGTCACATATGGGAGGGAGTAATGGCGGCAGGTCTGCAGGAGAGGTGCATGAGTTGGGCGTGCGGCCCATCACAACAGTTACTCTCCCTCATCGCTTCCCTCTGCCGCCCATGCTCGCCCTGCCCTGCGTCTGACACCAGCCTGCCTCCCACCCTCTGCCCAACGCCAGGACATCCGCAAGCGCGTGTACGAGGTGCCCGAGCTGGGCAAGAAGGCCCTCATGGTGTGCATCCCAACAACGAGCGGCACCGGCAGCGAGGTGACCCCCTTTGCGGTGGTGACCGATGAGAAGACGGGCATCAAGTACCCCCTGGTGAGCTGGAAATGTTGATAAAGAGGCATGCTGGTGGCGGCGCTGGCGCTGCCGCCGCTGCCGCTGTCACCCGCTCCCGCTGCCGCCGCTGCTGCCGCGCCACGCTGTGCCCACGCCTATCAAGTGATGCGCGGCCGCCCGGCAAGGCCATGCCTGCCGTCTGCTCTCCCCCCCCCATCATCCACGTGTGCAGGCTACCTGCGCTCCGACCCCCCACTCATTGCTTGATTGATGCTCCGCTGCCCAGCATGACCGTCTCTGCCCCCTGCTCTCCCCAACCACCCACCTCGGCAGGCCGACTACGCTCTGACCCCCCACATGGCCATCGTCGACCCCCAGCTGGTCATCCACATGCCCAAGGTGGAGAGGGCCCGGCCAGCAGGGGGGTGCATGGGACACGCAAAGGCGATGGATGGCGCATGCCCCTCCCATGCTGCCCACTCCAGCGAGCGCACCGCCCGCCCTCCCACGCCCGCCTGCAGACCCTGACCGCCTTTGGCGGCATTGACGCCCTGGTGCACTCCCTTGAGAGCTACGTGTCTGTGTTTGGTGCGTGCGTGGGTTGGGACAGCCAAGGCGAATGTGCAGTCGCAAAGCTTGCGTGCGTCGCGGCGTGTTTGCCGGCCTGCCGGCCTCAGGCGGGCCCCGCGCATGCGCTTCAGCTGCCGGCAAGCGCTCACAGACCCTCACCAGCCCTTCTTCGTCCTCCAATTTCGCCCCACGCAGCCACCGACTACACCAAGGGGCTGTCCCGCGAGGCGGTGTCCATCCTGTTCAAGGTGCGGCTGCAGCGCTTATGCATGAGTAATGCGTAACTGAATGATCAGACTGATGGGGAAGTGCACTAGCAAAGGCACGCGGTGTGGCAGTCGCGCTCACAGCGAGCCAGCAGGGGTGCGCTCTCCCACATTTGCAGCGACCCACAACACCCACGTGCTGCACATCTCCCTGCCCTCTGGGCTCCGCTCCCCCCATCAGTTCCTCCCTCGTGCCTACGCGAACGGGAACCGCGACCTGGAGGCCCGGGAGCGCGTGCACTCTGCGGCCACCATCGCAGGCATGGCGTTCGCGAATGCCTTCCTGGTGCGGATAGGGCTCTTAGAGGGCAACCCGCTGGGACCCAGGGCATGACTCTCGTGTGCCTGCTTCCGCATCCCCCTCTCCCTGCCACCCAAGGCACCTGCCACTTGCTCGAACAAACACACTGGGCTGTGCTCACTGCGTGCTGCGTGTTGTGCGCCTCCCCAACCCTCCCTTCCTCCCATCTTCTTGCAATCTCAGGGCATCTGCCACTCGCTGGCGCACAAGCTGGGCTCCGCCTTCCACATCCCTCATGGCATGGCCAACGCGGCACTGATCACCCACGTGAGCCCTCTGTGTGATGATGACCGGCCGTCAGATTGATGTAGTCGTTCCTGCGTCTCCTTTGCTGGAACTGGGAGGAGGAGAGGATTCATTCCTCTCCTTCCATGATGGATGTTAGGCAAGGCAATGTGCCCGGAGCCTCATGCCTGTCGCCGCGCCTTGCTCCTTCCGCGAACAACCCGTCTCACGATGTGCATGCTGCCTCCGCTCTGTCCCTTTGATGCACCAACGGCAGGTCATCCGCTACAACGCTACCGACCGGCCGATGAAGATGGCGGTGTTCCCGCAGTACCAGTATCCACAGGTTTGTAGCAGCTGGGAGGAAACTGGCACAATAGCGGCAGCTGCAGCTGCAGCACCAGCGGCAGAGGCAGGCGGCGACGACACACGCAGGCAGCGGTGGCGTCAGCGGCTGTTGCACCACTGCGGGAGCAGCACAGGCAGCGGCTGCAGCGCAGCCACGGCTGCGACGGCAGCGGCTTCAGTAGCATGCGTGCGAAAGCAAGCTGACAGCTCACCGTTCACCCCGTTCGCAGGCCAAGGACCGCTATGCCGAGCTTTCAGACATGCTGGGCCTGGGCGGCACCACCCCCGACCAGAAGGTGGGTGGAAGCCGGGGGGGGGGGGGGGGGGGGCGGGGCGCTCGCCCTTTCTGCTGCCTCCTTGCCTCCTGCTGTCGCTCACGTGTGTGTACCTCGTCTGCGCTTGCGAAGCCGTTTCTGATCTCGCCCTTCACAACACACACCCTGCACACCATCGTCTCACATCTACCCTTCACACGACACCTTCAGGTTATGCACCTGATCGAGGCTGTGGAGGCGCTCAAGGCCAAGATTGGCATTCCGGTGAGGGGGCGTCCGACTGCTGCCGTGCTGTGCTGCCACTGAGGCTTGCAGTGGCACCGGATCACAGCAGTGCAAGACGGTGAGAACTGGCCTGTTTCAAACAGGAGGAAGCTCCCTCCCCTCCCCAGGCCACTATCCGCGAGATTGTCGGTGCCGACAAGGAGACGGAGTTCATGGACGTGCTGGACACGATTGCTGACATGGCGTTCGACGACCAGGTGCACATGCGCTTGCGTGCACTCGCTCATGCATGCACAGCGCAAACGACGGGGCACGTTTCGCGTGCAGCGCCCGCCGCCCGGCCCGGACCGGCTGCCTTTGCTTCCTCTCGTTGTAGTGCTGTGTGCAGCCCGCTCTTATGACCGATCTTGTAAGCTCATAAGCGCGCCGCCCCCCCCCCCCCCCCCCCCCCCTTGCAGTGCACCGGCGCCAACCCGCGCTACCCTCTCATCTCGGACCTCAAGCAGATCCTGAAGGATGCCTGGGGCGCGCCCATCCTGCCCAACGATGGACGCCTCAAGGTGGGCAGGGAGCGTCGTTGTAAGTTGGCAAGGCAGGTGGTTGTTGTGAGGAGAGGGAGAGAAACTTGAAGAATTGTGTGTGGGATGTTCGCCCATCGTGCCCCAACGACGGCCGCCTCAAGATGTGCCTGGGGGCGCTGCTGCTGCTGGTGAGGGCATGTTGTAATCGTATGCGGCCGCCTGAATGCGCGTCAGTGTTGCTGGGCCTGGTCATGCCTTGCGCCACTAACATGCCCTGCCCGTCTTAACATATGCTTCCACCCCTGCCCTGCCCCACCCTCTCCCCACGGGCGCTAAGCTGCTACCCCACCGACCCCTCCGCCTCGCCCTGCCTGCCTTGCCCAAACTCTACCTGCCCCAACCACTGCCCCACGCCCTCCCCGCAGGCGCTGCGCCGCTTCCCCACATACCTCACCGCCGAGGTGCTGTCCGGCGCGCACGTGACGCACCCCGTGGCAGCCACCCCGTCCCGCCGCTCCTTTGAAGGCAACGAGTTCACCGCACCCGCCGCCTCACCGCCAATCTCCCCGCTGCGCTCGCTGGCGTGAAGCGGGAGGGGGCTGCACAGGGGGCCGCAGCAGCAGGGGCGGCAACCGCACAGCGGCTGCTGGCTTGGCGCCAGAGGGAGGGCGCCGCGCATCGTGCCCCCCGCCTGAGCCACCCGTGCCCACGCGTGAGGCTTTGCTAGTGTTAGGGCGCCCCCCGCATGCCCGCCACGCACGACCACCAAACACCCCCAATGCATGCGTGATGTATGCGTAGCGCGCCCCGTACAAACGTACTCTCTTCTGCATGCGATGCCATGCCCCCCAATTGATGAATCCCGAAACACTGACCGGAGGCGCCCGCCCTCCCTACTGTTTTCCATGAGGTCTGCACAGCTAGTGCCACCTCGATGCCATGACATCGTGCCCTTTTCCCATGGAGCAGCAGACTTGCCCGCCCAGTGCACGCCTGACCTCCACACTCGACACCTGCTCCTCAGTGCCCTGTGACCTTCCCCGCGCAGCTCCCTCTCTGCCTGTAAGTTTAACGTGCCTGACAGCGCGCGACGAGAAGGGCACACGGGGGAGACCGATGCAGAATTCCAGGACAACGGCCGAATCGGGCGGCGTCGTGTGCGGCAACACAGGCTTCCCTCGCCCCACCTCGCTGATCACCATCTGTGGCTGGCAGGGCTGATCATGGTGCGGGCGGTGTGGCAGCACCACCGGCAGCACAGGGAGCGGCGGCGGCGGCGCCGGCACCGTCACACAGCGGCAGGTGAGGCTAGGCATAAGGGCATGCATGCACAGAGCGCTGGCTGAGCCCCACTGGCACCCCCGCCGCGCACGACAGCGCGACTGGCACCACGCGCATCGTTTCTGGCTGTTGACTCTTGAATTTGCAACCAGGCTGGCAGGCTGGCAGGCAGGCACAGGGAGTGCGGCTGACGTTTATTCTTAGGCGATGGGGTGCAGAAATGAGGTAAGCAAGGGGAGTGGGCAGTGTTGGAGCGGGGGTACTTGCAAGGGTGGGGAGGATGGAGAGTTTTGGGCAAAGGTGGCGGGCAAAGATGGGGTACAGGCCAGCAAGATCGTAGTTGAGGGCACTTGAGACTAAGGCAACGTGTAGGTAGGGAAGCAAGGAGGCAAACGGTCGCGCAACGGGCGATCAAAGCTGCCACGCGGCGGGCCGGCGGCAGCGGCAGCGGCGCCTCCGCCACGCGCGCGCAGCAGGCCGCGACCACGGCGCGCCTAGCAGGAGGCGCGCATGGTGACAAACGGTCCCGCGCCGGTGGGCGAGTCCCGGATGAACAGCGCCCCGTACTCCTGGCTGCCGGGGCCGGTCCATGGGAGGGTCATCGCGATCTTGAGGGGCTTGCGGGAATGCACAGCGTGGTGAGGGGCGTGCGCGGCAGCAGTTGCTCACAGCGGTGGTACATGTTTGCAATGCAATACATGTGTTGCAGTGCCTCGAAACCAAAACAGGGCAGGTTCATTGCAATGCTGAGGGACCTGCGCGCCTGCACAGCACGGCGAGCGGCGCGCGCAGCAGCAACTGGCGACGGCGGGCAACGGCAGGAGCAACACATCACGTGCGCGTGCAGGTGCAGGCAGCACCACAGCCCTTGCCTGCAGCACAGACGTGACCCAAGTCTTTGACAGGTTGAGCTTGAACCACTTGTTCTTGCCCGTCTTGCCGTTCACCACCCCGCTGCCGACCTGCAGCCAAGGGGGCACACATCAAGTTGGCAGTTGGCCGTAATTGGCAGGCGGAAGTTGGGAAGGGCAACGAGGAGGAGGACAAGCGTGTGCTTGCCTCTCTTGCCGCTCACCACTCCCCCCCCAACCTGCACAGCCGTCGAAAGTCAAGGCGATGGCAGCGCGGGGCAGGCGGCAGGTCGTCCAGATGTGCACGCAGGCCAACGCTGGTGGTGGTGTGCGGGCGAGTGGGCAGGGGAATGAGCGCCGGCACAAATGCAGGCATGCATGCAGGCAGGGGCCCCACCTGCTTTGCGTCCTTGCACAGCGGCGGGACGCACGGCGTGTCTTGCGCCACCTCGGGCAGGCAGCCCTTTGCGGTCTTGCTGCACACAGAGTACCTGCAGTGTGGATAAAACCAACAACCAATCAGTCGGGCGGCAGTCGGGACAGCAGCAGCAGCGGCGGCGGCGGCGGCAGCGGAAGCATCAGCTTCAGCAGCAGTTGGGGGCGGCAGCGAGCATCCAAGAGTGATGGCGGGCGACAGCCTCACCAGCTCGTCGCGCCGTCGTACGCTGCAATCGGCATGGCATCTCCCTTGTTGGTGCTGCCCTCAACCTGCGACGGGCGGTTGGGAGGGTCGAGCTTGGGGGGTGGATAAGCAGGGAAGATCCCGGTGGGTGAACCTGCTGCCGCTGCTGATGCTGATGCCGCCGCTGCGGCGGCGGCTGGCACCGTCGCCCCCGCCACCGTTGCGGGGCAGGCATGCAGGCTGCACAGCCCTCCACTCCCTCGTGGCCTCGCTGCAAACCCTAACCAGTCCTGCCACTCACCACGTTGACGCTGAACCACAGCGCGGCAGCGTGCACGGTCGCCTTGGGGTTAAGGAAAGACAGGTTGACTGTGAAGAGCGCATAGGTGGGGCCCTTGAGGTTCAACACCTGCAGAGAAAGATGGTTCACTGAGTGCTTGGTTGATATATGATGTTTGGGAGGCAGCGCGGGGCTGGGCAGCTACAGGCCGCGCAGCGGGCTTCCGGGTGGTGGGAGG
This sequence comes from Dyadobacter sp., assembly GCA_965227755.1. Lineage (GTDB taxonomy): Bacteria > Bacteroidota > Bacteroidia > Cytophagales > Spirosomataceae > Dyadobacter. The sequence goes on from CBDDGG010000002.1 coordinate 46,528, forward strand.
CGAGCACACACCCGCTGCTGCCATGCGCCCCTCCTCCTGCGCCCGCCGCCGCGCGTGCCCCCTCGCCGCCGCGCGCTCCCCCCCCCCCCCCCCCCCCCTCGGCACAACCGGGTGACGTGCCTTGAGCCACAGGGGGAAGCCCTTTGGCCTGGTGTCCCAAACGTGGCCGTCTGACGGGTCGATCTGCCAGGTTGAATCCTGCAGTACATCCACAGAGGTGCACGCGGGACAGGCAGGCAGGGTGAGCAAAGCATGAGCACAGCACAGCACGCGCCCCGGGCCCGTCCCCCTGCCTGCGCCCTGACCAAGCCTAGAACGCCGCCGAGTGATCGCCGACAGTCTGTTGCATGGCTAACGACTCACCTCCAGGACGTGGGTGTAGAAGGGGACGCTGGCTTTGGCGGGGCAGGGAGCCACCTGCTCAAACCAGTACCCCAGCGAGCCTGCGGCACTCGAGGGAGCGGGGCAGCCGGGCGGCGCACGTCTGCGGCCGGCCGCGCAGCGCCTTTGCCGCGGCTGGAAGCAGTGCCAGCGTGCCCTGTAGCTTGCTGCGTCAGGGCCACCCACCGGCCCACCCAGCCGCCCACCTGTCTGGATGAGCTTGTTCGTCTTGTGCTCCGCCTTGGCCTGCATCACGATCTGGTTCCAACTGCGTGGCAGCAAGGGGGACGGGTGGTCGGGCACGGCGGGGGTCGCTGCGGCCAGTGAGGGGAGGCCGACGGGCAGGCAGTGGTGGTGGAGGGCCTGCGCCATGCCTGGAGAGTGTGTCCAAGCAGACCCGCAGCCAGAGGCAGCGCTCGTGCGCGTTGGGAGGCGCCACTCGCCTCTGTGCCCGGCTACTCGCCTCTGTGCCAAAGCAGCCACGGCAGGAAGCATGCACATCAGATTCAGGCATGCACATCCAGGGACGTAGGAGGCACCGCCACTCACCCCGGCGTGCGGCCGGCCAGCAGCTGCGTCAGGTTCACAACCGTCTGCGTATCCAGCAGGGGACCCCCCCCTTCCCGCACCACCAGACCCTTGGTGCCCTGCATGAGCCACACAGGGGTCGGGGGGCGAGCTGTCAGTGGGGGGCAGTGCAACGACGCCATGCACGGGAGAACATGTGCGGCAGTGTGGCCAGCAGGGGGCGGCGCAGCCAGCCAGCCAGCCAGCCAGCCAGCCAGCCAGCCAGCGCATTGGCTGCGGCCTGCGCGAGCGAGTGAGGCCAAGTCCCTTGCCTCGGCGTGATCCGGGTGGATGCCAACGAAGTGCAGCTCTGTTGACTGATGTAGTTGATTAATTGACTGCTTGATCGATCGATTGTTTGTTTGATAGAAACTCGCCTTTGTGAGGTCGGGGTTGATGCTGACGAGGTGGCGCTTGATGGGCGTGCCGGGGCCCCTGGGCGTGTACGGGTCCGCCTCCTCCCCGCGCCCGCCGTACCAAGTGAGCCGCCAGGTGCCCCCCACCGGCATGGGGTAGACAGGCGACAGCTGGACCTGTGCGCGCACGAGTGAGGGATTGAAGCAAGGGGAGAGGGGGCGTGCGGTGAGTGCGGGCCGCGGGAGGCGCGGATGTGGGAGGTTGAAGCAGCGGGAGGGCAAGGGCGCGTGGGGTGAGACCGGCACAACTGTTCGACCTGCGCGAGCACGCCAGCCGTCTCTCTATGCGCGACCACGGCGACCCCCGGGCTGCGGCTTGCGCCACTCTCCCGACCGTCTCTCTCTCTCTGCGCAAGCCCAGCAGCCCTTTGCGTTGGCACCGCGGCTCGTGTCAATCCATCAACCATCTCTCTCTCTCTCTACGCACGCACGCACGCACAACACAACACTGCCCCGCGGCTCACTTCAGTCTCCCCAAAGGCTTCGCTCTCCACGCGCCCGCCCACGCCAAGGTACTGCGGGTGCTGCAGGGAGGGAGGGAGCCGGAGGGAGGGTTGGCTTGGGGGTGGGGTGTCCTTGTGACGACGCCCCTCCACGCTTCCCTGTGAAGCCTGCCACAGCGCAGCATCCCCCAAATAATGTGGCATTGCGGTGCCCACAAGGCCGCTGGGTCTGCTGAGTCACCACCAAGCACCAGGCAAGCGGCAGACATGCGTGATGGCACGACCCTGCTGCCTGCAGGTTGCACCATTCGGCAAAGCTGTTGATGCTAAAAACAAATGCTTGTCCCCAAGCCCACGCGCCTGCAGGTTGCACCAGTCGGAGAAGCAGGTGGCAGCCGTGCAGGAGGACACGCAGGGCTTGCCGGGGGCGTCGGCCAGCGCGGTGTAAAAGGACGCAGAGATCTGCGGCCGCCGGGCGTCGCCATAGCTGTTCACCTTCCACACGCTGCGAGTGAGGGGTGGATGGAGTGGTGGTGGTGGTGTGGGTGGGTGGGTGGTGTGTGGGGTGTGTGGTGTGGGGTGTGTGGGGTGGTGTGGGTGGGGGGGTGGGGGTGGGTGGGTGGGGTGTGTGTGTGTGTGTGTGGGGGGGGGGGGCATAGCTGTTCACATTTGACACGCTGCAAATGGTGGGTGGGTGGCGCCGAGGCAACTGGGTGGCCAGGATTCGAAGACTCACGCCATGCCAGATTCCTTCACACCCGACAGATCCAGCCGTGCGCCTCCGGCCCAGCTGCACGTCATGGCCCCATCCCTCTCAACAGCCAGCAGAGGCGCTGCAGCGCGAGACTCACGCCATGCCAGACTCCCTCACGCCCGACAGGTCCAGCCGTGCGCTGTCGGCCCAGCTGCAGGTCACGTCGCCGGGGGCGGCGGCGACCACCTTGCCCTTGCTAGCGGTGCACCTGCGGGCGGGCGGTGGTGGCATGGTCAGCGGCGGACTGGAACAACACAGTAGGTATCATACATTCAATGCACTTCCACCGCGAAGGAGGACCTTGCGCTTGCCGGCGGTGCACCTGCGGACGGGAAGCAGGAAAAAGGCAGTGTAGCGCTGGTGTTCTTGAATTGCAGACCGAAGAGACACACCAGACAAAATGCATTCGTTCGACTAAAGGAGCACCGGGAATGGAGGCAGCCGCAAGGGCCTTGCCTCGGCTGCATTTGCTACGCACACTCGTCCTGCACTGCATGCCACAAGCACGCCTGCCCAGGATCCCACCCCGCTGTTGCACTCCTGCGCTGCGCCGACGGGGGGGGGGGGCAGCCCGGGCCCTCCTTGCAGGCCCTTGCAGGCCAACAGCCCAGCCGCCCACTCAGCACCGCTGGCGGCCCGCCCCACTCACTGCGCTGCGGTGGCCGACCGGCGGCCCAGCCCCTCCTTGCAGGCGAGCCCCCTGTCGCCGCAGCCCGCGTCTGCAAAGGCTATCTTGTCGACGGTGGTCCTCGAGAGTTCCACCCTCCTGCGAAGACCGACCCAACAGAAGGAGGAGGGGCAAGGCCGGTGCATGGTGAGCTGGCAGGGCAGGCAGGCAATCGCCGACAATGCCAAACGTGTTGGTCCTCATAAGTGCAGGGGGGGCAGGCCGGCGCATGGTGAGGTGGCGCTGCGACGCGCATGCGCCACGCACGTCCTGGTGGTTCCACGGGCGACGACTCGTGCGATCAATTGACACCTTGGCTGTTCAAGCCACGCACCACTCGGTGAGCGAGGTTGTGCAGCCGTCCTGCACCTGCGCCAGCTGCAAGTTGCGGGGCGCCTTTTGCAGGACCTGGCCCAGGGGCCAGCAGAACTGCATGAGAAGGACGGGGAGAAGGCGAGGATCAGGATCTGGGCGTGCCTAGAGGCAAGCTTGGCCTGCTAAATCTTGGCAGCCCCCCCCAGGCTCCCTTCTGCCGCCGGCCCGCTCCCAGTGCCTCGCTGGGCTGGGCTGGGCTGGGCAGCGGCCGCAGCTGCGCGCCCTCATCTTTCTCGCCTGCTCCTCAACGAAACCCGTCGGCGTGCCCTTGCGCAGCCCAGCCTCATCGCGGATGGCATGACCGAAGCTGCAGGGCGGAGTTGGAACAGAAGTGCGCTTGTTGGGTGGGCGGGTCGACGCACCCGTTCCACCCTCCGTGACCCGGCACCAACGGTGGCGGCGGCGGCGGCGACTGGCGGCGGCGGCAGCCGTGTGTCCGCTCGCCTTAGGTGCACCGTGTCGACAGGACATCCCCTGGGGTGCGGTTTGAAGCGGGCGGGCTTGAGGAACTCCGGCGCCTGGAGCAGCGCGCTCGCCGAGCCGGCTGCCAACAGCAACGCCAGCAGGAGTGGTTGTAGTCGCATGGCACCTTGACCACAGGTACAAGGATGTGGTACAAGCAGGAAGAACAGGCGAATCGGGCCGCAGCGACGCGAGGAACTGCCCTTCCGGTCGAGGTCGCGTGCCCTTTGCTCGTGTCGCTCCAGCTGCCCCTTTGCTGGCGAATTCCGCTTGCGAAGCGCTCGCGATTCCCCCCAGGCAGTACCCAAACCTGCTCGCGGGCTGCCGGTTGGGCACCCGCTCCCTTCTCTCTCGCGGCCTGCTGCGACTACCGCTGCCGCGCCCCTCCCGGACCTCACCTTTGGCCGCATACATGTTCACGCGGCAGCAAGCGGCCGGTGCCGTCGCCGTGCTGCTGGCGCTGGCGGCGGCGGCGGCGGCGGCTCCCTGCGCTCTGCCCTGCCCGGATGCCTCACAAAGTGCGCGCAGGGCCGCCGGTGTTCTGAGTGCTGCACCACGAGCAACGGCTGCAGCACGACCTGCCGAAACAGAGTGCACACGGTGCTCACTGCCACGCCTGCACCGCTGCCCCGCCCTGCAGAAGCGTGTCCAGAAAAAAGTGCGTCTACCAGCTGCAGAGCCGGCTCCGCCTGGCTGCCGCCAAACCAGATTGCCAACGGTGCAGTGCCGCTGCCACCGCTGACCATCACGTGGTGAGCCGAGGGGCCGGGCAGGAGGGGGCGGCCGCGACGCGTGCAGCAACGGCAGTCCCCTGCCCGCCCGTCCAACTCGCACGCTGGGGGGTGCCCCCTCGCACCCCAACGCCCTGGCAGCGCCCTATGTTGCGCCATAACCCCTCCTTCGCCCGTGCGTTGCCGCCTGCAGGGACGGCAAGAGCCTTGAGTTGATCAAGGCGCTGCCGCTGCGGGAGATTGTGCGATGGACCGACTACTGGTACGATTACAGCAAGTGCGACCCGCCCACCCTCACGGGCGCCTCGCTGTCAGGTGCGGGGCGGTCGGACATGCTTCTTCCGGCACAATGTTTATTCTATTATTGGCGGGTGAGGCGCGCCCCAGCCGCAACATTGCGCAGCAGACCATGTGCCCGGCTCGCCAGCGGCGCCGCTCACCCCTGCCCCTCGCTTGCTCCCACCCACCCACCTGCCGAGCAGGCGTCCCCACCAACTATGGGGCGTGCGATTACGCCCCCTTCATGCCTGGCGAGAGCTACATCATAGGGACTTTGACCAAGCTGGCCCCAATGGTCTCTTGGCAGCGGGAGGGCTTTCCCGCCATCGAAAAACTGCGGGGCGCCTTGATAGGCAAGCGCGCAAGCGTGTATGCGCGCCCTGCACGAGGGGCAAGGCTGCGGGGGAGCGCCTCGGGGCTGCCCGCTGGGCTCCGTTCACACAGCATGCACTGCCTCCTCCTCACCGAGCACACTGATGCCGCCTCCCCGCCAACCACCCGCCAACCACCCGACGCGCAGGCATGGGAGGCAACCTCATGTCGGTCTGCCTGGGGGTGCAGCCGTGCGGCAGCGGCGGCACCACCACCGTCCTCGGCTTTCAGGCCCTGGCGCCGTTTGCCAAGATGCAGCTGGGCGCCCTCACGATGAACGTCCGCATGCCCGGGCTGGGGTACAACGACAAGGTGGGGTGGGGTGGGAGGCTGTGCTTGCGGTGATTCGCTAACAACGACAAGGTGCGAGTGTGGTGGGGGGGGACTTGCGGGGGGGTGCCACCAACATGTAGCAGCATGACCATGACGAGGTAGGTGGAGGATTTGGTGGGCGGCGGGATTTGCTTGCACTGACGAGGCGGGTGGGAAGATTTGCTTGCAATGGCACACTGGGTTGGGGTGGGAGGGGCAGGGAAGCGTGCACACAACGTCGCCGGCCATGCAAGGCCGTGCCGGTTTTGCCCGCCTGCCAGTGCCAAGCCGACCCTGCGCTCCCCCACACGCTGCCCGCTCCACGCCTCCTCCCTCCCGCCCTCCCGCCCTCACACATCCTCAGGGCAACTTCATCCCTCCCATGTGGAAGGGCGCTGGGCAGGGCCCCCCCGTCATGTGGAGCATCGACCCCTCTGCTCCCCAGTCTGCTGGTGAGGCGGGGTGGCAGGCGCAGCAGCAGGCGCAGCAGCAGCAGGCGCAGTAGCAGCGGCGGCAGCAGCAGCGGCAGCGGCATGTCGCGCCGCACGGCAAGGGGTGGTCGCAAGGGGGGGGGGGGGGGGGGGTGCCTGCGGGAGAGGCGCCTCCGCGGGGGTGCACCGCAGGCAGACTGCATAGCGCAGGTGGTTGCAGGCAGGGCAAGGGCGGAGCCCCATGTGCGAGTCGCCCGCCGCCGCCGCCGCCGCAGCAGCAGCAGCAGCACCCCTGCCCCCCCCACACCCACACCCACCCCCACCCCCACACCCCAACCAACCCACCCACCCACCCCGCCCCCCACCCACCCACCCACCACCACCACAGGCAAAGCTGGGCCTGAGCCTGTCAAGCGCGGCCCCATCTACCTGTCTGGCGCTGGCGGTGACGGCGGTCCGTCCCACGGCTTCGTCGTCCCGAAAGTGGGCAAGCTCTCCTTTGGCTACCAAGACCACCACTGGGGTGAGGCCAAATGTAAATTAATGACAGGCCACCGCGGCCGCCGCACCCTGGCCAGCCGCCCAGGAGAGAGTCGGGCGGGCATGGGTCGTGCCCTGGTGACGAGCTTGCGGCGCGGCAGCGCTCGCAGCGCCGTCGAATCACTTAGCACGTGCGACCGTTGCGCTAGGCCGGTCGGCCCCCCACCTGCGCACTGACGCCTCGAAGCGCGCCTGCCTCCCCGCTGTCACCTGCAGGCTTCTTGAACGCGGCAGGGTGGTCCATCGCTCGCCTCTCATACGGCGTGGCCGCCACGCTGTTCCAAGACAGCGCCACGCCCACCGCCCTCCTGCTCAAGTGCGCCGGGGCGGGGTTGCCTGCACACATGCGTGCAGAGGGCGAGCGTGCGGCGTGGAGGGCCGTGTCGCCAGTGCCCCTCCCCAACTCTCTCCTGCCCTGCCCTGGCCCTTACACGTTCCTTGCCCCCCCCATCTGAGTCAAATGTTGTCCCCTCCCCCCCCCCCCCCCCCGATTTCAGGTCCGTCCACAACTCCACGATAGCGGTGAAGGGCCAGGAGCTGTGGCTCGCCGGGTCGGTGTCCCGGGAGGGCCCCCTGCTCCTCGCGCCCACCGTCAGCGCGCTGCACCCCGTCGTTACCTTCATCTGGACCAAGTGAGTCCCCAGCTTGCCACGCATTCTTTCATTCCGGCATGCATGGGCTGCAGATGCATGAAGGGGGGGATGGGTGGATGGATGGTTGAGCGGGTGTGTGGGTAGGCGGCAAGCGTTGCAGGGACACTACAGTAGTGTGTGCCGCAGATGCGTTGTCGCCTTTCATCAGGAGCAAGTGAGCTGCTGGCACCCGCTTGCCGTTGCGTTGCGTTCCCGGTCTCGTCCAGTCGAGAGCTGCAGGGACTCGTGCTTGCGCTGCTCCGGGGCCTTGCTGAGGGTGTGGGGGTGGGGGTGGGGTGGGTGGGTGGGTGGTGGTGGTGGGGGGGGGGGGGGGGGGGGGTAGCGCCAGCCGCTGGCCTGCTTCAGTTTCGAGAACCAGTGTCCCTCCTTCCCTGGTCCTGCCTGCGTCCTCCCCCTGGCTGCCAGCCTGCCCTGGGCATCACTGCTCCCCGCCGCCCACGCCCGCCCGCAGGTTTGCCACCGTCTGGGGGTCGCTGGCGGAGGTGAAGACGCTCTACGTGCATGCTTCCCCCAAGGGCGTGGGCATCAAGTTTGAAATGAAGGGCAACACTCCGCTGAAGCTCCGCAAAGAGGTGGGTGGGTGGGCATGCAGGCAGGCAGGCGGGCGGGCGGCGAGTGGTCGGGGTCGCGGGCAAATGGGTGCCCTGTCCTCCACTGCCACCCTCGCTCTGCGGGCAGCGGCCTCACCTCCCTTGTCCCCTTGCCCGCGCCGCCGCTCCTGCAGGCCGCCGCTATTCTGGGGCAGGCTGAGCTGGGCGTATTCAGCGCCGTCCTTACCCTCACCCCAGGCTCGGACTGGTTCCGCTTTGGAGTGGAGGTGAGCACGCACTGGCTGTTGGTTTGTGGGGAAATGATGCAGCAGAGGGGGGCGCCCGGGCTGCCGCACGGTACGCGTGCGCCTGCTGGGACTGGGTTCCGGCCGCGGCCCGCCCGCCCTCGCCCTGACAGGGCGAGGGCTGCTCCCCTGCTGGTGCCCATGCTCAACTCCGCGTGCAACCCTGTCCTGCAGTCGCTGCCTCGGCTGCTCAGCGTGGGATTTCTTCGCCCCCACGTCCCGCTGCCGCGCCCTGCTGCCCTGCCCTGGCCTGCCTGCAGGTTGACGGAAAGTTCACGCCCCTCAACTACTGCTCCACCGACGCCAACTGCCCGAAGGGCTACCGCTGCAACGTCCCCGGGCAGGGGCCCCTCTGCTACAAGTGACGGAGCAGCCTGCTGCGCTGACCGAGGTCACCTCTTGAATAACACCGGCGCCGTCCCGCGCCGCGCCTACCCCTGCATGCCTATGCTACCCAATTTGCATTTGTTTCCCCAGTACGTTTTTAAATAAGCTACTACTCGTACGCTGCCGTTCTTGCAACTGTGAGCACTGATAACCTGGAGTTGACTGGAGGCAGTGCCGCCGGCGGTCCAGCAGCGTCGTGCCTGCTGCCGCCGCCAGTCGGGGCGGGCAGGTGCTGCAGCGCTCTCGCGCCGGCACCACATTTGCTTCCTGCAGTCGTTCTGACCATATCTGCCACCAAGGCATACAAAGGCGGCCTTTGTGCGCTCGCCACCGGCTCTTTGCCCAGCGTCCACCCTGTCGCTGCGCAAGCCGCCCAGCGGCCATCTAAGCAATGAGATGCTTACAGCGACTGCAGCCGTACTGAAGCGCCGCGCGCCGCGCGCACTTGAACAGGTGCCAGCCACTCCCGCCTGCCGCTGCTGCCCGGTTTCGGTCTCGCCTCCGCCGAGCCTCCATCTGCCTCTGGCCCACACGCATGCTGCCTCCGGCCCTCCTGCCGCCCACGCAGGCATGGTGCGCATCCGCAGCGCCCACACCACGCTCCGCGGCAGCGGCGGCGTGCCCGGCGCGAGCGTTCCTCTGGGAGCACTGTACCTCTCTGCCGCCATCTGCTGCACGCTGCTGCTGAGCTGGCGCTTACTGAGGCAAGCACCAGGGCGCGTGCACGGACTGCTGGCAGGCACAGGCCCCTACCATGCAGTGGCTGCTGGTGCATGTCTGCGGTTGCCTGCTGTTGACATCGTTTCCGATTGCTCCCTTGTCACCCCAGCAGCATTAAGCACGGCATGCCCGCCAGCCACCGCTCGCTGCCAGGAGACGACTCCTCAATCAGCGCCTCTGAAGGCCGCAGCACCGGCTTCCTGCAGCAAAGCCAGCAGCAGCAGCAGGCGGGGGTGGCCGTGGCTGCGCCGCCGCCGCCGCCGCCGTCTGTGCCGTACCCAGACCTTGACGCCGTGCCTTATGTGGTGGTGTGCTTCTCTGACAGCGGATATGCAGATCTGCTTCTCAACTGGATTGCCAGCATCAAGCCGACGGGGGCGCCGTTTCTCATCGCAGGTGCATCAGGGCGAAGCATTGGGCTTCGGGCAACGGCGCTGTGCCCGCTGGCAAGGCTGGCTGGCTGTTATGCTTTGCTGTGTTGCTGTGCCTGCTGCCAGCCTCTGCGTTGCGGGCACATACTGCTGCGGCCTGCGCCGCCTTCCCTACCCCCACCTCATTACCCACCTGCGCAAACACCCTTGGCCGGCCGACGGCTTGCGGCTGTGCACGCCGGCAGGGGGGCTTTGGCCTCCAACCCCGCTCGGCTCCCTTGACCCATGCCCGTGCGCTGTTTGTTTCCGTTGGTTTGCAGCCATGGACGACAGGGTGATGCAGCTGGCAGCTGAGGAGCGGGTGCCTGCCCTGCGGGCCGACCTGCCTGAAGCAGGCAGCCTGCACCGAGACATCCCCTCCTTTCGCGCCATCGGCACTGCCAAGGTGGGGAGCGATGGGGCTTGAAGATGGGGACTTGTGGGGTGCAGAGGGGGAGAGGGGGCATGGCATAAAGGAGGCAGCCTGCACCTTGTGACCCCCCCCCCCCCCCCCCCTGGTTTCGGGCCATCGGCACTGCCAAGGTGGGTGGTGGTTGGGTTGGGCAAGGAGAGCTGTTGCATGCTGGCGATCTCATCATGGAAGGCAGGCTGCATGCAGTGACCGCAGGTCTCCTCCCAAGCGCTCTCCTCCACCCGCCCACCCCCTCCCCTGCCCCCCTGCCCGTCTGCATCCTGCCAGACGCGGTTCGTGCTGGGCCTGCTGGAGGCGCACCCCTCGCTGCCGGTGGTGGTGGTAGCCGACAGCGACCAAGTGTGGTTGCGCCCGCCTGGCGAGTTCCTGGCGCACCACCCGGCGGCGGATTTCTACACATCCACAGACTGCCTCAGGTAGTGGGCCGATCTCCATGCTGGACCAGCCCTGGTGTTGGGCTGGGCTGGAACGCCACAAACGGTCCTGCGCGCCGGCGGCAGGCCGCGCGCCTGCCTGCCTTCCACCTGACGTGCCCCCTCATCTTGCAGCCAGCATGCGACGCGGCGGCGCTCCTTGTCGCACACCGCCCTGTTCCCTGCTGTGCCCTGCCTTGCCCTGCACCATCTCTGCCCCGCTCAACCGCAACCGCTGTGACTACCGTGCAGCCACCAGTTGGAGGAGGAGATCAGGCCCCACCACAAGCTGCCTCGCTGCGGCCACATCCCCAACAACACCGAGGGGTGCGGCGGCGGGGCAGGGCGGGGCACGCAGGGCGGGGCATGCAGGGCGGGGCATGCAGCCGCGCTGTGCAGCGAGCCACACTGTGCTGCTGGCTGCATGCATGCATGCGCCGCTCCCCACGCTGTACCTACCTCGTCTGCATCACCGTAACCCCACACCCCTCGCAAACCCCCAAACCCCTCTGCCGCACCCCAGCCTGCGCGCCTTCAACGGAGGGCTGTGGGCAGCCCGCAACACCCCCGCTGCCCGCGACTTCCTCCACGCCTGGGCTGCGATGCTGACCGACGATCAGTACGCTCGGACTGACGACCAGCACGCGCTGAACATCCTGCTGGAGAAGGGCGAGCTCAGGCCCGCCGGCCCTGGTGAGCTGGGCCCGGGCTGCGTCGGCAGCGCAGACGAGCCGCGGGCCGTCGTGGGCTGGCAGGGAACGTGCTAGTTGCTGCAGATGCCAGCCTGGGCCTCCATCTGCCCCTGCGCTGCAGACGAGCCGCGTGCTGTGATGGCCTGGGAGGGCAAGCTCAAGGTGCAGCCCTTCCCGGTCATCCTGTTTGCAAACGGCCACGTGGCGTTCGTCCAGCGCCTGCCCTGGAGGTGCGAGGCACAGGGTGCCATGCTCACGGCAAGCGGCGCTCCTCCGTGCATGCACGGGCGTGCCGCGCTGCATGTGAAGCAGCGGCGTGGCAGGCTGCTTCTGGCCAGCAATCTGTGCTGTATGCATCGCCCTTGCTCTCACCCATGTGCCCCCCGCCCACACCCTACCCTGGCCCTCAGGCACGGAGTCGTCCCTATCGCCATCCACACAACCTTCCAGCGCAGCGGCGTGCTGGGCAAGGTGCGGCGCGTGTGCTTGAAACAACGGCCCCAGCCCAGAGCGCCGCCATGCAAGCTCTACCCTGCAAACGCTGCTAGCACGCAGCGCTGCCGGCACGCGGCACCGCAGCGCCGCAGGCTGTCGTTCCGCCCCTCCGCCCAGCTCTCTGAACCACCCTTCTCTGCACGCCAGGTGGCGCGCCTTCGGGAATTCGGGCTGTGGCTGCGCGACACTCCCCAGTATTATGGAGCGGCCCCCCTCTACGGCAGCCCGCCCGTCAAGTTTTTGGCGTACGAAAACGACGTGCTGGCATTCGTGGCTGAGCAGGTGAGTGGCTGGCATGCAGGTGCGCCCGGTTCTGCTGCTGCCGCCGTGGGCGCACGGCGCCGCCACTGCCGCCTCTGGCTCGACTTCCGCTGCCGCTGCCGCTGCTACCCTGGACCACCACCGCCCCCGCCTTGCCTGCGCTCTGAGCGAGCAGGAGGCGGTGCGGTACGGCATGCCCGTGTGTTTGTAACCATCGATAATATGTTTAACACAAACTATCAAGCCGGTTCGGTCAATCATTGGTTCGATTGAGTTTGTGCCTGTACGACGTCGCAGGAGGCGGCACGGTACGGCAGCCGGGGGCACGGCATGCCTCTGATGGAGGCTCACATGATTGGCATGGCTTACCAGCTGGCAATGATGCGGTGGGTGGTCCTTTGTTTTGGGCAGCCTCCTATACACAAAGGGTGAAGGGTGCAGTGGTGGCGGTGCCGCCGCCGCTGCTGCTGCTGCTGCTGCTGCTGCTGCTGCTGCTGCTGCTGCTGCAATGGCGGCCCAGCTGGCAATGATGCGGTGGGTGGGACCCAAAGGGATGCAAGGTCAGGTTCATGTGCACCTGTTCTAGCCATGGTGCTGTGCCTGCATGCTGTGGTGCAGCCGTGCTGCAATGCAGCCCACGCTGCGGCGCCGGCACGACCGGTGTGCCCCATCCCCATGCGTCTGTCGCGCAGGGATGCGATGGCGGTGGCGCGCATGCTGGGCCGCGCTGTGGTGCTGCCCACGCTGTGGTGCTGGTGCGACTTTGACGAGTCGCCAGACATCATGGAGACCTGTCGAATCAAGTGAGGTTCTGCCCCCCCCCACCCCCCACCCCCACCCCCACCCCCCCACCCCACCCACCCCCACCCCCACCCCGCACCCCCACCCACCCACCCCCCGCTCCACCCACATTCTTGCCCGTTTTCGCATTGGGACGCTGTGGTTCACCCCGCAGGTGGCAATCAGACGGCCACGGCCACGGCTGTGACGTGTACAGCAAAGGAGCTCCTGCGTGTGAGGAGGGTGGGGAATGGTAGGAAGCTTCGACCTGCGCCCCTCCCCCCTCGCCCACCTGCAGGGGCACCGACCTGCCGCTGCACGGCCCCTTCGAGTGCCCCGTGGACTACCCGATCAACGTGTATTACCTGCAAAGCAGCGGGGTAGACTGGCGGCCCGCCGGGTTCCTGCACCTCCCGCAGGTGCCCAGGGCGGCGCATGTGCCGACGCAGCGTCAGATGCAGAGCTGTGCTCAGCTGGGCGAGGTTGCCAGTCTGCGGCAGCGACATCGGTCTCGGCGCCGCATCTTGGGCAGCATGCAACTGCCCAAGATTCCCGGCTCTCCATGCCATTGTGCCACGCCCTGCGCATCAAGCTGCCCCCTGGGATTCCCCAAACGGCGACGCTTGGCAGCTGCACGCGGACCGCCTGCAACTCACACGCCCAGTGCCGAACGTCCCTCCCATGCCACCACCCTGCGGCTTCCCTGCAGCTGCCGCCTCAAGTGCGGCACGGCCGCGCTGTGGTCGCCGTCGCGGCCCAGCGCCCAGCCCAGCCCTTCCCTCCTCCGCCACACGTGCTGGGGCACGGCGTCGTGGCTTGGCAGGGCATCACGCAGGGGGAGCTGCTGCAAGTGGTGGCGCCCGTTGCGGAGGCCCCGGTGCTGGTGCTGAGGTGCGCTAGCGCTGGGCAGGGGGCTGGCAGCTGCGGGCTGGCTGCGCTGGGCAGCGGGCTGGCAGCGGGCGGGACGGGGGCGGGGTGAGGCGTCACGCTGCCAACTCGCCGTGGACTTTATTGTTGATTTAATTCATTTGTACTCGGGGTGGCTGAGAGGCAGGGATGGCCTGGTCTTTCCCGGCCGTGCGCATGAATCGGCTTCCGACGCCCCGGGGGCCCCCTGCGTTCGTTCACTCACTGATAAATACATTTGTTTCACTGGCTGCCTGGCCCGGCAGGGGCCAGCTGCGAGGCTTCCTGGGCGGATTTGACGGACCCTCGGTCAGCGCTGCATTCGACCAGGTCGGCATGCATGGCTGGGGGGCGTTGGGACGAGGCCAGTGGCACTCGGTCGAGCTCACCGCCGCCGTTGCCCCGGCTGCTGGCGAGCGCGCCCACTTTGTGGAGCCGTCGGCGTGCGGGGTGCCAGGCCGTGGAGACCGTGCATGGTTGCGTACGCCGCCTGTCGAGTGAAGATGCTCAGCATGCGTTCTTCCGGTTGACCCCCGCCTCCCTGCAGACTTTTGAGGCGATCCTAGGCAACGAGGGCTACTGGTGCTGCGCCACCTGGGGCCCCGCCGACCTGGAGTACCGTAAATTCTTTTATGCGCGGCCGCCCAGGCTTGCAGGTTTGTGTGTGTGTGTGTGGGGGGGGGGGGGGGCACCGTCATGGCCAAAGCGAAGGCTTGATTAAAGTGTCACCCAGGGCTGCGGAGGTAGCCGGGCAAGGGGTGGAGGCAGAGCGACACGCAAAGGGGCAGGCAGGCAGGCTGGCAGGCAGGCAGCCTCCCCATGTGCTGGCACCCCGTTTCGTCCCGAGTGGCCATGCCCCACCCACCCTGCTCCTCACACGTATCCCAACACCCACCAGATGGGTGGCACGAGTGGCGACCGCCCACCCTCGAACTTTACGATTGGTGCGACAAGGTGTCAGCCACTGACGGTGAGTGCAATGCCGGTCGGTGGACGAGACATCAGGGCTCGCTGCGTGCTTGTGTTTGCACTCCCTGTCTGGTTCAGTGAAGGAAAAGGCCACGGGTCTTCCCGCATGACGCACGCCGCGTTGGGCTGCGCTGCCCCTCCCCTCTTCCTTCCTGCCCATGCAACCACGCGTCCCTCTTCTTCTTGCCTGGCCTGTCAAAGAACCCATGCACCTTGCACCGCCTGCCCCTCACTCGCCTGCCCGCGCCGCCGCCCCCCTCCCCGCGCCCTCCTGCCCCAGGCAACCGCAAGTTCACGCAGCTGCCGCAGCACCCCTGCGCCTTTCTCCGCAACACCACCGCCGCCGAGGTGGCGTCGGGCGGGGCTGCGGCGCTGGCGGCGCTGGCGGCGCGTGGCCCGCCCCTGTCTGTGCCGGTCCTGTGAGGGGTGCCGTTTCGGCGTGAAAAAAGGCTTGAAACCAGCACTATTATATTGTCGTGTAAATTTTGTGTGATTTGATTCGTGATACAAAATGCTCGCAATCGTGCCGGTAGCGCACTTTGGGGCACCTGTAAGCCGGGTTGCTGCCAAATATGGAGAGGTGCGTGCCGCAGGACGCAAAGCAAGGACAGCCAGGCACACAGGCACCCCCCCACTGAGTCTCCTCCCCTCCAACACTTGCAAGAGCTGCTGCCACACCACGCCGCAGCTCTGCCTCTGCCTTGCACCTCCGCCCCTGCTGCCGCTGGTGTTGCAGGAGCGGCGCACTCGCAGGCCTGCAAGGCACGCCAAGGACCATCAGTCGCTCTCGTCGTCGTGCTGTGGGCCCGCCAGCGCCGCCGCGCCCTGCCTGAGCTCCGCCTCTGCTTCGAACCGAATCCGCTGCATCTCCTGCACCGCAGCGCCGCCGTCGCCGTGCGTCAGCGTCAGCATGCGCAGCGCGGCGTCTGCCGCGGCCAACGCCGGCGCCGGCCGCTCCAGGAAATGCTCGAGCTTTGCCAGGCTGGCGTGCAGCAGACCGACCTGCGGCCACGCCTGAAGGGCGTGCGAGCAGAGCGCAGCAGCAGACACACGGGATGGTGGGTCAGTCTGTGCGGGAGCGCGGGCCGCTCGAAAACGCTCTGGCTTCGCCAGGCTAGCAAGCAGCAGAATAGGTACCAGAGAGAAATGGTGGGGTAACCCGCCAGCGTGAGGCAAACCGGGCACCTGTAGGCCCGTGCACTGCGCCGGCACTGCAAGCCGAGGATTGCTTCAGCACCCAGCCATGTGCCCACTCCTCCCCACTACTCAACCTACCGGCGGGTAGGCTTGCTGGTACAGCGGAAGCAACTGGCGGCCCGCCGAGAGAGCGTCCCGCCACTCCCCCGCCGCAATCGCCGCACGGTGCACATCAGCCAACAAATGCATGCGCAGCACGTGGCGGGCCCCCAGCGCCGGGGCGCCGCCGCTGGGCCGTCCGCCGCCGCACAGCACGCCCACCGTGCGCTGCAGCTCGCGCAGCGCAGCCGCCGCGCGGCAGCCGCCGCCCGCCAGCTGGCCGTCCAGGGAGCACTGCAGACGCAGCGCTGCTGCGTACGCTGCGGCCAACTCGGCTGCCTGCTGCAGCACAGCCGCCTTGCTGCCGCGCTCAAGCCAGCAGTGAACGACCATCGACGCCCCTTCTGTCTGGGATGCTGCTGAAGCGGCGCCGTTGCCGCTGGCATTGCTGGTGCTGGCCGGCGCCGGCGAAGACTCCCCCTTCTGTGCTGCTTCCTCCAAACCATCGTCGCCAATATCGAAGGACGCCGCAGCCGCAGCCACCGCCGCCGCTGCGCCTGCTGCACCGCCCGACGGTGGCAGGCAGGCCCACATGCCGCCCCCGCTGCTGCCGCGAAAACCCACGACAGCTGTCAGTGCAGAGTCGCGCTCATCGTGCGGCCAGGGCGGGAGGGCGCCGTGATAGAGCCGCAGCTCGCCTCCACCGCCCGGCAGAGGCGCAGAAGTGACAGGTGCCTGCGCAGGCAGGTGCTGCAGAACAGCCTCCCGCTGCTGCTGCTGCTGCTGCTGCTGCCGCTGCTGTGCCGCCACCGTCGCCACCGCCGCTGCACTGCCGCTGCCTGGCGCTGCTGACGGTGGCAGCGGCGCTGCTGCTGGCGCCGTCGTGTCGCGGCTGGCGGAACCCGCCGCCGCCGCAGCCCCAGAGGCTTCTGCGTCGATGTCGAACGAGTGGTGCTGCAGCAGGGCGGCACGGCGCTCCCAGCGTGGTGCTGCAAGTTCACAGTAAGAAGTGGTGACTTCCTCTCCGGGCGCTATGTCGCGTATCGCCCTGCAGCGGCAGCAGGGCAGGACAAGGCGGTTGAGTGACGCATCACGTCGCTGCGAGAGCTGCCCTGCCCTCCACCAGCCGCACTCCGGCAACCCGCTTAAAAAACGAGTCACTTGGTAACTAAGGGAATGACATTTTCAATCGAATTGAAAGAGCAATCTAGTTCGTGGCTTTCACACGTTGAATTCGTATGTTGGGCAGGAACACGTGCCTGAAGAGCATGCGGCTGCCGACAAAGACGTGCACGGTGTTCGGCCAGCAGTCGTGGTTGACCAGCGCGCCCTGCGGGAAGATTCCCACCGCCAGAGGCTGCAGCTCGTCGTCGCTGCAACGCCAGAGAACCGGAGGGGGGGAGGGGGGGGGAGAGGTGGATCTGTGGTATGGTCAGTGAGGGGCGGGGCCAGGCAGCAAAGCAACTGAAGAAACCAGCAGACGCATGTGCAGGGGTGGCTGTGCCGGCTGCACCCTCCAAACGCTCGGCATCCCCAGTTGTGTGCTGCTCTGCTGCACCTGATGGTGTGGCTGTTGGCACCAAAGCGGGCGCAGAGCAGGGCCAGGTCACGCGGCGACGTGGCATCCGCGGCGGCGGGCGTCGCCGCGGCCAGCAGGCGGTGCGCCACGGCGCCCATCTGAGCCAGCTCCACCTTCGAAGCTCCGGGCAGGGACTCCCAGTGATGCCTCAGCGACAGAAGTGGATCGTACCGGTCGCTGTTGCCGCCTGCTGCTGCTGCGCCTGCTGCGCTAGAGGGCCCCTCCGCCGCCGCCTCGCGCCAGTGTCGCAGCACGCAGCGCAGGGCCAGGCGGATCGCCGCGGGCGGCACACGCGGCGTGGCGGCGCGCAGAGCGGCGCACTCCTCGCGGTGCCCGGCCTGCCAACCGCGGCGCTGGTGCTCTCTGGAGGCGTAGCAGGCAAGCTTGCATGCAGAGCATCTGTTGGGGAGGGGGGGGCAGGGCAGAGGAAGGCGCGCGTGCGTGCGTGCGTGCGTGCGTGCGTGCGTGCGTGCGTGCGTGCACATCTCATACGCGAGCTGCTGCAGCGAACAAGCTGTGGAGTGGCTGACGGCACCAACTCCCAGCACCCAGGCACCAACAGAACGTCCTTTGCCTCACCGCAGAGCCTGCGCAACAGGCTCCAAGCAGCCGCAGTCGCAGCGCGTCGCCAGCTGCTCGGCCACTAGGGCAAACGCGTACGGCTCGTCCGACAGCACCACCTCGCCAGCCGCAAAGCGCCGGCTGGCGATGACGGAGCGCCCCTTGCTGGCATCGACCTGGCGGGGAGGCAAGAAGCGTGAGCAGCGGCGGCGGCGGCGGCGGCGGTGGCGACCTCTTGAGGGCGTCGGAAAGCGAAGCCCGCCGCTCTGAGCGGCTTCTGCAGAGCTGATGGATTCACGGTGCCGCGTAAGGCGCACCTGCGTGTCCGGCGGCGACGCGCCGCCCTCGCGTGCGTTGCCTGCAGCCCCCGCTCTATCCACATGCCAGCCGGGCCCTAGCATCGTGTCAAAGTCGCTTCAAGATGAGCGGCGCGCCGATGGATCACCGGTGAAGTTGGCGCCGACGTGGCCAGAGCACAGCACGACGTGCGCTTCTCCACGGGTTTCTCTCTCGGCTCCGTATCAGCAACGTGCTGGCAGATGCCAATCTTGAACGCTGTTCACTCAGGTGTGGCTTACCAAGACATTCGGAGCGCAGATGTGCTTGCGTTGCAGCACAGCAGGAAGAGGAGAGGCAAGCGTTCAGGGCGGTGGTGAAACCAAGTGGCAGCGCAGGAGCGTGGCAGTGCGAGGAGCATTGTGGTGGTGGTGGGGGGGGGGCGCGCATGATAGAAATGTGAAGAATCAGCAGCGAGATTGCAGTGCATTATGGAGCGTGGGGGCATACAATGCGAACGGACGAGATGTGAACGCAATAGTTTCAATGTCATGTGGCGACCTCCGTGCTGCGCCGCCGTCGTCCAGGGGGAGCGAGCCGCCTGGGTGGAGGGGGCCGCCTGGGTGGAGGAGGGCGTTTGGGTGGAGGAGGGCGTTTGGGTGGAGGGGGGCGCTTTGGTGGAGGGGGGCGCTTGGATGGAGGGGGCCGCTTGGGTGGAGGGGGCCGCTTAGGTGGAGGGGTTTTGGGTGGAGGCGGGCGCTTGTGAGGTGGAGGCGATGGACGAGTGGGTGGGGGTCGAGTGGGTGGGGGTCGAGGGGGTGGGGGAGAGGGTTTAGGCGGAGGGGGTGGAGGGCGAGGGGGCGTGGGTGAAGGAGGAGAGGGAAAAGGCGGAGGGGGGGACAGACGTGAGGGAGGGGAGGGAGAAGGAGGTGGCGAGGGCAAGGGAGGGGGTGGGAAAGGTTTAGGGGGAGGTGGCAGAAAAGGGTTAGGAGGTTGCGGAAAGGGGCGAGGTGGAGGGGGCGAGGGATGAGGCGGAGGCGGGGGAGAGGGCGAGGGGGGCGGGGGAGAGGGACGTGGGGGAGGCGGGGGAGAGGGGGAGGGAGGCGGGGGAGAGGGGGAGGAGGGTGGCGGGGGAGAGGGGCGAGGTGGAGGGGGCGAGGGATGAGGCGGAGGAGGGGGAGAGGAGGAGGGAGGCGGGGGGGAGGGACGTGGGAGAGGCGGGGGAGAGGGCGAGGGAGGCGGAGGAGGGGGAGAGGGGGAGGGAGGCGGGGGGGAGGGACGTGGGGGAGGCGGGGGAGAGGGCGAGGGAGGCGGGGGAGGGGGAGAGGGGGAGGGTGGCGGGGGAGAGGGGGAGGGAGGCGGGGGAGAGGGGGAGGGTGGTGGGGGAGAGGGATGAGGCGGAGGTGGGGGAGAGGGGGAGTAGGGTGGCGGGGGAGAGGGGGAGGGAGGCGGGGGAGAGGGGGAGGGTGGTGGGGGCGAGGGATGAGGCGGAGGTGGGGGAGAGGGACGTGGGGAAGGCGGGGGAGAGGGACGTGGGGGAGGCGGGGGAGAGGGAGAGGGTGGGTGGGGAGAGGGGGAGGGAGGCAGGGGTGGTGAGGGCGAAGGAGGTGGAGGAGAAGGAGAGGGGGAGGGAGGCGAGGGAGAGGGTTGAGGCGGAGGTGGGGGAGAGGGATGAGGCGGAGGTGGGGGAGAGGGCGAGGGGGGCGGGGGAGAGGGACGTGGGGGAGGCGGGGGAGAGGGGGAGGGAGGCGGGGGAGAGGGGGAGGAGGGTGGCGGGGGAGAGGGGCGAGGTGGAGGGGGCGAGGGATGAGGCGGAGGAGGGGGAGAGGAGGAGGGAGGCGGGGGGGAGGGACGTGGGAGAGGCGGGGGAGAGGGCGAGGGAGGCGGAGGAGGGGGAGAGGGGGAGGGAGGCGGGGGGGAGGGACGTGGGGGAGGCGGGGGAGAGGGCGAGGGAGGCGGGGGAGGGGGAGAGGGGGAGGGAGGCGGGGGAGAGGGGGAGGAGGGTGGCGGGGGAGAGGGGGAGGGAGGCGGGGGAGAGGGGGAGGGTGGTGGGGGAGAGGGATGAGGCGGAGGTGGGGGAGAGGGGGAGTAGGGTGGCGGGGGAGAGGGGGAGGGAGGCGGGGGAGAGGGGGAGGGTGGTGGGGGCGAGGGATGAGGCGGAGGTGGGGGAGAGGGACGTGGGGAAGGCGGGGGAGAGGGACGTGGGGGAGGCGGGGGAGAGGGAGAGGGTGGGTGGGGAGAGGGGGAGGGAGGCAGGGGTGGTGAGGGCGAAGGAGGTGGAGGAGAAGGAGAGGGGGAGGGAGGCGAGGGAGAGGGATGAGGCGGAGGTGGGGGAGAGGGATGAGGCGGAGGTGGGGGAGAGGGCGAGGGAGGCGGGGGAGAGGGACGTGGGGGAGGCGGGGGAGAGGGGGAGGGAGGCGGGGGAGAGGGAGAGGGTGGGGGGGGAGAGGGGGAGGGAGGCAGGGGAGGTGAGGGCAAAGGAGGTGGAGGAAAAGGAGAGGGGGAGGGAGGCGAGGGAGAGGGGGAGGGTGGGGGGGGAGAGGGAGAGGGATGAGGCGGAGGAGGAGGAGAGGGGGAGGGAGGAGGGGGTGAGGGGGTGGGTGGCGGGGGAGAAGGGGAGGGAGGCGGGGGTGGCGAGGGCGAAGGAGGCGGAGGAGAGGGTGGCGGGGGAGACGGACGTGGGGGAGGCGGGGGTGAAGGGGAGGGTGGCGGGGGCGAGGGGCGAGGAGGAGTCGGAGGAGAGGGGGAGGGAGGCGGTGGCGGGGGAGAGGGACTAGGCTGAGGCGGCGGCGCAGACGTGCCCGCAAAGCCAGACACCGCTCCCTGCCTCTTCGCCCTCTCTGCCACCAAGATTGAAGCGTCCATCATTAGACAGTTGCCCCAGCTGGCACCCCCGTCTATTGTGAAACTGCAAGGAGACGCAAACACACAGCAGGGAGGGCATATCAGGAGGGGGGCAGCCATGCGACGGCGGGCTGCCGCACTTGAGAGCGCCGCGTGTGCCTTTTGCTGGGCGCTGCTTCTGTTGCCGCCTCGGCCCCAACTGAAGAAGCTGGGACTTGCATGGCTTCGTCATCCCACCTTTCCACACACCGTGCAAACACTCACATGTAGCCTGTGTCATAACTGCTCGTCACGTAATGGCACCAATGCGTGTTCTGGCAGCTGCAGGGAGGCAACGGAGGGAGCAGGAGATACCATGAGATGAGCTGGCGAGACGTGGCCATGCCAGTACAGCAGCAGGAGCAGCTGCTGCTCACAGCCTGCCTGCAGCCGCCCATCCCCCCCTCCGATGTGCCTTCTCAAGCATGCGTGGCAGGCAGCGGTCCGAGGCAGCAGCTGGCTACAGGCCTACCCTGCTTTACAGGCGGCAGCAGACGGCAGAGTGGTCATCGTGCGTGTGGATAGCGATGGGTAATAATAATAAAGTGAAAACTCGACGTTCGGCTCCCACGCGCAGCACGTGGCTGCATGACACAGGGTGTTGGGCAGGCCGAACGTGAGATGCGGCAACAACAGCTGCAGCAGCGGCGGTGGCGGCAGAGTGGCATCAGTGCAACAGCGGCAACAGCCATGGCAGCAACAGCAGCAGAGTGAGGCAGCAACAGCAGCAGCGGCACTGCAATGGAGGTGGCATTGGGGGCAGCAGCGTCAGTCTACACATGATGCGGCACTGCGCTCCAGCCTCACATGTGGTGGCAGGCGTGGTGCCCAGGAGCGTTGCCACTGCCTTTGCAGCGTTGACACGCCCGCCGGTCACCGACTTTCCAGCCCAATCCGGCACAGCATCAACAGAGTTCAGGATCGCGTTTCTGCAGCAGCAGGCGGGGCGAGCTAAGCTGTACATGCACATGATGGCAGGCAGCACGTGACTCGGTGTAGGGGTTGCCACCGTGGCACCACACGCGCCGCCTCCGCCCCCTGCAGTGCCGTTGTGCACTGCAGCGCGCGACTCGACAATAGCACGATCTCTCGCCTGACTTCTGCCACTGTGGCGGTGGGCTTGGCAGAGAAGAGCAGCGCGGCAACGCCAGACACCACGGGGCAGGACTGCACATGGCGATGCAGACAGGAAAAGGTTCAAAGATTGGTTGGTTGGTTGGTTGGTTGGTTGGTTGGTTGGTTGGTTGGTTGGTTGGTTGGTTGGTTGGTTGGTTGGTTGGTTGGTTGGTTGGTTGGTTGGTTGGTTGGTTGGTTGGTTGGTTGGTTGGTTGGTTGGTTGGTTGGTGGTTGGTTGGTTGGTTGGTTGGTTGGTTGGTTGGTTGATCAATGGATGGGAGCAGACGGCGATGCAAGGTGGAAAACGGGGTCAGCGAGGGAAGGGAGCGCCGCCGGCTGCACGCTCACGCCATTCCGTGCCGCACACCCCTCCGCTCCCAGCCGCCCAGCCCACCGCTCACCATGCTGGTTCCGCTCATAAACACATACGAGTCGTCTGCTTCGTGGCCAGCACTCTTGATGTAATAGCCTGGGAGGCAGGGCACGCAGGCCCCTCAGCAGCACAGCACAGCAGGACTGCCTGCAGTGTGCGGAGCTTTGCATGCAGCAAGCGCAGCACAAGCAAGCAACCAGGCGGCTTGCAAGCGCTGACGCAGCCACCCAACGTGGCGACAGCAAGTACCTGGAGCAGTTAGGTGCACCGTGGATGCTCCGTAGTTGCTGAAGGAAGCGCGGTTGTCGTTCCAAACGCTGGCTCCCACTGCGGTGCAGGGGTGGGTGGGGGGTGGGGTGGTGGTGGGGTGCAAGCGGGGTGGGAGGGAGGGAGGGCGCCGGGGGGGAGGGGGGTTGAAAGAGAGAAACACACACATCGGATGCACACGTTGCCGCCCACAAACAAGCCGACACATGCACACCTAGCGCCTAGCGCCTAGCGCCTGGACAGCCCCACCTGACAGCTGGTTTGACAGCCCGTACGAGGCTGGATAGGTCGCGTTCACGTCTGTGTTGTTGTTATCTGCAAGGTGAAGCGCGGACCGCCAGCGAGTGGGCGTGCAAGTTGCGCCGCGGAGGCCAGCGGCTCCCCCCCTCGCCCGCACGGTGCGCAAAGAGTGCAAAGAGCACAAAGCCTCGGCAGCTTGTTGCGCGCTGCCACCGCACCGCTGCTGGCACGCCCCATTCCAATCATCGACTCACTGTTGCCGGCGCTGGCAACAAACAGGATGCCTGCATCGCCCAGCGCTTGGATGGCGCTTCGCTCCAAAGTTGAACCGGTTCCAAACCCTCCGTAACTGGCGCTCACGACGCGCACCCCGGGCTGCATGCAGGGGACCGGAAGCACACAGCGCAATCAGCCCGGATGTAACTCCTACACACAGCCCTCGCCCCAGGCTGCATGGGACCGGAAGCGCACAGCAGCCCGGACGTTGCTCCCACACTCAACCCTCGCCCCGGGCTGCATGCAGGGGACAGGCAGCGTGCATGGGGCCGAGTCCACAAGGGGAGGAGGCGCAGCGTCTGCCCGTCACCCCGGCCCGGCTAAAAGGAAAAACGGCCCGGCACTTTACCGTGCTTCCGCAGAGGGAGTAGCAGTTTATGGTCGCAGAGCTGTAAAGGTAGCCATCGCTTGAGACGGCCTTGCAGCTGACGATGCTCGCCTGCAGGGAGTGGATGCGTGGCGCGCATGGGTGAAGGAGTGGTCGAGCTCAAGCATGCGCGAGGCAATGCCGGACACGCGCGCAGCGTAGCGCAAGGCGCTCTTATGTTGCCAAACACGCGTGCCGTCGACCTCAAGCACAAGGTACCGTAAGTGCAAGCCGTTGAGGCGCCGTCGACCTCAAGCTCAAGGTACTGTAAGTGCAAGTTGCTGCAGCACACTCACGTTCCATGCCACTCCGGCCATGCCCACCCCATTGTCGCCCGCGGCAGCAATGATGCCGGCGACGTGGCTGCCGTGCCCGTCGGTGTCTGCGCATCATGGTGAGCATTGGAAGGGACAAGAGGAGCGCGGGTTGGAGCGCATGTCCATGGAGCACGAGTTTGCAGCGAGCGCTGGTATGACACTGTGACAGCTGCAGCACGAGGCCAGCAGGTGCGCAGCCAGCGCCGCAGCTGTGTCGGTCGTCGTTCTGGACCCCTCTTTGCAGCTCTCATTAACCTGGTCCTCAAACCGGAGTGGATTTTGAGTCACTCAGGCAGCAAGGTGCGGAGGTCCCTTGTCGACTGCTTCGCTTCCCACTCGGCAGCACCAGCAGCAGCGACAGAGGCAGCGGCGTGTCGTCGTCAAGCCCAGTAGCATAGGCGGCTGAGCAGTGGCGGCTGCGGCAGCAGCGACAGCAGCCGCAGTTGCAGCAGCAGCACTCACCGCTATAGTCTGTGTACAGGTCGCTCCCCACCGCTGGCATGCCTCCGTTCTCCCACGCCCTGCAGCAAGGAATGGAGAGGAATAATGCAGCGAAAGCCTGGGTGTGTGAGCGGCTGCGCCGGGTAGACCTGTGCCATGCCTGCTGTGCCTGGTGCCTGCTGTGCGTGCCTGTAGCGGCTCTCCCCCTGGCATCACCGGATCCAGCCCAAAGCACAACACAGCGCGGTGCAGCACAGCGCAGCACAGCGCAGCGCAGCATGACACAGCACAGCATGCCGCCATGCACCTGTTCCAGCCGCCTGCGTCGTTTGCCACAAAGTCTTGGTGCGTCCTGCGCAGCCCACTGTCAATCACGCAAACCTTGACCTGGCGGGTGGAAAATGGGGGGGGGGGGGGGGCTCTGCAGGAACCGGCAGCAGCGCGGTCGAGCGCTGGCTGGCGGCTCCGATACAAACCGGTACAAACCAGCATGCAGGGCATGCCCTCACCAACCCTGGTGCGAGCGCCCCCCCCCAGCCGGCACTTACCTCCTTACTCCCGACGGTTGAGTCCCAGGCAATTGGCGCGGCAATGCGCTGCAGGTGGTACAGCTCCGTTCCTTCGGAACCAAAGACAAACGGGTCCTGTGCCCCTCGATCCAGCTGCGCGCCGCCGTCTGCTGCCGCCGCCGTCCTCGGCTCCTCTCCCTCGCCCACCAGGGCCAGTGCCTGGCTGACCGCCGCTGCCTGCTGCGCCGGGCTGCGCGTCGTCACTTGGGCTGCCGCGCGCTGCGGCCCCGTCAGCTGGAGAGCCCAGTCTGGCTCCGCTGCCGCTATGGCTGCAGGCAGGGGTGCATGGTGGTGGGAGTGCGGAAGGCAGGTGTAAGGGGGGGGGGGGGGGGGGGGGCGGGCGGGCGGTGCCGATGGCTGGAGAACTGGTGCGTATGCAGGGCATGGCACAGGCAGCTGAGGGTATGATGCTGCGTCATGCCTGCCTGCCACGCCGCTTTTGGAGGGGCTGAAGCTGGGGTTTGTGCACCCCACCTGCTGAGAAGGACAGCCTCACCCTGCGTGCCCATGCGCGGTGCGCACCCCACACACAACCACTCCCCGCGTCACCTGCGTTGCCCCGCAGCTCCTTTATTTTCTCTTGCACGCTCTTGCCGTCGGTGATGCTGAACAGCAGGGTTGCGTCCGGTGGGACGTCGCCGGTCGCGGCTGCCAGCTGCCGCCGGCCGCCGGCCGCCGCCGCTGCGGCGCGCCCCACCGCCAAGCCCTGGTGCTTGCCCACCAGCCGTTCGAGCTGCAGCCCCCGCAGAGGGATGCGCGCCTGCAGCCGCGCGGTGGCTGCTGCAGAGGGCTTGAATTGGACCAGCAGGCGGCCGGGGGCGGCCGCTGCTCCGGCGAAAGTGCGCACGGGAGCTGCGCCTTGCAGCGGCACTGCGTCACCCGCGGCTGCAACGGCGCACACCAGCGCTGCCGACATTGCTGCTGCCAGTAGGCAGACTGCGAGCGAGCGGGTAGGCAGTGAGAGGACGCTTCGCAGGGAGGCCAGGCAGAGGTGACAATGGACGGTGCAGTGGCCGACTGTCACCGGTGACGACGGCGGCGGCGGCCCTCCTCACCAGTCACCCGGCCGCCGACGCTGCGCGCGGCTTCTCTGTGGGCAGTCATCCGGGCAAGCTCCATAGGGGGAACGTGGCCCCAGCCCGGGCCCGGACGACGAAGCGTCAGTGCGCGGAGCGGCACTCTGCTCTGCCAGCCATTGTATAAATGCTTGGAAGGCTCAGTGCGCGATGCGGCGGCGGAGAGAGGCAGCCCACACGTCGCTGCCGGACTCCGGCCGCTCGGTGTCTCAGGTAGGCATGCACGGCCGGCGCGCAGGGCGGTAGCTGCAGCGGCAGCTGCGGCATCGCGGGATTGGAGACGCCCATGGCCACTCTGCTACGCCAGGCCGTTTCACGAGCCTCGGCACATGAATCAAACATAATCAATGGATGGTGTCTTCGTCGTCACTTGCTGGGGGCGCCAACGGGCGGCAGCGAAGGTTACACTGCCGAGTCGGCCCGAATCTGCGCAGCCGGTGGGTGGGCGCAGGAGCGAAGTTGTCTTTTCAGAGCATACTCAATGCGGTGGCACGCAATGCTGGGAGATTGCGGGGATGTTTTAAAATTGATAGGCAGCTCTAAGTTCTGCAGAGGGAGGAAAAGTTCAAAGCGGCGCAAGTGCATGCAGCGCAAGAGCGGGTATGCGTGTGTACGTGGGTCGGCAAAGAAAGAAAGAAAGAAAGAAAGAATACGCCCTTGGGCGTGGATTGAGGAAGCCGGCGGGGCTGGGCGGCCCTCCAAGAGGGCCATGCCCCACCAGCTACCATTAACGTGGGTCGGCACCCCGTCGAGGAGGTGGAGGGGTGAAGGCACGATTGAAGCGATTTATGTGGAACACAAGAAGAGAGGAACAGGACTGCCCACGCTGCATCAGGCGGCGCTATCGGCCGCACGTCCGACCACGACAGGTGGAGGCGGCCGTTTGGGCGGCGGCGGCGGCGGCGGCGGCGAGGGCTTTGGTGGGGGTGGGGGTGGGCGGACGGGGGGAGGACGAGGCGGGCGTGGCGAGGGCTTTGGTGGGGGTGGGGGTGGGCGGACGGGCGGCGGCCGCGGCGGGGGCGGCGAGGGCTTTGGTGGGGGTGGGGGTGGGCGGACGGGGGGAGGACGAGGCAGGCGTGGCGAGGGCTTTGGTGGGGGTGGGGGTGGGCGAATGGGGGGAGGACGAGG
This sequence comes from Dyadobacter sp., assembly GCA_965227755.1. Lineage (GTDB taxonomy): Bacteria > Bacteroidota > Bacteroidia > Cytophagales > Spirosomataceae > Dyadobacter. The sequence continues at coordinate 73,917 of CBDDGG010000002.1, forward strand.
CGATGGCTTTGGTGGTGGCGGCGGCGGCCGTACTGGGGGAGGACGAGGCGGGGGCGGCGATGGCTTTGGTGGTGGCGGCGGCGGCCGTACTGGGGGAGGACGAGGCGGGGGCGGCGAGGGCTTTGGTGGTGGCGGCGGCGGCCGTACTGGGGGAGGACGAGGCGGGGGCGGCGAGGGTTTAGGGGGTGGTGGTGGGGGCCGGGCAGGTGGCGGGCGAGGGGGTGGCGGTGAGGGCCTGGGTGGGGGAGGCGAGGGTCGTGGAGGTGGGGGTGCAGGGGGAGAGGGCGGCGGGGGCTTAGGTGGAGGCGGCGAGGGGCGCGGAGGAGGGGGTACAGGGGGAGTGGGCGGCGAGGGCTGCGGTGGGGTGGGGGAAGGTGAGGGGTGCGGAGGAGATGGGCGAGGGGGAGGAGGGGGCGATGGAGAAGGTGGCGGAGGGGAGGGGTGTGCAGGTGGTGGGGGAGAAGGGTTCGGCGGTGTCGGCGAGGGTTTGGGCGGGGGTGGCGGTGAGAGGGTGGGAGGGGGAGGTGAAGGCTCAGGAGGCGAGGGGGGGGAGGAGGAGGGAGGGGGTGGAGAAGGGGAGGGTGGCGGAGGGGGGGAGGGAGACGGTGAGGGGGGACTCGGGTCTGGGGGGGGAGGAGGAGAGGGGGAGGGCGGGGGAGGAGAGGGGGAGGGCGGGGGAGGAGAGGGAGAGGTAGGAGGTGGTGAGGGAGAGGGCGACGGAGGTGGCGGAGAGGGACTAGGCGGGGGTGGAGAGGGAGAGGGCGACGGAGGCGGCGGGGATGGACTAGGCGGGGGAGGAGAGGGAGAGGTAGGAGGTGGTGAGGGCGAGGGCGACGGAGGTGGGGGGGAGGGACTAGGTGGGGGAGGAGAGGGAGAGGGAGGGGTTGGTGAGGGAGAGGGCGACGGAGGTGGGGGGGAGGGGCGTGGGGGAGGGGGCGGCGACGGGGAGGGCGGCGTGGGCGGCGGCGCAAACGTGCCGGCGAACCCCGACACCGCGCCTTGCCACGTCCCCCTTGCATTGAGCGTGATCGAAGCGTCCATTCGAACGCAGTTGCCATAGGTGACACCGTCGATCGCGAAACTGCGGAACAAGGAAGTGATGGAGGAGGAATTTCAGGTTAACAGGAGCGCGTCGCCACGGCGCAGGGTCCTCCGCTTACAGTCGTGGTGGGCAAGCACGTCCACAGCTGGCAACCCGCCATCGTGCCGTCCCGAGCAGCGGCGGCTGGGCCGGGTGCGCCCGCCCCCGCCCGCCTGGCCAACCCCATGCCTGCCCACTCACGTGTAGCCAGTGTCAACTGAGCTCATGGCATAATGGCACCAGTGCGTGTTCTGGCAGCTGCGGGGGAAGGGGGGGGGGGGGGGATGGGGGGGCCAACAGCGAAGGAGAGGCAAGAACGGATGCGGAAACAAGAGCGCCCCAGCCACGGGCCCGACGGCTGCTGCTGCAGCCGGAGTCCCTCCTGTGCCGCACGCAAGCGCGCCCGCAGAGCTGCGGCAGCTGCACTGGCGCACGCGCAGCATGTCGACGACAGCTCATGTGGTGCCGGCGCCGCCCTCCAGACCTCGCTCACACCAGCGGCGCTGGCGCCAGCCTCCGCACCTGGCTTTGCAGTCTGCTGTGGTTGCCACGGTGGACATCAAACGTGTGGAGAGGCTCGGATAGTATGTATAGCTGTCGTAAGACACGTTGGGCTCCCAGGTGCAGCACGTCGCTGCACGGAAAGGGGAGACGAGGCATCGGGGGTATGACCGGGCTGTCAGCATCGGCGGCAGCGGCGGCAACAGTGACAGCAACAGCGGCGGCAACAGCATCAGCCAGCGATGTCCACAGCAGCGGCGGCAGCGGCGGCAGCGGCGGCGGCGGCTCACATGTGGAGGTCGCCGTGGTGCCCAGCAGCGCCGCCACCGCTTTTGCGGCGTTCACGCGCCCGCCTGTCGCTGATTTGCCGGCCCAGATGGGTACATCGTCAACGGAGCTCAAGATGGCATTTCTGTGGCAGCAGGGCGGGGTGTAAGGAAGCGAGGAGCACGGGTCAGCGTGGGCTTTACCAAGCCTTGCAAGGTGTCACTGGACAGTCATCGGGCCTTCCCCTTCTGGAAATGGGCTGGATATGGACATGGACGGAGGGCTTGACCAGGTTTTCTTCTCACTGCCGGAACGTGGGCAGGGCGCGGAGGGGTCGCAGCCGTGGCCTGCGTCCCTGTGCGCAGGCAATGCGCTGCCTGCCCCCCCCCCCCGCCCGCCCGCCCGCGCCCCCCCCCCGCTCGTGCCTGACTTCCGCCACCGTGGCGGTGGGCTTGGCAGAGAAGAGCAGCGCGGCAACGCCTGACACCACGGGGCAGGACTGATAGTGGGGAAGAGGGGGAGCGTGGGGGCCAAGCGAGTGGAGAAAGTGCACGTTCGTCCGGCACAGCGTGCACGCTGTCATGCCAGGGAAACGAACGCCTCCATCGCCCTTTTGCGCATGCGAGGAGTCGGCCGTATGCCTTCACAACCCAACATGCAAGGAGTCGGCCGTATGCCTTCACAACCCAAACGAGCAACCATTTCCACTGGTGTGATTGAGGCGGGGTGGCTTTCCAAGCGCTTGCACTCCCGCTCTGCCTCACCATGCTCGTTCCGCTCATCAGCACATATGAGTCGTCAGCTGTGTGCCCAGCGCTCAGGATGTAGTACCCTGGGAGGAGGGCGGGCAGATGCTCCCTCAGTGCGCACTGCAGCGGCGCAGGCACGGGGCCCCAGCGACCGTACGCACATGCGCGGCTCGAGCGGCTGGCGTGACCGGAAGCGCCCAGTGCGGCAGCTGCCGTCTGCAGCGTGCGGCCGCCGCCGCCAAGCCCGGGCCTCCAGGCTTACCGGGGGCGGTCAGGTGCACCGTGGATGCTCCGTAGTTGCTGAAGGAGGCGCGGTTGTCGTTCCAAATGCTGGCACCCACTGCGGACGCGCGGGGGCGGCGGGGGGGGGGGCAAGGAGGGGTTGGCGAGGCGACGGCGGGGGGGCAAAGGGGGTGCACGGGCGCACAGGTGGCAGAGGTCGCGCGGCAGCGCAGAGAGGGGGAGGGGTGGGGAGGAGGTCAGGGTAGATGCCAGTCCCCCTCGCTCGGAGCAACCACAGGGGGCTACCCCCGACGCACCTGGCAGCTGGCTGGGCGGGCAGGCGTGCCTGGGGTGGGAGGCGCACGAATCGGGGGCACCTACTGCCGCCCCACACCTGCACGCCTAGCGCCTAGCGCCTGGGCAGCCCCACCTGACAGCTGGTTTGACAGCCCGTAGGACGCCGGGTAGGTCGCGTTCACGTCTGTGTTGTTGTTGTCTGCAGTTGTTGAGGGATCGTTGGGCGGACCGTCAGAGCAGCGCCGTGCCACGCGCCTGACCGCCCCCTTGCCGGCGCAAGGACTGCAGGCCGCGCTCGCTCACCGTTGCCGGCGCTGGCAACAAACAGGATGCCTGCGTCGCCCAGCGCTTGGATGGCCGTACGCTCCATGCTGGAGTAGGCGCCCATGCCGCCGTAGCTGGCGCTCACGACACGCACGCCAGGCTGCGCACACGCGCAAGACGGCAGCAGGGGTGCAGGCTCAGAGGCGCGGCGGGGTGATCGGCGGGCGCGGGCGGGCACCACGTGCCGGCGCGGCGGTGTGCTAGGCACCCCTGCCGGCCGTCTGCCCCCATGCATGCCCAACTCGCGGTGCTCTGTGCTAGGCAGTCCTCACCGTGTTTCCGCACAGTGAGTAGCAGTCCATGGTCGCAGAGCTGTAGAGGTAGCCATCGCTTGAGACGGCCTTGCAGCTGACGATGCTCGCCTGCAGGGAGTGAATGCGTGGCGCGCATGGGTGAAGGAGGGGGGAGGGATGGGGCAAATGTCGGACCGGCGCGCAGCGCAACATGCGCTCATACTGCTAGCAGCAGCGCTGCCAGCAGCAGGCACAGCAGGTGCAAGCCGTTGAGGCTCACGTTCCATGCCACTCCAGCCATGCCCACTCTGTTGTCGCCCGCGGCAGCGATGATGCCGGCGACGTGGCTGCCGTGCCCGTCGGCGTCTGCGCACAGAAAAGAAGAGGAGCGCTGGTGAGCGGTCGTCAAGGCAGTGCGGTGCGTAGCGAGCGCTGGCGGCTGCCGGCTGCAGTACGTGGCCGTTGGTATCTGCGCAAAAGACAGGCAGCGGAGCACAGGCATCGAGCAGAGCACAGGCATCCAATTACGCCGGGCCCCAGCTAGACCCCTCGCACAGCAGCTTCAGCAGCGGCGGCAGCGGCGGCGGCAGCGGCGGCGGCGGCGGCGGCGGCGGGCAGCAGCTACCTGTGTAGTTGTTGTATAGGGTTGTGCCCACAGCTGGCATCGCGTTGTTCTCCCAGGCCCTGAAGCATTAGGGGTGGGTGGGTGGGTGGGGTGGGGTGGTGGGTGGGGGGGGGGGGGGGGGGGGGGGGGGGGGGGGCAGGCAGCTGGCATCAACTCATCCAGCCACTAGCACCGTCTGCAGGCAAGCACTGGCAAGCTCTCTGCACAGCGCGGCACAGCGTAGCACAGCGTAGCACGCCATGACCTGTGCCACCGCGCCGACCACCAGTTGGCATGCAGTTCTGGGTGCACATTGCAGCGTGACGCAGCATAGCACAGCGCAGCGTGACACAGCACAGAGTGCCGACGTGCACCTGTTCCAGCCGCCTGCGTCGTTTGCCACAAAGTCTTGGTGCGTCCTGCGCAGCCCGCTGTCAATCACGCAAACCTTGACCTGGCGGGTGGAGGGGGGGGGGGGGGGGGGGGGCGCTGCATGGCGGTGTGAGGTGGAACATGCTGCGTGCACAGCCCAGCAGCTGCCAGCCCCATCGGGCCTAGCCTTGAGCTCATGCAGTTGGTGCTGGCAGGCATGTCAGGCAGTTGTTCGTCGTCACTTGCCTCCTTACTCCCGACGGTTGTGTCCCAGGCAATTGGCGCGGCAATGCGCTGCAGGTGGTACAGCTCCGTTCCTTCGTAATCAAAGAAAAGCGGGTCCTGTGTCCCTCGATCTAGCTGCGCGCCGCCGTCTGCAGCCGCCGCCTGCACGCCGCCACCCCCAGCTGCCGCAGCTGTCGCTCCCTCTGCCACCGCTTCCTGCTGCGCCGGGCTGCGCGTCGTCACTTGGGCTGCCACGCGCTGCGGCCCCGTCAGCCAGCGAGCCCAGTCTGGCTCCGCTGCCGCTATGGCTGCACGGGTGGTGGTGGGAGTGCAGAAACTGGGTGTAAGTGGGTGGGTGGGCGATGCCGATGGCAGGTCAAATGCATATGCAGGGCGGCAGCTGAGAGCTTGCTGCTGCGTCACGGACGCCCAGCCACGCAGAAACCAAGCCGCCTTCTCAGAAGCCGGGCTCAAGCTGAGGGTCATGTTCTGCACGCCACCTGTCGACCCTGGTAGCGTGCGGTTTCGACCCCGGCCAAGCACCCACAACCACTCCCCGCGTCACCTGCGTTGCCCCGCAGCTCCTTTATTTTTTCCTGCACGCTCTTGCCGTCGGTGATGCTGAACAGCAGGGTTGCGTCTGGTGGGACGTCGCCGGTCGCGGCTGCCAGCTGCCGCCGGCCGCCGGCCGCCGCCGCCGCGCGCCCCACCGCCAAACCCTGGTGCTTGCCCACCAGCCGTTCGAGCTGCAGGCCCCGCAGAGGGCTGCGCGCCTGCAGCCGCGCGGTGGCTGCTGCAGAGGGCTTGAATTGGACCAGCAGGCGGCCTGGGGCGGCGAAGGATGAGGCATCGGAGGTGCGGACGGGCGGCGCCTCCTGCGGCAGCGGCGCCGCGGCGCCTGCGGCTGCGGCAGCGCAGAGCAGCGCAGCCAGCAGTTTTGTCTCTATCAAGCGGCCTGCGGGCATGGTGATGGGTGGGCGGCAGGGGTAGGGGCAGAAGGTTGAGCGGCGGCGCCTGCATCGTGCACGGTGGGCGGCCGGTGCGGCACAGGGACGGCTGCGTGGCCCGCACCTGCCGCCCGCCAGCCGCTCCGTCTAGTCGTACGCATAATGAAGAGCTGCAATGAAAGAGCACGCGCTGCGCCGTTTGGGCCAGCGGTCAGCTAGGGCCGGACCGGCACACCGCACCAGTCATACAGAGCGCCTGGCAGCCTCTAGCAGTGGTGCATGCGAAGCGGCAGTGGATGCTGAGCGTCCGAACGCACCGGAGACCCATCCGCCGAGCCGAGTGATGCCGTCTCAGCGTCGGTAGCGTGGGCGGCAGGTCTAGCTGGCTGGGCAGCTGACCAATTCTTGGGGAGCCCCCGTGCCATTTAGCCAGCAATCTTCGCCACCGATCACTGTGCACCGGTTGAGTGTGTGTGTTTGGCAATGAGATACCGGTGCCAAAGCGGGGCTGCTGCGCATCGCTGTCGTCAATTTGCGGTGGTTTGCTGCGGTAGAAAACAGCAGCAGGTGACGACGGCCCCATTCCCAAGACGACAACTGTGTGCCTTGCCTTGATTGGCATCCGTCGGCACCACCTGCATGGGCGTGTTGCAAGGAAGGTGTGCGCGCGGTCGACAGCCTGAAGGCACGCGATGCGCCCGCCACCGCTGGTGCCCCACCCCCACGAGCACTCAGTAAACGCTGTGAGAGCCACTCGTCGCATTTTGGGAGGTTTCAGAATGCCAGGTCAGCCTCCCCCAATAGAGCATTCGGAGGCCCTTGCCTAGTGACTACAATGCTGGAGTTTGAAGCGGCGCTCGGCATGCCCGCGGTGACCGACAGCTTTTGGACCGCTGACAGGCCGGCAGGAGCTTGCAAGCATTGACAACAAGACCCTCGAAGTGTGGCTCGCGCAGCGCCGGGCCCTGCAGCGCTGGGATCGGTACCAACTTAACCGTGGGCCGCCACATGTGTGCTTGCGATTGAGCTGGCCCGCGCAGGGGCAGCGCTGGAGAGGGCTCGAACTCTCCCCCGCGGCAAGCTTGCAGGCGAGTTCCTGTTACTTGCCAGTGCTGAAGCCAGCAGGAGGGGCGCTGTAGAGATTAAGAAGAAGAAGAAGAAGAAGAAGAAGAAGAAGAAGAAGAAGAAGAAGAAGAAGAAGAAGAAGAAGAAGAACAAGGAAGAGGAACGCGAAACGCGGGGGTGACGGATGGCAGCAGGCCAGCTTCCAGGGCTTGTTTTCGCATGCACATCATGTTTGCTATCTTGGGCGCACCTTCCCAACACATCCAGTCCCTCGCCGCAGCCAAGTGGTTCAACTGTCGCGAATTGTATTTGTGTGCTGCCTGTCAAAAGAAGAAACGCCGGGAAGAGGGGCGAGTGCCATGGCGAGTGCACGCGCGCTACTGCCGGAATGCGCCGTCGACCAGCTGGCGGCGACGCAGATGGCAGCGAATGCGCGCCGGGTGCTTGAAGCCAAGCCGACCTCGCGCTGCCTTGATCATAACAGCGCGCACACCCCTTCCTGTTCCGCTTTCCTTCGCCGCGAGCCACGCCCTTCTGCCCGAGGAACCCCGAACACCCCGAACGCGCGCCCCTCGGGAGCGGCCCGTGCCAGCATGCCCCCCACGACCCTCACCGATGTGCTGTCAGGCGACGATCACGCGCCGGCGCTGCTGGCGGGCACCGGCGACCTGCCGTGGCGCGAGTACCGTCGCGGCCAGCTGCGGCGCCTGGCTCAGCGGTTTGCCGCCACCCTGCGCGCCAGCGGCCTGCAGCCTGGGGACGTGGTGACCATCGCCGAGCCCAACACGGTGAACTCGGGGGCGTGCAGGCTGCAAGCAGTGGGCTGAGGAGCTGACCAGGTCGCCTGGACGCCCGTGCGCCGGCGCCGCCGACCAGTCAGCGCCCTTATCCGCGCTCGCGTCTGTGGCAAACCGGGGCACTTGCACGCTCTGCGCCCTGCCCGTGCACCCTTGGGTTGGACGTAGCGAGAGTGTACCCTCCTGCGGCCCGCGGCCCTCCCTTCCCCTGGCAGGGGGAGTAGCAGCCCCCCACAACCAGCCGTCTCCCTTTCTGTCCACCCCGTCCCACCCGCCTGGCAGGTGGAGTATGTGGTGGCCTTCCTGGGCGCCACGCTGGCGCGCTGCGTCGCCGCCCCCCTCAACCAAAACTACCGACAGGTGGGGCTGGCTTTGTGTTGAAAACTCAAAGGCACGACGGGGACAGGTGGCTTGGGGGTCGTCAGCTGGGCTGAGCGGGCGGCTGGCCTGCCCATGCCTCGCCGTCGCAGCCCCAGTGCGTTGCTCGTTACAGATTGTTTGTTTGATGTTTCTGACGGAAGTGCTGCAGGAGGAGTTCAAGTTTTACATGGAGGACGCCAGGTCGAAGCTGCTGGTGGTGGGCAGGGAGCGCAACGCGGCGGCGCAGGCCGCCGGCGGCCCGCCCTGCATGCGCCTCGCCGTGTCGCCCCCCGCCGGCGACGGCGCCGACCCGGGCCTGGAGGTATCCTCGGAGACGCCCGGCTGGCAGGCGACGCTGGCCGACACCTCTGCTGGGGACGCGCTGCCGGACCCGCCGCTGCCGGTCGACGTGGCGCTGTTTCTCCACACCAGCGGCACCACCAGCCGGCCCAAGGGCGTGCCGCTGACGCACACCAACCTGGCGGCCTCGCTGGACAACATTTCGCGGGTGGGTGCTGCGCAATGCGGTCCCGCCTGGGCCGCCCGCATGCACCGCTGCTGCTGCCCGCTGGCCCCTCTGCCGCTGGTTTCCTTCATGTTCGAACGTGTCGGCGACCTGTTGTCCCTGACGAGCCGTTTGGCAGCCCTCTTACCACCCCTTGCCCGCCTCGCCCGCACCCTTTCCCACCCCGCCCGCCCCTTCACGCCACAGACCTACGAGTTTGGCCCCTCGGACCGCTGCCTCCTGGTGATGCCTCTCTTCCACGTACACGGCCTCATGGCCGGCCTGCTGGCCCCGCTGGCGGCTGGCTCTGCCGTCATCATGCCCGCCTCGGGGCGCTTCTCTGCGGGCACCTTTTGGCAGGACGCGGTGCAGCACGGCGCCACCTTCTACACGGGTCAGAGCCCGGGGTGGCAGGTTGGCGTGGCGGCAAGGGCGCGGGGGCTGCCCCCGGCACGCTCTGCTGCCGCACGCACGCCTCTCAGCCTGCCGTGCTGCCTTCCTCCTGCACCTCCAAAGGCACCCTCTGCCCTGCCGCCGCGCCGCCTCGCCCACGCGTCCCACAACCTTCCTGCCCTCCTCCTCCCTCCCAGCCGTCCCCACCATGCACCAAATCCTGCTGTCCCGCTCCGCCCAAGACTACCCCTCTGCCGCGCCGCCGCCGCTGCGCGCCATCCGCTCGTGCTCGTCCGCCCTGGCGCCCGCCACCCTGGAGCAGCTGGAAAAGGCTTTCAAAGCGCCCGTGCTGGAGGTGCGTTGCTTATCAGAACCGTGTTTTTCAGGGTCCATCAGTTGGGTGCATTGCCCGCCACCCTGGAGCAGCCGGAAAAGGCTGTCGTGGCGCGGGTGCTCGAGGTGCGCCGCAGGCGGCACAAGCTGGCTCCGCACGCACGCGCCGGCAGCCCTCTGCCGCCCGCCAGGCCTTCGTTTTCTAAGGGAAGAGGGGCAGACAAGGCCTACCCCTGCCAGCAAAGCCTACCCAGTCGCACCGAGCTGCGCGGCTCGCCGCCTTTTTGCTGTAGGCCTACGCCATGACCGAGGCCTCCCACCAGATGACCTCCAACCCTCTGCCCAAGCACGGCCCCCACAAGCCCGGCACCGTGGGGCGCGCGCAGGGCTCTGTCAAGGTGCGTTGCCGCGGAGCGCCTGCTGCCCCGCCTTTGCCGCACGCTCGGCTTGCCGGCGGCGTTCTGTCGAATGCAATGCTGTGTTGCATCCCAGCGTGGTCCTCCTCGTCACATGTGTTTGTGCTGCCACCCCCCGCCCCGCAGGTCGCCATTCTGGACGAGCGGTGCCAGCCGGTGCCGAGCGGCGGGGTGGGGGAGATCTGCATCCAGGGCCCCAACGTCACCGCCGGCTACCTTGAAAACCCCAAGGCCAACGAGGAGGCGTTCGCGGGCGGGTGCGTCGCGCGTCTTGTTGGTTGTGTGTGGTGCCTTGTATCTCGTGCCTTGAGGAGGAGCCACCTCCTCTCACGCATCGACAGGGCTCCCTTTGGAGTGCTGCAAACCCCAACGCCAGCGAGGGGGCGTCGCCGTGTGCGGCGGGTGCGTCTCTGGCGTTTCGCGCCAGGACCCTTGCCGGCCGACGGTGCCGGGCGTCGGCGGCCTCCGCTCCGCCCTGCACCTTCTTTCCGTGCCCTTCGCCCCGCTCCCCCTCCCCTCTGTGCAGCTGTTTTTACACCGGACATCAGGGCAAACTGGGGAGCTTGGCCTTGTTTCGCACCGTCTTGTGCTTACCATGTCTTCGCCTCTGATGACATGTGCCCCCCCCCCCCCCCCCCTGGTGCAGCTGGTTCCACACCGGAGACCAGGGCAAGCTGGACGGAGAGGGCTTCCTGACACTGACAGGTGGGCCTCGTGTTGCGGCAGCGCCGGCGCGGCAGGGTTTTCGTGGGCAGGGACGCCCACCGCGTGTGCCAAGCTGGCACCGGCAAGCACGGCTTCCTCCCCTCGCCCGCGGGCTGGCACGAGGCTCGTCGACGGCAGCTCCGGCCGGGCATGGGGCTGCAGGGGGGAGGGGTGCTCACCGCGTGCGCTAGACCGGCGGCGCCGGTCAGAGAGTGCCGCATGCAGGCGAGCGAGGGTGGGGGCCAGCTCGAGCGCTCCTTTGGACGAGGATCGTGCCTTATTTTTGCTGGCCGCCTGCAGCAACGTTACGCGTTTTTTTTCTCCTGTTGGCCGCTGCAGGCCGCCTGAAGGAGCTCATCAACCGCGGCGGAGAGAAGATCAGCCCAATTGAGGTGCAAGCCGACATGCTTGCAGGGCTTCGATGTGCCGACAGTCTGGCGGCCGCCTGCTGCGACTCTGCTCTGCCTCCCAACCGCCACCTCTCGCGGACACTGATGCACTGAGTTCACTTGTTATTGCCCCCCCCCCCCCCTGAGCGCTGCAGGTTGACGGTGCACTGCTGGCGCACCCCGGCGTGGCAGAGGCTGTGTCCTTTGCTGCTCCTGACGAGAAGTACGGAGAGGTGGGTGGGTGCATGCACCACCCGCGCTCGCTTGCCAGTGTCGGCGCGCTCATTCCCGGCACCGGCAGGGCTGCCGGTGCACAGGTGGCGCTGCCCCTGCCTGAATGGCAATGCCGTAAAGCGGCTGGCCGTCTGCCCGTCGGCATGGCACTGGCCCCGATGCTCTGCCCGCAAATCAAGCGATCAAATCAATCATTCACCAGTCATAAAGCGACTCATACAGTTACTTAGTTACTTATTCAGTCGACCAACCTGCCAACACCATCCCTGCCAGGTGGTGGCGGCAGCAGTGGTGCTGAACAAGGAAGGGAAGAAGGCCGGCGACGCCATTGGTGAGGGTCCCTGCCGGGGCCAGCAGCATACGACGGTTGCTGCCGCTGCCGGCACTCGCTGTCGCTGCTACTGCCAATGGTCCTCTGCGCTGCCGCCGCTGTCGCTCCGGCTGCACTGCCGCCGCCGGTGCCACGCCGCTGCTGTCGGTTCGGCGCAGGGAAACTTGGAGGTATCAGGGGCGTCAATAGCAGTGCTGCCGCTGCCGCTGCCGTTGCAGCCAGTGTTGCAGACATGTGCGCGTGTTTTCCATCCCATATTTTGGTTATTCCTGTTTTGCAGAGGCTGACATCAAGAAGTTTGTGGGCCAGCGCTTGTCTGGATTCAAGGTGCTGTGCTGTGCTGTGCCGGGCTGTGCTGCGCTGTGCCGCGCTGCAGTTCGCTGCAGCGTGCTGCACTGCGCTGTGCTGTGCCGGGCGGCGTTGCGCTGTGCCGCGGCCGTGGCGCACTGCTTCCAACGCGTGCGGATGCCCAGGGCCTGCTCTCGCGCACGCCGTCCTGCACCAGGTGCAGGCCTCATCCTGTTGGAAGCACCACCCCGCCTGCTCCCAAAGCTGTCCCTCGCCCGCCTGCTTTGTGCGCAGGTGCCCACCCGCGTTTTCGTGACGGACCAGCTGCCCAAGGGACCCACGGGCAAGATCTCACGGTGGGTGCCCGGACGGATGGGTGGGTGGTGGGGTGGGTGGTGAATGGGTGGGTGGGTGGGTGGGTGGGTGGGTGTGTGGGGGGGGGGGCTGTGAGGCATGGGGGGAGGTGCAGTTGGGGGGGAATGCGGGTCGGGCCGGCCATGCCTTCTTGCTCCCTGGTGCAGAACAGAAACCTCCCCCTCGTTGT
>CBDDGG010000003.1:0-1235365 GCA_965227755.1 Dyadobacter sp.
ATAATGGCCTGGCAAAAGCACCTGGTGTTGCGTTCGGTACAATTGGTGGCTTGCCCTATAACCGTTTTGCGGCGATCTGGAAAGTACAGAATACCGCATCGGTGGGAACCGTTCGGGTGGCTTGGGCAAAGGGATATGCCAATCTGAAACTGGTTCAGAGTAGCGATGACGTGATCGACCTGTCGGACGCGGTTACCGAGATGTCTTCTACGGTGACGATCGACGGTAAGGAATACGCTTATGCCGATGTAACTCTTTCAAACGGCAGCTATTTTACATTCGCGGCCTTTGTACAAGGTCCGGGTGGTGTTACCAATAATCTTACACACTGGTACCGTGCCGATTATAACGTCGAGTCGCTCGGTGAGGGAACGGATGCATCTGAATGGGCCGATTTCAACGGCGGGGCAATTGTTTCGCAATTGGGAGATGCCAATATGCCTAAGTTCAAGGTAGGTGCATTTGACTACTTCAACTTCAACCCGGGTGTTAATTTCACGGCGGCCAGCCAGACATTGGGGACCATTACGGGGCCAACTGTCTCGGCGCAACAGTACGATATTTTTACGCTGACAAAAGAGGGATTGGCTCCGGGAGGCAATGGACGGGTATTTAGTTCATTGGTAAGTGGCAGCGACCTTTCTGGCAGTATTAGCTATTGGGATGGTATCGGGATCCTGGCGGATAATCGGATCGAACGCGTGAATACGGCTTACAACTTCCGCTATCTCGCAAACCCGGGCAACATTAACTGGGCGTCCAATAGTCCGAGCATCATGTTTAACACCTTCACCAACACAACGGTGTCGAAAGGGTTAAACGGGGCAGCAAACGGTACTACCGCTACCCATACTGCCATCGGTTCACTGACGGGAGGACATGCGATAGGGTCAACCCAGTTTTCAAGCAATGGCAGTGACAATGCCGGATTTACAGGTAACATCGGCGAATTGATCATATATGGTGCAGGTAATGTATCTGCAACCGATCGTAACAAGATCGACAGCTACCTCGCAATCAAGTACGGCGTAACGCTGGCGGCTGGTACGAACTACACCACTTCGACGGATGCTGTTGTATGGGATGCTACTGCAAACGCAACTTACCATAACAACGTGACAGGTATCGGTAATGACTTCCGTTCGGCACTGAACCAGAAGCAAAGCCGGAGCCAGCACACCAATACGAACAATCAGGTAACGATTGGTTTAGGTGGTATTGCTGCGACGAATAATGCGAATACCAGCCAGTTAATCGACGGCCAGTTCCTGATCTGGGGTGACAATGGCAATACGCAAGCCATGACCAACACCGCCGGCACTTATACAGCATTTGTTTATTCGGGCAATATTAATAATGCACGCCGTATGAACCGTATCTGGAAGGTTCAGAACGCCGACGTGGGCACAGAGACCCTCATCCGCTTCCCGCAAGCTTCGGTAGGAACTACTACTTTGACCAACGATGCTTGCGCCGGTTATGTGATCCTTTTCTCTTCCGACGCCGCTTTCTCGACGAACGTTACGGCAGTTCCGGTGACTGTCAATGGCACAGATTATGAAGCAGTGCACAGTTTCCCGAATGGTGCCAGCTATTTCACGTTTGGTAAAGTAACCCCTATCGTAACGGGTACCGTATACTTGCCGGCTGTCGTGGAAGAATCAAACCAGTACAACGATAACTGCGGTACAGGCGAATGGACGTATTTCCGTAACACGTCGGATGCTACCAAGAAATTCTTCGCAGCTTCGAATCTCCAACCGACGGTGTTGAATAACCTGACTGCGAAAGTGACACCTGAAGGCGTATCCTACGACAATGGAACAATCGTTACCAAACTTATGCCGCGTATCACCGCCGCGGCCGATGCGTCCGCAACAGCGTTTACAGGAGGCAAAGTGCGGATCTATTATAGCCAGACGGAATTGAATGATACGCAGGTGCCGGGTGCGAAAGTAAGTGGATGGTTTAAATATGAAGGAACTGCCGAGGAGGTAATCGCGAACGTTTATACCTATGGAAAACTCGACGCTGGGAAGGCAGTTTCGCTTACACCTGATGCCACGGGCGTGGAAGATGGTGTGAACTATGTTGAGTTCCATAACCTCACTTCGTTCTCATCGTTTGTCTACTTGTCTACCACCGAGGAGTCTGCTCTTCCTGTTACGATGGCGTATTTCAATGCGGCCAAAGAAGGAAGCACGGCTAACCTGACCTGGGCAACAACCGAAGAAACGAACAACGCCGGATTTGAGATCCAGAGAAGTGCGGATGCGCGCAAATGGCAGGCTATCGGTTTTGTGGAAAACCAAACGGCTGACGGCAACAGCAAAAACCTGTTGACTTATGGCTTTGCAGACGCCGCACCATTGTCGGGCAGCAACTACTATCGTTTGAAACAGATCGATGCGGATGGATCACACGCGTACAGTTCAATTGCTGCTGTCCGGTTTGAGTCGGGTAAGAATGCCCTGTCCGTATATCCTAATCCGGTAGCGGATGGGAAACTGTCGCTTGGGCTGCCGCAATCCGGTTGGTACAAGGTTTCGGTCTACAATGTCGCGGGTATGGAAGTATTGAATGCCGCGCAGTCAGGAAACACGTTGGACATCAGAAGCCTTCGTGCGGGAGTGTATGTGTTGCGCGTTACATATGCGAACGGGGAAGTTCACAGCAAGACGTTTGTGGTAAAGTAGCCGGACTTCCGGCAATAAATGAAACGGGATCCGAATTTCGGATCCCGTTTTTTCTTACCTTATAAGTGGCAAACCAGCCCCTAGATTATCATTCCCGCGATGGAATTTCCCATTGCCCCAGCCAGGTCCACGACATTAGTGACCATTGTTTTTTTGAAAATGTTCGATTTTATACTGCTAATCGTCGATGTTTTCCGGTGCATTTCCTTGGCAATCAGCGATGGGCTTAATCCACTGACCAATAAATTAGCAACCCTGGCCTCCGTTGGTGTAAGACTTCGGCTTTTATATCTTTGTCCTTTGAACTTAATATTTAGCAGCTCAATTAATATTTGTGTGTCGACATATATCCGGTCTGCCGCGATCGACGCCAAGCATTCTTTGAGATCGTTTCCTCCGAAATCCTCGGGCAGGTAAGCATCGATTTTTTCTCTGAGCAACGGGAGGATGTATTGAATTGATTGTTTGTAGCCGTACAGGATAATCTTACACGGTTTTTCCAAAGATTTCAACTCTCGGATGTTGTTGATGATGGTTTTGTCAGATATGTTTCCTGCCCAGATCAGAATGCAAAATGGACAGGCTTTCGAACCGTCAGAAATGAACTCATCTAATCGAGAATGCTTCGAAAATTCAGATAGAGGGATGATCGATTCAATTGTTGACTTTATTCCTACCCGGAACATGGGGCGTTCATCTACTATTACAAATAAATTGTTTCGTTCTCTATTGCGATACTCCATATAATCGTATAATGGTTTTTGTTTGAATAATTGTTTTCGCCCGAAGTTGAATTTGGAATTATCGAAGCTTCTCTCAATGCAAATTGTCGTTTTATCCCCAAACAGATGGTGGATAAAATTCTCATTTTGGTGTGTTATTTAATCCATTTTAAAGGGCTGAACTTATTTGGAGTGGAGCAATGCTTGTTTTGTGAATCCTGAAATACTTACAATGAATAGTTTTGTTCATGCGGTCAGCAAGGATACCACGACCATAGATGAAGGGTCTGTTTTTTTAGTTAGGATTTTGTGTCTATGTCTTACAATGCGGATTTTGTGCTGAAAATGAGTGCCTTATGGGTTGTGTTTGCGCCTGTTCGATAGCGCAGCACTGATTGATACTCAACTTTATTAACTTATTTAAAAACGATTGTTTCAAAGTGATTTCTGACTATCATTTTGATTGTCATGGTTTGTTTGAACCAAAATACTTTTGAAGTAGAATCTAAACTATTGCACCCGTGAGTGTTATGAAATCGGGGAATATCAGAAAGATTTTAATTTTTTCCGGTAATACGGAGCCTGATAGTTTTGGTATGGAAGCCCTGGGAAATAACTTCCATATGCTAATAGGTAACAGTGGTGATAACTCGGTAGCTTTGGCTCGTCAGATGAGTCCGGATCTGGTTATCTGTGAAATAGCAGATTCAAAAGTCGACGTCCTGGCGATTTGTGCTGCATTAAAATCTGACGTAGTTACGAGCCATATGTCAGTAATCTTGCTTGGATCGTGAGAACAGGAAATTGATGGACTACACGCGGGGCCCTTTACCGCAAAATGGAAAAGAGCCCCTGAAAAACACATCCAGGAGCTCTTTCAATGAATTAGAGAACTACTTGCTCTTGATCATCCTTTGTGAAAAAGAACTGCCATCAGGCATTTGAATGTTGATCAGGAATGTTCCATTTGGCAGAGACCGAATGTTAACAGTTTTCTTGGTTTCACCATTGTTGTTGAGATTTTCTATCAGTGTGCGCCCGGAAATATCCAGGATCTTAATCGTCTCCGAGCCGCTTAAACCGTCGATGGTCAATTTATCGATAGCCGGATTCGGGTAGGTATTGATAATAGCGCTATTTTCAGAAGTCACCACTCTGATAGAACTGTAAGTAAATTTGCCGTCAAAATCAATCATCCTCAGACGGTAATAGCTCCACCGTCCGATGGGAGTTGGATCGGCGAAGTGGTAGTAGAGCAGGTTGCTACTGCCCGTTTCAGGGGCTAGGGTCGGTACAAATCCTATTTTGGTCCAAACGGATGCATTGGCGCTTCGCTCGATCTCAAAGCCTTTGCTGTTTTCCTCGCTGGATGTTGCCCATTGCAAAGTGACAACGCTACCTTCCAGACGAGTATTGAAGCTGGCTAGTGTTACTGGCATTGGACTTTCCGTTTCAATGGAATAGGCTGCGGGAGAGCTGGTGGCTCCAGCGTTATCGGTTATGGAATAGGTGAAACCAATTAGGTTACTGCCTGTCCCGCTACCGGTTACCCCATAGATCACCAGTTTAGTAACGTCGAAATTGGGGATACTCACCGGCCCCCCGGCCACATCCAGGGGGACCGGACCTACTCCAAAATCGTAATATAGCTTGGTTGATCCGTTGATCGTCTCGATATTGAATGAGGTGCCGGTGCCCGTGTTACAGGTTCCGGCGCTGGCGCAGTCTTCCGGGTCAGAGCCCGAAAGCGAGCCGCCAGTAGAGTAGCCTGTCAGATTTGCCGACGATGCAGGAATGGATTGATAGTCCGGTAATGCAGGGTAGCCGGCAGGCGGCATAACGCTAAATGCTACGTTGGGCACAACGTAAGTTTTAATGTCCGCAATGGGCGGCTGTTGGATACCAAAATTGATGTCTGTACTATTTACGCCTAATGTAAACACAGGGCTGATGCCGTCTGCCGGGGCTGTGTTTCCTGTGTTCTCAGCACCATTGTACTCTCCAGTGTTTATCCAGCCTGCGGGAAGGCCTGGCAACGGGGCGACCGTACCTGGCGTAGCATTTGTTGTGCTCAGTACTACGTGATAATCGCCAGCCGAAATACCCTGAAAACCATAGAACCCAGATGAGTTAACCGAAGCGACAGCAACGACATTTCCGTCAGTTCCAATCAAATTGGCATAAAGTCCGGAAGGCACTATGTTTGGATTTCCTGTGCTGTTATTAACATTTCCCCCATCCGGATCATGAAATACCGTACCGGAAATAGATGTAACCAATAGTGCATTGGGGCAACTCGCTCCGTCATTATTGTTTGCTCCTCCCGTGGAAGCGGTCGATATCAGGGTGGCAGCATTTGTAGTCATATCAACCCGGTAGAATCCTCCCAATGTGTTGGCAAACACATAAAATGCATTAGGCGTCTGATCGATAAAAATCGAACCAAAAGCCACCTGTTCATTATTTTGGATGCCGCCTCCAGCAATTGTTGTTGGCGTGATTGTTACTTGTTGCGTTACCGGATCAATGGTAAGCCTGCGGTACGCATTGGTTGCACTTTGTGCGTCGATGATGCCATGTAACAGCCCGTTTGAAGCGTTGTAGACAATATCTGATATATCCAGACTCGTAACACCGGTAAAAGTATTTCCGAACGGAGCGGTATCCAATATATAAGAGGCTGTCGGGTCAACCAGTTGCAGATAAGTCGATGTTCTGGCAGGATTGATGTCGACTACGTAATATCTTGTGGCTAGCCTGCTGTATACGAACAGGTAGCCGTCCCCAAAGACCTCTCCGACATTGTAATATTCACTGACCGCCGGAGCTGGTAAATTAGGAATTGAGTAAGTTGTAAGGGCAGCATTAGCTCCAATCTTAACTACCTGATTGGTTAGGACATTGATACCCCAAATATAATTGTCCAATGTATTGTAACCTATGGAATTAATTCTCGCCGGGAGTGCTCCCAGCAGGGTTCGGGCACCTGTGGAGACATTATAGCTATAAAGAATCGAATTTCCGGTATTCGGTCCGCTCACT
This sequence comes from Dyadobacter sp., assembly GCA_965227755.1. Taxonomy (GTDB): domain Bacteria; phylum Bacteroidota; class Bacteroidia; order Cytophagales; family Spirosomataceae; genus Dyadobacter. The sequence continues at coordinate 6,461 of CBDDGG010000003.1, forward strand.
TGATAAGCAAGATTAGAACAAGCAAATGGCGTAGGTTCTTGCGCCCAGGTAAAGGGGACGCCAAACAAGTACGTGGAAATTATAAATGCCGCTTTAAGTAGTGTCTTACTGTTAAAGATTTTTTTCATTTGCTACGGAGTTAAGTGGTGTAAACCAATTTATTTCATCCTATTGTGGTGGTACACTTGACTTGAATCATTTCAATTCCAATCGAATATTGGTTTGAAATGGGTTTATTAGCAATAGCAACGGCGATTGGGTTATAGTAACTATGTTAAGCGATCGCTTAAATTGAAGCTATGCTCATTTCAAATTGATAATGTTGTCTGGGTGAGGGGTATTGTTGTCTTTACGTTATATAACAACAACTATGATTTGAGTGTCGTAATATTAAGAATTCGTTTTGATACTGGCAGGTGGTTTTCTTGTCAAAAAAAGATAAAATATTGTCAAAATGCGGATTGTTAGGATCCGAAAGGAGAGGTACTATGAGCTGAGATAGCCGGTGTGCTGTCGACGGGCGGCGCCGGCTATCTCCGGGTCACTGAAACCGGCACGTACACGGGCGCATACCAGCAATTCGGGCTTAAACCGCGGACAGCTGTGGGTACCGCCAGCATTTTGTTCACACCGTCGTGGCAGGTGACTCCCGGAATGGTCCCGGCGCATTGCGGTAACTGGCAGGCGGTGGTAAGTGGTCGTTTCCAAGGCTCACCAGGTCTTTTAATTCTTGTGGCGGCTTTTTCTGCTGACATACCGCTGTCAATTGGTGATTGTTTCTTTGGAAATCAAACACTAGTCAACCCAGTCTATGACATTCACTTCAGCAAGAATCATTACCGCCGATATCAATCGGCTTGTTAATTTTTACCAGGAAATTACCGGTTTTCCTGCCGCCCGGTACAACGAGGATTTCGCCGAGTTTCGCACGCCGGTAGCTGTACTCGCCATTGGCAGTACGCGCACTTTGCAATTGTTTGGCGGAGAAAGCGTGGCCACGCCGTCAACAAACCGCTCGGTAATCCTTGAATTCCTGGTCGACGATGTGGACGCACATTACGGGCGACTTGCTGCCTACCTCGGCAAAGCACTCGTGCAAGAGCCGACGACAATGCCATGGGGAAACCGTTCGCTTCTTTTCCGCGATCCAGACGGTAATTTGGTCAACTTTTTTACGCCAGTTACACCCGAGGCAGCAGCGCGGGCGCGCTAAGGCGATACACCATCAAAAAGCGCCGCCAACCTCCTCAAATCTTCCAGCAAAAGGTTCGAATTTTGTACCTTCGGGCGCACCCTAAGGGACAAGTCGTTTTTAAACGCACTTGTCCCTTTTTTGTGTTCTTAACTTGCTCGTTATCTGATAGATAAGATCAATCCCTTCGTTCAGTCGAGCGGTTCGATGTTCCATTCCGTCAAAAGTCAAATTTTCCGGGAAGATCGAACCAATTATCTGTCGTTTTTCTTCTAAAGTGCCTGATTTATAAAGCTTTGAGAGGTGTTCGTGTCCCGTGAGGATATGCTTTAAATATGCACCAATATTATTTTTGCTGCATTTGAGTCCCTTCCTTACCGCTTGTTTCCAGACTTGCTCGGTGTTAAACCTGCCCAATGCAAGTTCCTCAAATACCCACTTTATGATAGGTGCGTTGGACTGGTCGGGCTCAATTATTTTTTTACCATCTAATGAGCGGGAATTTCGATATCCTATCGGAGCGGTGGCAACCCAACGCCCTTCTTTCTTGGCACGCCGCATGCCGTGGAAGACATTTAATGCGCGGCGATCATTCTCAACCTCAGGCGCCGCTAAATAGAAGGCAAGCATGATCTTGTTCTCCGGAATACGGATGTCAAGTGGTTGTTCGATAGCTTGTGGTTCAATGCCAGCTTTTCGAAGTATGCTGATCATCTGATATGCATCACCTGCATTACGACTGAACCGGTCCCATTTGGTAAATAAAATTTGATCTACCCGAAGTCGTTTATTTTCCTTTAATCTGGTAAGTAGCATTTGCCACTTTGGTCGCAAGAATGTTTTTGCCGAATGGTCTTCGAGGATCACTTCGACAACTTCCACGGAATTGTATTTGCACCAATTTCGTAACCTTTCTTCTTGATCTCGCTGAGAATAGCCTTTTTCTGCCTGTTCATCAGTGCTAACCCTGACATATAGAATAGCTCTGGATATCGGACTAAATATTTGTTGATGAATGAAGTTTTGAATCTGAAACGTTACGGAAATACTGATTAATAGCTAACGTAACCAGATGTTGCATCGATTCTAGCATTTTTTCTGCCTGCTCGATAGTTATGTCTTCGCCGATATCTTTTAGGTGTTTGACGACACTCAATACCTGTTCATTGTTCAGTTCGATTTGTTTTCCCATTCCCTCGTTCTTTTCTCACAGCCATAATATAGACCTGAGAAGACGGGGATCAAACACCCTTTCGATTTTCGAATGGGTCAATGTGATAGACGGAAAATCCGAAGCATAGCTTTCGACATTTGCACCCTTAATCTCAAGGGCACAGGGAAGAATAGCATTCTACCCGCAACGGAACTAATGTCGAACCAGATATTGGTTGATTTGCAAAAGTTGTCGGATTTAAGCAGTGGAAAATAGGCTATTTATGCTTTCTCGGAGTTGTTGCGATTTGTTTCGATGGGTGATATCAGCTCAACTTAATGCTTGATGAATTTTGAACTCCATCCGTCGTTTGATTTCAGCAAATAGGAGCCAACGGGAAGTCCCTTTATGGGTATGATCGTTTTTTCACCTTTCAGCTCTATTTGTCCAACCTCCTGACCAGACAGATTGTATATCTTAACATAGCCATCTGTTTTTCCTGAAAGTGTGAGAGAGCTCGTCACAGGATTGGGGTACACAATCGGGGCAGGCGTGTTCATTTTAATAACGCGTATGTTGGAGTATTCTGCCTTTCCTTCGAAATCCACAATTTTCAACCGGTAATACGATCTGCCTTTCAATGGATTTGAATCGGTCATTAAATAATTGCGGACAGTATTTACAGTTCCGGCGCCCTTGATCCGACCGACTGCTTTCCAATTTCTTGCATCAGGCGAGCGCTCCACGTCGAAATAATCATTGTCGGTTTCCGACGTCGTGACCCATTCCAGTTGCACTGTAGCCCTGGCGCTTTTGCATCGAAACTGATCAGCGAAACATCCAAGGCTTCGCAGTCTACCTCGTCGCCAATGTCAATCGACCAATTTTTGGTATTTCTTAAAGTTTCCAAAGCTGCGGCTGCCGGAGAACCATATGCCATTCCTTGGGCGCCAAATGTAATGTTATCGGGCGTGGCGGTATTTGCTGCCCAGGCCTGCAAGGTCAGCGTCATATTCACGCAATCCATCCCTGAATTGAAAAGCAAGGCGGTCAGGTTAGCGCCCGGAGAAATCGTCCAGTCTGTGAGGGGTTGATTAAATGCGGCCGCACCATAAAATGCTCCCAACATGTCGATAACCCCGCTCACGTTCCATTCGTTGACAGGCTGGTTGAAAGATTGTGCCATGTAAAAAATGGCTGAAATAGTGGTGGTCTGGCTTAAATCCCAATCGTTAAGCGGCTGGTTAAAATCCCTGGCGCCGAGAAACATGTAAGACATATCGGTAACCTGGCTTACGTCCCAACCATTAAGAGGCTGGTTAAAATTATTGGTAGCGCCAAACATAAAAGTCATGTTGGTAACCTTACTTACGTCCCAACTACCAATGGGCTGGTTGAAAGCCGCTGCCTGCTGAAACATGTGCGTCGTGCTCGTTACCTGCCCGACATTCCAGTTGCCGATCGGCTGATTAAATACCGTGGCACCGCTGAACATTTCAGACATATCAACCACATTTCCTACATTCCAGTTGTTGAGGGGTTGATTAAAGCTCGTAGCCCCATTGAACACAGAGCGCATATAGATCACATTACTTACGTCCCATGAGCCGATCGGCTGGTTAAATGCCGTTGCCCGGCAGAACATAGCGTTAATCGTCTCCACATTTCCGACATCCCAGTTATCAAGAGGTTGATTAAATGTAGTCGCATCGAGAAACATGCCGTCCATATAGGTAACCTCGCTCACATCCCAGTCATTGAGAGGCTGATTAAAGCTTTCTGCGTCGGTGAACATCCCACTCATTCTGTCGACGTTGCTGACATCCCACGAACCGATCGGTTGATTGAAATTAAATGCATTTTGGAACATGACATACATGGTGGTGACATTGCCGACATTCCAGTTGCCGATTGGCTGGTTAAACGCCGAGCTCTGAAACATCCCGGTCATGTCTGTGACATTGCTGACATCCCAATTATCCAAAGGGTCGTTAAACGAAGATGTTGCGGCAAACATGAAACTCATATCCGTTACTGAACTCACATCCCAGTTGTTGATTCCAGGAACAGTTGAAACCGAACTGCATGAACTGAACATGCCTCGCATAGAGGTCACATTACTCAGGTCCGGAGCGTCAGTGGCAGTAATTTTCAAGTCATAGCAGCCCAAATACGCATTTTCCATGCTAGCCCATTGAATATTGCCCCACTGTTTTACTTCCAGTAGTTTGCGATAGTCGACCTGGCTGGCAAAGGAAATTCTTGTGAACGTTCCACTGCCGGGCGTAACGCTCACCTGGTAAGTGCCCGGGGAGGGAAAAGTGAGTATATAATTGTTCATTCCTGTTGCGGTACCATTATTCGCCGGATTACCGACTTCTTCCCAGACGATGCTATAACCGGTTCCTGTTGCCGGAATGGTGATCTGATTGCTGGCGCTGGTACCATCATTATCGGTTTTCCAGACGGTGATATACTGGCCGCTTGCGTGGAATGCGCAAATCAAAAACAAGAATGTTATGCTGTAAAGTTTGCTCATAGGGGAAGTATCGTAATTGTAAATATGTTGTTAGCAGCTGCAATGTTCCGAATCACAAGACAGGTGACCGAAAGTGACTACGGGCCAGAAAGGTACGTTCGCGTAGAGCAACAGAATGTACCAATTAGTGCTTGTTTGTTGTAGAATTTTAGCCGCATCGCTAAGGCGAAATCACGCTCGCTATTCGGTTCTAACTTGCCATTCGGTTATTTTTGATCTTGGCTAGCCAGTTACATTCATTTACATTTGCAAATGCAAAATCTTTATCGTTGCCTCTGCGCTATTTTAATTTGTTTTTTCTTATCATACTGTTCCTCTAAACATGTTTCGCCAATTGAACCTGAACCAGATGTCTACGTAACTGGCTCGGAAGGGGTAAACAGTAACTCAAAGGTGATGTACTGGAAAAATGGACAATCATTTAGTCTGCCAAGTCCTTCCCACCAATTTGCATTCATCGGAGCGACTGGCATTGCTGTGTCTGGCGGGGATGTCCACGTGATTGGAAGCGGTTATTTAAATGCAGGTATTCAAGGTTTCGGCACTTATTGGAAGAATGGCGTGATATCGAATGTTTTACCCGGTGGAATCCCTACATCTTTTGACGACATAACGGTAGTTGGAGATGATGTTTATATTGCAGGTGCGGTTTATGATCCTTTTAATATACACTTACCAGCTTATTGGAAGAATGGAGTTTATGTAATCGGTAACGAAACGGACCTTGGGACTATGACCGGGATATCTGTATCGGGAGGCGATGTACACACTTGTGGTTTTACTCAAAATCAGATTGGGCCGGTTGCTAAATATTGGCGAAATGGCAGCGAGGTTAACCTTTCGAAAAGCAAAAATGTTACAAACGCTCTTGCCATAGCTGCTTCGGGGAACGATGTGCACATTGTCGGTTTTGAACTTGCTCCCGGCACGAGTCGATTTGTCCCAAAATATTGGAAAAACGGTGTCGAAAATAATCTTGATGACGGTGGAAATAGTGCGTTGGCAAGAGATGTCGCTATTGCTGGCGAGGATGTTTACATTGTTGGAATTGAATATGTAAACCAGGTTGGTAAAGCTGTGATATGGAAAAACGGAGTCAAAAGTAATCTGAATGGTCGCGATGCGATTAGCATCGCAACGCTCAATAGCAATGTCTATGTGATTACTACTAGAACGCCTTGCCCAAATTGTAATCCTTCTTACCTTAAGAATAACACGCCTGTCCCACTTTCAGGTGATGCAACATCTTCGCAACCCCATTCAATATTTGTGGCTAATCCATAGGTGGTTTTACAAGCGACGCTATTTGCCAATATGCCAACCGATTTTCTGATTGCTAACGACCAATGCAATGAATGTACCTGAAATGCGTGTATACAAAATCCTTTTTGGTACAATATTGTTAGCCTGTATCACATTGTCTTGTAAAAAGAAAAGTCCGGTTGAAGAGGTGTTGTCGAAAAATTGCAAGCTGGCTGAATTTACACAATCAGGCATATCCTATGCTTTTGAATACGATTCCCGAAGCCAACCAATAGTCATGTCGCGTGTGCGTGGTGGAGGGCCAGGATACCCTACACTGTTTTTCGAATATAAAAGCGAGAGACTGTCGACGATTTTTATTGAGATAAACGGAGTCAAATATCCGAAAACCAAATTCGAATATCAGAATAACAATCTGATACGCATTCAGAATTTTGATGCAGAACGAACTATAAACAGCACGACCGTCAATGTAGAACTAAAAGAAAGCATCGACTTTCAATACAATTCCAGCGACAAACCAAATGGGTTAATACGCTGGTTTGCTGACGGAAAGGGCCAACTTTACAAAAGTCATGAAAGCATTTTTCAGTACGATGCTAATAGTAACCTAGTAAGTGAAAGAATGCATGTCCTCGCAAGACAAAACATCCTGGAAGCAGATTATCTATACGAATACTTTTATGACGAAAAGCCAAATACACGGAGGCCGCTGCACTACTTCTTTTTCTTTGGTATGGAATCCGCTCCATCGATGTTTTCAACTAATAATATGAAACGGTTGACGATCGACTACGGCGGCAAAACGTTTCGCGACCGAACGTTTAGTCTGGCCTACGATTCGAACGGAAACGTCACTGACGATGCCTATCAATATTCCGATATCAAGTGGGCATGCGGGTATTGAAGAAATCAATTCGTTGACCTATTCCTAATGGCTAACAGCTTGGACGGGATTGTAATTTTTCTAGGATTTTAGACAAAAAAGCCCCTAAGCTTTCGCTAAGGAGCTTTCGTACCCGCAACGGTACAAATGTCGAACCAGATTCTGGTTGACTTGCAGAAAATATATGATATAAGTAGTTTATAATCAGAGGTTATTTGCCAGTGCCTTTTGGCGAGTAGGTGTGTTGATAGTATAAGAACCCATCATAGCTGAAAGCAAATACCGTATGACGTTCAAGTTTTTTTTCGTCTATGATTCTTGAATATGCCACCCTGCAAAAGGTTTTACAGTCGCACAGTTTGGTCCACCATCCCGGCCGGTGCCGGGAACAGTACTCTGCAACATCGCACCACCAGATATTATTAAATCAATTTCTTTCCAGGTAATTCCCGTCAAAGGGATTTTAAGCCGTCTAGACCAGACCGTATCATGTTGACCAGCATATGTGCCGATGTCGATATAAACAAACCTACTATCGGCAGAACCTTGAACAAAACTGCCTGATAATTTGGGAAGTTTGTCTTTTAATCTGTCCCCTTTTACCTTGATAGTAAAAGTAAAGATTAAATCGTTGGATGTGGAGATCTGCTTTTGCACCGTTTCGTAATTGGCACCAGCGCCCTTCTGAAGGCCAAAAACCACGTTTGGCGTGGGTTTACTTAGTATGATTTGCAGCGTTAATTCAGATTCCATATTCGAAGAAATCAATTGTGTGACAAATTACAACAACCAGGGCAGGATTCTAGCAGGTAGTCACGCAATTAGTTGAACGGTTAACGGTGAGCCACGGAGTTGTCCTTTGGCTCTATCAGATCCCATAAATTGCCGTATAAATCGGCGAATACAGCCACTGTGCCGTAAACTTCCTGTGACGGCTCACGAACAATACGTATATTTTTATCGATGAGATTATTGTAATCCCGCCAAAAGTCATCAGTCCACAAGAACAAAAACACGCGTCCACCTGACTGGTTACCAACAAACGATCGCTGCTCCTCTGTGGAAGCTTTGGCAAGCAACAATGCAGACTCATTGGAACCTGGAGGGGCAACTACAACCCACCGCTTGCTTTCACTTAATGTGGTGTCTTCCAATAAAATAAATCCCAACTTCTTCGTGTAGAAGGTAATGGCTTTGTCGTACTCGTCAACTAAGATGCTTATTCGAGCTATTCTTTGTTTCATATGGGCAGGGCGAGATTAATGCATTCAGATATCTTGCTGAGGTATATAACGTTCTCGCATGGCTGCGATCGGCTTTAGTGCAATAAGTAAATTTTTCTTTTCCGCAGTGCAGTTTGCGCTAAATGCCACTGAGAACACTGAAATAAAAGAAGTGTAAGATCCCCCCGATGTCCCCATCCGGATCAAGGACACAGACGGCAGGAATTTGGCCCTGAGTAATATTTTTTTGTCTTCGGGCTTCACGTAAAAGGTTTTCCGCCAGGAAAACAGAGGGTTCTGCGTACGCTTTATTTGCATTGATGGGTGAGTTTTCGTTTGATAGTGTTTTAGCTTCCGGCATGGGCATAAGGGCAGATTTACAGATTTAAAAGCCGATACGGATCCAGTCAGCTGAATCCGTATCATTAAATGGATCTTTTAGTTGGCTGAATTTGAACTGATAAATTCAGTGATCGATGAGCCCATATCATAGACCTGCGCGTTCGGAAATTGTTTTTTCAGCAGGCTTGCAGCGGTGGCTGAACGGTAGCCGGAGCCGCAATGGATCAGGACCGGCTTGTCGGTAGGAATTTCGGCCAGGCGCTTTGGCATTTCCTGTAAGGGTATATTAAGGCTACTTTTGAAAGCCGGTTGATTTTTGGCTTCTTTTGCTGTGCGCACGTCCACGATGGTATACTTGTTGTTTGCCGGATCGAATGAGTTCTTATCGAAAGCGGATAAGTGGTTTCCATTTGCGGCCGTGTACTGGATCGTTCCCAATATATTGCCTTCGTAACCGATTGATGCTGCTTTCTTTAAGGCGGTTTGTATGGCAGGTTCATCTGAGCCCACCAGATAAAATTTTGCGTTTGGTGAAACCAGTGTCCCGAGCCATGTTTCCATCGATCCTGAGCCAGCAATATTAATGGCCCCATTCAGATACGATTTCTGGAATGCCTGCGATGGCCTGACGTCGATGACTAGGATCCCTTTTTCGGGTTGATAGTTTTCGGATAGCTGCCTGATCTTGCTCACGCTCGGCTTGAAGGCAGGGGCCCCTTGGTTGTTCATGTGCACGTCATGGGCGAAATACTGGGGAATGAAGGGTTGGTCGCTCAAAAGCACGTTCACGAATTCAGCTTTGCTGCGTTTCTCGAATGCGTAATTGTTCTGCTTTTCATAACCGATCGTTGAGCTGGCGGCTTTCCGGATCGATTTACCACAAAGCGAACCTGCACCATGCGAAGGGTAAACAATTACATCATCATTGAGTTTTGCGAATTTTTCATGGATTGTCTCATACATCAATTCCGCCAGGTGCCTGCGCTGCTTGTCGCTCTCGGGAGAATAATCCAGTAAGTCAGGCCTACCTACGTCGCCCAGGAAAAGTGAATCGCCGCTAAATACCATTTTGTCCTTGCCGCCTTCATAGAGAACAACAGCGATGTGGTCAGGGGCATGGCCGGGTGTAAATAATGAGCGCAAACCAACCTTTTCCGATAACTTGATGATCTGTCCTTCATCGAACGCAGTAAGTGGATATTGGCATTTGGTCAAGCTACTGGCGTAAATTGGTACCTTCAGCGTCTGATGGATTTCCTGATGTGAACTGACAAAATCGGCATGAGGGTGCGTTTCGATGACCCCTATGATACTTGCACCATGTTTGGTTGCAAAATCATAGTAAATCTGCGGATTCCGCTGTGGATCGATTAATATGACCTTCTTTTCTGCCATGACAGCATATGAAAAATGAGCAAGGCCTTTATCTTCAAATTGCTCGACAGTATAGCTGGCTGTGCTTTGTAGTGTTCGGGCAACAACTTTCAGGTTAGTCGCGATCGAGGCCAGGCCAAGGCCTGCCATATTCATCACAAATGTTCTTCTTTCCATTACTCCGGTATTATTTGATCAGCAAAAGTTTGATACATTGAAACACGGTCAGCTCGAACGACCAAGACAAAGGTATGATGAAAATTTATTTATTCAAGAAATCTATTGAATAATTGATTTTTGCATAACTTTGCGTTGCCAACTTATCAATGTATGGAAAAGCACGAATTTAAATCCAGGATTTATAGTGAGCTCGCAGCGCTTACGAAAGCGATGTCTAACCCTTTCCGTTTGCAGATTATAGATTTGCTAGCCCAGGGAAGCCGGACAGTTGAAGAGATCGCCGATCAGCTTTCGATAAGTATCGCTAATACCTCACAGCATTTGCAGGTTCTCAAAGGCGCCAGTCTGGTGGCAGTATATAAACAAGGGCATTATGCACACTACCGGTTGGCAAGCGATGAAGTGCTTACCAGTTGGCATGGCCTGCGAGATCTGGGTATTAACCGGATGGCGGAAATAGATAGGACACTCAGGGAGTTCCGTGAAGAAAGGGAAAGCTTTGATAGCGTTTCAATCAACGAGTTGCTCGACAAAATTCAACAGGATAACATTTTAATCGTCGATGTGCGGCCCGAAAAAGAATTTAACGCAGGGCACATATCGGGTGCCCGCTCGATTCCGATTGACCAGCTGACCCAACACCTGGCAGATTGGCCCCAAGGGAAGGAGACGATAGTATACTGCCGTGGCCCTTTCTGCGTCTTCGCTGATGAAGCCGTACAGATGCTTTCCCAGAAGGGTATTCCGGTCAGACGTTTGGAAGAAGGTTTCCCGGAGTGGAAAATCCGCCGCCTTCCAATAAGCATTTAGCAAAAAACAAGCGCCAGCGACACTGGCGTTTTATTATGTCTTTTTATTCAAGTAATATATTGAATTATTGATTAAAATGAAAGCACTGTTTGCTTCGCTTCAAAAAATTAAGGCCCTCGAAAGTGATCCGTTCATACTGCCTGCCCATACTTCGCAGGCGGTTGCGTTTGATGAAAAGCCCATTGGTGACCATTTATCCTTACTATTGAGCCAAATACCATTTCTACAAATGGCCGAGCAACAATTCGTCCAGTCCATCACCGAGCGGATTCCGCTGCCGCCAGCAAATTATTTGCAAATCGCTGCGATCAACAAAAAAGGAGAGCATACAGACGTTGACGCGGCTCGCCTGGAAGCGGGCGCAAACCGGTGTGCTGTGTCGTAATCCGGTATTAACTGATATGAAATGGAGATTCGACTTGGCTTAAAAGAAAACTGGCAACAGTTTTCGCTTTTGGTATTGGTGAACATGCTGGTTGGCGGGATGGTTGGCCTGGAAAGGACTGTTGTCCCACTGGTGGGCACGGAGGAGTTCAAGATCGGCTCGGACATTGTGATCTTCTCATTTATCATTGCTTTCGGTATTGTCAAAGCATTTACCAACCTTGTTTCGGGTGTGTTGGCTGATTTGTATACCCGGAAACGGATTTTGGTGGCTGGCTGGTTGGTAGGCTTACCCGTTCCGTTCTTGCTGGCCTGGGGGCCCAGCTGGAATTGGATTGTGGCGGCAAATGTATTGCTTGGCATAAGCCAGGGGCTGGCATGGTCTATGACGGTGAACATGAAAATTGACCTGGTTGGTCCTCAAAAAAGGGGGTTGGCGATGGGGCTTAATGAAGCTGCCGGATACGGTGCAGTAGGTTTAACGGCGCTGCTTACCGGTTATCTGGCATCAGTTTATGGATTAAGGCCGCAGCCGTTTTACATTGGTATTGCATATACGCTCACAGGCTTGCTGTTATCGGTTTGGGTGATCAAAGATACCCGCCCCTACACGCTGCTGGAATCCCAGCAAAGTCCTGGAAACGGAATTACCGTCCCTTCGAAAAAGCCAGATCTTTTAGCTGTTTTTAAAGAAGTGTCGGTCGGTAATAAGAACCTGTTTGCCATTTCGCAGGCAGGTTTGATCAACAACCTTAACGATGGCATGTCCTGGGGGGTGTTCCCGATCCTTTTCATGTCTGCCGGCGTCGGCCTTGAAGGGGTAGGATGGATCAAGGCTGTCTACCCGATGGTATGGGGCGTCGGTCAAATCGCAACCGGGCCGCTTGCAGACAAAATTGGAAGAAAGCCGCTGATTGTATGGGGAATGATTGTTCAGGCAATAGGCCATCTGGTAATTGGTATTGGGCAGCTTCCAGCCCTGATTTCTGGATTGTCGGGTTCTGTGTTGCTCGGAATAGGCACTGCCATGGTGTATCCTGCTTTGCTTGCGGCAGTAGGTGACGCTTCAGCGCCCGAGTGGAGAGCGTCTGCATTGGGCGTCTACCGTTTTTGGCGGGACATCGGCTACGCGGTTGGGGCATTGATGGCAGGTGTTGTTGCTGCCTGGCTTGGAATTATCTGGGCAGTGCATTTCGCAGGATTAATGACATTGGGCTCGGGCGTATTGGTTTGGGTGATGATGAAGGAAAGTAGAGCCGTTCGAAATTGAGGCACCATCCTGTGTCGTATCTCCTGGTTGCTTACTATTACTTCAATCTGATTCCTTTTGCAAGCGGACAAGTTCTTTTTCAGACAGGGCGATTTGGGTCACAAAAAGCGAAAACTTGACAACAACGAACCCGAAAGCGATAATACCTACACCTGTCCGCACCTAGGGCAGGTAGGTCAATTCATTAGGCAAAGGATCCTTCGCTCCATAGGGGCTTCTTTCTTCATTCATTTCTTTTACTTTTTTTCGACGCGGATTAATATTGTGCCATAAAATCACTTGGCACCAAAGTTCCATGACAGCTACCTAAATTTCATCCATTGGCTGCATCTGTTTTTTGTCCGGTCGTTAAAGTGTAAATTGAACACTCTGTCAAAACACTCCCGTACGCTGTTTGGAGATGTATTTTAGTTCATTTTAAGTGAGATTGTGCGCCTTAAACTGTAACTCGCTCTGGATCAAAGGGAGGGCTTCCTATGATCGCCTACCAAACTTACTTTCTTCTATGAGATATTGATCCGGGTTAGTATTTTGATCTCCGTTTCAGCCGAATATCCTTCAATAATCCGGACTACAGAGCACTGAAGGATTCGGCTGAAATCTATTGCCAAATGTATTTTAACGCTTGCAAAAGGGATTTGATAAGTTAGATATCTTATGCTCGGTAACACTATAAGCCCGGTTTACAACCGGACTTGCCGTTTTAGTGTTTACTAACATTGACCGCGTAAGTTTTCCTGAATATAATGGAAGTCTTCAAAGAGATTATACATGCCTGTCTGCCTCGTTGATTTCGAGATCATTGATACTCGCATATCGTTTTGCCATCAGTCCATTTTCATCAAACTCCCAATTTTCATTACCGTACGCTCTGAACCATTTGCCTTCCTTGTTCCTATACTCATATTCAAACCTCACGGCAATTCTGTTGTCAGTATGCGCCCAATACTCTTTTTTAAGTTTATAGTCTAGCTCTTTCTCCCATTTTTTGGTCAAAAATTTTACAATTTCGTCCCGGCCATTAACAAATACATTTCTATTTCGCCACTCGCTGTCGACGGTGTAGGCCATTGATACTTTTTCCGGATTTTGGCTGTTCCAGGCATCTTCTGCCAATTGGATCTTTTGTAGCGCCGTTTCTAATGTGAACGGAGGCAAAGGGAATTTTTGTTCCATTTTTTTTTAACAATTTAAGTGAATACTATATTAAACTTTCTACAATTTCTCTTGATTTATAGACCAACTCATTTGATTTAAATAGTTGACTTTCAATGATTGAGCTCTCAAATAATAGATATATGTGGTCGGATATCGACTCGCTTACATCCTCATTTTTGAAAAATTTTCTTAGGTCGTTTTTGTGTGATTGTATAAGAGAAAGTATTGAAGCCTGATCTTTTGATATTTCTGATAAAATATTCAGGAAACTGCACCCCCTGAAATCTTCCTTTTTATTCATGTATATAATGAAGTTAAATGCAGCTAATAGGCGTTGCTTAGTTCCTGTTGATTTTGAACAAAACGTGTTCAATTCTGAAAACCAATAGTCATGTCTCGCACTTAGGAACGCAACGCAAAGATCATCCTTCGACTTAAAGTGATGATAAAAACTTGCTTTGGCCACCGCGGCTTCACTAATGATCTGATTAATGCCTGTGCTATTGTAGCCCTGCCGATGAAACAAGTTCGAAGCTGTGTCAAGTATTCTTTTTTTTGGTGAGTTCATGATCGTTGTTGTTGCGATACAAATGTACATAGCCAAATTTAGACAGACAAGTCTGTCTATTATTTTTTTCTATGATCTCGTTGGCAGGAATTTTGTGCACTATCCAAGAGGAATGGTTGACTGCGTCTTTCGGGGCACACCCGTACTTCAATTTTGGCTGGACGTGAAACTTATGGTTATAACACGCTGCTCTAATGTCTTTAACCTAGATGCCCGGGCCATGCCCGCTGTGGCTGTACATGGGCGTTTCGGTACCGTGTAAGAAAAGGCTAGTATACTGGATAGTCCAGTGATGGTCAATATTTCCCCGTACTGGTCGAATCTGCACTTTTAGACGGTCGACCTTTGGGTCGGGCCGTTGGGGTAAACGGAATAGGCCTTGCAAAATTTTCTACCATTCGTGGCGGTAGCAAATACACATTTCCCTTCTTATCGCAGAAATAAAGATTTGAAGCCGATCTTTTCAAAGCATCCCCATCTGCCCAGAAAGCATAGAAGTCGCTGTGGACAGAGACCGGCTTGCGCGCATAGGAATGATTGTGGGCACTTGAAAAGGTCAGTTGTTTGGGCTTCCATACTCTCCCCCTGTCAGTGCTAGTCCAAAGCACCATTTCCCCGCCAGTACTGTGGGGAACGGCGCCTGCAATGGTCGGGCCGATAATTCGCCATACGCCTTTTGAGTCGATGTAAAGCGATCCCATATCGTAGTTGTGATCGGAGACAGTCACCGGAAGGATAGTCCATTTTTTGCCATCGAAACTGGCGGTGTTCCATTGTCGTGGGCCGCCCTGTGGTCCTGGCTGAAATCCGTTGCTGGTAATGAACAGGATCACGGGATTGCCCTCGGAATCAAACGCGAGATCGTTTATATAAACGTTTTTTCCTTCCGATTGATAGTCGTGAACGATCGCCGCATTGGTCACCTCTTTCAAAGGAGTACTTATGGTTTTCCCTTCGGCCGTTTGCCAGGTTTTACCGAAATCCTGCGTTTGGATATAATAAAGGTTTGTCCGGTAGTTGAGCCCGTTCTCGCCCCTTTTTATAGGATGAAAATTAAAAGTCGTGGCTATCTTTTTGTCCTGAAAACTTCCGCTTGTCTGATAATGGCCTTCTCCGATAGTCGCCAGATCGCGCCATTCGGAGTAGGCAACGCCATCCGGGCTTGTCATAAAGCTGATCGTTCGCCTGGGTTTGGCGGGTTGGCCTGCGATCACATCCCTGTCATAATGCGTGAATAAATTCAGGAAGCCCTTCCCGTTTACATACCAGCTTTGCAGGTAGGAAAAGTTGTTGAGCGGTGTGGTGCCGTCCGCGGTTTTGCGGGAGGCAAAAATCTGTTCGAACGCATCAACGTCGTATGGTTTCTTGCTCCGATGGATGAATGAGGGGCTGCTGGTGCCGTGGGAAGTGGAAAATATCCAGATGAACCCATCCTGGTCGATATTCATCACCGGGTTGTCGTGGGCATCATTTGTTTTCTTATCCAGCACAATGGTCGGCCTGGGCACTTTTCCCGTCTTATGATCAAAGTATGATACCATATGCAGCAAAGTCTTACCCTCGGGATCGGTTCCCCCGTAACAAAAGAAAGTCTTGTTTACCGCCTTCGCATACACAGAGAACGGGTAGTGGTTGGCAGGATAGGTTGCCAGACCGCCGCTGTATTTGTATACATACTGGTCATCGGAAGGCTGGTTGCTATACCAGATCCCGCGGTAGCCATCGTCTTTGGTATTGAGGGTAACAGCGGAGGTTTGGGCAAAGATGCCGGTTGGAATCAGGGCCAGACCCAGTAGCTGAAAGTATGTCGTTCGCATTGTTGGTAAATAATAAGGATGGCGCGGACGCAGCGGAATGGCTTATCGGTCCGCGCCTTTCTAATTCTAATTATAGCCAGGATTTTGGGTCATCAACGCTGGGTTGATTTCAATCTGGCTGTCCGGGATAGGGAACAAGGCGTGGTGCGTCTGCATGCCCAATGGGCCTAAGAGCGTCGTAGCCCTACCGGTCCTGATCAGATCGAACCAGCGATGCCCTTCAAAAGCGAGTTCCAGGCGGCGTTCCTGCTCAATAGCCAGCCTGAAAGCGGCCTGTGAGCTAACCCGCAGCGAGGAATCGGTATGGGTGCTGGTTTTAGGCGCCAGCCCGGCCCTTTTACGGATCTGATTCAGGTAGGCGAATGCCTCTGCGTCGGGTGCATACCCGAGCTCGTTGAGGGCCTCGGCGTACATCAGCAGCACGTCGGCATAGCGGAGTACGATCCAGTTGTTGTCACTGTCGAGATTGGCGGCAGGAACTCCCAGGTATTTGGCCACATAGTTGTGTTTCACTGTGCTGCCATTTAACACATACGAGTTTTGCATGGAAACGCCTTTCCGAAGGTCGGAAGAATCGTAGGCGGCAGCCAGGGCGTCTGTCGGAATATTTTGCCCGAGTGGATTGCCCACCCCGGTGATCACCGTGCCCGATCCGATGGGCGCAAACTGGTTCGTAAACGGGCTTCCCTCACCGGAGGAACCCTTCTTGAACTGGACTTCAAAAATAGATTCTCGGTTGTTTTCGTTAGCGATCCCGAATACATCCGCGTATTGGGGCAGCAGCTGATAGGTGCCCTGGTCAATTAACGCTTTCAGCTTCCGCGCGGCAAGTGCCCAGTCTTTTCGGGTAAGATATACCTTGCCTAGCAAGGCCGTGGCGGCGCCCTTGGTAGCCCTGCCGAGATCGCCGGCTCCGTATTTTTCAGGTAGCACCGATTCGGCTTCCGTCAGATCCTGGATAATGGCCGCATATACCTTCTCAGCCGATTCACGCTTGTAGGAATAACCCTCGGAAGGATTGCCGATGATTTCAAGGACCAGCGGCACATCCCCGAAGATACGCACCAGGTTAAAGTACATCAGCGCCCTGAGGAATTTGGCCTCTCCGGTCAATCTTGCCTTCACAGATTCGTCCATACTAATGTTTCCGATCCTGCCAACAACAATGTTGGCAGACTGGATCCCCTGATAATGGGCACTCCATGTAGTGCTGCTGATCGTGTTGAATGAATTGTTCTTGAATTCATCGACTTCCTGCAAATTGGCTCCGGCATTCGGGTTGGGGATCCAGGTGTCGTCAGAACGAAGGTCGCCGATCACATGCATCGACGAATAGTATAATCCCGGGTACTGCAAAGCACCGTAGGTGGCCGTTAATGCCGTTTTGATGTCCTCTTCGGTTTTGTAAAAGTTGTTTGCGTTCAACTGGGAAACCGGTGCCAGGTCAAGAAAGGTTGGCTTACAGCCAGCGGTCACCAGGACTATGGCGGTTGCAGTTCCGTAGATTTTTCCTTTAATAGTCATGTTCGAAATAGTTTAAAGGCCGATACTCAATCCCAAAGTAAATGTGCGGGCTAACGGGTAGCCTCCGGCGTCCACACCCGGAACCAGCGTGCTGCCTCCCTGAACGCTCACTTCCGGATTGTATCCCTCGTACCGGGTAAAGGTAAAGGCATTTTGTACGCTCAAATTCACCCGGGCATTGGATAGCCTCAACCTGGTCAATACCGATGCGGGTAGGGTGTATCCCAATGTAACGTTCCTGATCCGCAGATAGGAACCGTCTTCAACAAAGAGCGAAGTAACATTGTTGACAAGGTTGCTCCCCGGCAACGCACCGAAATTACGGTCGATCATAGGTGCTTTTCCACCGCCCGGGTCCTGTTCGGACTGCCAGCCTTGCGAGGCACTTTTGAGCACATTATAGGAGCCCGCATAATTGGCATAATACCTTCTGGCCATATTCAGGACTTCGAATCCCTGAACGCCTTGCAAGGTGATAGCGAAATCCAAACTTCTGAAAGCAATGGTATTGGTTATTCCGTAGGTGAAATCGGGGAACGGACTGCCCAGTTTTGTCCGGTCGTTACTCGTAATCCGCCCGTCACCATTGATATCCTCGAACCTGAGGTGCCCAGGCTTGGATTCCCCGGCAATGGAAGGTAAGTTTTCCACCTGCTGCGTATTTTGGTAAACTCCGGCAACCTTGTAACCATAAAAGCTACCGGGCTCGGAACCAACCTCGGTTATGTGCGTAGATGCGTTTGCCGAGGTCGATTGGCGGGAGATGATCGGAGATCCGTCCGGCCCGAGCGCGATCACACGCACCTTGTTGGCAGATACATTGAATTCGGTCGTCCATTTGAATTTGCCCGTCAGATTTCTGCTTACCGTCGAAAGTTCAAGCCCGCGGTTTCGGATTTTTCCGATGTTCTGAAGGGCTGTGGCATATCCGGTCAGCGTAGGAACCGGTACATTCAGCAGCAGATTGGACGTATTTTTTACATAATAGTCCAGCGTTAACGACAATCGGTTTTTAAACAAACCTACTTCCAGGCCCAGGTCCAGCTGATTGTTTTTCTCCCAGCCCAGCATACTATTGGGAATGTTGGTGAGCCGGATGCCGTTTGCGACCGAGCCCGAGCTACCACCGAAAACATAGTTTTCTATCCCTGTCAGACCGATATGACCATAGTTGCTGATGAAGTTGTTGCCGGTAAGCCCGTAGCTGGCACGTAACCGGAGCTCGCTGAGCCAGTTCAAATCTTTCAGCAAACGCTCTTCGGACAAGCGCCAGCCCAGTGAGACGGATGGGAAAAAGCCCCATTTGTTATCTGCGCCGAAGCGAGAGGAGCCATCTCTGCGGATTGTCGCAGTGAAAAGGTATTTGTCGCCATAAGAATAGTTGATTCTGGCAAGGTAGGAAAGCAAAGCCCATTCTTCCCGGGTTGTCGAGGCGCTTGTGATCAATCCGGCGGCATTGATGGTTCGTACCTGGTCATTTGCGAAATTGGTGCCGGAAATGCTGCTGTTGTACAGGTAGTCTTTCTGCGCGGTATATCCCGCCAGCGCGCTTAGCAAATGGCTGCCAAACTGCTTTGTGAAGTTTAACGTGTATTCGGCCAGCCAACTTTTGCTTTCGGTTGAGGCTGAGGACGCCGTCGGCACTTTTGTCGCATTCACGCTGTTCGGATTGACGATGGAAGGGCTGAATGTGTTTTCGCTGAAATTCCTCAGGTCAGTTCCGAGCAATGTTTTAAAGGTAAGCCCTTCTAGTATCCTGATCTCCGCGAATGCAGTGCCCAGCAGCCGCAGCGTTCCTTGCTTGTAGTCTGACTCCCGTGCCAGTTTCACAGGGTTATCCACTTCGCTGGTGCCTATACCCAGACCGGTGATTTTGGTGTAATTACCATTTGCATCGTACGGAGCCAGAAACGGTGCTGCCGTAATGGCTGATTGTACGATTCCGCCAGCCTGCCAGTTTCCTTCTGCATATACAAGATTGTTGTCCACGTAGGAAGGAGTAACGTTTGCGCCGACCTTGACGCGCTTGTGTACGTCTGACTCGATATTCATGCGGAATGTGTAGCGCTTCATTCCGGAGTTGATAATGATACCCTTCTGATTGAGGTAGCCACCAGAAAGGAAATACCGGGTACGGTCGTTGCCACCCGAAAAATTGAGCTGGTAGTTGTTCACGCTGGCCGTCCGGAAAACTTTCCTTTGCCAGTCGGTACCCTCGCCCAGAGAAGCCGGATTGGCGGTGATTTCCGGCAAAAGGTACATGACATTGTTGGTTCTAGCGCTGTTTGGATCGGATGCGCTTCGGCCCGGCCCGGAATTAACCCAGGCATTATTTCGGGCCTCATTGATGTAATGGGCATATTCCTGCGCATTCAGTACATCCAGGAAGCGCTCGACCTGCTGGATTCCGGTGCTGACGTTCAGGTCAATTTTCGAAACACCGCTTTTGCCGGATTTGGTCGTAATGATCACCACGCCGTTAGATCCTCTCGAACCGTAGATCGCCGTCGCCGAAGCGTCCTTCAAAACCTGGATGTCGGCGATGTCCGACGGGTTGATTGTGTTGAGCGGATTGTTGGTTTGGTTAAAGTCGCCGCTGACCGGAAAGCCATCTACGACATAAAGCGGGTCATTTCCCGCGCTCAGCGAGCCAGCGCCCCGTATCCGGACCGACGACCCGCCTCCGGGTGCACCCGTGGCCTGGCTTACCTGGACGCCCGCCATCTGGCCGGCCATTGCGTTGTCTAATGTGAATACCGCCTGGTCTTTCATTTTCTGCGCATTCATCGAGCTGATGGCTCCTGTTATATCCTTTCGTTGCTGTGTACCGTAGCCCACTACTACCAGGGCCTCCAAATTCTGAGGGTCTTCACGCAGTGTAATACGCAGGGGTTTGTCATCGGAAACGCGTACCTGCTGGGTTGCAAAGCCGGTATAGCTGATAATCAGCAGGGCGTCGCCGGGCAAGTCTGAAAAAACAAACATTCCGGAGGCATCTGTGATAGCGGCCTGGTCAGAGGCTTTTACCCTCACCGCGGCGCCCGGCAGCGGCTGGCCTTGTTCGTCCTCGACACGCCCCGTGGTCTCTTTCCGTTGCGGCCTGAGAGGTGCGGGCGGGGTTATCCTGTTGACGATGATTGTTTTCCTTTCGATTGTGTATTCAAATGGCTGACCTCGAAAGCTCTCGGTCAGCGCATTTTGGAGGGTTACATTTTTAAGGTCCAGGGTTACCGGCTGCGCATCCTTGATTTCATTGTATTTGTAGAAAAAGTGATGCCCGCTTTGTTTGCCGATGGCGGTAAGCACTTCTTCCAGGGGCATATTCCTGCCCTTGATACTAATATGCTGTGCAAGCGCGCTGGCGTTCAGGGCCAGCAGCAGGGCCGTCGAAAAAAGAAGGGTCATACGCGCAGATATGAAATGCAGCGCGTGGTTGGGCCTCCATCGTCTGCGGAGGCCTGATCGGTGGTTCAGGAACATATTTGTTATGAGAAAAGTACGCAAATCCTGCGGAGCCAGGTGAGAACAGCCTCCGAAATCTTTCGGGCTAGTTTGTGATGATGATCTTTCTGCCGGCCAGTTTCACGTCCACATTGTTAAGTTGAATGATTTTTAGGACGTTATTGATGTCTTCATCACGGCTAATCTCGCCTACAAACAAGTCATCTCCGATTTTTCCCCGGTATTCGACTTCCACATCGTACCAGCGGGCTATTTGCCTCATCACGCTATGGATATCCGCTTTGTCGAACTTAAAGAAACCGTTTTTCCAGGCCACCCATTGCTCCGCATCTACTGCCCGGAGTACTATCTGCGCTTCGTCCTTGCTTACAAGGGCCTGTTGACCGGGCTTCATGATTTTGCGTAAGGACCTATCCGTCGGCAGGTGATTGCTCTGTCTTTCGATGCTAACTTTGCCTTCGATGAGCGTGGTCCGGAAAGCTGGTTCGTCGGCATAGGCATTCACGTTAAAACGGGTGCCCAGGACGGTAATCAGCTGGTCTGCTGATCTGACCTCGAACGGCCTGCGTTCGTCATGGGCTACCTCAAAATAGGCTTCTCCGGTTAGTTCTACCGTACGGGTCGCCTGATTAAAAACAGAAGGGAACCGTATGGAGGATGCTGCATTCAGCCAGACACGCGTCCCGTCCGACAGGGTGAGCTTGTATTGGCCGCCTTTTGGCGTGGTTACCGAATGTATCAGGGCCCGGGCGGTTTCGTCGGCTTCATAAACCAGACTTCCATTTTCTAGTTTGTTTATTGAAACCCCGTCCTGTCGACGGATCACGCCTGCGGTCTGGTCATTCAGCACGATCGTCTCACTGTTTTGAATGGTCAAAATAGCCTGGTTCTTTCCGGGGACAATTTGCATGAGATCCTCCTTGGAAACATGCCGAACCACGCTGTTAGCAGTAGGAGGGCCGGTTTTTGAAAAGTATCCGAACCCGATGATAACTATTATTATCGCGGCAGCCAGCCACGGGGAATAGCGCAAAATGCCACCTCTTCCCGGCCTGGTTCCGGTTTCAGCAGTCTCTATGCCTGTACGTTGATCGATTTCGGCTTTGATACAATCTCTAAGTGCTCGGAGCTGTGCCGGTTCCTGTTGTTCAAGCGGATCATTTAACTGCTCAAAAAGCTCATAATAGGAGAGCAGGAACGCCTCTTCCTGCTCGGTAGCCAGCCCTAGCCGGTATTTTTCGAGCATATGCAAAAATTCTTCTTTTTTCATTTGTCTGTTATCGCATTGTTTCTGCCATATCACGTTTGATTCCAACTGCCGCTAGGGACACCCCAATAACATCATCATGACCAGGCCAATGGCCTGCCTGATCTGAGTTAGGCTCTTATGCAATTGATTTTGGACTGTTTTTCGGGTAATATTCAACCGTGTAGCGATATCCAATGTACCAAGTTCCTCGTCGAAGCGCAGCCTGAAAATTTCCCTCTGAGACGGCGTAAGGCTCCTGATTAGTTTTTCAAATTGCGCGGCCAGCTCCATCCCGACCAGTTCGCTATCTGTGTGTTCCTGCGATGGAAGTATCTGTTCAAGCAATTCCGACATGGGCGTGTATCGCTGCTCTTTTGCCATCAGTTTGAAGACGTTGTTGCGCACCGCCGTGAGCAGGTACGATTGGAGGTTGTCAATGGTTAGTCCTTTGCGTCGCTGCCATAATTGCAGGAATATGTCCTGAACAATGTCCTTGGCGGCCTCCTGGTCACCCAGTCGCTTATATGCAGCGCTGTATAGCTGTGCCCAATACCGGTCATAGATTGCATCGAAAGCCATGTAGTCACCAATTTTTATTTTGGTCAGCAGTAATTGATCTTCCGGTTTATGGGTGCCTTCCTTGCTGATCATCAGGGTCGCTTTTTTTCTGCCGCTTATCGGTATACGCTTATTAGAACTGCTCCAAACCTCTATGTCGCTTGGCCTGCGAGATTACGGCGACATAGATAAGACCGGTGAAATGGAAAATGTCCCACAGGAAATTAATTTTTTTTTCAAGAGCGATTGAGGTGCGCACAAATGCTCGACATTCCGAAAATTATGACTTTTTCTTTTTTGAACATCTGTAAGTCATCCGAACTATTTGAGGGAAATTACAGCAGGCTAAGTTTGGGAAACTTCTTCCCGAGAATAGCCACATCGTTTGTTGCAAGCCAATCTTCCAACAGCGTCGCATAAATGCTCCGGAAATCAATGGTGAACTTCAAATCTCCCATATCCAGATTGTGCAGATCAGGCGCTTGATCGTAAACACGCTCGTTGCGAGTCCCACTTAGACCTCCTCCCACCAGAAAAACATTGTTGGCCGTCCCGTGGTCGGTCCCGTTGCTCGCATTCTCCTTTACCCTGCGCCCAAATTCGGAGAAAGTCATGACTAACACATCGTTTTGTCGGTTGGTCGACTTCATATCATCCATGAATGCTTTGACTGCCTCTGCATACTGCCGTAAAAGCCTTTCCTGCTGACCCGTTTGGTTTACATGTGTATCGAAGCCGGAAATGGAAACATAATACACCCTTGTCGTGGTGTCTGACTGGATCAGCTCGGAAACAGTTTTTAACCGTTTACCCAGCTCATGCGCAGGGTAAACGCCGATGGTGCGACGCACCGATTTTGCCGACTTATCATAAAGATAGGCTGCGGAGGATACCGTCTCGGCCAGTGTTTTATAAAGATATCCAGCGTTATTTTGCATTTCCGGGTAGCTGTTGTCGGCCAACTCTTTGATCATCCCGTCGCGGGTTTGGTTATAAAGCTTTTTTGGATTAAGCAGGGCAAGTCCATTTACCATGTTTCCTTTCATACTCAAACTAAGCGTATCGTCTACTTCTATCGCCCGGTGCTGCGCACAGCCTCCGGCCTCCGAGCATGTAGCATCCAGGTACCGTCCTACCCAGCCTGTTTTCAGATATTGGTCGGAACTGCTTGCCGTTTGCCAAATATCCATGGACCGGAAATGGGATCTGTCCGGATTGGGATACCCCACATTGTTGATCACTTTAACCAGCCCATCGTCATATAACGCCTTCAATGGTCCCAGTGCGGGATTGAACCCGACTTCGTCGTTCAATGCCAGTACTTTTTCAGGCGGGATTGCCAGAGTGGGTCTCTCACGGTAATAAATGTCGTTTCGAAAGGGTACAACCGTATTGAGTCCGTCGTTGCCACCCGATAGCTGCACCACAACCAGTATTTTGCTGCCCGTAGGATCTACGTTCATTTGATCCAGTTCATAAGCCTTAAGAAATGACGGGATCATCATAGTCCCGGCAGTGGTTAAGGCCGATTGCTTCAAAAATTCCCGTCGTTTCATAATGATCAATTTTGACTGGCTTCTTTAAAATGGAATGCATTTCGATGTACGCAAATATTCTGCATTAACACTTCTAACAAAGTTGATACTCAGGCAAAGCCATAAGTGCCGCAGTTAAGTTTCTGATTCGTTCATCCGGCGCGCTGCTACCGGCTGTTTGAAGAATCAATGCACGCTGTGTTTTCCCTAGCGGCTGCTGAATCAAATAAGCCGCCAAAGCATCAGCCAGCTGGTCGGAACCAACCCCCGAAAAAGACTTTTCAAATGCATCCCAGTTGATCTCCACCTGCATCAAATCACCTCCGCGCCTGGCGAGCAGTTCCGTATTCACGTCACCATCTTGCTTGGGCTGCAGAGTCACCGCATGCGACCTCAGAATAAGATCAGGCAATTTCATCCGGAATAAAAGGCTTGAAGAATCGATCCAGTTTCTCCCTCCCGGCCACCCGGCCACATTAGGTGGATAAAGCAAAACTTGCCCCAATGTACGTTGGATGAATATTAACGATTGCTTTTGCTGGAAAACAAATCCCAGCGAATGCTGCATCCCTACAAGCAATTCAACGGGTGATTTTATGCGGTTACCCCTCACCGAAGTTTCATAAAACCAGTCAGCCGTCAGAATGTCGTCCAGAAGCCTGGCAATGTCATAACCACTTTTATAAAACCTTTCAGCAAGGCCTTTGATCCGCGTTTGGGCCTCCGGGTTTTCCGTCTGTTCGGTTACCAGAAATTGGTATATTTTGCTTGCAACGAAACGAGCCGTCTGCTTTTTTTCGAGGAGTAATCTGATCACATCTTCGCCCTCAAAATGACCGGTTTGACCAAGAATCGTTTTTAACCCATCGTCATGCTGATTTTTCCGAAAGGTAAATTCTCCCTTCAGATTATATCCCCAACCGGTAAACGCCCGGGCGGCGTCCTTGATATCCGCTTCTGTATAACTCCCTGAGGCCCGCCCTAATGTGAACAGCTCCATTACTTCCCGGGCAAAGTTTTCGTTGGGCGCATCCTTGCGGTTCTGCTGATTGTTGAGGAATTGAAGCATTGCCGGCTCTTTTGAAACTGCCATTAGCAGATCCGCAAAATTGCCCAGGGCATGTGTCCGGATCGTATTCAGGTAACGCTGGACGGCGGCCGGATTGAGCACCCGACAGGCAAAATGCCCATGCCAGAACAAAGCCATTTTTTCACGAAGAACGTCTTTACCGGAAGCCATTTTCTCGATCCAAAGCACATTTAAGTCGCGTATAAGTCCCGCATTGCCCTTAATCCGCATTTTGATTGCTTCACGATCGGGCTTACCATTGGTGACCAGTTTTTTAAGCGTTTTATTGCTCTTAAACTGATTAATATCCACGACTACCAGCGGCTGAAAGCTAGACTGGGTTAACATTTCTTTCACCACGGTTTTGACGGGCCGGTTCTCTTTCATTAAGTGCTCATGGGTTGCCCCAAACCCGGCACGCCAGTACAGGTGCTGTAATTGTTCTGATTTGCTGATGTTTTCCATGGCAGTGATTTACATGGGGTTAGCCGGTTACCTGAAAGTGCTTATGCAGGATGTGTGCAAGCCACTAGGCCCCATATCCTGTTCTATGACTTCGAAGGCGGCACAAGGTTTAATTTGTTACCCTGGTCTTTAAGTTCTACTGTACAATGTTCCGGATCATCCCCCTGATCTCAAGACTGGTCAGCTTCCTTATTTTAGGGGCGGTCTAGTCGGCCGGTTAAGGACTATCGTGGCCGTTTGAAGTTCAATTTTGTCCCTTTCATGTTTATCGGCCCTGAGTGGTTGTCTAATTTTCAATTCCTTTAATTTATTTTAGATGATGAAAAAATTCAATCTTTGGCCTGGGCTTGTCATTTCGGTATTTATAGCTTTGATCGTTTTCATATCGAGCGCGATACGATTAGACCAAGTGGAAAAGAGCGAACTGGTACTAAGGAATGCTGGCATTACATTTCTCATATCTATTTGCTGCTGGATCACAAACCAGTACATACTGGGTGCCGCCTGGGTTAGGGGCAAGGCGCTGAAAACGGGGTTTGCCCTTACAGCCTGCGCATTAGTCGCCATTGTGATTCTTTATCCTTTGCGGGAAATGCATACAGAGAGCTTCCCAATGATGAACCTTAACGGTCTTCCCCAGGATAGAAAACTGATGATGATGGCATTCAGGGGGCTCATGGTAGGCGGCCTTGAGTATTTTGTTTCCTTCTATCTCCAACTGGTCACAGACAGTCAGAATTCTAGAATCGAAAACCAACTGCTCAAACAGGAAAATCTGGAAGCCCGGCTGAGTCTGCTCAAACAACAGGTAAATCCTCATTTTCTTTTCAATTCGCTGAGCACGCTCAGAACGATTGCCACAGACGCTCCAACAAAACAATACGTAATGCAACTCGCCAATGTATACCGCTATCTACTTGGCAATGAGCAGGAGCATCTGACTTCACTTGAAAGGGAGCTGGAATTTGCCCGATCTTATATTTACATTTTACAGGAACGCTTTGAACGCGCCCTTCATGTGGATATCGAACTCCCAAACACCAGCCTCAGCTGCAAAATACCGCCCTATTGCTTGCAGATTCTGATAGAAAATGCAGTAAAGCATAATATTGTATCTGTAGATGCACCACTGACGATCCGTATTTATGTCGAATCGGAAATGCTTTGCGTAGAAAACAACGTTCTACCCAGAATGTCTGTGGAAGAAAGCACGGGAAAAGGGCTGAATAATATTAAAGAACGCTATCAGCTGCTTTCCAACCAAGAAATTGAAATCGTTAGTAGCAGCGCCTGTTTTATCGTCAAGTTGCCCTTATTAAAATGAGAGTATTGATTATTGAAGATGAAATAAAAACGGGAAGGGAGCTCAAGGCTCAGCTGGAAATGCTTGACGATAGCATTGAAATAGTAGCTATACTACCCTCCATAAAGAGTGTTGTGAAATGGTTTTCGGAAAACAGCGCGCCTGACCTGATATTTTCCGACATCCAGCTGGCGGATGGCCTGAGTTTCGAGATTTTTAAACAGATCAAACCCAGCGCACCGGTAATCTTTTGTACAGCTTACGATACCTATGCGATCCGTGCTTTCGAAACGAATAGCGTCGATTATCTGCTCAAACCCATTGATGAAAGAAAACTGGAAGCCAGTCTCTGGAAATATCAACAAATGCGGGCTGTATTTGGTGGCCAGTCGGACGATGGCGGATATGAGCAGACGCTGACAAAGAAAATGGAGCTAATGCTTCAAAAGTTGGGCCCAGGTTCTTACAAATCGACCCTACTGATACACTACCAGGATAAGATCATCCCGCTGAAAATAGCGGAGGTCGCCTACTTCCATTTCGAAAACAGCCTGGTGAGCGCCCATTCATTTTCAGGTCAGAAATACGTACTTAGCCACACCCTTGACGAGCTTGAAACCCTGATCGATGGTTCCCTATTTTTCCGGGCGAACAGGCAGTTTATCATTAACCGCAACAGCATTGTCAACGCCGAACATTATTTTACAAGACGTCTTGTTGTAAGACTAGCCATTCCGGCCTCCGGGCCGGTGATCGTGTCCAAAGTCAAGTCTTCCGAATTTTTGCGATGGCTGGAAATCCATTAATCCTGGCCTGTTCAACTGCATTTTTGTCCCTTTCACTTAGATTGCCCGGAAGTAACCTGATGACCGGTTTTAATTTTGAAAAGAAATCAAGGCTTTATCAGCCACTTGGTTTTAGTCATTTCAAGATTAAACATACTATTCCATGAAAACGCTCAAAGGGCTTTTGGTCATGATTATGATGGCCCTCTCATTGCATGCAAATGCCCAATCCTCAGTAACGGTGATCCGGCGGCCGCCGCGGGAATCGAAGATCGTTGTGCACGCCGGTGTTCGGTATCACTATCACGGCGGCGTTTATTATAAACCGTATGGTCGCGGGTATGTAGTGGTCAGGCCGCCAGTAGGCCTTCGCGTGACCATCCTGCCTGTTGGTTACACCAGCGTTACAATGGGCAGAATGCCCTATTTCTATGCCGGTGGCGTGTATTATGTACAGCATTCCCCGGGCCGGTACGAGGTAGTAGAGCCTCCTAAGGAATTGGCAGTAAATAGCAGCCCGTCCCAACTATCCACAATGCCTGAAGGCGCGCAAAGCGTTTACATCGCAGGCCGGAAATATTACAAAATCAACGACACCTACTATGAAAAATCAGTTTCCGAAAATGGGAGCGAAAGTTACGTGGTTGTCGGCAAGGTGGAGTAATTATTAAAAGTTGGCGCCTGCCAGGCATTTCTAACACTGCACATCATTTCAATTTATGATCCGATTCATCAAACTAACGCTCTGCCTGCTGCTGCTGGCGGTAGGCGGTTCGTTGGCACAACAAAAACAAGCTACCATTGCCGGCACTGTGAAAGATGCGGCTACGGGCGAAACGCTGATCGGTGCTACGGTAAGCGTAAAGCAATTGCCTGCTACCGGTACTGTAACCAATGAATACGGTTTTTACTCGCTGAGTCTTCCGCCAGGTGCCTACACCTTGATTTACTCTCTGGTTGGTTTTAGCGAAAAGGCACTTGAAATATCACTGGTTTCAGACCAAAAACTGGACATTGCCCTGTCCGACCAAGCTACCACGCTGAACGAGGTGGTAATCACTGCCGACAAAAATGATAAAGTGTCCAGCACCCAAATGGGTGCAGAAAAGTTGAACATCACAGAAATAAGCACCATTCCTGTCTTGTTCGGAGAGCGGGACCCGCTCAAAGTCCTGCAATTGTTGCCGGGGATCAAGTCGTCGGGGGATGGCGGGAGCGGCTTTTACGTACGGGGCGGAGCCACCGATCAGAACCTGATCCTTCTCGACGAAGCACCTGTTTACAATGCGTCTCACCTGCTTGGTTTTTTTTCCACGTTCAACGCCGATGCCATTAAAGATATGACTGTTTACAAAGGGGGAATGCCGGCTCAATATGGCGGCAGGCTTTCGTCGGTGCTGGACATCAAAATGAACGAGGGCAATAACCGGGATTATGAGGTGAGTGGCGGGATCGGGCTTATTTCGGCCAAGCTGAATGTGGAAGGACCTATTCAGAAAGACAAATCCTCGTTCCTGCTGTCCGCCCGGCGAACCTACGCTGATGTGTTTCTGAAGGCTTCGAGCGAGTATAGGGACTATCGTCTTTATTTCTATGATCTGAATGCCAAACTCAATTTCAGTCTAGGCGAAAAAGACCGCCTGTACGTCTCGGGATACTTTGGAAAGGATGACATGGGTATGGGGGAAACCTTCGGGTTGCAATGGGGAAATGCAACGGCCACCGTGCGCTGGAACCACATCTTCAACCGTAAACTATTCTCCAATACTTCCCTGATTTTTAGCAATTATGATTACAATGTCGCCATTCAGAATGGCGGAAACCAGTTTGATGTCTTTTCCCAAATCCGCGATTACAACCTCAAACAGGAATTTCAGTGGTTTCCCAACAACAAAAATACGGTGCGCTTCGGCGTGAATGCAATTCACCATACGATTACGCCGGGTGAGGTGACGCCTACCGGATCATCGAGCATCAATGCTTCGGAACTACAGAAAAGATTCGCCTGGGAGAATGCCTTGTTCGCTTCGAACAGCTGGCAGGTGTCACCCAGACTGAACCTGACCTATGGATTGAGAATCAATGCGTTCAGCGCGGTCGGCGAGGGTGATTTTTATACCGTGACCCCGGCGGGAATGGTAATCGACACCCTGCACTACGACAAAGGACAGGTCGCCAAAACCTATCTGAACCTGGAACCGAGGCTGTCTGCCAGTTACCAGCTGGGCGAGCTTGCTTCGGTGAAGGCGTCTTACGTGCGGAACGTGCAGAACCTGCACCTGATATCCAATTCCACTGCCTCCAACCCGACAGACAAGTGGATCGCGAGCAGCAACAACATCAAGCCCGAAATATCCGACCAGGTTTCGCTGGGTTATTACAGAAACCTGGTCGAAAACCAGTACGAGCTTAGTACGGAGATTTACTATAAAACCATGCAAAATCAGATCGACTACCGCAACGGGGCCAATATATTCAGCAATTTCGATGCTATTGAAACACAGCTGCTATTCGGCAAGGGGCGCGCTTACGGATCCGAATGGCAGCTCAAAAAGAAGTCGGGCAAACTGACCGGCTGGATCAGCTACACATTGTCCAAAACGGAACGAAAAATCGATGGCATCAACAGCAACCTTTGGTACAACGCCCGACAGGACCGTACGCATGATGTTGCCCTGGTGGGTATTTACCAGCTGAATAACAAATGGACGCTGTCTGCGAACTGGGTGTACTACACCGGGAACGCAATCACCTTTCCGGCCGGTAAATATCAGGTAGATGGCCAGACGGCCTACTATTATACCGAACGGAACGGTTACCGGATGCCGGACTATCACCGGCTTGACTTGGGTGCAACGATGAAGTTACCCGACCGCAAACACCTGAAACAGGAGCTGGCATTTAGCCTCTACAACGCTTACGGCAGGGAAAATACCTACACGATCGAATTCCGGGACAGCGAGTCGATACCAGGCAGAACGGAGGCAGTCCAGACTGCACTTTTTAAATTCATACCATCGATCAGCTACAATTTCAAATTTTAACCGAAGATATGTCAACCTTAAAATATACAGCCGCGTTGCTGCTGCTCACATCTTTTCTTTATTCCTGTGAAAAGGTGATCGACGTTGAACTGGACCCGGCGGATCAGCGGTATGTGATTGAAGGGCAGATAACCAATCAAAAGAAAGGTGCCCTGGTGGTGATTTCCCAAACAACGGATTTTGAAAACACAGGTGTCTATCCGGGCGTTTCTGGCGCCATCGTCACTATTTCCGACACACAGGGAAACGTCTATCCATTAACGGAAACACAGCAGGGATTTTATCAGGATTCCCTTCTGGTTGGAAAGCCCGGAATGAGCTATCGCCTTCACGTAACCCTAAACGGAAGCGAATATACGGCAACTTCCATCATGCCTGATCGGGTAAAAATGGATTCCCTGTTTGTCAAAAAGGACGATTCCAATTTTTCGAACAGGGAGCGGTATCTTGCCCATGTAGCTTATACAGATCCTGGCTACGCGACTAACTTTTACCGCTTCGTTCAGTTCAAAAACGGGGTTAAGGAAAAAACCATCTTTATCCGGAATGACGAACGGACCAATGGCAACCAGGTTACCGCCCCCCTGCGTTACCCGGCAGACGATGATAATGACATACTGCCTGGCGAGAAGATCAAAGTGGAAATGCAATGCATCGATCAGGCCGGGTATCAGTACTGGTACAGTCTCGACCGCGGTGCGCTCGGCGATGGGAGCGCAGCGTCCCCGGCCAACCCGGTCAGCAATATGCAGGGCGGTGCGCTGGGATATTTTAGCGCGCACACCAGTGAAACGCGAGAAATAACGGTACCCTGAACAAATGCTTTCCCGCATGAAAAACATAGGACTGATCTGTGCTGCCGGACTTTACTTCCCCTTAGTTTACCTGCTCTTTTTCGTCAATTCGGGTGTAATGGCCCAAATCGGTGACAAGAAGGCGCCCAGAGGACCTGCTGAGATCCTGACCGTCTCTTTAAAAAGTCAATTCCCTATTCAGCAAGCCATAGGCCTTGAGGTGATGACGAAATTGAAGCTTTCGGGCTACCTGGGCTTTGGGCAATTTTCCAGGTTTTATACGACTGTGGCATTAAATGCTCTTCCGAATAGAAAAGTGGAACAGCAGATGCGGCGACAGTTCATCAAGGACAATCTCAGAGATGGCACCGTTTTTGAAACCGGCCTGGCCTATCACTTTTCCAAGCGAAGGAAATATTATGCGGGGTTGAATTTTCAGAACCAGAAGTTCACGCTCCCGTCTACAACACAGCAATTAGTTGAAAACTATGACTTCCTCGATGGTCAGGGCCGAAAAGACAAAATACTGGACCTGGTAGATAGAAATACCCGGCTTAGGGAATTTTATGAAACCACCCAGATTATTTCTAAAGTCACGCTGCAACGACTGGGTATCACCCTTGGCAGACGCTTTAGTTTCAGCAAAATACCTCGTTTCGGATTTCATACAGAGTTGTCGGCGCAATGGAATATGGGCAGCCGCACCGCGATCGGATCCAGCTCGACCATTGGCAACGTGCTTATTAAACAATTCGCAGAACCCATATTGCAAGAAAAAACCAAGGAAAGTTTCAGCTCTTTCTTTTTGCCCTCGCTGACCCTGAGAGTGAGCTATGCCCTGGTCACACGGTAGACTAGTGGCCGTTACCACACCATCCCGGCAGCCATCCGGTCCCTTTCAACCGGCAATGTGTCCTCTTCATTCCATTTTGGCAAAATTGGCATCAGGCCAGATGTTTATTTTAAAAATCAAACAAACAAAGCAGCAATGAGTTTATTCCGAAAATCGACATGCTTAATAGCGAGCGCTCTTATTTTTTGGTGCAGTGTCGGCTACGGCCAAAGCGAGATTACCGGAAAATGGCTCAGCCCGGACGGCGACCGCAAAATTGAAATCCATGAGAACAATGGAAGCTATTCGGGAAAGATCATCTGGCTGAAAAATACCGCCGCTAGGGTAAAGGTTGGAGATATCGTACTAACGGACATCACTTACAAAAACGACCGCTGGACCGGGAAGGCGTATATGCCAGCACGTGACCGACATGTTAATGTCAGCATCAGGATGCCGGGCAAGGACGAACTTGAAATTACCGGAAAGGTCGGTGTGATCAGCCAGAAGAAGCTTTGGGAAAGATGCAAATGATGTAAAGTGTGGCTGACGGTGAAGAAGGCTGTTTGCCATAGCGCCTTATTTGCACCCTTTACGTACAAAGCGATTTTCAGATCTATATCCATTGGTCAATTTTTCAGCCATAAAGCCTAAAGTTGGTGAAGATGATTAATTTAAAGTCAATATTTGGGCTGCTTCCTTTTTTTTGTCTGGCCGGTTTTCCCGGGCAGGCGCAAATTCGGTTTAGCTCGCTCGACGATGTGTTCGGCTATGCAGATCAAAACGCGTCGAGCATACAAAGCGCAAGGAATCAGGAGCTGATTGCAGCTTCAAAAATCAGGGCGGCGAAAGGCGCCTTGCTCCCGGCTGTAAACGCATCGGCCGGGTTGAATGATAACATTACCCTCCAGCCCACGCTGGTGCCGGCGAGCCTGGTGAATCCTGCCGCCCCGGAGGGGATATTTAATGAATATACTTTCGGCAGGAAATACCTGTACAGTACAGGGGTGCAGGCGAGTTGGGAGGTGATCAATTTCCAAAAATGGTTCGATGTGAAAACAGCGCAGACGGCGCAAATGCTCAGCGAGGCCAATACCCGCTATGCCAGATTTCAGCTATATAGCCAGCTTGCGCAGACCTATTACTCCATCCTGTTAACCGAAAAGTATATCGGGATAGCGAGAGGCAATATTGCGGCCTCGGATAGCATTTACCGCACCGCGAAGGACAAATACGAAGCCGGCATATTTACGGAGGAAAACCTCAATCGCAGCAAGATACAGCACCTACAATCCGTCCAGCAGGAAGGAAACCTTTCGGCGTCCCTGGCACAGCTGTACAACCAGTTCCAGTCCCAACTGAACACTACCGAACAGATCATATTCTCCGGCGGTCTGTCTGCACCGCACCCCATCAGCATCGAAGAAGAAAGCACCAACCTTATCCACCCGCTGGTGCAGGTCCATAAGGCGCAGCTGCAACTGAATGAGCGGCAGCTGGCGCAAAGCAGGTTGCTGCAATATCCCTCCCTTTCAGTTGGCTACCAGCTCAATCGCAACTGGGCCACCGATAAGATGTTTGGCTTGTCGGCGGCCAACAACCTGCCGCAGCAATTCTTGGGTGTCAAACTCAATATACCCGTTTTCAACGGCCTGTCTGCCAGGGAGAAAATCACTCAGGCACAAATACAACTTCATCAGCAGCAACAGGTCTTGGCCAATGAGTCACGCGTAACCCAAAAAGAAGACGAGAACCTGGAAATCCAGTACCGGCAGACCATAGAGGACTTAAAACAGCAGGAGGCGATCATGGGGCTACAAAGCAGCAGCGACAGCCATACCAACGACCGGTATGAGAGCGGGATCATTGGCCTGGACGAAAGGCTCGGGAAATTTCAGGACCTGTTGGTTGTGCAAAACCAGTACATGCAAAGCCTTAGCAACTATTACATCAGTTATTACCAGCGCTATCTGCGGATAAAACTATAACAACAAAATTAATGAAGCCAAATAGCACGGCAGTGATTACAGGAATGCTGTTGACGTGCCTCTGGGCATGCAGTAGCCAACAGGAAACCCGTCCGGTCAGGAAAATTCTTCAACAGGCTGTTTTTGCCAGTGGCCACCTGGAACAGGAAAATGAATTCGTGATCGCCGCCACGGCGGAAGGCACGATCAGGGAGCTTAATATGCGTGAGGGAGATAAGCTTACCGCCGGGCAGATCCTGGTCCGCATTAAGAGCGATGCTGCTCGCACCCAATTGCAGGAAGCACGGATCGTATACAACGATGCCCGGAAAAATGCCACCCCTGACGCACCGCAGCTGTCACAGTTGGAAGCACAAATCGGTGTGGCACGGGCACAACTCGACCAGGACCGGCTCAACTATGAGCGCTATACGGCTTTGCGAAGCAAAAATTCGGTATCGCAGCTGGAATTGGAAAAAGCCCAACTGCTGTACAAAACTTCACACAGTAACCTTGTGGCGTTAGAAGAAAATTACAGCCAGGTACAGGGTACGCTGCGCCTGAACGCTGCCCGAAGTCTGCAACAGGTAAAAACCCAACAGGCTATATTGAGCGAGTACGAAACCACTACCGATCGTCCGGGTATCGTGTTAGACGTACTCAAAAAGAAGGGTGAGCTGGTCAGAAAGGGCGAGGTCATTGCGAAGATTGGCAGCGGACGGCACATTATGAAGCTTTTTATCGCGGAAGATGATATCACCCGGCTTAGCCTGGGCCAGCGTGCTATCATACAGATGAACAATTATCCCGACACGACTTTCGCCGCTACCATCACCCGCATATTGCCCGCATTCGACCAGACGGCACAGTCGTATTCGGTGGAAGCAGCGTTTGTAAACCCGCCGCCGCTACTATTATCGGGTACCCAGTTGCAGGCCAATATTGTGCAGGAAGGGGTAAAGCCAGTGCTGGTGATTCCGTCTGCGGCTTTGGTCAGAGGTCAGTTTGTGCAAATGCGGGACGGAAAGGAAAGGGCGATCAGAACGGGGCAGAAAGTTGGTAGCTGGGTGGAAGTGAAAGCCGGCCTGACTGAAAAGGACATTATCCTTTTACCCAAGGATAAAAACCAGAAACAAGGCGTTGAACTACCGGGCACCTGACGCCACAAGCACCAGATACTCTAATGTCTTCACAGCGCCTGTTCGCGGCGCGGACCGGCATACTCTCAACAGCACGATAAAAAGATCTTGGATTGCCGGATTTTATAAAACAACAAAATGGCAAGCGTAAATACGAAAATATCCTGGGTCCATCTGACCTCCAAAATAAGGCAGCTGATCGTAGCGGTGCTCAGCGTAACCTTCGGCATATCGATGTACATCTTCATGAACAGCTTTATGAATGGTGTGAATGGGGCGCAGACAGAGATCACCTTCACCACCATGGCTCACATCAGAGTGTATAATGAGCAGGGCGGCGAGCCAACGATACTTATTCCCCAGAACAGCAGTGGGGATACCCTGCGCAGTGTAAGCAATGCCAGGCACATCAGCTATACCGAGGGAATCAGGAATGCTCCGGAGGTCATACAGGCATTGCAAAAAAACAACGAGGTGGTGGCCATTACCGAGCAGGTCAACCAGAACGTGTTTTTCCGGAACGGGGTGACCAAAGTAAGCGGCACCCTGTCAGGCATCGACGTAACCAACGAGATAAGGATGTTCAATACCACACAATACATGACCGAGGGCGAGCTGAACGAGCTGGAAAAGCGTTCTGACGCCATCGTGTTAGGGACGGGGCTGGCAGCAAAGCTCAGCGCGTCAGTAGGGGGCAATGTTACGCTTACCACGTCGGACGGAGTCAGTAAAATCCTTAAGGTGGCCGGTCTGATGCAGACCGGAACGGGCAGTGTGGATAAGAGCCGCGCCTTGATCTCGATCAATACGGCCAGGCAGTTGCTATCTAAAAACAAAAGCTATGCGACAGAAGTGCTTGCCAATATCGGCGATTATAACCACGCAAAAGCAGTTGCCGGCGCCGTTCGTCCTTACATCAGATATACAACAGAGGCCTGGCAGGAAGGTAACGGGCAACTGGAGTCGGCTAACACGCTACGGGATATCATTGCGATTGCGGTTTCACTTACCATACTGATCGTGGCCGGGTTCGGTATCTACAACATTATGAACATGACTGTTAGCGAGAAAATACGGGAAATAGCGATCCTGAAAGCAATGGGTTTCGAGAGCAGAGACATCGTGCAAATTTTTCTGGTCCAATCCGTCATCATTGGTCTGATCGGCGGCTTTATCGGCCTGCTGCTCGGGTTTATCATTGCTTCCATTGTTGACCGGATTCCTTTCAAAATCGCATCTTTTGATACACTTCCGATCTCTTACCTGCCAGCTGACTATATTCTGGCAATGGTCTTTGGACTGATCATCACATTTGTGGCCGGATACCTGCCAGCCCGCAAAGCGTCTAAAGTCGATCCCGTGGAAATACTCAGAGGTTAATCATCTTTATAAGAAAATGAACACAGCATTGTCCGCAAAAGGCCTTAACAAATATTTCCATGAGCCGGATACCTTCCAGGTACTCAGGGACGTGGGCTTTGAAGTGAAAAAAGGAGAGTTTGTGGCCATTGTCGGCAAATCAGGTTCCGGTAAATCGACCCTGCTTTACCTGCTCTCGACGATGGATACGGACTACCAGGGAAGTATAGCCATCAATGGGACCACCGTTACCGGCCTTAGCCAAAACGAGTTGTCACGGTTCCGCAACGCACACATCGGGTTCGTGTTTCAATTCCATTACCTGCTGGCTGAATTTTCGGTGCTGGACAACGTGATGCTGCCTGCACTCAAACTAGGTAAAAAGCCCAAGGAGTTGATAGAAGCAAAAGCCATGGAGCTACTGACGATGCTGGACATGAGAGGGCACGAAATGAAGAAGGCATCGAAAATATCTGGCGGACAACAGCAGCGGGTGGCCATTGCGAGGGCACTGATCAACGAGCCAGCAATCATCATGGGGGATGAACCTACCGGAAATCTCGATTCGCAGAATACTAAAGTGGTGTTTGACATCTTCCGTCAATTAGCTCACGAAAGAGGACAAACCATTATAGCCGTCACCCACGACGATGAATTTGCTGCGAATTGCGACCGGATCATCGAGATGGTGGATGGGAAAATAATGTCTTGAGCAAACGTGGCCAAGATATTGGATTTGATGAAAGAGTCCAGCGTGGATATGATGTTCTTGGGGAACTCGCACAAGCCGTTTTATCGAGTTATTCTGCCAGGCTGACGGGGAAGACGACCGTCATTACCATTTAGCAAATCAATACCAGCTCGGCTGGTAAGCCCAAGGATGGCGATCCAAGAGGCGTAGGCGGCTGAACTGGGCTTACTGCCTTATGTTTTCGCCGACAATTTGCGAAAAGTAAACTAATACGTTCCCGGAAGACAGAATTTCTGTGCCAGAATTTTCAAAACGCGAGAGCTATTCTGGGGAATTCGGCTGCCTTGACCATCTGATTCCGTGGCAGATTGACCATCAGGAAATTACTTTCTAGCATAAGCTAAACAACTATCGGAAAATATTTAAAGACGCTCGGAGAATGAAACTTTTTTCATTTATCTATAATCAACCCTTTTAAAGACCAAAGGATAGCGAGCACCTCATTTTTAGAGACTTCATCAATTTGCCGCCGGGTGAGTACCGCCAGTATGTCATCGACAACGTGCATGTATTCAGCAGCTGTGATGTTCATTCCTGTATGTGTGCTTACCATGTCTCTGCCCGTGTAGGCAATTGCAGCGCCACTGCCTGCACTGAAAAAATCGACGGTGTGTTTTTTTATCCCAGCCAATTTTTCAGGTTGTTCCCGGTATGGAAGGAATCTCGCACTGATCGCAGGGTTGCTCATATGTGCTTCTACCACAGCATCCACAATTGCGGTAATGCCATCGGCACCTCCAAGACGCTCGTAAAGTATAGTTGTCATGGTTGATTTTTTTGATGAAACAGTATTCCAAAGGTAATCGAAGGCTTAAATACTACGATGCAACGTTTTGTTCAAATAGTAGTAATATTTGTTCAAATAATACTGCTTGCTATTTTTGAATTTTCCGAAGGGGAGTAACCGTACCGTTTTTTGAAGCATTTCGAAAAATACGATACACTGCCGAAACCTGTTTCATCGGCTATCTCCGAAATATCTCCTGCATTCTTTTTAAGCAGTTTCAGCGCCTCGTTTAAACGGTATTCTTTTAAGAAATCAATAGGTGACAATCCTGTGAGGGAAATGACACTCCGGTAAAGTTTCGATCGGCTACACCCTAACGACTTGGCCAGGTCATCGATTTTTGCGGCTGTATTCTTCCAATTCAGTTCTGTATAATCCAGGAAAGCATTTAAGAAAGTCTCCGCGGATGGCGTAATACAACGAATGCTTCCGACCTCTTGTAAACCTTTTGCGTTTTCGCTATTGTACAAGTCCTGGACTTCCGACGAAATAATAATTTCACCGGCTACGACCTGACACATTCGTTCGGCGATCTTGATTGCATCTTCAAAAATTGAACTTTTTTTTGTTACTGGCACGCCGGCACTCAGCCCTATTTTATGGACAATTTCATTCTTGGTTACCTTGTGCAAGTAAGATTTGATGTCCAAAGAAACATAAACCGCCTTCGTGGCGGATTTGAAGGAAACTAAAAAACTACCTTCGCTTTGTCTGACTATATTCCCTTCCGCTTTGTTGAGTAAATCAACGACAGCATCTAGGCAATTGCTCAGGGAAGGCTTCAATGGTGCCTTTGGTCTGAGGGACCGTTGCTTTAATTTCAAAACCATGATAGTTCTGAAAGCAGGGTCATCTATGATATTTAGTGCAGTGCTGTGAGCTTTTTCGGGATCTTCAATCCTTCCTAAAAACGATTCTACAATACCAGGGTCAACTTCTATAACTTTGTGCGGTACCTGGCCGTGCGCATAGTTATGCATGCTCAATATCGCATTTTTGTCCGGTGCTTCTATCAGGCAAAAAGCTGTCTTTCTTTTGTCATCGAACCAATATGTAATTCCTCGGCACCCAAATTGATCCTGTACCTTCAAATCCTGCTGATGCAAGTGTGCTACATTCTCTGCCGTCGTGGCCTCGGAAACATCGTGGCGGTCCATAAAAATTGGCATAACAACGCTATAAAAGGTCCATTGATTTACCGAAAGATATAACGCCTGTACCGGTTATCCAGCTTAGGATCAGTTAGATAAATCTAGTCTTATAATTCGAGATAACAAAA
Organism: Dyadobacter sp.; assembly: GCA_965227755.1. Classification (GTDB taxonomy): domain Bacteria; phylum Bacteroidota; class Bacteroidia; order Cytophagales; family Spirosomataceae; genus Dyadobacter. The sequence goes on from CBDDGG010000003.1 coordinate 46,522, forward strand.
AATAGACCTCTTACTTGGAGAATCCGGATGCCTTGACCATCTGATTCAGTGGCAGATTGACCATCAGAAAACTACTTCCCAGTATGAGCTAAATAACTATCAATCATTTACTTAATATGGTCAATTTTAGCCGAAATGATATGCTCTTAATTTCCGAATTGTGGTGGTCAATGGCTCCGAATTCTCCACTGATACACCCAAATTGTCTGGTAGGCTGGTATGTTTGGGTGGCTAGGGCCGTGTGTTTGCCCCGCTTTTAAGCGTTGTTATAAAATATGGGGTCAGGTGGACGTACATCGCGCTGCGGAATTGCGCGGCGGTGCCATTTTTCAGGACACCGAAAAGATCGGCGTGAGAGACTGGGTTGGGTAGATCGGTATGGATGCCCTTTTCTAAATACTCCTTGAAAACATGATCGAAGACCGGGAACAGCAGCGTCTGAAAACGTCTGAACGTATCATTGCCCGTCATCTCGTACAGCTTTCCATGAAACTCGATCTCGTCTTCCCGCGAGAGCGATTTGAGCCCCTTCTGTTTATTGACAATCGCTTCGAGTTCTTCGAGGTCCTTATCGGTTTTGCGGGCGAACAGGAATTCGGCGATACCCATTTCAAGGATCAGCCGTAGTTCGAAAAGATCTTTCTGGTTGTCATGGCTCAGGATCGACGGGCTCATGACCTTCTCAATACCCGCGAAAAGGTCGGGTTGCGCCATAATCATTCCGCGCCGCGTGCGACTTTCGATCAGGCCCAGCATTCTTAGCCGACTCAGTGCTTCGCGGACCACATTACGGCTCACATTCAGTTTTTGAGCAATCTCGGTTTCGTTTGGCAACGAATCACCCGGTTTAAAACCATTGTCCATCAGATATTCCCTTAGAATGTTCTCCACCCTGTCGGTCATCGACAAGCTCTCCATAGGGCCCAGTGCGCTCGCTTTCATTGATCTCAGTTTCCTTTTGGTTGCAAAGGTAAGTCAAAGATGGCTACATCGACAACTTTTATAATATTTTCAGACAAACACTTTTATATTAAAATCCTATAATTACATTTGTAGGACAAATAAACATCCAATCATTCTTCTGTATTTCTGACAATTCTCGATATAAACCTTTATGATTTGAAATTTTATGCGTTACATTAAAAGCAAAACGATCAAAACGGCGATGATTATCGCGGGCCTGTGGTTCGTGGTTTCAGCGGTGTATGCGCAAGATCTGGTAGTGTCCGGACAGGTGAAGTCCGGTCAGGACAACCAGCCGTTGCCATTTGTGACTGTCGTGGTAAAAGGCAGTCAGCAGGGAGTGAATACGGATACCGAAGGGAAGTACAGGATTAGCGTAGGCGGAGAAAGCATTTTGATCTTTAGTTTCGTAGGCTATCGTACGCATGAAGAGCGGGTTGGAGGCAGGACCGGGCTTGACGTGGTCCTGGAACCCGACCAGAACAACCTGAACGAAGTGGTGGTAGTCGGTTACGGAAAGCAGGAACGCGAAAACATCACCTCCTCCATCTCCAAGCTCGACAGCAAGGTGCTTGAAAACATCCCGTTTGCCAATGCGGCTTCGGCCCTTCAGGGCTCTATCGCTGGCCTGCGGGTGCAGAGCACGTCCGGTTTGCCGGGTAACGCGCCACGCATCATCCTGCGGGGAGGGACATCCATCAACAATCCGGATGGTTCGGCGCCGCTTTTCATCATCGATGGCGTGATCCGTTCCAATATGAATGACATCAGCTCGGAGGAGATTGAGTCGATGCAGGTGTTAAAGGATGCGGCTGCTACGGCTATTTACGGCGCCAGGGCATCCAATGGTGTGGTGATTATCACCACGCGGTCGGGAAAGGCCGGGAAGGTGCGGGTTTCGTATCAGTACGATGCGACGATTTCGAGTCTTGCCAATGGATATGACCTGCTTTCCGCACGCGACTGGCTCTATTTTCAGCGGTTGGGTACGGTGGCTTCGTCGGTCAAGAACCCAGCCAACCTCAATAAGCTGACATTGCCCAATAGCTCCGGCACCGGGAATGACCTGACCAATAATACGGCCTACACCACGCAGTACCTCACGCCTGCCAATCAGTACAAGCTCAGTGAAGGATGGGAAAGCATGCCCGATCCGGTCGATCCAAGTAAAACACTGCTGTTTAAAGGTACCGACTACCAGGACCTTCTTTTCAGAACGGCGCTGTCGCAAAATCATCACGTTTCGGTGAGCGGCGGGACGGAAAAGGCGACTTACAGCGCAGGGCTCGGCTATATGGACGCGGAAGGGATTGCGATTACCACCAAATACCGGAGGCTGAACTTTGACTTAAATGGCGATCTGATGGTCAGCAACAAGCTCCGGTTTTACAGCCGGTTGATGTTTTCGAGTTCCGGCAACAACCAGGGTATTTCCGACAATTCGCTTTTCGAGCGGTCAATCGGTCTGGCCCCGACGGCGAAGTATGCCTACGAGGACGGGACGCTCGCGCCCGGGACTGGCCAGAGCATCGGGAACCCGGTGTATCAGCTCAACAAAATCAAAGCCAAGAACAACCGTGATAACCTGACGCTGGCGATCGGCTCACACTGGGATATTTTGCCTGGACTTTCCTTCGACCCGCAGCTGTCGTTGTTTAAATCCACCATCGAGGCGCGGTCGTTCCAGGAAGCATTTTTTAATGGGCCGGGCTTGTACGTGGATACACGCAATGCCACGGGTTCTTTTGATAAAACCGAGCAGTACCAGGCAGATGGTGTGCTGACCTATGCCAAAACACTGGCAGGCAAGCACAATCTGGAAGCAAAGGCAGGTATTTCTTATTTCAACCGCATTGCCACAGGCCTGAGCGCGACCGGCAGAAAGGCAGCGTCCGATCTGGTACCTACCCTGAATGCTTCGGCTGAGCCGGTTGCGGTTGGCGGGTCTGAGAGTAGTCAGGTACTGATCGGCTATTTTTCGAGGATTAACTATGATTTCGACCAGAAATACCTGGTATCGCTCAGCGCGCGCTACGACGGGGCCTCCAACCTTGGGCGCAACAACCAATGGGGTGTTTTTCCGGGCGTGTCTGTCGGCTGGAACCTGCATCGCGAAGAATTCTGGAAGGTGCTGCCCGAAAATCTCCTGCGTGTGAAATTGCGGGCGAGCTATGGCGTGAATGGTAATATCAGCGGCCTGGGCGATTTTACCGCGCAAGGGAATTATGGCGTCGGCAACCAGTACTCGACCAATGCAGCGGTACTTAATACGACCATTTCCAATTCAGATCTGAAATGGGAACGTTCGAAGACATTTGATGTAGGCGCCGATGTCGGCCTGTTCGGAAACAGGATCAGTTTGCTTTTGGACTATTACCGCAGAGTTACGGATAACCTGCTTACCTCGCTGAGCCTTCCGATGTCGACCGGGTTTTCGAGTGTACTCACCAACCTCGGAAGTCTGGAAAACAAAGGTATAGAGCTCGAATTGAGCGCTCGTGTGCTTCCGGCCAGCAGCGCTGTCAACTGGAATGTCTCCTTCAATGCGGCGCAGACCAAACATAAGATCCTCAGCCTGCCTTATAACGGCATTGAAAACAACCGTATCGGGGGTGTCTACGTCTGGAACCCGGCAACCAATGGCTATGCCTGGATGGGCGGCTTGCAGGAGGGCGGCCGGATCGGCGACATGTATACCTATAAGCAATTGAGCATCTACGCCACCGACGAGGAGGCGGCGGCCGGGCCGGTCGACAACCTAGTGACGGGCGCCAATAAGACCAAATACGGAGGAGATGTGAACTGGCTGGATGCGGATCAAAATAAGGTGATCGACGAAAAGGACAGGGTATATGTCGGAAATCCTTATCCGATCTGGACGGGAGGTTTTACCAATTCTTTGGAGTACAAGGGAATCAGCCTGTTGCTGCGGATGGACTACACGACCGGCCACACAATCCAGAATTACCCCAGGGCACAAATGATCGGCCAGTTTCAGGGCGAAATAGGGTTGCTTTCGGATGTGAAAAGGTCGTGGCAGAAGCCTGGTGACATTACGGATATTCCCCGGTTTTACTGGGCCGATCAGCAGGTACAAAACAACCTGTACCGCGGTGGTATCGGCGGAGGAAATTCGATGTACTATGAAAAGGGCGATTACCTTGCCGTACGGGAGCTTACCCTGGCGTACAGCATCCCCAAATCGATCTTAAACAGGGCTAGGATCAACGGTTTACGGCTGAATGTGACGGCCAATAACCTGCACTACTTCACGGGTTACAAGGGGTTGAACCCCGAGGAAGGGGGAGTCGACAGGGGAAGGTACCCGATACCCCGCTCCATTATTCTCGGCTTGAATATTTCACTGTAAAACCATAACGACGATTCAGATGAAGATAAGATATAAAATGCTGGCCTGCCTGGTACTGTTATGTGCCGGGGTGAACCAATCCTGCACCGAAAACCTCGATGTCGCCCCTGTGAGCGTGATCACGGAAGCCTCGTACTGGAAATCGGAAAACGATGCCAATGGCGCCTTGAACGGCCTGTATGTGCTTTTGAGAAGACAGGCGTCGGAAAACCTGTACCTGTGGGGCGAAGGCCGTAGCGAGGTGATGGGGCTGGGAGTACAGGGCTCCGGTGGCCGGGAGCGTTACCACGACAACAGCCTGGACGTGACCACGGCCGGACCTAACTGGTTGGGGATGTATTACATTGTCCATCAGGCCAACCTGATCCTGAAATATGTGCCGAAAATCGCTTTTACTTCCGAGGCGGCTAAAAACAATGTCCTCGCCCAGGCGTACGCCATGCGGGCATTTACCTACTTCACCATGGCCAAGACCTGGGGCGACTTGCCGTTGGTGACCGAGCCGACCGAGGGTTACGACCCGGCCTCCATTCAGAAGCCCCGCACACCGATAGCTGAGATTTTCTCTCTTATCAAGGAGGATATTGCCAGGGCTGCGCAGCTTTTTGGTGAATCCAATGCGCTGGCGCAAGGACGGCAGTTCTGGTCGAAGCCGGCTTTAAATGCCTTGAAAGCGGACATATTTCTCTGGACCGCGAGGAGGCTCAGCGGGGGCGAGGCCGATTTCAATACCGCGCTGACGGCCATCACAGAGGCTGAAAAAGCAGATGTAAGCCTGCTCCCCAAGTTCGAAGACATTTTTGATTATACCAACAAAGGCAATAAGGAGATTCTGATGGCAGTACGTTTCAAAGACATCGAAGTGACCGATAACCATTACAGCCTGATGTACTTCCCGCAAGCGTTTTTACCCTCCGACCTGGATGCGGAAACCAAAGCGGCGATCGGCCTACCCGCCGGACAGAATTACTGGGCACCGTCGGCGACGATCCGGAGCCAGTTTACCCCGGACGATAGCCGGAAGAAAGCCTCTTTTATCGAGGTCTACACCTCCGCTTCGGGCGCCCCGAAATTTGTCGGATCGCTAGCCGTGAAGTTCAATGGTTTTGTCAACTCCGGCGTTCGGCTATTCCTTGACGATGTGATCCTCTACCGGTATGCGGACCTGCTACTGATGAAGGCGGAAGCAAAGAACGCGCTGGGGCAGGACCCGTCCGCCGAAATTAACAAGGTGCGGGAGAGGGCCTATGGCGCCGCCTACAAACAGCACGTATTTGTAAGCGGCAGCAAGCAGGTCAACGACGAAGCCATTCTTCAGGAGCGTCTTTTCGAACTAGTTTTTGAAGGAAAAAGATGGTGGGACCTGGTGCGTTTTGGGAAAGCGTTCGAAAAAATACCCTCCTTGAAGGACCGTACCGGCAAGGATTACCTGCTGCTTTTCCCCATTTCGGAGGCTACATTAAGCCTCGAACCCCAGGTCAAACAAAACCCGGGCTACTGATCAGATCATTGCTGAATTAAACTCTTAACCTCATGAAACAATTAATTCTTACTGCTTTTGTGTTCCTGCTTGTTACATCCGGTATTTACGCCCAAAGGCCATTAGCCGGCGAGCCGCAGCTCGCATTGCAGCTCAATCCCGCCCCGGATAACCCGCGAAACAGTGAAGGGGATTTTATCACGCTGAAAAACGGTGATATCCTCTTTATATACAGCCGTTACACCGGCAGTTCCACCAGCGACCACGCACCTGCCTACCTGGCTGGAAGGTTGTCCCGCGACGGTGGTAAAACATGGACTCCGGCCGACAGGTTGATTGTAGAGCGAGAAGGGGAGATGAATGTCATGTCGGTATCGCTTCTCAGGTTGAAAAATGGGAAAATTGCCCTGTTTTATTTGAAAAAGAACTCGGAGACCGACTGTATTCCCCAGATGAGGACTTCGGCCGACGAAGGTAAGACGTGGAGCGCTCCTGTGCCTTGCATTACCGACAAGAAGGGCTATTTCGTGCTGAACAACAGCCGGGTGATCCAGCTGCAAGATGGCCGGCTGATGATGGCTGTCGCGCTGCACCGGGCCATCGACGGCAAATGGCAGAATCAGGCCACGCTGTACAGCTACTATTCCGATGACCAGGGAGCCACCTGGAAGTCGTCTCTGGCGGTGCCTAACAATTCTCAGATTATCACCCAGGAGCCGGGGCTGATCGAATTGAAGGACGGCCGAATTATGATGTTCATTCGTGCCAGCGGTGGTGTGCAGCAATTGTCCTATTCGTCCGATGGGGGCGCCAGCTGGTCGCATATCGAGGCTAGCAACATCGCTTCGCCGCTGTCGCCGGCGTCTATCAAAAGGATTCCCGGCACGTCGGATCTGCTGCTGGTATGGAACAACAACGACGGGAGCCAACCCCAGACGAAAGATAAGCGCACGCCGCTGACGGTGGCTATTTCCAAAGACGATGGTAAAACCTGGATCAATGCCCGGAATATCGAAGCCGACCCCGACGGCTGGTACTGTTACATCGCAATCCATTTCACCAAAAACGATGTATTGCTGGGGTATTGCGCCGGAAGCCAGGAAAAGAAAACGCATTTGTCGGTGACCAATGTAAAGCGGTTTTCGCAAAAATGGTTGTACCAGTAAGCGGCCACATGAAAGAGAGTCATCATCGCTCACGAAGATTTTTTCTGCTGCGTGCGCTGGCTGGTACGTTCACGGGAGTGCTACCCACATGGGCGACCGCGAATACGCGGGGCAGCAGGAATGCAGCCTCGGTAGAAGAGGATCTGGAAAAAATAGCGGCTTTGCTGAGCGGCAAAACACGTGGTGTCTGGGTTTTTACCGGCGACAGCATTACCCAGGGAGCCAAACATACCCACGGGCATCGGAGCTATCCCGAAATTTTCGCGGAACGTATCCGGTGGGAACTGGCGCGGGTAGGTGACATTGTAGTCAACACCGGGATGAGCGGACATACCACTCGTCATGTTCTGAGTGACATGGATTGGCGCGTGGAGCAATTCAGGCCGGGGGTGGTATCGGTTATGCTGGGGACCAACGACTGCGCCCGTAATCAGGTAACCCTGGCGGACTTTGAAACGAATATGATAGCAATAGTAGCGCAGGTCCGGGCAATGAATGCCGTACCGATCCTACATACGCCCAACCCGATTATCGCCGAAAAGGCGCCCGAGCGCGCATCGCTTCCCGAATATGTGGCAGTGATCAGAAAGGTGGCCGGACGGGAAAATGCAATCCTGGCGGATCATCATGCCGAATGGAATTCGGAGATCGCGAGCCGGTCAGCGGAAACAGTTCATCGCGAGTGGCTAAACGACCCGCTGCATCCCAATCACAGCGGGCACCAGCACCTTGCTGCAACGCTTTTTAAAACGCTGGATATTTTTGACGCAGTCCAACCCAGCTGTGGGGGAGCCTACTATGAAGGAGAGCACTGAAAATGCACTGACCACTGTAATTGCCGCGAAACAGCAAGGCCCCGCCGTACTGATTTCCGCCGGCGTGCATGGCGACGAATACGAGCCTATGGCGGCGGCAGACAGGCTTGCTGCAATTTTACCGGCGATGCTAATGCGCGGCCAGGTCACCGTGGTCACGGTGGCAAATCCCGACGCTTACGCGAATGGGACACGGCAGGGGAGCGACGGGCTGGATTTGGCCCGGATTTGCCCGGGCAGCCACAACGGGTCGGTGTCGGAAGCTTATGCCGCCCGGATCAGTACAATGGTAGAACAGGCTGATTACTATGTGGATATGCACACCGGCGGATTGGCCTACGAGATCCACCCATTGGCAGGATATATGCTGCATCCTGATGAAAATGTACTGGATGTGCAGCGGCAAATGGCCCGCTGCTTCGATATGCCGTTGATCTGGGGCACGGATTACCGGCCGCAGGGACGAACCTTGTCGGTCGCACGGGATGCAAACGTTCCGGCCATTTACCTTGAATTTGGCGGCGGGACCGGGTTTCGCCAGCAAGTGGTTGATGCCTATGTGGCCGGGGTGATAAACCTGCTCAGGTTTTTGGGGATGATGGATGGAGAGGTAATCAGGTTTCCCGAGCCGTATTGGCTGGAAGATCACCGGGTCGACAGTGGTTACCTTCAGGGGAAAATGCCTTCGGCTGCCGGCGGGATATTGATGAGTGAAGTGGCATTGGGAGAAATGGTCAGTGCAGGCCAATGTTTTGGACGCCTCTTTGATCCGGTGTCCGGCTCCTGCCATCCGGTTTATGCCGAGCTCGCGGGAATTGTCTTTCTCAAAAGGGCTATCGTGAAAGTAAAAGCCGGCGACGCGCTGGGGGGCATTTTGCCCATTACGCAAAGAGGAAAACATACGATTTATGAATAGGGACCAGGTGGTTTTGATTACCGGGGCTACCGGTGGGATTGGCCGCGCGACAGCCAGTGCGTTTGCCTCAACGGGCTGCAAGCTCGTGTTGACCGATATAGATCCGTCGCGATTGTCAGCGCTGGAAAAGGAGTTGAAGACATTGCATAATCAGCCAATTTTATCGGTTGCGGGCGATTTGGGTGAAACCGGTTTTTGGGATGAGCTGATAGAGAATGCTTTTGCTAAATGGGGGACCGTGGATGTCCTGGTGAATAACGCAGCCTGGCGGACGATCGAAACTATGCGGACAATCCCGGTCGAGACCTGGGAGAAAACGATTCGGATCTGTCTCACGGTGCCGGCGTTCCTCTCACGGGCGGTGGCGACGCGGATGGAGGTATTAAAACGACCGGCTGTGATTGTGAACGTGTCGAGTATGATGGCCGACCGGCCTGCCGGCACCTCCCCGGCCTATATTGCCGCCAAGGGCGCGCTCGATAGCCTGACCGCCGAGCTGGCTGTCACTTACGGGCGCAGCGGGATCAGGGTGGTAGGTGTAAGCCCGGGTTATGTGCAGACTGCATTGAGCCATGATTACCGTGATCCCGGAGGCGATGACGTAAGCGGGCGTTTGATCGACGCGGTTAATGACAGCGTGCCGCTGGGACGAGGTGCGAACCCTGAGGAAATCGCTGCGGCAATATGCTGGCTGAGCTCAGAAGGAGCCTCCTATATTACCGGAACGATGTTGGTCGTTGACGGCGGTTTTAAACCCAATTTCAGCGGGTATAGTGTAAAACGAAATCAATTCCCTGATCAATTTTGAAAAACATCTGGAGACATGGCGCGCTATTGCCGCAGTTGGCAGCAGAAAACCGGGTTTTGCTCGGTGAGGCCGAAACCCCTTTGGTACGTTCGCGAAGTATCGGGGCCGCTCTGGGCCTGGATGCATTGTATTTCAAACTGGAAAACCTTAATCCGACTGGTTCGTACAAGGACCGGTTTGCGGCCGTGCTCGTTTCGGAGATGAATATGCGCGGACAAAAAGTGTGCATTGCGACGTCGAGTGGGAACACCGGTGCCGCGCTCAGTGCCTACTGTGCGGCCGCGGGTATCCGTTGCGTGATCGTCGCGGTGGACGGGGCGCCGGTTCAGAAGGTAAGACAAATGCAGCTTTACGGGGCGGAAGTTGTTATGGTGAAAGACTTCGGCAAAGATCCGCAGACTACCACCTTCGTTTTTGACCAATTGGAAGCACTTTGCCGCTTGCATAACCTTCCTCTCCCGATTAGTGCCTACCGGTATTGTCCGTCCGCGATGAGCGGAGTCGAAACAATCATCGCTGAGATAGCCGAAGTGCTGCCGGCCAATGCGCAGATTTTTGTGCCCGCCGGTGGGGGAGGACTCACGCTGGCGGTCTGCCGAGGAGCGGAGCAGGTTGGCATAGGCTTCGCGGTGCATTGCGTGCAGCCGGAAGGGAATGATACGATCGTGAGTGTGCTGCGAAATGGCGGCAGCGCGGCAGTACCAGTGAAGGCGTCCACAACGGCGGTCAGTGGATTGCAGGTTGCCAGCGTTATCGACGGGGATGCGGTAATCGGGTATTGCCGGCGGTCGGGCGGCAATGGACATAGTGTCAGCGATGAGCAGGTGTTTGGCTGGCAACGGGCATTGGCACAAAAAGAGGGCATTTTTTGCGAGCCAGCCGGCGCGGTGGCGGTGGCAGGGTTGGAGAATGCCCTCAGACAAAATGAAGTGGACAAAAGCCACCCGGTGGTATGCCTGATAACCGGCAGCGGCTTTAAAGATATGAACGCTGTCGACCAGCGTTTTCAACTCCCTCCGACGGACATGATGCCGTCACATCAATGGATAAAAACAATTCAAACTCTTTTTTAATCAAGATTATGCGTGAGCAAAGTTCTATTTTCCAGGGCCTGTGGCCCGCGCTTTTTACACCGGTGAATCCGGACGGAAGCCTTAACCCGAGGGAGCTCGAAAAGCTCGTCGAACTGTTGATCGCCCAAAAGGTGGACGGATTGTATCTGCTGGGTTCGACAGGGCAGGGTTTCCTTTTTTCAGAGGAAGAACGCAAACAGATTGCCCGGTTGACGCTGGAAATAGCCGGGAAACGTATTCCGGTGATGGTGCAAGTGGGTGCCCTCAATACGGAAGAATCCATTCGCCTGGCACGGCACGCAGCCGAACATGGCGCCGATGGTATTTCAGCTGTTGGCCCGATTTACTATGGTGCTTCGGCCGATATGGCCTTTGAGCATTACCGGCGTATCGCGCAAGCTACCGACGTGCCTTTTTTCCCTTATCAGATCGGCAACGCGGCCAATATGCAGGTAATTGACCGGCTTCTGACCTTGCCACAGGTACATGGGATGAAACTGACAACTGACAAGATGTTGGAAATCAGTACAATTAAGAATAGGGCAGGGAGGCAATGGGAACTGTTCAGCGGGGCTGATGAGCTGATGTGCCAGGCGGCGCTGTGTGGTACGGTGGGAGCAATCGGCACGAGCTACAATCTGTTCGGCCCGACCTGCAAATACATCAGAGAGTCGTTCCTGGCCGGAGAGACTATGCATGCGATGGAATATATGCTGACTTTTCAGAAGTTTATCGAGACCATTATTCCGGTCATCTGGTCTTTTTTTAATCGAGCCATGTATTTACGCTACAACATCGTCATTGGCGAACCTAAACCGCCCCTGCTGGCCAAGCCCCTTCCATGGACTGACGATCGGATCGTTGAGATGATGGAGGAAATAGAGAGTTTCTATACGCCTGTCAGCTAATTCAACTCGGACTTCGCCAGTTTTTTACCAAAAATACCCCCGCAAACCCACGGTTCATGAAGATCGTAAAACCCTTTCTGGAAGACAAGCCGGCTTTATATGCCTGGCTGGTGGTTGGTATGCTCTGCTTGGTAGGTTGTCTCAACTACCTCGACAGAATGATGATCACCACCATGCGCAGCTCAATTGTGGCAGCGATTCCGATGTCGGAGACCCAGTTCGGGCTGCTTACCTCCGTTTTCCTCTGGGTATATGGCCTGCTTAGTCCTGTTGCGGGTTTTCTGGCCGATCGTTTCAGCCGGAGCAGGGTAATCATCGTCAGCTTGCTGGTGTGGTCATTGGTCACCTGGCTCACCTCGCAGGCCGTTACTTTCGAACAACTGCTTGCCACCAGGGCTTTGATGGGTGTCAGCGAGGCGTGTTACATTCCCGCGGCATTGGCCCTGATCATGGATTATCACCCGGAAAAGACCAAATCGCTGGCCACGGGTATTCATATGGGCGGGGTAATGTTTGGCCAGAGCCTGGGTTTTATCGGTGGGTGGCTTGCCGAAAACCATTCCTGGAATTTCGCATTCAAGGTCTTCGGCGGTTTCGGCATCGTTTACGCGATCCTGCTGGCAATTACGCTGCGTGATCCTCAAATACCCGTTCGAAAATCAGACACGGGCCCGGATGGCCCCTCGGGTTTTGCAGGAGCGATCGGCAAGTTGCTCAGAACACGGTCGTATCTGTTTGCGATCCTGTACTGGGGATTGATCAGCATTGTCGGCTGGGTGGTGGTGGGATGGCTGCCGACCTACTTTAAGGAGCATTTCTCATTGTCGCAGAGCATGGCGGGGGTGTATTCGACAGGGTATTTTCACACCGCGTCGCTGACGGGCGTACTACTGGGTGGTTTTCTCGCCGACCGGTGGAGCAGGCATAATCCCCGCGCGCGCGTGCTGGTGCCCCTGTATGGTTTGCTGATCGGAGCCCCGGCTATTTTTCTGGCCAGTAATACGGCCGTACTGTCGGTGGCGATTGGCTGTTTCATGTTGTATGCACTCACACGCACTTTTACGGACGCCAACATGATGCCTATCCTGAGTACGATCGTCGATGCACGCTACCGGGCGACCGCGTACGGAATTCTCAATATGTTCAGCTGCATTGTGGGCGGGCTGGGGATTTACGCGGGAGGAATGCTGCGCGACGCCGATGTCGCCCTGTCAGCCATGTTCAAGGTTGCGGCGGGTGTGATGCTGGTGTGTGCGGTGGTTTTAAGATATATCAGGACGGATCCCGTTGAAAATCAGGTATTAAATCAAATTAAAAAATGAATCTTGAAGAACTGAAAGACAAATTGTACGTGGCTGTGCTTGCCGACGTGCTCGACCAGCTGGGATTTACCCGGCAGGCTACCCGGATGCCTTTTTTCGCCTATACCGGTACCGAAAAGCTGATGGGCCGTTGCAAGACCACGCTCTGGGCGGATATGTACCATCAGGATCCTAATCCATATGAGCTCGAATTGCAGGCGGTCGATTCATGCCGGTCGGGTGATGTGCTGATCTGCGCGGCTGGCGGCTCCAACCGGTCAGGTATCTGGGGCGAACTGCTTTCTACGGCGGCGCGCAACGCCGGTTGCGTGGGAGTAATCGTTCATGGTTCGGTACGTGACATTGGTAAAATGACGACCATGGGATTCCCTGTGTTTGCGACCGGTAAAAACCCTTACGACAGCCAGAACCGTCAGAAAGTAGTTGACTTGGATGTGGTCGTGGAGATCGACGGGGTGAAATTTGTGCCTGGCGATCTGGTCATGGCTGATCAGGACGGGATTGTGGTAGTACCGCAGCACGTGGAAGCACAGGTGCTGGCAGCAGCGCTCGAAAAAGTTTCTGCGGAGAATGTCACCCGCGATGCGATCAGAGACGGAATGAAGGCGGTAGAAGCATATCAGAAATTTGGTGTATTATGAAAACGAAACACGTTGTTACCGGGCCGGTCCCGCTGAGCCATTTACCTTTTTCTCCGGGGATCGTCTCGGGTGAATACCTTTTCGTGTCAGGTCAGGCCAGCGTCGACGATCAGGGCCAGATCGTCAACGACACTTTTGAGGGCGAATGCCGCAGATCCTTTGATAACCTGAAAAGGATCGTCGAGGCGGCGGGAGCAACACTTGACGATGCGGTGCAGGTGAGAAATTACGTCGGCCGGCAGCAGGACCTGGCCAGTTTTAATGCCATTTACCGGGAATACTTCAGGGAGCCGTTCCCTGCACGCACAACCCTGATAGGGTGCCTGGGAGACCTGCTCAAATTTGAGGTCGATGCCGTCATTTATTTAGGTAAATAACCCGATCATGCGTGAATCAGCACCGCAGAGACCTGATTTTCAGCTCGCTCCCCGGCGTGTGGGATTGCTGGGGATCTATCATGAAACCAATACGTTTATCGAGTCCGCGACGACCCTGGCCGATTTTTACGACGGATACTGGCTGGAATCAAGCCGGATCAGGGATGAATACCAGGGAGCCAATCATGAGATCAGCGGATTGATCGAGGTGATAGACAGCGCCCCGGATATGGAACTGGTTCCGATATTCTATGCTATGGCCACACCGGGAGGACTGATCACCCGGGATTGCTATGAACAATTGCTGGATCGCATGATGCAGCTTCTGGATGAGGCGGGACGGCTGGATGCCTGCCTGGTCGCGCCGCACGGCGCCGGCGTGGCCGAGGCTTACCCGGATATGGATGGGCATTGGTTGTCGGTGCTGAGACAAAAACTGGGAGACGGGGTGCCAGTCATCGGTACACTGGACCCTCATGCCAATGTAAGCCAGGCGATGGTTGATGCAACTAATGGCCTGATCGCCTATGCTACCAACCCCCATGTGGATCAGAAACAGACCGGCATTGCGGCCGCCCGGCTGCTGGTCGGCACCTTACGGGAAGAAATTTCGCCGGTACAGCTGTTGGTTAAACCGCCTGTGGCCATCAGTATCGAGCAGCAGTTTACTTCAAATCAGCCTTGCCTGGGGCTTTATGCGCTTGGACAAGCGTTGCAACAGCGTTTCGGGCTGGTTTCGGTAAGCGTGTTATTGGGCTTTCCTTATGCGGATGTCTATGAAATGGGATCGGGATTCATCGCAATCGCGGACCGCCAGTATTCATCGGCTGCGGCCGGCCAGGCACAGGAAGCTGCATCGACGCTTTCGGACTTTTTATTGAGCCAAAAACAGGCATTTAACGGCAGGAAATCGGGCATACAGGCCGTATTGGCAGGTTTCGAACAACACCCGCAACCTGCATTGCTGCTGGATATGGGTGACAACATCGGAGGAGGAGCGCCGGGCAACAGCACTTTGATCCTCGAACAACTGGAAGCAGGTGGATTTTCGGGCTTTTTTATTTGCTTGCACGATCCGGAAAGCGTTGCACAATGCCGGGAAGCAGAGGCCGGAACGATTATCTCTCTTGCGCTGGGTGGAAAAAACGGCTTTCAAACCAGCGTTGAAGTAATTGCGTTGTCCGATGGCCGCTTTAAGGAGGATACCCCGCGGCATGGCGGGTTTGTTCATTATGATATGGGCCCTACGGCGGTGGTAAATACACTGAGCGGCAATACGGTGATGCTCACCACCAGGCGTACTCCGCCGTACAGCCTGCGGCAGCTAACGGCTTTGGGTCTGGATCCGAATGCATTCCGGGGAATTGTGGCCAAAGGGGTCAATGCACCTATTGCTGCGTATAGCGATGTTTGCCCGTCGATTATTCAGGTCGATACGCCGGGGGTGACGCAGGCCGATATGACTCTTTTTGAATACAAAAACCGAAAGGTCCCTCTGTTTCCTTTTGAAGAACATGTCTGACATTCTATGAAACTTCACAGCACGACGGTAAAACTACTGGATTTGCCTTTCTATACGGAGGGCCCTTGTGTGGATGACGCTGGAAATTTGTTTTTTACGACATTGGGCGGCGGTCAGATATGGTGGATGCGGCCGGGCGAAACCCCGGTAGCATGGGCCGAAGCCAGCTGCCCGAATGGCCAGCTTATCACTGCAAGGGGCTCCCATTTGGTGTGTGATAGTGCGGAGGGCAATATTGTACAATTTGATCATACAGGAAGTCGGACCGGAGAGTTGCTCAACCGACAATGCGCCGGGCTTACCGTTCATTGCCCGAACGACCTGATCGAAGATCGTGACGGCAATGTGTTTTTTACCGATTCCGTACGCGAGACCGGCAGGGTTTTCAAACTGGGAAAAGACGGGTCACAGCAATGCATAGCTGCCGGCCTGGATTATCCGAATGGACTCGCATTGTCGCCGGATCATTCGCTGCTCTATGTCGCGGAAAGTTATCAGAACAGGATACGGGCTATTTCGCTGAACGAAAAAAAGGTATCGCTGTCATGGGTTTGGGCGGCACTGCCCGGACATTGCTCGGGCAGGCCGGTCGATAATCTACCCGACGGACTGGCAGTCGATGGGCAGGGGCGCGTGTGGGTGGCCCATTATGGCATGCACGCCATTCAGGTACTTTCGCCTGAGGGAACGTTACTGGCAAGTCTGGATACGGCGCTACCCCTTACCAGTAACTTGTGTTTTGTTTCCGATTACCGGCATCGGAAATCGGTTTTGATTACCGGTGGCTATGCGGAGCCCGGGCCGGGAGCCGTGCTGATGATGACTGTCGATTTCGAAGGTGTGCTATGATAGCTTTTATGAAATATTTCTCAATTGTTGTAATGATGATGGTAGTTGAAGCGGCGGTTGCACAAACCGCATTGAAATGGAGTGGATTGCCCGATTTGCCTGACGAGCGCGGGTTTGCGGGCATGTATGCGGGCGTGAGCCATGGCACGCTGCTCTGTATGGGCGGTGCGAATTTCCCGGACGGATACCCCTGGGAAGGAGGCATCAAGAAATGGTATGATGGGATTTACCTGCTCCAACAAGGCGGTAGCTGGAAAAAGCTGCCACAGAAAATGGATACCGCTGCCGGCTACGGCGTTTCGGTTTCCTATCGCGAGCAGGTAATTCTAATCGGGGGCAGTAATGCCCGCGAGCATTTGAGCCGGGTGATCGGGTATGAATGGGACGGCAGCGCCCTGGTGCAGCATCAGTATCCTTCACTGCCTTTTTCCCTGGCTAATATGTCCGGCACAGTACTCGACGACCTTTTGATCTTGGTCGGAGGAAATGTTTCACCCACAGGTCCGGGACTTAATAAATGCCTGGTGCTCGACTTGCAGGATATTGAAAGCGGCTGGGCCGAAATGGAGGCCTGGCCCGGACCCGGGCGCATTTTCCCGGTTTGCGCAACATTCGACGGTGCTTTTTATATGTTCAGCGGCGAGGCGACAGCTGTTAATTCCAAAGGAAATTCATACAGGTTGATTCATCAGGACGGTTACCGACTGAGCATTCAGCATTTGGCCGCACGGCGAAGCGCGCATTGGGCAAAACTTGCGGCAATGCCAAGGGGTATGTCGGCTGGCGGCGCTGTGCTGCCGGTGATAAAGGGCGACCGGTTTCTGTTCTGGGGAGGAGTCGATGCCGTGACGGCGCAATACAAGACACCGTCCTCGCACCCCGGGATTACCAACGATCTGTTGTACTACTTCCCCGATACCGATTCCTGGGAGTTTGCGGGTCGGCAGCAGCATATTCCGGCCCGTGTTACGCTGCCGGTGGTGCATTGGCAAAACCAGTGGTTTTATATAAGCGGGGAGATCAAGCCCGGTATCAGAACTCCGGCTATTACCGGGGTTTATTAACAGCTTATTGATTTTCGGAAGAACCGATTCATGAAAACAATCACATTTAAAGGATACCGGTTTTCCCAGCTCACGTTGGGGACCGTTCAGTTAGGGATGCCTTACGGGATATCCAATTCGCAAGGAATGCCCGATGACCGGGATGCCCTGGATATATTGCGTACCGCAGTGGACGCAGGGATTACCACTTTCGACACCGCGCGGCAATATGGCGCCTCCGAGGCGGTGTTGGGCCGGTTTTCGGCCACCTGCGAGGGGGCGGATCTGAATATGGTTTCCAAGTTCAAGATAGCCCCACAGGATGCGGGCGCATTGGAAAGGGCCTGGAAATCGGTAGAAGCTAGCGTCAGGACGTCAATAGAACGCCTGGGTATCAGTAAGCTGCCCGTCTGTCTGCTGCACAAGGGGGAAGAGCCGATAGATGCAATCGCGGGAGTGCTGCCGGTGATCATTTCGCGGCTCCGGGAGCAGGAGTTGATCGATATAGGCGGTGTGTCGGTGTATGAGCCGGCAGATGTCGCATTTTGTCTGTCGGAGCCGCTTGTTGAAGCGATACAGGTGCCGGTCAACATCTTGGATCAGCGACTGGTCGTTTCGGGGGCATTGTCGCGTCTTGCCCAGGCGCAGAAGCTGGTTTTTGCACGGAGTGTGTTCCTGCAGGGATTGTTTTTTTTGGATCCCAGACAAATCAATGGCAATCTAAAACCAGCCATCCCTTTTTTGAAACAGCTTCATGCTTTTGCCAAAGAATATCCGGCAGATGTCGCGGGCCTGGCGTTTTCTTACGTCAGGGACCTGCCGGGGATCGATAGCATCGTGGTGGGGGCGGTTACTCCCGCACAGCTGGCCGAGAATGTAAAGTTGCTCGGCGCTCCGGAGATCCCTGCATCGCTCAGAAACGAATTTACTCAGTTGTTTACAGCCATCTCCGACGAAATTCTTACGCCGGGAAGATGGGAAATTTAATCAAATGATGAACCAGTTATTTAGTTTGACCGGCAAAGTGGCGATCGTTACGGGAGGGGCCGGTTTTTTTGGTACGCCCATATCCACCGCTCTCGCGGAAGCAGGCGCTCAGGTAGTCATTGCCTCGCGCAACGTGAGCACATGCGAAAGCTTGGCGTCCGGGTTGTCCGCCCGGGGCCTTCTGGCAACGGCCATGTCCGTGGACCTGGAAGAAGAGTCCTCGATCCGGGCACTTGTTAAAAATGTCCTGGGCATGTTCGGACGTATAGATATCCTCGTCAACAACGCCGTTTCGAGAGAGGGATTTCAGAACCTGGAAGACATTGAGGTTACCGGCTGGGAAGCAGCCCAGCGCGTCAATGCGACCGGGCTTATGCTCATGACCCGGGCGGTTATCGAACCCATGAAGGCGGCCGGCAAAGGAAGTATTATCAATATCGGGTCGATCCAGGGCGCGGTAGGGCCGCATTTCCCTGTTTACGGACAGACTGGAATGACGAGTCCGGTCAATTATACCTACGACAAATGGGGAATGGTGGGTTTCACCAAATGGCTGGCCAATTTCTACGGCAGATACAACATCCGGGCCAATTGCATCAGTCCGGGGGGATACGGGCCTGGCGTAGCACAGCTGGAAGGGAAGGAGGAATTTATTGAAAATTACAAGCGACTCACCCCTTTGGGACGGTTCGCCGATGATGCGGATATCAAGGGGCCCGTAGTATTTATGGCTTCGGATGCATCGGCATTCATAACCGGACAAAACCTGCTGGTCGATGGCGGCTGGACGAGTTGGTAGTCGGCAATTAAGCCGTCTTTGGCTACGATGAACATTTGATCTTAATCGGGTAGTTGTATTAACTGTCCGATATTCTTTGGCTCCTATTTATCTTTAAACAACGCGGCCAAATTTCTCAAATCATCCAGCAAAAGGTTCGACTTTGGTACCGTAGGGCGCACTAGGTAGAAAATCAAAAACTCATAAACCCTGCAAGTCAATCATTTGCAGGGTTTATGAGTTTTTGAAAACGACCAAAACATGCATTTTTTCGCATAATCTTGGTGAGTAAATCGAGCAAATCCTAGATTTATTCACTAAATAGGAATTGTGATGTTAAACAAGAATTTCAAACTACTATTCTATCTGAAAAGCCAAAAGGTTATATATCAGGCACTTGTCTGATTTATTTGCGTGTAGCGGTTGACGGCCAACGATTTGAAATTGCGATGAAAAGGGAATGTGAACCTGAGAAATGGAATATTGCCGCAGGTAGAAAGATCGGGCAAAAGGAAGATGTAAGAAGTTTAAATGCTTAGCCGGACAGCGTACAGGTCAAAGTTTTCGAGGTTCAAAGAGCGCTTTTTGATAGTGGAAAGGCTGTTACCGCCCAAATCGTGAAGGACATGCGGATCGAAAATCTCGACTAAGGCTTCATTTCCGATTACGCATTTTATCTTAAAGTGACGAGATACATATCGCATAACACAGCGATGAGATACCTTAAATACATCAAGAAAGTTGTGTTGCTCTGCGTAAAATATGGATGGCTTAACATTTTGAAATGGATTTGGTCAACTTGTTGGTAATTCTGGGAAGTTGCCCTTTTCCACCGGGCCTCTGCTCTCGGGCTGTGGGCTTTGTAAAATGAGTTATCGAATTCCAGCAAATATCCCGGCTGTTGGCTGCTAACCGTAAGTGATGGACCTGGCCGGGGCGCAGGATGTCATGAACCTCATATACGATAAAATCGATTTCATGGACGCCTTGGCCGTGCCCTCTGGTGCTATACTGGATTCTCATACCTACAAATGGCGATCTTGTCGACATTTCATCCTTCCACCTGGCACCCAGATACATCGGTATGTTGTCGGCAATATGAGTGCTCCAAGCACTCCAGGCAAAGCCAATCCAGCCATGGCTATTGTCTTCCTTGATAATATCCTCCTTCATTTCATGCGAATGTTTTAGAGGAAAGAAGGGGAGTCGGTTGGAAATCTCTCCTTTGACAAATATTGCTTATTGGTTCTTGCAATTGAGAACTAATTATATTTACTTGCTGCTGTATAATTCATCGGCATTTTGGAACAACACAGAGAAAGGATTGAGCAGCACAGCAGACACTTGGAGCACATGGGCTTAACTCCGGTAGCGGCAAGGGTTTTCACATATCTGCTTTTGCAAGGAAAAGAAGGTGCCGTCTTTGAAGATATGGTAGAATACTTTCAGGTCAGCAAGAGCGCGGTGTCCAATGCACTTAAAATGTTGACTGCTACCGGAATGGTCGGATACAGGACTGCTGGCGGCAAGCGCCGCAGGTTTTTCTTCGTGAATATGCGGAGCCTGTTCAATGAGCATGAGATGACCGCCCGCTATCAACAGTTTTTTACGATCCTTGAAGATGTAAGAAAGGCTCGGGGCGTTCAGGACCAGTTTGATAAGGAGATCGGTGAGATAGCAACGCTTTATAAAATGCTTTTGGTCGAGTTCCCAATTATATTGGATCGCTGGAAACGGACCATCGAATTAGATAGATAATTTTTTTTACTTTTGGTTCTTTTAATTATGAACTTAAAGAACATAAACGGAAAATGTGCTTTGCTTTTAGTAAGTTGGCTAATTGGTTATGGCCAGCCGGTGGACGCTCAACAGGGTTGGAGCTTAGAACGATGTCTGGTTTATGCCCAAAAGCATAACAAAGAATTGCTTGTTCAACGCAAAGGAACTGATCTCGCCTTGACGGCGACGGGTGATTCGAAAGCCAGACTTTTGCCGACCATGGAAGCAACCGCTTCGCTGGACCATTACTGGCAAATTCCGGTGCAGGTCTTTCCGGGAGAGCTGGCGGGCCAACCGCAGGGAACTTTTATCCCTGTCCGGCTTGGCACTCCTTGGATGGGAAATGCAGCATTGCAGGCGGAAATGCCATTGGTTGATGCTTCGAGGTGGCAGCAAATCAAGGTTTCGATTCTGGAACAGCAGTTGAAGGAAAGTGAATATCAGTCGACTCAACAGCTCATTGCCAAAAATGTCCGCATGGCGTTTTATAATGCGGTACTTGTAGCAGAGCAGGAAGTCGTTTCCGCAGCGCGCGCGAAAGATTTTGCACAGAGCCACCGGTTGATCAGGATGACCTTCGAGAAGGGCCTTACCGACCAGATAGCAGTAAACCAGTCGCAGGCACTGCTCGAAGGTCTTGGCGATGACGCCGAACAGATGAAGGCATCCTATCAGCAGGCTCTGTTAGACCTCAAATTCTGGATGGGATATCCGCTATCTGACACCATCACCCTTGATACGTCCGGGCCGATTTCGGGATTTGATGGCCTGGTTAAGAACTTTCGCCAGGAAAGACTGCCCGGATTTGTAAGGGACAGTCTGGCCGAGGTGACAGCAAACGCCTCACTACTGCAGGCCCGGTCGTCGCTTTACCCCAAGCTTACATTAGTTAGTGGATACAGCCGGCTTGGCTTTGGCAGTGAAGTCAATTTTATCACCCGTTCAAAATGGTTTTCGTCAGGCTACGTAGGTGTGCGATTTTCCGTGCCGCTGTTCGATATCAGGCAAATGCATTATCGGCTTAAAATGGAAAGGTACAACGTGCAACTGGCACTCGCGGAAAAAGAGGCAAATACGCTTGCGGGAGCAAAGTCATTTTTAGCTGCCAAACTCCGCTACTCCAGGGCCAGCCGGCAGATGGAAATGCTGGAAAATAAACAGTTGCTTGCCGAGCAAAACGTCAGGCTAGCCGGCAAAAAACTGGAAAAAGGAATCATCGATATGATACAGATGAAGCAGGTACAGGACGAGCTTACCGTTGTTCAGCGGGAGCGGCTGGCTGCGCGGCTGCAAGCACTGACCGAGGCGGTCGAATTGGAATATCTACAAGGCAATTGATGGTATGAAAAACACAAAAATGCTCCTAATCAGTGTCCTTGCTGCTTTTATTAGTTGCAAAAAAGCCCCTAAAAGCTTCACTGTGACGACAAGAATGGTCAACGAAGCGGTTTATGCTTCCGGTGAAGTCATGCCGGCTGAGTATGAGCTTGTCAAAGCCACATCTAATCAGCGCCTGCTGAGGGTACTGGTCGGGCAGGGCGACACTGTCAAGAAGGACCAGGTGCTGGCCGTGTTGGGCGAGCCCAGCCAAAACGCGCAGATCGAGATTCTGAGCCGGCAGCTTCGGCTTGCGCAGGAAGGCGCTTCCGATAGCGCGGCCCGAGGCTTAGAGCTGCGCCAGAAGGCGAGCCTTGCCAAAGCACAATATGAGCAGGATTTGAATGAAGCCCGCAAATATCAAGAACTGGCCAACGAAAAAGCAGTGCCTGCGCAACAGGCCGAGCAGCAAGCCTTGAAAGCAAAGGCCAGTCTTGCCGAGTACAAAAATTTGCAGTACCAGTATGAGGCGCTACAAAATGACCAGCAAGATAAAGTGCTTGCGGTACGGGCCCAGCTTGCGCAGCTGTATCAATCCAAAGAAAGCAAACTGCTCAAAAGCAACATTGCGGGTAAAGTTTTTAGTGTCTATCTCTCAGAAGGCTCCGTGGCTTCGGCTGGCGAGCCGGTGTTGCTGGTCGGCTCTGCCGCGCATTACAAATTAGAACTATTAATCGATGAACGGGACATTGCTAAGGTGAGGCTTGGGCAACACATTCTTTTCGAGACCGATGCCTTCGAGGGCAGACAGTTCAAGGCAGTGGTCGATAAAATAGTACCTGTAGTCCAGAAAGAGAACCGGAGCTTCAAGGTGGAAGCAAGTGTCCGGGACGATGCCGGTTTCTTTCCGCAATCTTCGGTCGAAGCCAATATCCTGATCCGTCAGACGAAGGATGCGTTGGCCATTCCCGGCGCGTATTTGTTGGCAGGAGATTCTGTGTGGACTACCGGGCCAGCGGGAAAGGTGATCAAGCGAAAAGTGGTTGCAGGCGTGCGGAGCGGCCAATGGGTAGAGATTAGAAGCGGGCTTCGTATAGGGGATATCGTTTACGAAAATGGTCAGGAATGAAAAAGCTGTTCACAGATATGGCATTGTCAGCCTCTATCGCCGGCACTTACATGAAAGCGAAATTACGTCAAACCCTGGTTGCGACGGCTGGCGTGGCATTTGGTATTACTGTGTTTATTTTCATGGTCAGCTTCATCCAAGGTACTAATGAATACACCCAGGACGTCGTCTTTCAGCAATCGCCGCACCTTCGGTTATACAATGAAGTACAGATTGCCGAGCTATCGCTTTTGGACAGACGCTACCCGGGTATGGTTAATGCAGTTCACCACCAAAAGCCCAAAGATATTTTGCTGAACCTGAAAGATGCCAAGCAGGTGCTGACCGAACTTGAAGCAGACCCGCGGGTACTGGCAGCGTCCGGAGCGATCACTGCCCAGGTATTTTTCAGGCTTGGCTCTTCTTCCTTGAACGGCAAAGTCAATGGTGTGCAGCTCGACAAGGAAGACCAGCTCTTTGGTCTGTCGAGCAAGCTCATCGAGGGTAGCTTTCAGGAAGCAGAAATTAAGAGCAACTCCGTATTGATGGGTATTGGTCTGGCCAGAAGGTTGAATGTAAAAACAGGGGATCAAATTGTTGTCACCACCGAAAAAGGCGGAAGTGCGGCCGTTTCCGTCGCGGGGATCTTTAAAACAGGACTTACTGATATTGATAAACAGCAATGCTATGCGAGCCTGAAAACCGTCCAAAGGCTTTTGGGGGTGCCAGCTTCCTACCTGACTGAAATTAAAGTCAAGCTTGTCGATAAGGAGCTGGCTGCTGGGATGTCCTCTGAGTTGCGGGCCCGATACGGCTACGAGGGATCCGACTGGAAAAAGGACAACGCTTCGCTGCTGGAAGGCGACGTACTTCGGAAAATGATCGTTTACGGGGTGGCAGGTACTATTTTGCTCGTTGCGGGATTTGGGATCTTCAATATCCTGACGATGATGATCTATGAAAAGATGAAGGAGATTGCCATTCTGAAAGCCACCGGGTTTTCGGACGCAGATGTGCGGGGCATCTTTTTGACCCAAGCGCTTGTGATCGGCATTGTCGGTGCGGTAATGGGCCTGGTGTTTGGATTCTTGATATCTTATGCGGTTTCCAAAGTGCCGTTTAACAGCGATGTAATGATCACACTGGACCATCTGCCTGTCAGCTTCAAGCCGGTATATTACGTAACCGGTTTTACTTTCGGTATTTTAACAACGGCATTATCGGGCTACCTCCCGTCGCGTAAAGCGGCAAAAATGGATCCGATTTCAATTCTTAGGGGATAGTGTTATGAATGTACTTGAAGTATCGGGCCTTAATAAGTTTTTTCATGAACCGGTCCGCGCCCAGGTTCTAAAAGACGTGGGTTTTCGGGTGGAACGTGGTGAATTTGTAGCTATCACCGGCAAGTCTGGTTGCGGCAAGTCGACGTTACTGTACCTTCTTTCGACAATGGATACCGACTTTGAAGGCAGCATAAGGATTGCTGGGGAGCAGATGAAGGGTAAAACTAACCGCTGGCTTGCCGCATTCCGAAACAGGAACATAGGCTTTGTCTTCCAGTTCCACTACCTTCTTCCCGAGTTCACCTCCCTTGAAAACGTCATGCTGCCGGCCCGCAAGTTGGGGGAGTATCCGGCGGAACACATAGAGCAGCGCGCTATGCAGCTATTGAAACTGTTGGATGTGGACACCCAGGCTTTAAAACGTGCGGCCCTGCTTTCTGGGGGCCAGCAACAACGCGTTGCAATTGCCAGGGCGCTGATCAACGATCCGCTCATCGTGATGGGCGATGAGCCGACCGGAAACCTGGATAGCGCAAACAGCACAACGGTTTTTGGACTTTTTAAAGAACTGGCCATCGAAAGAAAGCAAACCTTTCTGGTAGTCACGCACGACGAGGATTTCGCGCAGCGCGCCCATCGCAGGATACATATGGCGGACGGTTCAATTATGGTAGGGTAGCATACCGGGTTCTTTGTTTTGATCAAGTTTTAAACGAAAATGCCGCGGGATGCGGGCGCACAGGCGCCCGTGCGGTCGAGCTCTTCATTTGAAGTTATCCTCGCAATTCAAAATCCTCTCTGGAGCTATCAATATATCTTTTGCATTGAGGATAAGAGCAGGTTATGCTCTCTAACCATTTCAAGTCCGTTCTTGAAACTCATCCCTTCAACGCCATTGCGCGAATTTGCCATACTAATCCGGCAAAGGATTTTCCAATGCCGGTAAATTTCTTTCCAGGCAAAAAATATGGAATGTCCGGGATCGTAAATATGCGTCGGTTCACTGGCTGCGCCGTTAAGCTCAATGACCGAAAAGTGCCGTCCCGCTTCAAGACCTTCCCAACTCTCGAACCGGATATCGAGCCTTCCGAAGTAAAAACCGGGTATCGAACCGCAAATGTGGTCGATGATTCGCGTCAAAGCCGGAGAAATGCGGTGGCTCAGATCCACGAACTTAGCGCCGCGACTATGATTGCCGTAAGGGACCAACTGCACGTTTTCGCCTTCCGCGGGAATCTCGCCCATTTTATTGACGAGCGTCCTGTGCAGTGCCGGAAGTTGCAAAATCGCCCTTTCGTCTTTCATAATCAGGGTCATTATATCGGATTTTCCGTCGCCGGTAACGCTCAAAAGCTCTTTTCCGACAATTCCTGAAAGTTGTCCGTTATCAATGCCGGGCATTCGGTGATAGAAGATCCCTACTTCGTTGGGATAATCGATGTACGGTTGCAACAGGAAATCAACCCTGCTGCGAAGGCGGTATGCATCGAGGTCGTCCGTTGTTTCCAAAAGCTTCACCTGGTTACCCCGCTCGCCGATATCAGGTTTGGCGATCAGTGGCAATTTCATGGAGGCACTTGCTAACAGCAATTGCATTTTTTCCTGCGAACATCCCGCTTTACAGAGCAGTGTTTCAGGATATGAACCCCAGGGCATCAGCGAGTAAATTTTGTGTTTGCTTTCCCCGGCAAAACCCGCGTTCCTCATTCCCGGATTGGCCGCGCCGAAAAAACAGAATGACCGCGCTTTCACACTCAACCACAACCATAGTGGTGCCATGGGCAGGTAAACGCATACCAGAGGCCAGTATTCCCAGCTCCGGGCGCGTATCAGAAAGCGTTTCAACTTCCAGCCAAAGCTATCGAATGCGGAAATTGAGCTGACTGGTTCATGTTGCCGGATGGTAACCGTCGATTTTCCCGAAAGCAGATCGTGGTAATAGACGCTGGGTTCTTCGCTGTCGAGATCGATAGAGGTGACGCTTACAGTCGCCATCGTTGCGCGATTGGGATGAAAGCTCTGGCTCGGATTGAACCGGATATCGTCCTGAAGATGGAAATCCAGAATATTGCTGGCATTGATGGCGGTTTTGCCAAACCATCTCCGCAAGCTTTGCGCGCGCATCTCCTGCGCCTCGCGCCCGTACAACGTCGCGGATGCCCATATGTGCGGCTGCGCGGGATCGAGGTGGTGGCGGTGTTTCCGGCTGCCATCCCATGTGCAACGCAGGAGTGTGCCGCGGGTTAAGAGAATCAGGGTAAAGGGCTCTATTCCTTTGAGCGGCATATTGGCAAAACATTCGACAGGAGCGGTCGCTTCCATAATTTCCAGCATCACGATACCCCGGCTTTTCCGGTAGGAGCGCTCGCGCACATGGTTTTTGAAGCCGCCGTTCAGCAGCACCGCAGCATTGTTATGCCCTTTCAATGCGATCCACGTGCCGCCCGCGTGGGCGTCCCTCGGGTAGGTGAGTGTGTCGCCGGCATGGCGGTTGGCCGGCGGCTCGGCGGGCGATCGGTCGGTACGTTCATCGCGGTTGGAGGTCAGAAATGCCCCGTTCGCGGTGGGGATGTAGGTTACTGTGCACATTGCGCCTGGCGGTAACGGATGGTGGAATCTGCTACTCCGAAGTTTTCCGGCAGCTGAAACGCCGTAAGCGTGCCGACCCCGATTTTGAGCAAAGCCATATGATGTACGGCGTGTTCCTGGTTGTAAATCAGCTCGCGTTCATAGTTGGTCGTGACTCGCACGCCGGTTTCCATTGTGAAAAGCAAAGTCTTATTTTCTCTATCCAGATTTGCCAGAACCTGATGCAGCTTCGCCAGCGCCACGCCGCGATGTTGCTCTATGGACTTGTCCCTGCTTCTGGAATCGTAATTTACATCGCCCGTCTCGTATCCTCTATCAAGTTCGATAAAGAATTCGATCACATGGCGGACGTGTTCGCCGATCGAAGCGCCGGATAGCACGGGCAGGCAGCGCCTGTATTGTTCGTCGGTCAATGGATCGAGCATTGCGGCGATTTGTGCCAGCACCGCTTCCAATGATTCAGTTAATTGCCTGTTCATTCTGTTGATTTTAGTAGTGATGTTCAAAAACAATGCCCGCTTGAAAGAGGCATTGTTTTGACGACTTTCATTCGCGGATGCGCAGCCCCGAAATGCTGCTGCGGTGCAAGTAAGTAAGTACCAGGCAGGCTGCGAGTACGATCACCGCCATTGCGAAGAGCTTACCGGAATCGTTTTGTACGACGATCCCCAGGCGCGTCAGGTGCATGAAGACGGCGCCGGTCATCACGCCGACGCCCACCAATGATCCGTATGCGGTTGTGCGTGGAATGAGGATCAAAACGGAAGCGATTAGTTCAAACACGCCGACAAATATACGTCCCCACGGCTCCATACCGACCGTCGAGAAGATGTAAACCGACTCGGGCGCGGCAGAGAACTTGAAAAAGAGCGTCTGTAACATAATGCCGGCCGCCACCAGCCGAAGCACCCATGCCCATTTCCGGAGCGTTTGCGGCTTCATCACTGCTTGTCTTTGATCAATGGCCATTGTACGTCAGCTTTTTCGATGAGTTCTTCCCTTTTTTTCGACCAGTTTTCTTTCACTTTCATATTAAGTAATGCAGATTTTAATGTACAAACTTCATCCAGTTCTGGTCGGCCTGCGTTTTCAGGCGGGCTTCATCCTGGTTCCAGCTTTTGAGGGTGTTGTTGAAATATTTATTATAAAAAAGATACAGCTTGCCGTCGAGCACTTTGAACGTCTCCGGGTCGACCGGCACTTTTTCTCCTTTTTTACCCATTGCGAATGCACACCAGCCGCCGAATTGTGGTTCGTAATGCGAGGGGTCGCGTGTGAATTCGTCCTTATTTTCCTTCGAAGCGAAACGGTAGCTAACCCCATTGTAAATGGTTGAAAACGCTCTTTTGCCTTCCATTGCCTTATGGGTCGTAAAATAGGCCACCGGGTCGTAGCCCTGTATCGCCAGACCGGAAGTTTCGAGATTGTATTGCTTTTTACGTACCTCAGTGGTCTGCGGGAATGCGACGCTGATCGACAGAAGCAAAAGCGCCAGGGTTATGATTTGCTTTTTCATCAATGGAATCGATATTTCCGGATAAGCTCTCTTCCGCAAACCGCGGCCTGCGGAAGGAGCGTTACTCAAGGAAGGTTGGTTATTGTAATGTGACTTTAACGATGTTATGGATCGCTGGCAGCGTCGTAAACTTATTCGGGTTTGGAACCGGGCCGATGGCTTTGTTTTCGTTCAGGGGCGTGCCTGCGAGGTTGAACTGCGTAATGCCCGCGCCGGGGAACTGGTCTGCGGCGGTGCCGTCGCCTTTGAAGGTACCAGACTCCACCAGCGGCTTGCTATCGAGGACGTTTTCGATGGTAATGGTTTTGGCGGTCGGCAGCGGGTCGTGGTCCTTGGTGCAGGCGCTGAAAATCAGGGCCGTCAGCGACAGCCCAAGCATTGGTTTGATCATGTCTGTTTCCTATTTTAACTGTTTGGATGATGCAAAACAACCCACTCGATATCCCAGCGCAGTCACGGATTTATAACAAAAGTATCACAGCGGCATTCCGCGCTGTTTTATTTGTAAACTTTGCAGAAAATCAGTGGAATATGGATACCAAAAATGTGCTGATCGTCGAGGACGATGCCAACATTACCGAGCTGCTTTCGATACATCTTTCGGATCTGGGGTGTAAGGTGGTGTCGGAAAAGAACGGGCAGAACGGACTCACGCGGGCGCAGGGCCAAAATTTCGACCTGATCATCCTCGACGTCATGCTGCCCGGCCTGAACGGGATGGAGATCTGCCGGAAAATCCGCCAGGCCGACAGACAAACGCCTGTTATGATGCTCACCGCGCGGTCGGAAGAAATTGACAAGGTAATGGGCCTCGAAACCGGGGCAGACGATTACCTCACCAAGCCATTCAGCGTGAGGGAGTTCATTGCCAGGGTGCGGGTGATTTTCAGGAGAAACGAAGAAAAAGCCCGGTATGCGGCACCTGTGCCTCAGCTGATCAGCATTGCCGGTCTGGAAATAGATATCGACAAGCGTAAAGTGATGCTGCGCGGCGAGCGGCTCGATCTGTCGCCGCGGGAGTTCCAACTCATTGTATTGCTGGCATCCAACCCGGGCAAAAGTTACAGCCGCAAGCAGTTGCTGAGCCTGGTCTGGGGTTATGATTTCGAGGGGTATGAGCATACGGTCAATACCCATATCAACCGGTTGAGAGGAAAAATAGAGGCCGACGCTTCCAATCCTGTATTTGTATTAACCACCTGGGGCATTGGCTACCGGTTTAACGAAGATCTGTGAAATGTCTGTAAGAACTATCGGCGGTAACCTCCTTTTCTGGAAAATAAGCGGTGTATTCTCGAGCCTTCTGATTATCCTGGGGATTGTATTTGTCATGATCGCTTCCCACTTTTCGAAGTCGTATTATATGACCGCCCACCAGCAGTTGTACGGCGGTATCGCTCAGCACCTGGCTACGTTTACCCAGCCCATCAAAAATGGCAAGCCGGATACGACGGTAACCCACGACATTATCCACTCCACAATGGTCGCTAACCCGAGCGTGGAGGTGTACCTGCTTGATACATTGGGGAATATCACCGATTACGTGGTGCCGGAAGCGACTGTGCACATGAACAAGGTTGATATGGCGAAAGTGAGGGAATGGCTCGCGGCCGGAACGGACAAGCCATTGGGTGACAATCCCAAACGGCCGGGAGAAGCCAGTATTTTTTCCGTCGCGCCGGTGCTCGAACACGGGCAGAAAGTCGGGTACGTGTACGCGGTGCTCGCGAGCGAGACGCAGAAGCATATTTTGGCCTCATTGACCGATAACCTGAATTTCAGGCTCGCCGCCTACATTTTCTTTGCAGCATTGCTGGGGGCATTCGTGGTAGGGCTGCTCACATTCTTCCTGATCACCGATAGTGTCTGCAGCATTGCCGGGGTCGTGAAGCGGTTCAAGGATGGTGACCATTCGGCGCGCGTGAACGGGTATGCAAAGGGAAATCTCGGCGTCCTTACTTCCACGTTCAACGACATGGCCGACGTGATCGTGGGCAATATCGAAAAGATCACTGCCACCGACAGGCTCCGGCAGGAACTCATTGCGAATGTTTCGCACGATTTGCGGACGCCGCTTTCCATTATGCAGGGATATGTGGAAACGCTGATGATCAAGAACGACACGCTTTCGGGGCCGGAAAAAGAGCGGTATTTGTCCATTGTACATGAAGGTACGCGGAAGCTTTCGGGGCTGGTGGACCAATTGTTCCAGTATTCCAAACTGGAAGCCAATGTGGTTTCGGTTGAAAGGGAGACTTTTCCGTTGGGCGAGCTGGTATCGGATATTCTAAGTTCGTACCAGCTGAAAGCCGACGAGCGGAATATCCGGTTATCGCTCGAAGCCCCGCCCGTATTGCCGCTTGTTTTTGCCGATATAGCTCTGACGGAGAGGGTGTTCCAGAATTTGCTCGATAATGCATTTAAATTCACACCCGACGGCGGACGGATCACCGTACACCTGGCCGATACCGGAACGGGCGTGCGAATCAGGGTTTCGGATACCGGTGTGGGCATTGCCAAGGCGTATCAGGAACAGATTTTCGAACGTTACAAACAGGCTGAGCTATACCCATCCGGGCAGAAAGGTACTGGTCTCGGGCTTGCTATTGTGCGGAAGATCCTGGAACTGCATCAAACCACCATCGAGGTCGTCAGTGACAGCGGAAAGGGCGCTGCATTTGAATTCGTATTGCATTGATCACCGTTCCGCTAATCCGCAGATGAGCGCAGGATCGCCGGCCCCGATTTGCCCGGCTTAGATTTTTGCCGTTATTTTAAGCGGCTAACCGGGGCGTATCGTAAAGGAGACTAAGCTGATATTGTGAAACAAGCGACCATCAAGAAACTCCATTCATTTCTCAAATTCAAAAGAGGCCTGACTACATACAGTTTAAGAAAATTAAAGCTGTACGAGGTCGTTATCTTTTGGTTGAAAAGCATTCTCACACGCTCGCAGTTTCTGATATTTTCCGGGATATTAGTTGGGTGCAGCGCGGGTTTGGCCGGTGTTGTCCTCAAATCACTCGTGCATGCGATCCATAACCTGATCACGCACAGGGTGCATTTCGAGACGCAGATATTCTTTTACGCCGTGTTCCCGTTCCTGGGTATCGTGCTCACATCTATTGTAGTGATTTTGTTTTTCGGCGGCAATGACCGAAAAGGAATTCCGGCCATTCTGCATGAGATAGCGCAGAATTCCAGTGTTGTCGCACCGGTGAAAATGTATTCGCAGGTCATACAAAGCGCTATTACCGTGGGGCTTGGCGGTTCTGCCGGTCTGGAAAGCCCCATTGCCGTTACAGGATCCGCGATTGGCTCCAATTTCGCACAAACGTACAAGCTCGATTACCGTGAGCGGACATTACTGCTTGCTGCGGGAGCCACGGCCGGTATCGCATCGGCATTCAATGCGCCCATTGCCGGTATGATGTTCGCCGTGGAAATTTTGCTGACCGGCGTCGTTTTCACCGACTTTATCCCGCTCGTACTGGCCGCCGTTTGCGGTAATGTCCTTTCAAGAATGCTGC
Organism: Dyadobacter sp.; assembly: GCA_965227755.1. Lineage (GTDB taxonomy): Bacteria > Bacteroidota > Bacteroidia > Cytophagales > Spirosomataceae > Dyadobacter. Next base: position 78,662 of record CBDDGG010000003.1, read on the forward strand.
TCAACGAGGAAGTGTTGTTCCATTTCAGCAGCCGCCATCCGTTCAATTACCATAACCTGCCTTTCTACATTGTACTGGGAATTTTGTGTGGACTTTATGCCCGGTACTTTGTGGTGATCGGGCACCAGGTCGAGCGGTTTTTTGCCAATTTAAAAGGCGGGAGATTCCGAAAAGCGATGATCGGCGGGGCGTTACTTTCGGCGCTTTGCGTTTTGTACCCGCCGCTTTTCGGGGAGGGGTACGAAACCATTAAGGCATTGGTAAATGGACAAGTGGGTGAGCTAATGGAAAACAGCTTTTTCGGCATCGTAGGCGGCCAACGATGGGCTGTGGTCGTGTTCCTGGCGATAGTATGCTTGTTAAAAGCCTTCGCGAGCTCCATTACCATTTTCAGCGGTGGCAATGGCGGTAACTTCGCGCCTTCGCTTTTTGCAGGCGGTACTTTGGGTTTTGTATTCGCGCTGTTCTGTAACTTCATAGGGATCAGTGATGTACCGGTGGCCAACCTCGTGCTGGTGGGCATGGCGGGCGTGATGAGCGGCGTACTTTACGCCCCGCTAACGGCTATTTTTCTGATTGCAGAATCCAGCTCGGGGTATGACCTGTTTATTCCCCTGATGGTGGTAGGCGTGATGTCGTTCCTGATCTCTAAATGGTTTTCGGCCATTTCGCCTGATTTGAAAAGACTGGCTGACGAGGGTAAAATATTCACCAGAGAACACGACCGGAACCTGCTTTCACAGCTGAGCACACTTGATTTTATTGATAAGGACGTACCGGTTGTGGATATCGACCTACCTTTTGAAAACTTCGTGGACGCATTGCACGAAAACCGGCATAACCATATGGCCGTAGTGGATAGCGAAGGTATGCTGCGGGGGATTATCCTGGTAAAAGAACTTTACCCGTTCCTGTTTGCGTCGGTGGAAAAAACTGGTTTATCGGTCGCCGCTTTCATGCAGCAACCGGCTGCAACCGTTGCCGAAACGGAGTCCGTTGCCCGGATCGTGACTAAATTCGATCAGACCGGCTCGTGGCATTTGCCCGTTACCGATCCGAAAGGCCGCTACATCGGTTTCATCGCCAAATCACGGTTGCTCGATCGTTACCGCAGCCTGCTTCAAGCGCATTCGGGGTAATTTTACCTTTGTTTAACGGAATACTTTTTTAACTTGCCGGGCCATAACCAAAGAAATACCGGCCATTGTGCCGCGTATTTTCGACCTCAACTCCGTCCTATGGCATTTCACAAATACCTCCTTCTTTCGCTCATTTCCCTAACCGTTTTTTGGGGCTGCCAGGATAAAGAGAAAGCGCGCGCGCTTGATCTCCGGGAGCAGCAAATCCTCGCCCGGGAAATGGATTTTGCGGTGAAAGAGGCAGATTATCAGTCGCTTCTGCGCATGCGCGACAGCCTTTTTACCACCCGGGATACGTCGGTGATCATTCAGCGCTGGCCGGATGATATCGCCGGTCTTTGGAGCAGTAAGTCCGTTTGCCGCGAATCCAATTGCAGCGAATATGTGATCGGCGACCAGCGTTCCAACACCTGGGAGTTTGTGAGTGACTCTACGGGTTTGTATACCCGTGTGATCAACAATAACCAGGTCGTGCGGGTGTTTGCCGCCAGATACGATGACAGGCGCATTCTGCTGCATTACGCGAGCGATTCGTCGGCAAGCAAGAATCTCGAACTGACCGTCGAGCTGGGCCGGGATAACAATAAAAACCTCATCACGGGAACACAGACTACCGGCATCGATAAATCGTGCGCCGCCAAATTTTCCATCGAACTGAACCGCTTGACAAACCGCTAGATTATGCCGCTGCTCAACATCCACATCGGCAGTTTACCGATCGAAGACCCGGTATTGAAGTTCCTGCTCGAACTGATCATCATCCTCGGCGCACCACTGCTGCTTAACAAGATCAAAGTCCCGCATTTGCTGGGCCTGCTGATCGCCGGTGCGGTAGTAGGGCCCAATGGCCTGAACCTGCTTTCCCGCGACAGCAGCGTAGTCGTCACCGGAACCACCGGACTGCTCTACATCATGTTCCTGGCCGGGCTTGAAATCGACATGGGTGATTTCAAGAAGAATATGGGCAAGAGCATTACTTTCACCGTGTTCACATTTGCGGTCCCCTTCATTTTGGGGATGATAGGCGGCTATTACGTCCTGCATTTCTCCATGCTCACGACGGTACTGTTCGCCAGTCTGTTCTCCTCGCATACACTCATTTCCTACCCGCTGGTAAGCAAAATGGGTGTTGCCAAAAATCTCTCGGTGAATATTACCGTCGGCGGCACAATGCTCACCGACGTGCTCTCGCTACTCGTACTGGCTGTGGTAGTTGGTATGACCCAGGGAGAAGTGAACAGTGCATTCTGGCTGCGGCTGGGGCTTTCTGTCCTGGCATTTAGTCTGGTTGTACTATTTGTTTTTCCAATAATAGGAAGGTGGTTTTTCAAGAAAGTCGATGACAAGATCTCTCAATATATATTTGTACTGGTGATGATCTATCTGGCGGCGGTACTCGCGGAACTTGCCGGTATCGAGGCCATTATTGGTGCATTTTTCGCAGGGCTCGCATTGAACCGGCTCATCCCGCACACGTCGGCATTGATGAACCGGGTCGAGTTTGTGGGTAATGCTATTTTCATTCCTTTCTTTTTGATCAGCGTGGGCATGCTGATCGATTTCACGGTATTCTTCAAAAGCCTGGAAACACTGGGCGTGGCGGCGGTGATGCTGGTTGCTTCCATCGGCGGAAAGTACCTGGCCGCCGTTTTGACCCAAAAAACATTCAAACTGACCAAGGATGAGGGAATGATCATCTTCGGGCTCAGTTCGGCTTCGGCCGCGGCTACGCTGGCCGCGGTAATGGTGGGTTATAACATCATCATATCTGAAACCGAAAGCGGCGAGCCGGTGCGTTTGCTGAGCGAGCACGTCCTCAATGGCAGTATCCTGCTGATCCTGATTTCCTGTACGGTTTCTTCATTTGTATCGATGTCGAGCGCGGCGAAAATCGCTGAAGCGGATAACGAGGCGACGGCTTCGGGCAGTAATCCGGAGTCCGAATGCATTCTGATTGCGGTCAATTACGAGGAAACTGTCGAAAGAACGGTGAACCTTAGTTTACTAACCAAGGCCAAAAATAACAGGGACAGGGTGTTTGCATTGAATGTGATTAATGACGAAAAAAATGAATCGTCCGTCAAGAATGCCGAGAAAACGCTGCACCTCGCTGTGACTACCGCCGCGGCCGCCGACGTGCGGATCCAACCACTCACCCGGTACGACAGCGACGTCGCAAGCGGCATCAGTAACGTTATTAAGGAGCAAAAAGTAACGGACCTCATTCTCGCATTGCAGCCCGACAAGGGTTTGACACCGTCGCTGGTTTACAATCTTACCAATGGTTATCTGCAAAATGAAAATGTAAACACGCTTATTTACCACGCGGCCCAGCCTATTTCGACGATCAAAAAGTACATCGTGCTCCTACCGCCCAAAGCGGACAAAGAGCCTGGCTTTTTCCATGCATTGCTTCGCGTGTGGAACATCGCTAAATCATCGGGCTCGGAGATGGCATTTTACGCCACCGCCCCCATCATCGGTATCATCGAAAGAGTGTCCAAAAAGACGGGTATCGAACTGTCGTTGCATCCCATCGACTACTGGGCCGAAGCCGAGCACGCAGCCGCTGCGGTCGCCGACGACGAGGGCCTGATATTGTTTATGGCCAAACGCGGCATGGCGTCCTATTTTCCCAAAATGAGCCAACTGCCCGATTTCCTCAACCAGTATGCGCTGGAAAAAAATTTCCTGCTGATCTATCCATTCTCACAACAGAACGCGGATATGACCGAAAAGCGATCGGTTAGCAATCATGACGATTTTGTGGAGATCGGAAGGATGATCGGAAAGATATTTCCCGGATAGAAGTTGGAATCTCGTAGCGAAAACTAAACAGTTACGACTCGTCGATCTTCGTGATGATGAACGTTTTAGTCCTGTTTCAGACGAATTGGAGTCGATCATCAGACAGGTATTTGTTTACCCTGAGTAGCGCCTGCTCCCCGGAACGGAGTGCGGAAAAGAACCGGACGGCCGTAATCCAATCCGACGATCCCCGGCACTTTTCAGCAGTAATGGCGACCATGGTATTTGCTTGTACAATCATAAGCGATTGGCGGTATCCTTCTATTTCCGGCTTCGTTTACGCTGGAAGCTGCCTGACGTCGCTAAACCGGTACAAAATAGCATGAATGATTGTATCGTAAAGGATATTCATGGGAAACCTTTTAAAGCAATTAATATACAGAGGATAGAGAACTAAGACAATTGACTCATATATAACTTGTCGGACAGGCTCACAAGTATTTGAGGCAGGTAAAGAGAAAGTCTTCCTCACAATCGGGGAAGACTTTTTAATGCTTTGATACATTTTTCCATGTACAGGCCCTTTGTGTAGTTCTTATATTGCATGATAAACCTTGGGTGTTCCAAAGGAATAATTTTGCCGAAAAAACCATGATTGTCACTTAGCTGCTTTAAAAACCTGGCATTCTGCCCAGTGCCGAAGCAAAAGCAGGTGTCTGTAGCTATTCCAAGATCAATTAGCTGCCGCATACTCTTGACTATGAATGGGTAAGCGGCTTTCGCTGCCCTGCGCTGTCGACGGGCCGCAAGTGGATCCCAGGTCGTTTTCCGGGATGAATCTCTCTCTACGTCAACTGGCTTGTGTTTTTGGACGAGTGATAGAAGGAATCGAAGACTCTCAACGGGAGCCCGGGCACTTCCGGCTGCACGGTGCGCTGAAGGATTTAACCGCAGCCGCGGACGGCCTCAAAAGAATTTGTTAATTTACATCGAGAAACACCGGAAACATTACGTTCGCCCGTCTGAAAACCAAGGCGGGGCTCAAAAAAGGAAATTCGACACCAAATGACTGTCCAAGATACGGGGTACTTACAAATGGATTTTATCTACGCCACACAGGAACGGGAGATTAGCGATGAGCTTTGGAGTCAATTCAAAGCCGGCAATCCTGATGCTTTGGGCCGGCTGGCAGATATCCATCACCGGAGCCTGCTAAATTACGGGACCAAATTTTCCCGTGACCTGGAATTTATCCGTGATTGTATCCAGGACGTTTATCTCCAGCTATGGGAAAGAAAGCTCTTCCTGGCCGAGGACACCGTGGTTAAACCGTACCTGTTCAAATCGTTGCGTAATAAAATCTTCAAGGAAAGTGTTCGCCTGAAACGCCTTGGGGAGTCATCAGAACTGCTTTTCGAACCTGAGGATTCTTCGGGGACCATCGAGAGCAGTCTGATTGAAGACGAAGTGCAAAATCGGGAACTGTACCGGCTTAATCTGATCATTTCCGGGCTTTCCAAACGGCAGCGGGAGATTGTTTATCTTCGTTATTATCAGGGACTCGGCAACGATGAGATTGCTGAAATTATGGATATCGGCAAACCCGGTGTGGCTAATCTCCTGTCCAAAACCCTGCGTGAAATGCGTGAACAATGGGGGGCTTACCTTTGGACTTTTGCTGCTATTTTCTTTGGCTAAAAGGGCATTAGGTAGTATTTAAATGGCCTTTTTAAAATTTTTTTGAAAAATAATGATGATAAACCGATGATTCGCGGATAATCATACCAAAGGAGTGTGTTCGTGCACATCGGAAATCTGTCTAGCCACCATTTATGAGCAACGAAAGCAATATAGGATTTGAGGAGTTAGCGGGCAACCACGCATTTCGCAAGTGGATTTTAAACCCGAGCGACCCTTCCGCGTCTTTTTGGGACGGCTGGATGAAAGAGGACGAGAGAAGACAAGAAGCAGTGAAAAAGGCCAGGTTGTTTGTCCTGGCTCTGGAAGAACAGTTTGGGGAGATCACCGATGAGCAAGCAGTGCAGGAAGACATCAGGAAGTTGGTCGATGGCGTGAAAAACGGGAACATCGAGATTTCGGCCGCGCCGCGTTCACGTCATATTTTGAGAAAAGGTTACTTCTGGCGGATCGCTGCCTCATTTATTCTGTTGGGAAGCCTGGGGCTATGGTATTTTCAAATGAAAAAGACCGAAGTGCCGGTTATCGTGCAGACTTATACGGGCTCGAAAAATACGGAATGGCTTACAAAAGTAAATAGCGACGATCAGACATTGACGGTTTTATTGAGTGATGGCTCTGTCGTTATGCTGGAAAAGGGAGGAGAATTAATCTATCCTGCTGATTTTTCAGGAAGCAACCGGGCGGTGTATTTAAATGGGGATGCATTTTTTGATGTGACCAAAGATGCAAGAAAGCCTTTTCTAGTCTTTGCAGGCCAAACAGTAACCAAAGTGCTGGGTACTAGCTTTCGGGTTAGAACCAACAAAGAGGATGGCGGTGTGCTGGTGGCGGTGAAAACCGGAAAAGTGTCAGTATACAATCAAAATGAGTTCAGGAATGATGGCGCCGACTCAGCCACAAGCGTTGTATTGACTCCCAACGAAGGAGTTGTTTTTAGCACAAAGGCCAAAAAGAATGAAAAGGAGGTTATCCGTGACCTGACGATACTCGAAAGCTTACCGGATGATTCGGACGTGGTTTTTGAAGAACGGCCGGTTTCTGAGGTTTTTGATAGTATTGAAAAGAAGTACGGGATTGAAATTGACTATGACCAGGCTCGGCTGTCTTCTTGTATCGTATCGACAGTTTTCAGAGAAGAAGGGTTGAAACAAAGGTTACATGCAACCTGCACGGCAATCGGAGCAACGTATAGCGTAAAGGGTGAGAAAGTTACCGTGCATTTAGCCAAGGGTTGCAAATAAAAATGTGAATCAACTGCCTAACTATATCGTAATCTCTAAACCGCATTCCTGCCTATGAATTAGTAGTATTCACAAAAAAAAGCCAGCAGTGTTTGCCCCACTACTGACTTCCATTTTTCCCGGAGCTGTGCAAGCGTCCTTCGCAAAAAGGACACGGGAGTAATTTGTCCGATTCTGAAAAGAACAAATCATTTCAAAAGTATGAAAAAACGTCGACAAAGACCTCAGTTGTTACTGATAGCAATGAGAATTTCATTTTACCAACTTTTACTGGCCGGTTTGTTCGCGGGGATTTCGTTCGCGAACAACGCGGATGCGCAAGAGCTTTTAAAGCAAAAGGTGTCTATTCATGTTAAAAATCAGGAGATTAAAAGTATTCTGAAAGAACTTGATAAGATTTGTGATGTACATTTTACCTATACGCCGTCGATCTTTCCGGCTCGATATCGGGTAAATATTCAGGTAAGTAATAAGTCGCTGGGAGAGGTTTTGGATGAACTGCTTACACCGCTGGAGGTAAGCTATCAGGTAGACGGCCAGCAAGTGATCCTGAAAAAGGAGACAACCGAGCCCGACCTGGTGACTGACGAAGTAAACAACTCTACATCGTTGGACAAGCAGATCAAAGGCACCGTGAAAGACGAAAAAGGCGAGCTGTTGGCCGGCGTCACGATCATGGTAAAAGGGTCGAATCAGGGGACTGTTTCGGATGCGGCGGGGAGTTTTTCGCTCAATTTGTCGGATACGGATGTGAGTACCGCCGTACTGGTTTTTAGTTTCGTGGGATACCAGTCCACCGAAGTTCCGGCCAATGGGCAAACGAGTTTTGACATTGCCCTGCAGCCGTCCGTAAACCTGTTAGAGCAGGTGGTCGTAACAGGTTATGGGTCGAAAAAGGCGAAATACCTTTCCAGTTCCGTCGCGGTGATACCCAATGAGAAATTACGGGATGTCACTTCGAATGAGCTATCGAGCCTTTTGCAAGGTAAAGCCCCAGGCGTGGTGGTATCGACCAGCTCGGGTGATCCAACCAGCGGATCGAATATTCTGATCCGTGGGGCAGGTACCATTTCGGCAAGTACAGCCCCTCTGATCATTGTGGATGGGAATATCGGAGGTTCGTATAATCCTACTGATATCGAGTCTGTTACTGTTTTGAAAGATGCTGCCGCTACTGGCCTGTATGGCTCCCGGGCCGCGAATGGGGTTATCATTATTACGACCAAGATGGGAAAAGCCGGTAAGACAAAAATTGATTTCAGTACCACTTTGGGCTTTGCTGAGGCGACAACCGGAAATTTCAAACTGATGAATTCCCAGCAGTTGTATGATTATCAGAAAACATTTTACGACCGCGATCCGTCCATCGTGAATACCAATACCGATTGGTGGGACCTCGCGTTCAGAAGAGGTTTCGTGAATAGCTACACCTTGTCGGCGTCGGGAGGCTCAGAAAAAACGCAGTTTTATGTTTCCGGTAACTATTATAAGGAGCAAGGGACTGTTTTGGAAAATGATAAAACAGGGTATAATTTCCGGTCTAATATTACTTCTCAATTGACTAAAAAGTTGAAATTGAGCGTATTATTGAATGGTATTTTCACGCAGGACAATTACGAAAACAGCGGTACGCTTTATGATGCCTATGTCAACATGCCTTTCGATGCGGCATATGATGCGGACGGAAGTCCCATCGACGGCCGGATTGCGACAAACTGGCAAGGAAGGGACCGCGAAAACTTTTTACACTCCCTTCCGTACAACTACTCCAAAGCGAGAAGTCTCAATGTCAATACAGACGTCAACCTGGATTATGCCATCACGCCCAAGCTGACATTCTCGACTTATAACCGCGTTCGCTTTTTCGACTATAAAGACGCAAGTTATTACGATAAAAGAACAAAGCAGGGTGGGGCGAATGGAGGCGAATTGTACAATTCCAGGTCTTATACAAGCCGTATACTGACTTCGAACAGATTACGGTACGAGGAGAGTTTCGGATTGCATAACCTGGCAGTTCTCGCGGTCGGCGAAGCGGAACGCAATTATTACGACGATGCCTCCATTTCGGGAAAAGGGCTTCCCCCGGGACGGGATGTGATGTCGGTGGCCACGGACATCATCAATAACCCGACGGGCGGCAATGACCAATATAGTTTCAGCAAATACCTTGCGCAGGCAGACTACAATTTTGACAACCGTTATTTCGCGATCGCGTCTTTTGTCCATGAATATTCTTCCAAATTCGGAAGCAATAATCCGGCGGGTAACTTTTACCAGTTGGGTGGCTCTTGGATCATCAGCAATGAAAACTTCATGAAGCAATGGAAAACCATCAGCTTTTTGAAACTCCGCGCCAGCTACGGAACGGTGGGTAATGCCGATGGTATATCCAATTATGCGGCGCTTGGGCTATACAGCATCTCGCAGGACGCCAGTTATGCCGGACTTCCGGGAGCGGCCCCCTCGCAGAAGGGTAACCCCGATTTATCATGGGAGAAAATGAAAACAGCCAATATTGGTGCGGAACTTGGTTTATTCAACAACAGAATCGATCTGACCGTTGATGCATACGAGAAAAAATCAAGTGCACTTTTGTACAAACAACCTTTGCAGGCTACAACCGGTTACAGCTATCGCTGGGTAAATGCGGGGGCTGTCAGAAACCGTGGTATGGAGTTCAGCGCCACTTCGAAAAATATAGTCGGCACCTTTAACTGGGAAACAAACCTGAATGTGTCATTTAACCGCAACAAGGTTTTGGAGCTTAGCGACGGAGCGGCGGTATTTAACTCCGGTGCACGTCAGCCGATCGCGGTTGGACACAATATGGATGAATGGAACCTGCCGATCTGGGCTGGTGTGGACCCCGCCAACGGAGATCCGTTGTGGGAGAAAATCGTGACCGATGCTGACGGCGCGAAATACAAGGTGTTGACCAACTCTTACAGTTCGGTGGCCACGGCGCAATCGCGGCAGTTTACCGGAACCTCGGCAGCTCCGAAATTTACGGGTGGGTTGAGTAATACCTTTTCTTACAAAGGCATATCGCTGAGCACGTTTTTCAATTTCGTATACGGCAATCAGATTTACAATAACAGCCGGGCGTATTTCGATAATGACGGTTTATACGAAAGCTACAATGCGATGGTTTTGGCCGAAGGGTGGAGCAGATGGGAAAAACCCGGCGATATCGCCACACATCCCAAACCGATCGTGGGTGGAAATCATGACTCCAATCAATCGTCGTCAAGATACCTGGAAGATGGAAGCTATATCCGTTTGAGAAACATCAAATTGAGTTATGCCTTGCCGGCAGCCTGGCTCGGTAAAAGCGGAATCTCTAACCTGAATATATTCCTGAGCGGCGATAACCTCTGGACTGCAACCAAATTCTCAGGCCCTGATCCGGAAGTGTCATTTACCCAAACCGATCTCAGCTCCGGGGTTTCAAGTTTCAAATATCCGATCAGCAAGAAATTTCTGTGCGGAGTAAATATTTCATTCTAAATCAGATAGGCGATGAAAGTGAACGATTTTTATAAATATATCCTGTCAGGCGTGTTGATATTAGGAGCGTCGGCTTGTGAGGAAACTTTTGCTCCTTCCACGGCAATCGAAGAAACCTCGGCGCTGACCAACGCGGGTGATGTTGAAACGGCAACCATCGGTACCTATGCGGTTCTGCGAAATCCTTCCTATGTGAGAAGCATCCATTTTCTGACTGAGTTCCCAAGCGACGAGGTGGCTCAGGGACAGTCCTCTTCCGACGACCTTACGCGTGCTTACCGGTATACCCACATCAATACCTCGTCACACTGTACCAATTTCTGGGGGCAGGCTTACAAGGTAATAGCCGCAGCGAACAAGATCATTGCCTACGTGGCCGATGACGCATCTTCGGATCTGAAACAGCTTAAAGGAGAGAATTTGTACCTGCGCGCGATGATGCATTACAATCTGGTGCGCGTTTTCGGGCGACCGTACCCGCAGGGCAGTGGCGCGGGGCCGGGTGTGCCTATATTGAGAGATGGCCTTTCGGATGAAGAAACGACGGGTCTTTCCAGAGGTTCTGTGAAAGAGGTATATGACTTTGTGATCGCGGATCTTTTGAAAGCGGCTGACCTCATGTCGGTTGAAAAGGCTAATTCCTTCGCTTCAAAAGAGGTCGCATATGCGCTCTTGTCGCGGGTGTACCTGTATAAGGAGGATAATGAGAATGCGGTTAAATATGCAGACTTAGTGATTAACTCGGGACGGTACTCTCTACTCGATGGCGCCAATTATCAGGGATATTTCAAGATGGATCCTGAAACAAATCCTGAAACGATCATGTGCATCCGTCACACCAAAGTTCAAAACCAGGACTTCTCGGCGATTGGGTCGATGTATTTCAGCGGTGATGTGGCCGGCAATCCGGCCGGACAGGGCGTTAGCGGTTGGGGCGAAATATATGCTTCCGAAAAGCTGGTTAACCAATATGCACTGCACCCCAAGGATCTGCGGAAAAGTTTTATCACGCCTTATGTTTTAAATGGCGTGCAGCAAAAGAACCTGAAACTGACCCCGCAGACGCCCATGTATTATGTCAACAAATACAATCTTCAGGAGAGCATTATCAATCTCAGCTCGCCGGTGTATTTGCGTCTTGCGGAAATGTATCTGAACCGCGCCGAGGCCAATGCCAAACTGGGTAAAACAACCGCGGCACTTGCGGATGTGAACATTATCAGAACAAGGGCGGGGCTGGGCGATGCACTTTATACGTCGCTTCCTGCGGGTAAAACGGCGCTCGATATTGTATTGGAAGAGCGTTGGATGGAATTGGCATTCGAGGGACATCGTTCCTACGATCTTTTCCGTAACAATCGCCCAATGACACGCAATTATCCGGGAACGCATTCGCTGAACAATACCCCGACGACGAATGTCAATCAGACCGTGCCGGCTACCGATGCCCGCGTGATATTTTTTATACCGCAGTCAGAAATAGATAAGAACAGCAAACTGACCCAAAATCCGTAACTGTCATGCCTATTTTAAACGGACGCCAATATCTGTATGCTATGAATAAATTGTGTTTGACTACTGTCCTGTTTTTATGCGTTCTGACGTGCTGTTATGGTTGCACCGATGGTGCCAAGAGTACCCCCAAAGAGGAGGTACTACCTGATCCGACACCCAAAGTGAGTATTCCTTTGGCTGGGAATGCCTATATCACCAAAGGTGCTGCCGGGCAATCTGAAAAGATCACGAGCAAAGGGCTCGTCAACTGGACCACATCCGGCGTTGTGACAACCACCTGGTTCCGCGCGATGCAGCCGGGAGAGCTCACGGTGTTTCTAAAGGCCGGTATTGCCGACGGCGGGAAAAGCAAGGCGAAAGTGACTGTGAACGGGGCTTCTTTTGAGGTTAGTTTAACGGGAGCGGATGCAAAAACCTACTATGCCGGAAAAATGAATATAGCGGCGGAAGGTTATGTGAAAGTGGATCTGGAAGGCATTAGTAAATCCGGCTCCTCGTTTGCCGATGTGTCCGATATTCAGATTGGTGGGGTCGCGGCCAACGGCACGATTTACGCCAACGACCCAGAGAACTTCTACTGGTCAAGACGCGGGCCCTCGACGCATGTCAACTATGCCATTCCAGCTGGTGATATCGAATATTTTTACAATGAATTGGTAGTACCCGAAAAGCAGGATCAGATTGGTTCCTTTTTCATGTGCAATGGATTCAGTCACGGATATTTCGGTATACAGGTGAAATCAGAATCGGAGCGCTGGGTTTTGTTTTCCGTTTGGGACCCGGACGGGGGAACAACCGTGCCCGTTAAATCGGGAGAAGGCGTGGTAACAAAACGTTTCGGTGGCGAAGGCGAAGGAGGACAGAGCTATTTCGTCTATAACTGGAAAGCCGGTAATACCTATAAATTTCTGACGAAGGGTAAGCCGGATGGTGCTGGAAATACGCTCTATTCGGCATGGTTTCGCGGACCAGAGCACGATAAGTGGCAATTTATGGCCACCTGGAAGCGGCCACTGACAGCAACTTATCTGACCGGAATTCACTCGTTCCTGGAAAATTTCATTCCTGAACAAGGCTATCTGGAACGCAAGGGGACCTGGGGCAATCAGTGGGTGAGAGATGTAAATGGAAAATGGACCGAGGTGACTGCCTTCAAGATGGGTGTTGATGCCACAGGTAAAAACAAACAAAGGATGGATTTCGGCGGAGGTGTCGAAAACGGCCGGTTTTTCCTCAGGAACGGTGGTTTCTTTAACACCTATGTTGAGGCGGGAACTCCTTTCACGCGTCCGGCGGGAGGACAGCAGCCGCAAGTTGATATCGAAAGTTTACCTTAAAAATGGAGAAAAAATGAAAAGGAATATATTTCAACTAATGATGGCGTTGGTAGTAACCGCATTGTTTACAGGTTGTTCTGAAGAAAAGATAGACTATCCCCTGGCTGCCAAAGCTGACCGTTCGGGCTGGACCATTACAGCGGTATCCAGCGAACAGGGAGATGGCTCCGAGAATACAGGGTTAGCTTCGGCAGTGCTGGATGGGGATTTGAACACCATTTGGCACACACAGTATGATCCCAACCATCCGGGGTTTCCGCATTGGTTTATCGTGGATATGAAGAAGACCAATAAGATGATTTCAGTAGATCTGACGGCCCGCCAGAACAACAAGAACGGTTTCACCAAGTTCAAACTGGAAGGAAGCGCCAATGGCGAATCATGGACAAGTCTGGGCGAATTTAAATTCGTTCCGGCAACCATCGCGCCGCAGAGTTTTCCGGTTTCGTCAGCCGCCGGATACCAGTACCTGAAATTCACAGCATTAGAAGGGCTCGCCGTGCATACGTTCCTGGCTGAAATGGAAGTATTTGTGAACGAGTAAACAGGGTTGTAGCCGGGGTTAATCAACCGTAAAAGTAAATCGAAGGGTAATGGGCAGCATATTTTGCTGCTTGTTACCCTCTTTTTTATGCTAACACGTGATTTGCCGGAACTGACATTTCATTCTATAATCTCAAGATCAGAGAATTGCAGAATGCATATAAGATTAAAAATGAGTGATATTCTTTAAACATGCAGTAATACAACAAATTGAAACTATATTTATAAAAGAAGAAATCAGTCTGTAACGAGTATGTCTGCCAATACGTCTAACAGCAGCCCCATTAACACGCCTGTAGTGTTGTCGTACTTTTCCCAAAGCGGAGATCCGAACGATCCTTATCTGGATTTTTTACAGGAAGAGTACCGCGTCATCACCGATTCGTGGGAAAAGTATCAGCAAACAGCTTCACCCAAAAGCATTAATGTGTTGTATCCGGCGCGTGGTGCAGCGGATGCGAGACAGATCGACGACGATATCCGCGCATTCAAGCACCGGATCATCCTTTTTCATTTCAGCGGGCACGCCGGTTCACAGCACTTGCTTTTCAAGGATGGCTCCGCTTATGCCAAAGGACTTGCCGGATTGCTCGGTGAAGCGCAAAACCTGAAAGTCGTCTTTTTGAACGGCTGCGCGACCCACGATCAGGTTAACCTCCTGTTTGAGAAAAATGTAAAGGCCGTGATCGCTACCCGGGGAAAGATCAATGACGGCGTTGCCAAAGACTTCTCGGAAAACTTTTATCAAGCCGTCTCTTCAACTGATTACACGATCCGGGAGGCATTCGAACACGCGGTCAACACCATGATCAAGGACGGACGAATCGCGCCGGAAACCTCGACGGCATTGATCAGCTGGCGTGGCATTGTCACAGAAAGCAGCGACGATAAGGACCGGTGGGAGTTGTTTGTCAGGGAAGGCTTTTCGGAACTCGACAGCAAGGACTGGTGGAAAATAGGCGTCATCACACCGGGACGGAAAGAATTGATATCAGGCGGCTCACTCTGGGACCGTGGACAGATATGGCTTTCGGCTCTGCTCTTCGCGCTTGGGTTGGCCATTATCGCATACGGGATTTTCCTTCAAAATGACATCAAGGTCGCCGGCATCGGCGTTGCCTCCTGCTGTGTCGGTGTTTTCGGCTTTAAAAACCAGCAGCGGTACGTAACAGCCGAATTAAACCCCGAGCTGGTAGATGATTCCATGCGCAAAAAACTCCGACTCTTGTAATCCCCTCCAAACCCTATGAGCACTCTTGAAGAATTTGAACACGCGCAAAGCCGCCTGAGCCAGGAAATTACCTCCCTCAAAAAACAAAGCGTACTGGCGCTGGCATTGGCCGTCGTTTTCATTATCTCGACCATTGTCTTAGTAATCCAGGTGAAGCACGCAAACAAGCAACTTAAAATTTCCGAAGACAGGCTTAAACTAATGAACGACAGTATCCAGGACCTTAACAAACAATTGAATACCTGGCGGGTTTCGCTGATCACCAAGGAGCCGGAGAAACCTAGGAAAGAGGTCAAACCATCCAGACCGCATATTTCGGCGGGTCATGAGATTGCGGTACCCATTGTGGTAGCCGAGCAGCCCAAACCCTTTCTTGGCCTGATCGTTTACATCCACGATCGCAAGGGTAGCCAGGTTTCGGATACATTGAAAGCAGCGCTGCTCGAAAAAGGGGCTATCGTTCCCTCCATCGAGCATATCCGGAATTCGATGAAGTTTGGCAACGCAGTTAAATACTTTCATCCAAATGAAAGTCAGACTGCGGAAAACCTGAAAAGTCAACTGGACCAAATTCTTGGCAGAAAGGCAATCCAGGCCAGGGTCCCGGTCCGCTATCTGGCTAACGATAAGGTGCCGATTGGCCAGTTCGAAGTCTGGATCGACAAATGAACGATACCGGTCAATGCTTGATAACCCGGTAAGCACGCTCTTTACCCGATTCTTCAATCCGCAATATGTATACGCCCGGAACAAAGTCGGCGATGTTGAGGCCTTCTTCTTGCCTTTGAAATTTCCCCTGCCAAACTGAAATCCCCCGGCTGTCGAGCAAGGTGACGTTTCTGGGGCGAGCGGTTTCAAAGGTGATTTGCAAATACTCTCTGGCCGGATTTGGCGCTACAATTACACGTGCATTTACAGCTCCGGGTTCCGCCGTAATGAGCGATACCGCCACCGCGGAAGGTGTCAATACATTTCCGAGGCCGCATTGGCCGTACACAGCCAGCAGCTTGTAAACCTGGCCGGGTAACGCCTGCCAAAGTACCACGGAATCGACGGCGCTGGCAGTATACATGGTTTGCTTGTCGTTGCCCAAGCCAATTTCGTATTGCCATGGGCCGCTTCCCGACAGCAGCACCACGGCTACCGGATCGCTGCCCTCCTTGTACGCAGCAAAGTCGGAGGCAAATTTGGCAGTAGCTTTTTGCCCGGTAAACAATGCCGACCGGTAAGCACCACTGGCCGTACCAGCATCGGAAGCCGCCACGCGGATGCGGTATTGCTTGCCCGCCGACAGATCGAGCGGGAGCATTGCGCGCAATGGTGAAGCCTTTCCGGCGGTTGGGATCGATTTGAATGTCCTTCCCGTAGAGTCCGAAAGCTGGACGGTGAGCACATTGCCCGGTGTGAATGAGCCGATTTGCTCGTAGTAGACAAGAATCGAATCGCCCACGCAAAAACCGAAAGTGGGGGAGCCAAAACTTGTTACGTTCACGGTCCGCTCGCTGGGCGGGTTTACCTCCACTGTCGCGCTGCCCGACCATTTCCCGACGCCACAGCTATTGGATACGGATGTGAAAGTGTATGTAGTCGTTTGTTCTGGCTTTACGCTAATAAACTCATTGCCGGAACCCCCGGAAAAAGTACCTTTTTGGCCGTCTGAAAGTTGATAGCTGATGGTTTCAGGGACCGTGTTGTCGGTCTGGACGAACAATAGCGTTTCTTCACCACGGTTGATCACGGTGCTTCCGCTGATCGTCGCGTTCACCGGTCGGGTAATGTAAATGCCGAATTCACCGCTCAGCCCCGACTCCCTGTAAGTACACCTGACCTGATAAATGCTGCCTGTCAGGTTGGCCGGCATTTTGAGATCAATAGTTCCTTTCCTGATTTTGGTCGAATCCAGCGCAATAGTCTTCGACGTTTGCGGATCAATGAGCTCGAACCGGATGTATTCCTTAGCGAGATTGGCATCCCCGAAAAGCTCATAGTTAACTTTATAGTTGTTGCCACTACAAGCTGTGTAACTATCGGCGGAGAATTCCAGGCTTACAGGTACTTTCACTTCCACCGAGCCGGAAACCGTTCCATAGCCGCATTGATTGTAGACTGCTTTGAGCCCGAATACTTTGCCGATTGTCGGATTAACCGTTCTTTTGAAATCGTAATTAGAGGTAGTTGTGAGATTGGTATTGTCCTCACAAACCACTGTCCACGGGGATGTTCCGGTAAAACGCAGATCAAGTTCCAAACGCGCCCCGGCCGTCACCATGATCGGCTGAGGCAAGTTGCTCGAAATGGTCGCGCCGGGTAATACTGCCAGTTGGAAGCTGGCCGCATTAGATGCCACGCCGTCTGAAGTCACGACTCTGATCTTATAATTTCCTTCCGCCAGATCAGCCGGAAGGGTCGCCTTAACGACCGCGGAACGTTGCCCGGTGGCGATCGTGCGGTAATTGCTCTCGTCTGCACGCGAGATTTCCATCCCAAAGGTAGCATTGCCGGCAGCGCCGTTCATGATCGAAAAAGGAACCTGGATCTCGTTTCCCGCGCAAAACTTATTGACGGTAAAATCAAAATCGGCGATTTTGACCTCATATGGCAGTACTTTAACATAGGTAGCGATATTAGCCGGTTGGGTACCGCAGCTATTGGTCATCGATTTGAGGGTATACACCGTCGTTTGCCCTGGCATCGGACTGATCGGAATCGCCGTTTTGTAAGGTTCCTCAAAAGTCACGTGCTTGTCCGAAGTTCCATCCGAGTAAACTGCTGACAGCAATCCTCCACCTGTGGCGGAAAAATTAATGGCTTGCTCTCCATTATTGGGTAATAATGCGGGCTTTGCTTCGGTACCGGCCGGATTAGCCACAAAGTCCTTCAACGGCGTGTCGACACCGAACTGGTAGGTTTCGCTTGTCAGAAAGGGGTTCGTGGAAACGACTTTAATCGACACCGGATAAGTGTAGCCATTCTGGCTCTGCGGGATTTTTACTTTGTAGGTCCCGCCGATGCGAACGGTTTTCAGGGTTGTGAAATTGCAGCAATCGGCATAGGCCTGGATTTGAAACACATTCTCGTCATTGAACTTCCCCGGGGCGACGATCCGCACTTCCAGGCTATCGTTCGCGCAAGCCCGGGCGGGGACGGGTTCGAGATAGAGGCCCGGAGCAGTATTATTGGTGAGTGTAAGGCGTGTAGCGGGGATATTCTCTGTTTTAGAACAACTGTTACTGATGGATTTAATCTTAAAATCCTTCGTCTTATCGAGATAAACCTCCGGCGCCCACCAGTCACCTTTCACCACGGTGCGCTTACCGGCTTCGTCTTCGATGGTAAATGGCGATTTCCCGTAAAATGTGTAACTCAATGCAATCATGCCCGGCTCATCGAGAGTGTACTGATCCTTGAATGGTACGACTTGCGGTTTGCTCTGGATAACATAAATGTAAGTTGGCTCCGATTTCAGGACGGGACTTTGAGAGGTTACATACAAATAATAAAGGCCGTCATAAAGCTGTTCAGGCGCCGTTCCCGCGGGCAGTTCAGGGATCATAAATTCCAGGTAATCGCCGTTTCGCGTTGCCGGGAACGAATACGATTTGGAAGAACTATAATAGGCATGCACGGTGTAGGAGGTCGCCGCACTGATATTGCCGTTGATCCTGATTTTGACCCTTGCCCTGGTACCCGCACACAATATCTGCGGATTGGATTCGGGCACCAGCGCAAGCCCCTGGCTCACCCGCACCGTCATATTTGGCCGGGCCGGAAGGTTGGTCGCTCCGCAACCGGACGACATGCTTTCAATGCTATAAACCGTAGTCTTGTCCGGACTTTTGTAAACATAAACCTCACCCGAAAAACTGGCGGTAATGGCAGAACCATCACCGAGCTGTGCCGAAAATGGCGGAACGCCTTTGAAAATAACACCAACGCGGGTTTCCTTACCAATGCCGATATTGACATCCGGTGTAAAGAAACTAACCGATGGCTTGGGATGAACCGTCAGGACAAAATTGCCCGGCGAGCCTACAATACCCTCTGCATCGGCCAGAATGATCACATTAAAATTATGTTTGTCTTGTAACTTCAAATGATCGGGGACACGGGTTACGATCCACCCGTCCTTCAACTCCGCAGGCGCTTCCATAGTCAGGATGGGCGAATAAGGCGAACTGTCCGACGACCTGAACCGTACCCGGTATTTGGAACCGGGAGCAAGGGCCGGCCCGATCGTTGTGAATGCGATCCTGATCTCGCTATTCTCGCAGACATTCAATGCGTCCACCGATCTGGTCCGCACGGAGGTAGCATTGACCACGGGCTTGATGATCCCGCCTGTCCGCATGGCGCCGCAGGAGTTAGTGGCCGAACGGATCGCAAACGGCTCGGTACTGCGGGCCCCAATGGTGTGGTAAGTAACAAATTCCGACTGCGAATAGGGCGAGATTTCCAGTTGCGAACCGTCATTCAGCGTCACGTCGACTTCTGTTGAACTGAGTGTCGTGAATTTCAAAACCAGCTCTTCCCCCAAATTTACTGTATCCGAAATGGCTGCGCTAAGCTGGATAATGCCTCTGCTATGGACTTTAAATGACTTCCATTCGCTTTCCGTTTTCGGCGCGCTCGACACAATCCGGAGTTGGGGCATCGGCAAAACCGACAGCGTCGAATCCTGGTAAAGCACTTCGATATTCCCGCCCTTCAAAACTGCCGGGATAGTTGCGAGAACCGGTGATTTATCGTCTGCTCTTACCTGTACTGAAAATTTGTTATCTGCATTAAAATTGCCCGTAATCGTGACCGGTATGCGCTGGACCCGGCCCAGGCAGGCCAATTCGGGATACAGGATGGTAACTGAGGGCGTCTGGGCGTTAGCGAGGATAGATACATGCACCAAAAAGAGTATTCCCCGTAAAATTTGCTTCATTTTTACTATCGTTTGCGGTAATCGGATGCTTTGGTGGGGCTAACGCTTGATGATTTTATGTGCAGTTTTAAAATGCTTCCCTTCAACGCTCAGCACATAGATTCCGGAAGGCAAGTGGCTGATTCTGATCGTTTCTTCTTTGAGCGAAGACGATTTGATTAATAGCGTAATTCCAGCCGCATTAACAAGCCGGATCGCTTTGTCGGAAGTATCCGCAAACTTAACAATCAAATCGTCTGCCACCGGATTAGGCGCTACACTCACCGATAAACCGGCCGGTTTCGGCTCGGCGGTGATCACTTCCACCCTCACCACATCTGGCTTTTCCACTGTGCCAGGGCCACATTGGTTCGTCACGCGCTGAATCTGGTAATATTCCGCAAGCGGCTGTTCTGTAAGATGGACTGAATCGATGGCGGCACTGCTATAATAATGCTTAGTGCCGAGAGGGCTGCCCAAATCATATTCCCATGGCCCGGTGCCGGTAAACGACATCACGAGTTTGGGTGTCCCTGATCCATCCTGTACGAGCGATTCGGAAGCAAACCTGGCCGAAGCTTTTTTACCGGGTGCCAGCGGGTATTCATAAGCACCGCTGCCTGTGCCCGGATCGGATGCTACCACGCGGACGCGGTATTTTTTACCTGTAAAAAAATCATTGGGAATGGCTGCTTTCAATGGAGAAGCATTGCCGGTGGTCGTTACCGATTTGAAGTTGCGGCCGGTAGTATCCGAAAACTGTACGGTCATAACATTGCCGGCTGAAAAACTGCCTTTTGATGTATAGTAAACGAGAATAGCGTCCCCAAGGCAGAATGCCGAACCGTCCGACGGTTCCCATTTCGTAACCGACACAGTGCGCTCGCCCGCCGGATTCACTTCCACGGTGGCACTTCCCGATTTTTTACCCTCACCGCAGCCATTATCGGCAGATACAATGGTATAAGTGGTCGTTTTGGCGGGGTTTACCTGCACGAAGTATTCGGAATTTGCGGTACCGCCATAGAATGTTCCCGCTCTTCCGTCGGACAACTGGTATTTGATAGCCTCATTGGCCCGCATATTGCTAATCAGTTGCAGTTGAGTACTTTCGCCGGCATTAATGGTGGTATTTCCTTTAATGGTAACATCGACTTTGTTTTTGATATTCAATCGCACAAGCGCCGAAAGATTGTAGCTCTTGACCACGCAGCGAACATCATATGAGTCGCCCGTGAGGCCTGCCGGTATCTTTAATGTCAATGCTCCTTCCCGTACGCGGGTGGAATCTAGTCGGGTAATTTTTTGGGTTTGTTTATCCACGAGCAGGAAGACAATGTAATCGCTTTCCAGCGTGGCATCGCCCTGCAATATGTACCTGACACGAACGCTTGCGCCACTGCAGACATCCTCCGTTTCGGCATTCGCATGAAGCGTTGGGGGCACCTTTACGGAAACTTTACCCGAGACTTGGCCGTAGCCGCAGGCATTATAGACTGAAATCAGCGAAAAATCTTTCGACTCGGTAGCTGAAATGGGTCGCTTGTAGGGGTTCTGGTCGGTGGTTTGCTTCTCGCTGTTTTCATAAACCATCGTCCACGGGCCTGTTCCGGTGAAATTAACGTCTGCGTAAATTCCCTGGCCCGGATTCAGGATAATAGGCCCTTGCTCGGCGGAACTGATCGTAGCCGAAGGCTTGGAGCCTATCACCAGGCCGACGCTGTTGGAAACGCTTCCTTCCGATGACACTACCCGCATCAGGTAGCGGCCGGTCGCAGCATTGGCAGGCACAGTCGCATTAAAAATGCGTGAGGTAACACCCTTGGCGATATCCACAAAATCGGACGTCTTTTCCGGCGCGATTTGCAGCGAGAAGGTCGCATTTGAGGCGTCCCCATTCAGGATGACGAACGGAACCGCGATGTTTCCGTTCTGGCAAGCCGGAATGTCCTTTGCTCCTTCGCCATTCAAAATGGCGATCTGATAAGGGATTACACGGATGTAAGTCGTAAGGTCCACCGGGAAGCTGCCACAATAGTTACGCGCCGATTTGATCGTGTATGGGGTCACCGTACCAAGAGGCGGCTTTACAACGGCTTGCCATACCGATGGTTCCAACTCTTGCGTTCTTTCCGTCACACCATCGGTGTATACAAACGAGGAAATGGCGCTATTACGGCTGGAAAGCGACAAGCCGACTTCCTGTCCCTGCTGAAACTCGGCCGGCGCTTCACGCGTGCCTGCGGGCCTGATCTCAAAATCGGTCGGCGGACTTTGCAGGAATATTTCCAACTGCCTGCTCGTGAGTGCCGGGCTGGTGGAGCTGATCCTGAAATTGGGGTAGGCTACCTGGCCTTGACTCACTGGTATTTTCACTTTGTAGGTGCCATCCTTGCTCACGGACGCCAGCGTCTGGAACCTGCAACAGTCTATATAACCTTCTATTTTAAAAGCATTACCAGGGTTGAACGTCCCGGTTTTGATGAAAGTAATCTCAATGCTATCCTGCCGGCAAATCGTCTTTTCCAACGGCTGTATAAAAATGCCGGGCTCCGCTTTGGTCGTATCAAATGTGACGTGGACCGTGGGAAGCGTTTCATTCTTAAAGCAGGCATTGCTGATCGATTTTACCTTAAAATCAAAGCTCTTGTTAACATATAAACTCGGATACCACGCCGAATAGCCGTCGATATTGTAAATCTTACCCGCTGCATCCTCAATTTTGTAAGGCCCGTTCCCACGCAGCTCATATCCGAAATTAGCCTCCGAGGGTGCGGTATATTTTAAATCCGAATGAGGCAAAACAACCATGTCGGGCATACTTCGGATAAAGTATTCGGATGAATATTTCGATTGATAGGCAGGATTAATGGTAGAAATAAAAAATCCGGAAATCTTGTCGTAGCTCAATGCATAGTCAACGTTTTTGGACAAAACCGGGATTTGAAATTCAAGAAAATCGCCATTCTTTTTGGCAGGAAATGAATAGGCGGTTTGGTTATTGATGATCGCATTGACCGTAAAAGTAGTCGCTGCGTTGAATTCAATATTCGACATCATTCTCATCTTCGCCTGCGTGCCTGCGCAAAAGGTGCGATCACCTGTTGTTGGATCCAAAGCGATGCCTGGTTTCACGGTCGCCACCATCGTCTGGCCGCTAGTAATGGCTTGCGTGCCGCAGCCGCTGGTAACACTTTTGACGGAATATGCTGTTGTCTTTTCCGGACGCAGGTCTACCTGAGCGTGCGCCTGGGAAGACGAGATGATCGTGCCGTCCTGCAAAGTGGCGGAATAAGGCGCAATGCCGGAAAACGTTAATCCGAACGGCAATTTTTCGCCAATTTCAATGCTTTTGCTCGGAGTATTGATCGTAACGGCCCCTCCCGGGTAAACGATGAAATTGAAATCAGTATCCGTCCCGAGCAGTGCCGGATTATCCGTCACAATCCGCAGCTTGTACTCGCTTCTTCCGCTCAGATTGAACGCCTTTGGAAAGTTGGCTACGAGCACATTATCCTTCAACTGGGCAGGTACTTCCACTGTCTTTGGATTGATGTGATCGCCACTAAACACCGCGATCCGCAGCCGGTAGCGCGTATTTGCAGGAAGCGCCGGGCCGGAGGTGCCAAAGCTCACTTTCATTTCGCTGCCCTCGCAAGCCGCGGTCGGCGAGACAGACAACACTCTTATTGCGGTAGGATTGATCGTAGCCTTCACCTGGCCGCTCACCTTCATGGGACCGCATGCGTTCCTGGCATGCGCGATGTAAAAAGGCGTGGTCGCATTGGCGCCCTTATGATGGTAGCTGTTAAAATACCCTGCCTCAAAAGACGAGAGCGTGAAGAAAGAACTGTCGTTGAGCGTCACTTCCGCCGTACTGCGGCTGAATGTCGTGAATTTGAGGGTCAGGTCTTCCCCTGCATTGATGGTGTCCGGCGCAGCCAGGGCCAGACTGACGCTTCCTTTCGTATCGATGATGACATTATTCCAATTACTTTCTGTTTTGGGGGAAGTCGTCACGACACGGATCTGAATGTGGCGGAGCAGCGAAAAGCTGGAATCGGAATGTACCACCTCGATTTTGCCCTCGACCAACCGGGCGGGGATTTCGGCGACCACTTGCTCGTTTTCCTCTTTCCGGATCTGCACGGCGAACTTATTATCGGGATTATACTTGCCGCTGATTGCCACCTGAATTTTCTGAACTGCATTCAGACAGGCAGTTTCGGGATAGGTAATGGTAATCGAAGGGGATTGGGCGAAAGAGGAGAAAGAGCATATAAAAATCGAGACAAAAAGGAGGCATGCAATTTTCATAGAGAGGTGGGATATTTAACCACCCAAACATAATGAAAATGACCGAGTGTAACCAAAAGTATATATTTGACCACACCCGGTTTTTGGAAATTTTTTATTCTAGAAATACAATTGCGCTTTCAAGGCATTCGCTTTCGCCAGCCTGCATGGGTTGCCCACCGTAGCTTATGTGGCGGAGCGCTTCAATTTTTCCCCGCATTAGCTGAGCGAAGCTGCCGGGTACCCGGCTTCATGAGGTGTATGCCGCCGCATAATTCAGCAACCGTTCTGCCAGTGCCAGCGTTGATTTCTTCCGGTAGGCATCCTTTGGCCAGGCTATGGTTGCCTGCCGGCTCATACCGGTCCCGGTGATGGTGATCGCTTTCAAATCAGGATTGTGAACTACGGTGGAGCTCATCAGTACCGTTACCCAGCGCCCCGTTTGCACGAGTTGAAGCAGCATGTGGATATCATTTACCTCCATGCTTAAATCCGGGTGTAGGTCTTCCTTTTGCAGGATCGCGTCCAGTTGATGCCGGATACTGAAACCATTCGAGGGGAAGATGAGCGGAAGGGAAATCAGTTCTTTCAGGCTGACAGAATCCTTCGAAGCTATGGGATGTTTGGTATGGGTAATCAGAGATAGCCGCGATGAAAATAGCGGTTCGGTTATAATTTGGTCATCGGCATGCTGGCTATAAAAGGAAAGCATCAAATCCAGTTTGCCCAGGTCTAATTGTTGAAGTAGCTCCTGCGTCGTGCCAAAGCTGATGATCAGCTTTACCTGGGGATATTGGTGGCTGAAGTCGGATACCGCGTTTGTCAGAAGCTCGGTCAGGCCATAAGTGGCGCCGATGGTCAGGATGCCCGTCTTCAAATCCATTAGGTCATGCAGCATAGCCCTGCCGTCCTCCGAATCCTGCACCGTTTTCTTCGCATAGGACAGGAAAGCTGTTCCAGCTTCGGTAAGCCGCACTCGTTTGGCAATCCTATCGAACAGCGGCAGCCCAAGCTCACCCTCGAGCTGCTTGATCTGCTGCGATAGCGTGCTTTGCGTAATAAACAGGGCCTCGGCCGCATTGGTAAAATTTTGCAGCTCGGCCGCCTTAATGAAGTATTTCAACTGTCTCAGTTCCATGATGGCAAGTTAAGCCGTTAATCGGTTTTAGCGATGAACTATATCGAAAAATTGAGTTTAGACGATTGAAAGATCTGTAAGACCTTTGATCCATCAAAATCAAAACAAACAGATCATGGAAATCCAACAAACAGCCGCCAACGCTTTATCTCATGTTGTAGCCAAAGCAATTATCAATGCCCCATTTGAAAAAGTCGACATCGCCGACTGGTTGCTGAACCTTCCCGACTCGGAGTACCAAAAATGCTCCGTCAACCATATCGCAGCCGGGGCAACGAGTACCTACGATGGGCAGCCCATGTCCATTAACGTGGAAATGATCGGAGATTCACTGGTGATCCAGCACTATGTCGCCACCGAACACCGAGCCGACTATTGCCGTATGCTGTCACAATCGGACGTGATCGGAAAGAACGGACGCAGTAAAGTGCAGGTACTTTGGGAGCTAAGGGCGACAAAGATCGATGAGCAGACTTGCGAATACACCAATGAAATTCACGCAACGGCTACACCGGCGTTTCTGGACTTTATTGAAGGGCATGGCATCACCTTAGCACAGGCAGCCGCAGCACGGCAGTCGGCGTCCGACCTGCACAATCAAGAAGAAACACCGCTTTTTGCCAAAAGCATAGAGCTGAAAGCCCTCACAGGCGAGTATGGAATCTGAGCACCGAGTAGGAGCTACTCATCCAAACTGGAAGAGCTACTAAGGAAGCAGGAATAAATCGGAAACAAAGGTCATTGTCGATGCAAAACGCCCCGTGAAACTTCCGGGGCGTTTTGCATCGTTTTTAGTCGCCAAGCGAGCGATAAACCCGCATCGCCAGAAAGTAAGCCAAAAGCACGATTCCTCCACACCAGGCGAGCGCAAGCCACAATTCGTCGCCTACCGGCTGGTTGGACAGCAATGCACGAATCGTTTCGACTACCGGGGTCACGGGCTGATTTTCGGCGAATACCCGGACTGCCGGCGGCATGGTGGCAGTAGGCACGAATGCGGAGCTGATCAATGGCAAGAAATGGATTGGGTAAGCGATTGCGGCTGCGCCATCGATGGATTTCGCGGATAAACCCGCTATGGCGGCGATCCAGGTTAATGTCAATGTAAATAATGCCAGCATGCCAGCCACGCCCAGCCACTCGATGATGCCCGCGGACGAGCGGAAACCCATGAGCAGGGCGACCAGGACAATAATGAAAAGAGAGAGCATATTGGACACGAGAGAAGTCAGTACATGCCCCCACAATGCAGCCGAACGTGCAATCGGCATGGAATGGAACCGTTCGAATATGCCTTTTTGCATATCTAAAAATAGCCGGTAGGAAGTGTACCCGATGCTGTTGGCAATGGCGATCAGCAGGATACCAGGCAATAGATAATTTACGTAGCTGTCTGTCCCGGTCTGGATCGCGCCCCCCAGTACGTACACGAACAGCAGCATCATGGCAATAGGCATTAGCGTAACGGTGATGATCGTATCCATGCTGCGGAAAACGTGCCGTAAGGAACGGCCCAGCATGACGGCGGTATCTGCAAAAAAATAGGTTCTTGTAGTTTCCATTTTATTTTTCCTGGTTAGCGCCGACGATCGCGAGGAAGATTTCTTCCAGGCTCGGCTGTTTTTCGATGTATTCCACTGTTGCGGCCGGGAAGCGCTTTTTCAGTTCCGCGAGTGTGCCGCTTACGATGATTTTTCCTTTGTCAAGAATGGCGATCCTGTCGGCCAGCTGTTCGGCTTCTTCCAGGTACTGGGTGGTCAGAAACACGGTGGTGCCACCGGCGGCCAGTTCTTTGATGATTCTCCACACTTCGATACGGGCCTCCGGATCCAGACCGGTAGTAGGCTCATCCAGAAATACGAGCGGGGCGTTGCCGACCATGCTCATGGCAATGTCTAGCCGCCGGCGCATACCGCCCGAGTAGGTGGATGCCGTCCTGCCGCCCGCTTCGGTGAGGCCAAAGCGTTTTAACAGGTCGTCGGCGATTTGGCGGGGATCGGGAAGGTGCCGTAGCCTGGCTATCAGGATCAGGTTCTCCCGCCCGGTCAGCATTTCGTCGACGGCGGCAAACTGTCCTGTCAGGCTGATGGCCCGGCGGACCTGACCGGGATTTGCTGTAACTTCAAACCCGTTGACGATAGCTTTCCCGTTATCGGGTTTAAGCAGTGTGGTCAGGATTTTGACGATCGTGGTTTTTCCAGAGCCATTGGTTCCCAGCAAGGCGAAAATACTGCCCTTTTCCACTTCCAGATCCACTCCTTTAAGCACATGAAGTCCCTTGAAGGACTTTTGCAGCCCTTCCACTTGTATTGCCAGCTTTTGCATGATTATTGGTGGTTAGATGATCGTAACATTCGACAAATCGACGACTCTAAGGCCTTTGAGCGCCAGGTAGGTAAGCTTGTCCATCGTCGCCCCGTCAAAGCGTATGGTTTTCAGGGCCAGGTGTGATTTGTTTGTCAAGGAGAAAGGCACGGTAAAAGACACATTTCTGAGCGTAGCGCCCTGGAAGGAAACATCGTTGAGCGCAGACTTGTCAAATCTGACACCATCGAAGGTTTGGCCGCCAAAGTCAATCCCGCGCAGGTCGCAGTAGCTGAAATCTACACCGGTGAAAGTACAGTTTTCGAAGATCGCCTTTCGAAGGTCTGTTTTGATCAGTTTGACATCCACGAGTTTTGCATCCACAAATTTTGCGCCCTGGCCTGACATGTTCAGGACAGTGCGTACTAGGACGGATTTGCCAAAGCTTGCATTGGTAAGGTCTGTGACCGAGAAGTTGCATTCCGTCAGGTCGGCCCCGTCAAAATTCGCTTCACGTGCGTCTGTTGCCTCAAAAGAGCTGCCGGTCAGATCGGCGTTGGAGAAGTCGGCCCCGCGCAGCGAACTGGCTTTAAATGTACCCTTGTGCAAAACAACACCTGCAAAATCACTTTCCGGCAGATCGGCCGCGTTGAGGTTGATCAGGACCTGGCGATCCTGCGAGCCGCCGACTTTCCCACCTGAATGTGCAGGTATTTCACCGGCATTGGTTGTTTTATCGGCCGCAGACGGTGCGTTTTCAGAGAAATAATTGAGGTCTACCCCCAAAATCTCCGCCAGTCGATCAAATGTGGTGATGTCCGGCATTGATTCTCCGCGTTCCCATTTCCCGACTGCCTGCGGGCTTATGAATATGTGTTGCGCAAGCTGCGCCTGCGACATATTTTTCTCTTTTCTTGCTTTGGCGATTTTTTCGCCGATTACCTTACTGTCCATGCGTGTTTTGTTTTTTTGTTTTCGACATCGCAAAACTATATTGGAGACGCCGAGCGGCCTGCAAAAAGGCAACTACTATTGGTTGTATTTACGCTACTTCTGGTTGTTATTGACTTCCAGGCTGTGGTATCGGCGGAAAATACGCTGATTCGGGCGCTCAAACATCTAAAATCTTGCAGATTCCTTCGAAAGTTGATTTATTTCGTAAAAATCGAAAACTCCTTTCACTTTGGAACACAGCGCAGACTATTACGCATTTCATAAACAGATCAAACCCGCAGGACTTCTGATAGCCGTCGGGATCGTATTCGGGGATATTGGCACATCACCTTTGTATACCCTCAATGCTCTGTTTCACGACGGGGAAGTTGTTTCTCAAACCAAAGCGCTGGGCATTCTCAGCTGCATTATCTGGACGCTTACCCTTCAAACCACTTTAAAATATATCCTGATCACCTTGCAGGCGGACAACCATGGTGAAGGTGGAATCTTTTCGCTGTACACATTGATCAGAAGATATTTTGGAAAATGGCTGATCGTGCCTGCCATCCTCGGCGGGGCATTCCTGATCGCCGACGGGATCATAACGCCGCCGATCTCGGTCGCCTCGGCCATCGAGGGCCTTCAGAAATTCGATCCTAACCTGAATACGGTTCCCATCGTCATTGCGATCATTGTAGTCCTGTTTCTGATCCAGCAGTTGGGTACCCAGCAAATCGGTAAGTTCTTTGGCCCGGTCATGCTAATCTGGTTTTCTTTTATAGGGGTAATCGGTTTGATGGCGCTATCATCAAACTGGGCGGTTTTGAAAGCAATCAATCCATGGTACGCTTATAATTTGCTGGTCAACTTTCCCGCCGGGTTTTGGCTGCTGGGCGGAATCTTTTTGTGTACCACGGGCGCGGAGGCGCTATACAGCGATATGGGGCATGTCGGCAGAAACAACATTCGCATGAGCTGGATTTATGTGAAGGTTTGCCTGATTTTGAACTACGCAGGACAGACGGCCTGGCTGCTAGGCGTCGGTAAAGCCAACTCGTTAAGCCCATTCTATAATATTATCCCCCAGGGCATCTATATTCCGTCGGTAATACTGGCTTCCATGGCGACTGTGATTGCCAGTCAGGCACTTATCTCCGGTTGTTTCACGCTGGTCAACGAAGCAATCAGATTGGGGGTCTGGCCCAGAAACAGGGTAGTATTCCCGGGTACGATCCGGGGACAGATGTATATCCCGTTTTTCAACTGGTTTTTGATGTGCGCCTGTATTCTGATGGTGCTTCACTTCCGCGAGTCGAAAAACATGGAGGCTGCCTTTGGTCTATCTGTTACGCTGACCATGCTGACCACAACATTTTTAATGGCCTTGTACCTGGTTAGCCGACGCGTCGCCCCGGTACTGGTGGGATTGATTACCGTTGTATTCCTGGCCGTTGAATGCTCTTTTCTGATCGCCAACTTGCAAAAGCTCCACGAAGGCGGATGGATTATGCTGGTGGTTGGAGCCATCCTGGCGATCACGATGCTCACCTGGCAGCAGGGACGCCGGATGCAGGAAAAGCTGATCGCATTTTCGCCCATTACCCCGATCGTTGCCCAGAAGCTGCAAGATCTTTCGACCAATTATTCCATCCGAAGTTACGCAACCAACCTGATTTACCTGACGTCGAGCACCAAGGATGATCTTATCGAGGCAAGGGCGCTGGATTCGATTTTCCATAGCCCGGCCAAAAGGGCGGATATCTACTGGTTTATCCACGTCAATGTTGCCGATGAGCCTTACACATTGCAATACCATGCAAAGACAATTTCCCCCAACGATGCCTATTTCGTTACCATCAACATCGGTTTTCGGATCGAGCCCAAAGTGGATTTCTTTTTCCGGCGTATTGTGCAGGACCTGCTGGCGACAGGGGAGCTGGAATATGAAAAGGCTGAGGAAAAGAAATACGATAAACGCGATATGGGCGATTATCGTTTTGTGGTGGGAAGCTCGTATCTGTCCTATGACAATGCTTTGTCATTTTGGAAGAATCTGCTCATTAAATCCTATTACAATTTGAAATTGCTCGGCGTGCAGGAGGGCGCTAATTTCGGTCTCGACGAGAGTAATGTGGTCTATGAAAAATACCCGTTGGTTTATCAGTCTCCGGACGAATATGCGATCCAGCGCGTCCCGACGCCAGGCAGTTAAGTTGGGCGCCCGACGTCGGGGATATTTTTTGGAACTATAAAGCGAAATACTCCGACAATGGACCGAGCGAGAAGATGGGGAACGAGCAGAGTGCGTTAAGGATGATGACGGTCAGGAAAAGAAAAATAGCAAAAGTGGTACTTTCTGTCCTGAGTGTGCCGGCTGATGCTTCCACCGCTTTTTTCTGACTGATACGCCAGCCGATGCAAAGTGCCGCTATGATGGGTACGAAGCGACCGGTGAGCATCGCGATGCTGGTTGAAATGTTCCAGAAAGGGGTGTTGTCGCCCAGGCCCTCAAATCCACTGCCATTGCCGGCAGACGCCGAGACAAACTCGTAGTGCATGGTAGAAAGTCCGTGCGCACCCGGATTGCCGAGCCATCCCAAACCGTCTCCGTGAACCGAATAGAGGTAGCTTGCCACGGCTGTGAGTGACATCGGGATTGCCAGTTGGAGCACGCTCGCGATCACCGCCAGCTGCACTTCGGCGGTCCCGATTTTTCGGCCGAATAATTCCGGCGTCCGGCCGATCATCAGACTACCCAGAAAAACAGCCACGATCATGTAAAGGAACATATTGATCCATCCTGTTCCCAGACCGCCGAAAAAGGCGTCGATCTGCATTCCTACCATCATCAGAAGCCCTGAAAGCGGCATGAAACTGTCGTGCATGGCCGTGATCGTGCCAGCAGGCACGCATGCATTTTCGCCTGCATACATAGCCGATAAGAAGGTGCCAAAACGGGTCTCTTTACCCTCCATATTGCCCCCGCTGATATCAATACCCATGGCAGCCACGGCCGAATTACCGGTCTGTTCCTGAAAAATGACCGGCACGCTCACCAGGGCAAAGCCGGCAAACATGACACTGAACACCATCCAGGCAAAGCGGCGATTACCGAGGTAAAAGCCGGTGAAAAATAGAAAGGCGACCGGGAGCAGCAGTACAATGATATAATGGACAATGTAGGAGAGCGCATCAGGATTTTCGAAAGGGTGCGCATCGTTGGTGCCGAAAAAGCCCCCGCCATTGGAGCCAAGCTCTTTGATTGGTATCATACTGGCCACCGGGCCTGTCGATACTTTGATCATATCGCCTTGCAGGGTCTGCAAGGTCTCGGCACCTGAAAATGTCATAGGCATGCCCCGCATGAGAAAAAGTACTGAAACGATCAGGCAGAGGGGCAATAGAATCCGGGTTGCCGAACGCACGAAGTCGGCATAAAAGTTGCCAAGGCGCGCTTTTTGACGGGTGAGCGAGCGGACAACGGCCACTCCGACCGCCAGGCTTGCGGACGCGCTCACAAATTGCAGAAGCGAAAATACGGCTACCTGCGAAAAGTAGGTGGCCCCGGATTCGCCCGAGTAGTGTTGGAGGTTTGTGCTGGTAATGAAGCTGATAGCCGAATGCAGGGCCAGGGTCCATTCCATCGATGGATTGCCATCCGGGTTAAGCGGCAGGTCGCCCTGAAACAAGAGTAACGTAAAGCTGTAAACGACCCAAACGAAATTTAGGGTAAGAAATGCCCGGAGATATTGCCCAAGGCTCATGGCCTGGTTCGGGTCGATTCGGGCGAATTTGAAGATCCGGTTTTCAATAGAGGAGAAAATGCGGACTGATGGCGGCTCATCGGAGAAAACCCACCTCATGTATTTGCCAAGTGGCCAAGCCAGAAGGACTGTACTGCCAAAGAGCAGCGTGAAGATCAGTAGTTGCTCGATATCCATTTGAACTTGTTATCTGAAATAAACACGGCAGACAAAGGCCGTAATGGATATAATCGAGAGAATCAGAAGCAGAAAGCTGAAAGGCTTGACCCGGTAACGACTTCGAGGTTTCATAGTTTTCGAGATTAATTGGATGTTCGTTTTGTCAGGATTCTGGAACAAGGTCATGCCAAAAATCCGGGAAGTGTATAATGTGTTGATTAGTAGGTTGTTGTGTGAAATTCTGTTTCTGCCGAAAAGAAAAACATTATCAAAATGAACATCCGTAATCTCAAAATGATCGGCTGCCTGATTGTTATCTCGCAATTGTCGGGCAAGATTTCGAAAACAGTTTGCCGCACCCATTTTCAATCTTTTTGATAACCAGGTATCAATATGATAGATTATTGGAATTAGGGGTAGAGGTTAAGTATTTCATTTACAGGTGAATTGTTCCCATTGCTAATCCCGGCACGCGTTTGGCTGCTATTGGCTGGAAACCGGTAAGGCAATAGGCCAGGCGGTTGCGGACAGTTTCTAGTAACGATGATGATAACCCAGTTTCAAGTTCATTCCTATTTTATCGGGCAGTTACCCAAACTTTTGCACCGAAGAACTTCGGTAAAACCGGTTAATGGCGATGTTACGGTCAGGAAGCTGATCGAAAGCATTTTCGTATACCTGTTCGCGTCATTTCGACCGGCGGCTGAAAAGGGCCGAATGCGCTGGGAAGACCTCATACCGCAAGGTTTAACGCAAACATATGACAGCTATGTATTTCCCGAATAGAGATGATCCGGAGCCTTCCGAGGAGCCGGTAGAAATAGAAAACGAGTCGGAAGGCGAACATTAGCAGTAGCTGGCCATCGACCGGTTTAAAATAGAGCGGCCTATCCGGCGAATCAAGCCGCAGATGGTTACCGCCCGGTTCAAGTTTGGCCTGTTAATGTGTGTTGCTACAATTATCGTAACCAATCTGTCGGCCGTTCAGCAGCCCTGACGCGCCGACTCTGGAACAATCACCAATAAAATTTTTAACTATGGATTACTCAACGCTATATACAGTCTCAGCCGACATGCAGGTTGCCGTGCTGGTCGCCGTCGCGACCGGTCGGCAACCCGTCGGCCAGACGCCCGTCGGCCAGATGCCCGTCGGCCAGACGGATGAGTGCCTGAACGAGCTGGACTTTCTGGCGCGGACCCAGGGAATTACTTCGGTCGCAAGATTTACGCAACGCCTGACGCAACCCGATCGCCGGACCTACATGGGCAAAGGCAAGTTGGAACAGATCAAGGCGTTTCTGGCCAGTCGGCATGTGGATGTGGTGATCTGTGACGATGATTTACTACCTGCGCAGTTTCGCTGTCTTGAAAAATTGTTTTCGCCGGTGCGGGTCATGGACCGGACACTTCTCGTTTTGCAGATTTTTGAATCCAGGGCGCAAAGCCAGCAGGCTCGGCTTGCTTTGGAGCTGGCCCGGTGCCGCTACTTTTTCCCCAGGCTCACTGGGCTGTGGTCGCACCTGGGTCGGCAGGGCGGAGGAACCTCAGGTACCCGCGGCCCGGGTGAAACCGATCTGGAAACCGACCGCCAGCTTGTCAAGACGCGTATCGCCGTGCTGAAAGAGAAGCTAAGGCGAGTGGATTTGCAGGCGAAGATCAGACGTCAGGAACGCGGCAGGACCGTGCGCGTGGCGCTGGTGGGCTACACCAATGTCGGCAAATCTTCGCTGATGAATGTGATCTCGAAAGTCTCGATGCATGCCGAGGATAAGCTCTTTGCGACAGTTGACACGGCGGTAAGAAGGGTTGAGCATTGGGGAGTGCCATTTCTGCTGTCCGACACGGTTGGTTTTATCCGTAAGCTTTCGCCATTGTTGATAGAATCTTTCAAATCGACGCTCGATGAGGCCAGAGAGGCAGACGTGTTGCTTTTGGTTGAGGATATTTCCAGCCCTACCTGCAGCGAGCATTTAGCTGTGGTTTGCAAGACATTGCAGGACATCGGGGCAGGGGATATTCCCACGATCCTGGTATTCAACAAGGTGGATAAATGTGAAGAGATTACCGTGCGGGAAGCCGGGGATGATCACCCGTCAACCATCCGGGTATCCGGTATGCTCTCCCCGCTGCCAGCCGGATTTCTCCCCAAAGCGGTGGTGTATGTTTCAGCCACAACGAAAACTAATATGAAGTGGCTACAATCGGTGCTCAAACCGTTGATTCTTCAGAAATATCAAGAATATTACCCCGACAGCCCGGTAACTGCATCATTTTTGTAGTTTAGACCTGGTCGCCTGTGACGGCCAGGTCCTTTTTTTTCGATGCTATTTGTCGCTCAGCAATAACGGCATATTTCCTTTGGCAGGAATAATAACGATTTTTGCATTGGGCGATGCGGCAAGTTCCTTCTGGGCTTTAATGTTCTCGTATTGAAGCTGTTTCTCCGTAAGGCTTAATGAAATGATTGTCTGGTAGTCCGCAATACCTTTAGCCTCAACACGCTTCCTTTCGGCCTCCTGCTTTTCTTTTTGTAAAACAAATTCCATTTTTTGTGCTTCCTGTTCGGCATTGATCTTGGACTCAATGGTTTTTTTGACCGATTCGGGCAGGTTGATGTTTCGGATCAGGAGCTGTTCAAGGACCAGGCCGCGGCTTTTGAAATCCTTGTCAATGGATTGGTAAATCCGGTTTTGAAATTCATCGCGACGCTTCGAGTAAAGCGCAACGGCATCGTAGTAAACTGCATTGTCGCGAATTCGGGTCCTGGTCACCGGGCGAACGATCTTGTCCTTATAGTCGGTGCCGATGCCTTTGTAGATGGAGGGAGCCTTCTCTGGCAAAATCTTGTAGAGGACGGTAAGGTCTATTACCACTTCCAGCCCATCAGCCGAAAGCACGCGGATCGCGTCGTCGCCCTTGACTTCGCCTTCGGTGGCTACCGCAGACATGGTATAGTTCTGGACCTTAGTATCAAAAACAGTAACCTCAGCCAGCGGATTGACGAAGTTGAGCCCATTATCCAAAGTTTTCGGGCTCACTTTTCCAAACAGCGATTGGACACCGATCGTGCCGGCGTCGATTTGGCGGACACTGGCAGCTGCCAGCCCCAAAACCACAACAAAGACGCCGGCAAATTTGAAAATATTTGCATATCTGGCAAGCTGAAAGCTTGTTTTGGAAGCGTAGAACCCGGCTGCAATCAGACAGAATCCTATAATTATAACAAACATATGCGGATGGTTTAACTGTGACTTAAAACGTACATTGGTATACGCTCTAATTACATGCCATGGTTGATTTGTTTGTCTAATCCGTTGTTAGTGAGCTTGATTTGAAAATTTGATCTCTCCTGTTGCCCAACCAGCCTATCATTTTGATAATTGTGCTATCAGATTGGAATACATGGCATTAGAAACGCCCTGATCAGTACCCATGCTGATAGCGCTGTCTGCGATAGATTGCGTTTAATTGCGGTCCCGAATCATTTTTTAACAGCGTGGGGCTCCCTATCAAAAAATGGTATTACCCTATCATTATGATAAGGGTGGGCAAGCATGTATTGCGGCCTGGTAACCAGCAATCGGTTGCTTATGAGTGTGTTGAGGCTTACCTGGTTGGTCGGGAACAGTTTTTCATTTGATAATAGGCAAACACGAATGGAAAATGAAAAAAATCTTGCTGATCGACGACGAGGATAAGCTGCGGTTGCTGCTGGCGCGGATCATTTCAGCCGAGGGGTATGAGGTTTATCAGGCAGCAGATGTAAAGTCGGGTATCCAAATGATCCAAAACCAGGAAATCGATATCGTTCTAAGCGATGTCAGGCTTCCCGACGGTAACGGCGTAGAGCTGGTCAAAACGATCAAAACGCTCAGACCGGCGATCGAGGTAATCATCATGACCGCTTTCGGTAAGATCGCCGACGGCATTCAGGCGATGAAAAATGGCGCGGTCGACTACATCGTTAAGGGTGATGATAACGATAAAATTTTGCCGCTTCTGGCCAAAACTGCGGAACGCAGCCAGTTAAGCCACAAAGTGAAAAGGCTCGAATCGCTTGTTAGCAATAAGTTTTCCTTTGAATCAATCATTGGCATTTCGCGGCCTTTCCGGGAGACGTTGGCGCTTGCGAAGCGTGTGGCTGCGACGGACGCGGCCGTGCTGCTCACAGGCGAAACCGGCACCGGAAAGGAAGTTTTCGCCCAGGCGATTCATTATGGAAGCGGCCGGGCAGATAAGCAGTTTGTTTCCCTGAATTGTAGCGCGCTGGGCCGGGATATTATCGAGAGCGAACTGTTTGGGTATAAGCAAGGGGCCTTTACCGGCGCGATCCGCGACAAGAAAGGACTTTTGGAAGAAGCTAATGGCGGGACGCTCTTTTTGGATGAGATCGGTGAGCTACCTCTTGATATGCAGGCGAAACTACTCCGGGTGCTTGAAACTCACGAGTTTATCAAATTGGGCGACACCAAAACAACAAAATCGGATTTCAGGTTGATCGCAGCCACCAACCGCGACCTCAAAGTTGAATCGGCAAATGAAAGGTTCCGCAGCGACTTGTATTTCAGGCTGAACGTTTTTGAGATACACCTCCCGGCGCTCCGGGAACGCAAAGAGGATTTGCCGCTGCTGGTCGATCACTTCCTGAACCATTTTTGCGCCCAGACCAACAAGAAAAACTTAGGATACACGCCTGGATTTCTAAAAGTGATGCAGGGGTACGAATGGCAGGGCAATATCCGTGAGCTGAAAAACGCGATCGAGCGCGCTGTGATCATCAGCGACGGAAAACTGACCGGCGAATGCCTGTCGCTGGATATACAGAACCATAGGTCTTACCGCAGTCCGCAACTGTCCGCGTTCTCGATGGCCAGCGTTGAAAAGCTGCATATTCAGAAGGTGCTCAATTATTGCAGGGGCAATAAAAGTGAGACGGCGCGGCTGCTTGAAATCGGGATCGCAACCCTGTACCGTAAAATCCAGGAATACCATATCGCGGTCGAGACCGGGTAGGGCTTTCAGTTTGATAGCGGCCTATCATTTTGATAGGATCGTTTGAAGATTGCAATGCTAATTGGTTTTCTTATTGATCTGTAAAACAGGTAGTTGTATTTTAGTCTTTCGGCTGGCATAACCTTGGTAAATACTGGTAATGACATTTTAGATAATCGAAACAAAAATGCTCTTAATATTCATCCAATCCATTTTAATCATGTTAACAATCCTCTTAATTCTTGCCGGGCTTTTATGCTTCGCAATCTTTTATGGTTCGGTAAACTACTTTGAAAAAATCTGATTATGGCAGCGCTATTCATCGTCGCGATCCTCGTGTTTGGGTACATGTGCTATGTACTTGTCAAACCTGAAAAATTTTAACCTGACCGGAAATGGCCACCAAGGAGACAAAGGATAACGGAAAACAGAAGGTCTACGAAGTATTGATGATAGTGTTCATCTGGCTGGTAGTGCTTTCATTCCTTTATATCATCTTCTGGAAGGCCAAAACCGGACTAAATCTCTGATAAATGAATACAGAATTATTGGGCGTGATTGCCATGTTTGCCATTACCATCGTAGCGGCAATTCCATTCGGATCTTACATTGCCAAAGTTTATGCAGGCGACAAAACGTTGCTAGATCCGATTTTCAATCCTCTTGACAAGCTGCTCTATAAATTGGGCGGCATCGACGAAAAGCGGGAGATGAGCTGGAAGCAGCACATGTTCGCTTTGCTGACCATCAATGTGGTATGGTTCCTGCTGGGGATTTTCGTTTTAATGAATCAAAGCTGGCTGCCGCTCAACCCGGACGGTAACCCCGATCAGACAGCGGACCTTGCTTTCAACACCAGCATTTCCTTTATGGTGAACTGCAACCTGCAACACTATTCCGGTGAAAGCGGGGTAAGCTACCTTTCACAGCTGTTTTTGATGTTCCTTCAATTCGTCAGTGCGGGTACAGGTATGGCAGCGGCAGCGATCATTTTTATCGCGCTGAAAAACCGTACTACCGAGAAGCTGGGCAACTTTTGGGCGCTGCTGGTTAAGTCCTGCACCCGGATATTGCTGCCTTTGTCGATTGTCGTAGGCTCGGTTCTGGCATTCAACGGGACGCCGATGACTTTTGATGGCAAAGACACAATGATCAGCGTGCAGGGCGATACCGTACAGGTCTCGACAGGGCCGGTTGCGGGCTTCGTGGCTATCAAGCACCTGGGTACTAACGGCGGCGGTTTTTACGGAACCAACTCGGCCCATCCGCTTGAAAACCCCAATTACTTCACGAACATGCTGGAAATGTTCTCTCAGATGATCATTCCGCTGGCGATGATTTTCGCATTCGGGTACTTTTTAAAGAAAAAGAAATTCGGATGGATGGTGTTCGGCGTAATGACGATCGGGTTCCTGCTTCTAACCATTCCAACGATGGTCTGGGAGATTAACGGCAATCCGGCACTGGGGAAAATGGGGGTGGATATTTCGTCGGGGGCGATGGAGGGAAAGGAAGTGCGGTTTGGAAGTGCTGCATCGGCATTTTGGAGTATAGCTACTACCGTTATCTCGACTGGCTCTGTCAACTCGATGCACGATAGCACCATGCCCCTCTCGGGTATGACGCAGTTGCTTTCGATGATGACCAACGCCTTCTATGGTGGTTGCGGGGTTGGTATTCTCAACTTCTTCATATTTATTATCCTTGCGGTGTTTATCAGCGGATTGATGGTCGGACGGACACCAGAATTTTTTGGTAAGAAGATCGAGGCACGCGAAATGAAGATTGCTATGATCGTGGCACTATTGCACCCGTTGATGATCCTGGCGGGAACTGCACTGGCCACGGCGTTCCCTGGAATTACCTCAGGCACCCTGAATAACCCCGGCTTTCACGGGTTCAGTGAGATGCTTTACGAATACACCTCTTCGGCTGCCAACAATGGTAGCGGGTTTGAAGGGCTCGGGGATAACAACCCGTGGTGGAACATTACCACCGGCTTTGTGCTGATCTTGTCGCGTTACCTGCCGATTATCGGCCCGGTGGCTATTGCGGGACTTCTGGCCAAGAAAAAGTTTGTCCCTGAAAGCGCGGGAACGCTGCCGACGGACTCAGCTACCTTCGGTGTGATGGTCCTTGCAGTGATTGTCATCATTGCAGCGCTCTCCTTCTTCCCGGCCCTTACACTCGGCCCGATCGCTGAATATTTCTCCATGATGTAATATCAATATTGAAATGAAAAATCAAAGTGCATCCTTATTTCAAAAGGAGCTTGTCAACGAAGCGATTAAGCAATCATTCGTTAAACTCAATCCTCGCCTGTTGTTCCGTAACCCTGTGATGTTCACCGTGGAAATCGGAACGGTGGTAATGCTCATCGTTAGCCTCTGGATTTTGGCTGGTGAAAACTCGCAAGGCTCCTTCGCCTACAACTTTACCGTCTTTCTGATCCTTTTTGCCACGCTGCTTTTTGCCAACTTCGCAGAAGCAATCGCGGAAGCCAGAGGGAAGGCACAGGCTGACAGCCTGCGTAAAACGCGGGAGGAAACCCGCGCCAGGCTGGTAATCAATAACACCCAGGGTTTCGATGTGGCTACCCGCGAGGTGATGTCTGCCCAAATGAAAAAAGGCGACGTGTTCATTTGCGAAGCCGGCGATAATATTCCCATGGACGGCGAGATCATCGAAGGGCTTGCCACGATCGATGAAAGTGCGATCACGGGTGAGTCTGCACCGGTGATCCGTGAGTCGGGTGGCGATAAGAGCAGTGTAACAGGAGGAACGAAAGTGCTTTCCGACCGCATTAAAGTGCGTGTAACTACCGCTCCCGGCGAAAGCTTTCTGGACAAGATGATCGCGCTTGTGGAAGGTGCCACGCGTCAGAAAACGCCTAACGAGATAGCATTGACGATTCTTCTGGCCGGTTTTACACTCGTGTTTGTCATCGTATGTACCACCTTGCAGCCATTTGCCACCTATGCCAACACGCCGATCACGATCGCCGCATTTATCTCACTTTTTGTCTGTCTGATCCCGACCACGATCGGTGGTCTGCTTTCTGCCATCGGTATTGCCGGTATGGACCGGGCCTTGCGTGCGAATGTGATCACGAAGTCGGGTAAAGCGGTAGAAACCGCGGGTGATGTGGATGTGCTATTGCTTGACAAAACCGGTACGATCACTATCGGTAACCGTAAGGCAACGAACTTCTACCCGGCCCGCGGCATTACGGAAGCCCATTTTATTAAATCCGCTGCCCTGAGCTCTGTTGCCGACGAGACGCCCGAAGGTAAATCCATCCTGGAACTGGCCAATGCGACACCTTCGAGCTACAATTTGAACAGTCCTGTCTTTATTCAATTCACGGCCGAAACTCGTAGCTCGGGTGTGGACTTCGATGACATTCGCATCAGAAAAGGGGCATTTGACTCGATCCGTAATCTGACAGAGGGGGCAGGCAACCGTTTCCCGGAGGAAATCGAATCGAAAGTGAAGGAAATTTCAAGCAATGGCGGAACACCGCTGGTAGTCTCGGAAAACGAACGTGTGATCGGGGTGATCGAGTTGCAGGATATTATCAAGACAGGCATCAGCGAGCGTTTCGAACGCCTGCGCAAAATGGGTGTCAAAACGGTAATGGTAACCGGTGACAATCCGCTCACAGCCAAGTTTATCGCTCAGAAGGCCGGTGTTGATGACTTTATCGCCGAGGCTAAGCCTGAGGATAAAATGAATTATATTAAAAAAGAGCAGGAATCAGGACGTTTGGTCGCCATGATGGGCGACGGTACCAACGACGCGCCCGCCCTGGCGCAGGCTGATGTAGGCGTGGCGATGAACAGCGGTACACAAGCTGCGAAAGAAGCGGGGAACATGGTCGATCTGGATAATGACCCGACCAAGCTGATCGAAATCGTCGAGATTGGCAAGCAGCTCTTAATGACCCGTGGAACGCTGACGACTTTCTCTATCGCCAATGACGTGGCCAAATACTTCGCCATTATCCCGGCGCTGTTCATCGCGAGCATTCCCGCGCTGCAAGGCCTGAATATTATGAACCTGAACAGCCCTGAGAGTGCGATCCTTTCGGCGATCATATTCAATGCGGTGATTATCCCGATCCTGATCCCGCTGGCGCTCAAAGGGGTGAAATATACGCCCATCGGTGCGAGCGCATTGCTGCGCAGGAACCTGCTGATCTATGGATTGGGTGGCGTATTGATCCCCTTTGCGGGCATCAAGCTCATCGACATGGTGGTCAGTATCTGGATTTAGTGATTGAGCCGGTACCTACCGGACCGGCATTTATAATACCAAAGAAAAATAAGACAATGAAAACGAACATATTGCCTGCTATCAGGCTCACCGCAGCTACACTCATCCTCTTCTGCGTGATTTATCCTGCCGTCGTCTGGGCGATTGCCCAGCTTGCGCCTAACAATGGTAAAGGGGAAGTGATTTCCGCCAATGGCAAGAAGTACTATGCCAACATCGGACAGCAGTTTACAGAAGATAAATACTTTAACGCTCGTCCTTCGGCTGTGGGTTACAATGCAGCCGGTAGTGGCGGTAGCAACAAGGGACCTTCCAATCCCGAATATCTGCAAACCGTTCAGGCACGTCTGGACACGTTTTTGGTACATAACCCAGGCGTGAAAAAAGCCGATGTGCCGGTTGAACTGGTGACAGCCAGTGGCAGTGGTCTTGACCCGGACATTTCTCCTGCGGGTGCGGAAGTTCAGGTATCCCGAATTGCCAAAGTTCGTGGGTTGTCCGAAAAGGCAGTCGAGGAACTGATCGCAAAACACACCGAAGGCCCGTTGCTGGGACTTTTCGGCCCATCGCATGTGAATGTACTGAAGCTGAACCTGGCATTGGACCAGCTCAAATAAATGCTGTTGCTGGCAGGTATTTGCAGCTTTTCACAAATCTGTGGCCGGAAACGCCGCACGGACTTCCGGCCACGCATTCTTACTTTAATCGATGAAAAAATTTTTCTTGTTGGCCTCGGCGCTTGCCTTTTTTCAGACCGCACAGGCTCAGGATTCTACTGCTACCACGCCTTCTTTTTCAGTTAGCGGGTATCTGGAAGCGTACTATAACTATGATTTTAACCGTCCGAAGAACAACACGACGCCTTCGTTCATGTACAACTTCAACCGCACAGGAGAAGTCAATCTAAACCTCGGGTTCATCAAGGGCGCTTATAGCAGCGATCGCGTTCGGGCAAACCTGGCGCTGGCTGTGGGTACTTATATGAATGCGAACTATGCTGCCGAACCGGGCGTGCTGCGCAATATCTATGAGGCCAATGCCGGGATCAAGCTGGCCAAAAAGGCCAATTTGTGGCTTGATGCGGGTATTATGTCTTCCCATATCGGATTTGAAAGCGCGATCGGCAAGGATAACTGGACGTTGACCCGGAGCCTGGTCGCAGAAAACTCGCCCTATTTCGAATCGGGTGCGAAGTTGAACTATACGACCGACGACGGCAAATTGTACCTGGCTGCCCTGTATTTGAACGGCTGGCAGCGGATTCAGCGCGTAGACGGTAACACGACGCCCGCATTTGGTACGCAAATTACCTACAAACCATCGGCTGCCGTGACACTCAATTACAGTACGTTCATCGGCAACGACAAACCCGATAGCGTGCGGCAGATGCGTTATTACCATAATGTGTACGGTATTTTCCAGCTTAGCCCGCAATGGGGCATAACCGCCGGATTTGACTACGGTACCGAGCAAAAGGAGAAAGGTAGCAGCAGCTACAACCATTGGCTGGTTCCGGTGATGATCGTCCGGTATTCGCCTGCTTCGAAAATCAACGTTGCGGTCAGGGGCGAATATTTTAAGGACGAAAAAGGTGTGATCATTGCCACGGGAACGCCGGCGGGTTTCAAAACCTGGGGATTTTCGGCGAACCTGGACTACGCCGTGATGCAGAATGTGCTCTGGAGAATCGAGGCGCGGACGCTTAGCAGTAAGGATGCAGTCTTTACAGAGCGCAACGGCCCGACCAGTAAGAACAATACTTTCTTAACTACCTCACTCGCGATTTCATTTTAGTAAATTAACATAGAATACTGCCAGCAACAGCTAAAAATCGAATTCCTTTCGGGCAAACACCCGAAAGGTTGTTTTGTTTCCAACCTCCATTTAGTTCAGCTATGCCCGAGACCAATCCAAGCGCCCAGCATTTTCTTGACCTCATTAAGAAATCCCGCAGGGGTAAGTTTAAAATATACATCGGAATGAGTGCAGGCGTGGGTAAGACCTACCGGATGCTGCAAGAGGCGCAAACCTTGCTTAGAAATGGGATAGACGTCAAGATCGGCTTCATCGAGACCCATAATCGCAAGGAAACCCACGAGTTGCTCGAAGGGTTGCCCGTCATCCCTCGTCGGAAATTGTTTTACAAAGGCAAGGAGCTGGAAGAGCTTGATATGCCCGCCGTGATCAGCCTGAGGCCTGAAATCGTGATTATCGACGAACTGGCCCATACCAATATCGAAGGCAGCAAGAACGAAAAACGCTGGCAGGATGTGATGGAAATCCTGGATGCGGGTATTAATGTGATCAGCGCGGTCAACATCCAGCATATTGAAAGCCTGAACGAGGAGGTGAAGCAGATTACCGGCGTGGAGGTACGTGAGCGCATTCCCGACAATGTGCTGGCTGTGGCCGATGAAGTAGTAAATATCGATCTTACCGCCGACGAGCTGATCACGCGGTTAAAAGAGGGTAAAATTTACAGGCAGGACAAGATACAGACCGCGCTGACCAATTTCTTCCGTTCCGATCATATCCTGCAACTTCGTGAGCTGGCCTTGAAGGAAGTTGCCAGCCAGGTCGAGCGCAAGGTGGACACCGAGGTGCCCAAAATGGTCGCGCAGCGCAGGGAGA
Organism: Dyadobacter sp.; assembly: GCA_965227755.1. GTDB lineage: Bacteria > Bacteroidota > Bacteroidia > Cytophagales > Spirosomataceae > Dyadobacter. The sequence goes on from CBDDGG010000003.1 coordinate 123,031, forward strand.
AATTCCTGGCGTGCATCAGTTCCAACGAGGTGACCGCCAAGCATGTGATCCGCAAAACGGCCCGGTTGGCCAGTTACTACAACAGTAAATGGCTGCTACTATATGTGCAAACGCCCGGGGAAAGCCGGGATAGGATACCACTCGACAAGCAGCGGCATTTGATTAATAATTTCAAATTAGCAACCGAAATGGGGGCCGAAATTATCCGGGTTTCGAGTTCGAACGTTTCCAGGACTATTATTGAAACGGCCGAGCAGCGGCAGGTGACCACCATTTGTATAGGCAAGCCGCATATCACGTTAATCAGGGTGATCCTTGCGACTAACCTGTTCAATAATTTATTAAAGAAACTCACCAGTTCGGACATTGATCTTGTCATTCTTTCCTGATCTATCAATCATAATGATATGAAAATCAAACCTAAATTGCGACTGAGCCTTGGGCTGCTGTTTTTGCTGATCTTGCTGCAATCGCTTGTAGCCTCCCGAAATGTTTACAGGCTTAAAGACGAGACGGCCAATATCCTTGCCGACAATTATAACACGCTGGAGTATTCCAGGAACATGATGCTGGCCCTGGACGAAATCGGGAAACCGTCGGCCCGGGCTTCATTTGAACAGAACCTATCGAAGCAATTCGGAAACATTACCGAGCCCGGGGAAAAGCAGGCGACGGAGCGGATCAGGAGCCATTTTAATCTTTTGCATACCAGTGCACGACCCGATACACTTCCCGCTTTGCTGCGCGAGGATATTTTGGGCCTGATCAAAATTAATATGGAGGCGATCAAGGCAAAAAATGAAGTCGCCAATGGGACTGTCAACTCGGCTATCCTATGGATCGTGTTGACGGCAACAGCATGCACGATTATCTCCCTGACGCTTTTCGTCAATCTGCCCGGCAACATTGCCAATCCCATCATGGAGTTAAGCGAAAGTATCAAGCAGATAGCTGCCAAGAATTACTCGCGGCGCGTCAGTTTCGACCGGAAGGATGAATTTGGCCAACTCGGACATTCTTTCAATGCGATGGCCGAGAAACTGGAAGAATACGACGACAGCAATCTGGCGAGTCTGTTGATCGAAAAGAAAAGGACCGAAGCCCTGATCAACAACATGCACGAACCGGTGATCGGTCTGGACCAGAAAGGGGTTGTGTTGTTCGCCAATCAGGAAGCGATCAAGATTACCGGCATGTCCATGAGCGAAATGATCGGCAGGTCGGTACAGGAGCTCTCAGAAAGAAACGACCTGATCAGAGCGCTGACCAAGCATGCCGAACCCGGAAGTGAAGGGGGCTTGAAAGAACGAAATCTGCTTAAAATATATGCTGACGAAAAGGAAAGCTATTTTGAGAAGGAGATGGTTGATATCAGTATAATCCCCACCGGCGAGAAAGAGCGGGTTTGCATCGGGAAGGTAATCCTTCTGAAAAACATTACTCCATTCAAAGAACTGGATTCAGCGAAAACCAATTTTATCGCTACGGTTTCACACGAGCTCAAAACACCGATTTCTTCCATCAAAATGAGTTTGCAATTATTGCAGTCGCCGGGTATCGGGTCTTTAAATATTGAGCAGGCTCAATTGATAGAATCGATTAAGGATGACAGCGAGCGGCTGTTGAAAATAACCGGAGAGCTACTGAACATGTCTCAGGTGGAGACTGGAAATATCCAGCTCAATATCCAAACGGCAGAGCCCGAGGTGATTTGGCAATACGCGCTCGAAGCGGTCCGTTTTCAGGCTGAACAGAAAAATGTTGATCTCTCCGCACATATCGAACCCCACTTGCCGGCTGTTCGTGCGGACCTCGAAAAGACATCCTGGGTATTGATCAACTTTTTAACCAATGCGATCCGCTATTCCGGCGAAGGTGGCCAGATCGTAATTTCAGTCGGACAAGATAAGGATCGGGTCAGTTTCATGGTGACAGATCATGGCCAGGGAATCGATAAAAAGTACCGGGAGAAGATCTTTAACCGCTATTTTCAAGTACCTGGAAGCCAGAAGTCAGGAACAGGCCTGGGACTGGCAATCAGCAAGGAGTTTATCGAAGCGCAAGGCGGCGAAATTGGGGTCGAAAGCGAACTGGGATCCGGAAGTTCCTTTTATTTTAAGCTGGCGGCTGTTGAAGTGGCGCAACCGGCATGAAAACAGGCGGCTTTCAAAATCTGGCCCGGCAATCCACGGACCGACGGAAGTTGTTTTCCAAACTCGGGTTCGAGCCGGTTCCTTACGCTGAAATCACCAACGATCCCAAATTCCGGGAAGGCTGTAAAAGCTGCGTGAACCACGCTGCGCTACTCAGTAAGAATTGCCGGAACTGCTTTTGTACTGCGATCCAGGGGGGGACCAATGTTACCAGTAGTTTTATATTTTTGAGAAAACTCCATACACAACAGACCGTAATATATTGTTGTTGAAATTGGCGAGCATGGAAACAAATCACAGATATCAAGAATCGCAAAAGTTCTCCCAACTTTGGTTTTGGGGAATCCTGACATTTTCTGCCATTGTCATTTTTTACCGTTTCTGGGAGGAGCATTCAGCTGCGCAGTTTCATAACTTAACGGTCAAATCTTTTGCTCCAATTATCTTGTTTGCGATAGTGCTTGTCTTTTTCCTTTTGTTACGTCTGGATATCCTGATAGACGGGCATGGTATCAGCTACAAATGGTTTCCCTTTCGGATGAAGTATAAGACAATCCCCTGGGAGAGCATTGATTCGCTTCAAATTCGACGGTTCAGTCCGATTGCTGAGTTTGGCGGCTATGGTCTGCGCTACACCTTTAAAACTACTGCCTATATTGTCTCGGGAAATGACGGGATCGAAATTAGGATAAAGGACAGGAGGCGAAAGTTTGTGCTGGGCATTAGCGATCCGCTGCGTGCAGAGCAGGTTATAAGAAACCAATGGCGGGGACCTGATTCAAAATATTAGAACTATTCCGCAACAGGGCCATCGGGCCTCGTATTCGCGAAAAAGGGAAATGTATAGAATAGCAGGATCTGTTCTAACTTTGCGCCTCTTGCATTAACTGAATGGAAATACTGATCGTAGAAGATGACGAGCGCCTGGCGGCCCTGATCAAACGGGGCCTGGAAGAGCATGGTTATACTACTACCGTCGCATATGACGGTCAGATGGGGTTCAGGCTTTTTTCCCAATCCAGTTTCGATCTGATCATCACCGATATTATCCTGCCTAAGCTTAGCGGGATCGATATGTGCAAACAAATCAGGATAACCCAGCCGGACGTGCCAATAATTATGCTTACTGCCCTTGGGACGACAGACGACAAGGTCGAGGGGTTTGACGCCGGCGCAGACGATTACCTGGTCAAACCATTCGACTTTCGTGAACTGCATGTGCGCATACGCGCGCTCTTAAAACGGGGACAGGGCAATGGGAAAGCGCAGGGCTTTTTGCTCAGATATGCCGATCTGGTCATCAATGACCAAACCAAATCAGTGACCCGTTCAGGCATGGAAATCAGTTTGACGCCCAAAGAATTCAAGTTGTTGCAATACATGGTCGAAAACAGCGAACGTGTGTTGTCCCGGACGGAGATCGCCGAAAAAGTGTGGGACACCCATTTTGATACGGGTACCAATTTCATTGATGTATATGTAAACTACCTGCGCAAAAAGGTAGACAAGAACTTTGATACCAAACTGATCCATACCAAGCCGGGGATGGGTTTCATACTCCGCTCCGAATGAAGATACGCAGCAAATTAAGTCTGTTGTTCACGTTCCTTGCAGCTGCGATCCTGGCGGCATTTGCCGCATCGGTTTATTTTTCTGCCTATAAAAGCCGCGAATCGGAGTTCTACGCCAGCCTTCGCAAGGAAGCGGTCACCAAAGCCAACCTGTATTTTACGGCAAAGGTCGATCCGGTCATATTGCAGGCAATTTATAAAAACAACCGGGAGACGATCAGTGAAGTGGAAGTGGCAATCTATGATACAGGCTTTAACCTGTTGTATCATGACGCGGTTGACATCGATTTTGTCAAGGAAACGCGGGAGATGATCGACCAGGTCCGGCAAAACAAAGATGTGAAGTTCTACAAAGACCGTTGGCAGGTTACCGGAATACTTTTCCCTCATGAAGGCAAGGAATATATTGTAATAGCTACCGCCTTCGACCAATATGGTTATAAAAAGCTGGAAAGCCTGCGCAATACGATTTTTGGGGTCTTTTTCGGGGCGGTACTCTTTATTTATCTGATCGGCAAGTTCTTTTCAGGCAGGGCGCTTTCGCCCGTCACGGGAATTGTCAGAAAAGCCAGGAGCATTACTGCCTCAAACATGGACCTGAGGCTTGGTGAGGGCAACGGAAAAGACGAGATCGGCGAGCTGGCCCGCACGTTCAACGAAATGCTCGACCGGCTGGAAAGCTCGTTCGATGCCCAAAAACACTTTGTTTCCAACATATCCCACGAGCTCAGAACACCGATCGCCGCGTTGATCACGGAGCTGGAACTGGCCGCCGAAAAAAGCCGGACGCCACAGGACTACCAGCGGGTGATCGCAGATGCCCTTGGGGACGCGCGGAAGCTGGCCAAGCTGACGGGTAGCCTGCTGGATTTCGCGAAGGCGCATTATGATCCGTCTGAAATAGCCTTCAAAGAATTGCGGTTGGACGAAGTTTTGCTGGATGCAAGGCTTGAACTCGCCCGGCAATTCCCTGACTTTAATATCAATATAAGGTACGAGCAGGAGTCGGCAGATGAAGACGATATGTCCGTTTATGGCAATGAGTACCTGTTAAAAGTAGCCTTTGCGAACCTGCTCGAAAATGGATGTAAGTTTTCGGCAGACAAGTCCTGCCAGGTACTGATCTCCACATACCCCGGGCATGTAATGCTCAATTTTGCCGATCACGGCATTGGGATACCGGCCGAAGACCTGCCCCATGTTTTCACGCCATTCTACCGCGGCGGTAATAAAGGTTTTGCCGGGGGCAACGGCATCGGACTGGCCCTGTCCAAACGCATCATAGAGCTTCACCAGGGAAAGCTGTCAGTCGGATCTTCTACACCTTCGGGGTCAACTTTTATGGTGACACTCGATCACGCCAAGCGTTTCTAATGGGTTTCTAATTTTTTTATAATAGTCCTCTAACGGCCCTTTTGCGCACTTTACGGGAGTTTTGCAGCCAGATTCACAAACCGGCCGCTATGCTACTGTCACGGAAAACAATTTTGCTGCTAACATTACTGGTAAGCCAATTGCCAACTTTCGGCCAGGGAAATGCCCAAACCCTGAGCCTGCAAAGGGCATTGCAGGTGGCCAGGGAGAATAATCCCTTTCTGAAATCGCAGGCCCTGAATATCGCTGTCGCGCAGTCGGATGTAATGACGGCCCAACTAAGGCCTAATCCGGTACTCAATAACCAAAGTCTGCAATTGGTGAAACCTTCACACTTCGAGGCTGGCACCGGCTGGGTGAATGGCAACAATATGCAGACCTGGTGGCAGCTCACCAAGACTTTCCAGATCGCCGGTTTGCGCGGCAATAAAATAGCTGTGGCGCAAAAGAATGTTTCCTTATCTGAAAAGACATTTCGAGAAGCAGAACGCAACCTGTTTTTGGAAGTGGGCCTGAAATGGCTTGATGTATGGGGCCTTCAAAAACAGCTTGAAATCCTCCGGCAAGCCCAAAACAATACGGACAGCCTGGTGGCAATCAACAGGCTCCGGCTGAAAAACCAGGTGATTACCGAAACGGATTTAATCCGGGCGGAGCTCTTGAACGATCAGTATACCGTCGAAATCAAATCCGTCAGCCAGGACTACCAAAACGAATTGATCAATATCCGTACACTGCTGGGCGAAAAGACGGAAGTAACGATAGATACCAGCGACCGGTTTGCCCTCTTTGAAGACCGGTTCAACATCGACTCGTTACTGGCATTATCGGTAGAGAACAGGCCGGACGTACTTGCGCTTAAAAGCCTGGTGGAAGTGTCGGATGCCAATATCAAACTGCAAAAGTCGCAGGCCTACCCGCAGCCGGAATTAGGCCTGATCTACAACCCACAGAATACAATTCCTTACCTGGGGGTTTATGCAACGATTGAGCTGCCTTTCTTCTCCCGCAACCAGGGGGAAATACAAAAGTCGGGAATTATTAAAAGACAGGCCGAGCAGGACCTGGCAGCCTCGCAGGTATTGGTGAATACCGAAGTTACCACCGCCCAACGGTCTTACCTGACCAGCAAGGCGAACGTTCAGGAGTTTGACCAGTTGCTTCTGAAAGCCGACAGGATACTATCCAGCGTCCGGTATTCCTACCTGCGGGGCGGCACTACAATCATAGATCTTCTGGAAGCCCAGCGGGGTTGGCTGGAAACCCGCGAGCAATATTACAAGACCCTGCAGCAGTACCGGCAAAGCTATATCCGCCTGCTTCATGCTTCGGGTCTTATTAACCAACTGGCAAATTGAAAAAAATGAAAAAGGTAAACACTTACATCCTGGTCGTCGCCTGTGTGCTATGGGGATGTGGTAACAAAGAACAAAACGGCAAAAAAACAGGGGCGGAAGCACCCGTTACTTCCGGGAGTGGAGACAAGATCACTTTTCCGGACAAGCAAACGGCCGCCTTTTTCACCACCGAGACCGCGGGGGCTTCCTTGCTGGAATCCGCGTTCAATGCCCCTGCAAAGGTAGCGGCAACCGTCATGGTGTCCCGTGAAGGGGCTGGCCAGAACATAGTGCTCTTTGAAGACCCGGAGCTGGCGTCTAACTACACAGAACTACTTTCTCACCAGCAAAAGATCCGGCAACTGCAAGGCATTATCGCTCAAAAACGGGCGGTGATTGTCAAAAAGAAATCAGAAGTAGCCCGTTTTGAGGACCTGTTCAAAAACGGGGCAGGTACAGGCAAGGACGTTGCCGATGCCCAGGTTGACCTGTTAGGCGCCGAGACAGACGCCACGATAGCGGAGAACGAGCTGGCGGCTGCCCGGACGGCCATCATCGAACATGAGACAAAGCTGAAAACAGCGGGCTTCGACCCGACTGCCCTTCGGCTGGCACGTCCCGGAAAGGCGTTTATTATCTGTGAAGTTGCCGAGAGCCAGATCGGCAATATCAAAGAAGGCCAGGTATGCAACCTGCGCTTCAATGCATTTCTCCAACAGGACTTTAAGGGAAGGATAGAGGACGTCGCCGACCTGATCGATCAATCCTCTCAAATGGTCAAGGTCAGGATTATCCTGGACAATGCCGCAGGCCGCCTGAAAGCAGGCATGTTTGCCAGTGTTGGCATGGCTATCCCGCAGGGCAACCAGATCAGCGTTCCCAAAACTGCCGTGGTAACCGTGCAAGGTAAGAGCTATGTTTTTGTCAATGATGGGGAAAGCGAATTTTTCAGGAAGCAGGTTTCCGTCGGCAGCGAGGTGGGTGACCGGTTTGTCGTTTTCTCAGGCATTACGCCTGGTGACAAGGTCGTCACCAAAGGTGTGCTCCAACTGAAAGGGCTTTCGTTTGGCTATTAAAATTGAAACGATGGGTATCCGTGATATCAGGACAAGAATTATGAAGGGGGACTTTTCCGGCATGTTTGGCATGGGTGGATCAAAAAACTATGTGCACCCCTCGGATGTTGCCGTATTGATTAGCTCGCTGCCGGAGCAGCAAGCCCTTCCCGCTTTTGTGTCGTTACCCGAGTCGTCGCAGAAGCTTGCCTTTCCTTACTTTTCCCACGACTGGCAACAGGTGATCATCGAAGGCATATCGCGGGATAAGGCGTCTGCCATCTTGAATGAGCTGGATTCCGATGACCGCATGGCTTTTTTCTCGGCGGCTACCAGCGAATCCAGGACTTTGTTCCTTTCTTATCTAAACGAGGTCAACCGGAATGAGACCCTGGATTTTTTGCGGTTCCCTAAGAATGCGATCGCACGCTTTGTCAACACCGACTTTGTTACCCTAGCCGAAACGATGACCATTGCCGAGGCCATTGTATTGCTAAGGCAAAATCAAAAGGATTCCGAAGCGGCCAATGTGATCTATATCGTCGATGTCCAGGGCAGGCTCGTAGATGATGTGCCGATCCGGAGGTTGGTGCTCAATGAACCGGGCCTTCCGCTGATCAGCATCCTGGATCATTTCTGTGTCAGCGTAGCGCTCAATGATTCCGTCGAGAGCGCCATTGAAAAATTCAAGCAATATGACCGGGACGTTTTGCCCGTAGTGGATAGCAGCCAGGTGCTCGTAGGGGTGCTTACGGTCGATGACATTTTGGACCTGGCTGAAAAAGAGCATACCGAAGACATCGAAAAGTTTGGTGGTCTCGAAGCCCTGGATTTTCCCTATGTGAAAACTCCTTTTTTCACCCTGATCAAAAAGCGGGCCGGATGGTTGATCATCTTGTTCGTGGGCGAAATGCTGACAGCCACCGCGATGGGCTATTTTGATGGGGAAATCTCCAAAGCGGTAGTGCTTGCCTTATTTATCCCGCTGATTATTTCCAGCGGCGGCAATAGCGGCTCACAGGCGGCGACGCTGATCATCCGTTCGATGGCCCTTAACGAGCTAACCGTGAAAAGCTGGTGGTATGTGATGCGAAGGGAAATTCTGTCCGGTCTGACGCTGGGCCTGATCCTGGGCGTCATCGGTTTTTGCAGGATCGTGCTCTGGCAACAACTGGGCTGGTATAACTACACGGCACATTATATCCAGGTGGCTTTTACTGTCCTGTTTTCACTCATCGGTATCGTGATGTGGGGGACGCTTAGCGGCTCGATGATACCGATCCTGCTCAAAAAGCTGGGCTTTGACCCGGCCACTTCGTCGGCCCCTTTTGTCGCGACATTGGTGGACGTGACCGGCCTTGTCATCTATTTCAGTATTGCAGCCATATTCTTAAAAGGTACCTTATTATGACCCCTATGCTTAAAGCCCAAATCTATATCGACCAGGATGAGCTTTTCCAGGACAAACCCCTGTACGAGTTTATCCTCAAACTGCTGATTACCCATAATATCAGTGGGGCTACCGTATTCCGGGGCCGCTTCGGCTATGGCGAAGGACAGCACCTGAACCGCCCACACGACCTGTTCAGTTTTGATGAAACGCCGTTTATGATCTCATTCATCGACGACGACGAAAAAGTAAAAGAGGCTTTGACCGCACTCCGCCAGGTTTACAAAGGCGGCTTTATTATTACGCACGCTGTCGAAAAATGGTAATATATGATTAAGAACCTGCTCCTGTTTAGTCTTAGGAACCGTTGGATCGTTATTTCGGCCAGCGTTGTCATCATGGCCATCGGCTACTGGTGTTTTATGAATTTAAAGATCGAGGCTTATCCCGATATTGCCGATACCAATGTAATCGTAGTCGCCCAATATAAAGGGCGCGCTGCCGAAGAGGTCGAACAACAGGTCACCGTTCCCATCGAACGGGCCTTGCAAAATACGCCCAATGTGCTTGACCGGCGCAGCAGGACGATATTTGGTTTGTCGGTTGTTCAGCTCACATTCAAGGACGGAACAGACGACTATTTTGCCCGGCAGCAAGTGATGGAGCGATTGGCCGCTGCCGAATTGCCGGATGGCGTTTCTTCCGAACTTGCACCATTGAGCACGGCAGTGGGCGAGATTTTCCGCTACGTGGTAGAGGCACCGGCGACATTCAGCCAGACGCAGCTCCGTGATCTGCAGGACTGGGTCATTAAACCTGAGCTGTTGCAGGTGCCGGGCATCGCGGATGTGGTCACCTTCGGGGGGCCATTAAAGCAGTTCCACATCATTACCTCTCCCGAAGCGCTTCGCAAATACGACCTTACTTTGCAAAATGTCATCGATGCGGTGGGTGCCAATAACCAGAATACCGGCGGCGACATTATATCGGTCGGTGGGCAGGGGTATGCGGTAAGGGGCCTGGGCGCCATTAAGACCGAAGACGACATTAAAAACATCTTGCTAAAATCTGAAAATGGGGTTAGCGTTTTCCTGCGCGACCTGGCTACGGTGGAGATCACCCCGCCGCCGCCCAGCGGGGTGCTGGGCTATACGGTCACCAAAGACAGCCTGGACGTCAACAGTGGCGTGGAAGGGATCATACTTTTAAGACGGTATGAAAACCCCAGCGAAGTATTGAAGCTGCTCAAAGAAAAAATGGCGGGCCTGCAACAGACCGGATTGCCGGAAGGGGTCAAACTGCGCCCGCTCTATGACCGGAGCTTTTTGATAGACCATTCACTGGAAACGGTTGCCCACACGCTTTTTGAAGGGGTGTCGATTGTGATCATTTTACTGGTCTTCTTTTTAGGAAGTGTACGCAGCGCGCTGGTTGTGGCGCTAACGATCCCATTCTCACTGCTGTTTGCGTTTATACTAATGCGTTTGTCGGGGATACCTGCCAACCTGCTCTCCTTAGGCGCTATCGACTTTGGGATCATCGTCGATGGGGCTTGCGTAATGGCCGAGCACCTGGTACGCAAATACCGGATGGCCTCTGAGCAGGAAAAGAAGCAGGGCATTGTCAAGATCACGCTACTGGCCGCCCAGGAAGTAGGTCGCGAGATCTTCTTTTCGGTGACCATTATCATTCTGGCCTACATGCCGATCCTGTTGATGACCAGGGTTGAAGGGAAACTGTTTTCCCCGATGGCCCTGACGCTGGCCTTTGCGGTGATAGGCTCGATGGTCGCGGCCCTTACCTTTATCCCTGTGCTCATTTCGTTCGCCTACCGTAAGCAACTGGCAGACATTGAAAGGCCTATTAAGCATAGGAAAAACGTGGTGCTGGACTTTATGTCGCGCATGTACGGAAAGACCTTGGATTTTATTTTACCCCATTACAAAAAGACGGTACTAATCGGGTTTTCCATCGTTGCTATCCTTATTTTGATGGGTATCCGGCTTGGGACGGAGTTTTTACCGGCGCTCGACGAAGGCTCCATTTTTCTTCGGGGTAATTTCCCTGCGGGTATCACCATCCAGGAAAATGCTTCCTATGCCCCCAAGATCCGCAGCATTATCGCCAAGTATCCGCAGATTGCTTTTGTGATCACCCAGACCGGACGCAACGACGATGGCACCGATCCTTTCCCGGCCAACCGGAATGAAATCCTGGTCGGGCTTAAAGATTATGACCAGTGGAGCAAGGCCATTTCCAAAAAAGAGCTGGTAGATGTGATTAAGGCGGACCTTCAAAAACAGCTTCCTTCGGTAAACTTTTCTTCCGGTCAGCCGATCATCGACCAGGTTATGGAGATCGTGACGGGAAGCGCGGCGGATTTGGCTATTTCCATTGTGGGCGACGATTTGGCCCTGATGCGCCAGAAGGCGGACAGCATAGCCGCAATAGCAAGAAACATGCAGGGAGCCGAAAACGTGAATATCGAGCAGGAAGGACCGCAAGACCAGCTGGCGATTAATATAAACCGGCAGGCAGCCGCTCGTTTCGGGATCAATGTGGCCGACATTCAGAACATGATCGAAGCGGCCATTGGCGGCAAGACGATTTCCACCCTTTATGACGGCACCAAAAGGTATGATGTTCTCGTGCGCTTTTTGCCGCAGTACAGAAATTCAGTAAGTGCTATCAAGACAATGCAGGTACCTTCATTAAGCGGCGCGCTTGTACCGATGGACCAGCTGGCCGATATTCATTTAGTGGAAGGGCAAACCAATATTTACCGCTATGGCTCAAAACGGATGGTGACGGTGCGCACCAATATCCGCGGCCGCGACCAGGGCGGGTTCGTAAAGGAATTGCGCAGCAAGCTGGAAGGCAAGCTCAACGTCCCCAGGGGATACAGCATTGTATTCGGCGGGCAGTATGAAAACCTGCAACGGGCAGGAAAGCAGCTTGCCTTTACCATTCCACTGACGATCGTGCTGGTTTTCCTATTCCTTTTTATGCTATTCAAAAACCTCCCCCAGACGCTGGTGACCATGAGCTGTATCCTATTCGCCCTTGGCGGCGGCATTGTTGCATTGCTGATCCGGGGCTACTACTTCAATGTATCTGCCGGGGTGGGTTTTGTAAGCATCTTTGGTATATCCGTGATGGCGGGAGTCCTGCTGGTTTCGGCGATCAATAGGGCCGCTGAATCAATAAAAGAAGATATTTCAAAAAGTGTGGCTCACGCATCCGAAGAACAGCTACGGGCGCTATTGTCGATCCTGGTAGTGGCTATCGTTGGCCTTGTACCGGCTGCGATTTCTTCGGGGATCGGCTCTGATGTGCAGCGGCCTTTGGCGACGGTGATCATCGGAGGGTTGACCAGCACTTTGATTTTCGCACCGGTGATCATTCCGCCGCTGTATTTGTGGCTGGCTAAGAGAAAATAGCCCTTCACGAACCCGGAAGGGCTATCGGCCTATTTGATATCGGGGTATTTTCCCAGGATTTGCATCGCTTCTTTGGAAAACTGTTTGCTGAGGCTACCAGCATCGTTAACGGGATTTTCCATGGACCCGCGCCAGAGGAGCTCGTTGTTTTTCGCATCGATCACATCGATGATCAGCGTACCGTCGGTGTAATGCTCCTGATGATAGCCTGTGTTCCAGGGATTATAATAACCGGCGTAGGCTATTGGTATCAGGCGGCCGTGAAAGTAATACGCCCGTGGACCGAAGCCATAGCCGTAATAGGGATATGCGGGTGGATTGGGTACATTCTCTGTCTTTTGGGCAGTGAAAATGTGGTACATCAAAAGAAGGTCGGGGTTTTGGTCATCTTCGACGATCCCTTTTTTGGCAAACTCGGTTTTTACTGCGGAGCGAATGTTATCCTCAGTGATCGAACTGGATAGTTGGGGAAGTTGCGACGTTTTTTCTTCGGGTTTTACCCACGCGTATTTTTTATAGTTGGCAAGGTGGGCAGAATCGATCTGATCAACCTTTACCGAGGCGCAGCCGGCCAGTGCGAGTAAGGCTGCAAATACCAGTGCATTGATGCTGGTTTTCATATTGAAACAGATGTTAAATGTGTGATGGGGAAATCTTTGAACCGGTCAGATATTTTTTCTGATGTAGGCTTTCAGCTTCGCGGTTTGCTGTTTTAAATCTTCTTTCGCTTTTTGGGCGTCGGCGCCAGCGCCTTGTTCGGCTGTTTTCAAGAGGGAGCGTGTTTCGGTGATCAATCGCTTTCCTTCCTGTTTGACCGACGCTTCCGAATCGGCAGTTTTTCTTTCCAAAGCGTCCAATGCGGTCCTGAGGTGGTCGTTGGATTTGACTTCAAACTCGGGAATGCTTTCCCATTTTTCAATTGAGTAGTGCGTAACCATCATTTCGGCCGGCCAAAACCCCTTTTTGAGCTCAGCTGAGGTAAGCTTGCCGTCCTTGGCAAGTTTTTGCAGTTGCTGTAAATGGTTGACGGATTTTGCGAATTCGACTTTCAGTTCCCCTTTGTCCTGCGTGCCTTCCTGCCGAATGGCCGAGATTCCTTCCCCGATTTCCAAAGCGGCTTTTCTATAGTCTTTCCCATCCAGATACATAACCGCTGTATCGAAATGCTTTTCGGATGGGGCTAAAACGGGTTCTGAGATCTCCTCCGTCTTGTAGGCGGTGTCATAGGCGACCTTGTGGTTTTTGAGCGAATCGGCCTTGTATTGGGCTTCGGCTTTTTTCCTGCTTTCACATCCTGTTTGCAGGATGCCTATACCCAGGGCCGCTATGGCTGTTGAAAAAATGATTTTCGTTTTCATGATTTCAAGTTTTGGTTAAATGGATCTTTCTTTTTACACCGGCTGGAACCGAAGTGAAACGAAAGTAGGGGGCGTCGCTGCAACGGACAATGCAGGATCGGTCGAAAGCCGGAAAGTGTCGTTGAATGCGGCTTCCGAGTCGTTGGGCTGGGGCCTGACTTCCTGGCAGGCGAATGGTATCCGGATCAGCATTACCACCTATTCACAGGATAATCTGCCGAAAACCCCGATTACACAGTAGCCGAGGACACCGAGCTCGATACGGTGGCACGGCTACTGAAATGAAGAAAGTCGGGAGCTCTCCGCGCAGGTTTGCGGGGGTTTTCGTTTTGTGCGTATCCAGCTAAGATGGACAAGTATTCTCAAAGTTCTGGTGAGTAGATCGGGAGCACCCGGCCTGTTTTTGGTATATACCTGACTACCACCATTGACTATCTGGCAAGTTGAAGATCCGCTATACTCTTTATCCTATTCCGTTCCAGAAAAGCATCAATGGTTTCGAAATGCTCGATTACACGTTTGTCTTTGAACTCAAAGACTTTTTGGGAAAGGCCCTGCAAAAAATCACGATCGTGAGAGACCAGCACCAACGTTCCGTCAAAGTTTCTGAGTGCTTCTTTCAAAACATCCTTCGATTTTAAATCCAGGTGGTTTGTAGGCTCATCCAAAATCAACAGGTTTACAGGTTCCAGGAGCAACTTCACCATGGCAAGCCGCGTTTTTTCTCCACCCGACAATACACTTACTTTCTTGTCGATATCTTCCCCCTGAAACATAAAGGCTCCCAAAATATTCTTGATCTGGGTTCTTACATCTCCTTCTGCGACCTCGTCGACCGTCTGAAAAATAGTCAGATTGGGATCCAGTAAGGATGCCTGGTTTTGCGCGAAATAGCCGACCTTCACATTGTGCCCAAGCTGGCAGGTTCCGTCAACATCTATCTGGCCCATGATCGCTTTGATCATCGTAGATTTACCTTCCCCGTTCCGGCCCACAAACGATACTTTTTCCCCTCTTGAAATGGACATGCTGGCATTTCTAAACACAACCTGGTCCCCGTAGGATTTTGACACGTCTTTCACGGTTACCGGATAGTCCCCTGACCGTGGCGAAGGTGGAAAGCGAAGTTTCAGGGCCGAATTATCAATTTCGTCAATTTCAATAATTTCCAGTTTCTCCAGCATGCGTTCGCGGGAAGAAACCTGGTTGGTTTTGGAATAGGTCCCGCGGAAGCGTTCGATAAACTGCATGTTATCCGCAATCATTTTCTGCTGTTCCTGATACGCTTTCAACTGATGTGACCTGCGCTCCTCACGCAGCACCAGGTAATGTGAATAGTTGGCCTTATAGTCAAAAATCCGGCCCATGGTTACTTCAATCGTACGGTTGGTAATATTGTCGATGAAGGCGCGGTCGTGAGATATAACCATCACGGCATTTGACTTATTTACCAAAAAATCTTCGAGCCACATCACCGACTCAATGTCAATATGGTTGGTAGGCTCATCCAGCAAAATAAGGTCTGGCTTTTGCAATAGTATTTTGGCAAGCTCAATGCGCATGCGCCACCCTCCGCTGAATTCCTTGGTTTGCCGCTGAAAATCTTCCGGCCTGAACCCCAATCCTTTCAGGGCTTTCTCCACCTCCGCGTCGTAATTGACTTCTTCCAGCTGGTAATATTTTTCGCCCAGTTCGGTAACCTGCTCGATGATCGCCATGTATTCATCGCTCTCGTAATCGGTGCGGGTTTCGAGCGCAAGATTCAGTTTTTCCATCTCGGCGCGCATTTCAAAAACCTGCTTGAACGCTTTGGCCGCTTCCTCGAAAACGGTACAGTTATCTTCCGTGAGCAAATGTTGCGGCAAATAGGCGATCACGGCGTCTTTGGGTGCACGTACATGGCCGCGGTTGGCTTTTTGTTCACCAGCAATAATTTTCATCATCGTGGATTTTCCCGCTCCATTCTTGCCCATCAGGGCAATTTTGTCAGTAGGATTAATAACGAAGGAAACTTCGCTAAAAAGGACAGAACCGCTAAATTCAACGGCCAAATTTTCAACTGTAATCATCTTCTCATTTTTTGAAGCCGCAAAGGTACGGTTCTAAGATTGAAAGAGACGAAAAAAGTCAACTTTTGACCGTTTCCTGCATTTCAGCAGTGTACAACGCCGTTTTCAATGGCCATTTCCAGTGAAACTAAAAACTCACAGGCTATCAGCCCGTGAGTTTTTAGTTTGTTGCATTTGCAAGATGCCGGGCACCTCTATTATCGCCTCCCTCTGTTAGCCTTCTTTTTGACATGCTGATCCGCATTGACACCCTTGCGCTATTTTATGGTATTCTTTTTCGGCTTTGCCTTTGAGGTCTTCCAGCGTATCCTGGCAGCTTTGTTCCAGGTCTTCAATTAAGTCTAATGCGGCCTCAGTCAGTTTCCGGCGGGTACGTTTGCCTTTTTCCGGAGCAATTAAAATACCCGCTGCTAAACCTGCACCGGCGGCCAGGGCTATTGCGAGTGCAATCCTGATGTTTTTCATAATTTGAATAGTTGGTTTAATAAATCAAGCGTAAGTCCAAACAGCCTCTCGCGTATTGGTTGCGCTAGCGGTGGGCGATGAAAAGGGGCGTCTTGAGCTGCGCCATCAAATGGTCGGCCATGTCGACGCGAAGCCAGCGAGATACCATTGATCGCTGGAAGGCCCCCAAGACTACAAGTTCATTCTGGTGTTTGTTTTTGAGGTACTTTACAATTTCTTCAACCGGTTCGCCGTGGATCACTTTGTAGGACGCTTCGGGAAAATGCCGCTTCATGAATTCTTTCATCAGGCGGTTTTCAGGCAAATGCAAGTCAAGGTGGGACGGTTTAACGGTCAGCACTTCAACGGGCAGCTTGCCCAGTGTCGGAAGTAAATAACTGAACATTTTGATCGCGTTCACCGAGGCCGGGCCTCCATCGTAGAGCAGGACAACTTTTTCAATATTTTCGAACTGCTGGGGTACGACCACTACCGGGCACTCGGCATTTTCGAGAAGGTTCCTCACAAAGCTTGTCGGTACATCCTGATCGAAGCGGGAAAATGTTTCGTTTTTACAGATGATCATCAGGTCAGCATAAAGACTTTCGTGTAATAGTTGCGGCATGGCCGCACTCTTGCCGTGGTGGATACCGAAATTAATCCTGGCAGATTGGCAGGTTTCCGTGAATTGTGAGGCGGCATTATCCTGCTTTATCTTGTCTTGTTCGTCCAGTGCCTCTGTGATGTTCTCCTCCAGAGCGTCTTCCAGTGAGAGATCATAAATGGAATAACTATGATAATTTTTATCCTCGTTAAAAACTCCAACCAAATGCGAATGGGTTTCTCGGGTCAGCTGGGCGGCGTACTGCGCTGTGCTCTCTGAGTATTTTAACCCGTCAATGGCGGCTATGATCTTTTTCATAATCAGATGACTTGTTTGTGGAACAATAATGGCTAAAAATACAGGAAGGACTTTCCTGGGGGAACGACGGTGATCAATGCACAATATGATCAGGGTCAGTTTGCTTGTCCTGGCTAGTTGCATATACCTATTTCCCCGAATGCCGGGCCCGATTGGCAATGAGTTGTAAAAGTTGATCATTGGCGTCTCGTCAACTGATTTTGGTCATGCTTGCCAGATTCCGTCTGCCTTAATTTTATGTCCATAAAACTTTTCCACGGACTCATGCGGACAGTGCTCGCTATATTGGGGATGATCGTCGTCGGGTGCAGCCCCGCGATTCGGGTTTATCACGAAATTGACAAGAGCAGTTCTGTCGATCAGTACCACACGTTTCAATGGGCGAAAACAGATAGCGCGGTGTGGAAATTGAATCCGCTCTATTTCAATGAATTAAATGACCGGCGGATTAAGCAGGCTGTTAATGACCTGCTCACCGCAAAGGGTTATTTGCCTGGCCCGGGCGTCTCCGATCTGACACTACGCTACAATATCCGTGTTGACGAGCAGTTCATACTACTTCCGGACCCATATGGCTATTTGTACGGCGACTACTGGATGATGCCTCGCGATAATTTATTTCGATACCGGGAGGCGACATTGATTCTCGATGTGTGGCATTCACAGACCAGGAAACTGATCTGGCGAGGCTGGGCAGTTGCGGCTGTCGAAGTAGTGTTCGATGAGGAAAAGAACCCGGAAGTGATCATCCGGTCAGCCGTAGCAAAAATCCTTGACGCATTTCCCGCTCACGCGACCCCATCTGTCGGCGCCAGGTCAATTGCAACGGGAGATTGCGCTGAAAACTAAAAAAGGCCGTACCCGGCCCTTTCCATTTCTGTTCGCAATGCAAATTCTTCCTCCTCGACAATCAGATGGTAGACCACCTGATTGTCGCCCTTAGCCGACCAGGTTGCCTACCCGGCTTCATCTCTTTCGACCCATGATCTGACTTGCCTCTGCGGTGCACATGATTGCCGGCGATAAAAATTTGATCTTTGAGGAGTCAAGCGGACTGAAACGAGGTGTAGGAGCGCGCTGTCCCGCAAATTTTCTTTCTATATGATCGGGATTAATACTTCTCATACTCATAGTAAAGCGTTTCCTGCAAGACCTCCGGTTGGTCTAACATTGCTTTATGTAAAGTGATTCGGCTGGCCGGCATACCGCTGACGTGATAAGTGTAGACGTAATTAGTTTGCGATAACCCTTTGATGTTGGAAGAAACCAGATTGTTTTTGCTGAGGTGAAACAAGTTATCGACTCCGCCATAATAGGTATAATGTCCAAAGTTGCCGGTGATAGGAGACGCAATTTTTACCGGTGCGGGAATAATAAAGTTTCCATAAAAGGGATTTTTATGCCCGTCGTAAACAAAGATTGTATTCACTTCACTGGTTTGTGGAATAGCCTTGAAAAATGTCGTCTTCGAGTTGATCGAGCTTAAGTTTTCATAACTGAACGAGTACGTATTCTGCTGATCAAATGAAAAAGCGCTAAAAAAGTGAAAGGACCGCTTGCTGGTCATGAGTTTACCCGAACCATCGTACGTAAATGTCATATCATAGAAATCATTCGGAGCACCCGTGTAACTGATGGACGATACCCGCCCCGATGGGTCGTAATTGTATACATAACGCTCTGACTGGGAGGAGCTCAATGTCCTTTCCATTTGAAGTAAGTTTCCCGAATTATCGTACTGATATATGCTTTTTTCTGTGGGCGAACTAATGCTGTCAGGAGTCTGATACGTAAATATGGATGTGATTTTTCCGTCCGGACCATAAGAAAATCGGCTTATGAAGTTGATTCCGGGATTGTCGGGCAATGTTCTGGTCAGACTTTTTACACGCCATTGACTTTCTTCCGGTATCTGATGATCGGTACAGGAGTTGTAAGCCAGCATGAAAGCCGCGCATAAGATAATGGCAGTAAACCTTGATTTCATGGTTGAACTGATTGATGATTGATATTATCTACTCTATGAATACTGGGGTCATTACTATATGTGCTTCGGAGGCATCGCTTTATCTTTTAATGATTCTCCAGGTGCTTTCATGTTTTTCTTCGGTTAATCCGAGGATATACAGGCCTGAGGGTAATGAACTGATATCAATGGTGAACGGTGAATTGGGTTGGGGGGTGCTGGTTCCATGCTGCATAAGCCTGCCATTGGCTCCATAAATACGCCATATGAGCTTTCCTTTCCACGGAATATTATTTTTTAGTACAAGCAATTCCGAACTTGGATTGGGATAGGCCGTTATACGAGACGTTGAGCCCGGATCCACACCTACCAGCAAGGTGACTGTCACAGTGCGATTTCCTGAGACCAAGCCATAACCACACACGTTACGGACGGAGTCTAACGCAAACACGGTCGTTTGACGAAGGGTCAGTATTCGCTCCATCACAGACTCACTTAGACTTCCGCGGAGTGTGTCAGCGCCATAGCGTAAGAAATAGTAAACGGGTGGCGTTCCGGTTAAGGCCAGACTTAATTTCAACTCTTCATTATCAAGAACAGCTTCTTTACTCAGGGTAAAACTTCCAGCAGCCGTTTGCCGAATGGTAATAGGATCGGAACTGTTCATTGTAAATTCGACGTCCGGGTTTACCGCTTTCATTCGGATGCGGTATTGATCTCCTTCCGGCAGTGGGGTTGGAAAAAGCATACGAAGTGGGTTCGTATTGCCGTTACCCAGAACAGTCGGGGTATCGAAACTGCCATTTTTGTCAGAAAGCTCAACAGCATACGCACGTTCGATATGGGGGCCTACGACCGAATACGCGACCGAAACTGAATCTCCGTCGCAAAGCGCTGTTTTCAGTGGTGCGGATGTAACCCCAACGACCTTTCCGACGGACAATACCGGCTCCTTCACCTCCACCTGCACACTACCCATTGCCTGCCCAACACCGCAGCTATTGGAAAGGGAGTTAATGGTATAGGTATGCGTACGGTTAGCTTTGACTTCAATGGCCGTTGCTGTCGGCAGAACCGTACCGGTGCTCCCATCCGACAGCACATAATTCCAGGGGCCACCGCCTTCAAGCTTAACCGGTATTGAAAACAATTGTCCTTTCCAGACCGATATGACCGAGTCGGGAATAATCGTCGCTTTGGGGAGTACTTTTACATGCATCTCCGAGCTTTGCAACTGATCCATAAATGCACTTTTGGTGACGACTTTTATTTTATAGTCTCCTTCCAGCAAATTAGTGGGGAGCCTTACCAAAATGGGGGATTCCGTCCCTTCGGCTAACGGAATATCACCCAAAGTAGTAACCAGTTGAGCCTCATACACCAGGGGGAAACCCGTTTCATTTCCTTGCGCGGCAAACTGTACGCTGACAGTATCGCCCGCACAAACCTGTTGGGACGCCAATGTAACATAGGCAAATTTGAATTGTCTGGTTCGTGGTGGAGGTGCGGCAGTACGCGAAGTACTGATTAATTGCGCATCAAAAGTAAAGGGATCTTTACTGGCGTCCATGGAATAAACAGAGCTGGATAATGGGGTTAAATAGTAACTGACCAGTATATAATTGATACCATAGTAGAATCCTTTATTGCTCAAAGTGTAGGTGACCTCTTCCCGTCCATTAGCCACATCCCGACTTGTGATGCTGTCTATGCTGACTGGCTGACCATTGATCTGGATCGTTTGCAGCGAGGTAGAATAAGCTTTCCGCGTCGTCAGGTTCTTATCTCTAAGCAACGTGATCTTGAAGTTGGAATAGGTCGAAACAGAGCCATTTAATGTAAAACTTCGTCTGAACCACAGCTTCTCTGCCGGAACGAACACCCTCTCAATACTTGAACTGTGAAGCTTGTAGGTCTCATCATCGTGTCCCAGTCCTATTATTGTCTTGGTGGGTAATTCGTAGGCCGGAGCAGAAAAAATCGTAGGCAAAATGCATTGCTCATTCATTTTAACGCCTTTAGTAGAGAAGCCTGCCGATAAAGGAAACAGCCACTGCGAACGGAACGGAATGAGCGTATCATTGACAACGACCTCTGTGGGGCTAATCACAGTTATGTTGAAAGTATCGGCCAGGTAGCCATTTTGGTCCCGGACAAAAAAGGTGCTGCTGCGGTTAGGTCCCAGGGTGAGCTCTCGTACCCCGGATGTGAGTAGTTGATCAGGCTGCTCTGATGAGTACCAGTTATACTCGCCAATCCAGGAGGCTTTTAGCTTCACAACATCCCCTCCCTTCTGGATGGTAATGGCTGTTTTTTTGTTCACGTCTTTCATTACCACAAATGAATCGGCTATGAAATATTTGGGCGATACATCCGATTCTTTAATGAATTTCACATCCAGCCGGTTTTCCTTGAAAAGCAACTCCACAGATCCGCCTTTCACATGATAAAACCCTGTGGTGTAATCGCCCGTTAGGTTATCAAGAGGCGGATCGGAACGGCTGGGGTGTTTTACCACATTTGTATCGCCGTCAGTATAGCCACCGTCATTTACACCACCCTCATTAAATCCTCTTCCTGCCGATCCTGACAAAATATAGGTGTAGGCCGTTTCATTGTTTGATTTTATGTAAGGAGCAGATGAAGGGTATCGCCCCAAATTTCCTTTTCCCGCCAAACCTCCCGATTGCTGGTAATCCGTTGTGCGTGGTTGACTTCCAATTTTTCTGATCATTCCGGCCCGTAAGTAGGCGTGTGTGTGGGATACAATAACCGCATCGACATGATATTCCGGCTTTTCCAGAATGGGTAATAGTTTCTGCTGGACCCTTGCCAGTTCGTTGTCACTATCGGGAAAGTGTCCAATGGTCGAGAAAGGTGGGAGATGAAAGGCGACGACTGTCCATTTTTTTTGATTTCTTAACAAGTCTTTCACCAGCCACTTCACTTGTTCCTGATCATCAATGGCATCAGTGAGAGTTGGGTTACGGGCAATGGACTGGGTGTGGGAAATTTCCTTGTAACCGTATTGGTCGGTATAAGTGTACCCACTGGTTCCTTCAATAAGGTATGGGTTCAAAACCACAAAATGTACGTCCCCCTGATCAAAAGAGTAGTAGCCTTTTTTATTGTAGGTAGGTTCCCCGCCAATTTGTGCACTGTCGGGAAAGGCGAACGTAGTGAAACTGGCGGCAATCTGTTGGTGATAGGCTTTCCGTATGCTGTCTACTGGGTAGTTACTTGGGCCATAGTCATGGTTTCCCATAACTGTCCAGGATGGTATGTGGGATAGCAGTTGCTGGTCATTTGGACGGTTGTAAAATCTAAAAAGGGTGGTATCCAGGGCAAGTTGAAGTCCTTCATACCCGTGGGTATTTGAGTTATCCCCCAAAAACAATATGCCGTCCACGTAAGGATTATTGTTGGCATTCAGGTAAGCCAGGTACGCATCCCGCACTTTAAAAGGGCGCATATTATTATCTTTTCCTGTGGTGGCATTTTTTGAGACATTAGTACCGGAATCGCCCAGCAACCAAAAACGCAATGAGTGGCTGGTATCGGCTGGGGAAGGCAGGGTATGGAAGTAATTCACGGCGGGATTATATTGCAGTTGCCGAAACTCGCTTCCCAGATAATAACCCACGTTATAATAGTATTTAGTATCGGGATTTAGTTTTTTCAACGTAACGCTGTGCAACGTATCGTTCTTCGCGGAGGATACTTCTTCGTAGATTTCCAAATCCGGATTAGTGCTGTACCGCACGGTCGCCTTAGTAGGCGCGGTTGTGTACCAACAAACTGTTATCTGATCGTGAGAAGCCAGTTGGAGATAAGGGTACCGGAATAGGGTTGCTGTTTGACCCTCCAATTGAAGGTCGAAAAGAATATCGCTACTGGTTGAGCCGGTTTGATGAACTTCTGCGGAAATGAGGTTGCTTCCGTCTTGAAAAAGTGAAGTACTCAGTAATGTGTCAATGGTTAGAGAATCCCCGGCCGCGCCCGTGTACGGATCATTCGGGTTAGCATTCATATTTTTACGTTTCACTTCTACGCCATTGATGTAGATCACTATGCCGTCGTCCAGATAGGCACGTAGCCGGACGCTGCTGTATGCGCTCGCGCTGGAAATATTTACCGTTTTTCGAAAATAGTAAGCAGGATAGTTTGGAGTGGTGTTATTGGGCCCTTTTTGAAGTGATGTGTTATAGAAATGGTTCCCAAAACCAAAGGGGGCATTTCCGTTTTTCCAAGACGCATCGTTAAAACCGGGAGTCTTCCAGGTAGCCGCCGGGGCTGTATTACTTTCAGGAGCATACTTCCAGCCAGATTGAAAGGGGACGATAACTTGTGCATGGCCACCCGAAATATTGAACAATAATAACCAAACCATCAGCCCCGGAATAACCGACAAAGCATTGCGAAAAGAAAGTAAAGTTTCCATAACAAATTGAATGAGGGTTACTGTTGGTGATTTACTTTTTTTGTCAAGACAATATGACGAATACTATTTCTCTATTATTCACTTAATAGGGTGGGTGTTAGCTAATAAAGGTAGGACCGGTGTTAAATAGATAACATGATTTTCGCTTCCAGGTCAGGTGACATTGATCATGCTGTTGGCGTTCTGCGAGGATGCCTTTCCGCAAGCCTCTCGGGCGGGAGGGCCTTTTGCATCAGGAGGTTGGTTAATAGCAACCTCGGCAGCGAGTTTTGCTGCCTTATCGTCGTTATTTCCTCCACTATTCGCCGCCGCGCGCCACCGTTTCTGTCAAATACCATTTTGCAGGTAAGTTACAATGCGGGCAGGCGTGGCGGATCGGGGAGCAGGCTTTGGCCTAGAACCGGAAAGTCAAAGTGAGGGTCGCGTTTCTCGGTGCACCCGGAAACAGGCGGAGGTAGTTCTGCGCGCCGAGCCAATAGGTTTTGTCAAACAAGTTGCCCGCATTCAACGCCAGCTGGATATTGCTTTTAGCTGGCGTATAGTAAATAGCAGCGTCGAAGATAGTGAAGGCCGGGACATTGAAGGCGCGGGTAAACCAAGGTACCTTACTGCCCTGATGCTGCACGCCAAAGCCGATTCCCAGATCTTTCAATGCCGACGAGCTGTTGAAGTTATACCGTGTCCACAGGTTGGCGCTGTGCTTCGGCGTATTTTGTTTCCGTGCACCGATCAGGCTCTCGTCCTGGTCGCGGGTAATCACCGCGTCGATGTAGCTGTATGATGCATTTACCTGCCAATTCGGGGTAATATACCCGGCCAAATCCCACTCAATCCCCCTGCTTCGCTCGGCACCGCGGGTTACCAGGCGATCGGGGTTTACCGGATCGTTGGCATTCATCAGGATATTTTTCTGGACGATTTCATACAATGCAACATTCACTCTTACCCGGTTGCCAAACAGGTCGGCCTTCATCCCCAGCTCTTTCAGGTTGCTCCGCAACGGCGCAAACTGGCTTCCGGCAGGCAAGGCACCTGTTTGCGGCATCAGCGTTACCGTATTGGACTGCGGCTGAAAACCTTCGAGATAGGTTCCGTACACATTCAATGCTTTCGTAACCGCATACGTAAGCCCCAGGCGGGGCAGCAACGCGGTCTTCTTCACGGTGAGCGTATTGGGTGCTTTGTAGTTGGTAATATCCTCAAACCACTCGTGCCGAAGGCTGAGCAGCGCCGAGAATTTACTGAATTGCAGCTGTTCCTGAATATACACCGCGTTTGTGGTGGTCAGCGCGGAAGGTAATGCGGTACGTACATTCAGGGTGTAGTCTTCCACGTTTCGCATCGTGTACAACGGATTTTGCAGGTCAAAATGGTTTACGTTCGGTTTGGGAAGCGTTTTCCCATTCACGGTGATCGTCTGGTAGTTGGCCGCATTGGCCAATACAAACGTACCCGCGACCGTTCCGTCTTTCAACAAAAATCCCCTGGCTGCGTTTTGCCCGCCGCCTTTGAGCTTATGCCAGCTGCTCCGGTCGAAACCCGCCAGCAGCTTGTGGTTTAATTTACCGGTATTGAAGTTGAAATTAAAATACGCATTCAGGTTGTCGGTGTTCCAATACTGCTGACGCTGCACAAATTGCATGGCCGCAAGACTGCTTACCGGCTGATTGTCGATGTCGGGCGCAAATGCATTGGTCGTGCGGTGTTCCTGCAAATCCTCCGTCCAGGATTGTTTCATGTAAGCTGCATTGAAACTGACCTGCGAGGTGAGCTTATGTGTCAGGCTTCCCATGATGATCAGTTCTTTGGAATTGAAGAAATCATTGGGAGCGCCGAGGTTAAGGCTTGCGGGCGTGCTGTTAAGCTCCGTTTTTCCCGCCACAGCCCCGAATATTGGCTGGCCACGATCCAGCGTTCCGTTCATATTGCTGTAAACCAGCTCCGCATTGATCGCAGTTTTTTCATTGGGAATGTAGCTGATCGAGGGCGACACCAGTACCGCTTTATTTCCGACCATATCCCGGAAAGAGCGCGCCTGCTGGTAGGCGCCGTTGAGCCGGTAGCGTAGTGTTTTGGACTGATTCAGCGGGCCGGTAAAATCGAGCGTACCGCGGAACGTACTGAAACTCCCGGCGCTGAGGCTGGCTTCTTTGCGCTCATTGGCCAATGGCTTTTTGGTAACCAAATTGATACTCCCGCCCGGGTCTACCGATGAGAACGTGGCGCTGGCCGGGCCTTTGATCACTTCCACGCGCTCAATGTTAGCCGTGAGCGGTTGCAGAAAATAGTATTGGCGCGTACGCATCCCGTTCACGATCTGCCCCTCTTCATTCTGGCTGATACCCCGGATCGTATATTGATTGTAGAAGCTGGAAGGGATCACCCCGCTGGCAATTTTGACCGCGTCGGCCAGCTGAAACGCCTGCCTGTCGGCCATTAACTCCTTTGTGATCGACGTGATCGCCTGCGGAATATCCTTGTTCAAAGCCGCAACTCTTGTGGCGGAAAAAGAGTAGTCGCTATGGTAGTCTTTCGCGGCGCGGCCAGTGACTTCCACGGTTTGCAGCTGATTGGTTTCTGGCAATAGTTCAATTTTCATGAAATCGGATGACGACGGGACTTTGGCCGGTTTGTAACCGACAAATGTGATCCGAATAGCTCCCCCGCCAGTTAGCGAAAACCGGCCTGTCGAGTCGGTAACGGTTCCGTTTCCGGTGCCCGTCAGTGTCACCGAGGCTCCTGCGATTTTCAATCCTGTGGCTGCATCGGAGACTGAGCCGGTGATATTTTGGGCATGCGAAGACACTGCTGTCATTAGCAGCAGGAGGGTAAAAATCCTGTTCATATGATGGAGATTAAAAGATAATAGCAGCTGTTATTCAGACGGTTTTGAGATATAAATCTTCCAGCTCGTTGGCCGAGATCGTGCTGGCATCAATGACCGATTGCAGATTTCCCTCTTTCATGATCCCGATCCGGTTAGCCACTTCCTTCGCTCTGAAAATATCGTGGGTAGCCATCAAAATAGCGGTACCCTGCGAAGCGAGGTTTTGGATGATCTCCGAAAATTCGTTGGATGCTTTCGGGTCCAGCCCGCTGGTGGGCTCGTCGAGCAGCAGTACTTTTGCTTTTTTTGCAACTGCAATGGCAATTCCAACTTTTTGCCGCATCCCTTTGGAGTAACCCGCGAGTTTGTTATCAAACGCCTGCGACTGTAAGCCGGCCGTTGAGAGCAGCCCACCGAGTTCTTTTCTGGAATAATCGAAGCCCGCCAGGGATGAAAAATATTCCAGGTTTTCAATGCCGGTCAGGTTAGGGTACAGCATCACGGTTTCCGGAATGTAGGCCAGGTATTTTTTGATCTCCTGCGGATGCCCGGCGACGGATAGGCCATTGATCATGGCTTCGCCTTGAGTGGGCTCGATAAAACCCAGAAAGAGGTTGATCGTGGTGGTTTTACCCGCTCCGTTTTGTCCCAGAAGTGCGAAAATTTCCCCCGGCCCGATGCTCAGATTCAGCCGGTCGAGTGCCGTGTGGGAGCCGTATTTTTTAGTGAGGTCTCTGGCTTCAAGCATTTTGTATGTCTTTTATTTGAATAAAATTTTTCCTGATGAAAAGCATTGAGATCCCGGTCGACAAGGCAATCCACACCAGGATCGCAATCGTGCCGCCGCTCACTGTTTCGCTGACATATCCATTGGGCTTATAGGCCGGGTACCCGGCCCAGTCGATGCTTTCTGTGGGGGTATCCTCAAAAATGAATGGATAAAAGTACTCGCGGATCCGGCGATGGTGCGCTTTTACCGATTGCAGGTAGCGGATGTGGCTGTTGAGGTCCGTATTGGCAATTTTATTGAGCGACTGTTGCGCGGCGACCACCGGATTAAAGCCCGCGATACTTTCGGAAAGTGCTTGTCTGTTTTCCAGTTTTTCAAAGAGCTTTTCGGAAGAATAGGCAGATTCCAGATCACCCGAAAACTGCATCGCATAGTACCAGCCCGGCGAATATCTGTCCTCGGGAACTGGATATTTGCGATACTGCGGATACACGGCGTAAAACTTTTCCATGGTCGGTTTTTTAGGCTCATCCCATTTGGCATGATAGCCTTCCCGCTGGCGGATCGCCGTTTCGGCAGCTTCCGGCACCGGGATTATCCGATTAACAGCGATATTGGCCACACCCGGAAAAAGGATACTCAGGAAGATCCAGATGCAGATCAGCGTGGTTGCATTAAAAGAAGAACTCTTGCCCATTGAAACGACCATCGCAGAGAGCGCAAACCAGAACAGCACATACAGTAACACAATGAAAAGCAGCTGAAAAGTAGGCTGGGAGAGGGGCAAGCCTAACGCAATCACCGCGGCGGCAAATACAGCGATTGTAGTAGCAAGAATAATCCCGAGGCGGATCAGAAGCTTGCCAGCAATCGCTGCGCCAATGCTTTTGGTAGTAGTACGCACGATTTGCCAGACGCCGTTTTCCTGTTCCTCGGAAATCACATTGTAAGTAAATGCAATGATCAGCAGCGGAAAAAGAAATATAAAAATGAAGGAAGCATCCAGGTTCCCAACCAGCAAAGTCAACGGATTGGTGAGTTCCGAATCGTAGAGCTGACCTTCTATCGCCAGCATTTTTACTTTGAGAATGAATGGGTTTACGTCACGTTGGCCGATGGAAAACCGGGCCCAGGGAGAGGCAGGATTAGTGGTGTAGAAGAACGGATAGTAAGCAGTCGTACCTACGACTTTGCCCGCACCATGTTCGACGATTTCCTGCAAATGGTGTTTCTGAACCTTGGGCACCGAGGCAATCGTCTGCTGCTGGCGGCCGATTACCTCGCTTCCGTGATAAAATCCGTAGAAACCAAAAAGAATCAGACTGATGACGCCGATGAGCACAGTCCTGCCGAGCAGGAAGTTTTTGGCTTCGAGGAATAGTACTTTTTTTGGGGTATTCATAGCTGATAGATGCGTTTGGAAGAAACATGGGCGAGTGCGCCAAAACCTGCGATCAACCACACCATTAAGGCTGTGAGACAATGTACACCGGCAGCGAGATTGTCCGCAACCGGCACGGGCCGGAAGGAGAAATCGGGCTGCTTTTGCCAGTTTTTCGCGCTTACTTTCTGCTTGTTGTCATTCTCATATTTAATCTGCGTCAAATGGATTTCGTTGAGCGTTTTCGTCTTCTCAAAACGGTATTTTTCGGTCTGCTTTTGAAATTCGGTGAAAGTGTCGAAGTCGGTGCCGGAAAGGTTCATCGATAGGTTGCGGATCGCCAGGTAAGGATCGGCGAAGCTTAAAAAGGAGGAAACGGCGTTCTGCGATTTGTAAATGCCAATAAGCCCGTCGAAATGCTTGTTGAAGATCGAGGACGAAATGTTCTCCCCTTCCTGCATCACCAATGCACCGTAATTGACTGGCAGCGCGGAAATGGAGTCTACGCCGTATTTTTTCAGGGTGGCAGCTTTCAGACTGGCAAAATGCGGGTCGTTGGGATCGTGGCTGTCACCCTGCTGACTGACGTCGGCTTCGATCGCCTGCTCGAAAGCAATCTTATCCGGCGCCTGATACAGGCTGCTGCCTAATGTCTGCGCACTCTTGGGCAGCACAATGAAAAACAGGATCCAGATCAAAACCAGGAACATTAAGGCATTTTTGGCGGACTTGCTTATGGCCGAAACCGTCACAACCAGCATCGTGATCACCAGAAAGTAAAGGGCATACAGGCTAACTATCAATAGTATACGTACCACGGAATCTCCGCTGATACTGTCTGAAACGAGTAGGGGGCCGATGGTCAGGCCCAGGAGCAGGAGCGGGAGAAACAGTGCGCAGGTCGCTGCTGCCAATCCAGCCGTTTTGCCAAGCAGCACGTCGAGATATGAAGCCCTTTGGCATAAAAGTATTTTAAGTACGCCATTCTGTTTGAGCCCTGCGACTGTTTGAAAGCCAATGAACATTATAAAAAGCGGGACGAGCAATTGCAGCACCATGGCCATGCTCAGCTCGCCAAAGCGCAGCATTCCATTGGAAAACCCCGCTTCGCTCATATTGACCGTGTTTTGCCTGTGCGCTTCCAGGAAAACCGAGTTCCCTACATAACTGTCGAGCCCGAAATCGAAAAAGCTGAGTGGTGATTTTTCCCGGAAAACCATGTACCCGTAGTGCGCGACGCGGTGCGGGTGGCGGTTGGGCTGGCTCATCCATTGATCCTGTACTTCCTGTTGTGCTGCCTGTTGCTGGCGATTGAAGTTACTTACATACTGCCAGCCCGTAAAAGCGGCCAGCAGGGATACCACCAGCAATACCGCAAAAAGTGCCACTGGGATCTTACTGCGGAAGATGGAATGCCACTCTTGCCGGGCAATGATTTTGATAAAATTGAAATGCATCATTCTGAAAACGTTTACTTACCCGGCAGTTCGCTATGAAAGTCGCCAATGAACGGATGCCATCAATTATTTTCGCCGGGTGTATTTGCAATATTGTTGCAAATAAAGGACTAAAAAAGTTTATGTGCAACATTGTTGCATGTAAACTTTTTTAGTCGTCATACACGACAGTAGATAGGTCGCTATAAACAAATGACTTTCGGACAGCATGGAGTGATCTTGCCGGGAACAATATCCCGGAGGATCATATTCGAAACCAGCAGTATGCAATATTGAATTGTTTCTACAAGAAATACTTTATATTCTACTGACACTTGAATTCTGGGTAGATGGTAAATCTATAAATTGCGATCTCGTAATGAATAGGATATGTCGACAATTGCTACAAAGCGAATCCTGATAGCCGATGATCATTCCATCGTGAGGTTCGGATTACAACTTTTAATACGGGAAATAGCGGAGACTCAGTGCACGATAGATGCAGCCAAGGATGGATCGGAGGCACTAAGACTATCACGTGAAAACAGCTACGATGTTCTTATTCTTGACATTAACATGCCCAATTCGGACAGCCTCAGTCTGATCAGGGACGTTATTGCCGTTCAACCACATATTAGAATACTAATCCTTTCGGTGAACCCTGAAAAAGTCTATGCAAAACGTTACCTGCAGGCCGGAGCGTATGGGTATGTCCAAAAAGGGGCGTCAGATGAGGAGCTAAAAAATGCATTGATCCATATCTTCAAAGGGCTTCGTTATTTTAGCCACGCTCTGATGCTGCACTTCTCAGAGGCGCTTTTGGGGAAAAACACGTCCAACCCGTTCGATAAATTGTCGGCAAGGGAGTTCAGTGCCGCGAGGCTGTTTTTGGAAGGATATGGCATTGCGGAAGTCGCGGAGGCCTTACATATCTCTCCGTCTACTACCAGTACCCATAAGGCCAGGATCTACGGTAAACTGCGGGTCGATAATCTGATCGATCTCCAAAAGCTTGCTAAGCTTCATCAGATATTGGAAGAACGGGAATCGTAACCCGAAAAACACAGCCTTTCTCCGATCCACGGCTTGCACTCAGTCGGCCACCTATTTTGTCCAGCAGATCGATGATAATGGTAAGGCCGATCCCTTTATCTGCCAATATGCCCTTGTTAATCTGAGCAATCTGCTCATCGGATAGACCTTCACCCGTATCCGATACGTATATCTCTATACGGTCGTTAAAGGCTTTGGCCGAAAGTGAAATGATTCCCCGATTGCTATTCTTGTTGGCGTTATCCACCAGATTCCTGATAATGGCATCCAGAATGTGCTTATCGGTATAACAGCCTATCTCCGTAGGCTCAATTAAAATGACATTTCCCTCATTTCTAATTATTTCCTCATATAAGTCCCTGACGTCGGTAAATAATGAATTAATAGATACACATTCATTTACTACCGTGAAGTTTTCGCGATGACTGTTTATCCAGGCAAAGAAATGCTCTGTAAAATGGTTAAGAGCGGTGGTGCTTCCCTTCAATTCATCAGTACTTCTTTTTAGGTCTTCCTTGGTCAGGGACTGGTAATTTCGGGATAAATAATTGCTGATCGTATTCAGGAACCGGATAGGTGAACGAAGATCATGTAAAACCAGGGTTATCATTCTGTCCTTGACTTTATTGCTTTCTTCCAAGGAGTTTTGTGACTGGCTCAGCTCACCTATTTTGTCATTCAACTGCAATGTCCTGGCTGCTACCAACTTTTCAAGTTCTTCCGATCGCTTTTTTAGTACCCTAAACCGGTATCTCATAAAAAAATAAACAGCAACAGCCAGCAAGGCGGCCGCTAATGCATAGAACCACCAGGTATTATAAAAGAACGGTTTAACGGTGACACCAAAATTCAGGTAATCATAGCCATGTTGTGACGCTCCGTTTCTCTTCCTCACCTGGATTTGATAATTACCTGACCGGACGTTGTTTAACGTGATCACCCCATTTTCCTGCACCGGCGACCATTCATCTTTCAGCTCGGAAATCCGGTATTCGATCAGGATATTCTCTTTGTTTCCGAAAAAGGGACTGGTAACCAGCATATCAAACTGGCTGAAATCCGGCTCCAAATCAATTCCTTCTCCCGGTTGTTGTGGTTCTTCATTGACCAAAATATGATCTATAAATAGCTGTTTGTCCGGAAAAACCGGTTTGATTTTTTCAGGATAAAACCAGACCAGACCTTCCAGCGAAGGAAGAGACAACATCCCGTCTGGCAATTTCAGATAAGAAGGATCACAGCCGCCGTTGAATTCAGTCGTCCTAAGGCCGTCTTTTTGGCTAAATAGAAAATAATACACCTCTTTCCTCCTTCCGTAGGCATAATCCAGTAATTCCTGCCTGGCTACCCTAAATAACCCATCGTTGGTCGGTAACCAGAAATACCCCGGTTCGGCTCCGATATAGCTGTGAACAGTTCGCAACGCACCTTTGGGATCCAAAGGCATAGCGTAGACTTTTTGATAGTCATAAAGGTAAAAGCCTTTGCCATAACTGCTGATCCACCATCTTTTATGTTCATCTTGAAATGCGGTGCGTATACTAAGCGAATCCAAAATAGAACCCGTGGTCGTGTTGGTGCGCACATGATACCATTTCACTCCCTTTTGGGTACAGAGCAAAAACTGATCGTCTTTAATCCGGATTGCATGCTGGATTGCATGACCTGTTTTTGCCTGATACAGCAATCGTCCATTTCGGATAATAAATACGGATTGGTCGGTAAATAGAAAGAGGGAGCTATCGGTAGGCTCTTCAACTATTGCCACCAATCTCCCGTCCAGATCCATGACTTTCTTTTCTTTCCTATTTTTAAAGTCAAAAGAATAGAATGTTTTTCTTCTTTCGTAGAATATAAGTTCCTTCCGGTTGGTATGAAACGAGACAGATTCCCTATCTACAAGATATGGAGTGACCTTAGGGAGGTTAGTTTGAGAAAGGAGAATATTATTAGCAAAAATTTTACCGGAATCAATAATTGCCTGCGAGTAGAAGACCTCGGAGATTGTTTTATCCGGGACAGCCGGGTACTGGAATGATGCTGGCTTTATGACGAACAGTCCTTTGATTTCGGATCCTATAAAAAAAGTATTCTTTGCTTTCGAATAGCAAAGGCTTATGATTCCGGGTATGTCCAGTCCCGTTAGTACAATCTCGGAAAACAGGCTGTTTCCGGATCGGTACAGTCGATGTAATTGATTGTTAGAGTAAATGAAATTTTCCCCCTTCGACCAGAAAATCTTAAAATCCCCCTTGAGAAAATAAGGGTCCTGGCTTAATGAACCGTGAATTTGGAAGAACCTGGTATCGACCCGGCCATTTTGCCAAACTTTAATTCGGTTATTTTTGAGGATTTTGATAAAAAGGTCTTCGACTAATGTCAGCTTGAGCCATTCGTCACCTTTTTCTTCAATGATCGAAAAGCGATCGCCATTAACATAAAACAGATCCGTTTCATATTCGAAATATGCTTGGCGGGAATCGGCACCGTAAAAGCCTGGCAGCCTTAAATCTATTCTGGTTACATTGAGTTTTTTCCGGATTTGTGACGTGGTCTTCGGATTGAAAACGGATTCTGAAACGGCATAGCCGATGGCGGGTAAATTAATTGCTTGTTTTTCAATCACTTTGGGGACAGGCGCGTATCTTTTGTTTTCCAACGCGATCTGCATCACGGCCGGGTTTGATTCATGAGCATACAGTGTGCCGTTTTTGTCGGTCGCGATAAGTTGCATCCGGTCAGTCGATAATCCAGGCGTATTATGCAGCCCGAAAACCTTAAAGTCTTTTCCGTCAAACCGGACGAGCCCCATCTCGGTGGTCATCCAGATAAAGCCCCACCGGTCTTCCTCGATGTCCTTGACGCTGTTTTGAGGCAGGCCGTTTTGTGTCGTATAGTTCTCAGCGTTAAATGATTTTCCTTGTCCGTAGAGCTGTCTGGAAATCACGATGATAAGAACGGTAACAAGAAGTTTTATGCTATGCATACTCATTGGGCTACAAACTATATAGACGCATAGCTACAAACTATTTCATAATTAAGCTATTTTCCAAAGGACTTCGAGGTTCTAATTTTGGCATCGGGCAGGAATAATTCAAAATATCAGTTCCATGTCCACGTTGTGCGCTGTAAGACAATAGACTGGCTGCCAGTCAGGTATAGCGAATGCAGAATTAATTCTATTCACTAAGGATATTTTGACCCAGTTTTTGCCATCGACTGATAGTTTTGATCAGTAGTGGCTTTCATTTTTACTATTTGAGCGACATGGAACTTCTCTACTTCCCGGTGATTCATGAAAAGGCGAGTTATCAGATTTCCGGAGAAAACGCCCCACCATTAAATTCAATACAAAATGTCGCCCAACTGGTGAAACAGACGGAGCACATGCATTGGGTTTTGAGCAGACAGGAGCTCATCAGCGGCAATCTAACGATATCTGTCAGCAAATTCGAGGTCGGCGAATCCATCAGAATAACCCGTAAGGCATTGCCGGTGAACGATATATACGTGCTGGACTTCGTTATGCCGGAAAGAAGATATTCCAGGCAATTCGGTCAGGAGCTGTTCCATTCGGTCAAAGCAGCGAATCATTTCGGATTTTCTTCGGCGACGATCCAGCTAAGCCAGATTACGGATCCCGGGCCCCGGTTTCACCACATAGAAATATATATATCCCGGTCGTACCTGATCCGGTGCCTGGACGAACTGGATTTTCAGGAACACACGCCTACGCTGGCCCGGCTGGAAGAAAATGAGCAGATTTTTCAGGTACTGACCCTGGAAAACGGTCAGGAAAAGATAATTCATCGTCTTTTGGACCTTTTTCATACCACGGCAACACCCCCTAGAATGCTGATTAACAATCTGACACATCAGCTTCTGATCAGCTTCTCCGACCAGGTTCGGCCCCATCGGCATGAGCGTATCGAAATGGCTGAGAAGCCGGACTACAAGAAGATTTATGAAGCGAAAGAGTTGATCGAATCTGACATAAACAGAAAATTTAAACTGGATGAAATGTGCAGGTTTTGTAATATGAGCCCGACTAAGTTCAAGAAACTCTTCAAAAGCATCCTGGGAAAGTCTTTCACAGATTACTATACGTCAGTAAGAATGGAACAGGCAATTAAGCTCCTGCAAGGCGGCAAGGTTGAAAACCTCACGGAATTGTCCATATTACTTGGCTACAAAAGTCTTTCTCAGTTTACCCGCGCATTTAAAAGTTACTACAAGAGTTCCCCGGCCTATTTTTTTGATTTGAGAAAGAAACAGGGCGGGGTAAAACCCACCAGCTAGTCTCATTGATTTGAAAAAATGGACTGAAAAGACAAATCCATTGCATTCAAATCCGGCACCACGTTCCTGATTTTGCACAATTGATGCATTTTTAAAATATTTAATATGATTTTTTATAAAAATTATTTAGAGAATAATCGGTCCATATTGTAAAATGAAAAGACTACAATGGAAAATGAAATATAGAATTTATTCTGATATTTAATAAAAATAATTCTACGTTTTTGCCGCCGCAATTTATTGATTTCCAAACATTAGAAGACTATAACTAATCCATCACAAACGCTACAAATCAAAACATGAAAGATACCTTTTACCACGCTATTGTACGGTCGATCGCTTTCCGCCATCTGGCGCGGAGCTCTTACATTTGATCAATCAAGGATAGCCTTCCGCCCCAGAATAAGTTTTCCTCAGAGCTTTTTTGACCGCGTCGCGAGAGGCAGGATATATCCTCTTGTTACCTGATAAACGTATATGTATATACCGTTTGTCGCAAGGTGCGGTCATTTCACGGTTCATGCATTTGTCGGGCACCACCGATATCTAAACCAATCAGGTGTAAGCAGGAAAATGTTCTTTTTGGGTAGTTAGTTTATGTTCGATCATGTAACTATTTAATTTACAATACTTTAATATATAAAAATGAAAAGAATATTGCGAATAGCGTTGTTACTGGCGGGTATAATACCGGGTTGTCACCAGGCAAATGCTCAACAGCCTGCCTTCTCCTGTACACAAGGCGTGGGCTACCTGTTTCAGACAACCACGACGGATATTTACACCGTAAATCTGCAGACCGGGGCCACAACCTTGCAAGCAAGTGATGTTTTAGGGACCACCAACGGCGAAATTAATGGAGTGGGTTATAATGTAAAGGATAACTACATCTGGGGACACCGGGCCGGGACCAACCAACTTGCCCGCGTGGGTAGCGATTTTTCCGTGCAGACCTTTGCCGTTCCTGGCTTGCCAACCGCACCGGCGCAGAGCCTCTACATAGGTGATATTAACAGTGATGGGGTGATGTATTTGTATAACAATAATACAAGCCCCGGGTCGATCACTCGCGTGGACCTTAACCCCTCTTCGCCCACTTATCTGACGCTATTGCCTGCTGTATCTACTACACCCACCAACATATTAGACTGGGCTTTCAGCCCGATCGATGGCAATCTTTATGCATTGAGCAGCGACAATACTTTCCATTTGTACCGGTTTAACCCTGCTACGGGTGCCCGCACCGACTTAGGTGCGGTAACCGGTGGCGGCATACAAGTCGACAACCCCGGGGCAATTTTCGGTGCAGCCTATATGGACGCAACAGGCACGCTGTACGTCAGCGCCAATGCCACAGGCAGGGTTTACTCGATCCCAAATCCGCATGCGGGCGCGGTTACTGCCGCACTCATGGGCATTGGGCCTGCCAGCAGCTCCAATGACGGTGCAAGGTGCCCGCTGGCCTCTGTCCTTCCCGATCCTCCGGCTTTTAGCTGTTCAAATGCGGGCGAGGGCTATTTGTTCCAGGATGCGGCAACCGATGTGTACGTAGTGAACATCTCAACCGGCGCCACGAACCTGGTTGCAACGGATATCCTGGGGACTACGGGCAACACGCAGATCAATGCCATTGGCTATAACAGGACCGACAACTATATCTGGGGTTTCCGAAGGGGCTCCAATGAGATTGCCAGGGTGGGCTCGGACTGGTCGGTACAGACTTTCCCTATTACGGGTATCCCGGCCGACGGGGATTTTTACATCGGGGATGTGGATGCAGCGGGTGTGTTGTACCTGTATAATTATGCAGCATATCCAACTTCGATATACCGGGTGAATGTGAACCCGGCTTCACCCACTTACCTTCAGGCTTTGCCGACGCTGACCACTACGGCCAGCAACCTGACCGACTGGGCTTTCAGTCCTGTTGATAATAACCTGTATGCCATTGACAATACCACACTTGACTTGTACCGCTACGATCCGGCTACGGGTATCCGCACGACTGTTGGCACGGTTTCGGGTGGAGGGATTACTCC
The DNA here is from genome assembly GCA_965227755.1 of Dyadobacter sp. Lineage (GTDB taxonomy): Bacteria > Bacteroidota > Bacteroidia > Cytophagales > Spirosomataceae > Dyadobacter. The sequence continues at coordinate 160,316 of CBDDGG010000003.1, forward strand.
TGGCGGCACCTTCGGCGCAGCTTATATGGATGGCGACGGCGCATTGTTTGTCAGCGAGAATGCCTCCGGTCAGATTTTCAGGATAGCGAGTCCGCATACGGGAGGGATAACGGCGCAACTGCTTGCCACCGGTCCGTCCTCCACATTGAACGACGGCGCCAGGTGCCCGGCTGGCAGCATACAAGTTAATCCTTCCATTTCAGGTACAGTGCACAGCGACCCGGACGGAGGCGATATCAACGGAACAGGTACCAATGCGGGCGGTACGCTCAATGCCAATCTGGTCGGTGATACCGGTAGTGTAACGGCTACTCAGCCGGTTGCAGCAGATGGTAGCTATTCGATCCTCAATGTCGCCCCGGGTGATTACACGATTGTGCTCAGCACCACGCAGGGCACAGTCGGCAATCCGGCACCAGCCCCTTCCGTTCCGACGGGCTATGTCAATACCAATGAGGGACTGACGCCCAATGGTGATGGTACAGTGAACGGGACCATCCCGGTGACCGTGGCCACAGCTGATATTACCAGCGCGGATTTCGCTATCCAGCAACTGCCGGTCGGAACCCCTGTTATCCTGCCCAACCAAAGCAATCCAGGCGGCACCAATACGATCGATATTACGACGCATTTCACCGGTTCGGATCCCGATGGTAATGTGGCGCAGTTACGTTTCAGGGCCTTTCCTGCACAAATCACCACGTTCGTTATCGATGGTACTCCTTATAATGCAGGAAATTTCCCGCCACCTCCGGGGGTAACCGTCCCCTATGGAAGCCCCGTGCTGATTGACCCGACAGACGACGCAGGGACTGTGGTAGTTCCCTTCAGTCTGCTTGACAACGCAGGACACGAAAGCCCCACCGAGAATGTGACCGTTCCTTTCCTGGCACTTCCGGTAACGCTTGTGCGGTTCGATGCAACCATTGCTGAGCAATCGGTGCTGCTCAGTTGGTCTACGACCGAAGAGACAAACAGTGACCGTTTCGAAATCCAGCACAGCATCGATGGTAGAAACTGGAACCTTATCGGTGTGTTGAATTCAGCCGGCGAAAGCAATGTATTGAGGCAGTATCAATACAAGCATGACAAACCGGTTCGGGGAGACAATCTCTACCGTCTGAAAATGATCGACCGCGCCGCGGACGGTCTGGACGCCACTTTTGCGTACAGTAGAATAGTCAACGTCAAAGTAGGGGCCGGAATGAAAACCATTGTATTTCCCAACCCTGCTGCCGACAAGGTTACTCTTCTGGTAGAAGATTCCGGAAGTATCGACCGCATCGAAGTAATCGGGGTAAACGGGCAATTGTTTAGAGATAATCGCAAAGTCGGCGCTTCCATCCTGGACGTGGAAGTGGATACTAAAAACCTCCGGAGCGGAACTTATATCATGCGAATCACCCGATCAGACGGCTCTGTTGATTCCATCCAGTTCATTAAACAGTGATAGGCCGGTAAAGCCACTATACCACACTATAACCATCACCCCCCAGAGCTGATTTTCTGGCCACGATAGTACTCAAAATTACCCTTGCAAGTTTAGGCAAGGGTAATTTTTCAGGAAGATTCCTCTTTTTGAAAAAATTAACGGAACCAATATGCCTTATGTGAAATTTGACACAACCAAAGCCCTTCATGTCAGGAAAGATGAATACTATAGATGTTCTGATTGCCGATAACTTCCCGCTGGTTCATTCCAGTCTATTCCAGTTTTTTAATCAGGAATTTGAAAATATAGAACCTGCCAAGGCCTGTTCTATTAAAGAGGTATTCCATCGCATTAATGAAAAACCTTCTTTCGATCTTGTAATTATTGGTGAAAACCTTCGGGGAGGTGAAATCGGTGAGTTAACAGGGCAGGTTCATCAGCTAATACCGACTTCCAATATCCTGATCCTGGCCGATCAATTTGATTATGAAAAAGTGGTTCGGTATGTATCCAATGGTGCAACTGGCTATATTACTAAGCGGTCTGAGTTAAGTGAGATCAAAGAAGCGTTACGGGCACAGTTAAACAACGAACCCTTTTTTAGCATAGAAGTGCTGATGGCCTTTGCCCAGGAAAAAATTCTCAGCCTGAGGGCTGTAAGAGAGTTTTATCCCACTCCAAAAGAGCTCGAAATTGATCTTCCTGTTTCAAAATTATCAAAAAAAGAGACTGAAATATTGACTTACCTCCTTCATGGGGAAAGTACAACCGGCATTTCGAAAAAACTCAATCTAAGTCCTTCCACTGTGTCAGCCCACAAATCTGTTATTTTAAGGAAACTAGGTGTCACCAGTACGGTTAGTTTGATAAAACTGCTGCGAATAAAACAAAATATGTCTTAACAAGAAGCAAGTAAATAACTGGTAATGATGAATTGTATGCACTTAAACTTAGCCAGTATGAAAAATCTTTTACATTCGACCTTGTTTATTGCTTTTCTGGTGCCTGATCTTTCTCTTGCACAAAAAATGAGTATTCCTTTTAAGAAGCATGAAAGCTACTTTTTTAGCAACTCAATTGGCAGCGATGATAAAGCCGATTTGCGATATATGTTTTTCAAATCCCAAAGTGAGTTCGAAAAATATTTTCACCCGGCAGCCACGAATAAACCTGTTCCCTTGATTGGTTTTTCTGTCAATTATGCAGGAGGTATTGTATATCGGGAAACAGATCGCCAGGTGGACATTAGTGTTGACAAGCTTGAACAGCATGAAGGCGAAGTTGTTGTCTATGTTTCTGTAAAGATAGGGAAAGAGATTTCCTACCGGATCAGGCCATCTTATGTGTTCTCGTGGCCGGTTAGCAGGTCAGCAAGGAGCATTCGGTTTATTACAAATGGGGAAAAATTAAATGCAACAGTTTTTAGGATTGCGGGAGGTAGAACTCGAAAACGAGAATGAAGTATATCCTGCACGGGGAGCATTTCTTTGTGGTAAGACATGCCACTCAGATATTATTAGGTGCGTCCTTGCCAGCTTTCTATTATAAGGGAGCTGCGTCTGAAAGCGAGTTGATAGAATTAGTTTCTATACAGGAATACAACATTGTAATTTTGGGGGATTTTACCCGGCAAAGTGAATTGATGCTGGCGATTAGAAAGATCCGGGTGATCGCGCCGCAGACGCACATCGTGGTTTTTACATCCGCGCCCGAAATACTCTATGGTCCGCATTGTTTGCAGGCAGGTGTTGCCGGATTCATCTCTAAACAATCCCCAATAAGCCAGATCACAAAAGCAATAGATTTGATTCTTCTCGGGAAGAAATATATCAGTGAAAGTCTGAGGACGCATTTATTAAAATTTTCAGTATATCATCAGCTGCCTGCTAACCCAATGCTGGCAATGTCGGTCAGGGAATTGATTGTGATTGACATGCTGTGCGAGGGGAAATGGGTAAAAGAAATTGCCGATAAACTAGATATTAAAACCAGTACAGTAAGTACGTATAAAGGAAGGGCTTTCCGAAAACTGGATGTGGAAAACCTGTTAGATATGTTCTGCAGAGTGGCGGTATTGAAAGAACCAGAAGCTTTGCAGTGATTGTAAAGATTTGCATATGACGAACATATAGGTAAGTACGTTAGTGCAGATTTCCAATGCCTTCTTTGACAAACTTCCAGGGCGTAACCCTTATCAAGTTTTTCGATATCAGCTAAGCTCATTTGAGGTGGTTATCTCTTGACCCATAGCACCAAAAGGTTGGCAATATGTCTGAATAGGCAAAAAAAGTCTATGGTGAACACTTTGCCCATGTTCATAAAGGCAACCCGCTGCTTAAATAGCCATAGAACATCTCGTTTTTAACTTTTGAAGAGATAATTACGGGGTTTTGAAAATAAGTCTGAAAGTGCAAGCAAAAGGACTGCAATGTCAAATAAATTATATAATAACTCTACATATTTATATAGTATTAATTCGCTAATTCTGGCAATTATTCTATCACTCTCGAACAGCTTAAGATTGAAGTTTTCACAATTATAGTCAGGCGTTGGGAAACTGGTTTCACCTATTGTTTCGAATCCGGGCCATTTTTCTTGCGTATCCATTCAGTTTCATCAAATAAAACGGGATCTATGAAAACACTTCTTACCACAATCGCATTTTTGACGGTGTGCTTATTAGGTTACAGGCAGGCGTTTGCCCAACAACCAACCTTCAATTGTAACACTGGCGCCGGCGTCGGTTATCTGTTCCAGGATTTAACCACGGATGTTTACACCGTTAATCTGTTAACCGGTGCAGCCACATTACAGGCCAGCGATATTCTGGGCCCGACCAATGGCGCGGTTAACGCCATTGGCTATAACTTAATTGATAATTATATGTGGGGGCACCGACAGGGCACCAATGAACTTGTGCGTATAGGCAGTGATTTTTCTGTTCAGACCTTCACAATTCCCGGTTTGCCAACAAACCCTGCGGATGCTTTTTACATCGGTGATATCAGCAGCACGGGGGTAATATATTTGTACAACAGTAATACCAGTGGCTCGACGATCACCCGGGTGGACCTTAACCCGTCTTCACCTACTTATCTGACGATATTGCCCGCCTTGCCCACTACGCTTACCGTTATACATGACTGGGCATTCAGCCCGATCGATGGTAACCTCTATGCCATAAGTGGCCCCAATTACCATTTATACCGGTTTAACCCGAGCACGGGCGCGCGCACTGATTTGGGTGCGGTAACAGGCGATGGAATACAAATCGATAACCCCAGCGCTCAGTTTGGTGCGGCTTTTATGGATGAACAAGGTATCTTTTATGTCAGCTCCAATACAACCGGCAGGATTTATGCCATTGAAAATCCACACATTGGCGGCATTACGGCAGAGCTGCTCGCAGTAGGGCCCAGCAGTACGGCCAATGATGGCGCCCGTTGCCCGCTATCTGCGGTACTGGATATGCGGGTGCTCGCTGATATCAACCAGACGCTGGTCAATACCCCGGTGAGTGGAAGCGTAGCAACCAATGATGATATAGTGCCGGGAAGCACCTTTTCTGTAACAAGCACCACATCCAATGGTACATTGGTTATGAACGCCGATGGCACCTACACCTACACTCCGAATCCAGGTTTTACAGGGACGGACGTGGCCGTTTATTCCGCATGTTTGCCCGCTCCGGCCACATTTTGTAAATCAACAACCCTTACGATTACCGTAACACCGTTCCCTGGCAGCACCAATACGGTTGTCGCCAATAATGACAATGCATGGACCAAAACGAATGTACCAGTCAACATTTGTATCAAATGCAATGATGTGGACCCTCAGGGAAACACGATAGGGACACCCGTCGTCACATTCCCGCCCGCACATGGTTCCGTTGTTATCAATCCTGACGGGACTATAACCTACACACCAAGCCTCAACTACGAAGGAGCAGATTCACTGGTATACAGCGTTTGTGATAATGGCGCACCGCAGGCATGCGATGTGGCTACGGTTTATCTTCACGCCACCAACCGGACCGACAACGTAACCTACGCAAACGACGATGCAGCTTTTACGCCGATCAATACACCTGTAAACGGGAACGTTAGCGGTAATGATACCGATCCGGAAGGTAACACTGTCACATTCACTCAGGTGTCCCAACCTGCTAATGGTGTCGTGGCATTCAACCCTGATGGGACCTACACCTATACGCCCAATAACGGGTTTACCGGCCCGGATCGATTTACCTATTCCAAATGTGACAACGGCTCTCCGGTAGCCTGCGACACGGCTACGGTTTATATTGCGGTGCAATCGACCGGACAACCTTCTTTTCAATGCGAAGCGGGAATCGGGTTCCTATTCCAGTCGGCCACCACAGATATTTATTCGCTGGATTTGTTGACCGGTGATGCTGTGCTGGAAGCAAGCGATATATTGGGGACTACCGGCTTCACGGAAATCAATGCAATAGGCTACAATACCAAAGACAACTACATCTGGGGTTTTCGTAGGGGAACCAATGAGGTAGCGCGCGTCGGAAGTGACGGCTCGGTACAGACTTTCCCGATTGCGGGCATACCCATAACAGGCGATTTCTTCGTGGGAGACATTAATAGCGACGGGGTGTTGTATTTGTATAACAATGGAGTCAATACGACATCGATTTATCGGATAGATCTCAATCCAGCATCTGGTACTTATTTACAGGCTTTACCTGTCTTAACGACCATCGCAAGCAATCTTACCGACTGGGCTTTCAGTCCGATAGATAACAACCTGTATGCATTAGACAATGGAACCCTGGCTTTGTACCGTTTTGACCCCGCTACGGGTGCGAGGACTACCGTCGGAACAGTAAGCGGAAGCGGCATCGTCGCAGGTGAAACTTACGGTGCAGCATTTATGGATGAACAAGGGATCTTCTATGTGAGCGCCAACAGCACAGGCAATATCTACGCCATTGAAAACCCGCACCTGGGAGCAACTACTTCGATCCTGCTTTCAAATGGACCTGTAAGTTCATTAAACGATGGGGCCAGATGTCCGCAATCGGCCGTTTTGGACTTCCGGGTATTGGCCGACATCAATCAAACGCTGGTAAATGTGCCAGTGAGCGGAAGCGTGGCCACTAACGATGATATCGTGCCGGGAAGCAATTTTACTGTCGCCAGTTCCACAACCAACGGTACACTGGTCATGAATCCCGATGGCACCTATACGTATACGCCCAATCCAGGTTTTACCGGAAAAGATGTAGCCACCTACACCGTATGTACACCCGTATCTCCGCCATTCTGTAAATCCACCACCCTGACCATCGTAGTCATTCCGCTTCCGGATAGTCTCCAAAATACCGTCATAGCTAACAACGACAATGCCTGGACAAAAACAAATGTACCGGTGGTTGTCTGCATACTATGCAACGACATCGATCCGGAAGATGATGTAATCGGGACACCAGCCATTTTGACGCCGCCTCTTCATGGGACAGCCGTAGTGAACCCTGACGGGACGATCACTTACACTCCGGCTACTGACTATGAGGGGGCTGATTCGCTATTCTACACAATATGTGACGATGGCACGCCTGTGGCTTGCGATACGGCCATAGTTTATCTTCACGCAACAAACCGGACTGATAACGTGACCTATGCCAATGACGACGCTAATTTTACTTCTGTTGACAAGCCGGTTAACGGGGATGTGAGTGGTAACGATACGGATCCGGAAGGCGACGCTGTCACATTCACCCAGGTGACCCAGCCTGCCAACGGAACGGTAGTATTCAATCCGGATGGTACCTATACCTACACACCCGGGAATGGCTATGAAGGGCCGGACCGGTTCACTTACTCCAAATGCGACAACGGAACGCCGGTTGCCTGTGACACCGCCACGGTTTACATTTTAATCGTTGATACAGATCCGCTGCCTGTTACACTCGTGAGTTTTACCGCTACCAGAGAAAATCAGTCGGCGTTATTAAACTGGAAAACCACCGCTGAAACAAACAGTGATTATTTCGAGGTCCAACGCAGCCAAAGTGGAAAAGTCTGGTCGGTAATCGGGCGTGTCCAGGCAAGAGGAGAGAGCAGCGAACTGGTGGGTTACAGCTTCGCGGATCAATCTCCTGCGAGCGGCCAGAACCTGTATCGTCTCAGGATGATCGATAAAGATGGTACTTTCGCTTTCAGCAGCATCCGTAATATCGACTTTAAAGGAAAGGCGGGCGTGCTTCTGTACCCGAACCCGGTAACTGACAAGATTTATGTGGATACCAAAGATAATGTGGCCATCGTCCGCATCCAGATCAACGATGCCAGCGGACGGGTAGTCTATGACAAAGTCATGTCAGGACGGGCTGCGTTCTCGAAAGAGATCGATGTCAGCAAATTGCCCGCAGGCACATACCTGGTGCTCATTGGCCGTACGAACGGTACATCGGATGTCATGAAAATCGTCAAACCATAGATGCCGATGTCGTGATCGGGGCCGCGTATAGCCATTACCGATAAACACGCTATACCACACTTTTTGTGACTTACTTGCTGTAAATCAAATACCCTTGTCGCTGGCAAGCGACAAGGGTATTAACCGATGTCGCGATTAAACCTCTATCTCTCATCCATAAAGAATGGCCAAAGTCTTAATTGCTGATAATCACCCGATCATTCACCAGAGCTTGTTTGAGTTGTTGGGCAGCGAATTCGGGCAAATAGATTCAATCACGGCAGAAAGCTCGGGAGAAGTTTTTGACCAGATTAAGGGAAATGCCTTTTTCGAGCTGATTATGGTCGGTGAAAATCTATCAGGAATCGAAACAGGGTTGCTTATTGCAGAAATACATCGTTTAGCGCCAAACTCAAATATTCTGCTTTTTGCTGATCATTTCAGCTACGAAAAGGCTATTTGGTATGTGGTCAATGGCGCCAGCGGTTATATTACTAAAAGCTCCAAATTAAGTGATGTCAAATCCGCTCTGCAGGCACAGCTGAGTAACAGGCCATTCTTCAGTATGGAGATGCTAATGGCGATCGCGCAGGAAAAGATCATCAATCTGAAAATCGGAAAGTCACCCCGCGTAGTTACAGCGGGGGGTGTCATGCAACCCGCCTTTCTAAAACTGTCAAAAAAGGAGCTCGAAGTACTGAATTATTTAATCGCTGGGAAAAGTACGACTGACATAGCCAGGACTTTGAACCTGAAACCCTCTACAATATCTACTCACAAATTAGCGATCTTTAAAAAAATGGGAGTGACAAATGTGGTTAGCTTAATAAGCCTCTTGCTGGAAAGGTGAAACTTTTAAAACAGAAACCCGCCAGGCAGGGATTCGACGTCAGAACCGGTAATTGAGAATAAGATTGGCATGCACCATGTTGACTTTGTTAAATACAAACCGGTCATTGCCATAAACCCTGCCAAATTTGTCTTTACGGACAACCAGCAGAAATGCGCTGAGTCCTTTCAGGTATTGGTCAAATTGATAGGTAAGACCTAAATTAACTTGTGAATAGCTGGGCATCCCATATTTGTTCAGCTGGAAATTCCTGACACCGGGCAAATGAAAATAGCCTCCGCTCAGGGTCAGGTCGATACGCTTTTCCGGTTTAAAGCGGGTATTCACAGTAACGGCTGTCAGGTTACCGAACCCATCGTTACGCTCACGGGGCATAAAGGTGTAAAATGGCTCTTTGCCCCATTCTCTGGGCATCAGGTATCGCCCACCAGACCCGATGTGCGTTGCATTCATCTGCCAGTCAAATCTTGCAGACTCTTGTCCTACGCGTGTTGAGATTACTACCGAACCGCTGCCGGGCTGCGCATAAGCTATCAAGGCGTTGGGGTTTCCTCCGTTTCCTGTGGTGTTCTGCATCGTTAACTGGGCACCTGCCAGCCAGTTTGTTCCCCCTTTGGCTTGGGACCTCCACTCTGTTTTTACAAAAAACGTATTCAGGACATTGTCCACGTAGGTGTCCCATAGCTGTATCTCCCATTTCTTCTTTCTGTAAATAGCGCCAAAAATTGCCATGAAATCCGCATCTGTCTGCCCCTTGTACTGCGAAGGCGCTCCATCGATGCCAATTCCAACCGGATATATCCCCATACTATCCCCTACGCCAAACCAGCGCGTAGTTGAGCGGGGTGAGATCCGCCACAGGTACTGGCCATGTAGTTTCAAATGTTGCCATTCATTGATGTCCAGCACGGCCCCCTCGGTTAGTGTTGGGCTCATGCGTCCGTCCTGTGGGTTGATAAAGGGTGTTTCGGGAATCTGGCGACCGAGTGTCAGTATCGATTTTTTGCCAAGATGGGCTTTGAGGTAAAATTCCTCCAGTCGACCAAGATCCTGGCGATTGTTCGGGCGTTCGATATCAAAAAGGCCAATTTCATAGCGGTTTACCATCGAGGTGGCCGGGTCGGGCCTGGCAAGATCCGATGAGGCCAGGTTGAATATGAAAAAGCTGCTGATTCCCAGCTGAAATCGGTGTAAGAACTTTGGCGTTTGGTAACCAATTCCGGCACCCACTCCCCAGGCATAGTAATCGGTCAGGCGTTTTTGGTTGAGGGTTGCCGACCAGTAGGACCTGGCATGCCCGTAAAACTTCCCTGTTTTTAATAGATGCCCTAATGTGTTCGTATCCCTGACTGCCTCGTGCGACTTTTGCAGTCCATGCGCGGGAAGCGGGGGACCGGTTACTAACGACCATATAAGGAGAAACAAAATTTGTGTTTTCATGCATATTCCCTTTCCCTGCCTCAGGTGCCTTCACCGGCGGCTATCTGGTATTTGAATTTTTATGTTGCTTTTGCCAATCTTTAATAGGGGTGAAAGGGCCATACTTGTGCTGCTTTGCGGGAAACGGATCCGCATAGGGGCCAAAAGGGTGGTCGAATGGCTTGCTTGCCAGATCGGGCCAGTCCTTACTCAGGTCCTTGCGTGGGCGGGGTATAGAATTTATAAAAGCCGCCACATCCCAGGCCTGCTCGTCAGTGAGCTGCGGTGCGTCGTAGGAAGCGCCGAGCGGCATGTTGGCCTTCACATATCCAGCCAAATTGGACATTCTGAAAAGCCCTGCCCCGGTATTATAGCTGTGCTTTCCCCAAAGCGGAGGGAATAAATAGGATTTTTCATCGGGGGCCATTATGCCTTCGCCAGCCGGCTGATGGCAGCTCTGACATTTTTGTTCATATACCGTTTTGCCTGCAACCGGGTCGGCAGCGCGGTCAAGGTCACGTATTTTATAGATCCCCGAGCCCTCAGGTACCTGTTTGGTCGGAACACCCGTTCCCATCCATTTCATGTAAGCCAGTAGGGCCGTCATTTCATTGCTCTGCTCATTGAGGCTCTCTCCGTTCAGGCTTCTCTCAAAACAATCGTTGATCCGTTTGGCCTGGGTTTCGATTTTTCCGGAGCGTGCCCTGAACTTGGGATAGGTAGCCTGGACCGCGAAATAATTATTTCCCCAGGGTTTGCCGCCGGCATCCAGGTGGCAGTTCTGACAATTCATGCCATTGGACAGATGTTTTACGCTGCCTTTCGGACCCAGGTAATCCGCTGTATGTACAATCAGCTCTTTTCCGTAGCGGACCATTTGTTGCTCGGTCGGCGAGAGTTTTGAAATATCCTTTTCTGAGGGGCCTTTCCACATCATATGCCGGTCTGCATTGGCCGGTTTCATTTCAGCAAGTTTTTTGCCGGGCGGCTGATCTAAACCGAATTCCGGCACGCCAAACAGCAGAATAAGCAGCAGTATGAGCAGCAACCCCAGCACAACGCCCAAAAGGGTGACAAGCAGCTTCAACGAGCGGATTAATTTAACAACTGAATCATCGGGAGACATTGTTGATGACGATTATGTGTATACGCATGTCGCGGAGGTTTGATCTTTTCACGTGTTCGCATTCGGCTATTGCGGAACGTCCTGTGCGGTGGTGTGGCTAACACCATCCTTGGTACCGGTCATGATTTGAAGAAAATTTCTTTTGAAATGATGTAGATGCCCATCACAAGCACAAACCAGCCAAAGGACTTTTTGAGCTTTTCACCTGATATGAATCTGGAAAGAAAGGATCCAAGAAAGATGCCTAAAATGGACAGCGACGTAAACTCGATCAGGAAAGTCCAGTCAATGGTAGTATTTGAAATATCACCTGCAAAACCAATCAGCGATTTAGCGGCAATGACCAGTAGTGAAGTCCCAACTGCCATCTTCATGGGCAGTTTTGCCAGTAAAACCAGTGCCGGGATGATCAGAAATCCCCCTCCCGCGCCTACGACACCGGTGAGCATACCTACCACCCCTCCTTCGAGTCCTATCAGCGGATAGTTGAATTTGGGCTGGCTGCTTGCTTCTTGCGGCTCGGATTTGTCTTCTTTGATCATCGAATAAGAGGCAGCCAACATCACCAGAGCGAAAAAGAGCATGATCGCGACATCTTTGGTTACTTCAAAGCCGCCCACCGTGAAGAGCGAATCCGGTACCATCGGAACGAAATATTTTCGTGTCAGAAATACGGCGACAAAGGATGGAATGGCAAAAACAAGCGCGGCTTTGTAGTTAACAAGCCCTTTGCGCATAAAATTGAAAGAGCCTGCCAGCGAAGTCGTACCTACAACAAAAAGGGAATATGCCGTTGAAAGCACGGGGTTAATACCCATGACGTATACGAGCACCGGCAATGTGAGTATACTGCCCCCGCCGCCGATTAGCCCCAGGCTTATCCCGATTAATATGGAGGCCGAAAATCCCAAAACTTCTGTGGAGTTCATGTTTTGATGAGATTATTGAATTAATTACCCTGCAAAAGTACCAGCCGCAAAAGCCCTGGTCAGTGATAAATGTTACACATGAAAAATTAGATCAGCGATTTTGTGGAATTGTAATGCAGTTTCGGCAGAAAAGTACCGAAGAGCCCGATCGCTGAAATTGATCACCGTTTTACCCTGCAATCCCCGCTGCTGTGTAACAAATGTCACAAAGCATTATGCTGCTTTTGTGCAACTTGGCGGCACAACATAAATAAGACACAAATGAATGTTTTCAGACTCGCATGCCTGGCCATACTAATGGCATTCTCGCTTTCGACCATCGCACAGAAGGCAGATCCCCCTGTGTTTAAGGGTGCCCAGGCGACAAAAAAAATGTATAAAGCGATTTATCAGCTTAATTCTGATGATGACAAGAAAATAAAGGCGACGCTGAAAAACATCCAGAACGCGCTGGATGATCCGCGCCTGAAAGGAAAAGTACAGATAGAGCTGATTGTACATGGCGGCGGTGTGGCGCTTTACATGAAAGATGGACCCTACCAGGCCGAACTTATGGCATTACTCGATAGGGGTGTAATACTGGCTCAATGCGAAAATACGCTGCGGGAAAGAAAGATTGATAAAGAACAACTGTGGCCATTTGTTTCATTTGCACCCAGTGCAAACGGTGAACTGATCATACGTCAGGCCGAGGGTTGGGCTTATATACATCCCTGATAATGATTTTTTCGGAAACGTATAAAACAATCGCGCAAAGTTGCCGTGTGCCACAACATGCCTGTTTTAAATGGCAAGTCAGAAAGCGGCGTTATCGCTGGTCTGGAAATAATTCCTTGTGCAATAGCAGACCTGGTCATTAAGCAACAGCAAGGATGGGGTTATCTAAGGACCGGCGAATGAGCATTGAAATTGTTTTACTTTCTGACTAAGGAGCTGATCAATAACCCGCCCATCACAGCGCCATACGCAGTTGAGGTTGCCGGATTTGAGGTAATGGGGCATGTCCCCGAAGAGCAACCTATGAAATAGTAGTACAGATAACCTAAGATCGCCCCGATCGCTATGCCTGCAAAAGGATATAAGATTGACGCTTTTTTCATCGTTAAATAAAGTTTTCGGCACTTCAATGCAAGATCATCGAGTGCACAGTGAAGATAACAGGGGACAGGGATATGGGACCTGTCCCCTCATGGTTTTGATCTCAATGGGGTAACTGCTCCCTGAAACGCCCGTACACCCAGGTCCCCGCTATGGCGCTCAGCAAGGTCACTATTACGACCGTAGCTCCCAGGCCAATCTGTGCGAATAAAGGACCCGGGCAAGCGCCGGTAAGTCCCCAGCCCAATCCAAATATGAGTCCGCCGTAAACTTGTCCCCTGTTGAATTTTTTATCGGAGAAAGTGATTTCCTCTCCATGTATGGTCTCGATTTTGAATGCTTTGATAAGCCATACTGAGAGCATGCCCACGAGCACTGCGCTGCCTATAATCCCATACATGTGGAAAGACTGAAGGCGGAACATTTCCTGTATCCTGAACCAACTGATTACTTCGGCTTTAACAAATACAATACCGAACAATACACCTGTGACCAGATATTTTAAGTTGTAATACCACCTGTGGTCCTGTTGGCTTTCATTGATACACATCGCGTCGGTCGCGCGGATCTCGTGTTCTTTCTCCCTGCTTATTTCAGATGTGAAGTTGCTCATCTATTACAGCATTAGTTTTTTAAATTCGAAAAAATGAAATTCTGAGTGGTGTTACAAGCTGAGTATAATGGGTAAAATCCAGTTGGCCATCACAAATCCTCCAACCATGAAAAAGATGGTAGCGACCAGAGAAGGCCATTGTAACGTGGAGAGCCCCATGATGGCGTGCCCGCTCGTGCATCCACCCGCGTAACGTGCCCCAAATCCTACCAGAAACCCTCCGCCGACCATCATGATCAGGCCGGGAACCGTAAGCAGGTTTTCCCAGCTCACAATGTCCAGGGGTACCATTGCCGAAAAGTCCGTTATGCCGTAGGTTGCAAGCTCTCTTGCCAGGTTTTCATTGACCTTGATGGGAGCAGGATTGGGTAGAAAGTGGGATGCGACCATCCCTCCCAGAAAAATTCCCAGCACAAATACCAGGTTCCAGGTTTCTTTTTTCCATTCATATTGGAAAAATGGAATTTTGGCCGGCAGGCACGCCGCGCAGGCATGCCGCAATGAAGACGATATCCCAAACGACTTGTTGCCAAGAATGAGCAGGGCGGGCACGGTGAGCCCGATAAGTGGCCCTGCGATGTACCAGGGCCACGGCTGTTTGATTACTTCCAGCATGTTAGCGCTTATATTTAGATTTTCTGTTTGAGACTCTCCCAGGCCCCGCCGTTGTAGGCGTCCACCCCGGCAGATTTCAACATGCCTTCGGCCATGCCGCTTCTCGCGCCACTCCGGCAACATGTAATTACAGGTTTGTTTTTCCTGAGCAGCATATCTGCTTTTGCATTGATCTGATCCAGCGGGATATTGATGCTTCCCTGAATATGTCCTGTGGCAAATTCCTGAGGCGAGCGCACGTCGACAACAAGCGCTCCTTGCTCTATCAGGGTTTTGTAATCAGAATTTTTTGATCCGAATATTGATGATAAGATTCCCATAAGTTTATTTTTTCGTTTTGGTGGAGATGCCCAGTATGGAATACAGTGGGCAAAAATTCAGCAATGAAGTCAGCAGCAATACCGTCCCAACCACAATCAATGTGATTCCGAAGACTCCCGAGGTTACTTTCATAAAGTATAACATCACGGCCGCCAAGAAGACCAGCACGCGGACTATTTTGTCTGTGATTCCTAAATTTGCTTTCATGACATAAGTGATTTAATTGAATCCAAATAGCTATAACATGGTACTCGGGCACACGTAGTTGCTTACCGGAACAAGCCCCGACTCTTTAATGGCTTTAAAGCCTCCCTGAACGTCAATCAGGTTGTCGTATCCTCTTGATTTGAGAATGGAGTTGAAAATCATCGAACGGTACCCTCCGGCACAGTGTACCAGGTAGGTTTTATCTTTGCTGATCTCTGCCAGGTGGTCATTCAGGTAATCCAGCGGTATATTTTCGGAGCCGATCACGTGCTCGGAAAAGTGCTCACTTGCCTTACGTACATCAAGTACCGTCAGGGAGGGGTCCTGTTTGAGGCGCCCTGCCATTTCGATGGCCGTTACCGATTCTATGTGGTCTGTTTCCTTTCCGGCCTTTTTCCAGGCCTGAAAACCACCTTTGAGATGGCCGATGGTGTAATCATAGCCAACCCTTGCCAGTCGGGTTACGACCTCTTCTTCTCTGCCTTCGTCGGCAATCACCAATATTTTCTGTTTGATATCGGGAATCATGGCGCCAACCCAGGGGGCAAAACTTCCGTCAATCCCGATATTGATCGAATTGGGGATGAACCCCTCGGCAAAAACCCGGGCATCGCGGGTATCGAGCATTACCGCATCGGTTTCATTGGCGGCGGCTTCAAAGGCATCGGGGGCGAGTGCGGTATTTCCGCGTTCGAGCACGGTATCGATACTTTCGTACCCCTGGATATTCATCATCACGTTTTCGGGGAAGTATGCGGGGGGCGGCATCAATCCATCGGTTACTTCCTTCACAAATTCCTGTTCGGTCATATCCGCGCGTAACGCATAATTGAACAATTTCTGGTTGCCCAGTGTGTCGGTGGTCTCCTTGCTCATATTTTTACCGCAGGCACTGCCTGCACCGTGGGCCGGATATACAATGATGTCATCGGAAAGTGGCATGATCTTGTTACGCAGCGAATGGAACAAATGCCGGGCCAATTTATCCTGGGTAAGGTCCGCTACGACCTTTTGCGCCAGGTCGGGACGGCCAACATCTCCGATAAATAGTGTATCGCCTGTAAAAATGCCTGTATGTTTTCCACTTTCATCGGCCAGCAGAAAGCAGGTACTCTCCATCGTATGCCCTGGCGTATGCAGTACGGTGATCGTGGCATTGCCTACTTTCAAAACTTCACCGTCCTGTGCAATATGGGCGGGAAATCCCGGCTTGGCGGTGGGTCCAAATACGATTTGCGCTCCTGTTTTTTCAGCCAGATCAATGTGACCGGAGACAAAATCAGCGTGAAAGTGCGTTTCGAGGACGTACTTGATTTTTGCCCCGTCTTTTTCAGCCCGGTTGATATACGGCTCCACCTCGCGAAGGGGGTCGATAACCACCGCTTCGCCGTTACTCTCAATGTAATAGGCGCCCTGGGCCAGGCAGCCGGTATAGATTTGTTCGATTCGCATAGCCTTCCTTGTTTTTATTTTTCTTAATGAACAATACAAAGTTCGGAAGGGTAGGCGAGCCGGTCAGTGATATTTGTCACTCAGGGGAATTTTCTCAAAACTTTGATCGTGTTTCTGCCCAAGCGGACCATTCCCCTCTGTTCCATCTTTTTTAAAAGCCGTGAGATAACCTCCCTGGATGAATTCAGGTCACTGGCGATTTGCTGGTGGGTGATGGGTATTTCATCATTTTGCAGGATTTTTTGCTGATTTTTCAGGTAAAATTCCAGCCTCTCGTCCATACTCCTGAAAGCAATGCCGTCGACGACCTGCAAAAGTTCTTCAAACCGGGAGCGGTACGTTTCCAGCACGAAATAGTACCAGCTTTTATAGCTGGTCATCAGCTCGTCCATCAGTGCTATCGGGATGAGGATAGCCCTTGCGGGCTCCACGGCCCTGGCCGAGATCTGGCTTTGCTCTTTTTTTGTCGCGCAGATCATCGAAAGTGCGCATGCATCGCCAGGGCCTAGCTGGTAAATAAAAAACTCGTTGCCGTCCTGACCTTCCCGGTATAGCTTCACACCGCCTTCCACAATCAGCATGGTGGATTTGAAATACTGCCCCGGGCGCATCAGTTGCTCGTCACTCTCAAAGTCCCTCAGGATGCTGTTTTCGGCCAGTTTCCTGACCAGCTCCGGCTCGAATTGACTGAAATAGGTTTCCAGATATTGACTTATCGCGGCTTGCTCTGTATGCATGTTCATTTTCTGACGTGATTGGAAATCACGCAAATTTACAAAATCGCCACTGCCGATCTGTGACCAGAGTCACATTGCGATAAACTGTGTTTGGCTACAAACAAAAGAATCGGGATTATAAACCCCGATTCTTCACTTACCCGGTTTTGGGATAATGTCAATTAAAAGTTATGCGGGTAATACTGGTTGATCGCCGTACCGTCTTCCATTAGATCAACAATGGCGTAACCCGGAGGTGTTTGTTTATAATAATATTTGCCGGCAGATTCCTTATCACCGTCTTCCCACCAATATCCGCTGAGTGCGCCATTACAGTAATAGCCTACATGATTGTAAACAGCACTATCCTGCAAATGAACGTGGCCGCTCAGGCAAGTGACCTTTTTATCCTTGTGTTTGTCAAACAATCCGCTGATATACTTCGAGTCGGTATGATTACCCCCGTCAATAATGGTGCACACCGCCAGTATAGGATAATGGCTCAAACACATTACCGGCGTTCCAAGGGGCAACCGGGCAAGGTCGTCTTCCAGCCATTTGCGCTGTTCGGCATCCAGCGAACCTCCGTTATTATTACTGTCGAGAATTACAAAATGCCATCCTTTTTTATCGAAGCTATAATAGCGGCCGGGGATGCCCAGTTGCCTTACCACATGTTCTTTTCCGTACATCGCATCCTGCTTATCGGGTGCAGCCCACCACATGTCGTGGTTGCCCAGGCAACTGTACATTTCATATTCGCTGAGCTTACTTCGCAGCTCTTTCCAGATACCCCACTGCTCGTTTACCCGTTCCCGGCTGACACTGCTGTAGTCCGCCGCGTAGATGGTGTCGCCTCCGTTCAGGAAAAAGTCGATTTTGTGCTTTTTAACTTCCTCCATGCATTTGAGAAAGCGGTCAGGCGCATTATGTTCGGGGCGAATATGGATATCGGTGATGTGCGCAATGCGTAATACTGTCTTCTTTTTTTGTTTTTGCTCCGTTGCAAAAGCGACGCTACTGCCTACCGTAAAGGTGCCTGCGGTTAATGCAATATCTTTTAAAAGCTCTCTTCTTTTCATTATTAAATATTTAGGATAATCATCAATCTTTCAGCACACCCTTTGCCGGTTCGCCAACCGGATTTCGCTTCGACACTTTCATTCCCATCCTGCGGACTGTTTTAAATTTTTATTGAGGATCGTTTGCTCCAACGGAATCGGAAAGTAATAGTATTTGGATTCAATGAAGTTTCGCGGTTGTTGCTTGTCGCGGCCAAACATGATGTTGCCGGAAGTGGCGTTGGAGAGATAAAAACTGCCGTCTGAAAGATAATATCTGACAATTTTGGCCTTTACATCAGCAGGCAGTCCCGCCAGGGGGGCTTCATCGCCGACTGCTTTAAGTATCGCGATATCTTCGACGCCGTCGCCGGTGACGTCTATGCCTCCGAGCGAAGGCACATAAATCCCCCTGGAATCCTGGCCAAGCAGCGCCCCGCTTTTCCAGCGGTAAAGATCATCGAAGCGCAGGCCCTCACAGGCCATTTCAGCCCGCCGCTCGCGCCGTATTTCCAGTATCACTCCCTTTCCTGCACCCGTCACCGCGGGATACCGGCCCGCCAGATAAGGATCAGGCGATGCATTTGCGGCCGACAGGTTCAGATCTGGCATCTTGACACGACGTCTTAGCAGGTTGATTGTCTTGTCCAGATCACTTTGTGTGAGTGTGCCCAGCTCGGCCTTTGCTTCTGCGTTAACCAACAGTACTTCGGCATAACGGAAAATGGGCAGGTCGGTATAGTTCAGGCCCCAGCCTCCTCTCAGCGCCGGGTCACGCGGGTAGAACTTAAGCTGAAGATAACCTCCAAAACTAGGCTTGATTATATAAGGTGTGTTAGTAGCCGGCACGTTGGAGAATCCGGGAGGCATGATCGTCTCTGCCATCCGGGGATCGCGGTTTCGGAATACTTCCGTGAATGTTTTCTTATCATATCCCGCCTGTGACGTAAATGCAGTACCGTCGCTCATCAGAAATTCATTGGCCAGGCTTCCGCTTAATGCCCATTGCCAGTCGAGTACCACGTGGGTATTATTGGCAACTCCGTCTTCTTTGCTGTTTTTTTGAAAAAATATTACCTCTTTATTCGCCGATAGGTTGTTGCTTGAAAACAAAGTACGAAAATCGATGGCGCCATTTCCGGTGTTATGGATCTCAAAACCACCTTCGTCCATGATTTTTTGAGAAGCAGTTGCAGCTCGTTCCAGAAAGCGGTTTGCTGTGCTTTTTAAACCCAGTTCGTCATGGTAGGCTCTGTAAGTACCTTCATGCAAAGCAACTCTCGACAGAAGCGCAAGCGCTGCCCATCGGGTGATCATCGTCTTGTTGGTACGTGCGGGTAACACATTGGCGGCCGCAAATTCCAGGTCGCTCATCACAGAGTCGACGACGAGTACTCTTGGGTCTTTTGCCTTATAGAGCATTTCTTCATCGTCGGTTCCCATTACATGCGAGTACCAGGGCACATCACCGTATCGCTTTACCATCCGGTAATAGAATAGCGCCCGGAAAAAGCGTGCGACTCCTGTATAGTGGTTAATCACTGTTGCGTCTCCGGTGGTCTTCGACGTATTGTCCAGCATGTAATTGATACGGCGAAGCTCGCCCCACGTGTTCCAGCCCCCTACATTACCGGGCGTAACGCCGCCACGTATGAGGTTATCCGTTTCATTTCCCCCCGTATTGATAGAGATGTTATCGGAATACAGGTCTTCCCAGCTAGCCCCTAAACTTCCATAAAGGCCGTTGGTATAGGTTTCAAGATCGGCAGGCGTATTGAAAAAATCCTCTTTGGTAATGGCTGTTTGCGGGTTTCGCTGAAGAAAATCATCGTCGCAGGACGACAGCAGGAAAAAGCCGGCGAAGATTATAACATATTGGATTACTTTCATTTCAGTAAGGAATTTCAGTGTTAAAAATTAAAATTCAACCCGCAGGAATAGGTGCGTTGGAACGGATAGGCCGCACTTCCAAATGATTCGGGATCCAGGTTAACTTTGAGGTGGGAAATCTCAAACAGGTTTTCTACACTAATGTAAAACCGGACTTTATCCAGCCGTGCCTTTTTAAGGAGGGGTTGCGGCAGACTATATCCAAGCGTGAGATTTTTCAGGCGGGCATACGCGGCATTTTGCATATACCGCTTGTTGGGTATCCCCAACTGCTCCATATTGTCCTCAGCGGCATAGGCACGCAAGGCAGGAAAGTAAGCGTTGGGATTTTCGGGTGTCCAATGGTCCATATTCTGGACGGTCACGTTTGTCCATGGTTGCGAATAGACTCCCCAGAAATAAATATTAGAACCACCCGGATACCAGTCACGCTTTCCGATTCCTTGCAGAAATGCCCTGATATCAAACCCTTTCCAACCTCCCGAGAGATCAATTCCGTAAGACAAGCGAGGGCTGCTATTACCAATTTTGTACAAGTCGCCAGGGTTATCGACAGTCCGATCCCCTTTGTCGACAACTCCGTCGTTGTTACGGTCTTTGAATTTGGGGTCCCCGACAAAAAACTGATAGGACTGATCATCGGTACCCATCGCCCTTTGGTCGGGATGGTTCTTCAGTTCTTCCAGATTCTGAAAGAAGCCTTCGATGTCGGCTCCCCAGATTTCGCCGATCTCCTGTCCGACATAATAATTGCTGAGAAGCTTGGTGGGGTTGTCAAACCGCGTGATTTTGGTCCGGTTGTCGGCAAGCGATAAGTTGATGTTGTAATAGAACGGGGATCCCGCAAGTTCTCCCTTATCCCGCCAGTTTAGCCGAAGCTCCCATCCGTTGGTTTTAAGGTCACCGGCATTGACGCGAGGCACTCCGGTGCCGAAAACCGCGGGAAGTGTCTTGCCGGCAATCAGCATATCCCGTGTATAGCGGGTATATTTATCGAAGTTAAGTTCGAGCCTGTTGCTGAAAAAGGCCAGATCGACGCCCATATTAAGGGTAGATATTGTTTCCCAGCTGAAATTATCGGAGACCGCGCCCGGTGCGTTGACGGTTACGGGCCGTCCGGTACCCAGTATTTGTCCCACCTGGGCACTGCTCATGGTAGGGATATAATCATAATTCCCAACCGCGCTCTGGTTACCCAAAGAGCCGTACGAACCTCTTATTTTAAACAGATCCAGCTTTAAAGTATTCCTAACAGGGTTGAAAAACCGCTCTTCTGACAGAATCCATCCCGCGGAAGCCGACGGGAAGAAACCCCATCTTCTATTTTCGGGGAACCTGGATGTGCCGTCATATCTTCCGTTCAATTCCAGAAGGTACCGGTTTTTAAAATTATAAGCCAATCTGTAAAACAAGCCGCGTAGCGCATAATCGCCAATGTTCTCGGATACCTGCATGGTGCCTGTGCTCAATCCTATCGATGGAAGTGCATTGGCGATAAGATTGTTGCGTCGGGCGGTGTAAGTTTTGGCAATCCGGTACTCCTGATTATAACCAACAAGTCCCTGAATGAAATGACTGCCTATGTTTTTATGGAAATCGGTATAAAGGTTATAGACGGTGTAATTGGTATTGGTACTGCTGTTCTGTGCCCAGGTAGTGGTGCTGCCGGCAAATGCCACCGGGTTGTTGGGGCCTGTTTTGTATCCTATCGGTATATCAAATGAATTTGTAAAGGATGCCCCGCGCCTGTATGTTGCCTCGCCCTTCACATCCCACACATCTTTGATCAATGCGGCATTGAAAGAGAAGGTCGTCTGGAAATCGTTGGTTTTGGTTTCAGCTCTTCCACCTTCCGCCAACCTGCCCAATAAACCGGCGCCTGCGGACGTCCAGCTTCCGTCCGGGTTTTTAGGAACGTCCAGCGAACTGGTCCTGTTCACATTCCAGAAAAAGTCTCCATTGATAAACACCGGTGTATCATAATTACTTCCTGTCAGCAGGGTGTTGTTAGAGAATGTAAGCCATTTGGTTGCGTTCAAATCTACTTTTCCGCGTGCATTATAGCGGTTGTAAATGTCGTTCCCGTAGCGCAGCATGCCATCCTGCCTGTAATAATCGCCCGAAAAATAGTAGCTTACCTTATCTGATTTTTTTGACAGGCTCAAATTAGTATTATAAGTAGGTGCGCTGCTCATATACGCCTCCTTCATCCAGTTGGTAGCGCCATAATAGGCCCAATTGGCCGTATTGGTAGGATCCAGGATTACGGCTGGCAAAGAGGGGTTGGCCGACCGTTCTTTCGCATACACACGGATAGCATCCGGGTATAAATTGTAAAGAGGCACTGCCGCATCGTGTTTGTATTGCATGACGAGGTTTGGATCGGTTACCAGTTCAGGTAATTTTCCAACCGTTCTGAAAGCCATATTGGCGTTAAGGCTGACGTTCATTTTATTGCCCTTGGCCGTTTTGGTGGTAATCAGCACCACCCCGAACGCAGCGCGGGCGCCGTAAATGGCCGCAGCGGCGGCATCCTTCAAAACCGACACCGTTTCAATGTCGTTGGGATTGAACAACGCGATTTCGCTCATGGTGAATGGCACGTTATCCACCAGTATCAGCGGCTCGCCGCCATTGATACTCGTAAAACCGCGGATGTTGAAACTGGCCGCCGTGGTAGCCCGCCCGTTGCTCAGTGCGATATTCAGGTTGGGAATAAGCCCCTGTAACCCCGCCCCCAGACTTGTAAGAGGCCGGCTTTCCAGCTGTTGGGCGGTGACGGCATCCACCGCACCGGTAAGGTTTGCTTTTTTCTGAACGCCAAATCCAACCACGACAACCTCGTTCAGATTCTTGTCCCCGGGCACGAGGCTGATCCGGACCTGGCCCGAGCCAGGCGCCTTCACTTCCTGGGTAATATAACCTATGAAAGAAATTACAAGGATTGAATTCTCGGTTACCTCAATAGAAAACCTTCCGTCCGCGTCGGTCGTTGTTCCGGAGTTGCTGCCTTTTATACGGATACTTGCCCCCGGCAGTGGTGATCCGCTTTCGTTTTTTACTTCACCTTTCAATAAGTCAGGGAAGGCAGCCTGGCTATGGGAGCTGATCACTACGAGATTACTGTTGAGGATTTTATAATATAGCGAGCTGTTTTTTAATGCGTTGTCCAATACCTGCTGAATGGTTTGGTTTTCAACTTCCACGTCTACTCTGGCGTTTTTCGGCAGTCTCGTGTCTTCGTACAGGAAGCGGTAATCGGTTTGTCTCTGAAGCATTGAAAACAACTGCTTCAGTTCTATATTTTTAGCTTTAATGCTGACCTTGTTTTGTCCGTAGCCTATTGCAGAGACTTGCAAACACACTACAATCGACAGTATTGTAGTTAATTTCATGACAATGAGCAGTTTGCGAAATTTGGCATGGTTATCCCACAACGATTGGGGCACAATCATTTTTTTCATAATTTTACAGTACTTAAAGTTTAGTAAATGATACAGACGTCCGCTCAAAGAAGTGTTGTATCGTTTTTGAAATGAGTAAGCATTAAAAGAGATGTTAGCGCATCTCTTTTTTTGTGCAAAAGGGCGAGTCAGGTTAAGCCATAGGTTAGGGTTTAGGTTACTTAATGATTATGCTTCTTCCGTTTTGTTCAAAATGGAAAGGGATGATGATCTGTAATGCCTGAAGAGCTTCCACCACGCCTTCATTATGGAAGACTCCGGAGAATTTTCTTTGCTTCAGTTCCTGGTCGTTGATCTGTATATCGACATTGTACCACTTTTCCATTTTCTCGATCACCTTCGCAAATGGTTCATTGTCAAATACGAGCACGTTGCTGACCCACGACACTTCCGGTATCACGTTGGCCAGGGAACTCTCTTTTAAGGCTTCGATCCGGTAATGTGTTTTCGCCTTCGCGAAACGCTCTTTTGAACTTTCCGGAACAGCCGCGGTCAAAGCCCGGTCTCCTTCGGCATGATCTATCGTAATTTTTTCATTTGGCTTCAACAGTATGACATGGTCAGGCCGGGTACGGTCGGTCAGCTCTACCGATCCGCGGATCAGGGAAGTCTCGACCTTATCGCTTTCGGGGTAACTCCTTACATTAAACGCAGTGCCCTTGACGAGTATGTTTACATCTTTGGCATGCACAACGAGCGGCACCTTGGCATTGTGGGCCACGTCGAAAAAAGCTTCGCCGGTGAGTATAATTTCTCTCTTATGTTTTCCGAAATCGCGGTTGTAGGTCAAACGACTTTCACCGTTGAGCCATACAGAGGTGCCATCAGGCAATACTTTTTTCAAGCGTTTTCCCCGTTCCGTTTGTATCACAATGTTTTCGTGCTTTGTTTCCGCGGAGGCTATCGCCCGGTCATCCTTTCTGCTCCATCCGGAATAATAAACCGCGGAGGCCGCTACCAGCAGGATGCTGGCCGCGATGGACAACCATCTTCCATGCCGCGTATAGGTGAAAACGAATGGCTTGCGAGTGTGCGCAGACTGCAAACTGTCCAAATTCCCTTCCGGGAGCTGCTCTCCCAGCTTTTGCCGGAGATTTTGCCAGGCCCGTTGCTTCTCGTCTGTGTTGTTTTGGGAGGATTTGGGCTGCTGAAAATAGAAGCTGTATAATTCTACCTTATGGGCAAGTTCAGGGTCGTTTTTCAGATGACCATCCAATGTCGTTAATTCCTCTTGGGTGGCTTCTCCGGCGAGCTTTCGCGCAATCAGTTTCCAGACTTGATCGTTTGTCATTGGTGTTGGTTCAGATAGGACTTCTGAACTAAGGATCCGAAAACGGAGAGAATCACCTAAACTGGCGGGAAAGTTTTTTTTAAATTTATTGATTCAGCAGAAAACCAATGGATTCGGTGATCTTTTTCGTTGCGATCGCCATCTGAGCGTCAATCGTTTTGACGGAAATATCTAGTATCTGGGCAATCTCCTTGTATTTAAGGCCGTCCTCGCGCACCATCTTAAAAATAACCTTGCATTTGGGAGGCAGGCTTTCAATTGCGCGCTCGATCTGTGTGACAGTTTCGTTGGAGATCAGCAGTTCTTCGGGAGATGGGGTGCTACTCGTTGCTTCATCTTCATTCACCCAATCCTCCCAGTTAATTTCATATCGACGGTTGTCACGCGTAGCCGATTTGAGCGAGAGATTTTTTACCGACACATACAAGTACACCTGAACGTTATTGATTTCGGGTAGCCGGTCGCGGTTACGCCACAGATTGACGAAAGTATCGAGTACCACTTCCTCTGCGGTCTCCTTGTTTTTCAGAATCGCGTAGGCACATGCAAGCAAGAAGTCGTAAAGATGGAAAAACAGGCTTCTGAAGGCCGATTGGTCGTTAAAAAGAGTAATTCTCTCGGTCCAATTTTGAAGCTGTTCCTTCATCGGGAGGGATGTGAAATTTCAAGATAAAATGTAATTTTAGTCAATTGCTGGTATTTTCAAAAATTAATTTTGTGAGCTCCGATTCGCCTGAATCTGCTCAGGGCTCAACCTGTGATGCCGGTCCGGCCGACAATTTTACTTCCATTCAAATGTTTGGTAGGGTTGACAAGATGGAGGCATGTTAAAACGGAAATTGATCAGTTCCATCAGGCTCAACAAGGTCAACTCTGACTTTAAAAGTTTAATATATGTTGACATGTATGATTTCATGTATTCCCTGGTTTGAATAGTTCTGCTCATGTAACTAGCTTTTTATTTATAAATTCGCACTATTGTGTTCCTGCTTGTCGCGGTCGTAAGTATTTTTGCCTTGGAGTTTGTTTTGTTTTGTAAATATATACTTTACTTTTTGATTTTGAATCGTTACTGCGTTACCCGCGACAGCTGGCAGGCGAAAAAGGGGTAAAATCCATCGGTGTGTAGAAAATCTTTGGGTAAAAAGTAATCTCCGTACAAACGGGTCATTTCTATTCTATTTTCTGAGTAACGGGTTGCCTAGTATTGCACGGTCAACCACATTATTTCAAAAATGGAAAACCAAAAACAGATTTCGCGAAGGGCATGGCTGGGCGCTACTTCCATCGCCGCGACGGCAGGCCTTAACGGCCTTTTTCCGTTTGCAGCAAGTAGCTCACCACTGAAAACACCTGCTCTTACCGCCGGGGAAATTGCAGCCATCGAAAGCGCGATCGGCAAAAAAGGCACTTACAATGAGGCACAGGCTGTTCATACGATCGCGCTGCCGAGAAACGACCTGCAAATCGCGGTCAAGGGGGAGGGCGTGCCTGTTTCGTTTGGCTTTGGTGGCTGGGTTTCCATCAAAAGAACATTGGATGGCAAATCTGCAGTGCTGATGAGTGACACCGTACTGTTGCAGGAAGAAGTGAATCCTTTGATTTCTGCGGCTCAGGCGGCAGGCCTGGAAGTCGGGGCCATCCACAATCACTTCTTTTATGAAGAGCCCCGCATCTTTTACATGCATTTCCATGGGATGGGAAGTCCGGATGAGCTGGCCAAAAAATTTGCGCTCGCTATCAAGGACGCTAAAATAGCACCCGCTAACCAACCCGCACAGGCTGCCGCGACGGTATCGACAGCCAAGGATATTTTCGATATCAGCGCCTTGGATGCGATCGTGCAGTACACCGGAGTGAGCAACGGCCCGACCTATAAGTATACGGTAGGACGCCAGGATCTGACCATCACCTCGATGGGGGCTGAAATGACCGCTGCCATCGGGCTAAATTCCTGGGCGAGTTTCGCCGGGACGAAAACAAACGCGCATATCGCCGGCGACATTGCGATGCTGGGCCATGAGGTCAACAGTGTGATCAAGGTGCTCCGTAACCACCGCCTGGAAGTGGTAGCGGTGCACAACCACATGCTTGATGAAAATCCCCGCATGATCTTTCTGCATTATTATGGAAAGGGGCCTGCAGAAGAACTGGCCAAGGGCTTCCGGGCCGCCCTGGACGAGCTTGGCAAATCACCAAACGGATCGCATTCCAAACACTGACGATGAAATGGATTACCCGTGAGCGGCCCAAAATTGACCGGATTGCCTGTCCCTGGCTGATTAAGAACTTTATTGATCCGGGTGCCGAATTTCTCTTTGCGCCCAAAGATCTGGTTTTCGATATGGCCAGGCAGCTGAATGCAATTCCCTATGACATTGACGGTGCAGAGTATTCGCATTACGGCGACCAGTGCAGTTTTGATTACTTTGTTGCCAAGCATCAGATAACCGATCCTTCGGTGCTGCAAGTCGCCACGATCGTCAGGGCCGCTGATACAGACCGTTTCGAAATAGCACCGCAGGCGGCAGGCCTGTGGGCTATTTCGGCCGGGCTTTCCCATACCATTCCCGACGATTATCAGATGCTTGAAGTTGGTCTGAAAGTCTATGACGCGCTCTATGCATGGGCAAAACATCTTCAAAACGAAAAGCATACATGGAAACCCTGACACCGCCTAAAACCGCCGGGTACAGCTTGATGGAGCTGACAAAATATTTTCTAAGGCTCGGAACCCTGGGATTCGGCGGCCCGGTAGCCCTGATCGGCTATATGCACCGCGATCTGGTAGAAGAACGCAAATGGATCACCGAGGAGGAGTACCGCGAGGGGCTCGCGCTCGCGCAGCTAGCGCCCGGGCCCCTGGCTGCCCAGCTGGGTATTTACCTGGGTTATGTCCATTACGGGGTCTGGGGGGCTACGCTCACAGGGCTGAGCTTCGTGCTTCCGTCGTTCGTCATGGTTGTCCTGCTTGGAATGGCTTACAAGGTTTATGGAGGCCTTGCCTGGATGCAGTCGGTCTTTTACGGGGTTGGCTCGGCGGTGATCGGCATCATTACGCTCAGCTGCTACAAGCTCACCATCAAGTCGGTCGGTAAACTGGAAATACAGGCCATCAAAAGCAGGTGGCTGCTGTGGCTGTTCTTTATTGTAATGGCCGTCGTGACCGCGGTCACAGAAAGGGAAGAGGTTTGGCTTTTTATTATCCTTGGGCTGTTTTATATGATTATTAAAGCGCCGCCGAAGTGGATCAAACGCCAAAATGCTACTTTATCCGTCGTGCTTTTGGCCGGAACCGGTTTCTGGCAGTTTGACATCGAAAAGCTCTGGCAACTCGGGCTTTTTTTTACCGAAGCAGGTGCATTTGTATTTGGCAGCGGACTTGCGATCATCCCGTTCTTACAGGCGGGCGTGGTTGGTGAAATGGGCTGGCTCAATGAGCAGCAATTCCTGGATTCGGTCGCAGTGGCTATGATCACCCCGGGGCCGGTGGTGATAACCGTCGGATTTATCGGGTTTCTTGTGTCGGGCTTTGCCGGGGCGAGTGTAGCGGCTTTGGGTGTTTTTCTTCCGTGTTTCATTTTTACGGTACTTCCAGCGCCCTACTTTAAGAAAATATCGAAAAACGAAAGCATTAAGGCATTTGTAGATGGTATTACCGCGGCAGTCGTGGGGGCGTTGGTTGGGTCGGTATTTGTGATCGCCACCCGCTCGATTGTCGATGTTGCATCTGCACTAATAGCAACGGCCTCCATTTTGGCCCTGATATATATTAAAAGGCTGCCGGAACCCTACGTTATTCTGGCTGCGGCCATCATTGGTTATTCCCTCAGAACTTATTTTTAACAGTAACACCCCTATGATCAGAAAATATTTAACAGCACTCATTTTACTTTTTTCAACACCTTCCTTTGCCCAAAAGCAGGTTAATAAGCAAAGCGGCGTTTGGCTAGGCTACTTCAATCAAACCAGGCTTACCGACAAGTGGGGGATTTGGCTCGATCTTCACGCCCGGCGCACGGATTTTTTGGACCGGTGGGCGACCCAGATCATCCGGCCGGGTATCACTTATTTCGCCAACGACCACCTTCGCTTTACGGTCGGCTACGCATATGCGCGTAGCTATCCTGCGGTAGGTCTTCACACAGTGCGCCCTGAAAACAGACTATGGCAGCAAGTGCTTTGGACCAGCAGGCAAAAGCGTCTGCAAACCCAGCAATGGATTCGTGTCGAAGAGCGCTTCAACAGGAAAATTGTCAATGACGAGCTCCAAGACGGCCATAACTTCAACTTCCGGTTTCGCTACCTCCTCAATCTGATGGTGCCTTTGAATCGAGATTTCATTGAGCCGAACACGCTTTTCTTCGCATTTAATGATGAGATACATATTAATGCCGGAAAGCAGATCACCTACAACGTTTTCGATCAGAACCGGCTATTCTTAGGGCTTGGCTACCAGTTTACCAAAGGATTGAACTTACAAGTCGGTTATATGAACCAGTTCCAGCAGCTGCCATCGGGCAATCATTTTAACAGCAACAACGTGCTGCGGGTTTTTGTCTTTCATAATCTGGATTTCCGGCCGAAAGCGAAATAAACGGATAAGTCCATTTAATGACCGGATCCCGGCCATTTACGCTCGATATAAAGCCGATCCCATAATTATGTAAAAGAACATAGCAATTATGTAGAAAAAAACACTGTCAAACTATCATCTTTGCGCTCGTAAAGACTTTCTGTTTCTGATGAAGGGTTGTGTTTTCCTTATGCTAGTGATGATTTGCCTTCTGGTGCCGGCTGGTCTTAGCCGTGCATGCGGTAGCAAGCATATTCCTGCGAAACAATCAGTAAAGCATGCTCAAACCCGGAGAAAGGCATGTTGTAACAGATACGTCCACCAAAAGTCGGCGGACTGCAAGCAATGCAGGCATAACTGCGGCGAGTCCGGTTGCGACTGTGCGCACTCGGCTACCTTTTTTGCACTGAAATCGCAACCTGCCGACCTTCTTCAAAAACCGGGTATTGGAGTGTACCAACCCGTGTCCTGGTTTTTTCGTCAGGCGACGCCAAAGCCGGTATACCTTTCCCTCTGGATGCCTCCCAATATAGGCTGTTGAGTGCCTTGTAGCCACAGGTACGTCCTTACCGAAAGCATTTCTGGCTTTCCAATGAGCAATTATTACCAACAGCCTAAAATTTAATCAGATGAAATCAATCAAAACATTGATGGCAATATTCCTGTTGCTATCCGCTTTTTCGTCGTATGCGGCGATTAGAAATGCAGTAACTGAAAACGTAAAAGTGAGCGGGTCATGCGCCCTTTGCAAAGAGCGGATCGAATCGGCGGCATTTGAAAAGAACATTTCTGAGGCGAGGTGGAACAGCGAAACAAATGTTGCCTCGGTGACCTACGATAGTAAAAAGACCGCTTTGGATGCCGTCCTGAGAAAGATCGCATTAGCGGGTTTTGACAACCAGAGCTATCTGGCGCCCGACCTGGCTTATGCGGACCTGGAAGCATGCTGCCGTTACGAGCGCGCGGGCAAAAGTGAGCCGGTCAAAGAAAAAGCGGCTCCCGGGCATCAGCATCAAACCGCTGTCAAGGATAACGACAGGGCCGAGCCGGCGGATGCCGACCCATTGAAACCCGTATTGGAGGCCTACTACGCGGTAAAGGACGCATTGGTAGCTTCCGACGGAAATGCCGCATCTTTAAAGGCGGCAACGCTGGTCAAGGCAATCAAGGAGGTAAAAATGAATGAACTCGGACAGGAGCAGCATAATGCCTGGATGAAAGTAATGAAAGACCTGGATTTCGATGCGGATCATATTGCAGAAACCAAAGACGTAGGTCACCAAAGAGATCATTTCTCTTCGCTTTCTGATAATATGTACAAGGTCATCAAGTCCGCAAAGCCTTCGCAGACGGTCTATTATCAGCATTGCCCGATGGCCAAAGAAGGAAAGGGCGCAAACTGGCTTAGCCAGATACCGGCCATTAAAAATCCGTACTATGGTGCCCAGATGTTGAACTGCGGCAAAACGACCGAAACACTTAAATAGTCAACGGCTGTCCCGAAAGGATCGTTAACCGGGGCTTTCGGGACAGCATTCTCTTCCTTAATTAACGCACTGATATGATGGGTTTTCAAAAAATCCCGCGGATAACGTCTGTCTTGCAATGGGCGGTTTTCTTTGCTGTTTTATCAAATACACTGCTTGCCCAAAAGGTCGTACGATATGACTTGTATGTAAAAGACACCACGGTCAACTTTACGGGCACGCCCAAACGCGCCATCGCGGTAAATGGTCAGATCCCGATGCCCACCCTGACATTTACTGAAGGCGATACCGCTGAAATTTACGTGCACAATGAGCTTGACGAAGAGACCTCGCTTCACTGGCACGGTTTGTTCCTGCCCAACAGATATGACGGGGTCCCCAATCTTACGCAAATGCCCATCAAGCCGCATACGACGCACTTGTACCGGTTTGCCATTATACAGCATGGAACGCACTGGTACCACAGTCATACCGAATTGCAGGAGCAGATCGGCATGTATGGTTCCATGATCCTGAACAAGAAAGTCGAGCCGGCCATACCGACCGTCCCCATCATTCTCAGTGAATGGACAGACATGGACCCGAAAAACGTACACCGGATGCTGCACAATGCCAATGATTGGTTTGCCATTAAAAAAGGGGCAACGCAAAGTTATTCGGAAGCGATCGGACAAGGCTATTTCAAAACCAAAGCAGGGAACGAATGGAAGCGCATGACGGCGATGGATGTCAGCGACGTGTATTACGACCGTTTTTTGATCAATGGAAAGAATGAAAGCCAGCTATCCCAGTTCAAGCCCGGCGATAAGATACGGCTGAGGATTTCCAACGGCGGCGCTTCTACTTATTTTTGGCTTACCTATGCCGGCGGTAAAATGACGGTGGTTGCCACCGACGGCAACGATGTGGAACCGGTAGAGGTGGACAGACTGATCATAGCCGTTTCAGAAACCTATGATGTGATCGTTACCATTCCGGCCGTCAAACCAGGCGCTGCCCCCGTAGCGTACGAATTTCTGGCAACGTCCGAGGACCGGACGAAATCGGCCTCGCTCTATTTGGGAGAAGGAGTCAGGCAGCTCGCGTCCCCATTGCCCCGGCTCAAATACTTTGAAGGAATGAAGATGATGAACGGGATGATGAAAATGAATGGCAATCTGGATGATATGGGAATGAATATGAGCCTGAACCAGATGGACATGAATGTAGTAATGTACCCGGAAATCACCGGTCCTTTGAAAAGCAAAAAGAAGGATCAGGTTAAAGGGACGGATATGGGTAATATGCAAATGGTTAACCCTGAAAAGAGCGGCAGTGTTGACCATGCAAATATGTACAATAGTAATGCCTTGTCATCGATTACCACGCTTAATTACGCGATGCTCAAATCGCCCGGGAATACATCGATCCCCCGGGAAGCGCCGGTTAAAGAGCTGCGTTTTGTGCTGACCGGTAATATGAACCGCTATGTGTGGAGCATGGATAACAAAGTAGTTTCGGAACGCGACAGGATCCTGATCAAAAAGGGGGAGAACGTGCGGATGATCATTTACAACAATTCCATGATGCGGCACCCGATGCACCTTCACGGCCACGATTTCAGGGTACTTAATGGCCAGGGAGCGAATGCGCCGATGAAAAACATTATCGACATTATGCCCATGGAAACCGATACGCTGGAATTTGCGGCCACTGAAAGCGGGGATTGGTTTTTTCACTGTCATATTCTATACCACATGATGAGCGGAATGGGCGCGGTATTTTCTTATGAGAATTCTCCCGCTAATCCCGAAATCCCTAACCCGAAACTCGCACAGCGCAAACTGTTTGCCGATGACCGGGAGTTTCATTTCATGGCGGAAAACGACATTGCTACCAACGGAAACGATGGAGAAGCTATGCTGCAAAATACCCGATGGAGCATTGGTTCCGAGTGGCGGTTGGGTTACAACGACCATCACGGATATGAGGTGGAGACACACCTGGGCCGTTACATCGGGAAAATGCAATGGCTAATGCCCTTTATCGGCTTCGACTGGCGGTACCGCAAAATGGGGATGGATGAAGTGGAAACCAACCTTTTTGGCCAACGGAATACCAAAGACCAGCGATCGGTACTCAGCGTCGGCGTAAACTATGTACTGCCGATGCTGGTGACGGCGCAAGCCGAAGTATTCACCGATGGCAATGTCCGTTTTCAGTTGGAACGAATGGATATCCCGGTATCCAGGCGCCTTCGTATGAACCTGATGGTCAACACCGACAAAGAATATATGGCAGCGATACGGTATATTTTTACCAGATACGTAGGCGCGACAGCGCACTACGACAGCGATATGGGATTCGGGGTCGGACTGACCCTGAACTATTAACCTCATTTGAGTAATGCCCGACCACGATATAACATAACCAGCTGACAATGGAAAACCATCACCACCACGGGCATCATCCCGAAGAGAAATCAAAGGGTATGCACTCGATCAATGGATCTACACCTCATGCGCACGAAGAGCATAACGATCATGACAAGCATGCGGGACATCACACAGAAGATTTTTTGAAGCGCTTCTGGCTATGTATGATCCTCACGGTCCCGGTTCTTCTGTTGTCGCACATGATCCAGCAATGGACAGGTTTCAGCTGGGCATTTGCTGGTGATAAGTATGTGCTTTGGGCATTTAGCACCATCATCTACTTCTATGGAGGCTGGCCGTTTCTGACAGGCCTTGTCAGGGAGGTCAGCAGCAGGAACCCGGGTATGATGACCCTGGTGGCAGTTGCCATTACTACCGCCTACGTGTACAGTGTAGCTGTGGTTTTAGGGCTGGAAGGGATGGACTTCTTCTGGGAACTGGCTACCCTGATCGACATCATGCTGATCGGTCACTGGCTGGAAATGAAATCACAGATGGCGGCTTCAAAAGCCCTGGAATCCCTGGTGGCATTGCTCCCTTCCATAGTCCATGTTGAAAAGGATGGTCAGGCAACCGATATCCCTCTCAAGGACCTTCGAAGCGGTGATATTTTGCTTGTCAAACCCGGGGAGAAGGTCGCGGCAGACGGCCTGGTTGTGGAGGGCAGTTCTTACGTTAATGAAAGCATGCTGACCGGCGAAAGCGTTCCGGTTCAGAAGCAAAAAGATGACCAGGTCATAGGCGGGGCTATCAATGCTGACGGCGTTTTGAAAGTCCATGTTACCGGAACGGGCAGTGAGAGCTATCTGCAAAAAGTCATCAACATGGTCAAAACAGCGCAGAGCGCTAAATCCAACACGCAGAACCTGGCTGATAAAGTCGCTAAGTGGTTGACGCTCGTTTCCATTTCCGTTGGTGTGGTCACTTTTATCGTTTGGTATTCAAGCGGACAGGATCTGGCGTTTGCCCTGGAAAGAATGGTGACCGTCATGGTAACTTCCTGTCCCCACGCGCTTGGTGTGGCCATTCCACTGGTGATTGCCATCTCTACCACGCTTTCCGCAACGCATGGCTTGTTGATCCGGAACCGTACCGCGTTCGAGAATGCCCGCAACCTTACGACAATCATTTTCGATAAAACAGGTACACTAACCAAAGGATCCCATGAAATCCAGCAGATCATCCCTGTTGATGAGCGGTTTTCAGCGGACCAGATTTTGCAGTATGCTGCCGCGGTCCAGCAAAATTCCGAACATCATATCGCTCATGGTGTGATCCGCAAACTCAAAGAGAAAGGTCTGGAGCTGTGGAGTTCAGCCGATTTCAATTACATGCAGGGAATGGGGGTGACAGGCACCGTAAACGACCAAAAGGTAGTAGCTGCCGGACCAAACTATTTTAAACAGGAAAATTTACCCGTGCCCGCGATTCCGGAGCAGGTTGACCAGGCCCTTGAAACGGTGAACTTTATCCTCGTTAATGGCAAACTGGCCGGTCTGATCACTTTCGCGGACATTGTCCGCGAAAGTGCAGCCCAGGCCGTTGCCGAATTGCGGAAAATGGGCATTAAGACCTTTCTTCTGACCGGTGATAACGAGAAGATCGCAGGAGCCGTCAGCAAAAAACTCCATATGGACGGGTACCTGGCCAATGTGCTGCCGCATGAAAAGCAGGACAAAGTGAGAGAATTTCAAAACAAGGGAGAGGTCGTCGCTATGACCGGTGATGGTGTCAACGACGCGCCCGCGCTCGCACAGGCAGACGTAGGCATTGCTATTGGTTCCGGAACCGATGTAGCCGCCGAAACCGCCGATATTATCCTGGTCAACAGTGACCCGATGGATGTCGTGCAGATGATCACGTTTGGCAGGGCAACTTACCGGAAAATGGTGCAAAATCTTGTCTGGGCAATTGGCTACAATGTTATAGCCATCCCGTTGGCAGCCGGCGTGCTTTATCCATCATTTATGTTAAGTCCTGCTCTGGGCGCGGTTCTGATGAGTGCATCCACAATCGTTGTTGCGATCAACGCAAAGTTGCTCAGGGTAAAATGAACAAGCTTTTTGTTCCAACAGCGTTTCGATCACTTGTTGGGCTTCCCTATGGTTAGCTCATTTCAAACTCCTCTTCTTCGACCACAATATTGTTGATCACCTGATTTACACCCGGGGCTGCCCAGGCAACATCTTCGGCATCCTCCCGCTCGCTCCATGACCGCACCGTTCCGCCGAGCGTTACTTTGTTTGCTGTGACAGATACGTTTATTTTTTGGGCATCAATGGAGGCGTAGCGCTGGAATGCGGAATTGATTTTTTCCGAGATGTCGCCTGCTATGGGCCTGGGTTTGATCATTACTTCATTAGCGACCTTTTTTACGCCATCCAAACTTTCAATCGCAGTCTCAGCCATGCTTCTTTCGTATCCCCAATCTACCTCACCGGATAAAGTGACAGTGCCGTTTTCTACTTTGACCTTGATTTTTTCATCAGCGACTCCCGAATGCCATTTAAGGGCATTGACGGCAGCTTGGGCAATTTCCAGATCTGTTTTCTGTTTGTCGGGCCAAATATGTATCAGAATGTCTTCAATTAATGCTTTTACCCCTGCTACTTTTTTGGTTGCGCGCTCAGCGGCGAGCTTCTTGGCATAAGAATTAACCTGGCCAGATAGCGTAACAATTCCGTTTTTAACGGAAACGCCGATTTCGGCTGTACCCAGGATCGGCTCCCATCTGAGCTGCTCCATTACATTTTTCTGAATCTCAAAATCTGTCTTCATTGTATGGATCTTTAAGTAGAAAGTGATTCTATACCAGACATATATAGCGGCTGGATAAACAAAGCTATCATTTCAGATATCGGTATTGAATGACCTTCATCACAGGCGTATGTGACTTTGGTTTGGCCACGGCTTTGATGGATGATGAACACCAGCGAGCCAGAGAAGAAATGCTATCGATCGGCGGCGGTAACGAGCCGACTATTCGCCGACATTGAAGTACACA
Organism: Dyadobacter sp.; assembly: GCA_965227755.1. GTDB lineage: Bacteria > Bacteroidota > Bacteroidia > Cytophagales > Spirosomataceae > Dyadobacter. The sequence continues at coordinate 196,737 of CBDDGG010000003.1, forward strand.
CTGAAATTGCTCCCCTGACCGGGCACGCTTTCTACGACCAGATTTCCGCCCGATGCATCGATGATCCGTTTGGTGAGATAGAGGCCGATTCCGTCTCCTTCGATATCATGCCTTAATCTGCCGTAAAGGTTGAAAATCTTGTCAAGCTCCTGTTCCGGGATACCGACACCGTTGTCCTGCACGGAAAGAACGACATGCCGATCCTCTTTTTTAGTGCTTATTCCGATAATCGGCAGTCCGCTTTCATTGTATTTTAGACTGTTGGACACCAGATTGAACAGGATGCTCCTCAGGTTTTTCTTTGAAAAATGCATGGATTTCACTTCCAGATTAACGGCTATCTCGGCGCCCGTCTGTCTGATCTTGTTTTCGAGGCTCCACAATACATTCTGGACAATTTCTTCAATATCAATCGATTCCATTGACCTAAGGTCGGCTTCCACCTTCGCGATGGTGCCTATATCCTGCACGAGCGTACGGAACTTCTTCACCGAAGTATTGATGATGCCTAAAAACTCGTTGAGCTGGCTATCGGCCACGCCAATTTCATTCATGACCGCGATACTGCCTTCTATCTGGGTAAGAGGTGTCATGAGATCATGGGAAGCGAGGTGGACGAAATTGTCAAGTTCCTTGTTAATTTCGTTTAGCTTTATGTTTTTGATATTCAGTTCGATGGCTATCTCTTTCAGCGCCGAAATATCGTTGAAGGTGACAATCGCTCCCTTTCTGACCATATCGATCTGCCGCAGATAGGGCATGGTCACTACCTGGCACCATTTCCCATCCTGCATATGGATTTCCCGGGATATCACACCTCCCAAATCCACCACCTGCCTGCAGTCCTGGATGATCGTTTCGAACCGCACGATACTGGCTATATGCGTGATCGGCCTGCCGATGTCGGTTTCAAGCAGGTTGAGGTGATCCGGAACACCGGGCGAAAACTTCATGAGTTGCAGCTCGTTGTTGATAAAAAGCTGGCCGTTGATATTGCTCCTGAAATAGTTGTTCAGATCATCGTTGACTTCGACGAGCTCTTTGTTAATGATATCGAGCTCCTCGTTCACCGATTGCATTTCTTCGTTGGTACTTTGCATTTCTTCGTTGGCCGAAAGCAGCTCTTCATTAAAAGATTGCAAGTTTTCCAGAGAGGCGTCCAGTTGCTCATAGGTGGCAGAAAGGGTTGCTTTCACCTGGCCGAGTTCGTTTTCTATACTGACCGTATACTGGTCATGGTATAGCTTTTCGTCAAACAGGCGATCCGGTTTTTTTCCCTCGTCGTCACCCGCATCCTTGCCGAAAACGACCAGGAAAAACTCCCGTTCATCTTTCAACGAAGGCATCGGAGTGAGTGAGAGATTGACCGTCGCGGTCAGCTCTCCGAGCTGTATATGGACGCCCCTGACCGCCTCTCTGCCATTGCTCAGGCGCGCTTCGGCTTTTAAGGTGTTGAAGGCAGACAAGAGCGGTTTGGGCAGCAGGTCTGCGAGGTTGGAATTGAAATTCTTCTGAAACAGAAACCCTGATGTGTCGCCGTAGGATTTTATGACTTGATTATCCGAGTCGATACAGACGATCAGCCCGCCTGCTTCATGGGCCAATACAACACTTACGGCCTCCGCCAGCGACCCGTTTGCTATTTTGGGCCTTCCCCAGATTTTTTTGGGGTCAGATTTTTTGGGATCGCCGAATTCGGGCAACGAAAATGTGTTAAAATTCACTGTACGGTTGACTGCCAGTTTTTTATATATTTTCCACTTTTTATTGACCAAATGCAGGTTTTTAACAACAGGCAATGAGTTTTCGCTGGATCCCAGCATTATGTGTCCGTCCACTTTTAACCCAAAAAGCAGCATTGCGAATACTTTTTTTTGCAGGGTAGGTGACATGTAGATGAGCAGATTCCGGCAACTGATCAAATCGATGTTGCAGTAAGGAGGGTTTCTGACCAGGTCGTGCTGCGCGAAAATTACCATTTTTCGCAACTCGGGCCGGATTTTGTATTCGTTGCCCTGCCTGGTAAAAAACTTTTCAAGCCGGTAGTGTGGAATTTGCCTGATCGCCTCGGCACTATACAGTCCTCTTCCAGCATGCTTTAACGCCGCACTATCGATGTCGGTGGCGAATATCTTTACGGTGATGCCCTTCGGATTATCCCCCAACTGTTCAGAGACCAGCATAGCGATCGAATAGGGTTCTTCCCCGGTGGCGCAACCCGGCACCCATATTTTCAATTCTTCGCCCGCACCGACTTTTTCGAGCATTCCCGGAATGACGCTGGTTCGCAGAAAATCAAAGGCTTCCTCATCCCTGAAGAAAGCCGTTACGCTGATCAGAAATTCCTTGGCCAACGCACTCATTTCTTCCGGCGTGGTTTTCAGAAAAGAAAGGTAATCGGCCAGTGACGAAAAGTTCTGATTGACAGCCCTTTTTCGCGTTCTGCGGATTAGTGTGGCCTGTTTGTAGCCCGAAAAGTCAAATGCGGTGTTGTCGCGGATCAGATCAAGAATGATCTGCATACTGATTTTCTCATTCTGGTCGTGCAAGGTCCTCCGGTTTTGCAACACGTAATCCTCGATGAGTGCGGGCATCAGTTCGGGCTCGGTAACGAAATCGATTGCGCCCGTCGCTATGGCATTGGCAGGCATGCTGCCAAATTCGGTTGTTTCGGGATTGCGGGCGATGGTGATTCCCCCGGCATTCTTGATGGATAAAATTCCCTCGGTCCCATCCTTACCCATGCCGGAAAGGATGATTCCTATTGCTTTTTCACCCTGGTCCGCGGCGAGGGAGTTAAAAAACTTGTTGATGGTCAGATGTGGATGGTGCCCGGTTCCTTTGCCTGTGATATACAACCGCCCCTTCAGGATGGTCATATATTTATCGTTGGGGATAATGTAAACGTGATCTGTTTCCACCAGCATCCCATTTTCGGCCTCACGGATAACCAGATGCAAGTGCCTGGCCAGTAGCTCCGCCATCCTGGTGCGAAAATCGGGTGACAAATGCTGGATCACCACATAGGATACGCCATCCAATGGCTTTTGATCAAAAAATGAGGTAATTTCCTCGATCCCACCCGCCGAGGCACCAATCGATACAATATGATGATGCTCGTTCATAAGGGACAATATATTAGGAAACAACAGGTGAATTTGGCAATACTTTCCATCAAATCTTAGGAAAGCAAGGCAATTATTTTATCCTGTTAAACGCTCTTAAAAAAAGCCTCCGGAAATGGCCGGTGGACTAAGCCACCTTCCACTTCCAGTCTAAAATTTCGGGCATATCTTCGCCATGTGTTTCAATGTAAGCTTTGTGATCGAGCAGCTTGTCGCGGAGATATTGTTTGGTATATGCACCTTTTGCGCCCAGGTCGGGGAGACGGTCAATCACATCACCGACCAGGTGGAACCGGTCCAGGTCATTGAGTACCACCATATCAAAAGGAGTCGTGGTTGTACCTTCGCCTTTGTAGCCACGCACGTGCAGGTTTTTGTGGTTTGTCCGGCGGTAGGTGAGGCGATGGATCAATAACGGATAGCCGTGAAACGCGAAAATAATGGGTTTGTCTTTGGTGAAAAGAATATCAAAATCCCTGTCATTCAGGCCGTGCGGATGCTCACTTTCCGGTTGGAGCGTCATCAGGTCTACGACATTGATTACCCGGACTTTCAATTCCGGCAGATGTTCCCTGAGAATTTGAACGGCCGCTATCGTTTCAAGCGTGGGCACATCTCCGGCGCAGGCCATTACCACATCGGGCTCGAATCCTTCATCGTTGCTGGCCCATTTCCAGATCCCCAGGCCGGCTGTGCAGTGTTTGATAGCCGCCTCCATATCCAGCCACTGCAATTCGGGCTGTTTCCCGGCAACAATCACATTGATGTAGTCCCGGCTTTTGAGACAGTGATCGGTTACCGAAAGCAGCGTATTGGCATCGGGCGGCAGGTAAATGCGTACAATGTCCGCTGTTTTATTGGCCACAACATCCAGAAATCCCGGGTCCTGGTGGCTGTTTCCGTTATGATCCTGCCTCCATACATGCGAGGTGAGCAGGTAATTCAGAGAGGCAATCGGTTTGCGCCAGGGCAGGTTTCGGGAAACTTGCAGCCATTTTGCATGCTGGTTGAACATCGAGTCCACAATGTGAATGAATGCCTCATAGCAGGAAAACAACCCGTGCCTGCCGGTCAGCAGGTAACCTTCCAGCCAGCCCTGACAAAGATGTTCGCTCAAAACCTCCATGACACGGCCATCGGGTGAAATATGGTTGTCGCCCGGGATGATTTCAGCTGTGGATGTCCTGTCGGTAATGTCAAACAAATGGGAAAGCCGGTTTGAAGATGTTTCATCCGGCCCGAATATCCTGAAATTCCGTTCGTGCCAGTTGGCTTTCATCACGTCCCTCAGAAATTCGCCCATGACCGAAGTGGCCTCGGCGTTGCTGTTTCCAGGCGTGGGCACCGGCACGGCATGATCCCGGAAATCAGGCATTTGTAAATCAACCAGAAGCGTCCCGCCATTGGCACTCGGGTTTGCACCCATTCTCCTGTTTCCTTCCGGGGCCAGTTCGGCCAGCTCGCGCACAAGCTTCCCATTTTCATCGAAAAGCAACTCGGGCTGGTAGCTTTTCATCCAGGCTTCCAGGATTTGGACATGCTCAGGTTTGGTAGCCAGCTCGGCCAGCGGAACCTGATGCGCACGCCATGTGCCTTCAATTTGCAGACCGTCCACGGTTTTTGGCCCGGTCCATCCCTTCGGTGTGCGGAAAATGATCATCGGCCATACAGGTCGCTCTTTGAATCCATAAACCCGCACATCACTTTGGATCTGCCTGATTTCTTCCACGACAATGTCCAAAGTCGAAGCGAGCAACTCGTGCATGGTTTCAGGGTCATCGCCTTCAACGAAATACGGATTATAGCCATATCCGCGGAAAAGCTGCTCTAATTCCGCTCTCGGGATCCGCGCCAAAACAGTAGGATTGGCAATTTTATAACCATTCAAATGCAGGATCGGAAGCACCGCCCCGTCATGGGCGGGGTTCAGGAATTTGTTGGAATGCCAGCTCGCTGCCAGTGCCCCGGTTTCGGCTTCACCATCGCCCACCACGCAGGCCGCGATCAGGTACGGATTGTCAAAAACAGCCCCGAATGCGTGCACAAGTGAGTAGCCGAGTTCACCACCTTCGTTGATGGAGCCAGGCGTTTCCGGCGCCACATGACTGGGAATGCCGCCGGGAAAGGAGAACTGTTTGAAAAGTTTCCGCATTCCGGTTTCGTCCTCTGAAATGTCCGGGTAAACCTCGCTGTACGTCCCTTCCAGATACGTATTCGCCACCAGTCCGGGCCCGCCATGACCGGGGCCGGCAACGTAGACGATGTTCAGGTCGTATTGCTTGATGATACGGTTCAGGTGGACGTAAATAAAATTCAGTCCGGGCGTGGTACCCCAATGGCCCAAAAGTCTGGGCTTGATATGTTGAAGCGTCAATCGCTCTTTGAGCAGCGGATTACCGTACAGGTATATCTGGCCCACGGACAAATAATTGGCGGCCTGCCAGTAGGCATTCATTTTCCTTAACAGTTCCGCCGACAAAGGTTTCACCTCAATATCTTCCATTTTCATCATCTTTTATGGTTTAATGACTTCGTTCACAACCTGGCCGACTAGCCTTGCAATCATTAGTTCTTCGTTAGTAGCAATCACGCGGACAGTCACTTTGCCAGCAATGTCCGAGATAATTGCCTCATTTTTCTGGTTTCGTTCTTCATCCAGTACAATGCCCAGGAACCCAAGATCTTCGCAAATCCGGGCGCGGACCTGCGGTATATTTTCGCCGATGCCTCCCGAGAAAACGAGGGTATCAATGCCTCCCAGCACGGCGGCAAAGGATCCGATGTATTTTTTTATCTGATAGCAAAAAAGCGCGATTGCTTCTGCCGCGCGGTGATCCGATGCTTGCAGTTTCATCAATTCCTGCATATCTGAACTTATTTCGGATACTCCCAGAAGCCCGGATTCATGATTGATAAGGTGATTGAACTTTTTGGGGCTAAGCTTTTCAAAATGCAGCATATACCAGGCTACCCCCGGATCAATATCCCCGCTGCGGGACCCCATCATCACGCCTGATCCCGGGGTAAAGCCCATGCTGGTATCGATGCTTCTGCCTTCGTTTACCGCGGCCAGACTGGCCCCGTTTCCCAGATGTGCCAGTATGACCTTCCCGCTGGCGGTCGCCTGGCCAGCCAGACGTTCAAGTTCTTCCACCAGGTAGGAATAGGAAAGACCGTGAAAGCCGTATCGATGCAAACCTTTTTCGTTAAACCGCCGGGGGATGGAAAGCCGCTTTGCGACGGCAGGCATGTCGGAATGGAACGAGGTGTCGAAACAGGCAATCTGCTTTAATGCCGGATGACGTTTGCTGAAAATCTCGATCAGCCTGATTTCCTCCGGTAGATGCTCCGGATCATAAGGGCTAATCTCTTTAAGATAGCGTAATAATTCCGGCGTTATTTCCTGAGGTTCTGTCTGTTCCATGCCATGAACGATCCGGTGGCCAACGGCGGAAACCAGGTCAAATTCATGCAGCTTTTCCAGCCATTCTACCAGAAATTGAGCGGCATGTTCATAGGTGTTCTCCCTGACGTCTACGTTTTCGGGTTTGTCGGAAGTATTTGTAGTTAAAACCGGTTTGGTGATATTGTTCCCGATGTCGTAAAGCTTCCCTTTAAGCAATAATGTAAATGCCGCATCAGCCGCCCGGTAGAAAGCAAACCTGATGCTCGATGAGCCTCCATTGATGATAAGCAGTGATTTTTCGGAACTCATCAAATAAATGGTTTACAGGTCGTTGATTCTATGTTTTTCTTTCCCCGCAGCAGCCTATTCCGCGGCGCGGCCAGCTACAATGCCTACTTTTGTGAGCAAGCCTGTGCATTGTATTACCTTTTTGCAATTAACTGTTTTAAAGTTTTCAGAAAAGTGACCAAGGTCATGTTTCCGGCTGAACCTGAACACTGGGAATGTAGCGGAAAGTCTCCATTTTGAATGCATCATTAAAGACAAGGCAGATTGATCCTTCTCACTAACCTCTTCAACAGCTTATGCCGGAATCCTTTCAAGAAATGCGTGTGGAGCAATTATCGGAAGTCTTTAAAACAGATATTATAAATGGGCTTTCAAATGCAGAGGCCGGATCACGGAATGAGCGTCTGGGTCTCAATGAGCTGAACCGCGAAAAGCCTGAGAGCACCTGGTCCATACTGTTGCGACAATTCAATAGCCATATCGCGTGGATATTGGTCGCCGCGGGTATTGCCTCATTTTTGATGGGAGATACCGTTGAGGGATTTGCAGTGCTGGCCGTACTGATCATTAATGCGGTAACCGGTTTCATACTCGAGTATAACGCCCGCGAGTCCATGGAGGCACTTCGCAAGCTCGATACAACCCCTGCCAAACTGGTCAGAGAAGGAGAAATCATAGAGATACCCTCGGAAAATATCACTGAGGGCGATATCCTGGTTCTGGAAGCCGGAGATTTAATCCCGGCGGATGCCAGCCTGGTCCAGGCTAATCAGCTGGAAGTCGACGAATCTACGCTGACAGGTGAATCGGTTCCATCAGCTAAGCGGATCGGTACATCCGCTTCGGATGCACCCTTGGGTGACCAGCACAACCGGCTGTTCAAAGGGACTGCTATTACCAACGGAAATGCGAAGGCCATTGTTACCGGTATTGGCCAGCGAACCGAACTGGGCCGGATTGCTACAATGGTTCAGCAGGCTAAACGAACGGCAACACCGCTTGAAACCAAGCTGGATTGGCTTGCGAAAGTGCTGATCTGGATTACGGTTGTATTGGCCAGCTTGTATTTGCTGGCAGGGCTACTGCGTGGTGAAGAAACCATCCGGTTGATAGAGACCGCCGTTGCGCTTGCCATTGCGGCGATACCTGAGGGCATGTCGGTGGTAGCCACCATCGCCCTGGCCTACGGAATGCTCCGGCTGGCAGAAAAAAAAGTGATTGTCAAGCGGCTTTCCGCAGTGGAAACACTGGGGGCCACGAATGTTATTTTTACGGATAAAACAGGGACGCTGACTGAAAACAAGATTGAAGTCCACCAGCTTCATTTTCCGGCGGGGGATTTAATCGCTAATCTGCATCGGGATAAAAACGGAAAGGAAGCCGTCGCGCTGACAGGAGCGGATCCAACACTGTCTACTTCCAAAGAATTTACATTACTGGCCAGGGCCGGGGCTCTGGCCAATAATGCACAACTGACTTCCGGGCAATCCGGCAGCAAGCAAATTGGGGATCCGGTGGAAATTGCGCTGCTGCGATTTGTTCGCGCCACGGGAATTGATCCGGATGACCTTGGGGCCGGGTACATCAGAGTGGCAGAAGAGGCATTTAGTTCAGACACGCGCATCATGGCAACGCTGCACGAGTCAGCAGGGACATATTACATTGCCGTGAAAGGCGCATTTGAAGAAGTATCTGAACTTTGCGATTGGGCGAATGATGTTGAAAGAACAAAAGAGCTGGCAGTTTCCGAACGTATGGCAGCTGACGGCTTGCGCATACTCGCCTTTGCGTATGGCGAATCCGGTCGAAAACCTCGTAATAATTTTACTAAGGAAGAAAAGCTAACTTACCTTGGCCTGATTGGCTTCCTGGATCCCCCGCGCATTGAAGTCAGGCCTGCCCTGCAAGCCTGTCGCAACGCGGGAATTAAGGTGATTATGGTCACAGGTGATCATCCTGAGACTTCATTGAACATAGCCAAACAGGTTAACCTGGTCGGACCGGACGAGCAGTTGGTTTTAACGGGAAAGGACCTATTGTCATTTGATCTCTCTTCTCAGGCCGATAAAGAAAAGATGCTGCAATGCCAGGTTTTCGCACGCGTAAATCCGGCCCAGAAACTGGATATGATCGATTTTTACCAGAAGCAAGGTAATATTGTCGGCATGACCGGGGATGGCGTAAATGATGCGCCAGCTTTAAAAAAGTCGGACATTGGAATTGCCATGGGACTGAGAGGTACGGCGGTGGCCGCAGAAGCAGCGGATATGATCTTGAAGGACGACTCCTTCAAATCGATTGTAAGGGCCATTGGACAGGGGCGCGTCATTTTTGAGAACATCAGAAAGTTCATCATCTTTTTGCTTTCTTGTAATATGAGCGAGATTTTCGTGGTCGCATTTGCGGGTTTTCTCAACGTAGGAAATCCACTAATGCCATTGCAGATTCTTTTCATAAATATCATCACCGATGTATTTCCGGCACTTGCGCTGGGCGTTGGCAAGGAGAATGACAAGTTAATGCATTTTCCGCCCAGAGATCCCAAAAAGCCCGTTTTGGAATCATCAGACTGGCGAAGGATTGTCTATTACGCGCTGGTGATAACGGTCTGTGTTTTAGGTGTCTATTGGTTGGCAACCAGCCGGTTGGGGCTGAGCCGCGCAGAAGGTAATACGGTTACTTTTTATGCATTATCCCTGGCCCAATTACTGCATGTTTTCAACCTTTACTCCGAAAAAGGAAGACTTTTTGTCAATGAAATTACACGCAATAAATTCATATGGCAGGCACAAACCCTTTGCATTATGATTCTTCTGGCAACCTATTTCATACCATTTTTAAAACAAATGCTCTCTCTGGAAACCCTGGGCACACAATCTTTGGCACTGATAATGGGTGCAGGCATACTTCCGCTTCTGGTCATTCAGGTGGTCAGGTTTTTCACATCGGGAAGAGTACATTAGCCGAGGGTGCTTACTAGTTGATCCGAAGGTCTTTAAGCGGCCCGGACCTGCGGTGCATCAGATCCTGACGGTCGTTTATGAGGGTGACCTCAATTGTGCTTTGGAATGATTTTGCTCACTTCTTTCCAACCTGCCGTTTCCTACATTTGGTTTGAGTTAAATAGCTGCCGCTATCAATTTTGTTGGGATGACCGATTTGCTTTTTCAGCTATTGATGGCTGATAAGAAGCGGTTTTTGCGTGCGTATGACACATTTTTCCTTGATTTCTTAGAAAGTCATGAGCGATTAATCCCACATGGGTGGAATGGTTCGGAGGAGTAACTGTATTTTTTATATGTGCGAAACGTATATGGGTGGACGGCACTCCGCAAGATAGTCTGTCTGTAAAATTCCGGGATTTGCAGACTGCCCAGGCCGTCGTTAACAGGGTGATAACGGTCAGTTCATCGTATTTTGCACCAATTCAATACCCTTTTCTAAATAGATGTTGCCAACAGATGTACTTAGCAATAGAAAAATGCGTAATCCGTCGAATGACTTGAAAAACAATGCTTGTCTGTGGCTTAATGTACTGGCAGGTTTAGAGAAAGAGAACATCGAGATGAAAGCGAGGCTTGCATTGATCCTTAAAAATTCAGTAAGCCGGAGCTTTATCGATACGGCAGAATCCTTTCAGCAGATTTTTATCGACAATGATCAGATGATAAGCATTTTGCGCCATGATATTCACGTTTTTGTGGAAGGGGTTCAGAATGATGCATTGACTGTGGACATATCCCGTCAAGACCAGCATTTCAACGCTTTGAAGAACGACATGATGAAGGCAGTTTTTGAATTCACCAGAAACAGGATCGAGATCAATGAAACCATCGGTGGCTTGTGAGTAAAAGCCTGGCTGCGGGCGCTCCTGATATCAATCTTGTCGTTTTGTATTGTATTTCAAGTTCTTAGGCGTTTTGTTGCGGGTTTGAATCGAATTGAGTAAATTAAGTAAAATTACCCAGCAACGCTTGAAGACACATGACGTAAAAATTGGATTTGATGCAGTATTTGATAACGCTTCAATGGGAATCATCGTTGCTGATGAGTTGGGGGATATTGTTTTGGTCAATCCATTTTTATTGCGGCAATTCGACTATCTGGCATCGGAGCTTGAAGGTCGGCATATCTCACGCCTGATCCCTTCCCGGTTTCATCAGAAACACCAGCAGCATCTAGCCGGTTACGGCCAGCATCCTAAGAGCAGGCCAATGGGGCTGGGTATGGACCTGTTCGCGGTGAGAAAGGACGGAAGCGAATTCCCCGTTGAGGTGAGCCTGGGCAGGTACGAAGAGGGGCAAAATGGCTATACCATTGCTTTTGTCACTGACATCTCAAAAAGAAAGAGTGCAGAGCACGCATTGCGCTGTTTGAATGAAGAGCTTGAAGCAAAAGTGGTTGAACGTACTTCGTCGCTGACCAATACGGTAAAAAACCTTGCCAAACTCGTTGCCGAAACAGAGTCGAAGGACCTTGAACTGAAAAGGATAAATAGCTTCCTCAGTAGTATCTGGCAGCATTCGGAGGCCATCATTTTTGTAACAGACCAAGAGGGTATCATTAAAATATTCAATACCACCGCTGAAAGACAACTGGGCTATCAGGCTTCTGAGGTTGTCAATAAAGCCACGCCACTTATTTTCTATGAGCCGATGGAAATAGCAAGGATGGCCGCCGAAGTAGGCATCCGGTTGAAACCGGGGAATAAGCCGGGCTTTGAAATTCTTTCCGACAGGGCTGTAAAGGGGTTAACGCATGAAAGTGAGCTATTGTTGGTCGGCAAAGACCTTTCCACGATTCCCGTTTCGCTAACTTTCACCGCAATGAAGGATGCATCTTTGCAAGTAAACGGTTACCTGGGTATCGCCATCAATATCTCCGAACGGAAAAAGGCTGAAAAGGGGCTGCTCATGGCGCTGAAAAAGGAGAGGGAACTCAGTGAGCTTAAGTCGGGGTTTGTATCGATGGCATCTCATGAATTTCGTACCCCTCTAAGCACGATACTTTCTTCTGCGTATCTGATTTCCAAATATGAAAACACGGAAGCGCATCCCAAGAGGGAAAAACATGTGCAGCGGATCGTGTCCTCGGTGAACATGCTTACCAATATTCTGAACGATTTTCTTTCCGTGGGCAAGATCGAAGAAGGGAAAATCCAGGTTCGGTATAGCAGCTTTGATATTGCGCAAAACATTAAAGACGTAATTTCCGAGCTTAGCGGTGTCCTTAAAAATGGCCAGCGCATTCTTTACAGCCATAGGGGCGACCCAATTGTTGTGCTGGATGCCGGCTTGCTAAAGCATATCCTGATGAACCTTATTTCCAATGCGATCAAATTCTCGGATGAAGGCGCTGTCATACGGATTGATACTGACAGGGGGGCTGATTCCTTACTATTAACCGTCAGCGATGAAGGTATTGGTATTTCTCAGCAGGACCAGAAACACTTGTTCGAGCGGTTTTTTCGGGGAGCGAATGCGGACAACATCCAGGGCACCGGACTTGGACTGCACATCATTGCCAAGTATGCAGAATTGATGAACGGATCTGTTAAGTGTAAGAGCGTAATTGGAAAGGGAACTTCGTTTGAAATCTTCTTTTTGCTGGAACGCCCAAATTGAACGCTTTATGGAGAAGATTCTACTCATCGAGGACAACGCGGAGATCAGGGAGAATATCGCTGAAATATTGGAATTAAGCGGCTATCAGGTTTTGATTGCAGACAACGGAAAGGCCGGCTTACGACTAGCACTGGATGAAAGTCCTGACCTGATCATCTGCGATATTATGATGCCTGTTCTGGATGGATACGGAGTGTTGCATGTGGTGCAGAAAACCGCTTCGCTTCAAAATACCCCATTTATCTTTCTTACCGCCAGGTCCGAGCTCAAAGAACTGCGAAAGGGTATGGAGCTGGGTGCAGATGACTATATTACGAAGCCATTTGAGGGCACCGAACTTTTGAATGCGGTCGAGAGAAGACTGAAAAAGAAAGCATCGTTCAAAGCGGAATTTCAACACAGGATCTCGGGCGCGTGGGAAACCGATAATGGCAATGAGGCGAGCAGATACCTGGACAAACTCCGGCAGAACCGGGTTATTAATAAATACGAAAATAAGCAAGAGATTTACCGGGAGGGCAATTTCCCTTTTCATATCTATTTTATCAACAAAGGCAAAGTCAAGACCTTTAAAAAGAATGAAAACGGAAAGGAGATCATTGTCCATTTATATGATGAGGGTGAATTTTTCGGCTATAGGCCGATTCTGGAGAACGCATTGTATCATGAATACGCTGAGGCTATCCAAGCAAGCGAGCTCGCTATTGTCCCGCGTTCCGACTTTGAAAATTTGCTGATAAATCAGCCCGTAGTGATGAAGCGCTTTGTCAGTGTCATGGCAAACCATCTCAATGAAAGTGAAGATAAATTGCTGGCAACAGCTTATAATTCGCTTAGAAAAAAGGTAGCCGATACGCTGGTTATGCTCTACCGGAAATACAATTTGTCGAAGGGGGAGGACTCTTTCGTTGACCTGTCGCGGGATGATCTGGCGGCTATTGCCGGGGTCGCCAAAGAATCGCTCATCCGTACTTTGAGCGATTTCAGAGATGAAAACCTGATAACCATTCAGGGTAGACGGGTTTATTTCCTGAATTTTCGAAAACTGGAAGCGATGTATAATTAGTAACCTGGTTTGCACGGATACCTGATGCCAATCCCAATAAGCCCGCCTCGGGATTAAGGATGCGCGGCCGGTTTTATAAGCGCATACATCGTTACTGCGATAATAATGTCTATCAGGTTCTCTTCTTTAACGGCATCTATTCCGGTTTGCATTACTTGTTTTTTAACTGGGTCTTGTTCAAATATGGCGGCCATTCTGAGCATGAGGCGATCGGTGAAGCTCAGTTTTTTTAATACCAGCCTCCCAGCCACAAAAAAGATATCGCTGACGCCCGCGATTTGTTGGGGGATGTTGGCTTTGATGATACTTTTTTGCGTTTTTTCGTCCGATTCTGGCGTAGCACATACGATAAACACAAAGATTTTTTTTGTGCTTAATATCTCTGAATGTTGTAGGATAAATGAGCGGAGTAACAATTTTCCGTAGTAAACCGAGCTGCCCAGCACAATGTAATCGAAAGCACTTAAGGACTGATCGGTCACCTGATCAGGTTCGAGAAATGGCAAATCGAGTTCTTCGCTCAGCCATTTTGCATACTGCCGGGTGGCACCATACTTTCCCTGGAATATTATCACTCCCTTTTTCATCTGTGTACGATGTTTAGTTAAAAGAAGTTGCGGGATTCTCCTTTCATAAATCTACGAGGGCCAGAGCTTTCAACGAATGATCATAGTCAGCTTCACGGATGACGGGCCTCAGCGGTCTGCCGGTTTGGGGCAATACCGTTGAAGTTTTCGTGCTGCCAACGGTGGGTGTTCTTGTTTGTTTGCAGAACCGTTTCCTGCGGTGATATCAAAGAACGGGTAAGGGCTACGGGAGTTTTCTCTTCGCGGACAGTCGTATCGTTGAGCGACTGACGAAAATGAAAGGCTGAACAACCTGGGTAGGGCAGATGAGCAATGTCATTTTTTGTTGAGATGCATGTCATAGCACTTCTTGGGGTACGGGCGTAACTTTAATAAAGTATTTTGAATCAGGGTGCTAATTCAGCGAATGAACTTTGATGTTTTGGGTACCCTTCGCTACGGACGTATATGAGATTAGTTGGAACTGATGTACTAAACCCCGAATACCATGGAAAAGCAAACTTGCATCGCTGATTTTGAGCTGGCCCGGCATATCAGCAATCTAATACACGGAGAAATCCGGGTCGACGACAGGGACATCCATGTAACAGTTGAAAACGGCTGGGTTTTTCTTGATGGTCATGTCGACTTTGAAAGTGACAGACGCCTGGTGCAATCGTGCGTGGAAAATATATTCGGCGTTAGTCGTGTAACCAATAACCTAACCTTTCCCCGCAGTCAAATTAACTGATTGACGTGGCCCCCCACTTGTACACATCACCGGGTAAGTCCGGCGAAGGCAAGAAGTTTTCTCTCTGCACATATCAGCCCTGGCAAGCCCGCCAGGGCTTTTTTTGTCGTTTGTACCTATTTCCGGGGATGCAAACTACCCGCTTTACGAAACGTGTATTTACCTGCATGCATCAAAATACGTGATTTTTAAATCGGGTAATCTGGCGCGCAAAAAAGGCACATTGTAAATATAATTTTGTCTGGTTAGAAAATAACAAATCAAATACTGTGCGCAAATCAGGATCGTGTCGATTAGGCTCCATGGCTCCTGTTTGCCACAAAACAAAGGACAAGTTTAGATGAAAGGGGGTGAGATATGGGATAGTCAGAAAGGTTTGAAATACCGTTTTCCCTGATCTTTTCGGGCCAAAAAAGTCGGGAGCATAACCATTTAGCCATATATAAAAATAAAGACATGAAAACTTTCAAATTCAAGGACCTTGCCGTCACAGTAAATTTTGATCCCAATAAGATTACCGTTTGCAGGATCATCAGTCCATCCATTTGTCCAAGTCCGACCCTGGTCAACTGTCCGGGCCATAGTTTTTGCCACTGGCCTACGATCTGTCCTGCGTTTACCTGCGGCGGTTGCAGTGTCATTGCGTGCAGTCATTTGCCTTCATTCGTGCCGACGGACTTCACCATTTGGAAAACCGGAACGCCCGTTCAGCAGGTGGTTGATGAATTGGAGGAAACAGAGTTGAGTGAATTCAGGAATAACCTGGCCGAACTTCAAAAGTATGTCGATGTGAAAATTCAGGAAGCACCGAATCAGCTGGATATGCTCGAAAAGAAATTGCATGAAGCCATCGAAGAGATCCGTGCGCAGCGGGGAAACAAATAAAACGACCATCTGATGATCAAAGTTAAATTTCTTTTGCACTCAACTTTTCGGTCAAACCCGGCATTTGAGTTGATTGAGCAGGGGAATTTAAATCAGCAAGAGCTTCATGCTCTTGCTGATTTAAGCCTGGATCCCGAATTCTTTGGCGTGTTCCGGCGAAAGCATGCGGAAGCAGGCGGCAGTGCCAAGCTGGCTTATAAAGAAGTGGCGCTCCTGTTCTACTTTTTGCAAAATGCGGGTGAATTACCGCAGTATTTCAAGTCCGGATATGATGATGAAGTCAACCTGACCATGGCCAAACTGGTACTGGAAGGGATTTTCGAAATCGAGGTCGAACAGCGTTTTTATTCCGGGTTTGCCGCACAGAATTTCCTTTACGAGTTTCAGGAGCGAAGTACGGACCGCAAGCATCCATTGTTGGAAAAATCGTCCGAGGCTATTCGTTATGCAGTTCAATTGAATGAGGTGGATACGGTTTCGCTGGCCAACAAACTTTACGCATACAACACGGTACCACTGCTTTTGATGCGTGCCAATGAGCTAGGAACGTTTGAAGAAGTCGAAGAACTTCTGAGAATTGGCAAAAACGACCCCCTGAACCGGGAATTGCTTCAACATTGGAACAAGCATGAGCCGGATCAAAAATACAGCTGGATTTCGTGGAGCCGGAAGCAAAACAGGCGTCACGATGCCAGGTTGAGATCGACCTATAAAATATACATCAGCCCTGTTTTGGAAGAACTGCCGGATGTATTTGAAAAAGCGGTCCGTGTCCTTACCGGATCCGACGCTTTCAGTTTCAAAGTTGGGATGAACCGTGAAGGTTTGCTCCGGCCCGACAAATTTGTAGTCTACTTCACCGAATTCGATCATCTGGTAGCCGCGGCCGACCGGCTGGGTCTTGTTTTAAAAGAGCATAAAGCGCAGGGCGTTCCTTTCACCGCTCCGTTAGACGACTCGGGAATGTTATCCTGGGGAATAGACAGCGCTACCGAAGAAATCTTGAAAAATAGGGAAAGAGAAAGCTGGCGGGGCACAGTAACTGAAAAATTGGCCGCATCCATCTCCTTGTCCAGAACAGAAAAGTTAAGCCCCGAGGAAAGTGTTGATTTTGTTTTGAAAAAAATGATGCTGGAAGGAGTCGATCCAACGACCTGGACAGCTGTTTAAAAACTGAAACTTATGGCTTCCAATCAACTATACATATTGCCGGAAGATGTTCAGGTGCTGCCGGTAGAAGCATTGCCGGAACAGGCACTTGCCAAATTCGAATACGAAGCGGACGACTTCATCATTACTTATACCCACGCAAGAAATACAAGCAAAATCATTGATGCTTCGTCTGCATCGCTGTTGAAGGAATTTCGTAAACCAAAATCCCTGCCGGAAGGCGTTCTTACCTATGCGCTGCTCAATAACCTGGATGCGCAAAAGATACTGGAGAGCTCCTATACTTTTCTGGCAAGACTCAGGAGTGAAGGTTTTCTGGTGTCCTACGATGATACATTCGGGAAAAACAGGCAATTTTTTAAAGCCGGTGACCGGTTTAAGGACTATGAAGTCGTGTCAAAACTGGACGGAGTTGCTGATACGGAAATTTACAAAATCAAAAAGAATGGCAGATTGTATGCGCTTAAACTACTGAAAACCAGCAAAAGGACACCGCAGTTGCTGGCGAATTTTTACAACGAAATTGATATACTGGATACGCTCGATGACGTCATAAATCCATCCCTGATAGAACACGGTGAATACGAGGCGGATCATTACCTGATCATGGAATGGGTCGATGGGGAACCATGTTTGCAGGCAGCTGAGCAATATCACAATCTTCATGATCCATCCAATGTGCTTGCCTTGCTCAATATTTCCTGCCGCATTCTCAATGCTTACAGGCATCTGCACAGTCAGGGAATTATTCATTCGGATGTGCATCCGGCCAATATTATCGTGTCCGGATCGGGTGAATTGAAGATCATCGATTTCGGACTTTCCAGAATGGTTTCAAAAGGCCAGAATCCTGGCCGTGGCGGATTGGGTTTTTTCTTCGAACCTGAATATGCGCAGTCTGTTCTTGACGCCAAACCCGCGCCGCCTTCGACGTTTGCGGGCGAACAATATGCCTTGGGCGCATTGCTCTACCAGATCTTTACCGGTAAGCAGTATGTTAATTTCTCTTACGACAAGAAAATACTGTTTACGCAAATCGTCAATGAAGTCCCCGTTCCTTTCAGGAGCCTGGACATCATTGTGGACAATCATATCGAAAAAGCGATCTTTAAAGCACTTGCCAAGCGAAAAGAAGACCGTTATGATCATATTGAAGATTTCTATTTAGCCATGATGAAAGTGCAGGAAAGTTTCCCGGATCGATTTGCCGAAGACAAGAAAATGTCGGTGCAGATCTTCCGGGATTCCATTCTGACCGACTATGGTTTTACGGGAGATCTTTTGAAAACCGGACTCCGGATGGCGCCGAAAAGCTCGGTTAATTTTGGCGCGGCGGGTATTGCCTATATGTTTTTGCGCAAGGCATTGGTGAACTCAAGCCCCGAAACACTCGCCCTGGCAGATGTGTGGAGCGACCGGGCAGCGAGCTATGTACACGACCCTGAAAGCGGATTCTATTCAAAAGATATGGATCTCAGTCCGTCTATTGTCGGGCTTTCTTCGATATACCACACGCCCAGCGGGGTAGACCTCGTTCAGGCACTGGTTAGCCAGGCGTCGGGGGACTACGGGAGCTACTACAATGCAGTCCGCAATTTTTTAATGCATGCCTCGCATCCCTGTGAAAACCTGGATCTCACGCTGGGTAAGTCGGCAGCGCTGATTGGTAGTTCGCTTATTTTAGAAAATATGCCTTCGTACGACAAATTCGTTAGAAACGATCTGCTCGCGTTTGGCAAAAGTGTGATGGAGGAAATCTGGTCGATTATTGATTCATATGCAGCCATTGGTGAAAATAATCCAATCAATTACCGGGGAATTGCCCACGGCTGGGCGGGGATCTTATATGCAACTTTAAAATGGTGTAAGATTTCCGGGCAAAATTTGCCCGCCAACTTCTTCGAAAGAGTTGGGCAACTTGTCCATCTCGGCATTGAAGAAAATGGAAACGCACGCTGGGAAATCTCCAATACCGAGCCGGTTTCATGGACAGGCTGGTGCCACGGATCGGCCGGGTACACGTTTTTATGGACATCTTTGTTCCATTTTACATCCGATGAACGTTACCTTGAATTGGCAAAAAAAACGGCCGGTCACTTTATGAATGCGGCTCCAGCTGGCATGAATGGCAGCTTGTGTTGTGGCAAGTCGGGCGAGTGTTATGCGCTTTTAAGTGTTTATAATGCGACAAAAGATGACTTTTATTTGGCTGAGGCGAAAAAGACGGCTAAACAAATGCTCCCGCACATTTATTCAGGACAAATGAGAAACCACAGTCTGTATAAGGGAAATATCGGCGCAGCGGTTTTGTTTGAAGAGCTTAACCGTCCCGAGTTTGCCCGTATGCCGCTATTTGAATAAAGAAGAATAATAGAATTTGTATTTTTTGTGGGCGAAACCAAGGGCTTAGCTGCCCGGGTTTCGTATCCCATTTCTACTCTCAATAGGCCACCGGTAATTTTTTTTCATTTCTCCTTAGGGTGTCACGCGTAAAATTGTCTCTGTACAGATAGCAGTCAGATCGTCGATGTCTCCTTAACCGGTGTTGCCATGGAAGTCTCCAAACAACTTGTCATGCTTTACTTTTCTGGAAAGACCACGTCCGAGCAGGATAAGGTGGTAGAGCAATGGCTTGCGTTGCATCCGGACAATGCCGCCCGGGCATTGGATTGGAGCAACGAGGAGACGTCGGAAAAGGGCCAGGAAATTTTCGAAGATCTGATGATGTCCAAAGGGCAGGTCTGGACCGGTGCACAGAAACGATTCCCGAATGCTAGCCGCAAAAACCATTTCACCTCTCATAAAAGTCAACGGACTCTGAAAAGCTATCTGGCGATCGCCGCAAGCCTGGTGTTGGTGTGTTCGCTTACCTGGTTCCGCTTGAAACAATCTGAAACAGTCCATATTGCGGCTGCTTACGGGCAAACCCGTCACGTCATGCTTCCCGACAGCTCTGAAGTTGTCCTGAACGGCAATAGCAGGCTACATTATCCGGCTTCGTGGGAAGGGCGTCCACGTGAAGTCTGGCTGGAAGGAGAAGCTTTTTTTGACGTTCGACACCTTCGGGAGCATTCTGTTTTTATCGTCCATTTGTCGGACGGTAAAAGTATCCAGGTGCTGGGCACGCAGTTCAACGTCAATGACCGCACCACCCGGAGTTGCATCGTTCTCAAATCAGGAAGTATCAGACTGAGCCTGGCCGGAAAAGAAGAACAGATTTACCTAAGGCCGGGGGATATGGTGCAGGTAAGCGAGAACGGTTCGGAAATAACCGGAAAGGAGGTTGTCAATCCGGAAAACTATTCGTCCTGGACCCAGGGACGCTGGCAGCTCGACGGTACTTCGCTGGAAGAAATGCTGCAAAAAATCGAAGAAAGTTATGGAGTGACCGTAATGGTTGAAAACCGGGAATTATTGACTAAAAGAGCTTCCGGCTCTATTCCCCTGGGCTCAACGCAAGCCCAAACCCTTATCGAGGATATTGCCAGTTTGTTTGAATTACATTTCATTAAGAAAGATAATAAGCTGATCCTGGCCCGGTAACCGGCCAGCTTCCGGGGAAAGATCTTGTGCTCCAGAGCCGCAAAACGGGGCGCAGTCTTTATGTAAACCCATTTTACCCTGTCAATCATTAACCCAGCCTGTCGGCACAAGTCACCTGTTTGAAAAGGTTGGCTGGGCCCTGCCTGGCCGTGTATTGCAGTTACGTATAACCTATTTCGTTACTTAAACTACGGATGTCCACTATGAAAAACATTTCCAGTATTGTACTATGCATGCTTTTGGGGCTGATCGGCTACTCGGCGAGCGCTCAGGCACAGCTGGTGTCGTACCTGCGGGAAAATCGCCGGGCTGATCAGCCTCAGCAACCGCAGTACATTCAGTTGAAGGATGGGCTTAAGGCACTTGAAGGCAAATTCAACGTATCGATTGCTTACCAGACAGGGCTCGTTGACCAGATCCAGATAGACAGAAAACTGCTGGTGTCGCCCGGAAAGGATGCGACAATTGAAAGCATGCTGGAAACCGTCCTGAAAGACTCGAGAATCCAATATCGAAAATCCCGCGAAGGGTTCTATCTGCTTTACAAGGAGGAAAACGGGCCTAAAACCCAGGTCAAAAACGCCAGCGACGCTCCCAATGTCCTGCTGAAAGTCGACGCCAGTCCCGATTACGATAGCAAGGCATTCGGTATCAGCGGCAAAGTGACCGAAAAAACAACAGGAGGCGGCATTCCAGGCGTAAACGTACTTTTGAAAGGTGCTAACATAGGCACTGTTACCGACGAGCACGGTGGGTTCAGAATTGAAGTACCTTCGACGGACGGGGTGCTGGTATTCTCCTATATCGGATACGTTACACAGGAAATACCCATTGCCAACCAATCGGTTATGAACGTAACCCTGGCTGAAAATGTGCAAGCCCTGTCGGAGGTGGTGGTTACCGCGTCCGGATTCAAGGAGGCTGCCGACCGGTTGGGCTCCACTAGCAGTAAGGTTGCGGGAGAAGCGCTGTCAAGGTCGGGGGAGACCAGCGTAATCAACGGCCTTGCCGGGAAAGCGGCGGGGGTGCAGGTGTCCAGGGCCGCCGGCGATCCGGGTGCCGCGGCGTTTATCCAGATACGCGGCCAGAACACGCTCACAGGCAATACACAGCCGCTGATCGTAGTCGACGGTATTCCGATCAGCAATACCACCGAGGGGGGAACCTCGGGTGGCGTAGTGCCCCAGTCGCGCCTGAACGACATCAATCCGAATGATATTGCCTCGATGCAGATACTGAAAGGTGCCTCCGCGGCCGCATTATGGGGTTCACGCGCTGCAAACGGGGTAATTTTGATTACCACTAAGAAAGGGGCCGACAGTAACAAGCTCAATATCGGTTTCAGCTCCACATTTTCTATCGACCAGATCAATCGTTTTCACCCATTTCAGGACAAGTTCGGGCAAGGCGCGGGGGGTAATTACAATCCCAACGGAGCCAACGCCTGGGGGGATAAGATCGCGGATCGTGCCGGCGGCGAGGACGAAATCAATGCGGCAGGGGCCTTTTTTGAGGCTGTTGATGGCACCAGGTACTATCCCATTATCAAAAAGAATTCACGTGATGTCTTCAACACTTCCAATTATGACAAGGTTTTTCGCGACGGCCACTTTATGGACAATGCGCTGAGCCTGAGTGGAGGGGATCAGAAAACTACCTACTTTTTCAGCATCGGCGACATACGGCAGAAAGGTGTGCAGCGGGGGAACAGCACCTACAACCGGACCACGCTGCGACTGAATGTGGAGCGCAAATTCAATGAAGTGGTACGTATGTCCGCCACGGCAGCCTACACCAAAAGTTTTTCGGACAGGATCCAGCGCGGCAATAACCTGGCCGGAGCCATGGTAGGCCTCTTGCGCAACCCGGCAGACTTTGACATTTCCGATTACAAGGGAAGCTACTATGCCAGCCCGACGGCGTCGGCTGTTACCGGACGCCAGCGGGGGTACCGCAGCTATTTGGGAAGCGTCATCAATCCGGCTAACAACAACGCACTCTGGGCGCTGTACGAACAGCAGAACTCCACCGATGTAGACCGTTTCATGAATAGCGCCGAATTGGGGATCAAGCCTGCCACATGGCTGGACATCGTTGCGCGTGCCGGGTTGGACACGTATTCCGATGAACAAATCAACTACTTCCCTGTCAACGACATCACCGGCGCGGGAACTGGTCAGTACAGGGAGCAGGTCACCAAAGAAACCCAGGTGAATGCCGACCTGCTGGCCCGGGCCACCAAAGATTTTGGCCCCAATTTCAGCTCCACCTACGTGGCGGGTGTCAACATCAACAACCGTAAGTACAACAATATGGGTGTGACGATCTCCAATTTTCTGGTGGCCGACGCACCGGCAAACTTCGCTAATGCCACCGCACTCAACCGTACGCCCGTTAATCTGAAAACGGAGGTGCGGACGGTCCGGGCATACGCTACGGCAAGTTTTTCGGCTTATGACGCCTTGTTTCTGAACCTGTCGGGCGCCGCGGAATCGGCTTCGTCTTTCGGTGCGCTTTCCGAGAAAACTTTTTACTATCCGTCAGCGGACGTGGCTTGGGTTTTTACCAGGCTGAAATGGATGGATCGGGTAGAGGCCATTAATTTCGCCAAGCTGCGCGCATCCTACGGCGTCGTGGGGGTGCAACCGCTCCCATATCGTTCCAATACCATTTACTCTCCCACGGCTTACAACGCCAACCCCTGGGGCGATAACCTGGTTGGCTCCCAATTCGGAAACGGCGCCTATACACAAGGCAGCTCCCTCGGCGACCAATACCTGAAACCGGAGCGAAAGACCGAATATGAAATCGGCCTGGACATGCGCCTGCTCGACAACCGTCTGAAATTAGGTCTGACCTATTACAACAATAAGGTACGCGACGTGCTGGTACCGGTAACCCTTGCGCCCAGCACGGGCTTCGCCACCAAGTACACCAATGCCGCTGTACTTCAGAATAAGGGCCTGGAAATGGACCTGAGCTATGATGTGATCCGCAAGGGAGGGTTCAACTGGGCTGTTCGGGGGAATTTTACCCGTAATCGTAGCAAGGTTCTCGATCTGGCCGGTACGCAGTCGCTGTACCTGGTGGGCGGTATTGAAAATTTTTTAGATGCCCGCGCGGTCGTCGGACAGCCCACAGGGGTATTTTGGAGCAGCCGCTACCTGCGGAAAGAAGATGGATCGATGATGCTGGATGCCAATGGGTTTCCTGTGGCGGATCCGGTTACAGGGGTAGTTGGCGATCCGAACCCGAACTGGATAGGTGGCTTTGGGACTACATTATCCTATAAAAAGTTCAGCCTGGATGTACTCTTTGAAACCTCGCAGGGCGGTGACTATTTCAGCGGTACCCGGGGCGTTATGTACAATTTCGGCACGCACCGTGACACAGGTAATGAGGTTATGCTTACCGCCGATACGAAAAATTACGCAGGCAAGACCATTCCCGCCGGCACTACCGTCCGGGGGAACCTGAAAGACTTTGGTGCGGGGCCTGTGCTGCTGGACGAAAGCTGGTATACCACACTGGGAAGCGGATTCGGATCATTGAAACAGCAGTTTGTGGAAGATGGGAGCTGGACTCGCCTGCGGCAGCTTTCGCTCGCTTACCGGCTAGACTCGGAAGCGTTCCGTAAAGCTACGAAACTGCAGTCGGTGGAGTTTTCGGTGACGGGCCGTAACCTGTTTTTGTGGACAAAAGTGGTAGGCATCGATCCGGACACCAACCTGTCCGGAGGGCCCGCCGGCCGCAATATGGATTATTTCAACACTCCGGGCACGCGTTCCTATTTGTTTACCATCAAAGTAAACTACTAGCATCGCGCCAATCGAAGCATCTATTTCAAAGCATTTACATTGATAAATCATGATGAAAACGACGAGAAGGAAACTGATCAAAATCGCCGGCCTGATCCTGGGAGCCGGGCTCATCTCCTGCGAATCACTGGTCGACAACATGAACACCGACCTGAACAATCCCACCGATGCTTCGGCGAGTTTGATTCTGACCGGCGCCCAACTGGGAAATGTTTCGGTACAGGAAGGTCACCTGGCGCGCGTAGCGGCAATGTGGTCTGGCTACTTTACCGGCACCGACCGCCAGTACAAGGATATTTATAGTTACAATGTTACCGGCGCTTCATTCAATGACGTCTGGCAGTTCGTATACCAGGGCGTGGTAGAGCAAACCAAGCTGGTGATCACCAAATCCCAGACTACCAACAACCGGCTCGTGCAAGGTATCGCAAAGATCACCCGCGCCAATGCGTTGGGTACCGCGGCCGCCTGCTGGGGTGATGTCCCCTTCTCCGAGGCTGCTGATATTGCCAGGTTCCCCAACCCGGCTTTCGAACCGCAAATCGAAGTCTATCAAAAACTGCAGGCGTTACTGGACGAGGCTATTGCCGACCTGGAATCGGGCATTGGTACCTCTCCAGGGGCAGCCGATATTTTCTTTCAAGGGGATGCCGGCAAGTGGAAGGAAGCCGCTTACACACTCAAATCCCGGTTCTACATGGAAACAAGAGAATATCAGCTGGCCTATGCGGCGGCAGGGAAGGGGATCACAGCCGCAGCGCGCTCGCTTGTCGTTACGCACGGCAGCACGCTGAACGTCAATGAAAACCTGATGTACGCTTTCATCGCCAGAAACCGGGTAGGGGATATCAATGCCTCGTTGGCACTGGCACCCCGACTATTGAATCCGGCCAGCCCGGACTACCGCGGTAATGCCAAAACAGACGAAACGGCGCGTTACAATCATCATTTTATCACCGTAAATGCCAGTGGTACGCAGATACCCGTTTCTCCCAATACCAATAGCTCGACCACTTCCAGAGGGCTCTTCGGTCAATCGGCACCGTATCCATTGGTTACCTTTTCCGAGAACCTGCTCACATTGGCGGAAGCTGGGTTAAGAAGCGGCGGATTGCCAACCGGACTGGAAAAACTCAATGCTTTCCGAGCCTATCTGAACACTGGCGGGGATCTTGACCCGACCTACAAAACTTACACTTACCGGTACGAACCCTATGCGTCAAGCGATTTCGCACCCGGCGGTATGCTCAATAAGGACGGCATTCAGGCTGAGCAGGCATTGTTGCGCGAAATCCTGCTGGAAAGGTACCTGACTTTTAACGGGCAGATATTAGGATTTAACGACCTGAGACGGACGAGGAAAGAAGCTGTGGCCGTGCATTTGTCTGCCAATGCAGGCACCGCTTTGCCCGAACGCATGATTTACAGCGAAGCGGAAGTAAACTCCAACACCAGCGCCCCGCGCCCGGTCCCGGGGGTATTTGTAAAAACACCCGTAAATCTTTAATAAATTGTTTTGTAATCTGCCAAACCGAACCATAACCGAATGATGTTTTCTCAGAATCAAAAAATATGGCTGCTGCTTTTCATGCAGGCGGTGCTGTTTACGGTCAAAGCTGCGGCGTCGACGGCCGACTCGGTGAAAGTAACCCTTACAGAAGGGACCAACCTGGCGATTGCCCTTTCGCCCGACAAAAACACCATCGCGATGGATTTGCAGGGCACCATTTTCACTATTCCCGCCGGTGGTGGTGCCGCCCGCCCCCTAACCGACGAGTTCGGCGATTGCCGCCAGCCTGCTTGGGCTCCGGATGGCTCCAAAATTACCTTCCAGGCTTTCTGGGATGGCAATTTTCACATCTATTCGGTTGGTAAGGACGGTGGAGTTCCCGTGCAGCACACATTCGGCAGCTTCGACGACCGCGAACCCTGCTGGTCGCCGGACGGTACCCGGCTACTTTTTTCTTCCGACAGAAGCGGTAACTACGATATCTGGCAACTCGAACCGGCAAACGGCAAGCTCACCCAGCTTACAAATGATCCCGGCAATGATTACTTTCCTGCATTCTCTCCGGACGGCTCGCAGATCAGCTACGTTTCCGAACGGAGCGCGGCCCCGGGCATTTATATCAGGGACAGCTCCGGCCAGGAGAAACTTTTCCTCACTACCACCGGCAAGCTCGGTGCCCCTGCCTGGCATCCGAGCCAACCTAAAATCATTTTCCATAATTTTAATGAAGGTAAAACCATGCTGGATATCGCCGCGGTCGGCGGAGGTGAATGGGTAACCCTTTCCGCCAATGGCGAGGATGTGTTTCCTTTCAAAGTCAGCTGGATTTCCGACACCGAATATCTCTACACCTCCGACGGCAAGATCAACCGCGGCAAGCTTGGTGAAGGACAAAAAGTCTCGATACCTTTTTCTGCCGGGATGACCTTGGGAAAAAATTCCTATCCATTCAAAAAGTATGATTTCAATGCAACAAAGAGCCTGCCCGTTAAAGGTATCCGTGGTCCGGTGGTCTCGCCGGATGGCAACAATGTCGCTTTTACCGCATTGGGGGATATCTATTTGTTAAAAAAAGGGAACCCCATCCCGACACCACTCACCAATGACGAATTTATTGAAATTGATGCCGCATGGTCGGCCGACGGCAAACAGCTTGCGTACCTGAGCGACCGCAGGGGCGACATGGACCTGTATGTACGGGAAATAGCGACAGGCAAAGAGGCCCTGTTGCTGGATGCCGATAGCCCCCTTACGCTGCCATCATGGTCGGCCGACGGAAAGCAAATTGCCTATTACCAAAAGGACCCTTCGGTTTTCGGGCGTTATTCACTCAGGGTGTTCGATATTGTTTCCGGCAAATCCACAACCGTTTTCGAACCGGTATTCGACGGTTCACAGCCCAGCTGGTCGCCGGATGGCAAATACATTGTCATATCTTCCCTGGTCCCTTACTCAACCCGCTATCGGGAGGGTGTCAGCAAATTCCTGCTCATTTCGACCGCCGATAAAAGCTACCGCTATGTGACGCCTATCAACGAGAGGACACTCTCCACCCGTGGAAAGAACGGGCCGTACTGGTCGCCGGACGGCAGCAAATTCGCATTTTCGATGGACGGTGTGCTCTGGACGGTCGCAGTAGGCGGAAGTGGAGACCTGCTTGCCGCTCCTCGTAGACTGACCAACGAGCTGGCGGAAAGCCCGAGCTGGACGGGTGATTCGAAAAGCATTGTATACATGGCGACCGATGTACTCAAGAAGGTTTCCGTGGTAAGCGGCATCACCGAGACCATTCCGCTAACGCTCAACTACAAGGCACGGCAGCCCGCGGGCCGTTATGTCATTCACGCCGGAAAACTCTTTGATGGCAAGACGGACGGTTACCGCAGCAATGTAGACGTGGTCGTCGAAGGTAACCGTATCATTAGCGTAGAGCCGCATAAGCCAGGGCGGGCAGGGAAACTTGTCGATGCATCCTCCCGGACTGTGATCCCCGGTCTGATCGAAATGCATACACACCAGTCGGCCACTGCGGGCGAGCCGCTGGGCAGGTTATGGCTGAGCTATGGGATCACCACGATCCGCGAGCCAGGCGGCGACCCTTACGACGTCATCGAACGGAAGGAATCCTGGATCAGCGGGCGCAGGCTAGGCCCCCGCGATTTTTATACTGGCGGAATCCTGGACGGCAGCCGGATCTACTACGGGATGAACGTGGGCAATGTTCCCGGCGCACAGCTGGAACTGGAATTGGAAAAGGCAAAGCGACTCGATTTCGACATGATCAAAACTTACGTACGGATGCCCGACCTGATGCAGCAACGTATCACCGCTTTCGCGCATTCGATCGGAGTGCCGGTGTCGTCCCACGAAATTTATCCGGCAACGCGCTATGGCGTGGATGCCGTAGAACACATGGGCGCGACAAGCCGCAGGGGGTACTCGCCCAAGCTGACGGCCCTGAATAACTCGTATCAGGATGTTACCGAGCTGCTTATCCGGTCAGGAATGAATATCACGCCGACCGCTTCGCTGCAAGGTGGCATGCCTCTGCTGGTCGAGAAGGACCCCGCTTTCTTCGACCATAAACAATTTGCGGCGTTCTATGGCACAGCTGTCGTCGAGCAGATGAAGGCGCAGACACGTCTGCGGACCAAGATGAATCCGGCCTTTTTAACTACATTTTCAAATATCCAGAAAACGGTCAAAACCATGGTAGAACGCGGAGGGCACGTCACGCCCGGCACTGATTCCCCGATTATACATCCGGGGATCAGCTACCATGCCGAATTACAGAGCTGGGTCGACGGCGGCATCTCGCCCTTTCAGACGCTCCGGTCGGCGACGCTGTATTCGGCCGAGGCACTGGGTGTCGCCAAAGACCTGGGTACTTTGGAGAGTGGAAAGCTGGCCGATATGGTTATCATCGACGGGGACCCGCTTAAAAACATCAAGGATGTCCTTAACGTGCAAACGGTGATCCGGAACGGCGAAATCTTTGGTATTGAGGATATCCTGAAAGCAAGGGTCCAACCGGACAAAGCGGTATTGCAGGGTTTTCATTCAAGTAAATAAGCGTCCCAAACATCATGAAGACCCTACTAACCATTGCCCTTTCCTCTCTGATCAGCCTTTCGGGTGTAGCCCAAAGCGATCGGCTGGTAAGCGAACGGATGCTGCCGGCCATCGAGGAACTGAAAGACTTTGTGGCGATCCCCAATGATGCCCTGGTGGCGGAGGATATTGACAAAAATGTGGACTGGGCCCGGAATGCTTTCACGAAAAGAGGCTTTGAAACCGCTGTGCTTAAAACGGATAAAATGCCTCTCTTCCTGGCTAAGAAGGCTTTCCAGGGTAATCACAAGACAGTGCTCTTTTACTTTCACCTGGATGGCCAGGCGGTGCGGCAGCAGGAATGGTTTCAGGAAAACGCCTACGGGACCGTTTTGAAGGAAAGAGACCAGGCTGGCGCATTCAGCCAAATCGATTGGTCGATGCTCCGGAACGGAAAGATCAACGACGAGTGGCGGCTTTTCGGACGGTCGACTTCCGATGACAAAGGTCCTATTATCATGTTTTTGCAGGCCATGGATATGCTCAGTTCACAACAGCAGCAACCGCCATT
The DNA here is from genome assembly GCA_965227755.1 of Dyadobacter sp. GTDB lineage: Bacteria > Bacteroidota > Bacteroidia > Cytophagales > Spirosomataceae > Dyadobacter. The sequence continues at coordinate 226,111 of CBDDGG010000003.1, forward strand.
CAATATTAAAGTGGTTTTAGATTGTGAGGAAGAAAAAGGCTCCCCTGGGCTCAAAGGCGCACTGGCAAATTATAAAACCGAGCTGGCCGCCGACTACCTGATCGTCATGGATGGCCCCATGCATTCGTCGAACCTTCCCACCCTGACTTTTGGCTGCCGGGGCGGTACTGGCTTTTCGCTGACGACCTACGGTGCCATCACCCAGCAGCACAGCGGGCATTTCGGAAATTATTCGCCCGATCCGACATTCAGTCTGGCCAGGATAATCGCCTCGATGAAAGATGAAGACGGCATGGTTCTGATAAAAGGCTTTTACGACGGCATCGCATTCGACGACGAGGCGGCGCGGGTAATGGCTGCCGTACCCGATGTGACGGCTTGGATTAACGAGAGACTGCAAATCGCAGCAGAGGAAAAAGTGGGAAAAAACTATCAGGAATCGATGCAATACCCGTCGCTGAATATCCGGGGCCTGAAAGCGGCAGTGGTCGGGAAGGGAGGTGGCTCGATCATACCGGAGCAGGCCATTGCCGAATTTGGCATCAGGCTTGTGCCTGAAACAGACGGAAAAAGAATGACCGGACTTGTAAAAACACATCTTGAAGGGTTGGGTTACCAGGTTATCGACCATGTCCCAACCAAGGCTGAAAGGTTACGGTATTCCAAACTGGTTTTTATGGATGGCGGCGGGGGCGGCTCCCCGGCTTTTCGAACCGAAGTTAGCTCGCCGATAGGGGACTGGCTGAAAAAATGTATGAAAACGGCTTTTCAGGCCGATCCCGTCATTATACGCATCATGGGCGGCTCGGTGCCGGTAGTACCTTTCATCCAGACCCTCGGCGTGCCTGCGGTGATTGTACCGCTTGTGAATATGGACAACAACCAGCATAGCCCCAATGAAAACCTCCGGCTGGGTAATCTCAGGTCCGGTATCAAAACCTGCTATTCAATTTTAACGACACCTATTGATCAATGACCCGTTACCTGCAAGCGCGTTCAATCGTTTTTAAGTTAATGTCTGCCAGCACAATTATTATGCTGGCGGGCATTTTGCATTTAACGCCGGTAGCCAAGGCTTCTACGCCGCCACCTGCCGATTCCGTGAAGGTTACGCTCACCGAAGGTACCAATATGGCCATTGCGCTTTCACCCGACAAGCAAACGATCGCAATGGACCTTCAGGGGACGATATGGATACTGCCGGTAACCGGTGGAAAAGCGAAAGCCATTACCGACGCGCTCGGCGATTGCCGGCAACCCACATGGTCCCCCGACGGGACCCGGATTGCCTTTCAATCCTACCGGGACGGTAATTTTCACATCTGGAAAGTCAATAAGGACGGCAGCGGGCTCAGCCAGCTTACCGCTGGCATCTACCATGATCGCGAACCCTACTGGTCGCCCGACGGTACCTCGGTCATATTCTCTTCCGACCGCAGCGGCAACTACGATATCTGGAAACTTGTTTTGGAAACCGACAGCCTCGTGCAGTTGACTGATCACCCTGGCAATGATTACTTCCCGGCTTTCAGCACGGACGGCAAAAGCATCGCTTATGTATCCGAGCGCGCCACCGCTGCGGGCATCTATGTGAGGGACCCGGAAGGCAAGCATCAGTTGTTTGTTCACAGTAAAGAGAAACTCGCTTCTCCCGCATGGCATCCCGACGGCCTGCATATTATCTTCAATAGTCTCACCGCCGGGGCAAGCCAGCTTGAAATGGTAAAAACGGGAGGTGGTGATTGGCAAACCCTGTCACAGGACGTGGAAGACGTATTTCCGTTCAGAACAGCCTGGGTTTCACCGACAGAATACCTGTATACGGCCGATGGACTTATCAAGCGCGGAAAAACAGGGGTCAGCACTACGAAAACGATCGCTTTTACAGCGGAGGTAACGCTTGCCAGAGACAGGTATGCTCCTAAAAAGCGCAACTTTGATGCTGCCGTACCCGTACCCGTGCAAGGTATCCGGGCGCCAGTGGTTTCCAACAGCGGCAAGTTCGTAGCGTTTGCTGCGCTGGGAGATATCTGGGTGCTGGAAACCGGGAAATCCAGGCCGGTACAGATCACCAACGACGTATTCATCGATATTGACCCGGTCTGGTCTCCCGACGGCAAGTGGCTGGCCTATACCAGCGACAGGAACGGTAATATGGATCTCTGGATCAGGGAAATAAGCACGGGGAAAGAGGTATGCCTGCTGGATGCGACGGATAATCTGAAATTTCCCAGCTGGTCGGCCGACGGTGCCCGGATCGCATTCTACCAGGCTGACCCGAATGCTTACAGCCGTAGCAGCCTCAGCGTGATCGATGTTAAAACCCGAAAAGTCCAGACCCTGTATGATGGATTGTTCGAAGCCTCGCAGCCTAGTTGGTCGAAGGATGGTAAATACCTGGTGGTCTCCTCACTCGATCCGTATTCCAGCCGTTTTCGTGAGGGGATCAGTAAATTCCTGGTCATTGCGTCCGATCGGTCCGGGGCGCGTTTTGCCTCCCCGGTCCCGGGACGCTCGCTGGCCACGCGCGGTAAAAATGGTCCGGTGATTTCCCCCGACGGCAAGGCGATCGCCTACATCCTGGATAATGTACTCTGGACCGTCCAGGTGGATGCCCGGCTGAATATTCTTGGGTCGCCGGTTCAGCTGACGCACGAACTCGCGGAGAATCCCAGCTGGACGGGTGATTCGAAAAGCATTGTCTTTCTGGCAACCGACAAGATCAAAAAGGTCACCGTCTCGGACGGACGGATTGAGGCCGTTAATATGGAATTTAACTGGAAACCCCAACAGCCGGAGGGCCGGCAAGTGATCCACGCGGGAAAGATTTTCGATGGCGTATCAGACAAATACATAGAGAATGCCGACATCGTCATCGAGCGGAACCGTATCACGGAAATTGTGCCGCATCAGGCAGGCCGGAAAGAAAAGGTGATCGACGCTTCCCGGCAAACTGTGATCCCTGGTCTTTTTGAAATGCATACCCATCAAAATGCCCAGTTGGGCGAAAAAGGTGGCAGACTGTGGCTGGCATATGGGATTACTTCCATACGGGAACCCGGAACCGATCCCTACGACGCATTGGAGCGAAAAGAGTCCTGGGCCAGTGGAAAGCGTCTGGGACCAAGGAGTTTTTTTACGGGCGGCCATATGGAGGGCAACCGCATTTATTACAACCGAAACACCAGTAACGTAGCAGGCGCTCAGCTGGAACTGGAGCTTGGGCGCGCGGTCACGCTAGGCTACGATATGATCAAAACTTACGTGGGGTTACCAGACATTTTGCAAAAACGTATCACGGAGTTTGCCCATGCGCACGGCTTGCCGGTGTTATCACATGAGATATATCCGGCCGCGGGTATTGGCGTCGACGGCGTAGAGCACATAGGAGCAACGAGCCGGCGGGGATATTCGCCCAAACTGACGGCGTTGAACAGGAGCTATCAGGATGTGTTGGCCCTGACGGCACAATCCGGCATTTACATGACGCCGACCATTTCCCTTCACGGGGGACTGAATGCATTGGTATCCCGCGACAGTTTGTTTTTCGATCACTGGCAGTTTCCGGCATTTTATTCCGAGAAGCAAAAGCAAGAACTCCGGTCTGCCGCCGCGAGGGCTCGCGGATCGAACAGAACCTATCCAAACATTGAAAAAACGATCGTCCGGCTGATGCGGTCGGGAGCCAGGCTGACGCCGGGAACCGACTCTCCGATCATACCGTCGGGATTAAGCTATCATGCCGAACTCCAAAGTTGGGTAGCAGCCGGGCTTTCACCTTTTGAAACCTTACGCGCTGCCACCCAATGGTCGGCCCAACAGGCAGGGGCTGGCGACGACCTGGGTACGATCCAACCTGGCAAGCTCGCCGACCTGGTGATCGTCGAAGGCGACCCGTTGAGGCAAATCAAAGATCTTCTGAATGTAAAGGCGGTCATCAAAAACGGGCAATACCTGGATATAAAAGTCCTTACAATAACAAAATGATACATTATACTGTAAAGTATTTGCGATACAATTTATTATATTTAATAAAATGATTTTTACGGAATAATATTTTGGCAATATTGCTATTTCAACGATAAAAAATATGAATAAATCAACATTTTCCGATGACCAGCTCGTTGAACTGATCGCGGCGGACGATACAGAGGCATTCAAAATATTGTTTAACAAATATTATTCGACCCTGGTCCGAATCCTGATGCGCTATTCGGATGACTCTGAGCTGATCAAAGACTGGGTCCAGGATATCTTCGTAATGCTCTGGGAAAGCAGGGCGCAGCTTCAAGGGCATCAGATCGTCAACTTTAAGGCCTACTTTATTGTGATGGCGCGCAATTATGCGATCCGTGTACTTTCCAGAAAGAAAAAAACCGTGCTGGTTTTCTCCCGGGAAACGGACTTGTGTGATGTCCCGGACAATACCCTCTGTGAAAGCCTGGACGAGGCGGAGCTGCGACTAATGCATGATGCCGCGCTGGCCAAGCTTCCTCCAAAGACGCAACAGGCTTACCTCCTTAACCGGCACAAAGGACTCACCTACGGTAAAATAGCAGAACGAATGGGGATCTCTGTCAAAACTGTCGAAGCCCATATTTCCCGGACTATCGCATTTCTACGGCAGGAACTGGTCGTTTATTTGCGTTAAGCGATGTTGGTTGACCATTTTCTGGCCCCATTAATACGCTACCTCCACCGTGGCCTTGATGATTTGCTGGTTGCCTACATTATGCAGGATGAAATGAGCCAGGTCAGCCCGTGATATTTTCAGGCCGTTGGACAGAAAATGATTTACCTCAAAGCGATAATTGCCTGTCAGTACATTATCTGTAAGCTGAGGAGGACGCATAATCGTCCAATCCAGCCCGCTTTGCTTTACGATCTCTTCCATTTTCCACAGATCGGCATACATATGTCTCAGAATCTTTTGTAGGACAAACCTGGTCGCAAGCCGTATCAGCAAGGAATGTGTCGGATTAATTTCCAGGCCGGAGGCGGAAATGAAAAACACCCTTTTTGAATTGGTATTTTTTAGCAGCTCAATAAGGTTGTTGCTTCCCTGGGAGTATAATGTCGTTTGCTTTACCGAGTTCTTGCCGATAGCAGAGACGACCGCGTCTTTGTTTTCCAGATGCGCTGCGATGGATCCCGGATTCAGGATATCCCCTTTTACGATAACAAGATTCTCGTGTTGAAGAACCATATTCGCCGGGTTTCGTAGAATGGCGGTCACTTTGTGGCCTTCTTTCAGGGCCAGCTCTACCACTTGCCGGCCAATTCCACCATTGGCCCCCAGCACGGCTATTTCATAACCAGTACTTTCTTGACTATTTTTCATAACTAAACAACAATGTGATTTTGTTTTTAATGAGCTGATGATCAGAGTTGATCCGGAAAGCTATATTCCAAAAGGCACACTAAGGGCAAATCCGACCCATCGTGAAAAACTGTGTTTCCGGTGGTTTTGCTTTTCAAACAAACTTAAAAATGCTGAGGGTATAAATGACCAGGAATAGTGTCAGCTGTACCAAATGTACAGCCTGAATATAGCCCCGTATCCTGAGCGTCGATGGCGTGCTATCATACACCGGTCCCATTGCATGAAGCAACTTACTTAGCCTGGAACCCAATATCCTTCGTATGCCCAAACCGTTGATGATGACCAGGATCACCAGACCGAATTTGATCCGAAACCAGAGTTGAACGCCCCAGGCTTCGTGCAGATAATACATCATTACTACACCCCCGATAATGATGATCAGCATGCCGATGCCCATGATTTTCTGATAGTTCGATATCGTTCCCCAGATTACCAACCCCTTCGCTTTATCTGACGGGACCGTTTTCCAGAATTGTCTGAAAGTAGTGTATTCAACAACAGTAGCGCCGGCCATCAGCGTAATGCCTACAATGTGCATTACCAGGGCCAGGTTGTAAATAGTTGGGTTCATAGCGTTTTCAGTTTGACAGTTTTTTAGTTTTTTAACTACGATAGCGAAGTTTATTTTCCAAATATACTTCAAAAACGATGTAATATATCAATGCCGAAATATTTTTTTTATTTTTGCTACGTAACCGTAATAAATGATATGAATAAGACTGTCGAGCTTGTCAACGAATGGGCTGCGTTTGAGACGGGCCATCCGGACGGGAACATTGAAGAATTTTGCAGGTATTACCTGGCCAGGAACAAAAAGCAGGAGGTGAAGGGGCCTTTGGTGGGTGGCGTAGTGCCCCCGCTGATTGACGGTCTTCTGCTGAAAATCATCGGCAGGATATCAAAATTGAATATGTCCTACGCAAACCTGGCCCTTAAGGGAACCGGGCTGAACCAGATCGAAGAATTCGGGATGCTGGTCACCATCAGCCTTGAAAAGAACCCAAGGAAAACGGATGTGATCTATGCCAATTTATTTGAACTGTCGAGCGGAACGGATATGCTGAACCGAATGAAAAACCGTGGTCTGATTACAGAGTATGACGATCAGGAAGACAAGCGGGCCAAGCGAATCGAACTTACACCCGAAGGTGTACAGGTAGTCGAGCAATGCTATCAGCGGATCAGTATGAATGCCAGAATGATTGCGAACGACCTGAGCCCGGACGATAAAGAGCTTTGTATTCAGCTTTTGAAAGGAATCGAAATGAAGTTTTCAGCCTTGTGGCCACAGCACAAGGGAAAACCTTTTGAGACGGTTTATGAAAGCGTGATGAGTAGTGCGTTAACAGCCTAAATATTATTAGGAAAATTGTCTCGCAAAAAGAATAAAATCGGTTCCAGGCGGTGTCATTCCCAGCCCGCGAATAAGATAGATGATCTGACCACGGTGATAGGTTGAGTGGTTGACTAAATGTGTCAGAACGTCCGCCAGGTTATCCAGGTATGGATCCCCGGCCATGCTTTTATATGCCAACTTAGCATGAAAATCAGTATCCCGCAGGTCGTTCAGGTGCGAAAGCCAAAGTGCCCCGTTCTCTGCAAACTTAGATCCGAGGGATGAAGGCGGTAGCGGCGCCCAAAGCGGGACATCGTTTTGCTGGCCTATTACCCTGAAATACCAATTTCTTTGCGCATGAGCAAGATGAGAGGCAAGCAGCAGGACTTGTTCATCAATTATTTCGTTTGTCGAAATGTAGTCGGCGACGGCCTTGTTCGCCCAATTGGTAAAGTTGAAGAAACGGATGAAATATTCTTTCATAGCGGTTAAAGATGGTGATTTTCGATTCAAGACGCACCCTATAATTTAACGAATTCGTTAACTGGAATTACTGAGCAAATATAAGTCATCCCGGACCGTCTACTTTCCTTTGAGCGGATAGTCGTTCAAACGCACAAAGGTGTAGCCGGATTTGAGTAGGGCGGGAATGACGTTTTGCAGTGCCTCGTATGAATTCCACTCGGGATGGTTGAAATGCATGATAATCAGCGCCCCCGGGCGGACATGCTTCATAATATTGTTTTCGATGATTTCCCTTGGGGTGTTGGGTACGGCATCGCCTGAAAGTACATCAAAACTGATCATGGTAACACCCAGCTCACGTGCGATCTTGGCGCATGCTTCATCGGTGTATGCCGTCGCCGACCGGAAGAATAGGGGCCTTCTGCCGGTAATAGCCATTATTTTTCGTTCGTTTGCCTCAATTTCATCAAGCGCGTCGGGCACATCGGGGGTGCCTTTGATACCGTACTCGCTTTCGCCGTCAACAGAACAGGGATGGTGGTTCAGGCCGTGGTTTTCCATTTCGAAAAGGCTGTTCCTGCTCAATTTGAGGAAAGTATCGTAATTGGCGTCGATCCATTTACCGGTAACAAAAAGGGTGGCGGGGATTTTCATTTTCTCGAGATAACCGATCAATTCTGCGTCATAGGCACTCCCATGAGGGCCCCCACAAGCGTCGAAGGTCAGGGCCAGTAGTTTTTTGTCAGTGATAATGTCTTCGTCAACGCCCTTTACAAACTCGCCCCAGCTGCCCGGCTTAGTGTGTGCAAACTCGGCGGAAACCTTCTGCTTAGCGTCCAGATAGGATGCGTCGAGGTACAGCTGTTTCAGATACCGGTCGTTCTGTAAGGTCGCAGGAGCGGTCTGGGCCAGGGATGGAAGCTGGGTCAAAAGACAAAATCCGAGTGTGAAGAGTCTTGCTTTCATTGGCATAATGAGGCTTTGATAATTCTAAAATAGCAATTTTTTGGTCAGCAAAGACTGGCAGGTGCCTGCGCTGCGACCGGTGCCTGTTGCCCGGCGAAAATAATGTACTGGCCACAGTCTGGGCCGGTCAGCTCGCAACGGAACCAGTTAGGCAACCTTTCTGACGAGGCATCCTGCTATATTGCAACGATTATTGCTCCTGTGAAATCTTCAATGAAAAAATACAATCTGCAACTTGGTGCGTCGATCGCGGCGGTATTAACCCTATCCATACTGCCTGTCCGGCTTTCGGAAGGCCAGAGTGCCGACCCTGTAAATCTGATTGGTTCAGAGATAGTTATATGGCTGCTGTGCATGTCAATCTGGCTGGCAAGCTATCGCACTTATTACAGGACGAATTTAGTCAAATGGCAGAGAATCGCTGTTTCACTGGTTTTTTGCGCGGCTCTTTCCAATCTGTTCTACTACTTATCGAACCCATTTTTCGAGGACTATCCGCTTAAACCAATCCGTGAACTTCCATTTTGGATAGCCGTGATCCGTCTTTCGGTGCGTGGCCTGTTAGTGGGACTTTTCATGATTCCTGTTATTTACCTGGTTGAAATTCAGCGTCAGAGGCAAATGGAAGAGTTGCAAAGGGAAAGAGACCGTGCGATTGAGGCTGAGAAGCAAAAATATCTGCTTGAATTGCTCGTCTCGGAACGGACTGCGGAATTAGAGCAAACACTTTCGGTACTGAGCCTCTCACAAGATGAGCTGGATCATCAGGTATACCTTCTGACGCGCGTCGTTGCATCGATCGCCCATGATGTTAATGCTCCACTGAAGTTTATCATCGCAGGCGCCGAGCTTACAGGTAAGCTCATACGCGAAAAGCAATTAGAGCAGGCAGCAGCCTACAACCGGCAACTCGAACAGGCGCTGGGTAATATGGCGACATTTATGGGAAATCTGCTTGATTTCGCGAAAGGTCAGATTCGCAGGGGTGCGCTGAACATTGGAAATGTGAATCTGGCGGCTTTGATCGGTGAAAAGGCAGGCCTATTTGCGCAGATTCTGTCGGCGAAGGGCAATACGCTACACCTTGCCGTGGACGAAAATCTGACCGTCGCCAACAATTCTCACTTGCTTGGCGTGATCCTGCATAACCTGCTCGACAACGCGGCAAAAAACACGGAGAAAGGCGAAATTGAAATATTATCAGCTATTGTAGAAGACCGGCTGCACCTGTGTATTCAAAACGAGGTTCTGGGCGCGCACGCGGATGAAAGCGTGCAAAAAGACCTGCAGAACCGACTTGATTTGGATATTGCCGACATGGGGAAAGACGGCGACGGGTTAGGCCTGGTGTTGGTAAGGGATATTTCGGCACTTTTAAATGTCGAATTTTTGATCGAAATGGCTGCCGGAAAGGTGATAGCCAGAATTGTCTTTCCCGAGTTTTCTGGCCCAGGGGGCAATTCGGCCCTGGCTGGCGAACGCGCGAATATTCCCCGCAAAGCACCAATGAGCTGATCTCTTAACGAACAGTATCCCTGCGGCTTATTTCCGCCTGAATGCCTTTCAGGTGCTGTGAATTCCTGTAACCAATCAGAAAAGAGACAAATAACAGCAAAACCGTAAGGAAAAACCCTTTATGTGTAGCAGCGTAAACAGCAATGCCAATTAACAAGCCTATGAATACAGCCGTAGCAATTTTTTGTGACTTTACTTTTTTTTCTTCCGACACTAATTCTTCAAGTGTCATTTTAGAGTAGTCTTTAATTGAAAACATAATACGGCTCTGAATTTCGTGTCATTGGGTGAATCTGACTTTCAGAAGCAAAGAAATCTCTTTTGCCGTAAAATGACAAGTACTGTGAATGCAATGCACGGGCATATCCGCTGGCCGGAAGGCGATGGCCCAGCGGATATGCTCGGTGTGGAGAACGCAAAAACTGACGATCACCCACATCAAAGCGAGGGATACTAGCCCAGCAAAGAGCGCATCTTTCTTTGAATCAGATCGGCCGCATATTTGGGACTTAACCGGTACAGTTTGTCCATTACCCAGGCGTCCCGACCCACCACCACGCGAAATTTATCCTTCTCAATGGCACGAAGTATCTGACGGGCAGCTTCCCCGGGCGGTATGGGTTTGAATTTGGATTCGCCGCCCGCATCTGCTTTGGGGGCATTCAGGCCCGAGTTCTGCATAATGTTGGTGGCAACAGCCCCCGGAAAAACGACCGTTACTTTCACCTGGGTATCTTTGAGCTCGGCATACAACCCCTCGGTGAGCAGTTTGACAGCCGCCTTGGCAGCGCCGTAGAGCGTCTGGCCAGGCACCGGCAGAAAGCCGCCCATGCTCGACACATTGGCGATATGCGCTTCCGGCCGTGCCAGCAGAAGAGGCAAAAATGCTTTGGTCAGGTAGAGCGTGCCGTAGAAATTAACGGCCATGACACGGTCGATATCCTCCATCTTCAGTTCAAGGATGGGACGGAATGGCTGAATGATACCGGCATTGTTGATGATCCCGTCGACCGTGCCGAAATGGGCGAGCACTTCGACCGGTAACGCGCTTACTCTTTCCAGATTGGTAATGTCTGCCTGGAAGCCTTTGAATTGACCCGGGCCCAAAGCTGCCAGCCGCCTGGTTTCATCAAGCGCATTGGAATTGATATCCACGCCCGCAACGTTGGCTCCGCGTTGCAGCAGCTGCAAGCTCAGCTCCCGACCGATGCCGCTTCCGGCACCGGTTACAACAATCGTTTTGTTCGCTAATTGCATAGAGTTTTTGGTTGAGGATTACCGAAGCTCACCCGGCACGCCGGTTGGCAGGCCTTTGGAAAGATCCACCTCGATTTTGTGGTTGTCGAGTTGTGTCCGAATGATGCCTGAGCCGTGGCTTTTGCCGGTAAACTTCGCATTGTCGACTTTCAGAAACCCTTTGTGTTTGCCTGTGACCGTAATGTCCGCGTTCCAGTTTGCATCCCAAAACGTTTTCTGGCTGATCGTTTCGGAGCCATTCAGCACATATTCCCCATCATCAGAAAAATTGACATATTCAATTTTAAGTACCGTAGCTTCGGAAGGCGATGCCGGTTTTTGCGTGCTTACATTGGCATGGCCGGAAACCAACCCGATCAATTTTCCTTCGGTAGGCTGGGATGCATCGAGCGGCTTGATCTTTTCCAGGTCCGTTGCCCATTCCATTTTTGGGGTCACGATTTTAAGCGGGGTAGTCGGCTTTCTTGATGTAAATGTAATCATCCGCAGACGACCCATTGCTTCCCCTTTTTTTACCTTTTTAGGATCTCTCTGTTCCCAGAAAACCCCGCGGGTGCTGCTTGGGTGCCAGGTTAAGTTGCCAAAATGATTGTACTCGGTCAGGTTATCGGATGCGGTTGTAAGGTTTTGGCCGGTGTATCCGTCCTCGGGTAGGCGGGTCCGGTCGCCATATTGGTCGGTCATGGTCAGGCCATAATACCGTCTGGCATCCCTGAACCCCTCCACTTCTTCATTCCGCCATTCGGCAACCCCCGGTGCCAGCGCATTATTGACGATCAGCGGGCGGGGGATCAGGCTGAACGCGTCCATCCGGGTCGTATGCCGGTGTGACTGGAAAATTAACCACTTGCCATCCGGGGACGGGTATACACCTTCGTCGTAGCTGTAATGTCGGGTGAACCGGCTTACATCACCGGTCGTCAGATCGATTTTGGCGATATCGAAGTTCCCCGCCTCGAATGCGCTGATGGTTGTCAGGTAGCGACCCATACCTGTAAAGCTCTTTACTTCGCCGCCTCCAAAGAAGAAGGGCCTGAAATCGGGTGCGCCTGGCAGGGCTGTCTTCTCTCCGGAAATTACTTTGGTTTTAGCGAGTTCATAACGGTCCCCTTTTTCATCTGAAACGCGGGTTAGTTCGCTTACAAGTACCAGGGCGCTCGGCAATGGCCGGGCTACCAGAAGGGTATAAGCCACGTGAATGCCGTCCTGCGACATGTTACTGGCAATACGGGCGATCGTTTTTCCTCCCGGGACGGTAGGGTAGGTCAGGGGCAGGATCCGGGCTTGCTTGCAATCCAGGATAGACGGGCTGCATTCCAGAATGCCGGTTGGCGTGTAAACGCGCTTGCCATCGGGCAGCGGTACCGGCATTTCTCCACCAATGTTTTCCGGCAGATCACACGTCAGGCATTTGAAACCTGTGCCGTCGTCTTTCATAACCGCCAGGTTCGATTTTTTCGCGCCAACCAGCGTGACCTCCATAATCAGGTGTTGGGCATCGGGCAGGTAGTTGACCAACACCGCGTCCAGCACGCTGGCGGGCAAGGGGATGGTCGAGACTTTGAATGGTTCGGGCCTGGGCGGGGGAGGAAGTTTGGGCGTAAGCGCGTAATTGGTTTGCTTATCGGGAGCCTTCTGCCCTTTGCTGACGGTCGGGAAATGCAGCAGGCACGCTACGCTGCAAGCCCACATCAGATGACTTAACTTTTTCATTTTAAACATTTGGTTTGATTTATAACAGGATTGTGAAATGGATGGTACAACCAGCATTCGCCTTTTGACCGGGTTTTGAGGGGATTGTCGCCCGTTTGTAATGGTTTTAGCTTAAAAAGTGTAGGTTGCTGTCAGGAAATAAGACCTTGGGGGCAGGCTCAATGTGAAAAATACGGCATTGGGATTGCCTTCCATCTGGGCCTTCGTGAAGCCCTGGGTGTTCAGCGAAGCCGGAAACCCGCCCGGTGCGGACCAGCCCATAATGCCGTTTTGATAGAATACATTATTGACATTGGCCTGAATCTGTAACCTGCGGGAGACGTTATAACCCAGGTTCAGATTGGTCTGGTCGAAGCCTGGCAGGTAAAATACGTTTGCAACGTTGCCTGCCCGCCTGCCCATATACGACCAGTCGATCGAGCCGTAGATTTTGTCCGAGGTATAGGTCGGGGAAATGCGCAGGATCTGGCGGGGCGAATAGTCGGTTTCGTTGCCTGAGTAACTTTGAATCTGATCGTCCGCCTTGCCGTTGCCATTCAGTACCCAGGTATTGAAATCGACTGCCGTTGATTTCTGGAACGTTGCCACAGCCCTGACGCTGAGTTGTTTGGTCAGGTTGTAAGTCCCTTCAATTTCGACGCCCACGGTTTTAAACTTGTTGTAAAGAACGGCGGTCGTGTAGGTGGAGGTCAGCTCGGCTGACTCCTGCCCGAGCGCCTGCTGTGGTACTTTGCCCAGCAGACTGTAAAACGGGGTAACGAAGAGCGAAAACCGGTCTTTTTTGGCTTTGAAACCCACTTCATATTGCTGTGTGCTTTGGGCGATCGGGTTGAGGTAATCGGCATTGACCGAAGACTGTACATTGAGATAGATACCCAGATCGGGTGCTTTGCGGCCCTGCGAATACCGGGCGTACACGGCAAGCTGATCATTGAATTTGTAATTCAGGCCCGCCGAATAGGAGATCGTTTTGACTGATTTGTTATAGCCCAGGGTCGAGGTTACGGCTCCGCCCATGTTGTCATATAATGTCAGTGGGTTTTTGTCCGTTCCCCCGTCGGTGGAAGTCGTTGCCGAGGCGATCTGATTGCTGCCTCTTACCCATATACGTTCGAAGCGAATGCCCCAGTCGAAGTTCAGTTTATCGGACATTTCCCAGTTGTGGCCGAAGAAACCCGCCAACTGATTTTGGGTGAGGTCAAAGATATTGGTGGCGACACTTCTGCCCGAGCCGCCCGTTATGCCCTGCGGATTGGTAACCTGGTACACCTTTCCCTGCATGTCGGTATAAACGATGGCCGTCGGTTGTGGACGCGGGCTTACCATGAGCCCGAACATGCTGCCGACTCCGTTCGGATTGCGCCGGCTGACACTGGCATGCGCATAATACAGACCTCCCGTAAAACTCATGTGGCTAAGCCGTTTGGTCAGGGTAAGCTGGTCGATGGTTTCCTTTACGCGGTTATCAAACACGATCAGCGGATTGAACAGCAGGGAGTTTTTCTGGATCTGTTCCCCGGGCAAGTTGCTGCTGTTGACGGTAAATTTAAGTCCGGCGGGTGCCCCGTTCACGAAGTTGATGCCCTGGGTAACATTGGCCAGTTCAGTACCGGTGGCCAGGTCCCGGAACGAATACGTACCGAGCTTTCCCGCCAGGCTGTTCACCCCGTAGAAGGTCACGTTATCAATCGCAAACGGGTATGGAATGGAGGTCGTGTTCCAATAGGACGTTTTGTAGGAATATCGGACCTTGTTGTCGAGCGTCCATCCTCTGCCGAAACTATGGTCGAAATTGAGCCCGATGGCCAGGTCTTTCGAGTGAATCTTGTCCCGCGAATCAAAAGTACCCCGCTCGCCTGTCTGGTTGATGGTGTAGTCGGCTGAAACAGGGGGGATCAGTACCGAGCTTGTTTGCTTGACCCCAGGCGCGAGATGAGGGTTTTTGAAATCGACGGTCGGCAACTGTTCAAACCACGAATTGTGGTCATTCAGGTATTTGGCGTACAATTTCAATGAGCCCTTTTTGAAGTGTTTCGCCACATTGGCTTTGATTTGGCCACCATTATTCATGGGATACCCCGGATAGCGGGCACCGTTGTTCTGCCGCCAGAAGCCCCCCATGTTAAAGGTGAGCGTCTTGTCGCTGCCCAGCGGGCCACCAACATTGACATCGGCCCGGTAATAGGGGTTTCGGCCATTGCCTTCCAGCCCGAATTTGGCCCGCGCCTGCGCCCCGAACGTCTGGCCTCCTGTTTTGGATACATAATTGAAAATACCACCTGGCGCATTGTTACCGAGAATCGACGCTGTACCGCCCCGGACGGCTTCCAATTTGCCTAATGTGAGGTCTGGCCGGAGGAAGAAATCCGGGCCGTAATTTCCATAGGTGGCGTTCGTTACGGGCAGGCCGTCCTCTTGCATCGAAACATAGTAATACCCATTGGATACATCGTTCCCGCCCACATTCACGCCCCTGGAACTGACCGTGTTGCGGATTTCCCCCAGCGATGCATTGACGTACACGCCCGGCACATTCCGCAATAGATCGGCCGCACTCAGCGGGGCCTGCATTTGAATGAGCTTCGAGGGAAGAACGGATATCGCGACCGAGGATTCCATCCGGCTCCGCTTATCGAACACCCCTGTTACGATCACTTCGTCCAGACTGGCAGGGCTTTCTGTGAGCGTCACATCAATGGTCGTCTGGGAGCCAACGGCTACCTCTTTGGGTAAAAAACCAATAAAACTAAACACCAGCGTCGCGGACGGGCTAAGGTTCGAAAGCTGATAACTGCCCGAACCATCGGTAACCGTACCCTGCGCGGCACCTTTCACTTTTACACTGACGCCCAAAAGGGCTTCTCCTTTTCCATCGGCCACCTTTCCGTGAACCGACGACTGAGCTAACGCAACCTGACAACTGAAAACGAATAGGAACGCAAGTCCAAAGAGCGGCCGGAATATCTTTTCAGGCCGGGGAAGGTAGAATTGTCTGTTCATCTATAAATCGGTTATTGTGTACAAATCAAGTAATTGCTTTTGTCCGAAGTATGGTATTGAACGGGTTGTATTTTTCCATGATGTTTCGTTTCTGAAACACCGCGTTTTACCCATGTTTTTCCATTAAATACCCTGTCGACCGCCACCAGAAACATGCTCTTGCTTATTCTTCCTGACGCAGACAAACAGCTCAGTGAATCCACCAATCAGCAGAGAATACCGGCAGACTTCCGAGCGAAAGGCTGGGGGATTTTAAAAAGTCCAGCCATGTCATAATAGCATGATTGGAAGCTACTTATTTCAATGCGTATATATTGTATCATATATTACTTCACAAATATAGAGGTAAAATATTATTATTATCTACATAAATAGATAATATTTTTTTTGCTTTTATTCCAATTTTCGATGCTGCCATCCTAGTCACTGGGAGCCTACATTTTTTTTACTAAACTTGCCTTCGCCTTTTAAGGGACGTTGCTTGAATGTGTCGTCAGCGCTCGACTATATCTTGAACTAATTAAAGAAATGGACTGGCCGCGAGACGTTCTGTGTTCATATTTACCAGCGACTTCTGATTTGAAATGAGATGGGTAAATGAGAAATTGGCGGATATTTTCTACAATAGCAGATAATACGCGCAAATCTGTATATTTGGGACCTCCGCAGCCGTCGTCGCGGTGGAATGCCCGGGGTACTTTAAATGGACAAAATGCTACATGGAAACAGTAAGTGACAAGAATTATATTGAACAGGTATCGGTTGAGTGCGTCATTCTGGGGTACCAGAACCGGCAGCTGAAAGTACTGGTGCCTAAACTTTCTTTTAAAGGTGATTTTTGGGGACTGCCCGGCGGTTTTGTCTACCAGGATGAGGACACGGATGACGCGGCCAGGCGGATACTTCATGCGCGCACGGGTATCAAGGATGTGTATCTGGAACAATTTCAGGTGATGGGAAAGGCCAATCGGAATAGCAGGGATTTCCTCGACAGGATGATAGAGCAGAATGCTGATCTGTTCAACAACCCACTGGCCGAAGGGCAACGGAGCCGAATGGACTATGACTGGTTTACCCGGCGTTTCATATCCATTGGCTACTATGCGCTGGTAGATATGAGCCAGGTCATTCCGCAGAAGACGGACCTTGACGTATCGATCGAATGGTATCCTGTCAAGGAATTGCCTCCGATGATCATGGATCATAACCAGATCGTGGAAAATGCGCTCACGACGCTAAGGCTTACAGTCGACCAGAAATTAAATGCATTCAATCTGCTTTCGGAGACGTTCACGATGCAGGAGATCCAGGAACTTTATGAGGCTATTTTTGACAAACGTTTTGCGCAGAACAACTTTCCCAAACGCATTCTGCGCCTGAACGTCCTGGAACGTCTGGAGAAGAAATACACCGGGGCTGCCAATAAAGCACCTTACCTGTACCGTTTCAACAATGAACTCCAAAGTCAGTTGTTGACGAATGATTTGTTTGAGTGAAGGAGCTTTATTCCTTTCCGGAATATCCTGTTTCCTCTTTTTTCGCCGCAAATCGCACAATCTGGTTTTCCTGATATTTCCTTAGCTCGTTCAGTGTTTCGGCCCCCAGCGCCTCGACCAGCAAATCGTTAAAACCTCTGGTTCGGTTCTCGCTCAGTATTTTCCCATGCTTCGTTTCAATTGGTCCCAGCAAGCTAAGCATCAATTGAATGTCCACTTTTGACATCTCTCCAAACAGCAGGTAGGCCGGAAAGTAAAGCCGCTGATAGAGGGAAAAAAGTAATTGCTTTCCCGTATCGGTGAGTTGGACCAGCTTAGCCCGCTTGTCCGAAGGGTCGGTCCGCTCGGAGATATAATCCGCTTTTTTTAACCGGTTCAATAAGTCGATACCGGTGGTTTGCTCGAAAAAGTTGTAACTGATCACATCAATTTTTCGGGCTTCCCCCTGATGAAAAATCATATTCAGGCAGTAGAATGCGTCAAGTTCCACTTCGTCGCCCTCTTTCAATGCTAACTTGGAGTAGGTTGTAAGCATGGTGCCTAGCCTGCCTACCAATTTAGCAACTGTCGCCGTCTGATCAGGCGGCTCCAAACCCGAAAAGAGCCTTTCCGGCGCCTTTTCGATCTCCACCTTGGCTATATAATGCTTGCAAAAATCCGATACTGTCGCATCGGGATGGGTTTCCTGATAAGAATCCCATTCGCTGATCAGCTCAACAACTGGCTTCATAATTAATCGATTTTGTCGGAAAGTTAAATAAAATAATCGGTTTCGTTGTTTTTATATCTTTTTCGATCTAATTTTAGTCAATTAATAACTAAATCGATGTAATAACCGTGGGGATTTCTTTAAATGCTTTATCAATTAATAGCCGAGCCGCTGATCAATCGCTGTTGATTACGACAGTTGCCTACCTGTTGCTAAACGGAGCCCAGTTATTTGAAACGGCTGTCCTTGTTCCCGTCTGGACCGCTGCACCCCCGGCGTCGTTGCATTTATTTCAGGGGCAATTTGGGCTGGATTTCAAGAGTTTCTGGATCGTGGCTCATTCCCTGCACGAGCTGACGTTTCTGGCAGCGCTCCTACTTAACTGGAAAATAGCGCCGCGCCGCCGTGTATTGATTGTTGTCCTTGTAATCCATATGATAGTGCGGGCCTGGACGCTGCTTTACTTCGCACCTGTCATCATTTCTTTTCAACAGACACCTTTTAGTGCGACGATCAACCAGACTCTGCAAGAAAAGGCAGCATTATGGCGAACTCTGAACGTGATCCGCGTTGCGATTTTTACGCTACTCTCGTTCGCTCTGATCCCACTCAATAGAATTGGGAGCGAGACTCGCAATGCGCTTTCTCAAGCCTGACGGTCTTAAGAGCGACGCACATCATTCTTCAAAGCATCATATCCATATGAAAGCAATTATTATTGGCAGCGGTATTGCAGGCCCCGCTATGGCACTTGCCCTGAAAAAAATTGGCATAGCGTCTGTCATCTACGAGGCAAAACCCGATGCGGACGATGGGGGTGCTTTTCTCGGTATTTCCCCCAATGGACTCAACATTTTAAAGGAATATGTCGCATTGGATGAGATCCAGGCGGATTGTACATCTGGCAGTATCCGGTTTTTCAATGCCCGGAATAAACCCATTGGCGTGATTGATAATGCTGACCAGCTTTCCCGCTACGGCAGTCAGACCATTCAACTGAAACGGAACTTTCTCAATGGCGCCTTGCGCAGGGCCGCCCGTGAGGCCGGTATCGGTATCGAATTTGGCAAACGCCTGGTTTCGGTCATGCAAGATGGAGAAGGCGGAATGGTAACAGCCCATTTCGCGGACGGCTCCACAGCCGAGGGGGATTTGTTGATCGGTTGCGACGGCATCCATTCGGCTGTTCGCAAGGCGCTTTTCCCAAATGTACCCAAGCCGGAATACACCGGTTTGTTGTCTACCGGAGGGATTACCCGCCTGACCAGCTTCCCGCTTTCTACCGACGCCATCCATATGACATTTGGCGAGCGCGCGTTCTTCGCCTATGCCGTTTCCAATAACGGAGAAATCTGGTGGTTCAACAACATCGGTCAAACTGCCGAACCGCTTCGCAATGAGCTGAAAGGACCGGAACTGGCTGATCTGAAAAACAGATTGCTGGCATTACACGAGAACGACCCTGAACCCATCACATCTATTATCCGGGCGGCGCATTCCATCGACATTTACCCGATTTACGACATACCAAATTTACCGCAATGGCATCAGGGGCGCGTTTGCCTGATAGGCGATGCAGCCCATGCGACAGCCCCGCATATTGGCCAGGGTGCTTCGTTGGCGCTGGAAGACACGCTGGTGCTGGCGCAGTGTATCCGGGATTTCGCTGATCTGCCCACTGCCTTTGCCCGTTTCCAGTCGTTGCGCCAGGCACGGGTGGAAACCATTATCCGTCAGGCCCGTAAAGTTGGAGACAGCAAAACCGTTCCTAACCGCTTTCAACAGTTTTTCCGCGACTTGCTACTCCCCCTGTTCGTTAAACTGGAAGCCCGAAAAATGGACTGGATCTATGGCTACCGGGTAGACTGGCACCGCAAACTGACGTGATTAAACATAAAAGAGCCATGAAAACAATCCTGATCAAGCACACCGTCTTCCTGCTCCTCGGCATTGCCAACGTAATCAGTTCATGTGACGTCAATGACCTGAAACCCATTGCCAATTCGGCAACGCTGCCCACGAGGTTGTCGGATTATAATATATTCCAAAACGTTGGAGCTGGATTGCCGACCGCCCGGTTTCATACTTATCGGCTGGCGACCCCGCTTTTCACCGATTATGCCGAAAAACAGCGCCTGCTTTATCTGCCCCAAGGCACACATCTTTCTTTCGATCAATTCGGTAATCCCGTTTTTCCAGACAGTTCGATGCTGGTCAAGACCTTTTTCTATTACTCAGACAAAAGAGATACGACGGCCGGGAAGCAACTGATAGAGACACGCATTCTGATAAAAATTAAGGGCCAATGGAATGTGGGTACCTATGAGTGGGACGAAGCGCAGACTGACGCGTTTTTGCTGGATGCCGGAACAGACAAGCCAGTGAGCTGGGTGAATGAGCTGGGCATCCGAAAAACCATTTTATATCATATTCCTTCCTCCGCGGAATGTTCGGGTTGCCATCGTTCCGACCAATCGGTGACACCCATCGGACCGAAAGCCCGAAACCTGAATATACCATTGGAAGGCCATTCGGGCCATGAAAACCAGCTTTCGTATTTCCAGAAAACCGGTATCATGAAATTGGCACCCGCTGACCAGCAAACCACGTTGCCAGACTGGCAAAACCCTTCCTATACGCTCGCGCAACGAGCCAGGGCCTACCTGGACGTCAATTGCGCCCATTGCCACTCCACCAAAGGTTTAGCGCAGAACACCCGTCTGTTGCTCGACTACGCGCTGCCGTTCGCAGACACGCGCATCCACGCACGCAGGAACGATATTCTCCACCGGATACAATCAACCAACAAGAATATTCGTATGCCGAAGTTGGGGGCCACAGTGCCGGATTCAGCCGGGATAGCACTGATCAAGGCATATATTGAATCCCTGTGACCCCGGATTTCCGGTGAGGTTTGCCTACCCACTGTAGCGTTTACTTCCACTGATACGTCATGTGTTTGAAATCAAATCAATTGCAAACCATGAAAAATATCAGACTGTTTGGAAAAGGAATGTTGTTGCTGTCGTTGCTCTCATTCTCCGCTTGTAATCATGACAATCAAAATGTAAAGCCCGACCCGGGCAGTGACCTGAACGGTGATTACGAACGGATCATGAAGAGCCGGTCAGATTCAAAAGGCGTTCCTTTCGAAATCTCGAAAATTGTACTTACCGGAAACATGCTGGCCATCGATGTGAAGGGCGGCTGTTCGGCGGATGACTTCAAAACAATATGGGACGGATTGATCTTCGAATCTTATCCGCAGCAGATCAGACTGGTGGTAGCCAATGAAAGCAACAACGACGCCTGCGAGCCTAAAGGGGCATACACGTTGCAGGTTGATCTTAAAAAATTGATAGGCGATTCCTTTAATCCAACTGATTTTGCCGTGATGGTGTCCAATGGGTCCAAGGTGGCCGACAAAGTGGTCGACGAGAACGGCAGCGTGTCGAATTTGTAAAAAGCAAGGTAATCGCGCCCGCTGCCCATACCAGGCATCGGGCGATTAAATTTTTTCCTACTTTGAATACCCTTGTTCTGCAACATTTTCTGGAATCGGAATGGATCGAAGGCTGTCGACGTGGAGATGCGCGTTGTCAGGAAAAGGTGTTCAGGCATTTTTACGGATATGTGATGGGTATTTGTTTGAGGTATTCCAATTCGGATTATCAAGCCCGGGAAATTTTGAACGATAGTTTCCTGAAAGTCTTTGAAAATATTCTGATCACCCCGGAAATCCTTGTTTTCAGGGCCTGGCTTCGGAGAATTGTTGTCAATACCGCGCTTGACCACTACCGTAAGGAGCGGCGACGGCTGGAAAAGGTCACCACCGACATTGCCGGGGAAGATATGATGATCGGCGAGGATATAATCGACAAACTTTCTGCGGAAGAGATTATCAAATTGTTGCAGGAACTTCCGGAGAGCCAGAGACTGGTTTTTAACCTGTATGAAATCGAAGGATATAGCCACCAGGAGATAGGAGAGATGCTTGGGTTTCCCGCAGCCACCAGCAGGACCTATCTGACACGCGGAAAGCAACGGATAAAGTCGTTGATGTTACAACGAAAATTTGGAAGCCGATATGGGGAATGACGAAGCGTTTCGGAAAATAAGGGACAAGCTGGCCGGGTTCGAAAGCGACTTTCCGGATGATTCCTGGCATCTGTTTGAAAAACACCGTCTCAAAAAAGAAAGGGACCGGAAACTTGCCGGCGCCCTAGGTGTCGGTATGCTGATCATATTCATTTTAGGTGCTTTGATCGGTTCCTGGGTTTTTCTGGTGCCTGGAAACAGGGTAACACAACAATCGAAAAAATCCAATTCTGCCACTCAAAAGCCCGATGCGGAAGTTGAAACTAGCAAATCCGCCAGGAGTAGGGGCCGGAAACCGCAGGGAACCGACTTTCAAAGAAACGCCGACAAAACGGATGCTGTGGGCGGGATAGCTGCGATTATTCCAAATAAAGCAAGTGCCAAACTGCCGGACGCCGCTCCGGTAATTTCTCTTTCAGGGACTTCGTACAATAGCCCTGAAACCGTTTCGTTCATCCCCGGCCCCGATTTCCAGTCGCCTCCAAAAGCGTTGACCAGCAGAGGGCCCTTGTTATATGTGGTGAATTTGGGATTACCGTCCATTCAAACAAGTGAATTGAACACGCCTGGGGATACCGGACGAATCCGTCGTGGCTTTCAGCTGAGTATGGGGCCTGCCATGCGGGCCAACTATGCCCAACCTTCCGAAAACAGATTTACGTTGGGGCCAGCTATTTTTGCCACATTTCCCATTAGTACCAAACTCTCGCTGCGAGGTGGCCTGGCCCTCATGCGCGAACACGTGTACGTGAGCAACACAAATCCGGTATTCAATGAAAATGCAGTCAGGTGGCTGAACCGGGGCGACTACCGCTGGTGGGACCTTGAAATCCCGGTTGATTTTCAGGTAAGGCTTCATAACAATCCAAAATTTAGCTTATCGGGGCTCTTGGGTGCGTCGTCGTCCCTATCCTGGGGCGAGCATTTTAAAGAATTGTATCAAAAGGATAAAATAATTACTACTACGCTGGCTCTTCATAATGGGGAAGTCAGGGAAGTTCAGGAGTTGGTATCAAAGCAGGAGGAGCCTTTCGCAGGTCGGAGAAGCGGGGCTGTTTTTACGCCGGCGGCCTATTTGAACGCGTCAATCATCCTAGAAAAGAAGGTAACAGCAGGGAGCTCCGTGGTAATAGAGCCGCAGCTTCGATATCCCATCGGCGGTGTTACGAGCCGCAATTTGAAATTTACGTCCATAGGTCTTCAGATCAGGATATTGTATAAATAAGTGAAGCTACATCGCCCCCGGGAGAGAATGGAAATGGATTAAGAAATTTCAGCATTATCGGCCCGGCATTTTCTATACAGGAATCATTGTGTTAAGTTGGTCACCTTTTACGGGTAACGGCAGTAAAACGTGCCCGATTTCAGGATTTTTAAACAAAAGATCACTTAACCGATGAAAATCGCGCTTAAAAGAATAGCCCTCTCGGTGGCTATTTCGGGCTGGTGCATTCCGGCAGTCGTTGCTCAAAAAGCTGATTCGCTGAAACTCTGGTACGCCCAGCCAGCCAAAGAATGGATAGAAGCATTGCCGGTCGGGAACGGGCATATAGGCGCTATGGTTTTTGGTGGGGTGGAAGAGGAGCTGATCCAGCTGAACGAAAGCACGCTGTGGTCGGGTGGACCTGTTAAAACGAATGTCAACCCAGGCTCAGCTTCCTACCTTCCCCAGGTTCGCAAAGCATTACTTGAAAACCAGGACTACCAACTGGCCAATGCGTTGCTGAAAAAAATGCAGGGTTTGTACACCGAATCGTATATGCCGATGGGTGACCTAAAAATCATCCAGGATTTCATGGGTGCCAAACCTGATCGCTATTACCGTGATCTGCATATCGGCAATGCACTGGCGAACACGGTTTTTACCGTGAACGGCGTCGAGTATAAGCGGGAAATTCTCACCTCGGCTCCCGACAATATCCTTGCCATTCGCTTGTCCGCAAGCAAGGCCGGACAGCTGAACTTCCAGGTGTCGGCAAGCAGCAAGTTGCGCTACCAGATTGACGTTTCGAAGGCCAATGAGCTCGTGGTGAGCGGGAAAGCACCTGCGCACGTGGATCCGAACTACTATAACCCGCCGGGCCGGCAGCCGATCGTGTATGAAGATACTACCGGCTGTAACGGCATGCGGTTTCAGTTCAGGATCAAGGCAGTGAACAAAGACGGGGAGGTTGTCGTATCATCCTCCGGCATTCAGGTGAAGGGTGCTTCCGAGGTGGTTATCTACCTTTCTGCCGCGACCAGTTTCAATGGTTTCGATAAATGTCCCGATAGCGAAGGTAAAGACGAGAAGGCACTCGCTGCCGGCTTTATGCAAAAGGCAGTGGCAAAGAGCTACAATCAGCTCAAAACGGATCATTTGAAGGATTTTAAGTCTTTTTTTAACCGGGTCACTTTCAATATCAAAGACACGCTGGGTGTTAATCAAAATACGCTTTTACCGTCCGACGAACGTTTGAAATCCTATTCGAAGGGTGCCTATGACCCTGGATTGGAACGGCTTTACTTCCAGTTCGGTCGCTATCTGCTGATCTCTTCCTCGCGGCCGGCGCTACCCGGCGTCCCGGCCGGGCCTCCTGCCAACCTGCAGGGAATCTGGAACAAGGAAATGCGGCCACCGTGGAGCTCCAACTACACGATCAACATCAATACCCAGATGAACTACTGGCCTGCCGAGGTAACCAACCTGTCGGAGATGCACCAACCGCTGCTGACCTGGATCCAGGACCTTTCCAAAACGGGCGCAACGACGGCGAAGGAGTTTTACGGGGCAAAAGGCTGGGTAGCGCACCACAATTCGGATATCTGGGGCCAGTCGAACCCGGTGGGCAATGTGGGCGACGGCGACCCGGTGTGGGCCAACTGGTTTATGGGTGCCGATTGGCTTTGCCAGCATCTCTGGGAGCATTACCGGTTCACGCAGGATAAGGATTTTCTCAAAAACAAAGCCTATCCGGTGATGAAGCAGGCCGCTATCTTTACGCTCGACTGGCTGGTAGAGGACGCCGACGGTTATCTGGTAACGGCCCCTTCCACGTCCCCGGAGAATCTTTTTAAAGACCCCAAAGGTGGGGAGGCAGCGGTTTCGGTCGCTACTACCATGGATATTTCCATTGTTCACGACCTTTTTTCGAACCTCATCGATGCCGGTCAGGTGCTTGGGACGGACACCGAATTCAGGAACCTGCTGATTGAAAAACGCAAGAAGCTTTACCCGCTCAAAATCGATAAAAGGGGCAGGTTACAGGAGTGGTACAAGGATTTTGAAGAGACCGACACCCTCCACCGACATGTCTCGCATTTGTTTGCATTACACCCCGGGCACCGGATTTCCACGGAAACGCCGGAGTTTTTCGAAGCTGCCAAAAAGACGCTGGAAGTGCGCGGCGACGCGGGTACAGGTTGGAGTAAAGGCTGGAAGATCAATTTCTGGGCGCGGTTACTGGACGGAGATCACGCTTACAAGCTGATCCGCCAACTCATGCGATACACCGATAACTCCAAAGGCAATTCGGGCGGCGGAACCTATCCCAATTTCTTCGATGCGCATCCGCCGTTCCAGATCGACGGAAATTTTGCCGGTACCGCCGGGATGGCCGAAATGCTCGTCCAGAGCCATTTGTCGGAGGTAGCGATTCTGCCGGCGCTTCCCGCCGCTTGGAAGGAAGGCCAGGTGAGTGGTCTGAAAGCCCGGTCGGGATTTGAGATCGATATTGCCTGGACAGACGGAAAATTGAAACAGGCGCGTATCAAGTCCCTCAGCGGCCAGCCCTGCCAGCTGCGGACCAGCGTTCCTGTCAAAGTACCGGGCATGCAGGTGAAAAGCCGGAAGGCGGGCAACGGCTATGTTACCACGCTAAGCGTTAAAAAGGGAGCCGTAGTAATCGTTCGTCCGATTTAACGCAACTACGCAGGTGATCTGAGAGTAGAAGCCAAGAATTGGTTTTGGCTTCACTCTTTTGTGAATTGCGCGATGCGTTTGTTGCAAATGCGTTCGGTAAGTTCTTTCAGCAGTTTCACGCGCTCGCCCAGGTATTCCAATTCTGCTTTTTCGATTTTGTAATGAATTTCATATCTGGCGTCTATATACGCTTTTCTCAGAAGTTGAAACAGCCGCTCTTCGTCGGGCGTACTTCTTGAAAAAACGGTTGCGAAGTCAGGATGGAGTTTTCCGACTTGATTTCCTAACTCCTCAATATCGTGAATTTTTGGTTTGTAATCGGTGAAAACAAGGAGGATGGAGGTATACAACCTTTCAGTGGTTTGATGCAACAAAAAGGCAGCCTCTTTATAATATGTTAAGTTATCCTCTCCTTTCTGGAAGTACATTTCAAACCCCTCTAAAAAATGGCTTGCTGAGGTAAACCAATTCCCAAAATGCCCTTTGGCTTTTTTCTGCCTTTCCTCCGGGTTCATGCTTTTCGGCTCGGATAACTTAAAATTTTCAGAATCAAAAAGCAGAATTCCTTCCTTCAAAATATCCACAAAAAAGTAGCTATTCGTTTCAATCTTATCGTTTACAAACCCGATGCTATGCTGGATAATGCTGGTTCTCGTAATGTCTTTATTTCCAGCCAACTCCTTGTCTAGTTTCCGCCATTTTTTGTCCCGTTTGGCGGAAATCCTGTCCTTGGTAATGACGAGAATGTCAAAATCACTCACATACTCATACTTCTCCTGATAATCCTCAACCCATTCCCCACGTGCATAGCTGCCAAAAAGGATGATCATTTCAGCCGGTACCTTGTCCAGGACTATTTGGGTGAGAGCTTTTAGTTGATCTTGTTTGGATTTTGGGAGGTGGGAGAGGGTGGTTTTCATGTGTGTGTGGGAGGTTGGTATGGGAGGTGATCGTCAGGAAGCCAATTTTTTAGGATTGACTTCTACATTAAAATTCACTTTTGCCCCTAATGCATCAAATACTTTAAGAATCGTTTCCAACCTTGCATTTTTTACACTATTCTCAATTTTAGAAATTTGGGCTTTTTGCACGCCTACAAGTTCTCCTAATTGCTCCTGGGTTAGATTGCGCTCTTGTCTTACTTGTTTTATTGCGTGGCCCAGCAAGTCAA
Organism: Dyadobacter sp.; assembly: GCA_965227755.1. GTDB lineage: Bacteria > Bacteroidota > Bacteroidia > Cytophagales > Spirosomataceae > Dyadobacter. The sequence goes on from CBDDGG010000003.1 coordinate 253,121, forward strand.
TTCTCAGCTCGTTTTCAAAAGCCTCCCGTCTTTCTGTTCCACGTTCTCCGATGTGCTTGTCAATCATTGTATCAAGCGAAACGGTTTTAAATTTATTATTCATAACTATTTCATTTTGCTTTGTTGTCCAAATACTGTCTCCTGATTTCCTCAGCTTTCTTAATCTCTTTTGGCGGCGTCTTCTGCGTCTTTTTTAGAATACCATGTGTCGCCACAACCAACGTTTCCTTACCATCAATTTTGTCCCAAAATGAAAAAAGTCGATATGCCTTGCTATTGTATAGCGTCCTGAATTCCCAAATGAAGTCGTTAAGTTTTTTGAAAAGCTCGTTGTCATTTACAGATTGAGATTTTCTGATATTATAATAGATCTTCTCTCTCGTTTTATCGTCCAGAGCCTCTAAAAACTCGACAGCTTCCGGCAATAATTGTATTTCGTAGTTTGGCTTCATCCGCAAATTCAGTTAAAGATATAAATTTCCCGATTGGGAAACAATTTGTTGCCGTAAATTTTGATAGTTGGAGTTTTCATTCGTGTGTGGGGAGGTAATCTTCGTCCTGTTCTAAGCTGCTTCTAAGTTAGTGCCTCAAATGGAGGACAGCAGCATGATATGAATGCCGTACGTATCAACGGATAGAAGTATTTTTCAAACTGTATATTTCAATGAACCAAAGTTACCCATCGCCTCCCAACCCATCTTTTTCTTCGGCAACCTAACACACCCAACAAATTTTTACTTAAATTTTTGTAATTTTCCAAACAATATATTGCTGACTGGTTACTTATTGATTATTAGTTCTGTTTGAGATTTGAGTGAGACTTATTCGGATAGCGACAAATACCTGGTACTCTCTGCCTCGCATGGGAGTCAGGCGGCGTTTGTATCGCTTTTTCATCGCTACAAAAACAAGCTTTTCGGCTACACGCTCCGCCTTACCGGCTCCGAAATGCTGGCCGAGGATATTGTTCAGGATGTTTTCATGAAACTCTGGGCGGATCACGTCTCGCTCGCGTCGATCGATAACTTCGGCAGCTACATTTTCAGGATGTCCAGGAATCATGTGCTCAACCATTTCAAACGCGTGGCGCACGAGACAGCCATTGTTTCCGAAATGTTCAGGGATGGAGAGCCCGGGAACAACAATGCACATGAAATGCTGGCCGCCAGGGAGGTCGAGGAGGTTTTGCAATCGGTGGTGGGTACTTTGCCGCCCCAGCAGCGGGCCGTATACCGCCTGAGCCGGGAGGAGGGGAAAAGTCATGAAGAAATCGCCGACCTGCTCAAAATATCCCCCAATACGGTTAAAAACCACATTGTGCAAGCCATGGCGACCATTCGCACCCAGCTCCGCCGCCACGCCGATTCGCTGCTCGTCGCAGTGATACTGCTCTCCTTGAAAAAATAATTCAAAAAATTTTCTTCCTGACTAGTCCCTGGCCTTTTGCCGGTTGTCTTTCATTTGGCAATCGGGGTAAATCGTTTGCAATTGGCTTGAAAAAAATATCCGGATAGCCAAATTAAATAATGGTAGTAGCCGGAACTAAGATATATTATGCTTGACGAACGGATCAAAGATTTAATCGGAAAACTGATCGACGGAACGCTGGACGCGCCGGAGAAACGGGAACTGGCCGAGTGGGTTCGGCTCAATCCGGACGACGAGCGTTTTGCGCGGGCGCTGGAACAGGCGTGGGAGCGCTTCGAACCGGAACAACCCATGCCCGAGGCTGTTTCCGACCGCATTCTGGCCAATATTTTCCCGGAGGCGGATACGGTGCGGGAGGAAGAGGATGAGCCGGAGCAAGGCGGCGGCATTACATGGCTGTGGCCGAAACTGGTCGCCGCGGCGTTGGTGATCGGCCTGGGCGTGTACTGGTGGGCGGGCTATCGCGGCAGTCGCAATGTGGCGCAGCAGGAAAAAGCCGCGAAAGTTCAGCTGGCCGACATCCCGCCCGGCGGTAACAAGGCCATCCTCACCCTCGGCGATGGATCGAGCATTACCCTCGATAGCGCCGGCAACGGCCTGCTCGCCAGCCAGGGCGGTACGAGCGTCACCCAATCAGGAAAAGGGCAGCTGGTGTATAAATCGGGCCGGAATATCGAAAATGCGCCGGTGTTTAATACCGTATCGACGCCCAAAGGAGGCCAGTTCCACATCGTATTGCCCGACGGGACCGGTGTATGGCTCAATGCGGCATCGAGCCTGCGCTTCCCGACGGCATTCACCGGCAAGCAGCGAAATGTCGAGATTACCGGCGAAGTGTACTTCGAAGTGGCGCATAACCGGCAAATGCCTTTTGTCGTGAAAAACGGGGCGACGGAAATCACCGTGCTCGGGACGCATTTTAATGTAATGGCTTACGACGACGAGAAGATCATGCGGACGACATTGCTCGAAGGCGCTGTGAAAGTGACACGTGGTGCAAGAGAAGCATTGCTTGCCCCCGGCCAGCAGGCGCGGATCAGCACGGCCACGGGTAGCGTGCGCGTGGTGGACGACGTGGATACGGAAAAGGAGCTCTCGTGGAAGAACGGCTATTTCCAGTTTGAAGACGAGAGCCTGGAAAGCATTATGCGGCAGGTGTCGCGCTGGTATGACGTGGAGGTAAGGTATGAGGGCAACAGCAGGGGCGAGAACTTTACGGGGCGGCTCCCGCGCAACTCCAATGTATCGGGTGTGATGAAAATCCTCTCGCTGAGCGGGGTAAAATTCAGAATTGAAGATAAAACCATTATTGTAACACCATAACCTCCTCTGCCTATGACCGAATAGCGACTTCCTTCGCCGGCCTCTGGTAAAAAAAGAACGGGAACGTTGCAACCGCTCCCGATCCTGCAAGAGCCCGGCACTTGTAAACAATGTCCTACTGTTTAGTACCAACTCTTAAGACAAAAGTATGAATCACAACTCTTTTATCCAAAAGGGGATAGGGTCTTCGTATGCCCACGAAGGGCCTCCCTGCTCTCCCTTTATCAGGGCCATTCGGATTATGAAACTGATCTTTATCATATCGCTCGCATTCTGCATGCAGGTAAGCGCCAGCAGCTTTTCGCAGAAGATCACCATTCTGGCGAAGAATGCGCCGCTGGAAAAGGTATTGAAGGAGATTGAAAAACAGAGCGGCTACTCGTTCTGGTACAAGACCGAGCTGATCCGGAAGTCGGAAAAGGTGACGGTTTCCATGCGGGAAAGTACGCTGGAAGAAGTGCTGGCCCAATGCCTGGCGAACCTGCCATTGGAATATTCGATCGTAGACAAAACAGTGGTTTTGCAGGCCAAAAAGCGATTTAAGATAGCAACTCCGACCCCCAAAGCCGTGCAATTAATCAAGGGGCAGGTAGTGGGCTCGGACGGAAAGCCGCTCGTAGGCGTAACCGTCGTTGTAAAGGCCAGCAAGCTCGGTACTGTGACGGATGCTGACGGGAATTTTTCGATCGACGTGGCGGATACGGATGTACTCGTTTTTTCCTACATCGGGTTTGAATCCAAGGAGGTCCTGGTCGGCAAGCAAACCAACATTTCGGTTTCATTAACGGAAAGTAATACGACATTGAATGAGGTGGCGGTGGTTGGGTACGGCCAGCAGTCGCGGAAAAATCTGACGAGTGCGGTCAGTACGGTCAAAAGAGAGGAGCTCAATAATGGTGCCATTACCGATGTGGGACAGTTACTTCAAGGGAAAGTGCCGGGGCTTAACATCACGGCCAGCGGTGACCCGAATAAGCCAGCAGCGGTAGTGATGCGCGGCGCGTCCACGATTAACAGTGCGCAGGGGCCGTTTTACGTGATCGACGGCGTGCCCGGCGCCGATATTGCTACCATAGCGCCAGATGATATCGCTTCTATCGATGTGTTGAAAGATGCGGCCGCAACGGCCATTTATGGTAACCGTGCTGCCAATGGTGTCATCATGGTCACCACTAAAAAAGGAAAAGCGGGGACGATGCAGATTTCCTATAACGGTTATGTGGGTATCGAGAAGGTTTCGAACAAACTTGACATGATGAACGCGGACCAGCTGAGAGCTTTTCTGGACAAAAACGGCATCGGCTTTACGCCGGCGGATGACAAAGGGGCCAATACAGACTGGCAATCGTCTATCCGGAAAAATACGGCGGTTTCCACCAACCATAACCTGTCTTTCAATGGCGGCGGCGAGCACACGACTTACGCCGCGAGTTTGAATTACGTGAAGAAAGACGGTATCCTGCTGAACAGTGACCTGACCCGTGTAATCGGCCGCCTGTCGATTGAGCAGCGTGCCTTGAAGGACAAATTGAAATTCGGCTTCTCGGTCACGAACTCGCATAGCAATGCGAACGATATTCCTTATCGTAACACCGTATTGCTGCAATCCACTTCTTACCTGCCTGTTTCACCGATCAGAAAAGAGGACGGTTCCTATTTTGAAAATTTTCAGAATACCAACTACTACAATCCGGTGGCGATGATCAATAACAGTGAGATGAATACGAAATCGAACAATCTCATCGGAAGTTTCAAAACGCAGGTAGAGCTGCCTTTCGGGCTGACTTACAATCTGGACATTTCGTACCTGAATACCAACTCTTTGCAAGGCACTTACTACAACAAATATTTTACGAATAATTACAACAACATGTACGACAATCCCGATCCGGGCCTGGGTTTCCATGCTGTTCAATCATTCGGTAAAAATGGACAGGCAAACAGAAGTTCGTATCAGAATACCAGCAAAATCCTGGAAACTTACCTGACTTGGAACAAGGAATTCGGTGATCATTCCATCAATGCGGTAGTGGGCTACTCGTGGCAGAACAATAAGGTTGGCCAGGGCTTTCAGGTGACTACCAGCAATTTCCCGGTCGATAACATTACCTACAATAACCTGGCTTTGAGCAATCCGTACGGCACTGCAGGCTACCAGATCAGCTTTGGGCCGGATGGGGTTTATCAGGAAACGCAGCTGATTTCCGATTTTGCCAGATTTAACTATAACTACAAAAGCAAGTATTTGCTGCAAGGGTCGGTCAGAAGAGATGGCAGCTCGGTGTTCGGCGCCAATAATCAGTGGGGATATTTCCCATCAGTAGGCGCGGCGTGGAGAATAAGCCAGGAAAGTTTCATGGAAAGCCAGAATGTATTCAACGACCTAAAACTGAGGGCCAGCTATGGCGTTACCGGCAATGCAACCGGATTCAATGCCTACACGGCACAATTTATCTCCGGGGCTTTGGGTACCTACTACTATAATGGTTCGCTCACAGGTGCTTATGGTCCGACGAAGTCGGAGAACGCCGACCTGAAATGGGAGAAAACGGCCACAACCAATGTCGGTCTCGACTTTGCTGTACTGGGAAACCGGGTAAATGGCTCGCTTGAAGTGTATGAGAAGAACACCACGGGGATGATTTATTCCTATACGGTGGATCCGATCCTGGTGCCATCGGGAAGTATTGTAGCGAATGGCGGAAGCGTGAATAACAAGGGAGTTGAGTTTAACCTTAGCGCAAAAGTGGTGGACAAGGCTAGTTTCAGCTGGACGAGCGGAATCAATCTTGCGCACAACAAAAACGTCATCACCAGCCTTACCAATCCCCTGTTTGCGGGCGGCGACTCCGTATTGCTGTCGCGTCCCGAGGGCGGCGGTCAGTCGGGAAGGTCACTCCAGATCCTGAAAGCGGGCCGCCCATTGGGACAATTCTTCTCGTTCCAGTACGCCGGAAAAAATGAAAGCGGTGTGTCCCAATTCGTGGCTGCAGACGGTAGCCTGACGACCACGCCGGTTGTTGGAAAAGACTATCACTACCTGGGTAGCTCGCAGCCAAAGTTGATGATGGGCTGGACGAACAGCCTGAGGTACAAAAACTTTGATCTGAACGTATTTGTAAGAGGTGTATTCGGGAACAAAATCTTCAATGCGACCCGCGCCGACCTGTTCAGACCAAGCACTGCCCAGTATTCCAATATCCTCGTGGATGCGGCCAATGAGCCGGTGAGTGATTTCAATGCTTACGCTTACTCGTCGCGCTTCGTCGAAAACGGAAGTTTTGTGAGGCTCGACAATGCTACGCTCGGCTACAATTTCAAGAAGCTGGGGCCATTTGTCAAAAATCTGAGGGTTTATACTTCCGTCAATAATTTGTTTGTCATCACCAAATACACGGGTGTTGATCCGGAGGTGAACCAAGGCGGGATCGCTCCGGGAGTTGACTATAACAACTTCTATCCGAAGACCCGTACGTTTCTATTCGGTCTGAACATATCCATCTAACATCGAAGCAGGATCATGAAGAATTCATACATAAAGCTATTTTTCTCATCGCTGGCGGTAACCACCCTGTTTTCCTGCCACGACCTGGACGTGCCGGTCACGACCGCGCTGACGACCGACGTTTTCCCGAGCACGGATGAACAATTCGTTTCCGCTTCCGGGCCGGTTTATGTGGCATTGAGAGGGAATTTCGGGGCGGAAGCATATCAGATCGCGTCGTACAGCACCGATGAAGGCATTATGCCCGCACGGGGAGGAAACTGGTACGACGGCGGGCAAAACCAGACATTGCATCTGCACACCTGGACCGTGGATAACGGCTATGTGAACGGCCACTGGACCTGGTTATCGACCATTATTGGCGTTTCCAACCAGACGATCTCCATTCTGGAACAGAAAATGCCGGACGGAGCAGCGAAACAGACGAACCTTTCGGAGATCAAAATGGTACGTGCATTCGCCTATTTCATGATGATGGATAGTTTCGGAAATGTGCCTATCTACACGACTTACGGTGATTTTGCACCCAAAACCAATTCGCCGAGGGCAGAGGTTTTTAATTTTATCGAAAAGGAAATCCTGGAAGCGATCCCGAAGCTGAGCGAAGTATCGGGCATGACTACGTACGGAAGGCCCAACAAATGGACCGCCTATGCCTTGCTGGCGAAATTGTACCTGAACGCCGAGTACTACACCGGCACAAACCGGTATAACGATTGCATTGCCGCCTGCGACAAAGTGATCGGTTCGGGATTGTATGCGTTGGAGCCCAGAAGCAGCTATCTGAACATGTTCTATCCGACGAACGGACCGCAGATGAAGGAGTTTATTTTCGCGATTCCTTACGATCCGGCGCAAACCAATACTTTTCCATTCAGGAGCGTCAACATTCGCGCGCGATACGACATTCCGAGAAGCATGGTCAAGAAGTTCAGTCTGCCGTACACGCCTGCGGGAAGCGCATGTACACTGCCGGAGTTTTATGCCAATTTCAATGATGAGGGCGATATCAGGAACAAGCAATGGCTGACCGGCTTGCAGTATATGAACGACGGCGTCACACCCCTGACTGTTACCACAACCAACATTGGCTACGACCAGTTTTACAAAGGCAATAACCCGTCGGGTCCCTACACTTACCAGGTGAAACTGACGCCCGAGGTGGTACTCCGCCAGGATGTGACGTCCTTTGATGCGGGGAACGACGAAATTGCCTGGCACATGGGTTACCGCAATATGAAATTCTACCCCGATGCGAGTTCTCTAAACCGAAACCAGAACAATGATATCCCCATTTTCAGATATTCGGACATCATTCTGATGAAGGCGGAGGCGATACTGCGCGGCGGAAGTCCGACATCAGGTCATACCGCACTTTCGCTCGTGAATGAGTTGAGGGCGCAACGGACCACTTCGCCTGCTTTGACGAGCGTGAACCTCGAATTTATCTATGCCGAAAGAGCGCGTGAATTTGCCTCGGAGGGATGGCGCCGCAACGACATGATCCGTTTCGGGAAGTTTGAGGGCAAATGGGGCTACAAAACCGATTCAGACATTAATCACCGCATCTTCCCGATACCAAGGGTGGCGCTGCAACTCAATCCCGCATTGGTTCAGAATCCTGGTTATTGATTACAACATTCTCCGTATCCGTATTTCGGGTACGGAGAATGCCTTCATTCACATCGTTCCGGTCACAGCATTTAACTGTCGACGGGCCCAATCATTCCGTATTTTAAAATGAATCATTTCCGTAATGGTGGTTCTTCTCCGCAATGGTTGAGAAGAGTGAACCTGTTTTGTCTTATCTTTTTGCTGAGTGTCCTCGCGAAGACCTCCATCGCCCAGGCGGTGGTCAATTCTGCAAACTCCCTGATACAGAGAGTAGTCCCCACGCACGCTTCGCATTTTCAGGTAGAGGAGTTGCATTCGGCTTCTGGCAAAGACGAATTTGAGATAGACAATGTCGACGGCAAAATATTGTTGCGCGGCACGAGCGGCGTCGCGATCGCCTCTGCCTTATACCATTACCTCACCGAATACGCGCATTGCCAGATCACCTGGAATGGAACCAACCTTGCATTGCCCGCGAAGCTGCCCGCCGTGCCTGCCAAAATACGGAAGGAAACGGTGTACCAATATCGCTATAACCTCAACTACTGCACATTCAATTACAGTATGAGTTGGTGGGACTGGGACCGCTGGCAAAAGGAAATCGACTGGATGGCCCTGCATGGCATCAATATGCCGCTGGCTATTACCGGTGAGGAGTACGTGTGGCTGCAAGTGTACAAGGATATGGGCTTTTCGGAGAACGACCTGAAAGACTTTTTCAGCGGCCCCGCCTATTTTGGCTGGTTCTGGATGGGCAACCTCGACGGCTGGGGCGGGCCGCTGCCGCTGAGCTGGATGGAAAGCCACAAGACCCTGCAGCAGCAGATTGTCCGCCGCGAGCGGGAGCTGGGCATGAAGCCGGTGCTGCCCGCATTTACCGGGCACGTCCCTGCCGCTTTCCGGAAGAAATACCCGGGTGCGCAACTGAAAGCAACCAACTGGACCAACGGCTTCGGCGATACCTACATTCTGGATTCCCAGGACCCGCTTTTTGCAGAGATCGGAAAGCGTTTTTTGAACAAACAGAAAGAACTCTACGGGACCGACCACCTGTATTCGGCCGACACATTCAATGAAAACGAGCCGCCTACCGACGAGCCGGCTTATCTTTCCAAACTCAGTGAACGCATTTACGAAGGAATGCGACAGGCCGATCCCGATGCCGTGTGGGTAATGCAGGGCTGGCTTTTTTACAGCGACCGTAAGTTCTGGAAAGCACCGCAGATCGAGGCGCTACTGAACGCCGTTCCCAACGACCGGATGCTGTTGCTGGACCTGGCCGCCGAAATCGAGCCGGTGTGGAAACGGACGGACGCATTTTACGGAAAACCCTGGATTTGGAACATGCTCAACAACTTCGGCGGGAACGTGAATCTCTTCGGGCGAATGGACGGTGTGGCCCAGGGCCCGGCAATCGCCTGGAACGATCCCGCCAAAAAGCGCATGGAAGGCATCGGATTGACGATGGAGGCGATCGAACAGAATCCGGTGATTTATGAACTGATGATGGACCATACCTGGCGCACTACGCCCATCGATCTCGACGAATGGCTCCCCAGATACGCGAGGAACCGGTACGGGAAGCATGACGACGACCTGGTCAGGGCATGGCAAATCCTGCGGAAGACGGTTTACAACGGCAAAGAAATCCGCGACGGGGCAGAATCGATCATCACCGGAAGGCCCACGCTCGATTCCACGACTGTGTGGACCCGGACAAAACTGAACTATCCGCCCGCCGACCTGCTTCCCGCCTGGGACCTTTTCGTCGCATCGGCCTCACAAGGCCCGCATACCGATGGATTTCTGTATGATCTGACCGACATTTCCCGCCAGGTGCTCGCCAACTATGCATTGGTAGTCCAGAAACAATGGGTGCGGGCATTTCGCAGCGGCGACCGTACAGCCTTCCAAAAGCATAGCCGTGCATTTCTGGAACTGATTTCGGATATGGATATGCTGCTCGCAACCCGCAAGGATTTTCTGCTGGGCCCCTGGATTGCCTCTGCACGGAAATGGGGGAACAATGCGGCCGAGAAAGCATTATACGAACAAAACGCCCGGGACCTGATCACACTTTGGGGGGATGCCGACAGCCCGCTGCATGAGTATTCGAACCGCCAGTGGAGCGGCCTGCTCAATGATTTTTACAAGGTACGCTGGGAGAAGTTCTTTGTTGTGCTGGAAAAATCCATACAGTCCGGAAAAACACCCGACTGGCAGCTTTTTGAAAAATCGATCGCGCAGTGGGAGTGGCAATGGGTGAACAGTCATAAGGATTTTCAGATCGAAACGAGCGGAAGCAGCGTGCAGGTCGCCTCGAAGCTGCATGAGAAATATGCCCGCCGAATCCGGGAATCGTATCACCGCCAGGAAAAGTGAATGGATTAATCTTAATTTTGGTAGTATTGAAACTTCCACCGGGAGATAACAGGCCGGGATTTAAGTATCAACATTCCTGAAAATTCATGGCAGACGAAAACCTAGGGGCTGAATGGGGAAAATTCGGCTACTTGTTCAAGCGGGAGGAAATTCCTGCAAAGACGGTGCTTCTCAACGAAGGAGAGGTCGCCAAAAAAGTCTACTTCATTGAAAAGGGCTGCCTCAGGCTCTCTTTCAACAAGGACGGGAAAGATATTACTTTTCAGTTTTTCTTCGAAGGAGAGGGGGTTTCTTCGGCCGAGAGCTTTCGCTACAACCAACCAAGCCTGTATACGATCGAGAGTCTTGAACACTCGGTCGTACATACGCTCACCAAAAAGGATTATTTTGAGATTATCGAAGCGTCGCCGCTAATCAGGGAAGCCATGGAGGAGCAGACCCTCCAACGGCTGCTGTTTGTAGAAAAATTGTTTCTTTCGAGGATCAAAAACAGTCCTGAGGAAAGGTACAGGGAGTTGCTGGAGCAGCGTCCGGAAATCCTGCGAAGGGTGCCGCAGCATTACATTGCCTCTTTCCTGGGCGTTACTTCCGTCTCTTTGAGCAGGATCAGGAACAGGAGGTAGCATTTATTAACAATTGTTATCGCCTGCCGGATGCGTGGTGCCGAATTTTGTAATGTTATCAGTTTCACATTCAAAATTTAAAAATCATGCGACCATTTAAAATTCAAATCTCCGACGCAGACATTAACTATCTGAAACAACGACTGGCGAACGCCCGCTGGACCAGCCCGACTACACAAAGCGGATGGGAAAAGGGCGTTCCGGTCGATTATCTAAAGACTGTCGCCGACTATTGGCTGAACCAATTTGACTGGAAAAAACAAGAAGCCAGCCTTAATCAATACCCGCATTTCATTACCGAAATTGACGGACAGGATATTCACTACCTGCATATTAAGTCTCCCAGGGAAAATGCAGTCCCTTTGATGCTGATCCATGGCTGGCCGGGGTCATTCGCGGATTTTACCCGGGTTATTGAGCCGCTTACTAATCCTGAGGAGCCTGGCCAGATTGCATTTGACCTGGTTATCCCTTCTATCCCCGGTTTTGGCTTTTCGGTACCTGTCAAAGAGAAAGGGTATAACATGTTTAAGATCGCGGGCACATTTGCCGCCCTGATGGACCAGCTCGGCTACGAAAAATTTGCCGTGCACGGGGGCGACATGGGCGCCGGCGTCGCGGGGATCATGTCCGGGGTCGCTGCGCACAGCTTGTTGGGCACACATATCAACTCGGACTTTTTCGCGGTAGCGGGACTCGGCATGTTCCCTTCCGATCATTCATCTTTGACGGATGCGGAAAACATCGGGCTCGAACGGATGAAACAGTACCAAAAAGACGGCACTGCCTATTTGGAAATACAGGCCACCAGGCCAGGTACGATCGGTATTGCCTTGTCGGACAGTCCGGTAGGGCAGCTCGCATGGATGGTTGAAAAGTATAAAGAATGGACCGACGGGGATAAAATACTGCCGGAAGACGCCATTGGTATCGACCAGATGCTGACGAACGTCTCCTTGTACTGGTTCAATCAGCTGGGCGCTTCGAGCGCTGCCATCCTTTCCGAAAATATGAGCATGGCATTCGATTGGGGTGGCGACAATTCACAGGAAGCCAGCCAGTGGGCACCTCCCAAGGTCCCGTCCGCGATTGCCTGTTTTGGTAAAAAAGAAGATGAAACCCTTTTGAAGAAATTGATTTCCTTCATGGGCGAACCCGACAGATGGTCATTTTACGACAAAGGATGCCATTTCCCGGCCATGGAAGTCCCCGATTTGCTGGCAAACGATATCAGGCATTTCTTCTCGGATATCCTCAAATAGCTGACGTGACGCCCGTTCATCATGATGCATGACGCCATCATTTCAAATGTATCCGGAACTATAACGTATATGTATCATCGTCAGTGTCCTCAGGGCGATTATGATCGTGGTTGGCCCGATCCGTAGGTTTCAGGGAAAAGAAAATAGGACATTACTTCTTTATTTTTTTGTTATTTTTGTTTTCGTATCTGTATACACCTGGCATGAATACCCACGAAAACGCGACGGATGATGAGCTGGCAGCCCTGCTAACGGACGGGTCTGAGGCGGCATTCGATTCGATTTATGAGCGGTACTGGAAAAAACTCTATAATGAAGCCTTTAAGAGGATAAACGACTGCTCCGAGAGTGAAGAAATTGTCCAGGATGTTTTTGTCGATCTCTGGAACAAAAGGGGCAGCAGGCAGATAGAGAATCTTCGGGGATACTTGCTGGGCGCGGTGAGATACCAGGTATTTGCCGTTTATCATAAGCGGAAAAATCTGCCAGTCTTCGAAGAGCCGCTTGATTACATGGCGTTTTCAGCCGATAATGCGGATTCCAATTTCCTGAGGGACGAACTCCTCGCAAGTATTCATCAATGGCTGGAAACTCAGCCCGAAAAACGCCGCGAGATTTTCAGGCTGCGGTTCCTGGAAGGGCTTTCTACGCTCGAAATTGCCGAGCAGCTCGATATTTCGAGAAAAACCGTTCAAAACCAACTGAATACTTCTCAGCAAAGCCTTCGTGAGAGCATTGGAAGGCTTCTTATCGCTGTCATTCTGTTGCTACGCCCGTAGCATTTCCGGTTGGCCGGTTTGTGATACATAAGTTTTTCGAAAAAAAATGGAGATCCGCTTGGGACTTTTTAGGGAGTTTCTGCACTGGTTAATAAACAGCGTTTTATAAACATGTCAAGCGGAAATAGGAATAAGTTCAGGTCGATCGTCGCGAAGTACCTCAGAGGACGTGCCGATGAGGAAGAGACGGACATGATCGAAAAGTACTATGAGCTTTTTGCCGGGAAACCCGATCAGCTATCCAGGCTGTCGGAAGAAGAGCAGGCCGATGTACATGAAAGAATGAAAGGAAATATAACCAGGCGCATCGCTGCCCGGCCCGCAAGGTCGCGGCCGCTCCTGGGAGGCGTGTTCTGGCGTATGGCGGCGGCAGTCCTTATTCTGATAGGCGCAGGCTGGGTTTTCTTTGTCGTAAGGGAACCGCGAGATTCCGGAGTCATCCTTACAACCGTCGGCAAGGTAACGCACCGGTCGGTGAAAGGGCAAACGAAATTCGTGGTACTGCCCGATGGGAGCCGGATCGTTTTACATGGCGATACGCAGATTGAGTACGACCGGGATTTTAACAACAAAACCAGGGACGTATCGCTCACCGGAGAGGCCTATTTTGATGTAATACAGTTAAATACGGATGGTCGAAAGCCGGTGCCTTTTGTGATCAGGACCGGGAAAATCAAGACCACGGTCCTCGGGACTGCATTCAGCATTAAATCACTTCCTTCCGAAAGTGAAGTGGTAGTGACGGTTACCAGGGGTAAGGTGCGGGTAGATGACGGTGGAAAGCATACGAGTTTGCTGACCGCGAACGAGCAGATGACCTACAACACCCATACCACCGTTGCCGACGAAAAGGTTGTGAAGTCGCAGGAGCTTACCGCCTGGGTACAGGCCGATATGGTGTTTCAGGAAATGCCTTTCGGAGAGCTGGCTGAAATGCTGGCGGAACGCTACGGGGTGAGAATAGCTTTTCAAAACCCGCAATTGCAAAACTGCCTGATTACCGGGCGGTTTTCAGGGACGGAAACCCTGGAAGAAGTCTTTAAGGTACTGACGCTAACCAGCAATACGAAATATGCCCTGGAAGGCGGCGAACTGGTGCTAAGTGGAGAAGGATGCCGCTAAATTGACTGATAACTAAATTCTTATGAAACAGAACGCCAACCACCCCGGCCGGGCCCCGTAGCTGCCCGGTGACTATATAAAAAAGCTCCCCGGCCTTGGACAGCAATAGGGAGCTTTGAATAGAAAATTCGCAATACAAATTTCTAGACAATACAAATATATGAAAAAACCTATATCCGTAGGCAGAAGAACTGTGCCTATCCGGCAAGGTATCTTGTGCCGATATCTTTGCAATTTAATGAAGATCAGCGTTTACGGTGTCGGCCTTATCATCATGGCAACCCAACTGCTGCTGGCAGGGGTGAGCGGCGCGCAAGATATCCGGGAAGCCAATGTAACCATTGGTTTGGAAAAGTCTTCTTTAAGGGAAGCGCTTCAAAAGCTTCAACAGGAATCGGGATACAATATCTTCTACCTTTCAAAGGCCGTCTCGCCGTTTGACAACATAACGCTTCGAAGGGAGCCACGGACCGTCCAGAAAACGCTGGAATTGATCCTGGACCGAACGAACCTGGCCTTCCGGCAGGAGGGCAAGAATATAATTCTGACGGAACGTGAGGTGCTCATTCCCGAATCCAAAACGAGAACGCCCGTCAGAGGTAAGGTAACCGACAAGGACGGGCAGGGGCTGCCGGGGGTAAGCGTTATTATCAAAGGGACCAGTCACGGGACCATTACCGACCAGAATGGGATTTATAATCTGGATTTTGAGGAAGATAACCCGGTGCTCATATTCAGTTTTGTCGGCTACGTAGCCCAGGAGCTGGAAGTCGGGAAACGGGAAGTGCTCGACGTGGTGCTGGCGACGGACGAAAAAGCGCTGGAAGAGGTGGTAGTGGTAGGGTATGGCACCCAGAAAAAGGTGAACCTGACCGGCGCCGTAAGCAATGTGACCGGCTCCGAGCTGACCACCCGGCAGGCGCCCAATACCACTTCGCTGTTACAGGGAAGAATGCCCGGCGTGCAGGTGACGCAGAATTCGGGGCAGCCGGGCGCTGAAAACGCCAGCATACAGATCCGCGGGCAGGGAACTTTTAGCGGGGCAGGTAACGACCCGCTCATATTGATCGATGGGGTGGAAGGCAATCTGAACAACGTCAACCCCAACCAGATCGAAAGCATTTCGGTATTAAAGGATGCGGCGTCGGCGGCAATTTACGGGTCACGGGCAGCGAACGGGGTCATTCTGGTGACTACCAAAACCGGTACGGCCGGAAGACTGAATGTCGATTACAGCTACAACTTCGGCAGCCAGAGAGCTACTTCCGTCTACGACAGGATCACCAACTCGGTGCAGTTCATGGAGCTGCTCAACAAGGCCATTGCCCACACCGGGACGAATGCGAATCAGCTCTACACGCCCGCACAAATTGAAGAATATCGCCAGGGAAGCATTACCAATCCTGCCCAGTACCCGAGCTATGACTGGATGGACGCGATTTTCCGGACTTCTCCGATGCAGCAGCATTATCTGAGCGTGAACGGCGGCAAGGAAAATACGACTTACAATTTCGGGGCGGGCTATCTCAACCAGGACGGCATCCTTATCGCGACAGGCTACAAGCGGTATGATGCCCAGTTTAATTTCAAGACAAGCCTTAACAAGAAAATTACCTTCGGGACCAACCTGGCTTTTTCGAAAGGAGACCGGAATGAGACCGCATTGAATACCGTTTTTGACGGGAATTCGACCGAGGACCAGATTCTGAGCGCATTGGCGGCACACCCTACATTTACGCCGAAGCTGCCCGATGGAAGTGGTCGGTATGCAGCCAAAGCCTACATACAGGAGGGTGGCAACAAAAACCCCGTCGCCCTCGCTGAAAACGGTGGAAGGTACATCAGGAATTACTACGCGCTGGCATCGGCATTTTTGGACGTGGATATTTTCCCGGGCTTGAAAGGGCAGATCAAAGGCGCTGTGAAATTCAACGACAGGCAAACCAAAGTGCATGTCGTGGGAATTCCGGCATATATGTTTTTGCCGGACGCCAACGGCCAATACCTCTACAATACGCAGTGGAATGGGACGGTCGGTGAAAACAACCTGACCGTCAGAAAAGAAAACGATGTGCAATACACCGTGTTCGGAACTTTGAACTACACGAAGAAAATCGGGGAGAATCACAACCTGAATGCATTGCTGGGCGTCAGTCAGGAAACCTTCCGGTACGATCGCTTGCAGGCTTTCAAACGGAATGCTCCGTCGAACGATCTCCTCGAACTGGGAGGCTATTCTCCCGGCGGGCAGCTCGCCGACGGTCTGGCTTATGAGTGGGCGCTTCAATCCGTATTCGGGCGGACGAGCTACAACTATAAAGAGAAATATCTGCTCGAAGGGAATTTCCGGTACGACGGTTCGTCGCGCTTCCCGAAAGGTAACAAATGGGGCTTTTTTCCGTCGGCGTCGGCGGGATGGAGGATCTCGGAAGAGCAGTTTTTGAAACAAGTGAGCTGGTTGGAAAGCCTCAAGGCGCGGGCGTCGTGGGGGCAGGTCGGAAACCAGAACGTGAACCGGTCCCTGGGCGGTGAATCCATGCCCTACCCGTATCAGCAGGTGCTCAATCCGGTGGTGTACAATATCGGGGGCTCATTGCAGCAAGGCGTGACGCAGACAGACCTTATCAACCGCAATATTACCTGGGAGACCACGACAGTAACCGATATTGGCGTTGATTTTGGCCTTTTCAGGGCATCGGTGTTCGGGAGTATCGACTGGTATTCCAAAAAGACCACGAACATCCTGCGGCCATTGCAGGTACCTGACTTTATCGGCGTGGCGGGGCCGACGGTCAATCTGGGGGAAATGAGCAATACAGGTGTTGAAATTTCATTGGGTTACCAAAACAGGATCAAGGATTTTCGATACAAGGTCCAGGGGAATTTTGAAACCTACAAAAACAAGGTTATAAAGTTCGGCGCCCGTGAGGTCAACAACGGCAATGGTACGGTAACCCAGGAGGGGCTGCCCTACAACTCTTATTTTATGTACGTTTTTGACGGCATTTACCAGAATCAGGGCGAAATTGACAACGGGCCGACCCCGCTGGTAAAGCCCAAACCCGGCGACATGAAGTACCGAGACATCAGCGGGCCGAATGGCGTGCCGGATGGGAAGATTACTACCGATGACCGCATGGTCGTCAGCGGCGCCTTCCCCAAGTTTAACTACGGACTGACCTTCAACGCGGATTACAAGAACTTTGACTTCGGTATTTTCCTCCAAGGCGTGGAAGGACGTAAGATTTACATCAAGGAGTGGGGGATCGCCCCCTTCAGACAAGCGGGCCCGCCTCCGACATTCTGGGAAAAGGCCTGGGACGGCGAAGGCACTTCCAACACGATCCCGCACATTTTTAATGAAAATTACGCGCCTAATACCCAGGTATCCGACTGGTGGCTGCAAGATGCTTCCTATTTGAGGTTGAAGAACTTTCAGCTGGGGTACAGCTTCCCGGCGAAGCTGATCAACCGCGTGAAGATCCAGATGCTCAGACTGTACGTGTCCGGAGATAACCTGGTGACATTCACCAAGTTTTTTAAAGGGATCGATCCCGAACGGGCCGCGGCAAGCGGCAGAGCGGCTATTTATCCGCAGGCTAGGATTTATTCATTTGGTGTTAAAGTCACATTTTAATCGGTATTGCTATGACAACCAGATATGTAAAAAACATATTCCTATTGCTGTTGACTACGGCAGTGTTCGCCTGCAAGGACACACTGGATACCAATCCGCTCGGCAACCCCAACTCTGAAAATTTCTGGAAAACGGAGACGGAAGCGAACAAGGCCCTGATCGCGTGCTATGCGAAGCTCAAAGAGCCCATTATATCAAACGGCCCGGCCCAGAGCGGAAACTCCCTCTTTTGGGAGGCCCTATCCGACAATGCTTCCAATACCTCCAATTACGAGTCGTTCGATGTCGTGATGAGAGGAGAACACAATTCGGCGACTACCGGCATTGTCAGCAAATCGTTTACCATCGGGTTCCAGGGCATCGCCGCGTGCAACTATTTTCTGGCCAACATCGATCGGGTAACGGCTACTACCGATGCCGTTCGCAACCGCATGAAAGGAGAAGCATTGTTCCTGAGAGCGTTTTACTACAACGACCTCACCCAGCTTTACGGGGACCTGCCGCTTATCCTGAAACCGGCTGAGCTGGACGATAATCTCAGGGCAACGCCACGAACGCCTAAAACAGAGGTGGTAGCGCAGATACTCAAAGACCTGGACCTTGCCATCTCATACCTGCCCGCGAATGCATATACCGATGGGCGTGCAGTGAAAGGATCGGCGATTGCATTGAAAACGAGGGTATTGCTGAACAACGAGCGGTACGGCGAGGCTGCCGATGCGGCATGGAGCTTAATCGGGGATGCGGCCAACCCGTTCAGGCTTTCGGACAACTATGCCGGGATATTCTTTGGAAACCAGATCGGGAACCGCGAGATCATGTTTTCTGTCCAGTTCAAAGCCCCGGACGACTTCCATTCGCTCGATCAGATCATCGGGGCCAGGATGTCGGTTTTTCCCACGCTGGAACTCCGGGATGCTTATGAGCCCAACGATCCGCGCAGGAAAATGACCATTTTCGAAGCAGGAGATCCATGGGCATATAATCCGGCCGGCTTTAAGCAAACCGGAAGCCTTGCGGAAGGACAAATACCGTACACCGGCATGGCTTTCAGGAAATGGGTGAATACGGCGATCAACAATGGATCGGGCTCGACGCTGAGCGAGCAGCATATGGTGAAGATCCGCTACGCCGACCTGCTCCTGATGTATGCCGAGGCCATGTTTGAAAGCGGAAAGGGAAGCGATGCCAATGCGCTAAAAGCGTTGAACGATGTGCGGGCAAGGCCGGGAGTTGCAATGCCCGCCAAACCGGCCCTCACGCGCGACGTGATCAGAAACGAGCGCAGGGTTGAGCTTGCCTTCGAAGGCTTGCGCTATAACGATCTGGTGCGTTGGAAGATAGCCGAAAAGGTTATCCCGCAGGTCGCCTACGATGCCAAAGGCACAAAAAGAAAATTCAAAGCCTACCTTCTGCCAATCCCGTTGGCCCAAATGGATATTATGAGAGGCGTGTGGACACAAAACGAAAATTATTGAGGACTGAGAATCATGTTTGGTATACAAAAAATAATGGTGCTGATACTTTTAGCATCCATCCGGCTATTGGCCGCAAGCGACCTTACTGTTAAGAGTCCTGATAATAAAATCGCATTCCACGTTTTTATAAAGAGCGATTCCCTGTTCTATCGCATTTCCTACGAAAACAGGGACGTTATCGAAGCCTCGCCAATCCGGCTGTCGCTGGACGCAAAAGCGATTACCGACAAGGTGAGGATCGGTAAGGCAGCCAACTATCAGCTGAACGAAGCATATCCCTGGTACGGAGCGCATTCGGCGGCCAGGAACCATTGCAACGGCTCGAAAATCGGCATAAGCCGCGGCGCATTGCATTACACACTTGATGTACGGGTGTTTGACGATGGTGCGGCATTCCGGCTGGTCGTCCCTGGGGAACCGGATGCAAAACGCATTGCCGACGAGTCCACCGTTTTCAGGCTGCCCGCCGGGACCACCGCCTGGTACCACGATCTTTACATGCATTATGAAGGAGAATACGCCCGGAAAGACATCGATACCTTGAAAGCCGGACAATGGGCCGCGCCTTCGGTGACATTCCGGTTGCCCGGGAGCCAGATTTACCTGTCGGTGACGGAGGCGGACCTCAAAAATTACGGCGGGATGGCCTTGCAGACGGATGGTAACCGGGGCATGGTGTTAAGGTTGCCTCAAAGCCAGCCCACTTCTTACCCGTTTAAGTTGCGGTACAGCGCCGAGGATGTGCTCAGGCTTTCTCAACCGGCTACCATCGCCGGGTCGGTCATCACCCCGTGGCGGGTCGTTATCGTCGCCAACGGGCTGAATGCGCTGGTAAACAACGACATCGTCCATAACCTGTGCCCGCCACCGGATCCGAAACTATTCCCTCAGGGCATCAAGACAGACTGGATCCAGCCAGGCGCCGCAGTGTGGAAGTATCTCGATGGCGGCGGCGAAGGCACACTGGAAACTATGAAGGAATACTCCCGGCAGGCATCCGAGCTCGGTTTCAAGCATAATATCCTGGAAGGTTTCTGGAAAAAATGGTCTGACGCCGACTTGAAATCCCTGGTGGACTATTCACGCGAAAAGGGCGTTCATATCTGGCTATGGGAGCATTCCAAAAACCTCAGGGATACGAAAACCCGTCAGGCGTTTTTCAGTCATTGCCATGATCTGGGTATCAGTGGTTTAAAGATCGATTTCTTCGACCATGAGGCCAAAGAAGAAATTGATTTGTACCAGTCGATCCTGCGCGAAACGGCGGAACTGAAAATCATGGTCGACTTTCACGGAGCTAATAAACCGACCGGCCAGGAGCGTACCTGGCCCCATGAGCTCACCCGTGAAGCAGTGAAGGGAATGGAAGCCAGTAAGTTGAAAGACAGGGCCGGGCATAACGTCACGTTGCCGTTTACGCGCTTTGCGGCCGGGCACGCCGAATACACGCCTGTTCATTTCGGTGAGCGCCGGAAAAACACGACCTGGGCGCACCAGATCGCCAGTGCCGCTATTTTCTCTGCCCCATTACTTACCTACTCGGCCAGTCCGGAGCATTTGCTGACTAACCCAGCCGTCGGGATGATCAAAAGCATTCCGTCCGTGTGGGATGAGACGATCGTATTGCCGGGTTCCGCGATCGGAGAGGCAGCCGTGTATGCGCGCCGGAGCGGAACGAGCTGGTTTCTGGCTGTGATGAACGGGGCTATGCCAAAGCACATTGATATTTCCCTGGCTTTCCTGGGGGAAGGCAATTTCAACGCTTCGGAAGTAAGGGATGCGGACGGCAACCCGGCGGGCGTCGGACTTGGAAAAGGAAGCTACGATAAAAATAGGACCATACGGCTGGACCTCGCCGAAGGCGGAGGCTTCATCGCAAAATTCGACCGCTGATGGTGCGTCGGCATTTTGCGAAGCATTCATATTAAAAACGAAATCATGAACGAGAATTTTCGGACAACAGGCATTCAGGGAATTTGCTTTTTAATCGTAATCCTGCTTTGTTTTTTTGAAGAGGGGAATGCGCAGGAAACATATGCCGGTCGCTACAAAGCCGTTTTCACAAGTCCGCCGGGCAAAGTGCCGACAGCCAAAACGCCGGACGGGCCATTGGCGGGAAACGGGGACATCGGTCTGACGTTCGGCGGGACGCCTGACAAACTGCTGTTTTATCTCGGGAAAAACGATTTCTGGCGTGCATATCCCGTTTATCCCGGCGGCGGTATTGCCCTGCCCGGATGGTTGCAGGTGCGGATTCCCGCGCTTTCCGGCGCCGACTATTATGCGGAGCAAATACAGGACAAAGCTGAGATTGCCGGAAGGTTTACCAAAGATAGCCTCACGGTTTGGGTTAAAACCTGGGTTTCGGCAACTGCCAATACGGTAGTTGTCGAGCTCGGGTCGAACAAGGCTTGCTCCATGGATTTTGCATTGAAAGCAGCGGAAGGAAATACGTCCGTTAATGCGAAGGGAGTGGACGCGGGCACGCATTGGGTTACGCGTTCCTTTGAAAATACACCATTGCTGGAATGGCCGTCGCACGTAGCGATGGCCGTTAAAGTATTGGGGCCGAAGCCGGGAAGGGATGGTAGCATTACCTTGAAGCCGGATGGCAAGCTGACTTTGGTGGTGACAATGTATACCAATTACGATTCGAAGGATTGGAAGCAAAAGGCGATAGCGGTCGCGAAGAGTACGACGCAAACAACTATCAACCAGCTGCGAAAGGAGCATTATGCCTGGTGGGAAAAGTTTTGGCGGCAGTCGGTGGTACAAATAGGGGACCCGTTTCTTGAAAAGTACTACTATGCCTCACAATATCTTTTCGGGGCGACATCGCGGGGGGATAAGTTTGCCCCTGGCATCTGGGGGCCATTTATCACGAAGGATTCTGCCGCATGGGGTGGTGATTACCATCTGAATTACAACTACCAGGCACCCTATTGGGCCGCCTATTCTTCCAACCACATCGACGAGACCGACAATTTCGACAAGCCCCTGATCGATTACATGGAAAACGGGAAGCGGCATGCGAGAGAGCTTCTCGGTATCCGCGGTATTTACTATCCCGTCGGGATCGGGCCAATGGGGCTCGTTACGACACGTTGGCCGTTGACACCCGATGAAATGGAGAAGCGTTATGCTTCCAGGGAGAATACCATCGACGGCGGGTACAAGTTCCTGGGACAAAAAATCAACGCGGTGTTCAGCGTGGGAAACATGCTCATGCGCTTTTACAGCACATATGATGTTGCCTACGCACGAAAAATATACCCTTACATGCTGGAATGCGCCAATTTCTGGGAGGATTATCTCAAGTTCGAAAACGGGCGCTACGTCATTCACATGGACCACTATAACGAGGTAATGCCGAACCTGAAAAACAAGGGGCAATGGCGTCAGCTTCTGGGCGATTTCAATTCCACATTGTCGGTTGGATTGGTAAAAATGCTTTTCAAAGGCATTATCGATGTGAGCGGGTTTCTCAAAGTCGATACGGGCAGGCTTCAAAAGTGGGACCATATTGTCGCGTATATGAGCCCATTCACCGTCGGTGAGGTCGATGGCAAACCGAGCCTGAAAGGGGTTGAGTCCAGTCCTTCGCCGGTTCACAGCCGAATTGAAGGCCTGGCCAGGGTATCGATACACGGGCTGCTGCTGCCGGGAGGTGTGTGCGGGCCTAAGACCGACTCTGCATTCAACAGCATCTTGCTCGGTGACGTCAGCCGCTGGAAAGACAAAATGAAAGCCCCGGGAGATTGGGGAAATACCCTCGGTAATGGTATTGAAACTTGTTTCCCGGCTGCGGTCAGGGTTGGATATGACGCTGATGAAATCATGCGGCAGCTGACCGACCGGATCAAACGCCAGTCGTTACCCAACCTTTGGATTACCGCTGAGGGCGGGGGGATAGAGACGCTGTCGGCGGTTCCGCTGACGATCAACGAAATGATGATGCAAAGTTATGAGGGGGTGGTCAGGATATTCCCGAATTGGAACAAAACCAAAAATGCCAGTTTCGACCGGCTCCGGGCATATGGCGCTTTTTTGGTAAGCAGCCGTCTGGAGCAAGGGGAAATCGCATATGTCAGGCTCCTGAGTGAGGCCGGCCGGCCATGCCTCATCGAAAACCCATGGCCGGGACAAAAAGTACAGCTGCTACGGAACGGACAAAAAGCGGAACAGCTGACCGGCGGCACATTCTCTTTCCCTACCAGACGGGGCGAGCAGCTGGAAATTGTTAAATTTTTGCGCATAAACCCCCACCAAAAGTAGATCTGAACATGCTTCCTCGCCCCGCATATTCCAAGCCGGATGTCATTCTCACATTTTTGGCAGCTAAAATGAATTAGATTTTTCACCGCCCCATCCGGTGGTTCGTAAAAACTGTTCCCAGTTTAATGCGGCCGGGTCGATGCGCCTGCTCCAAAGCAGATCGCGATCTTTGCCGAAATATCCATAGTCAACAGCGTATGCCACCATTCCTGAAATTTCCTGCACCAGAATCTCATTGGAGCCGAACTCCGGGAAATGGTGAAGAAGCTCTTCGCGCGCGAATGCGGAATTGTACTCAGCCTTTTTGCCAGTAACCCGCGTGAAGGTATCGACCATTTCCTGCGGAGAAATGATGTCGCCGATTACCGGCAACGACTTACCCGCATATTTACCCGGATTCGAGAATATTTCCAAAACCGCGGGGCCGGTGGCCGTGAGGGGGTCGACAAACGGTGCGCGAAAATCTTTGGGTAAATATATCGGGAACACGAGTGAGTCTCCCTTCATCTTGGGAGTATTAAACTCAATCAGGTTGGTGTAGAAGAAAGCCATATGTATAAATGTACTCACGACCGGTAAGGTCCGTATGTACTCTTCGATCCTGGCCTTGTCCGTAAAATGGGGTGCAAACATTGTTCCGCCGCTGATTTTGTCCACATTTTCCAGGCTGCTGAAGATAATGTGCCGCACACCAGCGTCAACCGCCGCGTCCGCAAGTTCTTTACCGAGCCCGAACTCGTAGTTTGCAGGCGGGACAATATTGGGTGTCACCAGGAAAACCCCGTCCGAGCCGCGGAATGCATTTTCGAACGCTTCTTGATACCCCGGAGCCAGTGGTATACGCACAAGTTCCATTCCCTGCGCTGCCAGGGCACGC
The DNA here is from genome assembly GCA_965227755.1 of Dyadobacter sp. GTDB lineage: Bacteria > Bacteroidota > Bacteroidia > Cytophagales > Spirosomataceae > Dyadobacter. Next base: position 277,426 of record CBDDGG010000003.1, read on the forward strand.
GCTTCCGGTGAATCAGTTCTGCGCGTAATGCCGCGGACACGATAGCGCCCGCTCGCCAGTAGCGTGTGCGCGACACTGCGCCCCTGCTTGCCCAATACGCCGACGATGGTGATGAGTGGTTTATTCTGTTGTACCATGCTCTGTTGTCTGTGAAAAATTTTAACTATAAAAATTATAGTTGCAAAACTATTTATAGCCGGTTAGCTTTGCAATAACTATCCATTTGGATAGGTGCTTCAAATCAAATGCTATGGGAATAGAGTGTGAGGGCGAGTTTATAAAGGTCAATAACAAGCTGTATCCCTGTACGGTGAGTGTAGCGATGGACCTGGTTGGCGGGAAGTGGAAGGTCGTTATTCTCTACCATTTGAAGGACGCGCCCAAGCGGTACAGCGCGCTCAGGAAGGAACTGCCCGGTGTTACCGAGAGGACATTGAGCCTGCAGTTGAAGCAATTGGAAGAGGATGGCCTGGTGTCGCGGCAAGTATACGGCGAAAAGCCCCCCATTAAAGTTGTTTACAGCCTGACCGACTTCGGCAAGTCGTTTGCGCCGGTGCTGGATGCCATTCTTGGCTGGGGCAATCAGATCGCTTCGGAAAAAGGGGAATTTGTGAATGCGTCAATTCCGTAAATCCGTTACCGCGCAGAATCCAGGTAATTCCGAAGCTCCTTCAAAAACGGGAAATACAGATCGCTTCCGGTGGGGCGCTATCGCTCAGCAGGGGTTCGATGGAACTGCTGGTCAGCAGCGCCGCTATTAATTTGCTTATTTGAAGATTAATCTGTAATATTTGCTGAACCCTTACCCTAAACTATGAATCACTATGGCCAGACGTATATCTGCTTTTGGGATTGTCTTTATATCCATTTTCCTTTTTAGCTACTCTTGCCAGGATCATCAGGTTCCGGGGGTAGCACCGTCCCTGGTCACACTTCAGGTATCCCCTGGTGCGGTAAGATGCGAGGTCGCATTTAATTTTAACCTGGTCGATACAGGCAATATACCCATTACAGAGTTTGGCGTGGTAGTGGCAGGTTTTGGTTTCTCGGGACAGGCTTCCGATACACCTACTGTTGGCACCCACACGAAAGTGATCTTTGATCCGCCTTTTACGACGGGTGTGAAAAACAAGAACTCCAAAGTATGTACTAATAACATATCCTTCCGGGCATATGCCATTCTCAATAACGGAACGATCGTGTATGGCGATAAACTGATTTATCAGGATGTCTGATTGTACCATTCTATTTGCCCGCAGCTGACTATTCGTCCTTCACCGCTTTTTCAATGAGTTGGGTTAAAATATTTTGCTTTTTAATTATATGTATATACATTTGAACATATTTAATAAAACCTGTCCGGACGCATTGATACTGCCTCTAAGCGGTGGCCCATGAGGTGCTCGTTTATTAGCTGACGTTCAGGACATCCGACCTGGTCTCATTAGACTTGGGGAGGCACCAGCCTTTGACGTTAAAACCGCTAACGCTTTGCAAACAAAACAGGTAAAACATTTTATCTCCCTCATTACGCTCATCGCTGCATTGGGTGGCTTTTTATTTGGGTTCGATATGGCCGTGGTAAGCGGCATTATCGAGCCGGTCAGGGCGCAATATGGCTTATCGGCTGCTGAGGAAGGATTGTTTGTTTCATTCGCATTGCTGGGCTGCATCGTGGGGGTCGCTTTCTCCGGCTACCTGGCCGATAAGATCGGGAGGAAAAAAGTCCTTTTCGTGGCCGCTTCTCTGTTCCTGGTCAGCGCCGTAGGGTTTTCTTTATCGGGTACTTATGCGATTTTAATTGTATTCAGGATACTCGCGGGTGTGGGCGTGGGGGTAGCTTCCAATGTATCGCCGCTCTATATATCTGAAATCGCGCCGGCGGAAAAGCGGGGTGGATTAGTGACTTTCTATCAGCTGGCCATCACCATCGGCGTGTTGGCGGCCTACACCAGTAATATGCTTTTGCAGCGGCATGCGGCGGCGCACGGAGGTGCCGGAGACGGTTTGTTTCATTGGCTTTTTGAAGAGCAGGTCTGGCGCGGGATGTTTTTTGTGAGCGTAATCCCCGCATTACTGTTTTGTGTGTTGTTGACGATCGTGCCCGAAAGCCCGCGCTGGCTCGCAGGTAACGGAAGGAGCCGGGAGGCATTGGATATTCTGCAAAAAATCAGCGGCGAGCAGGAAGGCCGTTCCGAGCTGGAAGCGATCAAGCAGGTAGCTGCGCAGAAATCCGGCGGTTTGAAGGAGCTGGCGCACTTCCCTTTCAGAGGGTTGCTCGTGATGACAATGGTATTGACGGCATTGTCGCAGTTCAGCGGGATCAACGGGGTGATCTTCTACGGTCCCACCATTTTGAAATCCGCGGGTATTGTCACCAGCGACGCGCTGCTGTACCAGGTGATCCTGGGATCGGCAAGTATGCTGTTCACCCTCATCGCCATTTGGAAGGTCGATACGTGGGGCCGCAGGTCGCTTTATCTGGTCGGGTCGTTCTGGGCCGCTGTGGCGTTGGCCTTGACGGGACTCTGCTTTATGTATGGGGTTAATGGGTGGGGAATGTTGCTGTGTATCATATTATTCCTCCTCTTTTTTGCATTCTCGCTCGGTCCTTTGAAGTTTGTTATCGCCACCGAAGTCTTCCCGATGCACATCCGGGGAAGGGCTCTGTCGATTTGCATTATGACGATGTGGGTGTCCGACTGGATCGTGAACCTGCTTTTCCCGATCATGCGCGACGACCTGGGAATTGCCAGCACATTCTTCGTGTTCTCGTTCTTTTGCATGTGCTCATACGTGTATGCGAGGAAGAATTTGTTTGAAACCAAAGGGAAGAGGTTGGAAGAAATAGAACAGTTTTTGACCGGCAAGGCGCATCATGATGTCGAAAGCTAGTGGTTTAAACCGCCTCTGCAATTCGACCGGATTTTTTCAAAGAATATCCGTTAGAATGTTTATACATATATACATATTGAATATATTTATGAAATAATCGTAAACCGGGATGAAATACTACGCGCTGTTGCTCCTGTTAGCTGGTTTCTCGTGCGGCACACCATCGTCCGATCATAAGGAGCCGACTGGTGGAATGGAGGTGAATGAGAACGAATTTACGGCAGCACCAGCTCCGGAATGGTCGGATTTGTTCGTTCGGAAATCGGGCTGGTTCGGTGGCGACGGGATTTTTGCGATCCCGTTTTCAGGCAACGATTCGGAGGAGCGCGATAGCATATTGTTTCTGTTCAGCGATACGGTGATCGGCGAAATTGACGGGGGCAAGCTGAAACCAGGCATGTCGATGGTCAACAATTCGGTGGCGGTACTGAAAGGCAAAAGCCCTGATTCGACCAGTCTGACATTCAGGGTAGCGGGAAATCCGGGTGCTTTCCGTGCTATATTTACGCCCAGGGCGAATAAGCCCGATAAGGACACCTACTTTTGGCTCGGGGACGGTTTTGTAAATCCCGACGCGGGCAAAGACTTGTTTATTTTTAGCTACAAGATTACCAGCACGCACGATAATTCGGCGCTCCCGTTCAAAGAAACCGGCAACTCGCTGATACGTGTTCCGGCGGGGAGCCATTTTCCTTACCCCGGCCAGCAGCAATTTGACCTGCCGTTCAATAACTATAAAAACGGCGGAGAAACGATCTCATTCGGTTCTGCGGTGTTCAACAATAGCAGCTCGGTGGAAAAGACCGGTGCCGACGGATTCGTATACGTGTACGGGACGAAAGGTGCAGCCAAGAAACTCGTATCGGCCAGAGTAAAGCCGACCCGGGTCACGTCGTTTGATCAATGGGAATTCTGGAATGGCGAAGGATGGTCAAAAGACGTGAAGTCGGCGGCAACGTTGGCTGATTCGGTATCCAATGAATTGAGTGTGAGTTTGTTGTGTCCCGGAAAATATGCATTGGTTTACCAGTTGGGAGGATTGTTTCCGGATATCTGCATGCAGGTTGGCCCTACGCCTGTGGGGCCCTTCGGCCCGCGGATCGTTCTTTACAAGACCTCATCCGATATAAAGGACCCGGATTTGTTTACCTACAATGCCAAAGCGCATCCCGCATTGTCGGGGCCGGGAGAATTGCTGATTTCCTATAATGTGAACACTTTCAAGTTTTTTGAAGTGCTGGAAAAACAACCTGATATGTATCGGCCACGGTTTGTCCTGGTGAAATTCAAATCACGTTCGGGCAGTTCCCCGGAAGGATCGACGGAATAACGGGGCTCACAGCTATAAAAACATTTTCCAATGAAAGAAGTCTTCGTCGGTATAGATTTTGGCGGCACCAGGATTAAGATCGGACTCGTCAATGAGGGCGAAATCCTGGAAGACCTCAATATGGAGGCCGCCGCCGAACAGAATTTTGAACACAGGCTGAATGATGTGGCAACGGAGGTCCGTCGTTTGCTGGCCCGGCGCGATTACCGGCTTACTGGCATGGGCTTTGCGTTTCCGGGCATTGTCAATTTTTATGAGGGAGCCATTTTATCCCGGTATGTGAAATATCCCGGGGCCGAAAACACAGACCTCCGGGCGTGGGCTAACAGGCTTTTCGGGGTGCCGGCTGTGGTGGAGAATGACGCAAGGGCGGCGCTGATCGGGGAATGGAAGCATGGCGCGGGTGTAGGTAGCACCGATCTCGTGCTGGTAACGCTCGGTACGGGCGTAGGCACAGGCGCACTCGTGAACGGCGCGCCCCTGCGCGGGAAGAACTTCCTGGGCGGTAACCTGGGAGGGCATATGACGATCAACGTCGACGGGGAAGTCTGCAATTGCGGAAACATCGGATGTGTGGAAAGCGAAGGCTCGACGTGGGCATTGACGCGGATTGCCGGGGCATCGCCCGATTTTTCGGAGAGCAAACTGGCAGGATTGGATCTGATTGATTTTAAAGCCCTTTTTGAACTGGCGGAAGAAGGTGATCCGCTTGCAGCGAAGCTGAGAGACCGTTGCCTGAAAGTATGGTCGTTATGTGTGATCAACCTGATCCATGCTTATGATCCGCAGAAAGTCATCGTCGGCGGCGGGATCATGAAAAGCAGCCATGTTATTTTACCGTACATCAGGCAAATGATCGGCAGGCATTCCTGGATTACCGCGGCCGACGTGGAACTCGTCGCCGCGGCGCGCCCTGAACATGCCGGAATATTAGGAGTATATGAATTATTAAAACCAACTGAAAGCTGAAAATGCGTTCCAATTACGACAAGTTTCCATTTGTTGAAGTCAGCAAATCGTCAGAGCCGTGCCTGGCGGGCTGGGAAAATATCTTCGCGGAGGTGAAGCGTCTTGTCGCGTCGAAAAACAAAAATAAGACAGTGATTTGCATAGAACTGTATCATGGAGTCGATACAGCGGAAATACGGGATGCGGTCGTGGCGAACCTCGAAACGGTAGCTTTGCTGGACACCAGCGATTTCCTGAAAAACGCCGTAGAAATAGGAGAAATGGTACACCCGTTCGTGACGGACGACCCTGTTTTCGGAAAAATGAACGCCCTGGAAATGGAGGATTTTTTCGAAATGGAGTGGGTGGGCCAGGCGCAGGCCGAGCTCCGGGCGATCGGGTCGGGGACCGTGGTCGTTTTGGGTGAAGGCGCAGCTCTTTTTGCCGATGCAGACATGCTGATTTACGCAGACCTGGCACGTTGGGAAATCCAGAAGCGTATGAAGCGCAGGGAGGCAGGGAATTTTGGAATGAACAACCCGGATGAAGCTTTCGCGCTGAAATACAAGCAAGGCTATTTTGTTGACTGGCGTGTACTGGACAGGCACAAGGAAAGGCTTTTCGGTTTGGTTGATTATTTCCTGGATACCCACATTGCCGGCAGCCCTAAAATGGTAGGTTCGGAAATATACAGGCAAGGGTTGGATAAGGCCGTCAGCCAGCCTTTTCGCGTAGTACCCTTTTTTGATCCCGGCCCATGGGGCGGACAATGGCTTAAAGAAGTGGCAGATCTGGACCGCGACGAAGTGAATTATGCATGGGGTTTTGATTGCGTTCCGGAAGAGAACAGTCTCCTCTTCAAGCTGGGAGAGCATATTTTCGAACTTCCCTCGATCAACCTCGTGCTGACCCGCCCCAAACAGCTGCTCGGGGAGTCGGTATACCGGCAGTTCGGTGCCGAGTTTCCTATCCGGTTTGATTTTCTGGATACCATGGAGGGCGGGAACCTGAGTTTGCAGGTGCATCCGACGAGGGCTTATATCCGGGAGCAATTTGGCATGGATTACACCCAGGACGAAAGTTACTACTTCCTGGAAGCGGGTGAAGATGCCTGCGTATACCTGGGTACGTGCAAGGGCGTGAATGCAGTCCAAATGATCTCCGACCTGGAACAGGCGCAGAGTGGCTCGGCGGATTTCGATGCTGAAAAGTATGTCAACAAGCTGCCCGTCAAGAAGCATGACCATATCCTGATACCGGCCGGAACGGTCCATTGTTCGGGAAAGAACGCGGTGGTACTCGAAATTTCGGCCACACCCTACATTTTTACATTCAAATTGTGGGATTGGGGCAGGCTGGGACTGGACGGCAAGCCGAGGCCGATCAGTATCGAGCATGGCAAAAAAGTGATCGACTGGAACCGGGATGAAGATTGGGTAAAAGAAAACCTGTTTAACAACATTACCGAAATCTCTGTAAACGGGCATTCCAGAGAGGAATCAACCGGGTTGTACAGCACGCAATTTATTGAAACCAGAAGACACTGGTTTGATGCCGGGGTGACGCATTACACGCAGGGTAACCTGAACGTAGTAAACCTGGTGGAAGGTGACGAGGCTATCGTGGAGAGTCCCGACGGGCTCTTTGACCCTTATGTGATCCACTATGCGGAAACATTTATCGTACCAGCCAATGTGCCGGCCTACACGATCTCGCCGTTCGGGAAATCTGCTGGGAAAAAATGTGCCACACTGAAAGCATACATCAGGAAATAGAAAACCAATCATTTCATTTATCGGGAAAGCATGAGCATATTGAGATTGTCTTTATCAGCGTTGCTGACCCTGACCATCGCCGTACACGGACAAGCGCAGGAGGAACCCTCCAAAGTAACCGATGTATGGCTTGTTTTCAAGACGCATTTCGATCTTGGATTTACCGATCTGCCGGCCAATGTATTTGCCAGATACCGGGAGGAGATGATGGACAATGCGTTGAAAATAATAGACGAGAATGCCAGACTCCCGAAGGAAAAGCGTTTTTCATGGACCGTTCCGGGGTGGCCGCTGAGTGCGCAGATCCTGGGACCGATGCAGACGCCCGAGCGCAGGCTACGTGTGGAAAAAGCGGTCAGGGAGGGGGCTATTGTCGCCCATGCATTTCCATTCAGTACCCATACCGAGTCGCTTGATTATGAGGATCTTGTAAGGGGATTGGGTTTTTCATCAAAAGTCGCACGTGCGTATGGGCTGCCGCTGCCGGTGAGTGCGAAAATGACTGATGTTCCGAGCCATTCTTGGGTGCTTCCGGTGCTGCTCAGTCACGCGGGAGTCAAATTCCTTCAACTGGGTTGTAACCCCGCCAGCCAATATCCCCGGTTTCCGCCGTTGTTTTGGTGGGAGGGCGCCGATGGTTCCAGAATATTATGCCAGTACACGGCGCTGTACGGTTCGGAAATAAAGCCGCCGGCGGGCTGGCCTTGCCGAAATTACCTGGGAATGATTATGACCAACGACAACGAGGGGCCGCCGACCCAAAAGCAGCTGGACGAAATTTTGGCGAAAACAACCAGGGACCTGCCGGGCGTACGCATACATTTGGGGACACTGGATGATTTCGCCCGGGCGGTACTGGCCGAAAACCCGAAATTGCCCGTCGTCAGGGGGGACACGCCCGATACCTGGATTCAGGGGCTGCTGTCCAATCCGGAAGAAGCCAAAATCGGAAGGAATATCCGTCCGCTGGAATCGGCCCTCGACGGGTTGCACACCCAGATGAAATTATGGAACATCCCCGTGAAGCCGGTTTCGGATAAATTGGCGAAAGCCTATGAGCAGAGCCTTTTGTACGCCGAGCATACCTGGGGAATGAATGCAGAATATGGCCCGCGGTACAGCTACGGCGATGATTGGAAAAAATGGATGAAAGAGGCGGAGGCTGAGCCGGTTCCAGCCGATGGAGATTATTCCAAATTGCCGAATAGCAATGCCGGCAACACGGCGAAAGGAAGCAAAAGAAAGTGGCTGAATTCGTACGATGAAAAGCGCCGGTACATCCATAATGCTGGTAATATCGTGCATGAGGAATTGACAGGCCACCTTAACCTGCTTGCCAGGTCGGTAGGTATCGGTGGGAGGCGCCTGGTGGTGTATAATGCGCTGCCTTGGCCGCGTTCGGGATTGGTGGAAATCCCATGGGAGAAGGGTAAATACTTCTACGCGAAGGATATACCGGCATCTGGATTTGTAGCTTTCGCCGAAAATCAGGTACAGGATTATACTTCGACAGTCGATGCACAACCTTCCTTTGATACACCTCATTTTAAAATCGTTTTTGATTTGAATAAAGGAGGCATTTCGTCGCTAATCGAAAAGTCGACCGGCCGGGAGCTGGCTGATAAGGCGTCGGAATATGTATTGGGGCAGTTCTTGCATGAGCGTTTCAGTAGTAACGAAGTCGATGCATGGTTCAATAAGTACAGCAGGATCAAAGAGGGGTGGGGCCTGAACGATCTGGGCAAACCCGGGATGCCGAAGGCGGACAAGGTGCCGTACAAGGCAATCACTCCCGCGAACTGGCATATTAAAGTATCACATTCGGCCGTCGCTGATATCGCGACGCTCATTTCGGAGGATACCGAAGGTCTCGCAAAAAAATACACGATGGTGTTTACATTTCCCCGTAAAGCGGCGTATGTCGACGTGGAATGGTTTGTGGACACCAAAACTCCGGACAAACACCCGGAAGGAGGATGGCTTTGTTTTCCTTTTGCCGTGAAAGAGCCCGTCTTTACCGTCGGTCGGCTCGGTGGGCCTGTTGATCCCGCCAAAGACATCATAACGGGCACGGGGAAATATCTGATGGCCGTCAATTCAGGCGTGTCGGTAACGCAGGCCGATCGGTCGGGCGTGGCGTTGTCGCCTGTGGATTCGCCGCTAATCAGTCTCGGGGAGCCCGGTCTGTGGAAGTTTTCGATGGACCATGTCCCACACAAGCCCGCGGTGTTCGTGAATATTTACAATAATATGTGGAACACCAATTTCCCGTTATGGCAGTCGGGTTCGTGGAGCGAAAAAGTACGTATATGGGGCGTCGGCAAGGATTCGCGTACGATGCGGAATCTGGTCGAGGGGGCCTGGGATGCACGCCTGCCGCTGTTGACCGGCTTGGCCGATGGTGATGGCGGGACACTTCAAGTCCAAAAAACGGGAGTGTCGGCCTCGTGGCGGGGCGTGCTGGTGACGGCATTCGGGGAAAATCCGGACGGGCCCGGTGTAATTTTCAGATTGTGGGAGCAGGCAGGGGAATCGGGTGCAATTACCGTGTCACTTCCGGCGAAGTCCGCATTCACTTCTGCAACGCCGGTAAACCTTCGCGGTGAAGCCACAGGGCCCAAAATCGGGGTTGCGCGTGATAAGTTCAGTTTTTCTTTGGGTGCATATGCCCCTGCAAGCTTTGTTCTGGAATAGCCTGCGCAGCCGGAAGCCTATTTGTTTCTAATGACCGGCATGCTATTTCGTAAGTACGCTATTTAGCTATTTTTGTAATTGCATACTTTAACTTCGATTATGAAATTTAGCATTGACCATAAAAGTCCGGTTCCGTTACATGTTCAGGCAGAAAACCTGCTGCGCACCATGATCAATGATCCGGAACACCTGAATGGAAAATTTCTACCCAATGAAGTCGAGCTGGCCAAGCAGCTCGCGATATCCAGGTCGACTTTGCGGCAAGCGCTGAACAAATTGGTATACGAAGGACTGCTCATCCGGAAAAAAGGTGTCGGTACAAAGGTTGCTGAATCTATAATAAGTTCAAAATCAAAGAATTGGCTGAGTTTTACGCAGGAGATGAATGCACGGGGCATTGTCGTTAAAAACTTCGAGCTCCACGTAACCTGGGTTACGCCCGAGGAGAGGGTTGCCCATTTTTTCGATATAGCGCGTGACAAAAAGATCCTGAAATTGGAACGGCTCAGAGGAAAGGTGGAGGGGCCCTTTGTCTATTTCATTTCCTATTTTCATCCGCGGGTCGGCCTCACGGGCGAGGAAGATTTCAAGCGCCCGCTTTATGATATTCTCGAAAGGAACCACCTGGTGGTCGCAACACTCTCCAAGGAAGAGGTAGGGGCGATTGCTGCCGATAAATTCATAGCCGCGAAGCTTGAAGTCGAGCCGGGTAGCCCTATTCTTTTCCGGAAGCGCTTTGTATTCGATCAGGGCGAACGACCAATCGAGTATAATTTGGGGTACTACCGGGCCGATAGCTTTGTGTACACCGTGGAAAGCGTAAGGGAATAGCTTCCCGCATGTACAGCCGATACTATCCGCCCCGATCTTTGTGCAAACATAGTATTGGAATATGTTAATACAAAATCAAGTCATTGGATTAATTTCTGATATATTTGTATTATAATTCAATATGTGGCCTCAAAAGTCATAACTGCCCCTTCTTTATACGCATGCGGAGCAGAGGTAAAAGCGGTTACTTACAATATTCATATCCTTTCATTGAATTATTATTTTTGATAATGCTTGTTTGTTCGATTTTATGTCTATATGTTTGTACATATAAATGATTTTTTAGAATTGATTTTGAATGCAGGATTATCCGGGCTGTTTAAGGCGGTAGAGCTCAGGAGGTTCTGAGCGACGTTTCCGGCTGTTTGAAATCAGGCAATGAAAACCCGGCTTATACGGGTTGGAGAGCAGTGTTAAAAATACAGCGGCTTTTTGGTCGATGTTTTTGAGCATATCACCGTGCTGTGACAGTTTTCGGGTTGTGACGTATATGCAATACCGGTCGGTAGTGCGCGGGTGGCGCGTATGCCGGTATCGGACTGTACCACCGCTATGACGGCATTTGCGCTTTTGAATATATTGGTCTGAGGGCTTTCGTATTTGCTTTTTTGTAAAACATTAGTTGTAAGGGATTTAAGTTCTTAGTTGGACTGAACGACAGCGCCATTGCCGATTTTACTAACCAATAATTTTTTTATGAAACCTAAACTACTTACAGACAATGCGCACAAGTCGTTGGGCGCTTTCTGGGGGATTGCCCTGGTGAGTCTTCTGGCGCCGACGCCGAGGGCAAGCAGCAGCCCGTTGAGCCGCGGAATGAATGCGGTTGCCCACCATGAATCCGGAACCCGTGCCAAAGCCGAACAAGCTGTTTCCGGAAAGGTCACGGACGAAAGCAATGCGGGCATACCCGGCGTCAATGTCTTGGAGAAAGGCACCAACAACGGCGTGGTTTCGGACCAGGACGGGAATTATGCAATCAAGGTGAAAGACGGAAACAGCGTTCTGGTGTTTTCCTATATTGGCTATGTGAGCAAGGAGGTGAAGGTCGGCTCCCAATCCGGCATCAGTGTGAAAATGGATGTCTCTGCGCAGGAACTGAGTGATGTGGTGGTGGTTGGTTATGGCACGCAGAAACGCTCGGAGCTGACCAATGCCGTTGTGCAGACAACCGGTGCGGAGATCAAAAAATCCAATGCGGTATCGCTCTCCAACTCGCTTGCGGGCCGCATGGCGGGGGTGTACGTGACGCAGCGGAGCGCCGCACCCGGGTTCGACGACGCGCAGATCCTGGTGAGGGGCGCGGGTACTTACCGGAATACCTCGGCGCTGATCGTAATCGACGGGGTGGCCAATGCCGACCCCGACGGCTTGAACCGCCTCGATCCCAACGATATCGAATCCATTTCGGTTTTGAAAGATGCTTCCGCGGCCATTTATGGGGCACAGTCGGCCGGTGGGGTTATTCTGGTAACCACTAAAAGAGGTACCACCGGTAAGCCGGCATTCGATTTCTCCACAACGCAATCATGGCAATCCCCGACCATGAAAGTAAAATCGGCCGACGCGTTCCAGTACATGAAAGTACTCAACGACAGGAGAGCGCTTGAAGGAACGCCCGCGGATTTTCCCGATGCATTGGTGGATGCCTTCCGGACAGGGAAAAGAAGGCCTGAAAACTGGTGGGATGCTTTGATCGGCCCGCCTGTGCGGCAAACCCGTTACTCGCTGACGATGCGGGGAGGTACCGAGCGGGTGAGGTATTTCTTGTCGCTTGGTACGGCCTCGCAGGGCGGGATACTCCGCGGCGACGACAAGTCCAAGCTCAGACAATACAATGTGAGAAGTAATATCGACGTGACGGTAACGAAAGATTTTGAGGTAGGTCTCGACCTTTCGATCCGTGAGAAATACACGCAGACCCCCCAGGGCGGCGCAGGTGGTGAGGTGGGTGCGCTCGCAAGCACCAGCCCGTTACAGGAAGCCTATATCGGTGGCGATTACCGGTATCCGGGGGAAGGGTGGTCACACCTGAACCCTGCTGCACGCTTGCTCAGCCCGGGTTACCGCAGGTACAAGGCTGATGTTGCCAGCGGAACGCTGCGGGCGAAATACAGCATTCCGTTTGTGAAGGGATTGGCGTTGGACGGTTACCTGTCGCTGGTCAAAACGATCGACTATAATAAGCAGTTTAACTACGTATGGCCTTATTATGAGCGCGCTCCGGACGGATCGATCGTGAAGAAGCAATCCAGAACGGTTGAAGACATCGGCCTGAGGGAGGATTTCAAGCAAAGTTTCCGTACCACCGGAAACGTGAAACTTTCGTACGCCACGACTTTCGCGAAAGACCATAAGATCAACGCTTTCGTGGCTTACGAGCAGATGAGCTATAATGACAACAACTTTTGGGCGCAACGCCTGGGATACGATTCGCCGCTGATCGACCAGCTTTTCGCGGGGAGCACCAACCGGTCGAACTGGAATAACGATGGTACTGCAACGGAATCGGGGCGTCAGAACTTTTTCGGACGTGTAAGCTATGACTTTAAGGAAAAATACCTCTTTGGTTTCAGCGCCAGGTACGACGGCTCGCCGATCTTCCCGAAAGAAACCCGGTTTGGATTTTTCCCGCAAGTTTCGGCGGGCTGGGTGATCAGCAACGAGTCATTCATTCCGAGGAACGTCATCAGTAATTTAAAGCTGAGGGCTTCGTGGGGACGCCTCGGGAACGACAGGGTTAACCCGTTCCAATACATCGCCGCATACGGATACGACGCCGGATGGGTGGTGAACGGGGTAGATGCACGCGGCATCGCAGTGAAGTCGACGCCGAACCCCAATATCACATGGGAGGTGAGCGAAAAGACCGATTTGGGACTGGAAGCGGCATTTTTGGACAACCGGCTGACCTTCGAAATGGACCTTTTCAAAAACAAAACTTCCAATATCCTCGGCAGAAGACAGGCGTCGATTCCCAGCTACACGGGGTTGATCCTGCCGGATGAGAACATCGGTAAGATGAACAGCCAGGGTATCGAATTCCAGGCAGGTTACCGGCACAATTTCTCCAACCTGACGTTGCGCGTCAACGGAAACTTCTCTTATAACAAAAACGAAATCGTTTATTTCGATGAAACGCCTCAGGCTGAGCTATATCAAAAGCTCGAAGGGCAACCGTTCGGGTCGCGGCTCGTGTACAAGGCAATTGGTATTTACCGGACACAGCAAGACCTCGACAATAGCGTGAAGTATCCGGGAGCGATGTTGGGAGGACTGATTTTTGCGGACCTGAACAACGATGGCAAAATCGACAGCAACGACCGATACATGTTCAACACCACCAATAATACCGATGCAAATGGTGTTACCACGATTTTTCCAACCACGCAATATGGTTTGAGCATAGGGTTGAACTACAAGGATTTCGATCTGACGATGTTGCTGCAAGGACAAAGCGGTGCCAAGTTCCGCCTGAGTACATCGTTCAACTCCGGGGCGGGTGGTAATGGTCTGGAATACGTGGCGCTGAACAGCTACTCCAAGGAGAATGTAAATTCGGTGCTTCCGATGATCGCACCGACGGGCGTAGCGGGTTCGGACAGCGACTTCTATTACCACACCGCCACCTGGATGCGCCTTAAGAATATGCAGCTGGGCTATACGCTTCCCAAAAGCCTGCTTTCGAAGGCAAAGGTTAGCGCTTTGCGGATCTACGTTTCCGGCGACAATGCATTCATGCTATTCAATTCACTTAAAAAGTTTGGTAATGGTGACCCTGAATTCCTGAGTGGAAACGGTGGTGCGTATCCTAATATGAAGACCCTGAGCTTCGGACTCAATCTTACTTTCTAATCAGAGAACCTATGAAATATACAGTTATAAAAAATCACGTGTTGAAGCGGGCGTTCACGATGTCGGTCATCGGTATCATCGCTACGGCCACTTCATGTAACGTGCTCGACAAGAAGCCGCTGGACGCGATATCGGACGATGCGGTGTTTAACGATGCGGTTTTTCTCCAAAACTATGTGTACAACGTCTACAATGGTATCAAGCCCCCCTGGGCACCCGGGACCGGCGGCTACGATGCGTTGACGGACATCGCGGCGAACCAGCCCGAAACCCATGAGCGCTCGGCGGGTATCCGCAACTATATCGAAGGGAACCTGACAGCCGATAACGTTACAGACCTGGCTGCCATGCAAAATGGCGTATCGCTCTGGGATTTTGAATATGGTTTTATCAGAAAGGCAAACGTATTTTTCGAGAATGTCGAAAAATCGAGCATTCCTGCGGACAAACTGGATCCCATGAGGGGCGAAATGCATTTCCTGCGGGCGTGGATGTATTTCGAGCTGATGCGCACATTTGGCGGAGTACCGATCATTACAAACAGCTTCCAGCTGAATTCGGAGAGCTTTGATGTGCCCAGAAATACTTTCGACGAATGTGCGCAGTTTGTGTTGGGCGAGGCGGATAAGTCGATCGGCTTCCTGAACGGCGTGCCGGTCAATACAGGCAAGATCAGCAAAGCCGCCGCGCAGGCATTCAAGGCCAGGGTGTTGCTCTATCTGGCCAGTCCGCTCAATAACCCGTCCAATGACATGGCCAAATGGAAAGCGGCCGAAACTGCGACCAAGGCGGTGCTCGACGCCGGATTTACGCTGCACCCGCAATACGCCGCCCTATTTAAAAAACCGCTGAAAACCGACGAAACCATTTTCGGAAAGTCGTTCACACCGGCTACCCGCATACCCGGCTGGGGCTACAATTATGACTACTGGCCCAGCGGTTTCGATGCGCAGCAGCGGATCGTACCTACGCAGAATTTCGTCAATATGTTCCAGATGACGAACGGGGAATATCCCTATATGCCGGATGGCGTCACTGTGAACCCGGCTTCGGGGTATGATCCTCAGAAACCTGAGAAAAACAGGGACCCAAGGTTCTATGACGCGGTGATTTATCCCGGTGCGGGCCCGATAAACATCATCGATGGTTCGAAAAGCACCGAGCGCCTCTACGAATACTGGGAGGATGCCAACCCGAACCCGGACAATGCGCCACCTTACATTAACCCTAATAAAGTAGATCCTAAAAACGGCCAGAACCTGTTCGATTTCGGCCGCGATTCGAAGACCTATTGGGTAAAAGGGCTTACACCTTTCCACTGGCGCGTGCAAACGGGCTATACATTCAAGAAGACCGACGATTTTAGCGGCCCGCGCGCGAGCTTTGACTACGACTATAACCAGGTGGTAGTATTCATGAGATTGACGGAGTTTTACCTGAACTACGCGGAAATCCAGCTTGCATTGGGCAACGAGGCAGTGGCCAGGGAATACATTAACAAGGTCAGAAAGCGTACGTCGGTGAATATGCCCGATATTAAAAGCACCGGGGCGGCCCTGGTAAGGGATTACCGCAACGAGCGGGCAATCGAGCTGCATTTGGAAGATACGCGTTTCTTCGACCTCATGCGCTGGAAAGCCGCGCCGGGGAACGTGGATATCGCCGTCAGAGGGCTTACGAAAGTGACTATGGACTGGTCGGCCGCCAAGCCGGGCGATGCTTTGGGCAAACTGAGTTACACCTATGGCGTAATACCCGAGGCGGAGGTGAGAAAACCCTGGAAAGGGGACCACTATTATCTCTTTCCTATCCCGAACACAGAGATCAGAAAGAGCAACGGCGTTTTGAAACAGAACCCTGGCTATTGAAAATACAGATCTTTTAGAATAGGTTAATAATTAGCAGTGTTGTAAACCCGTGGCGGGATTCCCCGTCACTGGTTTTTTTTAATAGGTGTTCTATCGTTAAGCAGCCATTTATGAAGTCTATTTATATTTCTCTTCTGACAGCGGCGATCGCATTAATGTGGTTGTCCTGCAAAAGGAATACTAAACTATTTCAGCTGGTATCCCCGGCGCATTCGGGTATCGATTTCAATAACAGGATCGTAGAGAATGATTCGGTCAACCCAATCAATCTGATCAATATCTACAATGGAGGGGGTGTCGGGATAGGCGATTTTAACAACGATGGCTTACAGGATATTTATTTTACCGGGAATATGGTATCTAATAAATTATACCTGAACAAAGGTGAGATGCGGTTTGAGGATGTGACCGACCGCGCCGGCGTAGGCGGAAATGGCAAATGGTGCAGAGGGGTGGCGGTCGTGGATATCAACAACGATGGCTGGCTGGATATGTACGTAAGCGCGTCCATTCACGGGGATGCGGAGAAAAGGAAGAACTTGCTTTACATTAATCAGGGTAAGGATGGCGCCGGAGGGGTGACATTCCGCGAATCCGCAGCCGCCTACGGCCTGGACGATACCTCGCATACGACCATGGCGAGCTTTTTCGACTACGATAACGATGGCGACCTGGATGTTTACCTCGTAGTGAACGAAATACTTCCCAGGGTAGACCCTTCTACTTTCAAGCCTAAAATCACCGACGGCTCGTTCCCCAGTACGGGCAGGCTTTACCGTAATGACCCCAATGCCACATTGAAACACCCGGTATTTACGAACGTAACCAGGGAAGCCGGGTTGACGATCGAAGGGTATGGCCACGGTGTAAATGTTTCGGACATTAACCGGGATGGCTGGAAGGATATATTTGTCACGAACGATTTCATCGCGAATGACCTCCTGTATATCAACAATCACGACGGGACTTTTACCGATAAGGCAGCTTCCTATTTCAAACATACTTCCGCCAACGGAATGGGGCAGGACGTGATAGATATTAACAATGACGGACTGTCGGACATCGTCGAGCTGGACATGAATCCGGAAGATAATTACCGTAAAAAAATGATGATGGGGCCGGGCAGCTATCAGACATTTCAGCTAAACGATTTCTATAAATACCAGTACCAGTACGTAAGGAACACCGTTCAACTTAACCAGGGGCCGAGAGTGAACGCCAACGATTCGATCGGCGATCCGGTTTTCGGCGACGTAGGCTACATTGCCGGCGTTTCGGCCACCGACTGGAGCTGGACCCCCCTCGTGGCCGACTTCGACAACGACGGTTGGAGGGACCTGGTCGTAACCAATGGCTTCCCGAAGGACGTGAGTGACCGCGATTTTATGACCTACCGCCTCGAAGCATCGCCGGTAACGCCGCAATCCGAAACCTTGCGGCAAATTCCCGAGGTGAAACTGCATAACTATGCCTATAAAAATGACGGTAATTGTTCCTTTACCGACGTGTCCGAAGCCTGGGGCCTGACCGATATATCATTTTCCAACGGTGCCGCCTATGCCGATCTCGATAATGACGGTGATCTGGACATGGTAGTGAACAATATCAATGATGCGGCTTCATTATACGAGAACACCAGGGCCGGTTCTTCCGCCGGGCATTACCTGTCTGTGGAGTTGCAGGGCGATTCGTTGAACCGCAACGGGCTGGGCGCATGGGTTGAGGTTTATCATGCAGGCGCGCACCAGGCGTACGAGCAGACGCCCTACCGCGGGTATCTTTCTTCCGTACAACTCAACCCGTATTTCGGTCTGGGAGCAGTTTCCGTGGTGGATTCCGTCGTTGTCCAATGGCCGGACGGGAGCAGGCAGCTTCTGCTGAATGTAAAGGCCGACCAGACCATAAAGGTTAGCAAGGCCGATTCAAAAGGCAAACGCGATCAACCCGCGCCGGCGTTTGCTCAAAACACGTTGTTTCGGGATGTTACCGGTATCCTGGGCGTGCATTATGTACACACACAAATGGATCAGATTGATTTTAGTATTCAAAAACTGCTTCCTCACAAACTTTCCGAGTACGGGCCTTCTCTCGCTGCGGGCGATGTGAATGGCGACGGCCTGGATGATGTCGTAGTAGGCGGTAGCGCTACATCCGGGACTGCGCTGCTGGTTCAGCAAAATAGTGGTTCGTTTACTCAAAAGACGATTGTTCCGCCATCGGCCACTCCCGACGTGCATTATCAGGACATGGGTATCTTGCTTTTCGATGCCGATGGCGACAAGGACCCGGACCTTTACATTGCCCGGGGTGGCTACACGGCAAAATCCAATTCCAATGTCTATCAGGATCAGTTTTATGTAAATGACGGCAGGGGTAACTTCTCGTCCGACAGCACGGTATTCCCCAGCAATTTTACGAGCAAGTCGTGTGTCAGGGCGGTGGATTATGACCGGGACGGCGACCTTGACCTGTTCGTCGGGGGAAGGGTGGATCCGTGGAATTACCCCCGGCCGGTGTCCAGCTTCATTTACCGGAACGATTCGAAAGGCGGGAAAGCCCGGTTTACGGATGTTACTGCACGGGTGGCGAGGGGATTGGCCGGGATCGGGCTTGTCTGCGATGCCGTTTTTAGTGATTTTGATAATGACGGTTGGCCCGATCTCCTATTGGCCGGCGAATGGATGCCCATTACATTTTTTAAAAATGATAAAGGGGTTTTCAAAAACGTGACGGGCGGCACAGGTATTTCAGATCAGAAAGGGTGGTGGAATAGCATTGTCCCCGGCGATTTTGATAACGACGGAGATATGGACTATGTCGTAGGAAACCTGGGGAGGAACTCGTTTTTCCAGGCTACGGAGCAATATCCTGTATCGGTTTATGCCAAAGATTTCGATAATAATGGCAGCTACGATGCCTTCCCGTCGCTGTACCTGCCCACGAGCCAGGCCGACCTCACCAGGAAGGAATATCCTGCACACATGCGGGACGATGCCGTGAAGCAGGTGATCGGGATGCGCGCGAAATTTCAAAACTACAAATCGTACGCCAATGCCGGTATGGACCAGCTATTCACCAGCGAGCAGCTGGAAGGGGCATTGGTATTGAAGGCCGGCCATCTCAGTTCGGGCTACTGCCGGAACGATGGCGACGGTAAATTTACAGTGGTACCCCTGCCGTTTATGGCACAATTATCTGCATTGAATGGCATGGTAGCCGACGATTTCGACGGAGACGGAAATCTCGACCTGGCGATCAATACCAACGACTACGGGACCGATGTGACCGTGGGCCGCTACGATGCCCTGAACGGCCTGGTGTTGAAAGGGAATGGCAAAGGGGATTTTGCGCCGATGTCGATCCTTCAAAGCGGCATTTTTATTCCCGGCAATGGAAAGGCAATGGTAAAGCTGAGAGGAAAGGACGGGAAATACCTGGTGGCCTCGGGACAAAACAGGGGGCCATTGAAAGTATTCGAATTGAAACAGTCCGTTAATACCATACTGCTGAAACAGGGTGACATGAGTGCCGGAATCACGTTTGCCGATGGCAGAAAACAGAAAGCGGAGGTGTATTATGGTTCTTCGTTTCTGTCACAATCGGCCGGTTTTCTCTGTCCCGGAAAGAGCGCAAAATCGGTCTCCATCACTGAAACAACTGGCAAAACAAGGAGCATCGGTTTTTGATACACCCGCCGTCCATTAACCCGCCAAAAAGCATATGAAAGTATTCATGAAAACGATCTGCGCATCGGTCGTCCTTTTGAGCCTGATCACCGGCTGCGCCGGGAAAAAGGCGGCACACCAGGATGATGCAGAGATATTGCACCAAAATCAGGATATCCTCACGCAAGTCATTATTTACGACGTATTCTCACCGCCGGTCGCGAGCCGCATTTATGTGTACTCGTCCCTGGCATCCTATGAAGCCGTGCGATTTGCGAGGGAAGGGCACCCGTCCATAACGGAAAAGCTGAACGGTTTTGGGAAAATGCCGCAGCCGGTAAAGGGCAAAGAATACAACTATACGCTGGCTGCGACCAAGGCATTCTTTACGGTGGTAAGGATGGTAAAAGTGTTTTCGGTCGATTCGCTGAGTGCATATGAAAAATCGGTTTATGGTAATTTCAGAGAGACGCTGGACGATTCGACTTATCAGCGGTCGGTGGCTTTTGGCGATACTGTCGCGAAGGTGATCCTGGCAAGAGCGAAAGCGGACGGCTATCTGAAATCGAGAGGCAAGCCGAAATACCTGGGTAGCAGCGAGCCGGGAAAATGGAGGCCCACGCCGCCGGATTACCTGGATGGCGTGGAATGGTGCTGGAACACGATGATGCCCCTGGCGCTGGACTCCGCGGCGCAATTTATGCCACCCAGGCCGCCCAAATACAGCAAAGACACCCTTAGCGCTTTCTATAAAGGGGCCAGGGAGGTTTTTGAAACGGGTATCCATTTAACCGATGAGCAAAAGGAGATCGCACGTTTTTGGGACGACAATCCTTTTACGATCGAACATTCGGGGCATCTGATGATGGGTAAAAAGAAGATTACGCCGGGCGGCCACTGGATGGGCATTGCCGCGATTGCCGCAAAGCAAACCCAGGCAGATCCGGTCAAAACAGCACAAGGGTATGCCCTTACGGCCATCGCATTGTATGATGCTTTTATCGCCTGCTGGGATGAAAAGTACCGCAGCAGCGTAGTGAGGCCGGTAACGGTCGTTAATGAATTGATCGACCGGAACTTTATCCCCTTTTTGCAAACTCCGCCTTTCCCGGAATATCCCAGCGGGCACAGCAGCATTACAGCCTCGGCGTCTACCGTCCTGACCCATTTGTACGGGGATAACTTCGCATTTCAGGACACGAGCGATCTCCGGTACATCGGTATGCAGCGTCACTTTAATTCATTTGGGGAGGCTGCCGCGGAGGCATCGGTCAGTCGTTTGTATGGTGGCATCCATTACCGGCTAAGTGTCGACGAAGGCGCCAGGCAAGGCAAAAAAATTGGAGCGCACATCATCCGAAGGCTACGTTAGTCGCTAATGCTCAGGCACCATGAGGGAGAAGTCGTGGACTATTGCTTCCGGATGGCTAATTCGAGCTTATCTTTAATATGTATATACATTATGTACATATACAGAAGTTATAGGTGTTCCGCTGGCACAAATAGCAACAATCGGTGAGCAGTCGATAAACTAATGTTAATTATTTAATTTATTGATAATTAAATAATTAATGCATTGATAAGTCCGTTGAAAATGGATTTTTGATATTCTTTTTTGTCGGTTATTAATATGTTGGTATATTTGAACATATGTAGAATGACGGACTATGATCAGGCGTTGTGTTATGCTTGGCGGCCTGAATTTGTAGTAAATGGTGTGTGAGCAGTCGGGCTGGTGCGGGAAATGCAGCAAATGCAAATATGGTATCGGAAGCTGTTAATATGAAACTGACTTTTTGGACTAAATTGCTATAAATTTGCAATTGTCGGTGTGTGGCAATGGAGTGAGAAGGTTGTTTTAAAGTTGCCGCAGGAGAAATGGCAGGAGGCAGGTCGCGTATATCACTGATAGTATATTATCATGTACCTGGGTGCGGCGTGTGCGTGGATAATCAGATGAGTTTTTTCCAGTTTTAGTGATCGATAAATGAAGAAGCAGTCTTTATTTTTAGTGTTGTCAATCGGCGCATTTGCCTTGCTGGTGGTTTCCTGCTTTCAAAAGAACGGGACCCTGCAGAAAAAATCGGGCAACGGCCCTGTCAGTTATAATTTCGACATCAGGCCAATCCTTTCTGATAAATGTTTTGCCTGCCATGGTCCCGATTCCAAGAAGCGGGAGGCGGGCTTGCGGCTGGATGTAGCCGAGAGCGCCTATGCCAAATTGAAAGACGGCAAAGGCTTCGCGATTTTTCCCGGTAAACCCGAACAGTCGGAGGTGTACAAACGGATTACATCTGTAGACCCGTCTTACCAGATGCCGACACCGGAGTCGCACCTGGGTTTGCTCAGCGAATCGGAAATTGGCCTGGTACGCGAATGGATCAAACAGGGAGCCAAATATGAAAAGCATTGGGCGTTCGCCGCTCCGGTGTTGCCCGCCGTGCCCGAAGTGTCGGACGAAGCATGGCCGAAAAATGAAATCGATCATTTTGTCCTTCAAAAAATGGAGGGGGCGGGGCTCGCACCTAACGAGGAGGCTGGAAAAAGTCATTTGCTGAAGAGGGCCGCGCTGGACCTGACGGGCTTGCCGCCTACCTTGGATATGCAGCAGAAATTTGCCGCCGACAAGAGCGACAAAGCCTACGAGAAGATCGTCGATGAGCTGCTTGCCCAAAAGACGTTTGGAGAGAAGATGGCAGTTTACTGGCTCGATGTGGCACGGTATGCCGACTCTTATGGCTATCAGGACGACGAATACAGGACCCAGTGGCCTTGGCGCGATTGGGTGATCAATGCATTCAACAAGAACATGCCTTATGACCAGTTCCTGTCATGGCAGATCGCCGGTGATATGCTGCCCAATGCGAATAAGGAGCAGATCCTGGCGACCGCTTTTTTCCGCAATCATAAATACACCGAAGAAGGCGGGGTGATCCCGGAGGAATACCGGATCGAATACAATATCGATAAGACCAAGACTTTCAGCACCGGTGTATTGGGGCTTACCGTCGAATGTGCCCAGTGCCATGATCACAAGTACGACCCTATTTCGCAGGAAGACTACTACCGGCTATTCGCATTTTTCAACAATTCGAAGGAGGCAGGTTTTGAGGGAGACATTTCGCGGACCAAACCCGCCAAAAATCCGGTTATGACGATTTCTGACGAGGAAGCAAAGACGTTGCTGTCGTTCATCAACAGACCTGATACCAGCAAGCTCATGGTTTCGGTGCTGGGCGACCTGGATACGCTCAGGCCCACACATATCCTCAACCGTGGCGTGTACGACGCCCCTGGACGCGTGGTTACAGCTGTCGCATTACCGGCTGTCATGAAATTTGACACTACTAAAATGCCGCAAAACCGGCTGGGACTTGCGAAATGGACGACCAGCAAGAGCAATCCGCTGACGGCCAGGGTATTTGTAAACCAGGTCTGGCAGGAATTCTTCGGACGGGGGATTGTGAAAAGTACCGGCGACTTCGGAATGCAGGGCGACCTGCCGTCGAACCCGGCCTTGCTGGATTGGCTTGCGGTTGATTTCATGAACCACGGCTGGAACATTAAGCGGCTCGTGAAACAGATCGTCACATCGGCTACCTACCGGCAGTCGGCGAAAGTCAC
Organism: Dyadobacter sp.; assembly: GCA_965227755.1. Lineage (GTDB taxonomy): Bacteria > Bacteroidota > Bacteroidia > Cytophagales > Spirosomataceae > Dyadobacter. The sequence goes on from CBDDGG010000003.1 coordinate 300,911, forward strand.
CGACGAAAAGCTGAAAGCTGATCCCGACAATATTTACCTGTCCCGCGGCCCCCGTTACAGGCTGCCGGCAGAGCTGGTGAGGGATATGGTATTATCGACAAGCGGGCTTCTCAATCCGAAAATCGGGGGGCCAAGTGTAAAACCCTACCAGCCGAAAGGACTTTGGGAGGCGGCCACCTCGGGGCGCGGCACCCTGCGGACCTATCAGCAGGACAAAGGCGACGCCTTGTACCGGAGAGGGATGTATACTTTCATCAAGCTGACTGTGCCGCCGCCTTCGATGATCATTTTCGATGCCAGCAACCGCGACCATTGCGAAGTAAAGCGCTCCAAGACGAATACCCCGTTGCAGGCCCTGGTGATGCTCAACGACCCCACGGTACTGGAAGCGTCGCGGGTGCTCGCCGAACGGACGGTGCTAAAATCGACAGACGTCGATAACAATATCAGAACGCTGTTTCAGCGGATCGTCTGCCGCCAGCCGACAGACAAGGAAGTGAAGTTGCTGACAGAATACTACAACGGCGAAGCTTCGATGTTTTCCAAAGACAAGAAGCACGCTTTCAAGGTGCTCAATGTGGGTGAATATCCGCACGAGCCCAAAGCCGATGAAGTACGGGCGGCGGCACTCATGCGGGTGATCAATGCGCTGTACAATATGGAAGAGACGATTACGAAGAGCTGACGATTTGGGCTATAAGCTATAAGCAATAGGCTATACGCAAAGGGCTTTTTGCTGAATCAAAAAAAGAGTTTAGATAATTGGAAAGAAAAAACATAAAGGCAAAAGCTTAAAGCCTATGGCCTAAAGCTTACAGCATTAAAACTATGGAAAAGCCAGTATTTGATTTCGGGATGAATACCACCCGCAGGCACTTTTTATCCAAACTGAGTCTGGGAATTGGCAGTGCGGCCCTGGGCTCGCTGCTCATTCCGGATCTGTTCAAAGGCGGAGGCGGAGAAGGCGACGTGGAGGGGCTGATGGCCGGCCTGCCGCACTTCGCGCCCAAAGCGAAACGGGTGATCTACCTTTTTCAGAATGGTGCCCCGTCACAGCTCGATTTGTTCGATTACAAGCCGATGCTGAATAAAATGCATGGGCAGGACCTGCCGGAATCGATCCGCGGTACCCAGCGGCTCACGGGTATGACGGCCAACCAGGCGAAGTTTCCATTGGCCGGTTCTATATTCAATTTCAAGCAGCACGGCAAAAGCGGTGCGTGGATGAGCGAGCTGCTGCCGCATATGGCGGGTATCGCCGACGATCTTTGTATCATCAAAACGCTGAATACCGAGGCGATCAATCATGATCCCGCCCTTACCTTTTTCCAGACGGGCGCACAGGTTGGCAACCGGCCCAGTTTCGGGTCGTGGCTGAGCTATGGTTTGGGAAGCGAAAATCAGAACCTTCCCGGCTTCTGCGTTTTGCTGTCGCGTGGGAAAGGGAACGGGCAGGGGGTTTATTCCAAACTATGGACCAACGGCTTCCTGGACTCCGTACACCAGGGCGTGCAGTTCAGCAGCGGGGAGAATCCGGTGTTATACCTCAACGACCCCGACGGGATGGACAGGGTGCAACGCCGCAAAATGCTTGATAACCTGACCGAGCTGAACCAGGGAACGTATAATGAGTTTGGTGACCCGGAAATTACCGCCAAGGTGCAACAATACGAAATGGCTTTTCGTATGCAAACCGCCGTTCCGGAAATCACCGATATGACCAAAGAGCCGGAATCTATCGTGAAAATGTATGGGCCGGAGTGCCTTGTACCCGGTACCTACGCGGCGAACTGCCTGCTGGCACGGAAACTCTCCGAGCAGGGAGTCCGGTTCGTTCAGCTGTACCATCAGGGCTGGGACAGCCATGGCGGGCTCCCGAGCGAGATCAAAGGGCAGTGTATGGATGTCGACCAGGCGTCGGCGGCTTTGATCACCGACCTCAAACAGCGCGGATTGCTGGATGAAACGCTGGTGATCTGGGGCGGGGAGTTTGGTCGTACCAACTATTGCCAGGGAACGCTCACCAAAGACAACTACGGTCGCGACCATCACCCGAGAGCATTCACCGTGTGGATGGCCGGCGGTGGCGTGAAACCGGGCATTGTTTACGGAGAGACCGACGAGTTCGGATACAATATCGTGAAGGATCCGGTACACGTGCATGATTTTCATGCGACCATACTCAATCAGTTGGGGCTGGATCACGAAAAACTGGTTTTCAAGCACCAGGGACGCCGTTACAGGCTCACCGACGTCGCCGGCAAGCTGGTGAAAGGGATTATTGCTTAATCAAACACAAACCTCGAAACAGTGCGCAGATATTTGTCGGATTGGAAAGGGCTGGTCTATAACCTGGCCTTTTTCCTGAATGGTTTACTCGTATTCCTCTTGCTTTTCGAAGGCCGCTTTGTCGTCCCATTCTGGATGCAGGCGATCGGAAGGATGCACCCATTGGTTTTACACTTTCCTTTGGTGGTGCTGATATTGTACAGTTTATGGGTGATGATCGTTGAAAAGCCCGGGTCGACCCGATGGAATGCCGGATTGGCGGATAGTTTGCTGATCATCGGAACCCTTACGGCGGTAGTGGCGGCATTTTCAGGCTTTGTCCTTTCGAAAGAAGAGGGATATGAATCCGGGACACTGCTATGGCACAAGTGGCTGGGCATCGCGATCTCGCTGGCGAGCATTATCTGGTACGGATTTCGCAACTCCCTGGTTCCCTGGAAATGGCCTTCCAAACTGGTAGCGGGTGCGTTTCTGGTGCTGCTTTTTGTAGGCGGGCACCTGGGAGGGAACCTTACTCACGGCGAAGATTTCCTGATTTCACCCCTGGGACCTTCGGAAGAAGAAACCCCCAAGGTGGCCTTTGAAGAGGCGAAAGTTTATGATGATCTCGTGAAACCTGTACTGGAACAGAAATGTCTTTCGTGCCATAATGCGGAGAAATCGAAAGGGGATTTGCAGATGCAGACGCAGGCGTTGCTGACCAAAGGAGGGAAAGGCGGGGTGTTGTGGGATACTACCAAAGCGGACCTGGGCTTGCTCATCGGCCGGCTTCATTTGCCGCTGGACGACAAAAAGCACATGCCGCCACGCGGCAAGGTGCAGCTCACCGACGACGAAATTATGTTGCTTGCCGCATGGGTGAAGGGTGGTTCGCGCTTCGACCAGCTGGTGAGCTCCCTGTCGCCACAGAACCCTGTTTATGCCTACGGGCAGAATGTATTAGGCGGGGGCCGGACGGAGGAGTCATATGATTTTAGCGCGGCGGACCCGGACGAAGTGATCAAGCTCAATACCAGCTACCGGTTGATCAGACCACTTTCTGCGGAATCCCCGGCGTTGTTTGTTAATTTTTACAGTCGTGCCAATTTCAAAGTGACGGAGATCGAAGAATTGCAGCCGTTGAAGGGGCAGATCGTTTCGATGGATTTGAGTAAGATGCCAGTCGGGGACGGGGACCTTAAAGTGCTTGCCGGATTTCCCGAGCTCCGTAAGTTGATCCTGAACTTCACGGATATTACAGGTGCCTCTCTAGGAGAGCTGAAAAAGCTCGGAAAACTTCGTGAACTGTCGCTGAGCGGTACTGCTGTCAAAATGGAGCAGGTGAAGGCACTGGCAGCCATTCCATCCCTGAAAAAGGTTTATCTGTGGAGTACGGGCTTGAAAAAAGACGAGCTGGCTACGCTCAAAAAAGATGCTAAAATCGCATTTGAAACAGGTTTCAGCGGCGACACCGTGGTCCTCGCGCTCAACCCGCCGATTATTGTTACCGAAAATCAACTCGTGGGCGCCGATGGTACATTAGCGTTGAAGCATCAGATAGCCGGTACGGTTATCCGCTATACCCTCGACGGCTCGGAACCAGATAGTACCAAGTCGCTCATCTACGAAAAACCCATTTCCATTTCCAAAAATACCACGCTGAAAGCCCGGGCATTCAGGGACGGATGGTACGGTAGCAAGCAGGTAGGGAAGGTGTTTTTCAAAGCCGGATACCCCGTCGACAGCGCGCAGCTGCTCACGCCGGCAGACCAGGGGTATAAAGGAAAGGGGGCATTATCCCTATATGACGGCAAGGTAGGCGATACCGAGCGGGTGAGCGGGACATGGCTGGGTTACAATCAAACTGATTTTCAGGGGTATCTGTATTTTAAAAAGCCTGTGAAAGCAGCTAATGTGACCGTCAGCATGCTCAGGAACCTTGGAAGTTATATTTTCCCGCCCACCCGAATCGAAGTATGGGGTGGCGCGGACGAAAAGTCGCTCAAACTACTGAAAGTGATCACGCCAGAGGTACCTGCGAAAGATATCCCGGGGGCCGACAACCTGGTCTACGAAGCGGCTTTCGAACCCCAGCAACTCAGTTGCGTTAAAGTCGTGGCCAAACCATTGGCAAAATTACCGGCATGGCATGCGGGCAAGGGCGGGAAAGGCTGGATGTTTGTCGACGAGATCATTGTGAATTGAAGCAGAATGCCCATTTGGATAGGTTAATCGGTGATACTAAGGAGACTGTCTTTTTAAGGCAGTCTTTCTTTATAGTTTAGCGGCAGAATGTAGGTAAAAAACGAGCTCACCAATCTGACCGAACAATTTTTCCGAAAGGGGAGGGGGCTATATTTCAAAGCAGGGAAAAATTCGGTTACATTGTAATGCCGAAACGCGTACACGAATATTAGCCAGCATGACCCGGAACATTATTCTGCAATCAGTTTTTCTATTTTTTACTATTGGAGCATTTACCTGCTATGCCCAAAAATCGACGGTGATTGGCTCGATTACTGGAATCGGAAAGACACCGATCCAGTTCAGGTATGTAAAGGATGGCAAGCGCCGGGTCGATACAGTTTTTGCTGTAAATGACCGTTTTAAATATATTCCGAAAGGCTCCGACGATAGTACATTGACGATCCTCGTTAACCCTTCCGGATATTTCCCGTTATGGCTTGAACCGGGCGAGGTAACTATTTCGGGCCCCTCTGATCAGCCACTCAGGCTTCGCATGAAGGGTGGTAGGGAAAACTCGCTTACGGATCAATACAATACGGAGATTGACTGGAAATACGAGGACCTTGCAAATGGCAGGCCTGATTCCGTCAGGGCCCAACTGGAAAAAGAAAAGGAAGCAAAGACATTGGCATTTATTCAATCGCATCCATCCAGTCGCATGGCCGCCAAACTTCTATACTGGTCATCGATGTATAATGAAGCGGACCTCGCCGTACACGAATCATTGTGGCGGGCGATCACGCCGGGCGTCCGTGGCTCTAAACAAGGCATCGCGCTTTCGGAAAGGTTAAATGCTGTTCGGAACCAGCCTGCTCCCGGTAAATCGGCGCCCGACTTCACAATCCCCGATACAGCCGGCAATTCTGTCTCATTAAAAGACTTCAAAGGGAAATATGTGCTTCTTGACTTTTGGGGACATTGGTGTGGCCCATGTGTACGGGCATTTCCTGCATTGAAAGCCCTCAACGATCGCCTTGCAAACAAAATGGCCATTGTCGGAATCGCGGCAGAGTCCAAAAACGACCGGGATAAATGGTTGAATATGATCCAGGAAAATAACCTGAACTGGGTCCAACTCTCCGAGCTTGAAGCCGACAATGGAAAAGTGAACCAGACTTATAATATCATCGCGTTTCCAACCTATTTTCTGGTCGACAAAACCGGGAAGGTTATCAATAAATCCAATGCAATCGCAGATATTGAATCGGCTATCGAATCTATTCCGGACTTAAAATGAGTCGTGTTGAGGACTGCGAACCTTGCATGCCGGATCAGGTGCTAGAAGGGTATTCTAATGCCAATTAATGCCTGTCTGGGCCTCAATTGAAAATGACTTTCAGATATTACAAACAACGAATTTACAATGGATACGTAATTTTGGGAGTTCGTAAGGTTCGTACAGTTAAGTTCCAGGTCCATTTTTCTTTTTCCAAAGGTATATCTGTAACGAAGGTTTAGGTAGAACGGCTTCTGCCGGGTACTCCCACGGATGGAATAATACTCTGCATCCAATCGAATGGTATGGGCCTTACCTGGATAGACATCAATCCCGAGTTCTAATTGCGAGAATCTTGCATGTTTTTTGTCCTGATCTTCCACACTACTTATCAAAAAGCTCGTGGCCTCAGCGATTGTTACACCGAAATACTCATTAAAGGAAGTTGACACAGACACGCCCACGCGGTAATTCTCATTGGAAACTTTTACCTCACGGTCGGTAACAATCTGTGCTGACCTTGTAAGTCCGGCAGTGCTATTCAATTTGAGCGATGTTTTAATCGCTCCGAAATACCTTCCGATTCCGACGTGTAACTGATTGTTATTTTGAATGTTATTATTGGGTTTGTACACGAGTTCTGCAGCGCCGGTCGAGTCAATATTCGTACTGTATTGCAGATTATTTTTAATCCGGAGCATGGTGTAATTCAGGTCGATGAAGACGAGCGACAGGGGATTTTTGTACGTCATCCCCAGCCTGCCCATCAGAATGCCGTTTACCGGGATAACCGCCTTGCTCCTTTGCAGATTTCTGTATGACCTCAAAATGAAACCACTGTACAATTGTGACGGGTTGCCGAAGTCGTTGGAATAGGAGAGTGTTGAAGTAAGATTAATGTAGTCCGTTATCTGGTACCTTCCTGTAATAGCCGGCTCTAATGTCAGGCGTGTTCTTTTTTGATCGCTACTCTGTGCAAAGTCGGTAGCTTCTAAGTGATGCCACCTTAACGGAGCGTTTAGCTCAATCTGCCATTTCCTAGATTCGTAATAGATATTAAACTGGGCAAATGACATCAGATGCCTGTATTTAAAGTTGTTTGCAAAATGCTTGCCTGGTTTTTGGGAGCTGCCATTGTCAACAATGGTTGCCCAGCTTTTCAGGCGATGATCGTTGAAGGTAATTCCCACCAGTGGGGCAAATGAGAATTTTGCGAAACTCCTCGTCAAACCGACTGAATTACTTGAACTGAATTCAGATACCTGGACATTCTGCGAAACTGATTCAAAAGGGTTGCCCGCATTAAAAATTTTCGGAAAAGCACCGGGCAGAATGTTTAGTAATTCCGGTCTTTCGTTGTAGACTGTTTTGGAACTTACATTCAACAATTGTTTTCCGATGTTTGTAATGATGGAGAGGTTGTTTTGCAAATATGTTTGGCTGGCTGTCATTTTTTGCCTCAAAGAAAAGCTTTCCCTGCTCAATTCACCGTTGGATTTTACTCGTCTGATCTGAGCACCAAAATCGTTTTTAAAATAAATCCTGTCTGTATTTTTATCAATCACCAGGTTAGTATTGATGGCTTTCGTATGAAAATGGTTGGTAATCAGCTCATCAATCGATATTATAGCATTGGGGGTTAATAGTCTTGTATAATTTTCCCCGTTCTGCCTTTGCAATTCACTCCTTATTCCCATGCCAAACTTAATTTCGGTTTGGTTTTTGGTTTTCCTGATTGTATTCAGGGAGAGAAGATGCGATTTATTATTAAGCCATCTGCCGGACTGAATTTCTGGTGTGTTTAGTGGCTGTATGCTTAGCATTGGAGCCGGACTTCTTATTTGTGACGACTTGGAGAGTGCTTCAAGTTCTTTTGAAAGGTCAGTTCCGATATTATTGCTTTGGACGCTCGCGATCGACTGGAATCGGGCATTGAATGTCATAGGCGTTACATTAGCGTTCCATAGTGCTGGACTAAGTCCAATGCCAGCTTGTGCGCTTCCCGTGGTTGTAAATTTCTTAAGCTGAATATTTATAGAAGTTTTTTCAGAAAATACTTTCGATTTCAGAATCTTGATAGGCTGATCATTTTCTATTACCTGCACCTTCCTGACGGCGTCGGCGGGCAGATTTTTATTAGCCAGATTGTACCGCCCTTCGAGAAGATCAAGACCGTTGATATAGTATTTTTCGATAGGGTTTCCCTGGTAAAGGATCTGTCCGCTTTCCGTTATCTGGATTCCGGGCATCCTTTTAATGACATCCTCGATCGTTCGGTCGCTTTGGGTTTGAAATGCGCTGACTTGGTAGTCGATCGTATCCTTTCTTAGAATGATCGGTGGACTTTTGACAGTCACCTCTTGGAGTTTGAGTGCGCTTTCCTTTATCACCAATTGGACTGACTGAGATTTGTTTGGAATTTTGAATAGTCCCGTTTCGTAGCCCAGGTGAGCTGTCTTTATTGTCAATGTGTCGTCAGCCGCATTGATTTTTAATATAAAAGTGCCATCGATAGCACTGAATGTGAATATGGAAATGGTGCTGTTTTTGTGAAGAACGGCGACGTTTGCATTCGGTACTGGCACGCCATGATCGTTCATCACCTTGCCCGATATCAGTGTTTGGGCATGGATATGACAGCCAAACTGAGCGAGGAGAATCAGGGCTGAAATGATTCTCTTGAACGTTTCAATGCTCAACTGGAAAAAATTCGATCGGATTGTTATTAGCTTTGATTTTCTCCTGCACACGTTGCGCTATCTCGCTTCTGCCTGACGTGAATACCACCCCGGATTGTTCGGCTATTCCGATCGGATTTTCATTATATTCCCTTTGCTTTTTGAAAAAAGTAGCTTTGCTGGTTTCGAAAGTTTTTAATGTAGTGGCCTGAGGAACAACCCGCGGGGTTTGTTTCAATTCATGTAGGAGAAAATCGTAATGTGCCCTTGAATCCGTGAGCCTGACGATGAGTCCCGGGAGACCGCAGAATTTGTAAGGCCCGTCGTTGACCGGTATTGTTTCTGTGAACCATGCGATCCATTTTCTTCCACCAAATTCGGTTGTTGCCATTTGGCAGGAATACCCTGAGATCCTGGCCGTGTCTTGCGATAATATCCATTGCAAAGGGTCCGGAGGCTCTGCATATGAAAAATAGTCGTGATAGATCAGATCTGTTGTTTTGACTTCTTTGCAACTGTTTTTGACGATGCTGAAATTAAATTCGGTGGGGTGCTGTCGAAGGAATGAAAGGGAATTTTGCCGACCGGCCATGGAGCCATCGGCCACCAGAAGTGCCGAGTCCCGCAGGTATTTGTTTTTGCTCTTAAACAGGGATTGCTCATTATTGATAAACAAATAGAACATCTCTATTTTGGGACCTGGACTTGTACTATCCGGACGGAAGGTTAACTGATAAGTGCAGGTAATGTCGTAGGAAATAAAAGACGCTGTTTTACCCTGACCTTTTACCGCAATAGCAACCAATATTAACGCCAGAATTTTGTATAGTTTCTTCATAGCCAATATTTTTATTATTAAGTATAAAAGAACAATGGTTTACTGCAAGTAACAAACTCACCCGCGACCTGATCATCGATCACGACGACCAGAATTAGAACAACCTGTTCACGATCCCTCAGGCAAAGCATTAATTTCGGGGTGATTACCTCCTGCGCGCATGACCGGCTTCGTCGCGCAGCGCTGGGGCGAAAGTAGCCCAGCGGTTGCATAAATGGACAAATCGATCATTTTGCCCCGGCTTATTTTGAATTACCTTTAAAATAAGTAAAATGCAGAATTATTGCTGTTTTGTCCTAACCCACGCCAAGCTAATGGCTGACTATATGCATCAGGATTCAGAACTTTGGAACCTCATCAAGGTGGGTGATGAAGCTGCCTATGCCGTCCTTTTTCGTAAATACTACCCATCCTTACTCAGCTATGGCAAGTCGTTGACGGCGCACCAGAGCATGGTAGGGGATTGCGTCCAGGAGGTATTTATCGAAGTCTGGATATACCGCCAGAACCTGGCTGTGCCTTCGTCGGTGAAGGCCTACCTGCTGGCAGGGGTGCGCAAGAGAATTGCCCGCCGTCTCGAACGCGACCGGATCTTCAAGAATGCGCGGGATGTGGAGGACGTCGATTTCTCTTTCCATTTTACCCCGCTCGACGAAATGATTTCGGACGAGGAGACACACCGCCGGGTGTATCAGCTCAATACGATCCTCAACCAGCTCCCTGCACGCCAGAAAGAGGCGTTGTATCTGCGTTACCATCAGGAGCTCGATATCGACGAGATCGCCCGGCTGATGCAGATCAATCCCCAGTCGGCATCCAATTTACTCCATCGCGGTATCAAGCACATCAGGGGAGCCTGGGTGGGCGAGCTTCATACGGTTACGCTCCTCTTTTATATGTATTATTAAATTTTTTTGTGTAAAAATTCAAAAACGGTGAGTATCGTCCGGTAATGCTGTCCTCTCCTGCCTGAAAACACTTGATTCATGCAGCGAGAAAGTTATACTACCATCACGCAGTTTTGTGATGATCCGTCATTCCGGACCTGGGTTACTACCGGCCACGATCAGACCGGCTGGGATGAATGGGTAAAAGCAAATCCGGACAGGTCAAGGTTGGTCACGGAGGCGCGCTACCTGGTCCTGGCCGTCGGGCAGGATCAGGCCGAAAGCCAGGTGGTGGAAACCGAACAGGCCCTTGCGGCAACCTGGGCCAGGATCAACGAGCAGGAGGGTAAAGGGAAAGTCTTGGGGCTGGCAACCTGGTGGCGGGTGGCGGCTGCAATGCTCATTTTTACAATCGGGCTGACATGGTATGTCTCGCACAGAAATACGGGTATAAAGCCTGTGGCAACGGTTACCAATCCCGCAACATCGCGTACGAAACGCGATATTGAGCTCTTCAATAATTCCAAAACTGCCCGGTTGATCAATCTGGAAGATGGGAGTACGGTGATCCTGCAACCGGGCGGAACGCTGATTTACCCCGGAAAGTTTGCTGCCGGAAAGAGAGAGGTGCATTTGTCGGGAGAGGCTTTCTTTGAAATCAGTAAAAACCGGAAAAGACCCTTCCTCGTATACACCAACGACATTGTGACCGAAGTGGTAGGTACGAGTTTTCGCATTAAAGCGGCGGACGACCAGCCCGAAGTGGAAGTGTTCGTAAAAACCGGACAGGTAAATGTGAGGCAGATCCACGCCCGGAACAATGACGCCGGGAAGGTTGTGCTGATGCCCAATCAATCCATCAGTTTCCTGAAATCCCAAAATGTGTTTGAAAAACCGGAGACCAAGGATATCCCCAAAAGGGCGATCGAATACCTGAATTTTGACTTTGCCGACGCGGAAGTCGGGACGATATTCTCGGCCATCGAAAGCGCCTACGGCGTAACGATCGATTATCCCGAAGAGACATTACGTAACTGCTACCTTTCCACTTCCCTTTCCGACGAGCCGCTCCTGTCGAAACTGAAAATCGTGTGCGAAAGCATCAGCTCCACCACCCAGTTCAGAATGGAGGGCGACCGGGTTATTGTAGAGTCCGCTGGATGTAATTAACAGCCCACTTTTATGCCTATGAATTAATCCCGAACGCAAAAAAGGAGCCGGACATGTTGTAGCACGTCCGGCTCCTGAAAGCCACAACTCCACTCGCATTGCGCCCTGGGAGAGGGGTGTTATTGCCCAATTTTTTCCGTCCAATCGAAACAATAAACCGTCAAATCTATGAAGAAAACTTTGACTGCCAAACGATTATTGTGCCAACTCTTTATGAAATCGTTACAACAAATCCTGTTGATGGTTCTGATAACCCAACTGGCAGCGGCCGGGCCGCTTTCCGGTCAGAACCTGCTGGAAAAAAGAGTTACACTAAGCCTTAACCGAACCCCGCTCAGTACTGCATTGCAACAGCTCGAAAGGGCTGCCGAGATCAAGTTTTCCTATAATTCGCGGATGCTTCCGTTGAAATCGACCATTAGCCTCAATGTGCAAAATGAGCCCCTCGGTGCCGTGCTGGACAAGCTGCTCCTGCCCAACAAGATTACCTACAAGCAGGTAAGTAACCGGATCGTGCTTAGGAATGATCCCGCAAGCATCAACGCAGTGGAACCGGGATCCGGGCAGATCACCTCGCCGTACCTGACGGTCGTCGAGGACAGGTCGCTGGTGGGAAAGGTATCCAATGAAAAAGGAGAAGGGTTACCCGGCGTCAGCATTATTATTAAAGGTAGCCAGAGAGGAGCGGTGACGAATACCGACGGGAGTTACAGTCTGCTCGTCCCGGACGGTGCCCACACGGTCGTCTTTTCATTTGTAGGTTTCCGTTCGGAAGAAGTAAGCGTCGCGGAAGGCCGTACCGCGTTGGATGTCACGCTGAAAGTGGATGAAAAAGCGCTGGAAGAAGTGGTGGTGGTCGGCTATGGCACGCAAAAGAAGGTGAACCTCACCGGATCGGTTGCCACTGTGAATATCGACAACATGCAAAGCAGGCAGGTTAGCAACAGCCTGGCAGCCTTGCAGGGGCAGGTGACAGGCCTGCGCATCAGCCAGGGCTCGGGTATGCCCGGGCGCGAGAGTGTCTCGCTGCAATTGCGCGGCGCCAGCTCTTGGGGGACCAATACCACGCCGCTCGTGCTGGTAGACGGGGTAGTAGGATCGCTGGACGTACTGCCGATGTCGGATATAGAGAGCATTTCCGTACTTAAAGATGCGGCCTCAGCTTCCATTTACGGCGCAAGGGCGGCAAATGGGGTGATCCTGGTGACGACCAAGCAGGGAAAGAAGGGAAAGCCCACGCTGACCTACAATATGTCGCTCAGGACCCAGTCGCCGACGGGTGTTCCTAATCAGATCTGGAATTCCGGCCAGTATATGGACCTTTTCAACAAGGCCGTTGCGCGCAATGCGGTGAGTGCAGTGCCGTTTCCGCAGGCGCTGATCGATAAATACAAGGACCCCAACCGCAACAAGGACCTCTTCCCGGATTACAACTGGACGGATGCGGTCTGGAAATCGGCCCCGATGCAGGAGCATAACATTGGTGTCAACGGCGGGTCGGACGTCTTTAAATACAATATGTCTGCCGGCCTGATGGATCAGAAAGGCGTATTGATGGGCCATAGTTACAAGCGCTTCAACGGACTGGCAAACCTCTCGGCTAATATCAACAAGTACATTACCGTGGGGACCAACGTCACTTATATGAAGGGGAATTCGGTATCCCCATATTACGAGAACCAGAATTTTGTGTTGATGACCATGACGCAGGCACCGCTCGTGAAGCCCTATTTGCCGGATGGCAGCGGTCGCTATACCGATAAGGCCGTACCAACCGGGATCGGCGGCACGCAGAATAACCGGAACCCGTTCTGGATCGCGAACGAAACCTACCGCGACTATGACGACTGGCAGGCCAACGTACAGGGCTGGTTGGACGTAAATTTCCTGCAAAGTGAAACAATGGGCTTGAAATGGAGTTCCAAATACGCTTCCAGGTTTGCCGAACAGTTCCGTAATATCTATCACTATGGAGCCGATGCCTATTACTATCTTCCTGAAAACGAGTACACTGCCGGCGGCGCCAATGCTTATCAGAAAGGAACGCCGTTCGGTCCGGAAGCATTGGGCGTGACCAACCAGAATTATCGCACGCTGCTCAATACATTCTACTCGTCGGTCAACTGGAACTGGAATCCGGCGCGCCAGGACATTTCCCTAATGGTCGGTTATAGCCAGGAAGAGCAAAAATACCGGTGGCTGGGCGGCACCCGGAACGTATTTCCCGTGAAGAATATGTACGAACTCGATGGGATGGGGCCTTTGAACCAGACCACCACCGGCGGTCTGACCGAATGGGCATTTCAATCCCTGTTCGGACGCGCTACCTATGCTTTTTCCCAGAAATACCTTTTTGAGGCCAATTTCAGGTACGACGGAACTTCCCGCATTTACAAGGACAGCCGCTGGGGCTTTTTCCCGTCTGCTTCGGCAGCCTGGCGGATCAGCGAAGAAGCATTCATCCGCGACGGTGCCAGCTGGATCGACAACCTGAAATTAAGGGCCTCCCATGGCTTGCTGGGAAATGCCAATATCGGCGACTATCCGTGGCAGGAAACTTACGTATCGACCACCTATGCATTCAATGAGGCACTTACGCAAGGCGTGCAGCAAACAGCTTATCGTAATAGGGCCCTGAAATGGGAGAAAACATCGACGACCGATATCGGCCTGGATTTTAATCTTAAAAACGACCTGATTTACGGTACGGTAGACTGGTACAACAAGCTCACCACCGGTATACTCGCCGCGGCGGTTATTCCATCCTCCGCGGGGATGAATGCGCCCACTATCAACTATGGCGAGTTTAGGAACTATGGTGTGGAAGTAGAACTGGGTCACAAAAGCAAGATCGGTGCGGTCGAGTACGGTGTCAATGCGCAGGTTTCCGTGAACCGCAACAAAGTGGTTAAGTTTCCTTCGCCGGTTTATAACAACCGCATTATCGAGGAAGGGTTGCCGTATAATGACTATTACCTGTACGAGTACACCGGTATATTCAAATCGGAGGAGGAACTGAAAGCGGTTGCAACACCGGGAAATCCCCAGTTGGGCGATATCAAGTTCAAAGACCAGAACGGCGATGGGAAGATCGACGGGCAGGATCGCATCCGCGTCAAGGGCGCCTATCCGGGTTTCATTTACTCATTCGGGGGAAATCTCCGGTGGAAGAACTTCGACCTGGGATTCTTCTTCCAGGGTGTGCAGGGGCAAAAGGTGAGAACTTTTTTCTTCGGAGAGGATCCATTCTCGCAGGGCTCGTCTCCCCATCCCAAATTCCTGAATGCCTACGATCCTGTCACCAACCCGAATTCGGACGTACCGGCGATCTATGGCTGGGGCTATGCACCGATGACCGGCGGTACCGCGCAGAATTCGACCTATTTTCTGAAAGATGCGTCCTATCTGCGCCTGAAAAACATCCAGATCGGCTACACGATCCCGGCTTCCCTGACGAAAAAGGTAGGTGTCAATCATCTGAAAATCTTCGTGACCGGCGATAACATTCTGACGTTCACCAAATATCCCGATCTGGACCCCGAGCGGGCGGGAGATGGCTGGCATGCCCAGTATCCCCAGCTTAAAGTCTACTCGGTGGGCCTGAACCTGAGATTCTAGTATTGTCTGAACTGATGTCATTTGATATAAAAGATATACCCATATGAAAACTTTTTTGAATCATATCCTTTTGTCGGCCGGGCTTGCTTCCACCCTGATAAGCTGCAGTGATGATTTTCTCGATAAAAATCCGCCCCAGGAGATAGCCGCAGAGGCGTTCTGGACCTCGGAAAGCGACGTCCAGATGGGACTGGCCGGATGTTACGCCCGCTTGAAAGGCACCTACCTGACCTGGCACCGCAGCTATTTCGACGCGGCTGTGGATAATGGCTGGGCGCAGCATTACGGCGGGATCCGGCAGATGCAGTCGGGAACGCTCGATCCTGCCAACGCCGGCGCCCCTAACGATCTCTACGCCTCCTGCTACCGGGGAATTGCCGGGGTCAATATTTTTCTTAAAAACTTTGCCAGAGTGGCGTTGCCGGCACCGGCGGCCAAAGCTTATGAAGCGGAAGCCCGGTTTCTGAGGGCGATGTTTTACTTCGAGCTCGTGCAGCATTGGGGCGGTGTGGTGATTTACCGGGAGGTGCCATCCGATATCGAGCAATTGAAGGTCGCCAAATCATCGAAAGAGGATGTTTACAAATTTATTGAGGAAGACCTGGCCTTCGCGGTAGCGAACCTTCCCGACGAAGCCTACAAATCCGGACATGCCGTCAAAACCAGCGCCATTGCATTGCAGGCAAGGATCGCTTTGTTTCAGAGCAAATGGGACGATGTGATCGCATTGACTTCCTCGATCATTTCTTCAGGGAAATATTCGCTGGCGGCCGATCTGGAATCTCCGTTTATTAAGGGAAAAGGACAAGCCGCATGCCCCGAGATCCTTTTTTCCGTCAAATACATCGAAACCAGGGATGGCCGGCAGTCGGGTGACGGCGGGCAGGAAGTGGAGTTTTTCCGCTGGGGAGGGCTTACACCAACCAAGGACCTGATAGATGAATATGAAAAGGGCGATCTTCGGGTGAAAAAGTGGTATTACTATTCACCTAACAAAACAACCTTTCAGCGCGAGGACGGCTTTACATTCCAGACCGAGTTTACCGCCACCAACTACGGCCTGATCAAGTTCGCGGCGGTCTGGGACCCTGCGCGGTTCATCCCCAGCGAGCGGGACATCCTCACCGGGCACGACATCGTTATCTTCCGCCTGTCGGATATTTACCTGATGCATGCCGAAGCCCAGATGGAGAAAGGCGGCGGAACCACCGCCGATGCCAAGGCACTTTCCTATGTAAATGCCATCCGGAGCCGCGCAGGCGTGCCCGTATTCACGACGCTCACACGGGCGCTCGTACGTAAGGAGCGCAGGCGGGAGCTGGCATTTGAAGGGCTCCGGTTGTTCGACGTCGTTCGCTGGAGGATCGGGAGTGAAATCAACGACAAGCTCATTCACAGCAACATCCGGTTGAAATGGGATGACAAGTTCTATATCTGGCCGTTTTCCCAGAGTGAAATGGATATTAACAAAGCTTTGAAACAAAATGACGGATATTAATCATCAGTTCCTTCTGAAAACCGCGCTGGCCGGCCTGGCGATGTTGTCCTCTCTGACCGGCCACGCGCAACCGGAAGAAAAACATAACCTTCATTTTGAAAAGCTTGCCAAAGTATGGGACGAGGCCTTGCCGCTGGGCAATGGCACGGTAGGGGCGCTCATATGGGAACGGGAAGGAAAGCTCCGCCTTTCGCTCGACCGCGCCGATATCTGGGACATGCGGCCCATGGCGGGTTTGCACAGAGCGGAATTCAGCTACAAATGGGTGCAGGACCAGGTCCGGAAAAAGGACTATAAGCCTGTCCAGCAGTATTTCGATGCACCTTATGACCGGGAACCGGCGCCGTCCAAAATCCCCGCCGGTGCATTGGAATTTACATTGCCCGCGGGGTTCGAAGTCAAAAGGGCCGATGTACTACTGGCTTCCGCCTCGGCGGTGGTGGAATGGTCTAATGGAATGGTGCTGAAAACCTTTGTACACGCAACCAAACCCGCAGGCTGGTTCCGGTTCGAACATGTTTCGGAGGATCTGGTGCCGGAGCTCGTCGCACCCAAATACAGCGGGGTGGTCCGGGAAGGGGGAGAAGTCAACTCGCTGGTAGGCGATGACCTTGCCCGCCTCGGGTACAAGCAGGGCGTGATTACCCGGGCGGCAAACAGTATTACGTACCGTCAGGAAGGCTGGGGCGGTTTCAGTTATGAGATCGCTGTACGCTGGAAGCCCCTTCGGAATGGCATTATCGAAGGCGTATGGAGCGTTTCTTCGCATTATCCGAATGCGGCGGCCCGTCCGGCGGCTGCTGCGGTTGCCGGTGATGCATTGAAGGATACCTATGCAACCGCCAATGCGTCGCACGTCGGCTGGTGGCAGAAATTCTGGAAAATGTCGTCCATTCGGGTTCCCGATCCGCTGATCGAAAAACAATGGTACCTGGAACAATACAAATTCGGCTCGGCCGCCCGGCGGGGTGCCCCGCCGATCTCATTGCAGGCGGTATGGACAGCCGACAATGGCCGTATCCCGCCCTGGAAAGGCGATTACCACCACGACCTCAATACCCAGCTCAGTTACTGGCCGGCTTATAGCGGGAATCACCTGGAAGAGGCGCTGGGGTACCTCGACCACCTGGATGAAAACAAGGAGAATTATCTGCGCTACACCAAACAGTATTTCGGTGTCGAAGGCCTGGCCGTGCCCGGCGTTACCACCCTCGACGGTACCGAAATGGGCGGCTGGATACAGTACTCGCTTTCTCCGACCGTATCGGGCTGGCTCGCGCATCATTACTATCTGCAATGGCGGTACAGTATGGACAGAGTTTTTCTGAAAGACCGCGCATATCCCTGGTTCAGGCAGGTTTGTACATTTTTTGAAAATATTACCGTCGTCAATGAACAGGGTATCAGGCAACTGCCGATCAGTTCAAGTCCGGAAATCCGTGACAACAAGCTGGAAGCCTGGTTTCCGCAGACGACGAACTACGACCTTGCGTTGATCAGGTTTACATTCGGGGCCGGGGCGGAGCTTGCACTCGCGATGGGCGACCGTGCGCAGGCGGAAAAGTGGCGCAAGCTGCTGGCTGAATTTCCGCCGTTTGCCCAAACTGAAAACAGCGAGCTGATGTTTGCCCCGACGCTTCCCTACAATGAATCGCACCGGCATTTTTCGCATCTGATGGCCATTCACCCATTGAGCATGGTCAAGTGGGAGGATGGCAAGGAAGCGCAGAAAATGATCGGCAACACCATTGCGTTACTGGACAAAACCGGCCCGGATTATTGGTGCGGTTATTCCTATTCCTGGCTGGCGAACCTGAAAGCGCGGGCGAAGGACGGGGAGGGGGCCCAGAAGGCGCTTGAAATCTTCGCGAAGGCATTCTGCCTGCCCAATAGCTTCCACGCCAATGGCGACCAGACCAAATCCGGGCTTTCGAAATTTACCTACCGGCCGTTTACCCTGGAAGGCAATTTCGCGTTCGCTTCCGGTTTGCAGGAAATGATGCTGCAAAGCTATGCGGGTTTCATCGAGATCATGCCGGCGTTGCCAGGCGCATGGAAGGATGCCGAATTTCACGACCTCCGTGCAGAAGGGGCAGTTCTGGTCAGCGCCAGAAAACTTGGCGGCCGGGTTACCTGGGTCGGAATGACAGCGGAAAAGGAGGGAGAGGTTGTTTTGAAAAAGCCTTTTGAAAAATACCGGGTCATGGCAGCCAAAGGTGTTGAAATCGTTCAAAACGAAGGTGGTTTTCTCCGGCTCAGGTGCCATGCGGGCGGAAAAATTGAATTGACGGAGATAAAGTAACCGGCTGCTCAGCGCATTCGCCGTCGTTCCCAAAAAGGCATTCCTGCCCACCGCTGCTCGGCCGCGTACTGCTGGCTATGCATTTTGAGATAGATAGCGAATGCCTGGCTGATGATCACGTCGTAGGCTATCATGGCATCTGCCGATCCCGCAAGCCTATCGGCGATCGCGTGGCCTGCATAATAGCCTCCCTCCAATGCCGACATGATTCCATATGATGAGATGGGGTCGAAGGCGTAGGCAGCGTCGCCGACAGCGAGCCACCGGTCACCCGTTCGCTCGTCGAGTGCGGTGGTGGAAGCAGGCCTCAGCATTGTTTCTTCGGTGCTGGTGGAAATGTTTCTCTTTAATATATCCGAAATGAGAGAAGTGTCCCTGGCAAACCGCAGGAAATGATTGGCGTCTGTTAATTCTTTATCAACCAGGTCATTATCGGTCATGTAAACGAGGGATAGCCTGTTGTCGGCAAGTGGCGCAGCATACCACCATCCATTGGCGACGGCTTCGATGTAGGTATAATGCGGCAGCGCGGTGCCGTCGACGGTCAGTTGTGCTGAGATACCCACCAGCGCATCGAGTCGCTGTCGCTGCCGGCCGAGCATGCGGGCAATCCGGGCTTGCCTGCCGGCGGCATCCACGAGGAAGCTGCAAGAGACCTTGCTGGCATTGTTTCCACCTTTATCCAGCGAAACCTGCCAGCCGCCCTGGTGTTGGTCGATATGCGTGATGCGATGGCCCGGCAGCCATTCGATGCCGCGGGAAGTGCAATGGGTACGCAACTGTTTTTCGAAAAATGGCCTGTCCAGATGCCACCCGTGCGGATTGACTTGCGAGAAAAAGTTCCTTTCATACGGCATATTGCTACCCCATACAAAATGGTTGCCATAACATGGCAGATGAGCGGGATCGGTCATCAAATGATCGATCCCGCCCCTTGCCAACAGGGCAGTGGCATTGGGTGGAATGGTTTCGCCGATTTTGGCGGTCGGAGCAACCTCGGGCTCGACAATCAGGCAACCGATCCCGCGGTTGACAAGGCTTAATGCGGTAGCCATGCCGGCAATCCCACCTCCTGCGATTACGACGGGTATGGTGTGCTCCATCTAGCGTTCGTCGCGCCTGAATGCACGCCGCTCGCGCCGTGGCCGTGCGGGGCTTTCCTCGTCTCCCGCAATGGTTTTCAAAAGTACAGTTGCTTCCTTAACGATCTGTTGCGTAGCGTGTTCCGCTTCGAGTACCTGCTGGTAGGTAGGATCTACCCCGCTAAACTGCGCGCGGTCTGACTCCACCCATAGCTGTTCCGGGAGCCATTTGGTTTCGCCGGTTTTAGGAAGCGGGTGTTGTACGATAATGCCCAGCTCATGCCAGCGGGCCACCATATTATTGATTTTGGCTTGATATTGTGTGCCGAGATCGCGCAGCCAGTCCTGGCGGTAATCCAGATGCTTCAACCGCTGGGCGTCATTCATGCCGCTATCCGATAACCTGGTAAAACTGTCGCTGGAAAGCACCTGGTTGGGCACTCGCGCAGCCCAGAAGGACGGAAGTGCCAGGTAGAGAGAGGCAACATACCCGGAAAGGCAGCTGGCCTCGTCGGTTTGCCAGGGCACGCCAAGCCAACGCGTGAGCGACCCGGGTCCGCTTCCATCGAGCGGCCCGCCCTGCCGGAGGGCGATCGCCGGGGACAGCAATGGGCCATAATCGTCGTCCGGTGAAACGCCTTCCGGGAGTATCTTTATGCGGAAGGGCTCTTGCCAGAAAATCAGGTTACGGAAAGGCCAGGTAATTTCGATGCCCGGGTGGAATGGGCCGCCGAGGCATTCTTCAAGGGGGGCCTTGTTAAGGGCGGCAACCTGTTCTTTCGGGTCCAGGCTTTCAAACGTCGGAGGCGTTTGCAGCGAACCCGTGGCAAAGTCTCCCTTTGCCCAGCGCTCCATGCATTCGTACTGGGTTGTGGTGAGGGGTAGGTCTACGCTCGGCAGCGCTTCGTAGTCGCCGAAAGTATCCCCGTAAAAAGGCGGGATTTTCTCGGGCTCATACAGGTCGCCGTTTGGCTTGCGGTACCATTCGAACACCCGTTCCCTGTCTGCCCGGCTGCTTTCGGATGGGTCCGAGAGCTTTGCCAGAATGCCTTCTTCGGTAAAATCGCTGGGCGAGTTTTGGCCAAAGAGCATGTAAAAGCCGTGGTTTACCCATTGGGTGTCCACGGTGCGTTTCAGGATCGGATAAATGTGTTCGTAAAAATTGATTTTTCCGGGTTTTTCCAGCCAGCCGTTGCGCACATACAGGTCGTACACGACATCATACATGGTTACCACCGCAAACAGCCCCTGCCCGAAGTTGGGCGGTGTTACCGCCACCATCGCCGGGGTGGCCTCGAAGGTCTGCCCGTCCAGTACGACCGTCGCGCGGACGGTACCATCGGAAACGTCGTCGTGCCAGCCGTCGTTGTTGGCAAAAGTGATGGCCGGAGCGTTGGTATGCGAGGCCGACTTCCCTTCTCCGCCGAGCACGATCAGCCGTCCCTGGTTATCGGTCCGGACTTCCCCAAGCGGAACCCCGGTATCGTAAAACTTCCCGCCGTCGAACCGGTAAGCCGGGCCGCTCACGTTCCTGCCGCTGATCGCCCTTGGTCCGGGGTCGATGATCAATTGGGAACGTTCATCTGCTTTGACACCCGCGTTGCGAAATGCCGCCGGTATCCCGTACCCGGGAATATCCAGCGCATTCATAAACTGGTACCAGCCCGCTTTTCGGTTGGCAACGTGCACCCGCCAGCTGATAGTCACATGATCGCTGGCAGTCAGCTCCTTCACCACCTCGCCGTTTTCGCCTATACCGTAAACCCGAAAGCGCACGGCCTGTTTCTTTACGCGCCCGAGCGCATCCTTGTACCCGCTTTCGGGCACGGGAGGTTGGCCCGGTATCTCCGAGGCCAGGAAATATTCATCCGAGTTCCCGACACGCGCAATGCCGAGCGGTGGATAAATCGCAACTGATTTGATGGTAGAGGGCATCTGTTTTCAGTTTAAGGGGTTGATGTGAATGAATAGATATGTGGACCGTCGCCTGTGCAATCGGTGGTGACGGATATGCTTAGGACAAAGGAACGGCCGGCTAATTTTACTTTGAGCGGCGATTTTTTCTGATTAAATATTGAGTTATCGGTAGAATTAGTTTGCAATGACAAGCTTCGGGCCTTCGCATGATCATTGTTTCAGAGCTGGAAATGCAGCCGGTTCCTAATGGAATTTATGTCTTATTTTATTTATAGTTTTTCTATAAATAAATCTGTAAATTAAAGCGAAGATCACCCTCAAATTCAGTTTGTTATGAAAACGAAACCCGCTCATCAGGGAATCCCGGGCCATGCTGGTACCGGCATGCTCCTGGTTTGGTTACTACTGTTCGGTACCACGGAGATTTTGGCACAGACTATCGTACCCTATCAGTCGAATTGGAAATACCTGCAAGACGGAAATGTGCAATCCGGAAATACCTGGGCTGCTGCCGGGTTTAACGACGGAGGATGGGCGAGCGGAAACGCGCCTTTCGGGTTCGGAAGCAATTCGGGTTATACCTACAATACCACACTTCAGCGCGGCCCTAACAATACGACGCCGAACCACCCCGTATTTTATTTTCGAAAGAGCTTTCAGGTCAGTAATACGTCGACGTACTCCAGCTTACGGTTGCGCGCTACGCTGGACGACGGTATTGTAATTTATATCGGCGGGGTAGAGGTAGCACGCAAGAACATGACACCCTCCCAGGGAGGCTATGCCGGTACGCCCGTAGGTACCCCGTTGCTCACCATTGATACCGTGTTATCCGTAAACCGGATTCAAAACGGGACTAATGTCATAGCGGTCGAACTGCACCAGACCGGGCAAACCAGTTCCGATATTTATTTCGATTTACAGCTGGACGGGCAGCCGGCGGCGGCACCGGTGTCGTTGTTCCGCTATCCATATCTGCAACTCGCTTCGCATAACCGGATGACGGTTTTCTGGTACACCAATGTAAATACCAATGCGGGCGTCCGGTACAGCACCAATCCCGATCTGGAAATATACCAGGAAGTCAGATCGTCTGTGAACGACACACTGCACAGCATTACGCTTAAGAACCTTGCCCCGGATACCCAATACTATTACAGTGTAGGCTATTACAGCGGTAATGACTATCAGCAACTGCAATACAATCCATCTGTAAATTATTTCCGTACCCTGCACGACCCGGCCGATACTACCAAATCGCTGCGATTCTGGCTGCTGGGCGATTCCGGGGCGGGGTTGAACATCAATCCGCGACCCTACAACGTGCGTGATGCGTACCTGGCCTACCTGGCCTCCAAAAATAATCCGAAGGTCGATGGCATACTCTTCCTGGGCGATAATTCCAACACATTCCCTTATGAGGGACTTCAGAAGGCATTGGATACGACGCTGTTCAAATTTTACAATAGGCCGGCAGACAAGCAGCTGCTCTCGCGCATACCCTCCTGGACAGTCCTTGGCAACCACGATTACGACCCGGATTTGGCCTACAAGAACAAAAGCGGAAAGACGATCAAGCTGAAAAAAGGGTATCAAAACCAGACAGCCGGGAGCTTTTCAGCTTTCGCGTACCCGGATAGTGCGCAGATCGGAGGGGAGCCGACGTATAACAAAAAGGGGTATTATTCTTTTAATCAGGGTAATGTCCATTTTGTCGTGTTGAACCCGCCGCTGGTCGAATCCCAAAATGTGGCGGAAAACTGGGAAAGAGAGTCCGGCACCGCGGGTTACTATGACCTGTTCAGTAAAAACTCCATAGCCATGGACGATTCCACCAATTCGCTCATCGATTCCCTGCCGCAGGTTAAATGGCTGGTTAAAGATCTTACAAAGAATAAGCAAAAGTGGACGGTGGTAACTTTTCACTTGCCTCCGTTCACTACGATAGGCCATTCTCCGACTGAAAATGATTTGAAACGGGTGCAGGAGAAACTGCTTCCGATTTTGGAAAAGCCGGAATACCGCGTCGATGCGCTGGTGGTGTCGCACTCGCACGCATACGAACGTGCCGGTATGATCCGTAAACAAGGCACGCAGGCCCGGACGGTCGATTATACGCAAACGGGCGGTCAGGCGGGGAACGGCAACCTGGGAAGGTATCCCGCGACGCGCCCCTATGCCAAGGTCAATAGTGAAACAGCCTATACCTATATTCTTTCCGGTTCGGCCGGGCGCGGCTGGTACAATGTCAACAACGTGGCTGAATTTGACGGTGGATATCCTCCTCCGAACAGTACAAAAGTCCTGCATCCAAGTACCTCAGTGCCTCCGCTCGATAATCTGACGGGGGACAATACCACGGACTTTTATCATAAGGAGGGCGGATCGGTGGAGTTGTTGTTTCAGGAGAACCGGCTCGATGTGAAATTTATCAAGGAGTTGGCTGTATCGCCCAAGTTTGTAGTCGCGGATTCTTTTGTCGTAATGAAAGATGTAAGCAAGAAGAAAACTATGACGATTCAGAACGGCGGCGACGCGGTCAAACTAACCGCATCCTGGATCGGGAAATACAACTGGTACGCAGCCCAGCAGCCTGGTGTACTGCTGGCATCGGGTGTACGTGACCTCAGCATTGGCCCGGGCAGTTCGAGCACATTCTATGTCAGGGACGATAACGGTTACCTGGCCGATACATTCATTGTGAACGTAACAAACCCCAAACCGATCAGCACCGGAGATACGCTGATCAAGTACCGCTCTCAATGGCTACTCCCGCTCATGGCCGGTTTCATGAGCAAGGACATTAAACTTGAAAAGCAATGCATTGCGCCATGGAGTTTCACAGGCCCCCCTTTCGAGCAGCCCGTCGAAAGCATCATCGGGCTGGGGCATACCGATGAAAAATACAAACTCCCTAACAGTTTGATAGAGAGGGTAATCGTTCCTGCGGAAAGGCTATGGTTCCGGAGAAGCTTTGTGCTGAATGGATCGGCGCAAACCTATGCCGGTTTCAAACTCACACTGCTGCGGGATAAGAACCTTTCGACCCGGAAATCCTATTCTACCGACCTGCACCTTCTGCTGGTTAACGGGCAGGCAGTCGAGGTAACCGCGAGCAGCACAGAAGACGTTGGCAATGGCCGGGAATCGGTTACTTATACATTAAGCAACCGCGGGTTTGTCTACGGAATCAACTACATCCTGGTCAGCTATTACCTCACGCCGCTTCAAGGGATGGTATATCCGATCGATGCGGCAAATGACCCGTTCACTTTCGATGCGCAGCTGATCAGCATGCCGCAGACGCTCGCGCCGCCGCCGTCTACCAAACAATTCAAGCTGGGAACGGTAGCATTGAGCCAGCAGATTTGTGCGGGGGACACGGTCAGCGTGAGATTTGATGCGGTTGGCAACGAATCCGGGTTTCCCATTGCTTACGAAGCCCGGCTGGTCACTGCTACCGGTGATCTACCGTTCGGAGAAGGGACACAGTCGCCCATTTTGGGACGGTTGCCCCGGGGACTGGCCGAGGGCAAGTACAAGGTGAGAATAGCCACGAAAAATGCATTTATGGATGATCTGGAAGGGCCGGAGACGCTTGTGAAGGCCTTGCCGACAGCGACTATCCTGCCTGCGCCGGCGGTCACGGTCTGGAAGGGCGAATTCGTTACACTGCCAGTCAGGTTCGGGGGGCCAGGGCCCTGGCATTACGTGGCACCCGACGGAACCGAAGGTACGTCTACGGCCGCCGACACATCCATTCGGGTGAGAGCGGGCATTACCGGGCCTTACTCGCTCCGTTCGGTGAGCAACGGCTGTGCGGGAGGGGACGTAACCGGCGCTGTGGAAGTGGCAGTCAAAGAGCCTTTCCTGTCGGTAGCCGATATTTCGCAACTAACCTCGGCACCGTTGAAAACGGCGCTGTGCGACGGCGATTCTCTCGCGGTGAGTTTTACTGTAACAGGCCCCGATCGTGCGCGGACGTACGCCGCACAGCTTTCCGATACCAAGGGAGATTTCGGCACCCCTGTGATACTCGGCAATAGTACGGCCAGTCCGCTGCGCCTGCGCCTGCCTGCCGCCCTAGCAGAGGCGGATCATTACCGGATACGGGTCGTAGCGGTGAATCCGGACGTCGATTTTACCTCCGGCCAATCCGATGCGCAGCCGATCCGCAGCCGCGCGGAAGGTAATTTTACGCTCAGCAAGGTAGCGGTTTTTGAAGGGGAAGAAGTGCAGTTGAACTTGCTTATGAAGGGAACTTTGCCTGCCTACTACTACCTGCGTTACGGGGCCGACGTACTGTCTGGAACGACCAGTCAGCCCACAGTTGGTAAGGTGCTGACCTTGCGCCAGACCACGGTCTTTTCACTTGATTCGGTGCGGAATGTGTGCGGTTATGGCCTGGTCGCCGGGAACAGCACGGTAACTGTCAGCTTGCTGGTCAGCGTTGATCCGCTTTCAGGCAATGGAATCACGGCATATCCTAATCCGGCAACCGATCGGCTCATGCTTCGCGGCAAGGGCCATTGGCGGGACCCTTTTCAATGGCAGATTTACGGCATAGACGGAAAGCTCATGCAAAAAGGAATAGGCGTTCCCTCACCAGGGGCTTCCTATGAGATCGATACCCGGACGTTGCCATCAGGTCTCTACATTTTGAAACTGAACCGCGGCAAACAGGAGAACGCCTGGAAAATCATCAAAAAATGAGGTTGCTACCGAAGATTTTTATGCAAATGTCTTGGTCGTATTCAGCGCGTCAAAGACACGGTCATATATATAATTTAAATCCTCTTCCGAGATACAATAGGGCGGAACGAAATACAGGACATTCCCCAGAGGCCTCACCAATATGTGATGGTCCAGGAAAAAACTATGGAGGAATGCCTGAATGGAATTAAAATACGAGGTGGCCTCTTCTGTTTTCCATTCGATGGCCAGTATGGTTCCGCATTGTCTTGCACTCAGACGGTCGGCATAGACTTCTGTTTGCCGGACAAATGCGTTGTGCTGCCTGCAAATGCGTTGAATATTGCTTTGGGTGAAGTCGCTGAGCAGCAGATCGAGACTTGCCAATGCGGCACTGCATGCTACCGGGTTGGCCGTAAACGAATGACCGTGAAACAGTGCTTTTGACTTATCGTCGGAGTAAAAGGCATCGTATATTTTCTGGGAACAGGTCGTCAAGCCGAGGGGCATTGTACCGCCGGTCAGGCCTTTGGAGAAACACATCACGTCGGCGGCGACTGTCAGGTGGTCGGCTGCAAAAAGCTTTCCTGTGCGTCCAAAACCCACGAAAATCTCATCCTGTACCAGTAAAACCTCCTTTGTCCGGCAGTGTTCCAGCAATTCCGACAGTTCTTCCGCGCCGTGCATCCGCATGCCCGCCGCCCCTTGTACCAGCGGCTCATACACGAAGCAGGCTATCTCGGCCGCGTGCCGGTCGATAGTCTTTCTTAATTCAGGAAGATTGTCTTTTGTAGGCACATCGATGAACAGCACTTCGAACATAAAGTCCATGTAGGGGGCCGTCCATGCGCTCCGGCCGCTGACCGACATCGCCCCGAAAGTATCGCCATGGTATCCATTGTGAAAAGCCAGAATTTTGGTCTTTTGAATGCCCTGGTTCTGATGGTACTGGATACACATTTTCAGTGCAACCTCTATGGCCGTCGATCCATTGTCGGTATAAAATACTTTCTGCTGGTTATCGGGCAGCAATGCCAACATCCTCTCTGAGAGCTCGATGGCGGAAGGGTGGGTGAATCCCGCAAAAATTACCTGTTCCAGCGTCGACAGCTGCTCAGCCACTTTCCGGGCAATATACGGGTGCGCATGGCCGTGCAATGTAACCCACCAGGAAGAGATCGCATCGATATACCGCGTACCGTCGGCATCAAATAGGTAGGATCCCTCACCTCTGACGATCGGCAGCAGCTTTCCCGACTTCATCTGCGTGTAAGGATGCCAGTTAACTTGCCGGTCCCGCCTGATCAATTCTTGTTGGTCCATATTCAGGATATTAAAGCAATCGCTGCTTGGTAAACTTCATTTCTATTTAAGCATGTAAATTCAGGCAATTCGATGATCGCCGCCCCCGTCGGGCAGTGCCTTGCGAGAACGGCCCTGGTGGCGGGGTTGAATGTGCCGTTGAAAACCACATAGGCGACGGGAATATTGGCGGCTTTCAACGCCTGTACCGATAGCAAAGTGTGATTGATACAACCCAGGTAATCACGCACAACCAAAACCGCGGGTAGTTGGAGCCGCTGTATCAGTTCAATTACAAAATTCTGGTCATTGATCGGCACGAAGAGGCCCCCGGCCCCTTCCACGACAAGCGGCCCATCGGTGGCGGGTAACTCGAAATCAGACAGTTCAATACGCAGATTTTCCGCCTCTGCCGCCTGGTGCGGTGAGACTGCAAGCTGCAAACGAAAACGTTCCGGGAAAATCCGCAGGTGTTTATCGATTAGCGCGGCAACTTCAATGCTATCGGATTGCTCAAGGCCTCCCGACTGAACGGGTTTCCAGTAACCGGCCTGAAAATGTTGTGCGAACACGGCCGAAACCACCGTTTTCCCGACGCCGGTCCCTATTCCGGTAATAAAGAAGCTATTTCCTGTATTCATAATTTTGGATGATACCGCACAGTTTGTCTATTTCATCATTGGAGTTGAAAGCGTGAATGCTTACCCGCAAACGCTCCTCTCTGACTGTGGGCGGAAAAAGCGCATATGCGCGAATGCCGGCCTGCGCCAATGCCTGTGTTACTGCCCGTAACTCGCCCCCTTGTTGAAACTGAACGGACTGGATCGGGCTTAAATCCTGAGAGAGGTGGGATAATCGGTACTTCCTGAAATGGCGGATCCGTTCCTGCAATGTGATCGCGGCCTGCCGATGGCGTTCCACGTAATCGTATGCGGCCGTAATGCTCACGATCTGCACGCCTGGCATTCCGGTAGAATAGATGAACGGCGCCGCAAAGTTCACCAGATATTCTTTCAGCAAATGGGTTCCGAGCACGGCTGCTCCCTGCACACCCATCGCCTTTCCGTAGGTCACCACTGTTGCGAGCATGTCCTGTTGCAGTCCTGCGCGGTGCACTAACCCCTTGCCGAAAACACCCATCGCATGGGCCTCATCGGCTACGACACCTGCGTGATACTTTTTCGCAAGCTCCACAATGGCCGCCAGCGGAGCAAAGTCGCCGTCCATTGAATAAAGGCTCTCCACCGCGATGACCACGTTACCCCTGGCTTTTTTCAGGAGGTCTTCCAGGTGGTTCATGTCGTTGTGCCGGAACTTCCATTTCCGGGCCGTCGACATCATGCAGCCATCGTGGACCGAACGATGAATGAGTTCATCGACTATAATCGTATCGTGCCTGCCCGCAATGCACGAGAACAACGCAAGATTGGCCTTGTAGCCCGATGGGAACAGCAATGCGTCCTCGACCTGGTGCGCCCTCGCGATCAATTTCTCGGCCTCCGTCGCCACATCGGAATTGCCGCTGATCAGTCGCGAACCGGTCGAGCCTGTTAAAAGCCTGGTATCCCGCCCGACCGCCTCATAGATCATTTGCTGAAACCCGGTATCCGCAGACAATCCGAGGTAATCGTTGGAATAAAAATCCAAACCGCCGGTCGATGGCCTTAATTGGCGTAAATGTCCGATTTCCTTTCGGGTTGAAAGGGCGTTATGCCAGCTCAGTTCTAAGCGGTTCACTTTTCTGAACGTTTTCCGTTATTTGCTTAAACCAATTGCCAAATAGGGCCTCTTCTATCGCCTGGAGATGAGCGGCGTGCGTTTGCCAGTCTGGGTGAAGCACTTCCAGCATGGATATCATTTCCCTCAGGTGTCCTTCCTCTTCCATAATGATGGACTTGACGGTCACTTTAGATTGTTGCTCCGTAAGCACATCCTGGTAGGCCGGATACAGCTCATCCGCACGCACTTCGATCAGGTAAGTCACATACAAATAGGCCGAATACTTTAACTTGCGGCCCTCGAAACCAAACTGTTTTTTAAGATAGCGGGCGCATTGAATGTCGAGTTTGTGGAGATATTGCCGGGTATGAACCGGTGCGAGCAGGTCGGAAAGGCCGTAATGCCTGGGGGCGTACCCATCGAGCTTCTGAATCTGCTTTTTAAGGTAGTAGGCATGACGATGCTCCTCGGCCGCATGTTTAAGTTGTGTGATATCAACCAGTTCCGGCTCTTCGCAGGCAGAGATTTTGCGCGCGCCAGCGTTCTCTAAAAAGGAAAGCGTGTTAAGCCATTTTTTATGTAGCTCGTTTCGTTGAACTATTTTGGTCAGTATGTCTCTCATGATCTTTTCAAAATTCTGGCCAAAGAAACGGCGTTCTGATCCGGCGAAAGGTACCAGCTTGCAAGATTGGGCGTAGTCCGGTATGTTTAGCCCGGTAGCTCAAAGGCCGGCAATTTTGTAGGCAAGCCGGTATTAGCCATATTGAACAATATTATGTGCGCTTAACCCATGGCAAAATACTTTCATAACTATAACTCACCGGATTGCATTCGAAGAATCGCGATAGCCATATTGCTTGTAATCAGTACTTTGATGCACGCATTCTCCCAGCAGGCCGTCACCATAGCGGATTCGCAGGACCAGCACATTTTCACCGGGGACGAAATCCAATACCTGGAAGATACGGCAGGCACTTACGCATTTGCGGAGGTTTTATCACCGGCATTGAGCGCACGTTTTGTAAACAGCAGCACGAACACGCCGCAGAATTACCACCTGAAATCGGCCTACTGGTTCAGGATCAGGGTCAGCCACAACCCCGAAAGTCGTAAAAACTGGATACTGGAATTTTTTGATCAGACCATCGACGATATCACCGCCTTTTTGCCGGATGGAAAAGGGGGATATAGCACGCTGCGAATGGGCGATCAGCTGCCATTTAAGAACAGGGTGTATGCACATAAGAATTTTGAAGTCAATATCGCCAACAATGCCTCCTTCGACGGGACCTACTATTTCCGGGTAAAATCTCACCAGACAGCGGATGCCATTGTCGTACTCAGGTCTGTGAACCGTTTCATCGCCTACGCGCTGGACGAGTACTTTATCTTCGGGATATTTTATGGTATGGTGCTGGTTTTCAGTTTCTACAACCTCATGATGTACCTCGCCGTCCGGCAGGTGCAGTACCTGTATTATGTGTTGTACAACCTGTGCGTCGGGCTTTTTGAAATGTGTGTGGATGGCATCGCCTATCAATACCTGTGGCCCAATGCACCCGAATGGAACCAGTATGCCTACGGGATCGCCCTGTACGGCATCAGTATTTTCGCATTGCAGTTTACCAGGACATTGCTTTACACCCACAAGAAAGCACCCGGGCTGGATAGGTTCATCATTTTGATCATGGTGCTGCGGACGGTCTTTTTTGCCGTGTGCTTTGTCGTGGATACCAACTGGTTCAGCTACAAATTCATCGAATTAGTCCCGCTTGCGGTCGCTTTTTACACCGGTATAGCTATTTACAGGCAGGGATACCATCCGGCGCGGTTCTTTGTATTGGGATACACATTTTTGTCCATCGGATTTATTCATAAGCTGCTGCTGATGTTGCACGTCGAAGGTCTCAACTTCGGGGTGGTGACCTATTACAGCCTGAGTATCTGTTTCGTGATCGAGATGATCTTCCTGTCGTTCGCGATCGGCGACAAGGTGCGGGTCCTGAAAAAGAAGAAGGATAAGGCGCAAAGACTGATCATCCACCAAATGAAGCTGAATGAAAAGCTGAAAGATTCGCTGAACAGCAGGCTGGAAGCCGAGGTAGGAGAGCGGACCCGGGAAGTTGTGGAGAAATCGGCGATTATCGAAGCGCAAAACCAGGAACTGACGCAGGTGAATGCGCTTTTGCAAAAGCAGAAGGAGGAAATACTGCAAATGAACCTGCTGCTTGAAAAGGATAATGAAGCCCTGCATACCAATGTGGTGAAGGTTACGAAGGCCCGCGTGATGTCCACGGAAGTGGATTTCGAGGAGTTCAGCAAGATTTACCCGGACAATGACAGTTGTTTCCGTTTTCTGGCCGGAATGAAATGGGGTAATGAAGCGGCTAACGACCGTTACGAATGCCGCAAATGCGGCCACGACCATTCTTTCCACGGGCATTCGCCTTACAGCCGGAGGTGTGCCAAATGCGACTACGACGAGTCGGTGATCGCGCACACGATTTTTCAGAACACCCGCATACCCATCAACAAGGCATTTTACATGGTCTTCCTGATTTACACGACCAAAGGAAAAATCTCTTCTCATAAGTTGTCTGAGATCCTTTCGATCCGGCAGGGCACTTGCTGGGCCTATGCGAGCAGGATCAAAAAAGTAATGCAGGACCGGCGCAAGGAAATCGCTGCCTCGAAATCGGGGGAAGGGTGGAGCCTGCTGGTCTTGGAGCATTCCCTCGAAACAGCCTGACGAGCCGCCCTGCCGGAGTCGGTTTGGACTATTTTTTCCTGTTAAATAAAAAAAATCCGTCTTTTTTTGATCGGGAAACCACGGTTTGCAGGCGTATCGGTGCTGCTGCCTGCTCGTCTCCTGCCTTCCCCGCCACGGCTTGTAAATCAGGCAAATCACTCCTTTTTTGAAGCGGTGCCAAACCGTATCAAAACTTAGTTAAATGTCTATAATACAGATATTTACACTAATTTTTTCGCTATTAAATCTCTTAAAGTATACCTAACTTTGCCCCATGGAATTGTTCAAGAATTTATCAGATTAATTACCAATTATCCATTAACACTCTATGGGAAAGAGAATTACGATGTTCATTGCCATGATTTTTACGGTAGCAAGCCTGGCGAATGCACAGGAGATCGTCGTGAAAGGTGTGATCAGGGATCAGCAAAGCCAGACCTTGCCCGGTGCGAGCGTCCTGGTGAAGGGGACGCAATCAGGTACTGTAACAGATGTAGACGGAAACTATTCAATCGGCGTGCCCAATGGGGAGGCCGTGCTGGTGATCTCATTTATCGGTTACGAAACACAGGAAATTACCGTGGGCAACCGTACACAGATCGATGTGACGCTTGGCGGTGATTTGAAAACCCTGGACGAGGTGGTCGTGATCGGCTATGGCACGCAAAAGCGCGGGGACGTAACGACTTCCATCGCTTCGGTGAATACGAAAGACATCGAAGAGCGGCCCATTTTGCAGGCCGCGCAGGCATTACAGGGAAAGGCCGCGGGCGTACAGGTAACGCAGCCGTCGGGTAAGCCCGGTAGTGCATTATCCATCCGTGTGCGCGGGGCAACCTCCGTTCAGGCGGGTAACGAACCGTTGTATGTAGTCGACGGCGTGCCGACGATGGATACGCGGGACCTGAATGTCAACGATATTGAGAGTATCCAGGTTTTGAAAGATGCCTCGTCCGCGGCCATCTATGGCGCAAGGGCTTCCAACGGGGTAGTGATTGTGACTACCAAACGGGGGAAGGCTAACCAGTCGCAGGTGAATTTCGCAGCCTATTACGGAATTTCGAATATGGCCAAAAAGATCGAAGTCCTGAATCCTCAGCAATATGCCGATCTGATGAATGAAATGGGGCATAATGTGACCGTCGGCAGCCAGACTACCGACTGGAACAAGGAGGTTTTTACCACCGGCCATAACCAGAATTACCAGCTCAACTTTTCGGGCGGTACCGACAAGAACAGGTATTTCGTGTCGGGCGCGATCACCCAGGAGAAGGGCATTATCAAGCCGGCCAGCTACCGGCGGTATTCGTTCCGGATGAACCTCGACAACCAGATCAAAAGCTGGTTCAAACTGACCACCAACGTCAGCTATGCCAATGCGAAGATCAGGGACGTGAAGGACAACAACAACGCAGGCCGTAATGCGGTGGTGCTGGGCGCATTGGGTGCGCCGCCGACGATGGGCATTTATTCCCAGGATTCGATCCGGGGTACCATTTTCTCGACTAACCCGCTCAAAGCCGGATGGGATAACCCATTGGCGGCGATGTTCGGGCCGACGCAGGCTGCAAAGGACAACCGGATATTCGGTAATGTGGCAGGGGACCTGACGCTGGCGAAAGGGCTGGTGCTGCGTTCCAATTTCGGGATTGATTTCATGAACCATACCAACGACTACTACCTCGACCCCTACCGCACAACGGAGGGCTGGGGCGCCAATGGCAGTACCCACGGACTTGGTAATGCAACGAGGAGCAACTCGTTTACCTATCTCTGGGAAAACACGGCCAACTACGAGAAGAAGTGGGAAAAGCACGAGTTTTCGGCACTGGCAGGTACGACGGTCCAGAAAAACAACTGGAACAACTCGTATATGGCAGGGCGCGACTTCCCGGCGGACGGCATCGTGAAAACCATGAATGCCGCCAATGAGATTACCGAAGCCTATACGGAGCAATCGGAGTGGTTCCTGAATTCCTATCTGGGACGGCTGATGTATAATTTCGACAGCAAATACCTGGTGACGGCCAATTTCCGGGCCGATGGTTCTTCCAAGCTGGCGAAAGGCAATCAATGGGGTTTCTTTCCGTCGGTATCGGCCGGATGGCGTATTTCGGCCGAGCCGTTTATGGAAGATGTGAAGTTCATCAACGACCTGAAACTGCGCGGGGGCTGGGGACAAAATGGTAACCAGGAAGGGCTGGCGAATTACGCTTCTTACGGGCTTAATTCCTACACGCGCCGCACGCCTACCACGCCGCCTTCGGGCCCGGCCGTGACGCCGCCTTCCTACGCACCGAATCCCGATCTGAAATGGGAAACAACCACGCAAACCAACATCGGGATCGACCTGAGCATGTTGCAGGGACGGGTTACATTTACAGCGGACGCTTATTTGAAAAAGACGAACGACTTGCTGCTCAATGTGCCTTTGCCGAATACCAGCGGCTACAATTACATGCCCAGGAACTCCGGAAAGCTCGAAAACAAAGGCCTGGAATTCGTTCTGTCGACCGTCAATTTCGATAAAGCCGATTTCCAATGGACGACCGACTTCAATATCGCATTCAACCGCAACAAAATCACGGAATTACAGCTGAGCAAGATCTATCGCTATGCGGATGTAGAGGGCAGGAGCGACCAGATCATCATATTGCAGGAAGGCGCTTCGCTCGGTACTTTTTACGGATACATGGCCGACGGCGTGAATCCCGAGACCGGCGATATGATCTACCGCGATGTGAACGGCGACGGCACTTTCTCGCCTTCCGACCGGACGATCCTCGGATCGGCGCAGCCGAAATTCACCTATGGGATGAACAATAACCTCACCTACAAGAATTTCAGCTTGTCATTCCTCTTCCAGGGCTCGCAGGGGAACAAGGCATTCAATGCTTCAAGGCTGGAAACGGAGGGGATGTACGACAGCAAGAACCAGTCGACCGAGGTGTTGAATCGCTGGAAAAAGCCCGGCGATATCACCGACATTCCGAGGGCTACCGACGGTAACGTCAATAACTCGCTGATTTCCTCGCGGTTTGTGGAAGATGCGTCGTTCCTGCGCATGAAAAGTGCGACCATTTCCTACGCGCTCAGCAAGGAATTTGCCGGTAGGATCAAGTTGAGCCGTGCATCCATTTACCTGACAGCGCAGAACCTGTTTACCATCACCAAATACAAAGGGTTTGATCCTGAGGTGAATGCGTTCACATCGAGCGGCGCGACCCTGGGTATCGACTACGGTACTTACCCGGTATCCCGTGCATTTGTGGCAGGTCTTAATGTTTCGTTTTAATTCAGGAATTTTATGAAAAAGATTAATTATATAGCGCTTGTGCTGGGATCGTCGATGCTGCTGCCGGCATGCCAGGATCAACTTGATTTACAGCCTGTTTCTCAAACAGTTGTTGGCGAAAGCGGTACCGGTACGGCGGGTTCTTCCATTAAGGACGCCGCCAGCGCGGAGGCTGCCCTGGCAGGCAGTTACGCGATTTTCAAGAATGGCTCCGCGGAATATTATGTGATGGATTACTTCATTCTGGGAGACGGACAATCCGATAATTCCTATGCCGGTGCCGACAATGCGGCCTGGTTCGAAGTCGACGAGTTCAGGATACTCTCTACCAATGCCGTTGCTGCCCGGGACTGGCGGTATTTGTACAATCACGTCGCGAGCGCGAACTCGATCATAGCCAATGTGCCGAAGGTTACCGATGCGTCATTGTCGGCCGCGCGGAAAACGCAGATCGTCGGCGAGGCGAAGTTCATCCGGGCACGGGCCTATTTTGACCTGGTGCGGATTTATGGCGATGTACCGTTGGTGGTGGACGAAACTCCGACCATCACTTCTTCGAACGTCGAGGAAATCTATGGCCAGCTTTACCCCGCCAGAAGTACCGCGGAACAGGTTTATGCACAAATCCTGAAAGACCTGGACGAGGCCGCACCGGCAGTCCCGAAGTCGGGACCGAACAAAATGACCGTAACGCCGGG
This sequence comes from Dyadobacter sp., assembly GCA_965227755.1. Classification (GTDB taxonomy): domain Bacteria; phylum Bacteroidota; class Bacteroidia; order Cytophagales; family Spirosomataceae; genus Dyadobacter. The sequence goes on from CBDDGG010000003.1 coordinate 337,087, forward strand.
AGCCGTGCATACGTTAGAGGCGAAGGTGTACGCGACCCGGAAAGATTGGGCAAAAGTCAAGGAGAGTGCCGACAAGGTGATCGCATTGGGCTACGCGCTGATGCCTAACTTCGAAGATTTATGGGATGGCAAGCATGAAAACAGTGCAGAAGCCATTTTTGAGCTGAATTTCGAAGACTGGTCGACCGGCGGAAACTGGGGTGCCTCCATGTTTTACGGCACCGACTGGAAGAAATTCAACACGCCTTCGAACGACCTGGTGAAGGCTTATGACGACGAAAAGGATGCCGTTCGCAAGGCCGCGACAATTTATACGGCCAATGTAACCGGCAAATGGTCGGACAAATACTGGGCGCTGACCAAGTTTCCATTCGCCTACAAAATGCGCAATACGGATGCTTCCCAGAACATTATCATGTACCGCCTGGCCGATGTGCTGCTTTTGAAAGCAGAAGCATTGAACGAAATCGGCGATCTGGCAGGCGCGCGCACGTTGGTCAACCAGGTCAGGACACGCGCCAAGCTGGCGGCTACCCCTGCGGCGGATCAGGCGGCAATGCGGCTGGCCATTGAAAAGGAGCGGAGACTGGAACTTGCATTCGAGGGGCAACGCTGGTACGATCTGCTACGCACGGGCCGGGTACTTCCGGTGATGGAAGCGGTGAAGGACGGTTCGGGCAACAGCCTGAACTACAAGCCGACCGCAGCCAGGCTGGTATGGCCTATACCTCAGGGAGAAATTGATAAAAATACCAATCTTACCCAGAACAGCGGTTATTAGTAAATCACGTAAAGTCATGCCGGAAGAGGCCGCGTTCATTGGTACGCTTCCGGCATGGCTCCTTTTTAATTCAGATCCATGAAAGAAATTCTGATGGCGATGGTCGGTCTGACCTTTGCATTAAGCAGTTGTTCGGCCGAAACGCCGGTAAATGATGCACCTGGGCCAACAGATACGACCACGGCGAACAAAGTGGCGGTTTGGGTTACGAATGGTCAGCAGAGCAAGTTGTTCAGGAAGGAGAATGCCCTTTCTATCGTCAAAGCGGGCACGGGTTCACCCTCCGCGAACCTGATCAACATCGATTTCTCGACAAAACTGCAAGAAATGGAAGGTTTCGGGGCGGCGCTGACCGGCTCTTCGGCACATCTGATCAACCAAAAGCTGAATGCGTCCCAGCGCGAAAACCTGCTCAAAGACCTTTTTGACCCGCAAACCGGCATCGGAATCAGCTATTTGCGCATTACGATGGGCGCCTCGGACTTTTCGCTGGAAGATTTTACCTACAACGATTTGCCTGCCGGACAGACGGACCCGACATTGAGCAAATTTTCCATTGCCGGAGACCGGGCCGATCTGATACCGGTTTTGAAAGCCGTTGTGGCTTTGCAGCCGGCGATCAGGATCATGGCGACGCCCTGGTCGGCGCCGGCGTGGATGAAAACGAGCGGCAAACTGGCAGGCGGGAGCCTCAAACCCGAATGGTATGGCACCTATGCCAGCTACTTTGTGAAATACCTGGATGCCTACAAAAAGGAAGGTATTGCGATCGACGCGATTTCCGTACAGAACGAGCCTTTGCACGAAGCCGCTTATCCGTCGATGGGTATGGACTCGGCGGCACAGGGTAAGTTTATCGGGCAACACCTCGGCCCGCTCTTCCAGACGAACGGGATCAAAACGAAGATCCTGCTGTACGACCACAACTGGGACAGGCCGGGGTACCCCGTCTCGATTCTGAATGATCCGCAAACCAGCCAGTACGTAGCCGGATCGGCATTTCACGCATATGGGGGGAGCGTGTCCGCCATGAGCGTGGTACACGATAAGTTTCCCGGTAAAGGCCTGTATTTCACGGAAATATCCGGTGGGCGCTGGGCTGCCAATTTCTCCGATAACCTGAAATGGAATATGTCGAATATCTTCATCGGCACGGCCAACAACTGGTCTAAAAATGCATTGCTATGGAATATGGCGCTGGATGAGAACGACGGCCCGAAAAACAAAGGTTGTGACAACTGCCGGGGTGTGGTCACCATCGCATCCGACGGCACTGTTACCAAAAACGTGGAATATTACACGATCGCGCACATGTCGAAATTTGTGCGGCCGGGCGCATTTCGCGTGCAATCCGGCCGGTTGGGCAGCTCAACCCAGCTCGAACATGTCGCATTTCTTAATCCGGACGGCTCCAAAGTTCTGGTAGTGTTGAACCAAAGCGCCGATAACAGGAAGTTCACCGTGGCGACTGGTGACAATCAGTTCAGCTACACGATCGACCCCAGCGCGGTGGTTACGCTCGTGTGGAAGTAACGCAAACAGCGCCGAATACAAAGCCTCCCTGCCGATAAGCCGCTTAACGACCGTTTTGCGGCTTATCGGCAGGGAGGCTTCCGATTTTTTCCGGTTTTCTGAAATGAACCGGAAGTTTCTCTATATTTGCCATTATTCGTAATGAGTCCAAATTAAAATATAGGCAAATGTTGAGATTTCTATTGCTATTTTTCCTCGTTTCGGTGCAGGCGGTTGCCCAGACCGGGACGATCAGGGGCACGGTGACCACTTCGGACGGTAAGCCTGCTGAATTTGTAAATATTGTTCTGGAAAAAACGGCCCGGGGCGCCGTAGTGAATGAGGCCGGACAGTACGCTATCAATAAAGTTGCTCCCGGAACTTACACGATCACAGCGAGTTTCACCGGATTGATTGCGCAGAAGAGTACCATAACCGTGACAGCCGGGGAAACGAGTTCAGTGGATTTTACGCTTGTCGAAGATAACCGGCAGTTGCAGGAGGTTGTCGTAAGGGACGATAGCCGGTTGATGAACAAAGAAACCGAATATGTGGCGCGGATGCCTTTGAAGAACCTGGAAAACCCGCAGGTGTACAACGTGGTGGGTAAGGACCTGATAAAGGAACAGCAGATGACCGACATTAAGGACGTCTTCCGGGCCGCGGCGGGGGTTGCTCCTACGGAATACGTAACGGGCAGTTTTGCCGTCGTATTCAGGGGATTTACGAACTTCGATTATGCCAGAAACGGGATGGCGACGTCGGTTTACAGGTCGGGGACCGAAATCGCAAACCTCGAACGGGTGGAAATGATCAAAGGCCCTTCCGGCACGCTTTTTGGTTCCCAGGTATCCACTTTCGGGGGAGCTATGAATTTGGTTACCAAGAAACCTTATGCAGGTTTTGGGGGCGAGGTATCTTACAGCATGGGTAGTTTTAACCTGAGCAGGGCTACTGTCGACATCAATACGCCGCTGAACAAGGATAAAACGGTGCTGTTACGGTTCAATGCCGTGAAACATCAGCAAAACAGCTCCAATGAATATGGCAAAAACAAAAGGTATGTGATAACGCCGAGCCTTTTTTACCAGGCCAGCGAACGCCTGTCGTTCCTTTTTGATTTTGAGTATTTTAAAAGCAATGCCACGCGCCTGGCCTACACACTACTTTTTGCCGATGAGGTGCCGTTCAAATCCGCCAAAGATATTCGGCTGGGTTTCACAAAATCGTTCTTCGAAAACGATCTGCTCAGCGATGCGGAGGCGACAAAATATTTTGGACAGGCTAAATATCAGATCAGTAAAAACTGGACGTCCACAACAGGCGTGTCCTACGTGAACGAATTTCTAAACAACAGCTATCAGCCTTATGTACAGTGGATCAGTGCCGATACTGCCGTGACGAGCCTCAGGCTTTTCGGGCCAAGGGAAAGGACTTATGCCAACATTCAGCAGAATTTCAACGGGAGTTTCAATACGGGCAGGTTTCATCATAGCCTGTTGATCGGCGCCAGTTACGAATACAATGACGAAACACTGACTTACCGCGCATTACCCCTCGATAAAATCAATATCAACGGGCCTTTTGAAAAAGTAAGCCTGAGCAGGGTGAACAGTATTCTGGCAAACCCTGCCACCGTTGCGTCGCACGACGGATACGGAGGAAATGCTTTCGGGGTGTATGTTTCCGACGTCATCAACTGGACCGATCGTTTGTCGACGATGCTGAGCTTGCGCTACGACCGTTTCGAGCAGACTTATGAAGGTGGTTTCGTTCAACCGTCGCTCTCTCCAAAGCTGGGTGTTGTTTATCAGGTGGTAAAAGACCAGGTATCCCTGTTCGGGAATTTTATGAATGGTTTTCGAAACCAGGGGCCGGTCGAGCAGCCGAACGGCAGTCTTTTTAGGCCCAAACCGGTATTTGCCAATCAATTGGAAGGCGGGGTAAAGGCCGAACTGCCGGAGAATAAACTGGGCGGCAGCATAAGCTATTATCACATCGGTATTGATAATGCATTGCGTACCGATGATGCGCAATATAGCTTTCAGGACGGCCAGCAGGTGAGCAAGGGCGTGGAGGTCGAGCTTACCGCCAACCCGGTATCCGGCTTCCATATTGTTGCCGGATATGGCTTCAATGAAAACAAATTCGTGAAAGCGGACGCGTACGAAGGCAAATTCCAAACACAGGCGCCGCAGCATATCGCCAACTATTGGCTCAGCTATCGTTTGCCGTTCCCGACTCTCAGGGGAGTTGGCCTTGGTTTCGGAGGAAATTATGTAAGTGAATCGTATTTGAATTCCAGCAATACCTACGCAATCCCGGCCTATCATACGGTTAATGCTACCGCTTTTTATCAAAAGGAAAAATGGAAGCTAGGCCTGAAACTAAATAACATAACCGATGTGGAGTATTGGGACTCGGTAGGAAACCCACAATTTACCAGAAACTTTGTCGCTAGCTTCTCTTTCAGATTCTAGTTTATTGAATGCATAATCCTGGTTATAATGACCGCAATGATATATTAATTTACACCAACTGTGCCGTTTAATCAATAGTTGACGATGTTCAAGTAAAGACTTCTGTATTCTCACTTTCGATTGTGGAAACGACTCTCTCACCAAACATCGAAACACATGTCAGATTACGATCTTATTAGGCAAGCTATTGAAAATAAACAATGTGTAACATGTACTTACAAGGGCCATTTACGCAAGATGTCGCCTCATGTTATTGGCACAAAAAATGGTAAATCCCAAGCTTTGTTTTACCAGTACGGAGGGGGATCTAGTTCGGGATTGAGTTCAGATCCTAGGCAGAATTGGCGGTGTATTCTTATTGGAGACATCACAAACTTATCTATCAATAACGATCCATTCAAGTCTGCAATAAATCACTCAAAGACGCAAAGTTGTGTCGATTCGATTGATTTAGAAATCGATTATTAGAATGAGATTCACGTGCTAGACAAGCACTCACATAAACCTGGTTCATCAAAAGGCCACTGTTATCAACGGTGGTCTTCTACTTTTCGGATTCTTCCATATTTGTAGGAAGGACAATAAATATGATAGCAAAAAAGTACAAAGGGGGATTCTCGATTATGATTGGCTTGATCCTGTGGATGTCTTTTGATGTCATAACGCCATAAACCACTTGACAAGTGGAATCTTGGTATCTTCAAAAATAGTACCTAGTTTGACGTTGGAGTATTTTTCGGTATTCTTGCATTTATGCCGATTGCCAGAACACTTGTATACCTTCGAAATTTCGTCAAATGGGGAGACAACATTTCTATTCCACCGAAGTTTTTGCAAGTGATCGACGCAGTCCTGTCCAGTAGGAAATGTTTTGACTAAATTAAGTATACTTTTGAATTTGCCTATCGTAATGTCACCCTGTTACGGATTTAGAGATAAGAAGAAATTTGCACTTAACCTAGATTTTGAGAAGTATTTTTACATTTAATCTGTCTGGCTGAAATCGACCAAGTAGTGTCTGGTTAACTCACTCTTTGTCGTAGTCTCTGGGGTAAAAACAGTCCTGACACTAAATAGATACTTGCGCTTTCCTATATTGATTTCAGTGTTCTTGATTTTTTCGACTATGGATGCGTCGATTTTCCCACGTATTGTATGATTATCTTCTGGAATTCCGATTTTGAACGAAGGTTCCTTCACATCTATATCAATCTCGAGAAAGTACCCCACTACCTGCTCAACGTCTACTATATTGTTAAACTCTTCTGCTAGAACTGCTGCAATTCGTTTTGCCTTCGGGGCGTCAATAGCAGCGAATTGAATCTCATTTGTAAGCGGATTAGCATAGGCCGTATTCAAAGTTGCCCTATTTACTATAATAGCCTTTATTATAGAATTATAGGGCTTCCAATGACGATCAGACTTTGTCCTTGAGATGATTTGTTGCAAATCTTCTTTTGTCTCGGATTTTAGCAAGTACATCAGCGTAGATAATTGCTCCATCTCATTCGGCTCAAAGAAACTCGGCGAGAAGTTTATTTCAATAGTTACGCCAAGTGAAGCCTCACGAAAGTGAGAAAAAGCAAAATGCTGATCTTGATTTCTAGCATCTATCTTCAAAAAATCCTTAAGGATATTGACGATCGGAACAACGATATTAAATATTGCGTAAGGTTTGACGCTAGAAATGAGGTTTGAACTTTGTAAATATAAGTCTAATACCAATTTCTGTTTACGAACAGCCAAGCCAATCAATTCAGCAGGTCGAAAAGTTGGTGCATGCGGGGGTTCCATGAAATAAGTATACTCCTCGTCGATATATTTCAGAGAATTGAAATACGCTGATGGAAGCAGATAAGCAGATGTATTGCTGCCAGTATCCAAATTAAATGCAGCTACATAAACTGAACGGTTTTCTGCATTATCAAATGCGGCGATGATTGACATCTCACCAGACTTAATACAGTTTACCCGATCTTGACTAATCTGGAGAATAGCTCTGATCTCTTCTTTGTCAACAATTCGTATTAAATAGCTGAGGTATTTGTTCCCTATTTCGTCAATTTCTAACGTCAACAAAGGGAAATCTGCATAATCAAGCACCTCCAATACTTTGAGCGATGGATAGAGATGTTCGAGCCGATATTTTACATCTATGTTCTCTAACATTCTTGCACTTCTAAAACATCCATACTTTCCGGCAAGAATGTGTCATAAAACCAGACGTTACGATGTCCGCTTTTTGCACCGTTGTCAGAGACGCCAAATTCCTTCTTCATTTGCACCTTCTGTATGTATCGGAAGGTCTTAACATTTTTCTTGGCTAGTTTTTGAGCGACTGCTTTTGCACCTTCAAGGCTATCATAAAACGATACTCCGAAAAAAATGCAATCGCTTTGATACCGAACATTATCAGGTTTTAGCCTACTATAAGGTAGCAGATCGCCTTCGGACAGTGAATCCGATTCAGTCATTCTGAAAATTGGATCTTCAATTTCGCAAGCATTGGATGGTGGGCATTGATCAGGTAAAGGTTCTTTCCACATGTTATGAGGGTATTTTGTGCAATATAAGCCGACTTTTACACAAATTTACTATTCGTAAGGCAACCGAGTAATAGTTAGGGTACTGTATCCAGTCATCAATGATCGAGCATCCGTCTCTTATAAATATCTTAATGCAATATTCTGATAACTAATACTACTTGTTGGTTTTGATGTAAATTTATATGTCATTGCCATAACAAAAAAGCCGGCAGTCTCCCCAGCGGCGGGAGCAACTGCCGGCTTTTTCATGACAGCTTCCCGCTCGTAAGCATTCCTATGTCACCTTTTGGCGCGCTATGGCCGTTCCGCCGAATGAATTTTTTCTACAATTTTTCCCTACGAATTGTGTAGATTTTTGCTGACTTTTCGATCCTGGTATATCCATGAAACACCGGACTATATAGATGAATTGCACAAAACGCATGATGCTTTTGTGTCCCCCGGTATCATTGTAAAGATAAATCGATCTGAAAGCGATGAACAAACCATCTGGCCTGTTTTCACCCTGTTTTCAATATAGGATTATTCTGGTTTGCCTCGTTCTCGCAGGAAGCTTTACCGGATGCCGGAAGTCGGAAAAAAGTGAGCGTCATGTCCAGCTGAAGGTGTGGATCGACAGCCTCGACCGGCACTCGCGGGAGATGGGCATCCCCCAGGCGATCGCCAGGCTCGACTCGTTCATGGCTGCGCAGGACGAAAAAAACGTCCATGACAGTATCCTCTACTACAAGTTCATGAAGGTACTGAGCCACCGAGATTCTACGATGGAACACAACGCGCTCATTTACACCGACAGCCTGCTCCGGTTATTTGAGCCCACACATGTCCGCCTGGAAAACCCAATCGATTATTCGAAGGCATTGCTTTTGAAAGGGGATGACTTATTAAAACAAAAGGAATATTACCTGGCCTATCGCAACTATTACAAGGGCAAGTCATTTTTAACATCGGTGGGTGAAATCTGTGAATGTGCGCGATACAGCAGCCGCATCGCCACCATTTCTTTTAAGGAAGAAAACTATTACCAGGCCATTGAATACTGGAAGCAGGAATTGAAGGAATTGGCCGAATGCAGGGACCCGGATAATTTCCAACTGGAATTTATTGAAAAGCAGGGGAGTATGCGGAATATCGGCATTGCTTACCTGCATTTGAACGAGCCGCACAAGGCGCTCGACTATTTTAATCAGGCGAGTCGTTTCATCCGGCAGAATGCGGCCAGGTTTCCGCGCGAGCAAAATTTCATCCGGTTTGCGCGGATCGTCATTTTAAGAAATCAGGCGGAAGCTTATGCTTTGAAAGGGGATAACCTGACCGCCGAAAAACTGATCGAAAAATGCCTCGAACACGACCCAAATATCGATTGGTCTGTGGATGTGGAGCGGGAATCCCGTCAGATATTGACGCAGATTTATATCGATACCCATCGGTACGACAAGGCCCAGGCCGAGCTGGATACCCTTATGCGCCTGCCCGGAGCGGTAACCAACGCTGCGGCCAAATACAATTCGTTTCAACGGATGCAGGCTTCCATTTTGTACGGACGGGGGGATTATAAGGAGGCCGGCAAATTGTTACTGGCCGAACTTGAAACGGAGCGTATGGCGAAACTGCAAAGGAATATTGCCACTAAAAGTAATGTCGGGCGGCTTTTGCAACAGGTGCAGCGCGAACATGAAATAGAATTGGCCGCCGGCAAAGACGCGCGGGAAGACCTGATCCTCCGGTTTTCGATACTGATTTCCTTCGCAATGGCTGTCATTGTTTACCTGATCTGGAGAAACGCCCGGAAAAATGCGACGAACCTGCGTGCTGTCACAAAATTGAATGGGGAGATCACGCAGAGTAATATCGCCCTTCAGGATACCGTCAATGCATTGGAGCAATCCGAAATCGAGAAGGAAAAGATGTTGCGGATCGTTGCCCACGATTTACGGAACCCGATCGCCGCGATGGTCTCCGGCTCCGATGTGCTATTCTGGGACCAGCCCCCGTCCGAAGAGCAGGCCATGATCATCGAGGCCATTCAGCAGTCGGGACAGCTGGCATTCGGATTGATCGGCCAGATATTGCAGTCGGATACGGACAGGAAAAAGATCAGCAAGAATGAAGAGGACCTGGCAGAAATAGTCCAGTCGTGCATTGATATGCTGAGCTACAAGGGCAAGGAAAAGAGGCAGACGATTTATTACGACTACGAGAAGGCGATGGTGGCCGTCGACCGGGAAAAGATCTGGCGCGTATTTTCCAATTTGCTGAGTAATGCGGTTAAATTTTCCCCGCAGGAAAGCGCCATCAAGGTGAATCTGAAAAAGCGTTCGAATCAGACGCTGCTGAGCGTGCAGGACCATGGCATCGGTATTCCCGAAGACCTTAAAGGGCATATTTTTCATCCTACCAATGATGCCCGGAGAATAGGGACCGCCGGGGAACAATCCTATGGGATCGGGCTTTCGATTTGCAAGCAAATCGTAGAAGCACACGGTGGGAAAATCTGGTTTGAGTCTGCAAGCGGTGCCGGAACGACATTTTTCGTGGAACTGCCCGACTGACTGAAAAACTTTCACTGCCTGGCCGAAAATTTTCGGGGTAGCTGTCCCCATTGAAGAACGCCGGTCGTCATCTGCCTAAAATCATAATCAACAATATGAAAAGGGCATTACACATTACTTCAAGTGCGCGGGGTGGGCAGTCGTACAGCCGGGGCCTCAGCGCGGCCATTATTAACAAGCTGGTCTCCCGGAATGAGATCGGTACGGTTGTGGAGCGAGACCTGACCCTATCGCCGCCGCCGTTTTTGGACGAAACGCTGATCGGGGAATTCTACAAACACGCGGACGGGACAGGCGAGGACGGAAAACAGCTGCTGGCCTACGCCGATGCTATTTTTAACGAGATGAACCAGGCGGATGTGATCGTCATCAGTACACCCATGTACAACCTGGGGATGTCAGCCCTGTTGAAAGGCTGGCTCGACCAGCTCGTACGCGTGGGGCTCACCTATAAATTCAATGAAGACGGTTCGAAAACGGGGTGCCTTACCGGTAAGAAAGTATATTTGGCCATCGCATCGGGCGGGAAACTGGCATTCTGGCCGGAAGGCTGCGAGTTTATCGAATCCCACATCAAGGCAGTTTTCAGTACCTATGCAGGCATTACCGATATTTCGACATACCGGGTTGAAGGAACGGCCATGCCGGGCGTCCATGTCAATTACGAAGAAATTATACAAAGCCTTTAATGATCGAATATGAAAGAGTTCATGCTGATTTTCAGGATAAAAGACATTGCGGATTTTAAGCCGACGCCGGAGCAAATACAGGAACGCCTGAACTGGCTGGCTGGCATTGCCGCACAAAATAAGCTGGTCGACCAGGGCAACTCGCTCTCGCCGTTTGCGGGAAGTGCTAAGACCGTCCGCCCCGGCAACGACGTGACAGATGGCCCGTACACCGAGATCAAGGAGTTCATCGTCGGCTACATCATTGTAAGGGCTCAAACCATTGATGAAGCCGTGGAAATGGCTCAGGAAAACACGATCTTCAAACTCGGGGGAAATGTGGAGGTCAGGGAGGTTATTAAGCATAAGTTGCATTGAACAGACAGCAATTCAGGAATAATAGCCTGCTGAGTGACCTTTTCAGGCAGGAATACCCGAAGATGACGGCCGTGCTATGCCGTCGGTTCGGCTTGGAGCATATGGAAATTGCCGAAGATATTATCAGTGACGCGTTTCTTAAGGCATCCGAAAACTGGGCCATCAACGGCGTGCCGGAAAACCCGGCCGCCTGGCTTTATACCGTCGCTAAAAATAAGGCTAAGGATCATCTCAAACGCGTTTCGCTTTTTGAAACCCGGATCGCCGGCAATATCAAACGCGATGAAGAGGAGGCGGAACCGGATTTTGGCTTCGCGACCGCCTATATCGAGGACAGCCAGCTGGCGATGATCTTCGCCGTCTGCGACCCCGACAATTCAGCTGAAAGCCAGATTTGCCTTGCGCTCCAGATTCTTTGCGGGTTTAGCGTCGAAGAGATTGCCAATGCATTTCTGACCAGCCTGGAAACCATCCGAAAGCGCTTGTACCGTGCCAAAGCCCGTCTCCGCAATAGTAAGTTTCAGATCAGAACATTGAGCGGGACCGATGTGCAGTCGCGCCTGGATACCGTGCTGAAAACGCTGTACCTGCTGTTTAATGAAGGGTATTTTTCCAAAACCAATGACCAGCTGATCCGGAATGAGCTTTGTGCCGAAGCAATGAAACTGGCCGTGATCCTGACAGACAACCCGTTGACGGACACCGCACAAACCAAAGCCCTGTTAGCCCTGATGTGCTATCAGGCGTCGCGGCTCGAGGCGCGAAGCACCGGTACCGGCGAAATGCTCCTTTTTGACGAGCAGGACCAAAGCCGGTGGAATCAGGAGCTCATCGAAAAAGGCAACTATTATCTTGTAAACGCCTGCCAGGATAACCAGGTATCCAAATATCACCTCGAAGCCGCCATTGCCTACTGGCATGCACACCCCGCGCCGCCCCATCAGTGGCGGCACATCCTGCAACTATATAACCAGCTCATTCTCATCGAATATTCGCCCATAGCGGCGTTGAACAGGGCCTTCGCACTGGGGATGGTTTACGGCCATGAGAAGGCTATTTTGGAAACCGAAAAGCTGAAACTGACTGATAATGATCAGTATCACAAGCTATTAGGTTATCTGTACGAGACGATCGATACGGGCAAAGCGATCGATCACTACCGTCTGGCCTTACAACTTACCAGGGCCAACCCCGCGAAGCAGGTTCTGGAAAGAAAAATAAAGCAACTGAATAACCAGCATTTCATCCCTTCTTAAAAAAATAATACTCTTTCAAGGGTAGGTTATGAAACTATTTGCTTTTTTGCATATAGAATTACTTCGAAGTAGCTTTTCAAGCACCCCACTAAATTCCTGCCAGATTGCCTTTTCACCGGCCAATGTATTTGCATTGGTTTGGAAAATGTATTGCCTACCTGTTTCACAAAAATTATCATCATGGACGAAAAACAGTTAAGAAAATCTTTTATGGATCCGGTTCTGGAATGGGCCAGGGCGAATCAGAAGCACAAAGAGGTTCGCTTGAAAGGCCTGGCCAATGTCGCCGACGGCGGTCCGGAGTCCGGCGCTCCGGCGCCCGGCGCTCCGGCGCCCGGCGCTCCGGCGCCCGGCGCTCCGGCGTTCGACGCACCGGCGGAAATGCCGTTCGTTGTTCCTATACAATTTACCGGAAAGGATTACATTACCATGCTCCTGCACGTCGACGCCGAAATAGAACACGGCCTGATGCTGCAATACCTGTATGCGGCTTACAGCATTGGCGGACCTCAGATTCAGGAAAAGTACAAGGAACGGGTGCATAACTGGAAAAATATCATCCTCGGGATTGCCAAGGAGGAAATGGGGCACTTTATTTCCGTTCAGAATGTGCTGAAGATCATCGGGGCCCCGCTCAATTTCGGGCGGGAAAGCTATCCCTGGGATGTGCCGTTTTATCCGTTCCCCTTTACGCTGGAGAAATTTACCCTCCGGTCGCTGGCAAAGTACGTATATGCCGAAGCGCCAGCGGAATGGCTGAGCAGCGACAATCCGACTGCCATAGAAATCAATCAAACGGTGCATGCCCAGGCCTCGGACCCCCATACGGTGGGTGCGCTGTTCAAGGTGCTGTTGCAACTGATCCAGGACCCGGATGTGATCTCCGACGACGCATTTCAGCCGGGAACCTATCCCTATCAGGCCAAATTCGATGAATGGGGACGCGGCTATACCGGGGGAGACAGGGGAAGCGCCAACGGCGGCAAGTTCACCAAAAGCCCCGACGTGCTGGTTGCGCCGCTGCTGTCCCGCGATGATGCCTACAATGCCCTGGAGCAGATCGCAGAACAGGGCGAAGGCGACACGCTCGAGTCGGACACCCCGTCACATTTCGAGCGCTTTTTGTTTATATATGAGGAGTTTAAATTCATATTGAAAGAGTCGGGTGGCGATTTCGAACCATCTTATAATGTCGCTACCAACCCGTATGCGGGCGACCCCGATCACGCGGGCACGGCATCGAACGAGCCGGCGGACGAAATGGAGCAGAACGAGATTACCAGTGAGGATGGTATTTTGTGGGCCGATCTCTTCGATACACGTTACAGGTTGCTGCTGAACTTTCTCAATCATAGTTTCCTGCTGGACAATGGGAACAACAACGTAGGCTCATTCACGCCGCGTGGCCTGATCATCAACTCCACTTTTGGCGAGATGTACAACCTCAGGAGCCTGGCTACCATTCTCGTGCAAACGCCGCTCGCGAAGGGGAGCAAGCTGATGGCCGGCCCGCCGTTCACGTCGCCTTACAGCTTCGATCTGCCTTTTGGCGAGCACAACCGCTGGCGCCTGCACCGCGACCTGCTCGAAGCATCTGGTAAGCTGGTCGCCAGCCTGAAAGCATTGAAAACCCAGCCGCACAGCCAGTACCTCAATGCTTTGCAGGAGATAGACCGCAAACTTCTGGACGCAATCGCCCAACTCATGCAGGCCGAGCTGGCCTGATTTCTTCAACACATCAAAGCCAAAAACCATTGCCGGATATGAAAATTCTAGCATTAAGAATACTCCCGCCCATTGCGATCGGGCGTCTGGGCGAATCAGACAAGCCGATGGCCGCATACGGTCTCGAACTATCCAAAGAAAAGCCCCTTGATTTCCGGAAAATCGTACCGGAGCAAAGTTTTGACGTGCATCCGTCGACGGGGGAGATTACGGCCTATCTTCCCGAAAACGTAGCGTTCAAAGATGCCGAAAACCTGGAAGACAAAACCGGAAAGGCGCACCCCGTGGCACCCTTTCTCGAAGTGTTCGCAATTACCGATGAGACGCCTGGGAAGCTGGTCCCGCTTACGGTCGACTTGCTCAAAAAGGCAGGCCACGACCTGGAAGATATTAGCTGGGACGTCCGTTTGGGCAACATCAAGATATTCAGAAGGACCAATGACGAGCATGACAAGATGTATGCGAACCTTGACGACATCCGGTCCCATGAGCTGAAACCCCTGCTTGGAGAATGCCGTAATTTCATCGACGGTAAAACGCTGCCGCTCGGATACGTGCAGTTCATCAGGCCGACGCCCGAATTTCCCGAAATACGGTTCAGGTTCACACCGGCAGCCGGGAAGGTTTACGGTTCCAGCCTTACCAGGTTCAATAACGGAAAGGAAGAAATAGACCCGGTATTTGCCGGTCGGCGTGAGGACCCTATTTTGTATGATATCAATAAAGGTAAATGGCATGGCTATTCCGAAACCAGTACGCCCAATCCGCTTTATACCAATCCTGCACAGATATTTGCCGGTTATGCGGACAAAAACGGTAACCAGGTAAGCTGGGGCTACCTCGATGACGAATGCGACGGGTTCGTGACGGTGAAGCTCTCCGGGCCGGTGGGTACGATATTGTCGGCCAATGCGCATATCAGCGCGGGCCCGCCCGCTTACGCACCCGACACGCTGCCGATCCGCGTCGTGTCCGACGAACTGGAACAAATCCTGCTTGGTACCGATATTGAAGGCGAAGTAACGATTGACGAAGCCGAAGAAATCATTCGCCGCGCATTCGAAACGATCCGGCTGATGAATACCGCTATTATGAACGGAAATGCTTACGAAGGCAAACTGAACGTAGCCAGCACGATGGTCAGGCAGAATACCAACGATTTCGGGCGTCTCTACGAGCCGATCATGGCTACTTCCCTGGTTGACAATATGGCTTTGCAGGTATTGCACGAACGCGTTTTCGCAGGCCTGAGTACCGGCGCCTCACCGTGGTTCGGGGACCTGCTCCGCAAGCCTGAGGAAATTGGCGACCTTTCGGCGAAGGCCCTTCGGAAAATGCCGGCATTGATGCGGGGCGCAGATGGCCGGTCGCTTACATTTACCTCCAGGCAGATCAATATGGTGATCAAAGCCGCAGCCAGATCGCTGATGCCCGGGGTAGACCCGGCCAACGCTTCCGGGGATGCACCGCTGGCCCCTGCCAACCTTACCGCACAGCTGCATTATCGTGGGAAAGGAAATCCGGTGAGTGTTTTGCCCCGTACCGCGATATCCAACTGCTTTCCCGGCCTTGAATTCGATTTCAGGAATCTGTGGCGGAGGGCGTTCCAGGGTATTGTACTGATCGAGAACAACAACTACGTGATAGACGCCGATGATGCTTTTAAGCATTTGATCCATCACCGGCTGGTGGCTATCGATGGCAAACCCACGATGGTAGCAACCTCCGGGCCGGTGTTTCCGGACGGCGACAGCGTAGCCTTGCGCACGGAAGAAAATCCGAACGGCGTCTCGTTTATGGAGTGGTCCAATTCGATGGTGAATGTTTTGCAAAAGCAAGGGCAGCAGGTCGCATGCTATTTTACGGCCGAACCAAGCAAACTGGAAGTGGTCGTGGACCTGAAAAAGCTCGATGACACGGCACAATACACCAAAGTAATGCTGACGGTCAATAAAGTTTTCGAAGGCGACAGCGCCGCACTTTCGGACCAGATCATCAAACCCGGTGAACTCACACAGGGACTTTGTGCCCCGTGGCAAAACGACTACCGCGAATGCGCCTGCTACTACTGGGCAGCCAGCCGACCCGATTACGTCAATGTCGTCGCAGACGAAAAAGGGCTGAGTACGGGCGACAGCTGGATGGCTAAAAAGCGCACCGGCAAATACATTCCCGACGACCGGGTAAATACCAGGCTGCTTTCCTATGACGACCTGTTCATCAACTGGCAGGGTGAGCTCAACTTTATCGTGGAAGGGAAAGATGCACTTAACAGCTGAGATACAGCCGGTCGTGGCGGTATCACGACTGGCCGGGACGATCGCCGCGCAGTCCCGTCCGCAATCGCCGTCGGCCCACCTCATCAGAGGGGGGCGGCAGACGCAGCTATTCATTCCGAACGGCAGCCGGCTTTACGCGGTGGCGGGGGAGGTCGAAGACCGGATCGCGACGGCGTTGGAAGATGGCGATGAGGCCGGATTACAAAATTTGCTCGTAAAATACGGCCTTTCCGCACCCGAATACGTGGATGCTACTCCCCTGGAAAGTCCCAGGCTGTACGCGCTCTCGCTGGCCATCGCTCAAAAATGCAATATGGGTTGCACCTATTGTTATGCCGATCAGGGCAGTTTTGGCGGGCAGGCCAAAAGCATGTCGCTGGAAACGGCCCTGAGGGCGATAGACCTGCTGATGGACGAATGCCCCGCCGGAGAAAAAGTACAGTTGACGTTTCTGGGCGGCGAGCCGCTCGCCAACCGGAAAGCGCTTACGCAAGCAACGGCATATGCCGTTGCCAAAGCTGAAAAAAAGAAAATCAACGTAGGCTTTTCGATCACCACCAACGGTACCATGGTTACCGAAGCCGATGCCCGGTTCTTCGAGGAATATGGCTTTGCTGTTACGATCAGCCTGGATGGGCTAGGGGAAAGCCATGACTTGCAACGGCCGATGAAAGGGGGGAAGGGGAGTTTTGATTTGATTATGAAAAATATGGGGCCATTGCTGGCTATGCAGGGTAAAATGCAGGTTTCGGCCCGTGTTACCGTCACCCCTCGCAACCTTGATTTGCCGGTTATGCTCGATGAGTTCGTCAGAATGGGTTTTCACAGTGTCGGATTTTCACCTTTGCTAAGGTCGATGAACGGCCGGGATGAAATGGGGAAGGAAGAACTTTCGGTTTTGCTGGAAAATATGATCGCCTGCGGGCTGAATTTTGAAAAGAATGTCCTCGCAGGCAGGCGGTACCCTTTCCTGAATATGGTGAATGCCTTGAAGGAAATTTCCAAAGGCACGCACAGGCCGTATCCCTGCGGTGCCGGTGCCGGTTACATGGGTGTTTCTGCCGACGAGGAGCTCTTTGCCTGTCATCGGTTCGTGAATGAGGAGGAGGGTAAAATGGGCGATCTGACGAACGGTATCGACGCTACTTTACAGAATAGCTGGCTGTCGTCGCGCCATGTGAGCAATCAAAGCCCATGCACGCAATGCTGGGCCCGCTACCTGTGCGGGGGCGGGTGCCATCACGAGGTGATCGCCAAAGGAAGGCTCGCGTGCGACTACATCCGCTCGTGGCTGCATTATACGATACAGGCCCATGAGAGACTGTCGCGTCTGAAACCTGGATGGAATATGTAATGGCTTATGGTTCAGTATTTTGAAGTTGTAGTCGTCGGTGCCGGCCCGGCCGGGCTGACAGCCGCTATCCGTTTGCTGGAAATGGGTCACACTGTGGCCCTTATCGAAGAGGAGGCGTTTCCGCGTCCGCAAATCGGAGAGTCGCTTTCGCCCGGGATACACCCTATTTTTGACTATCTCGGAGCGGGCGAGCTATTGGAAGATACCCATTACCTGCGCGATATACCGGCACGGATCGCGTGGGGACCGGGCGAGCCTGCCTTGTTGGAAGCAGGGCAGCGGGGAGCTGGTCTGATGGTCGACAGGGCACGTCTGGATGCGCAAATGCTGGCGTTGGCAGTCAGCAGAGGATTGCACGTTTTCCAGCCTGCCAGGATGATCGCATCGTCTTTCCAAAACGATCACTATGCATTAAAAATACAGTCTGCGAATGGTAACTATCAGATTGCCAGTCGTGTAGTTCTGGACGGGCGGGGGCGAAAGGGCGCGCATTCCCGCGAGCGCGTTGAACTGGCACCGGCGTCCGTCGGAATCTGGACGCACGTTCCTTCCAATGCAATGCCGCGGGCGGCCCGACCGTCCGCGGCCCGACCCCACGAAACCCGTATCGAAACGGTTGACGAAGGATGGCTATGGGGCGCGCCCGTCCCGGGGGACCGGTACCGGATCATGGCCTTCACGGATCCGGATTTAATTAAGAAAAAAGGTCCGGCAGGGGCTTTTCAGCTGATGCTCTCACAATCGCGGCTGTTCGGCGCTCTCATTACCGACCGTTTGGATTTAGGCCTCAAAAGCTGCGTCGTTAACGCCTATGTCCATACGCTTCCCTGGCATCATCAATTCATCAAGATCGGCGAGACCGCATTTACGCTTGATCCCTTATCCTCAACAGGAGTAGAGGCAGCGATGCGCTTTTCTTTACAAACGGCTGTCGCAGTGCATACCATGCTGGCCGATGGCGATCCGGCTGTCGCAAAGGCATTTTATGAAAACAAACTGGCAGATGCGGTGGCCAGCCATTGTCGCTGGACTTCCGATTATTATGCGCAGTCGGCCAGGTTGCAGGCACCGTCGTCTTTTTGGGCGAAAAGAAGAAACTTTCGAATGGACGAAATACCGGCCTCCAACGCGTTTACCGCGATGGTGAAGCAGCGGATAAACCAGAAAGCTCCTTTGCAGAAAGTCATGGAAACTCCCGTCGTTCCCATCGACCCGCTTATCCGGTTTCTTTGGGACAAACCTGTCCGCCTGTCTTCTCAGCTTACATACAGTTCCGAATTCGCGGTCACCGGCGACCGGGTCGAAATCCGGCGCGCGCTGGTACACCCGAACCTTTCGAGGCCAATGGTTTACATTAACCAGATTGAAATACCCCCGCTCCTGAACGCATTGCATGAGGGCGCGACTTATGGCGGCACCATTGAAAACTGGTGCCGCCATTTCGCCTACGCCGACGTAAAAAAGATATTCGCTTTTCTTTGGTCAGCGGAAGTTCTTCAATAGTGCCTCAAATCCTCATTTATTCTGAAAACCGTGCACGGCGAACTTCTGTTTTTCAGAACCGTGGCGGACGAGCAAAGTTCCCTTGTACTCCGTCGTCCCTTCATCGATTCGTTTGGCCTCTTTCACAGCGAGCAGGACATTATAATCCGTCCCGGAAAAATACATATCGAATCCTTTGGCGCTCCTGACGGTCATGGTGTGGCTCAGGAAGATATTTTTGTCCCCGTCCACCAAAACAGCCTTCTTCAGAGGATCCGCCGAAAAAATGTAATGCTTTTCCGAAAGTGGTACCTGGCGTAACGAAAAGAAATAACCGGCGTCGCCCTTAAAAGGACTTTTAGAAACAGTGGAGACAAGATGGCCATTGGCGGCTTGCCAGGCGTCGGCGGCTGGCGTCAGAAGGCTCGCCAATGCGAGCCAGAGTGGTAGTGTGTTCATAAGTAGCTGATGGGAAAGTGGTTAAGATAACAGTGGAGAACTAGGATGCCCATTTTCCATACAAAAATCGTACCGCGGGCAGAAATGGGGCCGTTTCCGCAAATCGTGAGTTTTTTTTGTATTTAATATTTTTTCTCTTTCACTTTACCTGTGAAAAATATCCAGGCAATGGCCGGCGAACCCACAGACGAGGTAACACACTGGAAGGAGCTCCTTTCAGGCAGCAAAGACGCTTACGCGGCCATCTACGGATTGCACGTGAAGGCCATGTACCGCTACGGGATGAGCCTGGTATCCATTTCCGAGGAGTTTGTTCTCGACTGCATTCACGATGTTTTTGCCGAGATCTGGATCAAACGCGACCGGCTGAGCGTTCCCGACAATATCCGTTCATACCTGTTTACTGCATTGAAAAACAGGATACTGCATTTGCTGAAACGGCAGGAGCGCCCGAATATGTTTGTGGTTCAGGAGAATTTTGAAGACCTCTGGTTCGAATCCTCCGCGGAAGATATCCTCACACAAAAAGAAGAATCGGCCAGCAGGGAAGAGCTGCTTACCCGTATGGTTGCCCGGCTGCCGCCCCGCCAGCAGGAGGCGATCCGGCTGCGGTTCGTCGAAAACATGGATTACCACGAGATCGGGCAGGTACTGGAAGTAAATACCCAGTCGGCCCATAACCTGGTGTTCCGGGCGATGGAAAAACTGCGTGGCTGGCTTCTGGTAGCCATTTTTGTACTCCCATCGGGCTTATTTCGTATATAATATTTTGTAACTCCCGGTACTTTTAAAATTATTTTAAAAATTTGTTCGTCCTGCCGAGTATGAAAATGAAGTATCTGTTATCTAACTGTAAAACAATCTTACAGTGGACAGCACATACGAGCATTTCGGACCGGTAGACTTCGTCACGGACGATCGGTTTCTGAGGCACCATCTGGCTCCCTCAGCGGATTCGGAGGCGTTTTGGGAAGCATATCTCCGCATTTATCCTCACAAAAAAGCCGAATGGCAACAAGCAGGGGAATTGCTCAATGCGGTGCTGCTGGGGCTGACGAGCTATTCGAGAACGTATCTGTCCGAAGAGGAGGAAGCAAGGCTGCTTGACCGGATCCTGCGTACCGCGGAGGCGCACGACGCAGGTGCCGATACGCACGAAGCGGGCCCGCCGGTAAAGCAGCTCCGGCCTGGTTCTGGCTGGTACCGGATGGCCGCGGCAGCCGTTGTGGCGCTGGTAATCATTGGAACGGGTTATCTGGCCTGGCGGCCGAAAATCGCCCGCAAAGCCCATTACGCGGAAACAATCACTGCATTGGAAAATACGTCCAAGGTAACCCGGCATACCAACAGGTCGGGGCAGCCGGAGCTGTATTATCTGCCCGACAGTTCGTCGGTAATGCTTGCGCCGAAAAGCGAGGTTAGTTTTTCTTCCGCATATAACCGGGAGAACCGGAGGGTATACCTGTCGGGAAAAGCGACGCTGGATGTGGTGCCGAATGCCGGCAAGCCATTCTATGTGTATGCCAACGAGGTCGTTACCAAAGTGCTGGGTACCAAATTCGAGGTGGTTGCATTTGACGACGGCTCGGACGTAACTGTGAAAGTTTTGAATGGTAAAGTAACTGTTTATCAGGACAATGTGGGGAATAATGGGGCGGGTGGCGTGCCGAAGCAGTCGGCTATTTTGTTGCTGCCCAACCAGTTTGTCGTGTTCGACAGGAAGGCTGAGCTATTCGACAAGCGGTTGGTGGAAAATCCGGTGGTGCTCCCCGATGTAAAATCCCTGCCCAAATTCGAGTATGAGGACGATTATGCAGTCCGTTTTTTTGAAGACATTAAAAAAGCATATGGGGTAAATGTAGTCTACAACCCTGAATTGCTGAAAGATTGCCAGTTTTCGGCGGCATTTTCGGATGAAAGCCTGCCGGAGAAGCTGGATGTGGTTTGTAAGACCATCGGGGCATCGTTCGAGATCATTGATGCCCAGGTGGTAATCACCACTACCGGATGTAAACCATAACGCTATACTATTTTTTGACTAAACCTAATCCTTTAACTTTTTCACCCAACCCCCTCTTCCTATGAGAACATAGCTACTATCCCAAACTTCTTAAGCAACATGGCCAATGATGCTTGCTCCATCATTGGCCTGTGTTAATCCTTGGCATCCCGGAGAGGTTGGAAGGATTGCTTGTGTCCGAATTTTCCAAACGAACAACTGATTCAAAAGTATGAAACAAGCAAGACATTTACTATTCCAATGTATGAAAATATCGTTGGTTCAGGCGTTACTGGCGTTTGCGTTTATGGGGGTTACCTGGGCTAACGATCTGTCAGCACAGGAGCTGTTGAGTCGTCGGGTGAGCCTGAACCTGACGGAGGTAAAACTCAGGCCCGCATTGAAAGAACTGGAAAGGATTGCCGACGTACGGTTTTCCTATACGCCGCAGATTGGTCAGTCGCAGCAGCTTGTTACGCTGAAAGTGACCAATGCCCCGCTGGGCTACCTGCTGGATAAGCTTCTTGAACCGATGAATATCCGGTATGAGCTTAGCGGGAAGCACATCATCCTTTCGCGCGATCCTGCTGCGGCGGCACCTGTGAGGGTGGAAGTGAACGAGTCGCAGATGATCAACCAGGACCCGGTGAGGGGAAAGGTGGTCGATGAGGCGGGGGCATCGCTCGCGGGCGTCAGCATTCTGCTCAAGGGCACCACTACCGGCACGCTCACCAACGCGGAAGGGGAGTTTTCCCTGGAAGTGCCGGGCGGGGATGGTATCCTCGTATTTAGTTTTGTGGGATTTGTGTCGAAAGAAATACCCATTGCTGGAAGGACTTATTTCGATATCAAACTGGAACCATGGGCCAGCGCGCTGAACGAGGTGGTGGTCGTGGGGTATGGCACCCAGAAGAAGGTCTCCATGACCGGCGCTGTGGGCACGGTGTCTGCCGACGCGATCAAGAATGTGCCTACCGCGAACATTACCAATGCATTGGCCGGCCGCGTAGCCGGGTTGTTCGCTACCCAGAAAAGCGGTGCGCCGGGCTCGGGTAGCACGTTGATTATCAGGGGTAAAAGTACCTTCAATTCAACTGACCCAATTTACGTGATCGATGGGATCGTTCGCACGGCGGGTGATTTCGAGGCCCTCAGTACCACTGAAATCGACCATATTTCGGTATTGAAAGATGCTACCTCGGCGGCGGTTTACGGCGCCCGCTCTGCCAACGGGGTAATCCTCGTAACCACGAAACGGGGTACCGCGGACGCGCCTACCTTCACGTACAGCGCGTACGTAGGTAAGGAAACGCCCGGTAAAATTCCCGAGCGGATGAATGCGTATGAGCACGCACTGTACCGCAACAACGTGGCCCGTTTCAACAACAGGCCCATTACCGACCCTTCGTATTATACCCAGGACGAAATCGATTATTTCAAAAATAACAATATCAACTACGACTGGTTCAAAGGCGCCTGGCAGGACCCGGTTTTCACCCAGCACAACCTGAGCGTTTCGGGCGGGAGCGAAAAGGTAAAGTATTTTTCCAGCCTGGGGTACAACTTTCAGGACGGCGGGTTCAAAAACCTGAAATACGACCGGTTTAACCTGCGGTCCAATGTAGACGCCAAAATAGCCAAGGGCCTGAACATGGCGCTGATGGTAGACGCCAGCCTCCAAAAACGCGACCGGCCCTACTGGCCCTACGACGGTGGCGACGACGACCGCATGTACGACCTCTACCGGGGGCTGCTGAACAAACCGTCGTTCATGCCCTGGAAAATAGGGGACAAATACGTCCGCGCATTCCAACAGTGGAACCCCATCGGTCTCATCGAGAATGCCGGTTTCAGAAGCATTAAAAAGAATACATTCAACGGAATCCTGAAACTGGATTACGCCATCCCGCACGTGGACGGCCTGAAAGCGAATGTCTCTTTCAACTACCGCAAGTACTACGATTATGACAAGACGGTGCGCAAGAAATACCCGGTTTCCGAGTTCAAAACCACCGGAGGGCATAATCACCTGCTCACGGAGGAAGTAACGAACAGCCTGCTGCTGGGCGACTGGGAGAATAGCGCCTATGCTTCTTTCAACGAGGCGAATTCCTATCAGCTCAATGCGGGATTGCAGTATGAGAAGACATTCAACGAAAAACACTTCCTGACCATCATGGGCATGTACGAGCAGGCGGAAGGTACCGGGAATTACCTCTATGGCTCACGGAACAAGCTCCTGACACCCACCATCGAGCAGCTGTTTATCGGCAACGCCGCCAGCGAAAACCAGAGCGCAACGGGCAGCGCCTCCGAAACCGGGCGGCTGGGCTACATCGGCCGCGTGACTTATTCTTACAAAGAAAAGTATCTGTTCGAGGCCAATTTCCGTTCGGACGCATCATTGAAATTTGCACCCGAGGGCCGCTGGGGTTTCTTCCCGTCGGTGTCTGCGGGCTGGCGCTTGTCCGAGGAAGCGTTTGTCAAGAACAATTTCAAAAATATCGATAACCTGAAACTGCGGGCTTCCTATGGTTTGCTGGGAAATGATGGGGGAGTCAACGTGGCCGAATATGGCTACCAGAGCGTCTTTTCTGTTGCAGGTGGTGCCGTATTCGGTTCGGCAACTTCCGGCATCGCGCCCGGCGCCCTTCCCAATTACAACATCACCTGGGAGAAAACGCGGATCACCGACATCGGGCTCGAAGGCTCGCTGTGGAGAGGATTGCTGAGTTTTGAACTCGATTATTTCAGAAAGTACACCTACGATATCCTCGGTTCAAGGATCATCTCAATACCCAATACTTTCGGTGCTACGCTTCCCAAGGAAAACTACGGCATCGTAAGCAACCAGGGGATAGAGATCGTTGCGCGTCATGATCATGCCCTGAAAAACGGCTTGCAGTACTTCCTCGGCGCCAATTTCAGTTTTGCCCGGAACAAGGTGAAACAACAGGATTATGCGGCGGGTGCATTCGACTACCAGATCCCGACGGGGCGTCCGATGGGCTATTTGTGGGGTTATGAAGCCGCCGGCATCGCCAGCACCCAGGCCGACCTGGAAAACCTCCCCAAATGGGGTACCTACGAATGGTCGCTGGGCGATGTGATCCTGAAAGACAAGAACGCCGACGGCACGATAGATTCCAGGGATATGGTCGTATTGTCGAGGCAGGGCGTAACGCCGGAAATCACGTACGGTATCACTACCGGCGGGCGCTGGAAAGGCTTTGACCTGAATGTGCTCTTCCAGGGCGTTGCCAACCGCAAGATCCTGTTCCCGAACCGCGGCGACCTCTGGGACGAGCAGGCAGTATTGAAAATATGGACGGACTCCTGGTCTCCCGAGAACCCCGGCGCCAAATACCCGCGCGTGGGAGGCATCGGTGCGAGCAGTTACGGCGCGAGCCGGACCGCTTCGTCATTCTGGCTTATGAACGGCAATTACATTCGCCTGAAAAACGTCGAGATCGGTTACTCGTTACCGAAGGTTTTGACCAACAAGCTGGGTATCGGCGCGTTACGTATATATGTATCCGGTGCTAACTTACTGACGTTCGATAAGATTAAAGTCTCCGATCCCGAAGCGATCGAAGGGCCGTTTGGCGTATACCAATACCCGATCATGAAAAGCTACAATGCGGGACTGTCCCTCAGGTTCTGAGCCGGGCGGCAGGTAATAGGCAACCATGTTTCAGTTGATCAAAGAATTAGACAAAATGAGAAAGAGAACATATCAATACCTGTGTGCTTTAATGCTGGCGAGTTCGCTCGGGCTGATGTCCTGTGAGGATGTGCTGGACAAAAAGAACCTGTCGGCCATTACCGAGCGGGACGTCTGGACCGACCCGGCACTGGCTACGGCATTTGTAAATAACGTCTACCTCTCGGTGCCCTCCTGGGACGTGACGCTGGCCGATGCAACGGACGAGGCATCGCGCGGTAGTATCTGGATTTCCGGTACGACTACCATCGATAACGGAGGGCCTGTTTACTGGCCGTATGCCGATATCCGCAAAATGAACCTGTTTTTGCAGGAAATCGATAAACCGGCCAGCACGATCGACCAGGTTGTCAAAACACAGCTGAAAGGCCAGGTACGTTTTATCCGGGCATACGTTTACTTCGAAATGATCAAGCGATATGGGGGTGTACCGCTCGTAACCACCGCGCAGGAGCGCGACGACGATCTGCGCGTGCCGCGTAATTCCACGAAAGAATGTTTCGATTTCGTAATAGCTGAACTAAACACCGCAGCAGGAGAATTGCCGGAATCGTATCCGGCGGCGGACCTCGGCCGTGTGACGAAAGGAGCGGCGTTGGCCATGAAGGGACGCGTGCAGCTTTTCCGTGCCAGCCCGCAGTTCAACCCGACCAACAACGCGGCGCACTGGCAGGCCGCTTACGATGCCAATAAAGAAGCCATCACCTACCTTTCTTCCAAAGGGGCCGGGCTGACGGATACTTACAGCAATGCGGCATTGTTCCTGGCCGAGATGAACAAGGAAGTGATCTTCGCGATCCGTTTCCTGAACCCCGCCGGGCGCACGCAGAACCGCGACGCGGCTGTGAGGCCGATCGACTTTACCGCCAATGCGACGGGAGGCTGCCACCCGACGCAGGAAATGGTGGATGCGTTCCCTCTGAAAAGCGGCAAAAAAACCAGTTGGAACGATCCCCAATATGCAGGCGACGTGACCAAAAGCTGGCAGAACAGGGATAACCGGTTCTACACGACGGTGGTTTACAACGGCGCGTCGTATCTGGGCAAAACCATGGAGTTGAATGCGGACGCTTCCGGCAACGGCTATTCTTACGGCAAGCAGAATGGCAGCCTCACCGGCTATTATTCGAGAAAGGCGATCGACGAGTCGCTGGATATTACCAATTCGCAAATCTCTGGAACGGATTACATCGACATGCGCTATGCCGAAGTGCTGATGAACTATGCCGAAGCGGCCATGGAGCTCAACAAGCTGCCGGAGGCATTCGATGTGCTCAAACAGATCCGTAAACGTGCGGGCATCAACGAAACGACACCCGGCGATGCTTCCCTTGCCGGAAAACTGTACGGACTCAACCCCGGCATGACGCAGTCGGAAATGCGGCAGGCTATTCAGGATGAACGCTACGTCGAGTTCGCTTTCGAACAGAAACGGCTCTGGGATTTACGCAGATGGCGGTTAATGCATCTCAAAATGACGGGTAACAACAAACGTCACGCAATGATCCTGAATACGGATGCTTCGAAGCCGGGAGGGTTTACCTACACCCTCTACGACCGTGACAATGCGCCGATGGTGTATAACGAAAATATGTATTTCCTTCCGTTGAATACAGCTACTATCCAGGGAAATGCCAATCTGAAACAAACCAAAGGCTGGGGCGACGGCACTTTCGACCCGCTGGAAGGTATGTAAGTACCAGGTGTCCCGGACAGGTAGTGCGTCCGGGATACTTTATTTTTCAAAAATTTTATTCAAAATTACCTTTTAAACAGCCCTTAATCAATTCCAAATACCTTTTATGAAATACCTTTTTTTAGCACTCGGTCTCCTCAGTTTTACCGCCCGGGGACAAGCACCCGGACAGGTGGTCGCTGGCGACTGGCTTATCCAACCCGGGCCCGCAAAAGCGCACATCGATCAATCATCCGATGGTAGAGATATCGTCATGTCCAACGGCCTGGTCAGGAGGTCGTTCCGGCTCAAACCCGATCTGGCCTGCGTTGAATACAAGAACCTGACAAACGGCCAGCAGCTGCTCCGCGCGGTGAAACCCGAGGCGAGGGTGGTACTGAATGGGGTCGTGTACAACGTGGGAGGTTTGTACGGGCAGAAAGAGAATGCCTACCTGCTGCCGCAATGGATCGATCAGCTGAAAGTGTCCGACAGCGCCTTTCACTATATTGATCACAAAACCTCCAAAATAGAACCTTACCTGCAATGGAAGACCGCCATGTGGGCCGGAAGCAAGAAAAATCCGACCGGAAGCGAAGTAACGTTCCGTTTCGGGTCGTCGCTTCCTGCGCTGGCGGGGCTGGACGTGTACGTGCATTACGCGATCTTCGACGGCATTCCGTTGGTATCCAAATGGGTAACCATCGAAAATAAAAGCAGGAACGACGTCACCGTCGATCAGGTTGTGAACGAGATACTGGCTGTGACGGAAGAGGAGAGCGCAGTAGTGGGCAAGCCCGAGGAAATGGCGAAGCCCAATGGTTTGTACATTGAAAACAACTTTGCCTTCAATAATGCCATGCGCTATCCGCTCAGCGATCAGGCGACGCATTGGAAGGTGGATAAAAGCTACACCTCGCAGGTTAATTACGATTACCAGACGCCCTGTCTGCTCGAAGTGCACCCGAAAGTAGCGATGGGGACACGCCTCAAAGCGGGCGAAAAACTGGAATCGATCCGTACCTACGAGCTGCTGATGGATAGCTACGACCGCGAGCGAAAAGGGATGGCCGTCCGTAAAATGTACCGGACTATTGCGCCCTGGACGACGGTTAACCCGATTTTCATGCACCTGGTGAGCAAAAACGACGAACAGGTGCGGACAGCGGTCGATCAATGCGCGGCAACGGGGTATGAGGCATTGATCCTCAGCTTCGGAAGCCATTGCAATATGGAGGATGTTTCGCCCGAAAACCTCAAAAAATGGAAAGACCTGGCCGACTATGCGCACAGCAAAAACGTGCTGATCGGCAGCTATTCGCTTTTCAGCTCGCGGAAGATCAGCGAAGAGGACGATGTAATTAACCCTAAAACGGGTAAAACCGGCGGTGCATTTTTTGGAAATGCGCCCTGCCTGGGCAGTAAATGGGGGCTGGCCTACGTGGATAAGCTGAAAAAATTCATGAGCTATACCGGGTTCAATATTTTTGAAAATGACGGACCTTATCCGGGCGACGTCTGTGCCTCCACCTCCCACCCGGGCCACGAGGGCCTGGCCGACTCTCAATGGAAGCAAATGGCGCTTCAAAAAGGCCTTTATCGCTGGTGCAACGAAAATGGTATTTATGTAAATGCGCCCGACTGGTATTTCCTCGATGGTACCAATAAAGTAGCGCTCGGTTACCGGGAAGTGAACTTTTCCCTCTCACGCGATCAGCAGAAGATATTGAACCGGCAAAATATCTACGACGCTACCTGGAACGAAACGCCGTCGATGGTATGGGGCTTTGTGCCGCTTACCAAATACCAGGGCGGCGGGCCGGAAGCAGTGCTTGAACCGCTGTCGGAACACCTGGATGCTTACGAGCAACTGATGATGCAATACTACGGTGCCGGTGTGCAGGCATGCTACCGCGGCCCGCGCCTGTACGATACCGACGAGACGAAAAAGACGGTGAGTAATGTGATCGGCTGGTATAAAAAGTACCGCGACATTCTCAATTCCGACATCGTCCACCTTCGCCGCGCGGATGGCCGCGATTGGGACGGCATTATGCACGTCAATCCCGAATTGCCTGTAAAAGCACTGGTGATGCTGTACAATCCGACGGGGCAGAAAATAGTCAGGAATGTCAAACTGCCATTGTACTACACGGGCAAGGACCAATCGGTGAAGATCCGGGTCAAAGAAGGTGCCACACAATCCTACAAAGTCGGCCGGAATTACGAGGTCGACTATAAAGTGGAAATACCCGCGGAAGGGTACACCTGGCTGGTAGTCGAATAGGGAACGGCGGCGGCTGACGGCGCGTAGATGAAAGAGACAAGTTTGCACACCTGGCAAACTTGTCTCTTTTTGTTTTATGTGAGAGTATAGAATAGTACAGGAATCATTTTTGTCTGAATGACACTTTCTTAAAGTGTCTTAATGATACTTATTAATAGCTTTTTAGTCAAAAATCGTTGTGAGAGCGTGTTAATAGCTTTGTGAAAAATATTTTCATTTGAAATAGTATAGAATAGTATAGGTTAATAAAAAATTGTGTTCTTTTGATAAAAAATTAGACGGTAGGTTGTATCGGGCGGCATCCGGAGGCTGGTCTGAACAGCGCGCGTTTCACTTTATAACTCTCTTTAACATGATTTTTTCTACCCGCTTTTTTTCACTGCTTCTGGCCGTGCTGCTGTTGATCGGCGCCCCGGCGGTCAGGGCCCAGGTTCCCGTTTCGGGCCGGGTGACGGATGCGTCCGGCCCGCTCGTAGGCGTAAGTGTGATCATCAAGGGTGCCAATGGCGGCACATCCACCAATACCGACGGGAATTTTACGATCAGTGTGCCTTCTGCCGACGCGGTTCTTGTTTTTTCTTACATAGGTTACATTCCCCGCGAAATACAAGTCGGCAAACAAAGCAAGCTCGACGTGCTGCTCGAAGCGGACACCAAGGCGCTCGACGAGGTGGTGGTGGTAGGGTATGGGACCAAAACCCGTGCCGACCTTACCGGCTCGGTTTCGACGATCAAAGGCGCCGATCTGGAAAAATCGCCTGCCAGTAACCTCACCAATTCCATCGCTGGCCGCGTACCCGGCCTGATCGCCAATACACGG
The DNA here is from genome assembly GCA_965227755.1 of Dyadobacter sp. Lineage (GTDB taxonomy): Bacteria > Bacteroidota > Bacteroidia > Cytophagales > Spirosomataceae > Dyadobacter. The sequence continues at coordinate 367,064 of CBDDGG010000003.1, forward strand.
AGCGGTGAGCCCGGTAACGACAATGCGGAGATATTCGTCCGCGGCAAAGCGACGCTCGGTAGTACCGGCGCGCTGGTCGTGATCGACGGTATCCCCGACCGCTCGGGAGGCTTCGCGCGGCTCAATCCGGCCGATATCGAGTCGTTTACGGTCATTAAAGATGCTACTGCGGCGATTTACGGGGCACGGTCCGCCAACGGCGTGATCCTGATCACGACCAAGCGTGGCCAGGCCGGCAAACCGGTACTGTCCATCGGTACCAACTGGTCGCTCACGCAGGCGACGCGCGTACCGCAAATGCTGAATTCCTACGAATATGCATTGGCAACCAACGAATACGACCAGATGATCGGACAGAAGCCGACCTGGCCGGACGCGACCTTGCAGAAGTTCCGCGACGGTTCGGACCCGCTCTCGTTTCCGAGCACCGACTGGTGGGATGCGACGATGAAAAAGCAGGCATTGCAGCACAACCAGGTTATTTCCCTGCGTGGCGGCACCGACAAGGTTACCTATTTCCTTTCAGGCCAGTACCAGAAGCAGGACGGCATTTACAAGAGGGATGCCGCTTACTACAAGCAGGCGCAGGCGCGCGCCAACGTGGATATTGCCGTTACCGACAACCTGAAAATCGGTGTCGACGTGCTCTACCGCAACGAGTTCCGCAATTCTGCGGTGGGAAATTACAATGCGGGCGCGATATTCCGGGAGCTGTGGCTTGCCTACCCGTATCTCGTCCCGATTTATCCGAACGGGCTCGTCGGGCCCGGTATCGGCGGCGGGCCTAACAACAGCATGGTGTACATCACCGGCGGGGAAGCCGGCTACAACCGAGCTACCAACGATTTTTTACAGACCAAGACCTATTTCAAATGGGACTTGTCCAAGCTGGCCGACGGCGTGTTTGTGGATGGTTACTATGCCTATGACCTCACTTTTTCGAAAACAAAGGCATTCACCAAAACACCGCCTCCTGCATTCCGTTACGACGGTGCAACCGGTAAGTATGTGCAGATCAATTCGGCGATCAAACCCAGCTTGTCGGAGCTGCGCGGTACGCTGAGGCAAAACCTGCTGAACATCCGGCTGGGCTATAACAACCGGTTTGGCGACCACGCTGTCGAAGGGTTCGCGGCGTACGAGCGTTTTGAAGGCAATGCCGACGAGATCAGCGCATTCAGGTCGAACTTCCTCAGCAACTCGCTCGATCAGCTCTCGGCAGGTAGTCTGATCGGCCAGCAGAACAATGCTACTGCCGCTCAGACGGGCCGAAACAACTTCATAGCCCGCGCATCCTATGGTTTCAAGAACAAGTACCTTTTTGACTACAACATGCGCTACGACGGCTCGCAGAACTTCCCCGAAGGTAAGCGTTACGGATTTTTCCCGGCCGTTTCGGCAGCATGGCGCATTTCACAGGAGGATTTTTTCAATTCCAAAAGCATTACCGAGCTGAAATTGCGCGGCTCGTGGGGTAAGACGGGTAACGACGCCGTTTCGGCATTCAACTACATCCAGACCTACCTCCTCGGAACAGGCTTCGGATATTCGCTCGGGCCGAATGCCTCGCAGGTGAGCTCGCTGGTACCAGGCCCTACCCCGAACAGGAATATTACCTGGGAGGTTGCCACCACCACCGACATCGCGCTCGACGCGCAGTTTCTCAAGGGCAAACTGGGCCTCACCGTCGACTATTTCCGATCCATGCGTACGGGCATTCTCATCACACGCAGCGAGTCCGTACCCGCGTACACGGGGCTGACATTGCCCAACCAGAACCTTGGAAAAGTACTGAACAGGGGCATCGAGCTGGAAGCCTATTATAATGGCACCATCGGCACGAGTTTCGGATACAATATCCGGGGCAACCTGACTTTCGCCCGCAACAAGGTCATCTTCATGGACGAAGCAGCAAGTGTGCCTTCCTACCAGCGCAAAACAGATATTCCCATCGATTCGTGGCTGGTGTATGAATCCGACGGCATTTACCAGAACCAGGCGGAGATCGACGGCAGCCCACACCCGGCCAACACGGCGCCCGGCGACATCCGCTACAAGGATATCAACGGAGACGGGGTTATCAGTGGCCTGGATCAGGTACGGAAATCTTCCGTCCGGACGCCGGAACTGATCTACGGCACCTCGCTGGGCTTTTCATGGCGTAATCTGGATCTTTCGCTTTTCGTTCAGGGCCAGGCCAGGGCACAATCTTACCTGGCGCCTGCCGGGCTGAATATGGCGAGGGAGTTTTTCGAAGGGCGCTGGCAAAAAGAAGGCGACAACCAGTTCCCGCGCAATTTCAATGGCCCTACCGGTGCGTCGAGAGGGGTTAATACGCTGACTTCCGATTTCTGGCTCCGCAATGCGGCATTTGTACGGCTGAAAAACGTGGAGCTGGGTTTCGCAGTGCCTTCGGGCCTGCTGAAAAAAGCCAGAATGCACAGCGCGCGGATCTACATCAATGGCAGTAACCTGTTTTCTGTCGACAAATTCGGCCCGTCTTTCGACCCCGAAATCCCTAACAACTCGGGCTATTACTACCCGCAGCAGCGTGTCGTGAACCTGGGCGCAAACATCAGCTTCTAATCCTTACCATTTATCCGATGAAACCTCAAATCAATCATAAAACTCAATCCGGAACCCAGGCAGCCCAAAACCTGGCAAGCTGGTCCGGAAAGCTGCTCGCGGGTATTTCCATTGCGACGGGAATGCTCGTATTGGGCTCCTGCAAGGACGTGCTCGACCTGAAACCGCTGAATGCCTACTCGGAGTCCGACGTGTGGACAGACCCCAACCTGGTCCAGGTATATGTGAACGGCATTTACGACCAGACAGTGCTGGCTTACAAAGACGGCGGCTTCGGATGGGGCGCACAGACCGACGAGCTGTACGGCAACTTCAACTGGACCAACGAAAACAGTTACGTGCAGGGCGAAGCCACCGCCGATAACCAGACCTCCTCTTCGCTGAACCGCTGGGGCGACCTGTATGGTTCGATCCGGAAATGCAATGTATTCCTGAAAAACGCGGGCCAGCTGGACACCGTCGCTAATGGACAGGCCGTGCGTACCATGCGGGGGGAGGTCCATTTTCTAAGGGCATTGGCCTATTTCGAACTGCTGAAACGCTTTGGCGGCGTGCCGTTGATTACCAAAGTGTACGACGTGAATGACAAGGCGTTCGACGAAAAGCGTGCGAGCTGGACGGAGACACAGAACTTCATCCTGGCCGATATCGCGGAAGCTACCCGCTTGCTGCCTGCCGCCTACGCTGCCGATATAGACAAAGGCCGGGCTACGATAGGGGCCGCGCTGGCGCTGAAATCACGGTTGATGCTGTACGCGGCCAGTCCTTATTTCAATACTTCGGGGGATAAGAAGCTTTGGCAGCAGGCCAAGGAAGCTGCCAAAGCGGTAATCGATTTCAAAGGCGCGCCGTATGCCCTGTACGGCAGTGCGGGCAATGGGACTTACAACAAGACCTACCTGGATTTTTTTAACCCGGAAGTGATTTTTGCGAGGGTTTACAGCGGTTTGGCAAGGGCCGACCGGTATAATACCGTAAGCCGCGACCTCAGCCCCAACGGTTATGAAGGGTACAGCGCGTACAATGTGATCCAGCAAATGGTAGATGCATTCGAAATGGCCGACGGAACGCCGTTCAGCTGGACGAACCCGGTGCATGCGAAAAATCCCTATGCTAACCGGGATCCGCGGTTTTATGCGACGATCCTCGCTAATAATCAGCTGTTCAAAGGCCGGACAACGCAGTTTTTCGAAGGAGGGGACGACTCGCCGCAGAGCCCGTATTCGCCCTGGAATGCATCGAAGACGCGTTATGTGATCCGCAAAATGGTGGATGAATCGGTGGATTGGCAAAAGCAGGACTATGCCGCCTCGCAATGGGTCGGTTTCAGGCTTTCCGAAATTTACCTGAACTACATGGAAGCCTGTGCGGCATTAGGCGAGGACGGCGAAGCGCTCGCTTACCTGAACAAATTGCGGTCGCAGAAAGCGGGAATGCCTCCCGTGAATGCATCCGGAACGGCATTGATGGACAAGATCCGGCAGGAGCGCCGCATCGAACTTTGCTTTGAAGGGCACCGGTACTTCGATATCCGGCGATGGGGCATTGCCGAGACCGGATCAAAGGATGCCCTGGGCGTGATCATTACCAAACAGCCCGACGGTACCTTTACTTACCAATCGGCCACGGTTCAGAAAAGGGTATGGATCCCCGCCCTTTATTTTTACCCGATACCGCGGACAGAGTTACAGCGGAACCCGGCCCTGACCCAGAATCCAAATTATAATTGATAGTTGGGCATTCCAGGAAGGAGAAATTACCAGAAGATTGTATTTTAATCTAAAAACAAAAAGGGATGATCAGATTCATCGCAGCAGCTTCCATCTGGCTAGCTTTCCAGTCCGGCTGGAAGCCGGACTATACGGCGCAAAGCGAAAAGTTAAAGTTCCGTTCGACGGACACCGCGTTGCAAACCGCATTCGACCGGGCCACGGAAATGGCCCTGAGCCATGCAGGCAATCCGGGCGACCCGGTGGGCTACTGGTACGAAGCCGCATTGCCCTCGCGCTTTGCATTCTGTATGCGGGACGTCGCACATCAGAGTATGGCCGCCGAAATGCTCGGCCTCGGTAAAGCGAACAGCAATATGTTTTCCCGGTTTGCCAAAAACATTTCAGATAGTAAGGATTGGTGTTCGTATTGGGAAATCAATAAAGAAGGGAAGCCGGCACCGGAAGACTACCGAAATGACGATGAATTCTGGTACAACCTCAATGCCAATTTCGATGTGCTGAATGCCGCCTGGAAGCTCTATTTGTGGACAGGGGACAAGCGGTATGTCAATGGCCCCGAATTTGCCGATTTTCACCGGAAGTCGGTCCGCGAATATGTGGAGCGTTGGGTATTGCAGCCCGATTCGCTGTTGTCGAGGCCGCTTCACCCGAATGCGCAGGCAGCCTATAACGACAATGATTCCTTTCACCGTTGCCGGGGGCTTGCGTCCTACTCAGAGGGTGTACACGACCTGAAAATGGGCGTCGACCTTGTGGCGGCGCTGTCGCGCGGGATGCAAACCTACGCGGATATGCTTCGCGTGGAGGGGAAAACTTCGGAAGCAGCCGCATTTGACAAAAAGGCGGAACAATACCGCCTGCATATCGAAAACAAGTGGTGGAGCGGAAAGGAAGACAAGTACTTTACTTACTATTCATCCAAAGGTGCATTCGGCTACACCGAGGGGGAAACGTTCCTGCTCTGGTTCGACGTGTTGAAGGACACTACCCGGACGCGCAAAACGATCGGCCAGATCCTCGCGCGCGACTGGAACGTCGAAAACCAGTCGTATTTCCCCTATGTGCTGGGCCAATATGGCTATCCGGAACAGATCCGCAGCCAGGTACTCCACCTGACCGACCCGGCCACGAAACGCCGTGAATATCCCGAGGTGTCTTATGGAGCGGTACAGGGTGTGATTCAAGGCATTATGGGGATCGAAGCGGATGCGCGCGTGAACAGGATCACGACTTTGTTCAACGGACGGGAGGCCGATACGCATACCATTGAAAACCTGCCCGTATTGCAACGGAACATATCCGTTACCGAAAGTGCGAATACCGCGTCGCTGCGTAATAGCGGCTCTGGCGGTTTGCAATGGCGGGTGATGTTTGCAGGAAACCATCCGTTCATCTCCGTGAACGGGGCCAGGCGGAAAGCAAGCCGGACGGTCGTGAAAGGATCGCGTACAGTTTCGTTCGTCGATGTTCCGTTGGCGGCTAATCAGCAGGTCACCGCCCGTGTCGAGTAGTCATTTTTGAAAATAGTACAGCCCGAACCCCTGCGACCACGCGTTGCAGGGGCGGGTTTAAGTTTTTAGCTTTACGAAGTAATTACCACCGAATGGAGAGCATATTTGATAAAATAAGGGAATTGCGGGAAGTGACATCCTATTCCAAACACGACCAGATCGTCGTAGGGATCATTCATGCGATCGACCAGAAGATCGTCTCACCAAACGACCTGCTGCCGTCGGTGAACCAGATGATCCAGGAACTGAGCTTCTCCCGCGAGACCATACGCAAGGGATACGGCGAACTGGTAGACAGGGGAGTGGTTGAATCCAAAAACAGAATCGGGTACTACGTCACCAATGCGCAGACCAGCCAGTTCATGAAAGTGGCCCTGATCATGTACAATCTCGATACATTCGAAGAACTTTTTTACCGGAATTTCAGGCAGGAACTGGGCAAGAAAGTGCATCTGGACGTGTTCTTTCACCACGGCAGCGTCGATGTGCTGGAAAGCACTTTGTTTCAGATCAAGGGAAAGTACGGAATGTATGTGATCGCCCCGATCCCACACCGCAGGACGAAGGAAATCCTGGAAACCGTTCCCCGGAGCAACCTCCTGATATTCGACCGGTTCGAGCAGCTGGATGGCGAGGTGAGCTACATTGCGCAGGAATTCGAGCGCTCGACCTATGCGGTGCTCGAAGCGCTCGCGGACAAAATCCGGGAGTTCGACGAGATTATTTTCTATCATTCCCCCAAATCCCTCGACCCGAAAGAAATAGTCCATTCATTCAAACGGTTTCTGCACGACTACTCCATCCAGGGGCAGATCGTCGGAGAGTTCGTACCGGGTTCGGTCGAAAAGGGGAAAGCCTATTTCACGCTCGACAACTACACGATGTGGGCGATCCTGAAAGAATGCAAGGGCAAAAAGCTCACAATGGGGGTCGATGTAGGGCTGCTGTCTGTCAACGACGAACCGGCGAAGGAGTTTGTCGATATCACCACATACTCCACCGACTTCGCCCTGATGGGCAAGCTCGCCGGGCAGGCGATCATGCAAAAGCAGAAGATCCAGGTGATCCTGCCCAATGTACTGATCCGGAGAAAAACACTGTGAAGGGCCTATGCGCGAAAAAGTGGTCCTTAGCGGCATCGATGCCGGCATTATCGTACTCTATCTGGGTATTCTGGTTGGGGTAGGGCTTTACTTTTCCCGCAAACGCCGGATCGAAACGGCCAATGACCTCTTTCTCGGCGGCAGGTCGTTGAAATGGTATAATGTCGGCCTGTCCATTTTCAGCAGTAATGTGAGCCCGGTGATGCTGGTGGGTTACGGGGGGATGGCCTACACCACCGGTATGGTCGCCGCGAATTTCGACTGGCTGGCCTGGTGGTTCCTGCTGCTGCTGGCGATGGTGTTTGTCCCCCATTATTTTGCGACGAAAATCAGCACTATGCCCGAATTTCTGCTTCGACGCTACGGGCAGCGGTCATTTACCTTTCTTACTTATTACTCCATGATTTCGACGCTCATCGTATCGGTGAGCTTTGTGCTGCTCACGGGTGGCCTCGTGATCGCGCAGATCCTCGATGTCCCGTTCTGGGTGGCGGCGCTGGGGGCTACGGTACTCGCCACCAGCTTTACCGCTACGGGCGGCCTGGGTGCGATCGCAAAAACCGGCGTGCTGCAATCCGTCGTCGTGACGGTAGCTGCCCTCATCGTCGGGGTGATCGCCATTGACCGGATCGGCGGGATCGGGGAGGTGATCAGCCAGTCGCCGAAAGAGTTCTGGACGATCTTTCGTCCGTCCGACGACCCCGTCTATCCCTGGCATGCCGTTCTGCTTGGTTACCCGGTGGTTGGGATATGGTACTGGTGCACCGACCAGACGATCGTCCAACAGACCCTCGCCGCCAAAAGCATTCAACACGGCCAGTATGGAACCATGCTCATGGCTGCTCTGAAAGCCCTGGTGCCTTTCATTTTCCTGTTACCCGGTATTTATTGCTTCATTCTGTTCCCAAACCTCAGTAATCCCGACCACGCCTACATGGTCATGACGGCCAATCTGCTTCCAGTAGGGTTGGTGGGGATTACGCTCGCGGCGCTCATTGCGGCACTTATATATGATGTCGCTGTCGGCATCAATGCATTCAGCATGGTATTTTCTTTGAATGTTTATTCCAAAATCATCGATCCCAATGCTTCGCAGCGGAAGCTCCGGGCCGTCGGGCGGCTTGTCATCATCGGCTCGTCGTTTATCGCCATGATGATGTCGATCCTGCTATCGACGATCGACAAAGGGTTGTTCGACCTCTCCCAGGCTGTCGGCACTTACCTCGCCCCGCCGCTGACGACCGTATTTTTAATGGGCGTCAGCTGGAAAAAGGCCACCAGCCGCGCCGCCAACCTCACATTGTACCTCGGTTCGCCCCTCTGCCTCGCGGTAGGCATCATGCAACTGAACGACTTTCCCCACAAAGCATTCTGGCCCCATTTCATGCTGCTCACATTCTTCCTTACGGCCTTCCTGATGACTTTTATGGCCGTAATCTCCCTGCTTTTTCCAGAGGAATCCAAAGGCCCGTCGCTGCCTACCCTGGCCGAAACTTACGCTTCCCAGCCGCATTACGACCGCCGGAGGGTATGGCTGGGCTGGATGTGTATCGGGGTGGTGATGGGGTGCCTTTATTTTATATTCAGGTAAAACAGATTTTGCCGGATAGATTTTGTGACCGTTTGGCTTTCTTAATCGCCTAAATATCGTCCCATGTTTTTTAGAAAGACCAAGCTTGCACTGCTCCATGCCGCCACCCTGGGCGCGGCATTGTCCACCCCTGTTTTCAGCCAACAGCAGCCCGTTACCATCGACGTCAATCTGGCTAAGGTAAAAGCCCCCATGCAGCCGATATGGGCGTTTTTTGGCTACGACGAGCCCAATTACACCTATATGAAGGACGGGAAAAAGCTGCTCACGGAAATCTCCCAGTTCAGCAAAGTACCTGTGTACGTGCGGGCGCACAGCCTGCTCGTGACGGGCGACGGCGAGGCGGCGCTCAAATGGGGCTCCACCAATGCCTATACCGAAGATGCGCAGGGCAAGCCGGTGTACGACTGGAAGATCGTCGACAAGATCTTCGATACCTACATTGAAAGGGGCATGAAGCCCATTGCCCAGATCGGGTTTATGCCCCAGGCACTTTCCTCGAAACCCGAGCCTTACCGTCACCACTGGAAGCCGGGCGACAATTACAACGACATTTACCTCGGCTGGGCCTATCCTCCCAACGATTACAATAAATGGGCCGAGCTGGTGTACCAATGGGTGAAGCATTCGGTGGCCCGTTATGGCAAGAAAGAGGTGGAAAGCTGGTACTGGGAGCTTTGGAATGAACCGAATATCAGCTACTGGAAAGGGACTGTCGATGAATACATTAAATTATACGACTACACGGCGGATGCTGTAAAACGCGCGTTGCCTACCGCCAAAATAGGCGGCCCGGAAGTGACCGGCCCGTCGTGGGACAAGTCCGAAATTTTCATGCGGAAGTTCCTCGATCACGTGACCGCCGGTAAAAATTACGTGACCGGCAAAACCGGCACGCCCATCGATTTCATTACCTACCATGCCAAAGGTGCGCCCAAGATCGTGGAAGGCCATGTACAGATGAACATGGGCACGCAGCTGCGCGACCTGGACAAAGGTTTCGAGATTGTGGCTTCGTACCCTGCGCTCAAAAAATTGCCGATCATCATCGGCGAATCCGATCCGGAGGGGTGCGCTGCATGTTCGGAAGATGTGAGCCCGCAGAATGCTTACCGTAATGGTACGATGTATTCGAGCTACACGGCGGCGTCGTTTGCACGGAAATATGAACTGGCCGAGGCGCGGGGCGTGAATTTGCTGGGTGCGGTGAGCTGGTCGTTCGAGTTTGAGGACCAGGCCTGGTTCCGCGGGTTCCGCGACCTGGCTACCAACGGCGTCGACAAGCCGGTACTGAATGTGTTCAGGATGTTTGGGATGATGGAAGGAAACCGGGTGGAGGTGAAACAGAACCTGGCCTACGATTTCAAAAGAGTAAGGGACGAAAGCGTTCGCAAAGAGGCGGATGTTAACGGCATTGCTTCCAAAAGCGCTAACTCGGCGGCGGTGATGGTGTGGAACTACCACGACGACAATGTGCCCTCACCGGATGCGACCGTGAAAGTGTCGGTACAAGGGTTACCCTCGCAGAAAGTGATGCTATACCACTACCGTATCGACCAGGAAAACAGCAATTCCTACGAAGCCTGGAAAGCGATGGGTTCACCCAGGCAGCCGACCGCGGAGCAGATCAGGCTGCTTGAAAAAGCCGGACAACTCGCATTGCTCACTTCGCCTCAATGGATAGAGCCGAAGAATGGCAATGCAACCGTAGAAATGCAACTGCCGCGCCAGGCCGTGTCGCTGCTGCATTTCAAGTGGTAGGGTGTCTGTAATACGGTATCGAAGCGTCGCCGCTATTTCATCAAATAGCTATTTACGCTTTCTTTCACTTCTTGTAAAGTCCTGCCTGGCTTTGGGTAAATGGCCGGAACCGGTTTCCTGGAGAATGTCTGCAAATACAATACCCAGGCATCGCGCCACCATAGCGCCTCCCTGTATTGCTTCACTAACCGGCTGGTAACGTCGGCATGGATCGCCGGATCGACGGAGGCCTGCACCCCGGCCCATTGTTTTTGCATCCACAGCACCGAGTCGGCGCCGGTGTAGAACCTGTGGCAAAGTTCGTCCCAGAGGTTTCTTCCGGAGCCGAGCTTTTGCGACCAGGGAATGTGATGGAACCAGAGCAAATAGGGGAGTGGGCAGGTTTCGGCATCGAGCCATGCGCTTCTTACTTCGGGGCGGTACTGCTGTAATGCGTTGCTGCCGGTGGCTGTGCGGTCGAATCCCAGGCCCAGGGAATCGGCCCGGTGGTAGTAAATGGCTGTCCAGTCGGGGCGGGAACTGCGGTTTTGCCAGGGCTCCGGCGCATAGTGGCTGCCCGTCCATGGGCGCGACAAGCCGAGCGGTGTGTTGTAATCCACATAAATATCCCTTGAACGCAGCATAATATCGCCGATCGTGGTGACGTCTTTTGCCTCGGTGGTCAATGTAAGCCGCGTCCATTCGTTTGCAACGGCTTCCGCGCTCAGTGTGTGGTCCCAGGCGAGTCTCCCGAAGGCATACCAGTTGGCTTGCGCCATCGGGTGGCCTGTCCAGTTGCGGTCGGAGCCGGTATTGGCCACGCCGGCAATGCAGGTCAACGGGTAATCGTGCAGCGAACCGTCGACGATTCGGGCGACGGTGGAGCCTTTGCCTTTTACATAAGTATCGGCGTCGAGGCATTCTTTGAAAATCGGGGCCTCGTAAACCCAATGCGTTGCGAAGCCGAGGTATTCCTGTGTAAGCTGAAATTCCATGCCGAGCGGCGTTTGGGGCATATTTCCGAGCAGCGGCGAAAACGGCTCGCGGGGTTGGAAATCGATCGGGCCGTTCTTGACCTGCACGATCACGTTCTTTGCAAACTTCCCGTCGAGCGGCGCGAATTCTTCATAAGCCGCCTTGAAGCGGTCGGCATTGGGATCAGCCTTGTAAACAAATGCACGCCAGATTACCACACCCTTGAATGGGGCCAGCGCTTCGGCGAGCATGTTGGCGCCGTCGGCGTGGGTACGGCCATAATCCTGCGGGCCTGGTTCGCCCTCTGAATTGGCTTTTACCAGAAATCCTCCAAAATCGGGGATAATACTGTAAATCTCCTTCGTTTTTTCGGTCCACCACTTTCTTACTTCCGGATCGAGCGGGTCGGAGGTCTTCAATCCGCCCAGCGTTTTGGGAGCGACGAAATGAATGGATAAATAGGTTTTGATACCATATTTCCTGAAAACACCGGCTAATGCGGCCACCTTGTGCAGGTACTCCGCCGTCAGAAAACGTGCGCTGGCATTCACATTGTTTACGACCGTACCATTGATCCCTATTGACGCATTGGCTCTCGCATAGTCCGCATAGCGCGGATCGACGGTTTCGGGCAGATCGTACCATTTCCACAACGAAGATCCCGCGTACCCGCGCTCAATGGTTCCCTCGGGATTATCCCAATGGTTGAGCATGCGCAGCTGGATTTTCGGGCTGCTTTGTCCTGCCGCTTTTTCAAGCGGTAAATGCTGCTGCAAATGCCGGAGCAATGCAAAGCTTCCATACAGCACACCGGCATCCTTCGTGGCGGTAATAACAGTATTCCCGGCTTGCATTTGGATCGAATAACCATCGCCGGACGCGGCACCGTTTGAAACAGTAAGGATAATGCCGTTTTGGTTGGTTACCGGCGTCCTGACGATCGGAATTACTCTGCCCGTCATGGCTGTCAGGCCGGTTTGCAGTTCCTTGGCGGCGTTGGTCAGAATGTCGCCGTTGTCGCTTGTGGCTATGAAACGAAAAGAATTGCCATACGCCGTCCGTACAGCGGCATTTTGGATCAGTTCATATTTGAGCCAGAGTCGATATCCGTCGTCAGCGGGCTTGTTTGCATGCGCACGTGAAGTATCCTCCGAATCCTGGGTATCGGTGCGGAAGGGTGAGGCCGGCAGATCGGTCGAATTGTAAAAATTAACACCCTCGGGGTTATCCTGCCAGGCATAGCGGGCATATTTCGGCGATTTAACCTGGTCGCTCTCTAATGCGATCCGGTCTTTTCCGAGTATTTCGGCTTTGGCCCAGAAGAATTTCCGGTCGTCGCCCGCGACGGAAAACCAGCGCAATGCCTCCCCGTCGGACGAAACAATGCCCTCGCCGACGTGCCCGAAGGTCAGCACAATCTTGCCGTTTTCGACACTGTGCGATTTCAGCACGGGGCCGGAGTAAATAATATTCTTCTCGCCATATGCCAGGTTCCGCGCGGCGAGCGACAGCCGTTGGCCGATGCCCTTCTTGTCGAGTGGGTGAATATCGTTCCATTCGCCGAGATCAATCGTGACGGCGACCGCGGTATTGGGCAATGTGAGCGCCTTATTCTGCGCCTCCCGCAGCAATGCGATATTGCTTTCCGCCGGGGTGTAGTCGATATCCTGGAAATTAGGCAGCTGCGCAACGAGGAATGGCAAATAGCCGTCGTTCCAATGCGCCCGCCAGTCCTTGATCAGGGCCGGAAGCAATGCATTGTAAGGTTCGGGGTTTGCGGTGTTGGATTCGCCCTGGTACCATATCAATCCCTTGATTTTCATAGGTAATACCGGGGCGATCATCGCATTATACAATGCCGTCGGCTGATTCTGTTGCACCAGCCGCGGGGTGTCCGTAGTTTGCCCGGCAGGGAACACGGCGCCTACCTTGTATTGCCAGGTCCCCTTCAAGTCGATCGTATCCCCGCCGGTCGTCATGAAATAGGGCTTATCGGGTACAAATCCGCCTTTGCCCGACGAATTGGTAACCCTTATCACGAAGGTATTTGGGCCGGCTTTGAGCAGATCGCCAGGGATTTCGTACCGCCGGGGCGGGTATTGGTAAGTGATATTGCCTATTTTTTTGCCATTGACATACATTTCATCGGCATCCACAATGCGTCCCATATACAGCTTGACGGCCTTCTTGGCCCAATGCTGCGGAACCTCGATCGTCCTCCGGAACCAAACCACGCCGTCCAGCGCTTTCAACCCCTGGTCTTCCCAGTAACCGGGGATATTGAAATTCCGCCATCCCCTGGGCTGGTAGGAATTACTTTCCCAATGCTCCATTGCGCCCGCGTCCGCTACGCGATCCTGCGGGTTGGCGTCAGGCCGGCGTGCAAATGCATTCACATAGCTCGTATCCCTGTTTTGCAAGATTGTTTTCTGAATATTTTCAAAATTCTTGAAACCACCCTCGCTGATCCACGCTTCAATCGGCGTTCCTCCGACGGAGCTATTGATAATGCCGACCGGCACTTTGTGTTTTTCATAGATTTCGCGGGCAAAAAAGTAGGCGACGGCCCCGAAACCGAGTATGTTTTCCGGACTGGCAGTTTTCCACTCGCCTTTCGGAAAATCGTCCGCCGGGCCGTTCAGTTTCGTGAGCGTAGGTACGAAGAAGTTGCGGATAGCGGGGTAGCTGGCCGACGCGATGTCTGTCGGAAACCGCTCCTTGACGCGCTCCATGTTGATCACCATATTGCTCTGCCCGCTGCACAGCCACACGTCCCCGAATGCAATGTCGGTAACGCGGATTTCATTCCTGCCTTTCAAAATCATCGAGTAACCCGTGCCTGCGGAATGTGCCGGGAGCCCGATTTCCCACTTACCGGCAGCGTTTGCCGCGGTTTTATAGGTTTTGTGGTCAAATTGAATGGTAACCTTCTCATTCGGCGATGCCCAGCCCCATATTTTGAGCGGCTGGTCGCGCTGTAAAACCATATGGTCGGAAATCAGTCTGGGCAGGCGGATCTGCGCGTAGGACGGCATGGCTGCGCACAAGAGGAGCAGGGTCAGGAGTTTTGAAATCTTCATCCGGATCAATCCGATCATGTTTGAAATGTTATTAATCAATGTGATATGTGTGAAAATGGCTTCCGTTTCATCGCCTTGTATTCCGAGGGCAGCATGTTGAACTTAGCCTTGAACGACTTTGTGAAATAGTTGGGCGTAGCAAAACCGGCCGTGTACGAGATTTGCGAAACGTTCATGTCGCTTTTTTCGAGCAGTAGGGCAGCTTTTTCAAGTTTGATCGACCGGATGAACTCGATAGGGGTCTGTCCGCTGATTTCCAGTACTTTGGTGTAAAGCGTTCCCCGGCTCATACCCACGTGCCTGGCGAGGTTCTCCACGCTGAGCTGCGTGGAATTCAGGTTGTCTTCGATATAGGAAAGCATATCCCTGAGCAGTTTCACATCGCCTGATTCGATCGCCACATCGCGGCCCGACATTTGGATCTGCCTCGAATATACGTCTTTAAGCAACCTGTTGAGCAGCAGTAGGTTATTGATCTTTACATTCAGTATTTCAAAATTGAAAGGCTTTGTCAGGTAATCGTTCGCGCCCGAGCTCAGCCCCTTCAATTGCTGCTCTTCACCACTCGACGCCGTGAGGAGAATGATCGGAATGTGGCTGGTACGCTTATCGGATTTGATCTTCTCGCTCATGGCAAGGCCGTCCATTTCGGGCATCGCAATGTCGCTCACGATCAGCTCGGGATGGCTGCTCAATGCTTTTTGCCAGCCTTCCTTGCCGTCGGCCGCTTCCAGCACACGGTAATGTGTTTCCAGGTTTTCTTTGAGATAATGCCTGAACTCCGCATTATCCTCCACGATAAGTATGCGGGGCAAATCGTTGCCCGGCATTTCATCGAACTCTGCTTGCGGCATTTTACCCGTGGGGTCGTGGTCTTTTTCATGGGCCGCAGTGTCCTCGAAAGGAACAGCGGGCGCTATTTCGACCGGATTGAACACCCATGCTTCGCAAGGAAGGCCGACGGTGAAAACACTGCCTTTATCCCCATTGCCGCCGACGGTAATGAAGCCTCCATGCATTTGCACAAATTCCCTGACGATCGATAGGCCGATCCCGCTGCCTTGGTTGAGCACCGAGGCGTCGGCCTCGTCCTGAAAGAACCGGTCGAAGATTTTTTCGCGATGTTCCGGCGAAATACCGATCCCGGTGTCGGATACCTTGATATACAGCCAGTTTTGTTGCGAATCGTCACTCCCGCAGCTCAGCTGCAACGTCACTTCGCCACCCTCGGGTGTAAATTTGAATGCATTTGAAAGGAGGTTGAAAAGAATGCGCTCCATTTTGTCGGCGTCGAAATCGACCAGCAAATGGGAAATCGCGCTGTCGAACGTAAAACGGATGCGTTTCCGCTGCGAAAGATCGCTGAACGAATCGCAGGCGTCGCGTATAAACGGTACAATGTCGTTGCGGCGCAGGTCGGCTTTCAATTCCTGTTCCTGCAAGTTTTTGAAATCCAGCAACTGGTCCACGAGGTTGAGCAGCCGTTTCGCATTCCGCCGGATGGCCGCGATCTGCGGCTGGTGCGGCTGCTCCTGGCCGAGCAGGTTTTCAACGGGCGCGAGAATGAGCGAAATAGGGGTGCGGAATTCGTGGCTGAGATTGGTCAGGAACTTGATTTTCAGCCTGTCGAGCTCCTGTTTCCGCTCCGTTTCCCGGAGGGCCTGCTCTTCGGTGAATTTACGGTGCAGTTTGCGGATACCGCGTCGTCGCATCAGGTACACGGCGGCAATGGGTGCCAGCACATAGAAAAAGTAGGCATACATGGTGAGATAGAATGGCGGCTTCACGGTCACGGCGACGGTCGCGGGTGCGGAGCTCCAATCACTGCCGTCGCTGCTGGCCTGCACCTCGAAACGATAATCGCCGGGGCTGAGGTTGGTATAACTGGCTGTGGTGGCCTGGCCTGCCTGCTGCCATTCATTTTGCAGTCCCACGAGGCGGTACCGGTAGGTGGTCTGTTCGGGATTGGTGTAGTTGAGCGCACCGTAACCGATCGAAAAGTTCTGCTTATAGTCCAGGCGAATGGATTGAGCGACGGAAATATCGGCGTCGATCATGCCGGCGTCGGCGGAGGTGATGGTGCGGTTTCCTACTTTGAGCTCTTTCAGCATTACCGGGGTTTGTCCCTGGTTCCTTTTCAAGCTCCGGGTGTCGATGTAATTGAAACCCGCAATGCCGCCGAAGAAGAGCAGGTTATCGGAACTGCGCATACCCGCGCCCAATGCGAAAGTGTTGTTTTGCAGGCCATTGTGCGTGGTATAGTTGGTGAATTTCTTTTTGTGCAGATCAAAAAAACTGATACCCTCGTTGGTGCTCACCCAGATACGCCCCTGCGCGTCTTCCAGCACCTTGTTGATCATCCCGCTCGAAAGCCCCTCATTGACGCCAAATGTCGTGAATTTGCTCGTTTTGGCGTCAAACAATGCCAGGCCTTCCCCGCTGGTACCGGCCCATATGTTTCCCCGGCTGTCTTCCAGAAGCGAGAGTACATTGTTGCTCGGGAGCGCGGCGGTCTCCCTGTCGAGCAGTATGGAAACACGCTTTTCGGGATCGAACACGGCTATGCCGGTGCCATGGGATGCGATCCACATTTTCCCGGCCCGGTCCTCCACAATGTCGCGGATGTAGGCGTTCAGCGGTATGGTGCGGTTCAAAAGGGAAATATCGGGTTGAAAAAGCCTTTCGAACTGGCCGGTGCCAGGATGGAATACGTTGACGCCCCCGCCATTTGTCCCGATCCACAACTTTCCTTTTCTGTCCTGGGTAAGGGCAAAAATGTTGTTGTTGCCCAGTGAACCGGCTTCCGGGCCTTGCGTAAATTGTTCGTATCGGCCGCTGGCAGGGTCCAGCCGGAAAAGCCCGTCCTGGAATGTGCCGATCCAGAGCACGTCCGGTGCGGTCAGTTTCAGCGACAGTACGGCAAGCCCCGACGAGGCAGCCTTGTTCCTCGGATGAATAGCGTATTGGCGGATCAGGTTCGTTTTGCGGTCGTAGAGATTGACGCCGCCATCGTCGGTACCCACGAAAATGCGGCCATCGGGATGCTCTGCAAAAGAAGTTACGAATGGCGCACTGAGGCCGTACGGGTCGTAAGGATCACAGCGTTTCAGCCCGAACAATGTGAGGTTACGGTCGTATTTGTTGACGCCGCCTTTGTATGTGCCCATCCAGGTAATGCCCGCCGGGTCCGTGAGTAAGCTGCGTATAGACTTGTTCGTTATGCTGAACGGCATGCGCGGGTCGGGTGAGTGATGCGTAATGCGCCCGGTGCGGGTGTCGATGATATTCAGCCCGCCGTCGGTGCCGATCCAGATCTCGTCCCGGCTTTGCGCGGCGATCGCGAAGATCATATTGTTACTGATCGAGTGGCTGTTCCCCGGTTGGTAGCTGAAATGCCGGATCTGTTTGCCTGCCGCGGAGAGGACAAACAAGCCGTACTGAGTCCCGATCCACATGCTGCCGGAACTGTCTTCGCCGATGGCCGTTACAAATTCCGAACCTTCCCGATAGCTTTCGGCGCCACGGTAATCGACGGGGACAAAACGGTTTTGTTTATCCAGAAACCGGAAAAGGCCGTTGCCCGTGCCGACCCACATTTGCTGGTGCCGGTCGCGGAACACTCTGTGTACATGGTTGCCTGCGACCTGCGCGGGCGTGCCGGGGATGGACGGGAATGTTTTGAAATGAAGTGTAAGAGGATCCACGATAATGAGGCCCTGGGTGGTTCCGGCCCATATTTTGCCCTGTCCGTCCTCGCATATCGAGTTGATGCTGTGAAAGGTTTTGATCCTTATAAACGAATCTTTCCGGCGGTCGTATAGATGCAGCGAACCGATGATCGTACCGACCCATATGCGTCCGGCTCGGTCTTCGAAGATCGCCGAAACGTCGTTCGATTTAAGGGAGGTCGAATCCTTTTTCTCGTGCCTGTAAACGGTGAAACCCTTCCCGTCGAATTTGTTGAGGCCATCGTCGGTAGCGAACCAGAGAAGCCCGTAGCGGTCTTTCAGGATCGCGGTTACGGTGTTGGAAGAGAGCCCGTCCATAGAAGTAACAGCGGTAAAGCGGGGCGGCTCACTTTGGGCCGCGACCATGCTTACTGAGCAGGGAAAAAACAGCAGCAGGCAAATCCATAAGCCTGATAACGACCGGTACTGTTTCAATTTTGATGCTTTAAATAATGGTTTGTTGTAAGGACGACAGAAGCGGCTGCCGTTCCGTCGCCGGGCATGGATTAAATGCAACTTTCTCTCTGAATCCGTCATTTTTAGCCCTTTTTTAAACATTTGTTCCCATAGTTTGAACAAATGTGCTCACGGTTGGCCTCGCGGCTATGCTACTTTTGTCCATTGTCAGGTTGCTATAAATTATTGGAATCATTATGTTATAAAAATATATTGTCAAAATGACAAATAAAAATTTTCATCAAAAACCCTGCACGCCTATGCGCTACTTTTTACAGAACAAAGAAACCAGCCTCCGTGCATTTCAGACTGTCGCGCGGCGAACCGTCGGGCGGCGATCCGTCGCGCGGCGAACCGTCGGATGGCCGCTGGTGGCACTGATGACGCTCGGCTTCGCCGACTTAGCCCTGGCGTCGGATAATGACTCGAACAGGCTGCCGGCAACGTATATCGGCCATACCGCCGCGGATTTTGAGGTGACCGGGAAAGTGACCGGCGAAACAGGCGACGCGCTACCCGGCGCGAGTATCCTTATTAAAGGTACGACACGCGGCACGAGTGCCGATGAAAATGGAAATTTCAGGATTTCGGTCCCCGACAACGGGAACACGGTGCTCGTGTTTTCACTCGTTGGTTATGCTTCCAAAGAAGTGGTTGTAGGGAACGGGAAGATCGTTAATGTAGCGCTCGCACCCGATCATAAAGTGCTGGAAGAGGTGGTAGTGGTCGGCTACGGAACGCAACGCAAGCGCGATGTGACCGGCTCTGTGGTTTCGGTGAGCGAGTCGACGCTCAAAGAGGTGCCGGCACCGAACCTGATCAGCCAGCTCAAAGGCCGCGCGGCGGGGGTGTCTATTATCAGTAATGGCAGCACGCCAGGTTCTCAGGGGCAGATCAGGATCCGGGGCAACCGGACGCTCACTACCAGTTCCGGATCAAGTGATGGCCTTGACGGCCCGCTCGTGGTAGTGGACGGTATCCCTTTCGGAGGGCTGAACGACATTAACCCGGACGATATCGTAAGTCTGGAAGTGTTGAAGGACGCTTCCGCGACGGCCATTTATGGCTCGCGCGGTGCAGGCGGGGTAATCCTCGTGACGACCAAAAGGGGAAAGGTAGGCAAGCCCGTGTTCAGCTACGACGGCTACCATGGCGAGACACGCATCATGGGTAAATTCAATGTCATGAATGGCGCGGAATATGCCCAGTTCAAAACGGACGCTGCCAAATACAACCGCACCAGCCCCGGTACTTCGGGTTACCTGCTTACACCGAAAGAGCAGGAAGCGCTGGCCAACGGGGTGTCTACCGACTGGCAGGACCTGATCTATAAACCGGGTTTTATGTCCAATCACCAGCTCGGCATGCAGGGCGGCGTTGAAAATACGCAGTACTCGCTTGGTTTGGGGTATTTCAATGAAACCGGCATTATCCCCAACCAGAATTTCCAGCGCTTCAACCTGCGTGCGACCGTCGACCAGGGGATCGGCAGGAATATCCGCGTCGGGCTGAACACTTTGAATACCCTCACCTATCAGAACACACCAGGCGGGGGCGGCGTGCCGGGCGGATTGGTGCGCCTAACGCCGCTCGCCTCGCCCTACAATGCCGATGGCAGCGTGAACATGTTCCCGTCCGAAGGCTCCATCGATGCCGCCGGCGTGAGCCCGCTCACGATTCTGACGAAAAAGGATTCGTACCTTGGCCGTACGCGCTCCGTGCGGACATTCAATAGCCTGTATGCGGAAGTTACCATTCTGCCGGGTTTGAAATACCGGTTCAATGCGGGCCTGAATTTTAGCCAGTCGAATTATAATGGTTATAATGGGCCGCTGACATATTTCAATTCTGCGACGGTACAATCCTCGTCCACAGCCGAGATCAGCAACACCGAGTACTGGGACGTGAACCTGCAACATTTGCTTTACTACGACAAAACATTTGCCGACAAG
This sequence comes from Dyadobacter sp., assembly GCA_965227755.1. Lineage (GTDB taxonomy): Bacteria > Bacteroidota > Bacteroidia > Cytophagales > Spirosomataceae > Dyadobacter. The sequence goes on from CBDDGG010000003.1 coordinate 387,519, forward strand.
CATAAACTGGGCTTTACCGCACTTTATGAATACACTAAAAACCACTCCTTAGGCAGCCGCTTCACGGTGACGGGCGTACCGGCGGACTACATCAAAACGTCGAACTTCTCGCTCGCGTCCGGCCAGCCCGTCGCCAACTCCGATTTCGGCAACTCGTTTTCGGAAACCGGCCTGCTTTCCTATATGGGCAGGCTCAATTATAGCTACGACGACCGCTATTTACTGACGTTGACCCTGCGCAGGGACGGTTCGTCCACCTTGTCGCCCGGCAACCAGTATTTCAATTATCCGGCTGTCGGCTTAGGCTGGAATGTGATCGAGGAAGGATTTATGAAAAGCATTGCCTTTGTTTCCAACCTGAAACTGCGCGGTGGCTGGGGGATTTCCGGGAACCGGAATGTGGGAGCGTACTCGACGCTGGGCGCGTTGTCGGCCGGATACTATAACTTCGGCACGGGCACGGCAGGGCAACAACTGGCCTACACCGTTACCAGCCTACCCGCAAGCAACCTGAGCTGGCAATCGACATCGCAGGTCGATATCGGTATCGATTTCGGCTTCCTGAACAACCGCATTACCGGTTCGGTGGACTGGTACCATCAGAAAACCAAGGATATTCTGCTCTCCGTGCCGCTTCCGCCCAGCAATGGGGCCGGTTCTACCTTGAAAAACCTGGGGAAAACCGAGGGTAAGGGTCTCGAAGTGGCCGTCACTTTTGAAATTGCCCGTAAACCGAAAGGGTTCAACTGGAGCGTGGACGCGACCTATTTCTTTAACCGTGAGAAGATCACGCAGCTGACCACCCCGAAGGAAAAAGCCAATCTCGGCGCCGGATGGTTCGTAGGGCAGCCGCTTTCGGTGATTTATGATTACAAAAAACTGGGCATATGGCAGCTTAGCGACGCGGAGAACGGGACTTTGGCCAAACAGGTTTCACCCGTGCAGTATCCGGGACAAATCAGGGTCGAGGACTTGAACGCGGACGGAAAAATCGACGCGGGCGACCGGCAGATCCTGGGTAATTTCCAGCCCAAATGGGAGGGAGGCCTTACCAACCGTTTCAGCTTCAAAAACTTTGACGCGTCGATCGTTACCTATGCGCGGATGGGCATGAAAGTGCTTGTTCCGTACCTCACCGGAAATTCTACGGGTTCGGGCGGGTTTGCATTCTTTAACCAGAGCCGCGTCAACCAGGTAAAAGTGGATTATTGGACCGATACCAACCCGACCAACGCATTTCCTGCTCCCGACGCCAGCAGCGCGGTCGCCAACTTCGGTTCGACGCTCGGCTATTATGACGGCTCGTTCATCAAATGCCGTAGCATTAACCTCGGCTACACCTTCGCGAGCGACATTATCAAAAAGATCGGCGCTACGTCGGCCCGCATTTACGTCAACCTGACCAATCCGTTCATCATCTATTCGCCGCTGGTGAAAGACAATCTGGCCGTGGATCCGGAAGGGAACAGCTATGCCAGCGGACAATCGACCCTCAACCCGCAGGGGGCCAGTGAGCGTGGCGCACCGGAGCGGCAGATCTCCGTAAACCTCAACAACCCGCCGGTAAGGCAATTCACCGTGGGCGTAAACCTTAAATTCTGATCTGACTATGAAATCCATCAAAATATACATGACCGCCGGGCTGGTCGCTTTGCTGAGCTCCGGTTGTGAGAAAGTGCTTGAAGAACACCCGCAATCCCAGATCGTCCCTTCTTATTTCAATAGCCCGTCGGGCGTACTCGGCGGTATTGCCGGGGTGTACAACGACATCCGCAGCCAATGGGGAACGGAAGGTTTCACCGTGGAGATGCAGGCTGGTACCGACGAGTTTATCCAGGGCCTCAGCGCCGGCACGCCTATTCCTTATACCTACAACGGATTGAATGGCAGTAACTTCGGCTCGGCCTGGGGCGTTGCCTTCCAGGATATCAATACCCTCAACGGCGTATTGCAGTACGGGCAGACCATCGACCTTCCCGATGCGACCCGGAAACAATACCTGGCGCAAGCCAAGTTCCTGAGGGCATTCTGGTATTTCTACCTCGTACAGACCTGGGGCGACGTGCCTTTGCATACCGAGTTTATCACTGTACCCTCGCAAGCCGCATCGCGACAGCCGGCGGCGCAGGTTTATGAACTGATCATCAAAGATCTCACCGAAGCTGCGGCCGATCTGCCCAATCAGCCGTCCGCACCGTTCCTGGGCAAGGCGGCTACCAAGCCTGTCGCGCAGTTCCTGCTGGCGAAAGCATATCTTACCCGCGGCTGGCTGAACAACACCGCAGCCGATTTTACCAAAGCGGCGGCATTGTGCGACGAGATCATCGCCAACAAATCGGCTTACGGGCTGGACCTCTGGCAGGACTATGGCGACGCATTCGTGCCCGCCAATGATTATGGAAAGGAAACCATGTTTGTCAGCGACCACGTACTCGACCCTAAATACGGCTATTACAGCGTGGGTGGTGCGGCTGGTGGCGGCGCTGCCCAAAACCTTTCGCCCTGGTTTACCAACTGGAACTACCCGAACAACAGCGGTATCAACTCATTCAAAAATGCATCGGGCGGGTTTGTCAACAGCGGCACTTCGGGCATGATCCGCGACGCATATTACGGTCGCCCGTACGTCCGCATGCGCCCGAACTCCGACAAATTGGCCACGGGCCCGCATGCAGGCAAAAACTATTTCCTCGACCAGGCTTTTACGAAACGCGACGTGGATTCGCGGTTTGCCAACTCGTTTTACACGGTTTACATTTCCAATACTGCCATTACCAACGCAGCCAATGCTACCAACAACAGCCGGGGAATCGGTTACACCACCGTCGTGGGGTCGGATACCGCCGTGTGGCTGCCCGATTACGAGGTTCCCGGCGCCCCGCAGTTTGTGGGCACCAGGCCATTCAAGGGTATTGTAGTGCCGCCGAGCCTTTGGAACAACGGTATTTTCCCGGCATTGAAAAAATTCATGGACCCCAGTCGCGGCGCCAACTTTAACGATCCGTCGACCCGTCCGTGTGTTCTGTACCGCTTTTCGGATGTCTACATGACCGGTGCGGAAGCGTATTTCAAAGCCGGTGACGCTGCGAAAGCCGCCGGCCTGCTCAATGTGGTGCGCCAGCGAGCGGCATTCCGGAAGGGAAACACCACCGCGCAGAATGCGGCAGCAGCCACGGCGATGACCATTACCGCTGCCGACGTAACCCTGGACTTCATCCTCGACGAACGCAGCCGCGAGTTTTTCGGAGAATGGCAGCGCTGGCACGACCTCGTGCGCACCCGCTCGCTCGTGCGTCGGGTGCAGGAGTGGAACCAGGAAGCGGCACCTTATGTAAAAGATTTCAATATGCTTCGGCCCATTCCGCAGTCGCAGATCGATAGAGTCGTGGATGGTCCTGCTTTTCCACAAAATTCCGGATATTAAACCGTTTAATCAGCACAATTATATGACCCGCAGCTTTTTATCAGCAGGATTAATGGCCGTGATGGCTATCGGCCCGGGCCTGGGAACGGGCTTTTGCCAGCAGGCCAAGGTGAAGCCGTTGATCAGCGACCTGTTCACCGCCGATCCGTCCGCGCATGTTTTCAATGGCAAAATCTACATTTATCCTTCCCACGACATCGAGGCCAATGTGCCGCAGGACGATGAAGGCGGGCATTTCAACATGCGGGACTACCACGTGTATTCCATGGACAACATCGGAGGCAAGGTGACCGACCATGGCGTGGTGCTGGATTTGAAAGATATCCCATGGGCAGGGCGCCAACTTTGGGCACCCGATGCGGCATTCAAGGACGGTACCTACTACTTGTATTTCCCTGTGAAAGACAAGGAAGACGTTTTCCGGATCGGGGTAGCTACTTCCAAATCGCCTGCCGGGCCTTTCAAAGCCGGGCCCGCACCGATTCCGGGCAGTTACAGCATCGATCCGGCCGTTTTTACCGACACCGACGGACAGACTTATATGTACTTCGGCGGTATCTGGGGCGGGCAGCTGCAACGCTGGCATTCGGGAAAGTACGACAAATCGCTCTCGACCGACTTGGGCAAAGGGCACGAGCAGAAGCCCGCATTGAGTGCCAAAGTGGCGAAAATGAGCGGCGATATGCTCACTTTCGCCGAGACGCCCCGCGACGTGCAAATACTGGATGAGCAAGGTAAGCCTTTGCTCGGCGGCGATCATGACCGACGGTTTTTCGAGGGTGCTTGGATGCACAAGTTCAATGGGAAATACTATTTTTCGTACTCCACCGGCGATACGCATTTGCTCTGTTATGCCGAAAGCAGTTCGCCGTACGGGCCGTTCACCTACAAAGGTGTGATCATGAAACCGGTCGAAGGCTGGACGACGCACCATTCCATTGTAGCGTTCAAAGGCAAATGGTATATTTTTTATCACGATACGGAAATTTCAGGCAAAACACACCTGCGTAACGTGAAGGTACGCGAGCTCGCGCGCGGAAAGGATGGCTCGATCGAAACGATTGAGCCTTGAAATGGAAATAATGACAAATATTTTGGTAAAACGGGTGCCGGTTCCGGCTTTTAACGCTGTACCGGCACATTCGTGCCCCTGATCTCATCCAAAGCATTCAATCAGACAAACTATGCAAATCGAAAGACGCGATTTTTTATCGACATTAACCCTGGCCGGGGCTGCTACATTGTTCTCCGGTAACCCGTTGCTTGCTGCAACTTCACCCAAAAAGGACAAGCTCGGCATTGCGCTTGTCGGCCTGGGCTATTACAGCACCGACCTACTGGCCCCCGCTCTGCAACTAACCGAAAAGTGCTATCTCGCGGGCATCGTGACCGGCACGCCAGCGAAGGCGGAGGCGTGGAAGACCAAATACAATATCCCCGAAAAGAACATTTATAATTACCAGAACTTCGACCAGATCGCCAAGAACCCGGATATCGACATCGTATACGTGGTTTTGCCACCCTCGATGCACCGCGAATATGTGGTAAGGGCCGCGAAAGCCGGTAAGCATGTGTTTTGCGAGAAGCCGATGGCTCCGTCCGTGGCCGATTGCGAAGCGATGATCGCAGCCTGTAAAAGCAACAAGGTAAAGCTCGCGATCGGCTACCGCTGCCAGCACGACCCAAACATCCAGGCTTACATGAAGGTGGCGAAAGAGCAGAAGTTCGGAAAAGTGAAGATGGTCAACAGCGCCGCAGGGTATTTCGATGCCCGTACCGATCACTGGAAGCAGAAAAAGGCGCTCGGTGGCGGTTGTATGGGCGATATGGGCGTGTACGCATTGCAGGGCGCGCGCCTCGCTACGGGGGAAGAGCCGATAAGCGTGATAGCCCAGGCATCGACCACCCGGCCGGATATTTACAAAGAAGTGGAAGAAACGATGATGTTCATGCTCGACTTCCCGAGCGGGGCAAGGGCGGCGTGCCAGACCAGTTTTGGTATTAATATGAACTACCTGCAGGTAAACTACGAAAAAGGCTGGCTGAAAATGGAGCCGCAATCGGGTTACAATGGGAACAAGGGTAGCATGTCGGATGGGACGGTCATCAATTTCCCTATCAAAAGCCAGCAGGCGAAGCAAATGGACGAAGACTGCCTGGCGATTATGAACAACACCGACCTGATTGCCCCGGGCGAGGAGGGGCTGCGCGATATTCGTGTGGTGGAAGCCATTTACAAGTCGGTTGCCTCGGGTAAGAGCGTCAGGATTTAAATTTCACCTCACAGAGCTATGTTCAAAATACTTCTCCTTGTACTCCCGTTGCTGGCGGGTAGGGGCGTTTTTGCCCAAAATGAAATCGCAAAAGAAATGCCGAAAGGTTTTGACACGCCGCGGCAGGGCATTGCCGCCGGGAAGATCGATACGGTCAGCTACCAATCGAAGACCGTCGGCACGGTACGGAAAGCGCTGGTTTACACGCCTCCCGGCTATTCCAAAAAGATCAAATATCCTGTCTTGTACCTTTTGCATGGTATTGGCGGGGATGAAAAGGAGTGGCTGAAAGGCGGTAACCCGCAACTGATCCTGGACAACTTGTATGCCGACGGAAAGATCCAGCCGATGATCGTGGTTATGCCCAATGGCCGGGCGATGAAAGACGACCGTGCTACGGGTAACATCATGGCCCCCGACAAGGTGGCCGCATTTAGCACATTCGAGCAGGATTTGCTCACTGACCTGGTCCCGTTTGTCGAGAAAAAGTATCCAGTGCTTACCGATCGTGAGCACCGCGCGATTGCGGGGCTGTCGATGGGCGGAGGGCAGTCGCTGAACTTCGGGCTCGGAAATCTTGATAAATTTGCCTGGGTAGGCGGCTTTTCATCAGCGCCCAATACCAAAAAGCCAGAGGAACTCATCCCCGATCCGGCAGTCGCGCGGCAGAAACTCAAATTGCTGTGGCTATCCTGCGGGGACGACGACCGGCTGATCTCTTTCAGCAAGCGCACACACGACTATCTGTTCGCCAACGACGTGCCGCACGTGTATTACGTGGAGCCCGGGGTGCACGATTTCAAGGTTTGGAAAAACGGGCTGTTCATGTTTGCGCAGTTCCTTTTCAAGCCTGTGGACGTAAAAAGTCTGAACCGGTACACCCTCCTCGGGTCGCCCGCAGAAACGAATATCCGCTCGGCGAAGTATCCGCAAATTCTGCCCGATAACAGGGTCGTGTTCCGTACCAAGGCACCGGGCGCGCAAAAGGTGCAGGTGGATTTGGGTAAAAAATACGATATGCAGAAGGATACCGCCGGTTTCTGGTCCGTCACGACGGATTCCATCGGCGAGGGCTTCCATTACTACTCGCTGCTGATCGATGGCGTGGCATTGGCCGACCCGGCCAGTGAGACATTCTACGGAATGGGGCGCATGGCGAGCGGGATCGAAATACCGTTCAAAAAAGGCGGATACTATGCGCTCCGCGATGTGCCGCACGGGGATATCCGGGTAAAAAGGTATTTGTCGAAAGCTACTAACTCCTGGCGGGAGATGTGCGTATACACGCCGCCGGGTTATGATCACTTGACCGAAAAATTGCCCGTACTGTATCTGCTGCACGGCGGGGGCGAAGATCAGCGTGGCTGGGCAACCCAGGGCAAAACGGGCCTCATTCTGGATAACCTCATGGCCGAAGGAAAGGCAAAACCGATGGTGGTCGTCATGATGGACGGTAACATGGGTGGCAGCGGCGGTATTGCCGGCTTCAATGAGAATATACTGAAAATGTTTGAAAATGAGCTCAAACAGGGCGCTATGCCATTTGTCGAGGGTAATTTCAGGGTCAGAACGGACGCGCAGGGCAGGGCGCTGGCAGGCCTGTCGATGGGCGGTTTGCAGACTTTATATGCGGGCGTCAAAAACAGCGATCAATTTGCCTACCTGGGGGTATTCAGTTCGGGGTGGTTTGCCAATAATGCGGAGCTTTCCAAATCGCATTACGCGTTGATCGACAGCAATTCGAATACGATCAATACCAACCTGAAACATTTCCGCATTTCAATGGGCGGCCAGGAGGATATTGCCTATCAGAACTGCAAGGTTATGCTGGCGAAGTACGACAAGGCTGGCATACGCTACCAGTACAGCGAATACGCGGGCGGGCACACGTGGCCGGTATGGCGGCACGATCTGTTCGAATTTGCGCAGGTGCTATTCAAGTGATTTTGATCGAAGGGAATTTGTGGTTATGAAAAAACACAGTTTACGTGTCGCGCTGTCTGCCATGTTGGGCTGCGGGCTTTTGGCCCTGGCGACAGAGCAGGTATTTGCCCAAAAAACGTTGAAGGATGCGTACAAAGACTACTTCCCGGTCGGTGTAGCGGTGGCGCCCAGGAATTTGTCGGGCCCGGAAGCTGAGCTGATCATCCGGCAGTTCAACAGCATTACCCCTGAAAACGCTATGAAAATGGGACCCATCCATCCCGAGCCGGACCGGTATGCCTGGGAAGCACCCGACGCGATCGTGGCATTCGCGCAGAAGAACGGCATGAAAGTACGCGGCCACACACTTTGCTGGCATAGCCAGACGCCGAAATGGTTTTTCATCGACGCCGAGGGCAAGGAGGTAACGCGGGAAGTACTCCTGGCCCGACTGAAACAGCATATTACCGATGTCGTGAGCCGGTATAAGGGCCGCATTTACGCCTGGGATGTGGTGAACGAGGCGGTGCCGGATACGGGCAGCAACATTTACAGACAATCGAAGTTCTATGAAATAATAGGGGAGGACTACATTGAAAAGGCATTCGAATATGCCCACGCCGCCGATCCGTCCGCCAGGTTATTTTATAATGACTATAATACCGAAAGCAGCGCCAAACGGGCGAAGATCTTTGAGCTACTCAAAAAACTGAAAGAGAAGAACGTACCTGTTCACGGCGTTGGGTTACAGGGGCATTGGTCTGTGTATGAGCCTGCTGAGGCCGAACTGCAAGAGTCGATCAGCCGGTTTGCCAGCCTCGGTCTGGCGGTCCAGATTACGGAACTGGACGTTTCCATTCATGCAAAGGAACACGGTCGGCGCGAAATGACCCCGGCGGACAAGACCGTACTAACCGCTGAGCTCCTTTCGAAACAGGCAGCGCAATATGAAATGCTTTTCAAAACATTCCGGAAAAACCGCGGCGTGCTGACCGGCATTACATTCTGGAATATATCGGACAAGTCGACCTGGCTCGACAATTTCCCCGTGCGCGGCAGGAAGGACTATCCGCTGCTGTTCGACGAAAACCTTCAACCGAAGGCATACTTCAATAAAATTGTGGACTTCTGACTTTGTAAACGGGCTGGGAGAGCTGAAAATTGGGCGGGGGCGTTCGGCGTTCGACGCCCGGCAGGGTGCTCCGCAGATGATATAGTTGATCTTAGCCGGCCATAACGTTTTTGATAAATATCTCTGTGTCACCTTTGCTGCCGTGGAGAATCCTAGAAATAAACTCCTGTCGCTTAATGATAATCTTTGTTTCAGTTACGGTTGCTCCGTATCCTTTAAATTCTTGTATAATGACGGAGTTGGATTTTAGTTATTCTTAAACGCATGAAATTATGACAAAATATTTTCGGTGATTGAGCAAGAGGCATGTGATGCCTTGGCTGAAGAATTTCGAGCGATACATGGTTGAAACCCAACCTTGTAACGGGGTGTGAACCCAAAGCTCAACTTATTTCGTTGTTTGGTTAAGCCTTCAGTTAAATGTCACGGTGACATGGTATTTGGCGGACACACACTAAAAAAATAGACTATGAAACGTCTCATTAAAGCGCTAAAACGCTTCGAAACATCTAACAGCATTGATATTGGGGATCTTTCCCTAGCTGCCCAACAATCCATGACGGATGACATCCTTTTTCTTTACAGGCACAGGCTGGTGGTTATTAGCACTGCTCTCGAACACGATTATCCTGTGGATGCGATGTTAACTGATGAAGGTTATCGCAAGCGTACCCAATTATTGGGAATTACCATACCTTGGCCTAGTTAGTTGTAGGGCCGGAAAATCTGGCCCTTTTATCTTTAGTTGCAAAGCGTTGATGGTATTTAATTGCCATTTGAGCGATCGCGATTTCCGTCTTCCGAAAACTTCCATATACATACTGGGCGCGGCCGACGATAACTATCAAAAGGTTAATTGCGATCGTTGACCTCAAAGGGGTTATTCTTCAACTTCATTACCCTGGGCGGTTTGATAACAAGAACTGACCCTTAATTTTTAATCCCCATTTTAGAATGCTAAAATGTTAGCATCTTCCTTGTTCCAAGGTATATAGTTGCCTAAATTTTAAAGCCCCTCCTACTTTTGAAATGATCTGTTGGTTTTTCCGAAATTGGAGGATTGTTCAAATGGTTGTCTACATCCAGTCTAGCCAGGATTTGATTCCTTCCATTAAGGGAAGATCAAATAAGTATTTACCTCCTAGTGCGACGAGAACTTTAGATAGCAAGGTTACGAATGCTAGTGCAGTTCCGTAGACTAAAAGCTTGAAGACGGATGTGATAATTGCCATCAGTATTTGACTTGCAATACTCGACTTAGATAAATTGTGTCGGTCCAGAAAATGTCGCCATCGTTGACCAAAATATGCTCTTATCCAGCTGTTAGAGACGATTTTAATTTTACTTATACTTCGCAGTTCAGAGTATATTTTTTCTCTGTTTTTCTTCGAGCAATTATAGACAATAATCTTAGGCACCTGGTTAATGACAGAAAGGCTCTTGAGAATGCTAACGGATTCTGAGGGAGTACATTGAACTAGTACGTAATAGTGACAAAGCGCACCCCCGATACTTTCAATTTGCGCTGTTCCTGTAAGTACATTTCCACGATGATTTTTAATTGCCTGCGATATTTTCTCGATAGATCCTATCTCGTCTTTATTGTTTACGTCGAGATACATCAATTCTGAATTCTCGAATATTCTTAGGATGAAGAATGATTTTTGATGCGGACTTGAAACAATCGAGTGTTGTATTTCATTGTCTTGCAATCCGATTAATGTATTTATTACATACGCTGGGATAGTTCCAGTTCCTTCGTTGAGTTTGAATTTTATGGATTTTTGATTTCTGATTATTTCATTCCAATATGCAATTCTCGTATGTTTCATTTCTTTTGAGAAGTTGTATAAGAAACGCACTCCCCTCAGCTCTGTAACGGAAATGATGCTAGTCAACACAGTATCCAGCTTTGCTTTTAGTTGTTGACTTCTTGTTTCGAACTTATAAGGATCCTCGTCTGATAGGTCAACTGGAAGCCTTGATATTTCCCGGTCTATTAATCTTAATGGGTCAAACTTGGTTACATCAATCACAAGCCAAAAGGAGTATGGCTCTTCAGAGAATGTCGGATTACTTTGAAGACTAAGGATATTTATTTTTGCTTCTTCCAATAAATCCGTGAATTCAGCAATGAATCCGACATAATCTTTCTTCGTTTTTGGTGTAACTTTTACGGAGTAGATGTTTTCCCAAGTATCTGGGGGAAACGGAGACATAATTATGTCCATTTCTTGTCCCCCCACAGGTATGTTCGTGCCTGCTATTGTTTTAGATGCATGGTAGTTTATGAAAATTGGGAGTTCTTTTGACAATCCATCGCGGAACGGCTTAGGTACCGCATACAATTCAATGTTGGTCGTTGATGCGTAGCTGCTTTGGAAGGTTAGATTCAGTCCTCTGTTTTTTGATAGTTTGGTTGTAACAAGTTGTCCTAGCTGGTTCGAATGTTTTGGCATGATGAGAAGGGTTGGAAGAGGGTTGGCAAGTGCTTACTAAAGAAGTCTCTTTAGTAGAGAAGTCAAAGGGGAGATCGCAAAAAATCTTCTTGTTCGACTTATTAAATGGTTGGTATTCGCCTTCCGTAGCCCACTATTCAGCCAAACAGAACAAATTTGTGTCAGTCATGGTAGTCCAGTCCCTTCCAACTAAATCACCCCCTCCCCATGAGAAGGCTGATAATTTTCGTTACATTTTGGTTGTCCTTCTTACAGGTATTTTTCACAAGGAATTCACAATGTGAATGCGCGGAATGCACAGGAATTCATTACAAATAACAGATATATTCAAGTGAAAAACCCATTTATTTGCATCAAAAAGGCCATTTTATTCTTCATTATCTCTCAATATCTATTATGAGCAACACCCGTCGTAAATTTATCGCAAGCTCGGTTACATTGGCAGCAGGTGCTGCCGCATCGGTGACAGCTGCGGCCACTCCCGTGAAAAGCAAAACCCCTTTGGTGCACCATGTATTTTTCTGGCTGAAAAACCCGGGCTCCACGGCCGATCGTGACAGGATCATCGAGGGCCTGAAAACACTACGGAAGATCGAGGCGATCAAGGAGCTTCGCATTGGCGTGGTAGCGAGCACGGAAAAAAGGGATGTCGTCGACAATAGCTGGGCGGTGTCGGAGCTGATGTTTTTCGAAGACCTTGCCGGACAGGCGAGTTACCAGGACCATCCGATCCACCAGAAGTTCATCAAGGATTGCAGCCACCTGTGGGACAAAGTGATCGTGTACGACGCGATGGATGTTTAGGTAAACGAAACAACAAAGATGCCGCCTCCGATAGGGGGCGGCATCTTTGTTGTTTCACTAATCCACAATGCTGGACGATGCTGCGATTTTGATGTCGGCATGTTGCCAGGCCTTGTCAAAAGCCGATTTTACGGTTTGTGCTTCGGCCGTGTTTTTCTGCTGGGTCAGTGAATTATAGAGGCCGATCAGCGCCCAGCCGTTTTTCTTCCAGGCCAGTAAATCCTGCCGGTAGACGCGTTCGGCTTCCGCGTTTTTTCCGGCTTTGAGCAGCACCGCTCCGAGATGGTGCCGGACGGAGAAAAACCAGTCGGGCGGCTCGTTGTAGTTGAGATTGTCCTCGATAGCAATGGCCTCGCCGAGCAAGGTGACCGCCTTGTCGAGCTGGTTTTGCTGTACGGCTATGCCGGCCGCCAAAACTTTGGAGGCGATTTGCACCAGATCCTGGGAGGTGTTGATATTCCAGACGGTAAGGTCTTTGAGGGTGGTATCCGCTGCAAGCGAGCCGAGCGATTTCATCTCTTCCTGAGCATGAGGCAGGTCATGTTTTCCTAAAAAAGCCATTCCCCTTGCGTAATGCCAGATCGCCTGCGGGTAAATCAGGTCCCTGGCCGGGCTGGGCCCGGCAAGAATGGTATCCCACATCGAAAACTTGACGGCGATGTAATAGGGTATGGTATAATAATGTTGAAGCGTGCCCCATCCGGGTTGGCGCATCACCTCCCGTGCGGTGTATTGCTGTACTTTTTGCGCGGCCAGCCAGGCCAGCTCCGAGTTCCCTTCCAGTGTAGCCGTTGCGGCCAGAAAATGGTAATTGTGGGGGAAATAGGCGAGGGGATAGGCTCCCTGCGCGTGGCAGGTGGTAATGTAGGTGCTGTCGGCCTCCACTGCACGGATGTTGGAGAGCGAGCCCAGGTGGTAGTCGCCGGTGTTGATGTAAATATGCGACGGCATATGAAGCAGGTGACCGGCACCGGGAACCAGTGAATCGAGCAGGGCGGCCGATTCGAGGGCTTTTTCGGGTGTTGCGGAGGCCTCCTGCGCGTGTATGTAGAGGTGATGCGCGCCCGGATGCCGCGGGTTCTTTTTCAGCAGACTTTCCAGTACGGTTACCAGCGCGGGGGTCCAGGATTTAGCGGCCTTTGTTTTTTTGTCGTACAAGTCCCATGGGTGCAAATCCATCTGCGCTTCGGCATATAGCGCGCCAATATCGGGATCGGAAGGGAATTGCGCATATACTTTTTTCATGGCCGCGGCAAACGCCATGTCCAGCGGTGCCCTGTTGGCGGGAGGTGCTTGGGCATATCGTGCCGCCAATGCTTCGATCAGCGCCTTTTCTTTCGGTGTGCAATTTGCGGCCAGCCGCCGGGCTTTTGCGCTCGCGGCCCAGGCGCGTTGAAAGTTGTCTTCCTCCATACCCGCATTATAATTGGGGCCCAGTACGTAAGCATAACCCCAGTAGGCCATGGCGCAGGTCGAATCCAGCCGGGTAGCTTCATAGAACGACCGGGCGGCTTCCGCATGGTTGAAACCGTACGCCAGCATCAAACCCTGGTTGAAATAGGCCTGTACTTCCGGCTTGGTAGTCGAAATTTTAAAATCGACCCCCTGCAACCCGTTGAGCAAGGGCGCCTTTTTGCCTGAACTATACCATTCGGCATCGGTGGTTTTAGGATTGTAACAAACCGTGATCCGCGCAGTGCTATCGGATACGGGCTTTTCCTTTTCCTCCTTCTTTTTGAAGCAGGCCGAAAGGATGACAATGAATGCGAGGTAACAATGGCCGTGCTTCATGAGCGTAGAAGTTTGAGTCACAGATCATGTTTATGGAAAGTGGGCCGCGAGGAGCGGTATGTACAAATATAGGAAATATTGTACTGGAAATGAGGTGGTTGTGGTGTTGTTAGTAAACGGTGGTGTGATTCGATCGTACCGTCAGGCCTGATAGGGAACGTGGACGGATAACCCTCGATGTTATACGCTTCCACCAATCTGTTAGTACTGTCCGAAAGAACGCTAATATTTCTTTATCCACCCAGGCTATTTTTGCCTCACATACTTGCTGATCGCCCCATTGCATGATTCAATGGTCATCTCGTCGCCCGACTGGGTAATGGTCAACTTCGGGCAAGCCCAGCAATCTACCAGGGCACAATCCTGGTCAAGGGGGACCTCTTTCAGCGGTTTTACTTCGAACGGCTTCCCATTGACCACATACTCGGACGCGGCACAGCAAGATGCATACCCGTCGTACAGCATAACGCCGTCGAAACGGATCGAAAATAACTTTTGCTGCTCGTTAGTCATGTTTTTTATCACGGTGGAATCGCCCGAGCGATACCGCATTTCCACCATGTGCCATTGGCCGACAATGCCGGAAATCTCGGCCAGAGGTTCGGGGTCTTTCTTACACCGGGCTAATATCAGTGCGAGTACGATCAGAAGGAGTAGTTTTTTCATCGTGTAACCATTTTATTATCAGGACTCCCGTGTTGGGCGAAGCGTTGTAATGCGGACGATATTCTCGCGTAGCAAGGAAAGCATACCTGTTTTATCAGCGAGCGCTTTTAGCTGTTGGAGGCACTTTTTGCAGGCTGGTGATCCGTACAAGCAACTAATTTGAGCCGTAGGCGAAATCCGCCGGGCGCGGCAACATGCCATCTTTGCATTGTTAAATCAACAAATAAAGATGACGACGATAACAAAAATGAACCTTGGCCAGAACGGGCCGCTCGTTTCGAAGCTCGGATTGGGCTGTATGCGCATGTCGCCCGTTTGGGGAGGCCCGGCCAGAGATGAATCCGAAAGTATTGCTACCATTCAAACCGCGCTGGATACCGGCATCAATTTCCTGAATACGGGCGATTTTTATGGCGCGGGCCATAACGAGTTGCTGGTTGGTAAGGCCATCAAAGGCCGCCGTGAAGATGCGTTTATCAGTGTCAAGTTCGGGGCTGTTTTTTATAATAATCAATGGCTTGGGCTCGACCTCCGTCCCGCGGCGATCAAAAATTTCATCAATTACTCGCTCGTTCGTTTGGGGATTGATACCATCGATCTCTATCAGCCGTGCAGGATAGACAACAGTGTTCCGGTAGAAGATGTGATAGGCACCGTCGCCGACCTGATCAAAGAGGGGAAAGTCCGTTACCTGGGTGTCTCGGAAATCACCGCCGGCCAGCTACGCGAAGCACATAGAATCCATCCGGTGACCGCTTTGGAAATAGGGTATTCACTGGCCGACCGGCAGATTGAAAGCGACCTGCTTCCGACGGCGAAAGAGCTTGGCATCGGCGTTGTCGCATTTGCCAATACCGCCGAGGGGCTGCTGACGGGTGAAATGAAGGCCCCGCTTGCAGCTGGTAGCTATCAGCATCACTTCCCGCGTTTCCAGGGCGAGAACCTGGTCAAAAACCTTGCGACTGTGGAAGTATTAAAACAAATGGCAAGGGGCAAAGGGTACACCCCCACGCAGCTCGCGATCGCCTGGGTGAATGCACAGGGCGACCATATTATGCCGCTTGTGAGCATGAGCCGCCGGGTACGATTGCCCGAAAACATGGAGGCGATGCAAATCCGGTTTACCCCTGAGGAAATGGATACGCTTAATACCCACTTTGCGCCTGGCGCGATAACGGGTGGGACTTATCTTCAACGATAGCGGGGGTACTTTCAAGCCCTGATTTTTAATATCTTTACTGCGTGACGAATCCAACAGAAATAATACCGGGTGTTATCTTTTACTCTTATTTCTCCAAGCAGAGAAAAGACAAAGTTGCATTTCTGGAACATAATACGCTGGTATTGCAGGTGTCCGGCCGTTTTTCTCTGGAGACGGCCACGCAGAAGGTATCGATGGGCGCTGGCGAGATGCTGCTGATACAAAAGAACCAGTTGGGAGAAATTACCAAAACTCCCGTCGATGGCGAGGATTATCAGACCATCGTGATGTTTTTGCACGAGGATTTGCTGCGGACGATAGCGCTCGAAGAGCAGGTCGAAACGGGGCACAGATACTCCGGGCCTGCCAATGTACTCATTCCGGGAAACGACTTTCTGCGCGCGTTCTTTCAGTCGGTGATCCCGTATGTCCGCAATCCGAACGAAGAAGTTACTACCCGCCTGGGCATGCTCAAAGTGAAAGAAGCAGTGCATTTGCTGATGCATGCCATGCCGGAGCTGGAAGAAATGCTTTTCGACTTTTCGGAACCTTATAAAATGGATCTGGAAAAATTTATGCTCAGCAACTTTCATTACAATGTTCCTGTCGAGAAGTTTGCGAAGCTTACGGGGAGAAGCCTGGCGGGTTTCAAGCGGGATTTTCAGCGAATATTCGGGATGGCTCCGCGGCATTGGCTGCAAGAAAGAAGGCTTACGGAAGCCAGGTACCTTATCGAAACCAAGAACAAAAAACCGTCGGCGATCTATCTCGATCTAGGATTTGAAAGCCTCTCGCATTTCTCGCATTCGTTCAAGAAAAAATTCGGGAAGGCGCCCACCGAGTGGATGGTCTGAGGCCGGTCGCGATAACCCCCTTCTTTTGTCATATTTGCACCCGTACTTGCAGGGAATGGTCATGTACTTTTGTTGTGTCACAATTCAACTGAAAACACAAGCAAACGAGAAAACCATGGGAAAGATCATTGCCATTACCCAACTTTCAGTCGACGGCATTATGCAGGCACCCGGCGGGCCGGAAGAAGATCCGAGCAGCGGCTTCGTGCATGGCGGCTGGTTTATGCATTACGGGGACGACATTTTGTACAAGGCCCTTAATGAAGCCATCTCCGGCGAGTTTGAGATGCTTTTGGGACGCCGGACTTATGACATTTTTGCTTCATACTGGCCCCAACACGACGACGACCCGATCGGAAAAGCATTTAACAAAGCAAAAAAATACATTGCTACACGTACCCTCGACCAAGCCGACTGGCACAACGCGCAGGTCGTGAAAGATGTAGTCAGGGAAGTTGGCCAGCTGCGGGCAGCGGACGGGCCGGAAATCCATATCTGGGGCAGCAGTAACCTCTTACAAACGCTCATCTCCGCCGGGCTCGTCGACGAACATCGCTTGTGGATCGCTCCGGTCGTGCTCGGCGGGGGCAAGCGATTGTTTGAAAACGGCATATCCGCAGGTGGGCTGACGCTGGTGGATACGCAAGTTACCTCGACGGGTATGATTATCAACACGTACCGACCCGCCGGGCCGCTTCCGGGTGAAGGAGCCTAGCGGGGTGCTGGTTCATGAGCTGTGGCTTCCCTGGAAGTGACGCGCCTGTTTCAGCGTCTCCACGGAAGGTATTTTGTACTAACCCATTTTACATCATAATCAGAACTATAAAACAGGTACCTGCCGTCCGAGGTGAGGTACGAACAGTATTCATAGCTGTCGGTATTGAATCGAATGCCCATGTTTTTGGCGGGAGCCCAGGTGCCGTCTGCATTGCGAAATGAGTAGTAGAGGTCACCGCTTCCGTGCGAATCTTTCCGATCGGCCGAAGTGAAGATGAGGTACCGCTCATCGGGAGCAATCATCGGATCGTGTTCCATCTTGCCGGAATTGATAGCCGGGCCGAGGTTTTCAGGCTTCGTGAAATTGCCGTTCACGTACCGGCTGACGTATATATCGTGCGACCCCAGCGCGCCCTGTCGGTCGGACGCAAAGTACAGATTGCCATTAGCGGCAAGCGACACATAATATTCGGTGCTGTCAGAATTTACGGCCTCCACATTTTCCGGTTTCGTCCACGTACGACCCGGCGGGGATCCGTCCGGCGGGGATCCGCCCGGTCGGATCCGCCATATATCATAGTCGGAAACAGTATCCCCGACAGCTTTTGGCCTGTTCGAAATGTAATACAGCGTCCCGTCGCTGGTGATGAAAGGATCAGCCTGGGAATAGCGAAGCTCATTGAACGGAGCCAGGCGGGGTTTCGTCCATGATCCTGCTTGCATTTCCGTCACATATATCATCCATTTACCTTTGTCCGATCTTGAAAAATAGAAGGACTTCCCGTCCGGTGAAAAGGCTGAGTTGAAATCGAGCGAATCGCTGCCGACAATGCCGGGCAGGAAGGGTAGCGCGATGGAGTCGGGCTGTGGCGCGGGATAGTTGGTCGCCGCTTGTTGGCCACCGTCGCGGGTGCATTGCAGGGTGGTCAATGCGGTTGCGATGAGCAGAAGATGCCTGATGTGCTTGCCGGAGCTCATGCGTTATGGCGGGCTTTGGTTTTCCTGTAATAGTATTCGAGCGATTTTTCCCGGCTGCCGCACACATTCATGTCGCACCATTTGCGCTTGCCGTTTTTAGAAGTGTCCAGAAAAAGCCAACCGCAGCGCGGGCATTCTTTTATCCTTCCAAAATCCTCGCGGGTGAGGATATTAAATGCGGATTTCAGGACGGGAAGCAGCGGCTCGTCCAAAGAAATCCCTTCACCGCCCAAATGAATTTCCGCACCGGCAGGGCCGAACTTTACATGAATCTTTTGGAAGGCCATCGAAAGCCTGTAATTGAACGCGTCGATCACCGCAGCGCCGGGTTGGGTGCCTTTGGCAATGGCCGAAAACAGTTCATAGAGCATTTCCCGGGCTTCAATCATATCGCGAAGCTCCTCCGAGGCGGCTTCCGGCTTCTGCACGGCATACTCCCTAAGGGCTTGTAACTTTGCTCCGCCAAGCGATTCCGCCTTTGCCGACCATGCTAACAGGTCTTCGAATGTGTCGAGATAGTCGAATTCCGGAGCCGGTTTTCGGGTATTGACCGTGTTAACGAAATTAAATACAAGGCATCCTCCATCCATTTGCAGGTTATCCAGCGTCCTCATCATGTCCGACCAGCTCATTGTTATTTTACATTACATTCAAAATTAAGTATTTTACCATTAAAACTATTTTTAATGGTAAAATAAAATTTTCACTATTTTGGCGGCCGGTAACGGCAATGTCCGCCACCCGCAACAAACAGGAACATAGAAACGAGCATGTTATGCAGAAAAAATTCAATCTGAAGTCCTTCAATCTGTACGAGTTTCTTAAACACCAGAATTCCCATGGTTTCAATGTTCCGTTCTTTCTGGCCGACAGGCATACCTATCAAAGCGCCCATGTAAACTTCCCGTTCCGGACATTCACTTTTGGCCTTGGCATTACCTATTCGGGGGAAGGCGACGTGTTCAAGATCGGCAGCACCGATTACCTGGTCACCGCCGGGTGCCTCACGACAGTCGGGCCGGGGATGGTTTGCCAATGGACGGGTAACTACACGGCCGAGCACGATACGGTTTATTTCACCGAGGAACTGCTGGAAGGGCTGCAAAACAACTCTTTCCTGCATTCGCTGCCGTTCTTTTTTCACGGGGGCAGGCATGTGATCAGGCTGTCGGACGAGCAGACCAGGAAGATGGCTTCTCTGTTCAGTTTGCTGAAAGAGTTGAAGGACGACAAAAGCGCCGTTCCCGGTATAGTGCATTCGCTCCTGATGCTCGCCGAATCGTTTCATATCGGTTTGTCTGGTCAGAGTCAAGACACCGACAGCCCGAAAAGTTTTTCCAACGGCGTCTCCAACCGGGTTTCCAACAGTATTTCCAACAAAGAGAAAATAGCGCAGGCATTCAGAAAGCTGGTCGCAGAGCATTTTCCGGAGCATAAGGAGGTTGCTTTTTACGCGACCGCATTGCACATCACCCCCAAATACCTGAGCGAGGTCTTGCAAGCGGAATTAGGGAAACCCGCCAAGGCATTTATCGACGAATATGTGGTAATGGAAGCGAAAAGTTTGCTGAAACAAACGTCATTGTCGATCCAGGAGATTTGCTACTGGCTGGGCTTCGAGGATGCTTCGCATTTCAACAAGTCGTTCAAAAAGCAGACGAACACGACTCCCACCGAATACCGGAAAAGCTGATTTGTTCAGCGGAGTTTTTTACTATCTTTCCCGAAATCCTTCCTAGTAGCGCCCCGCTTCATAGCGATACCTTTGTTTTACTCAAACAACAGAACGCCATGAAAAAACTTCGCTTTTTTATTTTCACAACGCTCGTACTGGGCCCGATGATCGCTTTTTCACAAACCAAAAAAAACGCAACTATGAAAAACATGGAGGTATTTAAAGTATCGGTTTCGCAGCAAGTACTGGATGATTTAAAAAGCCGCTTGCAGAACACCCGCTGGCCGGGAGAAGCGGAAGGCTCGGGCTGGCACTTCGGTACCAGTGAGGTTTATTTGAAAGAACTGGTACAATACTGGCTTACAAGCTACGACTGGCGCAAGCAGGAAGCCGAACTCAACAAATACCCGCAATACATTGCCGATGTGAATGGCGTGAAGGTCCATTTTCAATATATCAAAGGAAAAGGCAAAAATTCCAAACCGCTCATTCTCACACACGGCTGGCCCGACAGCTATTACCGGTTCCACAAGATCATCCCCCTCCTGACCGAAGGCGAACAGAGCTTCGACCTGGTGATACCTTCCATTCCGGGTTTCGGGTTTTCAGGCAAAGTAGCCCTGACCAGTGAAGCGGTAGCCGATTTATGGAAAGAACTGATGACCGGCAACCTGGGTTATGAAAAATTCTACGCGGCAGGCGGGGATGTGGGAATGGGCGTAACGAAGGCACTGGCTTCCAAATACCCAGGGATTGTGGCTGGGGTGCATTTCACCGATATTGGCTATCCCATGGGCCAGGAGGATCCCGCCACGATGACCGAAGCCGAAAAGCAGTTTGCGCAGTTTGTGCAGCAGTGGTGGTACAGCGAGGGCGCTTATGCGATGGTACACGCCACCAAACCGCAATCGATCGCTTACGGGTTGAACGATTCACCCACCGGACTGGCCGCCTGGATACTGAGCTTCGGCAATGCCGGGGCTTCTCCCGAAATCCTGGAAGCGGCATTTGGCGGCCGGGACGAATTGCTTACGAATGTGATGATTTATTGGGTGACGCAAACTATCGCGACTTCCGCGAGGATGTATAAGGCCGATGCCATAGCCCAATGGAGCGGAGCCCAGCCGTTACAGAAGTCGAACGTACCGGCGGGCGTGGCGCTGTTCCCCCGGGAGGCACAGTTTCCCAAAGAGTGGGCAGAACGTTTTGTGAATGTTGTCAGCTTCCGGAAAATGAACGAGGGCGGGCACTTCGCAGCACTGGAAGTACCGGACGTTTTCGCAACCGAGCTTAGAAGTTTCTTTTACAGCATTCAATAGTAGTATAAAGGGAGGTTTTTCGAAAACCTCCCTTTATACTGCCTTATTTCCTGACAATCTTCCGCGAAACAACGAGCCCGTTATCCATTGTCACCCGCACCACATAAAGCCCCGCCGGGAGGCGTTTTGAATCCAGATGGTGCTGGTTCCTGACCCGTTGTATCACCATACCATTCGCATTGATTACTTCTACCTCCCAGTTATGAGAAACTCCGCTGATGGTAATGCTGTTGTCGGCAGGGTTGGGGCCGACGATTACCGGCAGTTTTTCGGGCATTCGGACGGGTACGATTTTGGAAAAAGCATAACTGCCATCCGTATCGACCTGTTTCAGGCGATAATATACCATGTCGGCCGGCTGTTCGGGAATGTCGGTAAACTGGTATTCCGAAATCCCGGCGACTGCCCGGAAAGGGGCTGAAACCCGTCCCGTTTTCCTGAAAGTTTTAGCATCCCTCGCCGATTCTACATCGAAATGGTCATGCATTGTTTCAAATGAGGTAGCCCAGCTTAATACGACCTGGTCCCGCTCCGACAGCGAGGCATTGAACCTGATCAGGTGCACTGGCAAGCCCGCGCCGACGGTTACAACGCCCGGTACGCGCACGTCGCTGGGGCAGTCGGCTCGGAGGCACGAAGCGTAATAGGTTTTGGATTCTTCCAGGACCGGCGTAGTAAAGCTGCTACCCGCTCCCAGGTGATTGCCATTTGCCGGGGAATCATACCAGTTGATTAGTCCGTTGCAACCGGTTGCGGTGAGTGTTGCGGTAGTCCCTTTCGGAATGCTCTGTCCGATGATCACCGGGTCCAGCCCTTTGCTGTTGATCAGCCCCGATCGAAGCGATTCCAGGGCATTCCGCATCCGGGTGCGCTGGTCGTTGGTAAACTGCGACTGGCATTCGAAACTATTGTAACCCATGTAATTTTTGAGGACGTTACCGTACGGACTGTTGTTGTTGCAAGGATTAAGAGGGTTAGCATTTCCCAGACAGAGGTAGTTGGAGCTTTGGTTAACCGGTTCCGTATCGCAAATATTGTCGCCCTGTGCGCTGCAATTGTCGTTCAGGGGGCATTCAACCGTACCGAGATCGCCCTCGCCGATCCCTCTCGAGAAGGTGTGCCCCAGGAACAGGGCGTGCCCCAGTTCGTGCGCCAGCAACTTGGTATTGAAATAAGCTGACATCGTCATCATGCCATCGTTTGGCGAGTATGCCCCCGTCGGATAAGCTGCGAATGCGCCGGCCTGGTCCATGTAATTGACCACCCATATATTGTAGTATTCCAAATTACTCCAGTAACTCATTGGGTAAACCTGATCGTAAGGCAAGCCGTTACCGCCGAAACTTGTTACGCCAAATTGGGTATAGGCTGCATTGTTGGTGTAAATCCTGTTAATTCCGTTCGTCGGTGAGCATTGGGGCGATCTGACCGCCAGCTGAAACTGAATTTGGGTATCCGCCCCGTCCGACTCTGGGAGCTGATTTCTGAACATCTTACTCACCTCCTCGATCCCGTCGATAACCTGCTGGTCGGTCAGGAGGGAATAGCCGATGGGTTCGATGATATGTACAACGACCGGAATCGTATAAACCTGGTCGACGGCCTCCGTGCGGTTGGCTTTGTGAGAGGCGATGTATGCCTTCAGACTTTTTTGTGCATTGTCAAAAACCTGTTTCTGAGGTTTTGAGAGAAGTAGTTTTTGATGCTGTAACGTAGAAGAGCAGACAGGACGGGATTGCGGTTGGGCATGTAAAATGGCGATCGGAAGCCATAGTACTGCAACGATTGCAACGCAGCAAGCCCCGACCGGGGAAAGCCTGGCGATATTTTTCATGGTAATGGATGCTTAGGGTTTACACGAAAATCATTATCTAATAAATATAATTATATTTTAAGTAAATATAATTATTCTCCGTGAGGCGGTTCGGGAAACGGATGCGCGCGAAAGGTTGGTGTGCAATTATTCAGACACCTCTTGATTACAGCGCGTTGCGCGGGGAACAGCAAAAACGGCCGACTCAAAGCCGGCCGTTTCCATTCTAATCATAACCTTTTTAATTAAAATCCAGGGTTATTAGGCAGCAAATTCGGGTTCACGTCCGATTCTTGCCTCGGCACCGGGAATAGCAGCTGCTTTTCGCTGAATGTAGCCCCGAAAACGGTTTTGTGGCCAACGAAATTGTCCCAGTTACCGGTTACATCATTGCGTACTTTCCGGGTCCTGAGCATGTCAAACCACATTTTGTTTTCAAAGCAAAGCTCGAAATAGCGCTGCGACCATACCTCTTGCTCGAATGCAGTTTGGCTTAAACCAGAAACAGGCGTCAGGTTGGCGCGTGCCCGGATGGCATTCACATATTCGACCGCCTTGGCATTAGGCGTGCCTTCCGCGCGGTTGGACGCTTCCGCGTACATGAGGTACACGTCCGCGAGGCGGTATAACGTGTAGTTCAGGTCGGATTTGATCGAATTGGTGATCGCATTGGCATCGAACCACTTGTAGATGTAGGTGTTCTTAAACTTGACAGGCTGGCCGGTCTTAATGCTGGGCGCCGTGGTGTAAAAGAACTGTTTCTCCTCGACGCGCTTGTCGCCCTTGGGGAACGACTTGATAAACTCGGGCGTGGGGTAAACCGAACCGTATTCATCCGCATATTTCGAAATGCCCGAGTAATTGGGGATCGTCAGCGGTGTGAGCGGGTTGGTCAGCGGTACGCTGGCGGCATATTGCACCTGGAAAATGAATTCACCCAGGTTCTTGTTCGCGGGGTTGATCATATCGGTGTAGTTCTTGAAAAGCGAGTAGCCGCCTTTCTGGATCACGTTCAATGAGCGCTTTGCCGATTGGGCATAGTATTGCTGGCCACCATTGATCGCCGCGCCCGCGTAGGTCAGGTACACGTCCGCAAGGATCGACTCCACTGCCGACATCGATACATTTCCCGTCGTATTCGACCACGGTAGCGTGGACGCTTCGGCAGCCAGCAGGTCGGGGATGATGATCTTGTCGTAAATGTCCTTCGCGGGGGTACGCGCGACATTCAAATCGAGGTTTGTGGGAGTAGCCGTAACCGCAGGAACCGCCCCGTACATCCGCACCAGGTAGAAGTAGTACAATGCCCGCAGCGTATGTACCTCCGCCAGCATATTGTTTTTCTGCTCGTCGGTAAGCCCGGCCGCATTGATGCCGGGGATACTTTGCAGGGCGAGATTACAGGCCCCCACCCCGAGATACATTTGCTGCCACCAGGTATCGAAATAAAAGGAAGTATTGGTATAACCCAGGTCCTGGTAGTTTACAAACCCGGTCTGGCCGAGGTCGCTGTTGGCCTTACCGGTCATGAATTCAAGCAGATTGTAGGTATTGCCGCCGTAGGAAGCTGGCTGGCCTGCCAGAAGCCCTTGCAAATTGACATAGGCGGAATTCGCATAAGCCCTGGCTACTTTGCTGCTGGATGCCTCCGATTCGGGCGTCAGGAAGCCCGTCGGGTTCTCTTCGAGAAAATCCGAGCAGGAGCCCAGGGTCAGCAGTGAGGCTGCCAGCAATATATTTTTCAGCACTTTCATATCTGTTGTCGTTGCGGTTTAAAAAGTAAGTGTCAAGCCCAGGTTCCAAACCCGTGGACGGGGATTGGAGAAGAAATCCAGGTTTTGCGAGAAGGCGGTGTTGGCCCCGTAGCCGGAATTGAATGTATCCACCTCGGGGTCGTAACCGGTGTATTTCGTGATCACAAACAGGTTTTGAACACTTGCGTATAGGCGCAGCCGGTCAATTTTTAGTTTTTCAAGAACAGGGTCGTTGAACGAGTAACCGAGCATGAAGTTCTGGCCGCGGATAAATGAGCCGTTTTCTACCCACCAGGTATCGAAATGCGAATCCTGCGCGAATTTGTAGTTACGCACTTGGGAAATCATGGTATTCTGGTTCTCCGGCGTCCAGGCGTTCAGCACGGTAGCGAGGCTGTTCGCGATGGTCTGTCTGTCCTCGGTCGAGTGCTTGAATGTCGCCGCGGTATTCAGGCCTTCCACAAAGCGGATATTGAACGAAAAGTCCCAGCCTTTGTACTTCATGGTGCTGTTGAAGCTACCCGTCCATTTAGGCGTCGTACGGCCGATGATGCTGTAATAATTGCTTCCGTCGGCATTGTAAATGTACTTTCTGTCGCCCGGTTTCAGGTTATGCTCGGCGGCCAGGGCTGCCTCGTCGGTGCTGTAAGTCCCGAGGCGCGTCATTCCGTACAACGAACCGATCGGCTCGCCGACGCGCAGGATGTTGGTCTGGCCGAGGAAGTTGGGGCCGGGGAAAATGTCGGCATTGCCGCGGTTCAGTTTCAGGATCTTGTTTGCATTGCTGGCAAATATGAAGTTGGTAGTCCAGGAGAAGTTGCGCGTTTCGATGTTCGTTGTATTCAAACTCACTTCAAAACCCGAGTTTCGCACCGAACCTACGTTTTGGTACACATTCGCATTCACTTCTCCGGCCGACCATGGAATAGGGGCTTGCAGCAGCAGGTCTTTCGTTACGCGGTTGTAATAGTCAACCGTCAGGTCGATATTTTCGCGGATACCCAGTTCAACGCCCGCATCGAACTGCAACGATTTTTCCCACTTCAAATTAGGGTTACCCAGGTAGCTAGGCAGCAAAGTCGATTGCAATGCGCCGTTCAGTACTGTGCCGGTAGCATTGGTGGTACCCGGCTGGATCTGCGCAATGGATTGGTACTGGCCGATTTCCTGATTCCCCGAAAGCCCGTAGCTGGTGCGCACTTTCAGATTGGTGATCGTCTTGTTGCCTTTCAGAAAGCCCTCTTCCGAAACGCGCCATGCGGCACCTACCGAAGGGAAAAACGCGTATTTGTTGTTTGCCCCGAATTTCGACGAACCATCGTATCGGCCGGTGGCGGTAAACAGGTACTTCTCGTCGAGGTTGTAGGTCGCACGGGCGAAATACGAGTTCATGGCCCATTTGTAATCGGCTGAGGTAGAGGAGCTTCTTACGGATCCTGAGCCGAGCGTGTGCCATTGGAAAATGTCGTCGATAAAGTTCTGGGTTTCAACAAAATCGGTTTCCTGGTTGTATTGCTGCCACGATGCCCCGAGCAATGCGGTAATGCGGTGCCGCTGGTTGATCGTCTTGTTCCAGGTCAGGTAGTTTTCCGACTGCCAATAGGTATTCAGATAACCCCGGATGTTGGCAACCCCGCCCTGGTCGGCCGACATGTGCGCCAGGTTTTGGGAAGAGAAATAGTTGTTTTTCTGCGATTGGAGGTTAAATCCAAGGTCGGTCTTGAAATCCAGGTCCTTGGCAATGTGGAACAGCAAATAGGTATTGCCCAGCGATTGGAGCGTGTTGTTGATGGTATACCGGTTGTTGGCAATATTCACCGGGTTCGGTCCGCCTTCCAGCCCGGCGATGTCGTTATTGCCCGCCCAGGTGCCGTCGGGATATTTCACAGGCAGGATCGGTACTTCTTCGGAAACCATCCGCGGCACATTCAGCCCGCCGTTGCCGTCGGATACCAGGCGCTGGCGGCTATCGATGAGCGACAGGCTTCCGCCCACTTTCAGCCATTTGTTGATGTCGCTGTCGACGGTAAACCTGAGGTTGTACCGCTTGAAAGCGGAAGTGGCCATCAGGCCGTTCTGGTTCAGATAGCCCAGCGACAGGCTAAACAGGGTTTTATCGTTACCACCCTGAAAATTGAGCGCATGGTTGGTCGAAATGGCAGGCTTGTACACCTCTTTTTCCCAGTTGGTGTTGTACAAGGGCTTGTCGTTGGCATCGAACAGCAACGGGAAGTTGGCGTGGTTGAGCAGCGCAGGGGGCGCCCAGGTGCCGCCCGCCGGGTCGAATTTGGTGCCATTGGCGTAGGCTTCATTGTAGACCTTCACAAATTCGTCCGAATTCAGTGTTTTGACATGGCGGTAGAGGTCGCTCACGTTGACATTCCCGTCGTAGGAAACTTTCATGCCGCCCGCGCGGCCGCGTTTGGTCGTGATCATGATCACCCCATTCGCGCCCCTGGCGCCATAAATAGCCGTGGACGAAGCATCTTTGAGCACTTCCAGGGAGGCAATATCGTTCGGGTTGATCGCGTTTCCGTCCACACCGATCACCCCGTCTACAACGTAGAGCGGGTCGATGTTGGAGTTGATGGAGCCGATACCGCGGACGCGCACTTTCGCCGCCGCACCCGGCGCATTGCTGTTGACGCTCACCTCGACCCCCGCAATTTTACCTTGCAGTGCCTGGGAAACGTTGGGTACCGGCTTGTCCATGAGTTGTTCACCCTTGATGGTGGCCACAGCGCCGGTAAGGTCCGATTTGCGGACGGTACCGTACCCGATCACAACTACTTCCGTCAGCGCTTTCGCATCCGTAGCAAGGTTTACATCCACAACGGACTGGTTACCGACGGTGATCTCCTGGCTTGTGAAGCCTACGAAGCTGAATACCAGTATGCTGGATTCATTAGGGACATTGATTTCGTAATTTCCGGAAGCATCTGTGGAAGTGCCGACGCCGGTACCTTTGATGAGCACATTCACACCGGGGAGGGGAGACGCATCTTTGGAGTCCAGTACTTTACCGGTAATTTTCTTGTCGGCGGCAAAAACGTTTCCGTCGGCGTTAGCGCATAGCGAGATCAGGAGCAATATGTTTAGCAGGGCTATTTTTATAATCCCTCCCGACCGGGCTACGGGCGGTTGTACATAACTTTTCATGCAGAAATTAGTTAGTGTTTTTTCAAGCGTTTTGATTCAAAAAATACGTGGAGGATTGTCCGTACGGGCGTGACGGGAGAGCGGATATTGGTCATGATTCTAAAAGGGGTTTAGTAATGATTTCCGGTTTTAGCAATTCCCGAACATGGCAAAGCCATCGCCTTTTGCCATGGGGCAGGCGTAATTCGGTTTGATGTCAGGGGGGAGGGGGATATTAATATTTTAGAAAAATATAATCCAAAAGAGGCCAGGGCAGATTTAAACGCCGTTAAAATGGCCTTAAATTAGGATTAAAATGCACCTTGGGCCTGGGTGCGGGGAAGCAGGTAGCGTCGGGCCGGTGCTTGGCGGTTATCGCGGCGGACGGGCTGGCCTATCGGGGAGTAAACGCTGTTTTTTAGGAAAAGCAGTAGCAGTCTTTTGTCTGCTACTGCTAAAAATCCCCGTTGCCTCCTCTATCAGGTTTCAGGGGATGCCGGTCATGTAAATTATGGAATGAGTACTTTCCTGGTCTGGGCTTCGGTGTTAACACCGCGGAGGGAAAGCAGATAGAGTCCTGAAGACAGGTTGTTTGTCGGTTTCAGAACAAATTCATTTCCTGTCCTTACCAGCGAAAACCGGATCGCCCTTCCCGACAAATCATAAAAACTGATGGAGGACGCATCTTCATTTTTCAGCAGGAACCTGATCTCCCGGCTGGATGCCGGATTGCCCATTAATACGAATGCAATACTGTTCGCACCGTTGTCGATCGCGATCAGCCGTGAAATTTGAAAGCTGCCATCGAGGTCGACGATCCGTAGCCGGTAGTAATTCGTTCCGGGTAGAGGCTTCCTGTCTACGAACCCGTATTGCTGGGTTGTACGTGAATTCCCGGCCATTTCAACACGGCCAATCTGCACAAATTCCCTGGTATCCGAGCTTCTTTCGATGTTGAAATAGCGGCTGCCCATTTCTTCTGTGGTAGTCCATGCAAGGCTGATGGCATTATCGAGCAAGGTTCCGTTAAAGCGCGCCAGAGTTACAGGCAGAATGACGTTGCCGCCAAGGAGAAGGCATTGCACAGGAGGCGTCTCGCTGTCATTGGATTCCGTAGCCCAGGCATCGGCCATAATATCCGGAAGTTCGGAGCAGGCGCCGGGTACCAGCAGTTGGATATTGTCAACCGTGATCCTGAAAAAGCCGCCGCCAAGGTCGGTTTCTGTCACGGTGAGGCCCGCGAAGATCGGCGTAACGGTGTTATCGGGCGAATAATCGGATAATAACGTCACCGGGCTGTCGGTGCTCAGTGCAATGGTTGCCAGTACATTTCCGAGTTCGTCTTTGGTCGGACCCTTTTTGTAATCGGGAGCGGCGTAGCTGGTTGATAGCCAGAAGTGGATGTAGGCGAATTTGTTACCATTGTTTTTATTGAGTGTGAAGGAATATTTGATGTTAACAATGCAATTTTCACCGGATGCCGTAACACTGTTTAATTCAATCAGATCGTCTCCCAGGGTACAGGGGTCAGCCAGTGCGACGGGGGCTGACAGACTTGCCATCATAATGAATGCTAATGCGTGAAGTGTTTTCATAATACAGGACGTTTAGTAATGTGTTCATTGTACATTAATATACATCCTATTTCTTGAAATAATTAAATAAATATTGTGAATCTCGGCTGGTTTTGTTAAAATTGACGGTGGGTGATTTCAGTGTAAAACTATATTTATTTGTCTATAAAATTCTGCCGGATCGTGTAGAACTATATTGAAACGTATATATTCCAAAAGGTATATTTTGTTGATAATAAGTAGTTTGTGATTTTTCTTGAAGTATTTTCAATTAGAACGCATCATTAGTTAAACAATTTTGCTCCTTGGTTCGGATTAATTCGGGCGTAAATGTTTGTCAAATATACTACATTTGAAAAGTGCAATTTTTCAAAAGGCGCGCATCTTGATGCAGTACCATTTTGGTGTTGCCGGAGGTTGAGGCGATAGTCTCCCGTAAACCTCCATGTGCGGGCGGCCCGTTTCGGGGAATTACCGGTCTGTCGGTGGTGATCAGGCGGCGACGGATGCGGTGGACCCGACTGCAAAGCCACCCGGCTGAATAATAAAAAAATGCGGAGGAGGGACCATTCGGTAGTAATAAATTCAGAAAATGATGTTTAGTTTGAAGAATGGACGCAGGAGGTGCAAGTCAGCGCAGCAGGATGTCCATGATGAGGTATTCTTTAAAGAGAAGCGGCAGGAAGCCGTATTGCAAGTAACGTCATGTTTCTAAACAAGATCAAATCCAGGGAATCCGGAGTGGTGCTTTACGGTATCACGCCACCCAAAGCCGACACCACTGCTGAACGCGTTGCCGAGATTGCCCAGAAAACCATCGAACGACTATCCGCCCTGGATATTGATGCGCTGGTAGTATATGATGTGCAGGACGAATCGGCCCGAACGAAAGAAGAAAGGCCGTTCCCATTCCTGAATTCGCTGGATCCGCTGGTTTTTGCCTCGGAATACCTGGGCACGCTGGACGTTCCGAAAATAATTTATCGCCCCGCCGGCAAGTTTTCCGGGGAGGAGCTGTCCGAATGGCTCGATGAGTTGCACAAGCAAAGGTTCTACCCTGTTTTTGTAGGCGTGCCTGCCCCCGATTTCCCTGTCAGGACGAGCCTTCCCGAAGCTTATAAAATCTGGCGAAAGAATGAAGAAACGTCCGTCATCGGCGCTGTGACCATTCCCGAGCGGCATAAAGTGCTGCAAGACGAGGACGTACGGATACTGGACAAGATGGAATGCGGGGTGTCGTACTTTATTTCACAATGTGTTTTCAACCTCGAATATGCAAAGCAGGTGATCGACGACCTCGCGTTGCGTTGTG
Organism: Dyadobacter sp.; assembly: GCA_965227755.1. Classification (GTDB taxonomy): domain Bacteria; phylum Bacteroidota; class Bacteroidia; order Cytophagales; family Spirosomataceae; genus Dyadobacter. The sequence goes on from CBDDGG010000003.1 coordinate 418,326, forward strand.
ATCGCCAAAATATAGCCCCGCCTACCGTTATTTTCACGATCACGGCATGCGGATCGGAAAAAACACTGCATTTCATGGACTGGCTGGGCATTAATGTTCCCGAAGAACTGAAAGAAGATCTTAGAAAGTCCGATGACATTCTCGAAAGGTCGGTTAATATATGCCTCGACATTGCTTCCGAGCTTACCGCATTCTGCATGCAGCGGTCTATCCCTTTCGGCTTCAATATCGAGAGTGTGGCTATCCGCAAAGCGGAAATCGAGGCTTCGATTTACATGGCGGGCCAGATCAGCCAAATGCTGAAAGATAAGGGAGTGAGGAAACCGGCCGGGACGCAAGTTCTCAGGACTACGACTTGATCCTGGCCGATACGTTTGCCAGTACTTTTTTAGCCAGGCCCGTTACCATTTCGTAATGAAATGCGATAAAGGTGATGCCCGTAATGGCACCTTTAATCAGAAACAGATAGATCAGGCCAGCATTGTCGTTCTTGAAATTACCGAAAGCCTGCGTCAAATACAGGAGTACCACAAGCACAGCGGCCAGCCTGATGTGCTTCGCAATCACTTTTAGGAACCTGGTAAAACTTCCGCCTAAGATTCTGTTGATCAATACGTAGTACACGATGATGAAATTCGTGGCAATAGCGATCGAAATGCAGAAGGCGGTGAGTGTCAGCGACTGAAAATAGAAAATGCCGATCAGCGTCGCGGAGATGGTCGTGATGGTGCTCAAAATTCCCATCTTGAACAGCATGTCGGTACGGCCCATGGACTGGAAAATAGCACCGCCGCTTGAATTCACCATTTGAAGCCAGATAGAGGCGCCAAATATTCGCAGGACAGGGGCAACTTCCATCCACTTGGACCCCAGTACCAGGTAAACGATTTCGCTCGATGAAAAGAAAACGAATATCGAAATGGGGATGCCCAGCATCGCAAGTATGTTTACGACCTTCAGGTATTCTTCAAAAATTGTTTTCGGCTGGTCGATATACCTCGCGAGCACCGGGTGGAGCACTGGCGTGATCACGTGCGTAAGGTTAGCGACCGGGTACATCATAAGCTGGTAAGACTGGCTGTAAATCCCCAGGTTTTGGTTTCCCATGAATTTGCCGATCAGTATGTTATCCAGGTTTCGGGAAAAGTAGTTGATGAAGTTGAATGCGAATTGAAACCCCGAATACCGGGCGATTTTCCTGAAACCGCCGAAACCGAAACCTTCCACTAATCGCAGTTTGGAGAAGTAAAAGCACATCAGGCAGATCATCAGGTTCGAAAGGATCGATCTCCATATGATCGAATAGTAGCTGTAACCTTTTACGGCGAGGTAGACAACCAGGATGCCCGTGGTGACGCTTGCGATAATTTCTATTGCTCCCAGTAGTTTGAAGGCTTTCTCTCTCATCAACAGGCTTCTCGGGACGCCGGACAGTGAGCTGAAAAAGACGCTGATAGCCAGCAGCTGACCAATAAGGATATAGACGTCACTCTCGTAGAACCAGGCGATACCGTAGGATAGGAGGTAGAACGATAACCCGAGGCAGATGCTTAGTAAGATCGTTATTTTGAAAATATCGGAAATGTCTTTGCCCGTCAGGCCGCGATTCTGAACGATGGCTGTGCCAACGCCGATGTCGCCCAAAATGCTGAAAAAAGTGATGAACACCGTGACCACGCCGACGATTCCATACTCGTTGGGAGACAGGAACCGGGCCAGTATCGAATTGATAACCAGCCCGATCAGTATGTTGCTGTATTTGGAAATAAAAACAAAAAAAGTCCCCCTCTTGATTTCTTGATCAACCCGCATTTTTTGTAAATTTTATTACATACCCGCCCCGGACCGAGAAATAAACTGCTACACTTTCTGAGCGTTCTTTTTCGCTACAAGAATATAAGTACAGGCATCTTTGTCTTTACCGCCCTGGGAGGGGATCTGGTCGAACAGGAAAATGAGGGGTTGAAAAATGATGGCCAGAACGGGCCTTAGAAACGGTGGAAGGGCAAAAGTAAAGCCGTCCTGAAAAAGTTGAAGACCCATAGCTGAACGGCCAATTATCCCCCGGAAGTGGACGACTTCGAAGCCGGCATCGGTTACCACCTTTTTCAAGCCGGTGGAGGTCCAGCGCCAGAAATCCGTCGGATCGGGATGGAACATCCAGTAGCCATGCGTGCTAAGGATCAGCTGTCCATCGGTTTTGAGCACCCTCAGGGCTTCTTTCAGGTATTCTGTCGGATTAACGACGTGTTCAAGCGCCTGGGTTGATAATACGACATCGAGGCTTTCGTCGGGGAGCTCGATCCGCCCCTCGGGCGAAATGAAAATGTCGGCAACCTTGTTACCCGGCAGGTCAATGCCAATGTATTTGTGAACGAAGGGTGCTACCAATGACTCGTAGGGCCGGTTTCCACAACCATAATCTGCCAATGTTAGATTTCTTGAGTCGCGCGCAACAAAATTTTGAATAACATCCTCAATTGCCTGGCGAAGCTGGCGAAGGTAATAATACCGGGTTGCCATTCTTCCGAATATCGATGGGTACAAGCGCTCGACTCCTGGTTCTCTTTCTGTCATGTTAAAATAAATATAGTGTTTGTAGGTAAAATGGATTAGCTACTAAAAACCTTGATCATCCGGCCCCTAGCTCCTGAGACTGCAATTTATAACTCTTTTTGGGCGAATTGCAGATCGGCCATTGTATATTTGACCGTTTTACTTTAACCGGCATTTCGGGATGAGCAAACGGATCGGCGGCGACGACCGGAAGTGTTTTACTTAGCCGCTCATTACTAGTAACTTGCCTGAATGCCTCTTTGGCATATCGCATTTGCACACTATTCAAACCGGCACATTGCCGAAGTCTTTTAGAATATGAACATTCTGGTATTTAATCAATCATTTTTCCCGCTTAGCGAAACATTTGTCCATCGTCAGGTCGTGGGTTTGTCGAGGTACCACGAAGTAACCATGCTGACTTATCGCTATGAAAATGAAGATAAGTTTCCTATCGATGTTAAAAAGGAGCTCCTGACTCCCTACCGGGGGTTACCCGACAAGCTGATCACGAAGGCATTGCGCGTGGTAGCGGGACGGGGCTATAAATTAAGCTTTCAAAATCGTTCGCGGGTGTCGGGGCTGCTGCAAACAGGCAAGATCGATGTGATCCACGCGCATTTTGGCCCATCGGGGATTGAGATGCTGCCCGTTGCCAAAAAATTGGGTATTCCGATGGTAGTCAGTTTTCACGGAATCGATGCCGCCCCGGCGATGCTGGGCGACCAGGAATATGCGGATAATATCCGGGAGGTGATCGAGTATGCAAAAGCGGTTATTATCGTAAGCCCGCATTTTATCGATACGCTGAACCTCAGCCGGTTCAGTAATAAGGTACATCTGATTCCTTACGGTACCGACGAGCAGAAGTTTGTCCCGGCCGAAACGCCGGAGCGTGACAAGATAGTCATACAGCATGTGGGCCGCCTGGTTGCCAAAAAGGGCGTTCCCGATTTAATTGCGGCGTTCGGAGCACTTTGCGGGCGGTATCATAACCTGGAACTGCGAATTGTCGGCGACGGCCCGGAGATGCCGATCTGTAAGGAACTGGTCGATCAGCTCAACCTGGGTGATAAAATATCGTTGCTAGGCTCCAAGTCTCACGAAGTCGTTAATGAGCATATGAAGGACGCCGATATTTATGTTCTTAACAGCCGGACCGACGACAAAGGAGATATGGAAGGGCTGCCAAACTCTATTTTGGAGGCAATGAGCATGGAGAAGCCCGTTATTTCTACCTACCATGCCGGAATCCCGCAAGCCATTCAGGATGGGATAAACGGCTTGCTGGTAAAAGAAAGGGACAATGAGGCGCTGGCTGCCGCACTCGAAAAGTTAATTCGGGACCGGGATCTGAGGCGCAGGTTAGGACTGGCGGCCCGGAAGACTATTCTAGCCAATTTCAGTGCAAATTCAATGGAAACAAAAATCCAGTCAGTCTTCGCGGGCTTATAATCCACGCTCGGCACTGACCGGATTTATGTGGGACCAGCTTAGATCGAGTGTGACTTTATGGCGATCCTTCCCGTATAGTCTATTCTGTTCAGCAACAGGGGCCTATTCTCAAAATACTCGTCCACGGCTTTTTTACAGCCATCCCAGTGTCCGTAGTCGTCGATGATCAGCACGCCTGACACAGTCAGAATCGGATACAAATGCAATAACTCGTGCTTTGTGGACTCGTACCAGTCCGTATCCAGGCGCAGCAGCGCGATGCCGTTGGAGGGCAGGGTAGCGGGAATGGTATCTTCCACCTTTCCTTTTACGTAGTGAATATTCGCCGGGGGATATTTGGTAATACCCATGTTTTGCTGAACATCGTTGATATCGGCAAGGCACCAAACGGAGGTTTCTTTATTATCCACGTTCTTTTCCAGCAGTTTGTCGGCATCTTCTCCGCGAAATGTCTTGTCGTGCTCGGTGGGCTCCGACATTCCTTCAAAAGTATCGTACAGGAACAGTCGTTTGTCCGTACTGCGCAGGTGCAGGAGCGTGAGCGCGATCATCATCGAGCTTCCGCCGCGCCAAACCCCGCATTCTACAAAGTCTCCCGGAATATTGTACTTCACCACATATTTCACAGCATTGAACAGGGCGTACATGCGTTCGATCGAAGTCATCGTGTACGGCCTGCACTGTTCATATAAGGCCAAGAAAGTCTCGTCATCTGTAAATTTTTCTTCTTTTTTAATCCGGGATACCTGTAATCCAAAAGGTTTCAATAGAAGCGAATTGATCATAAAAATGCAGATATAGTGTTAGATGAATTAAATATTCAAGCGCAGACTTTCACACTCCCCAAACAATACTTAAATACAAACCGATGCTAACCAGTAGCACACCCATGAAAACTGTAACAACAACCAGTGCGAGCACAAATGTCTGCTCCTGTCCGTCATCTTCTACCAGCCCGTTCAATATCAGGCCAAGCTCTTCGTCTTCGCTTTCCTGATCATTGATGGGTATTTCAAGTGCAAAACGTTTCATAAACCGGTTGATAATCAGTCAGTAAATGCTGAATTAGCCATCAACGATAGAAAGGATTTTCAGCAATTCCAAACTTAGTATCAAGTTTCTGGCCGTCGCAAGAAATACAGAAGCCCCAGTCCATTGAGCGTACTATCATTATGATCTATTGAACGGTAGGCACCGCTGATTATCTGATATTTCCATAAAATAGCTGCCTATATCAGCGAGTGATCACGGGCTGTTTAACAGGCAGGCTGATCGTGAAACGAGCTCCTTCATCCGGGGTGCTTTCGGCGGAAATTCGTCCGTGATGCCTTTCGACGATTTTCCTGGTGATCGACAGCCCGATCCCCGACCCCTCATACTTGTCTTTGTTATTGAGTCTTTCGAAGAGGGAGAAGATCCTTTCTTGGTGTTCTCTTTCAAAACCGATCCCGTTGTCGGCAACGACAATGTGGTACAGCGCCGTCTCCTCCGCATTGTCGGAGGTAGTGGCCGGAGAGGTACAAAAGATACGGATAACCGGCGGATGGCCGGGCCTCGAAAACTTAATGGAGTTGCTGATCAGATTCTGGAAAACCTGCTTGATCTGTGCCCGGTGGCCTTCTACCACCGGCAGCTCTTCCACAAGCACTTCGACATTCCGCTCCTCCAGAAGCAGTTCGTAGTCGTCGAGGATTTCGGCAATGACCGCTTCCAGACTAACCTTGTCAAATGCGTGGGAATTTGTCGACAGGCTGGAATAATTCAGAATATCCGATGCCATCGAACGCATTCTTTGCGAGGCCGAGATGATTTTATCGAGGTATTTGCTGCTTTCCAATGGGAGGTCCTTCGCATGTCTGTCCCGGAGCATATTCGCGAAAATCAATATTTTCCGTAAAGGCTCCTGAAGGTCGTGGGAGGCGATTGAAGCGAACTGTTGCAAGTCGTGATTGCTCGCTTCCAGTTCCTCGTTGGCAGCAGTCAGGCGCTCGTTATTCTCTTTCAGCAGGCCCTGGATTTTCTTTTGAAAAGTAAGGTCGGTGACGATAACGCTCAACGAAAGTCCCTCATCCAGTTGCAGGACCGTCAGGGATAGCTGGCACGGAACCGCGTCGCTGTCCCGGCAAATCTTTACTTCGATCTGCATGTCCTTATGCCAGGCCATACCAAACGCATCTTTAAACTCTGCTTGGCAATCATCGGAAACAAATGATTCGAAAACCTTGCCGACGATGTCCGGTAAAGTAGTTTCCAGCATGGACGCGAACCTCGAATTGGCGTAAAGAATAATGCCGTCCTCGTTTAATGTCACCGCACCCTCGTTCATTTTCTCGATGAACAGACGGTAGGAGTGATCGGCAGTTTTAAGTGTGTAAAGCTGATGTCCCGCTTTGGCGTCATTAACCACCAGGGCATCGACCTGGCCCGTGCGTATGGCATCGATCGTATCGGTGGCCTCCTCCAATCGCTGGCTCAGCTCAGCGTTTTCCCGAAGCAGCTGCTCATAAGTTTTCGGATCGCTCATATCATTCACCTGAAATACCAAGGCCTTTCAAAACCTTTTGCGTATCGGACATGTCGCCGATTAGTCTGCGCTCGGGGCGGGGTCTTGATTTAATCAGCATCGGCAGGGCCACGAGCTGTTCCTGCGAGGCAAGCGACTTTTCCTGATGCACATCGATCACCCGGAGCGTATATCTTTCTTTAAGATATTTTTCGCAGATTTCCCTGAGATTCGCTACCGCCCGGATCGAATTGGAGGAAGCACCGGCTATATACAGGTTCAGCTCGAAATGGTTGTCCGTTTCGTCGTCTTCATTCCAATCCTGATCCTGGTGTGTTCCTTGAACCATCTGATTTATTTTGCCGGGCGAATATTGAGTCCCACCAGTACTTTTTCCTCGTTGGAGAGGTCCCCAATGATCTTGCGAATGGGTTCGGGCACCTTTTTGACGAGCGTCGGGATGGCCAGGATCTGATCGCCTTCGGCCAACTGCGGCTGGACCAGCAAATCGATCACCTCGATCACATATTTGTCTTTTAGGTGCTCTTCGCAGTATTTTTTGAGGTTAGCGAGCGCAGCGACCGACCGGGCGGTTTTCCCGGCGACGTACAGTCTGAGCTCCCATACTTCTTCTATTACTTCCATAATACGGTGTTAAAGCAAATCGTCACGCTTGCGGGTGAGCTCTTTGCGGTTGTCGTTCAGAATGCTCTTTTTGAGCTCATCCTCGATATAGCTTTTATTCAGCTCCTCCTGCAATGACTCGAATTCTTCTTTTAGTGTCGCGATTTTTGATTCGAGGATCAGCCTCTTGCGCTCGATCTCCCGGTCTTTTCTCGACACGGCATGGTCGCGAATGGCTTCGGAAGTTTTTTCCATTAACTGCTGCGTCAGTCGCGCGGAGCCGGTTAGTACGCCCTCGGGCCCGAGGAATACTTCTACCAGTTTAAGGCCCTGGTCTGTAATGACAAACTCCCTTACTTGGTTGGAATGCTTCATTCCGCGTGATTTCATCACATACAATCCGCGGTTGCGCTCCCCATTGGACTCGATGTCCCTCACGAGTATCCACACATCCACCAGCGACGATACACCCTCATCGGTTTGTTCGGTCTTGTTGTCGTTCAGCGCCAATGCCGTAAACATGACGGTGATCTGCTGGCTTTGCAGAAAATCGATGAGGCGTGTAAGCAGGCTCTTGACCTCGCTGGTTGATCCGACTGTAATGAGATTGCTGATCGGATCGAGGACGATCACCTGGGGTTTGAACTTTTCGACCAGCTTCATGATGTTCAGCAAATGCATTTCCAGCCCGTTGAGTGTGGGCCTGGAAGCGCTGAAAAGTAACATGCCGCTGTCCAGATGACTTTGCAGGTCGATATTGATCGACCGCATGTTGCGTACGATCTGGTGGGGCGATTCCTCGAATGCGAAATAAATAGCGCGCAGACCATCTTTACACGCTTTGTTGACAAAACTCCCCGCTATGGAGGTTTTTCCGGTACCTGCCGTGCCGGAAACCAATATGCTGCTGGCTTTATAGAAACCTTCGCCGACGAGCATTTTGTCGAGTGCGGTAATGCCTGAGGATAACCTTTCGGACGAAACCGGATGGTTCAGCCGGAGCGAAGTGACCGGCAGTACCGATATACCTTCCTCGTCGATCAGAAAAGGATACTCGTTGGTGCCATGTACGGAGCCACGGTATTTGACGATCCGCAGAATGCGGGTAGATATTTTGTTTTCGACCCTGTGATCGAGCAGGATCACGCAGTCCGACACATACTCTTCGAGCCCCTGGCGTGTAAGCGATGCTTCCCCTTTTTCGCCGGTGATAATGGTTGTTACTTGCTTCTCTTTCAGCCATTCAAACAGCCTGCGGAGCTCGGCCCTCAGTACGGCCTGGTTTGTCAATCCGGCAAAAAGGCTTTCGATCGTATCCAGCACAACGCGCTTGGCACCGATACTGTCGATAGCATGCCCCAGGCGTATAAATAGGCCGTCCAGGTTGTATTCGCCGGTTTCCTCAATCTCGCTCCGTTCGACACGAACATGATCGACCCGGATTTGCCCGTCATGCTGCATCTGGTTAAGATCGAAACCGAGGGATGCCACATTGATGGCGAGCTCCTCGGCCTTTTCCTCAAAAGCCATAAACACACCGGGTTCATTATACCTCGTGGCGCCGTGCACGAGAAATTCCATGGAGAACAACGTTTTTCCGGACCCTGCTGCGCCGCAAATCAGTGTAGGCCGGCCGGAGGGTAATCCACCCGTGGTTATTTCATCGAGACCGCGGATGCCGGTGTTCGATTTGGGAAGTGTGCGGGACATTTTACTTGATTCTGAGGGTTCCAAACTCATTGTCAATTCCTGAATGGTTATTAATGAAATACTTTTCCGGTTTCATTAAAACCATGCCTGCGCAGGAAAGCGCATTGTATAACGTCCTTTTGGTAAAGCGGCCCGAATGGCTCCGGCACGTGCGGAATTAGTGCTTGTCAGTATACCACCTGCATTTTAGCATGAGGTTTTCCCCATTTGTACCGGTGCGTCCAGTAGGCTACTTTCATGGATAAATATCCTATCCCGGCGCCTACCAGCACATCGCTGATGTAATGCCGGTTGTTGGCCACGCGTAGCAGGCCCACGGACGACGCAACCGTGTACGAAGCATAAGGCATCCACGGATAGCGGTCCTTGTATTCCTCATTCAGAAACGTGGCAGCCGCGAATGCCTGGGTAGTGTGGCCGGAGGGGAAGGAGTTGTAGGAGCTTCCGTCCGGACGCAGGGTGTGGGTCGCCGATTTCAGGATGGTGGCGGTGGTAAGGGCCATGGCCTCGCCTTTGAAGAGGATGACGGTGCGGTTGAGCACGTCTGTTTTGGATCGAATGCCGAACGCATCCAGGCCGTAAGCCACCACCAGGGGAGAAAACTGCATGTAATCGTCGATATGGGTCCGGAAACGGGGAATGTGCCGGTTCCTGCTTTCGGCGAGCTCGTTTTTTATGGATTCTTCCGAGTGCCCGTTGGCAATAAGGCCTCCGATAATCAGCGATGCGGGCGCGTAAAAGCGCTGCAACGTGAACGGCCTGCGTACGGGCAGGCTGTCGGCGGGTGGGAGCGGGTGTGCAAAGGAGATTAGGGGGGTAAAGAGGAGGATGATCAGGAGGCGCATGGGTAAGTAATTTAAAATTTGAAGCTATATCCGGCCCGTACCAGCTGGGTTTCGTAATAATCGCGGCTGGTGTAATGGAAGCCGTCGCCATACACGGTTTTCCGGATGACCAGCGTACCGAAAAGGTCTGTGGCGTTGATGAAAATTTCGCCTTTGGGCAATTGCCGTTTGGCGCCGGCATCTACCGAAAAACGGTAGCCTGTACGGCCTTGCGGGACGATATCCGGGGCCTGGTAAATGGCTATCACTTGCAGTTCGGTCTTCTTGCCTTTCAGCATGGCACTTACTTTGGCGCTACCCGAGGTCAGTGTTTGCCTGGCGGCACTGTATGTGGATTTTACAGGATACAGGTTCTCGACGGAGAATGCATTGACTGTATTTTTATAAATATTCCCATTCACATTCACCGTGAACCAGGAAGCCAGGTCCTGCTGCAAAACCAGCTCGCCACCTGTATTGTAGCTTTTGCCTGCGTTTTGGAAAATGTTGTAGATCAAAGTGCTTCCCGGTACGATGGTACCGATGCGGATAATGGTCCCGTTGATCTGCTTGCGGTATAATGCGGCGTAAAGTGAACCACTGTTCCAGCTGGTTTTGTAGCCCGCTTCCCAGGAACTGGTAAACTGCGGTTTGAGGGCCGGGTTGCCGATTTTGATAATCTCCGCGTCGTCATACTTGGGGAAAATGCGGATATCTACTTCATTGGGCCGGTCGACGCGCCGGTTGTAGAAGAGCGAAACCTTGTTGCGATCGTCGATTTTGTAAGCGAAACGGGCATTCGGAAAGGGCTTCGCATAGGTGTAACCGTCGCTGTGATAGGTAGGGTGGGTCGAATTGACTTCGTATCGAAGGTTGATATACTCGACACGCAAGCCGGCTTCCACCTCGAAATTCCGGTTTTCAAAAACATAGTTTCCATAAACTGCCGGAATAGTCTCCTTGTAATCGGCCCGGCCGCCTGCCAGGCTGTCGATGGGAGAGTGCAAACCGGGGAAAAACTGCATATTCGTCGGGATGAAGCGCCTGCGCAGTTTCAACCCGCCTTCAAGCCGCCCGTAGCGCAGCGGTCGGATATAGTCGGCGTTGAAATCAAATACATGCTCGTCCGAAAGCAGTTTGAAAGCGTCCTTACCGGTGAAATCGGGCATGATATTGGTGAAAAAATACTGCTCGTTTTCGCGGTGGAAAGTGTAGTTGAAGCCGATATTGAGCATGCGTCCGGGCTGGGCATATTTATGCTGGTAGGAGGCGCTGGCGGTCGCGGTGGTTTTCAACTCGTCTTCCAAGAACTGCCACAGCCTGTTGCGCCGGGTGAGGTTTGCGTTGAAAAACGGCTCGTCGCCACGGTCCAGGATTTTCTCGCTGCTGAAAAGTGCTGAAACCGACAACGCATTGCGGTCGTCGAAAGTCCAGTCGGCACCGGTTTTGGCTGTAACCACATTGGTGCTGCGGTTTCGTTTGGCTTGCTGCCGCACGGTATCGCCGCTGTCGTAGTACCGGTCCACGAACTCGTTCTTGTTGAGCGTAGGCGTATGCAGGTAATCGCCCTGAAAAAACACGTTAACCTTGTTCTTTTTGTAGTTGAGGGCTACGGACGGGTTCAGTTTGAGGGTATTGCGGTACTGCGGACGAATATCGGGCAGGTTTTCTTTCCTCACCCACAACGCGCCCAGTCCGCCGGCCATCCCGATCTTCCCGTTGAAGCCCTCCTGCTTGTCTTTCTTGTATATAATATTGATGATCCCTGCATTACCATTCGCATCGTAGCGCGCCGACGGGTTATGAATGATCTCGATCTGCTCGATCGCCGACGCCGGGATATTGTCAAGGCTCGTCTGGCTGCCGAAACCGGTGAGCGCCGTTTGCCGGCCATCGACCAGCACAGCCACTTTATCGCTTCCCCGCAGGAGCACTTTACCGTCTTCTCCGGCGGTAATACCCGGCAGGTTTTTCAGCGCCTGCAAGACCGACCCGCCGCTCTGGGCCACGTTGCGGCCGATGTTGAACGTTTTCCGGTCGAGCTTGTCGCCGACGCCGTCTGCCTGCTGGCCCGTAATGGTCACTTCCTGCAAGTTTTGGGGATCATCGGCCATCCGGAACTCGCCCAGATCGAGGAAAGGGCTCAGTGTACCTACAGTAATGTGTTTTTGCAATGCCTTGTAGCCCAGCGAAACGCATTCAATACGGTAATTGCCGCTGTTTACGTCCGGCAGGGTGAACCGCCCTGTCTCGTTGGTGATCGTGCCTGTTACAAATGCGCTGTCTTTTTCAGTTTTGAGAACAATATTGACAAACGGAAGCGCTTGCCCGCTTGCTGCGGAAGTAACCTGCCCGGACAACGTTATTTTACTCACCTCCGCCCTGAGCTGCGCGATGGTGAAAAAGCAGTATAGCAAGGTCAGGAATCTTTTGAAGGCCATTCAGACTATATTTTCGATGATCTGACGGCAAAAATGAATACTGATTTGGAAGAAATTTCGAATTCAGAAGTTGACGGAAAAATGGTGCATACCCTGAGCGAAACGATAGCCGATCTGCCAGCCATAACGGTCGCAGATCTCGCGTGCGATCGCAAGTCCGAGCCCGCTGCCCGCATGCTCGCCCGAGGCCTGTGCGAACCTTCTGAAAAGATTTTCGGCCTGCAATGCGGCTGCGCCGGTATTGGACACGGTGAGCATGCCGCTACTTAAATGCACAAGCACGTCCCCGCCTGTGGGTGTGTAGCGCACGGCATTCACGAGCAGGTTGGTCAGCAGGATTTCGGTCAGTACCGGATTGGCGTCGACAGCAAACGGTTCGATGTTTTCAGCGTAATGCAATGCATTGTTTTCAAAACGGTCGGTGAACTGTGCCGCGACGGCCGCAAGCATTCCATTGAGCGCTATCCGCTCTTTTTCTTCAAATTGCGAATGCTCGATGCGTGCCAGCAGGAGCAGGTTCTTATTAATCCGTGACACCCGGTTGATCGCCTGGTAAACCTGCTCGACGATCCGCATTTGCTCCGCGTCCAGCGACTCGCTTTGCAAAAGCATATCCAGCCGGGATTTGACGATAGCCAGGGGCGTCTGCAATTCATGCGAGGCGTTTTCGGTAAATTCCTTTTGCTGGCGGTAAGAAGCCAGGCTGCCCTGCATCAGGGTATCGAGGCTCGCATTCAGGTCCGTAAACTCGGTCACATCGGAGGCAGGCAGCGGCACGGCTTTGCCGGTTTCCAGCCGGAAAGTACGCAGGCCGGCCAGCGTATCGTAAAATGGTTGCCAGATGCGCAGGGCGGTTTTATGGTTGAGGTAAATAAACCCGGCGAGCAGCAGCATAATGAAGAAGATCGTCACCGAGGCAATGGCCAGGATCGTCTCGTCGATTTCTTCCATATTCGTTTCGATCAGCACGCGGTATAGCTTGCCGTTGACGCGGATGTCGGTCGTCAGGCAGCGGAACTGCTCGCGGTCGTTCATGAAGCTGTCGAACCGGATGACGGTGTAAAGGCTGTCGGGCCGCGGTGCGGCGGTCTCGTTGAAAGAGAAGCCGGGTTGCACTTTATCGAGCGCGGTAATCATGTTGGCTACCGCGGTGTCGGGCAGGTCCAGGCGGCTAAGGCGCTTTTCCAGTTTCTCGCGGATGGCGTAATGGTGCTTGTCCAGCTCGTTTTCCCAGATCCAGTCGATGATCAGGAAATAAACGGGAATGCTGATCACCAGCACCGTGAATGCATAAATCACCAGCGGGCGCAGGCTTTGGTCGAGCAGCTTTTTTATCCTTCCCATTTATAGCCCGTTCCGTAAATTGTTTTCAGATAATTGCCATAACCGGCCTCGCTGAGCTTCTTTTTCAGGTTTTTGACATGCGCGTACACAAAGTCGTGGTTGTCGAACATATCGGCGATGTCACCCGACAAATGTTCGGCTAATGCACTTTTGGCGATCACCCGGTTTTTGTTACCGATAAAGAACAGCAAAAGATCGAGCTCCTTTTTCGTCAGGACCACCAGCGCACCATGAACGGTAACTGTTTTACTGAGCAGGTCGACCTTCAGTTCATTTTGCACGATAAGGTTATGGTTCCCGAAGCTTCTCCTGCGGATCACCGAGTAAATGCGTGCGGCAAGTTCGGGTAAATGAAAGGGTTTGGCCAGATAGTCGTCGGCACCGGCGTGCAGGCCTCTGATTTTATTCTCGTAATCACCCTTGGCCGAAATAATGATCACGCCGTCCTGCTGTCCTTGCTTTTTGAGCGTTTCGAGTATATCGATACCGTCTCCTCCCGGGAGCATCAGATCGAGCAGAATGCAGTCGTACCGGTACAGTTCCACTTTCTCCCGCGCCTGTGCCCATGTGCCTGCATATTCGCACAAGTAGTCCTGCGCGGCCAGGTAGGCTCCGATGCTTTCGGCCAGGCCGGGTTCGTCTTCAATGATCAATATCTTCATTCAGGCAATTTAATGGAACAATTTGGAATTCTTTTTGAAGAAAAACGATGCTACCTTCACGGGAATGAAGCGGTGGGTGATCAAATTTTGGCTGGTCCTGGCAGCCCTAGTTGGATGGATGGAGGGAAGTACAGCCCAGCCAGCGGATTACCAGTTTGTCCGCTATAACACCGAAAAGGGCCTTTCTCATAATCAGGTCAATTGTTTTCTAAAAGACAGCCGCGGGTTTGTCTGGATCGGTACCGGCAATGGGCTGAACCGTTTCGACGGCTATTCTTTTAGGGTATTCAAGCACGATCCGGCCGATTCCGCAAGCCTGGCAGATCATCAGGTCAACGCCCTTTTTGAAGATCCGCAAGGCTATATCTGGGTCAACACCCGCCTCGGGTTCGATATCTACGATCCGGTTACCGAAACGATCGATCACAATGTGAACCGGGCTGCGCAACGTTTCGGGCTCCGGGATGCCAATTTTAACCGCATTCTCAAAACCCGTTCGGGCGATTACTGGATTAGTCACAACAAGCTGGGCTTGCTGAAATACCGTACAGCTTCGAAGCAGCTGATCAAAATCAGGTTCACACCTTCCCAGGACGCGCCGGGGACGCGTGCGATTTCGGATTTCGATGAGGATGCGGAGGGAAATCTCTGGGTGGTATGCGACGACGGTTTTCTTGCCCGGGTAAATGCCCGCACACACGCGATCGACATTCAGAGCGCGCTTTTGCAGCGCCGTAACCTGGGCAAATTATCCAATCACAAGGTCTTTGTCGACGGGCAGGGCGAGCCCTGGGTATATATCGTCAAAGCGGCGGTAGGGGCATTTAATTTTGATTTCAGGAAGAATACCCTGCGCATTGCAGGCACAGCCGGGCCTGATTTCAGGCTGAGCAACAACGCGGTAAGCGCGATGATCTCCGGGCCCGACGGCCGGATCTGGATCGGAACGGACCATGGCGGCATCAATATCCTCGACAAACAAAGCGGCAGGGTCTCCACGCTGCGCTCCAACCCCGGCGATCCCAGAACGCTCAGCCAGAACAGCATTCAGGCATTGTACAAGGACGCTACTGGGATGATCTGGGCCGGTACCTACAAGCAGGGCTTTTGTAATTACCATCAGAACATTTTCAAATTCTCGCTCGTCCGCCATTTGCCCGGCGATGCAACCAGCCTGCCGTTCGACGATGTAAATGTGTTCGCCGAAGACCGGAAGGGCAACCTGTGGGTGGGTACCAACGGCGGGGGGCTGATTTATTACGATCGCAAAAACAACAGTTTCAGGCAGTTCAGAAACAAGCCGGGCGACGCGAACAGCCTGAGCAACGACGTGATCGTCAGTCTTTTCCTCGACCGGCAGGATGTGCTCTGGATCGGCACTTACTTTGGCGGGCTGAACAGCTTCGACGGCGGGAAATTTACCCGGTACCTGCACGATCCCGCCGATTCCACGAGCTTGATCGACGACCGGGTATGGGAGATATTCGAGGATTCGCGGCGGAGGCTGTGGGTCGGTACGATGGCCGATGGCCTTGATCTGTTGGATCGGTCGGCGAAGATATTCCGGCACTACCGCAACCTTGCCCCCAATTCCGTCAGCTCCGACTACATTTCCGCCATGCTGGAAGACAAGCAGGGCAATTTGTGGATCGGAACCGCGAACGGTATCGACGTACTTATGCGCCAGACAGGTCGTTTTGTGCATTACGGCTACCGCGCCGGTGACCGCAACAGCCTCAGCAGTGACGCGGTGATGTCGCTGGCGCAGGACAATTCCGGTACGATCTGGATCGGTACCTCCGAAGGCCTCAACCGTTATGACGCGGCGCGGAATGCATTTGTGACTTACGACACCCGCCACGGGCTGCCGGACAACTCCATACTCACCGTGATCGTCGATACCCGGCAGAACCTGTGGCTCGGTACCCCGAAAGGCATGGTGAATCTGCGGGTTACCAAAAGGGTAAAAGGCATTCCGACGGCATTTCAGGTCCGCACTTATAACGAGGTCGACGGGTTGCAGGGGAGGGGTTTCAATGAAAATGCGGCGCTGCGGCTGCATTCGGGCGAACTGGTTTTCGGCGGTGCCGACGGCTTCTCCATCTTCGACCCCGCGCGTGTTACCGGCGAGCGTACGGACGCGCGCGTGGTGCTGACCGACTTTCAGGTATTCAATAAAAGCATCCGGCCGGGTATGCCGGTCGATGGCAAACCTGTTTTCGAAAAATCCGTTTCGATAACCGACCGCGTGGTACTGGAACACAGCCAGAATGTATTTACGATCGAATTCGCGGCTTTAAATTTCCTGCACCCCGAGAAAAACCACTACCTGTACACTTTGGAAGGCTTCAATGACCAGTGGTTCGCGGCTGATAATACCCGGCGGGTTACCTACACCAACCTTGACCCCGGCGGCTATGTATTCAAGGTTAAAACAAAGGAAGGTGGCGTGGCGACCGAGCGGCGTTTGGAAATCAGGATATTGCCTCCATTCTGGCGGACGCCCTGGGCTTATCTCCTGTATTTTTTACTGGTAGCGGGCGCATTGATGGTTGCCCGCTGGGTGTTGATCGAACGGGAGCGGATGAATTTCAAACTGGAACAGGAACGGCATTATGCCCAGCAAATGCATGAGCTGGATTTAATGAAGATCAAGTTTTTTACCAATGTAAGTCACGAGTTCCGCACGCCGCTCACGCTCATGCTTACACCGCTCGAAAATCTGCTGAGAGGTATCCGTGCCGACCATACCGTTCACCGGCAGCTCTCGCTCGTACACCGGAATGCCCAGCGGCTGCTCAACCTGGTTACGCAGATGCTCGATTTTAAAAAGCTGGAAGTGGAGGAAACCCGGTTCATGCCCGAGCGCGGCGATATTGTACAGTTCGTCAGGCAAATCACCCAGACCTTCTCCGATCTGTCGGAACACAAGCACATCCGGTACCGGTTCGAAAGTGCCGTAGAGTCGCGCTACGCCGATTTTGACCAGGATAAATTGTCAAAAGTGATGTACAACCTGCTGTCCAATGCGTTCAAATTCACGGCTGAAAACGGCCAGGTGACGGTACGGTTGCGGACATTGGGGCAGGAGGGCGGAGACGCCCTGGAAATCAGGGTAGAAGACTCCGGAATAGGCATTCCGCCCGAGGCTCAGCAGAAAATTTTCGAACGCTTTTACCAGCACCCCATGCCCGGACATATCATGAACCAGGGTAGCGGCATCGGGCTTTCCATTGCCGCGGAGTTCATCAAAATGCACGGAGGGACGATCGATCTGGAAAGCGAGGTGGGGAAGGGCAGCACATTCACGGTTACCGTTCCCCTGCGCGAGAGCCTTGCGCGTATGGTACCCGTGCAGGCTGCGGACGCGCGCCCTGGAGAGACCGCAACCATTGATGTTGACCTGTCCGAGGAAAAGGCCGGTAAAGAAAAGTCATTAATCCTGCTCGTGGAGGACAATGACGAATTCAGGGAGTATCTCAAAGAAGTATTTCAGAAAGAGTACCGGATACTCGAAGCCGCTAATGGCCGAACCGGCCTCGATATGGCCCTTGAACACATTCCGGACCTGATCGTGAGCGATGTGATGATGCCGGAAATGGACGGGATCGAGCTTTGCCGGACGATTAAGACGGACCGGCGCATTTCGCATATCCCGGTGGTACTGCTTACCGCGCGGGCCGAGGAAGAGCAACAATTGCAGGGATACCAGACCGGCGCCGATGCTTATGTGACCAAGCCGTTCAGGCTGGATATTTTGCAGGTCAGGATCTCGAACCTGATCGTGCAGCGCGAGCAGTTGCAGAAGCATTTTCAGCAGCATGTCGAGATCCGCCCGACCGACGTGGCGGTGCGTTCAATGGACGAGGAGTTCGTGAACAGCGCCGTGAAGGTGGTGGAGCAAAACATGGCCAATGCCGAATATACGGTAGAGCAGCTGAGCGAGGCGATGTCCATGAGCCGGGTTTATTTGTATAAAAAAATACTTTCGCTGACGGGCAAAACGCCGATCGAGTTCATCCGTATAATACGCATCCGCAGGGCCGCCGACCTGCTCGAAAAGAGTCAGTTCACAGTCTCCGAGATCGCCTACCAGGTCGGATTCAACAACCCCAAGTACTTCGCCAAGCTCTTCAAGGAGGAGTATCAGGTGCTGCCGACCGCGTACCGCAGAAACCAGGCAGGGGCGCGAATGTTAGAATAATACAAGAAGCGAACCGGATACTCTCATATCCGTTTGTGATCACCTGCTCATTGCCTGCTCATTGACTTCTGCACGTAATACTCCCTCAAACTGGAATAAAAGGCGAAAAAATAGCCCGATTTTCTGCCGGAGTTTACAAATGATCCCCCATTTGTAAACATTTGGATCCCTTGCCGCATGTTTTTAGGTGACACATTTGTCCAACTATTCATTCGATTTGTCCCATTGTCCGGTGCGTAACCCCGGGATATCGGAAATGTCTAAATCGGGATGAACAAATAGTCACTTTTAAAACAAAACAACATGCAACAAAATTTGTACGAAACGAGGCGGGTAAAGCGGCGTTCGCGCTTTCTGGCCGGGTTGCTACGACCTCTCCTTCTGTCATTGGGGATCATGGTTACTGCCGTCGGTGCATTCGCACAGTCGGAAACTAAAAGGGTTATTACGGGGACGGTCGCAGCCTTGGAGCAAGGCGATGGTATTCCCGGCGTGAGTGTGGTGGTAAAGGGTACGTCCAACGGTACGACAACCAACACCAACGGGGCGTTTTCGATCGAGGCGACCTCGGGCAGCACGCTCGTGTTTTCCTTCATCGGGTATGAAACGCAGGAAGTGGCGGTGGGAAACAAAACTAAAATTGATATTAAACTGAAAGAAAGCATTTCCTCCCTGGATGAAGTCGTGGTGGTGGGTTATGGGGAAATGAAAAAGACCGACGTTTCGAGCTCGCAGGTGACGGTTTCGGGCAAGGATTTGAGTAAAACCATTAATACTTCCCTGGAACAAGGATTGCAGGGCCGTGCGGCGAATGTGATGGTGCAGCAGAACTCCGGCCAGCCGGGGGCGGCACCGTCGGTACTGATCCGCGGTCTGAGCTCGCTGACGGGCACCACGCAGCCATTGTACGTGATCGACGGGGTGCAGATCAAGCCGGATAACATGAAGGACGACCCCAACAACCGCCCGACGGGCTTTTCGAACATCCTTTCCAGCATTAACCCCGACGATATCGAGACGATCAACGTGTTGCAGGGGCCTTCGGCAACCGCTATTTACGGCGCCGTGGGTGCCAATGGCGTTGTGATGATTACCACCAAGCGGGGTAAGGCAGGCGAGGCGAAGATTACCTTCAATTCACTCGTGACGGTGCAGGCGGAACCCAAACATATCGATGTGATGAACCTGCGGGAATATGCGCAGTTCAGGAACGAGGCCGCTGCGGTGGGCAGCACGGCTACCGAGCCGCAGTTCGCCGATCCGTCGGTGCTCGGCAATGGTACCGACTGGCAGAGCGCGCTCTTCCGCCCTACTACCCTTCAGAAATATTCGCTGGGACTCAGCGGAGGTACGGAAAAGTCGACCTACTACTTGTCGGGAGAATATTTCAACCAGAAAGGGATCGTGGAAGGTTCCGGTTTCAAGCGGTACAATGGCCGTTTGAACCTGGAAAACCAGACCCGTAACTGGCTGAAAATCGGTGCCAATATGAGCGTGGGTATTACCGAGGAGAAAGTTAATACCAACAATGGCGGCATTATCCAGCTCGCTCTCGACCAGAACCCCAGCGTACCGGTAACCAACCCCGACGGCAGCTGGGGCGGACCTACCTCTACGCAGTTCCAGTTTACGAACCCGGTGATGATCTCGAAGATCTACAATGATTACAACCGCCGTACTTCGATCCTGGGAAGCCTTTTTGCGGATGTGAAACTGGCCAAAAACCTTGTTTGGCACACCGAAGCCAACGGAAGCGCCGAATTTTTGAAATACTATTCGTTCCACCCGTCGTATACCATTGGGGGGTACGTAGTATCGCAGGACGCGGCTACCTCGACCCGCTCTGTGAATACCAACAACTGGTGGAGCCTGCATAGCCGGTTAACCTATGATTTGAAATTGGGAAAACACGGCGTGAACATCATGGCCGGCCACGAGGCGCAGGCGTTCACCTACGAGTCGCTTACAGGTACGCGCAAGAAGTTCATTACCAATACCATTGAAGAGCTTTCGGGCGGGGATGCGTCGGTCATTTCAAATGTGAGCAACAACAGCGGCAAAGGTTCCGGCTCGCGGGAGTCGTATTTTGCCCGTGTCAATTACAGCTTCAACGAGCGTTATTTCCTGCAGGGAACTTACCGGATGGACGGTTCCTCGGCATTCCGCGAAGGCCGTCGCTGGGGCAACTTCCCGGCGGTGTCGGTGGCATGGCGTGTTTCGGAGGAGCCTTTCCTGAAAAATGTAAAGGAGATCAACGACCTGAAACTGCGTTTCGAGGTGGGGCGCTCCGGTAACCAGGGCAGCGGTGGCAATGCAATCTTCTCGACCCTGCAAACCGTGCCTACGGGCTGGGGAACGGGCTTCCTGGCCTCCAATTTCGCCAATGAGTTCCTTACCTGGGAAAAGGACGACGTGATCAACGGGGGGCTTGACCTGCACATGTTCGGCAACCGGGTGGAACTGATCGTGGATGCGTATATCAAGAACATTACCAGCCTGATTACCGTCAACTCTTATCCATTTACCTATGGCGGCGATATCGCCTATTCGGCGGGTTACCTGAGCTGGCCCGCAGTGAATGCGGGTTCGATGAAGAACCGCGGCATAGGCTTTACATTGAATACCGTGAATATCGACAAAGGCGGCTTCTACTGGAAAACAGGGATTAACCTCTCGTTCGACCGCAACAAGGTGACCTCGCTCCTGAACCCGATCACGCCGACCTGGAATGCGACTTCCGTAGGTTTCAAAACCGAAGTAGGGCAGCCAGCCAGTATGATCACCGGCTATATCGCCGACGGGCTTTTCCAGGATGCCAACGATATCAGGAACCATGCCGTGCAGACCTCTAACGGTCAATTGACGATCAACCCCGCAACGGGCAGCTGGGTGGGCGATACCAAGTTCCGCGACCTGAACGGCGACGGCGTGATCGATGCGGAAGACCGCACCGTGATCGGCAACCCGTGGCCGAAATTTACACTCGGTTTCAACAACAATATGACCTACAAGAATTTCGAACTGAATGCATTCCTGACCGGAAGCTTCAAGAACGATATTCTCAACTACCCGCGCTACCGTGCCGAAATCCCGGGTAACGGAGGTGTGTTTGGCAACCAGTGGAAATCGGTAGCGAATTACGCGAAGCCGAGCAGCTACAATGCAGGCGATGCCGAGACTGTGACGCTCACCAATCCGGGGTACACGATCCCGCGCATCGCACCGGGCGACCCGAACGGCAACAACCGGATGAATACCAACTTCATCGAGGACGGCAGCTACGTGCGCCTCAAAAACATCACGATCGCCTACAACTTCCCGAAATCGATGCTGAAAGACTTCTTCATCAGAGGGTTGCGGGCTTCGGTGGGGGCGCAGAACCTGTTCACGATCACGAAGTACAAAGGTTATGATCCGGAGATCGGGATGGTCAACTACGGCGGCACCGTCATGGCCGGCATCGATACGGGCCGTTACCCATCCGTGCGCATGTATTCATTCGGTTTGCTGGCTGATTTCTAAGCCGACCGGTCTAACGTCAATTTTAAAAAAATATTCATATGCAATTCAAATTCATAGCTGCAATCGGAGCGCTGATGCTCATGCAGGGATGCAGCGAGGATTTCCTCGACCGCCCGCCGCTGGACGCGATCACGTCGGGTAACTTTTACAAAACCGACGACGAGATCCTGGCCGGGACCGCGCCGCTCTACAACATCGTCTGGTTCGATTTCAACGATAAGGCCAATATGGCATTCCAGGAGGCGCGTGCCGGGAACCTCAATTCCAATGACCGCACGGCCTACATCAAGCATGCGATCCCATCGACTGACGTCGGTACTCTATTGCCTGGTTACAAGTCGTTTTACAAGATCATCGCGCAGAGCAACAATGCCTACAAGGCGATTAAAGAGGCCCAGGGCAGCACCGCTTCGGCAGCCGTGAAGGCGCAGGGATTGGGCGAATGCCGCTTTATGCGCGCTACGGCCTATTATTACCTGGTGACCAACTGGGGTGCTGTTCCTATTGTTTACGACAATGTGGCGCAGCTCAACACGCCGCCCGTCCGCAACCGGATCGACGACGTGTGGAAACTCCTTATCCAGGACTACCGCTTCGCCGCCGAAAACCTGCCGGCGACGGCAGTGCAGGGCCGTTTGACCAAGTATTCTGCCCAGGGAATGCTCGCACGCATGTACCTGATGCGCTCAGGCCTGAACCAGAACGGTACCCGTAAGCAATCGGACCTGGACAGCGCGAAATACTATGCTGAAAGCGTGATCACCCAAAGCGGCCTCTCGCTCGCACCTACATATGCGGAGCTGTTCGAGAGCGCGAACAACAATGCTTCGAAGAACAACCCGGAAAGCCTTTTCTCCCTCCAGTGGATGCCTGTGAGCAGCCCTTGGGGCGTGAACAACTCGTTCCAGGCGTATTTTGCCTACGATGCCAACATTACCGGCACAGGCGACGGCTGGGGTGCGGCACAGGGGCTGTCGGCCGACCTCGTGAAGTATTTTACCGAAAACCCGGCAGATTCATTACGCAGAAAGTCGATCGCGATGTTTGATACCGATGTTTACCCGAATATCCAGAAAGCGACCGGCGGGTTGAAATACAATCGTCCGGCTGCATTGTCGGCCATTAAAAAGTACATTATAGGCTCACCGGCCGACAATGGCGGGCTGGGCGGCTTCATGGCTGCGAATATCAACTCTTACATGCTGCGCCTCGCGGAAGTGTACCTGATCTACGCCGACGCCGTTTTGGGCAATGCCGCCACCACAGCCGACGCCAAGGCATTGCAGTACTTTAATGCGGTGCGCAAAAGAGCGGGTATGCCTGCGAAAACTTCGCTCACCTTCGAGGATATTTTCAGGGAGAGACGGGTGGAGACGGTGTTTGAGGGCAATTCCTGGAACGAGGTCGTGCGCTGGTATTATTTCAATCCTGCCAAAGCGATCGCTTACACGGCTGCGCAGCACAAGGAAAACTATACGATGACCTACGCGGCGGGTTCTATCAATCCTAAAAAATACACCGTGACATACTCGCCGGCCGAATACTATCCGCTGACCGAAGCCACGCTGTACCTGCCGTTCCCTGAAAGTGAGATCGTGAATGCGCCTTCGTTGAAGAACGAGCCGGTCGCTTTTGATTTCAGCAAGCTAGTTGATTAACCCAAATCTCTGACCACAATGAATTTGAAAAATATATGCAAAACGGCGCTGGGGCTGCTGCTGGCGGCAGGTATGCTGCTGTCGTTCCAGAGCTGTAACGACGATGACATCAACGGCGCGCCGGCCATCAGCAATGTACGCCTGCTCGATCCCGCGAAAGCCGACAGCTCGCTGACCGCCGCCGAACCGGGCAGCCTGATCGTGATCCAGGGCCAGAACCTGGGCGGTGTTCTGAAAGTATATTTCAATGATTTCGAAGCGAGTTTTAACTCCGCATTGGGTAGCAACTCGAACATCATCGTCACCATCCCGGCTAACGCGCCTACCAAAGCGGTGGATGCCGGGGTGCCGAACAAGATCAAGGTGCTTACCAAAGGCGGTGAGGCAACCTATGATTTTGTGCTGACTGCGCCGGTACCGGTCATTTCGGGCTTGTATTCGGAGTTTGTAAAGGCCAACGGGACCGTCGTGATCAACGGGGATTACTTCTATAATATCAAATCGGTGAAGCTCGGCAGCACCACTTTGCAGGTTGTGAGCTCCACCGTAAAACAGATTACTGCCAAAATGCCCGCTACGGCGGCGGTGGATGTCATCAGCGTGGAAGGGGAGTTTGGTACTGCCAAAACCACCTTCAAAATGAACGACCTCACAGGTAATATGGTCAATTTCGATGTTCCCGCTACTACCTGGGGATCGGCAGTATGCTGGGGAGGTGCGCCGATCATTGCCGCTACGGACGCACAGGCCATTTCGGGCAAGTTTTCAAGGATAAAGCAAACCAAACTACCCGCTACCGGCTATAACGACGGCTGGGTGTTCTCGACCTGCTATTTCGAGTTCAAACTACCGGCGGGGGACGCGGGGAGCAGGCAATTCAAATTCGAGCATAACATTGCAGAACCGTGGAAAGCCGGGAAATACGACATTACCATCGGCGCGGGCGGCACGGAATATGTGTATGCATTCCAGCCCTGGAATTCCACTGAATATGCTTCGACAGGCTATCAGACCAACGGATGGAAAACCGCGGTTATCGAGCTTTCCGAGTTCAAAAGCGCTTCGGGTTCAACGATTGCGGACGTATCCAAAATCACCGACCTGAAAGTATCGTTCGGTACGCCGGATGTGGCCATTGCTTCCTTCAACGGTAGCGTGGACAATTTCCGGATCGTGAAAAAATAGGTACAATGCCAAAAAATACATTATCCGCCATCGGTAGAGCACTCGCAATCCTATTGCTGGGAGCGATGCCGGTGGCCGGACAAATCGCTATTGGAATATGGACAACGAGCCGGAGATATGGTCGGGGACGCACGATGACGTAAATTCGTTCAGCTCCACCGCGTCTTTTTCGACCGTAATTACAATTTTCCGGAAGCCAATGGTGTGAAAACCATTAATGGCGGCTATGACAACAGCATTACGCGTGAATACATTTTCGGCCGCTGCAACGACTGGCTTAACCTTGCAAAAATCGCAGCGGGAAGCCGTAATCGGCCGGAAGTTCGTGGCTGGCATTTACCTGATCAGGCTCACAGGGCCAGCAGGGCAGTCGGCTGTCAGAAAAATCATTGTCCGCTGATACCGGGCATCACATTTGAAAAGCACTCCATGTACCTCTTAAAGCATCCAATCCGCAACAGATCTTACAGCTTACAGCTTAGTGCTCACAGCATCTTCCTATTATTCCTGATGCTCACCGGTTTCAGTACCAATGCCCAGCCTGGGAGCGCTCAGCATAGCAAGCTGGTCAACGAACCTGTCGACATCAGCGGCGATTTCCGGGATTTCTCCAATACGATTTTCTTAGCCGACAGCCTGGCGGCATTCGATCCGGCTACCGGTTCGGGCAAGATCAAATGGAAAAGAAATGAACCGTTTGCGGCCCACAACTTCAACAACTCGATGCTGAGCTACAAACGTGCGTTCAGCAACGAGTTTCCGGCCATCGAATATGCTCAGGACCCTGTTTTACCGTTTTCCATTGAATTTACCTCCCCGCGTACCGTGCGTATCCGCGCGAGCACGGGTGCGCACGGGCCTGTACCGGGCGCATCGCTCATGCTCGCGGGCGAGCCAGCGAAGGATGCTTCATGGAAGTATAGCAAGATCAGCGGGGGGCATCAGTACACCGGCGCCTATGGTTCGGTGACCATTTATGAAAATCCCTGGAAAATCCTCATCCGCGATGCGAACGGCAAAATTCTGACCCAAACCCGGAGCCAGGCCGACGGCAAGGCTTCCTACACGCCGACATTGCCCTTTTCGTTTGTCCGCAGGGCTTCCGACTATTCGCGCAGCGTGGCGGCGGTGTTTTCGATTTCGCCGGATGAAAAGATATTCGGCTGCGGTGAGTCGTTTACCCGGCTGGATAAAAACGGGCAGAAACTGGTACTCTGGACGCACGACCCCAACGGCGTCGAAACCCAAACCATGTACAAGCCGATCCCGTTTTATATGAGCTCGCGCGGCTACGGGATGTTCATGCACACCACGTCGCCCATTACCTGTGATTTCGGGGCTACTTACGGAGAGTCGAATGCGATGCAGATCGGCGATGAGAACCTCGACCTGTTTGTATTTCTCGGCCAGCCGAAGGACATTCTCGACGCTTACACCGACCTCACCGGCAAGGCTTCCATGCCGCCATTATGGTCGTTTGGATTGTGGATGAGCCGCATTACCTATTTCTCCGAGCAGGATGGCCGGAATGTGGCCGCCAAACTCCGCCAGAACCGCATTCCTTCCGACGTTATCCATTTCGACACCGGCTGGTTCGAAACCGACTGGCGCTGCGATTATCGCTTCGCGCCGAGCCGTTTCAAGGACCCCGAAGGCATGATCGCCGATTTGAAAAAGCAGGGTTTTCGCACATCGCTCTGGCAGTTGCCTTATTTTGTTCCAAAAAATGACCTTTATCCTGAAATTGTGTCAAACGGTCTGGCCGTTAAAAATGCCAACGGCACGCTTCCTTACGAGGACGCGGTGCTTGATTTCTCGAATCCGAATACGGTAAAATGGTATGAAGATAAAATTGCCGGGCTGCTGAAACTGGGCGTTTCGGCTATTAAGGTCGATTTTGGCGAGGCGGCGCCATTGTCGGGCGTATATGCATCCGGGCGAACGGGCTTTTACGAGCATAACCTCTACCCGCTGCGTTACAATAAGATCGTTTCCGAACTGACGCGCAAAATGACCGGCGATAACATCATCTGGGCACGGAGCACCTGGGCCGGCAGCCAGCGATACCCCATTCACTGGGGCGGCGATGCCGAAACGACCAACAAGGGAATGGAGGCACAGCTTCGGGGCGGTTTATCGCTCGGATTATCGGGTTTTACATTTTGGAGCCACGATATAGGCGGGTTTACCCTGAAAACACCGGAAGACCTCTACCGTCGCTGGCTGCCCATGGGATTGCTCGCCTCGCATAGCCGCACGCACGGGCAGGCGCCCAAGGAGCCGTGGGAATATGGCGAGGACTTTCAGAACTATTTCAGAAAGGCGGTGGAAATGAAGTATAAACTCATGCCTTACATTTATACACAAGCGAAGCTCGCTTCGGAAAAGGGGCTCCCGATGGTGCGTGCATTGCTCGTGGAATTTCCCGGAGATCCGGGTGCCTGGATGGTCGATAATGAATACATGCTGGGTTCGGAACTGCTGGTTGCCCCGCTTTTCGAGACCGGGAAGACACGCAATGTGTACTTGCCAAAAGGGAAATGGACCGATTACCAAACCGGTAAAACCTACGGAAGCGGCTGGCATGAAATCGCAACCGCAGAACTGGACGTCGTAATCATGGTGCGCGAGGGAGCGGTGCTTCCGCACGTCAAACTCGCGCAATCTACTGGCGATATCGACTGGTCGCGGATCGAGTTGACCAGTTATGGTATTGGTGATTCCGCAAAAGTGCAGCTTTTTTTACCCGGCCAGCAAAGTGTAATGGAGCTTGTGCTCGTGAAAAAGGGGAGCAAATATGTGGTGGCTACCGATCCGTTCCAGGGAAAAGTCAAATGGGAGGTACGGTAACCGCCACGGGTGCCGTCAGTGCGCCAGGGAAATATGGCCGTTGTGTTGATCTTCCGGTTCCATTCTATTTGATTGGGCCGAAAGATCACCGCTCATTTTCGCCATTTGCTTGCGATGCTGCCGGAGCATCGGCAGGTCCAGGCCCGAACCGTCTGCCAGGACAAATAACATTTCGTATTCCGAGATAATCTGCCGGTGCACCTGGACGATTTTTTCCAGTGCCAGATCCACATTGCCTTTCACGTCCACCACCATGATTGCCTTTGTATCGGGACGCATAATGCAAGCATCCTGCATGCAGCATTTGAGCGCATCGTAAAGGTTTGCCATTTCTTTCTTCAACACAGAACAAACCATATAATCGCGGCTCAGCAACTTTCGCAGACGGAACGGTATTTCCTGACGCATCGCAACCGTCAACGCCAGTTGCTGTGTTTTATACAGACGCCAGATTTTGATAACCTGCTTAACAATGGGTTTTAGATCCTCCATACCGGTCATTGTTTATATACACATATGACTAGCAATAAGCGTACCAAATCCTCTTAAAGCAAAGCACCCGTCGGATCGGCAACGCGGGTGCTGTTGTCGATCCGACGGGTGACGGGGTCGATTATGTTTTTTTGGAGGGATGCTCCGCGAAACTATTTCTTACCGATTTTATAAAGCCTTCCCTGATCGGTAACGGCATAGAGCGCTCCGTCATGCCCTTCGGTAATGTCGCGGAAACGCTGGTTTTCACCGGAAAGAAGTCTTTCTTCACCAACTACCTTGTTGTCTTTGAGCACAATGCGGCAAACGTGCATGCCGCTGAGCGACGAGATGAACAGGTTGTTTTTCCACTCGGGGATTTGCTTGCCGTCGTAGAAGGTGATGCCGCTGGGGGAAATAACCGGGTCATAATAGTATACCGGTTGTTCCATTCCTTCTTTTTGCTGAATGACGTCGCCGATTTGCTTGCCGCTGTATTCGATTCCATAGGTAATCGTAGGCCAGCCGTAGTTTTTGCCGGGCAATACACGGTTGATCTCGTCACCACCTCTCGGGCCGAATTCTGTTTCCCACAAATCGCCCGTAACCGGGTTGATCGCCAGGCCCTGGACGTTGCGGTGGCCGTACGAATACAGTTCAGGACGGGCATCTGCCTTGCCTATGAACGGGTTTCCTTTGGCCGGCTTTCCGTCTGTTGTAATGCGGATCACCTTACCCAGGCCGGAGTTGAGATCCTGCGCTTGCGGGCGGGTAACGAGGTCGGAACGCTCGCCGGTCGATACGAAGAGGTTTCCGTCTTTCGCAAATTTTACCCTGCCGCCGTAATGGAGGGTACCTTTATAGGCAGGGGTTGCCTGATAAATGACTTTCACACCTTCCAGCTTTGTGCCGTCGGCAGACAGTTTGCCTTTGGCTACGGCTGTCAGGTTTCCATCGGCAAGCGGCTCCGAAAACGCCCAGTATACCATTCTGTTTTGAGCAAATGCCGGGTCAAGGGTAATCCCGAGCAAGCCGCCCTGGCCGTCGCTGTTCACTTTGGGGACGCCGTCGATGGGTTTTCCAACTTCTCCGGTAGCAGAAACGATCCGCATCGTACCACCTTTTTCCGTCACCAGAAACTTGCCGTCGGGCAGGACTGCTATTCCCCAGGGTCTTTCGAGAGAGGATGTCAGTACTTTTCCTTCATACGGGGTTTTGGTCACGACCGAGCCAATGCGGGTTTGGCCTGCGAATGCGGACTTGTATTCCGAGTTGGGTTTCTTGGTCTCGACCGGTGCTCCGGCCGCGGGGCCGCCGGTCGCAGCCTGCTGGGCGATCGAAAGGGATGGCGCAAAGGCCAGTGATGCGCTGGCGACTAACGCGTGGATAGCAAATTTCATTTTGTAAGGAAGTTTAGTCTTAAAGCCCGTGATTGATCAAGCGGACGGTTGCGAAATTACTGATTTCATTCCACAACGAACGTCAAAGCCGGAAGAAAACGTTTCCGGCTTTGATAAAAGTGAGTGAATCGGGCCTGTTATGGCAACGTAGGATCGAACGTCCCTCCCCAGTCCTTATTTTGTTCCAGGTTTTTGTTCCTGTCCAGGATATCGCGCTGAATAGGGAAGAAATAGTACTTGTCCGGCACCACGTTCACCTTCACGCCCGACCGCGGTACTTGGAGCAGGCTGTATTTGAAATTCGTTTCGGCCAGCTCGTATTTGTTAGCTTTCTCGCGGGCCTCACCGATAGGCATTTCCTGGCCGTTAGGCAGGATTGCGATCGCTTCCACGCCGTGTTTGGTGGTGCCGTCGAGGCGGTCGAGCATGCGGAGCCTCCGCAGATCGTAGAACCGGTGGCCTTCGAATGCAAATTCCACGTTGCGTTCGGCCAGGATCGCTTCCCGCATGGCGGCGGCAGTGGTTGCCGAAATGCCGTAGTTCCCGTCGGCGCCGGGTTCGATACCGGCACGTTTACGGATCTGTTTGAGGATATCGAGCGCTTCGGCGATCTTGCCTGTTTCGTTGGCAGCTTCGGCATAGTTGAGCATTACTTCGGCAAAACGCATCACCACGAAATCCAGGTCATATTGCTGTACTTCCGCCTGCGCCAGTTTCAATAGACTGTTTTTGAGAACAAAAAAGCCTGTATAACGGTCGAGGTTGGTGGAGTTGACGCCCGCTTTCGGGTTAATCCCGAAATCATCCAGCTCATGCGCGACGCCCAATGCGGTATACTGCCGTTTTCCGGCTTTCCCCGAAACTTCGTACAATTTGCCATTCCAGACGATCGATTTGTCGAAGC
The DNA here is from genome assembly GCA_965227755.1 of Dyadobacter sp. GTDB lineage: Bacteria > Bacteroidota > Bacteroidia > Cytophagales > Spirosomataceae > Dyadobacter. The sequence goes on from CBDDGG010000003.1 coordinate 448,639, forward strand.
GGGGATCGCGGTCTTTCCAGAAGCTCTGCAGCAATGCTTCTTCGGTTTTGTGATACTTGCCGCTCGGGTCGTTGAACATCTTCCCGTCCTTCATAGGGTATTCCTTGATGAACTCCCAGGTTGGTACCGCCGACGCCGGGCCGCGGCTTTCCGAACCGGGGCGGACGCCGTTGTCCCAGGAAGCAACTTTATTCGGGTAGGAATTGATAACCGTGAAAATAGACTCTTTGCCCCGTTCCACCAGCGCGATATCCGAATAGTTATCGACCAGCCCGTAACCCTGTGCTTTCAGTTCTTCATATGCCTTTTTATTGATCTCATAAGCCGCCGCCCAATACGAATTGCTGAATGGCTTCGCGGGATTGAACTGCGGGGAGGCTTTCCATAACAACACTTTCGCTTTGAATGCCAGCGCAAAGTTGCCGTCGATCTTGCCGAAGTCGCCGGAAGTAGGGGCGATCCTTTTCGGCAGGGCGGCAATCGCCTGATCGAGGTCCTTCACGATCAGATCGAAACATTCTGCCGTGGAATTGCGCGGAACGGCGAGTTCGTCTTCATAACGGTCCTGCGGGACGGTAATGTAGGGAATGCCGCCGTGGAATTTCACCATTTCAAAATACGTGTAAGCACGCATGAAAAGGGCCTGGGCGGTAATGCCGGCCTTCACAGCATCGGAAAGCCTTCCTTTGTTCACGTCGACGATCGCCTGGTTGATCAGCCGGATGCGTCCGTAATTCCATAGCTTGAACTCTCCATTGGTGATGGTGATGCGGTCGGAATAGAAGTTAATGCCCGCCAGCTGCTGGCTCAAAGCATCCGCACCGGTATTCCAGTTCCCGAACATCGGGTACAGGTTAGCCATGTAGGCATTGGCCAGGTTGGCGTCGTTCCAAACGAGTTCCGGGTTGTAGTTGCTGATATCCTCCACGTCGAGCACATCGTTGCAGGATGCGCAGAAGAGCGAGATACCGATGATCAGGGATAATATTTTCTTCATATCTTTTTCAGCTTAGAATTTGAGATCGAGACCAACGGTATAGGTTTTCATGATCGGGAACGAGTCGTAGTTCTTCTGTTCGGGATCGTGGAATTCCTTCACTTTGGAAATCGCAAACAGGTTGGTGCCGTTCGCGTAGACTTGCAGGCTGCCCAGTTTGAGCAAGGATGCCCACTTTTTCGGGATATTGTAGGCAATGTTCAGGTTTTTAAGCCTCAGGTAGGCGCCGTTGCGTATCCAGAAGGAAGTTGCCCCGGTACCCGACTCGTACCAGTTCTGCCCGATCGGCCGCGGGTATTTTGCATTGGGGTTTTCGGGAGTCCAGACGTCGTCGGCCCAGATAGGGTAGTAGGGCCTCACCGTACCGCCGTGCTGCCGCATCCCTTCGCCTTCCTGGTTGCTGATAATGCGGTCGTAAGCACCCACGCCCTGGAAATGCGAGCTGATGGCCAGGCCTTTGTAAGAAACATTCAACCCAAAACCAAAATTGATACGGGGCGTCGCATTGGTGGAAAGTACCTGGATGTCATTCCCGTCGATCTTGCCGTCGGGTCCCGGCGTGTAGCCATCCCCACGGAAATCCTCGAAATAGAGCCCGCCCAGGTAAGGATTACGCCCATATTGTTTCAGACCCGAGGCAAGCAGCGCATCCAGCTGGTCCTGCGTGCGAACCATACCGATGGTTTTCAGACCGATGATGCGGTTGGCCGGCTGGCCTACCTGGCTCTGGAAATGGCGGTTGCCGCCGGGCTGGAATGCCGCCGATTCGTCGAGGATATCCCAGCGGTCTTTGGAATAGCCGATGTTGGCATTAATGGAGTAGTTCACCTTGTTATCGAACGCCTTGTCGCGCCATTCCATGAACAGCTCGCCGCCGCGCCACGACCGTGCCGCGTAGTTTTCAGGCGCGAGGCTCTGGCCGTAGTTGTCGGGTAGCGTTACCACGCGCGAGCCGAGGATGTTCGTTTCTTTCTTCAGGAACACATCCAGCGTTCCGTAAAGCCGGTTTTTAAGAAAGCCAAAATCGAGACCGGCATTGTAGGTCGTTGATGTCGCCCAGGTGAGGTTGGGGTTAGGCGTAGCACCCGGCGCAATACTCTGGTAAAGTTTGTCCCCGAAAATGTAGCTGCCCGCATTTTGGTACCGGTAGCTGTACGAGAACGGATTGATCTTTTCATTGTTCACATTCAGGTCGTTACCAGTCGTTCCGTAGGAGAGACGCAATTTGAGATCGTCGAGGAAGGACGTGCTGTTTTTCATAAACTGCTCCTCCGAAATGCGCCATGCCGCCGACACCGACGGGAAAAAGCCCCACCGCTTTCCTTTCGGGAAAAGCGTGTTGCCGTCGTAGCGGAACGAGAACTCGGCAATGTACCGGCTGTCGAAATTGTAGTTGAACCGCCCGATCCAGGATCTTCTGGCGCCGATCTCTTCATAGGCCGAGCCGTTGCGGCGCTGGGTGTCGGTAGAGTATACAAATGGCTGGTCATAGGCCGTTAGCGGCTCTTCCAGCTGTGCGGTGGCCGAGTAGTAGCCATTTTGTGCCTGCTCAAAAACCATCAGGCCGTCTACGCCGTGTTTCCCGAAAGTACGACTGTAATTCAGGAACCAGTCGAACTGGTAGCTCCATCCCGTGGAAATATTGTAATTCAGGGATGGCTGGTTCTGGCTGAATGTGAAAATATTGATCTTGCTCTCGTCGGGTGCCCCGGGGATGAAGCGGTTGCCATTCGGGTCTGCCTGGTTGAAAACATAGTTTTTCTGGAAAGTCATGTACTTCTTCCGCATGTAGTCCTCGGCGATGTAATTGCCGATCACCTTCGTGGAAAGCCCGGGAATGAGTTTGTCGAGCTTGATATCCAGGGTAAGGACCGAGTTCAGGTTTCGGTTGCGTGTTTTAATATACCGGTCGCCGATCACCTGGTCGATCACGCTCCATGCCTGCCAGCTGCCCATCGGTGTTTGTACCGGGTAGGCCGTCGGGTAGTTGGCCGGTGTGCCGTCTGCCGTGGTGTAGAAGGGGTACAGTTTAGGCCAGTTGAATGTCACCCGGTACAAATCCGACACATCGAAGTCGTCGTCGCCCGTGAACGGCCAGTAAAAGCGGTCGAAATTCTGCTGGTATGCGGCAATGTTGAGCCCTACTTTCACGGCATCGTTAATCTGGGCCGTTACGTTGGTGCGCATGTTGAACTTGCCGTTTTCGAGGCTTTTGTAAGACCCTTCTTCGCCCCTGTAGCTCAGCAATGAATAATAGGTAATCTTCTTGTCGCCGCCCGATACGCTCAGCGAATGCCGGTGGCTATATGGGTTTTGCCAGATAAAATCGTGGACGTTGTAGCGCTTGTCCTTGAAATAATCAAACTCCCGCTGCCCGTTCGGGATCGGCGTGCCATTGAACTGTGCCACCCGGTTTTGGTAAATGAGCTCGTCTTCGGCGGTTGTCAGGTCGGAAAGGAGCGTCTGGGTAGGCCGGTTGGTAGAGTAGTTTGACTGAAAATTAAATGTTGGCTTCTGCTGAACGCCCGATTTGGTCGTCACCATCACAACGCCGTTACCCGCGCGCGAACCGTAAATGGATGCCGTAGCCGCATCTTTCAGGAAGTTCATCTGGTCGATCTCGTTGGCTTCCAGTACATCGAATGCCTCCTTGTCGCGCACGATGCCGTCGATCACGTAAAGCGGATCGCCGAAACTTCCCCGCATGCGTATGGACGAGGACGCGCCCGAGAGCCCGGATGTGTTGGTCACGTTCACCCCCGGCGCACGGCCCGCGAGTGTGTTAGAGAGGTTTGAAGCCGACTGGTTGTTCAAATCCACCGAATTGACCGACGTAATGGCACCGGTCAGGTTAACCTTCTTCTGGGCACCATAACCCACCACTACCAATTCTTCCAGCCCGCGAATGTCGGGGGCCATTGTGATATTGATTACAGACTGGCTGCCGACGGTCACTTCCTGGGTCGTAAAGCCAACGAAGCTGAATACCAGGATCGCCCCTTTGTCGGGTACCGACAGTTCCCAGTTGCCATCGATATCCGAGGAGGTACCCTGGCTCGATCCTTTGAGCAGTACACTTACGCCCGGCAACGCATCGCCCTTGTCGTCCAGCACGTTTCCTTTTACCCTGATCTCCGCCTGGATCTCACGGATCAGCGAAACGGGCTGCGGTTCCGCGGCTTTTTTGACCGGGCTTTCGAGCCTTCGTACTACCACCGTCTTGTCTACGATCTTGTAGGCCAGCGGCAAGCCCTGAAAGCATTGCCGCAATGTCTCCTGAAGGGACGCATTCTTCATATTGACGCTCACTTTCAGGCCGTGTACGTCTTCGCTGTCGTAGAAAAATACGTGTCCGCTTTGCGCCTCGATTACGCCGAAAACGCGTTCGATGGGCGCATTTTTCTCAGAGAGCGTAATCGGTTGCGCGAAACTCCCTGCCTGGGCGCGGACCAGCAGGGCGATCAGCATGATCGTGATTAGGTTGAGGCGCATAATGATCTGGTGCTTAGATAACGTTGAGATGCGCAATGGTTTCGCAGGCCCGTTTGGCAGGCACAGGAAACCCGTCTGTGCATCGGGCACAGTCTTCCCTTGTGAATGAAAATTCATTACTTTTACAAAGTTTGGGTTAATAAAAGATGTGAGATTCTTGCACGGCAATGCCGTGGCGGTTAGCCTGAACGTCGCCGTAGATGTGGTTCGAGCACGTCTGCGGTTTTTTTCTGTAACCGGGGAGTGGGGCTAGGGGCTTCGTAAATGTGCTGTCATTAAATGGTAGGTTAAGTGAAAAAACAGACTGGATTATAGGTTCTTTTCTGCGGGCAGCACGACAATCCTGCCGCTGTACCCTGGTAATTCGCTGCCCTCGATACGGAAATTTACACCGGCAAACTTCAAAATTTCGAGTATTTCGGACGCTTTGGAATTGCGCCGCAGTTTGCCGGAAAACCGCTTTTGCGGAATGCCTTCGGGGTAGGTCACCTCTACATTATACCATCGCCCGATATCCCGCATGATCGTCGCGAGGAATGTTTCGCGGAACTGGAAAAGCCCGTTTTTCCAGGCAATCGTCTCCGTCACGTCCACCGGCGCCTTGCTGAAACGACCGTTGGCACGGAGGCTGGCCTGCTCGCCGGGTATCAGTTGCAGGTTTTCGGTATTTGCGCCCGCCACACTCACGGCACCTTCCAGCAGCGTGGTGCGTATTTCCGGCTCGTCGGCGTAGGCGTTCACGTTGAAATGCGTCCCGGTAACGATCACCTGCTGCTTTCCGTCTACATCCACTACGAACGGCTTGCCCTGGTCTTTTTTAATTTCAAAATACACTTCACCCTGCACCTTCACGCGGCGTTCTTTGTCGAAAAAAGCAGTAGGGAAGGTGATCGACGACTTCGCATTCAGCCACACCTGGCTGCCATCGGGGAGCCAGATGCTGTATTGCCCGCCGGCCGGAGTGCTGATCGTATTCATGCCGGCTATCTTTTGGTCGTTTTTACTGACTTGGTAAGCCAGCTCACCGTCGCCATTTTTCATGATGGTTGCATTCCCCTGGCTGGCAATGCGTCCCTGGCTGGCGCTGTCGAGTACGACCGTCGAGCCGTCGGCTAATGTGAGCACGGCGTGTTCGCCTCCCGGCGCGAAGTCTGTCGGTTTCGCGGCAATTTGGCGGGGGGCTGTTTGGGGTTGCTGCCGGAGGTAGAACAGCCCGCCAAGGACCATCAGCACCACCGCCGCCGCAGCGGCGAACCTTGGCCACGCAAATGGCAAAAGCTTTCTTTCGTGGCTTGCCGAAATGCCTCGAAGGATATTTTCCTCCATTTCCCGGCCCAGCGCTGCCCTTTCCTGATCGGTGTACCGGTCGAGTACGTCGTGCCCGTTATCCTGGCTTTCGTAAAACTTTTCCACGAATGCCCGCTCCTTTTTGCCGGCGCTGCCGTTCAGGTATTTCCGGACCATTTTGAGGAAATCCTCCTTGGCTTCAAATGCTTTCATGATAGGGGCGGACGGCAGTTTCGGTGCCGTTCTCTGACACATGTACCGAAACATCACCCTTACTCCCAAATTGGATCAGGGTTTTTTCTATTTTTTTTCAAAAACGCCGAATAAAAACCCTCAGACGAGATTACTGAAAGAGTATTGCGAATGCGATCATGTCGAGACACAAAATTTTATCAAACTTCGTCCGGAGCTCGATTGTAGCGGTATTGAGCTGGTTCTGGACCGTTTTCTGGGCGATGTTGAGCCGCGTCGCGATTTCTGAGGTGGACAGTCCCTCGAAGTAGTGTTGCAGGAAGATTTCGCGGCGTTTGAATGGCAGGGCTTCGATCCACAAGCCCAGGAGCGTGCGGATTTCTTCTTCCAGCACCGCGTCGTCAGCGTGACCTGCGGCAGCCAGGCTCGCTTCGAAACTATTCAGCAATTGCGCATTCTGAGGCTGCCGGGCAGTGTATTTGAATACCTGAAAACGCACTGCGGTATGCAAGTAGGCCTGCACGTTGCCCACATCCACGGAATTTCTTCTTTCCCAGAAATCAATGAATATGTTCTGGACGATGTCCTGCGACTGGTCTTTGCATTGCAGCCGCTTGTAAGCCCCATTGAAGAGGCTCTGCCAATGGCGGCGGTACAGCATCGTAAAGGCGTTTTCATCGCCTGACTTTGCGAGGCTGTACAATTCCAGATCATAAAGATGGTCGTCGTCGCGCATGAGAATATCTTGAGAAAAACGAATTTAGTAATTTCTCCCAGGATGATTTGCGGTGCGTGCACGAAAACGCATATTTTTTCCCTCCCGATTCGCGCAAAGCCCAAATGCCGTAATTTTGCTCCCGCACAAAAGACGGACGCATGCATATGCACCAGCTGATTACCCATATTGCCCGACATTCTTCGATAAGGCCAGATAAACTGGATTCGATCGGGGATTTCTTTGAGACGAGGTCCTTCAAGAAAAAGGAACTGCTGCTTGAAGAAGGACACCGCTGCCAGGAGAAGTTTTTTATCGTGAAAGGATGTGTGCATTTGTTTTACCTCCGGCAGAACGGCATGGAACAAACTATCGACTTCGCATTGGAGAACTGGTGGGCCAGCGATTTTATGGCTTTCCAGGATGGCGCTACCGCGCAGTTTTCCATCCGCGCCATCGAGGCGACCGAAGTACTCGCGATTTCCGCCGAGCGACAACGGGACATGCTATCGGCATTTCCTGAACTCAACGAATACTTTCACGCCGTTTTCCAGCGCGCGTATGCCGCCTCGCAAATGCGGATACGCAAGACTTACGAGATGTCGAAAGAGGACTTGTACCACGATTTTAGTAAAAAATATCCAGCCTTCCTGCAAAGGGTACCGCAATATCTGATGGCTTCTTTCCTGGGTTTTACGCCCGAATACCTCAGTGAAATCCGGAAGAAATTCCTTTCTTAAACCAGTTTAAGAAGTTCCTCCGCGTGCCTGGCGAATTTTGTAACAGAAAACAAAATCATGTCAATCATGCAAAAAGTTGTTAAACATCGCCTGGACGTCTGGAAAGAAGAACCACAATACTGGACGCACATGGCCGCCATCGAAAAGCGGGTATACGCTTCATCCATTCCCCGCAGCCTGATCGAGCTGATCAAAATCCGCGCTTCGCAGATCAACAAATGCGCCTATTGTATCGACTATCACACCACCGAGGCCCTGCAACTCGGGGAGTCTGCCCGGAGGATATTCGCGCTTTCGGCGTGGAAAGAAAGCCCGCTGTTCAGCGAAAGCGAAAGGGTGGCCCTGCAACTGACGGAAGAGATCACGCATATTTCCGTGGACGGGGTTGCCGACGAAACCTATGAAAGTGCCAAAGCCCATTTCACGACGGGTGAGATCGGTGATATGATGATCTGCATCAGCCACATCAATTTCCTGAACCGGATCGGGATTTCAACCAGGACGGTGGCATTATAGGGATAGGAATCTCAGTTGAATGACAGCCGGCGGCAATGTAGGCCTCTGGTTGATTTCATGATTATATTCAATTTACTTAAATGTAATATAGGAGATAATTAAGTCCAGATTCTTATAATACCGATGAAAGAAATCTGATTCATATGATCGTCCCCCTATTCAAAATCACAAATATGGCCGAGGCTATCCGGTACTATACCGGGGTGCTGGACTTCGTCATGACCGATCCCAACGATCACGCCGGGTCGCCGGTGGTGGATCTTGGCAGAGATGGCTGGAATATGCAAATAACCACGTCAGAGCGCGAAACCCTTTTCGGGTCGGTAGTCTATTTTTGGGTGGATGATGTGGATGCATTGTTCGCGAAGTACAAGGAGCGAGGGCTGGATACGTCGCATAAGGCCGGGTCGCCCGTGCATCAGGGGCCGGTGGATCAGACGTGGGGTCGGAGGGAATTTTACGTTACTGACGCGGACGGCAATACGATACGGTTTTGCCAGGCTATTTAGCATATCGGTTTTTAATATCACCACTAACTTTCCTGACCAATGCCCGTGAATCCAGACGTTACCCGGTTTTTAGACGAACTTCATCATCCGCTCCGGTCGGAGATTGAAGCGCTGCGCCTGATTATTCTGGAGGCCAGTGCATTGCTGCAAGAAAATATCAAATGGAATGGCCCCAACTATTCGGTAGGCGCTGAGGACAGGATCACGATGCGGATTCAGCCTCCTAAGCAAATCCAGATCGTTTTTCACCGTGGAGCGAAGGTGAAGGAGCAGCCCAAAGAAAGGCTTGTGCTAGACCCTTCCGGTCTGCTGATGTGGAGGGAAAATGACCGGGCGATCGCTTCTTTTAAAAACGCGGCAGCTGTGGAAACCGGCCGGGAGGCGTTGCCGATTATTGTGAGGGATTGGATTGCGGCGACGATTGAAACGACCTAGCAAAAGCAATTCCCGCCAGCCGGCGCGAACGTGTACCGGCAGGACGGGAATTGTTAATCTATTTTGAAATTACAAATCTGTAAGTCTGCGCAGCCTGACTGTTGCCGATCCTGATCAGGTAGGTGCCGGGCAAATATCCGGTCAGGTCGAAAGTGGCTTTCGGGTTTCTCGAAACCTGCTTTTCTGCCAGTATGCGACCATTTGGATGGATAATGGACAATGTAAGCACATCGGAATTATCACCCAGAAATACATTGAGCCGGTCAGAGGCCGGGTTTGGCCCGATGGCAAACAGTTTTTCTTTTGGTTTTGATAAAACTGAAAGAATGGAAGAAACCGTGGCAGTACCATCCTCGTCGACCTGTATGAGCCGGTAGTACAGGTTCCCCTTCGTGGCCTCGTTATCCACCAGCGAATATTTACGCGAAGCAATGGTTGTTCCCGAACCGGCGACCCGTCCGATAGTCCGGAAGTTGCGGGCATCGGTGCTGCGCGCTATTTCGAAATAGCTGTTGTTTTCTTCCGTAGCCGTTTCCCAGGAAAGCGTTACGACATTATCCAGCGCATTTCCCCTGAAATAAACAAGTTCGACGGGAAGCGACGGAGATTGTCCGCCGGTGCTGTATTCGTAAATGAGTTTGGGACGAAGCGGGTCCGTTCCGAAATTTCTCGACCGGAACGAACTGTAAACGTCGGTGGTGGCTGCGATCCTGACGGTCAGGATGCTATCGGACGAAATGTTGCCGAATGCGGAAGTAATATCGAAATAGACGTAGCCTGCCGCTGCGGGAGCGTTGGCGCTGGCGATAGAACTACCTGCCTGCGGTTTGTTGTTCCAGTTGACGCCGGTTTCGGTCCAGGGAGTGGCGCCGGTGGAGTAGTTGTTGGAAGCCACGGACAGGTTCCAGCCGGTGCTGAGGCCGCTTTCAATGCCCCAGAGCCGGATTTTGGCGTTGGAAACATTACGGTGCATGCCGTGCAGGTCGAATGCCAGGTATATCTCCTGGGTGTCGTCCGACTTGTTGCGGGCTACGAGATAGCCCTGCGAGCCATAGTTGTTGGCCGCATTGCCATTGCTGCGCACGTACGAATCGGCCGTGGTCAGCAGGGAGTCTTTCAATGTCTGCGGGCCCGGTGTGGCATTGCCGTAAATAAAGACTTGCGGCCGGTAGAGCGCGTTGGCATTTTCCCGCGCATTGAAACTCGCATCGGTTTTGCTGATAATCGCCGCATCGGAGGTAGTAGGTTCCGAAACGATGTGCAGCGAGAGGACTTTGTCGGCGGCAAGGCGACTGATGACTGCGGATGATACATTGAACCGGATGACGGAGCCCGTTGCGGTGCCGGTGAGTTCGCCGAGCCGAGTGGTATGCGCCGGTTTGTTGGACCAGGTGATGCCGGTTTCGGTCCAGCTGCTGTTTTCAACGAGATAGAAAGCCCATTTGGTGCTCGTAATGGACGTATTTGCATTGTTTACCCGCAATTGCAGAACAGCGCTGTCAGGGGAAGAAGTAACGGTACTCAGGTCGAATTTGAGGAATGCCTCCCGGTCATACCCCGGGCTTTCCTTCTTCACAGTCAGAACGGCGTCGGTGCCGTAATTGGTGGTCGCGTAGGCGGCGGTGCTGCTGCTTCCGCCGCTGCGTACGAAGGCGTCGGCAACGCTGATAAGCGTCATCAAAGGCTCGACGGGTTGCTGGTAGTCGGGGCTGCTGCCGGTAATGTGGGCTTCCACCGAGCTTCCTGCGCTGGCACCTGCGGGCATGGAGATCGCCGCGGCTTTCATCGTAGCGAACTGGTTATTTTTGATACCTACATAAACCTGCTGCGCACTTTGCGCCGGATCGGCGATATGTACCGTGACGTCGTTACTCGCCGTGTTTTTCAGCATCACCGTGCAGGCTTTGTCCACTTTCACGGTCACCTGGTCGGCCGTGAATTCTCCGGGCTGGTAAAATACGATCTGCCAGATACCCAGCCCATTGTGTCGCACAGCCTGAACCGTGGATGTGTTGGCCAGAATGCTGATGTCGGACGCATTGTATGCCTGCATTTCGGCTGGCGAGGTTTTACCGGGGAGCACGAAATAGGCGTAGGACGCATTGCTGGGCGCAACGCCATGTTTGAACCATAATTTGAAAACATCGGCAGAGACCAAAGCCGTGGAGCCGGTGGTGTTGATAGACGACCAGCTTCCGGTTTGGGTTTGATTACTTAGCGAAACCAGGCCAGCCTGCGGGAAGTAGTAGCCTACGCCGCCCTGCAGTGCCCATTTCAGACTACCGGCATAGTCTCGCGAGCCGTTGGCCAGTACGCTGACATTGTCCGAGGCATCCGAAACGGTGACGTCGGTTTTCAAAAGGCATTGGTTTACGGTCGTGTTGATCGCCTGCGCTGCGGAGGAATTGATACCTGCTCCAAGACAAACTATTTCATTATCAAAATAAAACCACGCTTTCTTCGCCGTGGTGCCGTAATCGCTCATCGCGAATGCGCTTGCGCCGTAAACGCCGTCGGACACGCCGCCCACAAATGGCACCGTGCCGAAATTCACACCCCAGGAAGCCCTGACGGGGTAGGTGGTAATCTCCGGCACGGTCGTGCCGGGAACCTTGTTCCATTCCCAAACCGGGAAGATATTGTAATACTCGTCGCCATTCACCGCAATGTAGTTGGCCCCTTCGGTGAGATAATAGCCCTTGATATTCTCGCCGTTACCCATTTCCGACTTTGCATTGCGGTTGGAAATGCTGCGCTGCCCGAACATATAGCCCGGCCGATGATGGACGGTGTAGTCGGTGCGCCAGTAATGCACGTGCTCCGGTGATACGTTGTAGGAGGCCGGCTGTAAGCCGCGCATCCGCTGGATCGCATTGTCGTACTCGGTTGCATGGGCGGGGAGATCGAATGCTTTGACTTTTTCGATGAGTGCTACATCGGCTTTGCCCGCATTGGCACGGCTCACGCCGCGTCCGTAAAGGTTAAAGTCTGCATAAGCGCCGCGGGAGGGTTTAACGAAACCTTTTCTGACAAAATCGGAGAATATCGCCAGTTTATCACTGGGAAATGCATACGAGGTACCGGCTACGTAAACTGCGATGTTACTGATACCCGACACGTATTCGCGCCCGTACCCGTACACATACAGCTGCGGGCCGTGCGCGGTGTACGAGTTGTCGATCTGGATGCCCTCGCCGGTAGTGACGACGATTGAACTGGTTACCGCTGTAATGGCCTGGTTGAGCAGGCTCTGGTTTTCGGTGAGGCAGGCGCGCATGATGTAGTGCTGGGCGACGTCGGTGAGGTTTGAACCGTCTTTCGCAGGAGAAACGGTGATCGAAACGCCTTTGGTCATCCAGGCGAGCATCTGGTTCTCGAGGGTTTGCGAGATGCCCGCCGGAGATTTGCGGAGGCAAATGAGGGTATTGCCAATGTCCTTCGGTACGCTGATGGAAAGGTAGAACCAGTTGGTACTGCTTGGTGCGGGGCTTAATGCGAGCCAATAATTCATCACACCCTCGATCTTCGTTTTCAGGTCCGCGTCGCCGTAATAAATGCTGGTAGGTTTGGAATAGGCTTTTGCCAGCGTTCCCATTCTGGCCAAATGGTTGCCGGGTGCCCAGTCGGTTTGGGCGGTGGATGCGTAGTTGATATCGGGCCAGGAGAAGTCGGATTGTAAAGTACTGAGCAGGGAGGCCGTTTGTGTGTCCACGGTAGAGGCGGAGGCGGCCTGGAAATTGTCAAAAATGCGGTCGGAAATGGTGGTGAAATCATTCTGGCCGTGCGCTTTGGTACCCAGCAGGAAAGCGATCAATCCTGCGAGAAAAAGCATTTTGGAAAAGGACTTATTTTGTTTCATGATCGGTTGAAATAAAATGGATAAGCCTGTTTTTGACAAAATACAAAAAGCGGGGCCGGGCAAAGCCGTCCTCCGCTTTTTGAAATATACTTAATTCATCCAGCCGGGATTTTGCTGTAAATTGGCATTCCGCTCGATTTCCGACTGCGGGATCGGCCAGGTGTTCAGAAAATCGCCCGACCATACGTAAGGCACAACCACGGTTCCCCAAACCTGTTTCACGCCGTTTCCGGTATAAAACACCGATTCTTTGAGGGTGCCCCAGCGAAGCTCGTCGAAATAATCGATGCCTTCGTTGACGAACTCCGCACGGCGCTCGTTGCGGATGCGCTCGCGAAGATCGGCCTGCCCGGCCACGGTGGTAGCGGCATTGGAATTGAGCAGCGCCACACCCGCCCGTGCCCGGACCTCGTTCACCAGCGCGACGGCGTCGGCGGTGTTACCTTTTTCATTCAATGCTTCGGCCCACATCAGCAGCACATCGGCGTAGCGGATCAGCGGGAAGTCGGTGGGCCCGTAGGTACGGTTCTCGATTTCCACACCCGGCGCACCTTCGTAAACGAATTTGCGGTGCAGGTAATAGAAGAGGTTACCGGTGTCGGTGCGGAGGTCGGCCACCGGCAATCCGTTCGCGACGCGGTAAGGCCAGCGCGAAATCACAGGAACGGTTCCGTTGTAGGACGCATAGGGGGTGATCACATTGGCTTGCAGGCGCGGGTCGCGGTTTGCGTAGGCCTTCAAAATCCTTTCTTCGTTTTCGTTGGGCAGATAGAGGCTCATATCGAGGCCCTTGGCGGTCATGGCGGCTATTTCCGTCGTGGTAAGGTTGTTTCTCAGGAAGTAAACCTCCCTTTTTGCGACCGGCGTTGCATTGTAGCCGGGTATGACCGCATCCCAGTTGAATTGGCTGCCATCCTTGTTTTCATACAAATCCACAACATTCGGCGATATCAGGTAAGTGTTCCAGCAGGAGCCGGTCGACGAGCGGGTACCGCAGAAGAACTGCGTGGTGGAACCGTAGCCGCTCACGCCCATGTGCTGAATGGAGAAGATCATCTCGTCGCTCTGCTCGTTGGCCTGCTTGAAAAGCAACCGGTAGCTGTCGGCACCGGCGCCTGAGAACAGCGCGTAACCGGCGGCTTTCACCTTTTCGAAATCGGCAATGGCGAGGTCCCATTGTTTGGTATACATATAAGCCTTGCCCCTCAAAGCGTAAGCCGCGCCTTTGGTTACATGCCCGAACGCGGCATTACCTTTGGCATATTTGTCCGGTAACGCAGGCTCGTTGATGGCGTCGGTCAGATCCTTTACTACCTGTTCCCAAACCTTCGCTTCGGTTTCGCGGCCTTTGGTAATTTCTTCCAGTTGAACCGGTTCCAGGTAAACAGGCACGCCCTTGAAGAGCTGGTTGAGCCTGAAATAGTAGAAGGCGCGGAGAAACTTGCTCTCGGCAATGTATCTGGCCTTCTTTTCGGGCGAGGACGGCGACTTTTCGGTGATGTTCCTGATGGCATCGTTCGCCCGGTGTATGCCTTCGTACAATTCCGACCAAACGCTGCTGACATTACCGTTGCCCACGGTAGCGGTGCCGTTCATGAAAGCGTCGCCATCGCGCTGCTGGCCGCTCATGCCGAGGCGGTCGAAATGGTATAGTTCCCGGCCGGAAGCGGAGCTGGTGCTGATGCCGAGCCTCAATCCGTTGTAAACGCCGGTCATGCCGAGGTCGGTGAGGTTATCGGTGGTCCACATGGTGTTCGACGAAATGGATCCGTATGGGCTTGTGTCGAGCAAATCGGGCTGGCAAGCGTTCAACGCCAGCAGCGAAAGCGCCGGAATACCGATTTTGCAGACCTTTCTTTTGAATATATGAATAGGAAATTTCATGATATTGATTGACAATTAAAGGGTTACATTCACTCCCAGCGAGTATTGCTTCATGGTCGGATAACCTACGCCAGCACCGATTTCGGGGTCGAGGCCCGGGTATTTGGTGATGATCAGCAGGTTCTCTCCCGAAAGGAACAGCCTCGCGCGGCTGATTTTCAGCTTTTTGCTCCAAACATCCGGAATGGAGTAGCCCAGTTGCAGGTTTTTTAGCTTGATATAGGAGGCATTGTAGAGCCAGTTGGTGCTGGAAGTCGTGTTAATGGCGTCGCCGTTGTATTTCAGCCTTGGGAACGAACCGTTGATATTGTTGTTCGGATCGTTGGGATTGGCGTCGTTATAGTAGTAATGGTCGTCTGCCACGCGCAATGCAATGCCGTTTCCGTCGCGGACGATGGAGTTGTTATACCCCTCGGCATTGTAATAGTACTGCATTCCCGCCGAGCCGGCCCAGATCATCGACAGATCGAGGCCCTTCCAGCTGGCATCCATATTCAAACCAAATACATATTTCGGGTTCGAGGTCGTGCCGGTGAACTTCCGGTCGTAGCTGTTGCCGTAGTTGCCGTCGCCGTTCAGGTCGGCGAAAATGAAGTCGCCGTAGTAAAGCTGGGCTTTGCCGACGCTGTTCACGGGCGAGAACGAATAGCCTGCCGCCTTCATCGCATTCACCCATTCGAGGTCGTCGGGCGTCCGGATCATGCCGTCCCTGGGACCCGCATTGATATCCAGCTCGCCGCCGGACTGGTATGTGCCATTACCGCGGTAGCGTTCGCGGAGGTAGTATTCGTTGATGGCGCGGTCTTCTACGATGCGGTTGTCGGTGCCGGTGGAAACGTCGCCCAGGTTGCTGACGTAGGTCCGCGTTCCGTCGGCATTGCTAACCCATTGCTCGTTCAGTTTTCCCTTGTAGGTGGTCACGCGGTTGATGTTGTACGCGAAATTTCCGTTGATCGAATAATTCACGCCTCCGACTTTGTCCCTCCATCCGAGCGAAAACTCGATCCCGCGGTTCCGTACGGCGGCGGTGTTCTGAGTCGGCGCTGAAACGGTTCCGGCAGTAAGCGGAATGGGTGGGGTGGTGAGGATGCCGTCGGTGTATTTGTCATACCATTCCAACTCGAAGCTAGCGCGGTTGTTCCACGCGTTTCCGTCGAGGCCGATGTTGGTCACCGTGGTCGATTCCCATCTCAGGAAAGGGTTGGCGATTTTGCCTTGCGCAAGGCCAGAAGCGATAGTACCGTTGAACGAGTAGTTGATCTTCCCGTAATTGGCCTGGTAGTCGTAATCGCCGGAGGCATTGTTACCCAGTTTACCCCAGGAAGCGCGCAGTTTGAGGTTCGGGATGTGGTTGCGGAGACCGGCGAAGAAATTTTCCTCCGAAATCCGCCAGCCGGCCGAGAAAGACGGGAATGTTCCCCAGCGCGTGTCGGGCGAGAACCTCGACGAGCCGTCGTAGCGGACATTGGCTTCGAAAAGATATTTCGAGCGGAATGAATAGTTGAGGCGTCCGAACCAGGAGCGCATCGCGCGGTCGTACTCGGTGCCGGTGGTGTTGGTCATATCCGTTGCGGAGCCGAGGGTGGTTACGGTCCAGTCGATGAGGCCCGTTTTGGTGGCATCGATATCGTAATAATTGTAATAATACTGGTTATACCCGGCCAGCGCACCGATTTCGTGATCGCTCCCTATTGTGGCATTGTACCGGAGCACATTGTCGAAGGTGATCTGGTAGTTTTTATTGTAGGTATAACGCGTGCTCATCGTGGTGGGGTCGTTGGTCTGGTTCACGTCGTCGGCCACGTTGTTGGCAAAATTCCATCGAAGTACCGGAATGGCGTGCGAGTTGTACTCCGCAAACCGGATCTGGTAGTTCATTTTGGTTTCAAATTTCAAACCTTTGAGTATGTCGACATTCGCGAAAAGCGTGGTGTTGAACCGCGATTCCGAATCCTTTCCGCCGGTGGTGTTCAGGTAAGCCAGGATGCCGTTGGCGGTTTGGATTTCGTCGGCAGCGGCGGGCAGCCCATAGCGACCGTCGTAGTAGGGCACAATGCCCGGCACTGTCTGGCGGAGGAAGTTGAATGCATTCGCGGTATTGCCCATGTCTTTGGATTGGGTCTGGGCAAATGTCTGCGTACCCACTGTTACCGCATGGCCGATTTTGGTCTGGACGTTGGCGCGCAGCTGATAGCGTTTCAGGCCGGTGTTCTGCATAACGCCCGGGTTATCCAAATACCCCAGCGAGATATTGAAAAGCGACTTTTCGCTGCCGCCATTCACGGATACATTGTGGTTCTGGACCACATTATTTTGAAAAATCACCTTTCCCCAGTCGGTATTGGGGTAGGCGAGCCAGTTGGGTACGCCATTCACATTGAGCTCATCGGGATGCGTTTTGGCATATTCCCAGGTTTGGATGGTCTGGTCGGAATAAATAGGCACTGCTCGGCCGATATTGGCGGCGCCTTCATTGAAAAGGCGCATATGGCGGGGGTAATCGGAGACGAACCGGGGCAGGTTACTGGGGCTGGCCGTCGAGAACAACCCGCTGTAAGAAACGGTCGTCCTGTTTTTAGAACCTTTTTTAGTGGTAATCAAAATGACCCCATTGGCGGCCTGTGAACCATAAATAGCCGAAGACGCCGCATCTTTCAGGATTGAAATGCTCTCCACGTCGTTGGGGTTTACTGCATCCATTACACCGATGATTCCGTCGATCAATACCAATGGGCTGTTGTCGTTGAGGGTGCCCGTCCCACGGATTCGGATCGTAGCGCCGTCGTCGCCCGGCTTGCCGGACCCCTGGCGCACGTACACGCCCTGGCCCAGGCCCGCGAGCGAGGAGGAAAGGTTGGTGACAGGGCGGCTTTCGATGCTTTTAGAGTCGATCGTGGCTACCGAGCCGGTCAGGTTTACTTTTTTCTGCTCGCCATAGCCCACCACGACGAGTTCGTTGAGGTTGCTGGCCAATGGCGCAAGGCTGATATTGAATTCCGTCTGGCTGCCGATCTCCTGTTCTCTGGATTCATAGCCGACAAAACTGAACACAAGCGATTTGCCAGCCACGTCGCCGATGGTCAGCTTGAACCGGCCTTCCGCGTCGGTTACGGTTCCTTGTTGAGAGCCTTTCAGAATGACGCTCACTCCGGGAAGGCCCTCGCCTTTTTCGTCTGTTACTTTACCGCCTAGTTCGGCCACCGTTTTCTGGGTAAATGCGGGGGTGCCGGCTGCCGCAGCGATGACCGGTGCAATACCGGGCGGCAGCAGCAGGGATAGCGCGATAAGGGCTGCGCTTGCCCGACCGCGGCGTAGCATTGCGCCGGGCCGGGGCGCCTGCCGCAGGGTCGCCTGCCGCAGGAACGCATGCCGCAGGGGTGGCAGTGGAGCAGGAGGGATATTTTTTGTTTTGGTAGAATACATCATCTTATTTCCCGGGATTAGAAGGTGGATTATTTTGTTTTGCAGAAAAATGCTCAAACAAAATTCCGTTACAAGGGCCATCGGGTGGGGTGAAAATCCATTTGGAATAGGGGTGTATTTCAGCGGAGGGATAATTTTATCGTATTTTAGTACCAAAAAACAGTGGGCGAAAATGTGCCTGGTAAGCGACAAATGATGAGGTTAAGGACGGTGTTCCTGGTGATAATTGCTTTGTGTTTCCGGGCCGGGGTATCGGCCCAGCCGGTCTTCAACAAGTTGAATGCGGAGAACGGGCTGTCGCAGAACTCGGTGCTGACCATTGTCCAGGACCGCACCGGATACATGTGGCTGGGGACCAGTTACGGGCTCAACCGGTTCGATGGCCGCAATTTCAAAATATACCAGCATGAGCCCGCTGTACCCGGCACATTAAGCGGAAATTACATTCTTTCTTCCCTAAGCGATTCGAAGAACACGCTATGGATCGGTACGAGCCATGGCCTGAACCGATATATGCCCGAAACGGATTCATTCGAGTCCGTGCTGGCGGGGAAGCCGGGGGAGGCCGGCAAGCTCAGCAGCAATACGATTAATTGTCTATTTGAAGATAGCCGCGGGATCGTATGGATAGGGACCGGTCGTGGCCTGAACCAGCTTGTTGACCGGCAGCATTTGCGGTTCAGGCATTATTTTGCCCAAAAGGGAAAACCCTCGCTGCCGGGGGATGATATACGTTACATTTTCGAAGATTCGCAGCGGCGCCTTTGGGTCGCGACGGCTTCGGGGCTTACAAGGATGGAGTTCGCCGGAAATGGTATCCGTTTTAAGACTTATACGGCAGGTAGGACGGGAGGGTTGAGCGACGATTTTGTTACGGCTGTCGCGGAAGACAAGCAGCAGAATATCTGGGTCGGAACGAAGCGTGGCGGGCTGAATTTACTGGACAATACCACAGGAACATTCACGCATTACCAAAAAGGAGCGGGTAGCACTAGCCTCATTCACAATAATATCCGGAAAATATTCACCGACAAGGCCGGCAAGCTCTGGATCGCGACGCTGGAAGGGCTTAGCATCCTGGACCCTGCGACGCGCGTCTTTGCGAACCACCAGCACGAGCCGGAAAACCCGACAAGCCTCAGCCAGAATTCATTATACGATATTTTTCAGGACGCCAGCGGTTCGGTATGGCTGGGTACCTATTACAATGGCGTGAATGTTGTGTATTCGCACGAAACGCCTTTCAAAGTCTATCAGGCCGGGAAATCGAAGTACAGTATCAATCACAATGTCGTGAGCGCGGTGGTGAAGGACAAGACCGGTAACCTGTGGATCGGAACGGAAGGGGGTGGTTTCGATCATCTTGATGTCCTTACCGGTGCCGTCCGGAATTTCAGGAGTGGCTCGGGTTCCGCGCCCGGCATGACCTCGAACCTCGTGAAAGCCATCGTGCAGGACAAAAAAGGAGATTTATGGGTCGGCACGCATTTGGGCGGTTTGAACTACTACAACGCCGACGGGCGCCGGGAGTTCAAAACATTCCGCAACAGCCCGGATAACCCCGGGTCACTCAGTTCCGACAATGTCAGCGCGGTTTTCGAGGACAGCCGCGGGAGGCTATGGGTCGGCACGGATCAGCAGGGCGTGAATCTGCTCGACAAGCAGACCGGCACCTTCCGGCATTTCAACGTGGGGACGCCCGCCCCGTTTCAGCTAAGCGGGAATTTCATCCGTAACTTCTATGAAGATTCGGGGCATAACCTCTGGATCGGGACAAATGAGGGATTGAATGTCCTCAGAAGCGATTTCAGCCGTATCGACTGGATCAAACCCCGTGGCGAATCCCGGGAGGAGCGGTTTTCGGAGAAACGGTTTCCGAAAATTATCAACTGCGTGCTGGAAGATGGCCGCGGAATCATCTGGATCGGTTCGTACTACGGCGGGCTCACACGCTACGACAGGGACAGCAATACATTTATTAACTACACCCGGAAAGACGGTCTGCCGAACGATAATGTGCTCGGGATTCTCGACGACGAACGGGGTAACCTCTGGATCAGTACTTCCAATGGCCTGTCGCGGTTCGATACCGGCAAGCGCAGTTTCAAAAATTACACGGTCGCCGACGGGCTGCCCGGCAATGAATTTATTGCCAATACCCATTATAAAGACGCTTCGGGTGAAATGTTCTTTGGCGGGCTCAACGGCCTTGTGCGTTTTTTGCCTGGTGCCATAGAAACCAATGATTTCGCCGCCCCGGTGGTGTTCACCGGTTTGAAATTATTCAACATCCCCGTGCATATCGGCGGGCCGGACGAGTTGCTGCAAAAGGACATCAACCTCACGCGTGAGATCACATTTACACATGCCCAAAACATTTTTACCATAGATTTTGCCCTCCTGAATTACATCAAGCCCGAAAAGAATGCCTATGCTTACCGGCTCGAAGGCTTTGAAAAGGACTGGAATTATGTGAAAACTTCGTCGGCAACCTATACCAACCTGCCGCCGGGGACTTACACTTTTGTGGTCAAAGGGGCTAATAATGACGGAATATGGAGCACGTCTCCCGGTCGGCTTACGATCCATGTATTGCCGCCGGTCTGGAAAACCTGGTGGGCTTACTGCCTTTATGTCATTGCTGCGCTTGCGGCGGTGCTTTTTGTGACCCGGCACTTTTACATGACCGCGCTTTTCAAACGGGAGCATGAGCTACACCAGGTCAAACTGAATTTTTTTACCAATGTTTCGCACGAGATCAGGACACACCTCACACTGATCCAGGGGCCGGTGGAAGGGCTCATGCTGGACCGCCCGTACGATGAGGATGTGCAGGCGCGCCTTTCACTTGTACGAAAAAACGCTAACCGCCTGCTGCGACTGGTAAGCGAACTGATGGATTTTCGGAAAGCGGAGACCAACCACCTCGCGCTACACGTGACACGCAACGACCTTGTACCGTTCCTGCGCGGGGTATTCCACGATTTCAGCTTTGTTTCGCAGCATCGGAACATCGAGTCGGTATTTGAATTCGACACCGAAGATATACCGCTTTACTTCGATGCGGGGCAGATGGAAAAGGTGATTTTTAACCTGCTCAGTAATGCTTACAAGTTCACCCACGACGGCGGCAAGGTTTTGCTGAAAGTCTCCGCGCACGAGGATCTTGTCAGGATCCGGATCGAAGACGACGGCATCGGCATTGCACCCCAGTACCTTAACAAGCTGTTTGCCAATTTTTTTCAGATTTACGACCATGGAAAGCAGAATACCGGCTACGGCATCGGGCTTGCACTTTCTAAAAGCATAGTGGAACTCCATAAGGGCGGACTGACGGTGGAAAGTACCGTGGAGCAACCCAACAGGAAGGGCAGGACCTGCTTCACGATCACGCTGTTAAAAGGAGACAGGCATTTTGCGCCGGAGCAACTGGAAACGTTGGTAACCATTGCCGCCGACGAGGGCAATCTGCTGACGGAGCCGTCGGCAATGCCGGAATTCGTGTCGGGCGATGATAAACCGGTGGTCCTCCTTGTGGAAGACAACGAGGAAGTACGGACGTTTATCGCCGGGGCGTTGGGTAGCCGGTACCGCATTGTTCAGGCTGAAAATGGCGAACAGGGCTGGGCAACGGCGACCGAATGCATTCCCGAGCTGATCATCAGCGACGTGATGATGGCCGAAATGGACGGGCTGGCATTGTGCACGAAACTGAAAACCGACGAGCGGACGAGCCATATCCCGGTGATCCTGCTCACCGCCAAAGCTTCCCTGAACCATCAGCTCAGCGGACTGAAAACGGGTGCGGATGCCTACATTTCCAAGCCGTTCAGCATACAGGTGCTGGAATTGAACGTGCGCAATATGCTGTCGTCGAGGAAGTTGATGCGGCAGAAATACAGCCGCCAGATTACCCTGCAGCCGCAAAATGTGGTGATAGAGTCCCTGGATGAGCAATTTCTTTCGAGGATCGTGACCATTACCGAAGAGCTGATGGACAATCCTGATTTTGGCGTGGCCATGCTGGCCGAAAAGATCGGGATGAGCCAGTCGGTACTTTACAAGAAACTCAAAGCCGTAACCGACCTGTCTGTCAATGATTTCCTGAAATCGATTCGTCTGAAAAGGGCTGCACAGCTTTTGCAGCAGCACAAAATGACGGTGTACGAAGTCGCGTATGCGGTAGGGTACGACGACCGGAAGTATTTCAGTAAGGAATTTAAGAAGCAGTTCGGCAAGACGCCTACCGAATATGCCGTGGCGTCTCAGGAAGCGAACCCCTGAATTAGAAATAGTTCTATATCTTGTTATGGCGCCTCACAGGCCCATTAAGCCCCTTTTCTTCCGTTTTTTAATGCTTTTCCATTCGGGCAGGTGTAAACACGTGTTTTTAAAAACACGTGTTTGTAGTCGTTTTTGAAGAATTATTTCTACGAATCTTTGTCCAGCAAAAGCTTTTGTACGGTGGAGCTCAGCAACCACTTGAAAAAACGGGCTTACCTGTAAGAGGATTGATTACAGGGACGGATCCTGCCGTCTTACAGCAGGGGGTTATTCATACGTCACAATGAGCGATTTTCTAGATTTACAAAACGGATGGTACAATGGTTTGATCCAGGGATTAGGCCAAAGCCAGGACTCTTTTCAGATCATTCAGCCAGCGCCCCCGATCGCGAGTGGCACTGCCGCGAACCCGACTTTCTGGGCTTACTACAACAACATCCCTCCGAAAACATTGACCACGCAGTTTGTTGCCAGCGGCGGTAACCAGTTCTATAACAATTACAGAGGCTTGCTTTCGGCGCTGGTCCCTTCGCGGAACATCGATGTGAAAGCGGACATCGGGGCAGAAAATTTTGCCGCATGGCAGGCTTACGTGCAGACGCAACCGGCACCAAGTATGAACCAGATCCCGACGATGTTCAGGAACTGGGCGATGTTCAACGCGCCGAGCGTGGCCAATATCGGTTCTTCCGATTATGCAGCCATTCTGCTCGACCCGATCGCCACCGCCCAGAACGAACTTACATTGGTGTACACCACGCCTCAGGGCTTGCCGATTAACTTCGACTGGCAGTTGAACTACGCCGATCTGGTAAACCAATTGGCCAGCGCCCCGTCACGGTCGTTCTCGTTCGACAGCAGTACGATGAATAAAAATGTGAGCAGCTCATGGGCAGGTAGTTCGAAGTCCGGATTCTTCGGTCTCTGGGGCGGCAGCAGCTCTACCTCGACGCTCAGCGAGCAATTCGCTTCCAGCCGCATCCAGGTAGATGCCAGTTTTGAGCACCTCTTCGTGCTGTCCAACACGCCGGGCGCATGGTACTATTCGTCCGCGATGGGTCTGGCATTTGCCAATCAAACCGGGAACCCATGGAGCGACAAGTCGTCCATCAACTGGAACAATACGTTTGGCAAGGATGGTAACATGCAGTACTTCGGCGCGAACGTGATCGTTGCGTCGGGTATGTCCATTACCGTTACCTCGAATGCCAAGTATTCTTCCCTTGACCAGCAGACGATCACATCCAGCGGCTCGTCGGGTTTCTGGCCGTTCTATTCAGGAGATAGCGGCAGCACGTCGACCAACCGGGTTACATTCAACCAGGAGGGTAATATGACCATAACCACCAGCAGCATTCCGGGGGTACCTGTTGTGCTGGGTGTGAACGTATTGTCAGCCGGCGAATTTGTAGGTCACTCTTCAAGCCTGGGCGTTTCGCTCTTCGAATCGGCCAGAGCTTTCGCTGCCGACAGCCTGGCTACCGTTTAGTGTTTTTTGGAAGGCTGGGTAATGCCAGCCTTCTTTTTTTGATTTTACCCGTGTGCGCGGAAACCATCTTTCAGGAAGCAAAATGATAACTACCTACGATACTCCTACCGAAGCGATGACGGCCATTACAGACGGGTGGTACAACCAGATAGCCGCCTGTCTGAACTTGTCGGTCCGGCATTTCCAGTTGCTTCAACCCCCGGCGGTGCCTGCAATCGACCAGGGCCTCTGGGATTGTTTCAATGTTGTGCCACCTGTGACGCTCAAATACAATCGCTGGTACTACCAGCAGCCGACGTTTTTCAGCCAGTATGCGGCGGTGGTGAACGGGCTGTCGTTCCCTGAAAGCGCTTTCGTAAAGGATATCGGTGCGGATACGTATGTGCAGTGGCAGGCTTATCTGAATACCCTGTCGCCCCCGCCGCCCGCCAATACCTTGCCGACGGTGTGGTTTCAATGGGCCATGCTGAATGCACCCTCGGTGGCGAACATCGGTCGCTCGGACCTTTCCACGCAACTGCTGATCAATGGCGCGCAGGCTGTTTTGGAACCTTATGAAGGGCCAAATGCCAAACCTGCTGATTTTTCCCCTTCTTTCCCGGACCTGAAAAACACGTTAAAGGCTTCACCCGGAACGAGTTTTTCATTTGACTCTACCAACGACGACCCGGATGTATCCGACTCCTGGGTACCCGGCGACGACCCTAATTATTTTGGAATATGGACGGGCAGTTCGGCCGCTTTTCATGTGAGCAGGAAGTTCGCATTGAGCAAGATCACCGTTTCCGTCCAGTTCGACCATTTTGCGTCTGTTACCGTCACGCCAGGCCCGTGGTACAATTCCGCCTTGTTGCATCAGGCATGGGCGTCGCAATCCACCCCGCCTTGGATCGACAGTGCCGACTGGCAGACCTATTTCGGGGCTAACGGCAGCCTTACCCATGCGGTGGGCTCCCTGCTTGCCGCCGACGGTATTACCATTAACCTTAGTTCGGATGCCGAATTTACGACAGCGGAGCAAGCGATCATTAAAGGCCTGGCAGCGATGGGCGACTGGCCGGTTTACTGCCCTGTGACGTCGGCAATACTTTCCAACAGCATTACAACCAGCCCCGGGTCCCTGACGGTACGGTTCAAATCGGCGCCGGGGAATCCTGTCATATTGGGTTTCAATGTTTTTGATATCCGGAGTTATGTTGGGGCAGGCTAGGGGGAGGTGTATTTCTCAGGCTTCCACATGCTTTGCAGCATTTTGCATGGCCTCGCGATACGGGGATTCGTATTGTTGATAAAACTGTTTTTTCGAGTCATGGTAGCTGGATATAGCACCAAGCGTGCTCATCAATTTGATATAGTACCATGCCAGATCCACCTGGTGGGGTTTAAAACCGCTGCGGGCGCTTTTCGGAAAAAGGTGGTGGTTGTTATGCCATTCACCGGCGACAATCCCCGGCCAAAGCTGGTTGATCGATTTGTCATTCTGATTGAAATCGGTTCCCGGACGTTGCTTGTCCTCGCCTTTTCCATGTCCTTCATAGTTAAAGGTACGCACGCCAACGGCCCAGAAGCCGGCAGCACCGAACAGGGTGCAGGCCAGCGCGTGCCCGCCTAGCAGGAAAAACGCCGCATACCAGAATGACCAGTTGAGCAGCCAGTACAGGATGGCCCTTGCGGGATGTTGGTAGGAGCCCCAAGAAAGGTATTGCTGGTAGGAATTTGCTATTACACCGGTATGCTTCATGAGGGATTTCACGCGGTCATACTGCTTTTCGCTAAGGTCCAACGCGATGGGCTGGTGATTCACATCGGCCAGGAAGCAATAAAGAAACCCCGCTTCGGCATTGTAAGGGTCGCCGGGCCGGTCGGATTTGGCGTGGTGTACGTGGTGCGAGATCACATATATCTCTTCCGGGATCATACAAACCGTGAGATTTTGGGTAAAAGCCCGCCAGAAACTGTTCCTGAACTTATATGCGCCGTGTGTGCAATAGCGATGGTGCCAGATGGTGCCGTGCGTGCCCATAATGAACATGCTGTACACGAATGCTGCCAGCAGCAGCCAGATATTGAAGAATTTAAAGATAAAAAGCGCCAGAAACGGCACCATACAAAGCACTTTCACCCAGCTCATCAGCGACAGCCAGTTCCTCTTGTCCTGCACAACGTTTAACCGTTTGAAGAATTCTGCGAAAATCTGGCCGGGGCGCGGCTTGATCAGATTCCCCTGTTCATCTTGCCATCCGTACGAAGGCCGGCGAAGAACGATGTCGATAAATGCCATAAAGGATGGGTGTTAATGCTGAGTTTCAAAATAAAAAATCCTCCCAAAAAAGGAGGATTGTCCGTCTATCGTATAATATGATCGCTCAGACTAACGTAACGTTGACAGCATTCAGTCCTTTCCGGCCGTTCTCAACTTCGTAAGTCACAACGTCGTTTTCACGAACATTGTCTTTCAGACCTGATGTGTGTACAAAAATGTCATCTCCTCCATCTTCAGGAGAAATGAAACCGAAACCTTTCGTTTCATTAAAAAATTTGACCCTACCCTTGTTCATACTTTTACTATTTTGTTAAGCTTCAAAGGTAGAATAAAATTTTGATGTTGTAATGGAAATAAAATATTTAAAAAATCTAACGCTCATTTCACGACCCGGCTAATCAGCTTTTCATAGCGTTCATCATACAAATCGCCTGAAAGCCAGTCCCTGACGATGTATTTGAAAAACAGCATCGGCGGTTCATGTTTGTCGATCGCCGCCTGGAAACAGGCAACTGCCGTGGCGGTTTCGCCGATCGAGGCGTTCACAATGCCCAAATCATAATTGGCAACGACGCTGTTTTTGCCGAGCGATGCCATTTGCGTCAGAATATCCCTGGCGCTGTCGGTTTCGCCCGATAATCCGAAAAGCACGCCGCAGGCGCTCAGCGTAATGCCATTATAGTTAATCTCCAAAGCTGTTTCAAGGGCATCCTGGGCCGAGGGGTAGTCTTGCAGCGTGATCAGGTTCAGGCCGGTGATCATATGGCCGCCCCAGAACGAAGGGTCCAGCGCTGTGAGCTTGCGCCCCTGCCCGACGGCCAGGTCGAACTTGGCTGAAATCCAGTATACATAGGCGGCGTAGAAATTGTTGATCAGTGAAAACGGTTCAAGCGTCAGGGCTTGTGCCACCTCTTCTTCCGCTTCGGCCGGACGATCCGTAAGGGCCAGATACAGCGCGTATTGTCCGTGCAGGTCGGCCGTGTTCCAGTTCAGATCCAATGCCTTTTGGAAGGATCCCGAGGCGGCTGCAAAATTCCATTCGTAAAGCATTTGCATGCGTGCGAGGGCCAGGTAACTTTCGGCAATGCCGCTGTCCAGTGCCAGCGCCTGTTCGGTAGCTTCCTTCATGAGCGGCAAGGCTTTTGCGGCCGGCAGATGCCGGTAAAACCACATATTCAGGTAGCAGGACGCAATGCCCGAGTAGGCGATCGCGTAGGACGGGTCGGTTTCGAGGGCGGCCCGGAAATAACCGATCGCCTTATGGTACTCGTCGCTTCCGCCAAACTTGTTGTGGTAAAACCGCGCCCGGAGGTAGAGCTGGTAAGCTTCTTTGTTGTTGGTATACCGCTTGAAAGCGATTCCCGGATCCTGGCCCAGCAGTTCAATTTTGACCGCGCCCAGAATGGCCTGCGCGATCTCTTCCTGCACATCGAAAATATCTTCCAATGCCCTGTCGTAATTTTCAGACCAGATCTGCACCCCAATATCGGCCTTTACCAGCCTTGCGGTGATCAGCAACTGGTCTGCCGAGGTTTGCAAGCTGCCTTCCAGGAGATACCCGACGTGCAGCTGCGCCCCGATCCATTGCGGCTCGTGACGCTGGCCTTTGAAAGTAAAAGAGGAAGTCCGGCCGGCAACCTGCAAACCCGGTACACGGCTCAAAACATTGATAATTTCCTCGGTCACGCCATCGCTGAAATACTCCTCTTCGGGATCGTTGCTCAGGTTTACAAATGGCAGTACAGCGATGGATATTTGCGCGGAAGGGCGATCAGGCTGATTTTTTTCGGTCATAGCGGAAGCGGATTCGGACGGCTAATGTAAACGTTCGGTTCCATAAATGCTGAAATTTCTTTCAGACGGTCCTGTCGGGATCGGGCTTGCCGGAAGCCTTGTACTACGTTCATTGCGCGCTTTACGCCACTATACCCTGGCGGTACACCATGCCCCAGCTGGCAATTTCGTTGATGATCGGTTCTACCGACCTGCCGTATTCGGTGAGCTCGTATTCGACGGTCACGGGCTTCGTGTCGAGCACGCGGCGGGTGATCAGCCGGTTCATCTCCATATCATGCAGCTCCTTGGAAAGCATCTTGGCCGCGATGCCGTCCACTTCCCGCAGCAGGTCCATGAAACGCATTTTGTCGTTCAGGAGCAGGGTCCCCAGGATGTGAAACTTCCATTTTCCGGAAAGGATCTCCATGGTGTCCTTAATGGCGAGGATCCTTTTTCTGCACTGCTGGGAGGTATTGCAGGATGCCTGTTTTTTCATCTCTTGTTCGTAAAATGGTTGTGTGCAAAGTTATGGGGCGGGTTAATAGTTTCCAACAGGTAACTGGTTACCAAAGGGAAATGGATAACAATAGTAAACTGCACTCCGGGTACTTTCGTGTATGAAAAACAATCCACTGCTCTGCGATACGGAAAGCGGCGTTTGCGAAATGCCTTCTGTGTCCGACGAAAATGTTCATGGCCCTGTCGAACCGGGAAACAAGCCTTTGAAAATTATCTACTTCACCGACCCGATCTGCTCTACCTGCTGGGGTATCGAGCCCCAGTTGCGAAAACTGAAACTGGAATACGGCCAGCTGGTGGAACTCGAATACCGGATGGGAGGCCTCTTACCCGACTGGTCCTATAATAGCGGGGGGATTAGCAAGCCAACCGACGTGGCGCCGCATTGGGACGAGGTGAGCCGGTATTACCAAATGCCCATTATCGGGGATGTTTGGCTCGAAGACCCTCTGCATTCGTCCTATCCGCCTTCGGTGGCTTTCAAAGCAGCGCAAATGCAGGATGAAAACAAGGCCATCGCCTTTCTTCGCCGAATCAGGGAAATGGTGTTTTTAGAAAAGAAGAACATCACGAAATGGGAGCATCTGGCGGATGCTGCCGGCGATGCGGGACTTGATGTCGGCCTGCTTGAACAGGATTACCAGACGAATGCCGCGGCCCTGTTCCAGGCGGATTTGCAACTGGCAGCCCAATGGGGCGTCCGTGGCTTTCCGACGCTCCTGGTTTTCAACCGGGACGGCCAGTATGAGAAGGTCTATGGCTTTAAACCTTACGAAGTGTTCGAAGCAGCGATCGCCAAAATGTATCCGGGCGCCCCGAAGAGTTGGTACAGCAAAAACTGGCAGGACCTGTTTGCCAAATATCCCACCCTTGCCACCAAAGAATTTGCCGGTCTGACAGGGCAAAGTTTTGAAAGCGCTGAACACCAGCTCGGCTCGCTGCACAAAGAAGGCCTTTTGCAAGCCTACAATACGGTAAACGGCACGCTCTGGAAGCAGACGACTTCCTGATCAGAACGCGAACAGGAAGCCTATGCTCAATGCCTGTGCAAACTGGATTTTACTGCTCTGGTCCTTATCGTACACGACGATGGCGCCAAGGTTCACATTCACATATTTGTTGATCTTGGCCGTCAGCTGGGCGTCGAGGCGGTTGTCGATCTCCAATGGATGCCGAAAGCTCGAAAATAGCAGGTACCTGAATTTCAGGTTAACGTCCCTGGCCACGTCCTTATCAAAGTTGGCCACGAGTTGAATGAGCGCGGCTTCCGTGCGCACACGCTTGCCGATGGGCACGCCATAGTTTTTATGATCCGGTGTATTAATGTACAGATCCCGGTCGGCTACGATGGTTTGCCGCAAAGCGCCCGGCGCCAGATCGACGAAGAAATAGGGGGCGGGGCGGTATTCGATCCCGATCGCCTCGGTGAGATAGGCGGGCGAAAACAGGCCGGAAACCTTTTTCTTGAATGCGACCGAATCGGTACTAGCGCTGTACTCGTAACCCGCGGCGAACTGCGAAAGGAAGTTGACATTCGCGAAGAAACTCCATTTCGGGGAGAGTTCGCGGTTGTATTTGGTATCGAAGAAAATGCGGTCGGCATTCTTGCGGCTTTCCTGTCCCTTGTTGCGCACGATGCCATATTGCGATTGGAAGTCGTTGCGCCATGAATCCTTCCCTCTCTTTGTTTCGTTCAATGCGTTGAAAAACACACCGAGTGCGACCGAATTCACGCCACCGCCTGTCCAGTTGGAACTAAACGACCCCTGGTTGAGATTAGCCCCGAATTCGATCTTATGCCAGGCTGTATCCTTGGCCGCTTTCAGGCGGGCTGCATTGATCGCATTGGAGAGGTCGACTTTGTTTTGTGCAAATGCTGTTGATAATGAGAGAATAACAGAAAAAACTAGACCCGGAATGATCTTCCTTGTACGCATACCCCGAAAAAAGACTGATTAACAAAGGGGCGAAGATATTCTTGTTGTGGCTTTTTTAGCAAGTTTTGATGCGTAAAATTTGGCGGGAAACATCTTTTTCCGCCGGAGAGCCAGGCTTTCCGGCGGATTATTATACCCTTTTAAAACAAATATTCAACTGTTATTCAGGCCGGTTTCTTTCCTTTAATTAATGCAGTTACTCCAAGTACAATAATTGCTCCTATAAAGGATGTCAGGATTCGCGAAGCGATTGACGGAAGGCCGAGTACAGCTTCCAAGTCGTTTCCCAATACCCAGCCTCCAACAAAGCCACCTATAATACCCAGGAGTATTTGCAACCACAACGACAACGAGAAGCGGCTAAATACCTTGTCGGCCAGCCAGCCTGCCAGCGCACCGATCAGAATCGATATCAGAAGATTTGTCATGGTAATTAGTTTAGGTAAGAGTTATTCCAAAGTTCCTTAACAATCCTTACAATGCTGGAATCCGCAATACCTGGCCTGGATAGATCAGATCGGGATCTTTCAGCATAGGCTTGTTGGCTTCGAAAATAACCGGGTATTTCATCATGTCGCCGTAAACAGTCTGTGCGATTTTCGAAAGTGTATCGCCCTTCACAACGGTATGGTAAGTGGCTTCTGGTGCCGGTGTGACTACTTTAATGCGGTTGTCGACAATTTCTACGCCCTCCACATTCCCTACGGCAAGGGTGATTTTTTCGGCATCTTCCTGCCGGGCTACTTCACCCTCCAGAACTACCGTATCATTGGAAGTTTTAACAGTGAGACTATTGTAGGCAAGGCCCAGCGATTTCACATGCGCCAGCAGTGCGCTTGCCCGCAGCGGTTCCACTGCTTCGAGCGTAGGCGCGGCCGCGATTTCTTCTTTCTTGAAAATTTTCTCGCCAACGCCCTTGATAAAAGATATTAAACCCATAGATTTTAATTATTTGATGTGATTAATGGATTGCAATAATGGGATTTTTTATTGGAATGCAACAACTCATTTCCGATAATTTGACGGAAATAATCCGTGATATTTTTGTTAAATACTTTTTAAATGACAGAATGGTAACTAGTATGACAATTTGTTTCGGGAGTGGTTAAAATTGGAAATGAATTTTTGTTTAATAACTTCTACAAAATGCGCTTTGTGCCTTATTTTGATAGATCTAGTTCTATTTGTTTATAAACGATAGTTCCTCTTTCATTGATTAGCTGAATAATGCAATGTAACCACTCCCGATCCGAGCGTTTTTGTTTCGAGCAATTTCAGGGAACTGATGGTTGTACCGCTGTCGAACAGGCTAATGCCATTCCCTAATATCACGGGGTGCAAGGTAAGTTTGTACTCGTCTATCAGTTCCAGATTCATAAAACTTTTCGCAAGGCCCGGGCTGCCGAATATCACCAGGTCTTTGCCAGGTTGTTGTTTGAGTTTATCCACTTCTTCGACAATATTGTCTTTGATCAGCGTAGTGTTGTTCCAGCTCACCCCGTCCAAAGTTGTTGAGAACACAACTTTGGGAATATGGTGCACCCATTGCGCATGTTCCAGCGCATGTTTATCGGCATCGGGATTATTCAGTAAAGTGGGCCAATAACCTTCCATCAATTGGTAGGTGGTTTTGCCATACAGGGGAGCGCCAACTGTTTTTACCAGTTCCGCCGCATATTTTTGCAATTCTTCATCATATGACAGGAAGTTCAGCCCGCCGTTGACATCTCCCGCAAATCCATCCAGAGAGATGTGCGCAAATAAAACTACCTTTCTCATTTTGACTGCATTTGGTTTGTTTGAAAGTATGATCCGTTGTCCGGTGAAAGTTGAAGAAAAAAGGAGCATGTATTTCAGAATCTACCCAAAAACGCCGATACTCCTTCTGTGATCGTACCATGGATCTTGAATATCATTTCAAGCCTTCTTAAAGCCTTCCGGTAGGTAATTTACCTTCTTTCATTGCCCCGACCTGCTCTATTGTGAAGGGTACGTTGTACAGGACCGGTTCGACGTGGTAACAGCGGAATAACTCCGCAATGAAATGGATGCGCTCCCGAAGGTCGGCCCAGTCGATAGCGCCGCTTTGGGCAACGCTGTCCGGTGTGGGATCTATTTCGGAAAGCAGCGCCAGCAGGCCCGTGTACGAAATGTGGGCCAATGCATCGGGATAGGTCCTGTTCAGATCCTTGCCCAGCGACAGGCGCAGGTCGGGTGGGAGGGTCAATGTCATGAGGTGTGCAGTGAGAAGTTCTCTGACAACGCCTTGTAGCCGGGCCATCAACTGATCAATTGCCTTATCCAGCCGCGATGTTTGGCCGGTGATTTTAAGGTAAGTGAGCCGGATACGGGCCAGCCAGCTGTCGGGAGGGAAAAAGCTGTCGATTATTTTCTTGCGGACCATTTCGATATCTACGGCTAGTGTGGCATTCAGCGAGGCCGCTATTTCCGGCTGCAAGCGCGTCTGTTCATGAAACCCGATTTCCAGGTTGGCCAGCAGCTGCAGTTCCGTTCGCAGCTGCGGGTCCTTTTCAAAGAAGGCCTGGTAGTAATTGGTAAAAGCCTGTTTAAGATATTGCTGTCCGTCGGGAGGGTTGCCCGTCCTGAACCCTGCGCAGAATGCATTCAGCCGTTGCTGATCGAATGCCTCGTCGCGAAAGCATAGCGAAATAAACCGCGCAAATTCCCAACCGATTTCTTCGAAAACCTTTCGGTTGCCGCGGGCAACGGCGTCGCTGATACGATCAATGATACCCGCCAGCCAGGTATTGCGAATGATACCGACGAGTTTTTGTCGCCAGGTATTGTCGATGCCCAGCTCGCCGGCAATGCGCCACAACAACTTCAATTCTTCCATTTGACTGAGATTCAGCCTGGCTTCCACACTCCGCAGAAGGTCTTCGCGCCGGATACTCTGCCCAGCCTGCTTGGAAGCCCAGGTAGCAAATGTGCACCAGTTCGCGACAGGGCCGGTGCGGCCGATAAATACGGCTGAAAGTTCATGGTAGCATTGCGTAATGCGCAAATTACGGATCGCCGGGTCGGTGATCGCTGCGATGGTCCTGACTTCGTCGGGGGAAGGTATATGCATGGCCAAATGTTTTTCCGTATAAAGCTAAAAATAGCAAAACGAAGCGGGCCAGGGGAAATAACCTACTGAAAGGCTCGGATGTGGCTGAACATTGCCGTAGATTAAGGCGGTATATCTGTTTTTGGTGCGGATCAAAATCGCTGACATGGCTAATAACACAAAAGGCCGGTTTCTTGCAAATGTCTTTCCACTGGTAGCCGGCCAGGCCTTTTTTCAGACTGCGGGGATACTGGTGGCGGCATTGTCGGGGCTCGTGGGGTACAATCTGGCTGCCGATAAAGCCCTGGCTACATTGCCGGTTGCCGTAATCAGCATTGGAACAGCCGCGGCTTTGATCCCCGCGTCGGTATTTATGAAAAAATACGGACGGAAAAGAGGTTTTATGTTAGGGATCGGACTGGGTTTTCTGGCCGGGGCACTGACCTCGCTTGGGATTTATCTGGTCGATTTTTGGCTTTTTATCGTCGGTAATATGTTCATCGGGGCATACCAGGGCTTTTCGCAGTATTACCGGTTCGCGGCAGCGGAGTCGGTACCGGAGGCTGAAAGGAGCAAGGCTATCTCGTGGGTTGTTTCCGGCGGTGTTTTTGCTGCCATTGCCGGGCCATCCATCGCGCGGTTTACCAAAGACATTGGCGACATTCCTTTCTTATATTCCTATGTTTCGATTATGGTATTGTCGCTTGGCGCGGTCGTGGCGGTTTCGCGCATCCGGCACGATACGCGCCAGTCAGTAGTGCCCGAACCGTCCCAGCGAGAACGACCTCTTTCGGAGCTGTTGAAGCGGCCTGCATTCATCGGCGCTATCACTTCTTCCGCGGTAGGGTCTGCCGTGATGGTCATGGTGATGACCGCTACGCCCATTACCATGAAAATATGCGGGTACAATGCCGACGATTCGTCCATTGTCATTCAATGGCACGTGCTCGGCATGTTTGTGCCGTCCTTTTTTACCGGCGGCCTTATCCAGCGTTTTGGTGCGGTGCGGGTCATTTGCTGCGGGGTGTCGATATTCCTGCTGCATTTGTCTTTGGCGCTGTCGGGTACGGACTTATTTCATTTCACCATTGGATTGATCTTTCTCGGCGTCGGCTGGAACTTCATGTTTATCGGAGGGACCGCCTTGCTGACAAAGTCATACTCGATCGGCGACCGGGCGAAAAGCCAGGCCTTTCACGACTTCGTGGTGTATGCCGTCGCAACATTATCTTCCTTCACGGCTGGTGCGGCCCTCGATCGCTGGGGTTGGAACGTCGTGAACCTGATCGCCGCTCCACTACTAGTCGCTGCTTTTGCCATTCTTCTGTGGTATTCGTTTTCCGGGCGGAAGTCGGAAGCATTACCGTAGCATGGCAACCAGGTCCTGATGGACGCATTATTTCTTATCTAAAATCCGGTCGCCGAGCAGTTTTGTTTCCGCTTCGGTGAGTTGGTCGACCAGCGCATATCTCCTTGATTTTGTAATAGCCATTTCGTCCATCGCGTCCACCATATTTTTATAGCTCGAAACAGCGGTCGGTTTGATCACTACGATCAGCGAGCGGTCGCCGGTTCCTGTGCGCGGCAATGCGGCAACGCGTTTCTGTGCGGTGAAAATCACGTTCCTCAACTCGAAGCCAGGTTGGGTGGTTTTGAGCGCGGAAGATGCACGGTCATCGGTCGCCGCGATGCCATCGAGGTAATAGACCTGATTGTGACCGCCAAGGAAAAGTGTCAGAACACCGGAAGCACGGATCGGTTCTGTATCGGTGATGACGGTTTTGTCGGGGAAAAATACAGACATGGACGTGGGCTTGCTCAT
The DNA here is from genome assembly GCA_965227755.1 of Dyadobacter sp. Lineage (GTDB taxonomy): Bacteria > Bacteroidota > Bacteroidia > Cytophagales > Spirosomataceae > Dyadobacter. The sequence continues at coordinate 483,848 of CBDDGG010000003.1, forward strand.
GGTGGTCGCAAGCATGAAGAATGTGATCAGTAAAAAGCCGAGGTCCACCATAGGCGTCATGTCTACGCGTGTGGAAATCCTGCTTCTCACTCTGCCAGGGCCAGTGCCGTGGGCGTTGCCGGGTACTTCTATTGCTGCCATTTGTCAGGTTTGGTTAGTTGTAAATGAGCGTTTAACCTTGCTGATCAAATATATAATTTAATTTTATATAAAAACAAATGTGTATTACTAAATAAATCAGTTTTGCTCCCAATCTAGCGCCCGGAAGCCTTTTCATACTCCTTCACACAAACATCCAGCGACTTCCCCTGGTTGTAAATGCAGTCGCAGAAATGGTTGCATGCCTCGGGGTTGGCATTACCGGCGCAGCCATTCGTGCATTCAAGCGCGGAGTTGCCCGGGCGGATGTCGTACAGGAAATGGTTGCCGACGATGACAGCCGCGATAATGGCGATCACAATGCCGAAGAACGCGAAGGGAAATTTGTTGTTGACCGGTTTGTGCTCCGGTATGCCAAGGTCGGCATGTTTGAAGGGTAAAATATACTTGATCCTGCTGTAGTGCCAGCAAAGCAGGTAGATGCTCGCGAGCAGCATGAGCGTGGTAATGCGTGTGCCTTCGAAACGGGTTGCGTACACCAGCACGCAGATATTGAGAATAATGGGAAAGGCCGTGAGGGCGCCCAGCACCGCCGTGCGGGGAATCAGCAAGAGGGCTGCGGTGATCAGTTGCCCGACACCGATAAACGGATAGTAGAAGCCGGTCAGATGCAGGGCATCGAAATAATGACCTAACGGATGGTTCGAAGGCAGGGCTGTAAACCTTTCACCCATTACTTTCACCACGCCGGAAGGAATAAAGCCCAATGCCAGCCCGATGCGGCAAAAGGTGGCGAAGTAGCGGAACCATTTGTTCCCTTTTGCTTCCAGATAAAATGCCGCCAGGCGGTTTAATAGATTCATAGCGCTTGGAAATTTCCTGAAATATTTAAAAAGTACTTTGTATTTCAAAGTAATGCACTATAAAAATTACCGTCAGATTGGGCTGACGGTAATTTCTTAGTCGCTTTTCAAAACTTTTGCCGGATTGCTCCTGGCGGCTTTGGCAGTCTGTGAGCCGATCATCACCAGTGCCAGCAGCATGACCACCAACGTCCCGCCCAGGAGTTCGGCGAGGCCAATCGGCTGGTGGTAGGCAAACCGGGTGAGTAGTACTTTGTCAAACAGCAGATAGGTAACCGGCAGGGCGATCAGGGCTGCAATGGCCAGTAGCGTAATGAAGCCGCGGCAAAGGAGGTATACCAGTCCCGGCTCGCTGGCACCCAGCACTTTGCGGATACTGATTTCCTTCAACTTGGTTTCGGTGGTGAATACGACCATGCCAAAAAGCCCCAGCGAAGCAATGCAGATAGCAAGGAATGCAAGGAAACCGATGGTTTTTACCATCATGGAGAAATCGGCATATGCCGCTTCGATTTGCTGATCATAGAATCTGGCATTCATGGGATGCACGTGATCGAATCGTTTCCAGGTCGTTTCGATCTTTGCCATGGTATTTTCAAGGTTGGTGGAGGCGATCTGGAGGTTCAGGTAACCCCGTGGCTCGCTTTTGGAATAGCGAAACATCATTGATTCGATCTTGTTTTCCATCGTTCCGTAGTGGAAATCTTTCAGTACGCCTACGATCGTGAGCTTTTGCCCATCTACCTCTATAATGTGGCCCAGCGCTTTGTGCGGATCCCGGCCTCCGATGTTAAATCGTTTTAAAACCTGTTGGTTTACAATGAGTTCGCTTTCTTTTCCTTTCTCGGGTCGGAGCGTAAAGTTGCTGCCGGCCAGTAGCTTGTGTTTGTGGATAGGCAGGTAGTTTTCATCCACCGTATTGACCCACACCAATCCGGAGTCGGCAGGCAGGGCGCCGCCGGTCGGATAGTATTTTACGTCGAAACCATAGATGGTACCCACACTGGTGACCATGCTCGATTGCGCGATTTGTTTCACTTCCGGTATTTCCGCCAGTTCCTTCTTCAATGCTGTGGCATCCTCGCCGTGAAGTTTGATATTCAGGATATTTTCGGTGTTGAAGCCCAGGTCGAAATTCAGGAAGCCTTTGTACTGGCTGTAACCGACCAGAGTAGTGGCGATGAATGTCAGCGAAAGCGCATATTGTGCCACGATAAGCACCCGGCGCAGTCCGATATGCTTGAAAATCCTGATTCCCGACGCGTCCTTTATCACGGAAAGGGCGTTGATTTTTGCGAAAAACACAGCCGGAAGAAAGCCCGCGGCCAGCCCGGTGAATGCCGCCAGGGCGATAAAGCAGAGCACCGAACGAAGCGACAGATCGAGCGTGAAAATCCCGGAAATTTCCGGCGACAGCGCAAAGAATTCCCTTCGCAAAAACAGGAAAAGCCCGAAAGAAAACAGTAAGGCAAGAAAGGCGATCATGACCGATTCGGCCATGAACTGGCCCAGCACATGGCTCCTGCGGGCACCTATAATCTTGCGCACGCCCACCTCGCGTGAGCGCCTGAGCGAGCGTGCAACGGACAGGTTTGTGTAGTTGAAGCAAGCCGAAAGAATGATCACAAATGCGAGCCCGCCCAATAACCAGAGCGTGGAGGGCTCCGTGCGAGGCCCCATGTTATTCGAAAGTTTCCCGCCCAATGCAATGTCCTTGAACGGTTGGAGCGACAACGTTATTTTTCTGTGAAGCAAGGTTTTGTTTTCTTCTTTGCTGATCTGGTCCAGCGCGCGTTGCACGCCTGCGATGTTGCCGCTTTTCGGAATGGTTACATAGATGTAGTTGGACCACATATTGTCCCAGTTGTAAAAGCCATCTCCCTTTTTCCCGAACGTCGCGTCCGCCGTGGCGTACGAAATCAGGGCGTCGAAACGGATATGGGAAAGATGCGGAACGTCCCTGGCCACGCCTGTAACCTGGCAATCGAGGGTGTCGAAGCGCACGGTTTTTCCTACGATGTTGGTGTTTCCAAAGAGTTTTAATGCTGTTTTCTCGGTCAAAACCAGCGAATAGGGTTCTTTGAGCGCCGTGGCCGGGTCTCCGGCTACAAGCGGGAATGTGAGGATCTGAAAGAACGACTCATCCGCCCAGGTAGCTTCGAGCGGAAAAATGTTCCGGCCCACCTGGGCATCTCCCGAAAAGCCGTTGCGGATAATGGTAAAATCCTCAATACCAGGAATATCGCTGCGGAGCCGTTGCGCGACCCTGGCGGAAGAGGAGGCGAAGTCCATCGGTGACTGTCCCTCGGGTTGATTCCGGGTAATTATGCGGTAAATGTGGTCCTTGTTTTTGTGAAAGTCATCGTACGATAGCAGATCGTTCACAATGGCGATCACCAGCAGTCCTACCGACATGCTTACAGCCAGGCCGACGATATTGATGAATGAAAACAGTTTGTTACGGACCAGGTTACGCCGCGACGTTTTGAAATAGCTGCCGATCATCATGAAATGGGTTAGGAAATGGAGAAGTTCTATTTTTCGGATGGTATAAGGTCTCATGAACTTGATCACGTCGAGGCAATAGATCAGCCGGGCATAACGCACGCCTTTGTCGCGGGCATTACGCAGAAAATATTCATAAAGATCCCCTTCCAGGTCTTCGAGCAATCTCGGGCGGCAGTACCATCTTAGGAACCGGGTGGCCCACCCGGGTGGCTGTGGATCATGCTTTTTCATATCGAACCTTCAAGGTTAAAGCCAGGGATATTTCTCCAAATAGCCTCGCGCAACTCCTTCGCACGCGTAAGCGCCACCTTACCCGCGTGGGATACTTCATAAAAACGCTTCCGCTTACCGCCCCTCGTAGCGCTGGAGTCACCCAAATGGCTTTTAGCCAGGCCTTTTTCTTCAAGCCGGTTCAGCACGGCATGTACCACGCCCAGCTTGGACGAACGGCCGGTATACCTTTCCAGCTCATCACAAATCGCCACGCTGTACGCTTCCAGGCCCAGCGATGCGATCGTGAGTAAAACCAGTTCTTCAAATTCGCCAAGGTTAGTCCCTTTCATTTGGCAGCCAATCGTTTAGTCTATTTATTCACTAAATGTATGTATTATTGAAATATAAAACCATGTTTTGTATGTAAAACCCCGGTCTGAAGACCGGGGCATGGGACCGTGGCAAGAGACAAGAGAGAAAGGCATAAAAAAAGCGAGGCCGCCGGAAACGGCAACCTCGCTCTCATAACCCAGGTCTTAAGACCTGGGGTGGCCGCCTGAGGTGACCGTCGGGTGTGGCCGCCTGAGGTGACCGTCGGGTGTGGCCGTCTGAGGTGACCATCTGAGGCGGCCGTCTGGCGTCGCCGTCAGATGTGGCCGTCAAGAGCGGCCCCTATATCTGGCAAAACCCGACATTACCAGCCAGGATTCTGCCCCAGCGCCGGGTTTCGGATCCGATCAGGTTCGGGAATAGGGTAAAGGTATTTCTTATCCGCCCATTCACGTGCTCCCGGGTTCCAGATCACTTCGCCGGAAGTCCCTTTTGAAAGCTGGATACGTCCTACGGCAGTCGACGGGCTTACATCCACAAATGCGATGCCCGGCGTTGTCGAGGTAGGCTTGGTCCCCTGGTAGAAATACACGTCGTTCTTGCCGTCGCCGTTCAGGTCGTGTTCGCCCAGGGCCGGTACGTACATTCCGTTCATAGGTGCATCCTGAAACAGGTTACCCAGCTTCCATCTCCTCAGATCGTCGGGGCGCAGGCCTTCGAAGACCATCTCCGTACCTCTTTCACGCATTACTTCCAGCAGCACGGGGTTGGTGAACTTCCCTCCGAAGAACGACACCATGTATGGATCAGCTGTGGCAGGAACGGTCGTGAGGGTGGCGCCTGTAATACCCGCTCTCTTGCGTAGTGCGCCAATCGTGTTAGTCCACTCGGTAGCATCCATTTTGTCGAGCTCGGCCAATGCTTCCGCTTTGTTCAGGAGCACTTCTGCCCAGCGCATGACGATGTGCGCGTTGTCGTTACGGCTTTCGTCGTCGAAAGGAAAACGTTCATCGTAGCACCATTTGATCGGCTGGTAACCTGTGTAGGTCTGGCTGAAATTCGGCGGGGCAATCACAGGTATGCCGTTTTCAGTGCGGGTGTAATCGCCTGTGCGGATGGTTTGTTTCAAGCGGAGGTCACGGTTTTTTACTTCCTCTACAAATGGCGTGGTTTCATAACCCTTTTTGCTCGTAAATGGCGTACCGTCGAGGTTCAGATAGGTATTTACAAAACGGCGTGTCAGGCTCGGACGGTTACCATAAGTAGGGCTGATAAAGCGGCGGTTTGCTGAGCTGTAAATCTGCAAGCTCGCGCTCAATGCCACCGAAAGGATCGACTCGTCGGCGTAAGCACTTCTCGCGAGGAACAAGTCACGGTAGGACTTGTCGGCAATGCCCGAATGCAGTGTATAGCCAGTGATCGCGTTGGCTTCCTTCACTACTTCTTCATACCAGGCATTGGCTGTGGCCTGCTTGTTGTCTTCGGTATGGTATTTCCGCCAAGATGCTTCAAACAATGCAATACGCGTTTTGTATGCACGGGCCACATTTTTGGTGATACGTGTTACCGACGGATCGGAAGTTAATGTAATGTTCCCGATCGCGAAGTTCAAATCCGCAAGCACTTTGTCCATTACTTCGTAGCGGTTCATACGCGGACCGTATAATGTAGCGTCGTCTTTTACGTCGATAGTCTTGTCGATCCAGGGTACATCGCCGAATCTTTTCACCTTATCAAAATAAAACAAAGCCCGGAAAAAGCGCGCCACACCCAGGTAATGGTTCTTGGTAGGGACGGTGCTTTTTTCTGTGTTTTCAATAAAGTAATTGATGTTGCGTACGTCCGACCAGCTCCATCCCCCGCTGGTAATGGGGCTCAGCGCATTTACCGCCAGGTAGTTGTCCACGCCATTGCGTGCTACGAGGTCGGAGTTGTCGTCGATCTGGAACACACCGGCGTCCGGGTCAGGGAGCAGGTTGTAGAACGAGCTTGCATACAATTCAAGACCACTTTCCGATCCGAAAACGGCTGCGTTGGTAGCGGTGTCCACCGGCACCTCGTTGAGGTCGCAGGAGCTTGCCGTAGCGATCAGCATCACGGCCAGCGTATAGTTAAGTATTTTTCTAGTCTTCATAATTCCATTAAAAATTGAGTGACAAGCCAATAGATACGGCCTTCAACATCGGGTAATTGTATCCGTCGCCTGCGCTTCCGCCGCCAAGGTCGCGGTCGGATCCGTAAATGCTGGTAACATCGGTGTCACGGGTCCATTTGTACAGTGGCGACCATGTCCAGAGGTTTTCGCCTGAGACGTATACTTGCAGCGAACGGGCATGGATTTTCGAGGTAATGCGCTCGGGAATGGTGTAACCTATTTGCAGGTTTCTCAGGCGGATATAACCCACGTTTTGCATATAACGGTCGTTGGCAACCTGCAATGCGCGGCCTGAGCCTTGCGCAACATAACCCACAAGGCGCGGGAGGTAAGCATCGAAGTTACCCAGCTCCTCGCGGTACATATTGTCCTGCTGCCAGCGGGGGTAGGAGTTGTAAGGGCGGTTGTATTGTCCCCAGAAACGCGCTTCCGACGATGGATACCAGTTTTGTTTGAGCACGCCCTGGAAGAAAGCGCCCACAAAGAAGCCACTCCAGTCTCCCGACAGATTGACACCGTAGGTATAGCGAGGCTCGGAGTTGCCGATAATGGTTTTGTCGCCCGAGTTGCCCACGCGGTTTAATCCCTGATAAATCACATTGTCGCCATCCAGATTCTGGAACTTGATATCACCCACGTAGTTTTTCCGTGTGTTGGTGTTCGGGATGTTGCTTTGTGAAGGGGATTCGGCGATTTCGGCATCCGACCTGAACAGGCCTGCCACCTTGTAACCCCAGATCTCACCCACGCGCTGGCCTTCGTAGTAGTCGGTCAGGTTTTTGTCGGGATTGTTGTATTTGGTAATGGTCGCTTTGTAATCCGCCAGGGTGAAACGCACATTGTAATGGAATGGCTTCGATGCCATATTGAACTGGTCATCCCAGTTGATCGAAAGCTCCCATCCGTTGGTTTTCAAATCTGCGTAGTTCCCAAATGGAACGGACGTTCCATAAATGGCCGGAACGGTCGGGCCTACGGTGAACATGTCCGTCGTTTTGCGCTGGTAAATGTCTCCCGAGAATTGCAAACGGCTGTTCAGGGCATAAAAGTCCAGACCAAGGTTGGCGGTCGTAGCTGTTTCCCAGGTCAGACCGTCTGGAACAACTGCCGGCATGCTGGTAGCTGGCGGACGGATGCCGTTGATCACACGTCCCAATTGCGAAATGCCGAACTTCTCGTTGAACGTGTAGGGAGGAATGTTACCATTACCCAATGAACCGTAGGAGGCGCGGATCTTCACGTTGGAAAGGATTTTCGGGTTCACTTTCCAGAACGGTTCTTCCGACACCCGCCATCCGGCTGATACCGACGGGAAGAATGCCCATTGCTGGTCGGTCGGGAATTTGGAAGAACCATCGTAACGTCCGTTCACTTCGAGCAGGTAGCGCTCGCGGAAGTTGTAGTTCAGACGGAAGAAGCCGCCCGCAATGGCCCATTTCTGGTATCCGCCCCTGGTAGTAATGCTTTGTCCCAGAGCAAGATTGATATCGTCGGCGTCGCCGTAAACGATCCCGTTACGCGAGGCGCTCAGACCGGTGGTCAGCGACTTTTCGTAGTTGAAACCGCCCAGTAAAGTGAAGTTGTGGACGTTGTTAAATGACTTTACGTAATCCGCGTAGAAGTTGGTAGCCAGGTAGTTGGTGGTACTTCTGCTTTCCGAGATATCGTTGGTGTTGGTACCCGTATATCCGATCACTCCTTTGGTACGGCTGTATGGCACCTGGACGCGGTTTTGCTGAACGGCATTGTCCGTGCTCTGGAATGTCATGTTGGCTTTGATCGTCAGCGCTTTTTCGAAGAATTGTGCCTTCAATGCGGTCTGGTTTTTCAGGAAACGGCGCGTCTGGTCGCTGGCGTTTTTACCATAATAGTAATCACCCACGGTGTAAGCCGCCGAGAATGAAAGCGAACCGTCGGGGTTGGTCAATGGGGCCAATGGGTGGCCCTCGTCGGCGATGTTACGGTAAATACCGCTTCCTTCGCCCACGTTCAGGGGCTGGTGGTATTTCATCGACGAGAATTCGGTGTTGTTATCCACGCGCAACCACGGCGCCAGCTGAACACCGCCTTTTCCGCGGAAGTTATACATGCTGTACTTGTCCGGATTGTAACGGAACAAGCCGTCCTGGTTGTTGAAACGGCCACTCAGCAGGTAGGTTGCTTTGTCGGTACCGCCCGCAATGGAAAGTGCGTGGTCCTGGGCGCTGAGGCGCTTTTTATACAATTCTTTGTACCAGTCGGTGCTGTAATAGTACTGGTATTCGCCGGTCGAAGGGTTCACTTCCACGCGAGGCAGCGACGGGTCCTCATACCTTCTTTTGATCTCTGCCAGGTAGGCAGGAGAGAAGCTGATGGTTTTGTTGATAGCCGTCGGCGTACTGCCGTTGTCGTTCCAGCGCGACCAGGCATCGCTGAAACCCTGTGCCCAAGGGTATGAATCGGTGATATTGTCGGGTACCTCCGTCGGCGATTTGATTGAGTAGTTGGCTGAATAGGAAACCCTGATTTTACCTTCCGGAGCGGGCTTGGTGGTGATCAATACCACACCGAATACCGCACGGGCACCGTAAATGGAGGCCGAAGCCGCATCTTTCAGTACTGAAATGCTCTCGATGTCCTGCGGGTTCAGCATACGCGGGTCGCCTTCTACCCCGTCGATCAGTACCAGCGCACTTCCGTTCTGACCGATCGAAGTGGTACCGCGGACGTTGAATGTGGGCGATTGCGTGGGCTTGCCATCAAACATCCGGATGTTCAGGTTGGGCACCGCACCCACCAGGCCTTGCGCGAGGTTGGGGAGCGGACGGTTTTGCAACACTTCCTGTCCCACCTGGTCGACGGCTCCGGTCAGGTTTACTTTTTTTTGAGTACCGTACCCGACGACGACCACTTCATTGAGCGACTTGCTGTCGGCCTTCAAAGCGATATCGATTGTGGATCTTATACCTGTTTCGACTTCCTGGCTTACGTAACCTACATACGAGAAAACCAGAATGGCACCGCCCTCGGGAATTTCGAGCGAATAGTTGCCACTGGCGTCGGTTACGCTACCGGTCTGGGAGCCTTTAATAACTACGTTCACGCCCGGGATACCATCGGGGGTATCTCCGTCGGTTACCCGGCCTTTGATCTGACGGTCCGCCTTGGTGAAATTCCGGTGCGCATTCCCGGTTTTGATTCCGGTTTCAAGAGCCGGGCTTGCCCAGCTGGTGCCGCCGATCATGGCGATGAGCGCGGCCTGGGCAATCGATTTGTGTAAGGTGCCTGCACGCAGCGGCCACCTTTCTTTACATCGATACATATAGGAGTAGATTTTGGGTATGGTGAATGGATTGAGTTAGTTCCGGTTTCGAGGCGACAAAATTGGGCAATCCCTGGTATTTACACTTTCCGCGAAAAGCTATTTAACAATAACATAATCTGCCGCAGTGGAGCTGCCGCAGTGGTACTGACGCGGCAGGCGCCGGTTAAGTAGAGGAGGAGTAACTTTGAACTAATAAGTCAAGCGGGGTTGAACAAATACTGTCATTTTTAATTATTTGTTGAATAAATATTAAAAAAAGCTGTTTGGGATGCTGGGGCTGGCAGAGGAGTAAGGCAGGATGCGGTTCTTCATGAATGATTGCTATTTTTGACCATATTTTAGATTAAACTAAACCTGTCATGTTAAAACCAACTTCATTAGCCGTACTCCTGTTCCTCGCCGTCAGTTTCCGGGGCAATGCACAAACCGGCCGCCCCGATCCTGAGAAAAAGCTGACCGAGCTCGGCATTACCCTTCCGAAACTCAATGCGGGTAAAGGAAACCTCCTGCGTGCCGTGCGCGTTGGCAACCTGGTCTACCTTTCTGGCCACGGCCCCGACAAGCCGGGTGGCGGGCAAATCCTGGGAAAAGTAGGGGATAACCTCACTGTCGAACAGGGAAAAGAAGCAGCCAGGCTTTGTGGTATCGCATTGCTGGCTTCCCTGAAATATGAGATCGGTGATTTGAACAAAGTGAAAAGGGTGGTGAAGGTACTGGGCCTTGTAAACGCAACGCCGACATTGACCCAGCAACCGCAGGTGATCAATGGCTTTACCGATTTTATGGTGGAGGTTTTCGGAGAAAGCGGCAAACATGCCCGTTCCGCGATCGGCGTGGCGTCGCTGCCTTCCGGTATCGCCGTGGAGATTGAAATGATCGTGGAGGTGGAGCCGTAAGGAGGAGTTTTTTATTTTAAATGCCTTTATCGGGTATTAATGGGATGGTCAACGACGATGATCCGGAAAAATGCCAAACAAATGACCGTCGAACAAGCATTAACACAACTTGAATCGCTCGGAAATGAAAAAGTGCGCGCCATGAACACGAAAAATGGCGCGCACGAAAATCAGTTCGGGGTGAAAATGGGCGATATCCGGGCCATTGCGAATAAAATCAAGGTCGATCACGAGCTAGGCCTGGCATTGTGGGATACCGGTAATATTGAGGCGCAGCTTTTGGGTGTGCTGATTATGAAGCCCAAGTCACTTTCCATCGGCGAGCTCGACCGGCTGGTGCACGGCGTCAACTATTTCTGGGTTGCCGACTGGCTTTCTTCCTATATCATCAAAGAACATCCCCAAAAGGAAGAACTTCGCGAAACCTGGATGAACTCGGATTACCCATGGGCGGCCCGTGCGGGCTGGAGCCTCATGGCAGGTCGTGTCACGCGCAGCCCCGAAGGGATCGATATTGCCGACTTGCTCGACCGGATCGAATCAGAAATGCCGACGGCTCCTTCCGAGGCGCAATGGACCATGAACACCACCCTGGCGCAGATCGGGATCAATTTTCCGGAACACCGCGCACGTGCGCTCGCAATTGGCGAGAAGCTGGGCATTTACCGCAATTATCCGGTTTCCAAAGGTTGCACATCGCCTTTCGCGCCGATCTGGATCAATGAAATGGTGAGCAGGCAAAGCAAATAATGCGGTGCTCAGCTTTTGATCAGAAAGAAACCCTTGTCGTAGCCTGCTTTTACATGGTCGATTTCCATTTCCTGCTCGCCGGCTACGAATGACTCGAATTCCATTTTGATGTCGTATCCTTCAAAATGTTCCAGAAACCGCTTCTCGTTGAAAAACCAGGCCGGGTAATGGGCCTCGTAAATCTCCGGCGGTACTACTTGCAGCGTAAGCCTGTCTGAGCGGTCGCCCTTGATGAACGCCGTCCGGTCGATGAGGATGTATTTGAAATTGTATTGCCTGATCTCTTCGAGAAAATCGTGTGGCTTTTCGAGGTATTGCACCACGCTCGAAAGCAGCAGGACGTCGGCCTTCCTGGAGGCTATACTTTCTTCGACGGTGAAATGGAATTTAAGGATTTCGTCTTCAAAAAACTGTTGGCCGCACCGGACATAATTCTCCTGTTCGACAACGCTCCAATGTAGCTGAACCGCAGGCGGAATGACGTCTCTCACCTGGTAATAGGTGCTGCCCAACGAGCCGCCGAAGTCGATGACATTCAGCCTGTTGCCGCATTCAACGGCGGCGTACAGAAGCGCCGAAATGACGGAATAGGGGTAGATTTTTTTATCAAATAATACCGAATCGCGCTCGTATACCGCCTGGCCATTCTTTACTTTCAGAACCGCATTCTTTGTTTTATCCAAAATTGCTCCGGCTTCGTAGCCGCCGGACACTGCGGTCAGTGCTTCCCACTTTTTGTAGTCGCCAAACCAGCCGTACGGATTTTTTTTCTTTGGTTTAAAGAACGCCATATTTCTCTTTTAGGATCTCCCGCAATTTAGGACTTTATTTAGTAACTGCATTGCAATACGATCTTAGCATAGTCAACTTCGTGATAATGAGAGGAGTTGTGTATTATATAACTGATAGTCAATTAATTCTGTACAGATTTTGCAACCTTGTCTGCGAGAAAATAGTCTGCGGTATATTATTTTAACAACCGCGAAGAGGGTGACATTCGCAATTTATCACAGATATTTGTAGCAGAAGATTACCCTCTTCGACCCCTAACATACTTTAATGCAGAATTTTTGTACCCTTTTCAATTCATGCTACCTCTCGCGGGGATTGGCGATGTACAATTCGCTGGTCCGGCAAGGGGCTGATTTTCATTTGTATATTTTTGCGTTCGACGACGCTTGTGATGCCTTGCTGCGCCGCCTGAATCTTTCGAATGCGACCATCATTTCCCTGCATGAATTTGAAACACCGGAACTTCTTGAGGTAAAAGGCAGCCGAACGCCCGGAGAGTATTGCTGGACTTGCACTTCTTTTACGATCTGGCATTGCATCCACACATTTTCGCTCGACCATTGTACTTATCTCGATGCGGACCTGCTGTTTTTTGCTGACCCGAACGTCCTGACAGATGAAATCGGGGGCAATTCGGTGCTGATTACCGCACACCGGTACAGTCCGCAGTACGACCAGTCGGAAAACAGCGGCATTTATTGCGTTCAGTTCGTCACTTTTAAGAATACCGACGCAGGGCTGGCGGTGCTGGCCTGGTGGATGAATGCTTGCCTGGAATGGTGTTATGCCCGTTTTGAAGACGGCAAGTTCGGCGACCAGAAATACCTCGACGACTGGACGGAGCGCTTCCCGGGCGTACACGTGCTTGAACACCCGGGTGGAGGCATAGCGCCCTGGAATTCAGTGGATTATTCCTGCGAAAATTCGAATGGGCAGTTGCTTGTACAAAATGCCGATGCCGGGAAAGTACCCCTGGTTTTCTACCACTTCCACGATTTCCGGTACTGTGCCGACGGAAGTTTTCGCCTCACCGCCGAACAATATTGCCTTCCGGATGATATGATCCGGCTCGTATACAGTACTTATATCGAAGCACTTTCTAGTGCGGAATCCCAGATACTGCTGAACGATCCGAAGGCCGTTTTTCATGAAGAGCCCATGGCTTTGAAATGGATAAAGGTTAGTTTGTCGCGACGTATACAGTTCAGGTTGCGGGGGCGCTATAAGAATTATACCAAAAGGAACGCATTAACCTAATCTAAATCGTAAACACCCCTTGGCTCGTTTAATTAATCTGAAAACCTTTACGGACACCCGCGGGAGCCTGACCGTGATCGAGCGCGTCATCCCGTTTGAAATCAAGCGTATCTTTTACGTCAATGGTCCCGGTCAATTCAAATATGGTCACAAACGTATGAACCAGGCGGTCATTTGTCTGAAAGGAAGTTGCCTTATTGCCAACCACACCGGCACCGAAGAGCAGCACTTTCTCCTGAATACGGCGGACCAATGTCTTCTGCTCGCGCACGAGGACCGGTACGAGATGCTTGAAATCACCGACGATGCCATTCTAATGGTACTCGCCTCCGAGCCGTTTGAGCTTGAAGAGCGGGTACACGAGCCTTATCGGTACGAATTGTCGCTTACTTAACCGGGCTCTCGCGAGTCTGATGTATTCAATATGTCCCTGCCGAAAATCACCATTGTGACCCCCTCGTTTAATCAGGGGAAATACCTGGAAGATACCATTCTATCGGTACTGGGGCAGGGGTATCCCAACCTGGAATACATTATTGTCGACGGTGGTAGTACCGACGGCTCTGTGGATATTATCCGGAAATACGGGCACCAGCTTGCCTGGTGGGTCAGTGAGCAGGATAACGGCCTGTACGATGCCTTGCAGAAAGGCTTCGCGCGGTCGTCGGGAGATATCATGGCCTGGCTCAACGCCGACGATTTGTACCACCCGAAATCTCTCTTCACCGTCGCGGAGATATTCGGACGGTTCGGGCAGGTGAAATGGATTATGGGTACCAACACCTTCTTCGACGAAGCCGGACGGGCCTTTACCTATTACGACCTTCCTTACGGCCAGCGTTGGTCGCGGCTGCGGCTTCAATTGTTCGACGGACGGTTTATTCAGCAGGAATCGGTTTTCTGGCGGCGGGAGCTGTGGAGCCGGGCGGGCGGTTTGATTGATCAAAATCACCCGCTTGCGGCGGATTTCGAACTTTGGCTTCGGTTTTTCAGATATGAGCGGTTGTATACGACCTCCTTCATGCTGGGCGGCTTTCGTTTCCGGGCAGAAAATCAGAAGAGCTATAACCAGCGCGACCAATATTTGAAGGAAGTAAAACAGCTGCTCGCAGCGGAAAACAATAATGCATGGCAGTTGGTCCTTTGCCGGCTGGCAATGGTTTTGATCAAGGTGGTTCCAAAAAGAAAATGGCGGAACCGTCTGCTTGTGAAATTGCTCGGCCTGCCGCCCGGGATTGTATTCGACAGGAATGCGGGAATGGTAATGCAGGAAACTCTTAGTGGCTGAAAATCCGTTCTTTAAGCCTTTTGAATAAGAACCTTAGGTAAATGGCCGTTCCGAAGTGCTTCAAGATCAGTCCGGCTTTTTCTTTTTCGAACACAGGGTCCTTTTGTATCGATGATATGCCCGTGTCATTGAAAACTGCAATATCAAAATCCTTGAAAGCGAAGTGGTAATGCCCGTCGCTATGGCACTGTATATTGAACACATGATCCGCGGAAATGCGGTAACGGGTGTCGTACCTGCGCAGGGAGAATATCCCGGCCGGGTAAATGATCGCCTGATGGTTGATACCCGTCTTGGCCTGCTGGTAGGGCGCCATTTTTCCCAGGTACTTTTTGCCGGCTTTTAGCACGCTGCCATAATAAATCGCGTGCGGATCGTTTAACGCTCCGGCCATCTGCGAAAATGCGGGGGTAAGAATATCGTCGGCACCGATGAAGTAGATCCATTGGCCCCTGGCATGGTCCAGGGCTTTGTTCATCGCTTCATAAATGCCACCGTCCTTTTCGCTTTTCCAGAAAGCCAGCCTGCCGGTATTGCTGTTAAGTATAGCGGGCGTCCCGTCGGTACTGCCGCCATCCATGACGATGATTTCGATATGGGGATAATGCTGGCTGTAAATGCTGTCCAGACATCTCTGCAAAAAACCTTCTGCATTATACGTGACCAGGATTACGGAAATCAATTGGCTGTTACCCATGCATTAAAGCGCAAATTCCCGCTCGGCCAGCCGGACCGGTTCGGTATTTTCAAGATATTGATGAAGGCCTTTACTGCAATACACGGTTTTGTTCAGTAATGCGTCGGTGAGGTAAGCTTCATTTTTAGGGCAACCACCTCTGTCGACTTCCGGATGGTAAATGTGGAAGACCACCCCGCCGAATTTGGCAGCCCGTTTTTTGAGCCCCGAGTTGAGCAGCCTGACGGCAATTTCATTGTCCTCACGGCCCCACGCGTGAAACACTTCGTTGTAACCATTCACGCGCAGCAGGTCTTCCCGCCAGAAGGCCATATTGCAGCCGCGCAATGCAAATATGTCTTGCGTTTTGTAGCGATCGGCCATATACCTGCTCAGCCAGGCGATGCTGAACCGGTTCGAAAAATTTCCCAGCCCTGGCTGGAAAGGTGCGACCCTGGCTTGTTGCCGGCTCAACATGCCTTCGGATAACTCCTTGTTCATCAGCACCCTGCTACCTGCGACAAAGGTGCCGCGCTTGCTCAATGCGAGGTGGTCTTTGATAAAATGCTTGTGCAGGATAAGATCGCCGTCGATTTGGATAATGTAGTCCGACGAGCTGCTTGCAATGGCTTTGTTGCGGATTTTCGAAAGCTGGAAACCTTCATCCTCCTGCCATATATGTATGAGTTTCACCGGAAACGATGGCCGCATGGCTTCGATCACCTCCGCAGTCTGGTCGGTGGAGCCGTCGTCGGCGATAATCACTTCATCGGGCAATACCGACTGCTCCCTGACGCTGAGCAGGCAAAGCCGTAATGCCTCCGGCCAATTGTAGGTGGAAATAATCAGCGCGCTCTTAGAGAAGGTTTTCATATCCATTAAGGCATCTTTTGACTTTTGTTAGCAGGGTATGCTGGATGATCTGGCGGTGAACCGGCTCGTTCGCCCGCGGCAGTTCCTCGTGATGCAGATGGTACTGCACCGCACCCAGCTTCACGATCTTTTTGATGATGTTGTTATTAATGAAGCGGGCTGCCAGCTCTTCGTCCTCGTGGCCCCATCCGTTGAGTTCATTATTGTAGCCGTTCACGCGCAGGAAATCGTCCTTCCAATACGCCAGGTTGCTGCCGCGGACGCTCCGGCTTTTCATTTCCTTGCGTTGCCCGAGTGATTGCATTACCGGAAGCCGCAATGCATTAAGTCTGTTGTAAACCCCCTTTGAAAAAAAGCTGACGTCCGTGCCGGCAGTCCGGAGCAATTCGTCGGTTTTCGCGGGCGTCAGGCGGGCGCGCGTCCCGCGTATGAATGTCCCGCGCTCCGCGGCGGCGAGATGATCTGCTATAAAAGAGGCATGCAGGAGCACATCGCCGTCGACCTGGATCACGTAGGAGCCCGAACACTGTCCGATCGCTTTATTGAGTATCTGGCTTTTGCGGAACCCAATGTCTTCGTGCCACGCATGGATAATGGGCACGGGAAATGTTTCCTGCATTTTGCGGACCAGTTCCTGCGTCCGTTGGTCGGACCCGTCGTCGGCGATAACCACCTCCGTTGGTAAAATTTTCTGCTTTATAACGCTCAAAAGGCTGCAATGCAGCGCTTCCACCCAGTTATAAGTTGCAATAATGAGCGATGTTGCCGGAGCGGAATCCATCAATAATCTGAGTTATTATTTCCTGATACACTTGGTGTCGGATATTTCAAGCATTCCTGGACCTGATTGCCGACCGCGCTACCCGATTTGGAGGGGTATAGCAAACACGTGACACACATAGGATACCCATGGTTGTAACCGATTGGTAGTTGATCGGTCAAAAAGTAGTTGCTATTCCAAAAAAGGGGGAAAGGGCAGTCAGAGCCGGGGAATGTGATTATTTCGGAAACCGCCAGTTACTTGCATTTGTATACGTTTGCCCGTGTTTCGACCGGACGAGCGGTAACAGGCTAGGAAGTAAATTGTTGATAGGGGACATGCTTTACGTTTGTTAGGGATTGAGCGCCTTCTTCTTTTGAGACGTCATAAAGATCAAAAAAATATAAGAATTACAGCAAAGCAGTTTCCTATTTTTTCTAATTTATTTTTAATCTTTTCGTGGATGGCGGTCTGATGCGTACCGGGAAAAACAACTGAAAAAAAGTGGCACGGATGTGCCGCCATGGCAGGTTTCTCTGGTGTGCCGGCAAAGCTGTAAACACAACGGATTCATCTTTCCGACCGACCGCAAGTGATGCTGGGGCGCTTTTCACGCTTTTTACCTGCGAGAGGGGGGCCTTTCGGGCGTTTTCGGGGAGTCGGCCCCGGGCAGTTTCGTATAGACTGTCTTAACCGGCCGCGGGGTATGGAATGGCTGTTTGAATGGAATATCCGGAAAGCTGCATTGCCTGCTCTGCCGAGCCATGAACCGATCTGTTTTGCCCCGGTAGAATTTGCTAAAATCGTATAATAGTTTGATAATAATTGCCAACCTGTCAGCAACGACTGGCAAGGCTGTTTCTTCATGCTCAACGCCCGTAGTTGACTGTGACGCGAATCCGCCAACGACTTGCGGCTTTTGCTTCCGTATCATCAATGCAGACCGAACCTCATCGACTATGGTGAAATGAATTACAACTGCGGCAGATGCAAACCGGTTTGCGTATCAGCTAGAAAAAGCCCGGTTGATATGAAACAGATTCTCTGCTACCTGATTATTGGCATTGCGCTAAATAGTTGCGAAAAACCCAAAAACAGGGAAGTGCCGGTTAAATATGGGTCGAATAATGGCAAATACCTGACGATTAATGGCACGAGGATTTACTACGAGGAATACGGAAATGGTACGCCGCTATTGCTCCTGCATCAGGGTTTGGGATCAATTGAAAATCTGGGCGATATCATACCGGAGTTATCGAAGCATTTTCGAATCATAGCGCCCGACGCACCCGGCCACGGACGTTCGGAGCAAGCTGATAGTTTGAGCGGTGGGTTACTGGCCGATTATTGTTCTGCCCTGATCGATCAGCTGAAACTGGATAACGTTTATGTAATGGGATGGAGCATGGGAGGCAACACAGCGCTCCTCCTCGCCGCCAACAGGCCTGATAAAGTTAAGAAAGTGATAAGCGGAGCTTCCAACACAAAGTCGAGCGGACTGACGCAGGAAGGGCGGGATCTGTTAAAAGAATACACGGTCGAAGCGGTAAAAGAAGATAAGGATTGGCTGGCAAATTATCAGAAATTGAGCCCTCAGCCTGATAAATGGATCAAGTTTTGGGAGGACAGCCAAAGGATGTGGTCGAGGGAAATTAAAATTCCGGATGAAAAGCTTGCCAGTATTACTATTCCGGTATTGGTAATCCGGGGCGACCGGGATATGATCCGGTTAGAGCATAGTATCGAAATGTACCGATCGCTTAAAAAGGGCCAATTATGTATTTATCCCCATATGGGACATGGAATGCCGGAATTGAAAAGTGAAATGCTCAGTCGGATTGCGATTGATTTTTTAAAGGAAAATGAGGACCAGGAAACCAATAACTGACAACGATTTTGGATTGCCAATTTCAAATTTCTTGTCCCGATTCTACTCCACAATGTTAAATCGTCCGTGCCAGTCAAGAATCTTCGGGCCGGTTAAAGTACCCGGGTATGACCTTCATCATTGTTATTCGTACCGGGCCAATGGTAAATTTCGGGTCCTACTTGCCTTATATAGGGGAGTTTGAGTTCGAATATGGAGATTGGAATGGCAGGAATATCGATTGAAATGTTAAGGAATTGTATTTTGACCTTGTGTGGCGCCACTGTGCTTTTTTCATGCGGCGTAGAGCGGGATGCGGCATCGGAAAAGGGAGAAGCGCGTGTGGAAACGATCGCAGACCTTGGTGCATTGCCCCGGACGGCCACCGATCCGGCCGATAATCCTTCTACGGCCGAAAAAGTGGCGCTGGGCAGGTTACTGTTCTTCGATCCCGTGCTTTCGGGGAACAAGGATGTGGCCTGCGCTACTTGCCATCAGCCCGAATTCAACTATGCGGAATTCCTTGAAACCTCCATCGGTGTAAACGGCGTCGGGCGGGGGCAAAACCGCCGGTTTGTGGATCCGAACGATATTCCTTTTGTGAAGAGAAACTCCCAAAGCGTATTGAACACAGCGTTCAACGGGCTTAGAAATAATGAGGAATACGACCCCGCGTCGGCCCCGATGTTCTGGGATAACCGGGCCAAAGGATTGGAGCGGCAGGCTTTGGAGCCTATCAAGACTTTGGAAGAAATGCGCGGAACCGGCTATCACGAAAATGGTATCCTGGACGAAGTAGTGGCAAGGCTTTCCCGGATACCAGCCTACCGGAGGCTGTTTTCGGCGGCGTTTCCGAAAGACCAATCGCCTGTCAGCCGGCTCAATCTTGCCCGCTCCCTCGCGGCGTATGAACGCACGCTGGTGGCCACCAACACGCGTTTTGACCAATATATGCGCGGAGATAGCAGTGCATTGTCGACCGGTGAAAAGGAGGGTATGAACGCATTCCTCGTCACCGGTTGCGCCAAATGTCACTCGGGCCCGATGTTCTCCGATTTCAAGTTGCACACCCTCGGCGTGCCCGACACCGAAAACCGTCGAGAAAGTGACTCGGGCGCTGCCAAAAAGTATGCATTCAGGACGCCGTCGCTTCGCAACCTTAGGTTCACCGGTCCTTACATGCACAGTGGCAAATTCGTTACCCTCGACCAGGTGCTGATGTTCTACGAAGATATCGCCGGCGGTAAACTGCTGAACCCGAACGTGAAGGAAGGCCAGGTGGATCCACTCGCAACGCATATGGACGTCAATTTCAAGGACATCTCCCGGATCGTAGAGTTCCTGAACACGCTCAACGACGATTCATTTGACAAATCAATCCCCGAAAGTGTCCCGAGCGGATTGCCGGTAATGGGTAAATAGCGACCTTTGGCTACTCTTGATTGGAAACGCACATTTTCTCCATAACCCGTCGATTTATGACATTGAATAACAAATTCCTGATTTTCCTGCTCGCATTGCTTGTTGCGGGCGCTGTTTCCGTTCCGTCATTTGCGCAAAAGTCGCCGTTGAAAGTCCTCATTGTCGATGGGCAGAACAACCACGAGCAGTGGCCGAAGATCACTGCCATGATGAAATACTATCTGGAAGAAAGTAAAAAATTTGCCGTGGACATCCAGCGTACGCGTTATACCTGGCAGGGCGACAAGCTCGTGCAGGAGTATCCGGTAAAGAACGGCCCGGAAACGCAGGCATTGAAGCAGCCAAAAATGGATTCCGCTTTTCATCCCAAATTTTCAAATTACGATGTGGTCATCTGCAACTTCGGCTGGAACGCCGCACCGTGGTCGGCTGACGCCCAGAAGGATTTTGAAAAATTCATGAAAAACGGCGGAGGGCTTGTCGTCATTCATGCGGCCAACAACTCATTTCCGCAATGGCCTGCCTACAATCAAATGATCGGTTTGGGCGGCTGGGGCGACCGGACGGAAAAAGACGGCCCGTACGTATACTATGATCAGAACGGGAAAGAGGTACGTGACACGCAGCCCGGCAAAGCAGGCTCACACGGCGCGCAAATGGAGTTCAAAATTACCGTACGCGAACCCAACCACCCCATTACCAAGGGCATGCCGGCGAACTGGCTGCATAGCCGCGATGAGCTGTACGACCGACTGCGTGGTCCCGCGGAAAACATGCAGATCCTTGCCACGGCATTTTCTCCTAAGACAAACAACGGTACCGACCGCAACGAACCGATGCTGATTGCCCTCCGTTACGGCAAGGGCCGTATTTTTCACATGGCGCTAGGCCATGCCGATTACTCGGTGGAGTGCGTGGGCTTCATTACCTGCCTGCAGCGCGGCAGCCAGTGGGCGGCAACCGGGAAAGTGGATATCCCCATCCCATCCGACTTCCCGACTGAGACGGAAACGAAGCAGCGCAGGTTCGCGCAGTGACGAAACAGACTTGCAGATGCGAAAGCGCCGCGAAATCCCCATTTCGCGGCGCTTTCGCGTAAATAGTTATTAAACGGTTGAGAAAGGAAGCCCATCGTGGAGTTGTTGCCGGAAAATCAATAAGTTACGTGGCGTGCTACGGACAACGCTCAGTGAGCCTTGAAGTTGTATTACCCGGTTGTAAGTGTTTTTTACAAACAGCATTGCGCGTGATATAAAAGTAGTTCTCACTCGTAGTTGTATTTTTGGAATTAGTTGTACTTTTTATAACTGCACCTAATTCTATCTCTTTTATGACTGTAAAATTTACTACCAATTTATCCGACAGAAAACCGTCGAATTCGTCTCTGCGGGGACCTCTATTAAAAGCTTTAATGTGTTCATTGCTCGTGCCTGCCGGCGTATACGCGCAACGGTCCGACACGCTCTTGGTTGCGCGGGATACCGTGCAGAACAAGCGTCTGGTTCTTTTTCAAAATGGTGGATTCTTTTTGGGGGGTGAGTATACCGGAAGCAGCACGGGCACGCCTGTCGAGGGCCCCGGGACGTACGTGGTATGGCATCCCGAAAAGGGGGCTTTCCGGGCGGGAACCGTAACAGGAAGTCAATGGGTGGATGGCAATATTGGTGAATTTTCTGTCGCAATGGGTAGTGATGTGCGCGCATCGGCCAGCAATGCGACTGCTTTTGGTTTGAGGTCGGTGGCTGCGCAACAATCGGCATTTGCCGTGGGGGAGCATGCTACGGCAACTGGAGCGGCGTCCGTCGCCATGGGTTACCACTCGCATACCAATGCACGGCAGGGTAGTTTTGTGTTTGGAGACAGATCTTCGGTGGATACCATCCGTGCGGGCGTGAACCACTCGGCCAACTGGCGCGTTAGCGGTGGGTTCCGGATATTTACCGCGTCCAACCTCAGTACCGGCGTTACGCTTCAAAGCGGGGCGTCGATGAGTAACTGGGGACAGTCGAACGCGGTCATTTCCACCTCTACCGGCGCCATGCTGACCACCGGCGGGGTGTGGCAGAATGCATCGGATGTGAACCGCAAGCACCGCTTTGAGCAAATTTCGAATGAAGAAATCCTCGAAAAGCTCCGAAAATTGCCTGTAACCCGTTGGAGCTACAAAACAGAGGCGGAAAATATAAGACACATCGGGCCCATGGCTCAGGACTTTTATGCGGCGTTCGGGCTGGGCAACGATAGCCGCGGCATCGGAACCGTGGACGCCGACGGCGTGGCATTGGCAGGGATCAAAGCGCTGGAAGAACGTACCCGGAATCTCGCGGCAGAACTGGAAAGCCTGAAAGCGGATAATGCGGTACTTCGCCAGCAAATGCATGATAACGACAGTAATTCCTGGATGGGTTTGGCAGGTTTAGGGTTGCTCGCCCTTGGCGGGGCATTGGCAGGTATAATGGCACGGCGGCGTGTGATTCCGGCTGGAAACCGGGTTTTATAGCCTCCTGGATTTGATCCTGTTCAACTTCCTGTTTTTTAATTAAATATACTCCAAATGAAAGCTATATATATTCTGGCGGTCCTTGCGGGGCTCGGCGGGAGCACCGTTGCGCAAGGCTTGTCCAGTGCCGGCGGGGCAGTAACCGTGAAGGGCGGCATTTTGCAGGTAAAGGGCGACCTGCAACTGGGCGGGGGGGCTTTTACCAATAATGGAAACGTTTTTGTTTCCGGAAACCTGGTCAACGACCAGGCGATGGCGGAGACGGATACGGGGGCGTTGACGTTGGACGGCGTCGCTCCGCAGACGGTAAGTGGTATTCAGACTTATTTCACCCGCTACCTGACGATCAATAATCCGGCGGGCATTGTGTTGGACAATAGCATCAAGGTCGGAGGCCGGGCTACCTTCTCCAACGGGATCGTAGATGCGACTAACGGTGCGGCCGCGCTGGTAATAGGGGATACCGCGGCAGTGGTGGGCGTGTCCGATGCGAGGCACGTGAATGGCTATGTGGTCAAAACCGGGACGGGCAGTTTTGCCTACCCGGTAGGGGACGCTACCAGGTACCAGCCCATTACGGTGGACCTGACCGACAACAGCGCCGGTATGAGCGTCCGTTACTTTGCGGGGGACGCAGGGACCGGCACATTCACCACGACCGGTGCTTCTTCCATTGCGCTGGAAGCCTACAACAACGAAGAATACTGGGATCTGGCGCCGAAAGGCACTGCTACCGGCAAAGTGATCATAACCTATGATGATTACAAAAATCCGTCGATCACTGTTTCGGAAAATCCGAATGTTTTCAGCGTAGCCCATCTCACGGGTGGCAACTGGCTCAACGAAGGGCATAATGTGACCGGAACGCTGACAGCCGGTGTTGTAACGAGCGAGGTAATATCGGCTTGGAGCCCGTTCACGCTCGGCGCCATTCCGGAAACCGGATTGCCGGTGACGCTGGTCAGTTTCAATGCGAAGGCTGTTGAAAACAACGCATTGCTCGAATGGCAAACGACCAGCGAGGACAATGCTTCCCATTTTGAAGTGGAGCGAAGCCTCGACGCGAGAAACTTTGAGAAAATCGGTAAGGTAGAAGCTGCCGGTTACAGCAATGGCCTGCAGCGGTACAGTTTCACGGACCGCTCGTTCGGCGACCAGCTGCAAACCGTTTACTACCGGCTCCGTTCTGTCGATCTGGATGGCACTTTCAGCTTGACAAGGGCTATTTCCCTGCAACCACGGAATGCGGGCCGGTTTGCCGGCGTGTTCCCGAACCCTGCCCGTAAAGCAGGCGTGGTGACCGTTTCATCCAGTATTCCGGCAGGTGAAGTAAGCCTTTGGGACATGCTTGGCCGACAGGTGCTTGTTCGCACCGCGTCAATGCCCGACGGCTCCGTACAGGTGAGCCTGAACGGCGTTGCTTCCGGGCTGTACCTCTTGAAATTAACTACCAGCCAGGGTGTTATGAATCGCAAACTGGTTGTCGAATAACTATTAACCTTCCCTTATTGATCCGATATGAAGCGAATTATCATTACTGGCCTTTTTGCTGCCGCATCTGTTCATGCCCATGCCCAGGTGGGAATCGGCACACTTACGCCACGGGCCGGATTGCACGTGGCCGACAGCAGCGTTGTTTTCGCCGCTCCGGGTGATGTTGGCGGCGCCAAACCGGTACCCGTTACAGGCGAAGGGCGGCGTATGATGTGGTATGTAGATAAGGCCGCATTCCGCGCAGGGTATGTAGGCTCATTTTCGAGTAGCTACTGGGACGCCTCCAATATCGGTAATTACTCGTTCGGAGCGGGTCAGCACGTCCGCGCTTCCGGGGAAAGTTCTTTCGCGGTTGGGCTGGCGACCACTGCGTCCGGCGATGCATCGGTGGCGCTCGGAAACAACGGCACGGCGTCTGCGGATCGTGCAATGGCATTCAATGGAACGGCCAGCGCGGTAGGTGCCATAGCATTGGGGAGCGGGGCGCAGGCAACCGGTGACGACGCCCTGGCAATGGGGCCTTCGTCGATCGCAGGCGGACTGGCTTCCATCGTGATCGGACCTTCGATCGCCCAAGGTTCATTTGCCGTTGCGATCGGCTTGCAAAACAGCGCAAGAGGGAATTTCTCCTTCGCGCTCGGCAAAAATGCGCGTGTAAGGCACCAGGGATCTTTCGTGATCAGCGACGCTAGCGCGGGTTTCAGCAGCGATAGCGCATATAGTACTGGGAATAACCAGCTCACAATGCGTTTTGCAGGCGGTGCACGGGTTTTTACGAACCAGGGCCTCACGAGCGGTGTCGAGATATCCGCTGGCGGAGGATCGTGGAATACGGTCAGCGACAGGCGGAAAAAGGAGAATTTCGAAGCGCTGGATACTGAGAAAATCCTCGATAAAGTGGCACAGCTACCCCTTACCACCTGGAATTACAAAAGCCAGCCTGCTACGACAAGGCACATTGGGCCGATGGCGCAGGATTTTTATGCCGCATTCGGTCTGGACGGGATTGCGAACGATACAACCATCAATTCCTCCGATATCGACGGCGTGAATATGGCCGCCATCCAGGCGCTTGAAAAACGGACAAGACAGTTACAGGAAGAAAATGATCAGCTGAAAGCCAAACTGGAAGCCATGGACGCGAAAATGGCTTCCATTGAAAAGATGATCATGGGCGCTCCGCGAAAAGAGGAAGTGTCTGCTTCCAGATAGTGCGGGCCTTTCAAGCCAGTTCGCCGATGTAGCCGGTAGCCATTTCATTGGCGGGATAGTTTCTGAACTCTTCGCTGAGGCGCTGTGCCTGCCTCCGGTATTTGTTGTCGGACAGCACGGTCGAAACGGCCCGGCGGATCTGGCTTGCTTTGGGCGTTTCGGTTTTCAGGTCGATCCCGACGCCGTTGAACTGAACGCGCGCCGCGATATCGTCTTTGCCCTCGTAAACACCGGCTACCACGATCGGTAGCTTGTGTTGAAGGGCAAGCATTACGCCTCCGTAGCCCCCGTTCGTTACGTATACGCTCGCGTAGGGCATTACGGCGTCGTAATCGATGAAGTCCTCGATGAGGAAATGGGGTTGCGGATACCGGAGGCGCAATGCCGCGGTACCGGAGCCACCGGTGGTGACGATTACCATCGTATCCGGATCGTTTTTGTAGGCTTCCAGCGTGGGTACGATGATTTTCTCGACATTACGCTCGAATGTGCCCTGCGTAGCCAGAATGACCCGTTTGAATTTCAATGTCTCGCCGGCTTGCGGAAATGAAGCTTTGCCATTCGATTTGTTAGGGTGAAGTGGCCCGACAAACCGAACATTCGGGCTCAGCTTCCTGTGCGGGTAATCAAAGCCCGGCACGCCGCTTTGCAGGTATAGGCTGGCATTCCGGAACACCGCATCGAACATGAACCCTGGCTCCTGCGGCAGGCCGTATTTCGCACGAAGCTCGTTGAAAAGTGTACTGCACGGCTTCATGATAATGTTGAACTGAAAATGGATCTTGGCGCGTTTGGCCCAGCGGGTTACCGACCTTGCGATGGCATTCCGGTGGGGATCGTCGGATGGCAGGTTCGACTCGCTTTCGAACAAAGGCAGCACGCCCACGGCCACGCCTTTGACGGCCAGCAGCTCCTGGACGAACAATGCACCCAGGCATGCCAGGTCATAAACGATCAGATCAAAAGGCCATTCGTCATGGACCTTCAGGAGGTCGTCGACATAGCCGGGAATAGGGCTCAGGAAGGTATGCTTTACATCGAACCGGGCGCGTGTGATCGGGTTTTTGATACTTTTACGCTCCGGGAACAATTCGTCCATATTCTCCTGGTTGATCACCGGTGCCTTTACGCATGGGTAGTGGACAAGCCCCAGCTTGACGACGCGCCCGCCGTAGTGGCCGCCCACATACCAGCGCACGTCGTGCCCGAGCTGTTTGAGGTGAGCGGCCAGGCCGGTAAGCGGGCTGAAATGCCCGTCGAAGGGAACGGTTGCAAAAAGTATACGTTGAATTTTCATGGCTAATATTAATCGTTTTGACCGGACAAAAGTAGCCCGGGTAACCCGCTCCGCCTACGGTCAGTCAGATGAACTGTAAAATGAAGGCGATGAAACGACTTTTATGTATTTTCGTCTGAATATCACCCTGCCCGTTCATGAGCTTACCGCTACTCGGCTATCAACAATGGTTACTGCTTTTTATTGGCGCCGCTGCTGTATTGCTGGCTGCTAACCTGCTGCAATGGGTGGTTCGTCGCGACCGCATTTATCTTTTGTACAGCCTGTACGTTTTTTTGTGGATCACGTCCTTTGGATTAGAAACACTGACCCTGGCCGATCATGTGGTGGCTTTCGGGAGAACAGTCCCATTCTATTTGTTTTCAGTTATCTACCTGGAACTGGCGCTGGAATTTATCGATCTGGGCGACAAGCCCCGGCTGGTACGGTGGTACCGCGTCGTGCAATGGGCTTGTTTCGTGTTTACGCTGCCGGAAATTTATTTCAACCTGTTCTCGGACCTCTGGCGCACCGGCTGGCACGAAACGCAACTGAATATGATCCGTTACATCGTGCTGGCTGCCACAAACCTCACGATTCTGTACACTTTCGTCAGACATCTCAGGCGTACCGATATCCTTGCCAGGTTCTTTTTCGCGGGTACGGTGGCCTTGTGGACAGGGGAGATATTGTCGACCGTGTCGTTGCACATGCATCTAGATAAAGGTATCGAAGCGCTGGATGCCCTTCCTTTGATCATCCACCCGGGCTTTCTCATGCAGGTCGGCATTTTCCTTGACCTCGCATTGGTATCGCTTGGTATCTCGTACCGGCAGCGGCGTCAGGCGATGCGACAGGTGATGGCAGAACAGGAGCTGATCCGCGAACGGGAGCAGCATTTGCGCAGGCAGCTCGAAGCCGACCTGATCCTGGAACAGTTGAAGCAGCAGCACACCGAAGCGCAGATGAAAGCATTGCAAAGCCAGGTCAACCCGCATTTCCTTTTCAATGCGCTCAACACATTGTCATCGCTGATCGACGAAACCCCAAGCCAGGCGATCGACTACGTCGACGAACTTTCGAGCGTGTACCGTTATCTGCTGCGTGCTGGCGATGGCGAGCTGACCACCCTCGGACAGGAAATGGGGTTCATTCAATCCTATTTCCATCTCTTGCGTACGCGATATGGCAATAGTGTCCACACCGATCTGCTCGCCATGGATACACACCGCGAAGCATTGCTACCGCCGCTCACGTTACAATTGCTGGTTGAAAATGCGGTTAAGCATAACGTGGTACTGCCCGACCAGCCGCTTACCATACGCATTCGCACGACAGCCGAACGCCAACTGGTCATTGAGAATAACATCCAGCGTCGCAAGGTAAGGGTCGAATCGAATGGGGTGGGCCTTTCCAACATTGCATTCAAATACCAGCTTCTCAACCAGGCTAGCCCGCATATAGAGGAAGTGGATGGCTGGTTCCGGGTGACGTTGCCGCTCCTGCAACCTTTATAGCCGCCTCAGCCTGCCGGTGCATCACGCTGTGCAAACCCGTACCGACGCGGCTCTATTATTGATCTGCCGGTCAGGGGGAAGACAGGCCACTAAGCGAATGCTCCCGTTTTACGAGTAAACAATGCTCTCATGCACTGTATCGCGCAGCGTGTCGAAGTCCTCATCTATCGAAACAAAATTGGCGCATTTACGGCCAATCCGAATAAGCACATTCAAAAAGTCCGTTTCTGAGCCGACGTGGCTGCTGTGGCAAAGTATCAGTACGTCCCCTTCATGAAGGGCGTTCAGCAGTTCCGACAGTGCGGAATAACCGCCAGCTTCCGATTCTCTTATGATTTTGTGGCACCCGGCCGTTTGAAGTTTTTCTAGAAAAGTATCCTCTGCCCCGAATGGCAAGTAGCCTATAAACATTCCGTAACGTAATGATGAGGCGCTAAAAGTAGGGCAAGAGGAACCGAGGGCCGACTGAAATGGATCAGAAAAAAAATTAAAACCTTTGTTTCTGTCAAAATATTTATAATATTTCTGAGAACGTTCATGCGTTTTGAAAACTCCTCTAACAGCACCCATAAATATGAATTTGAATGAAATCCGGGCCGAACTGGTCACGAAAACCGAGCGCAAAATCCAGGAAATGAAGGCCAGAAGCATCGTCCTCCCCGAGCGACGGGCGGATATGTGCGAGCTTTGCGATCAGCTTTCGCAGGAAATTTATGATTTTGCAGTAAATACCACCATTCAGATCGCCGACCGCCACCATCTTCGCGGCCGGGCCGCCAACCTCCTGGACGAGCTTCACGAAGACATTCATGCCCTCACCAACGGGGTGCTGGACATCGTGGTAGCGGCATCCGCATCGCAGGGCCCGGGCGCCAGTAATTCCCAAAGCCTCCAACCGACAGAGCGCAAGCGCCCGACGGCCCGTACGACGCCCAAATTCTTCCAGGTGCTTTATAGCTGGTTCAAAGGCTCGCGGGGGTACAAACAACCCGAGGCTACCTACTGCTAGTTTTCGGGACTTTTCGCCTGGCGTGCCGCCTGATCCAGCATGGAACGTACAATTTTGTTGTCGGGATCTTTCCGGATGGCTTGCTGTGCATACAACTGCGAGATCGGTTTTACCCTGCCGTTGATATGCTTCTGCAATGAACTGACAGGCGATGGCGTAATCCTTGTCCTGTAAATCCAGGAGAACGCCAGGTGTGCGGCGAGCGTTTCCTCACGTAGTTCAAGGAAAAATCCATCGCGGTGCGTTTCATTTCAAGCGGTTTCAGGATATTTTTCTCTACAAATGCATTGTATTTCAATCCGGAGCCCTTCTCTACGATCCGCTGTTGCGATGTAAGTGGTTAACCTTTTGATATTGAGTGTATTATTAAACTGATCTAATGTCGGGAAGCGAACGGACCTGTCCGCTTTCAGCTCGGGAAAGCCGTGCAGCCACGGACGGGAGCGTCCGATTTCGGACAGGTTGTTTTAGTTAAGTTTTTGATTTTCAATGTGCTATTGATATGGCATGCATTTGTTGTTGTTCCGGAACCGACATTGCCCTATCACGGCCCCAAATGCAAACACCATGTTCAAAAACTATCTGAAAATAGCGTTCCGGAATCTGACCAAGTATAAGGCTTTCAGTTTTATCAATATTTCCGGCGTATCGCTCGGGCTGACCTGTTTCCTCCTGCTCGCGCTGTATGTGAAGGATGAGCTGGCCTACGACCGGTTTCACGAACATGCCGACCGTATTTACAGGTTGAACCGCACATTCCTGGCCAACGACGGCACGGAATCGCTTCGGCTCGGGCATGCGGCGCCGCCGTTCGGCCCGCTGGTGAAGCAGGATTTTCCCCAGGTAGAGCAGGTCGTGCGTTTGCTGGAAACAGGGGCTTTGGTAAAGTATGGCGAAAACCGCTTTTCGGAGGAACAGATGTTTGCCGCGGAAGCGAATATATTCAAGGTTTTTACTTTTAAAATAGACCGTGGCAACCCCGACAAAGCACTCGAAAACCCTTTTTCGATCATGTTTTCAAGGCCTATGGCGGAGAAATATTTCGGGAAGGAGGACCCCGTCGGCAAAGTGGTCCGGCTGGATAACCAGTTCGATTACACGGTTACCGGCGTTTTCGAGCCGCTTCCTCCACAGTCGCACTTTCATCCCAACTTCCTGGTTTCTTTCTCGACGCTCAACGACAACCGCATTTACGGGGCCGAGGGGCTTCGCACCAACTGGGGTAACAACTCGTTCTCGACCTTCCTGCTTTTGCCGAAGCATTACGATGCGCAGAAACTGACAGCTTCTTTTCCGGCGTTTCAGAATAAGCACGTTGGTCCCAATACTTCAAAATACTCGGTGCTGACGCTTACCAAACTTACGGACATTCACCTGCGTTCCCATCTGGATTCCGAAATCGAGGGCAATGGGGACATTCAGTATGTATACCTGTTTTCGGCGATCGCGATCTTCATTTTGCTGATCGCCTGCATTAACTATATGAACCTGGCAACGGCGAAATCAGCTACCCGTGCGAAGGAAGTCGGAATGCGGAAGGTCATAGGCGCGGTTCGTGCGCAGCTGATCAACCAGTTCCTGAGCGAATCGGTAGTGCTGGTGGTGATCTCGGTCATCCTCGCGTTTGTAACCGTGGTGCTATGCCTGCCGTTATTCAATAATTTTACGCAAAAACAGCTTGCCATTTCCGCATTGCTGGACCCGACTTTCCTAGCAATCCTGCTGGGCATTACCGTGTTCACAGGGCTTGTTGCGGGTAGCTATCCGGCATTTTTTATGACCGGCTTTCAGCCTATCGCTGTATTGAAAGGCAAAATAGCCTCTGCCCTGAAAAACGGAAAATTGCGTCATACGCTCGTGGTAGCGCAATTTGCGATCGCCGTCACGCTGATCATCAGTACGACGGTCGTTTACAATCAGATGCGTTACATCCAGAATTACAAGCTGGGCTATTCCAAAGATCAGGTGATCACGTTCGGTATGCCCGACGATTCGACGACCGATGTCGAGGCGATCCGCCAGCGTTTCAAGGAACATGCCGGGGTCCGGGAAGTGGGCCGCTCGTCGCGCATTCCGTCGGGGCGTTTGCTCGATTCCTGGGAGGCCTATGTCATGAAAGGCGATTCGATGGCACCTACGGAAATCAGTATCAAGTCGCTTTCAGTGGATGAAGATTTTATCCCGGCTTACCAGATCCACATGGCGGCGGGCCGCAATTTTTCCCGTCAGCACCCCACCGACCGCACGAACGGCTTTATAATCAATGCGACGGCCGCCCGTTTGCTGGGCTGGAAAAACCCGGAGGAGGCCATTGGCAACCGCTTCGGTTACGGCGAGATGCGGGGGCAGATCATTGGCGTTACCGATGATTACCATTTTGAATCATTGCATCAAAAAGTGGCGCCTATTGCCATGTTCTATCAGCCCGGCCGCCTCGGGCGCGTGTCGGTACAAGTGGCGGGCGGAAATATCCAGAGTGCGATCGCGCATATAGGATCGGTGTGGCGCGAACGTTTCCCGGATGTGCCGTTCCAATACGAATTTCTCGACCAGCGTTTCGGCAAACTTTACGCGCGCGAACAAACCCAGCAAATGCTGTTTGGCGTGTTTGCGGGTATTGCTATTCTCATTTCATGCATGGGATTGTTGGGATTATCGATGTTTATGGCTGAGCTCCGGACAAAAGAAATCGGCGTCAGAAAAGTGCTGGGTGCTTCGGTGCCGAGCATTGTGGGACTGCTTTCGAAGGATTTTCTAAAACCTGTCCTCATTGCCATTCTCATAGCGTCGCCCATTGCCTGGTATGGTATGAAAAGCTGGTTGCAGGATTTTGCCTACCATACCGACATCAGATGGTGGGTGTTCCTCCTGGCCGGAGCCTTGTCGATCGCTATTGCATTGTTCACCGTCAGCTTCCAGAGCATCCGCGCCGCATTAATGAACCCTGTCAGGAGTTTAAGAAGCGAGTAACACCGAAAAGGGTTGCAGGCGATCACCCATTCCCCAATGTCAGCCTCTTAAAATCCCGCGTCAGCTCAGTCAGGGATTGCTCTATGCCCATGCGTTCGAGGGAAGATGCGCCTACGAAGCCATGGATGTCGCTTTTCGACAGTACTTCGCGGACATCTGCCGGGGTATTGACCGGCCCGCCGTGTGCGAGTACGAATACATTCGGGTTGACGTTCCTGGCCGCATCGCCGATTAACTGTGTCCGTTCAATGGCTTCGTCCATGCTGCAAGTAGCGTCCACCACGCCGATAGAACCGCCCACGGTAGTGCCTACGTGCGCAATGATGGCGTCAGCACCTACCCCGGCCATTTGACGCGCCTCTTCCGGCGTCGCTACATACACGATCGAGAAGAGGTCCATCATCGTCGCCAGCCTGATCATTTCCACCTCTTTGGCAAAACCCATTCCGGTTTCTTCCAATACCTGCCTGAAATGCCCGTCCACGATGCTGTGGGTAGGGAAGTTGTTGACGCCGGAAAACCCCATTTCTTTTACTTTCAGCAAATGGTGCCACATTCTGCGTCGGGGATCGGAGCCGTGTACCCCGCATATCACCGGTATTTCCTCCACCACAGGCAATACTTCGAACTCACCGATTTCCATAGCTACGGCATTGGCGTCGCCGTAAGCCATCAGTCCTGCCGTGGAGCCGTGCCCGGCCATCCTGAAACGCCCCGAGTTGTAAATGATAATGAGGTCGGCACCACCTTTTTCGATGAATTTGGCACTGATACCCGTGCCGGCGCCGGCCGCAATGATCGCTTTCCCCTGATCTATCGTCGCTTGCAGGCGGTCTCTTACTTCCTGTTTCGTATAGGGATTCCCCTTACCTGTCCATGGGTTGGGCATATTGTTTCGGTTGTGGTTATGATAATGATAAGACTGATTTATTTTTCTCTACTTCTGCTGCATTAACCCCAGCAGCGTTTCTACCAGTAAACGGGCGAATGCCGGGTCGTTGATATGCATATCGGCCTCGGTTACCGACACGCCAGTGGATACATTGGCCCGGATCGCGGCGAATAACGCCTCGTCGGCTGCTGTGTCATGAAAGATACCTCCTTCCGAAGCGATCTGGGAAATGCCTCTCAGCGGAAGTGCAATTGCCGCTGGTACCGGCGATAAGCTAACCTTGCGCGCGAGCTGCTCGCCCAGGATCGCGTTCTCGCGCTCGTCCGTACGCATGAGCGTCACGTCGGGCGCCCAGCTGTACAGGTGCCTGCCCGCGAATACGTGCGGGACGGTGTCGAGGTGGGCAAAGTTGACCATATCCATACAGCCCGGTACTACTACTTGTGGAATACCCATTTCTGCCGCGGCGGTGAGCCTTTCCGGACCAGCGCTACAAATGCCGCCGCACAGATCGTCGGCGAGCTCGGTAGTGGTAACGTCGAGCACGGCGTCGAAACAGCCCTCGCGGATGAGCGATTCCATGGTTTTGCCGCCTACGCCGGTTGCGTGGAAAGCAAGCACTTCATAACCTGCCTTGGCGAGAAGTTCGGTGCATTTGTCGACGCACGGTGTAGTGTTCCCGAACATGCTGATCGCGATGCTACGCGTTTTTACATCGTTATCCACAGTTTCCACATTTGCCATTGCGCACACAGCGGCAGCGGCCTGGGCCACCAGTGGCCGCAGAATATGGTTCATTCCGGCCACATCCACCACGGAGGGTATCAGCATAATGTCCTTGTCGCCGATCTGCCGCGAGAGGTCTTTCGTCGCCAAAGTCGTGAGGCAAACCTTGGGTACCCCGAACGGTATGCCCTGCATGGCCGAAAGTGCAATATAGGTGCCGCCCCCGCCGCCCATTCCGGCAACGGCTTTGATTTTCCCTTCGGCATAAAGTTGTGAAACCAACCGCGCCGCGCCGCGCCCCATGATGTCGATAGCCTTTCCCCGGTCGCGTTCGCGGCGGAGATCGCCGATGTCGTGACCAGCCGCGGCAGCCACGCGAGCGGCTTCAAAGTCGACCTGGAATGCCTGGGTGGTGCCAAAAATCCCGGTATTAATGGTGACGACCGATTCGCCGCGCGCGATAATGCACTCCCTGAGGTAGGAAAACACATCGCCCTTGGTATCAAAACACCCGAGTATTAAAATGCTTTTATCTGAAATTGACATAATGCAAGTATAAACAGATATGGGTATCCGAAGCAAACGCGGCGACGTGCTGATCACGCAAACCGGCTGCGGGCGTCGTACGCTAGCCCAAGTCCGACGCTCGAGAGCTTGTTCTCTTCCGACCATTCGGCGGCTGGGAAAAGTTCGCGGAAACGTTCCTGGATCAGCGGGATTTCGGTCGAGCCGCCGGTCATGATCACCAGGCCTATGGCTTCCGGCGCAATGCCTGCGCTCTGGAGGCACTGCTTGGCTGCGTCTATAATGCGTTGTGTCTTGGTTCCGATCGCTTCATTGAACACTCCGCGTTCTACGTTGATCTGTAAATTCTCGTCGATAAATGGCAAGGAGGCCACGTAGGCGTCGTTTTGCGTCAGGCCGATCTTGATATTTTCGGTTTCGGCAAGTACTGCGTGGCCGCTTTCCTGTTCGAGGACGTTGATCAGCCGGCTATATTTTTCAGGCGAATGCGTTTCGCGGAGGAGCTGCTTGGCCTGGAAAATCGTGCGGTTGGTATAAAGGAAGTTGACCTTGCTCCATTCCGAGAGGTCGAAATAATGATAGGAGGGTACTTCCAGGTTCTTGGCCCCATAAGTTGTACGAAAGCCCAACTCGGGCATCATGCGTGCGAGGCTGAGGTCCTTGTCGAAATCGTTGCCACCGAGCCGGACGCCCGTATTGGCCAGAATATCGCTGCCGCGGTCGTGTTTGCGGGCATTGTCTTTGGAAAGGCGGATAATCGTGAAATCGGAAGTCCCGCCGCCCAGATCTACCACCAGGGCGAGCTTTTCCCCTGTTACCCGGGCCTCGTGCGCGAATGCGGCCGCGATCGGCTCAAACTGGAACCCGACGTGCTCGAAACCCAGGCTTTTAGCGATCGCTTTTAACTCGTTTTCCGCGCGCTCGTCGGCGGCAGGGTCGTTATCGATAAAATGCACCGGCCGGCCCATTACCACGTGTTTCAGCTCGGTACCGCAGTCGGCTTCTGCCTTGCGCTTCATCTGGTCGAGAAAAGCGGCTACGATCTGATCGAACTTCATCAGTTCGCCGTTCACCATCGTTCCCTGGCGCATTACAGGGGTTCCCAGCACGCGTTTCAAGCTTCGCATTAACCTGCCCGGATGGCGGCTCAGGAAGTGTTCCATAGCCGCGCGGCCGAAGAATGCCTCGTTATCCTTTCGTGCGAAAAACATCGCGCTGGGGATCGTCTTATGTTCGTTTTCTACCGGAATCAGGAAAACGTCGTCTTGGTTTGCTATTGCGAGGCTGGAATTGGAAGTGCCGAAATCGATGCCGCAGAAAACAGGAGTTGTCATTGTATTGGAAAATTGGGCGCGCAATTTCCCACTATTTGCCCGGCAATGCAAATCGGAATGGCAATACTTGTGATATAGGTCACGTAATGGTCTGCCGTGAACAGGGTTCCTTTGTATTGTCAAAACGCAGTAATGGATTGATATATAATACATTGATAGTCCTTTTAAAGACAGAAATCATGCCATACGTAAAAATTGAGGTAACCCGTGAAGGGGTTACCCGCCAACAAAAACAGGAACTCATTGCCGGAGTGACACAGCTGATGACCAATGTCCTCGATAAAGACCCCCACCTGACCCACGTCGTGATTCAGGAAGTGGAACTGGACGACTGGGGCTACGCGGGAGAACAGGTATCGGTACTCCGTGAAAAAGGTATTACAGCAAAGAGAAATCAATAACAAACCTGACTTATCATCATGAAAACGCAAACGATCATTGTAACCGGTGCTTCTACCGGCATTGGAAAAGCAGTAGCGAGCCTGTTTCTGGAACACGGGCATAATGTGATCATCAACTCGGCCAACGGGGACAACCTGGCCGCGACGTATAACGAACTGGGTAACCACGATCGACTGGTAATGGTAACGGGCGATATCAGCAAAAAAGCTACCGGCCAGTTGCTGGTCGATACGGCAGTCAGCAAATTCGGTGGTGTGGATGTGCTTGTAAACAATGCGGGTGTATTTGAACCACGCAGTTTCCTCGAAGTGGACGAGGAACACCTGGACTATTTTCTGGATATTAACCTGAAAGGCACGTATTTCACCAGCCAGTCGGCCATCAGACAGATGTTGCAACAAGGCGAGGGGGCAATCATCAACATCGGTACCGTGCTGGTTGATCACGCGATCGGCGGCTTCCCTGCCACTGCGCCCATTTCGAGCAAAGGGGGCATTCATGCATTGACGCGCCAGCTTGCCGCCGAATTTGGGAAGAACAACATTCGTGTCAACGCGATCGCACCAGGCATTATCCGCAGCCCGCTTCAGGCGAAAACGGGCGTCAGCGATGCCGACAGCATGGCCGGCCTGCACCTGGTAGACCGCATCGGGGAAACGGAGGACGTGGCCCAGCTTGCATTGTACCTGGCAGGCAGCAATTTCATCACGGGTGAGGTGATCAATCTTGACGGCGGCCACGTCGCAGGGCACCATATTGGTTAAAAACCATGGATGTGAAGGTAAATGACAAGGTGACCGCTATCGGATCATCTTGTCATTTACCTTTACATTCGTTAGCTCAAAGCCGTTGACCACGGATTTGTCGTAAGCGGCATTTTTTGCCGTAATGTCCAGGTTCTCAAAACTGAACTTCGATAATTTGTCATATTCGCCCGGGCTGACATCGAAAAATACCTCGCATTTCAGTTTGATATTTTTCAGGCTGATATGGTCGGAGTAGGATAGTGGGACGTCCTTTCTGCCTTTCAGATCGAAGAACTGCTTCCAGGGTTTTACGTAAATGAGGCTGTACGCATTACCATCCACGTTTTCGACACTTACGAATTCATATTTCTGCGGGGTATCGGGGCGCATTTTCAGCCAGAGGACGCGCATCGCATTCTCGATATGACAGTTACGCATCACTACATTTTTATTGTGAATAGCCTCGCTCCCGCACGTAAGCGCCGCGTGGCAAAAGCCGAAGTTGGTGTCTTCGATGATGATATTGGTGTTGGCCCCGTTGCCGGGATCTTGGTCGGCATAAGGGCCTTTTCCGCCTTTCAGTGCAATGGCGTCGTCGTTCACAGCAAGGTAGCAGCCTTTCACGAGTACATTATTGCACACATCCAGGTCGATCGCATCCGTACTCGGCGCCTTAATCGGCTCATGCGGTGCGGTGATCCTGACATTCAGTATTTTAATGTTGTTGCATTGGTAATAATGGCTCGTCCAGAAACCCGAATTTTGAAGCGTCACATCCTGAACCTGTACGTCGTCGCTTTTCCAGATAAAAACCAGCCGCGGGCGCGACACCTCGAGGTTGGTACAATTAGGGTTTTCTTTGCGTCGCTGCCAGAATGCCTTCCAGTAATTCAGTCCGTTGCCGTCGATCGTTCCCTTGCCCGAAATCGAAAAGCCGTTCACGCCGTAGGCATTCACCAAGGCGGGGAAGTAATCCAGATTTTGTCCCTCCATGCGCGAGGGCATGATCGGGTAATCGGCGATCTTGTCAGAACCCTTCAGTACGGCGCCTTCCGTAATGTAAAGGTGTGTTTTGGGTTTAAAAAACAGCGCCCCGCTCAGAAAAGTACCCTTCGGGACGACTATCACACCGCCGCCCTTCACACTTGCCTGGTCGATTACCCGCTGGATTTTAACGGTTTGAACAATGTTGCTGTCGGCGGAAACGCCGTGTTCGGTGATGACATACAGCTTGCCCAGGGTTTTTAGGTCTTTTTTGGATGTATCTGAAAACCAGGCAGGTATTTTCATTCCGTCGGGGAAATTCGGGGATTTACCCGACTGCGCGTACGCAACCGTCGCAAGGAGGTGTAGCTGAAAGAAAAGAAAGCAGAACTTTTTCATAACCCCTTGAAGACGCGCCTTGTCGTCTTTTACTCTCCTTTGAATGCGGGAAAATCAATGCTGGTATTCAGCAGCAGCATTAAGCCATCGTGCCATTTACGTCGGTCTGCAATGCAATGGCCTCGCCGCACGCCGATTCGATCGCGGCCACGGTTTGTTGTGCCGCTTCCAGGCCGCCGGTAATCCGAGGGCCCCCCTTCCGTATTTGAAGAAAGTTTTATATGGGTAATACTTTTAAAAAGTGTTATTTAAACCCGAATATCAATGGAAACAGGAAGATTACGATCGAACTCCATATGCTGTACAGCGGAAGGAACACCGCAAGCGACGCGCCGACGGCCGGAAGACCACTTTTCTTACTGAGTACCGCAAAAAGTTTAAGCCCAACATAAAACAAATGCGCGAGCATCAATACATTGGCGCCCAGCACCGCCGCGCGGTTCGGGGTCAGTCCCCATTCCGAAATCCTGAACAGAACCGCCGACAATGCAATGCTATTGACCAGCAACGTCACCGCCGACAGCAGAAAGAGTAATACGATTTGGGCACGGTTACCGCACGATTGGTCGGTTTCGGCTACCGAAAAGAAGATCAAGGCCATCACACCGACCAGCAACCCGTTGAAAAGCACCAGGAACTCACGGTCGTGATACGGGCTTTTGCCGGATATGAGCGTGGCCACCAGGTACACCACCAGCATCACCAGCGCTACCGGGCTGAACAGTTTCGCGATAACCGGCGACACCTTGCCGACGAGCGTGGGCTGCACACGGGTGATGAACGTGGCGACCATAGGCACGGTAGCAAGCCCGCATATGACAATGTATTGAAAATAGAATTTCTGAATATCCCAGCCGATCAGCTTGAAAAGCCCGATGGTAATGGCGGTTGTGAGCCCGCCCGATAGTACCAGCAGTCCCGACATCACGACCAGCTCGCCGGTATAACGCAGGAATTCCAGCCAGTTTGCACCGTTTCTCCATTTTCCGCCATTGAATGCCGCGCCCAGCAGCGACCATAGCCACAGCGGCAGGTGAATGCACGAAAGGATCAGCGTGTCGCTCTTTTCATTTTGCGGGAGCCAGTTGATGAACATAGCTGACGCTGCGAGAAGCAGGATTGCCAGGGCCCGGGTCTTCCACGAAACAGCGTTTTTCCATGCAAAATAGGCCATGAGTACCGGCGCGACGATAAAGCCGATATTGCGGGGATAGAAAAAGTCGTCGCTGATGGAAAACATTTCCGGCAGCTTGGCGATCAGTGCGGCGAACAGCGAAGCCGCAACCACGAAGGTCCGTTCGGCAGGTGTGCCCCAGGCAGGTGTGCCCCATGCTGACGCGCCCCGGGCTGACGAGCCCCGAGAAAGTACTTCCTGACCGAAATTAAGCCGCTGGTACCATCCTTCCGCAAGTGGATTGCCGGGCAATTCGGGGTACAATGCATTGAAAGCTGCCTTAAAGCCAGGCTTGTCGCCCCGGTACAACTTTTCGAGTTGCTGGGCATTGTTTTGGTTCAACAGGATTTCTTCGCGCATAAAACAATGATTGAGAATTGTAACTAGCTTTTTTTCAGTGGTGAGCAGGCGTTATTGTTATTTTAAAAGTACTTTGTATTTCAAAGTTAAATATGAATAGCGTTTCCGCAATGCGGTTGAAGTAAATTTTTTTCAGTGCTCCATTTTTGGCCGTTTACTAATTTCGATAACCGGTTAATTGATAACACTTTAATCCCAGGGTTGGTCGTTTTTACTTTGTGTTGAAAATTAAATCGATACAAAAATGGAATGGACGATTAGCATGTGGGCAGGACTGATCCAGCTCGGGATTGCGGTGACGATCGCTGGCATAGGCATCCGGATCGTACTCGAACTGCGGAAGGCCGAAATGACCGACCATCCCGTGAAATAGGGAAGAACCGGTCGAATTAGAATGAACTGACATTTTGGGGTGTTATGCCCTTCGAAACGCGGAATATGTAAGTAAGGTCTGCAAGCCGATGTGTTTGCGGGCCTTATTTTTTGTGGCGTCTGCCGGATGAAAAACCGAAAATACGCCAAATGTAACCGCCGAATAAACGCCTGTTAAGCGGAAGGTAGCGATCGCCAGCTAACTGCTTCTTGTAACAATTACTATTCTATAACATCAAGATTATGAAAACATTAGGCTTGTTTAAAGTTCTTTCATTGTCGTCCGTTCTAATCATGGCAATGGCTTTCTCCTGCCAGGACCACTATGTCCCGGACCCAGATCCCGTCAGTAACTGCAACCGCGTCGACGGCACGCCCCGGGCATTTCCCTGCGAATTTGAAATCACTAAACTTGAATTTCTTAAGACGACTACCAACCTGGTCGTGCGGACGGTCTTGCCTGGCAGTCCTGATGTGCAGCTACCCTTGGATCAGGCTTATCAGTTGGAGTATGGGTCGCAAGGCGCATATGCACAAGTAGTGTTCAGAGTACTTCTTCATATTAAGAGAATTGCTAATGCTTCTTTCCAGCCAGTGGGCGGTTATGAAGTAAGTCAGTTCAGAATATCTGACCCCGAGCCGCCGTATCCGGCTATCTACAACGACATTATCGGCAGTGGTCCGGGTGGAAATGTGCTTCCGGCATCGCCGGCGAAAAATCCGGTAAACCTCGATATGACCACCGGGGAAACGAGGGTCATCGAAAGTCAGGTTGGCTTCGTATATTCCTTCAACCCATCGCAGCCTAAGCAAGTTGGCGCATTCTATTTCAGTATAGTAAACAACACAACCAGCCTCAAACTCGCCGCAGCGCCATATAGCTACAACCTGCTGCGTGACATACATGAGGCGAGGATCGTTTATGAGCCCAGAGCCTGGTAGGCGTTACACAGTACTACTGTTATTCAAATCTGGCCAGGTCGATAATCGGGGCGGAATAGTTGAAGTTCTGTGCGGCGATGACGAGCGTAGGTGATTTCGATAATCGGTTAATGGATTACACTTTAATGATTAGCATGTGGGCAGGACTGATCCAGCTCGGGATTGCGGTGACGATCGCTGGCATAGGCATCCGGATCGTACTCGAACTGCGGAAGGCCGAAATGACCGACCATCCCGTGAAATAGGGAAGGGCCGGTCGAACTAGAATGAACTGACTTTGTGGGGTGTTATGCCCTTCGAAACGCGGAATATGTAAGTAAGGTCTGCAAGCCGATGTGTTTGCGGGCCTTATTTTTTGTGGCGCCTGCCGGATGCGCTGCGATGTCGGAAACAAAATACGCGGTCCGTTTGCCAATCCCCGCAATAGCCGATATATTTCAGGACATTTTCCTGAACCTTATGAACCAATCATCCGTCCTGGACCGCCGGGACTTTCTTATGGCCGCCTCCGCCGGCCTCGCGCTACCGTTGCTAAAACCCCTGAATGCGCTCGCGAAGGCCAAGCCGCTTTTTTCATTCTCTACGCTAGCCTGCCCGAAATGGGACTGGGCAACGATTGTCAGGTATGCGTCCGAAAACGGTTACCGCGGCATCGAGATCCGTGGCGTGCTGGATTGCATGGACCTACCCGCGTGCAGTGATTTTAGCAGCCCGCAGAGCATTGCAAAATCCCGCAAAATGGCCGAGGATAAGGGGTTAAGGATCGTTGATCTGGGCTCTTCGGCGGCGCTGCATATGGCCGATCCGGCGGTAAGGGTGAAAAACCTGGATGAAGCAAAAAGGTTTATCGATCTTGCGCAACAGCTGAACTGTCCCTATGTCCGCGTGTTTCCCAACGATTTGCCTAAAAATCAGGAGGTTGATAAAACGGTCGAGCTGATCAGTACCGGGCTGGTGGAACTGGGTGATTATGCCAAAAATACTTCGGTAACCGTGCTCCTGGAATCACATGGCGATGTGACCGGGAAAGACATTCTGGCGACTGTGATGAGCAAAGCGGAGCATAAGCATGTCGGCCTGATCTGGGATATTTTCAATATGTGGTCGGTGACGAAGGAGCCGCCGAAGGAGGTTTACGCCAAATTGAAGAAGTACATCCGCCACACGCACATCAAGGATGGCATTCTGAAAGACGGGAAGATTCAATATGTACAAGTGGGCAAAGGCGAGGGACCTTTGAAAGAGGCAATAGAAGTGCTCGTTAAGGACAATTACAAGGGCTATTACAGCTTCGAATGGGAGAAAAAATGGCACCCCGAAATCGAGGAGCCGGAAATTGTGATACCGGCGTACCCGAAGCTGATGCAGCAGTACTTTTAATCGTATTTCATTTCAACCGCTTTGATTTCGCTTTTCCGGTTCGGCGTACCGGTGACACTGATCCCCACTCTCGGCGCCCGGTCCCAGCGCGGCAGCCAGGGCGCTTCCAATTGTACGGAACTCGTTAGCGAGTCGATTTTCTGGCCCTTTACTCCCCAGCTGAACTCATAGAAGCGGCCATAGCGGCTTCGCAGTTCCAGCCGGATATTCTTGTATTTGTCGGGAATGTCCTGGGTATTAAGGGTTTCG
This sequence comes from Dyadobacter sp., assembly GCA_965227755.1. GTDB lineage: Bacteria > Bacteroidota > Bacteroidia > Cytophagales > Spirosomataceae > Dyadobacter. Next base: position 526,364 of record CBDDGG010000003.1, read on the forward strand.
CGTTTGCCGTCCTTCACTTGCCATAGCTCCACCCGGTTGTGGCCGGCACCGTAGCCTATGGCATTCTGTGCGTCGCCGTAGAGGACAATGTTCTGGAAAATATCGTCCTTGATCACGAACTCCGTGGCAAACGTGTAACTGCCGTTTTTAATCGTGTGGCCCAGAAAGTTGCCCGTCGCGGCCGGATTATCGCATTCTATTTCCAAAGCCGCGGCCCGGATGTCGAATTTGGGCCGCGGCAGGCTGGCGTCGAATACCCATGGCAGCCGGAGGGTATCGCGCTCATAATTAACCGAAAAGTTGAGACTGTGTTGCGGAACGGGTCCTGCGCCGGTAGGCGATTCGGCCTGCGCGGGCGTTGTCGTACCATATCTGAATGCCGGCCAGCGGGTTGTTTCGTCCCAAACCAGCTCGCTGAGAACGCCCTGGCGGCCTGCAAATGTGAAGTCGGTGCCGTTGTAGGCGTGGTGCAGGTAGAAATAGCGGCGGTCGGGCGTCACAACCACGGTACCGTGTCCCGGGCATTTCCAGAAATTATCTCCGAAAAGTACAGGGTTACCTGCGTATTTGGTCCAGGGCCCTTGCAGCTTTTCGGCCTTCGCCAGTCCCACCTGGTAGTCGCAACGGTCGCCGCAGCAGGCATTGCCGGAATAGAGCATATACCAGTAGTTCCCTCTTTTAAATATAGCCTGCCCTTCGGCCCCACCGGCTTCCCAACCCGCCTGATCGGCTTTGATGAGGCTGAATTCCTTCCCGGTCATTTTCAGGCCATCCGGCGATAGCTCGGCTCCGAGCAGCTCGATGCCCCGGTCTTTGTCCAGGCCATAAGCTTTCCAGGTGATGAACAATTTCCCTTTATCCTCAACCACGTAAGCGTCGATAGCCTCTTTGGTCCATTCGATGATAATGCCGTGGTCTTTGAATCCCTTTGTGATATCCTTCGTACTGGCGACGCCGATCACCGATTGCTTGTCGGATTTCCGCCGCGCAGTATAGTAAACGTAAAATGTTCCGTTGCGGAAAAACAGCTCCGGTGCCCAGTAGCTTCCCATCGTCCATTTGGGCAGTTCCGCGAAAACCGGACCGACATATTCCCAGTTCACAAGGTCTTTGGAGCTATAAACAGGGTAGGCAGGCCCCCATTCGGAAGAAGTCCCGGCCGCATAATACGTATCGCCCACGCGAATGACCGACGGATCGGCAAAATCACCGGCAATGACCGGGTTCCGGTAGGTGATTACCCGCGCCGGCTTCTGGGCAATGGCCTGAGCAGCAAAGAACCACGTAAAAAGGAGTAAGCGGGGCAGCAGTTTCATGATGGCGTGGATTGATGGAACTGCGAATAAAGGGATTTATTTTCGGATAAGAAACCTGCCAAAGTGCCAAGGAAATAGCGGATCCGTTATGCCAATAGTTGATATGATGCGGAATAATTGAAATATTGCAGTTCTTACCTGACCTAAACGATGCACTATTTCAAGACCTTTCTGGAAGTTGCCGGCATGCTGATCGTACTGATGTCGCTCATCCCCCTGATCCGAAGCGACTACTGGACATTCCGGGTTTTTGAATATCCCAGATTGCAGAAACTCGTTCTCAGCGTGGCGGTTGCAGGCGTTTACATCAGCCTGTTTTTTACATCAGAATTACAGACGGCGCTGCTGTCCGGGGCATTCGTTTTGAACAGTATTTACCTTTCCTACCTGATATACCCTTTTACACCGCTTGCGGGAAAGGTGATCCTGACGGCGCAGAAGCATCTGTCGGAAAGCCGGGTTTCGATCTTGTCGTCCAATGTGTTTCAGGATAACAGGAATACTGCCGGCTGCCTGAACCTGATTCGGAAACACGACCCGGACATCGTGCTGCTGCTGGAAACCGACAGCTATTGGCATAAAAATACGCTGGCATTGCGCGATCACTACCCCTATGAGGTGCCGGTACCGCTGGAAAATACCTACGGGATGCTGCTTTATTCGAAACTGGCGCTTTCGGAAATACAGGTCCGCTATCTTGTGGACGATGAAATACCGTCTATTAAAGCGCTGGTAACATTACCTTCCGGCCAGCACGTGCAGCTCTTTTGCGTACATCCCACGCCACCCGTACCTGGCGAAAACCTGCATTCGACCGAAAGGGACAAGGAGCTTTTGCTGGTGGCGAAGGAAGTGAAGGCGAGCCGTTTGCCGTGCATTGTGGTAGGCGACCTCAACGACGTGGCCTGGTCTTACACTACGGATCTTTTTACAAAGATCAGCGGCTTGCTGGATCCGCGTATCGGTCGGGGGTTTTACAACACTTTCCACGCGAAAATGCCGGTTTTGCGCTTTCCACTTGATCATGTATTCTGTTCAACGGATTTTAAGCTGGTCGAACTCGCGCGACTGGAAAACTTCTCATCGGACCATTTTCCGATCCTGATCTCATTGCAGTATGAGCGGGCAGCGAGCATGGAGCAGGAGGAGCCCGAGGCTGAAGCAGAGGACATCGCGCTGGCCAACGAGAAAATCGCCAAAGAAGTGCCGGATTAGTCCATGCCCCCCGGAAAACACCTGTTTTTGTATTCAGGTGTTTTCACGCTTATATGCGGCTGCTGCTTTGCGGAACTTTGACATGTCAATCGGGACGGGTGCTGAACAAATACTCCTGATTGATTCTTGCGTCTGAAATCATCAAACTAAAATCAAGGGTGGCCAGGTGATTCGGAGGACTGACAACCTCCGGATCCAGCCTCCCGGATCGATGTCATCGCAAGCCTGCCTGAAACCGTAAACCTAACCGATAAATCGAATTAATTCTAATTTTTTAGCGAATTAGTTACATCACTACCTTGCCCTTCGGTATATTGCTTTCCATTGTCCGGATGCGGATTGCTCCGGATGATCGGAAAGCAAATGCCTTTTTTAACCATTAAATCTCAGCGAGCATGCCGAAGTTTATCAGTGATGAAGTTTTTGCAAAATGGGCTGCCCAGTGGCAGGCGTTGGAACATAACCGCGAGCCTTTTGATTTTTTTAATCTGGGAAGCAAACTCCTTTTGGGTGATTTTTTCGATGGTAACGATTTTGAAACACTCGTGTCCACACCGGGTATTTCCGTTATAAAGGTCAGGTTTGGTTTTGATACGGAGGATACCGCGTTCAAACTCGTGCTTTTCGGTGTCGACAGCGCCGGACAGATCATCACACCGTACTATTCGCATGCACCGGGCGATTTCCGTGAATCGGGGGATGGTCCCGGCGGAAATGTCCCCGATGTCCTGGCGAAACAGTGGATCAAATACTGGGAAGAAAAAGGCCATGCAGGCGAGATCACCAGCCCGCTGTTCCGTACTCAGTATGGATTTCTGAATGGCTATAATTATCCTGTAAAAGAGCTGCTTGCCGCGCTTTTCAAGTTTGAAGAAATGCCGAAGATCTACATTCGCTTTGTATTACACCGGTATTTCCCTGCTGCCAACGAAGAGGTTCAAAAGGGGCTGACGGGCTCCTATGCCTTCGGCCTGCTGTTTCAGGGGATCCCCAACCGGGAGGAGGATCAGAGCGGTGCGCTAAGCATCGACGCCGACAGTGGTTACTACGATCTCAGCGCTCCCTGTCCGAGGACTTGCTGACGGCAATGGTCAGGTGTCTTCATGAATGGTCAGGTGTGGTCGGGTGTTGTCATGAATGGTCAGGTGTTGTAAGAGGTGATTATTCCAGCAATCCCTGACTGACTACATGACTACAACTGACCACACTTGAAACCACCTGACTATTTCGGACCCGCCCTGGCTATTTATGCGTCGGATGTATTTGTTATTCGGCTGGCGTTGCCGCAATCAGCTTCACCGGGCCGAGCAAGCCGCTGGGCAGCAAAGGGGAATCGGCTTTGTAGAATGGCATTGTTGTAAATGTGATCTTGTTGGCCGCGCCGGGTTGTGCATCGCCGATCAGGCGGTTTACCCAAGTGTTGGTAACCTTCACCTGAATGTTGTTGGAGCCCTGCTTCAATGCTTCGGTTACGTCTATGCGGAACGGTTTTTTCCATGTAATTCCTACGTTTTTGCCGTTGACAATCACTTCCGCCAGATTCTTTACATCGCCCAAATCCAGCCAGTACCGCGCACTTTTGTTGAGAGCGGGCGCATTTAAGGTGTTTTCGTAAGTGGCGGTTCCCGAAAAATACTTAATACCTGCATCCGCATTCTCCGAAAGCGATGCCAATGCATTCATTTGCGCTTGTGCGGGAGCCCCCAGGCCAGCCTGGAAGCGCACGGTCCAGGCGCTGGTAACGCCCGCTACTTCCGATTCGGCCAGGGCAGGTTCCGTGTAGGAATTCGCAGCCGATTTACCGCTAAAAACAATGAAAAAGGCCTGCCACGAATCGAATTTCAATGGGATAACGGTGCGTCCTTCGGTGATCTGGTAGGAGACTTTGCTGGTCTTGCCGGTTTCGGGGTTCCAGAGAAGCGGGATTTTGCCGGTAACCCGGAAGCTGACCTGCGCTTCGTTGGCCTCGTTGCTGCGGTTGTCGAGCCAGTAAATGTCGGTGTCGGCGGTCTGGCGGTGTACGTACAGGATTTTCGCCTTTTCGCCGGTAATGACCACGTCTTTGGGCGTAATGCTGTTCAAAACGTTTGCCAGCGGTTGTGTGGAAACATTTGGATTACTCCAAATTTTGTTCACCAGTGCGCCAAATGCCGTGGCATCGTCGTTCAGGCTGGGCGATCGCTCGGGTTTTACACCCGCGACCTTCATTCCGGAAGCCACCAGCTCGCCGATTTTTTGGAGCACCGGCAAAGTCATATTACGGGCCGTCGAGTCGAGTACGAGCAATCGGTATTGCTGGCCGGACGGCGTTACGATCATCCCGTTTTCCACTTTCAGTACATTCCTGATCACGCTGGAATTGGCAAAATCGAACGCGTAGCCTGCCGGGATAGCGGGCAGTTTTTGCGTGGAAATCTGCGTGATATTGGAATTTTCTCCATAATAATACAGCACATCCACCACCGGTTTGCCTTGTTGCAGCATAAAGCAGCTTCTGCCCAGGTAAGCCATCCACGCCTTAGCCTGTTCGGCCCAGGTTTCCTGGCGCGTGAAATACTGCCCGAACGGCCCCAGCGAGAAGCCGGGCTTCTTGTCGTCGAGTGGCTGGTGGACCGAGGTATGGATCACGAAACGGTTCAGTCCGGAAGCCATTTCGAGGTCGGCGGTGCGTTTGAGTTTTTCAGGGTACCAGGTAAATGCATTGCCGACAGACGTCATCGATTCCGCGGCAACGAGGTTTTGTCCATAAATATGTGCTACCGACGCCGATTCGCGAATATCGGCCTCGCTACGGACTTCTTCGTCGGTACCACCGGCCAGGCTGCCGGGTGTCCACATGGCGGCCATAGGGATGTCGGCTTTGCGCTTCACGTCCATGCCATCGGCCAGGTAAATACGCCCGCCCTCGTGCGACTCGGTGTAACGCTTCATTCCGCGTGCCTTCAATGCATCACCTATTACTTCATAATGGTTCTCGACGATCAGCTCGCCGATCGTTTTTCTGAAATCCCACAGGAAGCGGTCGCTTTCGGCCGCACTTTTCACAATCACGCCCGTAAGCACGGGGATCCAGGGTGTAATATCATAACCACGCCGTTTTTTGAACTCGGCGGGCATGGCTTTCGTCCAGGTCATATGGCCGGCCTCGTAGCTGTCGAGCACCATGTATTGCAGCCCCTTGGCGCCCATTTGGCCGCCGGTAGCATCTTTGTACATGTCGAGGTAAGTATTAATGTATTTGGTAACCGCTTCCTTATCCAGCTTGTCCACTTCCAGCCCCGTAGCTTCCGGCGACGCAGGGTGATTCTTACGACCTGTGAGCGAATACCCCAGCCGTACTACCACCCAGTTGCCGGCGGGCGGCGTCCAGTTGAGGCTGCCATCGGTAGTCATTTTGGAAGTCAGGTCAACTACATCGGTGAGTGGTATGGCATCGGCATTGGCTTGTACAAACGACGCGGTATTCTCTCTCCATGGGCTGAAACCGGCCTTTTCCTCAAACTGGTCCATGCGGTCGGTATTATGGAACACGATTTCAGCCACCTGTACGCCTTCGGGCTTGGCTGGCTCACCGCCGCCTCCGCCAAACATTGCTGCAAAAGGACTGAACGGCGGTGGCAACGTCTTAAATGCAATGCGGTAGAATTTGGCCGTTACCGGTGCAAAAGCCAGGGTATTCTGGGGAACGGTACTGCCTTTAATGGGCGCCACATCCCGGAAGTTCACGCCGTCGTCGCTGACCTCCAAAGTCCGGTTGTTCGGAGCGCCATTGAACTCCGCCAGAGCGCCGCCGGAACTCGCGCCGACGATGGTCAATGCCTTGAAGGTCTGCGGACTATCGAATTCATATTGGATCCACATATCCTGGCCTACTTCCATGGGCGGCAGCAGGCTGGTTTTGCCCAAATCGCCGTCCGTCAGGTCCGCAACGGAAAATGCGCCGCCACTGGAAGTTACTTTGGGGTTGAGGGAGGTCATAAGCTTGTCGGTTGCCGGCAAGCGGTAAGCGATCACCGCCGCGTCGGCGTAATAGTCGGGTACTTCGCCGGTCGGGCCGGTAATGCCGCCCTCAACGGGCAGGGGTACGTTCTGAAACTTGCCCGCTAAGGGCCTCGGTTGCGGCAATTTGCCGGTAAAAGCCTGGCCGCCTGCTACACGGGTTTCCGTCCAGACGTATTTCTTCATCGCATCGGCTGCGGGCACCCACGGGCCGCCCGTTACGCTCCACCCGGGCGAGCCTGCGATGCCCATTTCGAGGCCCAGTTTTTCGGCGAGGTCGGTGGTGTGTTTGAATGCATCTTTCCATTCGGGCGTCATAAACACCAGCTTCTTCGGTGTCACATTGGGGGTGAAAAGGCTCGCGTCGAAATTCTGGAAACCGCCTATGCCTACGCGCTTCATCCATTCCAGGTCTTTGGTAATGCCCTCTTTGGTGATATTGCCGTTCATCCAGTGCCACCACACGCGCGGCTTGGCGGCGTCGGGCGGGGTTTGGAAATCTTGCTGGAGGGTGGTGGTTTGTCCGAATGCGAGCGCAGGAAGCGCCCACGCAAGTAGCGCGAGTTTTTTCATAGTAATATGCTGATTTACTGCCGGGAAACTGGCGTATCCGGATGGTGAAGCGGCATATCAGCGATATCTACTCATTAGATTTAAGCACGAAATTTTTAGATATTGCTAATCTGATAGGCATCGACTTTTGCTGGTTTTCAAGCACAAAAAAATCGGGACACCCCCAAAACAGGGACGCCCCGACCAATCGTGTTATAATATCCGTTTTGCTTTCGAAACCTTAGAACGAGTAGCGCAATGTGACGCCGTAGGTGCGCTGGTCGCCTACGATACCCGCGTACTGGCCGTAGCTGCCCGGAGCTGCGAGAAGCAGTTCGTAGTAGTCTTTGTTGAAAACGTTTCTCGCCCAGACGAAGAACGAAATACCGTTCGATGCTCTGAAACCGAGGCGTCCGTTGGTGAGCGAATAGCCGTCAATGTTCAGGTATTTCGATGGCGACGGGCTGGATGAGAAGCCTGAACGTGCAAATACGTCGATACCGAGGAAATAATTGCCTTTCAAACCGAGGAATGTACCTTTCACGGTCCCTTCACCACCTGCCGAGCCCGACCATTTCGAAATCCCCGGCAGCGCACCACCTGAAATATCCTTGAAAGCCTGCTCGCCACCTACTTCTTCCAAAGGCACAGGTGCGTTTTTGAATTTCACATATTTACCATCGGTATACACCACCGACGCGTTGAACGACAGGTTGCTGAAACGGATGTTTCCGTCCACTTCCACACCTTGCACACGAACTTTTTCAGCATTCGCGAGGTACCCGCGGTTTACGCCTGGCTCGGGAGTCTGGACCTGTGTCTGGAAATCGTTGATGTCGGAACGGTACAAAGTCAGGTTAAGCACCGAGTTCGCGGTAGGTTTGGTTTTGATACCCAGTTCTTTGTGATCTACGTGTTCCGGTTTTACATTGGCCAGGTCGAGGAGTACCGCACCGTTGGCCGTCGGCAAACCGCCCACGTTCACTCCGATAGGCTTGTAGCCGATCGAGTAGGTGGCGTAGGCATTGAAGCGGCTGCTCGCTTTGTATTGCAGCGACAATTGTCCCGAGAAGTTACCCTGGTCGTAGTTGGTATTGAATGCCTGATCGGTATATACGAGTCTTTTCAATGCGAGCAATGCAGGGTCGGTGGTTTGCAAGCCGCCATATGTTTTTCTTTCGTAGTCTACCACCTTTTTATCGTAGTTGTAACGGACACCCGGCAATACGTGCAGCTTGTCGGTGATCGCCCAGTCGGCCTGCGCGAAGACAGCCAAACTGGTGCTTTTAATGCGGTTTGTAGTACGGATACCAAAGTTGTCGAACAAACCCGGTGTTTTCCAGAGCTCGCTGGTGGTGCTCTGCGCGAAACGCCATTGTGCTGAACCTGCTTCTTCTGTTTGTACCGGATCCGATTTCAGGTCCTGCCAAAGGCCGAACAAGCCGACTACACCACTGAGTTTTGGAGAGATTTTACCCGAGTAGCGAATTTCCTGTGACCATTGGTCGTGGACCGAATTACCCGAAGAGATTGTAAATACCGGTAATCCGATGTAATCGCGGTCATTAAGCGGAGTCCATTTCCAGAAGCGCCAGGCCGAGGTCGCGGTAAGCGTTCCATTACCGATTTTGATGTCGGCATTGGCAGAAACGCCGCCCAGCCTGTTATCAGCCTTTGAAGGCGTATCGAGGTCCAGTTTACGTTCGAATGCGCTTGAATAGGGAAGTTTGTAGCCCAGATCGGCGATGATCGCGTCGAACTGGCGGTATGCCGCACGTTTGGTGGGCACTACACCCGCCACGGGCCAGCCGTATCCGTTTGGTTTCTGGTCAGAAACGTCACCGATTACTGTAATATTTACTTTGCTGCTGGGTTGGTAGAGGATCTGTCCGCGAACACCGATATTGTTGATGTCGTTGATCGGTTGTTGCGTATGCTCGTTGAAGAACAGGCCGTTACGCTGTGTTCCGGTGAATGAAACACGTGCAGCCAGCTTCTTGTTGATCGGGCCGGTGAATGATCCTTTCGCCTGAATGTACCCGAAGTTGCCATAGCTCAATTCGAAGCTGCCACCCGGATCGAAACTTGCACCGCGGGTTGTGATGTTGAATGCACCGGCAGTGGTGTTTTTTCCGAAAAGTGTTCCCTGAGGTCCGCGAAGCACTTCAATGCGTTCGATGTCGATGAAATCCAGGGCAGTGGCTGCCGGACGTGCATAGTAAACGCCGTCTACATAAAAACCTACACCCGGGTCGATACCGTCGTTGGTCAGACCGTACGTAGAACCCAGACCGCGAATGTTCAACGTGGTGTTACGTGCATTGGAAACGTAGAGCTGAACAGTAGGAACAAGTTCTTTCAAACGGTTCACATTGAACGCACCCGCGTCTTCCGCGGCCGATCCGCGGATCACAGAGATTGGAATGGGTACTTCCTGTGCCGATTCCTGGCGACGACGCGACGAAATGATCACATCTTCGAGATTTCCCGCCGAAGGATCGAGCTTGATAGTCACCCCGCTGCCGTCAATCACTGTCTCTTTCTTGATATAGCCCAAAAACGAAACGACCAGTGTAAATGGAAGTTTCTGACCTGTTACAAGCTGGAACTGCCCGTTTGCATCTGTTGCCGCTCCGTTGGTCGTTCCCTTGATGGTCACGGTCGCGCCGATGAGCGGGGAGTCGGTAGCAGCATCGAGAACCGTTCCGGAAACCGTGGCATTCACGATCGGCGGGTTCTGAGCGTAGGCAACAAATGAGATGAGTAGAATTGCTGAACTGAATAGGGCCTTTAAAATTGTCTTCATAAATGAGGAATTGCTTTACTGTTTTCGATGGTGTTTTTGAGTGGTGGTTACTGCGAAACAGCCTTGCCTAGTGCTGCTTACGGCGCATCGGACAACAACAGTAAGGTATAATCGGTGGTTTCATATGCAGGGGATTGTAAGTTCGGCTACAAAGCTACTGATATTATTAAGTATATAGAAATAGTAGAGTAATATTTTTTTTGAAACAATTGAAAAAAAAGGCCGGGAATATGGTTTTGTTACGCCCGTAACACATTGTAAATGAATATTTAAGATCGTTTACGGGAACGCCGAAATTGATGTGCAGCACATTGCCGGTGGGAGTAAGCAACACTTGCAAGGCAATCGGCGTGGCCATTCGGATAGTCCGACCGGCCCGTTCAAAAACGCAAAACGCGCTGGGCTCATCCCGTATGATATGCTGCCCGTTACGGAAAACGACAAACCCAACCTCGATCCAACTGTCTTGATCGACACGGAGGGTGAGACATGCGTGGACAGGTTGTAGTTATTGTTACATGCCGTCAGGCATGCGACAACATCTCCCATCTAAATCACTGACTTAAATCTGACAAAGCATCCCCGGGAACAAGATTTTTCAAATACTATATAAAATACATAGAATAAATATATTTTTGTGGCAATACATCTCTTGTTGTACCTTTTTACAAAATCATGAAGACCTCTGCATTGTTCGCCCTGGCACTGATGACCTTCTCAGGCGTTGTGGCTCAAAAGAAATCTGCGTCAAAAGGCCCCGACCACCGTGTCCCGGATCAACGCCCCAACATTATCCTGATCATGGTCGACGACCTGGGCTACTCCGACATCGGCGCTTACGGCTCCGAAATCAAAACGCCCAATATCGACCGGCTTGCGGGTGAGGGCATCCGGTTTCGCGAGTTTTACAACAACTCCATTTGCGCTCCCACGCGCGCCTCGCTCATTACGGGCCAGTATCCGCATAAGGCAGGGGTGGGGTACTTCAATGTGAACCTGGGCCTGCCCGCCTACCAGGGTTATCTCAATAAAGAGTCGCTCACTTTTGGTGAAGTGCTTCGTAACGCAGGTTACAGCACGCTGCTGAGCGGCAAATGGCACGTCGGGAACGACAGCATTGCGTGGCCGAACCAACGTGGGTTCGACCGTTTCTATGGTTTTATCAATGGCGCGAGCAATTATTACGATATCGGCAAATACGGCAAAGGCCCGGCGGTGGAACTGGTTGAAAACAATAAACGCATCAACCTTCCTCCCGACAAATACCTGACAGACGAGATCACCGACCACGCGCTCGGCTTTCTCGACGAACAAAGCAAAACCGCCAGGCCTTTTTTCCTTTACCTGGCTTACAATGCGCCGCACTGGCCGCTGCAAGCCCCCGAATCGGATATTGCGAAATACAAAGGCCGGTATAGCATCGGCTGGGATTCGCTGCGCAAGGAGCGGATCGAACGGCAGAAAGCACTGGGCATCGCCGACCCGAAACAAGCCATTGCCGTTCGCGATAAGGATGTAACACCCTGGGATAATGTGCCCTATGACGAGAAGCTGCTTTGGGAGCGGAAAATGGAGATCTATGCCGCGATGGTCGACCGGGTGGACCAGAACATCGGCAAGCTCCGTGAGAAGCTGAAAGCGCTGAGCAAGGACGACAATACGCTGATCATTTTCATCTCCGACAACGGCGCGCAGGGCGGCTACGCTGGCGCATCGCCGCGCAGGCCCCAGCGCAATACCGGCCCCGCGGGAACGGCAGGTTCCTATGTGTACCAGGATCAGCCCTGGGCGTACGTTTCGAATACGCCGCATTCGGCTTACAAGAACAATATGCACGAAGGCGGTATCAGTGCGCCGTTCATCGCCTGGTTTCCAAAACAGATCAAAGGCGGACAGATCGTAAAGGGCACCGGCCACCTCATCGACCTGGCGCCAACTTTCTATGACCTGGCAAAAGCAGCTTATCCGGTCACTGAGAAGGGCATTCATATCAATCCGCTTCCAGGCAAAAGCCTTGTGCCCGTGCTCACTGGCAAGTTGGGTGAGGTGGATCGAGGCGGCGAGCCGATTTTCTGGGAACGTGCCGGTAACCGGGCCGTCAGGAAAGGCAAATGGAAGATCGTTTCGACCTACCCGGCCTACAAATGGGAGCTGTACAACCTGGAAACCGACCGTGGCGAAACCACCGATGTTGCTGGGGCGAACCCTGATTTGGTAGACCAGCTTTCTGCCGAGTACTTCCGCTGGGCCGAAAAGACCGGGGTCGTGGAATATGATAAAATCAAGCCGGCCACTCCGATAGGCGCTCCGGCCGAACGGCCTAAACGGACACCTCCGACTTTTTGAGAATACGATGGTGCAAATCTAATGTTGGTGCAAATCTCCGGATTTGCACCAACACTATTCGCAGGCCTCCGGCCGGTCTCTACGGGCAATGTCAGTTTGCGGTAAAGACCGGCCGGAGGCCCGCGAATAGCTAGTCACGAAGGTAGACCTTCGCCATCTACATTTTACTCCGTCGGCGCGTAGCCAAAATGCTTCTTGAACGCATACCCGAAATGCGACAGGTTTTCGAACCCGGCTTCGAGGTAAACTTCCGACGGCCGCCGGTTCTTTTCCCGGATGAGGTAATGCGCCAGGCCGAGCCGTTTTTCGGTGAGCCATTTCTGGGGCGTTGTCTGGAAGGTCTTTTTAAAATCGCGTTTAAAAGTGGTGAGACTGCGGCCGGTGAGGTAGCCGAATTTGGTCATGGGCAGGTTGTACATATAATGCTGTTCCATAAAATTGGCAAGGTTGATCTTGCCCGGTTCTCCGAAGTCGGCCAGTAAATGATCGATATCCGGCGCAAGCATTCTCAGAACGGTAATGGCTTCCTCTATTTTAATGGCCGCCAGTGCTTCCGGCAGCGGTTCGCGCAGGTCGAAATAGGGGACAAGCGACGCCAGGCAGCTTTGCAGCAGCGGATGTTTGTCAAATGTCCTGAATGCGGGTTTGGGTACCGGCTTCACATCCACTTTATTTTTGGCATAATAGGCTTCCAGCCGTTGCGAAGTCAAATGCATTACGACCGATTGATGGGGCAAGCCGTCTTTGGGGTAATTGATCACCGTCACCAGCTCATGTCTCGGAAAGAAAAGCGTATCCCCCGCGCCGAACCGGTACGTCTGCCCGCCCTGAATAATCTTCGTTTCTCCTGAAATAAACCAGACCAGCAAATGCGCTTCAAAAAGCACATCGCTTTTGTGAAAATGCTCGGTAAAACCGGAGATTTTCAGGTCGGGATGGATGTAATGCGCCTCGTGTGCCACTGGTTATCAGTTTGTTTTAAAAAGGATCCCTGTCATTTGCTCGCTCCATGTCCAAAGCCTCCGGGCATTTTCCGGGTCGATGGAATACGGTTTCACACCCCGCAATGTCAGCGGCTCGTCGTAGCGGTGTTCAATGGCTCCGTTATCGATTTCGGCCACCTCCGCATTCTCGCAGTACAATCCGCCCAGGCCTTCCAGTTGCGGACTGGTAGCGCACCAAACCGTGGTTGCGGCGCCCTGAGGGATGGTTTTCAGCTTCCTGGCGACTTCCGGGTAAATGTTGCCATCGGCATCGTGTGTACCCATTTGCTGAAAAAGCTCCATTGGCGCCACCCGGCCCAGGTCCGTACCGTTGACAGACCCCGGGTGCAGCGAAAATGCGCGTACGCCAAATGCCTTCCCGCGACGGTCGAGTTCCACGGCGAAGAGATTGTTGGCCGTTTTCGATTGCCCATAACCCGCCAGCGTTTCGTATTCCCTGTTTTCAAAATTAGGGTCTTCAAAATCAAACGGTGCAATTTGGTGCCCGAAAGAAGAAACGCTCACGACCCGCGCACTGCCAGCCTGCTTTAACGCCGGCCAGAGCCTTGCCGTCAACTGGAAATGCCCCAGGTGGTTGGTAGAAAGCTGCGACTCGTACCCGCGTACGTCGCGTTGGAGTGGTACCCACATAATGCCTGCATTGTTGACCAATATATCCAGCGGACGGCCACTTTGCAAGAATTTCCGGGCAAAACTGTCGATCGAGGCCGGGTCCGTCAGGTCTAGGGATTCGACGGTCGTGTTCGGAATGCCCGTTACATTGCGGGTAGCTTTGGCAAGGTCACGAGCGGGGACGATCACTTGTGCGCCTGCTTCGGCGAAGGTCTTCACAGTTTCCAGGCCGATGCCCGCGTATCCGCCCGTAACTATAATGGTTTTTCCCGTAAGGTCAATGCCCGCGATCACATCCTGGGCCGTAGAAAAGGCGTCGAAGCCGGAGCCGATGGGCTGCTGTGCATTGCCCGGGCGAATCTCTGTTGTTGCTGATTGTTCCATAAAAGTCTGATTGTTTTGATGAAACAAAATTAGCCTGACCCGCTCCGAGGGGTTTTGTTTTAAAGTCCGATTTTATTTGTTTTAAAGGCCATCGCCAATGCGACTAAGAAGCCCTGGCAACAAAACCACCCGCGATTCCTTTTACAGCGGGTAATTTTGTTATTTTGGCGACAGTATCTACGTATCCGCCGGCACCTGATGAAACCGAAATTTGTAAGTATTAGTGATGAAATAATCGAAAGGATCAAATCCGGTGAATTACAGCCCGGCGATAAGGTGCCTTCGGAGAACGATCTCATCAAAAACTACAAGGTAAGCAACACCACGGCGCGGAAAAGTTTGCTTGAAATCGAAAACCAGGGCTGGGCGCGCCGCATTAAGGGTAAAGGGACATTCGTGCTGAACCGGACGGTGGGCCATCACCTGATCCGCACATTGGGCTCGATAAATGCCACGCGCCGCGGGTTCCACGAAAGCCTCATCGCCGAGGGTTTCGAACCGCATAACGTCGTACTGGAAAAGACGGTGCTCGACGACGGCATTTCTTCCGAAATAGGGGGCAAGCATTTCATCATGGACGGGCCGGTACTGAAAATCCACCAGCTGCGGTATGCCGACGACGAGATCATCAAGGACGAAATCAAGTACATTTCCCTCGCGCTCTGCCCGAAGATCAACCGGATGCCGACGGAAATTTCATATTTCAAGGTTTACGAAAACACCTATCACCTCCGTATCGACGAGGTGAAGCAAACGCTGAGTACGGAAATCGTGCAGCCCGGCTCCGAAGTGGATAATTTTGAGTTGACGGCTCCTACGCCGATGTTCATCCTCGACAGTGCGGTGATCTGCCCCGACAGCCAGGTAGTGGAAATCGAGCGCTCGTTTTACCGGGGCGACAAATATAAATTCGCCATCAGTGCAAACCCCGATTACCAGGATGCCTGATTCGTGCTAATGGAAATAGGGCAGGATCGTGTTTATGATCAGTGTATGACCAGCGAGGTTCGGATGGTTGACCGAAGACATCACTTCTTTCAGTTTACCGTCTTTCACCAGTTTTTGGAAATTCACGTAGGGATCGGCAAGGCCGGTTTTGTATTGGCTGGCCAGTTCTCGAATCTGCGTTGCATACGGGTCGAGCGGGTTCGCGGGATCTGAAATATCGATGCGCTGGTCAGGCGAAGGCGTTACCATGATGACTTTGATGTTTTTCGCCTGCGCCGCCTTAATCATTTTTTCCAACGCTTCGCGGGTCTTATCCAAAGGTTGAAAACGGTCGTTCAATGCGTAATCGATGAAAATTACGTCCGGCTGGTGCGGCAGTACTTCGGACTCGAAACGCGTCGAACCTTTCAGCGAATTTTCCCCACCTATTGCGGTCACGATCACATTCACGACAGCATAAGGGTACTTTTCTTTCAATGCTTTCAAAAACAAGTTGGGATATGATTCGAGCGTATGTACCTCGTGTTTATCCCAAAAACCGGCGGGTACCGAATGTCCGTGAAAGACGATATTGATCAGCCTGTTTTTGGGCCACTGCGTACGCAGTTCTTTTTTTAGATCCGACAAATACGTGGTATCGGCCACCTGAGCTGCTGTGCTGGTAGTTAGAAGGGTCAGAAAAAGGGCTGTGAGCGGGTATTTTAACATAGGGTATGGGCCAGGTATGGTTTATCAAATAAATACAGCGGTTGGCGGTCGGGCGCGCAGTGCCTCTTACCACGAAACGACCAAATTTCCCGTTACATTCTCTATCACGTAATGCTTCCCAAACTTCTCGTCCCCCGCCTTGAATGTAATACGGCCTTCGCGCCACGGATAATTGGCATTCAGATAAGCATTGAACAGCTCCGGGCTAATGTTCTCGTGCGGATAAACGCGCACGGTAGCGTTTTTCAGGCCGCTGATCCGGTACCGTTTGGTAATGCCCATTTCGCCCGAATGCAGTTCTTTCAGCGACACAATGCCCTCGTTTTGTTCCACAAAAACCCGCGATTCGCGGTTCCAGGCGGTAGGAAGGCTGTATACAGAGCTGCCTTTGTCGAGTTTGGTGTCGAGGCCGTTCAGCAGGGGCGCACCCTGCGGGAAACGGAATTTGTTACTAATGGTAGTGTTAGGGTTGTAGCCCGCGAAAATGAATGCATTATTGCTCCTCGAAACCGTCAGCACGGGGTTTTTAACGGACGGATCTTCTTTCGTAATGCTCAGGTCCACGCCAAATTCATGCATGGCGTACCTCAGCAACAACGGCCCGGTAAAAAGCTGTGAAGGATCATCGGGCGTTAGTAACTTCCCGCCTGTGAACTTGCTGGAATTCGTGCCGCGGATGTACACGACCTTCCCGCCATGCCATTCTTTTTTCTCCCGTACCCACGCGGCATCACGTTTTTGGCTACCCTGGCTCATTTGCGACAGGATTTTTGTAGCGGAGTCCTTCGCATCCTGCACACGCGTGCTCACGCCGCCTCCCGAAAACAATGCGCTGTGGATGATCTTGCCGGGGTAAGGGCTCCTCATTTCATCACCCGGATACACAGTGCTGATCTTGAACTCGCCTTCGAGCGGCGTTACATTTTGCAGGTTCAGGAGTTCGAGAAATGTCTTTCCGGCATGATCGGCCGGGCCGTATACCATCAGTTTTCCGCCTTTTTGAACAAATTCGACCAATGCTTTTTCCAATTCCGAATCCGCCTCGGGCACGACTGTCAGCAACACCGATTCCTTGAATTTCGCGGGATCGGTTTGAATAACCTTTTTTAAGGATGTTGTGGAAACGACGGTATTCACGGGGAGCCCGTTGTTCAATGCCTGGCGGATCAGCCAGTCGCCGTAGTAAATCTCCGGCAGCCTGTCTTTGTACCGGAATGCCCAGTCATAATATTCATCGAACGGGTACACCCACACGAGCGGGCCGGGTGCGGTGGGCGCGTCGTACCGTGCTTTGAGGAGGTGCGGCGTTACTTCGTCAGGGACCTGAGTAGGCATGTTGCCGAAAGAATCGTCGATGCTCAGAAGGTTCAGGTGACTGGGCAGTTTCACCTCGCCTCTGGCATTGATCCTCGACACGGCCAGGGGCAGGTAAATGTCGTGCGGCTCGCGGCCATAGCGGTCGAGCCAGGGGCTGTTGATCCACCAGGGGTCGTGGGTGTAGTACCGGAAAAGATAGCGTTCGTCGGGCAGTTCGGCCATTCTCGACATATAACCTACCATTTCCAGCCCGAAATCGCCGTCCAGCGCAGCCCAGGGGGAATTAGGGGGCGGGAGTATGTTTTTGTCCTGATAAATCGATTTCAAATCGACGCCGTCGCGCGCCAGATCGGCGCCGGCCGAGAGGTTGGTGCCGCGCGTCTGCACCTGTACGTCGGGGCATTCATTCCTGAAATATTTCCAGAATTCGGCGATTTTGGAACGCGTCGCCGCCAGTTTCTCCTGGTCAAACCCTTTGCCGTCAAAAATAGCGCCGGTAGACGACCAGCCTTCCACCCCGAAGCCGAAGCCGTTGCTCAACCAAATAAAATCAAAACCCATGTCTCGCAGCAGGTGACGGCTCTGCCTGCCCAGAAACGTGCCGAACGGTGTACCCTCGGGTATGCCGCCGGGGAATCCCGCATAGGGCTCGCTGTCGGCTTTCAGGACGGAGTAGCAGCTCACCATCGTGTTGTGGCCCATTGCGCTGCCACCCAGGATCTCGCGGTGACGGTTGTACTTGAAATCCGATTTGGCGAATTCAGGCCCCGGATCGAACGTTTCACCGATCCGTACAGGTTTGCCGGTAACCTTGCGTCCCTCCTCCTTCAAAGCTTGCACGATGAATTTCAGATCGCCATAGGTGAATTCGGGCGGGTTTTCGAGGTACAAATAGGCCCGTTCATGAATGGACCGCTCTTTGGGGCCTGAGCCAACCGCATGTTGGGTGTTTGGGTTGCCGATATACCGCGCCCATTCCAGCCGCTGGCCCGGTTCTCCCTTGTATTCCAGGATTTCGGAGCCGTCGCCGGTCCAGAGCATCACCGACACCGTATCGGCATGCCGCAGCAGCGAATGCCACTGTACGAACATTTCCCGCGCGGTCTCGCGGATGTAGGCCGGCTCGTTCTTCCGGAAAGGTTTGAGCGACACTTCAAGGGTGATATTATTGAAAGGCACGCCTTTAAGCGTCGAAGTTTGCGGCTGCGCCATTGCTGCCAACGGCACCAGAAGCAGCGCTATCCATGCCCGTATAGTCTTTTTTACCATCATCGGTCCTATGTTTAATATCCCGGATTTTGTCCCAAATTTGGATTGATATCGATTTCACGCAAGGGGATTGGCATCAGCACCTCGTGATCGGCCACGGTGAAACTTAATCCGTTGTCTTTGAAATACTTATTCATTACTACCTGAAAGCGTCCCGTCCGCACCAGGTCGAACCAGCGATGGCCTTCGAGGAAGAATTCGAATTTTCTTTCGTTTTCCAGGGCTAATGCAAATGCGGCTTTGTCCAGACCTGTTTTCGCCGCCAGCCCCGCTCGACTTCTCACGGTATTCAGGTAAGTATGCGCCTCGGCAGTATTACTGGTTTCATTGAGCGCTTCGGCATACATAAGCAGTACATCCGCATAGCGCAATGAAGTAAAATTGATACCGCCATCCCCGACGATGCCGGTCGTGAAATCCACGAATTTGAGGCCGAAAAGGTCCTTCTCATATTTGCCGGATATCAGCTTGACCGAATCCCCGATGGAAGCAACCCGTCTCAAATCGCCTGTCTCATAGGAATTTGCCATCTGGCGCGTTGGCAAAACCCTGCCTGCACCCTGCATATTGCCGGGGAACATGCCTACATCAAAACGGGAAGGCATGAAGATCGTGGAGAATGAATTGCCTTCGCCGACGTTGCCCGACATATATTTTATTTCAAAAATCGATTCCTGCAACTCGTCATTACCGTTGGTGAACAATTTCTTGTAGTCAGGATTCAATGAGTAGGTTTTCTGGTCGATTACTTCTTTCAAAACTGTTTTGGCCAGGTCGAACTGCCTGACGGTAAGATATACTTTACCCAAAAGCGTTTTGGAAGCACCGACAGAAGCCTGGGATTTGCTCAAACCGGTTGCGCCATTCAGCAATGCGGCCGCCTGGGTAAGGTCCTGGATAATCACATTGTATACATCGTTCACGGGCCTCCTGGTCATGTCGAACTTCATGATCTCATCCGGACTTCTGAACGATACATCCACGATGGGCACATTACCAAACAGACGTACCAGATAGAAGTAGGCATAAGCCCGCAAAAACAGGGCTTCACCCTTGTATTGGTTCTTCTGCGTGTCGGTCATGGTCACCGCATCCAGTCGCGACAGGATGTTATTCGACCGGGCAATGGTCGCGAAACTGGTTCCCCAGACGGTATTGAGAAAATCATTGGACGCGGTCAGGTTCACTTCGTCGCATTCTGCTTCGGCGACCAGCGGGGAGGTGGATTTAATGTCGGTATTATCGGTCGTGAGGTCGCCCAGGTCGATCAGCGCCGTGTTATGCAAGCCTTGCAACCCGGCGTAGTTTCCTACCAATGCGGTTTCAAAGTCCTTCGGGCTTTTGTAAAATGAATTTTCGTTGATCTGATACTCCGGCTGCAAACTAAGGAAATCGGAGCAGGAGCTGGCGGCAACCGCGATGAGGCTGTATATGATGTACTTTTTCATGGGTAATGCTTTAAAGGGTGAGTTTGATCCCGAGTGTGTAAGTGCGCGGCAGGGGATAGTTGAGGTAATCGATACCTGCATTGACAACGTTGTCGCCAGTGGTGCTGGATTCGGGATCATAGCCCGGGTAGTTCGTGAAGGTGTGCACGTTGGCAACATTGGCATAAACATTCAGATTGCTCACACCCATGCGCCTCGTCAGGTCTTTCGGCAGATTGTATGAGAGCTTGATGTTTTTAATGCGGGTAAAAGAGTTGTCGAACAGGTAATGCGAGGAAGTACCGAAGCCGAGGGCGTGATTACTCCTGATCGAACGCGGCATGATACCATCACCGGGATCCGCCTCTGAGCGCCATCTCCTGTCGGTCAGTACCAGGTTGTTCTGTACCCCATTATCCCCGAGCAGGGAGGCGCCTGCGTCCAGGTATGTATAGGCGCCGTGCGAGCCGACAAGTCCGATATTCAGGCTCAGGTTTCCCAGCGAAAAATTGTTGTCCATTCCCCAGGTGTAGTCCGGCCAGGGCGAGCCAACGATCTTGCGGTCGCTCTGGTTAATGACGCCGTCTTTGTTCACATCTTCAAATTTGAGGTCGCCGGCCTGTGTTTTCGGATGCTGCAATGCCGCTCCGTCCAGTTCGGCGCTGTTCATAAAGATGCCCAGCTTGTTGATCAGGTAAAAGCTCGAAATAGGGGAGCCCGCCTGGGTGATTTGATAGGCTGAGTTCGAGATCCTTCCGCCTTCGGTAGCCAGTTTCAAAACCTTGTTTTCGTTGTGGCTGAATGTCACATTGGTACTCCATTCAAACCTTTTGTGGCGAATATTGATGGTTTGCAGGCCAAGTTCAAAGCCTTTGTTCTCGATGTCGCCAATGTTCTGGGTGGAGCTGTTGAACCCCGAGGCTGCGGGTAATTGCACGGCCAGCAGTAGGTCGGTCTTGCGATCACGGTAGGCATCGGCGGTCAGGGTAATGCGGTCTTTGAACAAGCTCACGTCCAGGCCGATATTGGTTTGTTTCGATTTTTCCCAGGTGAGGTTGTCGTTGGATAATGTGCTGGGGACGAGGCCGGGATTGAGCGCCCGGTTTTTGATATACCTTGTAGTGGATAATAAACCGATGCTGGTGTAGTCGCCGATCTGGTTGTTTCCGGAAATACCATAGCTGGCCCTCAGTTTCAGGTTACCGACCACGTTCTGGTTTTTCATGAAATCTTCCTCGGCCATGTTGTAGCCTACTGAAAAAGAAGGGAACGAGCCCCAACGATTGTTAGCGCCAAATCTCGAACTACCATCGCGCCTTACGGTAGCGGTGAACATATATTTACCTGCATACGAGTATGTTACCCGTGCCATCATCGACAGCAGCGACCATTCGTTAATGCTCTGCGTACCTGCATTGACGATACCAGCCGTAATGAACGGCACATATTCGGTGGGGAAATCGGAGGCGCCCGCGGAAACAAGGTCCCGGCTGTTTTTCTGGGCGGTGAAACCGATCAGCCCGTTTACAAAATGTTTGTTATTAAAAACTCTGGCGTAGGTCAGTGTATTCTCGTTCAGCCAGTTCAGGTTTTCTGCCCGGGAAGTACCGGCGGTGGCGGGGTAGTTCAATGTGCCGAAATTCGGGACTGCCGAAGACCTCCACAAACGAATGTTATTGGTACCGAAATTCACTCCGATCGAGCTTTTGAAAGTCAGGGCATCGGTAATGCCGACCTCCACGAAATTGTTGGTGACCAGGTCCATCACTTTGCGCCGGTCGCCGGACCCACCGGCGACGGCCAGCACATTTGCCAGGAAACCCAGGCCATCATTAACATCATTCTGGTTGAAATAGTAACCTCCGTTCGCATCGTAAACGGGAATGGTAGGCGAGGCGGCCAGCACATTCGCCAAAAGTCCGCCGGCACCATAATGCGATTCTGTATTGACAAACCGGCCATAACCGTACGATCCGAATGTAGATGTCCCGATCTTGATGCGTTTGGTGATCTGCGCATCGAGGTTTACCCGCAGGTTGAAACGGGTGTAATCGGAATTGATGATGACGCCTTCCTGCGAGAAATAGCCCCCTGATATGAAGTACCTGGCCTTCTCTGTACCGCCGGTAGACGATAGTTGTAAATTCCTGACCGGCGCCGTTCTGAACAGCACATCCTGCCAGTCGGTATCGGTAGTGAGCGATTCAGGGTTTCTGAAATCGGGCCTCACGCGGGTGTTGACAGACCGAACCTCGTTGGGGTCGGTCGCTTTTCCGCCTGCATATACCCACGCATTGTCGCGGCCGTCGACCACGTAGTCGGCGTATTGCCTGGCGTTCATCATTTTGAGCTTGTGCGCCACTTCCTGGAAACCGTATGACGCATCCACGCTGATTTGCGATTTGCCGTAGGCGCCTCTTTTGGTGGTCACGATAACCACGCCATTCGCTCCGCGCGAGCCATAAATGGCCGTGGCCGAAGCATCTTTTAGTATTTCAACCGACTCGATGTCAGAGGGATTGATGGAAGCCAACGGATTCACCCTGTTGCCGGTATTGGCCGCCATCCCTGCGGAAGAGAAGTTGTTTCCTCCATAATTACGCATGTCGGAACCGCCACCGCCAGAACCGATCGCAAAGCCGTCGATCACATATAGCGGCTGGTTGCCGCCGGTGATAGAGCTCACGCCCCGGATGAGGATATTGACGTTACCGCCAGGGGCTCCGGTGGTCTGGCTGACTTGCACACCCGGCGCCTTTCCTTGCAACATCTGGTCGAAACTATTGGCTGATGGCTGAATGAACTGTTCGCTGGAAATTTTCGCGATGGAGCCTGTAAGGTCTTTTTTGCGCTGCGTGCCATAGCCGACCACGACCACGTCCTGTAACTGATGCTCGTCGGCAGCAAGGGCAACATCGATGACCGCACGGTTACCCACCTGTATTTCCTGCGAAACATAGCCGATAAAGCTCACGACAATGCTGGCACCGGAGCCAACCGACAATTTGAAGTGGCCGTCGACATCGGCCACAGTTCCATTATTGGTGCCTTTCTCCGTAATGGTGGCACCAATCAGCGGGGCCTTGTCGGAATCGCCGGTGATTTTGCCGGTAATGGTGCTCCGCCCGTCGGATTGGGCGAGTGAAGGAGTGTTGCCGAGGGCGAGGCAGCATAGCAGACAGCCGACCCACAGCCAGCGTCCGGGGGATAGAATACGAATCATAGTCTTCAATTTTTTAGGATTGAACTCAAAAAAGGGTTTGAAAAAGACAAAAAGGCTCTAAATCAGCCGGTAACGGCAGCATGCGGGACAAATCGGCAAAAGCGGCTGTCAATCCTCGCGGATAATGACGGCTTCCAGGTTGAGGTATCCGGCTATTTTGGCAATAGCGGTCGCGTGGTGGCCTATGCCCAATGCAAAATGGTGGGTTGGGCCTTCCTTCATCCAGCGTTGAAGGAAAGTGCGGACGTCGGGTTTGAAGAAACCCCGTGTGTTGGTATTGCCGGTAGGCGGAATGGGGCCTTCAACGGACTGGCCCTCAGCGATTACGAACTTGAATTTTCCGTCGAAGGTGGAATTGATACTCAGCATTGTAATGGGCCCTTCCTTGATCTTGAATTCCACACCTGCGCCAAAACCGGGCTTCCCGTGGTATTTGGTGAGGCTGCGCAGAACGGGTTTCCCTTCTGCAATGGCCACATTATGTGGCCCGTCGTGGCCCACAAGCACAAAACCCTCCCTGAAATCGACCGGGTGAAATTCCGCAAAGCTACCGCCTATGCCTAAACGTTCCATGATCAGCATGGCAAAACAGGTTTTCAGATCGGATTCGCCGCACATGGGGAAACCTGCACCCGTAAGCAACGAATTGCCGACAATCAGGTTTGACATGACCGTGCGCGTTTCGCTGTTTTCGGGCCCTTCATAATAATATGCAAGGCCGTCGAGCTGCTTCGTCTCCACGAATTTTTCCAGTGCCACGGTCACCCGTGCGGCGGTTTCCAGGTCGCTGTCGCGGAGCTTTTCGGAAATGGGGTCGGAAACGGGCTCGGGCGTGTCGAAAAATTCGAGGATGCGCTCCTTCATGTTTTCGATATCGGCGCGGTCGGCGTGCTGGTAATGCGTCACGATCTCGTGCGCTTCGCATTGCACGATATGTGCCCCGAAATGCGCGGTAAACATCGTCGAGTCCGAATGCATGTCCAGCATAGCCTCGATCGGGTGCCCGATATGTCCGATCCGCGACGTCCGCACATCGTGTAAAACAGCGGCAATGCGGCAGTATTCTTCGATCTCGGCATCGGCCTGCGGGTCGTCGTAAAGCGTTCCGATGACCATCTCGGGCACTTTTTTACCCATACGTGCGGCCACGCCTGCAAACTCGGGCAGGGAGCAGATATCATCGTTGTAGAGTTGCATATAGGTAGATGCGCGCGTGTAATCCATGGCATGGTCGGGTTGCAGGGCTACGAGTACGATCGGTACGTTGAGGTTGCGGATAATGGTCCCGAAAGTGTTGGACGTTGCGTACGTCAGCATGTCGCAAAAGATCAGGTCCAAGTTGGCCGCATTGAGTTTCGGCACTAGCTCGTAGGCTTTCTGGACATTGTCGATCAGCCCGAAATCGATCAGCTCCGCATGCGCTGTCCGCTCGACTTTCTCAATGAAAACCGCTTGTTTGCGGAGCATATCGTCGAGCAGGCCGTCGAACTGGCTCCAATATTTGAAATATCCCACCCCAAACACCCCGATGCGCGGCCTGGTTGGCTGACGTTTCCGGATAATGGCTTCTTTCAGGACGTGATTTTCGGTTTGTAATGGATTTTCCATGAGTCGATTGATATTGTTTCGATAGTTTAATTCTTAACGCACTAAGTTTTCGGGGCAACAGTTTTCCCTGTTTGGGTTTATTTAAAAAAAACAAAAATGCTAATCGGCAACTCCCACGGGCGCCACTATTTCCTCCCGACGGTCGAAGAGCGGTTTTAGTCTGGGTATCAATAGAATAAATGCAATGAATGCGACCGGATAGAGGAGTCCGGACGCGATCCAGAGCGGCTTGTAGGAGTATTCCTGAATGATTTTCCCCATCATCGGGTTGAGTACCAGGCTCGACAATGCCCCTGCGGTGCCTGAAAGGCCCACGACCGTGGATGTAGCTCTCGGCCCGAAAACGTCGGAAATGGCCGTGATGTAATTGGTGATCCAGCACCCGTGCGCGAACATGTAGAGCGCCATCAGCGCCACCGCGATCGCGACGGACGACGTGTATTCGGTCAGCGGAACAACGAGCGTTAACGCCGCGGCACAGCCCATGATGATTGTCCTCGCGCGGCCGGCGCTTACGTTCCGCTTCACCAACTGGTCGGAGAAGAGCCCGCCGAGTATGTTGGAAATGCCCAGAGCGAGGAAAGGTATCCAGAAAAGGCTTCCTATTTGCTCAAAAGGCACATTGCGCGCTTCGCTAAGGTATTTGGGTATCCAGAACATCATGAAGTACATGACCGGGTCGAGCAGGAACCGCATGAGCACGAAAACCCAGGTTTCGCGTTGCCTTAGGACGGTGCGGAACGGGATTTTAATTGTTTCCTGCGAAATGCCGGCGGTAGTGCCCTGGTGCTGCCGCCAGGGAATAAGCAGCCAGATGATCACCCATACAATGCCTATCAGCCCGGGGAGGACAAAGCCGGCCCTCCATCCGTAAGCATTTGAAATCCAGATCGTCAGCGGGGGCGCGATTACTGCCCCGATGGCCGATCCGCCAATGGCGATACCATTTGCCAGTGCCCGTTCTTTTTTGTCAAACCATTCATAAACGGTCTTGGCAGCGCCGGGGAAACAGGCTCCTTCACCTATACCGAGCAAAAACCGGAAGGCAATCAGCTGGGGAAGGCTCGTCATGACCCCATGCAGCGCATTGGCCACCGACCATACGCCTACGGCAATTCCAAGACCCTTTTTGGCACCGATCCGGTCGATCAGCCAGCCTCCGACGGTGAACATCAGTGCGTAGCTCAGCAGGAAGCTGGTATTCACCCAACCATATTCCACATCGCTGAACCCGAATTCCGTCTGGATGCGGATGACAGCAATGGATAGCACCTGCCGATCCAGAAAGCTCAGTCCGGTTGCGATGAAGACCAGGAAAACGACCCACCAGCGGATGTAGTTTTTGTTCATGATAACTTAACGCACTAACTTAATTTTTGTCAAAAATAAAGTGGCAAAATACCAAATGCAAGGGTTTCGGAATATTTTTAAAAAACCGGGGGTTGGTTGCCGGTAGGTTTAATGGCAGGATGCCTCTGTTCGGTGGCAAGAAGGGAAGCCGGGGTATTTACGTTACGGATTTCGACCGGTCTCCGAACGCCAGCAGTACCGCTATCAACCCAAACACAAAAAAGCACAGGATAAGCGGAAATACACCGTGGGTCATCAGATGACTCGTGACCGACCCGGTGGGCCAGTTTGTATTAAATACATAAGTAATTGGAAAAATATTATTGTCTTAAATATAGACAATAAATAAACTTCTTCTTTACATTTGTGGTATGACGGTAGCGGGCGCATGATGTGCCCGGGGCCGGAAGGTTCCATTTCTTCACCAAAAACAGATTGACTATGAGAAGGATTAGCTCTATTCTGATGATCCTGTGCCTGCTGGGTGCGGTTTGCACCAGCATTGCCCAAACGATGGCCCCGGCTGACTTTTTTGCCGGCAAATGGGAGATTACCGTTGTAGGAACGCCGAATGGCGACGCCAAGCTCGTTGCGGACCTCGCGCGGACCGACGGCAAGCTCACCGGCCAAATCACCAATCCGACCGATCCCAGTGCCGAGAAAATCGCGATTACGAGCGTTGACGAAGCGGCCGACAAGATCACAATCGGCTTTTCCGCCCAGGGTTACGACGTTACCCTGGACCTCTCGAAGGTGGATGAAGATAACCTCAAAGGAAGCATGATGAGCATGTTTGATGCTTCGGCGAAAAGAGTGAAGTAGGGAAGTGCGCAGGCGCTGCTGTCGGCGGTCAATTCAGGATCGCCCGCACCGCCTCAAAATCGGCCAGAGCCTGCTCGTCTTGGGGATAGAAGTTCTCGCCCTGGTCAATAAACGTTTGAAGAGAGGTGCCGTCCGGCGTGGTATACCGCGGGTCGGCACCTTTTTCGATCAGCATTTTGCATACGCCCCAATATTGCCGTTCGGCGGCGTAAAGCAGAACCGACATTTTTTTGCGGTCCCCGTCTTGCGGTTTAACGGCATTCGGATCGGCGCCGTGGTCGAGCAGGGCCTTTACGCAATCGTACGCACCGTAGGGCGTGCCCAACGCCTCGAAAATAATTGGAACCTGCCCGCGTTTGCCGCTGCCGTAGTCGGTCACTTTCGCATTTGCGTCGGCCCCGTTTTCCAGTAAAAAGCGCAGCACACGTGGGTTTCCACTGGTCGCGGGCTCGAAAAGGATCTTTTCGTCTTCCGGATCATCGCTTTTAATGCTTACCCCGGCCTGCAACAATGCGCGGACGCATTCCAAATATGCGTCCTGGTTTTCCGTGGCGCGAGAAGAATGGTTAACGGCCATCTTGAGTAACGGGTAGCCGTAAGCGTTATCACGAATGCGCGGTTGCACTTCGGCAAGGTATTTTTTCAACTTGTCGGGCTTCCCGTTAAAAATTGCTACGGCCATCCTGTCCCTTTCTTTGTCCTCGAAAAGCGGCTTTGCTTCGATCATATCGACGATCCCTCTTTTAAAATTTGTAATCGACGAACCGAACTGTGCCCAAAAAAACGGGACCGCGATCATCACAAATGCCGTGTATTTGCTCCATTTATACGGAAGCAAATTCAGGCTGATCAACAGGATCAGTACAACAATTGCCAGATAGTAGAACGCCTTGCCCATGCCGGATGCGGCATCCCCGCCTTTTGCGGGGGACAGTGTCTCAGCCATTACAAGCAGGAACAGCACGCCTATCACCACCCAGTTGATGATGGTGACGATTTTCAGATAGTTCATAAATTTAAAAACGTATTTCGTCGGGAACCTGGTCTTAGCCGAACGCGGGCTGGAATTGCATCATTGCCCGAAAAACCGGCTGCCCGGAGTTGCTTCGAAAGCCGTCTCCATCAAACTTATAGACTTGGTAGCGGTCGGTGAAAACGCCGTTTCCAGCGTAGTCGAAAGTGTCGATATCGGCCACGCGGTAACCTTTGCCGTTTACGAAAACCTTACTTTGGTCTTTGTAGAATGAGGCTTTTTGCCATTTGCCTATGTATTTGAAATGGCCTGCATCTTCAGAAATCACCTGGTCATCGAAATAGACCCGGTAACTGTCCTTGCTCAGGCGCTCGTCGAGGCATTTGAAATTTTTGGCGTCGGCGGAGATCAGATGGTATGCTTTGAATACATGCCGGTCGTCGCGGGCGAGGTCGGCCCCCAGGATCTGGAAATACACGGGATTGGCCCCGGGGATGCTTTTACCGCGGAAATAGACATGCTCAAAATCGCGGGCGTAGGGCGATGGCGTCGGCTGCCTTACGGCTCCGACGGTCAGTATCTGGAAGGTCCTGGCGTGTGCCTCGGGTATTGCCGATCTGCGGCCGTCTTTTTCAGTGTAGTAAACCGCTTTGTTTTCGATCTCATACATATCAAATGATGGAGAAGGCGCGAAAGATTCGGTAGCAGGCCGCAGCAGAAAAAGGCTTGCGACGACCAAAATCAGGCATACGCTGGTTAGGAGAAGCAGGATGAGCATGATGGTATAGGATGAGGTTGAGTGTGATCAGGATTATTTTTCATGGCGTTAGATTCGAGCCGCAAAAGTGCATACCTGGACAAGCAACGTCTACTTTAAATGATGCAACGGCAGTTATTGACTATTTACCGGTAAATCAATGATTATTTGGCACCTTAAAAAACCGCATTTTAGCCATTCTGAGGGGGTTGTGGGTTTTTACCGATAAATAAATGAGGTAGTACAGTTGTATAGAATTGCCGTATTTGGTCTTCAGATCGCGCATTGTCAATGAAATCCTGTAAGCAGTGATGTTTTTTTTAAAAAGGCCGGGCTGTGTGTTACCCCTTGTGTTTCTCTGTTTATTCGGAGGGGCCCTCGGGGCACAGACGCTTTTTCAGAATATCAGATGGCAGGACGGATTGAGTGCAAAGCAGATAAGATGCTTATATAAAGATTCTTCCGGCTTCCTCTGGATCGGGACCTCGGCAGGGCTTGACCGTTACGATGGGGCCGTTGTGGAGCGTTTCCATGATGCGAACGGGGGCCAGAAGCATTTTGTGAATGCTATTTTGCCGTTCGGAGGAGAAGATACACTTATTATAGGGCTGCGGAGGGGTATCCTGCTGTTTGATAAAAAATCCGGCAGGTTCTCGCGGGATCCCAGGTTTGCGGCACTTGCGCAAAAATACATCGTGAGGATACATGCCGACAGTCAGCAGCGCATCTGGATAGGCACATCCGAGGCACTATATATGTATGACGGGCAGAGACTGAAACCATTGACAGCGCTTTTTCCCGAAGCCAAGAGGTTCGACTTCTCGCGTTTTCAGCTCACCTTTATGACCTACGATACTTTGAGACGTGGCTTGTGGGTAGGCGGTAACCGACCGTTTTTTGTGGATTGTAAATCGAACCGGCTTTATTTTAAAGGCAACAACCCGCTGAATAGCCCGCTCCTGGAATCGGAAAATGTGAACGCCATTGCGCTCGACCGGCGTGGAAATGTGTGGTATGGTTGCGATACCGAACCGACGCTCAATTACTGGGATTATCGGACTGGCAAGCTCGATAAATATTACGAGCTGGATGGTAAGCTGATCGGCGAGGGGTGTAATTTTATCTTCATAGACCGGCAGGACAGGCTATGGGTTTCCACCTGGCTGTTTGCGGCGTTTCTGAAAGAGCCGGGACAGGCATTTCGCAAAGTGGAGTATAGTCAGGATCAGGCGTATACGATCGCCTACGGGCATTTTCGGGATGCTATTTCCGATTCGCAGGGCAATGTCTGGCTAGGCACGATCAATGGTGTGAGTAAAACGCTGCCCAAAAACCCCATCGAGGCCATTTACAAATTGCCCAGTTTTCAGTTTTTCCTGGAAACCAACTTCGCCCATGCCAACTCCATCGCCATCGACGGCAAAACGATCATTGCTTGCAAGGAGGATGGTGTCGTGTTTTATAATACGGTCGACCGTACCTACCGCAAATACCTCACCCCAAGCAAAAAATTACGGAATAACCGCTTCGTGATGACCGCCAAAGTGGGTGAGACCTGGTGGTTTGCCGGTTTCGACGGCATCTATTCGCTTTCCCCCGGCCAATCCGTTTTGCAGCGTTTCGATCAGATGAAGAGAGGGCTGGCGGCTTACCAGGCACCATTCGTTTTCTTGGACAAACAGGGTAATATCTGGTTTGAGATCGATGGCGACGCATTTTACCGGTTTAATCCCGCGACCAAAATCTGCACCCGCTTCGACGGTACCGACCCGAAATATGGATTGTTCAAATATGCCAATTCGCAGGCGTTTGCTTTACTGGCCAACGGGGACATTCTTTTTGCCATGCATGGAGAGGGATTGTTGCGTTACGATCACATTACCGGGCGTTTCACTCCGCTGGCGGCTCCCGCTCTTGCCGAAGAATACCTCTATGCAATGCGCCAGAGTAAGAATGGCGATATCTGGGCGGCTTCCACAGCCAACGGTCTGATGAAAATCGATGCCAATGGCCATGTACTCCGGAGTATCAACACCAAAAATGGCCTGCCCTATGACCAGGTTTCTTCACTGGATATCGACGATAATGGGGTGGTTTGGGCGGCTACCCGTGAAGGATTGGCGGCATATGACCCCGTCAGTAACAACGTCAGCAAGGTTGAGCTCGATCTGGGCAAAACGTTACAGGATTACTGGAATTGGGTAACTGTGGCCGGAGGGAAAATTTATACGGTAATGCTCGATCACGTGGTGGTGATCAACCCGCAGCATTTCGCCTCCGTTCCCGTTCAGAAACCCCCGACCATCACTTCCGTCAAGGTTTTCGGGCAGGAGAGGATCCGGGAGCTGAAAGGCGATTTGCTGGAACTGAAACCCGATGAATCGTTCGTCGCATTCCAATATGCTTCGCTGAGCCACAGGGATATTCCTTCGCTTCAGTACAGCTATCAACTCGTCGGGCTGGACGAGGACTGGGTGGCGGCGGGCCGGAATATCAGGGCATCTTACACCAACCTGCTTCCCGCCGAGTATGTTTTCAAGGTCAGAAGCACCGACGAAAATGGCCGGTGGATGAAAACCGCTCAAACGCTCCGGATCCGCGTATTACCGCATTGGTGGCAGACATGGTGGTTTCTGGTCTTTTGCGTACTGGCTGTCGTGGGTATCCTGTATTGGTTTTACACTGTTTACGCCAAAAGGCTCCGGAAGAAGGACCTCGACGACACGATCGAATATTTTGCCAACAGCGTGTATGGCGACAACTCCGTTAATGAAATATGCTGGGACATTGCCCGTAACTGTATTTCCAAGCTGCATTTTGAAGATTGTGTCGTTTATCTTCTGGACAAGGAAAGCGGAAAACTAATCCAGAAAGCAGCCTATGGGCCAAAAAGTCCGAAGGAATATGAAATCCTCAATCCCATCGAAATCCCGGTGGGCGAGGGCATTGTAGGAGCTGCTGCGGCCACCGGAACGCCACAGATCATCAGCGACACTTCAAAAGATCACCGCTACATTATCGACGATCAGGCGCGGTCGTCGGAACTGGCAGTGCCTATTCTGCATGAAGGGCAGGTGATCGGGGTCATTGATTCGGAGCATCCCCGCAAGAACTTTTATACCCACGATCATGTCCGCGTGATCTCGACGATCGCGGCCATCAGTGCCAATAAAATTACCGAGGCTATGGCGCGGGCCCAGGCGGAAAGGCAGGAGATTATGTTGCTTCGGATCAATAAAATGCTCGCGGAGAGCCAGTTGATGGCCCTGCGAGCACAAATGAACCCGCATTTTATTTTCAACTGTCTGAACAGCATTCAGGAATGCATCGTCACCCGGAAATATACCGAGGCAAGCAAGTACCTCAATAAATTCGCCAAGCTTTTCAGGCTGGTGCTCAACAACTCCGGCAGGAACCTGGTCACGATTGCCGAAGAACGGGATGTTCTTGAACTCTATCTCGAACTTGAACTGATGCGCTTCGGCCAGGGATTTACGTATTCCATTGAATTGGATCCTGAACTGGAAGACGATTATGTGCGGTTGCCGTCAATGCTCCTTCAACCTTTCGTGGAGAACGGTTTGTGGCATGGATTAATGCATAAGGAAGGCGACAGGCATATGAGGATCAGTTTTTTCCTGATCGGGCCGGAGCAGTTTGCCTGCGAAATCGAAGACAACGGTATTGGCCGGAAAAAATCGGCCGAAATCAGGCAAAATTCCTCGCGTACACGGGAACATGAATCGCGCGGAATACGTATCTGTGAAGACCGGATCGACGTCCTCGCGCGCCAGGGTAACCATGCCTCCCTGGAAGTGATCGACCGGTACGATACCGCCGGCAACGCGACCGGCACGCTTGTCAGAATAGAATTATCTACCTATTTATATCAGACCTAGACAATGATCAAAGCACTTATTGTTGACGACGAGCCTAAATCAAGAAACGTGCTGGCGCATTACATTGAAACTTATGTTGAAGAGATCCGTGAAGTAAAGCAAGCCGAATCAGTGGATATTGCGTTGGAAATCCTGAAAACGTTCCGCCCGAATATTGTTTTTCTCGATGTAGAAATGCCCGGTAAAAATGGCTTCGATTTTCTAAGGGCGCTGAAAGAGCCCGCCTTTGAAGTCATATTCACCACCGCGTACAATCAATATGCCGTGCAGGCGATCCGGTTCAGCGCGCTGGACTATTTGCTCAAACCCGTCGACCCGGACGAGCTGCGGGCGGCCGTAGACCGTTTCCTGAAAAAGCAGAACGTGCATCAGAACCCTGTGTTGTTCGATAACCTCGTGCGTAACATCGCGCACAAACGGGCGAGCGAGTTCCGGCTGGCAGTGCCATATCAGGATGGCGTGTCGTTCTTTACGCTGGACCAGATCGTCCGTTTACAGGGCGAAGGAAACTACACCAATATCTTTATCAAAAGCCGCAAGCCGGTGCTGGCCAGCAAGACACTGAAATATTATGAAGAAATGCTGACGGAATTCGGGTTTATCAGGACGCACAAGTCACATCTGGTCAACCCGAAATTTATTGCAAAACTCATGGCTGACCACGATCTGGTAGAACTGCTTGATGGTAGCCGCGTAGAAATATCAAGGCGCAAAAAGGAAGAAGTGCTTTTACAACTGCCACTCGGAAACCAGCCACTTGATAAGTGATAATGTCCGTTAAATCACTATTGTCGTACTTTGGAACATTGCGCCTTTTCTTTGAAGCCATCGAATTCTATTGGCTATGGAGATATTGGCGATACGTGCAGGGCAATTGTTGCTCATTTTATTACTGGCATTTCTGATCATTGGGGGGCTCTGGTTTGTGCTGCGGTTTCGTCGCGCAATGCTGTTGCTCAGTGGCAGGGACATTACGGACGGGCAGGTTGCCGACGCGGTGGTGCTGCTTTCGGAGGAGCATCCCGGTTCTTATCTTCAAGGGGAAACCTACTATACATTTCAAGTGCATGTGAAGCCGGCGAGGGGCCGCAATTTTGTGTCGGAGGTCCACGTTTTGCGCGAACAGCTCACCCGCATACCCCGGGCCGGCGACCGCGTTTCGGTGAAATACAGTTACTCGGGTCGCAAGCCTATGGTAGTTTTGAACCTCGACAGCATTGGGTCAGTCTAGTATTTTCGGTTATTTGGTAATTCTAAACCAATCGTAATCGGTATATCCGGAATCGTTCGTCTGCGTTTCACGGGTGCAGAAAATCCCCACTTTGGCACCGATCCATCTTCCTGGTTCTGCCTGGAAGGTCTCGCCGGTCATTTTAAAATGGGTACCGTCCTCACTGAACCCAAACTCGCATTTACCGCCCTTGCTCACTTTGACGCGCAGGTAGAGATCGGTTTCCGGTTTGAATTCGGCCAGCATGCGTTCCGTTTCCGGGCTCCCGTCCGAGGCTTTCCGGCAGATCGCGTAAATCAATTCCGTTTTGTTCTTGCCGCTGCGAAGATAAATGCCGGCATAGCTTTGACCCAGGATAACCAATCCAGTTTTTTCGTTCGTCAGGTTCGCATTCGGGGTAAATCGCAGCCTGGTGGTGACGGTGAATTCTTCCGCCGGGAATTTTTGCAAAAGCAGGTTGGGTACGTCCCAAAGATTTTTGGCCTGGGGAGGCGTTTGGTACGAATATAGTCTCAGAAAACCCGCCGCCGGCATCGCCCAGGTACCTTTGGGGTTGGACTGCCATTGCCATTGTTTCCCCAACGCCGGTTCGCTGAACTCGTCGGACTCGGGTGGGGTTGCCAGTGGGTACTTTTGGACGGTCGATGGCTTGATATGTGTTAAAACAGGCTCGCCTACGCCGTCGCCGTCAGGGTCGGTACCTATGACCGGCCAGTCGTTCGCCCATTTCATTGGCTGCAAATGCACGAGACGGCCGTATTCGTTTTTGTCCTGGAAATGCAGAAACCAGTCTTCCGACGTCCCATTGACAGGGCTGGTCGTCACCCAGGCACCCTGATGAGGCCCGTTAATGCCCGATTTGCCTTCTGCCATAACCACTTTCCGCTCATAGGGCCCGTACACGTTCTTGGACCTCAGCACAATTTGCCACCCGGTCGCGACGCCACCCGCGGGTGCGAAAATGTAGTAGTAACCATTTCGTTTATAAAACTTCGGCCCTTCCACTGTAGGGTCGATTTTGTGGCCGTCGTAAACGAGCGCGCCTGCATCGGTCACTTTTGTGCCTTCCGCATTCATTTTCTTGACTGTAATCACGCTCTTGATGCCCGCGCGGCTGCCCGCCCACCCGTGTACGAGGTAGGCCTGGCCGTCGTCGTCCCAAAGCGGGCACGGGTCGATGAGCCCTTTCCCGCCTTCCACCAGTACCGGCTCGCTCCATGGACCAGCGGCGTTTTGGGCTTTGATAACATAAATTCCGAAATCCGGGTCGGGATAGTAAATGTAAAATTCGCCTTTGTGAAACCGTATGGCCGGCGCCCAGACGCCATTGCCATGCTGTGTTTTCTCGAAATGTTCGATAGGGACCTGGCGGGGCAATGCGTGCCCGATCAGCGTCCAGTTGACAAGGTCTCTGGAATGCAATATCGGCAAACCCGGAACCGCATCGAAACTGGATGCGGTCATGTAAAAATCTTCGCCCACGCGACAAGCGTCAGGGTCGGAGTAATCGGCATGAAGGATCGGGTTTTGGTAGCGACCGTCCCGCAAATCGGCGACCCAGGTTTCCGAAACGGGCATTTGCGGACGATTTGAAACAGTTTTGTTCTGTGCAAAAGCAGAGGTCGCCAACAGCGCGCCGGCGACCCAGTAGTACTTATTTACCTTCATGAATAACCAGGCTCTTCTCCTGTGCTCCCTTTGAAAACTCCTTCACTTTTTGCGCCTTCGAAGCATCGGTATGCACGATGCTGATATTCCGGCTGCGTTCGCCGTTGACCGAGATAAGCGTTTCGCTGTGGTCGTTGTATTGCAGGTTATCAAATGTGATATTGGTGGCATTATCGGTGAAAATGACCGGTTTGGAATGCTTTGTAATCAGTTTCACATTCTTGAAGCTGATCTTGTCGGCATCGGTAAGTTCCACACCCGTTTCCGTCGAAAGCACCATATTTTCCATCACAATATTGCGGACGGGCATTTCGGGCAGCCCGCGCACGAAAACGCCTTTGGTAGCGCCATTGCACACTATGTTCTCAAAATGCATATCCTTGAAAACCGGTGTACCTTCGTTTACGACCGGTCGCATATCGCGTTCGCCGTCGGTAGCGAATTTGACGAAATAATAGAGGTCGAAGAAGATCGCTTCCTGACGAATATCCTTCATATTGATATTTCTGGCATAAATTTTCTCTACCACACCGCCGCGGCCCCGTACCGATTTGAAACGCAGCCCTTTATCAGTCCCCATAAACGTGCATTGTTCCACGAAAATATTCCGTGCACCGCCGCTCATTTCGCTTCCTACCACAAAGCCGCCATGGCCCTGGTACACGATATTGTTGCGGATCACGCCGTTTTCGGTAGGTATGCCGCGTTTGCGGCCCTCTTCGTCCTTACCGGACTTAATGCAAATCGCATCGTCGCCCACATCGAGCACGCAGCCTTCGATGAGGAAGTTCTTGCAGGATTCGATATCCATACCGTCGCCGTTATGCGCATATTCGGGGTTTTTGACGCGTACATTGCGTATGGTAAGGTCCTGGACCATCAGGGGGTGCAGGCACCAGGCGGCCGAGTTCTGGAATGTGACGCCTTCCAGCAAAACCTTTTTACAGTTATTGAAAACCACCAGATTAGGCCGAAGGAAATCTTTGATATCCGTAAAGTCCGCGGGCTTCTTACCGCCCGTCAGCAGCATACTTTTATTCTCGACGCTCGCCTTTTTAAATTGCTCGCTTGGGTACCAGGTCTTGCCGTCGTCTTTCAGCACCCCGCCCGATTCGATTTTCTCCTTCCATTGGGGCTCGGTGAGCTGGTTTTTATGGACAGCGCGCCACACGTCTCCATTGCCGTCGACAATTCCTTTGCCGGTAATGGCCACATTTTCCAGGTCTTTTCCTGAAATCGGAGACTCATTTCGGGCAGCGGCCTTACCCTCGTAAAACCCTTCGGTAATGGCGTACTGCGACTTGTCCGTTGTGAAAAGCAGCAGGGAGCCTTCGCTCAAATGCAGGTTTACGTTGCTTTTCAGCACCACAGGCCCGGTGATCCAGAGTCCCGCCGGTACCAGTACCACGCCACCACCTCTTTTGCTGCAACTTTCAATGGCCTGGTTAATGGCTTTGGTGTTGAGCGTGTGGCCGTCGGCTACGGCACCGAATGCGGAAATGCGCACAGTGTCCTTGCGGAAAACCGGCTGCTGGATCTTCGGCAGGTTCGACCAGCTGTATGCGTCCTGCGCGGATGCGTCCTGCGTGGATACGCCGTAGCCCGCCAATGCGGCGGCGGCAAATGCTGCAAATCGTTTTTTGTAGGTCATAGCAAAAGCGTCTTCCTGCTTTCGGGGCAGGAAGACATTTAAAATAGATTATTGATAACCGGCATTCTGTTTGAACTCGTTTTTGTTCACCACCGCATCCAGCTGCGTTTGCGGGATCGGGCGGACGGTATGGTGTTCCTGGATATTGACCGCGTTGTCGGGCGCGTATTTCTTGATACGTTCCACGAGCTTGCCCGTGCGTTTCAGGTCAAACCAGCGCAATTGCTCGCCTGCCAGCTCCCGTGCACGCTCGTCAAGGATAAAATCCAGCGTAATATCCGCCGGTTTTACCTGCATGGCAGCGGTTTTACCCGGCTTGGCGGCCCTGGTGCGCACCACATTCACATAACCCGCCGCGCCGGCCAGGTCGCCGAGCTGCATGGCGGCTTCGGCGGCGATCAGGTACACTTCGGCCAGCCTTATCACGAACACATCGCGTGCGCTTTGCGCCTCGTTCAGGCTCGCGCGCGTCGGGTCCATGAATTTGGAAAGGGTAGGGTAGCGGAGGTTGTCTTTCACGGTGCCATCGGCGAGGTAAATGTCGCTGCGATCGTAGGTCTGGTATTTTTTGGACGATTCGACAGCGTCGGCGATTTCCAGTTTAGTACAATATACAGCCGTATCCCCTTTGGAAATGCCCGCCGGAAGCGTACTCGAGTTGGCATACCACGACTCCATAAAACTGGCCTCGTATCGGGCGTCGTCGGCCGGGAAAAGGTCGAGCAGGAAGCGGGTAGGCATATACCGGTTGAAAGGCCGGCCGTTGTTGATGTCGCGGGTCATACCCGGGCGATCGTCGTACTTCATCAGGAAAAGCAAGTGCGCATTGTTACTGCCCCGCCCGTGACCGTACGGGTTGAATGTCGAGTTCGCCAGATCGTTCAGCGCCAGGTTAGCGGAGTAATCCACCGTATAGATCACTTCTTTGGATTTCAGGTTGCTCATTTTCCAGAGATCGGCATAATTGGCTTCCAATTTGTAGCCATAATTGCCATCCAGCACCGCTTTTGCCATTTCCAATGCCTCTTTATGCATGCCTCTTGTGAGGTACATTCTCGCGAGAAACGCCTGCGCTGCGCCTTTGGTAACGCGGCCATATTGCGGTTGCGCTGCGGGCAGGTTGTTGACGGCGATTTTGAGGTCTTCGAAAATCTGGTTGTAGAATGTCTCCGTCGGCGTTTTGTTGGCTGTTGTCAGGATACCGCTGGTTTCGGTGGTCGTAAAATGTACGCCGCCCCAGGTTTCGACGATATGCCAGTAGTAAAATGCCCGCAAAAAGCGGAGCTCGCCCTCGCGCACGGGCCGCAGTGCAGCCGACAAACCAGCCTGTTCGATCCGGTTGATACCGCCGTTGCAGAGGTTAATAGCTGCGTAAAACTCGCGCCATTCGTTGGTAAGCGCCGCATTGCTGCCTTGCAGGTTCAGGTATTGGGTCAAATCGCGGTATACTTCGCCCGCACCGCTCGTCCAGATGTCGGTGCCGGTTTCGGAGATATTGTAACCTTCTTCCTTCCCGTACCACCAGCGCTGGTAGGAGTAGGCGGCATTCACGAGCGTTTCGAAACCTTCGGGCGTGGTATAAACGGTTTCGGAGGTCAGGCCCGAGGGGTTATATTCTTCCAGCGTATTCTCACAGGCAAACAGCCCCAGAAGGGAAACCGCTATAAACCCTGTTTTCAATAGTTGTGATCTCATTGTTTTGACTCGTTAAAAGGGTTACAGGTTTACATTCAGACCAAAAACAAACAGTTTCGTCATTGGGAAGTTCTCCGAGCCGCCGCGTTCGGGGTCGTAATCGAGCTTGGTGAATGTCGTCAGGTTCTTGGCAGTCGCGTAGACGCGCAAGCCGCGGATGACCTTCCAGTTGAACTTGTCGACCGGGAGGTTGTATGCGAGCGTCACGTTGCGGATACGTGCGTAGGAAGCATTCCGGTAACCCAGTGTCGAGAGGTATTTAAGCCCGGCATTCTTGTTTGGGCGGGGATAATCGTTGGTCGGGTTCTCCGGCGTCCAGTAATCGAGGCCGGCGGTGCTGTTGCCGACGCCCTGCTGATCAAAACGGGCATAGCGGTCGGAGTTGATCATCGATCCGATCCTCGCATAAATCATTACATTCAAATCGAAACCTTTGAATTTGATGGTATTATCCAACCCGCCGCTCCATTTCGGACGGGGAGTGCCGAGGATCACGCGGTCGTTCACGGCGTCGATCTTGCCATCGCCATTCTGGTCTTTTACTTTAATTTCACCCGGCAGCTGAGTGGGCGACATCGCTTTCGCTTGTTCAGCCTCCGAGGTTTGCCAGATACCCAGCTTCTCATAATCGTAGAACACGCTGATAGGGTTGCCGATAAACCAGCCATTGCCAATGTCGTTACCCTGGGTCACGAGTTCGGTGATCTCCTCCTTGTTTTTGGTAAATGTGAGGCTGGAATTCCAGGTCAGGTTTTGCGTGCGGATGTTGGTGCTTCCGAGCACGACTTCGATACCCCGGTTGCGGGTTTTACCGATATTTTGCTTTACGGTCGTTACGCCGGTCGTAGGAGGCAAGCCGCGGTCGAGGAGCAGGTCGGAGGTGCGTGTGTCGTAGTAATCGAGCGAACCGTTAATACGGCCATCGAACAATCCGAAGTCAAGGCCCAGGTTCTGAGTCGCCGAAAGTTCCCAGCCCAGTGCCGCATTTCCGACGTTGCGCGAGAAGGTGTAAGCCGGGTAAGCCACTTCGTCAAAGCCGAATGCGATGCGGGTAAGCGTGGTTTGTGTCGCATAGGGTCCCGACGGGTCGTTCCCGGCGATACCGTAGCTCACGCGCAGTTTCAGGTCGCTGAGCTTTTTGAAATTCTTCATAAAACCCTCGTCGATGATCCGCCACGCGAATGCCGCCGACGGGAAGAATGTCCACTTATTGCCCGGGGCGAGCTTGGAAGAACCATCTTTCCGCGCAGTCAAAGTCAGCAAATAGCGGTCTTTGAAGCCATAATTCACGCGTGCCGCGAACGATACGAGGTTGTTTTTGGAATAGGCAGAATTGATTTTGATCTCCTCCGTAGCACTCCCGAGCGAGTAAAACAGCTGGGCGGGAATCAGCTGGTTCACGCCGGATGCCGAGGCATTGTCCGAAACGGTCGCCAGGGAGCTGCCGATGCCGGTGAATGTGAAGCTGTGTTGTTCGAAAGCCTTTTGATAAGTCACGACATTCTCCCAGTTGATCGTCCGGCCGTTGGAAACATTGTAGGTGGCCAGCGATTTCCCGGTCAGCGATCGATCGATGGATTTCGGCGAAGAATAGGCGCCGTTGCGTGAATTGGACAAGTTTGCACCCAGGGTACTGCGGAATGTCAGGCCTTTCAACGGTGTAATTTCGACGTAACCATTCGTCAAGGTACGGGTTGTGAGGATGTTGTTGTTGAAAACACCGGGTTGCTCGTCGGAGAGCGGGTTGGCTGTCTGCCCGTCGAGCATAATGAAGTTGAAATTGCCATTCTCGTCGTACAGCGAACCCAGCGGACTGATCTTGTTGGCCTGGTTCAAAGGGTCGCGGCGGACGCTCTGGTTATAATACGTCAGCTGACTTTGCAACCCGATCTTCATCCAGTCGGTCAGCGTGTAATCCACGTTCAGGCGCGCCGTGTAGCGCTTCATTTCATCCAGTTTCAAGATTCCTTTTTCATTGAAATAATCAACCGAAACATAGGATTTCAGTTTTTCGGACCCGCCGCGGAAGCCCAGCTGGTAATTCTGCTGGAAGCCGGGGTGAATGAGTTCTTTCTGGTAATCGGTCCAGGTGCCTTTTTGCAGGGCATCATATTCCGCCACATTGGTGAAAATCGCGGGATCGTCCGCCGGGGTGTTCCAAATGCCTGCCGCACGCCATGCTTCGCGTTTGAAATCGCGGAACTCGTTGATATCCATCGCACGCGGGTACATCGTCACCTGCGAAACGCCCGCGTAGGAGTTGAAAGAAATGTCGGGGCGGCCGCTTTTTCCTTTTTTGGTGGTAATCAAAATAACCCCGTTGGCACCACGAGAACCGTAGATCGCGATCGAAGAAGCATCTTTCAAAACTTCCATCGATTCGATGTCGTTGGAGTTGATATCCGCGAGATCACCGTATTGCACGCCGTCTACGATGATGAGCGGGGAGTTGTTTCCACCTATCGAGCGGTTACCGCGGATGGTAATGTTCACGCCCGCCCCGGCCTGACCGCTGCTGCGCGTAATGTCCGCGCCCGCGATCTTGCCTTGCACGGCGTCGAGGACGTTGTTGGAGGGCACTTGCTTCAATTGTTCACTTTTGAGCTGCACCACCGAGCCGGTAAGGTCACGCTTGCGTACGGCGCCATAGCCAATAACGACTACTTCTTCCAATGCACTTACATCGGGTTTCAGCGAAATATGGAAGATCGTTTGCGCGCCCAGTACCACATCCTGGCTTTGGTAACCCACAAATGAGAAGGTCAGAACAGCACCTGCGTCGTCAGGAACCAGCAAGCTGAATTTTCCCTGGCCGTCGGTGCTGGTACCGCGGTTGGTACCTTTCAGGATGACACTCACACCGGGGAGCACCGCGTTCTTTTCGTCGGTGAGCACACCGGTAACGGTCCGGTCGGTCGCAGGGCTTTTTACCGGCGCCATCGATTCCTCGCGGGCAGGACTTTCGAGCACGATTTGCCCGCCTACAACGCGATAGGTAAGGTTGAGCGGTGAAAGGAGCTCGTCTAAAACTGCGTCGAGCCGTTTTTTGTGTACTTCAACGCTCACATTCCGGGCGACGTTCACACGTTCGGAGCTGTAAACGATCCGGGCTTTGGTCTGTTTTTCAATGCTGCTGATGACTCGCTCGAACCGCTCGTTCCGGAATTTCAGTGTAACGAGCCGTGACATTACTTCCTGCTGGTTGGCGGCCAGCACCGTCTGACAAGCCAGTACCGCGATCGTAACCACCCATAGCAGTAACTTGCGCGGCACATTCATACCCCGGCGATTGGCAGGTCTTAAAAGTAAAGGTTCTGTTTTTTTCATACCTTTAAATGTTTTATTGAATGGACATTTGATAAAATGAAGCTCCCGGGATGGCACGATTCGCTGTCGGCCTCACAGGATTTGCTGGCGCTGGCCCATGTTCGCTGCAT
Organism: Dyadobacter sp.; assembly: GCA_965227755.1. Taxonomy (GTDB): domain Bacteria; phylum Bacteroidota; class Bacteroidia; order Cytophagales; family Spirosomataceae; genus Dyadobacter. Next base: position 568,581 of record CBDDGG010000003.1, read on the forward strand.
GGCCAGCGTTTTCGTTTGCGGCTATGTCTGCATATTGGAATGGATAGGTTTATGTGTTCGGGAAGCTTGGGTTTCGCGTGTTTTACAACCGGGACCCGAGATACGGATGGTTGAACCGCGGACTTTGTAAGTTGCGCCGAGTGCCGCGCAAATGATATCCAGCTGCGTAAAAAGGGGTTGTCCGCCAAGGTCGGCCGTCAGCGGGCAATTCACAATCCCGCTATTTTCTGCGTTCACATCCACGCCCCAGGCGTCGCGCATATGCTGTGCAACCAGCGATAGGGGCGTATTATGGAATTGGAAAGATATGTTTGCGTTGAGCATGCGCGGATGGTCGGCCAGTCCCGCGGAGAACTTGCCCGAATTACGGTCGAACGTGGCGGTATGGTTGGGGCTTACCAGCATATCGACGGCATCTTCGCCCGTTTTTTCGCTGTAAACCGACACAAGCCCGGTTACCACTTCTACCTTCGTTTGCGCCCCGTCGGGTGCCGTGCTCACATGGAAGCTCGTGCCCAGTACTCTCGTGGTAATGCCGCCGGAATGCACGTAGAAAGGCTTTTTTTGGTTTTTCCGAATGCTGAAAAAGCCGCTTCCCTTCAAAACAACTTCTCTTTTTCCTCCCTCGAAACGGTTCGGGTAGCGCAGAGAGCTTCCGGGGCGGAGTTCGACCACGCTGCTATCTTCCAGCAGGATCGGGAGGACGTTGTTGCCATCGTTGCGCTTTTCTTCCCATGTATACGCCGTCAGCGGCATATGGCGGTCAAAGGCCTTTCCGGCGAGAAACCAGCCGATCAGCAGCAGGGAGGCCGCCATGGCGGCCCATCGGAGGTAGATGGATCGAAAGGGACTGCCGCTATCCTTTTCATGCAGATCGGGGAGATAGGCCTTTTCCTGCAATCCGGCCCAAATCCGCTCATCGGCGCCGTCGAGCCCACTTTCGGTAACTTCACCCGCATTTTCGTTTTCAAGAAGGGCAAACCAATGCTCCACCAGCAGTTTCTCCTGCGCGGTACACCGGCCGTCCTGATATTTCTCCAATAATGCTGCGAATTGTTCCCGGTTCATTGGCCCTGATGGCTGCTTACTTTTTAATGAGCAGTCAACCGCAACGGCCCTGATCCGCAAAACTTTTTAAATATTATTGGATAAGTTATATTGAAATAGCGATTTGTTTAAAAATATCTTTCTTTTGTTATAGAAGGGGGGAGGGAAGGGATGGATCCGATGATTCTGATATGCTGGTGCAAATCTCTTGATTTGTGCCCACTATTTGCAGGCCTCCGGCCGGTCGATACTGCAAGACGATGTTCCGGAAAGACCGGCCGGAGGCCTGCGAATAGCCAGTTACGAAGCCAGAGCTTCGCGCCATTTTCCTCCTTTCAGAGATAATCTTTCAAATAAGAGCGTAATGCCTTTACAACCAGGCTTAAATGATGCTCTACCGTGCGCTGGGGCATCTGGATTTCGGATGCGATTTCTTTGGTGGAGCGGTTTTCGAGGCGGTGAAGGCGGAAAATAGTCTGCGCTTTTTCGGGGAAATGACTCAGTCGGGCTTCGATACTGCTCATCAGTTCGCTCGCATTCAGCTGCTCTTCGGTTGTAGAAATGGAGTCGGAATACCCGGCGAAGGCGTGGGTAAGGTATTTCTCATGCACCATGGCCGATTTGAAATGGTTGATGCAGGTGTACTTGACCGAGGTGACGAGGTAGGCTTCCAGGTTGTCGATTTGCAAAAGACTGCGGCGTTCCCATAACCGTAGGAATACGTCCTGGACGATACTCTCCACGGCCTCACGATCGTCAATCTTGCGGAGGGCGAGCAGGTACATTTTTTTCCAGTAACGCTGGTAAATCTCCCGAAAAGCCAGTCCGTCGTCGTCCCGCAGGGCTTCGACAAGGTGTTGGTCCGGTAGCGATTTAGGGTTCATGTACGTTTGCTGTTAAAAGGATTCCGGATGCGGATTTATGAAATTGTATTTTTCCGATACCGCACCGATTCCTTCAATGTTGGCCGGACTTAATTTGAACCCATTTTTGATCGTGACCAATGCAATCGGCCGATTTTTTTACGCAGACGTTGCCGGGAACGTTGTCATCCGGGATTTTTATAGGGAAAGCCATACTTTTTCCCGGCAATACCAAATTATCCCGCGACATTTGTCAGACTGACATTTGAAATATTGCAAGAATAGTTTGTCTAAAAACAGCGGTAAAAGTCGGGGAAAACCTGCTTTTTTTCACGCTGATCGTCACCTTGATTTGTCATGACTATTTCCAGAAGAAAATTCATCCATACCGCTACGGCCATTACCGGCGGCGCTGCCTTTTCACCCGTCATAGCCGACTTTGCGCATGCAAGCCGACCGGTTCTGTCGGCCGCCGGATCGCCTGCCGCCGACAGGATCCGCGTCGCGGCGATCGGTATCAACAGTATGGGATGGGCGGACATCAACGCGGTGATCAAGAATCCGGGCGTGGAATGCGTGGCCCTCTGCGATGCGGACCGCAACGTGCTGGACAAACGGGCTGCCGGGTTCGCCTCGAAAGGAATTCAGGTGAAAACTTTTGGCGATTACCGGAGGATTCTGGACGACAAGGACATAGACGCGGTGGTGATCGGTACGCCCGACCACTGGCATTGCCTGATGATGGCGGAGGCATGCGAGGCCGGCAAGGACGTGTATGTCGAAAAGCCCATTGGAAACTCGATCGCCGAATGCCGGGCAATGGTAGCCGCACAGGAGCGGTACAAGCGCGTGGTGCAAGTGGGGCAATGGCAACGCAGCCAGAAGCATTTCCGCGACGCGGTCGATTTTGTGCATTCCGGGAAACTCGGCAAAATAGGGCTGGTGAAGGTCTGGGGGTATTTTAATTACGGTGATCCCGTTTTAAAACAGCCCGATAGCGCCGTCCCGGCTGGTGTAGATTATGATATGTGGCTGGGCCCGGCCATCAGGCGGCCATTCAATCCAAACCGTTTCCATGGCTCCTTTCGTTGGTTCTGGGATTATGCCGGAGGCATTATGACCGATTGGGGCGTGCATTTGCTCGACTATGCATTGCTGGGTATGAAAGCGGCTGGCGCACCGGCCAACGCCGCGCCCGTACGGGTGAGCGCCAGCGGTGCAATGATGCGCAACCCCGGCGCGGAAACGCCCGATACCCTCACGACACTCTTCGAATACGAAGGTTTTAACATACAATGGGAACACGTGATCGGCTATGGCGCGGGTATTTACAACCGCGAGCACGGCGTCGCATTCCTGGGGGAGAACGGCACGTTGATCGTCGACAGGCAGGGTTGGGAAGTGGTACCGTACGAAAAACGCATGCAGGCCGTTCCGTTGCAGGCGTCGTCGGATAATGGCCTTGACGAGCACGCTAAAAACTTCGTGGAGGTAATCCGTTCGCGGCGCATGGACGACCTTCGCGCGCCCATACAGGTAGGTGCGGAGGCTGCAATCCTTTCCCAAATGGGTAATATCGCCTACCGGACCGGCAGTTCACTGAAATGGAATGCGCAGAAAGGCGAATTCGACAATCCGGCCGCCAACAAGCTGATCAGTAATGAATACCACAACGGCTACAAAATGCCGCGGGCTTGACCTTTAACAGCGTGCATTGTCAGGTAGACCGGGTTGCCGGCGCCGCCCTGCTTACGAGCCAGCCAAATATCACGCACCCGAAAATCCCGACGCCGGGATATAGGAAGAAATGTACCCAGCCATTCGCCTGAACGAAATACAGTAATACGGCGCTCAGAAAGAAGCCGGCGAGAATGCCGGTGCTGTTAATGGACGGAACAAATATCCCCGCCACGAACATCCCGGCCAGACAGCCGCCGAAGATCCCGATCAGTTTAAGGTATTGGTCCCAGATACTGTTGTTTTCCATAAAGACCAGCCCAATGGCAATGCCGATCCCGGCTGCGCCTAATGCGAGTGTCGTGTAACGTGCAAAGCGGAAACGTTGCAGATCGGTGGATTCGGGCACGAAATGCTGGAAAAAATCGGTGGTGACCACGGTTGCAATGGAGTTCATAGAGGAGCTGATGGTCGACATGGTGGCTGCGAACAACCCGGCGATCACCAGTCCGCGCAGCCCTGCGGGGAGTTGTGTGGAAATAAACCAGGGGAAAATATCGTCGGTGCGCGCCATCGGGTTCAGGAGGTGAGGCGATTGCCTGAAATAGACCCATAATGCTGTTCCTACCAGAAAGAATATCAACGTAGCCGGAATAACCAGAAATGCATTGGTCCAGATCGAACGGCGGGCTTCCGCTTCTGTCGAAGTGGTAAGATAGCGTTGCACTACCACCTGATCGGAAGTGTAAGTGACTATTTGGGTTAAAAAATTACCCACCAAAACCACCCACAGTACCGGCTCGGTAATCGCCCAGCCGCTGTTGACCATGTGGAATTTGCCGGCGTCGCTCGCCTGTGTAAGCAGTGAATCAAAGCCCCCGGAGGCATGAGCAATGAAAAACAAGCTGAGAAACGCCCCGCCCAGCAGCACGCCTACCTGCATTACTTCCGTCCAGACTACCGCTTCTATGCCCCCCGAAATAGAGTAGGCGGTCGTAATGAGGCTGGTAAGGGTAATACACAGTATGAGGTTCATACCGGTAACCGTGCTGAGTACCAATGCCGGGAGGTAAATGACGATCCCCAAGCGGCCTACCTGAAAAATTACAAATGTAAGGCTACCGACCAGTTTGACCGTTTTGTTGAACCGGAACGCGAGGTATTCATACACGCTGGTGATTTTCAGTTTGCGGAAATAGGGGAGAAAAAACCAGATCACAATCGGCGCCACGACCACGATCATCGCGTTGGCGAAGATGTAAACCCAGTCGGTGGCGTAGGTTTTTGCGGGAATGGCGATGAATGTAAGCGCGCTGAGCTTGCTTCCGAAAATGCTCAGCCCGGCCGCCCACCAGGGAATGTTCTGGCCGCCGAGGAAGAAATCGTCGGTGCTGGCGCTCATTTTGCGCGACACGTAAATGCTGATGCCAAGTACCAGCAAAAAGTAAATCGATACCACACCCCAGTCGATCCCGTTGAATGTGCCGGTGCTCACCACCGGGCTGCCCGCGACCACGCGCGGCGAGCGGATACCCGGCCGCACCTCACCCGAAGGGATCACTACCAGCCCATTCCAGCTCACCAGCGGTGTGGTAACCGCCGTCTTGCCTCCCGAAAAGGTCCCCAACGCCGTCCAGCTGTCGGTAATAGTGTGGTAGGCCATGATTTCATTGCGGAAGCCGGGATGGTTTTCTTTGAGTTCCATCACCCGCTGTGCATGGGCGCCATCGTCGCCGCCCACGACAAGCAGGTGCGATTGCCCGGCCGCATAGGCAGGCGAGGGCGCGGCGGCTACGGCGTTCTGCAGGTCGGCAATTCGTTTCCAGGTTTTCGAGGCAGGATTGTAGGCAAGGCATTCTTTCAAATAGGTGCGCTGGACGGCACCGGTGGTGGTATCATGGTGCAATTCTACGCCGCTGAACAAAAAGAAACGGCCATCCTGCGCGCCCGCGACAGCCAGCATGCGGCCATTTCCGGGGATGGGTGGCAGTTCGTTCCATTGTTTTTGGTGTAAATCAAATTCCCAGAAGCGGTTCAGTGCATTGGTATCCGACGGCGCGCTGGTGCCGCCTGCCACGTATATTTTATCGCCCAGCAACGCGCCCGAAGCATAGGCAAGCGGAACTGGCAGGCCGGGCAGGACTGTGGTTACAATGCGATTGTTCTTCCAGTTAATATAAAATGCCTGACTGTAATGACGAGTGCCGTCGGCCCCACCGAGGCAGAAAACACCTTCCGGAGTTGTAAGCGAAATGCCGTAACCCATTGCCTGGGGCAATTTGCCTGCTTTCTTCCAGCTTCCCGACGGGTTTTCCAGTACAAAAATATCGTCATACCAGGTTTTGGGAGCGGTACCCCACGGTCCGGCATTGCCCGGGAAATTGGCACCACCCGCGACAATGAGCGCATCGTTGCCGACGCCCGCATAAGCGCCGGCGAACCCGACATCGTCCGGGAGCGGCGGGAGGTTTTTCCAGTGTAGCGGCGAAGGAGCGGCCTTTTGGCCATCGGCAGTCATAGTTTGCAGGAAAATAGTCAGGAAGAACAGGAAACGGGTCATTAGGTCGGGGGGCAGGTGTGGTCAGGGGTTGTTGTGTGTTGTTGTGGCTTCTCCGGTAGATAATCGTTCAAAAAAGCCGATTTGGGCCAGCTGGCGATTCAATGTCTGGTACTGGTCGTCGTGCAGGGCCACGAGCGGCAGCCGGCACGGGCCCATATCGAAACCAAGCATCTTCATCACAGCCTTTTGCGCGGGGATAGGCGGGTACTGTACGACGATCCGCACCATCTCGACGCAGAATAGCATTTGCTTCCGCGCTTTTTCGATCTCGCCCGCTTCGAAATACTGCCTTACTTTCAAATAGAATGGCGCCGCGAAATTGAAAGTACTGCCGATGCACCCTTTGGCCCCCATGGACAATGCGGGCAAATGATTTTCGTCAAAACCATACAATACGTCATATTTACCGCCCTCGTAGTTCAGGCATTCCTGGTATTCCCAGAGCGTAGCCGCCGTGTATTTCACACCCGCGAAGTTCGGGATCTGCTTTTCGGCGATGCGCATGAAATCCAGCACATCCACCGAAAAGCCGGTGAGTGAAGGGATATGGTAGTAATAGAATGGCAACCCCGGCGCACCGGCCGCAATGTCGGTCATGCAATCGGCGAGGTTTTGCACGGAGGTAGGTTTGAAATAGAACGCTGCTACCGAGGAAATGGCGTCGGCACCCGCTTCCTGCGCGTGTCGCGCCAGTTTGCGTGCCTCGGCAATGCTCGCATGCCCCACATGCACGATCATGCGCAAGCGGCCTTTGCCTGCATTGATCACGGTTTCTGAAACCCGCATGCGTTCTTCGAGTGTGAGGTTGGGGCCTTCTCCGTTGCTGCCACAAATGAAAATGCCGGAAATGCCGGTGCTGATCAGATGTTCGACCAATGCGGGCAGCAGCTCGTAATGCACGGAGCCGTCAGGGTGTAAGGGAGTGAAAAGTGCGGCAATGAGGCCGTCGGTGTGTTGGATGGTATTCATATTGAATGGATAAACTTGAAATTCAGCTATTTGTGGTCCCCGAACAGCCATTGAGGGGAGATGGTTTGTAGCAGGATCTGCTCATAGGCGCCGGTTTTACCTGCCTCGTAAAGGCACAGGATGTGGCCGTCGGGCAATACCGCCATGCTCGAATAGGCCGAAGGGCCCGGGAAAATGGTTTTGATAACCGGCCAGGTCTTTCCCTCATCGAAACTGGCCCGTAATGCGAGGTTATGGCGTTTGGTGGTGCTCGCGGGGTTGAGGAAAAGCATAATACCGGCCGCTTTGGCATTCGGGCGCCGGTACCGGATGATGGACGCCTGGCAAACAGGCTCCACCAGCTCCGAAATATCCTCGGGTGCCGTCCAGCTCACGCCGCCATCGTAACTCAGCGACTGCGCCCGCCGCCCGTGCCCGAAGTAGGAGCGCATATTCATCAGTAGCGTTCCATTGCCATCGGCGATTTCAACTACCTGGCATTCATTCATTTTTGGTGTGACGGTTCCGCCGAGTCGCCACGTTTTGCCATGGTCGTCGCTGTAAATGGCGTGTGCGCCGTATTCGTACGGGCCGTTGCGGACTTTGCCGTTCGGGTCGTCGTAGCTGAAATCGCAGGGGATCACCAGGCGTCCTTTATACGGGCCGTTTTTGATTTGAATGCCAATACCCGGGCCGGTTGCATACCAGCCCCACTCGGGTTTCTTGGTAGTTTGGGTTATTTCAACCGGTTTCGCCCAGGTAGCGCCATCGTCGGAGCTGCGGGAGAGCCATACCGTCCGGGTCGATGCGGATTTTTTGGTGATAATGTCCTTTTCAGGCACGTCGCCGCGGTTATGGGTCAATAGCAGGAGGATTTCGCCGGTTTGTTCGTCGAGTACCGGGCAGGGATTGCCGCAGGTGTTCGCGCCATCATCCCAAACTACGGTCTGCGGGCTCCATGTCTTGCCATTATCGGTAGATCGTTTCATGAGCAGATCGATATCGCCGGCATCGTCTGCACCTTCTTTCCGGCCTTCGCAGAATGCGATCAACGCGCCGTTTTTAGATTTGATCAGCGAAGGAATGCGGTAACTTTTGTAGCCGTCTTCGCCCGCGCTGAACAATGCACGGGTTTCGGGAATGTTTTGCGAAAATGCCTTAGTGGCGCCCAGGACGATCAGGATCAGGAATGTCTTTTTTATCATATCAAAACATTAAATAAAATTCATAGAAAGCACGGATCAGTAACCCTCTGATTGCACCAATTGATTGTTATTGGCCAGTACGGTGGTGTTTAGCGGCCAGAAAAGCGGTGTTTTCTTGCCGGTCAGGTTTGGTACGAACTGGTACACATCGATGGTACCGCCTTTGTGGAACCGGACGAGGTCGTACCACCGCTTGTTTTCGAAAAAGAGCTCGCGTCCGCGCTCGTCCAGGATTTCCCGCTCAACCGCCGCCTTGGTTTTCGCGCCCGCGTAAGCACCTGTACCCGCTCGCGTGCGGACTTTGTCGAGGTAAGAAATGGCTTCCTCCACTTTATTAAGGCCCGCGTAGGCTTCGGCTTTCATCAGGTAAATGTCGGCGAGCCGGAAAATGACGATCTCGTTGTCGGAAATGCGGTCGTCGGAATATTTGGTGCCGGGGTATTTGGTGATCCAGGAAATCTTCGGGCCGGAAATTTGCCGCTCGGTAACCCAGGTGTAGGGAATGCGTTTGTCGGCGGGCTTTTGGGAAAACAGTGCCCGCGACGGCTGGCTGATCTGATAGGCGCCCTGGCCGGTCGTGGAAGTCTGGGTGTAAGGCAGGCTGTCGAGGTTGACCGCCCCCTGCACGATTGTCAGGAACGGCAGTGCATTCACGCCATAGTTTCCGCCCGTTTCGTCCCGGCTGAAATAAGCCGACAGTATTACCTCCGGATTGTTCGGCGCCCGCAGCCCGGTCACATTTTTAAAATCCGCATTCAGTGAAACACCCGACGTCTCGACCTCCGAAATGCCCGCTAGAACCGCATTGAAATCCACATCGCCACCGCCGAGTACTTTGGCGCTCCACAGGCTCGCTTCCGCTTTGAGGGCTTGCGTGGATCCGTAGGCGAAGCGGTATTTACTCGGGTAGGAAGTTGCCGAGAAGGTGCCGAGAGATTTGTACAAGCTGATGGCCTGATCCAAATCCGCCTGAACCTGCTTCATCACTTCCACGGCCGGAGAGCGTGGGAGAAGCGGTACATTTTCGTCCGTCACCGGTTGCAGCATCAGTGGTGCATCACCGATAATGCGGGTCAGGTGAAAGTAGAAATAGGCACGCAAACTATAAGTTTCGGCCAGAATGCGCTTTCGGAGGTCGGAATTACCGGCGAACGGGAAGCCCTCGATTTTCGCCAGCAGCAGGTTGCAATGTCCGATGGCCTTATACCAGTCGCTGTAATTGATAGCCCCGGAAGTGGGCGTAATAATTTGCGACCATGCCACGCCAAAACGTGAGTTGGAGCCGGCGATCAGCTCTTCGCTGCGCTCGGTACCGTATGTTACATTGTTGGCGAAAGTCCGCATATACGTATAGATTCCGGTCAGGTAAGGTTCAAAATCGCCTTCGTTCTGAAAATAAACCGCTTCGGTAATGCTCGATTGTGGCTTCACATCCAGCAAGCTGTCGCAGGCACCGAGGCTTGTGAGGGTAAAAGCGGTGATTGTGAGTAATTTAATTCTTTGGCGCATAAATGTGTTGTCGTTTGTGGTTTCGAATTTCTGACGACCGACCATAGTTTCGCTATCTTGTTCGGCGCGAGCCATGGTCCATGGTCAGGGCCGCAGGTCCTAAAACCTCAGCGTCGTCCCTGCCGAAAACTGCCGGGGGCGGGGGTAACCTACCGCGTCGAAACCGGTGTAAGTTTCGGGGTTAATGCCTTTGTATTTTGTCAGATAACCGAGGTTATACACGCTCACGAATACATTCATTCCTGTCGACCGGATCTTTTTGAGCAGGTTTTTGGGGAGGTCATAGGCGAGCGAAATCTCGCGCATGGCTAAGAAATTGCCTTTTTCGATCATGGCGGACACGTCGGAGCCGTAGCCGTTATTGTTGCCTAATGTCGCCGAGCGCAGGTAGTTGCGCTGACCGAAATCGGCGTCTGCGAATGAAAAGCGGGCGTATTTCTTGCCGGTATCACCCGATTTTTGCCAGATATCCGGGCCGAGGGCCTGAGACGGTGCTCCTTCGTTGAACGCCCTTCCGGTACCCAGCGAGCGCGCCAATGCGCCGTTGCTGATCATATGCCCGAGTGCATAGTCGACGGCGACGCGGAGGGACAGGGACTTGTAGGTAAATGTGTTCTGCATTCCGCCGATCTTGTCGGGGTTGCGGTAACCCATGAAAACCTGGTCTTTGGTGTCGATCACGCCGTCGTTGTTGAGGTCGTCGAAGATGAAATCGCCGGCGTGCTTGCCCGTGGTAATGCCGGAAGGAGAGGCGAGGTTATCCTTTTTGGTGGCGTTCCAGGCCCTGGCTTCTTCCTCGGTTGAGAAAACGCCGAGTACCTTATAGGCATACAACCCAAATGGCCGCTCGCCTTCGGCCAGCCCGCCGGCTTCGATGTTTTTCCCTGCGGCACGATCGTAAACGAGGTCGCCACCTTGCCGGTTTTTGGCACGACCGTTGCCGGGCAGCTTTTTGATGATCGTCCGGTTGAGGGCAAATGAGAAGTTGGAGCGCCAGGTAAATGCCCCGGTTTTGATCACCGTCGCGCCCAGCTCTATTTCCACGCCTTTGTTTTGCAGTGTTCCATTATTGTAGGTAATGGAAGGAAATGGTGCCTCGGAAGGCAGCGGTTTCGATTCCAATCTGTTTTTAGTGAGTTTGTTGTAAAAATCGACCGATAATGTTACCCTTTCCCCGAACAGCGACGCATCCAGTGCGAGGTCTGTGGTTTCTGTTAGCTCCCATCTGAGGTTCGGGTTCGAGAGGTTGGCCCTCAGAATACCCGAACCCAATGCGTATGTCGCGGCCGAATAGCCGCCGTAGGTATCGGTAAGGCTCAGGTCGCTCGAACCGGCCTGGCCCCAGCTTGCGCGGAGTTTGAGCATGCTTACCGGCGCGACGGTCCAGAATTTTTCGCGATGAATGTTCCACCCCAGCGAGGCCGAGGGGAATAATGCATATTTGTTTTGTGGGGCGAAATTGGAGAATCCGTCGTAACGCAAAGCGCCGCTGAGCAGGTATTTTCCATCATAATCATAGTTAAACTGACCGAAATAGCTCGCCGAACGGCTTTCCGTGAGCGTGGTACGGAAATCCGTGACATTGGTATTCACCACACCATTGATGACCGAGGTGGTAGGTTCATTAATGGTATAAATGTAATCGCTCGTGGCACGTTGGGAGCCGATATTGATAATGCTGTTGGTGGATTTGGTGAAATTGAAACCTGCCAGGAACGTAAAGTTGTGCTCATCGTGCAGGCCGAGGTCATATTGGAGGATCTGGTCGATCATCAGTTGCCGGAAATTGTTGGTATCCTCGTTCTTCTGGCGCTGGGTGGCGGGCTGGATTTCGGAGGCCGGCGTGCCTTTTCGCATGAACATGTAGCGGTAATCCTGCATTAAGTACGAAATGGCCGGTTTGTAGCTCAATCCCTTGGTGATCGCAAGGTCACCGGCGACGCGTGAAATGATCCGTTCGGTCGAGGACCGTACGTCGTCGTATTTCAAAGTGTGGAAGCGGTTGCGGGTCGCGTAGTTTTCGCCGGGCGTCGGGTTGCCGTCGTCCTTGTATATGCGTATGAGCGGGGTCAGGCGCGTGCCGCGCGTGAGCTCGTTCTGGAATGCCTCCACGTAATTGGGGAGCACATTCTGGTAGTTCACCATCGCATCGATGCGGAAATTATCGGTCGCTTTGAAACCGAAATTGCCCAGCACATCGTAGCGTCTGTATTGGGTACCCGTAAATGTCCCTGCCTGTTTGGTATACCCAGCCGATACATTATAGCTGGCCCGTTCGCTGCCGCCATCGATGGAGAGGTTATGGTTTTGCGTAAGCCCGGTGTTCCAGAGCATATCCTGGTAATGATTGTCGGCAAAGAGCAGCCTGGTACCGGGGTTGATCGGGTCATCCATGGTCTCCCAGCCGTTTGCCAGCAGCCGGTCGACGTACGCCTGGCCTTCGACGGCCACAATATTATCGTATAGCGCGGTGAGGTTGATATTGTTCCCGTATTGCCCGGGCGCGGTGTAAATGCGTGTTCCCGCCGAGAAGCCGCCGTTGTTGAGCAAGTTGTTTTTATCGATCGGGTCGAAGGTATTTTGGACTGTCTTTCTGGCCAATGCGAGGTAGTCCCTGGCATTCAGGTATTTGTAGTCCCGTGCATTGGTTTCCCAGGTGGTGCGGTGGTTGAGGGTGACATTGGCTTTGGTATTGAACTTCCCGCCCTTGGTTTTGACGACGATCACGCCATTGGCTCCGCGCGCGCCGTAAATGGCCGTTGCCGCTGCGTCCTTCATCACCTGAAACGACTCGATATTGTCGGGATTAACGTCGTTCAATGACCTGAAAACCCCATCCACGATCACCAGCGGCCCGCTCGTCTCCGAAGTACCCACGGAATTTCCGCCGCTGTTGCCTAACCCTGTACCATAAACGTTGAGCTTCGTGCCGCCCCGGATGATGATGTTCGTTGCGCCCGCGCCCGGCTGCCCGGAATTGACCGGCACTGAAACACCCGCCATTTTGCCCTGCATGGCCTGCACGGGGTTTGGATTGGAAGTGTTCCTGAGTTCTTCCGTTCCGAGTTTCGACACCGCAGCCGTCGTTTTGGCTTTGGATTGACTGGTGTAACCCACTACAACCACTTCGCTAAGCGCTTTTTCGCTTTCCGTAAGCGTGATATCGATTTTCGAACGGTCTTCAACGGCTACTTCCTGCGGGTCAAAACCTACGTAGGAGAAAATCAGGCGGCCACGGGCAGGCACCTGGATCGTATACTTCCCATCGGCATCGGTGGTGGAACCCGAGGAGGTACCACCCAGGACAATGCTCACCCCCGGCAGGCTTTCGCCCGTCCCGGCTGATCTGACGGTCCCCGTGACGGTCAACTGCTGCGCCATGACTACCGGCGCCAGCAGTAACAATGCACAGCCCAGCAGTACTACCAAGTACACTTTCTTCATTGGATCGAATTTTAAAGAGTCAGGAATCTGATATGTTTTTTAGTAGTTATGTACTACATATTGGCAAATGTAAAAGCATTTTAGCTGAACATCCAAATATTTATTCAAAAAATAATACAAAATACCCCCGGTGACTTCATGCGTTGTATTGGATATTACATCCCTGACGGGATTTAATATCCATATGTTCGTGAATTCTCTACCAAGATTACATGCCTAACGGCATTTCTACTGGATTCTGACCACTATACACGAGACAATCGCGTAGCGATGCAACATTGGTAGCCAAGTAAATCGACCACGCTCGCGTCAAATGCCCTTGGGCATGCAACAACAATGCCAACGTCTTACATCGAATAACTTTCCCAACCGACCTGCTTTTTCAGGCTTTCAACCGGTCGAAATGTGGTTTTAGGTGCGCTTTCATACCGCGTCGGAAATCTTCCGCATCGCCTGTTTTTAGTATTTCCACCAGGTCGTGGTGCGTGATCTTGCCGACGTCGGCCTGGCCGTTGACCTGGATTTCGTAATCGAGGACATATTCAAAAACCGGCAGGAGCATTTTCTGGAAACGCATGTAGGTCTCGTTGCCGGTCATCTGGTAAAGTTTGCCGTGGAAAGCGATCTCATGTTCTACACGGAAGGGCTTCTGTTGCTTGTTGACCTCCTGCGCGACGATGGTTTCCAGTGCGGCAATGTCTTCCGGCTTTTTGCGGAGGTAGATGAGGTCGGCCAGGCCCATTTCCAGCACCAGCCGCAGCTCGAAAATGTCCCTCAGCGTGCTTTTACCGAGAATCAGCGGGTCGAGGACCCGTTCGAGCGAGCCAAGGATATCCGGCTGAGTGAGCACCATACCGCGTTTCTTGCGCGTATCGATCATCCCGAGCATGCGCAGGCGGCTGAGTGCCTCGCGCACCACATTCCGGCTCACGCCCAGGGCGTCGGCCAGTTCCTGCTCCTTGGGCAATGCGTCGCCGGGTACGAAGGACTTCCGTTTCAAATATTCACGCAGCCTCGATTCGACGAGGTCGGTCATCGTGGAAGCCTCCAAAGGCTGGATGTCGTTTTTCAGATCACTCATAAATGCAATGGCCAGGTGCTCCGGCCGGAAATGGGATTCGGATACAAAGCTAATAATTCCTTTTGTAGGACATAATGGGGCGCGGAAATTAATGTACGGCTGACCGACCATGGCCCATTTCCACACGTCAGCCTACCGCGCAAAACAAATTCTTCGACCGTTAAATAAGTTCAAAAGTAGTATTAGTTTGGTTACAACTTATTTGATCAAGTTTGTCAAAAATATAAAACTAATTCTATAAAAAACAACATGGTAAAATCCCGATCGGGTGAGGTGTGGCAGGTTAGTAACGATCGGATAGACAGGCCATGAGTGCCACGGTACGCATTCTCTTTTTTCACTAAAAACAATTATACACCATGTTAAAAGTTACTAGCAATGCCCTTCAAACCACTCGTTTAGGTGGTGCGCCCTCGGAAACCAACTCAATGTTCGGCCCGTTGACCGACCTGATCGGTACCTGGGTAGGCCGCAAAGGCTGGAACCTTGTCGCCGTTCCAAACCAGAGAGGCGGATTCATTCTTCTTGTGCAGCCTTACACCGAGACTTTCACGGTTACGCCGTTGAGCACGCCTACACCCAACCGCGGCACGCACGTCGTACAGCAGGTGCCCACCTTGCTGTATAGCCTTTCCATTCACAGCAACGTCGACGGCAGTTTGCTCCACGCCGAAAACGGCACCTGGCTTCTGTTGCAGGATTGTCCCGACGAGTTCAGCATTGCACGCCAGGCGTCGGTGCCGCACGGAGATTCGCTGCTGGCGCTGGGTGGGTCGTCGGTGACGGCTGGTGCGCCCAATATCCCGGTAATCAGTACGTTGCCTATTACAGGTCCCGGTTCCAAACCGCTCGGTTACACCGATCCTTACCTCACGCCGATGGATGGTTTTAACAAAGTGAACCCTAACGCAACTTTGCAGGAGGCGATCGCTGGGCAGACGATCACTTCCACGACCAATATTTCGGTCAGTACGGCCAACAAAGGCGGCATTACCAACATTCCGTTCATCGTTCAGAACGCGAACACGACCAGTTTCGAGGCGACTTTCTGGATCGAAACCGTGCAAAACCCGAACACCGGCGGCTCGTTCCTTCAACTGCAATACTCGCAGACCTCCATCATCGAATTCATCCCGCAGTTCCACGATCCTTCCAAGCTGATCCAATGGCCGCACGTGAATATCAACACGTTGGTGAAACAATAAGTAATACGCAAAACCTTCACGATAAATACGACATACATGGCGCAGCCAGCAGATCATCATTTTGATGTGATCGTGGTCGGGGGAGGGGCAATCGGCCTCTCCACCGGTTACCATCTGGGAAAACGAAAAGCCAAAACGCTGGTTTTGGAGCAGTTCAATTTTAAAAACCAGCTCGGCAGCTCAGCGGGCGTTTCGCGGCAGTACCGCATTCCGTATCCCGAAGAGTATATGGTCCAAATGGCGCTTGACGCGCAGCCGTATTGGGACGAGTTGCAAACCCTGACGCCTAAAACCCTGCTCGACAAAGTGGGTACGCTCTGGTTCGGTGACCCTGCTGTGCATTCAACCGAGGGCAACATTGCCGAGGCGGAGCAGGCGCTCAAAGCATTGAATGTGCCTTACACGAGCCTTACGGCAAAAGAAATCGAGTCGCAATACCATTTCCGGAACCTGCCCGATACTTACACCGGTCTTTTCCAGGCCGATGGGGCGAGCATCGATTTCCGTGCCACAATTGAAACCCTGTACCAGGCCTGTGAGCGGGACCCGTACACGACCCTGCACGAGGAATCGCCGGTAACGGCCATCGGGCAGGACGGCAAGCTGTTCAACGTGACGACGCCGAAAGGGGTTTTTACCAGTGAAAAACTGGTGCTCGTACCCGGGCCGTATATCGATGGCGTCATCAATCTGCTCGGGTTTACGATCGAGGCAACCTATTGGAATATGTCTTCTGCTTATTTCAAAAAGACCGATCCGAAAATTCAGTACCCGACGTGGTTCGTATTCCAGAATGCGATCGGCTCAAACGGCAACCAGTTTTACGGCTTCCCGGGCGTGGTTTGGGACCATCCGGAGTATATCCGAGTGGCACCGGATTTTGTGATAGACCCGCTCGAAAGCCCCGCGCAACGCACGCTCGTGCCTAACCCGAAGGAGCTCGCGTACACGTCGGAATGGGTCCGTGAGCATATGACCGGCCTCGACCCGACGCCCTATTTTACGTCTACCTGCCTCATTGCGCTCAGCAAAATCGCGAACAAGGAACTGCTGATCGATTTTGCGCCGCCTTACGTGCCCAATCACCGGAATATCGTGGTGTATGCCACCGGCTGGGCCGCCAAGTTTACGCCGTTTCTGGGCAAGATACTGACTGAGCTGGCCCTGGACGGCCATTCTACTTTCGATATCTCGCCGTTCAAGCTGGGTTACAATTATTTCAAAGCCATTTAAAACCATCAACATGAACAAAAACACGCCACTAAACAACGGAATGAAGCCGGGACTGCGCACGGAAGTCGCGATCATCGGCGCGGGAACATCGGGCCTTTACAGCGCCTTCCGGCTTACGGACGTCGGCAAATACTCCGGCGAGCAGGTACAGATATTCGATATGAGCGAACGGCTCGGCGGCCGCCTCGAATCGGTGATCCTGCCCGGGATGAACTTCTGGGGGGAACTGGGAGGCATGCGCTACCTTACGTCCCAGGAGATCGTGACTACGCTTATTGAAGGCTACCCGCTCACTGAAAAGGACCTGAGCAAACGCACGCCTGTGCTTACAGATCATATGACGCCCGTTCCTTTTCCGATGGGCGACCCCGCCGACCTGCTTTTTTACCTTCGCAAGCAGCATTTCAAACAGAATGCCTGGAATGTTGCACAGGACAAAGGGGAGAAACTCGTGACCCGCTATTATCTCGACGACGACGATATTGGTTTCAGCTCCGACCAGCTTTTCAACAAGATCATCTACGATGTGCTCATGGCCGATCCCTGGTTTGTGAGCAATTATTCGGACAGGGTTACCAAAGGGCCGACGCAGTATGACTATGGTTTCAAACTGACCAGCGAGGATTGGGACCAGGTGAAGCCCCAACTGACGTACAATTTCCCCGGGTCGCCCTACGACGGTCGCAAGGTGAACGACCTCGGTTTCTGGAACCTGATCAAAGACCAGGTTTCGCAGGAAGGTTACAGTTTTGTGGCGAATGCCGGTGGTTATTATTCCAACACGATCAACTGGAATGCGGCGGAAGCATTTCCTTATATGGTAGGCGATTTTTCGGCCGATGTGACCTATAAGACGATCGAAGAAGGCTACGACAGCATCGCTTATGCGTTGGCAAACCAGTATATGGGCATTCCAGGGGCTTGCATCTGGTCGGAAAACAAGCTGCTGACATTCTCGAAAGGCCACGAGCTGCGCGACCATTACCGCTACGAACTGACGTTCCTGAATATCCCGAGCAACACCCTCTGGCACGCCTATGCCAACCATATCATTCTCGGCATGCCGAGGAAGTCGCTCGAACTGCTCGATCAACAGAATTTCTTTTTCAATTCCAACGAAAACACGGCCCTCGACCGGAATATCCGTTCGGTGATCATGGAGCCTGCATTCAAAATCCTGATGGGCTTCCGCGACCCCTGGTGGAAAAAGCTGGGGATCGATTCGGGGCATTCCATTACCGACCTGCCCATGCGCCAATGCTACTATTTCGGTACCGATCCGCAGAACAACAACTCGATGTTGCTCGGAAGCTACGGCGATATGGAGACGGAGACATTCTGGAAGGCGCTTTCGGATGATACGGTGCTGTTCAAGGTGAGCGCGGCAGCATCGGCTTCGCTGGTTGAACTGAAAGCGCTTGAAAGAGAGCAGGCCACGCAGCTGATGGTGAATGAAATCATGGCGCAGCTCCGCGAGTTGCATGGCGCGGAGGTGGAAATCCCCGAACCATACGTGACTTATTTCCGCGACTGGACCGACGACCCCTTCGGCGCCGGGTACCATGCCTGGAAGGCCGGCGCGCCGGTTTGGGACGTAATGCCTTACATGCGCAGGCCCGACTCGGATGAAAATATTTATGTCGTCGGGGAGGCTTATTCCGATCAGCAGGGCTGGGTAGAAGGCGCATTCTGCGAGGCTGAGAAAATGCTGGAATCGCATTTCCACCTCCTGCGCCCGACCTGGCTGAGCGGCACCTATTACATGGGCTGGTAACGATCGGCGAAAAAAGCCGGAGGTATGCATGTTATATTGATTTTTAAATATATAATTGGCATATCCAAGGTTAAAATTCGTTGTTCATGACCAGGCATATCAGTTACCTCGCGGCATTCCTATGTGCCGCGACCTTTTCCTTCCCAGCCCGGGCGCAGGACAAGACCCAATCTACCCGCAGAGGTGCCAATACGCCGGAGCAGGAGCTGGCCGGGTTTCATGTGCCGGAAGGGTTTGTGATCGAACTCGTTGCCAGCGAGCGGGATAGCGTCGTGAACCCGATCGACCTGACGTTCGATGATGCGGGCAGGTTGTGGACGCAGACGGCCAGGATGTACCCGCTCGACCCGGTTTCGGACATTCACTGGGAAGATCTGCTCAAACTCATGGATGATGAGAATGCGCAGCACAACCATCCCAATTTCAAACGTGTTTCGAAACTATACAAAGGCGAAACACGGGGTACCGACAAGGTGATTGTACTTTCGGGTATTTATGGGAAGGGAACCGTGAAGCCAACGATTTGGGCCGACGGCCTGACGATCCCGATGAGCATTCTCCCATACCGCAACGGTGCGTATATCGCCCAGGGATCGGAATTGTTTTTTATGGATGATACCGATAATGATGGCAGGGCCGACAGGCGGGTGCCGCTTTTCACCGGGTTCGGGTTCACGGATACGCACACGATGGCCCACGTGCTCGTGCGGGCGCCGGGAAACTGGATCCATTTTAGCCATGGCGCGCTCAACAAGGGGCGCGTAAAGTCTTTGGTGAGCGGCGACAGTCTGAAAATCGATTTCAGCAAAATAGCCCGTTTCACGTCCGATGGCCGGAAAATGGAACTGGTTAGCGTGGGACTGAACAATATCTGGGGCTTTCAGCTACGGGGGAACGGCCAATGGTATGGGTCGGAGGCGAACGACCTGGGCTATTCGGTGGCACCCATGGAGCCGGCGACAGCTTTCCCCGGGATAGGGAATGAAAGGTTAAGGCCTTATCAGCCGTTTCTGCCGGCATTGCATTCGTTTCGTGTGGGCGGTACGGGTATTTCCGGGACCGCTTTTTCCGACGACGCCGCAGGCTCGTTTCCGGAAGCGTTTCGCGATGTGGCGTTCCTGGCGAATCCGATTACCAGCTCTGTTAATGCCGTGAAAATTGTGAGAAATGCGGATGGTACCGTTTCTGCCACGCATTTGCCCGATTTACTCATTTCGGACGACGACTGGTTCAGGCCGGTAAATATGGAGTTCGGGCCTGACGGCTGCCTGTACATTGCCGACTGGTATAATAAAATCGTTTCGCACAACGAGCTGCCCACCACCCACCCCGACCGCGACAAGACACATGGCCGCATCTGGCGGATACGCCATGTAAGCCAGAAACCGGGGGATATTCCGGATTTTTACAAAATGCCCGATTCCGCTCTGCCGGGGCATCTACGCGCCCCGTCGCTTTGGGCTAAAAGGGCCGCCTGGCACCAGATCGCCGACCGGCCACGGGAAGAAATGAATGCGCTGATCCCGGCGATTACTGCCATTGCCGCCGACCGGAACGCGGACGAGATCACGAGGATCCATGCATTGTGGTGCCTCGAAAGTTTACAGCATTTTGACGCCGGGTTGATGACCAACCTGCTTGCCGAAGCGTCGGGCGCCGAAGCGTCGGGCGCCGATGCGTCGGGCGCCGAAGCGTCGGGCAACATCCGGCGCGAGGCGGTGCGGTCGCTGAGTAATTTTAAATTGACTGGCGCTGAAATCGCGGTACTTGTAAAGATTTTGGCAGGGGATTCCAATCCTATGGTGCGCTCGCAGGTATTGCGCACATTGGGCGAGGCCGTGGAGCTGGATACAACGGGCATTGCCATACTCGTTGCGGCATGTAAGCCGGAGTTGCCCGGCGAAACACTCGGCGGACCCTATGAACGGCGTTTTGAAAGGTTTTTGGCAAGAATGGCCCTTGAAAAACATCAGCAGGCATTGAACCGCTTCATTTCCGGTCAGGATATGGCCAAGGTACCTGTCGAAAACCTCCTCTGGGCGACACAGGCTTTGCCTAAGGCCGACCGGGAAGCGGCATTCCTGCGTTTCTGGCCGGAAGCAAGCACCGAAAAGCTGGACGAATCCACGTTCACGAGCATAGCCGGAATGCTGTCCAACCGAAATATCGTATCGATGATCAAACCGGCCTTTGAGGCACCGCAGGCGACGGAATATGTCCGTTTTGCGATCCGTAACCAGGCCCAGGTCCAGTCGGCTGAACTGAATAGTCTGCTGGCTACTCCGGTGTCGCGGCTCTTGAAAAGTAGTGATCAGGCGGAGATCGACCTCGGGCTGGATGCCGTCGGGAGGTTTGGAATGCGTGATGCGGTAGGGCAGGTGCTGACAGTCCTGGACGGCAATATGCCGCCGGCGTCTATGAAACTGGCCCTGAAAGCCATTGAAGCGAACCCGGCCCTGGGTAAAAATGCATTGGTTAAGGTTGTTAACAACGGTAGCCAGGGTTTCGATGTACGCGGGGGCGCTTTGATGGCACTCGCAAAGACCGATCCGGCATCGGCACGGCTGGCGGCTCAAAAATGGGTGCCTAAGCTGGACGGCACAGAGAAAGGGGAGCTGACCCGAATGCTCCCATCGTCACCCGCCGGGGCCGATCTTTTGATTTACCTGATTAAAAACAAACAACTCAGCGGAAGCTTACTGGACGTGCCGACGGCCGAACGGCTGGTGTCCGTTCGCCGGCACCCTGAAACGGTAGACCTGCTAAATCGGGCCAAATCGGTGGAAACAGAGAAAAAGAAAGCATTCAAAACCAGACTACACAGATACATGACCGTGGCCGGGCAACAAAAAGGTAATGCGGAGGCGGGCAAGTTGCTCTTTCAGACCTGCCTGAACTGTCATCAGGTCGGAGGTAAGGGCCAGAATATCGCGCCGTCTCTGGACGGTTCGGCCAGCCGGGAAAATGAAGCGTTGCTAACGGCCATCCTCGATCCCGATGCAGCCGTCGAAAGCGGTTATACTGTTTATAGGGTCAGTAAGAAAGACGGGGCTAATTTCGAAGGCTACCTGGTGAGCCGGGACAAACGCGGGACTACGCTCGCTTTTATGGGCGGGGCCACAATGTTCATTCCGGCGGAACAGATCACGAGCCAGGGGGCGCTCGGCGGCCGGTCGTTTATGGTAAAAGGGCTGATCGACACGTACTCCGACCAGCAGGTGGCCGATTTATTGACCTATATCCGTACATTGAAATAGCAATTAATTGAAGTTACAACGAAGTGTGAACCGCACTGGTGCAGTGCCATTTTTTTATTATGAATAAAAATTATAAGGGTCTGATAACGATCGTATTGTGTGCTATTTGCGCGGTATTTGCAACTTCATTGCTTGCTGCGGATATTTACATTGCACCGGGCGGCAGCGACCGTAACCCGGGATCAAGGGACAAACCGCTGGCGACCCTGGAAGCGGCGCGCAACAAGGCCAGAGGTACGCGGGGAGCGGTTACGGTATTTCTACGGGGTGGTACATATTACCTTTTAAAACCGGTCGTATTTGGGCCCGAGGACTCACGGGCGGATGGCCAGGAGGTCACCTATAAGGCCTATCCGGGCGAAAAAGTGACCATTAGCGGTGCGGCGGTTGTTCCAGTCCAATGGTCGGAATACAAAGGCAATATCAAGAAGGCGGTCATCAGCGGCGATTACATTTTCGACCAGCTTTTTATTGGCAAGAAAAAACTGCATATGGCACGCTTCCCGAATTTCGACCCGTCGGTGAGCCATTTCGGGGGCTATTCGGCGGACGTCCTTTCACCTGCGAAAATCGGCTCGTGGATGAAGCCCGAAGGCGCATTTATTCACGCGATGCACAAGCACGAATGGGGCGATTACCATTACCGTGTGACAGGCAAGAGCAGCGACACCACGCTGGCACTCGAAGGGGGTTATCAGAACAACCGCCAGATGGGTATGCACGACAAGTACCGTTTCATCGAAAACCTGCTGGAAGAGCTCGACGCGCCCGGGGAATGGTACTATGATGCCGCTTCGCACACCTTGTACGTGTATGCGCCTGCGGACGCGCGGGAAGTTCTCACGCCGCAGATCAGGCATTTGTTCGAATTCCGGGGCTCCGCGGAGAAACCGGTGCGCAATATCCATATCGAGGGTTTCGAGCTCGCACACACCCTCCGCACTTTCATGGATACCAAAGAGCCTTTACTTCGCAGCGACTGGGCTATTTACCGTGGCGGCGCGGTGTTGCTCGAAGGCACCGAAAATTGTGCCATCAGGAAGTGTCATTTCAATGCGGTGGGCGGTAACGGGGTGTTTTTCAGTAATTACAACCGCGGCGGCGAAGTTTCGGGATGCCATTTTGCCGAAATCGGGGCCAGTGCGGTTTGCTTCGTGGGCGACCCCGGAGCGGTGCGTTCGCCCAGTTTTGAGTACAACGAGGCGGTGCCATACGACCGGATGGACAAGACTCCCGGCCCGAAAACCAATAATTACCCGGCTCAATGCAAGGTTTATGATAACCTGATGCACGGCCTGGGGCGCGTGGAGAAGCAGATCGCCGGCGTGGAGATTTCGATGAGTATGGACATTACAGTGAGCCACAACACGATCTACAACATTCCCAGGGCAGGCATTAACGTAAGCGAAGGAACCTGGGGCGGGCATATGATCGAGTTCAACGATGTGTTCAATACCGTGCTGGAAACCGGCGACCACGGCTCGTTCAATTCCTGGGGCCGCGACCGTTTCTGGCATCCGGTGCGCGAAAGAATGGATAGCCTCGCTGCTGCCCATCCGGAATTGATCCTGCTCGACGCCGGGAAGACGATCGTCATCCGCAACAATCGCTTCCGCTGTGACCACGGCTGGGATATCGATCTCGACGATGGTAGTTCCAATTATCACATTTACAATAATTTATGCCTGAATGGCGGTTTGAAGCTGCGGGAAGGTTTTCGGCGGGTGGTGGAAAACAATATCATGGTCAACAACTCTTTTCATCCGCATGTATGGTTTACCCAAAGCGGTGATGTATTCCGGAAAAACATCGTTACGAAGCCTTATGCGCCAATCCGGGTAAATGAATGGGGCAAGGAGGTGGATTACAATCTATTTCCCGACCCGACGGCGCTGGAAAAGGCCCGCCAGAATGGTACCGACGCGCACAGTCTGGCAGGCGATCCGATGTTCGAAAACCCGGCAAAAGGCGATTACCGCGTGAAACCAGGCAGTCCGGCACTGAAAGTTGGATTTGTGAATTTTGCAATGGACGAGTTTGGCGTTGTTTCGCCGGACCTGAAAAGCAAGGCCGTTCAGGTTCCGCTTCCAGTGGCCAAAAACCTGGCGGAGGGCAAAGCCGTGTCCCAGACATCCTGGTTGGGCGGGAAACTGCGGAATGTAAACGGCCTCGGTGACCGATCGGCTTACGGCTTGCCTGATGAAAAGGGCGTGGTTGTGGAAGAGGCACCCGAAAATAGCCTTCTCGCACGGGCGGGCATGAAGCCGGGCGATGTGATCCGGGCCCTGAACCACCGGGATATTGCCACTGTGACCGAGCTGATGGATGTATTTCAGGAGATCAACTGGATGGGAGAGGGGGAAGTCGCGTTTATCAGGAACCAGGCTACACAGAAGTTGAAGGTTTCTTTTAAATAGTCGGTACCGATTCTGTTATATTTGAAGTTCCGCCCTTGAAAAAGTGAGCGGGGCAGGGTCGGTTTGTATCGGAAATATGTCAGAAAAGTAGGCTATGCGGGTGATGAAACGCATATTTTTAAATTTACTATCAGCATTGCTGCCGGCGCTGTGCTGCCTGGCGTACGTCGGCCACGCGTATGCCGGTCGCGCTGGGGACAACTCGCCCGGGCGGGTACTGCGCTATTCGATCCGCGAGGGGTTGTCTTTTGGCGTGGTGAACAGTATTGCACAGGACAACGACGGCCTGATGTGGTTTGCGACGGGCGATGGCGTAAGCCGGTTCGACGGCACGGCGTTCCGGAATTTCAAATACGACCGGAACGACCCTCATAGTTTGCCGGGTAATTATGTCAAATCCATTCTCCGGGACAAAAACGGCACGATCTGGGTTTCCTCGCGCGAGGGCATCGGCGAGTTTGTGCCTGCGAGCCAGCACTTCAACCGATACAAACCGTTTCCAAACAAAAGTGGCGTAGGGAACGATGTGAGCGACATCACCCAGGGGTCCGGCGACCGCCTGTGGCTCGCGCTGAATGGCTCGGGCTTTGCTTCATTTAATACCAAAAACCACCTTTTTACAGTTCATAACCAACAAACGCTTTCCGGGCTTTTTACGAATTCGATTCTCAATGTGTTCGAGGATTCACAGGGAATGCTGTGGCTCGGCTCGCGTGACAGCGGGATCGAAGTGTGGAAACACGACAGTAACGGAAAACTCGTTAGGGCCGGGCTGGACCTGGGCGGCGTGCCCCGCGCGCGCATCAATGCGATTTACGAGGACCATCTGCGCAATGTCTGGATCGCTTCTTCCCGTGGCCTGATTCTCTTCAAAAGGGCCGAAAACCGGTTTTATGATCTGCATATCAACACATTCCATCACAGCGACATCTATCTGTCACTCATCGAGGATCGGCAGCAAAACCTGCTCATCGGTGTGCAGGATGGCGGGATTTACAGGCTGGCGTTGTCACAGATGGGTTCGCAGTCGCCCGATAAGCTCGTGTTTGAGCTAATCCGGGACAAGGATAACAGGGGCATTACGCAGCGCTCGGTGCAATCGCTATATATTGATAAGGACCGGAATGTGTGGCTCGGGACTTATGGCGAAGGCGCGTACCTGATCAGCTCGATACCGGAGAAATTCCGGAAGTTTGAACAGAAAATAACCGATTCCCGGGCCGAAAGCTATTTGCGCTATTACGGCATGTGCGCCGATAAGGACGGTAACCTGTGGATCGGTACGGATGGGGACGGCATTTACAAAACGACTGCTTCGGGGGAGCTTTTAAAGCATTATGCCGCCTCCAGTGAGCCCGGGCAGCTCCCGGACGGAGCCGTAATCGCCGCGCACCGCGATCGGCAGGATCGGTTGTGGTTTGGTACCTATTCCAAAGGGCTTGTCCGGTACGATCCTGCCACGGACACTTTCAGGCGTTACGCGCATAACCCGGCGGACCCGCATTCGCTGGGCGCGAACGACGTACGTGTCGTTTACCAGGACCGGCAACACCATATCTGGGTCGGAACGAATGGGGGAGGACTTAGCCTGCTCGATGAACGCACAGGCAGGTTCCGTAATTTCATTCCTTCCAACAGTTCCATCAATGCGAACGATGTGCGCGCAATGGCAGAAGACAAGCATGGTAATCTCTGGGTAGGGACTTATGGAGGCGGGCTCAGCTACCTCAATACGCGCACGATGCGGTTCGAACCGTGGTTCAACGCCGCGGGAAAGGAGCCTTATTTGTCGAACAGGATTGTTTTCGCGCTGTATATGGACGGCCTCGACCGGCTCTGGATCGGGTCGGAGGGAAATGGTTTGCTACTGTTCGATACCCGTGCGAAATCGGTGCGTTTTTTTGACGGGAAGCGCGGTTTGGCAAGCAATGTGGTCAATGCGATCCAGCCCGAAAGCACGGATAAAGTATGGGTCAGTACGAATAAAGGTCTTTCACGAATTGATGCGGCAACGGGTTCGATCGAGAATTTTGATACCAGCCACGGGCTGCAAGGCGGGCAATTCAACCCTGGTTCCACCCTTTACAACGTCCAAAGCGGGCTGATGAGCTTCGGGGGGACCGAGGGCTGGAACCTCTTCGACCCGAAACAGGTGCGGGCTTCGAAGTACCAGCCAAAGGTGATGATCAGCGGGATCAGGATATTTGGCAAAGACAAGGAGGGCAAAGAAGCGATTTCACTATTTGAATACCTGGGTAAGGCGCGGCGGTTTTCGATCAGGCCCGACCAATCGGTGTTTTCAATCGATTACACGGCATTGAACTACGCCTACCCGGAGCTCACGCGCTATGCGTACATGCTCGAAGGGCTCGATAAGGAATGGAGCTACGTCGCGAATGAGCGTTCGGCGACGTATCGCTACCTGCCTCCGGGGAATTATGAGTTTAAGGTGAAGGTGGCCAATCAGGACGGTGTCTGGTTCGAAGACTATGCCTCGCTGCCGATCCGCGTGATGCCCCCCTGGTACCAGAGCTGGTGGGCGTACTTTCTCTATATCCTGACCATCGGGCTTGTGCTTTACTATTACCAGCAATACAAGCTGGGGCAGGAAAAAATGAAATACGAGGTGCAGCTGGCTCAGCTGGAAACGCGCCAGCAAATAGAGTTGAACGAGAAGAAACTCTCTTTTTTTACGAATGTTTCGCATGAGTTCCGGACGCCGCTTACGTTGATTATCAATCCGATACGGGAGATGATGCAGGCTGCCGGCGCTACTGGTGCCGACGTCTCGTCGGTGCCCGCCGCCCCGGCCGCTGCCAGTATGCATATCATTTACCGTAATGCAAAAAGGCTCCTGAGCCTCGTAGACCAGTTGCTGCTCTTCCGCAAGGCCGACCAGCAGACAGACCAGCTCAAACCGGCCGTGCACAACCTTTCGCAATTGGTTACGGAGGTTTACCAGTGCTTCCTGCACCAGGCTGAACAAAAGCGTATCCGCTATGAGCTGAGGGTTCCGGAAACCGAACTGGAAGTGACCTGCGATTGGGAGAAGATCGAAATCGCAGTCTTTAATTTGATTTCCAATGCGTTGAAATTTACGCCGGAGCATGGAACAGTGGTGGTACAAGTGCTCGACCTTGGAGAGAAGGTCGAAATTGTTGTGAGCGACACGGGGCCGGGGATTCCTGCAGACGCCGGGGAAGATATTTTCAAGGTCTTTCATCAGTATGCCGACCGCCGTTTCGCAGCCAAAGGGGGCTTTGGGATCGGATTGTATTTAGCCAGGACATTCGCGGAGAACCATTTCGGGCAGTTGTGGTATGAATCGGAGCTGGACCGCGGGACGACATTCCATATTTCGCTTTGGAAAAGCCATCCCGAGCTCGTCTCCCATGCGCGCGGAGACGAAATGCGCGGCTCTGTGCTGCTGGAAGAGCTTTCGGAAGGTGTAATGCCGGTAAAAGCACCCGCGATGCCCGACTGGCAGAGCGAGCTGCTGGATATGAAGGAACCTTCGACCGAAAGCCATACCATGCTGGTGGTCGACGATGATCCGGAGATCAGGCAGTACCTGGGTTCCATTTTCTCTGGAAAATACAAAATGTTCGAAGCCGGAAGCGGGGAGGAGGGGCTTGACCTTGTGCGCCGCCATTTGCCCGATATTGTGATCAGCGATGTGATGATGGGTGGTACTTCCGGCATCGAATTGTGTCGGCAAATGAAGCTAGATATGGCGTTGAGCCACATTCCGGTGATCCTGCTGACGGCCAGTACTTCGCAGGATGTGCGCCTGAAAGGCATTGAGGGCGGGGCCGACGATTACATCGGTAAGCCGTTCGACAGGGACATTCTCGTGGCGCGGGTGGCTTCGATCCTCCGCAACCGCAACGATCTGCAACGGTATTTTTACAACGAAATCACTCTGCAGACGAGCGATTTCAAGATTTCGGCTGAATACAAAGAATTCCTGAACGAGTGTATCCGCATCGTGGAAAGTCATATTACCAACCCTTCATTCAATGTAAAAGTGCTCGCTTCGGAGATCGGGATGAGCCATTCCACGCTGTACAACCGCATTAAATCCATTTCCGGGCAGTCGGCTACGAGCTTCGTCCGTTTCATCCGTTTGCGCAAGGCTGCCCAGTTGCTCATTACCACCGACATTACGATCAGCGAGACGGCGTTCAGCGTCGGCATTAACGACATCCGCTATTTCCGTGAACATTTCCAGAAACTGTTCGGGATGAAGCCTTCGGAATATGTGAAAAAATTCAGAACGCCCTTCCATGAGCAGATGACGATCGACAAAGACCTTTTCCGGAAAAGGTCCCGGTGATTGGCCCATTATTGGAATTTCCCCAGCTTTTCATGCCTGATTCTAACAAAATCAGGCATTTTTTGTGAATTCACCCCCTTTTTAATGCGAAAATGTCCCCCTGTGGCCGGGTTGAAATAGTCCTACTTTTGATTGATCAATTTATAAAAGCGGCGTAACGCACCCCGGTTTATAACTAAATCAAGATTGTCAGGCCTGCCGCCATTATGAACTGATCCGGCATCCAATTATTCAACTTTTTACAGCTGTATGAAAAAAACTTTTTACGAAGGCGCTCGGCCGACCCGCTGGGTGGCCCTGCACACCGTCAACTGGTCCGCTCGGCAAACCCTCGGGGCGGTTCTGCAAACAGGCACCGGCCTGCCTACCGCTGGTAGAGCCCTCCGGGCGACCCCGCGCATTGTGTGTTTGTTGCTGCTTTTCGCCTTAACCTCCTTTTCAGCGTTTGCGCAAAACACATTTAATGTGAAAGGAACGATCACTTCCGAGACCGGTGAAGGACTGCCCGGTGCCAGTGTGATCCTGAAAGGCACTTCCACTGGTACTACCACCGACGTGGACGGAAAGTACTCCCTGAATGTGCCGGACGGCAGCGGGACACTGGTGTTCACGTACATCGGCTATCTGAACCAGGAGATTGCGATCGGCAACCGCTCGCAGCTGGATGTGAAACTCGCTCCTAACGACAAGACGCTGGAAGAGATCGTGGTGGTAGGTTACGGTACCCAGAAAAAAGCTACATTGACGGGCTCGGTTTCTGAGGTAAAAGGGGCTGACATTGTGAAAAGCCCGCAACCCAACCTTTCCAACTCGCTCGCGGGCCGTTTTTCGGGCTTTGTGGCCAACAACCGTGGCGGTGAGCCGGGTTATGACGGTTCGAGCTATACGGTGCGCGGTTTTGCTACGACCGGCAATAACGATGTACTCATCGTCGTGGACGGTATTCCAGGCCAGGTTGGGGGGCTCGACCGCCTCGATCCTAACGATATCGAGAGCATTTCGATCCTGAAAGACGCTTCGGCAGCCGTTTACGGGAGCCGTGCGGCCAACGGGGTTATTCTCGTGACGACCAAGCGCGGTACCACAGGTAAGCCGGTCATTTCATACAGCTTCAACCAGGGCTTTTCGTCGCCTACACGCCTGCCGAAACTGGCGGATGCGCCTACGTACGCGACGATGATGAACGAGATCGATTTCTATAACAACCCGTCGGGCGGGATGAACCAGCATTATTCGGCGGAAGAGATCGAGAAGTTCCGCAACGGTTCCGATCCTTTGAATTACCCGAACACCGACTGGCAGAAAGAAACCCTTAAAAATTTCGCATTGCAGAACCAGCACAGCCTGGCCATCAACGGCGGTACCGACAATGTGAAATATTATGTGTCGCTCGGGACGATTTACCAGGACGGTTTGTACAAAAACGGTGCTACGAAATACAAGCAGTACAATTTCCGCTCGAACATCGACGCCAATGTGACCAAAGATTTCAAGGTAAGCCTTGGCGTTTCAGGACGTCAGGAGAACCGGGCTTTCCCGATTTCGTCGGCAGGAAACACATTCCGTTCGATTTACCGGGCATATCCGACGGTGATCGCGCAATATCCAAACGGCTATTATTCGACTGGCGTCGAGAACCAGAACCCCGTTGTGCTGGGTACTAACATGGGCGGTACGGTCAGCAACCCGACCTCTATCTTCAATGGTATCCTTCGCGCGAGCTATAACCTGCCGTTCGTGGACGGGCTTTCAGTGGACGGGTTTTACTCGGTGGATAAGTCGTTCAATTTCTCGAAGTCGTTCAGTACCCCTTATACGCTTTATAACTATAACAAGAATACCGGGGCTTACGCGGGCGTAGTTACAGGCGGATCGGCCGGTGCGGCGTCGATTGACCAGTCGCAGCTCAATATCACCAACATTACGCAGAACTTGCGGTTGAGCTACGTCAGAACGATCGGCAAGCACAATATCAATGCATTTGTGGCTTACGAGCAGAACAAGCGCAACGAGGCTAAATTTGGTGCAACGCGGATCAATTTCCCGACAACATCCACGCCCGAACTTTCTCAGGGTGGTGCCGCGGCGACCGACAAGAACAACTCGGGTAGCAGCTTCAACTTTACCCGCCGGAGCTACATCGGCCGTTTGGCATACAATTTCAATGAGAAATACCTTGCCGAAGTACAGGCGCGGGTGGACGGTTCCTCTGTTTTCCCGAAGGGTAAGCAATATGGTTTCTTCCCGTCGGTTTCGGCCGGTTACCGCATTTCGGAGGAAGACTGGTTTAAAAACAGCATCAATTTTATCGACGACCTGAAACTCCGTGCTTCTTACGGAACATTGGGTAACGATAATGTTGGTCAGTTCCAGTTCTACAACAACTATTCGTTCGTAAACCAGTATGTGCTGGGCAACAGCGTGATCTCGCCGGGTATCGACCTTACGAAACTCGCCAACCCGAATATTACCTGGGAGACTTCCAAGAAGCTGGATATCGGTTTGAACGCCGTGTTCCTGAAAAACTTCAATATCGAAGTGATCTATTTCAATCAGCAGAGATCCGATATCCTTGCGGCGAGAAATGCTTCTATTCCAAATACTTCCGGTATCGTGAATCCTTACAAAACCAGGGATAATACGCCACTGGTGCCGGACGAAAACCTTGGAAAAGTGAATAACAAGGGGGTGGAAGCGACATTGGGCTACAACCATAATGGCAAGTTCCGCTACAATATTTCGGGAAACATTACTTATGCCAAAAGCAAGGTGATTTTCATCGACGAAGCGCCGGGAGCGCTTGATTACCAGCGCCAGACAGGCGGCCCGCTTTATACGAACCTGCTGTACAATACCCTCGGGATCTTCCGCACGCAAGCGGATCTGGACGCATACCCGCATGTAAAAGGCGCGCGCACTGGCGATCTGATCCTCGAAGATTATAACAAAGACGGCAAGATCACAGCCGACGACCAGGTACGCAGCAAATACGGCAATGTGCCGCTGCTGACTTACGGTTTGACCTTCAACGCGGGCTACGATGCATTCGACCTTGCGGTTGTTTTCGCCGGACAGGGGATGGTAAGCCAGTATGTGTTGCCTGAATCGGGCCAGGTGGGGAACTTTTACAGTAGCTGGGCCGACAACCGTTG
Organism: Dyadobacter sp.; assembly: GCA_965227755.1. Taxonomy (GTDB): domain Bacteria; phylum Bacteroidota; class Bacteroidia; order Cytophagales; family Spirosomataceae; genus Dyadobacter. Next base: position 600,289 of record CBDDGG010000003.1, read on the forward strand.
GAGCCCCTCGAATCCCGACGGTTCGTTCCCGCGCGTAGATACCCGTGCCTCTTCGTCGATCAACGGTGGTTTGTATGCCAATAATTTCTGGCTGAACAACTCGTCGTTCGTCCGTCTGAAAAACGTGGAATTGGGCTATACGCTGCCGAAAGCTGCATTGTCGAGGCTTAAAATCTCGTCGCTGCGGGTTTATGCAAGCGCATTCAACCTGTTCACGATTACCGGTGTGAAGGATTACGATCCGGAAGGTAACAGCGACAGCGGCCAGTTTTATCCGCAGCAACGCATTCTGAACCTGGGCCTCAATATCAAATTTTAATTGAAATCATGATTAACATGAAAATAAAGAGCTTAACATTACCAGCCCTGGCCGCGGCGATGATGCTTTCGCTATCCGCCTGCGACCAGAATTTCCTGGACGTGGTGCCGACCGACCGCGTGTCCGACGCGTCCATTCTTTCCGATTCGGTACTTTTCGAAGCATATGTTACGAACCGCTACATGGGCGTCCGCCTGGCCGATAAGGAAGCGGAAGGCACATTACCCGGCTTCGGCCGCGGGTTCGAATATGCCATGTGGTCGTCGGTTACCGACGAATCTATTTATAACAATGATGATAACACCTGGCTGATCCAGCGCGGGCAGATCGCACCGGAGAATACCGGTATCGCGGGCACGTTCTGGGGCCGCAGCTACCGCAGCATCCGCGAGATCAACTACGCGCTGGCGAATATCGATGCCGTGCCGATGAGCGCCGGTCGCCGCAGCCGTCTGAAGGGCGAATTGCAGTTTATCCGCGCATTCCGCTACCACGATCTGCTGCGTAACTATGGCAAAGTGGTGCTGCTTGGGGACAAAGTGTATGAAGTAAGTGATGATCTGACGAGCCCCGAACTGTTCCAGCGATCGGAGATTAAAGCAGGACTGGACTATGCCATTGCGCAGCTCGACGAGGCAGCCGCATTACTGCCTGCATCGAACGACAACAGCACCTGGAAACTCGGCCGCGCTACCAAAGGGGCCGCGCTGGCATTGAAATCGCGCCTCGCACTTTACGCTGCCAGCCCGCTTTACAATGCAGGAACATGGCAGCAGGCGGCGGCAGCGGCCAAAGCCGTGATGGATTTGAACAAATACTCGCTCTATACAGGCGGGTATGCCAATCTTTTCACGACGACCGATCACCAGGAGATCATTTTCGGCCGTTTGTATGCAGTCGGCGCGCGCCACGTATGCCTCGAAATTTCAAATGGCCCGAACAGCTACAATGCATGGGGCGGTAATGTGCCGGTGCAGAACCTGGTGGACGACTACGAAATGATGGACGGGACCCGCATTACCGATGCCAACACCAGCTACGACCCGAAAAACCCGTACAAAAACCGCGATCCACGTTTCTACGCCACTATTCTTTACAATGGCGCACCGTATCGCGGCAGCACCGTGGAAACGTTCACGCCGGGTGGAAAAGACAGCAAAGACGGCCCTTCCAACTGGAATACCTCGAAGACTGGCTATTACCTGAGGAAATTCATGAACGACAACCTGCCGATCGACAATCCCTGGGACGTGGCCGGCACGCAGACGTGGATTTACTTTCGCTATGCCGAGATATTGCTGAACTATGCCGAGGCTCAAAATGAAGCTTCCGGCCCCGACGCGACCGTGTACGCGGCTGTGAATGCGATCCGCCAGCGTACCGGCGTAGGAATGCCCGCATTGCCCGCAGGCCTTACGCAGGCGCAGATGCGGGAGCGCATCCGCAACGAGCGCCGTATCGAACTCGCATTCGAAGAGCACCGTTTCTATGATGTGCGCCGCTGGAAAGTGGCTGCTACCACCGAAAATGTACCTGCTTACGGTGTCGAGATCGGCAAGAACGGCAGCGCGTTTACTTATACCCGTAAGGAAGCGCTAACCGGCCGCAGCTTTGCCGATAAGCAATACTGGCTGCCGATCCCGCGTACCGAGATCCAGGCTTCGAATAACAAGCTCGAACAAAATCCGGGCTACTAATATCCTTCACTCCCGGTGCCTCAGTCGCCGGGAGTTCTTTTTTCTATCCATTCCCTGACAGACCAATTCATGCAAATTTCTCAAAACCTCGGAACATTGTTCCTCGGGTTGCTCATGGCCGCGTCTACAAGCTGCCACGGAAGCGATCCCGTCGCTAAAACCAACGATCCGGCGGCTGAAACGGTGACGATCCGGATCGATCCGTCTAAAACTTATCAAACGATCAGGCATTTCGGCGGCTCTGATGCCTGGGCCTGCCAGTTCGTGGGCAACTGGCCATTGACCAAAAAGAATGCGATCGCCGATCTGCTTTTCAGTAAAGACACCCTCGCCGACGGTCGTTTGAAAGGCATTGGCCTGTCGCTGTGGCGGTTTAATGCCGGCGGCGGCACTGCCGAGCAGGGCGATGCGAGCGGTATCCGCGACGAGTGGAGGCGGGCAGAGTCGTTTTTTGCCAACGACGGAGGCTACGACTGGAACAAGCAAGCCGGGCAAATGTGGTTCCTTAATGCGGCCAAAGAGCGGGGAGTGCGTGAGTTTTTGCTTTTCCCTAACACCCCACCGGTGCAGTTCACGACCAACGGAAAGGGTTATGCTACGAACGGCCAGCCGAACCTTGCCTCCCAGCAGTTCGACAAGTTCGCAGGTTACCTCGCCGATGTGGTCGACGGGGTGCGCAAGAAAACGGGTATCACTTTTCAGTACGTAAGCCCGGTGAACGAGCCGCAGTGGGATTGGAGCGACGGCGGACAGGAAGGAACACCCTATTTCAACAACCAGGTCGCCGCCATTACCCGTTCGTTAAGTGCTTCGCTGCTCAAAAAGAACCTTTCAACCCAAATCAACGTCGCGGAAGCCGGGCAGATCGAGTACCTCTATTCTGAACATAACCGGCCCGGGCGTGCCAGCCAGATTACGGCTTTCTTTGACAAAAACAGCGCCGATTACATAGGTAACCTGCATAATGTGCTCCCGGCGATTGCGGGGCACAGCTATTTCACTACTTCCCCTTATAAAACCGCGGTTGAGAAACGCAAACAGCTTGCTACCGGGCTGGCCGCTGTTCCGGGGCTCGAATACTGGCAGACGGAATACTGCATTCTGGGTGACAATGATGGTGAAATCAAGGGCGAGGGGCGCGATCTGAGCATTACTTCCGGGCTCTACATTGCCAGAGTGATCCATAACGACCTCGTGAATGCCAACGCGTCGGCCTGGCATTGGTGGATTTCCGTCTCGCCTTATGATTACAAGGACGGGTTGGTTTACATTGATAAAAACAAAACCGACGGCAGCTTCCAGTCCTCCAAAATGCTTTGGGCATTGGGTAATTTTAGCCGATTCGTGCGTCCGGGGGCAAAACGGGTAGAGACATCAAGCAGCCTCGGTACCGATGGACTGCTGGTTTCTTCTTATTTAAATACAAATAATGAACTGGTGACGGTGATTGTGAACAGCGATAACCAGGACAGGGAAGTTCAGTTATCACTTGGGTCGGGGCAGAAGCCGGGAGCGACCAGGGCTTACGAAACTTCCGCAGAGCGCGACCTCGCACCTGTGGAGGTGAGCGGTTCGAGCGGAAAGTTTTTGGTGAAAGCTCGTAGCATTGTTACGGTTACCAATAAAATGTAAACGCGTAGTATTGATCAGGATAGGCCAGGGCGGGCCGGTTCATCAGGGCCGGCCCGCTTTCGTTTGTATAGCCATTTTGTAATGTAATAGTTACAAACTAATTTTGGGATCCTACTCATCTAACTCTATTCAGTTTTTGCTACATGCTTAGATTTTTACATTCTCTGCGCTCAGGCCTGCTTGCCTGCGCGATTTTTTTTGCCATCCCAAATGTTTCACATGCCCAGGATTGGGGCCAGGTCCAGAAACTGCTCGCGAAATATCCTAATGGTAATTCCGCCGCTGTCCCGGGCATGTATTACGGTCAAAGCGTTAGTATCTCCGGCAACTACGCGGTCGTAAGCGCTCCCGACGACGCCTACGACGCTGCTGGCGGCGACTATAAACCGATGGCTGGAAGTGTTTTCGTGCTCATCAACGATGCGGGCTTGTGGAAGCCCGTTGCGAAACTCACGGCCCCGGTACGCAACGCCTATGCGAGGTTCGGTGCTTCGGTGGCTATCAGCGGGGACTACCTGGTGGTGGGCGAAACCGGTGCAATAATAATGGGGGACCAATATTTAGGCCTGGCGCACATTTTCAAGCGTGACCAGGAAGGTGCCTGGGGATTCTTGAAGCACATTCAGGCACGCGGCACAAATCCTGGCGACAGTTTCGGAGAAACGGTGGATATTAGTGGGGATTATATAGTGGTGGGAGCTCGTAACGACGATTTCGATGTGAATGACGCGAATTTCGTTCTCAATGCAGGTGCCGCTTATATTTACGAAAAGAACTCAGGCGGTGCCGATAATTGGGGTTTGGTCAAGAAAATTGCCCCGGCAATCAGGGAATTGGCCGATAGCTTCGGCTTTTCGGTAGCCGTCGAAGGCGATTTGATCGTCGTAGGAGCACCCGGGGAACGGCAGGATGCATCCGAACTGGTGCCATTGTCATATACAGGTGCTGCATATATTTATGGAAAAGACCATGGCGGAGCTGGCAACTGGGGGCAAGTGAGGAAGATTGCGCCGACTGTGCGTGCCGAATACGATTGGTTTGGCGCTGACGTCGATATTTCAGGCAATAACATCATCGTCGGCGCTCCTTTTGAAGATGAGGATGAGCAGGAAGTGAATCACATAAGTTACGCCGGGGCGGCCTATATCTTTTCGAAAGACGAGGGAGGCACCGAGAGCTGGGGCCAGGTAAGGAAGCTCACCGCCACGACGAGAACTAGTGATGCATGGTTTGGAAACAGCGTGACGATCAGCAACAACTTTGCCGCGGTGGGTAGTAGTTATGAAAGTTTTGACGGTCAGGGACAGAATTTCGTCAATGCTGCCGGCGGAGCATACCTGTTCAAGCGGGATGTCGCTAATGGTGGCCAATGGATACCGGTGCAAAGGTTCTCGCCTTCTACTCGCCTTGCAAATGAAAACTTCGGAAGATCGCTGGCATTGAATAGCACCACGCTTTTTGTAGGCGCTTTTGGCCTCGCGCAGGAAGCAGGTGAACCCGATGTGCTCAACACAGGTACCGTTTACGTCTTTCAACAGGGTCCATCATTACCGGTAACCCTGGCTTCCTTTAAAGTTTCCAAAATCGAAAACCAGGCTCTCCTGCAATGGACCACTTCCGCCGAAACCAATACCTCCCATTTTGAAATACAAAAAAGCCTGAATGCCAGGGATTGGACGGCAATCGGGACGCGTGAGGCGGCAAAGGAGAGCAATGCGCTGCTTAACTACACGCATTGGGACAGCCAACTGACGGCCGGTAACATTTATTACCGTTTGAAAATGGTTGATCAGGACGGCACTTTTGCGTACAGCAGTATCCGTAACTTGTTGGGTGAAAATGGGGCAGAACCGGTCGCATTTCCCAACCCGGTAACAAGCCGTATTTTCATTAAAGCAGTCGATTTCAACCAGATCACTTCGGTTCAGCTCCGTAATGCTGCCGGCCAGCTGGTGTATGAAGCCGCCAAAATGGACGGAGAAGGCATTGCTACGGATGAATTTGCGCCCGGAGTTTATCATATTCAAATCCGGAACGCCGATGGTACGGCCACCAGCCGGAAGCTCACGATCATCAAATAGTGGGTTTGGGCAGGTAGTCTGGCACGGATTTTCCGGTATAGCAGTCAATCCGTGAAATAGGTATGCCCACAAGAAATATCCTTGCTTTGCTTGCAACGCTGCTGATTATTGCAGCGGCCCGTTTATATTTCGTTGAAACCTTCGCCATCCCGCTGCCTTATTGGGACCAGTGGGATGCCGAGGGCGACTTCCTCCTCCGGCCGTGGATCGAAGGTCGGCTCGAACTTCATCAGCTCTGGCAGCCGCATAACGAGCACCGCATTTTTCCCACGCGGCTGCTCTCCCTGCTGATTTTCAATATGACGGGTGTATGGGACAACCTGATTGGCGCTCGGGTGAATATCCTCGTGGCGGCTTGCATTCCACTCATTATCCTGCTGTTTTTAATGCGGCAAAAGGCGTTGCAAGGCCCGCGCTGGCTGGTGCTGATTGTGATTATCGCCCAGTTTTCGCTCCCTTTTGCTTTCGAAAATTTGTTGATCGGTTTTCAGAGCCAGTTTTATTTCCTCATAATTTTCACGCTTTTAGCCATCATTCTGGCCACCAGGTATCCCGATAGCCTCATGGCGATGGCAGGCGTGCTTGTGCTGTCGTGGTTGAGCGTCCTGACGATGGCTTCGGGAATCCTGACGCCCCTCGCAGTAGTCGGCGTGTATGCATTGCAGGGTTTCCTGAAAAGGCAGCTTAACTGGAAACACCTGGGGCTGGCGATAATACTCCTGGGCCTTTCCGCCGCCGGATATGCCATTATGCCGCAGATCGAAGCGAATCAGATTTACCGCTCACGCAACATTCCGGAGGTACTCAGGGCATTGCGGTTCATCCTCGCATGGCCGGCTTCGGAAGGATGGTCGGCTGCCCTTGCGTTGTGGTTGCCCGCGCTGGCGATGATACCCTGGCTTTTGCGCAGCCGCACGCTCACTCGCGCGGACCTGTTCATGGCCGGATGCGTGATGTGGTCACTCGCGCAGGCGTTCGCGATCGCGTACGGGCGAGGGCAGTCGATGGGGAGCGTATCTTCGCGCTACACCGAGCTATTTACCATCGGATTGATCGGTAATGCCTGGTTTGCAGCCCGTTTTGTAGAGATTACTATTCAAAACCGGCGCGTTGTCTGGCTGGGCGCTGTTTTTTTCGTGGTATTTACGATGGGGCACATCACCCGCTATCACCACGACATGCAAAATGTGTATGAGTCGCACGGCCTCTCCCTGAAACAGGAATCGAACGTACGCAAATACCTGAAAACGGGCGACCCGTCCGTGCTGGTCCAACGGCAGTTCGAAATACCTTATCCGGATTCCGTCCGTTTGCGAAGCTTGCTCGACAATCCTACGGTCAGAAATATCTTGCCTCCCTACCTGAGCCAATAGCGTCGTTTCTTCCTCCGTTAAATAACTGAAAACCACAATATATACCCATATTTTATCCTTTGGATAATTAAAATTGCTAAATAAGGGAAGAAGGAATAGCATTGCGGCCGAATCCGGACAAGGGTAGTCGCAGTTCTCAAAAAACCGACAGCCTTTTGTTGCGGAACAAATGTTCACAAAACAAAAGCTATGAAAATCAGTACACTTTTTGCGTTAGTTTGGCTCTGCGCGGCCACACAATGCTTCGGCCAGGAAAAGTTCTGGACCGCGGCCGACAAACAATCCACCATCGAGCAATTGATCCGCACACGCGATGCGATCGTGAAGGAGACAGAAAACCTCACGCCCGAGCAATGGGCATTCCACGAGTCGGCCGACCGTTGGTCCATTGGGCAGATTGTGGAGCACCTGGCCCTCTGGGAGATCATCTGGTCCCGAGAGCTCAGCATCGGTACCCGCAACAAGCCGCAGCCCGAATTGCTCAAAACCACCCGGCCCGACAGCTATTACAATGAATTCATCATGGAGCCGGCCCCTCACAAATCCGCGGAAATTGCCACACCGACAGGTTTTATCAAAGGCAAAGACAACCTGACCTTTTTCCTGCGGGGCAGGGAGCAAAACCTGGCCTTTGTGCGTAACAGCGAAGCCGACATGCGGGCTATTTTTGAATTCACCGGCACACCCGAACCGCGCAATATGCATCAGGTGCTCATTTACGTGTGGGGGCATACCGACCGGCACCTACGGCAGATATTAAAAGTAAAAAGCCATTCGTCGTATCCGCGGTAAGAGGGAGAAGGGGAGGAAGGGGAAGAATACAGCCCTATCCCATCGTCCCTTTCCTCCATCCTCCCTTTCCTCTCCTTCCTGCTTTCTCCCAAAATAAAAATTGTTTAATTATATAAAAAGGTGTAGGATTGCAGTCCCGATATAACCGACGTGCCTTTCCTGAATGCAATCCCATCCCGAAAACAATCCTGATGATGCCGACTTGTGGAAGTCGTTTCGTGCTGGGGATGATGAGGCGTTTGGCCAGATCGCGCGGCACTACTACAAGGGCCTTTTCAGCTACGGAGTGAAGTTTTCACGTGACCGGGAGTTTGTAAAAGACTGCATCCAGGATCTTTTTATGGAGCTTTGGGCCAAGCGGGAAACCATCGGGGATACGGCATTTGTCAAGTTCTACCTGCTTAAATCCCTCCGCCGGAAAATACACCGCGAAAGCCAGCGCCAGCAATGGATCAACGAAGGAGAAGAGCTCGATTTCTCCGCTCAGACCTCCGGCGATGCATCCATTGAAGAGCATATTATTGAGATCGAAACCAATGAGGAGATGCTCAAAACGCTCAACCAGCAAATCAACCTGCTCACCCGCCGCCAGCAGGAGGTGATTTACCTCCGTTTCTTCGAAAGTATGGATAATGAAGCTATCGCACAGGTGATGGGGATTTCCAGGCCCGCCGTTGCCAACCTGCTCTACCGCACCATCCAGGAACTAAAAGACCGTTTGTAAACGCTCGTACGCTCGTGCAAATCTCTTGATTTGCACACACTATTCGCAGGCCTCCGGCCGGTCAGTATTGCAAAGGCGAGTCGCTGTATGAACCGGCCGGAGGCCTGCAAATAATTGGTCACGAAGGTTAACCTTCGCGCCATTTCGCGCTCGTATAGATTTCTCCATCCTCCCCTTCCTCCATTCTCCCTTTTAAAAAATTTTTGAAATATTTTGATTATTCCAATGCAGGTGCCGCCTATGTATAGTTAGAAAACAATTATAACATGGATCAGTACCAGGAATACACCCTTGAAGATTTTGTTCTCGATGCCCGTTTTCAGGGCTGGGTGCGGCATCAGGAAGCTACGGATGCGGTATTCTGGCAGCAATATATCGATCAAAACCCCGGACAGGCAGGCGACATTCAAAGTGCCCGCAAGCTGCTCGACGGCGTGTACCGGCATTACAGAACGGAAATTGACGAGGTGGAAATCGACCTCGAAATACAGGGACTGCTAGAACGGGTCAGATCAGAAAAGAGACGGCTTGCGTCGGAGGTTGTCGGCAGGTCGGGAGTTGTCATGGACTTGGCAGTGGTTATGGAACCCGATCATGCCAGGGAGCCAGGTGTTGTCAATGGACCAGATGTTGTGAAGGACGTGCCGTTGGGCAGGCCTTGGTATTCGGGGATCTGGACGCGCGTGGCGGCTTGTGCGGTGCTGGCGATTGGTTTGGGGTGGGTTGGATGGCAGTATTATTGCATCAATTGCGGCTACAACGGGCTGGTTTCGGGCAAAGAGCTTGTCGAGCGGGTGAATACTTCCGGGAAGCAGCAGGTGATCAAACTGGCGGACGGCACGCAGGTGGTGCTTTACCCGCAATCCAGGTTGAGCTTCGCTGAAACATTTCCGGCGGATCAGCGTACTGTGTACCTGTCGGGCGATGCTTACTTCCAGGTAGCCAAGGACCCGAAGAGACCCTTCCTGGTACACACAACCGATTTGGTGACGAAAGTGCTGGGTACCAGCTTTTTTGTGCGGGCCAAAGATGCTTCGGATAAAACGCTGGTGGAAGTGCGGGAAGGAAAGGTTTCCGTTTTCAAACAGCAGGAATTTGCAGCCCGGAAGAACGCGCAGGCCAAAACGCCGAACGGTATGGTGCTGACGCCGAATCAGAAACTGATTTTCGAGCACGCAAGCAGCGAAATGCGCAGGACACTGAGCGACAATCCGGAAATCGTGCCTTCCGACAATCCGAAGACGTTTGAATTTATCAACGCACCAGCTTCCTCGGTGCTCACCGACATCGAAGAGGCTTACCAGATCGACATCATTTTCGACCGTGATGTTATGAAGGGTTGCCCCGTAACGGCGTCGCTCGCGGGCCAGCCGATGTTCAGCAAGTTGAGCATTCTCTGCGAAGTGATCGAAGCGAGATACGAAGTGCTCGACGGCAAGATCGTCATTTATAGTAAAGGATGTAAAAGCTAGAAAACCCTTTCCAATCCACCCAAACCCGGATACCGATGCGTATATAGAAGAAAGTAACCACAAAAAAAGAGTCGGACAATGCTACCAACATATCCGACCCTCATGAATCCCCATATTTGTTTTCGACCGCAAATACTATCCGTCCAAAGAAGGATAACGGGGATTGTTTTATCAAAATCTAACCTCAATAAAACAGTCAAATGTATGAAAGAAGCTTTTAAGTTTCAATTTATTTTAAGTGTCATGCGGATATCGCTGTGCCAGTTTTTACTTGTCGGGTTGTGGGCGCTGGGTACGGCCAGGGCAACGGATGGCAATGCGCAGGCGCTTTTGTCTAAAAAAGTGACCGTGGATATCCAGGAGCAGGGAATCGAGCATGTGCTGGGAAACCTGGAAAAACAGGTGAACGGCAAGTTTGTTTACAGTGCGAAGATGATCGGCAGCGAGCGCAAAGTGAGTATTAAAGCTGCCCAAAAACCATTGTATAAAGTTTTGGATGAAGCCTTGAAGCCGCTCGGGCTGCATTACAGGGTTACGGATAACCTGATCATTATCAGCCGGTCGGATAAGTCGGCGGGCGGGCCGGTGACAGGCATCCGGAGCCGCGCGGCAGGATACACCGTGTCGGGGAAGATCACCGACGTGGCGGGCGAGACGCTCAGCGGGGTAACGGTCATGCTCAGCTACAACAACCTCGGCGTGGTGACGGACATTAACGGGACTTACAGTTTCGCCGACATTCCCGACGGTACTTATACGCTCAACGTGACCAGCATTGGTTTTACGGCCATCAAAAAGGAAATACAGGTGGCAGGCCAGGACGTGCAGCTGAATATTGAAATGAAAGATGATATTCTGCAATTGCAGGAAATCGTCGTAACGGGCGGTAATCCGAAGAAAAAGATCGAAAGCAGCGTGGCGATCACGACTATCAATAATAAAGACATTCAAACCCGCGCGCCGTTGAACAGTACCGACCTCCTGAAAGCTATCCCAGGCCTGACGGTGGAAAGTACTGGAGGCGACGGGCCCGGTAATGTGTGGGTCCGTGGTTTCCCGCAGCAGGGCGGCTATATTTTCCTGGGGATTATGGAAGACGGTTTGCCGGTGTTGCCCACAGGTTTCAATTCCATCCCTTCCGTGGATCAGTATTATAAAACAGACCTGACGATTAAGAACATCGAGGCCGTTCGCGGCGGTAATGCGTCGATCGTGATGGCTAACACGCCCGGAGCGGTGATCAACAACCTCAGCTACACCGGCGCCGACAAAACTTATGGCAAGTTCAAAGCCACTACCGGTCTTTCACAAGGCCTGTACCGCCTCGACGGCAACGTGGGCGGCAAAGTAAGCGACCAGATCCGCTACAACATCGGCGGCTTCTTCCGCACCGACAAAGGCATTGTGCCGCCGGGCTATACAGCCAATCAGGGCGGTCAGTTGAAAGGCAATATGACTTTCAATTTCAAAAACCAGAAAGGTTTCGTGCGCGTATACGGGAAGTATCTCAATGATAAAGTACAATGGATGCTGACGAGCTTCTATCCCTACGACGGAACAGGCAAACCAACCAAAACCGACAATTTCGACATGGTAACACAGTCGCTGGCGACGATTGATACCAAGTTCAGTTATACCGATGCCAATGGCGTGACGCGCAACTACGATTTTTCGGACGGCATCCATACCAAGCAGGGTTCGGGCGGCTTCCAGTTCAATTACCTCCTCGATAACGGCTGGGAACTTAACAACAATTTCCGCTACCAGCATACCAAACGCACTGTGACTGCGGGCATCCCGGCAAGCATTATAACCTACAACGGATCGACACCTTATTATTACCTGGATGGCAGCGAGGCCGGTCTGAAAGCGGGGGACAGGATTGTGAATGTGACCGGCATCGGCCAGCAGGGCAAGGACGTGCAGATCGTGGATTACCTGGATTTGAAAAAGACGATCAGCAACCATAGTGTAGGATTTGGTGCAGGTATACACCAGTTCAACCGCAACGATGGGCCTAACTACAATTTTTCGTACCAGCAGGAGTTTAAAGAGAATCCCAAAAGACTGCTTGCCTCGCCGACTGCCACAAAAATCACAGCTACCAACCTCGCGACTGTCATTGGCGACACGCGCACATTATCAGCTTACGCATCGGACGAGATCACGCTGAACCCCAAATGGCGCCTCGACCTCGGCGTGCGCCTGGACAACCAGAATGTTTCCGGAAAACGGCCGTTCTACGCATTAAAGGCAGACGGCACGCCCGATTATACCAAAGGTGCCGGCCTGACGATCGCGGGTTACACCGATTATTCCGAAACAATCACCAACTGGGCGGCAACGGCTGGTTTGAACTACAAAGTCAGCAATGAAGCGGCGCTCTTCGCCCGCGCTACACGTGCCTACAATGCGCCTACCATCGCGGATTACAACGCTACTGCGTACGATCCCGCGAAGATCAAGAAACGTCCTGTGTACCTGGGTGAAGTGGGGGTAAAGTATGCGAAAAACGACTTTTCACTGTTTGCTTCTGCCAGCTATTCCGCGATCAAGAATGTGTCGTTGTCCATTACCGTGCCGACCATTTCCTCGGGTAACCAGGTGCTTGTCGCATTCGGCTCCACGCGCACTTACAGCGCCGAGTTCGAAGCGTCCTACAAGCTGACAAAAGCCCTGAGCCTGCGCTGGACGGGTACTTTGCAGGATTCGAAATACACCGACTATACCGCCAACACCAATACCAATTCAGCCATTATGGCGATCCTGGGCGATACTACTTATAGTTTCACCGGAAAAAGAACAGAGCGCGTTCCCGTTTTCAATACCGAATTGTCGGCGACTTACGATTACAAGAAATTCAACCTGTACCTGGCCGGAAATTACATCGGCTCCCGCTTTACCGCACCGAGCGACAGCTACAAACTACCCGCTTACGTGTTGATGAAAGGAGGCGCCGGTTATAACTTTACAAAGGCGGTTAATGCCCGTTTCTGGGTAGATAACCTGCTCAATGCAAGGGTTTTGACGGAAGGCGATGTACGCGGCGACCAGTTCCGCAACTTCGCTGCCGTGGAAAAAGGAACAATGATGCCGGGGCGCACGATTCTCCCGAGGAGTTTTTGGCTCTCGGTGTCTTACGAGTTTTAATACTGATGGATGAAAAGGAGGGTGGGGGAGGCATCCCCTGCTTTCCGCTTTTGACGCGCATTCAATGAAAGTCCTATATAAATGGTTCACTTTGATGTACATATCTATGCTTAAACCTTTCCCGATTCCGCGCAAAAGCCTCGTCTCGTCGGTTCGCTGGTCCGCCAAACTGATCACAATCGCCGCCATCGCCGCATTTACGATGCAGGACACCGTCACCAAACCCGACGAAAGCCGGTTCACGCCCGTAGTGCTTGCCGATAACCTCGATGAACCGATGGCGTTCGAAGTGCTGCCCGACGGCAGTTCTTACATTGTCGAGCGTAAAGGCGCTCTGAAAAAGTACAACCCCTCGACCAAAACGACCGAGCTGATCACGACGATCCCCGTCAATACCAAATATGTGAGCAAGGAAGGTGTCTCGCGGGAGGCGGAGGAAGGTCTAATGGGTATTACCCTCGACCCGAATTTTGCCAAAAACCACTGGATTTACCTCTACTATGCCCACCCGACAGAGAAAAAGCACATTCTGGCACGCTGGGATATCGTCGACGACCAGTTGGTGGAAAGCTCCAAGAAAGTGGTCCTCGAAGTAACCACCCAGCGGGAAGTATGCTGCCACACGGGCGGCGGTATGACCTGGGATAAAAACGGCAACCTCTTTCTGACCGTCGGAAACAACACCGGCAACGACCGCGCCGCACAAACCGACGAACGCCCGGGCCGCGAAAGCTGGGACGACCAGGGGCATGCCGGTAATACCAATGATTTGCGGGGCAAGATCCTCCGGATTCACCCTGAACCGGATGGCTCATACACCATTCCCGAAGGCAACCTTTATCCCAAAGGCACTGCTAAAACCCGCCCTGAAATTTATTCAATGGGCCACCGCAACCCGTGGCGTATTTCGGTCGACAGCAGGACGGGCTACATTTACTGGGGCGAAGTAGGGCCGGATGCCAACGAGGATTCCGAGATCGGGCCGAGAGGCTATGACGAGCTGAACCAGGCGCGCAAGCCGGGCAATTTCGGCTGGCCGTGGTTTGTGGGTAATGACCAGCCGTTTCCGGTTTTCGATTATGGAAATAATAAGCCCGGCGAGAAAAAAGACCCTAAAAACCTGGTCAACACTTCGCCTAACAATACAGGCTTGAAAGAGTTGTTCCCGACCGCTCCGAGCTTCATTTACTATCCTTACGGCGTTTCCGAAAAATTCCCGCTCGTAGGCTCGGGCTCGCGCAGCGCGACCGGCGGGCCGGTTTACCACCGTTCCGATTTCAAGGCTCCGAAACGTCCGTGGCCGACCTATTACGAAAACAAATGGATCGCCGCCGACTTCTCCCGCGGCTGGATCATGGCGATTACCATGAATGCGCAAGGCGATTACGAGTCGATGGAGCGCGTCCTGCCAAGCTATCACCCCGTGCAGCCGATCGACATCAAATTCGGGCCGGACGGAGATTTGTACATCCTCGAATACGGTAGCAACTGGTTCCGGAAAAGCGACAACTCACGGCTGGTACGCATTGAGTACAACGGCGGCAACCGTAAACCCCTGGTGGCTGCATCAGCGGAAAAAAAGGGAGGAACCGTACCATTTGAAACGGTTTTGTCTTCCAAAGGCACGAAAGATTTTGATAATGACGCATTGAAATACAGCTGGAAAGTAACCAGCCCCGGGGTAGCGCCAAAGGTTTTTAGTACTGAAAACCCTTCGGTAAAATTCGATAAGGCGGGCGTCTATACCGCCACGCTGACGGTTACCGATGCCAAAGGCGCCAGCAACAGCCAGTCGCTCCGCATCATCGCGGGCAACGAGCCGCCGAAAGTGGCGATCAAGTTGGATGGTAACAGCACATTTTTCTTTCCTAAGAAGCCGGTCGGTTATGCGGTAGGTATTTCGGATAAGGAAGACGGCAGTACGGCCGACGGGAAAGTCAAGGCCAATCAGGTTGCCGTCAGCATCGATTACACAGCCGAAGGTTTCGACTATGCCGAAGTGGCCCAGAGCCAGCGCAGCGTCGATGCGACCACGCAATTCGCAGTAGCTCAGACATTAATGGGCAAAAGCGACTGTAAAGTGTGCCACCAGCCGAACACCAAGTCGGTAGGGCCGTCATTTGCCGATGTTTCGAACAAATACAAAGCCGATCCTGGCGCATTGGACAAGCTTGTGAAAAAAGTACTCGAAGGCGGGTCGGGCGTTTGGGGAGAAGTAGCCATGGCAGCGCACCCCGCATTGCCGGTGGCCGATGCGGAGGTGATCGTTAAATACATCCTGAACAGCACCGAAAAAACGCTTTCGACCCTGCCGCTGGAAGGACAGTACACTCCGCAAATACCGAAAGGTGATAATGGCAAGGGCTCGGTAATTATCCGCGCCGCCTACACGGATCGTCCCGTGGGTACAACCAAAGCGGTTCCGGCCCAAACCACCGAGGAAATGATCGTACTTCGGAGCCCCGAGCTCAATGCCGCCGAGGCACCGGTTACCAAAGGCGTCGAAACCAAAGCATTGGGCGTTGCCGGACAAGGATTTGCGGTAGTTGCATTTGAAAACAGCTACATCGCGTTTCCTTCCATCGACCTCACCGGCATCGATTCCCTCGAACTCAATGCCGCCGCCCAGCAACGTGAAGGCAGCGTAGGAGGAACGATCGAAATCCGCCTAGGCTCACCGACCGGTACATTGATCGGCCAGCAAAAACTCGCCGTAGCCAAACCCGTAGATGTCGCCAAAATGATGGCTGAATTGGAGAATGGTGCCAAAAAGGAAAGCGCAGGGGCAAGCGCTACCTCTACGGGATCGGGCGCAGCGCCTGCACAAACCACCAAACCTGCAACACCCGCCCAGGCACCCAGAAACCGTTTCGCCCAGCCGCCGGTCCGCATTGCCCTGCAACCGACAACGGGCAAGCAGGACATCTACCTCGTATTCAGAAATACGGAAGCCAAGCCGATCGAGCCGCTGATGTCTTTCTCCCGAATCAAGTTTAAAAACAAACCTTAACACATGGAAACCATGAGTAATACCATCAATAGAAGAGGCTTCCTTACCCGTGCCGGCGTGATGGCCGCTGGTACGCTGTTAGCGCCCTCAATAGTAGAAGCGGCCCGTAACGCAGGTATCACATTAGCCGAAAAACCAGCCGGTATCCAGCTTTTCACCGTTTTTGAAAAAATGAACACGGACCCGAAAGGCACTCTGGAGCAGATCGCGAAAATCGGGTATAAGGAAATCGAATCCGCATTCAGCACGCGGGGTAAATACTATGGCTACGAGCCGAAGGAATTCAAGGCATTGGTAGAAAGCCTGGGTATGACCTGGCGCGCGCACCACGCATTAGGCGCGCCGTTCAAAATGCCTCCGGGGCGCAAGTTGCCCACCGGCTCCGATGGGAAGCCGATTACCATCCCGCCGATGCTTAACCTGCGCGACAACTACCAGCGACTCGTCGACGACGCGGCCTCGGCCGGACTAAGCTACCTCGTATGCGCGAGCACGCCCGTAGGCACGACCGACGAGATCAAAAGCTCCATTGAAGTATTCCAGAAAACCGGAGAAGCAGCAAAAAAAGCCGGAATAAGCTTCGCTTACCACAACCACGCCACCGAGTTCGACCCCGTAGACGGCGGCAAAACGCCTTACGAACTGGTATTGTCCCAAACCGACAAGGACCTGGTGAAAATGGAGCTCGATCTGGCCTGGGCTACCAAAGCCAAAAAAGATCCCGTAGCATTGTTCAAGGAGCATCCGGGCCGTTTCCCGCTTTGGCATGTGAAGGACATCAAGGCCGATCTCTCGACCATTACCGCGGTAGGGACCGGCGTGGTGGAGTTCAAACGCATTTTCGAGGCCGCGCAGATCGCCGGTTTGAAGTACTTCTTCGTGGAATACGACCTCGCGCCAGATTTCGGAACGGTAGAAACCTGTTATAAAAACCTGCAAAAAATCCTGGCCTGACAGTTTTGTGAAAAGTAAAAAAGCGGCTGTACAAAAGGAGCAATTTGCACTTCGGTGTCATGTTGAGCGAAGTCGAAACATCATCTGCATAACGCAAATGGCCTTCGACTTCGCTCAGGCTGACAGCCTAGGTACATTTGATACCGCCTCTTTGTTTTAAGGGGCGGGCGGGAAAAGCTGGAACTCGTTCACACCGAAATAACCGTGGTAATCCTGAATGGCCAGCCTGAATTTCTGCGCTTTTACGGGCGGCACGGTCTTGTCCCAATCACCCATTTTGCTATCCTGCGCCAGCGACACCCATTCATTCCCTTTCAAGTAAAGTACTTCGAACTTTTTGATCTCCGATTGCCCGTACTTCGATTCGCCCAGCTTGATGCGGCCCACCGTTTCGGGCTTGCCGAGATCCACTTCCAGCCAGCCCGTCGGCTCATATAATGCCATGATTTCGGGCGACTGGTAATGCAGGTTTTTGCCATAATACCTGGAGAAATCGACATCCTTGCGCCGCCCGATCTTCCAGGCTGTTTTGGGGTTATCGTCAAATGCGGCAGCCGCATCGTGGTAAAACTGTCCTACCGCGCTCGAAGCCGTGGCCTTGTGCGCATAGGCGAGGGAGCCGGTGGAGGGAAGGGGCATAGTGGGCGCGATGGTCGAAGCGTTTTTGTCCAGCGTCAATACGGCAACCGTCGCGATCGGGTCGATTTTACCGGCCGGGTAGGTCAGGCTGATGCCTTTGTGGTTTTGTGTAAACTGAACAGGTGTACCGTCCAGCAGCTTCGCGCTCAGTATTTTGGCTGGAATGGCCGGTAATGCGAGCGTCGTTTTGTCCGCGTTCAGCAAATGGACGAACACTTGTTTGCCGCGGTAAGCGCTCACATAGTCGGGGGAAGGGGTGAATACGCCTCCTCTGGTATTATAAATGGCCGTCTCGTTCTTCGCAATCCAGTCACCCATTTCGTGTGCCCGGGCTGCGAAGTCGGTGGGAAACACGCCGGTGCTGTCCGGACCGATGTTGAAAAGCAGGTTCCCATTCCCGCCTACACAGCGCAATAGGGTATGCACTGATTCTTTCAAGCTGCGAGGGTGGTCGCCAAACCTCCAGGCCCATTGGTGGCCCATATTGGTGCAGGTTTCCCAGGGTACTTTACCGTAACCGGCCACAAACCCCTCGGGCGTGGCATAGTCCGCATATTTACCTACATAAGCATGCGATTCGTCCGGTGTGAACGGTTCGAGGCGATTGTTGATGATGATTTCGGGTTGGAGTTTTCGGGCCAGGTCATACACTTTCTTTGGCTCTACCGGCGTCGGCCATCCTTCGTAATCGATCCAAAGCAGGCTGATTTTGCCGTAGTTGGTCAACAGCTCGCGTACCTGTTCGAGTGCACGGTCGGCGAAAATGCCGTTGGTTTGCGGGTTGCGGCAGTCGGGATCTTTCCAGTCGGCTACCGAAAAGTACCAGCCGATGGGCATATTAGCCTCGTGCGCGGCCTGCGCGAGCTCCTTGCACACATCGCGGCCGAATGGCGTGTGCATGATGTTGTAGTTGTTGGTTTTGGTGTCAAAAAGCGAGAAACCGTCGTGATGCTTGGCGGTGAGCACCATATATTTCATGCCTGACGCCTTTGCGAGCGCCACCCATTCTTTGGCATTAAACCGGGTAGGGTTGAAGTCGCGGTAGAGCGAGTCGTATTTGGCTTTACCATAACCCTCGCGCGACCAGCTGATTTCCTTCCCGATGCGGGAGACTGGTCCCCAGTGAATAAAAAGGCCCATTTTGGCATCCTGCCACCATTTGAGGCGCTGCGCTTTCGGGATTTCGGTTTGGGAAAATCCGGGTAGGGCAAATGCTGCCAACAACATTCCTAGTATTATTTTTTTCATCATCATAAAAATTCAAATCAATGTTTCAAACCTGTGTCACGCTCGCCTGCGCGGTCGCGTGCCCTGCCCGTGCGTAATACACGAGGTAGATGTAGCAGAGCACGGGTACGATAAATGCTTTTTGTATTCCCAAACTGTCGGAGACCAGCCCCATTACCGGTGGGATTACAGCTCCGCCCACGATGCTCATGATAATCAGCGAGGAGCCGGTTTTGGTATAAATCCCCAGATTTTTAATGCTCAGGGTAAACAGGATAGGGTACATCACGGAAGTGAACAACCCTACCAGCGACAATGTGTACACCGATACATAACCGGTGGTTGTCATTGAAATACACACCAGCACCAGTGCCGCCGCCGAGCAAAAGGCCAGGGTTACCGGCGGGTTCGCGCTCCGCAGCCAGTAGGCCCCTACCAGTCGCCCGGCCAGCACCAGTGCCATGTACAATGTGATAAACAATGCCGCGCTCTGCTCGGTAAGCCCGGGAATGCCGGAGGATTTGGCATAGCGGATCAGAAAGCTCACAATACCCACCTCCGCGCCGAGGTAGCAGAACACGCCGAGTGCCCCGAGTACGGTATGGCGGAATTTCAGGATGTCGCGGATGCTGCCCGTGTGGTTACCCTCACCCTCGATTTTGGGTAGTTTAATAAAATGTAACAAAAGTCCGATGATCAGAAACAGCCCGCCCAGGCTCAAATAGGGCGTTTTTACAAGCTGCGCCTCCGCATTCAGATAGTTTGCGAGTTGTTCCGGGCCGAACTGCGCGACCGTTTCGGGCGATACTTCCGTCGCGTGCAGCAAGAAGCGGCTCCCGATAAACGGGCCGAGGGTTGCCCCCACGGAGCCCACCGCCGAGGCGAGGCTCAACCTGCTGGACGCGCGCTCAGGATCGCCGAGGACGGAGATATAGGGCGTCGCGGTCACTTCCAGGAATGTGAAACCGGCTGCCATGACGAACAACGCAGTCAGAAACAACGGATAATAGCGCATATCGGCCGCTGGGAAGAACAGGAGCGCGCCCGCCGCAGCCGTAAGCAGCCCGGTAACCATGCCCGCCTTGTAGCCAAACCGGCCGATAAATTGCCCCACCGGCAAAGCCAGTAAAAAGTACCCGCCGAAAAACGCCGATTGTACGAGCGACGACTGAAAGTCGGTCAGCTGGCATGCCCGTTTTAAATGCGGGATCAGTACGTCGTTGATATTCCGGCTGAGGTTCCAAATAAACATCAGGCTCATCACGACCAGAAGCGGCACCACCACGTCTCTGCTGTTTTTCATTGCAAATGCTCGTTGAGTAAAAACACGGGTTTCATGGCCGCCCAATGTTCACCGGCGGCGGCTTCGGGCAGTTTTTTCTGGAAACTCTCCATCCAGGCGGCCCATTCTCCCTGCCTTGGGAGGCCAGCCATTTTATCGAATGCGGTTTTGAGATCGATGGCCTCGTCGTGCTCAAGGATCATGAACAAATGTCGGCCGATCCGGTAAATCTGCATGTCGGCAATACCCGCCTCGCGAATGCCTGCGGGGATTTCGGGCCAGATGTTTCCGGGCTTGTGGTGATGCTCGTACGACGCGATGAGTTCCGCGTTGTCGATCAGGTCGAGGGCCATGCAGGTTCTTTTCGTTGCCATTGTTTATCTTCTATAACCTAATTCCGCACCGCCGCTTACCGGCATAATGCAACCTGTCACAAACCGAGCCGCGTCCGAAATCAGGAACACGGCCACATCGGCGATCACGTCGCCCCCGGGGCAATGGCCGAGCGGATGGATATCGTCCAGATACTGTTCGATCTTGCCCGCATCCGGCTGCTCACCTGCCCATTTGCGCAGCATGGGGGTCCATACGCCCGCAGGGCAAACGGCGTTTACGCGGATTCCGAAAGGGGCGTAATCCAGCGCCATCGCCTTCGTCAGCGCGTTCATTCCGCCTTTGGCAGCTACATATGCGGCGTGGTTCTCCTGGCCTATTTCGCCCACCATGCTGCTGGTATTGAGAATATTGCCGCGCGTTTGTTTCAGGTATTCCCAGCCGTATTTCGTAGTATGGTAAACGCTTTTCAGGTTAATCTCGAAAAGACCGTCCCATTCGTCTTCGGAAGTCTCGTGCAGCGGCTTGGACGGGCTGGCGATGCCTGCATTGTTGTGGATCACATGCAGGTTACCGAATGAGGCTACCGTTTCTTCGATTGCATTTTTAATGTCCTCTTTTAACCTGACATCGCCCGGGAAGGCAAGCAATGCCTCGGTGCCAAACTGGGCTATCAACTCGTTCAATGCATTTTCATCGCGGTCGAGCACGCTCACGCGGGCACCCTCGCGCAGGTAGGCGGTCACGCATTCGCGCCCGATGCCCGAGGCGCCGCCGGTAATGAAAATCGTTTTATTGGTCAAATTCATAATGCTGGTTTTGCTGCTGTCAGTCTTTCAGATCGCTGCTGCTGCCCGGTACTTGCGGTACCTGGTAATAGCCGTGGCTGATTTCCGCCGGATGCACAAAATACGGCCGTAAATGCGGAATATGCTCCAAAAACAAATGTTCGTGCCCCATACCGATATGGTTGAACAGCACCAGATGCTGGTGGATTTGCCCCATATCGCCTACGTGCGGCACCACCGGAATGCCCATTTTCTTGGATAACAGGCTGATTGTCAGGAATTCCGATACCCCGCCGACCCGCACTGCATCCACCTGGCAGAAGTCCATCGCCCCGGCCTGCAGAAAGTTTTTGAATATCACCTTGTTAGGGATATGCTCGCCCGTCGCCACTTTAAAAGGCGCGATGGCGCGTGCAATAGCCTGGTGGCCGGTCACATCGTCGGGATGGGTGGGCTCCTCGATCCAGAACGGATCGATGTCCCCCAGTTTTTCGCAGATAAGCAAAGCCTGGGGCAGGTTCCATTTCTGGTTGGCGTCCATCATGATGGTCGCGGCATCGCCCGCCGTTTTACGGATCAGGCCAGCCCTGCGGATGTCGCGCTCCGGGTCGTCGGAGCCGACTTTTAGCTTCATGGCATTAAAGCCGTTATCCATTGCCTTGCGGGTATTCGCGACGATCTTTTCATCGGGGTAGTTGAACCAGCCCACCGAGGTATCGTAGCCTTTGTAACCCGACGACAGTACCGAAGTACGCGTGTTTCTGGTGGGCAAATGGCTTTCCAGAAGCGAAATTGCCTGGTCGCGGGTCAACACTTCTTCGAGGTAACTGAGGTCGAGGGTATTCACAAGCTGCACGGGCGTGAGATCGAGCAGTAGTTGCCACAACGGAACGCCGCGCGATTTGGCCCAAAGGTCGTAACAGGCATTCACGATAGCTGCGAGCGCCAGGTGGATGACGCCTTTATGCGGACCCAGCCAGCGGAGCGATGGTGAATCAGCCATGCGACGGTATTCGTTCCCGAAGTCGGCCATCAGTTCCTCAATTTCCCTTCCTTTCAATCCAATGGAAAGATATTCAATGGCTTTGCAAACGAGGTCGGTGCCCGCGCCGAGCGTAAATGCGAGACCGACGCCGGTAACGGGCGTGCCGGTGCGCAGGCTGCAAACGGCGTAAGCGTATTGCGGGGTGGTGTGCGTAGCGTCCGAGCCGACCCCATCTGCAAGGTCGAACCGCTTGTCTTTTATTTCAATGGAAGTAATATGCATGTTTTCAGCGGATGTCAATATGATACCAGTTTAGGTACCGACCGACGTGTTACGTGAGTGAAGTGGCGAAAATCAGTAATAGCGTTATGGAATAGCTTTCTATCGGTGTTTTATTTTATTTTAATGTTAAAATGGTTAGGAGGATTTGGATATCAATTTTTTGCTTGGTTGGTTTGCTACTGAATTTGTACAAAATTATGGGTGATAAGTCCTGTAAGTTAATGGCAGATTGATAACTTGTAGTACTATGTTTGCCTAACCTTTCAAACCATGAAAGCGACCTACACCCTGCTCCCGGAATTTGCACCCTCCCAGAAGCCATTTCTTGTCAAAAAGATTGTCAGGCCCTATTTTTCGACCGATTTTCACTTCCATAAGGAATGCCAGCTCGTGTACGTTTTGTCGGGGTCCGGTACGCGCATTATCGGCCATTCGATCGAACGGTTCGAAGAAGGCGATCTCACATTTGTAGGCCCCAATGTGCCCCACGTCTGGTATAGCGAATCCAAACCTAACCAACCCGCGTCCGAAGCCATTTCGCTGGCGTTGTACATCAACCCCGAAGCCATTTGTGAACATCTGGATGCGCTGACGGATACGCTGGAACTAAAACAATTTTTCAGGGAATCGGAGCGGGGGATACGTATATGCGGGGAGAAAAGGGCATTGGTTACCGACATTCTGAAACGAATGCTCGCGCAACAGGACCGCCACGTAGGAATGCTGGCGTCGTTTCTGCAAATCCTCGATCAGTTGCTCGACCCGGGGGAGCTGGTCTGGCTCAACGTACCGGATCCGATTTCGAGCTACGCCGCCCAGACTTCCGGTCGCGTGCCCAAGCTCATGCATTTTATCCAGCAGAACTTCAAGGAGGACATTACCCTGCAACAAGCGGCTTCGGTAGCCGGTTTGCAAATCCATTCGTTCTGCCGTTTTTTCAAAACACTCACTAACCGTACCTTCTCCGACTTCCTGAACGAAGTACGTATCGGGTTTGCATGCAAGCTGTTGCAGCAATCGGACCTGTCGGTCACGCAAATAGCGCTGGAATGCGGCTATACGAATATTTCCTATTTCAACCGGTGTTTCAAGAAGATCAACAAAATGTCGCCCAAAAGTTACCGAAGCGGGAGGATAGCTAAAAATTAAGCCATCCGCCACCGGGTGACGGATGGTTGTAAACGTTATTACAATGCGGAGCCGACCAGGCTAACGATGCTGCCCAGTTGCTTCGACGATGCCGCCGCGGCGAGTTTGGCAGCAGGGCCTTTTTTGTCGAGCCCGGAAACGCTTTTGGTAGCTTCGCCCAGCAATCCGTTCAATTTCGATTCATTGGCGTCGCCCAGAATGGAGCTTCCGGCCTTGATCAGCCCCAGGTTGCTCGTCAGGCTGGCTGCATTACCCAGCAGGCCCGAATCGCCTTTTCCGAGCAATCCGCTGATACGATTGGCGCCGATCAGCATTTTTACGGCGTTAACCACCTTGCCCAGCGTACCACCCGACAGTTTGCCCGACGAAGCCAGCGGGATGAGGTTTTTAAGCTCGCCCGCCTTGCCCAGGAGCTTGTCTTTCAGGCTGCCATCGGAGGATTTAGCCTCTTTTTCCAATGCGGAAACACCCTGGGTAAGCGCATCGGCTGTGCCGGATTTGTCCCCTTTTTGTGTCAATGATACTGCCTTATCGAGCAGGCTTTCAACCGAAAGCCCTTGTGCGATGGCATTGGATGTCACTGCGAACAGAAGTAATGTAGCAGTGAGGGAAAGAAGGAAACGTTTCATAGTGGTATTGATAAAAAATGTGTTTTAAATGGCCGGCAAAATAGCATTTATCTCGCACACCACCTCAATCGAGGATCGAAGCGTCAGCTTTTGACAAGCCGCCAATCCTTCGGAGATACCCCGAAACGGGTTTTGAAAACCGTGGAGAAATAGCTCTGGGAAGTAAACCCGGTCTGGTCGGCGATCTCCGCGACCGTCAGGTCCGGATTGCGAAGTAATGCGCAGGCCTTTTCAAGCCGGATATTCAGGATGAGGTCGTTGGTGCCGCCGCCGAGGAGGGCTTTGGTTTTGCGGAAAAGCTGCACGCGTGAAAGACCCATTTCCTTGCCGATGGATTCCACGGTAAGGGTCGGATCGGCCAGTCGTGAGACGATCAGCGCACGGAGCTCGTTCACGAACTTCTTGTCCAGGCGCGACAGCCCGCTTTCTGCATCCCCGATATTCCGGGCAACCTGCGCGGAAAGCAGCAACTGTCTGTTAGTGAGAAGGCTGCGTATGCTTTCCTGTAAAAATTGCGGGCTGAACGGCTTCGTCATGTACATGTCCGCACGCGCCTGCATGCCCTCTACCTGCTGCTCGGGCGTGTTTTTGGCCGTGAGCAGGATCACCGGGATGTGCGAGGTGCGCATATCGGCCTTCAGCGCGGCGGTGATCTGCAAACCATCCATTCCGGGCAGCATTACGTCACACACGATCAGGTCGGGTACGATGTCGAAACATTGGTCGAGGCCGGCCTTGCCGTCGATGGCGGTGACGACCTCGTACTGGTTTTGCAAAAGGCCGGTCATAAAGCCGAGCAGATCTTCATTGTCTTCGATCAATACCACGGTCGGCGGATCTACCAGGTGTTGCGGGGCGCCGGGCTGATCTTGCGTTTCAAAGCCGGTGGCCGTCCATGCGACGGATTTTTCGACGGTACCGCCAGCGGGGTCGGCCATATCCTCCGGTCGGAAATGTGTGTTTCCGAGCGGTAATGTTACGGTAAATGTTGCGCCATCGCCTTTTTTGCCGTCGGCGGTGATGGTACCCTGGTGCAGTTCAACAAACTCCCGTGAAAGCGGCAGGCCGAGACCGGTACCTTTGGTGGAGTTTTTTCCCTGGTAAAACATTTCAAATGCCCCGGCGATGTCGGCTTCGCTCAGCCCCGAACCGTTGTCCTGCACTTTAATGGTCACTTCGCTGGACGTGTGGGTGATATGAATGTAAATATGCCCCCAGTCGGAAGTAAATTTGAAAGCATTGGAAAGCAGGTTGAAGAGCACTTTGTCCATCATATCCCGGTCGAACCAGACATTTAGTTCGTGGAGTGTGGTAATAAGGCGGAAATCGATCCTGCGCTTTTTGGCAACCTGTTCAAAAGGGAGCATCAGCTCGCTGATAAACGCGACGATGTCGTTTTCCGCAACCTGCAAGCGGATCTTGCCGCTTTCGATCTTGCGGAAATCCATCAGCTGGTTGACGAGCCATAGCAGCCGCATGGCATTCTTTTGTACGAGGGAAAGGTTTTTCTTAACCGCCGGGCTTTCGTTTTTCTGCCTCAGAAGTTCTTCCACCGGAGCGAGGATCAATGTCAGCGGCGTCCTGAATTCATGGGAGATATTGGTAAAAAACCTGAATTTGGATTCCGTAGCCTCCTGCGCTTTTTCAGCAATATCCTGAATGCGGTTCCGCTGTATCAGGATTTCCTTGTTTTTTGAATTCAGCTCCCGGTTGATCTTCTTGTTCTCGATCAGCGAATACAATGCGACCGAGCCGAGGATGATCGAGACGATAAACAGGACGGTCATAACATAGAGCAGCCCGCGCTGGGTCTGGTAAATTTCCAGCTGCTCGTCGATCCGCGCCTGCTGGCGCTCGATATCGTTCTGCTGGGAGATCATCTTGTCGGTCTGCATTTTGATCATCCGCACATTCGAGGAATCGATGATGGCCGTTTGCAGCAGGTTTTCTTTTTGATAAGGCTGTTTTTGCAGGATATTCATCGCTACCCGGGCCGCTTCTTCGCCACCGGTGGGGTAAAGTGCCGTCGCGGTAATGTGGCCGTCGTACACCATCTGAATATCGCCAAACTGCCCAGGCAGCCCGTCGACGCCGATCACGCGGATCTTGCGTTCGGGGAAAATCTCGTTGCAAATCTCCCGCGCGCCCATGGCCATCACCTCGTTCTGGGCGAAGATGAGGTCGAGGTCGGGGAAGCGCGGGAGTACCTGGCGCAATTCCTTTTTGGCAATATCTTTTTCCCACTGGCCGTTCAGCGTTGCCACGCGCTGAATGCCGGGCCGGGTCGCGAGCGCGTCCACGAGGCCTCGGTGGCGATCGGAGGCGGGTGAGGAGCGGGGTAAGCCGGTGATTTCGATCATACTGCCCTTGCCGCCGAGCAATGTTGCGGCATATTCGCCCACGGTTTTGCCTACCTGGTAATTGTCGCCACCCACATATGCCGTATAATAGGGCGAAGAAGTGCGCCTGTCGACCACCACTACCGGAATGCCCTTCTTGTAGGCTTTTTCAATCACCGGGGTGAGGGGGTCCGATTCGTTTGGGGATACGATCAGCAGCTGAATGCCGCTCCGGAGCAATTCTTCGATCTGTTGCACCTGAACGGCGCTGTTGGCGTGCGCATCCTTGAAAATCAGTTTCGTATTGTTGTGAAATGCCAGTTCGCGCTGCATGCCGTCGAGCATAGCCCGCCGCCATTCGTCGTCGCCGGTACATTGGGAGAATCCTATGACATAACCTTCTTTCTGTTTTTCGGCACAGCCTGCAAACAACGTCATCAACAGGAAAGCGATCAGCGCGAATCTCATAATGATAGAATACCCCGGGATTAGCCGGGGTATTGCTCTTTTTAGCAGAAAAGTAATTACTTTTTCAAATATAATACAAAATAAGGCGTACTACCCGGCTATTCGACCGACGGTTTCAAGCCGCTGTACTGTAAATCTTCCACCCGAATGCCCTTCGCCGACTTAATAACCAGGCCTGATAGCGGTGTATCGGGGAAGAAAATGTCGGTCATGACGGTAAGCCCGCCGTCTGCGAAAAGCTCCACCGACGCCACGTCCGCAATGAGCGTCAATGCGATCTTGCCGTCTTTGGATAACCTCGGCGCTGTATGTTTTTGGCCGAAACCTGCTTCGAAGTCCGTCCTGCCCGACTTGGAGCGGTCAATGTAATATTGGTTGCTTGCCTTGTCGAAACCGACCAACAGCTCATTGCCTGCTTTGTTGGACAGTACGAGTTCAAAATCGTCCGCCGTAGCGGTTTTCAGGTCGAGGCGGAAGAGGCCGGAAGCATTGCCGCCCTTAGGTGCCAGGTCGGCAGGCGCTTTGACTGTCAGGTTCTTTTTAGAATAACCTCCCGCTTTAATCGCATCCAGTTCTTTGGCGGGTACCGAGGTCAGATACAGTTCTTTGTCCACGGCTTTCAGGCCCAGTTCGCGGGAAATGGTGTTGGCGCTGCGCCACGGGTCGGTCGGGACCTGGTTGGCATATTGCCAGTTGCTCATCCAGCCCATCAGCAGCGACCGGTTACCGGTGTTGGAGAAGGTCACGGCGGCATAGTTGTCGGCACCCCAGTCGAGCCATTTGGTTTCTTTGGAATACGCGGTGAATGTTTTGCCGTCGAAATCACCGAGGAAATATTGCCCTGCCGAGCCTTTGTTCGGACCGCCGGGATTGATATTGACGATCAGTACCCACACCTGCTTGCCATCGTGCGTGAGCGGGAGCAGGTCCGGGCATTCCCATACGCCCCCATGCCCGCCCGCGTCGGCCCCGAACTCACTTTCTTTCGACCAGTTTTTGAGGTCGGGGGAAGAGTAGAAGGTAATGCGGTCTTTGGTAGCGAGCGTCATAACCCACTTTTTCTGCGGCTCATACCAGCGCACTTTCGGGTCGCGGAAATCGGTGATGCCGGGGTTGGGCAATACCGGGTTGCCGCTGTATTTGGTCCAGGTAACCCCGTCGTCGAGGCTGTATGCAATGCTCTGGTACTCGTGGCGACCTGTTTTTTGCTTTTCCAGAACAGGGTTATGGTGCGTAAAAATCGCTACCAGCGGTGTTTTACCATCCTTGCCAAAACCGGAGGTGTTGTTCACATCCACCACAGCGCTGCCGGAGAAAATGTAGCCGAGGCTGTCGGGATAGAGCGCAATGGGCTGCTCTTTCCAATGCACCATATCCTTGCTGGTAGCGTGGCCCCAGTGCATCGGGCCCCAGATTTTCGCCTCCGGATAATATTGGTAGAACAAATGGTAGGTGCCATTTTGGAACACCATGCCATTCGGGTCGTTCATCCAGTGGGCTTTCGGCGAGAAATGGAACTGGGGACGGTACTTTTCGGGAACGTCTTGCGCGCTTGCGAATGATGCGGCTAGCAATGCTGAAAGTATGATTAGTTTTTTCATGTGTTGTTTTTTATCTGTTGTGATGATGTGTCACACTGATATTTTAATCTAATCAATAACCCGGATTCTGCACATAAAGCCCCTTCGTAAAGCTGATCTCCCGTTGAGGAATGGGCAGGTATTCATCCCTTCCCGCTGTGAATTTCGCAGTCGCAAGGAATGGTCTCCTTGTTTTCTCTTTTTCAAGATAAGCATTCAGCGTCTGCTCGGCAATGCCCCAGCGCACAAGGTCGAAGAAACGCGGACTTTCCGTAGCGAATTCGAGCCTTCTTTCCCAGCGGAGCGCCTTTCTGGCATAATCCTGCGTCCAGCCGGAAGCGGAATATTCTTTGACATTGTACTTTGATGGCAGGGTGCCATCCGTTTTTTTCAATCGTCCTGTGCTAGCAGCGGCACGTTTGCGGATCTGGTTGATGAGCGGCAATGCAAGCGTATGCTGCCCGAGTTCGATGTAGGCCTCGGCTTGCATCAGCAGCACCTCGTCGTAGCGGATAATATCGATGTTCTTGGAGCTGCCGATAAATGGCCCTTCCTTGTGGTAAGACGAGCTCGTGGCCAGCTGCTGCTCTTTCATGGTGTGGAAAAAGCCATACACGCCCGGGTCGCGCACCCAGCTGTTGCTGAACGGCTTGGTGGCGTCGTATTTATAGGGGTGGCCATCGATGCCGATGGTATGGTCTACGCGCGGGTCGACGGTTTCGGTTTTGAAATCGACATTTTTATCATTAAATGTCTCGAAAAGCGGCAAGCCGCTCGCATCGGTACGGTAGGCGTTGGCAAGGTTCTGGCTTGGTTGGTGGAAACCGCAGCAGCCATATTGCGGCGCGCCGTGCGGGTAGTTGAGGCCGGTCACGTAGCTGAGGCGGCCCACCGCGGTACCGTCGTTGATCGAGTACTGGATCGCAAAAATGGATTCGGGCCCGTTCTCGGTTTCGGCGATGAAGTTCTCGGCGAAATCGGGTTGCAGGCTATACTGGCCCGAGCCGATCACCTGCTGGGTCAGCGTGACGACTTCCTGCAAACGGTTTTTGTTGATCGCCGTCACTTTATGGTTAGCGTCCTGCTCGTAGGCTTGAAAAAGCCGCAATTTAGCAAGGTAGGCCGCCGCCGAAAGCTTGTTCGCCCGACCCAGCTGTGCCTGTTTTTGCGGCAGGTTATCGACCGCAAACTGAAAGTCCTCACCGATTTTGTTCCAGAGTTCGTCGTTGTTGTAACGTACATTCGACTCTTTCAGAATGTCGTCGCTCGATAGTTTTTCATCGATATAAGGCACATTCTTGAACAACATTTTGAGCATGAAATGGGAGTGGCCGCGCAGGAAACGCATTTCTGCAATGCGGGTGGTGCGAAGCGGAAAGTCCGCGTCGGTCAGAGTGTTCAGGCTCGTGAGCGCCGCATTGGCGCGGGAGATGGCTTTGTAAAAATTCTCCCAGGTGAACGGGTGCATCAGGCCCAGGTCGGGGCGGGTGAGGTTGTAATGCTCGTAAAAATCCACTTCCGCTACGTCGGAAACACCGCCGCCGCCCTTGTAGGCGTCGTCGGAACGGACGCTGCCGTAGACCCACATGCTCGTCATAGGGCCGATCATATCATCGTTGCCGATACCGGCATAGGCGGCTGTAACCAGCGATTCCACTGCGGAGGCCGATTTGACGTTCTCCGACGACAGTAGCCCCTGCGGCTGGTAATCAAGAAAATCGTTGCAGGAGGTGTTGATCAGCAACGTGCCGCCGATGACCAGACCGAATATGTATTTGCTTTTCATAACAATGCGCTTTTGGGATTAGAAAGAAATGTTCAAACCGAATGTGAATGTCCTCGGGATCGGGATCGCGTTAATATCCGTCCGCTCGGGATCGGGGCCGGTGAACTGCTTCGATTTGATCAGGAACAGGTTTTCGGCCATCAGGTACATCCGCACACGTTGCAGTTTGATCTTATGGATCAGCTCCGAATTCAGCGCATAACCCAGCTGGATGTTGCGCAGCTTGAAATAGGAAGTATTGACATTGAAATAATCCGAAGTACGCGTCTCGTTGTTGGCATCCGAAAGTGACAATGCCGGGATTTTGGAGCCGGTATTTGTCGGCGACCAGGCATCGAATACGCCCGGCCCCACATTCTCGCGGCCGCGGATGAAGTTGTTATAGAAAGTATAAATATCGAAACCCTTCCTGCCTGCAATACCGGAGCCGAAAATCGAGAAGTCGAACGACTTGTAGAATGCCTCCACCTTCAGGTTGTATTCAAATGCAGGCAATGTGGTGCCAAAAAACACGCGGTCGAGGTCGTCGATGCGGTTGTCGCCGTTGGTATCCACGTAACGGATACGTCCCGGGCCTGCGCCCACCTGTGCGGGAGCGGCGTCCACTTCGGCCTGGTTCTGGAAGAGGCCATTGGTTTTATAGCCGAACAGATCGAACTGTGAATGACCGAGAATAGTCTGGATGGCATTACCCGGGTAAGCGGCGCGCACTTCTTCGGGCAGCTCGGTGATCTTGTCGCGGAAGCGGCTCACGCCGGCCATGACATTGTAGGTAAAATCGCCTTTCGGGCGGGCATAGTAACCTGCCGAGAACTCGAAGCCCCTGTTGGACTTAGCCGCGCCATTCAGCACGCGCAACTGTCCTTCGCCCACGGCGGATGCTACCGGCGGGGTGATCAGGATGTCGCTGGTTTTGCGGGTAAAGTAGTCAAATGAACCCTGGATCATCCCGTCAAAAAGCCCGAAATCGAGCCCGAGGTTGGCTTCGTCGGTGGTTTCCCATTTCAAATTCGGGTTAGCGCCCTGGATCGACACGAAGCCGGAAGGCAGGTTGCCGGTGTTGGCGCCGTTGAGGTCATAGGCGGTTCCGATATTGTAAAACTGGTCGAAAAAGCCGTTATGGCCGTTCGGGAACTGCGACTGCCGCGCGCCGTAACGCGTATCGTACAATCCAAAGCGGGCGAGGTCACCGATCTCCTGGTTCCCAACCCTGCCGACCCCGGCCCGCAGTTTCAGATTGCTTATTTTGGTTACACCTTTGAAAAACTGCTCCTTATCGATGCGCCAGCCCACCGATGCCGCCGGGAATATACCGTAGGCATTCTCGGAACCGAAGCGCGAGGAGCCGTCGCGACGGATGGTGATCGCGGCCAGGTAACGGTCGGAAAAGCCATAGTCGATGCGGGCGAATTGCGAAAGCAGCCTGCTGCCCGAACCGCTGCCGGTTATATTGGTATTGCCGGTTCCCGCATTGAGCACGAAATATTTCTTCGTTTGCACCGCGAAGCCTTCTTTTCGGGCTATTTCAAAATCGGAGTCGTTCTTAATGGCTTCGACACCCGCCAGGAACTTGAAATGGTTATTGCCGAGGTCGAGGTTATAGCGGGCCGTGTTGGACCAGGTAATGCTGAGGTAGCGGTTCTGATCGATCGTCAGGCTATTGTTGGCCCGGCCGAAAGAACCTTCTTCGAACGATTGTTCGATGTTTTTGAAACGATAGGCCGCATTATCAGCGCCGAGGCTGGTTTTCAGGAAAAAGTTTTTAAGCGGCTGTATCTCCACAAACACGTTACCGAACAGCGTGAGCCGGTGTGCATTATCCCATTTATTGATCTCCTGCATGTGCAGCGGGTTATTGCGGTCGGAGTACCCCGAACCGATGGCGCCGCCCCAGGAGCCGTCTTTGGCATATACCGGAATGGTAGGGGCAAGGGTAACGGCCAGGCCGGGCGTGGCGGCGCCACCAATGTCGGTCGAAGCCAGGGTCTCGTTCGAGGAAGCGATCTGCATATTCGCCCCGATTTTCAGTTTGCCGTCGAATGCGCTGGTGAGGCCATTGATCCGCCCGCTGATCTTGTCGTAATCGGTGTAGCGGAGCATGCCCGTGTTTTTGTAGTAACCCAGATTAATTTGCAGCGAAGAGGTGCCGTTACCACCCGAGATCGTGAGCTCGTTGTTGGTCACAATGCCGCTTTTGTACATTACTTTCTGCCAGTCGGTATCTCCGGCAGGCATATTTGCATTGCCACCCACCAGTGGTTGTACTTTTACACCATTTAATATGGGGTTGCTGAAATCCTTGTTCCAGTCGAACTGGTATAAGGCTCCGTAACCGTCTTCGGGGTTGACTTTGTCGTTCACCGAAGCCTGCCACAATGCGCGGCCACGGTCGGCTGCATTCAGCATTTTAAACCGCGCATATTTCTCCGATTGCGTGGAAATGCTGGTGTTGAAATCGATATTGATCTTGCCGTTGCTATTCGCACCGTTTTTGGTCGTAATGATAATCACCCCGTTGGAAGCCCTCGATCCGTAGATAGACGACGCCGAGGCATCTTTCAGTACCTGTATCGACTCGATGGAGTTCGGGTTAAGCCCCTGGAATACTTCCGGACGCTTGGTAGGTACGCCGTCGATAATGTACAGCGGGTCGGTATTGCCGAGGGTATTCGCGCCGCGGATCAGGATGCGGGAGTTGGTACCATTCGGTGAGCCGGTTTTTTCGATGTACAAGCCCGGCACGCGTCCCTGCAAGGCCTGCATGGGGTTACCCGAGCTGATGTTTTTCAAAGGGGCCATGTCCACCACGGCAATGGCGCCCGTCAGGTCTTCTTTTTTGGAAGAAGTATAACCCACCACCACCACTTCATTGAGGCTTTTCTGGTCGTAATCCAGGGTGATGTTGATGGTCGTCTGGTTACCCGTCTCCACCTCCTTTGTCTGCATGCCAATGTAGGAAAAAACGAGTGTTGCACCCGTTGCCGGGGAAATGCTGTAAGCTCCTGAAACGTCGGTAACGGCACCATTGGAAGTCCCTTTTTCGAGAACATTCACACCGGGAAGCGGCTCGCCGTCGGTACTCTTGACGACGCCCTTGATTTGTGCCCTGTTTTGCGCGTGGGCGGGCAGTTGCACCACGCAGGCGACCACGAGGGCCACCAGCAGTAAAATTCTTTGCATACGGTTTGAGATTAAAAAGGGTAAGTTGAAAATCAGTGGGTGACGGGGTGCTGAGCTTGAATGAAGTCCTGAATATCGGTTTCGCGGAATGCAGGCAAGGCACCCGCTTTTCCGGCTACGAATGCACCGGCGGCGCAGGCGAATTCCAGCGATTCGGGCAATGAATGCCCGGTGGCGGTTTGGTAAAGGAAAGCGCCCAGGAATGCGTCGCCGCTGCCGATGGTATCGGCCACCTCCACGGTAAACCCGGCATGGCGATGGTATTCGCCGCCGCCGGTAAGCACCATAGCGCCTTCCGCCCCGCAGGTAAGCACGAGCATATCCAGTTTGAAATGGTCGATCAGGAATGCCATGGCCTGCTTTTCGTTTTCAAACGGCGTGAGCCAGCCCGTCACCTCGCGGATTTCGTGTTCGTTCATTTTAACGATGCCGGCGAAACCCAGGAGTTCCAGCACCTGCTCGCGGGTGTAGTGTGGCGGGCGGAGATTTACGTCGAACACACGCGTCCGGGCGTGCTCAAGGTAGCGCAGGAGCGTGTCGCGCGTGGTATGGTCGCGGGCGGCGAGGGTGCCGTACACGAAGAAATCGCTCTCGGCAATCTGCTGTGCGGCAGCGGCGTCGAACTGAATGTAATCCCAGGCCACGGGGTGCAGGATTTTGTAGGTAACCTCGTTGCTGTCGGATACGTTGGCTTTGGCAATGCCGGTCAAATGCGTTTCACCGGTTTGTACCCACTGGGTATCCAGCCCCTGCTCCGTCATGAATGCGAGCAGTTCGGCGCCCAGCTCGTCGTGGCCCACGCGGCTGATGAAGGCAACGTCCATGCCGTAGCGCTGCAGGTGTGCGGCGACGTTCATGGTGGCCCCGCCGGCTAACCGCGCGTCGGGCAGAACATCCCATAGTACTTCTCCAAAAACAGTCAGTTTCGGTGTCATAGGTAATCGGTTAAAGTGGAGATTTTAGTGGAGAATCAATGTTTTTTCAATCTGTTCGAGGGAGGTCCCTTTGGTTTCGGGCATGAGCTTCCAGACAAAAATCAGTTGGAGCACCATCATCCCGCAGAAAATCATGAAAGTGTTGCCGCCGCCGAGCGTTTCGGCGATATAGGGGAATGTGAAAGCGATCACTGCCGCCAGCAGCCAGTGCATGAAGCTGCCCATCGACTGCCCCGCGGCCCGTACCTGGTTTGGGAAAATCTCTGAAATAAAAACCCAGATCACCGCGCCCTGTGACAATGCGAAGAAGGCAATGTAAATGAACAGGTACACCGGTACCGCATACCCGCCCAGATTGCCGCTATAAAATGCCTGCGCCACAAGCCCCAGTGTGGCGATCAGCCCGAACGAGCCGATGAACATCAGCGTGCGGCGGCCGAAACGGTCGATCAGGTTGATGGCGATGAATGTGAAGCAAAAATTCACCAGCCCTACACCGGCCGACGACA
Source organism: Dyadobacter sp. (assembly GCA_965227755.1). GTDB lineage: Bacteria > Bacteroidota > Bacteroidia > Cytophagales > Spirosomataceae > Dyadobacter. The sequence continues at coordinate 635,604 of CBDDGG010000003.1, forward strand.
GCAGCGCCGAGCTTTTGCCCAGACCTGCCATTTCAAAAATGCGGGGAGCATAGTATATGATCGCATTGATACCCGAAACCTGGTTGAAAAAGGCAAAAAGCAATGCCAGCAACAGGGGTAGTTTATATTGGGACGAGAAAATTGAAATGCTGTTTCCGCTTTGTTTACCCGCATCGGCCGAGTTCTGAATGTCGGAAACAATACCACTCACGTCGATGCCGCCATTGGCGACCGATAGTATGTGCCGCGCTTCTTCCACTCTGCCGCGCTTCACGATCAGCCAACGGGGGCTTTCGGGAACAAACAGGATCGCTACCAGGAAAATCAGCGACGGGAATGCCTGGACGCCCAGCATCCACCGCCAGTCGTTGTCGCCCATGCCTACGAGCAGGAAGTTGGACAGGTAGGCGATGAGTATCCCCAGCACCACATTGAACTGGAACATCGCTACCAGCCGGCCCCGGGAATTGGCAGGTGATATTTCCGATATATATAATGGAGCGGTAACCGACGAAATACCCACGCCGATGCCGCCGAGGAAGCGAAAGATCAGAAAGGAGATCCAGTCGGACGCCAGTGCCGAGCCGATCGATGAAAGCAGGTAAAGGACAGCAATGGCGAAGAGCGTGTACTTGCGCCCGTAACGCTCGGATGGGATGGCGCCGGTGAGCGACCCCAGGACGGTGCCGATCAATGCGATGGAAACTGTGAACCCGTGCTGTACCGTAGTGAGGCCCCACAATTGCTGGATCGATCTCTCAGCGCCCGAAATGACCGCCGTATCAAAACCGAATAAAAAACCGCCCAGTGCTACTGTGAATGCCCAGAAGATTACCTTTTTGCTTGTCATGATTTTTGAATTAATTTCTGACGAAGCTACCGGCTCTCCGGACAATCTGTTTTCGAATCCGTACCAAATGTTTTTAAATTTCACATTTGGTATTTTTCGATATAACTATTTTATTATGAGGTTTTTATATTAATTTAAGAAGCGGCTGTTTTTAAATTTGTTTCAAAGTTTTCAGGAAATGTTTCAAGAGTTGTCAATCACATAAAACCGGCAAACCGGGATCGGAGGCAAATGGCAGCAACAGGCTGATCTGCGAATAGGCAACGCGGTTCGCCGACAAGTCCAGGCTGGGCAACGCGTCGAACTTTATCCATTCCACACCGGAGGTTTCGTTGGTCTGGTTGCGTATTTCGCCACCGGTGACCCGGCACAGAATGAAGAATTTGTACACGTACCAGAGCTCTTCCGGGTGGTCGTGTTTGCGCTTGTCAAAAACAGCCAGTAAACGCACGGCTTCTACGTGCAGGCCGGTTTCTTCCCATGTCTCTTTCACAGCGACTTCAAACGGCGTATAACCCACATCCGCCCATCCGCCGGGCAATGTCCAGCGATCGTGGTCGATTGTTTCCTGCACCATCAGGATCTCGTCGGTGCCGCGGAAAATCACGGCGCGGATATCGACTTTCGGCGTAACATAGCCGATCTCGTAGGGTAAAAGGCTGATAATCTGCTCGACAGGCGCATTGCTCATGTCGGCGAGCAGGCCGAGGCTTATCTGTCGGATTTCCTCGTAACGTTCGCGGTCATATTCTCCGGGTTGGAAAGCAAGGCCTGTTTGCGATAGTGCAAGAATGCGTTTGACAGCGGCCAGCCAGGGGTTTGCGGACATTTGTGTTTTCAATTTAAGGTTCAGGGCCGGCTTCCAGGGTAAGCATTAATATTTGAATACTTTGAAACTACTCGCTTTTTTACCGGCGCCGATTTTGAGAATGTAATTACCTGCCGGCAGCATCCTTATATCGATGGCATCGCTTTCGCCGCGGATTATTTTTTTCAATACTAATATTCCTGCTGCATTAAATACTTGGACCAATTTTTCGAGCCGGTCGGGATTCTTGACGGTAATTGCATCGCTCGCAGGGTTGGGGAACACGCGGACGGCCACAGGGTTGTTTTCCACGGCTGAAATGACTTCGATCCGCACTGTCGAGGGCGACTGAATGGTGCCGTCGCCGCACGCATTGCTGACGCGCTCTAACTTATACTCGTCACCTGCATTGGCGCCCTCGAGCGTGATGGTGTCCTGTGGTAGTGCGCCCGACAGATGCGCCCTTTTCCCATCTTTGACATAAACATAATCCCACGGCCCGTCACCTCCAAGCAATATCACCATTTTGGGTGTGGTTCCCGCCTGATACTGAACGATATCCGTGTTGAACTTCGCCGTAGCACGGAGACGGATATCCAGCGGATAGGGCGAATAGCCACTCGCCGTACCAGGATCCGATGCGATAATGCGTATGCGGCGATCGCTGCTTCTCGCAAGGTCGGCCGGGAGAAAGGCTGCGATAGGAGAGCGCGTTCCCGAGCCGATGTTTGTAAAAGCACTACCCGACGGGTCGGATAGCTGTACGGTAAATCTGTTTTGAGCGGAAAAAGTCCCGGTCGTTGTAAAATTGACCCGAATGGAATCGCCAGCGCAGCCCGTCGAAAAGTACGGCGTATTATTGATCCCCGTGACATTTACCGCCCTGTCGGCCGGCGCATTCACGGTTACCGTGGCTTTACCCGAGGCTTTGCCGTTACCACAGGCATTGCTGACGGCTACGATCGAATAAGTTGTTGTTTGCTTGGGCATTACTTTCACTACTCCCTCTTTAAGCACAGTATAGAACCGGCCGGATGTGCCGTCGGAGAGCTTATAATCGATCCATTGATGGTCCGCAAAGGCTGCTGTAAAGCTCAGATAGGCCTCACTGCCTCCGTTGATTGTCGTATTTCCGGATAAGGTTACCTCCGGAACATCCCATATCAGAATGTCTGATTCTGCGATCAGGCCATATTTGGGAACTGTTACCCGAAATTTGTGCCAGCCTCCTCTCACGGCCGGGAGCATCGGGATTTGTGTGGTACCGGAAGCGGTTCTGGTCGAGTCCAGTACATAGCGAACGCCCGTTTCCTGGTTTTGTAATTCAAAATAAATATAGCCGTTGGTGAGGTCGGCTTCCCCTTTCAATGCGTATTGAACGGGCATGGTTGGCCCTTTGCAGAAGTTGCCGCCGACTACGCTGCCTGTGAGCTGCGGCGGTACAAGTATGCGCACCGAATTCGAAACCTTGCCGTCCCCGCAGCCATTGCTAAGTGATTTGATTGTGTAATCGGTGTTTCGGGTAGGGTAATAGGAAGGGGCGATCTCGGGATAGTCATACTCGGTATAATCGAGCCCGTCCGCGATCACGCGCACGGGCGTGGAGCCCTTAATGAGAATACGGAGGTTCACCCGTTCACCGGCGGTGACGGTTATGGGCTGATTTTCGGGATAGCCAGGTGCCGTAATAATGGCGCTCGGAGGCGATTTTACCTTGAAGGGGCGCCCCAGCGAATAGGCGCCATCGCTGGATGCGACCCTGATGAAGTAATCGCCCGCCGTTACGGTATCAGGGATCGAAGCCACGATTCCGTTGGAAGCAGGTCGGGATGGAAGGCTCAACACACTGTATTTGCCGAAAATATTCCCTTTTAGCAGCTGTACTTCGAATGTGGCATTGGTACGCGCTCGCTCTGTTACCAGGAACGGCACGTAAAAATCGCTGCCTGTGCACACGTAAGGATTATCATAGGAAACGGGATAATCGATGCGGTAGGGCATAATATGAACGTTTTGGGAAACATTGACCTGCTTCGTACCGCATACTGACGTGATCGATTTTATGGTATAAACATTGTCTCCCACTTTTGGCGAAACATAAACGTGATAATAGAAAGCACGTTCCGGAAATGCTACGGTTGAGTCTTTCTTTCCATCCGAAATCACAAGCGACTGCAGTGATTGGTCGTTCACCTCGACGATGCCCCTTACCGGATGCTTCAGGGTGATCAGCGGCTCGGTGTCGATCTGCCCCGGGAAGCGGAGTTTTACTTCGTTGATCGGGTAGGCAAGATCCAGGACAAAAATCCGGCTATGTACCACCGGGCTGGTGGATGAAATCCGGAGCGTTATTTTTTCCTCCGGACTACGTAGGGAAAGACCCGGTATTACGAACCGCAGTTTTCCATTAGCGGGCGCCGCGGACAGAACATTAAAATCGCAGCAACCATATACCGAACCTTCCACGACGAATGCATTGGAAGCGCCGAAGTTCCCGCCGGAGCGAATGTCCAGTTCGAGCGTGTCGGTCGCGCAGTGGTAGGGTTGTTTTACATTGACGGAAATATAAGGGGCGGCAGGCGACTCATTCGCTACATTCAGTCGAACTTTTGCCGGCGAAGGGTTGGCAAAACAGCCGTTGCTAATCGATTTGATACCGTAGTCCCCGGTTTTGGACACGAACAACGTCGTGTAACCCGTGTTGACGCCGAGGTATTTTTGGATACTCCCATCCAGCGATTCAACTGTATAAGGCCCGAGGCCGAGCAGGGAAAATCGTACAGTTGGGTTGGCTGGCGAGGGGAAGGAAGTGACCTCCGCCGAGGTCCACGAGATATCAGGTTTGGCCTGGATGGCGAAGGACGCGACGGCAATGGAAGTTAATGCGGGCGCATTGCAGCGCACCTGGAATGAAAAGGTATTGTTGCGATAGTTGCTTCCGCTGTTCAGTGCGGGTATTTTAAATGAAATGGCATCACCTGTCCTGCTAGAAGTTACAATAGTTTCATTTCCCGACCTATCGGTGATGAGCACCGTAAAAACGGCATTTTCGGCTATCGCGACATTAGATGTGTATTTCAGGCGCACCGTTTCGCCTTCGCAATAGACGGCAGGTGATTTCAATCCGCTGAGAACCAATCCGTCCTTCACCGTCACACGGGCGGCTTTCTGGTTTTGAAGCGTATGTACGCCACAGCCCGATTCGACTGAAACGGCCGTATAGTCGGTCGTTTTGGTAGGCGTTCTTTCGATCGTTGACTTGATCGAGTCGTCGAACACCGTTGTCTCGTAGATCTGGGTGCCATCACTCAGCGTAATGCTTGCCGGGAAGGGGCCGGCGTAGGTGTATTTAATGAAAGCGGATTTTCCCGGTTCGATGGTCGTGGGGTCCGGGACCGTCAGCTTGATCTGCGGTTTGGGCGTGATGGCAAACACTACTTTTCCCGGAGAGCCTACATTGAACGGGTTTTCTGTCACGACCCTCGCCGTGAAAAACGTGCGTCGGCTCGCTTTAAAATCGTCCGGTATCCGGGCAGTGAGCTGGTTATTCTCAATGGTGGCTGGCAGATCGTAATATCGGGCGCCGGGGATAGCCTGGCCCTCGGTGCCGGATTCGGTGATCCGGATTTTGTAACGCATCGTCGCCGGCAACACACCGCCATCGAACGAGGCGTTCACTTTGATATCGGTGCCGGGGCAAGTGTAAATCGGCCCGATGAATGTCGTTCTCAGTGAATTCGTGTTGATGCCAATGCTTACCTTGCCGTCTGAGGTCATCGGGCCGCACCCGTTTTTTGCGGATTGGATCGTCAGGATTTCCGGCGTTTCGGGCAAGAGTATAGGGGCCAAATCCAGGACAGGGTGGGAAAGTTCGCCGGAGGACGAATACATTTGGCCATTACTCAGTACAATCTCGGAATAGGAGTTGCTGCGGCCCTGAAGACGAATTGGGAGGTTGTCGTACCGGTTTACCGTGTCTTCTCCTAAGACGGTGAGCGTCACATTGCCTTTGTCGAGAAGTCGTGTGCTGTTGTTCCATTCCGAGGCTACCACGGGGGATGTCGACACTATCCGCAGTTTCGCGACCGTGGGCTTCTCAATGGCCGCACCCGGAACTGTGAACCTGACCTTGCCGTCCTTGAAAATCGCCGGTAAGGTAATGGTATTGTTGTTGTAGTCGGGTTGGAGTTCGATGTTAAAGGCATTGTTGGCATTGAATTGCCCGGTTATGTTGACGGGTAATGCGTAGGCGGTATTCAGGCAAATAGTTGGAAAGTGCTCCCCGATTTCAATTTGCTGCGCGTAAGAAGCAGAATGGAGAATAATAAAGAGGAGGCAAGCGTAAATTTTATTCATACAACTAAGTCAGAGGAGCCGGTTTTGTATTAAGTAACCGGCGAATATCTGAAACATTTGTGTGAAATCAATCCTGCCTGCCCCCGTTATGAACGTTGAGTATTAGCGTTTGTACTACGGCGATACCGCAAGTTTCAGGCTATGCCGGTGGCCATCTTTCATTTTTATTTCAACGGTGTAAATGCCCGACGGCAGCTTGCCGACCTCCACGGCACCATCCCGGAACCCCGGTTGCAGCAGTAATCTTCCGCCGCTGTCGAACAGTTTGATGTTCCGGACGTTTTCAGGTTTCACGCCTTTCATACGAACGGCCGATACGCCGATTGCCGGGTTAGGATAGACCGCGGCCTTCTCCGCTTCAAATTCCAGCACGGCAATGCGGCTGTACGAGAAGGAGCCGTCTAAATCGGTCATTTTAAGCCGGTACATGTTGGTACCGGCCATTGGAAGGGTGTCGGTATAGGAATAGTCGGTATGGGTCGCTTCCCTGCCTTTCGAAGCTACCTGGCCCAGGTACTGCCAGTTTTTGCCATCGCCGCTGCGCTCGATTTCAAATGTGGCGGCATTGATTTCGGAGCTCGTCTGCCATTGCAGATAGGCTTCTCTCTCGCGTTTTTTAGCCTGAAAGGAAACGAGCGTAACGGGCAATGCGGCCTCGGATTGTCCCGAAATAAAGAACCCGCTGAAACCACTTACCTGGAACGAAACGAGGTACATGGTGTGGTCTTCGTTTTCGGTCACGGTTACGTTTGTGATCAGCTGTGTGGGCCCTGAATACGTGCCCGGGAAGCCGTACGGACTGGTGCCATGGTATTGTACCACTTTCAGGTTTGCAGGGAGGGAGGCATTGTTGGCGTTGCCGTACGCCTGGTTATAGGTTTCAAAATCCTGTTTCGAGAAAAACAAGGTCACTTTTGCAGGGCCGTCGGTTCCGGAAGGGGTAATGTCGTAATGTCTTTTTACAAATACTTTTTGCCCCTCGGACACCGTGTTCCCGGCGGCCAGGAAAGTCTTGACCGTCACATTACCCAGCAAGCCGGGCGTGCCTGTGGGTTCGATCAGGGCGAAGGTTTTGCAATCGGCGGTAATGGCCGTCGCGCCTGCGTACACGGGCAGCGTAGCCTGCTCGCCACCTGCGGGTAATGTGCCCGGGCCTGCGATCGATTGCACTTCATAAGCGCCCATATCGGTTTGGACATTGTAAATGCGTGCGTTGCTGGCCAGGTCGGTCGGGTTGGCGGGGAGGTCGGGCAGCGGTTCGTTGGTACCGCGGTTGATAGCAGGCGAGCAGGGGATGAGCGCCCAGTCGGTTTCACCCGCGAACTGCGGATTGGTGGTGCCGGCGAGATTATGGTCCGCGTCGCTGGCAGCGATACCTTCCACAAGGCTGTAAGTTACCGAAATGGCACTTTCCTGGCTGGTAATGCCGCTGCCGTTGCCGTAAATGATACTGTTGCGGACGGTTACCGGGCCGTTGTAGCCGGTAATAGTCCCGGGGTAGTTCTGATTGTTGCCGGAAACGGTGCAGTTGAGCAGCGTTACCTGGGCATCGTCATTAAAAATCGCGCCGGCAAAATCGCCCGCGGAATTGTCCGCGATGAGGCAGTTGATCAGAATGGTATTTGAACCGTTTCGGTTGGCAATCGCACCGCCGTTACCGAACATGGCCGCATTGCTTTGGAATATCGTGTTGATGATCAGCGGCGAAGCATTGTCATTGTAGATCGCCCCGCCATCCGATGCGTAATTGTTCAGAAATGCGCAATTGGAAATGGTGAGCGATATATTGAGGTTCCGCATGGCCCCGCCGTCGCTGCCGGTTACACCGGTAATGGTAAATCCGTCGAATACATCGTCCCGGGTCAGGCCGTTGTCCGAATTGTTAATGAACGGCCCGACGGAAGAGGTTAGCACGGTGGCTGTCGACGGATCGCCGTGGGCAATAGGCAAGGAGCGCTGGTCGAGCGCGGTTTCCGTGCCGACAAAGCTGCCGTACATTTTTACCCCGTGGATGAATGCCAGCTGATCGCCGCCGTTTTCGTATTCCCCGCGTGCCACCCACACCTGGTCGCCTTCGGAAGCAACATTCAATGCTTCCCGCAGATTGGGAAATGCATTAGCCCAGCTATCGCCGGCAGGGTCGGGCATCGAGCTGGCCGCACTTACATACCAGATCGCGCTCGGCGTTACTTCATAAGGTCCCAGATCGATAGCCTGGCTGGTGAGCCTCCGGTTACCGTCGAGCCCAAGCGGCGTATCGTCCGTGTTTTTAGGGAAAACAGACAGATCGGTGGCCGGATTGCCGGCATTGGTTACAGGGCTGCCTTTGCGCTGCACGAAATTGTACTGCGCAGGATCAGTAAACTGTGGATCGGTATCGAGGATGTTGGTACCTCCGGCAAAACCTCCCTGAACGAGCGAGTAGGATACGACCGGCGTTCCCCCTCCGCTGATGCTGCTGACACTGCCGGGAGAAGCGGGGTCGGAGTTGTTCCAGATAATGCTGTTTTCGATAACGGGCGACGAGCCCGTCGCTGCATACAATGCTCCTCCGTTGTCCGCTCCGGCGTTGCCGCCCACCTCGTTGGTTGAGAAAGTACAGTTCCGGATCGTCGGGGATGAATTGTCGAGAAAAATAGCCCCGCCTTTGCCACCAGCAGTACCTTTGGCCGAGTTGCCGGCGAAAAGGCATTGTAGGATAAATGCATTTGAATTGAGCAGGTAAATCGCGCCTCCCTTTCCTTCTGTTGCCGAAGGGTCGGTGGCGTTCTCGCCGAATGTGCAATTGGCGATCACGAGCGAGGAGTTGGTCGCGTGCAAAGCCCCGCCGCGGCGGTCACTACCGACAAGTATACCGGTCCCTCCGGTAACCATGAAGCCGTCGAGCCGTGTTGCCCCGCCCGCACCCGAGACGGTTATGACGGTACCGCCCTGGCCTGTGAGCGTGGTTTGGCCGGGGAACGACCTTTCCCGCAAATCACTTTCACCACCTTCGAAACCGCCGTAGTAGGCCACGCCGTCGGTCAAGGAAAAAGGCGTATCGGTTGCTTCGGTTTCGTAGTCGCCATTTGTTACCCAAACTTGCTTGATGGCCGGTTTCAGCGCGGCTGCGCGTGTGGCGTAATGCATGCGTTTGAGCGCGTTGTTCCAACTGCTGCCGTCGCCGGGCGTGTTGATGTTGCGGTCGACATACAATATCCCGTTGCCGTCGGGTGTGGCCTCGGCAGCAGGGTCGTAACTTGTCACGGACCCGTTGAGCGTGAAATTGTCGATAGCCGAATAGTTTTGATAGGGAGTCGTGCTATTGGTCACGGCGATCCTGATCTGCATACTGTTCCGCAGTTTGGAAACGGTTTTAGTACGGGTAACAGGAAGCATATCCGTACTCGACGAAAACGAGTTCCCGTAATTGACGCCGTCGACTTGGATCTGGAATGTCGCATTGTCCGACGAGAACCGGGAGAAAGCAATGCTGGTTAGTTCCACCTGGTAGCCTTCCTTGATCGTCAGCGTAAGCACGTACACGTGATTATGTGCAACGAGGGCCATGGCGTTGTTTCCATTGTAGCTGTACGAATAGGGCTGGTCACCGATCCCCGTCCAGGCGCTCGTGAGGTTGGAGTTGATGGACGTCGGGGAATTAAAATTGCTGTTGGGGAAGGTGTGGTTATAGATCACCGCCGAACGGGCGGCGGTGGCTACCAGCAGTGCGCAAAACAGTGTGAAAAGGGGTCGTAGTAGTTGTGTATTCATAGCGCGGTCCGGAATGATGAGTGATCATTTTTTGGGCTGCAATATGGACTACGCAACTGCCCGGGGATTGTCAATTTTTAATCAGAAACTGTTCATTTTTCGTCATACAAGGCTGTTTTATCGTAAATTAGCTTTAAAGCACGCCATTTGAAGAAATTCTACATGCTCCGTACGTTTCTCGTCTTCGTCCTGCATTGGCTGGCTGTCGGCTGGTACCTGCCGGTAGCCGCGCTGGCGCAGTCGGCAGGCTTTCCGGTCCCTGAAAGTATCACGGCAAAACAGGGACTTCCGCAAGGCTTTGTGCCGGGCATCGTCCAGGACAAGCGCGGCTTTATGTGGCTCGCCACGCGCGACGGGTTGTGCCGCTACGACGGCCGCCGTTTCAGGGTATTCCAACCGTCGGACACGCAGGAGATGTCGCTTTCGTCATTAGGGCTTGAAAATTTGCAAACCACCGCCGACGGGAAAATCTGGATCACAACCGACCAGGGGCAGATCGACCTCTTCGATCCGGTGCGGGAGACTTTCGTCAACTTTTCGCGCCAGGCTTTTTACCAGAAACAGTTTGGGGAACGCTTCCTGAGAGATATGATCGCCGACCACCAGCACCGGCTCTGGCTGATGTCGGACGGCGGCGGACTGGCATATGTTCATTTAAATACCCAAAAAATAAGGCGCTATTACGCCGCCGATGGCGATACCAGCGCCATCGCAGGCGCACATGTGCGGCTTGTGAAGGAGGACAAGGCCGGCAACATCTGGGCGGTTACCAATAGGGGCCTTTTTTTGCAAAAGCAGGGTACCGATGGTTTTGTAAAATACCACTCGACCACACTCGCCGGTGCTATTGATCAGAAAGTAAATGCATTGCAGGAGCTGAACGACGGGCGCCTGCTGCTACTCTATAATGCCGGGATGGTGTTGCTCGACCCCGTTACCGGCATCGGGCAAATCCGCGAGCTGGGTTTAGATACCCGGGCCCAGTACAGGCATCCTATCGTGACCGATAGCAAGGGGAATGTCTATTTTTTCAGGATGAACCATTTGTACAGGCTTGGTAAGGACGACAGCCTCGCTGAATTTCCCGTCCAGGCGGATGTACACGAGTTCAAAAGCCTTTATGTCGATCGTTCCGACGTGCTTTGGGCGGGTACCAACGGGCAGGGAATCCGGAAATATAACCTCAGGGCAGGCTATTTCAGTACCAAACCCTATTCCTCCGATTTCATAGCCGACCTCCTGCGCGATTTTTTGAAAGTACCGGGGACTGATATGGCCAGGTTGCCCGCCGGGCTTTTCTCCTACAATTTCCGCTACGCATTCGACAGCCCGCAGAAAATGTGGTTCAGTGCCGGCAGGACACCATTGTACGAACTGGATTTGACCACGCACGCGATCAGGAGTATCCCGTTTCCGGTGGAAATTACGGATATCAAGCGGTCGGAGCTGGCGATCAGCCTGGCGAAAGATCCTGACGGCCGCATGTGGGCCATGCACGACAGCCTTTTGTTTTCTTACAAAAACGGCGTCTGGACGCGTTTCCCGCATGCGGTGCGACCGACCGTGGCCCGACCGACCGCGGCCCGAGCCGGAATCGAGTCGGGTATTTACCAGGTTGTGGCAGACAGGCAATATCTCTGGGTCGCGACGACCATGCGGGGGCTGTACCGTGTCGATAAGGTCTCGGGCGCGATCAGAAGGTACGGACAGGGCGCGGGATCGCTTAGCAGCGACAATCTGTATTGCCTCTTCGCCGACCCGCTCGACGAAAACCTGCTTTGGGTAGGCACATTCGGCGGCGGTCTTTGCCGTTTCGACAAGCGCACCGGGCATTGCGAGCGGCTTACGAGAGAAAACGGCCTGCCTAATAACGTGGTGTACGCTGCGATCCCGGATCGCCAGGGCAATGTGTGGGTGGCGACCAATCAGGGGTTATGCCAGGTCAACAGGAAAACCTTGCGCACGCGTACCTACACACGGGAGGATGGGCTGATGGCCGACGAGTTCAACCGTTTCCACGCACTCGCTTTGCCCGATGGACGCATTTTTCTAGGCGGAATAGAGGGGATAACCGCGTTTGACTCAAAACAACCGAACGAAGACCGCTACCGGCCGCCGGTCTATATTACCGGTATTTCCATCAACAATGCAGCCCTGGAGCCGCGTCTGTCGGCCGGGGAGTTGCCGGTGGCTTCGATGGAGGAACTCGATCTGGCCCACTGGCAGAACTTTCTGACGATCGAATTCGCGGCCATGCAATACAACCGGAGCGACAAGATCCGCTACCGGTACCAGCTTGAAGGTGTAGACGAGCGCTGGATCGAAACTGAAACGCCCCTGACCAAATACACCGACCTCCGCCCAGGGCATTACCTGCTCCGGCTGAATGCCTCGAACACGATCGGCGCCTGGAGTCCGGAGATCAGGACGTTGCAAATTCGCGTCAGTCCGCCGTGGTGGCGGACGTGGTGGGCTTACGTGCTCTATTTTCTGGCTTTTCTGGGAGTAGCGTATGGTTTGTTGCGGGCTTATGTCAACCGGGTCAGAATGCGGCAGTCCATTGTTTTCAAACAAAAAGAAATAGACTTGAAAGCGCGGGAGGCAGCGCAGCTGCGTGAACTGGATGAAATGAAGACCCGGTTTTTCTCGAATATTACCCATGAGTTCAGGACGCCGCTGACGTTGATACTGGGGCCCGCCGGGCAAATGCTGGAAGAGCCCCGGGAGCAAAAGGATAGCAAGCGGCTCTCGCTGATCGACCGGAACGCACGGCAATTGCTCGGGCTGATCAATCAGTTACTCGATCTTTCCAAACTCGAAGCCGGTACCACGCAGGTCGATGCGGCCTGGGGCGATCTGGCGGATTTTGTGGAATCGCTCACGGGTACCTTCCAACTGGCTGCGGAAGCAAAAAGTGTAGTACTGGAATTCAGCAGCCGACTTGAAAGCCGGTATTACTGGTTTGACCATGAAAAACTGGAAAGGATTGTCACTAACCTGCTTTCCAATGCGGTGAAGTTTACCAATGAAAACGGACGGATACTCGTCACAGTGAATGCTGCCGGTCCGGCAGGCACGGAAATCACCGTCGCGAATACCGGTGCGAGGATCCCGGACGCGCAGCTTAGCCGCATTTTCGACCGCTTTTATCAGGCCGATCGGCCAACGGATCACCACGAAGGTACCGGCATTGGCCTCGCCATTGTGAAGGAACTGGCGGGCTTGCAGGGTGGGGACGTTTCGGTAAAAAGCGGTGCGGATGGCTTCGATACCGTTTTTACAGTGACTTTACCTTATCGCCGGGGTGAGAAGCGGCAGGTAGCGGAGCATGTTGCTCCGAAAATCGGTGAAAATGGCCATATGTCTCATGGGAAAGGGGATTTGTCCAAAATCTTGCTTGTGGAGGACAATGCGGGGCTGGCTGAGTTTGTTTCCGACAGTATGGCGGGAAATTACCGGTTTTACCACGCGAAAAATGGCGAGGAAGGGCTCGCGATGGCCGTCGAAATCATGCCCGACCTGATCATCAGCGATGTGATGATGCCGGTCATGGATGGTTATATTTTTTGTAAACACATTAAATCCAACCTGGAAACGAGCCACATCCCGGTGGTGTTGCTGACGGCCAAATCGGCCCTGGAAAGCAGGGTGGAGGGGCTGGAACTCGGTGCGGACGACTACATTACCAAGCCTTTTCACCTGCCCGAACTGCGCCTGCGCATACGTAACCTGCTCGACAGGCAGTCGCGCCTGTACGAGCGCCTGCGGGCAGTGTTCGCGACGACGGCTGCATTACCGGCGGACCAGGAAACGGTCACAGACCCGTTTCTGAACCGGCTGCACGATATCCTCGATACCCGTCTCGACGACCCTGATTTTGGGGTGACCGAACTGATCCGCGAGATCGGCATGAGCAATAGCAGCCTGAACCGGAAACTCAAAACACTAACGGACCTTTCGGCGGTGGAACTGATCCGTAACTACCGGCTGAAAAAAGCGGCCGCATTGCTTTCGGATGGTATTTCGGTGTCGGAAGCGGCCTATGCGGTGGGTTTTGACAACCTTTCCTATTTTGCCAAATGCTTCCGCGACCTGTACAATATGACGCCCCGCGAGTTTGCCGCGAACGGTATTCTTTAAGCTGCCTGGCCGCTATGAAGAGTCCTTTACGAAATGCAGGACAAATGCCGTTGATCGCACCGTCTGTGGTGCATTTGGCGCAAATACCACCGCTGATTGTCGCTAAACCCCGCGCATTTTCAGCCGCGATCGCGTTAGGTTTGTAAGATCATCAGCACATCTTAAAATATGAGGATCAAGGACTACCACCACACGATCGATATCTGGCTTCAATCGCTGGAACCATACGATATTGCCAGACTGCTGGCCCAGCCGGGGCCGGGCGCATGGTCGCTGGGCCAGGTTTATATACATATTCTGGACGAGGCGGAATTTTATTTCAGCCAGATCAAAATATGCCTGGCGTCGAACGATAATGCCATGGAGGAATGCACTTCGGAGGCCAGGACGATGCTACGCAACAATACATTTCCTGACGCTATTCTGGAAGGGCCTCCTTCCAATGCATTTGTCCGCCAGCCGGGCAGCAAGCAGTCCCTGATCGACCGGCTGGTGCGCCTGAAAGCACTTGTCGCAGAAACCGACCTTTTGATCGCCCGGAGCTTGTTTCACGGAAAGGCGAAACATCCGGGCTTGCATTACCTGTGCGCGGAGGAATGGTTTCAGTTTTCGGAAATGCATTTCAGGCACCATTTGCGGCAGAAAGCCAGGATAGAGTCGTTTCTGGAACGTACATTTGGGAAGTACGAGCCTCAAAACTGATTTGAAATGAAACAGAACTTCCTGATCTTCTTATGCTGGCTGGCATGTGCGCACGCATACGCACAAATAAAACCGGATACTGCGCTCCTGGGCCGTAATCCCAAAGCAGGCCATTTCGCCGATTTGCGGGGTGTGAAGTTGTATTACGAAGTGTACGGCGCGGGCGCACCGGTACTGTTTATCCACGGTAATGGCGGCTCGATGCACGATTTCAGGCATCAGGTCAATGCATTCGCGAAATCTTATAAGGTGATCCTGGTCGACAGCCGCGCGCAGGGAAAATCGAAAGATACGGGCGATTCGCTGTCCTACGAAATGATGGCCGACGACCTGCACGCATTGCTGGAACACCTCAAAATCGATTCCTGTAATGTCGTTGGGTGGAGCGATGGCGGTATTAATGCAATACTGCTGGCGTTGCGGCATCCCGAAAAGGTGCGCAAACTGGCCTCCACCGGCGCAAATCTCTGGCCTGATTCGACCGCATTGGATCCTTGGGTGTACAAGAAAATTCTGGAATGGGACGCCGATCTTTCCACCCAGACTTCCGATCCTGTGAAGCGCAACCAGAAAAAACTGATGCATCTGATGGCCGTCCAGCCGAATATCACCCTCGGACAACTCCACAAGGTACATTGCCCGTCCCTCATCATCGGCGGCGACCATGATGTGATCATACCCGAGCACACGGTGCAGATTGCGCGGGCTATTCCGAAGTCTTATCTGTGGATTTTGCCGAATTCAGGGCATTCGACACTTATACATTACGCCGCAGAGTTCAATCGCGTGACGATGGAGTTTTTCGAAAAGCCGTTTCGTGTGATACGGGAGGAGAAGATGTTTGAATAGCGCCTTTGGCGCGACCGCGGAAAATGGCGCGAAGGTGTTCCTTCGTGACTGGCTATCCGCAGGCCTCCGGCCGGGCTATACCGCAAAGCGAAGACACAGTAGTGACCGGCCAGAGGCCTGCGAATCGTTTGTGCAAATCAGGAGATTTGCACCAGCGTCAACCAAACCAGGATCGGCGTCAGCGGTCAGGGCCAAGCGGCCCCTACAACCCCGAAATGGTATAAGTCACCGTGGTCGTATACGTTTTCACAGGCAACATCACCGACAGGCCTTCGATTTTGTATTGAATGGGGATATTGTCGCGGTGGGCGAGGAGATTGAGAAGGCCGGTAAAAAAAACTTGTGGTGTGCTGGTGAGCTGAATGTAGGTGGTGCCTCCGCTAACGATCGCGATGCCTGTGCCGTTGCCGGTACGCTGCACGTACAGCTTAAGCGCCGAGTCCCAGTTGGAGGTTGTGCTGAGGTGTGCGGAGATGGACCATCCGATCAGGGCGTTCACTTTCAGCAAAGTCTGCGAGGCACTACTGGTTTCGATATGCTCATAATTTTTGCCGGCCTTGGTGATCGTCGACGACAGCGAGGGGATAGACCACGTCGTTCCGCTGTTGATCGAAATCGTCTGCGCCGAAGCGCCGAAGGCACTCAGGCCGGCAATGCAGAATGCGATAATGTATTTCATCAGTTGTCGACCATAGTGTAACGTACCGTCACATTCGACGTGCCGCTTCGGATATTGGCATAAGTCTGTATTTCAAGTGAATAGGCCAGCTGGAAGCCGCTGCTGCCATAAGTGATGCCGGTGTAGGCACCTTTAATGTTATCTATGAAACTAACAGGCGTGTTGCTCAGGTATTTGTTGGCCGTAACGTAGCTGTTGCCGCCTGTGAAGCCCTGTCCCGTACCGACGTATGCAGATACATCCAGGCGTAGCCGAATGCCTGCTGGCAAGGTCCCTATCACATCTCCCTTAATGCTCCGCGACGCCCCGGTGGCGACCGCCGAAGTGAATATGAGCCAGTTGGCATTGTTCGAGGTGCCTGTTCCGACGGCGTTGCCCGCTTCTGTCGGCGCGGTCATTTGCAGGGTAACGCTGTTGGAGCTCGACGGTAGAATGTCCACCAGGGCTACCGACGGCATGGTAAGGCTCACGTCCACGGTCGCGACCGTCTGTGCGCATGAGGCCAGACCGGATAACACACAGTATATGAGCATTGCATACTTCATTTTTTGACAGATACTTCAAAACTCCTTTCCGAAAAATGGATCCGCTTCTCGTTCGGCCTGATTCGGAACGTCAGATCGAGCGTTTTGTCCGTTTCTACGGTGAGCTGGCGGTTGCTTTCTTCCACCACGAACCGGTCCTGGCCGCCGGGGATGAACACCGATATTTCCCAGCTGCCTGGCCGTATTTCCCGGAACGAGAACTCGCCTTTGTTGTTCAGCTCGGTGAGGTAGCTTCCGTTTTCGCCATTTAGTTTTACCAGCACCTGAGGCTTTTCGGTGAGTACCGACGACAGGCCATTCTGTTTGGCCCTTACAAATTCGATCCTGCCGGCAATACCTCCCGTGCGCGTCAACGGAATCTCCACTACATTAAGGCTGTCGGGCCGTACATCTACCAGCATGGGCATCCGCACCACCGGCACCACACCCTCGCTGCCCGATTCGTTTTGGATAATACTGAGGTAATAGCGGTCCGGCGCCACGCCCGCGAAGGAGAACATGCCGGTGCTGTCGGTCATAAACTTGTGGCTGCCGAGCTGGATGAGGTTACCCTGCTTTCGGTAGCCCAAACCCGTGAGTTTTCCCTTCACCGTGCCGATGTTCTTTTTCCGTCCGAGCGGCACATTCAGTCGTAGAACATATCTGACATTGAAAAACAGCGTGTTCTGCGCGGTGTTGGCTACGTTGGGAATGTAGGAACGGCCGCCGGAGAGTGAGAAAATGTGTTTTTTCAGATCCAGGATGACAGAGGCGTCCAGGAAACTTCTTCTCACGTACAGCTCGTCGGGCGCATAATTATTGCGGTAAAGAAAGCTCGCATACAGGTTCCTTTTGATATTGATCCGGGCATTTCCTCCGTAAAAGAACAAATTTTCGACCACGCCCGAGGTAGAAAATTTGCTGGTATGCTGGTGTTCGAAATACCCGCCTACCCAAATCCACGGAAACAGCCGTACAGTCGGTTGGATAAGGTTCGAAAACGACTCGTTCTGTCCGGTGTTGTCGGGCGCCAGGTGATTTTTGGAATAACCATAACGGCCCTGATAAAAGAGGGTAAACTCTTGGGAAGAAAGGTTATAGGAGAAATTACTGAAATTTTCGGAGTAATGAAATGCTGCCGGCTGCTGCCGGTCTTTCCGTTCCGCTTTGGAATAAAAGAGGAAAAAGCGGTTCCGCTGGTTGGGCTGGTAGGAGATGTAACCCATGTAGCTGCGGTCTTTCGGCGATACGCTGTACAGGTTAGCATCGAGGCTCGGATTTACATCGGAGAAGTTGTTGCTGGCGCCGATGGTCAGTTTACGGGTAATGTTGAAGCCTATATTGTTGTTGAACAGCCGGCTGTTGTTGTAAAAACCATAAAAGTGTTTTCCGGCATAAATGACGTTGCTCGTAATGCTGATCCATTTTTTGGCCAGTTGAAGCCGCAGAAAAGCACCGTAATCCGTTTTGCCGATCGCCCGACCGGTGCTCAGTTCGCTTTCGAAATGGAATTCCCTGGTGTGTATGGTCGCTGCGAGGCCTGTCATATGCGACCAGAAGCGCTGTTGGTGGAAAAGCACATTTTTGGAAGCATAATGGAGCCCAACATTGGCAGATTCATTGATTTTGAATATAAACTTTCCCCCAAATGCATCCTTCTGGTTCATGAAAAACCGGGCTTTCTGGTAAAATACGGTGTAGGCCACCTTCTTAAACTGCTGCTCGACGCGCAGCCCGCGCCCGAAACGGCCGAATTCCATCAGGTTGTTGAGCTGCAAAACGTAATCGCCCGCCGAGACGGACAGGCGTTTGCGCCAGGAATAATCGAGCGAGTACTGGTCGTAGGTGCCTATCGCCGGGAATACGAACTGATTGGGCCCGCGGAGCGTGAAATCGATATAATGACGCTCTTTCTGGTCGATGAAACCTTTGCCGGTGGCCTGGTACTGATAGGCCATATCATGCCTGCCGCCATAGCGGTACGACAGGTACGCACCGCCTATTTCCACCGGAAAGCGGAAGTGGCGGTCGATCTTTCTGATTTTGGAGGAAAATACAGGTATGCTGGTAGCGGAATAGACCGGTTCCGCACCGCCCGTCATCATGACCGAGAGGTTAGACGAGGCTTGCCATGCATTAAGGTCCGTTACGGGGATGACTTGGGAGACAGTTACATTGGTGCCGGCTCCGGGTTCGAGGGTAAGACTGTCGGTTATGTTGTCGACCTTGCCGTGGTCGGACTTTAAAAGAAACTTCTCCGGGTTGTTGCCCGAGTTGCGGATCAGGTAAGTAAGCCGAAGCGTGTCGCCTTCGCGGATAAACTCGGGCTGCGTCACCACAAATAGTTCGATGCTGCGGATCTGCTTGATTGTCAGTGAAACTTGCGTGGTGATTTGCCTTCCGCCTGTATGCACGTCGCTTGTGTGCACGTCGCCCGTATGCACGTCGCCCGTATGCACGTCGCCCGTATGCACGAGGAACTTTACCTGGTAATCGCCCGACGCACAACTTGCGGGCGTGCCTATCACGTAAAAGTAGCGTAAGCTTTGGTCGGCGGCAGTCCTTACGGGGCGTCGCCGGGAAAGCAGCCGCCATTTTTCAGGCAGCTGTATCTCTTCCCGCAGCGAATCTGGTAAGGGTGAGGAGGACTTTACGTCAAAAAACAACGTGAAATGCCCGCCCGGCGCAACGGCGCCCGGCACAGCGGTGCGCGGCACATCGGTGTGCGATGCGTTGGCCAGGCTGACGGTTATTGGTGATTGTCCATAACCATTCAGTGCTGTCATCAAAATCAATATGGCGATGAGCCGGTACAATAGAAGAGGAGGGTTATTCAACCTGTAAAGAAATGTTCGAACCGAACAGGTCTCTTTTGGTGTCGGCGATGATCACGCAGTCGTATTTGCCTTTCGGCACGTCGGTAACAGGTATCTCAAACGTACTGCAACTGCCCGGGTAAAGCATGCGGGAGTTTGGCTGCGTGGTTTTGAGTTTGTTGCCGTTGCTGTCGTAAACTTCGAGGATCACATTCGTACGCGCGCCGTAGGAGCCGTTGTTCTTCAAAACGACTTTCAGAACGGCCAGCTCGGCGGCAACCTTTTCGTAGGCGATCTTTTCGTAGGACAGCGGCGGCCCTTCCACCGGTCCGATGTCCACGATCACCTGAATGGCATAGCGTACTTTCGAATTGACCTGGATGCCGCTGTGCGTTTCTTCGCGCACGGGGTCGGCTACTTCCACCATGATCACCTCCCAGTAGGTACCCGGCTGGCGGTTCGGATCGGCTTCGATCGTGTACCGTACGTCGTATTCCTCGCCAGTGGCGATCACCCGCTCGTCGATATTCGTTTTCAGGCCCGTTCCGAGCGACCTGCTGTGGCTGCCCACTTCCGGGTAAGCCGCCTGCTGATCGCACTGCGAAACGAGGTCCTGACGGTATACCATTATACGGGAGTCTTTTCCGCCGTCATTTTTGACTTTGATAACTCCCTGAACCCTCGCGGTGGCTGTCGGAATGCTATGGTTGTGCGTCAATCCGTTCAAGATCACTACTGATGCCCGTGTATGCCGGGGCATCAGCAGTATCATGCTGAGTAAGGCAATCCATTTCATCGGAATCTTAATTGTCCGCGAGCGTATAAGTTACGGTAACCGTCGTAGACCCCGAACGCAGGTTTGCGTAGTTGGCGTCATCGGCAATGAAAGTATAGGTGAGCTGGTGCCCGCTGGTAGGTCCCGAGGCCGTGTAGGCGCTGCCAATGTCGGAAATGAGCATCTGATCGGTCGTCAACAGGTTGAAGCCTGCTGTTGGCGTTCCTGTTGTACCAGCACCGCCCACCGCGGTGGCTGCCACGAGGTGGATGTCAACACCGTCTACCAACGGGGTGGCCTTTACATTCACTTTCTTGGTTGTCGTTCCTGCCTGGATAGACGTGTAGTTAAGCCAGATGGTGGTATTGGCGGCAGGTGCTACGATTTTTTCACCTGCTTCATCGTTGGCAGGTTTGGTAAAACTGGCGGTGAAATTTTTGGTTGCCGCAGTTTCAAGATCAAGTAAAGCCACTGTGGGTACAACCACGGAGATCTGATGGTTGTCGGTTTGCGTATCCGTCTGCGCTAAGGCACGGCCCGACAGGCCTGCTGACATCACTACAAACATGAACGAGACGAGGGTAAAACGTTTTTTCATAGTCAAGAAAGAATTAAAGTGAATTTAGTTCGCTTCGAGGAAAGCTCACAAATGTAGAATTACTTTTATATATAAACAATGCTGCCCGACGGATTTTTTTCTCAAAATACTGGTTCATAGCACCTTCGGTTACATGTGGCCAAAATGGCAATAATGGACGATTAAGCATTCGTAACGGGCACCGCAGACTTTTATCCGTGGATCATTTTGACAGCTCCCGCGAGGGCTGTATTATTACACCAAAAACGGAAACGATGAAAATAACCTATTATGGACATTCTTGTTTCTCCGTGGTTGCGGGAGGCAAAACCATTCTGTTCGATCCTTTTATTTCGGGCAACGAGCTTGCCAGCGGCATTAATCCGGACGACATCAGCGTGGATTATATTTTTGTTTCGCACGGGCATTTCGATCACTCGCACGACGTGGTGAGGATTGCCAACAACAACGATGCGATGGTAGTGGGCAGCTGGGAACTCTACACGCATTTCGGTGCGCAGGGCGTGAAAAAAGTGCACCCGCTCAATCCGGGCGGTAAATGGGCGTTCGATTTCGGAACGGCGAAAGGTACTGCTGCCGTGCATTCGAGCAGCTTCCAGGACGGCAGCTATGCCGGTGTGGCGGAGGGTTTTGCATTCAAAACCGAAGATGGCAACTTCTATTACAGCGGGGATACCGCATTGACGCTCGATATGACGCTCGTTCCCAAGTGGGCGAAGCTGGATTTTGCGGCATTGCCGATTGGCGATGTGCTCACGATGGGCATCGAAGATGCCATCGAGGCGGCAGGATTGCTCGGGGTGACCCAGGTTCTGGGCCTGCATTACGATACCTTCGGGTTTATCAAGGTCGACAAGGCGGCGGCGATCGAGGCGTTCCGCAACGCGGGCCTGACGCTGCATTTGCCCGAAATAGGGGAGAGTATCACTATCTAGACGGAGGAAGGCGCATTTTTAATTCATTTTTAATCACACCGCCTTCTTCTTAACGATATATTTCGAGCACAATAACTAATGCACCATGTGCAGTTATTGCTATTGAGTTATGTAGTTAAAGATCCATTGTTCATATTTATGTTCAATGGATTTTTTTGTACAATGCTCAACGGTTTTCCAGCCAGCCCAAAAAATGGCTTACTTTTTCCTTTCCTATCAGCAGTTTTTCGGGTGTCGGGATCGTCAGTTTGATAAAGAGCTTTCTCGAAAAATAATGCTCGACCTCCTTCACCGCGTCGAAATTGACGAGGTACTGGCGGTTTAGCCTGTAAAACTGCGACGACGGCACCATTCCCTGCACTTCTTCCAGCGGCTGGGTAATCGTATAATCCTGGTTATCGAATGTGCGCAGCCAGGTAGTCTCGTTGTGAATGTAAAAGAATGCGATCGTCTCGGTTTTAATGGTAATGTATTTGTTTTGCTTGAAAACGAGAAAGCTCTTTTTGCCTTCGGGTTCGCCGAGTTTTTTCAAAATCAATTCCAACTCGGGTACCAGTGGTTTTTCGTTGGAAAAATAGCTCTTCAACTGGCTGAGTTTGTCGAGCGCGCCTTCAATGTGCTCTTTTTTAAACGGTTTGAGCAAATAATCGATGCCGTTGGCCTTGAATGCCTCGATCGCGTAATGGTCGTAAGCCGTGCAGAATACCACCGGCGGCACCACTTTCACCGCCTCGAAAATCTCGAAACAGAGACCGTCCGAAAGCTGGATGTCCATGAAAATGAGATCGGGCTGCGGCATTTCCGTGAGGTAGGAAACGGCCCGTTCCACGCTCTGGATCGTGGCTACCACCTCGGCTTCGGGGCGGAGCGTGGTAATCAGCTGCGCCAGTGACCGCGCCGTTTTGATTTCGTCTTCAATGATTACGATTTTCATGGATAAGCGGCAGTTTGACCCTGAAATATTCCCGGTCGTTTTCGATTTCTATTTTTTGGTTCAGCAGGTGGAAATACCGGCGGTCGATATTGTCGAGCCCCAATTCGGTCGAATGCTCGGGGTTCTTTTTCAATTGCAGCGGGTTTTCGACGACGAGCAAGCCATTCTCTTCATATATTGTGATATGCAGCGGGTAATCGAGCGACACGACATTGTGCTTGATACAGTTCTCGACGAGCAGTTGCAATGTGAATGGCGGTATCCAGGTGGGATAGACGTCCTCCGGTATCCGGTATTCCAGCTCGATACCCTCTTCGAACCTCGCTTTCAGCAGGTACATATAGGCATCGAGTATTTCAATTTCCTCCGACAGCGGGATAAGGTCTAGTTTCCTGTTTTCCAATGTAAAACGGTAGAAGTCGGAAAGTTTCAGTATGAAATCCGCGCTGTTCTTGTCTTCCAGTTCCACCATCGATTTCAGGGTGCTGAGGCTGTTGAAGAGGAAATGCGGATTGACCTGCTGTTTGAGCAATTCATATTGTGCGCCGAGGTTATCGGCCTTGCTGCGTTCGAGTTCGAGGATTACCTGTTGGTTGCGGTGTGTCTGGTAGAGCAAGTGCAGCAGCATATAGAAGATGAGGTTGATCATGATCCCGCGCACTTCGAACATCAGTACCACCGGCCCGAAATCCAGCGACGGGATTGCCAGTTTCTGTGCGCCTACCATCAGGAACATGAGCACCATCCCGAGGGCGATGCTCCGGAACAGCAGGCGATAGGAAAAGCCTGTGGACGAGTGCTCCTTCGTGAATTTAGGCAGTGAATAGATATTGAAATACCAGACAAACAAGGTAAACGACGTGGTGATCAACGCGCTGGTAATCGCCTCGAACCCGTTGGGATGCTGCTCGGCAATTTTGGGGACGGTAGTGAGCACGCCCAGCGACAGGGAACTGAGCCAGACGATCACCGCCGAAACCCTGAATGTCTTTTGTACCATGATTGTTCGTGAACCGGTTTACGGAAAAACAGACGCCCGTTGGGCAAATATAAAACTAATCCGATCTGCATTGCTCAAAACGGCACGTTCGCCATTTTTGGGGATGGAGCCCTCTTTCGCATAATCAATGGCAGGGCCTGATTCGCCGGCGGTAACCACAACCGTTTCCACCGACTGCAACCCGCCGTTGATATTGCTGCCAAACCAAAGCGGATTTTGCTTCAGGTCCCACGTCACGAGCTTGAAAACTTCGCCGGGCGTCGCTACGCCGCGCGCGCCGCGCTCCTTACCCGCATGCGCGAGCGCGTCGTCGTTGCCGTAGAGCACCGAAATCGTCCGGGTACGGTCGTTGTAGAAGGAGGTGATGACGTGCAGGCCCTGGTCGTCGAAGATCGTTTCGGGAGCGGGTGCGAGCTTGCGCGGTTCCTGACAGCCTGCCAATGCCAGCGCGGCGGAGATGAAGATCAGAATGAGGCTTTTCATGAGTATGTTTATTTGTTGACCGTTGACGGTCGATTGCGGTATGGGTGGGTGTTAGTCAAAACTTAGATCGGCATTCGGCACTTGTGGCCGGTCTGCGGCCATGATAGCGCCGGTTAGGGTGTTTTGCAGGAAGGTAATCACTTCCCATTCGTTCGGGTTGAAGCCTTCGGGAAGGTTCACGGACACATTGCCGCTTGTACCGGCGGCAAAACCCTGGATATGCCGGACGATCTGAACGTGTGGTAGCAACCGGCCCGCGTTCTCGCCGCGTTTCACCATGGTATGCGCTACTTTTTGTACCAATGCAACCTGCAAGACCACGCCGCGGGCCGCATTAGTCGTATTGTATGCGAGTTTCAGTTTGCTGCCTTCTATATGGGCTTCCGCGTTCAGTTGCGCAGGTGCCGCAGATTGCAGTTCGATATTCAACGCACGTTTGAGCGTCTCTTCCTGCGAGCCGATGAGCTCGCGCCTGCCATTTACGACTACCTGCGGCGTGTAAACCGTTTCCAGGTTGAGCCAGCTCGCGTATTGATACTGACGTTTCGTAAAATCCCGGCTGCTGAACACATCCCGCCAGCCCTGGTGGTTCCAGTAATCGACATGGAATGCAAGGAGATAAACCGGCTTGCCGGCATTCTCCTCCTGGATTTTCGCCAGCAGCTTGTCGGCCGGCGGACAGCTCGAACAGCCTTCGGAGGTGAAGAGTTCGACGAGGGCGAAACCTTTGTTGGCCGTTTTTTCGGTACTTAGGGAGTCCGTATTTGAGTTAAAAGCCATAGCAGATATTGAAATGCCCAGTGAAAGGAGGAGCGAGGTGATGATGTTGGTTTTCATAATGAATGATTGAATGATTGAATGAGCCGCCGTGGAACGGGGAATGAGCCGCCGTGGAACGGGTGATTGGACGGCTGTCTGTGGCTTGCTGTTACTTTCCAACGAGCTTCGTCGGAATATCAAATACGAACCCCGTCCCCTTCGCCAATTGGTGGCAATTGATACAAGACGTTGCGAACGAGGCTGTCTCTCCGTAGGGCTTCAAATCGACGCCATTGAACCGGGCGAAACCCCAGCCTTCGGTAGCGGCGAACTTTTGGGCGTCGCGGACCATGATCTGGATGTTGTTGAAATTGCCGGTTTTTACATTGCCGTCTGCGTCGGGCGCCTGGCTGGTCCATACCACTTTCACGATCACCGCGCCGTCGGGCCAGGGGAGGATCTGGTCTTGTTCCAGCGCTTTTACGGCAATGTCGTTTCCATAGATAATGCGAGAGGTGCCGTTGTCGGGGCGGCCGGTGGAGCTGATGACCTTCCAGTTTTTGTAATCATCGAAATACGGGATGCCGTTGATTGACGTAGGGGTGTGCGACACTTTGGGTTTTTCGATAATCGTGGCGGTATCTCCGGAAGCGTAATGCTTGCGCGAAATGCTGGTCACATAGTTTTTAAGGATAGTGAGCTCCGCAGGCGTCACTTTTGCGGACGGGTGCGTGGCTGTGTACTCGGGCAGGGGCATCCGGCCCGCGTCGATCATGTTCACAATGTACCAGAGCTTGCCTTCCTGCTCCGCCTTGGGAATACTATCCCATTCCGAAAAATTGAACCGTTTGCGGGCTTCCTCCACGTCGGCAGCGACTTTGTAGGAGAACGGCGCGACCTTGTCGTACCAGCGCAGATTGGTTTCATTGGAGTGGCAATCGTAGCACGAGCGTTTCAGAATGCCGGTTACCTCTTCCGGCCCATGAAATTCCGACGTTACCGGCGGGTTTTCGATGGTGGGACTGTTGACCTGCAATACGGCGAAACTGGTAAATAATATGCCGGTAATGATTGCGGCAGCTTTTCGGTATCGGTTCTGTTTCAGGGCGTTCATTGCGGTTTGTTTTTTCTCAAAAGTAGAATTGCAAACCGCCGCGAAGAATCGGATTCGGGCCGAAATGGACAGATTCGGGGGTGGAGTGGACAGGGGGAGGAGGGAGGAAAGGGAGGAAGGTACTTTAATCGAATGGCGCGAAGGTGAACCTTCGTGCGTAGCTATTCGCAGGCCTCCGGCCGGTGGGTAACAGCGGGGCGCTTTTGCAGTACCGACCGCCCGGAGGCCTGCGAATAGTACGTGCAAATCATGAGATTTGCACGAGCGGGTTGGAGAAGTCGGGGCGGCGGTTGTCCGGTTCGCCTTTCAATATGCCCAGTCCGGTTATTTTGCGGTGTTGGTTGCGACGGTTATGTAGTCTATTTGTATCAGAAATCGCAGCAGAAACGCCGGTTTTGAGTTGAATTACAAACTATTATAAGACTACAAAATCAATTCGTATTCATGGAAACTATCGAAATCACCCACGTAGCAGGTACTACCACCATAGATAAGGTACTGTACACAGGCAAAACCCACACCTCAGGCGGCCGCGACGGCGCTTCACGCAGTTCGGACGGCAACCTCGACATTCAATTGTCCTCACCGGGCTCCAATGGCGCGGGTACCAACCCTGAACAGCTTTTCGCAGCCGGCTGGTCCGCATGTTTTATCGGCGCAATAGGCATTGCCGCGGCGAAGAAAAAAATCACTTTGCCGGAAGGTACTGCCGTTGATGCCGAGGTCGACCTTGGCGCGAGCAAGGGGGAATATTTCCTGCAAGCCCGCCTGAATGTGAGCCTGCCCGGCCTCGATGAAGAAACGGCCCGCATCCTGATCGAATCGGCCCACCAGACCTGTCCTTATTCCAAAGCGACGCGCGGCAATATCGATGTTACGATTAATGTGCGTATTTAAGCGGTTAGTCCGGCACTTCATCGACGCCCCGTCCGGTTCATTCCGGGCGGGGTTTTTTGTGTCAGGCTAAGGCTAACGCAACTACTTCCGGAGCCTTCCATTTACTCACAAACAAATCCTGCAACTGCTCGATTTCCTTCTGGTAAATGGTCTTTTTCCTGGTTCCGAAATACAGCGTGTTTTCCAGCGGCGTGCTGCCTTCCCACACGAGTTGGATCTGTCCGGTTTCTATCGCTTCCACGCACAGGAAATGCGGAACAATCGAGAAGCCTTCGCCGTCGCTGAGGCAGCGGATGATGGAGCAAATGTTGGGTACGATGTAGTTGGGGCGGAAATCGGGGTGCTGGTCGAAATTTTTGAGCCAGAAATTTTTCAAATGCTCCATATCGGCGGCGGTACTGTACCAGATTTGCTGTTTTAGCCAGTTGGCCGCAGCCGCTTTATGGGGTTCCGCAAGCAAATCGATGAGCGGTCCGGTGTCCGTTTGGCCGCCGGCGATGAGCACGATCCTTTCTTTTGAAAATGGTTTGTACTGCAAATTCTGCTGCTGGCCCTGCTGTGGCGTCACGATCAGGTCGAGCAGGCCGTTATCGAGGTCCTGCTGCATTTGCGGGTACTCCCCGAATTTGATGATGAGGTTAAAAGGAAGCGAGGGAATATGCTCTTCCAGCGTGTACTGGAATGTTTCAAAACACATCCCGACGCTGATGGTCGGGCGCTCCGACTTGGAGCTTTTATGAAAATGCTGCTCAACAGCTTCCAGCTTCCGGAGCGGGTCGAGCACGAAGTTGTACAATACCTTTCCCTTCTCGGTGGGCACCATTTTCCGTGGCGACCTGTCGAACAGTTTGTGCCCGGTGTAGGCTTCGAGTGAATTCAAATGCAAACTCACGCCCGGTTGGGATATAAAAAGCTCCTGGGCGGCTGCCGAGAGCGTTCCCGTTTCATAAATCGCCTTGAAAGTACGGAGCCATTCCAGATTGAGTACCATAGTTATCTATAAGTTTTATAATACAAATATACAATTTAAGTTATTTTGATAATGAGTTTTGCTGCCGGAAATTTGTAGTGTCAAAATCAAAACAAAACAATGAAAAAGATATTTGTCATTAACGGCGGTCAGTATTTCGCGCATTCCGGAGGGAAATTCAACCATACGCTGACAGGGTTGGACCAATCCTATTTTACCCAAGAAAATGGCTTCGAGCTGCAAGTAACGGACATTAACCAGCCCTACGACCCGGACGAGGAGGTGAAGAAGTTCGTATGGGCCGATGTGGTCGTGTACCACACGCCTGTATGGTGGTTTTCAATGCCTTACAAGCTGAAAGAATATATCGATATCGTTTTCACCGCGGGCCACCGCAAAGGCATTTACCGAAGCGACGGCCGCAAAACGGATAATCCGGCCATTAATTACGGCACTGGCGGAATGCTGCACGGGCGCAAATATATGCTCACCACCACCTGGAACGCGCCGGATACCGCATTCACATTACCCGGTGAGTTCTTCCGCGGGCATTCGGTCGACGAAGGCGTGATGTTCGGTTTCCACCGTATGAATGCGTTCACCGGAATGGAGCCGCTGCCAACCATGCATTTCCACGACCTTGAAAAGAATGCTACGCCGGAACGTATCGGAGATTACAAAAATCAGTACCTGGCGCATTTAGCCGGGGTCTTTAATAACCTGGAAATCGAAACCGCAGCGTAGCCATGCCCATATATCTCACCGCCGTCATCAAAAGCAGGACAGCACAACGGCACGAGGTCCGCGAGATGCTGTTGACCATGGTAACCGAATCCAGAAAGGAACCAGCCTGTCTGCAATATGATCTTTATCAGGATGATAATGATCCGAATGTGTTCGTTTTTCAGGAAATCTGGGAAAGTCGTGAAGGGCTGGATGCCCATAACGGGCAACCTTACATTCGTGCATTCGGCGAATCCCTGGAAAAGCTGGAAACTAATCCGCAGATCTATCTGACACAACCTCTTGACCGGGCCTGATCAAATGGAGCATTCAAAAACAGCCCTGGTAGCAGGCGCCAGCGGCGTAATTGGTAAAAACCTGGTTGCGTATCTGCAATCGCTGCCCGACTGGAAGGTTATCGGAACATCGAGAAAGCCACTCCCGGGGAATGTCGAAACTATCGTCGTCGATTTGCTCGATGAGGGCGACGTAGCAGCCAAATTTGCGGCGCTGGATGCCGTAACCCACGTTTTTTACGCAGCCTATCAGGACAAGCCGACCTGGGCCGAACTAGTCGCCCCGAATATGGCGATGTTCCGGAATGTGGTGGAATCGATCGGGGAAATCTCTCCTAAACTCGAACATGTCAGCTTTATGCAGGGCTACAAAGTGTATGGAGCGCATTTAGGCCCCTTCCGGACGCCGGCGCGGGAGGACGACCCACCCATTATGCTGCCCGAGTTTATGACCGAACAGCAGCGGTATATTGCCGCGGCGCAGGCAGGCAAGTCGTGGAGCTGGTCGGCGATCCGGCCGTCGGTGGTGGGTGGTTTTGCGCCGGGTAATCCGCTCAATCTGATATCTCTGATCGCAGTTTACGCCTCCATATGCAAGGAATTGAACATCCCTTTCCGGTTTCCCGGCAAACCCGGCGCCTATCATCCGCTGATTGAACTGACCGACGCCGACCTGCTGGCGAAAGCAACCGTGTGGGCTGCTACCTCGCCGGAGGCGGCCAACCAGGCATTCAATATCAACAATGGGGACTTGTTCCGCTGGGAAGAACTCTGGCCGAGACTCGGGGCCTATTTTGGATTGGAAACCGCCCCGCCCGTGCAGCTCCCGCTCGCGGAAGTGATGCGCGACAAGGCGCCTGTGTGGGAGGCGCTGCGCGAGCGCCATGGATTGCAATATGACTACAAAGCATTGTCCGCCTGGCCATTCGGGGATTTCGTCTTTTCCTGGGATTACGATTTTCTCGCAGACGGCTCCAAGGCCAGGCGGCTGGGCTTTCACGAATATGCGGATACTGAACGGATGTTCTACCGCATATTCGATCAACTTCGTTCGGAAAGGGTAATTCCCTAGCCTTCCTGCTCCACAAACTCGGCCAGGCTTTTCCCGATAAGGTGGTTCCAACCTGCGGAAAAGCTCTCCGGTTTGAAATCGGCGTGGTCTTTCGGGAATGTGTGCAGGCCCTTGTGCGTAAGGCGCAGGCGGGTTTTGTCGCCTTCGGGAATGAGCTCGAAGCTTACTTCGGAGTGGCCGGGGTAGTCGGCATAGCGCCAGGAGTAGGCGAGTTTCCGGTTAGGCTCGGCCTCCGTGATTTTGCAGAGATGGCGGTATTGTCTTTCTTCGCTCCCCGCGGTAAACTCAAATTCGAAGCCGGTCTCCGCTTTGAAGTCCGGGATATCGAAATACCATTTTTTCATCTGGCCCGCATCCGTAAGGGCTCGCCATACGCGAGCCGGCGGGGCATTCAGGACTCTTTCTAAAACAAAAGGTTCAAAATCCATCGTTGTTATGGGTTAAAGTTCAGCGATTTTCATCCGAAGGGTTCTCGTCGAGGAAGCGTTCAAGCGCATCCAGCTTATCGTTCCAGAATTCCTGATAGGTATTGGCCCATTCGGAAACCTGTTTGAGGCCTTTCAAGTCGGCCTGGCAGAATGTCTCGCGGCCGCGGGTCTGGACAATCACCAGTCCGCATTCGGTTAGTATCCGGATGTGCTTGGCTACGGCCGGCCTGCTGATGGTGAAATGATCGGCCACATTGTTGAGATTGAGCGTTCGCCGGGAAAGCAAACCGATGATCTCCCGCCGGGTAGGGTCGGAAATAGCCTGAAAAACGTCGCGTCTTACCTGGTTCATGGGGTAGTAACGGCTGTAAAAATAAAATGGAAACCGTATGGTTTCCAAATATAAATGAAACCAAACGGTTTCCAAAAAAAATACCCGGGTTTTTTGAGAACCCGGGCCCAATTCAGTCCGATTTAGCTGTGATTTTGAACCTTAATTATTTCCTTCACCAGACTTCTTGTCGTCGTTGCTGATCCGCTTTTTCTGGCGCTGGCTGCCCGACACCTGCCCGAATTCATATTTCAGGTTCAGGCGCCAGCCGCGGCGATACATCGCCATATCCTGCGTCTGTACGAAATTCGGGCCTACGAAGTCGTTGCGCCATTTGATGGTACGGTTGAAAGGGTTATCAAATCCGAACCCGATTGTTCCTTTCTTTTTCAACACTTCTTTTTGCAATACAATATTGTAGAACCCGAAGCCGCCGTAGCTACCCTGAAGGTTTACGCGCGGCGAGTTGTAAAATCCGAAGAGTTGCGCTTTGATCCCCTTGCCGAAATCGATCGTCGAGTTGAGGTTGATGCGGTACATCCAGTCGGCGTTGCGGGTTTTGAGCTCGGCGCTTTCCAGTACATTATAAAACAAATTGAGTGACCCGTTGACGCTCCATTGCTTCATGAGCTTGGTATTGGCGCTCAGGTTCAGGCCGTAGGCGGAATTCTCGGCCACGTTCTGGAAAATCTGTTTCAGAACGCCGGTACTGTCGACGTTGCTGATGCTCTCGATAGCATTGTTGGTCTGGCGAAGGAAAAAGGACGCATTAATGCTCGTCTGTTTGATCGATACGCTGTAATTGGCTTCTACCGAATGCGTCAGCTCGGGTTTCAGGTAGGGGTTACCGCCGTATTGGTTCTTGGAGTCGGCCTGGTTGACGTACGGGTTGAGGAAAAAGAACTGCGGGCGCTGGATGCGCTGCGTGTAGCTCACGCGCACCTGCTGGCTTTTTTTGAGGCTCCGCGACAGGCTCACGCTCGGAATGAGGTTGCCGTAATTGTTTGAAAAAGAAGCAGTACCATTCAGGAAGTTCGCCTGTATGAACGTGTGCTCGTAACGCGCGCCGAGGTTAATGCCCCATTTGTTCTTCGGAGTACGGCTGTAAACGAGGTAGGCCGAAGTGACCTGCTGGCCATAGTCGAAAACATTGGCCTGCTCAGGCATATCGCGGAAATCGCTGGAACCATCGATGGCGCTGGATATGCGGTAATCGCTCAGGATCTTCCGGAAAATGGTTTTGGTACCTGTTTCGAGGGTGCTGATGCTGTCGAGCGGGTTGGTGAAGTCGAGCTGGATCGTTCCTTCCTTGTTATTGCTGATGTTATAGCTCTTTTCGCGGTAGTAAATAGCGTTGTCGCGGTCCATGAGGTCGGAGTCGTAATCGCTGTCCTCCCCTTCAAAGGAGTACATCATGAGCAGGGTGAGTTCCCTTTTAGGTTTCTTGAACAAACGGGTATAGTCGAAGTTGATGGTGGCACCCTGCCAGTCGTAGGTCCGGCGCATGTCGCGCTGGAAGTACTGGCCGGAAACTCCCCGGCTGCTTTCATCGAAAGTAATATCGAACCAGTTGGTGTTGATACCATTATAATAGTTGATCCCCGTCCCGACGCGGTTGAGTGAATCGATATCCCAATCGGCATTAAACGAGCCGTAAAAGTTTTTGCCCCGGCCGCGTATCCATTGCATCTGGTCCTGGTTGGTGAGGGTATCGGCATTGGAGAATGTGCGCAGTTGGTGCATGTACCGTTTGTTTTTCCAGTCGCTGAAGCCGCCGTTCGCGGAGAGCGTCAGGCCTTTATTGCGGTGGCTGATGCTCGCATTAGGCCAGTTGTTCCATTGGCCGAAGTTCGGGCTGATGGAGCCGTTCGTCCCTTTCAACGCGTTCTTTTTGGTGATAATGTTGATAATACCCGCCGTTCCTTCCGCGTCGTATTTGGCGGAAGGCGAGGTAATTACTTCCACCTGCTTGATAATGTCGGCCGGGATCTGCTTCAATGCTTCGGAAACACTCCGGGCAACGACGTTGGAGGGTTTGTTGTTGATGAGCACTTTGATATTCCCGCTCCCACGCAACTGCACATTGCCCTCGATGTCCACCGCAATGGAAGGTATTTTCTTCAAAACATCGGTAGCGTCGCCGCCTTTGATACTAATGTCCTTTTCCGCATTATAAACCATCCGGTCGGAACGCTCCTCGAAGAGTGCTTTTTGCTCACTGACGGTCACTTCTTTCAGGTTCTGTGCAGCTGGCGCGAGTTTGATCATGCCGATTTCTACATCTTCCTTGTCGGCATGGACGGGGCCGAAGGTTTTCGTGGTGTAACCCATCAGCGAGGCCTGGACGATGTATACCCCCGGCGCAACTTTGGCAAATACAAACCGACCCTTGGCATCGGCGGTAACGCCTTCGGTGATCTTGCCGTCTTTCAGCAACGCCACCGTCGCGAATTCGACAGGTTTACTGGCTGTGGAGTCCATCAGCAGGCCGGAAATGCGAACATGCTGGGCCGACAGGAAATTCATGGTGAGGGCCAGGATGGCCAGGGTGAGTAGGGGTGTTTTCATACATGGCTAATTAACAACTGTTCGATCTGCATCCACCGGGTGGTGGGGTGGCCGGGGCGCCGGAACGCCGGAGCGCCGGAGCGGATGCAATGCAATGACGACCGAGTTTCCGAAACGTTGCACGGAAAAAAGAAAAAAGGCCCCGGGAGGCCTTCAAACTCTGTTAATCAGCTTGGGAAAGGGGACGTGTGGGGTCAGGCCTTCTGCCGGTTGAACGGCGTCTGGTCGTGACGAACCTGTTCGGCCAGCCGGGAAATGTAGGGAATGCCTTCCCGCTCATAGTCGGCTATTTGCGCGGCTGTGAGGCGGATCACAAAATCAAATAAACCTACGCCTCCGCATACGACCGACAGGATATAGTCTCCGGATTGTTGTTTGGAAAAAGTGTAATTCCAGGCTTCCTTGGCAATTTCTTTCATGTAAATAAGCGTTATGCGGGGTTAAATATAAGTCAAAAAAGAAAGGACGGCACGTAACCCGACGTGCTGTCCTGTTTTCATAGTTATAGTGGTGTTTCTGTATATTTTCCCTTCGGTATCTTGTTGACGACCGCTTCGGAATAGCCTGTCGGAAGGTGGCCGCCTGGTAGCCAGAGGCTGTTGGCGCCCATTTCATTACCCGACGGAACGCGTACATTCAATGCTTTGGGGTCGGGGATCGATATCCGCACCATTTCCTTGCCCTTCCAGCTACCGGCGGGTATGCCCAGTTCTGTTTCGATCTTGCCGATATCCTTGCCGGTTTTCGTTAACATAGCGTCCATTTCGGTTTTTGTCATGACAAATTGGGTATTGTCGGGATACCCCAGCGTATCGCGGCCGTAATCGTCCAGGGCCTTTTTGGTGACGAGATAGGTCGCGCCGCCGTTGAATTGGGCGAGGTGGAAGTCGATGTAGTTCTGCTTGAGATATACGGACGGATCGGGGCGCTTACCCTTGGTGAGGTCGAGTACTTTTTGCGAAGTCCAGCCATCCTTCCAGGAATCTTCAAGCTTGATGGTTTCGGGGGTTTTGTCGTCATCGTCGCTACACGAAAAGGACATGGCTGTCAGGATCATGAGCAGCCACAGGCGGAGGAGATTTTTCTTCATAAAAATAGTATTGGCTAAATGTTTGTGCCCGCAAGTATACTGAAAAGTTAATTAATTCTACTTTTTTGGAATTGTTTTTGAATAAATTCTACAAATCATATAGACAGGTGTCGTTCCCCGTTTTGTAAGATCCGTGCAGATTTTTCCCTACAACCGCGATCGAAAGTCCCGCCGGAACGGCTCTACGATCATCTCGGGTTTCAGCTACTCCCAGATTTCTCAACTCACGATCAATGAGCAATCGGTGCCTATGGCTCAGGCCGGGCGCGTCGTTGTCAGCCGTCGCGGCGTTTTTTACCGTAATCAAAAACCGCCGCCGCCCGTTTGTGGTGTGTTCGAATGAGTTGGTTACCAGGTTATTGGGTACCAGTTTTGTCGTGAAGGCACCCGAAGACGCGCAGCAGATGGAAGTATGCAGCAAAACTGGTAAAGTGCCCGTTTTTCCGCGCACCGATACGGAAGTATTCGAGGGCAAGATCACGCCCGACGTAAGAGGCGGAAAATTCCTGAAAAATGTGAACGAGTACTTCCCGATCCCGCAGTCTCAGATCGACATCAGCACGCGGAACGGCGAGTCTCCATTGAAGCAAAATCCAGGTTATCAATAACAAGCTAATACCAAGGTAGGCGACCTTCTCAAAAGGGGCGGTTCATAACTGCCCCTTTTTGCTTATAATAGGAGGTATTATGGATTTGAATATGAAATTGTCTAAATGGCTTTCGGGATTACCGATCGGGATTTTTGTTGCGGCGGCCTGCATACAGGCCTGTGGCACAACGGGGCAGTCGGGTGAAGCAGAGCTCACAGGCGAATTGGCCGAGGGCAGGGACGCGGCACAAAAGTATTGCAGCACCTGCCATTTGCCCGTGGCGCCGGAGCTGCTCGATAAGGATACCTGGAAAAATCGGGTGCTGCCGGTAATGGCCCAGTATTTCGGGATCGAAGTGTGGCAGAGGAACCAGTACTTTGCCAACGACAGCTCGGCCATGCTCATTACCGACTGGATGAAGATCGTAGCCTATTACGATTCCCTCGCGCCCGCGCAGTTGTCCGCCGCGCGCCCGCCTGTGCCCGTACGTGAGGAATGGGCCGGTTTTTCCTTAAAAACACCTGCCAACGACACATCCCGCCTGGCTACCACCACCATGGTCGCCATCGACTCCGCGGGCAGGGCCATTTACACGAGCAGTTCCGAAATGCCTGCATTGGTAAGCTGGGATCAGGATTTTAGCAAAAAAACGGAAGCGACCTTGTCGTCCCCGGCCATGCATATGCTGTTTTCTGGCGGTCCGCTTCGGCAACCCGTTGTGACAGCCGTGGGCGAAATGCGTGCCTACGATGTTTCGAAGGGTGAGCTCTACCGTTTCAAGCCGTCGGGTGAGTACGATCCGGTGCCTTTGGTGACGGGCTTACAGAGGCCATTACATACTTCGGCGGGGGATTTCAACCAGGATGGAAAGACGGATTATGTGGTTTCTGCATTCGGCCATAACCAGGGGGGGCTTTATTTGTACCGCCAAATGCAGGATGGGAAGTTTGAAAAAATACCTGTCCGCGAAGTAGCGGGCGCGACGCAGTCGGCTGCCGGCGATTTCAATGGCGATGGCTGGACGGACATTATCGCCTTGTTCGCCCACGCGCAGGAAGGTATCTGGCTTTTTACCAATGACAAAAAAGGCGGTTTTTCGGAAACGCCATTGCGTCGTTTTCCGCCGGTTTATGGCTCGTCCAGCTTTCAGCTCGCCGATTTCAACCGCGACGGCCTGCCCGATATCGTTTACACCGCAGGCGACAACAGCGATTATTCCCGCATTCTCAAACCCTATCACGGCATCTATATATTTCTGAACAAGGGAAATAACCGTTTCGAACAGAGCTGGTTCTACCCGGCAAATGGCGCTACCAAAGCGATGGCAGCCGATTTCGACGGCGACGGCGACCTGGATATCGCGTCCATTGCATTCTTCGCCGACCATCTTCGAAATCCCGGAGAGAAGTTCCTGTATTTTCGCAACGAGTCATCAAAGACCGGTTTGAAGTTCCAGCCCTTTTCTCCCCCCATCGCCCGGTACGGTCGCTGGATTTGTATGGATGTAAACGATTGGGACGGCGATGGCGACCCGGATATCGTTCTGGGGAATTACTCCAGAGGTTTTCTCAATCAGGAGGAGGTAAAGCCGGATTGGAATGTCTATTTGCCGTTTATAGTATTACAGAACGATTCCAAACCTCTTTCGAAGCTTTAATTCAAACAATACAAAAAAGCACAGACCAACCGGCCTGTGCTTTTTTTATGATACTTAACTGTTTATCTAACTATTATTACCTTCTGCACGCTCTGGTTGCCATCGGCCAAAGTAAGTTTTACCGTGTATATGCCGGGAGCAAGTTTGCTGATATCGAGCCCTTCGGAAGTTACGGCCTTGCGGTCGATCACTTTTACACCCGCCGCATTGTGCAGGACAATAGACTTCACTTTTGCGAAATCCTTGAACTTCAACCGGTCGCTGGCCGGGTTGGGGTAGGCGGCAAGCAATGCGTTGTTGTTGAATTCCACGCTCAGAATGCGACTGTACGCGAAAGCGCCGTCCTTGGTGTCCACTGCGCGGTCTACCATTTTGAGGCGGTAGTAGTTCACGCCCGCTGCCGGTGCACGATCGACGAAATCGTATTTACGCAACACGCTGCTTTCGCCATGTGAAGCCTTCGTAGCGATCTTTTTCCAGTTTGTAGCATCCAGGCTGCGTTCGATTTCGAAGCGGTCGCTGTTGGTTTCTTCGGTGGTTGCCCAGTTGAGCACCGCGGTGCCGGCTTCCTTGGAAACGGTGAAAGATACAAGCGTTACGGGCAGTGAACATTCCTGCTCGGTTCTGACCGTCAGGCCGGCTGGTGCGGATGTGAGCGTACAAAGGTCGCTGTCGCTGTCGACGATCACGCGGTAGCGGTTGCCGCTCCATGCGGTAGTGGCAGGCGTGATGGTCAGCGTGTTGGTATTAGCGCCAGAATAGGTCCCGTTCGCATCGGTAGCGCCGCCCGGGGCCAGATTGGCCCAGTTGTTACCGCCGTCGGTGCTTACCTGCCATTGGTAGGTAAGTGCTCCGGTGCCGGTGGCTGTTACCGCAAATGTGGCGGTTTTGGCGACGCAGGCAACCTGGTTTTCCGGATCAGGCTTGGTGAGATCGATATCGCAAATCGTTGCGGTAACACAATTCGCACCGTCGTTGCTGCCGGATGGGGTCGAGGTCGACATAAAACTGGCCGAATTGTTGACCGGGTCTATTTTGTAGAAACGGCCCGAGTCGTTGTGGAATGCGTAGAGCTTGCCGGTCGCATCCGCGAAAACAGCCCCGAAAGCGCTGCCTACCGGCAAACCTGATACCGGCGTGCCACCTACTGTAACGGCTCCGGTAAGCGGGTTGATTGTCGAAATGCGCGCATCGGTTGTAAATCCGTAGATCAGTTGGGTCGAGGGCAGGTAGGCAAAGTCGGCTCCTGCGAAAGGGGTGCTCAGCGTCACGCCGTAGGTAGGTCCGGGTTGAAGCGCGAAGCCATTTGTTGGGTCGACCAGTTTCAGATAGGTAGAAGGACGGTTCGGGTCGACATCGATTACATAGAAGCTTGGCAGGCCTGTCTGATAAACCATCATATAACCATTCGGCAATTCTACTCCGACGTTGAAAGTACCCGATGCAGGCAGGTTCGCAATTGGATATTCCACGGTACCGCCTTCGCGATCGATCTGTACAATGCTGTTGGTCCCGTTCTTGGTCGCCCACAGCATATTATCTGCGGAATTATAGATCAGCGAGTTGACGGTCATCGGCAGCGGTGCGATTTCGGTGCGCGCGCCGCTATTCACATTGTATGCGTAGAGTGTAGAAACAGGTTCTCCTGCAGAGGCGGCCACCTGGTAGGTGATACCATCCGCGCAATCGAAGGGCAGGTTTTCCAGGATGGAGTTCGGGCAGCTGGCGCCGTCGTTGCTATTCGACGTGATGCTGGTCGAAAGGAACGTGGATGTTGCCGCGGTAGGGTTAATGCGGTGGAATGTGCCGGGATCGTTGGCAAATGCGTAGAGTTTGCCGCTTGGGTCTGCAAACACAGCCCCGAAGGAAGTACCGGTAGGCAAGCCTGCCACCACCGCTCCGACGGTACTCGCGCCGGTAACATGGTTGAGGGTTACCAGCCTTGCACTGGCGGATTCTACCCCGTACACCAATCCCGTAACCGGTTCATATACAAGGTCCGCCACGTTGATGGCTGCGCTCAATGCTATGCCGTAGGTCGGGCCGGTTTGCAATGCATAGCCGTTAGCAGGGTCGACCAGTCGCAGGTAAGTCGCTCGCGCGGGGTTGATATCGACCACATAATACCGGGGCTGGCTGGTGTTGTAAACCAGCATGTAGCCGCCCGGAAGCCCGGTACCTACGTTGAAGTTGCCGCTGAGGTTAGCAATAGGGTATTCGATTAGCGCACCGTCGGCCGCAATGCGGACGATGGAGTTGGTGCCGTTTTTGGTAGCCCAGAGTGTGTTGTCGATTTCACTGTAAACGAGCGAGTTTACGAGAATGCTGAGTGGTGCGATCTGCGTTCTTGTACCACTGGTCACGTTGTAGGCGTAAAGCGTCGAAACAGTCTCGCCGCCAGCGGCAGCCACCTGGTATGCTACTCCATTTTCACACTCAAAGGGTGTCAGACAGCCGCTGATCGTAATCGGTTGACTCACAGGGCCTGTGCAGCCCGGATTCTCGTAACGTGCGTAGTACGTGCCCACAGGTGCCTGGGTAGGATCAGCCACGAGCGTCGCGGGTGAAGGTGTGGACGAAGTGTAAAAGCGCAATGTGCTGCCAGCGGGGGCAGGGCCTGCGACCAACCGGTTCAGGTCGTAAGTGACGGCCGGGCATATCGGTGCGTCGGTGCCTGCTACCAGTGTCGGCTGACCCGGTACCGCGAATACATTCATCGTGGCAGATGACGACGGTGTTGTACAAAGGTTGCTCGTGATCACGCAGCGGTACTGGAAATTGTTCCAGGCAACTGTCGATGGTGTGACTGTGAGGGTGGCGGTACCGCCGCCGGAATAGCTGCCATTCGGCCCTGTGAATGGGGTAGTCTGCAAATTGGCCCAGTTGCCGCCTCCATTGGTGCTTTGCTGCCATTGGTAGGTGAACGGCCCATTGCCGTCGGGTGCGACAGTGAAGTTGGTAGAATTGCCCGGGCAAAGCGTTACGTCGGCCGGGACTACCGGAATATCGGTATCGCATTCCACAAATGCATTCGGGCAGCTCGCCGCATCGTTTCCGCCTGACGCCGGGCTGGTAGAGAGCAATGTGGCCGTGTTGGCAACAGGGTCAACGCGGTAGAACCCGCCCGTAGCGTTATTGAATGCGTAAAGTTTGCCGGCTTTATCGCTGAACAAACCACCGTAGTTGGCATTGGGCAGGCCTGCCACCGGAGTAGCGTTGGTAGTTACAACGCCGGTCGCAGGATTAAGTGTCGTAATGTTGCTAGTTGGTGTGATACCGTAGCCCAGGCCTGTGGCGGTCAGAAAGGCCATGTCCGAGGAGTTAAATCCGGCGGAGACCGTTGTTCCGTAATTGGGCCCGGTTTTCAGTGCATAGCCGTTCGTCGGGTCGACGAGTTCCAGGAATGTTGGGCGCGAAGGGTCTACGTCCACCACATAAAACTCGCTTGCGTTACTAGTGTAGATGAGCATATAGGCATTAGGAAGTTCCACACCCACATTGTTGCTTCCTACGGGCAGATTTGCGATATCATAAACCACCGTTCCAGCTCCCGCTCCGATACGTACAATGTCATTGGAGGCGTTGAGTGTAGCCCAAAGGAAATTGTCGGTAGCGGTGCTGTAAATCAGTGAATTCATGGCGTAAGGCGTGACGCCGCCGATCGGGGTTCGTACCCCCGAACTGACATTGTAGCTCAAAAGGGAGGATTCGGTGTCGCCGGCAAGGATCGCAATCTGGTAAGCAATCCCGTCCAGACAGCCGAATGCCGTCTGCTGGCCCATACGGAAGTTCTGGTTCTGCATGTTGGCAGCCTGATTCGTAAGCGCGATTTCACCGATCAGGGGCGCGTTGGCCTGATTGGCGGTGTTGCTGCCACCTACTACATCTTCGGCCACGTAATAGGTACCGGGCGCACGGTTTCCTTTCGGATTGGTGGCCGTATTCGTGAGCACGAG
The DNA here is from genome assembly GCA_965227755.1 of Dyadobacter sp. Lineage (GTDB taxonomy): Bacteria > Bacteroidota > Bacteroidia > Cytophagales > Spirosomataceae > Dyadobacter. The sequence continues at coordinate 676,257 of CBDDGG010000003.1, forward strand.
CTTGTGGCCCGTCAGGTTGTTGGGCAGGCCGGTAAATGCATAGCCGCCCGCGGGCCCTACCTGTGTGGAGGCGATGACTACCCCGGATGCATTGACGACATTGACATACATCGTACCGCCGAAATTGGTGCCGGTCTCGCCGGCGTCGACTATGCCGTCATTGTCGGCGTCGACCCAGGCAGTCCCGGCAATGTTGACTGCCTGGGCTGCCCCGTAACACAGCACTCCCATGAGCAGGAAAAGTGCTCTGATCAATAGATTTTTGTTCATAAGCAAGCGTTTGGAATTAGTTGTAAAAAAGGAACCGTTGAATTAGCATACATGGTACGTCAGGCTACCCCGGCGTGAGGGCCGATGGTGACGGCAGGTGTCTTTTAACTTTCTCTGAGAAAAGAGCTTGGTATCGAAGTAACTAGTGACAAATATCAAACTAAATGTTAAACTGGCGCGATTGAAATTGTAGAAATGATTCTACTAATAGGTGTTTTAAATGATGAATATTTTCAATATGGACATTACTGAAATTGCAGGTCTGCACACGGGGAGAGCTCCTGATTTTTGAAAAATCTTTCAATGTTCATGGTGTGAATTAGTCTCAAAAGTGTAGAACCATGTCGTCACTTACCCGTGAGCGCTATATAAGAGTATAGTGGTAACCTCGGAGTAAGCAGTCGATCTCGGGTGCCGGTACGCGCTAATTTTGTATCGCCGCCCGGCCCTGACGGCAGGCCGTCATGAATGGCTTTTGGTCAGGGCCCGGTGTGAAGTATTCATACCATCAAACACAATGAAATCATGTCGAAGACAACCTGGAATGTAGACGCAGCACATTCAGAAGTTCAGTTTAAAGTAAAGCACCTTGTCATCTCGACCGTAACCGGTTTTTTTCGCACGTTTACCGGTTCGGCAACGACAGACGGCGACAATTTCGAGGGCGCTAAGGTCGATTTTACGATCGACGTCAATAGCGTGGACACCGGCCAGCCCGGCCGCGACGAGCATTTGCGCAATGCCGATTTCTTTGAAGCGGAGAAATATCCGGAGTTCCGTTTTGTATCGACTTCCCTTAAAAAAGACAAGGGCGATGTATACAAGCTTGCCGGTGACCTTACTATTAAAGGTGTTACGAAAGAAGTGGAGCTCGCAGCCGAGTACGGCGGCACCGAGCGTGATCCGTGGGGTAATACGAAGGTGGGTTTTGAGGTAAGCGGTGTTATCGATCGCAAGGATTTTGGTGTTACGTTCAATTCACTCACCGAAACCGGCGGCCTCGCATTGGGTGAAAACATCAGGATCTTGGCCAATATCCAGCTGGCGAAACAGGCATAGCAGCCATTATTTAGAGTAGCTGATGTGTGAGAGGGTGTCCCGCTTCGGGGCGTCCTCTTTTTCGTTGTAAAAGGTTTTTACCTTATTTTGCATACCCTATTAAGTCACTAGAATATTCCTGCACCCTGATTGTATGCAAATTGAGATCAAGAACAAGCTGAACGACAATGAGTTGTTTCGGATCAAGAGAATGAAGGAGGTGATCAAAACCACCAACCCGCACGGTCATAAAGAATATCTCGAGATCATCTTCCTCACACAGGGGGAAGGTCTTCACCAGATCGATCACCACCATTTTCCGGTGCGCGAAAATAGTTTGTACCTCGTCATGCCCGGGCAGATCCACAGCTGGGAGCTAACCGCCATTCCCAAAGGCTTCGTGATCATGGTACAAAAGGATTTCCTCCTTGGTCACCCGCTATATGATGCTCTTTTTCAGACGTTTCCGCTCTCGTTCAGCGGCGGCTATCATCTCGGGCAGACAGGAGCAACGGTGCATGGCATTTTTGAGAGTATTGAAAATGAGCATGCAGGCCGGCAGCCGAACTACCAGGCCATTATTCAGACATATCTGTTGCTGCTCTTCAATTTGTTGAAACGCGAAGCGCATACCGATCGTAGCCAGCCGGAGCCTCCTTTGCTCAGGACCTTTTTCGAACTGGTAGCGGCACATTATAAAACCTCGCACGAAGTGGCCTGGTATGCCAGCGGATTGAACGTGACACCTAAAACCCTGAATGCCAGTTGCAGGAAGTTTCTGGACAAGACAGCCGGCGCGGTAATCAACGAAAAGCTGACAGTGGAGAGCAAGCGGTTGCTGCTCTACTCGCCCGCGAATATGGGTGAAATCGCCTACGAACTCGGTTTTACCGACCCTTCGCACTTCAACAAGTTCTTCAAACGACAAACCGGCGTTTTACCGAGCGTTTACCGCAAAGGAATTTCCTGAATGTACCAGTTTTCGGACTGAAAGTACAAAAGTCTACTGAATTTGTAGGGTTATTTTTGCCGCACCACTCAACACCATGAACGGCGGAAATAACCCTTATGAAATTCCTGTTTACCCTAACCATTCTTTTTTGCCTGATGGCGTCCGCCGGGGCGCAAAGCCAGGTTGCCATTACCGGCAAAATTACGGACCGACAGACTGGCCAGGGGTTGCCCTTTGCCCCGGTTGCCTTATACCGTTCGGCCGATTCGGTGCTGGTAAGCGGCACGCTGGCCGACGATAAGGGCAGTTTTCGCTTCGAAAAGCTGGGTGTCGCAGCCTATTACCTGGAATCACAATATATGGGGTACCGCAAAACCCGCACACAGGTGCCCGAAAGGGCAGGCGTGGTGGAGTTGCCACCTGTTGGGATGCTGGCCGATGGGCGGGTACTCGACGCGGTGGAGGTAACGGGCAACCGGGGCGCGGTGGATAGCAAGATCGACCGGCAGGTGTACCGTGCCGGCGCATTTCTGGGAAGCCAGGGCGGTACGGCGGTGGATGTGCTCAAAAACACACCGTCGGTGACGGTGAATAGTGAGGGCGACATTACGCTGCGTGGCTCGACCGGCTTCCTGGTGCTCGTGAACGGCAAGCCCGTGCAAACAGACCCGGCAGTCGTGCTCAGCCAGATCCCCGCCAACAGCATTGAAAACGTTGAAATCATTACCAGCCCTTCGGCGCGCTACGACCCGGATGGGAAATCAGGAATCATTAATATTACTACCAAAACTGTTGATAAGAACAGCCAGAGCCTGGTTGTGAACGTCCAGGGTGGATTGCCGTCTGTTCGAACCTATCATAATCTGAACAAGCCGAAGCGTTTCGGTGCGGATGCGGCCTGGGGTATCAAGGCGGGGAAATGGGAGGTGAACCTGAGTGGCAGCTACCTGCGCAATGATATAACCGGTCGGAGAATCGGCGATGTGAACACGACAATCGGTACTGTTTTTACCGCCTTCCCATCCGAGGGCGAGCGGAGTTTCAAGCGTTACAACTACACGGCACGGGCGTCGGTAAGTTTCACAGCCGATCCTTCGAATGTGGTTTCAGCTGGTTTTTACAAGGGTTATCGTTTCCAGTCGAGAAGGGCAGATCTGGTTTATAATAATACTAAAACGAACCTGGAAACAGGACAGAACCTGGGCAGAATTACCTACTTCAATTCCAATATCGCGCAAAAGACAGCCGATGTAATGTCTGGTAACCTCGATTACCTGCACCGTTTCGCTAATAAATCGGAGCTCACATTGTCGGGCCTGATAGAATCCGCGGACCTCGACGGGCTGACGACCAATATCAACCTGTCCGAACCCTCCCGTACGCGCACGCTTCAAAGCACGCGTAATCCGGGCGAAAACCCGCTGAATGCGTTCCGTTTGCAGGCCGACTACGTTGTTCAGGTCGGCAAAGGCAAGCTGGAAACCGGTTACCAGTACCGGAACCAAACGCAGAAGGGTGTTTTTCAATACCTGGACCAAAACCTGGAAACAGGCGAATTTGTGCTTGTTCCGCAGTTTTCGAGCCGGACGCGTCTGGTGAACGATATCCACTCGCTATATGGCCAATACGGCGGAAAGTCGGGAAAGCTGGAATATTCGGGCGGATTACGCTACGAATATGCGTCCCGGCAATTTACGGCGGAGGGGACCGGCAAGCGAAACCTCGACCTCTCCAACTTCTTTCCTTCGGCGCAATTGCAATACCAGTTTTCCAAAAGCTTGCGCGGAAAGGCAGGCTACACGCGCCGCGTACAGCGCGCGACGAACAACGAGCTGAACCCGTTCCCTGAGCGCGAGCATTCCGAAACCCTCGAATCGGGCGACCCGGACATTTTGCCCGAATTTATCGGTCAGGCCGAGCTGGGTGTCGTGAAAGAGTTCGAAAAGGGTAGTGTGTTCGCAACATTATATAACCAACGTATCAAAAATGTCGTCAACCGCGTCAACAGCGTGTACAACGACACCATCGTCAACCGCATTTACACCAATGCCGGCCTGGCCACCTCCTGGGGTGTCGAAGTGGGCGGGAATGCAAACCTGGCCAAATGGTGGCAGCTTTACGCAGGCGCGAACGTGTACCGGTATGCGATCGAAGGCGGGCTTTTTCGGAATACCGTGGTCGTGAATACGTCGAGTGTGGTGTACTCGGTGAACGCCAACACCACGTTCAAAATCGCTCCTGCGTTGCAGGTACAGTGGGGGATCAGTTACTTGTCGAGAAGGGTAACGGCGCAAGGGGAGGACTCCCGGTTCGTGAATCCCTCACTAGCGGTGAAGAAGACATTCCTGCGGGGCAAACTCGCGGCTACATTTCAATGGCAAAACATGGATCTGGGGATCGTGGGATCCAACCAGCAGCGTATATCGACCTGGGGTTCCACCGGGAGCAAAGATTTTTACACGACCACCAACTACATACAGGAAACAGATGTGTTCCTCATTAACCTGAGCTACAATCTCAACCAGCTCATTAAAAAAGCAAAACTCCCGGCCAGCGAGTTCGGTGAGCGGGAGTTTTGACGGTTACTTTCCGTTGATCAGCTGCAATGCCTTTTCCAGCGGCTCGTCGCGACCTTCGGCAATGCCCCGGATCGTGGGCTTCACCTCCACTTGCGGCACGATGCCGATTTGCTGGGTTTCGCGGCCATCGGGGTAGTAGACGCCGATACCGCTAATGCCGGTACGAAGCCCGCCGGGCAGCACGATGGGCGATACATTGCCGTCCGCCCCGGCGGTTGTACTGCCGATCACCGTTACATTTGGTGCTGCGGAAAACGCCATGGTAGTATATTCCGCCTGGCTCATCGTATTTTCATTCACGATCACAACCACTTTGCCTTTGTACCATTCGGGGTTCGCCTGGCCAAGTTTCAGTTCGGGCGACCAGGTGAACAGGCCGGGTGTCTGGGGCTTACCGATTGTGAATTTTACAAAGGGTTTAGCCTCCGGCAACAGCATTGGCCCAAATGAAAATACCATGAAATCGGAAGGGTAACAACGCATATCTACAATCACACCCTTGCTTTTCTGTATTTGCGGTGTCAGGGCGGGTAAGTAGGCATTTTTGAATTTACCCGGGAAAATATATGCGACATCCTGTCCGATCATCTTGAAACAAGTGTCCTTTTTATTGAAGTTGGCATAAATATTGATCCTACTGCTCGGGTAGAGCGAAATGTTGGCTTTTTGTACTTTTCCGGCTCGATTGACGGTGACAGCCACTGTGGAATCATTGTTCCGAAGCAGGTTAGGGGCAATGGCTTTCAATTGCATGACGGTATTCGAGGCTGGCGTGTAAGGCTTGTATTCGTCGATGATCTGCTCGATGGATTTACCATTAACTGTTTCGATTGCATCGCCGGGTTTGAGTCCCGTTTGCTCACCCAACCTTGCATTGAAATAATCGATAACCACTGGTTTACCTTCAACAAAACGCAGCTCCACCGGCGCATAGTTTTTCCCGAAATGCTGATCCAGCGCGGCATGGCTGCCATAAAGGTTCGCATGCGAGTCCTTAACGTGTGCAATAAGCGCGATGGCAGCGAGCTTATATTCCTTCTCATTCGCCGCCATCAAGAATTTAGGCACAAATTCGTCCAGCACAGCAGGCCAGTTCTCGCGTATCAGGGGTTTATAAGGGAAAAAATACTCGATCATGTTCCAGTAACGGAACAGTGAGAGCAGCCTGAAACCTGCGTCGGGGTAGGCCATTTCCTGGTAGGCACTCTCATTTTTGAAATCAGGGTTACCCACATTCGGATACGAGGCTATGTAATACTGCTCATCCGGGCGTTCGGCCCTGCGGATTGAATCGAGGCGCGGCGAAAGCGAAGTACCGGACTTTTCCAGCCAGGCCATATCCGGCTTAATCACCGCGTCCGTTGGAATGGTCGCGGAGGAAAGCGTTTTGACAGGCCCGAATTTATCCAGCCATTTGCCGAGCACGCGCTGCCGTTCCATATCGTTTTTGGCAGCGAGGTACGGCGTAGCCACGCGGAAAAGCTCGTAATCCATATTGAAATTACCTTCCGCCACAGCAGGGTGATGGTATTTTACAAATCCCCAGATCCTGCCCAGTTTCGCGAGCTGACCGATTTGCTCTTTGGATAACGGGTATCCCGGGCCAAGTGCGAGTTTCGATCCGCCGTCGAACTCTTTGTCGAGCGCGGCGGGAAATGCCTTTTTCGGGGGGGCCTGGGTAAAGGGTTTTCCGTCGACGAGTAATTCGAAATTATCCGCCCAGACCGTTCCGGGCCCTACCAGTATCGCGCCCAGGTAAATTTTGTCGGCACTCGCTGGCAACTGCATTTTAATAGTATATTGTTTCCAGTCTTCGGTCCCTTGTATGCCCTTTGCCTGCCCATTGTCGAGTTGTAAAATGCCCGATTTGCCGTCTATCCGCATCATAAGGCCCACCCATCCCTTTGTAACGCCACTGAATTTGAGGTAACCCCTCAATTCGACTTCTTTGCCGCCGAAGGTAACGGGAATAGGGTTCGCCGCACTACCGAATTGGATATTGTCCATCACCGCTGGTGCCTGGATGCGCAGCGCAGCCTTCCCTTTGAACTTTTCCGTAGTATCCACCGAAAGTAAGTAACCCTTTCCCCATTCGATCCATGGCCCGGGAAGCGCTTTGGAGTTGGCCGGATTCTCGAAATCCAGATTGAGATCTGTTGATGGAACTTGCTGTGCAATGGAGGCTGACGCACAAAGCAGCGAAACGAGCATTGCCGGAATGTATCGCATAAATAAGGTTTTTTCTTTGTAAAAGAAGGGTTACTAATGCTAATACTGTAACCGAACGTAAAAAGAATGTTAACTAATGATATTCTGACAGAAAAAGAAGAGGCCCCGCGGCAACACGCCACGGAGCCTTTCTAATACACCAGATTTGTTCTTGATTGTGAGCCAGTTACTTCGTTTTTTCCAGTCGAAGAATATAGTCTATCCCACCCACAAACTCGGCGCCTTTGGTCAGCTTGTCTGCTGCGGGGTCATATTGCCAGATGTAATCCTGGTCGGCCGCATTCACAGCGATAAAAGCATTACCGTCTTCAACCACCACCGCGTTCACCATCCGCTCGCCCTTGTCGGCAGGGAGTTCAAGGGTTTTGATGAACGAACCGTTTTTTACATCAATGACCGAAAATGAGTGGTCGGCATCGATGCTCGTACCAGCCACGCGTGTGCGTACGATGGCCTTGCCGTTTCCGATGTACCACATCGCCGGGCCCATTCCGTTGCCTGTTTTAGCCGACAAGTCGAAATAGTAGGTTGGATCCAGGGTAGTTGCACCCTTTTTGATGCGGTAAACGACGGATGGGGATTTATAGTCATACCCGCTCACAGGGTCGCTGATGAAGTATATGTCGCCATTTTCATCCTGGAAGGAAGCAGGGGCGTACACCACCGGACCGCCGGGAGTAGTCGTGCGCTTATCCGCGATCGTGCTTTCTGTTTTCATCGATGGATAGCTTATCACTGCCACGTTGAATTCCGGGTACACAGGCATATTAGGGTAGAGCGACCAGTCGGATGACGAGAAACCATAGCCCAGGAACAGTTTTCCGTCGCGGTATTCGGCAAATCCGATGCTGTAACCGTCAAAGCCGTTTGGTTTTGCCTTCAGATCAAGTTTGCCGGTCGTCACCGACATGTCTGCCACCTTCACGATTGCGTAGCGGCCTTCACTTTCGCCATCACCGAAGATCACCAGTGTTTCGTTGTCGATCCATGCGTAAGAACTCCAATTGAGATAAGTAAAGGGCACTTCCTTGTCGGTAACCAACGCGCCGTTTTCAACATGGTATTTGCCAAAACGGCCGCTGCCGAAGTTGGCGTGGTAGTAAAAGCCGTCTTTCTGGATAATGTCCTGTGCATAGACCTTGCCGGTCATTTCGGCGCCATTGCCTTTCAGGCTGACGGTACCGCTGGTAAGTGAGGGCACATCGGCAATGTAATAGGCAGTATTGGGCCATGCGCCCACGCAAAGTACGGCCGAGTATTTGCCTGCTTCTTCGACGGGCGTGTTCCCGTTATCGTCGCTATCGCTGCATCCGTTGAGCATGAAAGCGGTGAGGGCAACCAGGATGGCTTTCGCCGGGTATCTGAAAAATCTGTTCATTTTGGGTGTTGTAGATAAAAATTGGAGTTGCTTAATGGATAAAATACCGGAGTTTCAGCGCGAATGCGCGACCGGGTTTCTGGAGCCTGAAATTGTCGTAGGCCAGGTCGTCGGTAAGGTTGCGGCATTCGGCCGACACGTTGTAGCGGCCGTCCGCGAACGAATAGCTTAGCGTCGCGTTGTGGATCAGCTGGCTCGGGATCGTCGACTTCCCGTTCACATTGCCGAATGCCTCCCAGGTCAGGTAAAACCAGTGGACATATTGTGTGAACCAGCTGAATTGCAGGCGTGAACCCTTCGTAAATACGTCGCTCTTCCCGATGCCGAAATTCGCGTTGCCGAAGAACCACGGCTGGTTAGGGATCTTATTCTTGTAAGTCGCCTCGGGCACGTTGGAAGCGGTACTGCCGAACTTGGTCATGTTGACCGCGCTCTGATAGGTCGCATTTACATTGAAAGAAAGCAGGTCGGCGTAATCGTAGCGAAGCTCGGCCTCGAAGCCGGTCACGCGGACGTTCGACTTATTCTCATTCTTCAACGCCTTCGAACGCTGGTCGGCCACAGGGTAAATAAAATCGGACGCATTGCGGTAGAAACCCGCTGCTTCGGCAAAAAAGCGATGCTTGCCGGTCCGGAAGCCGTAATAGGAGCCCAGGTTCACGTTATCACTGCGCTCGGGTTTGAGGTCGGGGTTGGGTTGGACGTTTAGGCCGTCGCCAAATACTTCCTCCACTTCCTGCAAGCGGTAAGTGTGCTCAACGGAAAGCTTTACGCCCAGGTCGGGCAGGATTTTGTACCGTGATGCCGCGCCGTAACCGTAATTGGGGAATTTGTCGGTCAGAACCTGATAGCCGTTGTCAATCCACTTTTTCCGTTCAAGACCCAGGCCATAGTATTTTACAAAAAACGTATTCGTCCAGCGTTTTTCGAACAACTCCTGCTGGTAGGCAAGGCCCAGGATTTGCTTCGTCATGATCCCCGGCATATCGTCGCCGGACACGAGCAGTTCGTTATAGTTCTCGTTTTTGAGGCGATCGATCGTGTAGTTCAGGTTAAATGAATGTCGCTCGCTGAGCGTATAGCTCGCATTCGCACGCAGGAAGGCACGCGGGCGGATGATGTGCGAAAGCGATTTGATACCGCCCATTTCGGTCGCGCCCTTGGCGGTCCAGGAGCCATCCCAGTAATATTGGCGGAGCAGCGTGTCGGCGGTCAGGTATTTGTCCATTGAAAGTGATGCGAACAGGTTAACATCCAGTCCGTTCACCAGCAGGTTGCTTTTCTTGTACCGCAAGGTCCCTGTTGACGATTTGCCTTTCCGCTCCACATTGCCATACACGATGGCCTGCTCAAAGCCGGTCTGCTGGTCCTGACGGCTCTCCGAATAGCCGAAGCCGACATACAGCACATCTGCCCAGCTTTTGTTGGTGATCCCAACTTCGACCTGTCCCATACCCGATCGGTAGCGGTCGTGGAAGCGCTTCACATCCGTAATCACGAAATTCGCGCCGTTGAGGTCGGTGATCTGGTTGCCGACGCGCGTGCCGCCTTCGAGAATCTCGACGCCCTTCATTTGATAGTTATTGTCGGAATAATTGAAAAAGCCGCTCGCCTTTACGGTAATGCCCGTTGGCTTGTGCACGTATTGCGCCGTGAGGGCCGAACGGTGGGTGTTAAACGAGCCGTAGCTATGGCTGAGGTCGAGGTAACTGGTCAGTTTCTGGTTAGTGATCACATTCACCGCACCGCCCATTGCATCGGAGCCCAGCTGCACCGGGACCACGCCTTTGTACACCTCGATACGCTCCGAAAGGTTCACCGGTATGTTGTTCAGCGACATCGCGCTGCCCATTACCTCCATCGGCACACCATCGATAAAATATTTGACTGCCTTGCCGGAGAGCCCGTTGATCGAGAAATTGAAGTTCGAGCCAAGCCCGCCCTGCTCGCGGATGCGGACGCCCGCGCTGCGGTTGAGTACCTGATTGAGATCGGCCGTCGTGTTCTGGAACTGCTTCGTTTCAATCGCATTCACCGTAAAAGGCTGCTCCTTCACCGCCTGCGTCTCTGTTTTGCCGTAAACGCTTACCTCGTTGAGGCTCTGCTGGTTTTCTTGGAGCTGAAAATGAAAGGTGGCCGTCTTTCCGGCCTGGATACTGACCGTTTCCGAAACCGCTCTATAGCCCATCAATGTGGCCTGCACGGTGTAGGTGCCCGCTTTGACAGCCGGCAGGGCGAAAAACCCGCTCGCATCGGTCGTTACGCCGTGTGTCGTTTTTAATATCGAAACGGTAACGCCGGGCAGCGCTTCGCCGGATTCTGTTTTGACATAGCCGGAAACCGAAGGCATTTTCTGGGCGTAACCATTGAGCCCATGGAAACTGATTGAAATCAGGAGGAATAAACGTGTAAATAAACTGCGTGGCATGAGGTGTTGATTCTTATATCACCTCTTAGTAGCCCGAAAACACAACACCCGAAGGTCGGGTTTTAAAAAAATAGAAATTGATGAGGGGTTTAATCGTAGAAGCCGTAGCGTTTCTTGATTTTGCCTTTGATAGTCGTAGAACAGGTAATCTCCTTATTCCACCCCGTTTGATTCCAGGCCTCGTCATGCGATTTGTCCGTCAGCTCGTTAAAACTGAGACTTTTATTTTCCTGTACGGATTCATCAATGCATTGCATTTCAGATTCGGAAAGAAAATCAAGATCCGGATCGGCAATTCCTTCGAAGGAAAAGCGGTCGATTGCTGAAAAGTAGCGTGAATAGGTCACCCCGCCGTCCTTGACGCTCTTATAAATATCATAGGCGATAGAAGGAACGGGCCCATTTTTCATTGCATGGTAATGATCCTGCGAGATAGGCGCGCCTGCCCAGCTTTTGCAGAATGTAAAGTAGTAAATGGATAGTCCCTTCGATTTTTTCTTCCAATGTGTTCATAACTCAAATTCAGTTGTTGCCTGTTGATGTCACCGGGGAGGCGACGGTAGAATGAATGAAGGAACATTTGAGTATGTCTCAAAAGTACAATTTTTTCTCGGTATTTTAATGCGCTTCCACGCTTTTTCTTAACACTCCCATAACCCTTGACCGGCACCCGGATCAGTAATTTTGCCATCCGTATTACTTGTAGATTTTACCAACTACCCAAACTAAACCCCATGGATTCAAGAAGAGATTTTATTAAAAAGGCTGCTATGCTGGCCGGCGGCGCTGGCGCGGCGAGTTTTTTCCCGGAGTCGGTGCAGCGGGCGATGGCGATCAGTCCCGACCCGAATACTACCTATCTGGATGCCGAGCATGTGGTGATCCTGATGCAGGAAAACCGCTCGTTCGATCACTGTTATGGCAAATTACAGGGAGTCCGCGGCTTCAACGACCCGCGTGCGATCGATCTGCCGAACAAGAACAAAGTCTGGCTCCAAACCGACCTGAAAGGCGATACTTATGCGCCGTTCCGCCTCGATATTAAGAATACCAAAGCCACCTGGATGCACGATCTGCCGCATTCGCGCGAATCGCAGGTGGACGCTTACAATGGAGGGAAATATGATAAATGGCTCAGTTCCAAACGCTCCGGTCATAAGGAATACGCCGAAATGCCGCTCACGCTGGGCTACTACGACCGGGAGGATATTCCGTTCTATTACGCCCTCGCCGACGCATTCACGATCTGCGACCAGAATTTCTGCTCGTCGATGACGCCCACGCATCCCAACCGCTATTATCTCTGGTCGGGTACGATCCGCGAGAAGCCGGAAATGGACTCGCTGGCGGTGGTGCGGAACAGCTATTTTTCCATCAACAAACCTGTAAAATGGAAGACGTTCCCGGAACGTATGCAGGAGGCCGGCATCAGCTGGAAGTTCTATCAGAATGAAGTAGGCGCGGTGATGCAGTTCCATTCCGGAAAGGGCTCGTGGCTGAGCAACTTCGGGTGCAATCCTTTGGAGCGCTACGCTCAGTACCGCGTGAAGTTCTCGAAGGATTTTATCCATTATGCGCAGCTCGAAGTAGAGAAGATCAAAAAGGACCTGCCCGGATTGAAGGAAAAGATCCAGGCGGCAACGGGCGCGGAAAAAGACAAACTGACCAAATCGTGGGATCAGCGGAATGCGTTGCTCGAAAGGCTGGAAACCGACCTGGCTGAGCATAGCGAGGAGAATTTCAGGAAATTGTCGGTGTTTGAACAGGAACTGCACCGGAATGCATTCGTCACCAACCGCAACGACCCGCAATACCTCGAACTGACTTCGCTGAGCTACCAGGAAGGCGGCGAGACCAGGAAGTTGGACATGCCGAAGAGCGACATTTTCTACCAGTTCAGGAAAGACGTGAATGAAGGCAAGCTGCCGGCGGTTTCGTACCTGGCTGCACCTCAGAATTTCTCGGATCACCCGTCGGCGCCCTGGTATGGCGCATGGTATATTTCCGAGACGCTCGATATCCTTACCCGGAATCCCGAAGTCTGGAAGAAGACGGTCTTTATCCTCTGCTATGACGAAAATGATGGATACTACGATCACGTACCACCATTTTCGATCCCTGACCCGTTCAAGCCAAACTCAGGAAAGGTGTCTGCGGGCATCGATATCAACGCCGAATATGTAACGCTCGAACAGGACGAAACCCAGGTACCAAAGGCGAATGCGAGGGGAGGGGCGATCGGGCTGGGTTTCCGTGTGCCATTGGTGATCGCATCGCCGTGGTCGCGGGGCGGGAAGGTCTGCTCACAGGTTTTTGATCACACTTCCATCATCCAGTTTCTGGAAGAATTTACGAGCCATAAATCGAAGAAAAAGGTTCGTGAAACCAATATTACCGAATGGCGCCGGACGGTTTGCGGCAATATCAGCACGGTTTTCCAGCCCTTCGACGCGTCGGCTTATCAGAAGCCGCAACCGGTGAACCGCGAGGAAATCCTGACCACCATTCATAAAGCGCAGTTCAAGGATGTGCCTGCCAATTTCAAGGCGCTGAATGCATCAGAAATCGAAAAAATCAATGCTAATCCGGCCGGATCTCCATTTTTGCCCAAACAGGAACCAGGTACCAGGCCGTCGGTTGCGCTTCCTTACGAACTGTACGTGGATGGGGCGCTTTCTACGGATAAGGGCTCTTTCGAAGTTCGGATGCACGCAGGAAATAAGGCATTTGGGCCAAAATCGGCCGGAGCGCCATTTATCATCTATGCCCTCCATCCTTACGAAGGCGAAGTGCTGCGGGTTTGGAATTATGCCGTGAAAGCGGGTGATACGCTGACGGAGAGTTTCAAACTGGCCGGTTTCGAAAATGGGAAGTACCATCTTCGCGTCTACGGTCCGAATGGCTATTTCCGGGAGTTTGCGGGTAATGCGCATGAAGCGGAAGTGACGGTCAGCTGCGGATACGTTATGGATAAAATGGGTAAGCCCACCGGCGAAGTGGAGCTCGTTGCTGTAAATAAAGGAAAGAAACCCTTGAAGCTTCGCATTACGGACAACAGCTATCAGCAGAAAAACATGGAAGTAAGCCTGCCCGGCGAGGCAACTGTGAAAACACTAGTCCCTACGGCTCAAAGCCATCAATGGTACGACTTTAATGTTCATCATGGGGCCGGTGATGTAGTCAGGCGTTTTGCAGGGCGCGTAGAAACGGGAAAGGAAAGTGTAAGCGATCCGTCAATGGCCAAGGCAACAAGCAAAATTTGATTGAAAACATATAGAAATCGCCGGGTTGGGGCTTATCTAATTGAAGCGCCAATCCGGCGATGAAAATCTGTTATTGTTGCATTTCTCTTACTTCGGCGTAGCCGTCGAACTCGTAAATCGGGCAGCTGGCTGCGATGGTGGTGGCCTCGTCGAGGTCCTCGGCTTTGAGTAGCAGAAAGCCGCCGACGATTTCGGTACCGACCTGGTGAACGCCGTCGCTGGTTTGTCCGTCTTTGATAATGCGGCCGTTGAGCGTCAACCCGCTACCACCTGCGAGCTTGCATTTGCCGCCCCAATCCGCAAACCATTTCGCCCAGTTTTCACGGTGCGCCGCGATTTCCGCCTCCGAGTGGGAACCCTGCCTACCATCGGGTTCACGGAAAATGACAATGTAATTTTTCATAGTTAAGTTTGAAGTGAACGCCCAAAAATAGCAACTCCCCCCAACCCAAATACACCCAAAACACCTTTTTAATCACTATTTAATAACCAAAAATGACCACCTCCGACAAATCCATCCATCCCCCTTCCTCCATCCTCCCTTTCCTCCTTACCGCGCCCTGTTCTGCTCCGTTTCTCCCGTTGATTTGCTGTTAAATGTAATTTTGCCCGACCGCCCGAAACGGTAAGCGGCGCTGATCCCGAAGTACGCCGTGGAGTAGGTGCGATGATAGTAAATATGGGTAGCCCCCACGCTGTATTTGCCGTGAACATGGCTTTTGTGAAAAATATCGTTTGCGGTCAGTCTGATTTTCAATGCATTTTTCAGGAAATCCTTTTCTAGGCCCAGGGTTACCGTGGATCGGCTGAAATCATTGTAAAGTCCCTGTGACCTTTCGCTGAGGTACCATGCCATGAGTTGGATTTTGAAAAGATGGTTTACATCAAAAGTATTATTGGTGTAAGCATAAACCTGGGGCCTGGGTTTGAGGATTTCGAAGCCGTATTCGTTGTCGACCAGCTTGTTGCGGCTTACGGTGACCGTGTTGGTCGTACTCCACCAGTTAATACTAAATGTCGCAGAGGCGGTCATAAAAAGAGCATGTTCCTTCGCAAGGTTAATGCCTTTGAGAATGTAGCTGTTCGGCGAATCGCCCCGTAATGCGGCGCCGCTGATTTTGTCCTTCGTGTAGGTATACCCTGCGCGGACGTCGAGTTGCCTGTATTGCAGGCCGGTTTCGACGGTGTGGATCTTTTCGGGCTGCATATTGGGATTACCTTCGATGGTTGTGAAGGGGTCCTGGTAAATCACAAACGGGTTCAGCGCCTGATAGCGGGGGCGGGTAATTTTCGAAATGTACGAAATACGGCTTTGCAGGCCATTAGGGAAGTTTTTACTGATAAAAAGGTTTGGAAAAACATGGAAATAGCTATCTCCGATATTCTGACCACCCCGTGCCGTGGTGTTGAGGGTATAAGTCGTATACTCGCCCCTCGCCCCTGCGCCGAAATGTACATTGTTTTTTAACCTTCCCTGATAATTCAGATACGCGGCGGGCACCTTTTCCCGATAGCGGAAATTGCTGCTCAGGTCCGGATCGGGCACGAAAGGGCCGTCTTCCGCGGAAACCGTAAAGTCCGTGCCGGAGCCATTATCCGCATAGCCGAACTTTGCGCCGGTTTCGAATTTACTGCCGTTCCCGAATGCTTTGGTGTAGTCGAGCTGGGTGCTGGAAATGCTGATGCGGACGAGGACATCATTGAGCAGGTTACGGGCCGTCGGGCCGTCGCCGGTGAGACTGCTTTCTGCAATCCGGTCGTGCTGGTCGGTTTTGAAGCGGGCATACTGGCTTCCGATGAACAATGCGGAGCCGAGGGTGTCCAGTGTCTGCTGGAAATTGAGGGTAACGGCATGGTTCCAGCGCTCTTCATCCTTCGCGACCCGGCTTTGGTAAAAACTGCTTCCGGAGATGTCGGTGAGCGCATTGCTGCTGTTCTGGCTGCCGCCGAGTCTGTTCAGGTTTCCTTTATAACTTAATGATAGATAGCTGTTCTCTTTCAGGTTCAATTGCGCGCCTGCACCGAAATTGGAGTAGTTACGCAATTTGCGTTGCCAGTCGGTGGTAAGGTCAGAATGCAGGTATTCGGTGGGAGTAGGGCGGGTGCGCGTGGTATGCAGCACTTCGCGGCTATGGCCGGTTTGGAGGGCGTAATTGGCTTGGAAGGAGAGTTTATTGTGCATGTATTGCGCATCGGCGAGGGTATTGAGCTCACTGCCTGCGAATTTGGTGTAGGCATACTGCTGTGTGACCGAGCCTGTTAATCCACCATCAGTTACCGATTTTGTGATGATATGGATTACGGCTTTGCCCTCGGCATCGTATTTGGCCGACGGGTTCGGGATCACCTCCACGCGGGCGATGCGGCTTACCGGGATAGCCGCCATTTGCTCGTAGGTGATGGCCTGCCCGTTCAGGAAAATCAATGCTTCGCCGCGGCCTGCGACGCCCGCGCGCCCGTCGGTGAAGACAATGCCCGGCGACCTTTCGAGCAGTTCGGTCGCGGACGTACTGCCCGCCAGAATGCTGCCCGTAATCTGTATTTCGGTCGTTCCGTTGGTGCCTTGCCGGACAAGCGGTGCCTGCCCGCGCACGGTTATGCCCGCGAGCGCATGCACCTGCTCGCGCATACGGATGGTACCAAGGTCGATTTGCGTGCGGCCGTTCCGGCCCACTATGATAAGTGTATCGGCAAGACCGATGCTGCTGAGCCTGATGGCTACCGGTTCGCGGTCGATGCCGGCGAAAGTAATGCGACCGTCTTCAAACGGGGCGCCTTGCAAAAGTGTGGAATCGGGCAGCGCGAGCAGGCGGGCGTACACGGCGACTTGTTGCCGGTTTGCGCCGAAGACATTACCCGAAACCGAGTAGCGGCTTTGGGCAACGGAGGTTTTTGTACAAAAGAAAACAAACAGGATAAGGATACCGGAAAGCTTCATGGCGGATACAATGGATCTGATTTGAAGCAAAAATCCAAAGCAGGCCGCGCCCGGAGGTATGTAAAAGGGGAATCAGGAGTACGGATTTATAAATCAGTACTGTTTTATTCTGTAATCGGTTGATTGATCGTTTGTTGGTACGACGACGGCGTAGCTCCTTTCACCTTCTTGAATGCGGCAAAAAAAGTGGATTTGGAATTGAAACCGACCTCATAACCGATCGCTTCCAGCGTAAGGTGCTGCTCCGTGGCGATCATCTTGCAAGCCTCGGCGATGCGCCATTCATTAATATAAGTCGTGAAATTCTTACCTAACTTGTCGTTCAGCAAGGCCGAAAGCTGGTGCCCCGAAACCTGTATTTCCCGGGAAAGATCGTGCAGTTTCAGGTCGGGGTTTTTGTAAACGGCTTTTTCGGTCATCACTTTTTCCAGCTTGCCAAGCCATATCCCGGCGTCGCTTTCATTGAGTTTCTTCGCGACCGGTTTGTCAGGCAAAAGCAAAAACAACTCGTCCGTCTTCTTCTTGTAGATCACCAGCGTGATCATCAGGTACAGGATGAGCGAGAATGCGATGGAACCGCTGATATAGGAAGCGAATGGCGCATTGATCAGCGAAGAAAAGTACAAAAGGAATATCAGCACATTGCCCAGGAAGATCATTGAAATCCAGGTCTCTGCGGGTTTCATGGTATAGGAGCGGCTAAACTGTTTTCGGAGCAGGGGCCGGATCAGAATGCCCGAAGCAAGCAGGAAACCGAACCATTGCACATATATTACCCTGGCGATCACTTTGTTCCATAGGGCCGGGTATTGCTCATAAGGCAAAGCAAGGCCCACGCATAGGGTAAGCGCCGCGAATGCGATGAGCGTCCATACCCAGCTTTTAGGAAGTTTTTCCAGCGGCGTTATAGCCGAGCGCACGAAATAGTACAAAAACGGCCCGATGAAAAAGCAGGCGGAGAGGCCGATCTGTAAATAAATTTTGGGCAAGGCCCCATCGAAATACAGGCATACCGACTTGGCGATCCGGACGCTGGATGCCAGCAGCAACGCGCCGAGGAAGTTGTTGGCGAGGTATTTCTTTTGAGTGAAAAATAGGAGGAATACCCCGAGGAGAATCCCGTTGAAAGCCCCCAACGCACTGAAAAAGAACAGAATCTCTTTGCCTATATTCATAAAACAGGACCGATTGTACCCCAAATGTAACTGTTTGGAAACCGGTTTTCAAGCTGCATTTGCGACTTGTCCGTTTTGATGCCGCGGATGTTCGGAATCGGACGCTAATACAGCTTGTCAAATTCTTAAAAACGCGGTTTTGAATACAATAGAGCATATTTTCAAATTTGGCACGGCATTTGCCCGACATTATCGGAATAAATACTTTTAGCCATGAAAAGAACATTTTTGGGTGAACTGGAAGAGGTCGTTCTGCTGACGGTCGCGGTGCTGGCAGAGGAAGCTTACGCCGTGACCGTCGCGCAGGAGCTTGACCAGAAAACCGGGCGCGCTGTCGGGTTCAGTACCGTGCACACTACCTTGCAGCGACTGGAAGAAAAAGGCTACCTGTCGTCTGAAATGGGCGGGGCTACTGCGGAACGGGGAGGCAGGCGCAAACGGTTCTTCCGTGTTACCGCATTTGGCCGCAAGGCTTTGCGGGAAGCTAAAGAGGCGAGGGAGACGTTATGGAATGCGATGTCGCCTCAGACACTCCAATTAATGGGCAATTGATATGAAGCCGAAACCACACGCCGGTCCGCCCCGCTGGGCCGCCTGGCTGCTATCGCGCTGGTCGAACCCCGATGCCCGGGAAGAATTGCAGGGCGATATGCTCGAAATGTACGCCTATTGGCTTGAAAGCCTTGGTAAACCCGCCGCCGACCGGAAATACGCCCTGGCCGCGATCCGGCTTCTGCGCCCGCTCGCCCGCCCGACACATGCAACCGGTTATTCCGAAATCCATTCATTCAGCCCAGCCATGATTGAGAATTATTTCAAGATCGCATTCCGTAACCTGCTCAAAAGCAAAACGTTTTCTGCCATCAATGTCTTTGGCCTGGCGCTGGGGATGGCTTGTAGCCTGATGATCATGCTCTGGATCCGCGACGAACGGGCCGTCGACGCATTCCACACGAACAAGGACCAGCTGTACCGGATTTATATGCGGGAGTATTTCAGCGGGAAGGTGCAAGGTGTGATCTGGACGCCGGGAGTGCTTGCCGAGGAGCTGAAAAAGTCGGTACCTGAAATCGAGATGACCACGCCGTTTTCCTGGACCATCCAGCAAACATTTTCTGTCGGTAACAAGATACACAAGCAGGCAACCAACTGGGCAAGTGGGGATTTCTTTAAAATGTTCAGCTATAAGTTGTTGCAGGGTACTGCCGAAGGTGCATTGCGGGACCGGGGCAACATAGCTATTTCGCGGAAAATGGCCGAGGCGTTTTTCGGCAGTCCCGAGGCCGCCATCGGTAAGGCAATCCGCTTCGACAACCGTAAGGAAATGACGGTCTCGGCGGTTTTTGAGAATATCGGGGCCAGCAGTTCGCTGCAATTCGACTGCCTCATGACCTGGGGTGCCTATGTCGACGATAATGGCTGGGCCAAAGACTGGCGCAATACCGATCCGCTTACCTTCTTCAAGCTGCGGAAGGACGCCGATCCCGCGAAAGTGGAAGCCAAGATGTTGCACCTGCTCGACAAGACCAACCGCGACGAGGGCAAGCCTTATAAAACGCAGCTTGCCATGCAGCCTTTTCATGAATACTACCTCAACAGCAACATTAAAGACGCCAAAATGGACGGTGGCCGCATTGAATATGTGCAGCTGTTCAGCTTCGTGGCGGTGTTTATCCTGCTGATTGCCTGCATTAACTTCATGAACCTCGCCACGGCACGTTCCTCGCGCAGGGCAAAGGAGGTAGGCGTTCGGAAAGTGGTAGGGGCGATGCGTTCGATGCTGGCCGGGCAGTTTATGGGCGAGGCGCTGTTGATAGCCATGCTTTCGGCCATACTGGCGGTGCTGCTGGTGGCATTGCTACTACCCGCATTCAACAGCCTTACAAGCAAACAAATGGTGATCCCTTGGTCGGAACCGTCGTTTTGGGGTATTATCGCCGGCTTGCTCGCTGCGACGGGCCTGCTGGCGGGCAGCTATCCGGCATTCTTCCTGTCGTCGCTCAACCCGGTCCGCATTCTCAAAGGCGCGCTGAAATTCGATTCAAGCTCCGTGTGGGTGCGGCAGGGGCTGGTGGTGTTTCAGTTCGGGCTGTCGGTGATCCTGATCGTCGGGATGATCATCATTTACAGACAGGTAGGTTTTGTCCAGCACAAGAATCTCGGATTCGACCGTGAAAACCTGGTCTATTTCCCTATCGAAGGCGAGCTTTTTAACAAATTTGATATATTAAAGGAACAGCTAACGCAAATTCCGGGCGTAAAACAGGTATCGCATATGACCGCCACGCCCGCCTCCAACGGGAATGGTACCGACGGGATTACCTGGCCCGGCGG
Source organism: Dyadobacter sp. (assembly GCA_965227755.1). Lineage (GTDB taxonomy): Bacteria > Bacteroidota > Bacteroidia > Cytophagales > Spirosomataceae > Dyadobacter. The sequence goes on from CBDDGG010000003.1 coordinate 696,841, forward strand.
TGACCCGAATGGTCAGGTAAGGTTCACGCCGGTGGGTGTAGGGTATGATTTTACCAAAACAATGAACCTGAAAATCGCAGATGGCCGCGATTTCTCAAAGGAATTCCCAACCGATTCGTCGGGAGTGATCGTCAACGAAACGGCTGTGAAAGTGATGGGCCTTAAAGAGCCGGTCGGCCGGGAGGTCAATTGGGGTAAAACCAAAGTGCGAATAATAGGGGTTTTGAAGGATTTCCACTTTCAGTCGCTGCACACGGCTATTCGTCCGCTGATCGCCTACCTCGGGGCCCGTCAGCCGCAGGGAAGCGTCGTGATCCGCATCCAGGCGGGCAAAACGCCCGAAACACTGGCCGCTATGGAGCGGATATGCAAAAAACTCAACCCCGCCGTGCCATTTACCTACGCATTTACCGACCAGGAATATGCACGCCAGTACCAGAGCGAGCAGATCGTCGGGAAGCTGGCGGGTTACTTTGCTTTTCTGGCAATATTCATTTCCTGCCTCGGGCTGTTCGGCCTTGCCGCGTTCACCGCCGAGCAGCGTACCAAGGAAATCGGCGTGCGTAAGGTGCTGGGCTCGTCGGTAGCGGGGATTGTGGGGCTGCTTTCCAAAGATTTCCTTAAACTCGTCGTCATGGCTTTCGTACTGGCCTCGCCGGTAGCCTGGTACATTATGAAGCGGTGGCTGCAGGGTTTCGCCTATCAGATCGATATCGAATGGTGGATGTTCGCACTGGCAGGCGTGATCGCCGTACTGATCGCCATTTTCACCATCAGCTTTCAGTCCATTAAAGCGGCAATGATGGACCCGGTGAGGAGCCTGCGGAGTGAGTAGGACGCGAAAGCGGCCTGGCCGTCGACGGCGGCAGTATACTTTTGGATACCGGGTCGATGGCCTGATTCAGGAATCTATATTTGGTGTTGCTGGTTTGCTAATTGGGTGGTTTTTTAGCCCCATCAGAAAAATCAGCACTTAACAAACATCATGGAAATAGGAATCAGTATGTTCGGGGATTTGGCTTTTGACAATGCCACCCGTTCTTTTCAGTCGCCTCAGGAGCGCTTGCAGGATATGTTGGAGGAAATCAAGCTGGCCGATGAGGTTGGGCTGGATGTGTTCGGTATTGGCGAGCACCACAGGCCGGATTTCGCGGTTTCGGCCCCTGAGATTATTCTCGCGGCGGCGGCTTCGGTGACCAAAAATATCAAACTTACCAGCTCGGTAACCGTATTGAGCTCTGCGGACCCGGTGCGGGTTTACCAGAACTTCTCGACCGTCGACCTCATTTCAGGTGGCCGTGCGGAGATCACGGTCGGCCGGGGCAGCTTCATCGAGTCGTTCCCTCTTTTTGGTTATGATTTGAATGATTACAATGGGCTGTTCACCGAAAAGCTGCAATTGCTGAAAGAGATCAATGAAAACAATGTGATCACCTGGAAAGGCAAATTCCGGGCAACGCTCGACCGGCAGGAAGTATTGCCGCGCGCAGTGAACAACAACCTGGAAATCTGGGTTGCCGTGGGCGGCACGCCGCAATCGGTAGTACGCGCTGCAAGGCTCGGTTTGCCGTTGATCATCGCGATCATCGGCGGCATGCCGTCACAGTTCAAGCCGTTTTTTGAACTATATAAAACAGAATACCTGGAAGCAGGCCACGACCCCGCGAAAATGCAGGTCGCTACGCATTCGCACGGGTTGGTAGGGCTGGATGGAAAGGCATTGAGCGACCTGTATTTTCCTTCCTATGCCGCGCAAATGGACCGCGTCGGTCGCAGCCGCGGCTGGGCGCCCTATACACGCGCGCAGTTCGAAGGCGGGCAAGGCCGTGACGGCGCATTGTTCGTAGGCGAGCCGAATGAGGTGGTGGATAAGATCCTGTACCATCAGGAGATGTTCGGTCTTACGCGCTTTCTCATGCATACGGACGTGGGTGCGCCTGCGCACAAGGACCTAATGAAGTCGATCGAACTGCTCGGAACGCATGTGGCGCCGGCAGTGAAAAAGGCTCTGGCAGCTAAATAGTGAGGCTTTTTAAGCGGGTGACGCAAACACACCCGCTTTTTGTCGCAACAGGCATCGCTCCGTTTCCCGGAAACCCGGCAACTTTGTAACATCAATCATCACTAAAAAACACAAAGAAATGGAAGCGACAACACAACCTGTAACTGTACAAGCGATTATCAATGCACCGGTAGCGGAAGTCTGGAACAAATGGAATGCACCGGAGCACATTACCCAGTGGTGTTTCGCATCCGACGACTGGCATGCACCTTATTCTGAAAACGACGTGCGTGTAGGAGGTAACATCAAAACCACGATGGCTGCCAAAGACGGTAGTTTCAGTTTCGAATTCGGGGGTACCTACTCCGAAGTAGAGGAAAACCGCTACCTGGCATATACTTTGGGCGACGGCCGGAAGGTGACGGTTTTGTTCGAACAGGAAGGCGATGGTACCAAAGTGGTGGAGACATTCGACCCTGAAAATACGCATCCGGTCGATTTCCAGCAGGCTGGCTGGCAGGCCATTCTTGATAATTTCAAGAAGTATGCGGAACAGTAATCTGGAACAGCATTGATATAGGCAAGCGGCCCGGTCGACGAGATCGGGCCGCTTGCTTTTTGTTGATATTCAAATACAATAATTTTTGATCATCTCGCGGTCGTAGCCCTTTCTGCGCGCCAGCCGGTAAAGCATCGGAATGAAGGGGTTGAGGATCCCTTTCTTGCCGCAGAGGCGCATTTCGCTAATCCCGAGAATGACCGACATTTTGAGCAGATCGTCCCAGCTCTGGATTTCGGCCCGGCCTGCATTGGCCAGGCCATAGAGCATTCGCAGGGAGTATTCGAACCCTTCGTGGCCGGGCGCTATCACGACCCTGAAACGAACGGGCTTTTTTCCGGGGTTCGAGAAATTGTGCGCTACGCCGATCGGGACGGTGTATTGCTCCCCCGGTTCGAGGAGCAGCTTTTTGTTCCCAACCTGTACTTCCAGAGGACCTTCCACCGCAATAAACGTCTCCGCAAAATTCAGGTGCTTGTGAAGTTCGTTGCCTCCGCCGGGAAGCAGGACAATATCCATGTCGGTGACGCGATTATGGCTTTCGGCAGCGGTGGTGAGGAACGTGACGGTGTATTCCTGGTTGGAAATCACCCGTTTAAGGGAGTTATTTTGGACGAGTTCGGGTACGGTAAAAGTTTCCATGGCTGATTTAAGTAATTTTGATTTGACTGTACAAAATAATCCGGTCGGGTGCTGAAAGCAGATGACACAACGCGACAGGATTGTAACACTTTACGCCAACTCAACATTTTTACGCCAGAAGTTTATGTACGGAACTGTACGTGTCTTGCGGAATATCATTTACGCGGCCGCCGAAAAAGGAGGCGACCTGGGGCGGCTATGCACTGCGCTGGGGATCAGGCCGGCGGAACTGAACGATGCCGAAAAGCGAATAGAGGGGGTCCGGGCGATTATCGACCTCTGGACAGAGGTAGTGGCCTCGACCGGCGACGCGGCATTCGGGTTACATATCGGGCAGGCCAATAATCCTTCGATTTTCGGTGTACTCGGGTATTTGATGCAAAGCTGCCGGACTTTGAAGCAGGCTTATGCAGAGGTTGTCAGGTATCAGCAGACCGTTTCGGGTTGGATATCGTATGATTTTGTTGACGGGAAAGATTTTGAACTGATCTTTAAGGTCCATCCGCTTTGGGAGCAAGTTTCGCCCGAAACAGCCCGGCAGGGTGTTGAAATGGCCGTTGCGGGTATTTTTAACCATATCTATATCCTTACCGGCAAAAGAATATGCCCGGTCCGGGCCGAGCTGGTTTTACAAAGTCCGGTTTCCATTAGTACCTATCAGGAGGTATTGAAATGCCCGGTCCATTTCGGAAAGCCACAAAACCGGATCATTTTCGAACGTGGCCTGGGAGATATGCGGCTGATCAGCGCCGACGAATCGCTGTATGCCTCATTCGGGAAAATCCTGCACGACAAATGCATGGCAAGCGGGCGGTCCTCGCGGTTTAGCGAGCAGGTAAAAACAGTGATCACCCGGGACTTCGGGGGCAAAATACCTTCGCTCGAAATCATCGCCGCGCATATGAACGTGAGCGACCGCTCGTTTCAGCGACGATTGCAGCAGGATGGAGGGACGTACCGCTCGTTGGCGGCGGAAATGAAGAAAGAGCTGGCCGTGAACCTGCTGCAAAATACGGATGCCACAGTATATGCCATCTCGGAGGTTTTGGGGTATACCGAGCCCAGCGCATTCCACCGGGCATTCAAGAGCTGGACACAGACAAGCCCGGCCCAGCAGAAGCATTTGCCCGGCTGACCTGAAAATAGTAGATCACACTTAATGCTACTTTATTTACTTTTGATGTTCAGAATTCAAAAGTAAATGCAATCCCGAATAACATCCCGTCTCACCAACCGCCAAAAATGGGAACTTGGTCTGGGCTTCGCCGTCATATATGTGCCTATCCGCATCTATATGAACGTTTTGCAGATCGATATGCCCACTTTCTGGCACCGCCTGCCGCTGTGGACGATGGAGCTGCTTTTCAGCATAGCCTTTTTTATTCTGTGGATCAACGTCATCGAGTGGCTGCAATACTTCACTTCCCGGTTCCTGGGAGAGGATTTTCCCGAACGTTTTCGTGTGGTGAACCAGGCTATTATGCTCGTGGTGGCGATTGCACTGGCGATGGTGTTCAACCACTGGTACCGCTACCTCTGGCACTGGATGGAGGCGGTTTTTGAAAAAGGGAGTTTCGATGTGTTACCCATTACGCTGAACAAAACCCCGGTGTTGAAACAGCGTGCCAATACCAGTATTACGGTATTGGCGCTGATGGCGGAATATTATCTGGCGGCCAACAAGCGCGTGTACGAGCGCCTGCAAAGGGTGGTGATCAACGAGGAGCGTTTGCAGAAGGAGAATGCGACGGCCCATTTCAATGCGTTGAAAAATCAGGTAAGCCCGCATTTTCTTTTCAACAATTTCAGCGTGCTCACGACGCTGGTCGAAACCAACCAGGAACTTTCCGTTAAATTCATCAATCAGCTGTCGAAGGCTTACCGGTATATTCTGGAAAAATCGGTTTACGATTCCATCAAGCTGGCCACGGAAGTCGAGTTTCTGGAAACCTATATGTTCCTGCTCATGATCCGGTTTGAGAACAAACTGAGCCTGGATATCCGGATTTCCTGTCAGGAAAAAGAGAAGTACTCGATTGTGCCGCTCACGTTACAGTTACTGGTGGAAAACGCGGTGAAGCACAACCGGATGTCGACCAGCAATCCGCTGCTGATAACGATCGGTGTGGACGACGATTATCTGGTGATCAGCAACCCCCTGCAAGTACGCGACCTGCCCGAATCTTCGACACGCCTAGGCCTTCAGAATATTGTAAACCGCTATAAGTTGCTGATCGACAAGCCGGTCATGGTCGATAGGGCCGATGGTTGTTTTACCGTTAAAGTGCCGCTGCTTTCATGAATGTACTTATTATTGAGGACGAGTCGCTCAGTGCCAACCGGCTGGAAAGCCTTGTCGGGAGATATGATCCCAAAATCAACGTGATGGCGAAACTGTCGTCGGTCAGGGAAAGTATCCAGTGGCTGAACGACACCGGTAATATGCGGCCGGATTTGATTTTCATGGACTTGCATTTGGAAGACGACCTGGCATTCAAGATTATCGAGGAACTGAAACTGACCATTCCCATCATTTTTACGACCGCCTACTCGGAGTACACGCTCAGGGCATTCAAAGCGAATGGTATCGATTATTTGCTGAAACCGGTGGACAAGACGGAGCTCACGGCGGCGATCGATAAGTTCGTTGCATTGCATACCAGGGCTGCCGCCACCCCGGCGCCAGACTTTGCAGCGTTGATGGCCATGTATCAATCCGGCAATGAAGAGGGCTATAAAGAACGCTTTCTTGCATCGGCCGGGCCTAAGCTTTTCAGCATCCGCACGAGTGAGATCGCCTATTTTACGATCGAGCAAAAAGCGACTTTTCTCCGGACTTTCGACGGCCAGCACCTGGCCATGGATTACAGTCTGGACAAGCTGGCGCAAATGCTCGACCCCAAGGAGTTTTTCCGCATCAACCGCTCGCTGATCATCGCATTGGGCAGTATCCGCTCCATCTACACCGTTTCGGCCGGCAGATTGAAACTCGAGCTTACCCCGGCAGCGTCGCAGGAGGTCTTTGTAAGCGGCGACCGGATGGCCGATTTCAAGCAATGGCTCGGCAAATAGCTGCGACCGTTTTCTTTCTTCCTCTCAAAGCGGGCATTCGGCTCCGCAAATCCGGCATTGGGCACCTTTGATTTTTTGGTTTGGACATTGGTAAACACCTTTGGTTACTGACTGTGTTTTGGCAAAAAGCAACAGTCAGTTAACCATAAACCTAAACCCTGTGTTTCGTGTGCGCCACGAAGGGCGGCCACGGGATAAAGGTGACTATTCCTAAACCCTTCTTCAACGTGATGAAAGAACTCAATATCGATCAGACCCTGAACCTGGTAAGCTGCGAAGCCCGCGAGCTGGAACAGTCATCCCGCTATGGCGGCTTGTTTGGTATTGCATTTGTCACGGAGGGGGAGGGTGTATTATCCTGTGACGACGATTCCTGGCATTACGAAGAACAAGCGATCTTTCTCCTTTCCCCCGGCCACTCATTCCAATTCAAGTCCTTTTACAGGACCAATTTGCTTACTATCTTCTTCGATCCGTTCCGCATAGCCGGGGCGGCGGATCCTTTCAATAACTTCACGGGCATGTTCCGGGCCGTACGCGACCTGTTTTCGGTTCCCAGCTTCCTGCGCCAGAAAGAGCTTCAGAACGAAACCGATCGATTGGCGGTGACGCATCTCGTGCGCCTGATCGAAACGGAACTCGGCCATTTGCAGGAAAGCAGCCGCGAACTGGTAGCGAACTCGGCAGCATTGCTGGTCAACCTGGTGAGGCGCAATTTGTCGGATACCCTTCGTGCGGAGCCGACGGCCAATTACACCGAAGAAACCGACCGCCTGCTGAGCGACGTCCGCAAAATGTTGCTGCAGAACGAGCACCTGACCATTCAGGAAATAGCCGCGGCCATGAAGATGTCCCAGTATAACCTCAATAAAATGGTCATTAAAGGTACCGGTGAGACTTTGAAAGCGATTATCTCACGCTATCGATCGGAGCTGGGGAAAGGAAAGCAGATGGCGACCGCCGACAGCTGACCAGAGACCAATGACACCGACCAATAACAATGGATTGGTCGGCTGTTGATACACCATGGCCAACACCCAACCGTTGCCAAACCCCACATGCTAAAATCCGTCAATAAATGATTAAAACCTGCCACGTTTTCACGGATATTTTGGGCTAATTTTGGTAAAATCCAACCTTAATATCCTGAATCCGATGATGCATATGTACGTGACGCGCACGCGTTGGGCGGTTTTTATTTTTTGCTGGCTGACGGCTTTGGGCGCAGCGGCCCAGTCTTCCAAATCCAAATTTAACCTATATGAACAAACCAGCGAGGTGGCCGGCCTGGTCACCCAATATGCGCAGGACATTCGTGCGCTGAAGTACTTTTATGGCCCTATGCCGACCGGTCGCGGGCCGCAGGGTGGAGGTTCTATGGCATTGAACTCGCCGGAGCAGCGGAAAAGGTTGCAGGACGTGGATCATGATTATCTGGGAAAGCTGGCGAAAGCGGATTTCAATGCGATGAGTATTTATGGCAAAGTGGATTACCTGTTGCTGAAACGCAATATTGACGACCATTTGCTCACGCTGGCCCAGGAGGAAAAGGAATACGCGCAAATCGAAAAATACATCCCTTTTGCAGCCGGTATTTATGATTTGGAAAAAGGCCGCCGGCGTGGTGCTACAGTGGACGGCCAGGTGGTTGCAGCCAGGTTGAATGACTTGCAGAAAGAGGTAAAACAGGCGGAGGAGTCGTTCAGAAAGCTGGAATCGATTGATATGCCATTGTCGCGTATGGGCGTGGAGGCGGTAACCGGCCTGGAAGCACGTTTGAAAAGTACATTTGAGTTTTATAATGGCTATGATCCGTTATTTACCTGGTGGGTGCCGAAGCCTTATAAAACGCTGGACAGCACGCTGCTCGCCTATTCGAAACTGATCCGTAGTAAAGGAAAGCTGAATACAACCCAGAAGGATGACGCCAGTGGTATCAAGGGTGTTCCGATCGGTCGGGAAGAGTTGATCCGGCAGCTGGGTACCGAAATGATCAGCTATACGCCCGATGAACTGATCGAACTGGCTAACAAGGAATTCGCGTGGTGCGACAAGGAGTTGCTCAAAGCGTCTGCGGAAATGGGTTTTGGGAACGAATGGAAAAAGGCACAGGAAAAGGTCAAAAACAGCTATGTCCCGGCTGGTACCCAACCCGAGCTGATCCTGAAACTTTACAATGACGCGAAGGAATTCATCCTTAAAAACAACCTTATCGACTATCCCGAGATAGCGGACGAAACCTGGGGAATGCAGATGATGACACCCGAAAGGCAACTTGTGAACCCGTTTTTCCTCGGGGGCAGGGACATTATCATTTCGTACCCGACGAATACCATGGCGCATGACGACAAGTTAATGAGCATGCGCGGCAACAACCCCTATTTTTCGCGCTCTACCGTGCATCACGAGCTTGTGCCCGGTCACCATTTGCAATATTATATGAACAGCCGTTACAAATCCTACCGCAGCGATTTCCGCACGCCGTTCTGGACCGAAGGCTGGGCTTTGTATTGGGAGCTGCTTTTGTACGATAAAGGTTTTGCCAAAACGCCCGAGGAGCGCATCGGGATGCTTTTCTGGCGTATGCACCGCTGCGCACGCATTATTTTCTCGCTGAATTATCACCTCGGCAAATGGACGCCGCAGGAATGCATCGATTTCCTCGTCGACCGCGTCGGGCATGAGCGCGCGAATGCGGAGGGCGAGGTCAGAAGGTCGTTCGAGGGTAATTACAGCCCGCTGTATCAGGTTGCCTACCTCATTGGCGGCTTGCAATTGTTCAGCCTCAAGAAGGAGCTTGTGGATAGCGGCAAAATGACTTTCCGGCAGTTCCACGACGCAGTAATGAAGGAGAACAATATGCCGATCGAGATGGTGCGTGCGACGCTGACCAACCAGCCACTGAAATCTGATTTTAAAACACAGTGGAAGTTCTACCAATTTAAATAAACTTCTCAAATCACTCCTATATCATGAATTTCAACGAAACGCGGCGCTGGCTATGCCTGCTGGCGACGCATTGCCTGATCACCGGCGCAATTGCCCAGGAGAATGCGCCGGTAAAATTCACAGTCTCCATGCCGCTGCCGGCCAACCATACTTTTCATGTCGCAATGGACTGGAAAGCCGGTGGGGGCGATAGCACGCGGCTCAAACTGCCGGATTGGCAACCAGGCTATTACCAGTTAATGGACTATGCTTCGAATATAGATAAGCTGGTCGTGAAAGATGAAAACGGTCATGTGCTGCGCTGGGTGAAATCGGGTAAGAATGGTTGGGCCATCGCTACCAAAGGGGCGCGTAGCCTGCATGCGGAATATGACGTGACGACCGCGCGCAAATTTGTGGCTGCGAGTTATCTGGATGAAGAGCATGGCTACATGACGCCGGCAAGCTTGTTTATGTACGAAGCCGGTAAACTGAAAACGCCGTCCGAAGTGACGATCATGCCTTACAATGGCTGGAACCGTGTCGCTACCGGACTCGATTCTGTGCCTGGTAAAGCATTTACCTACGTTGCTCCGGATTTTGACATACTATACGATAGTCCATTGCTCGTCGGTAACCTCGAAGAGCTGCCAGCCTTCAATGTCAAAGGTATTCCGCACCGCTTCATCGGCTACAAGCTGGGTAGTTTTGACAGGGCCAAGCTGATGTCGGACATTCAAAAGATCGTCGAAAAGGCGTCTGCACTTATCGGCGATATCCCTTACAAGCACTACACCTTCATCGCAATCGGCCCGGGGCAGGGCGGTATCGAACATTTGAACTCGACTACCATCAGTTTCAGCGGCGACCAGTTGAATTCGCGCGGATGGAATGGAATGCTCGGTTTTATCACGCATGAATACTTTCACCATTACAATGTCAAACGCATCCGCCCCATTGAGCTCGGGCCATTCGACTACGACAAAGGGAGCAAAACCAATATGCTGTGGGTGTCGGAGGGGTTGACCGTTTACTATGAACCGTTGATCATGCGCGCGGCGGGCCTGATGGGCGAGCAGGAGTTTCTTGATTTCTTCAAAAAGCAGATCGCCAACGTTGAAACCAAACCTGGTCGCTTGTTCCAAACCCTCGCCGAGGCCAGCGCCGAAACCTGGTCCGACGGCCCGTTCGGCCGCACCGGCGACGCCGTAAACAAAACCATTTCCTATTATCAAAAAGGCCCGGTGGTAGGCCTGCTTTTCGATCTCGCGATCCGCCACGAAACCCAAAACAAACGCTCGCTCGACGACGTGATGCGGAAATTGTACCAGGATTTTTACATTAAGAAGGGCCGGGGCTTTACCGAGTCAGAATTGCGATCAACGATCGAGACCATCGCCGGAACCAGGCTGGATGAGTTATTCAGCTACATCTACACCACCGCCGAGCCTGATTACAAAAAGTACCTCGGCTACGCCGGGTTGGAAATCGATGTGACGACTGAGAAGCATTACGGGACATTTGAGATTACGAAGAAGGCGTCGCCGGATGCTTTGCAGCGGGAGATATTCAGGCGTTGGAGTCGGGGGGAGTAAGGTGTTATAGTTTTAAATCAACTCCAATGAAGTGATTCTTTCAAAATGCCTCTTGTTTAAGGTTGCAAGAGGCATTTTGTTTAAGACAGCGGTCGCGGCAATCAGAAGGTCCGGAATGGCAATTTGTTTTCTTTCACGTTTAAGCGTTGCATTAATGCAAATTGCCACGTCTACCGAAACTTCTAAAACCGGTATAATTTCTATATTTGAGAAAATCGAATCCCAAAGTTCAAGTTGGTGATCTGTTGCTCCTGAATAGATTTCATACTTAGCTATGACAGATGTTGCAAACTTGAACTTTTGATCAGCCAGCTTCATCCATTCCGTTCGATCTTTGTTAGTTTTTCGAAAGTAGTCGATCAGAATAGAACTGTCTACCAAGACTTTTCTCACCTCCATTTCGACAACACTTTCCTGTTATGTTCAATGGCTTTTATTTGCTCTTTTGTGGCAGTGGGTCCATTTCTTAACAGGGTAGCAAAGTCCGAGTTGGATTGTTGTGTCTTTGTTTCGTTTTCAATGATCGTTTTTAGTCGCTTCAATTGACTCGCAGGTAATTTTTTAACGATGTCAACAAGCTGATCGAAAGTGATGTCTACTTGTACTTGCATAGTGCTGTTGTTGAAAGTGTTATTTGATCAATAGCTCAAATTTACGACATTTTCTGCGGAACACTACCCCCGCAGCGCCTCCACATCCCGCACACTTTTCACCAGCTCTTTCCCCAGTACCCGGTTGCCCGTTTCAGTGATCAAAAGGTTATCCTCAATGCGAATACCCGTGAAATCGCGAGCGGTTCGAGACCACAAAAAGGCCGTCGCCGGATGCTTTGCAGCGGGAGATATTCAGGCGTTGGAGTCGGGGGGAGTAAGGCCTTGGCTTTGATAGTATTCTTTCGGCAGTCCGTGTTTGGCAATGAACTCGTTAGCTCTTCTCAGTTGTTTGGGAAAGAGGTTTTTTCCGCTAAAACGGTCTAAGCTCTTATCGATTGTGTATTCAGGAGCTTGTCTTTCTTTCTTAGTTTTCATAGTGCTGCATGTTTTGTCTGCTGGTTATCATGAAACGTTCATATTCTTTATTTCCCGTAAATGGCTCCCAGCCTCTAAGAATGTGGTATCCGAAGATAGCGAATTCATCCGAGATATCTGTGAGATTTTGGGTGATTCCAATCCTATACAGCCTCGTCCTGGCTGTGGTACTTCCCTCTGCAACTACCCATGCTTTTGGATGGTTTTTTAAAAAGATTACAAGTGTAGAAGCGACAGTTGCCAGAATTTTTTGTGTATCCTTATTGTCACTGACTGAAATGTCATCCAAGCTTCCATCGTATTCGTTGTAGTCGCCAAAGGCGAGATTATAAAGATTTCCGAGCCCGGTTCTGGTATACAGGACCATCTTTTTAATCTCACCCTTTGGACCTACACTCGTGAATTTATAAACATCGTGGTTTGTTTCGGTGCTGAATGAGTATTGCGGGAATTTCACAGGCGATGCATTAGGTGTGTTTTGCCTGCAAACCTAGGTAAGATTCACCCCCGCAACGCCTCCACATCCCGCACACTTTTCACCAGCTCTTTCCCCAGTACCCGGTTGCCCGTTTCAGTGATCAAAAGGTTATCCTCAATGCGAATACCCGTGAAATCGCGGAACAGTTCCAGCTTTTCATAATCGATGAATTGCGCCAGTTTGTTCTCCGCTTTCCAGCGGTCGATCAGGGTTGGGATCAGGTAAAGGCCGGGCTCGACGGTGACGACGAAGCCGGGTTCGAGGGCGCGGCCGAGCCGAAGGGATTTCCAGCCAAAAGCGGTGCCTTTTTGGAGGTCGTCGGTGTAGCCGACGTATTGTTCACCCAGGTTTTCCATGTCGTGGACGTCGAGGCCCATCATATGGCCCAGGCCGCATTGGAAGAACAGGGTATGCACATCGTGCTCTATCGCTTCTGCAACGTCCCCTTTGACGACCCCCATTTGTTTCATGCCTTCGACAAGTTTGGTAGAGGCCAGCTTGTGCACGTCTTTGAACAAAACCCCCGGTTTGCAGGCCGCAATAGCCGTTTCCTGTGCATTAAGGACGATTTCATACATTTCTTTCTGCATGCTCGTGAACGCCTTCCCGACCGGGATGGTGCGTGTGAGGTCGCCGCAATAGCGCATGGCGGTTTCGGCCCCCGCGTCGCACAACGCCATTTGGCCGTCGCGGAGGGCGAGGTCCCGGGTGTGGGTGTGCAGGATTTCGCCGTTGACGGTCAGGATGACGGGGTAGGAGATGTCGCCGCCCTGCGCGATGGCCATACTCTGGAGTCTGCCGGCGATTTCCTTCTCGGTCATGCCCGCGCGGGTGTCGCGCATGAAGGACAAATGCATGTCTACCGACGTGTCGACAGCCTTTTCGAGTTCAGCAACTTCTTCTTCCGTTTTGTATGAACGCATGGAAACAACGGCCTTGATGAGATCCACAGAGGCTTTTTGTGCCGCCTCGGAAGGATTAACGTGCAGCCATTCCTGCAATTTCAGGTAATGCTCGCCGCGGTAAGGAGGCAGGAAATGAATTGTCTGTTTACGGGATAATGCGTCTTTCAGAAAACTCCCTACTGCCGAGGCCGGTTTCACTTCGCTCACACCCACTTTGGCGGCCTTTTCGGAAATAGGTTCTTTCGGGCCGGTCCATACGATGTCGTCGATCGTCAGCTCGTCGCCGAAAATGATCTCGCGGTCGTTATCGAGGTCTATGACGGCAGTGAGCGACGACTGGTCGATGCCGAAATAATAGAGGAACGTGCTGTCCTGACGGAATGGATACAAGTTGTCCCGGTAGTTCATCCCGCTTTCCTCATTTCCGAGGAGCAGGATCAGGCCGCTGCCGAGTTTTGATTTAAGTGTCTGTCTGCGGTTTAAGTATGTTGATTTGGAAAACATGGGATAAAATGGTTTTGGATTACAACAAAAAATTTGCCCACCGAAGCAAATATACTTTGTCCGGTGAGCAAATAGGAACTACCTACCCAAATTAATAAATGTATCAGTAACCCGGGTTCTGTTTCAGATTGGGGTTTTTATCGATTTCATTCTGCGGGATCGGGAAGAGTGCGCGCTGCACCGTTTGCGGACGGTGGTTGAACCACTTTTTGGTCTCGTAAGCCCCAAAGCGGATCAGGTCCTGGCGGCGGTGCGCTTCTGCCGCAAACTCCCAGCCCAGCTCATCGAGGAACCGGCCAAACTGGATGTCGTCGCCCCCCTGGCGTTCGGTAATGGTGCCGTCGGTTGCCTGATAACCGTAATTATAACGGCTGCCTTTCGCGAGATCGGCCGCAGTAACCGTCGCTTTGGCCGGAGTGCCTTTGAATGCACGTTGGCGCACTTGAGTAACCAGTTCCGCGGCCTCGGCTGCTTTACCCGTGCGGAGCAGTGCTTCGGCCTTGATCATCAGTACATCCGCATAGCGCAGGAATGGAAAGTCGTTATCGAGGCTGCCGGTTGCATTGGGTTTGATTTTGTATTTGCCAATGCGGTAACCATCCGACGATGCGGTTTTTTCCATACCCGGCACCGTTTTGTTGTAGGTGATTACCACCGCGCCGGTTGCGGCACTTTTCTGTGGCCCCATGATCCAGGTATCGGCCAGGCGGCTATCCGCGGCGTCGTAAGTATCGATAAATTGTGGAACGGCGCAATTACCACCCCACGGACCGGCATTCATCGGGTATACCGAGCGGCTCAGCGGGTCGAGGGTTTTCATGTGGATCTGGTTGCCTGTGCCATAGATTTCGTCGTAGGGAATGGCAAATATGATTTCCTTGGAATTGAAGTTAGTCCAGGTGAAAACATCGGAATAGTTCGCATCCAGCACATATTTGCCGCTTTTGATCACATCGTCGGCTTCCTGGATCGCCTTCGCCCATTCGGCCGTACCTGTGTAGACCTGCGCATTCAGATATATTTTGGCCAAAAGCGTTTTCGCGCCCCATTTGTTCATCTGGCCATAGGTAGTGGTTGCATTCTCGCTCAGGTTTGGCAACGATTCTGTCAGTTCTTTTACTACAAAATCATAAACCTCCTTGCGCGTGCTCTGTTTCGGAAGTGTAACATCCTTGAAATCAGTTACAATAGGTACGTTTCCATGGTTGTCGAGCAAAAGGTAGTAGGCAAATGCACGCACGGCCCTGAGTTCGGCGATGGTCGCATCCTTGCCGTTGGCAATGGGCAAATCACCATCCGCGATCTGGGAAAGTACGCGGTTTACCGTGGTAATGCTGGCAAATGCCTGGCGCCAGGCGTTCTCAGGCTGCCATTGGAGCGACGTCCACGTATGCTGGTGCATCCGGCGATAGGTGCCGCCATCGTCCCAGCCGTTGGGCCGCACGGGCGTGATGATCGCGTCGGCGGCTTCTTCCTGCAAGTCGAAATAACCCTGCCAGCCGAGCATAAGCGAGCGCAGGGATGAATACACCGGCGCTACGATGGCCGGAAGGTCCTTCTCGGTAGGCTGGTAACTGCTTCCCAGCACTTCCGAATACACTTGTTCGTCGAGGTCGGTGCAGGAGTAGAGCGGTACCCCGGTTAGCAATGCGGCCAGGACCGCGTATCTTATATTTTGAGTTTTCATTATTTGCGAGAGTTGAATGATCAGAATGTGACGCTCAGGCCGGCAGTGAATGTCCGGGTGGTTGGGTACTTGTCGCGATAGTCGCTGCCCGGTGCGAAGCCGGTGAAGCTTACACCCTCGGGATCGATGCCGGTATAGCCCGTGATAGTTGCCAGGTTAAGCCCCGATACGAAAATGCGTGCGTTTTTAATGCCTTTGATCGTATTGGCAGGCAGCGTATAACCGAACGTCACGTTGTCGATTTTCCAGTAATCGCCTTTTTCAATGTAATGCGAAACATACACCAGGTCGCTGGTAAGTACCTTGCCGTCGATCGGGTCGTAGGCGGATTTAAGCATGTTATAGGCCTTGTTGCGCGGGTTACCATAGAACATTTGCTGGAAGTTCAGGATGTCGAACCCGAATGCGCCGCGCATATTCACGGCCAGGTCGAACTGCTTGTAGCGGATGTTGTTGTTCCAGCCCACAATGTGTTTTGGAATACCATTACCATAATACTGGCGGTCCTCAGGCGTCGCGTCGGCGATAGGGATCACCTCGCCATCCTTGTTTTCCACGAGCCAGGCGCCCTTGTCGTCAACACCTACGCTTTTCCAAACGAAGAAACGGCCGATCGGTTCGCCGACTTTTACGCGGTGTGTGCTTACCTGGATCGGTTCGCCCGTGTAACCGGCATCGAAGAAGTCGTTCGCTGCCTGGAACTGATCGTTCGAAAGGCTTACGAGCTTGTTGCGGTTGGTTGAATAGGTAACCCCGGTGTTCCACTGGAAATCGCCGGTTTGGATCGGAACGATGTTCAGTAATACCTCAACCCCTTTGTTCTGCATTACCCCGGCGTTGATGAACATGCTGCCCGTCAGGTAAGGCGGCACAGGAACAGGGAAGTTGTAGAGCAAATCTTTCACCTTCCGGCTGTAAAAGTCGATCGAACCGCTGATCCGGTTTTTCATAAAACCGAAGTCTACACCCGCATTGTATTCCTCTTTTTTCTCCCAGCGCAGGTTAGGGTTGAAGTTACGGGCAGGGACGAAGCCCGGTACCCATTTGCCGCCGATGAATGCACCCTGTCCGCGATCGAAATTATAGCTGATCTGCGACATGTACGGGTTGTTCGCGATCGTACCCGTTACGCCGATACCCGCGCGGAGCTTGATGTCCGAAGCCGCGCCAAGACCGCCCATAAAGCGTTCCTTACTGATACGCCATCCGATGGATGCCGCCGGGAAAGTACCCCATTGGTTGTTCACCCCGAAGCGTGACGAACCCTCGCGGCGCACGCTGGCCATGAAGAGGTATTTGTCGTTCAGGCTGTACGTCAGACGGCCAAAAAAGCCCGCGAGTTGCCATTTGTTTTTGGTACTGCTCATGCCGGCCTGCCCTTTTTGCAATGCACCACCCGCGCCGAGGTTGTTCCAGTCGTAGGCATCGGTCGGGAAATCCCAGTTATTGGCTGCAAATGCTTCATAGGTCGCGTCCTGCCAGCTATAACCGCCAAGTACCGAGAAACGGTGTTTGCCGATTGTTTTGGAATAATTTCCTGTGAATTCGAGCAGGTTTTCGTTGTTGGCGTAAGTGTTGCGGAACGCCGTCGCATTCTGGTTGCTGAGGCGCGTGGCCGTGTGGTTAAATGTGGTTGAACCGCCTTCGAGGTTGCTGTTCTGAACATTAGACACCATCAACTTGAAGTTCAGGTCGTCGATAGGAGCGTAGTCCAGGCTACCGGCCATCCGCATTTCCTTGAACGAGCTTTCAAAATTCGATTCGTTGAGCAGCGATACGGGGTTTTCATAGAAGTAGCCGTCGCGCTCCTGCCACTTACCGGCATCGGTGCGCACGCGGTCGGTAGGGTTGCGGATAATGGCCTGGCGGTAAGCATAGCCGTAGGCAGCGTCGTCGTTCGCGGGCGAAACAGCCCCATTCGAACGGGTGATGCGGTTGATGATCTGTAAGTTGGTTTTCAGTTTGTTTTTGAACATGGAATGGTTCAGGTCGGCACGTCCGGTGAAACGGTTCTGCCCCGATCTTAGGAATATACCCTCCCAGTTGCGGTAATTGACCGATCCGGTAAAGTTAGTCGTGCTGTTCCCGCCGAAGAACGTGAGGTTATGGTTGTGGCTCACAGGCTTTTGCATAATCTCTGAAAGCCAGTCGGTATTGCCGCCGTAGTCGGTGTAATCGATGCCTTCCTTGATCTTCTGGCGGTAATCATCGCCGGTGAGCAGCTGGGGGCGGCGCGCGATGGATTGGATGTTCACATAGTTGGAATACTCGACGGTGGCGCGTGAATTGGCGCGGTTTTTACGGGTCGTAATCAAAATAACCCCGCCGGTGGCGCGTGTACCGTAAATAGCCGCTGCCGAGCCGTCTTTCAGCACGTCCACCGACTCGATGTCTTCCGGTGCGACGGTATTAAGCCCGCCCGGAATCCCGTCGATCAGGATTAGCGGATTGGTAGCACCCTCAATGGAGTTGATACCCCGCAAATTGATCTGCGTATTGGCGGTAGGCGAGCCGCTGGGCGTCGTAATGCGTAACCCGGCTACTTTCCCTTGCACCAGTTGGGCAGCGTCGCGTACGGTTCCCTGTACGAAATCCTCCCGCTTGATACTGGCCACGGAACTCGTCACATCGCCTTTTTTCTGGGTGCCATACCCGATCACCACCACTTCCTGCAATTGTTTCTGGTCGGGTGCCAGCTCCACATTGAACTCGCTCTGGTTGCCCACAACCACTTCCTGGCTCACATAACCGATGTAGCTCAGGATCAGTACGGCGTCCTCAGGAACGCTCAGCTTGAACTTCCCGTCTGTGTCGGTGGCAGTACCGACGGTATTTTTTCCCTTCACGATGATGGTCACACCGGGCAGCGGGTTGCTGTCCTCGGCGGACACCACTTTGCCGGAAATTTGTCGGTCGGCGGCGAACGCCAGGGCATTTTCGCTCAGGAAGCAGGCAACCGCCGCCGCGAGGAGGCAAAAGCGCTGCAGTTCCCGGATCAGGCGGGATAATGGTCTTTTCATACAATTGGAGTTAGATGGTTAAAACTTATTTGAGGGTACTCATTGCACTTTCATAATACCGTTCATGATCCGCCAATGGCCGGGCACGGTGCACAGGAACGGGTAATCGCCGGGCTTGTCGGGCGCGATGAACACCAGCGTCGCGTTGCCTTCCGGGCTTACGAGTTCCGTTGCATGCAGTACTTCGGGCATTTTGGGTACATAGTTGAGCGCGATAGCATTGGATTCCCGCGCCAGCAAATCGGCCGCATTGCCCACTTTTTCCAATGTTCCGGGTTTGATAATGAGCAGATTGTGCTGCATAAAATCCGGATTCGTAAACTGGATCGTTACCTTCTGGCCGGGTTTAACGGTGAATATCTTCTGATCGAACTTCATTTCATGCTCGATCACTTTCAATTTCACCGTTATCGGCGTGCCTTTGCCTTTCAGCACTTCAACAGGCGCTTCGGGATTGGTATGAGACACTTTCTTGTCTTCCTTATTGTGAACAACCTGGTTGAGCTGTAACGTGCTCTTAACGTCCAGCCAGCCGCGCAGCCTTGCATTATCGGCATAGTCGCCCACCTGATTTCCCTCGCGCAAGTCGCGTCCAAGGCGAATTTCGTCGGGTGTGAAAGGCTGGTGGAAGAGGCCGGCGGCATTACCCGCTACCGGGGTTTCATCTTCGATTGCGAGCGTCATTTTGCCGCCTTCCGAGAGTGTTGCAATGGCATTGAAGCGTTCGTCGGGCAGCTTTCTGGTGGAAGTGACCTGGTATGACTTGCCATCCTGCCGCACGAGCCAGTGCAATTTGCCATCCTGCATGTACAGGCTATACCCGTTCTGCCGGTTGCCTTGCGATACTACCACACCGGAAAGCTCTTCCTGTGCTTTGGTAATGATCGCTTTGATTTTGAGTTCTTTATGCGACACATCGGGTGGGTAAATAGGGGGCGACCAAAGGTTTAGTATATAGGTCTCTTCAATCAGCCCGCGCTCTATTCTTGCCGTTAATGTCGAATCTTTAAGTTTAGCCGCTGCCGTCTTGAAACCGTTTTCATGTTTGATAACCCCTGAAAAAATAGCTTGCGAGAGGTATTCGTCCGCGGCATTCTGCGAATCCTGACCGGCGAGGTAGAGCATTCTGCCTATTTCTTCCGAAGCGGGCAGGTCGGTCAATGCCTGGATTGCGGCCAGTCTTACTTTCAAATCGGGATCGTTCAGCGAGTTGGTCCATTTCAATGCGGAAAGTGTCTTGTCATTGCGCGGGAGCAGTTTGACGGCTGTTTTACGCACACCTGCCGCCGGATGGCGCATTGCCCTTACAAGCGTGTGATAGGCTTCTTCATTCGGGCCATTGAACGCGTCTAGCCCGTCCAGCGTCCATAATGCATGCACGGCCGGGCTGTTCAGGCCAATTTCATCCACCGACTGGTCATTCACCATTTTGATCAACTCAGGGATGACAGTCGTATTCTTCGATTCCACGATCAGCCGCTGCGCCGTGGTCCGCCAGAACATGTTGTCGTTTTTCAGGCCTGCCACCAGACTGGCAGCGTCGTTTTTGTCCAGTTTTGGGTAGACGGCATTTTTTGCATTCTTCCAAACGACCCTATATATACGTCCGTGCTGATTGTCACGCAAGGGATTGATGTATGCATTGCCCTTTCCATTCTCGAAACCACGCGGGGTAGGATTGTGCTGGATGATGAAACTGTACCAGTCGGCCACCCAAACCGCCCCGTCCGGGCCCACTTCGGCGTGCACGGGCGAGAACCATTCGTCGGCGCTGGCGAGCAGGTTGAAACCATTTTTCTCTTTAAATCCTGCGCCTTTCGGTTTCAGTAATGCCTGATAGAGCAAGCGCCCGGTTGGTTCGCATACGAATGCGGTTGCGTTCCAATACGACCTCGGGAAATTGCGGGCCGTGTAGAGGTTATGCCCTGCGGCTGCCGTAAACCCGCCGTGAAAATCCACCTGGCGCAATGCCGGCGTGAGGTAGTTCATTTCATAATGCGAATCCAGTTTGTAAACCGTATTGCCGGAGCCATCCGCTACCGAACGTTTTACATATTCAAGTGGCATAGCGAAATGCCCGCTGTAATTCCCGTTCGCTGTTGAGATAAACACTTCAAATTCTTCGGAAAAACCCAATCCCCAGGTGTTATTGGAAGTGCGGCCGATGTATTCGAGGTTTTTACCATCATTGTCGAACCTGTAAATACCCTGACTGAAATTCAGCTGCTTGCCGCCATTGGTACCACGGAAGCCCGCATAGCCCAACACGCCCCAGATCTTGTTGTCCAGTCCGTATTTGAGATTCGAAGGGCCTGCGTGGGTATCGCTCTTACCCCAGCCGGAGATGATGTTTTCGCGGATATCGGCCTTGTCGTCGCCGTTGGTGTCTTTCAGGAAAATGAAATGCGGAGCCTGCGCCACAATGACGCCCCCATTGGCAAATACGAGGCTGGTGGGGATATTGAGGTTATCCGCGAAAACCGTAAACTTGTCGGCTTTGCCGTCGCCGTCGGTGTCTTCGCAAATTTTAATGCGGTCCTTGCCCACGCCGTCCTGATCACGGACCTCGTTCGGATAGTCCTGTGTTTCAGCTACAAACAGCCTCCCGCGCTCGTCCCAGGCCATGGCGATCGGTTTCACTATATCCGGTTCGGAGGCGAAGAGTTTCAACTCGAAATCGACCGGTACCTGTGTCAGTTTCTGCGATTCTGCCGGGCTTAGCGGCTGCTGGAATTTCGGGGCCGGGTCGCGCTTTTCGTAGTTGGGAACGTTGGCGTCTGTATAGGTAGGTTTGGTTAAATTGAATTTTGCCAATCGTGCTTTTGCGTCGTCGCTAACCGCCCACATAATGCCGTTTGCCACGAGTTCCTGGAATGCAGACTGCTTCCACGTACGCTCGTCGTGCCCGTAAGCGGTGTAGAACACGCGCCCTTTGCCTTGCGTGCGCACCCAGGTCCAAGGCTCGTGTTGATCGCCCTCGACGCGTTCTTGCAGCACAATAATATCGGGGTTCAGTTTGGTATGCACATAAGTTTCGTCCCAGGTCTCAAAGGTTTTCCACCCCAGCATCACCGGATGATCGGCCTTCACGACAGGCGCCGTAAAAGTCCCGTACTTGTGCGAACTGAACTGGCCGCCCACTGCTTTGATATACCAATCCGAATTCTGGAAGCAAAATGAGGCGGCATGGAGCGGTATCAGCGCCTTGCCGCTTTCGACAAATGTCTTCAATGCAGCTTCCTGGGCCGGGGTAATGGTGTTATGGTTGGCGTAGATCACCACGCCGTCGTAACGGGCGAGGTTTTCGGAGTTCAATGCATTCGGATCGGAGGTGTAAGTCAGGTTAATGCCTTTTTGAAACAGTGGCAGCGAGAGCATCGGGAAATACTTTTCCGAAAAATGATGACGGCTGTCGTGGCCCAGGAAAAGCAGCTCGATACGGCTACCTTTGGTGGTTTCCACGGATGCGGCAGGGCTCTGGACAGGCCCACGCTTCCGCGCGCAGCCAAGCATCAGCACAAATGCAGAAAGAAATAGTAACGCTTTTTTCATAGGTGGCTATGGGATATGTGCTATAAGCTGTAGGCCGTAAGCTATAGGCTATAAGCTGTATGCTTTAAGTTTGTTGTTTATTAATGATTTTAATGCGTATTGAGACAGTTCACCGCCGTTGCTAATTGAACTTGTCAAAGCGAAAGCTTATAGCCTGCTGCTTACAGCCTACAGCCTCTGCCTACTGCCTACTGCTTACTCACAACTATCGCCCAAGCCCGGCTGGCTCGGCGGCGATTTGCCTGTTTCTGCTCGGAGGATTTACACCTAAAAGTTTTTGTACAAAAAAGTCCCTCTTCTTCCGGCGTCCGTAAGGTCCGCCGTCGCTGTGGCCCATACCGGGTATTACCAGCAGGTCAAACTCTTTGTTGGCCTTGATCAACGCATCGGCGACGCGGTAAGTGCTTTCCGGCGGTACATTGGTATCCACCTCGCCCACGATCAGTAGCAAATCGCCCTGCAATTTGGCCGCATTGGTCACATTCGATTGCTCGTCGTAATGCTTGCCCACCGGGTAACCCATCCATTGCTCATTCCACCATTGCTTGTCGACACGGTTGTCGTGGCAGCCGCATGCCGAAACCGCCGCGTCGTAAAAGCCCGGGTGGAAGAGCAATGCACCCAGCGAGTTTTGCCCGCCGGCAGATGTCCCGTACACGCCTACGCGGGTCGAGTCCACCTGAGGATATTTCTCGGCCAGCGCCTTCATCCACGCGATGCGGTCGGGGAAGCCGGCGTCGGCCAGGTTTTGCCAGCAAACGTCGTGGAACGCCTTCGAGCGGTTGTAGGTGCCCATTCCGTCCATTTGCACCACAATGAAGCCGAGCTCGGCCATGCTCTGCATTTCGCCGTAATAGCGGAATGCTTTCGGGACAAACGAGTCCTGCGGGCCGGCGTAAATGTTTTCGATGATCGGATATTTCTTTTTCGGATCGAAGTTAGACGGGCGGTAAACGATGCCCCAGATGTCTGTCTTTCCGTCGCGGCCTTTGGCTTTAAAGATTTCCGGGAGTTTGAAGCCCAAGGATAAATATGGTGAAATGTCGGCGGTTTCGAGCTTCATCACCAGCGACGCGTCGGCGGTTTTCCGAAGTTCCGAAATTGGCGCACTTGTCATGGTCGAGTAGGTATCGACGTAGTAAGTCCGGTCGGGTGAGAATGTGAGTTGGTGCGTGGCCTTCGCGTGGTCGGTAAGCTTTACCAGGCCGGTTCCGTCGAAGTTAATTCGGTAATAATGAATATGGTATGGGTCTTCGTTCGCATTCATTCCGCTGGCTTTGAACCACACTTCGCGTTTCCGCGTATCGACGCTATCGATGTCGCGTACCACCCATTCGCCTTTGGTAACCTGGTTTTTGATCTTGCCGGTTTGCTCGTCGACGAGGTAAATGTGCCGCCAGCCGTCTTTTTCCGAAACCCAGATAATTTCATGATTGTCAGGCTGGTAATGCGTGTAAATCATGTTCTGGTAAATGAAGGTCTCCGTCTTTTCGTCGATAATATGTTTCGTCGCACCATTGCTGGCATCCACCTCGATTACCCTGAACCGTTGATGGCCACGGTCTACTTTTTCGTAGGTGAAATGCGTGGCATCGCCCTTGCGCCAGCGTATCACCGGTGCATTGAAAAAGTCGATCGCTTCCGACTGTACTTTTACCGGTTTTCCGGTTTGCACATCGATTACAAACATTTCATAGCTGGTGAATTCATCGCCCGGCTGCGCGTAGCCCCTTGTTTTGACCTCTCCCCGCGTGGTATTGGGCAGGGAAGAGAATATAATGCTTACCTGCCGCTCTTCGCGCTGGTCGATCCGATAGCAGACGAGATACCGGCCGTCGGGCGACCAGCTCAGCTCCCCGTAAGGTTTCAGGGGATTGCCGTCGTAGGTAAGCTGTTTGCCGTTTTTGTCATCTTTTTTACCTAAATAAATATTGCCGTTGCGGACAAATGCCTTCGTCTGCCGGTCGGGCGAGACGCTATCGGCCCGGAAACGGCCCCAACGGCTGGGTTGCTTGGTCCAGCCTGTTTCTTTGGGCTTTGGTAAATCCGGTTTGGTGATTTTCTGCGCCGTGCCGGTTTCGGTATCATAGGCAAACCATTTGCCGTTGCTTTGAAGGATAATGCTGTGTTTTTCCGGTTCGAAATGAATGTCGCTGATCCAGAGCTTCGAGGCCGAGAATGTCGAATCATAAGCCCTGGAAAGCGCCGCCGCCACCTTGGCATTGTCGAAAGCCTGCGTTCGTTTGTTTTCGCCGGGTTTTACAACCAAATATTCCGTCAGACTATCCTTTAAAATATTCCTGTACCAGAAAGACTGCCCGTCGGCGAGCCAGTTGGGTTGTACCTGCACTTTGAGTACGCTGCCTTTTGTCAGAGAATCCATCAATGCCATCCTTTTATAAGAGGCCGACAGTTCAGCCGGATTCGGTTGGTAAGCGGGCAGCGATTTTTGGGCCAGGAGCGGAGTTGCCAGGCATAGTGCGCCGATGGTATGCAGGTAGAGTTTTTTACAAAGGCTTGGACTAGGGTTTTTCATAGCTGCTTTGACGAATATAAGGCAATAACATTCTTTCCACCTGATGCACAGGTAGTTGGTTGAATGTGCCGCCGCGGCGACCGGTTTTGGAAATTATCTATTTGTAAAATTAGCAGGTCGGAAAACCAAAAACTTGATGTGAATTAGCGGCTTTTTTACCGATATTAACTTATTTCTTTCCGAAATTCCGCAAAACTGTGAATTTGGGTGATTTTATTTGGCTAATCATTAAAAACAGCGAATAAAGGGTGGTTTGCTGTTTTTTTGACCTAGGTCAATGTTTGCGAGGTCTGGTCGTAGGAGCTTTGCAAAATCATTTATCTAAATACTAATTCATGAAGAAGAAGCATTTCAAGTACATCAACACCCTCTTCGTAGTCATACCCATGACACTCATTATGGCATTTGTCGGGCTCATGCGTAACTATGGTTTCGGGGAAGACTGGTTTTTAAAATTCCTCAAAGCATGGAGCGTCATGCTGCCGGTTGCGTATGCGGCTGCTTTCCTGATCATTCCCAATGCACGCAAACTGGCTGAGAAAGTAGCCTCAAAGTCTTAATTTAGCGGTTCCAATTTTTTTGCCGCATATGTACGACCAGCTTACACGCTATATTCAGAACCAGATTGACATCGGAGCCGACGACCTGCAGATCATCCTTTCCTGTTTCAAACCGCTGAAACTGGCCAAGAATGAGCTGCTGCTACGACAAGGCGAGCCCAGCCAGCGGACATTCTTCGTTGGCAAGGGCTGTTTAAGGGTTTACTTCGATAACGCGGAAGGGCAGGAGGCTACCCGATACCTGGCCTTTGAAAACCAGTTCGCTACGGCACTCGTGAGCTTTATCAGCGAAGAACCTTCAGCGGAATATATCCAGGCCGTCGAAAAAACGGAGGTGCTCTGCATTACCCATAAAGACTTCTACCATTTAATGACCGTCGTGCCGGGTTGGGATCGGTTTTACCGGAATTATCTCGAACATGCCTATGTGATCAATACCCGGCGTCTGATGTCGTTCATTACCCTCGATGCGCGGGAACGATACCGGCAGCTGCTTGAACAGAGCCCGAAAGTAGTACAAAGGTTGCCGAACAAACTCATCGCGTCTTACCTCAATATTTCGCAGGAAACTCTGAGCAGGCTGAAAACTAAAATCTGAATACGATGGACGCAATATTTTTGCTTGAAGTAACCGGTTGGTTGGGTGTTGCCTCTTATGTACTTGCCTATTTGTTGCTGACGATCGGCGTATTGAAGCCAAGCGGATATCTCTTCCATTTGCTCAACATGGTAGGCGCAGCCAGCCTTATCGCCTACTCTCTCGAATATGGCGACAAGCCGAACGTCGCCGTCAATGTGATCTGGCTGATGATCGGGATCGGTGCCGTGGCCCGCAGACTTGGCCGGAAATCATCCGGCAACCTCTGACAGCTCCTTCAAATGCAGGATCGACAACGCCTGCTGCCGGTATTTGGCCAGGCGCAGATCGTATTCGGCCTTGTCGGATACGAGGCTGAGGTAAAAATAGGCACCGTCGATCAGTACGAAAATATTGTCCGCCAGCGTCTCCACGTCGGTCACATCAAGCACACCGTCCGCCCGGCACTGTTCGATATGCCCTATGAGCATTTCCCGGAGCGAATCCAGCAGTTTCTTATAAAGGTCCCGCACTTTATCGTCGTGGAATGTCATGGCGTAGCAGCCGTAAAACAGGCCGTCGTCGAAAAGCGCATTCCACTTTTTAGAAAAGATATTGCCGACGATTTCCAGCAACGCCTTTCTCGAATCCTTCGCATTGGCCGCGCTGACCTTATAAATAAGCTTGTATTTATCGAGAATATAGTCGACCAGCCCGTACACCAGGTCTTCGCGGGTCTGGAAATAATGGATAATAAGGCTGGGATTGATCTCCATCTTCGCCGCGATCTTGGCGATGGAGGTGTTTTCGAGGCCGTTCTTCTTGGCCAGGCTGTAAAACACTTTAATGATTTCCTTTTTGCGGGCTTCTTTGAGGCTTTTTCTTCCCATCGGCGGTTAGGGGTGTAACGGATAGGCAATATACGGATTTTTGCGAAATACGTAAGTCTGTTAATTTCGTAAAAATTAATTGAACATTCATTCAATTTATAATCACAATCAGGTAACTATTTTTTAATATTGGCGTAACTTTTGATTAGGACATTTGCATTCCGAAAATGCCTCAAAAGTTGCTAACCTTTAACTTTTAGTTATGATGAAAAATGTACCTAGACCTTACAGTACCAGGCGGCTGCGGTGTGCCTTGCTGGCTGTATTGATGACCTGGGCGTGGCTCGTGCCCGCCTATGCGCAAACCGCTCGTGTAACCGGAAGCGTGACCGACGGAAAGGACCGCCTGCCCGGTGTGAATGTGGTGATCAAGGGTTCCCAGAAGGGGACCATTACCGACCAGAACGGGCAGTACAGCCTCGACGGTGTTTCCGGCACCGACATTCTTGTGTTCTCTTATATTGGCTACAAAACGCAGGAAGAGCTCTTAAAAGGCCGGAGCGAGATTTTCGTAACCTTACAGGCCGACCCTGGAAACCTTGAAGAAGTAGTTGTGATTGGCTACGGAGTCGAGAAAAAGGTGAACATTACCGGCGCCGTAGACCAGATTTCGGGCAAGCAGTTCGAGGCTCGACCGGTTGCGAACGTGATGCAGGGCTTGCAGGGAGTAAGCCCGGGGCTCAACATCACCTACCAGAGCGGTACACCCGGAACCGTGCCGAACTTCAACATCCGTGGCTTTACGTCTGTTAATGGTGGTGAGCCGTTGTTCGTGATCGATGGCATCGCAGCCGCGAGCAGCAACGACCTGCTCCGCCTGAACCCTTCCGACATTGCCAGCTTCTCGGTATTACGCGACGCGGCTTCGGCCGCCATTTACGGCGCCCGGGCGGCATTCGGTGTGGTACTCATCACCACCAAGCAGGGAGGAAGAGGTAAGCAATCCATCAGTTACAACAACTTTTTCTCCTGGGGACAGCCTACGGTGCTTCCCAAGCCGGTAACCGACCCTTACATTTATTCGCGGGTGCTCGAAACTTCCACGGACAATACGCCCTGGGATTATGTCAACTATTCCGATGAATATTATGCCTGGGCCAAGGAACGTTCGGATAATCCTTCCACGCCCGACACGCGTATAGACCCGGCCGATCCTACCAAATGGGCCTACATGGGCAGCAATAACTGGTATGATTACTTTTTCACCAAAAGGAGTTTCTCCCAGAACCACAGCCTCTCATTCACCGGAAGCGCCAAGACGGCCAACGAACGCACGGTCGGCTACTATATTTCAGCAGACTATAACCGCGAAGGCGGTCTGAACAAACTGACCGACGACTACTGGAACCGCTATTCTTCCCGCGCCAGGCTGGATTTCGCGCCTTTGAAATGGCTGAAACTCGATAATAACCTGTCTATTTACCGCACAGAGCGCGCGGTACCTACTGCCAACATCAACGATATTTACACCCTGCAACCCACGCAAGTGGCTGTGAACCCCGACGGGACGTGGGCGAATACAGGCGCGGGCCGTCTTGCCGCCAGGCTGACCGATGGAGGTAACTGGAAGCAGGATATGTTCGGATTCCAGAATATTTTCCGTGGCATCGTAACAGCCCTGAATGGCGACTTGCAGGTCACCGGTTCGGCGAGCTTCAAGCGCGAGCAATGGAATACCAAACAGGACGTTCGCAGCTACCGCATCGGCTATGGCCCGAAAGATATCCGTACCGAAGGCGGCACCGGCGGAATATACGAAACCAATGCCACGCTGGCCAATAATGTGCTGGACCTGTTTGCCAATTATACCAAAACACTAGGCATTCACGGTATTAAACTGCTTGCAGGGTATAACCAGGAGAATTACAGCTACACCACCACCAAGGCACAAAAGGTTGGGCTGATTTCACCTTCATTACCATACATTAGCCTTACCAGCGGAATCGCTCAGGCTTCCGGGGATTACAGCAGCTTTGCGACCCGCAGTTTCTTCGGAAGGATCAACTATACACTTCATGAACGCTACATTATAGAAGCGAATGGACGCTATGACGGTTCATCGCGCTTCCCATCCAGCAACCGCTGGGGCTTTTTCCCGTCAGTGTCGGCGGCGTGGATCGCTAGCTCGGAGTCTTTCGTGAAGGAGGCAATGCCATTTTTCCCGACACTTAAGTTTCGTGCTTCCTATGGCGACCTGGGCAACCAGAATGTCGGATATTATTCGTTCCGGCAGTCATTGCCGACCGGATTGTCTAATTACTTTATCGGCGGCGACAAACAAACGGTGATCAGCAACTCGCCGATCCTGCGAGTGGATCCGACGAATTATACCTGGGAACGCGTTTCGACGCTCAACTTTGGTGCCGACCTTGGTGTGCTGAAAGACCGTGTTACGCTTGGTTTCGATTACTACATCCGCGATACCAAAGGAATGCTGGTGGAAGGCGAGGAGCTGCCGGGAGTGCTCGGTACCAAGGTGCCCGCCCAGAACGTGGCCGATTTGCGTACCAAGGGGCTGGAACTCACCTTGAACTACAATGATTCCTATAACGTGGGAGGTAAACCGCTGTCACTGAACGCCAAATTGATCCTTTCAGACTCACGTTCGCAGATTACCCGTTTCAAAAACGACCAGGAGCTTTTCTCGAAATACCGCAAAGGGCAAAATCTGGGAGAGATCTGGGGACTTACGAACGACGGCCTTTTCCAGAATGCCGACGAAATCGCGAAGCTGGATGAAAGTGATATTGTCCCCTGGGGGGCGCTGTCGGTCGTGCCGGGCTGGCCTAAATATAAAGACCTCGACGGCGATGGCCGCATTACGCAAGGACTTACCAAAAAAGACCCTAAAGACCTTTCTGTGATCGGAAATACGACTCCGCGCTACCGCATTGGTTTCAACCTCAGTGCCGACTGGAATGGTTTCGACTTCTCGGCGGTATTACAGGGCGTGCTGAAAGGAGATTACTATCCCCGCCATTACCTCTACTGGGGCCCTTACCAGCAGCCTTATGCGAATGTCTATCCATGGAACCTCGACTACTACCGCGGCCAGGCAGATTCGGATCAGCAACGTGCCAAGCATTCGCAATCCTACATAGCGGCGGGCCTCGCCGATGCCAACACCGATGCCAATTTCCCGGTGCTTCAATCGTGGCTGGCGGATAATAACTATGGCTCGGGCCTTGACATTGCTCAGACGAAGTACCTTCTGAGCGCGGCTTATCTGAGGATCAAAAACGTAACGATCGGCTATTCGTTGCCGTCTTCGCTGCTGCAAAAGCACAAGATCAGCCGGGTACGCGTGTTTGCGAGCGGGGAGAACCTGTTCGAATTCTCTCAGCTAAAAAAATATTTCGATCCCGAAGTGATCACCAACAGCAACACCTTCGACAGTTCGAATGGCTTTTCATACCCGTTCCAGCGGAAGTTTGCATTCGGTGTCAATGTCGAGTTTTGATTCTAACCCCATCAGCCTGAAATGAAAAAGCATATATTATTACTAGCGTTGCTAACGGGTGCGAGCGCCTGCAACGACGATTTCCTGGAAAAGCTTCCACAGACTGCGATTTCGCCAGAAGCATTCTTCAATACCGAGGGGGACCTTGCGTTGTACGTCAACGGTTTGCTAAGCATGCCGGATATGTATGGTACCTACCTCAACGACCAGAGCACCGACAATGCTACCACCACCGGCGCAGTGGAAATGAAGGTGGTAATGACCGGCTCGCCGAGTTCGCAGACCATTACCGGCGGCTGGGATTGGAGCCGTTTGCGGAATATCAATTACTTCCTTGATAATTATAATAAAGCAAATACAACCGCCGATGTGAAAGCGCATTATGCCGGTCTTGCACGCTACTACCGCGCGCAGTTCTACCTCGGAAAAGTGAGCCGTTTTTCGGACGTTCCCTGGTTTTCGAAAACCGTGAACCCCGGCGACGAGGAGCTTTACAAAGCACAGGATCCACGCGCCACGGTGATGGATAGCGTGATGGCGGATCTTGCTTTCGCAGCGGCCAATGTGCGGGAGTCGGTGCCTGCGGGCACGCCGGGCAAATGGGCGGTCATGACCCAGTATGCCCGTACTGCGCTTTATGAAGGAACTTATCGTAAATACCATTCAGAGCTGAACCTTCAGGCGACTGCCAACAAATTCCTCGAGACGGCTGCCACGGTTTCATCGGACATCATGGCATCGAACAAATTTGCGATCTACAACACCGGCAAACCCAATGCGGATTACGCGGCGCTGTTCGGTAGCCAGGATTTGAGTTCGATTAAGGAAGTGATTCTGGTGAATGCCTTCGACCAGACGAAGGACCGTAGCCAGAATGTGAACAGCACCGTATTCGGCGACTACGAGCAGGCCCCCTCGCGTGACCTCGTGCAGACGTATCTGATGAAGGACGGTTCCCGCTTTACGGACGTGCAGGGTTACCAGCAATTGGGTTTTGTAAAAGAATTCCAAAACCGTGACCCCCGCCTCGCGCAAACGCTCGTGTACCCGGGCTGGGTGCGTGCGGGTGATCCTGCGCCTTACATCCTGCGCCTGAACAAGAATTTTACAGGTTACCACCAGTTGAAAGGGTATGTAAACTCGACCGACAATGTGATCCAGAACAGCGTGGATGTGCCCGTGTACCGTTACGCCGAAGTGCTTTTGACCTATGCGGAAGCGAAAGCGGAGCTGGGAACACTTACCCAGGACGATCTGGACAAGTCGGTGAACCTCATTCGTGCGCGCGTACAGCTTCCTGATTTGAAACTGGCCGCAGCCAACGGTAACCCCGACCCGGTAATGGCGCTGAAATACCCGAACGTAACCGGGGCGAACCGCGGTGTTATTTTCGAAATCCGTCGTGAAAGAAGGGTGGAATTTGCATTTGAAAACCAGCGGTTCAGCGATGTAATGCGCTGGCAGGCAGGTAAGCTGCTGACTGCGATCCCGGAAGGACTTTACTTCCCCGGCCTTGGCAAATATGACCTGACCGGTGACGATGTCGAGGATATTATCCTGATAGACAAGTCCAAAACGATCCCCGACGAAAAGAACAAAGAAAAGAACAAGCTAGGCATTCCGCTCGTGTATTACCGCTCGGGCGCCATCGGGGAGGATGTGACCGTTTACCTTAAAAACGGAAATGCCGGCGGTACCATGGTCACCGAAACGGCCGTCCGGAAATTCGAAGACCCGAAATATTATTACCGACCTATCCCTCAGAAAGAAATACTGCTGAACCCTAAATTGAAGCAGGTTTTTGGGTGGAATTAATTTAAAACCAATACAATGAACAGACGTTCCTGGATCCGGAATACCGGGTTGCTCACGGCTGCTTCGATAACAGGCCCGGCTTCCAACGCCGGGCTTGTTGCCGATAAGCCGCTACTGAAAATCGCACACATCACCGACGTGCATATCCGCGAGGGCGACGACGCGCCAAATCGTTTCAAAAAGTGCCTCGGCGATGTTTTGAAACACAAACCCGATTTCTTCCTCAATGGCGGTGACTCCATTCATGCCGCAGACTACAAGGACGTAACCCGCGAAACCATGCTGGGTTACTGGAAATTGTGGGATGAATGCACAGCGAACCTGAAAGGTTACGAGATCCACAGTTGCATCGGCAACCACGATCCGTGGTGGGCGGCACCTTCGAAAGAGGACGAAATGTACGGCAAGAATTACGTGGTAAAGCGGCTCAAAACGCCGGGCCGCTATTATAGTTTTACGAAAAAGAACTGGCATTTTGTGATGCTCGACGGCAATAACGAACACGTCTCGCTGGACGAAGAACAATACCAATGGCTGGAAGCCGACCTCGCGAAACTCGCACCCGGTACTTTTGTGCTGCTGATGTCGCATTACCCGATCCTGGGCGCTACGCCTATGCTCGCAGGCGGCGGAGGCCATTCGGATTACAAGAAGTTGAAAAACCTCTTCTATAAACACCGCGACAAGGTGCGCATCTGCCTCAGCGGGCACCAGCATTTGCAGGACCATACCGAATACAATGGCATACAATATTGCTGCAATGGTGCAATGAGCGGTTTCTGGTGGGGAAAAGGGGACGCGGAATCGGCAGCGCCGAATTATTACCAGGAAACGCCGCCCGGTTATGCGATGCTCGAATTGTTCGCGGATGGCCGGGTGCAGAATACGTATTATCCCCATCGTTATTAGATGATGGTCAGGAGTTGTCAGGTGTAGTCAGGTGTTTTTTAATTGATTGGGAGACAAATGCCGTTAGGCATGTAACATTAGTAGAAAACGCAATCAGGCCGACTGTGTCAAAAATGCCGTCAGGCATGTAACAACAGAGCATTGTTATTACATGCCTGACGGCATTCACCTTCACGCAGTTTGGTCGCTCCCAATATTTCCTAATCACAACTGATCCTAACCATAGCTGACTACATCTGACCACCACTGACAAAAAAATTGATCTTCCTTCTTTTTCACAAAAAGTGTTTCGATTTTGACCTAATTTGCGACCCTGATTAACGATTTCTGACTCGATGTCCTTGCTCCACCGTTTTTACATCGCGCTATTCTGCGCATTACTGCTTCTTAATACTTCCAATGCCCAGACCGTTTCCGTAGCCGAGGCCGGTATTCGCCCCGATACTTACGAAAACGTCACCGCCCGCATTCAAAAAGTCATCAACGAGGCCATTCGTTCGGGAAAGACAACAGTGACGTTTCCGAAAGGCCGCTACGATTTCTGGCCGGACGGCGCTATCCGAGAACAGTATTTTATTTCAAATACATCCACTGAAAAGGAGGATTCGCTTAAAATCCGGACTGTCGGGATGCTTTTCCGGAACGCCCGCAACCTGACGATCGACGGCAACGGGGCGTTGTTTGTCTTTCACGGGAAAATGACGACAATCGTACTGGAACACTGCGAAAATGTGAAACTGCAAAATATACACGTCGATTTCGAGCGCCCGACGATGTCTGAAATGCGGTATACGAAAGTGGAGAACGGCGAAGTGGAGCTGGATGTACAGCGCGACGCACGCTATGCGATCCGCGGCGGGAACCTGGAATGGTTCGGGGAAGGCTGGAAAACAATGCATTACCACGCAGTCGAATTTGATACTACGCTTAAAACCATGCGTTATAGCGACTGGAAACCCTATGCGAATGCGCAGGCGACCGAAATCAGCCCGGGACGGGTGCGTTTCAAAACCGGCGCCACGCCCAAACCCGGCAACATTCTCACCGTCCGCGACATTATCCGCGACCAGGTAGGAATGCATATCCGCGAATGCAAAAATGTGACGCTCGAAGACGTGGGCATGCATTATATGCACGGCCTGGGCATTGTGAGCCAGTACACCGAAAACATCACCATGCGCCGGGTTACCTGCGCGCCGCGACCAGAAACCGGGCGCATTATAGCCTCGTCCGCCGATTTTATGCATTTTTCGGGTTGCCGTGGGAAGGTAACCGTCGAAGACTGCCGGTTTTCAGGTGCGCACGACGACCCGATCAATGTGCATGGTACGAACTTGCGTATTGTCGGCAGGTCTGATGATAACACGCTAAAAGTGAGGTTTATGCATGGCCAAAGCTATGGTTTCAATGCCTTCTTCCCGGGCGATACGGTGGCATTTGTGCATTCGGCTTCTATGCAACGGTTTGCGAATGGATTGGTAAAGGCTGTGGACCGGCTCAGTGATCGTGAACTGCTCCTAACCTTTGAAAAGCCCGTCCCGGCAGGCCTGGAAGAGCACGACTGCGTCGAAAACATAACGTGGACGCCCGAGGTACTCATTCGCGGCAACTATTTTACCCGTACGAGCACGCGCGGCGTGCTGCTCACGACCCCACGCAAGGCCGTGGTCGAAAACAATACATTTTTCCGTACCGGTATGAGCGCCGTGCTCATCGAGGCGGACGCGGAAGGCTGGTATGAATCCGGCCCGGTGCGGGATGTCACGATCCGTAATAACGAGTTTATCGACTGTGCTTACCAGGGTGGCCCGGGGAATGCCATTATTGCGATTAATCCGTCGAATAAAGTGGTGGATACCCAAAAACCGGTCCATTTCAATATCCGGATCGAGGGTAATACTTTTAAAGCATTTGATTACCCGGTGTTGTACGCCAAGAGTACGCGGGGGTTGATTTTTGACAACAACCGGATCATCCGCACCAAGGAACTCAGTCCGCAGTCGGGCAACCATTATATGTTGTGGTTCAATGGCTGTTCGGGTGTGGAGGTTTCTGGTTTGAAGCTGGAAGGGGAGGTGCTTGGCAAAAACATCCGGCTGGAAAACATGGCGAAAAGCAACCTGAAATTAAGCGGCTCGCCGAAGCTGATTTTTGAATAATTTTACCATTATTTGCCAAAACCCCAGTAATGAAAACATTTTTAGGACTTCTCATTTGCGCTGTTACCGCATTCAACCCGCTGCAAGCGCAGCCGAATCCCAAACCCGCACCATTGTCGCTCTGGTACGATCAGCCCGCGAAAGAATGGATGACCCAGGCATTGCCGATCGGCAATGGCCACGTGGGCGCTATGTTTTTCGGGGGAACGGAAGAAGAACGGCTCCAATTTTCGGAAGGCAGCCTTTGGGCGGGCGGCAAGGGAGCGAATGCCGATTATAATTTTGGTTTAAAAAAGGAGGCCTACAAACATCTGCCCCAGGTACGCGAACTGCTTGCCGCCGGCAAAATGAAAGAAGCGCACGCACTTGCTAACAAAGAGCTGACGGGCGTTATTCACGAGAAAAAGGAAAATACCCCGTCTTCCGATTTCGGTGCGCAGCAAACGGTGGGCGACATTTTCGTAAAAGTGCCATCCAAAGGCGCCGCGCAGAACTACCGCCGCGAGCTGAATATCTCCGACGCATTGGGTAAAATAAGCTACGACGCGGGCGGGACCCATTTTGAAAGGACATTCTTTGGTAATTACCCTTCCAAAGTGATGGTGTACAGGTTTGCCTCGTCGACGCCGGAAACTTATTCGATACGGTTTGAAACACCGCACGCGAAAGATTATGAGCAGTTCGCCAAAAATCAATACACATTTGGCGGGCATTTGAAGGATAACCACCAGGAGTTTGAAACCGTTTACCGCGTCGATACCGACGGTAAAACCGCTTTCGCTAATGGCGTGCTTACGGTGACGGGGGCCAAATCCATTGTGCTGGTCCATACCGTGACCACAGATTATCTCATGAAATTTCCTGACTATAAGGGTAATGATTATAAAAAGGCCAATGCCGCTACCATGGCCAAAGTGGCGGGGAAGCCCTACGCCGCTTTGCTCGCCGAGCAGCAAAAGGACTACCACAGTCTGTTCGACCGTGTTGCATTGACATTGGATAATGCTACTGCACCGGCCATTCCTACCGACCAGCGCCAGAAAGCCTATGCGGCCGGCCGGCCCGACACCCGTTTGGAAGAGCTCTATTTCCAGTATGGCCGCTACCTTATGATCTCGTCCACGCGCCCTGGTACGATGCCGATGAGCTTGCAGGGGAAATGGAACGACAGTACTAACCCGCCTTGGGCGAATGACTATCACACAAATATCAACGTCCAGATGCTCTATTGGCCTGCCGAGGCAACCAACCTTTCGGAATGCCATTTGCCGCTGATGGATTTTACCCAGTCTATTGTAGAACCGGGAAGGCTGGCTGCCAGGGAGTTTTTCAATGCCAAAGGATGGATTGTCAATACGATGCTGAACGCCTATGGCTATACTTCGCCGGGCTGGGATTTCCCGTGGGGCTTTTTCCCGGGTGGAGCGGCATGGCTTTGCCAGCATTTGTGGGAACATTATGCATTTACCAATGACAAGGTATTCCTGAAAAACACGGCCTATCCCGTGATGAAGGAGGCGTCGCAGTTCTGGATGGATTACCTGACCAGCGATGGCAAAGGCCGCCTGGTTTCATCGCCTTCGTACTCGCCCGAACACGGCGGTATTTCCACCGGCGCCACCATGGACCACGAAATGGCCTGGGACGTGCTCAACAACACCGCCGAAGCAGCCAGCGTGTTGGGTATCGACGCAGATTTTGCAAACCAGGCCCGCGCCACCCGCGACAAGATCCTGCCTTTACAGATCGGCCGCTGGAAACAGTTGCAGGAATGGCGCGAAGATGTGGACGACTCCACCAATCACCACCGGCACGTTTCGCACCTGTATGCATTGCACCCGGGCAAGCAAATTTCCCTTACCCAAACCCCGGCAGAAGCCGAAGCCGCACGCGTGAGCCTCAATGCGCGTGGCGACGATGGTACCGGCTGGTCGCTGGCCTGGAAAGTCAACTTCTGGGCGCGCTTGCACGACGGTAACCGGGCGCATAAGCTGTTCAAAAGCGTCCTCCGGCCCGTAGCCGACCAGGGGACCAATATGGCCGACGGCGGCGGTTCCTACGCCAACCTCCTTTGTGCACACCCGCCTTTCCAGCTCGACGGCAACATGGGCTCCACGGCCGGCGTAGCTGAAATGCTCCTCCAATCGCAAACGGGCGTGATCGAGCTACTTCCTGCATTACCCGACGCCTGGGCAAACGGTTCTGTAAAAGGTTTGAAAGCACGAGGTAATGTCACCGTAGATGAGGTATGGGAAAATGGCAAGTTGAAAAGCGTGACACTGGTTTCGCCCCATGCACAAAAACGTGATTTGAAATACGGAAGTAAAACGGTTAGTGCCGAGCTTACGGCAGGCAAGGCCATGACATGGAATGCAACCGATTTTAAATAAGTTGAAGCCATCATGCCGCCGTTAAATCGCTTAGCGATGTAATGTTGGTAGCAACCAAACCGCACCGCGGATCCGGGAAATGCCGTCAGGCATGTAACAACAGGGTATCGTTGTTGCATGCCTGACGGCATTTCTGACAAAACGGGCCCGTCGTTTTTTCTACCAATGTGACATACCTGACGGCATTGATCCCCCAATCAATTCAAAATACCTGACCACACCTGACCAAACCCGATCATAAACAACCACGTGCCCCGATTCCGACCGGTAAATCCTGCGGTAATATCCCTTTTGCCAACATAGTCACCGAACCGAATAATCATGGACATCGACCACGAAGCTACTCCGCCCGACGAGGCCAACGAAGACCGGCGTTTTTTTCTGAAACAATCCATGTTCATTGCCGGGCTTTCGATGGCGCCGGCGGACCTTCTCCAGGCAGCCCTGGCACCGGAGGACGGGCCGGTCGGCAATGCCGTAAAGGTTAAACTGTCGCTGACCGTCAACGGAAAACGTAAGCGTATTGCCATTGACCCACGCATGACGCTGCTGGATTTGCTTCGCGAAAATCTCGGACTCACGGGCACCAAAAAAGGCTGTGACTTCGGGCAATGCGGCGCCTGCACGGTGCATGTCGATGGGCGGAGGACATTATCCTGCCTGACATTCGCCGTTATGCAGCATGGTTCGAAAATCACGACTATCGAAGGCTTGTCGAATGGAGACAACCTGCACCCGTTGCAGGAAGCGTTTATCAAACACGACGGCTTCCAATGCGGGTACTGTACGCCGGGGCAGGTGATGTCGGCCGTCGCGTGTATACGGGAAGGGTGTGCGGGCTCGGCGGCGGAGGTACGGGAATATATGAGCGGTAATCTGTGCCGCTGCGGGGCTTACCCCAATATTGTGGATGCCATTCTCGAAGTAAAAAAGGAGGGTTCGAAAGTATGAAACCATTTCAATACCTCCGTCCCAAAACAGTTCAGGAAGCCATTGGGATGGCAGCCGATGATCCCGAAGCGCGGTATATCGCCGGCGGGACGAACCTGGTCGACCTGATGAAGCGGGGAATTGCGTCGCCTACCAAACTGATCGATATTAACCACCTTCCATTAAGGAAAATAGAACACCGGTACGATCGCCTCCGCATCGGCGCGTTGGCACTGAACAGCGACGTGGCACGGCATAAAGGCGTAATAGCGCGTCAGCCGCTGCTCGCCCAGGCATTGCTTGCCGGCGCGTCGGGGCAGTTGCGGAACATGGCAACGATAGGTGGTAATCTCCTGCAGCGCACGCGTTGCAGCTATTTCTACGACCTCGCATTGCCATGCAACAAGCGCAAGCCAGCCTCGGGCTGCGGGGCAGAAGGGGGCGTTAACCGCACGCACGCTATCTTTTTTCAGGGCAACGAAACACCCTCATGCCTGGCAGTCCACCCGAGTGATATGTGCGTTGCGCTCACGGCCCTGGATACGGTAGTCGTGGTAACCGGACCGGGCGGCGAGCGCAGAGTTCAGATGAGGGATTTTCACCTGCTATCGACCCAAAAGCCCGAACTGGACACCAATCTCGGTCACGGCGAATTGGTGACTGCCATTGAAGTTCTGGACAATGCATTCAGCAAGCATAGCCATTATCTGAAAGTGCGCGACCGCGCTTCCTATGCGTTTGCATTGGTGTCGGTGGCGGCTGCCCTGCAAATGGACGGCGGCAGGATATGGGATGCGCGGCTGGCACTTGGAGGAGTGGCGCACAAGCCTTGGCGATACTGGGCTATCGATCTGATGCTGAGAGGCCAGGCGCCGTCGGAAAAGCTTTTCAGGGAAGTGGCGGAGCATGAAATGAAGAGTGCAAAGGCGTTGGAAGACAATGCATACAAGATTCAATTAACATCGAATGCAATGGTTGCTGCGTTGAAAACCGCCGCGGGCATTTCCTGATCGCGCTATGAAAAGACAATTGTTGGATAATACACCGGATACCTCGCTCGACAGGGTCGACGGGCCGGCAAAAGTGACCGGCAGGGCCACCTATTCCGCGGAATACGCAGTGCCCGGGCTGGTGCATGCCGTGTTGGTGACGAGTACCGTTGCCAAAGGCAGTATCACCGCCATCGAATCGCGGGATGCGGAAGCGGTGCCTGGTGTTCTCGCGGTGATCAGTCATCTCAATGCGATTGCGGTGCCCGGATGGCCGGAACGAAAACAGCCTGCGGAGCGGGCACCGGTCGGTACGGCATTCCGGGTGTTTTACGATCCGTTGATCTACTTCGACGGCCAGCCTGTGGCGATGGTGGTTGCGGGTACGCGTGAGCAGGCGGTGCACGCAGCGTCGCTTGTGCGCGTCACGTACAAGCAGGAGACCCATCATACCGATTTTGATGAAAATACCGGAAAGGCGGTCATCCCTTTGAATGTCCAACGCTCCAAAAACTCCCCGTTTCAGGACTATGAGCGCGGTGCGACGCCAATGCCAGGTAATGCCGATGTCAGCATTGAGGCGGAATATACCATTCCAACCCAGCACCACCAGCCGCTGGAACCGCATGCGATTATCGCGGTATGGGAAGCCGACGATAAGCTGACGGTTTACGACAAAAATCAGGGCGTTAAATCCGCTCAGGGGCAATTGGCGCAGGCATTCAGACTGCCCCGGGAAAATGTGCAGGTCATATCCAGGTACATAGGCGGCGCATTTGGGTCGGGTATCCGCGTCTGGCCGCACACAATGGCGGCGGTAATGGCGGCAAAGCAGTTGAAACGGCCGGTGAAGCTGGTACTAGGGCGGGAGCAGATGTTCACGTCTGTTGGTTACAGGCCTTATACCGTTCAGAAAATCAGCATGGGTGCCACCAATGACGGTCGGCTGACGGGCATTGTGCATGAAGGAATGGGGCAGACGTCGATGTACGAAGAACATCTGGAACGCACTGTACTGGCTTCACGTGCCTTGTATGCGTGCCCGAATGTAACCACGCGCTACCGCTTGCTCCCGCTCGATGTGAGCACGCCCACGTGGATGCGCGGCCCGGGCGATGCCACCGGGATGTTTGCATTGGAGTCGGCTATGGATGAGCTGGCATTTGCATTGAAAATGGATCCGCTTGAATTTCGGTTGAAAAACTACGCCGAATCGGATCCCGAGCGGAATTTGCCCTGGTCGGCGAAATCGCTGCGGGAATGCTATGAGCTGGGTGCCGAAAAGTTTCACTGGCAAAACAGGATGCGTGAGCCGCGATCGGTGACGCAGAACGGCTTGCTGATGGGTTACGGCATGGCGTCGAGCGTGTATGGTTACCACCGGCACCCGTCAAAAGCGCGGGCGGTAATGCAGGCCGACGGCTCGGTGATCGTCCAGAGCGCCACCATGGACATCGGCCCCGGTACCGGAACGGCCATGACGCGGATTGCAGCCAAAGTATTAGGTATCAATGCCAAAAAGATCCGCTTCGAACTTGGCCACTCCGCCCTGCCCGACGCACCCGGTCAGAATGGTTCTGCCACGATCCCGAGCGTGGGATCGGCGGTGCATGTGGCGTGCGAGGCGTTGAAAAACAAGTTGATTGCTTTGGCCGGAGGAATGTCGGAACAGTTCAAGGCAGGTGGGCAGGTGGTGGTCAGGAATGGTAGGGTGTTTGGTTCTGCCGATGACAAAGACGGCGTGAGTTATGCCGATATTTTGAAATACCACCATTTGAATGAGCTCGAAACAATGGAAGAGTCGAAATCCGGCGCGGAGCGTGACCAGTATTCGATGTATTCTTTTGGCTGCCATTTCGTGGAAGTGCTGGTGAGCCCGCTTACCGGCGAAGTGCGCGTTAGCCGGGTGGTTACATGTGCGGATGTGGGCGCGATCATTAATTACAAAACCGCCCGCAGCCAGTCGATCGGCGGCGTGGTAGGAGGGATCGGCATGACATTGATGGAACATTCGGTGATGGACCATCGCTTCGGGCGCTATGTTACCACCGATTTTGCAAGCTACCATATTCCCGTTCATGCAGATATTCCACCTATTGAAGTGTATTATATCGACAAGCCGGACGTACATGTCAACCCTATCGGCTCGAAAGGCCTCGGCGAAATCGCCATCGTGGGCGTCGCCGCGGCTATCGCCAACGCGGTTTTTAACGCTACCGGCAAGCGGGTGAGGGAGCTGCCGATCACGCCAGACAAGTTAGTTTGACCATTCCCGACTAATTCCGTCACATTACCCCTTGATCCACTTAACAATCAAATTGGCGACCAGCAGTATCTGAAATGCCGCGAACGTAACGACCGCTAACATGAAGCGCATACTGAGATCCTGCCAGGATTGATATTGTTGCGGCAACATCGGCGTGCCGGTAGCAACAGGATTGTTGGGAGGATAGCCGGCCGCGCTGATGATGTACAAAGCAATGCCGATTGTCGCGAGCACGTGAGCGGCTGTCAGTTGCGGGAAACCAACGCGGCTTCGCGTGAGCCAGTATATGAGGCTGGTAATCAGTATGATCGTGATCAGGAACTCCGCTACCAGATCAATGCCAAGTACATAATAAGTGTCGGAAAGCTGCACATCGACTGCGTAGCTGCGCCGCAACCAGGCCAGGACAGCCAGGATGGGGCAGGCGAGGAGGAGTACAATGTAGGGTTGGGTTTGGATGAAGCTTCTTCGCATTGACCTTTTAGTTTGTCTGGGGCAAATTAATGGATAAATATTTGCCCGGCTATGCTTTTGCATTAAATGTCGTCGACTTCAAAATGGCTGTCACTAATGAATCTGACTTTTAAAAGACTGAAAATACTCCTTGGCATGCTGGCCGGCGCGACCAGTGCCTTTGCCCAGACCGCCCCAGGGCAAATGGACCTTTACCTTCTGATCGGGCAATCCAATATGGCCGGGCGTGGTGCGACGGATGCAGCTTCCGAGCCGGAATCGCCCAAAATATGGTCCATGAATCGCCATAGTGAATGGAAAGTCACGGCCGACCCGCTTCACGAGGATAAGCCGGCAGTGGTGGGCGTGGGCCCGGGGCTTACATTCGCGCAGGAAATCCTTAAAAAATACCCCGACCGTCCGATCGGGCTCATTCCCTGCGCGGTAGGCGGTAGTGGTATCGACGATTGGCGGCCAGCCGCGCGGCATGAGCAGACCGGCATTTACGCCTATGATGAAATGCTCGCCCGTGTGAAGGAGGCGCAGAAACGCGGCGTGATCAAAGGCATTATCTGGCACCAGGGAGAGTCCGACAGCGCGCCGGAGAAGAAAGACGCCTACGCCGCCAAGCTGGAAGGTTTTTTTCAAAGGCTGCGAAAGGATACGCATACGGAAAATGTGCCCATCGTAGTGGGAACGCTGGGCGATTTTTATGTGGCGAAAAACCCTGACGCGGGATTCATCAACGTTGTGATAACCGATTATGCTAAAGGTAACCGACTGGTATACCTGGCCTCGGCGTCCGGGCTGACCGACAAGGGCGATGATACGCATTTCGATACGGCTTCGGCGCGGGAGTTAGGTAGACGCTACGCAGAGGCGTTTTTGAAGAAGGAGGAATAATAGGGCCTGGGCGCTTTGGCGGCAAAGGGTCGCCGGGACAAAATTTCGTCAACACGTTTACCTCAGATTTCTCAGGCTGTTCAATCTTAGGTAATCTCACAAACCAGACCATTATTCTTATGAAAATCAAACATTTAACGCTCCACGCGGCGCTCCTCGCGGCACTGGCTTGCGGGTATTCTGCTTCCGCCCAGAAGGGAAAGCCGCTTTTTCCCGATCAGCCGGGTATGGTTTCCTACACATTCCGGACCAGTCTTTCCAAAGACGCTGCCGCCACGCTGGACACGATCAAGGCATTGAAAATTACGGACATGGAGTTTTCCAGCCTTTTCGGGAAGACGGCCGCGGAGCTCCGGAAGTTGCTCGACGAGCGTGGTATCAAATGCTCGTCGTTCGGTGTGGGCTATGCCGACGCGCTGAACAAGACACAGGAGGTTGGCAATAATGCCAAAACGCTGGGCGCGAGCTTCGTGCGTGTAGCCTGGGTGCCGCATAAAGCGCCTTTTACGCTCGAAATGGCCGAAAAGACGGTAGCCGATTTCAACAAAATAGGCAAGCAGCTCAAAGAAGAGTTCGGGCTGACATTTTGCTACCACAATCACGGCTATGAGTTCGAAAAGCATGGCGACGGGACGCTCATGGATTATATTATCCAAAACACAGACCCGAAATACGTCAGTTTCGAGCTCGATATGCTATGGACCTTTTTCCCGGGGCAGGACCCTGCGGCGCTGATCAACAAATATCCCGACCGTTTCAAACTCATGCACATGAAGGATTTGAAAAAAGGTGTGACAGGCAATTTGTCGGGCGGTACGCCGGTTGAGAACGATGTTGCATTGGGCACGGGGCAAATCGACA
Organism: Dyadobacter sp.; assembly: GCA_965227755.1. Lineage (GTDB taxonomy): Bacteria > Bacteroidota > Bacteroidia > Cytophagales > Spirosomataceae > Dyadobacter. The sequence goes on from CBDDGG010000003.1 coordinate 740,511, forward strand.
TTCCGGCTGTTCTGAAAGCTGCGAGGAAGGCGGGATTCAAGCATTATTATATCGAGGACGAAAGCCCTAGCTACGCCAGGCAAGTCCCGCAGTCGATCGCTTATTTGAAAAGTTTGAAATACTGATTGAAATATCGCTAGTGGCAGCTGCGTCCGCTTTTAACCGACGGGCGCAGCTACCGCGGGCCTTCACTATCCAGCCGTTCCCGGGCTACAACGGATAAAATAGTCCAGTGAGCGAACCCATGATCAGGGCCGTGGCCACTACACCGGTTCCGAAAATCAATAATGCTTCTTTCCTGAAACGGGCGCCCGCATCGGGACCCGCTGCATCCGATGCCAGCTCCTTCCTGCGTACATAATGCGCACACGCAAGGTGGGTGAAAGCGCAAAGGACCGAAAGCGTATAGTAGGGGATAAAAAACAGCTTTTCGGGATAATGGACCGCCACCCCGGACGCGAAATAGAAATCCGTTTCGATATGCCATTCATACCTGGCCAGCATTACCGCCGTCACATGGTTGATCAGAAACAGCGAAAGGTAAATCCCGCTGAATATCTGTGCTATCACGTGAAATGGCTGCTTCCTGAACCCTTTTGTAAAAACCAGCCGCAAGCCGCTGACAATCTGGATCGTAACGCATAGCAGCAGTATTATCTCCACCGGCGGAAACCGGTAAACCATCCGGAAATATTTCATCACCGTTATATGCAGCGCGGGCCCTCCGAGGGCAAAAAGGTGATTGCAGAGGTGTAACACGAGAAACGCGGCGATGACGATCCCGGAAATTCTGTGTAATGTTTTCAACTTCATTGGTATATTGCCTTGCTCTTAATGCTGTTTTGAATTATTTCCTGGTTGTTGGGACTGGGTATTCGGGCGTGTAAGAGGCCCGGCCATCCTTGATCAGAAACAGCAGCAGGACACGCGTGGGGCGGTCGGGAAGAGGATTGCCCGCCAGCGAATGAAGGACGTTTCTTTTCTCGAAAAACATCTGGCCTGTTTTGTACAAAACCGGAGCCGCATGGTCCAGGCCAATCTGTACTTCGCCTTCGAGGACATACCCGAAGAGATCGCAGTCGTGCCGGTGGCTTACAGTATCCGTTGCGCCGGGCGCGATCGTCATCACCGACGATTCGAGTTTATAGCCTTTCAGGTCGACGTCGGTGAGCCATTCGCTGCGCACGGCCTGAAACTGGAACGGATCGGCGGTCGCATTAGCTTTGGTATGCTCGTGTTGCGCAATGGAAGGGATTGAGGCGAGAGTCAGCAGTAGAAAAGTAATAATTCGCATTGTTCGTCAGGGTTTGGTGATAAGGCAAATATAAATGCGCCTGACACTTGCCGGATAGTCCAATAGCCATATAGTTGCTAGTCCAGAATTAAACCATCGAAAATGATTGAAATCGGTAGCCTGATCAAGCTTTGCAGGCCGGGAGAATTGCCGGTATACATTCAAATTGTGAAACAAATCAGTATGCTGATCCGGGAGGGTGTTTTGTGCCCCGGTGTACAAATCCAGCCAAGCCGGGAACTGGCTCGTTTGCTGAAACTCCACAGGAACACCGTAGTGGCCGCATATGAAGAGCTGGAAGCACAGGGTTGGATCGTGGTAAAGCCGAGGAAGGGGTGTTTTGTTTCCCACGAAATGCCCGGTACGGTGCCGGCTCCGCTGGTTCCGCAAGCGTACGTCCGGGAAGCCGGCTATCCTCTCTCGACCGGTTATGAGATCGGCTATGAAATGCGGGACGAATTGCAGGTCAAATATCCCTCGGGAGCATTCAAATATGTCTTTAACGAGGGTTTTCCGGACGTGAGATTAACGCCTCTGAACGAGCTGCTGCGGGAATATCGCATGATAGGCAACCGGAAATTTGCCCGGAATTACCTTTCCTACACGGCCAAGGAAGGCTCGCCGCGGCTCCGCAGCGAGATCGTCCGCATACTTCGGCAGACGCGCGGCCTGAACATCGGCACCGAAAATGTATTTATTTCCAAAGGCGCGCAAATGGGGATGTACCTGGCGGCAACGCTGCTGCTCAAACCAGGCGATTCGGTGATAGTGGGTGATCCCGGTTTTTTTGTAGTGACACAGATGTTCATCCGGCTGGGTGTGAACGTATGTCGTGTGCCGGTGGACGGGGAGGGGATCGATGTCGATGCCGTAGAAGCCATTTGCCGGAGCAAACCGGTGAGGCTTATTTATGTGATCCCGCCCCACCATCATCCTACGACGGTCACGCTGTCGGCCCCGCGCAGGCTCCGGTTGCTCGAACTCGCCAAGACGCACCGGATCGCGGTCATCGAGGACGATTTCGATTTTGATATTCATTATGAAAGCCATCCCACATTGCCGATGGCCAGCCGCGATGCACACGGGAGCGTGATTTACGTAGGCACGCTGACCAAAATCCTGGCGCCGGCGATCCGGCTAGGGTTTATCGTCGCCCCGGCCAACCTCATCGCCTTGCTGGGGCAGCACCGCTATATGGTCGATTTGCAGGGCGACAACCTACTGGAAGAAGCGGCGGCGGAGTTACTGCGCAACGGAGCAGTAGAACGGCATCTGAACAAGATCCGCGGCTTGTACAAAGAACGCCGTGACCTCCTTTGCTCGATGCTCTCCGAACATCTGCCAGGCATTGTTTCGTTTGTCGTGCCTACGGGTGGTATGTGCCTCTGGGTCCGGTTCGAAGGGGTCGATACGGCTAGTGTCGCTTTGGAAGCACAGCGGGGAGGTCTTTTTATCCGGGATGGCAAGCGCCATAACCCGCCGGGTGTCGATTTGAATGCGATGTGCATCGGGTTTGCCTCGCTCAATCCGGAAGAACTTAGGGAGGCTACTACGCTGCTCATCGAGGCGACGTTGCGGGTGATAGCAGCGAATGTTCAGATTGTCCAGCTAAACCGGCAGATTGTGTAAGCATAACTGTCGCCGGGTGGCTACTTTTGCGATATTATTTAGAATAAGTCTATTTATCAATAAAGCCAGACGGCTGGTACCCACCCGGTTTGCTGCGCCGAAGCGCAATACTTATAAACGCTGAAACATTTAAAGCAATGCAAATTAGTAAAATTCTGCATACAGGGATTCTTTGTGCCTTGTCGTTCGTCGCCTTTGCCCAGCATGCGGATGTTACCCTCACCGGGCACGTCAGATCGGAGGACGGAGAAGCGCTACCCGGAGCTTCCGTGAGTTTGAAAGGGACTTTACACGGTACCTTCACCGGCACCGACGGGAAATACACCCTCGAACACGTCCGCCCCGGTTCTTACAAGCTGCTGGTGTCGTTTATGGGCTACCAAACGCAGACAAAAGACATTACCCTCAAAGCGGGTGAGCATTTTAAATACAATGCCAAACTGGTTTCCGAAACCCGCGAGCTGGAATCTGTTTCGGTAATTGGCCGGACCGAAACGAGGGAGATTAGCCGCCAGGCCTATAATGTGACGGCCATTGACGCCAAAAAGCTCCAAAACTCCACACTCGATCTTTCCCATGCGCTCGACCGCGTATCGGGGGTGCGTGTACGGGAGAGCGGGGGCGTGGGTTCGAACATGAACTTCTCACTCAACGGCTTCACGGGCCGGCAGGTAAAATTCTTCCTCGATGGTGTGCCGATGGATAATTTCGGGTCTTCATTCCAGCCTAATAATATCCCTATTAACCTCGCCGAGCGCGTGGAGGTCTACAAAGGTGTAGTGCCGATCTGGCTGGGGTCGGATGCGTTGGGCGGAGCGGTCAATATCGTGACGAACACCCGCCAGAACAGCTATCTCGATGCTTCCTATTCTTACGGTTCGTTCAATACGCACCGCACGACGATCAATGCGGGTTACACGGGCAAAAATGGTTTTACGGCCCAATTGAATGCATTTCAGAACTATTCGGATAATAACTACTGGATTACCGTCGATGTCGCCGATGTGAATACGGGCGAATATTTCCGTAACCAGCGCCTGCGCAGGTTTCATGACACCTACCATAATGAAACCGTGATCGCGAATGTGGGTGTGGTAGGTAAGAAGTTCGCCGACAGGCTTTTGCTGGGGATCACACTGGGTAAAAACAAAGCCGAAATACAGACCGGCGCGCGGATGGTGAGCGTCTTCGGACAATGGCACCGCAAGGGTAATATTGTCATGCCGAGTTTGAAATACCAGAAGAAGGATCTATTTGTAAAAGGCCTGAATGTCAATATCTCCGCCAACTATAACCTCGGCCAGGAGCAGAATGTGGATACGGTATACCGCCGCTACAACTGGTTCCGGCAATTCAAACAATATGAAGGAAAGGGCAGCGAGCGTGAGCGGTCACTGTACAAATTCCGGAACAACAATGGCCTGGCTACGGCGAATGTGACCTACCAGATCGGCCCGCGGCATTCGGTTACTGTCAATAATGTACTCAACACATTCAACCGCAAAGGCGAGGACGAGCTTTTTCCCGAATCGGCAAAGTATGAGCAGCCGCGCGTGAACCGGAAGAATGTGCTGGGATTGGGTTACAAATTCGATTATAGCGAGCGTTGGAATACCTCCTTGTTTCTCAAACATTTTTCTCAAAACAACAAGTTTTCAGTCTCTTATAACCCGACCGGCAACTGGGGCGATGAAGCGTTTTTAGTCCGGAAGAACAATTTTGAAAAGCTGGGCTACGGTATCGCTTCTACCTATTTCCTTTTTAAGAATTTTCAGTTAAAAGGTTCATTTGAAAAGAGTTATCGCTTGCCCGAGACCGACGAGCTTTTCGGGGACCTCCTGAACCTGGAGGGTAACATCGAACTCGACCCCGAGACGAGCTACAACTACAACCTCGGTTTCAGCTACAATGGCGCGATCAACCGCGTGCACCGTTTCAGCGTGGATGCGAATGTACTCTACCGCGACGCCCAGGGTTTTATCCGTCCGCGCCTGAACGCCAACCAGACCAAGCAGGTAATGGATAACCTGGCCGATGTGACCAACTTCGGCATCGACGGAGAAGTGCGGTATTCGTTCCGTCAGCTTGTTACAGCGGGTGTCAACCTCACCTACCAAAACTTGCGTAACAATACCCGTTTCGAGGAGGGCTACACCACCGAAAGCCCGCTTTACCGCGATCGTATCCCGAACATGCCTTTCCTTTTCGGCAATGCGGATGCGGCCGTTTTCTTCAAAGACCTTGGCAAGAAAGGCAATACGCTTACGCTTGGCTACAACCTGCTGTACGTACACGCCTATTACCTCTACTGGCCAAGCCTCGGCAGCGATAAGCTCGACATTCCACAGCAGCTGAGCCACGATGTGAACCTGGTTTACGCAATGGCCGACGGCAGGTACAATGTCTCGTTAGAATGCAAAAATCTTCTCGACGCGAAGCTGTTCGATAATTTCAGCTTGCAGAAGCCCAGTCGGGGTTTTTATGTCAAATTACGCTATTTCATCAGTAAATAATCTTTCACAATTCAATAATTCAATCAAAAATCAGAAAATGAAAAAGTCATATTTGAAATGGTTTTTCGCAGCGGGTATGTGCATGGCTTTGGGTGCGTGCAGCAGCGATGACGATACAACCAACCCGACACCGGAACCGGGTACCGGCAGCCAGTCGCGCTACGTGGTGGCTTCTGCACCGATCGGTTCGCAAGGCGTTGCCGATTACCTCCTTACCACCGGAGATCTTTCGCAGGGGACCATCAGCACAGTAGGGCAGGGCATCGAGCAGGATGGCTCCTATCGGTATTATCTGACGCATAAGGGCAAGTTTTTCAGCTTGTTGTACGGTCAGGGGAACCCGGGGGCTGTTACCACATATGCATTGGATGAAAAAGGCGGACTGGTGAAAACGTCCGATTTCCAAAGTGAAACGGTTCAGGTCTTTGCGCCTGCGGGTGATGATATCCTGACGATCAAGGTTCCGAGAAGCGGTAATGAAAGCGCATCGTGGTTCCGCATTAATGCCGATCAGTCGAAAATCGTGGGAGAAGGACAGGTGAACATCGTGAAACTCGCGGGCAACGGCGAGCGCGCGCATTTCACGTGGGCTACGCAGGTGGGCGATAAAATTTTTGCCCCTTACATGAGCATCAAAGGCGCTGCGCCCGATGTGTTCGGTACCGCCAATCCCGACAGCAGCTGGATCGCCGTGTTCTCATATCCATCCATGAACCTCGATAAGGTCATCAAAGACAACCGCACCAGCTTCATCGGTTCGTATTTCAACAACGGTTTGTCGGTGGATGAAAACGGAGATGTGTACGGTTTCTCTCCCGCATCGGCCACTAACAGCGGTGTGGCTACTTCTACCAAGCCATCCGCATTCGTCCGCATTAAAAAAGGAACGACCGAGTTCGACCAGGGCTATTTCTTTAACGTGCAGGAAAAATCGGGCGGATATAAAATCGCTAACCAGACTTACCTGGGCAGCGGCAAGTTCCTGCTTTATATGTACGGAGACCCCGGCAAGGCCTCCGGAGCGAAGAAACTGGCGATCGCGGATGCTTACAACCAGACATTTACATGGGTAACCGGCGCACCCGACGTGATCGCATCGTCGTCGGCTTCCTATAACAACAATACTGTCAGCGATGACAAAAAGAGCGTCTTTGTAGGTATCAATACCGACGCCGGCAGCTGGGTATACACAGTGGATATTGCCACTGCGACAGCCAGGCAAGGCCTCAAAGTTGAAGGCGGGGCTATTACCGCCATTGTCAAGGTCAAATAGTTCGGGTTTTAGAAGTACTACAAACCCCGTCTGGCGCCTGCCGCCCGGCGGGGATTTGTGTTGAAAAGCCGATCTTTGCCGCAACGAATGCGGAGTAGGCAGCACGAAAGTGATATGGATTATACAGAAAGCAGGGCGAGAGAAGCGCGGTATCAGGAACAGCAGCGGAGCGAATTCCCCCTGCACGACCTGGGCGATGCCTTTTTTGCGATGGCTACCATCGAAGACGGCGACGGACATTTTTTCAACGGCATCCACCGCCACGACTTTTACGAACTGCTGTGGTTTACCGACGTCGCACCCGGGCAAGCGCATTACATCGATTTCAACAAATATACCATTGCCCCCAACCAGGTTTTTCTCCTGCTGCCCGACCAGGTCCATAGCATGGATCAGCGCGATAAGTGCGGTTTCCTGATGGCTATTTCAAAAGATTTTTTCGAAAGGCTGATTGGCAACGACATTTTCACACTATTCAAGTACTCCACCAATTTTTCCGTCACGATTCCCGACTGCCGGCTGCCCATTCTGAACACACTGCTGGTTCTCATCCGCACCGAATATGAAGACGCAAAACGCCCGGCGATCCTCGAATCCTATCTTCGGAGCTGGTTTCTGCATTGCATCGACCTGCAAAAGGAAGCAGGTGACCCCATCCCGCGCGATCCCCGTCTCCAGATCCTGCTGGAATCCATCGATGCCAATTATCGAAGGCAGCGAAAGGCGGATTTTTACGCCAACGAACTCTCACTGAGTGCCAAACGCCTCAACGAGCTCACCCGTGCCTCATTTGGCAAAACCATCAGCCAGATGATCAACGAGCGCCTGATCCTCGAAGCCAAACGCGAAATCGGCTATGTCCGCAAACCGATCAAGGAAATCAGCTACGAACTGGGCTTTTCGGAGCCCGCTTATTTTACGCGGTTTTTCGGGAAGCAAACAGGGTATGCGCCGGAGGATTTCAGGAGGCGGATTGCGGCGATGTATGAGGAATGAATGAGTGTTCACCCGAACTTCAATCCAAAATTAAACCGCTCACTCACAACCCTCCTCAAAATCCCGATCTGCCCGCAGTGGTACATGGTATGCTTCATATTCCAGTCGATCGCCTCAAACTTATTGGTAGCGACCGGATGCGGGGTAGGCGTAGGCTCCAAGGGATTTTCGAGCTCGTCCAACGTCACGGTCGCGAGGATTTCCAGTGATTTTTGCTGCATGGTTTTCAAATCTGTAAACAACTTTTCGGGCTTGAACCGGCCCGCGGACTGTTCGGCCCGGGCGACGGTGAAATAGTCGCTGTACTCCTTGATCGGCAGCTGCCGCAAAATATCCATCTGATGCCCGCGAATGACCATGACGGTGTGGAAGTAATGGCTGATGATTAAGTGCCCGACCTGCCAACTGATGCTGGATTCAATGGTATCAGGTATGATCTCCCACTTTTCGAACGGAATGTTTTCGATGAGCTTGTTGGTCCAGTCGTAGGAGTTTTTATTCTGGTGGATAAGGAGTTCGGTAGTGGTCATATTTTTAAGTTGGTGTGAAAGATGTGGATTACCAATGTATTGCATTTCTTGCCAGTGTTTGCAAGTAACCGGTCGAAAATATTCGGACACCCCGGTTAATGGAAATATTGATAGAATATTTATGACGAATTTTTTCTGAAAACGCCTACATTTGGTAAAAACTGACAGGTGAAAAAGGCCTTCTCCATCCTGATGTGCGCACTGCTGCTCTACAATATCATGGGCTTCCCGCTCGTGTATTGGATCGGGGAGTATTTTGCGGGTGCGGAGAGCGGGCAGGTTTCGACGGGGCCTGTCGTCCCCGAGGAGTTGCTGATCCTGAAAATCCCGATCATGATTCCCTACCAGACCGACTGGCAGGTGGCCGAGCAGGCCGAGGGGCGTCTGCGACGTGGCGACGACTTTTATCAGATTGTCGAACAACAATTGCTGAACGATACGCTGTATGTAAAATGCAAGCTGGACCTTTCGGCAAAGGACCGCTATCTGGACCTTGTTTCGCACGTGGACAAGCACGTGAAAGGCGGTGTCACGGACGGCAAGGGCAAAACGCCGCATTTACTTAAAGACTTCTTAAAAGATTACCTCACTTTCAACAGGAAGCATTGGTTTTTTGTGATTGACTGGATCCCGACAGCGGCCAGTTTCAAAGGCATTGTCCTGACTTTCACTTCCCTGGTTCTCCACATTGCTTCGCCCCCGCCGAGGCCTGTTTTTTGAAATACCACCATACATGAGAAGCCCTTGGCCGCTGCCCGCTGTGCCGGCAGGGGTGTTACGTGTATGCGTTGTTTTGTTCAAAAATAAGGCTAACACATAGAAGATGAGGCAAAAAAATATACTTTTTACCGTCGTGCTGACAGGCGCGCTGGCGATAAGCCTGTGCACGAAGCCGACGTCGGAGGACAAGATGCTGAGCTTGTTGGAAGAGTCGAAACAAAGGGCATTTAGCTATCAGAACAATTTCTGCCCGGACGCCCAACTGTTGTACCTCGATTCCCTCCTGAAAGCCATACCGCTAAGCGAAGTGGCGCAGCAGTTCAGGATAAGGCATTTTAAGGCCAATGTATTGCTGCAACTCGGCCGGCCGGACGAGGCAATCGGCATTCTGAGAAGCCTGGAAAGGAACCCGGGCCCGTTTGAGGCTCTGCCGGGCGTCATGCGGAAGGTAACCGACGATATGGCGGTGGCTTACCTGCGTTTCGGGGAGCAGATCAACTGCATCAACAACCATTCTGTGGATGCGTGCATCCTGCCGATCAGGAATGGCGGCGTGCACCGCAATACCAAAGGATCGAAAGGGACAGTGGATATTTACAAAAGAATGCTGGCCGAAAAACCGGACGATTACGAGGCATTGTGGCTGCTGAATATCGCGTATATGACGCTGGGTCAGTACCCGGCGCGCGTGCCCAAAACGATGCTCATCCCCGCGATGGACGCCGAGGATCCCGTAGCGGTAAAGCCGTTCGAGGACATTGCGCCGGATTTGAAGCTGGATGTCCGGAACATGGCCGGTGGGGTGATTACCGAGGACTTCGATAATGACGGCTTCCTGGACCTGGCCATGTCGGGCTGGGACCTGAGCGAACCCATGCATTATTTCAAAAACAATGGCGACGGTACGTTCACGGACAAGTCGGAGCATTCACGGCTCAACAAGTTCACCGGGGGATTGCACATCACGCAGACCGACTATAACAACGACGGTTACAAAGACATTTTCGTGTTGCGTGGCGCGTGGCTGGGCAGCCCCTATGGCGATCAGCCCAATTCGTTGCTGCGGAACAACGGTGACGGTACTTTCACCGACGTGACCATCCAAGCCGGCCTGTTATCCATGCACCCGACGCAGACAGCAACCTGGAACGATTTCAATAATGACGGCTGGCTGGATGTATTTATCGGAAACGAAACCACCATCGGAGCCAACTACCATCCGTGTGAGCTGTATCTGAACAACAAAAACGGCACATTTACAGAGGTAGCCAAACAAACGAATACGGCTGTGGCGGCTTTTGTAAAAGGCGTTACTTCGGGCGATTACGACAACGATGGCTGGAACGACCTCTTTATTTCCACGCTCAGCGGGCGCCGTTTCCTGCTTCGAAATAAGGGCGTCAGCAATGGCCGGATCAGCTTTGAGGATGTAACGCAGGCGGCCACGCTCGATAAGGAGCAGAACCGCAGCTTCGCCACCTGGTTCTGGGATTACGACAACGACGGCTGGCAGGACATTCTCTGCGGGGACTATACCATGGACTACGCCCTGAGCTACTATGCAGCGGCCGAGCGGCTGGGCAAGTCCCCGGAGTTTCACGGGCAGCCGGTACTTTACCATAACAACCACGACGGTACATTTACGAACGTTACCAAAGCGATGGGGCTCGATAAAACGGGTTTCGCGATGGGAGGGAATTTCGGGGATATCGATAATGATGGTTATCTCGATATTTTCATCGGAACGGGTAATCCAAGTTACAAGTCTTTGATCCCTAATAAGATGTTTAAAAATATCGAGGGTAAGGGCTTCGCGGATGTAACTACCTCGTCGCAAGCCGGCAGCTTGCAAAAGGGACATTCCGTGGCATTTGCGGATATGGACAACGACGGCGACCAGGACATTTACATTGAAATGGGCGGGGCCTACATTGGCGATGCCTACCAGAACTCGTTCTTCATGAACCCGGGCCAAAGCGACAACAACTGGGTCTCCATCGATCTGGAAGGTGTGGCGGCGAATAAGGCGGCTGTCGGTTCGAAGATCAAGCTCACCTTTACCGAAAATGGTAAAAAGCGGAGCGTCTACCGCGTAGTGTCTTCGGGAGGTAGTTTCGGATCTCAGCCGTTCAAGCGGGAAATAGGCCTCGGGCAGGCGCGTATGATCGACGAAGTCGAAATCCGTTGGAACGGCAGCGGCAAGGTGCAGAAGCTGCAAAATATCGCAGCGAACCAGTTCATCAAAATCCGTGAAGGAGCTGCTGCACCGGAGAAGGTGCTAATCAAAAAACTCACTTTTAAGCATGGAGAGAAGCACGAAATGCCCGCCTGTGTGCCGGTAGCGAAGGCTTCGATCTGATCATTTTTTAAAAACCCCGCGGAACCGGCTGTCAGGTCAGCTTCGCGGGGTTTGTTTTGTCAGGTGGACAATTATTATGATTTATATCATTAAATTGTAAACCCCATCCGCTTTTCCGGGTAGTTGCCATACCCTTTTTTGAACGTTTTACATGTGCCGCCCGTGAATCATCCATACAGCAGCTATTCCGAAGAGGCCCTGATGACGCTTGTCTGCGAGCAGGACGAGGAGTTGGCATTCAGGGAGTTGTATCGCAGGCACGTGCGGCTGCTGGTGCATACGGCCCTCCGGAAAACGGGTGTGAAGGCGATCGCAGAGGACCTGGTGCAGGAAACTTTCGTGAAGTTCTGGCTGGGGCGCCATAAGTTTGATATACAAAAGAATATTCAGGCCTATCTCAACGGCACGCTTCGCCATTGCATTATCAACTATTACCATCAGGAGCAGCGAAAGCAGGTGTTTACGCTCGAAGACGACGATTTTCTGCCGGATAATATAACGGCCGAAAACCTCGATTTCAATACCCTCAATGAATTCTACGAGCAATCGCTGCTCAAATTGCCCGAAAAATGCCGGGAGGTTTTCACGCTCAGCCGCAAGGGTTACAGCCTCAAAGAAATTGCAGGCCAAATGGAAATTTCGGAGAAAACGGTGGAGGCCCACATCAGTAAGGCACTGAAAATCCTCCGCGTGGAGATGAAAGATTACATTGCATTGGCACTCCTGATGCTGCCGCTCATTTGACACATCCAATTTTTTGAAAAAAAATTACTATTGGAGTAAGGGTTATGCCTGCTTTTCCGGGACTGTACTATTAGTTGATTAATAAGTGTAAAAATTACACCTAATGAGGAAGCCCCCGTTATCTCCTGAAACCCTTAGAAAGTATTTGGCCAACGAATGCACGGATGAAGAGCGTCGTCTGGTGAACGATTGGTATCAGCAACTGGATTTGCCTGCCGATGAGCCAATCGTCGATGCGGATGAGGACCGGTTGTACCGACGCATCAAATCGTACCTCTCGGAGCTGCGCAACAATGACGAGCCTGCCGCACCGGTAGTCGGCCTGTGGAATTACCTGGGGCGCATTGCCGCTGTGCTCCTGATAGGCCTCGGCTTGCTTTATTTTCTTTATGAGAGACCCAAGGACATGGTGCAGGCTGCCAGGCCGGACGGTGATTGGGTGACATTCACCAACAAAAAGCCGAAAATCGTACCGCATATGCTACCCGATAGCACGGTCATCTGGCTGCATCCCGGTGCCGAGGTTTCTCATGCACATCCGTTTAGAAATCGACATGTGACGTTTTCGGGGGAAGGCTTTTTTGATGTAAAACCCGATCCTTCCCGTCCTTTCGTGATCCATACGGGCGATCTGGAGACGAAAGTGCTCGGTACGAGCTTCAATGTTCGGGCTATTCCGGGCGAAAGTACATTCAAAGTGTCCGTAGCGACCGGGCGGGTGGAGGTAAGCGATGTTAAAAAGAAAGCGCGCGTTGTGCTGAAACCGGAACAGGAAGTGGTTTTTGAACCTGAAAACAAACGCCTGGAAGTGCTGGCGGTGCAGGAAAAGGCGTCGGACAAAGAATTATGGCAATCGGCATCGCTGGTTTTTAACGACACGCCGATGACCGAAGTCGCCAGGCGGTTAATGCAGACCTTTCATGTAAAAATAGGCTTCGCGGACGACGGTCTGGCCGATTGCAGATTGAAAGTAGATTTTACTGACCAGCGCCTTCCCGAAATCCTGGAAATGATCGATACGCTGCTCGGTAGTAGCTATCGGATCGACGGTGAGAGCATTACCCTCAAAGGCCAGGGGTGCCGGTAACGGCAGACTGACATTCAGTGACAGTTCACTCACTAGCCATCTATAATAACGCTACTTGAATAACTAACCCAAATTTCAACCCCTACAAAATCATGAAAACATAACCCGTCCCCGCCAGCAACTTTTAGCCATAAAAAAATCAGGAGTGGTTACGACACCCCTGATAGCGACCGGCTAAAATATCCCGGAACGTGCGGTTCACAGGCTCGCCCTAAGGCAGGCTTGGCAGGATAACTATTGTCTGAATTTTAACCCAGTCAAATGTAAAATTATGAAAAAACCTTTTCATCCAAGGCATAGATTGCTACTCCATATCATGCGCCTGACTTTTTATCAGTTACTGTTGATCAGCCTCTTCTCGGTGGTGGCCGTGGCGAGCCATTCGCCCGCCCAGGAGCTGCTGAACCGCGACGTGACACTGGACCTAAGGAATGTCACGCTGAACGAGGCCCTTACCCGCCTCGAACAGGGTACCAAAGTGAAATTTGCGTACAGCAGTGGTTTGGTCAACCTCCAAAAGACCGTCAGTATCGACGCCCGGCAGGAAAAGCTTTTCGCGGTACTCGACCGCCTGCTTGTGCCGCTGGATATCAGCTACCGCGTGCGGAACAACCAGATACTGCTCTCCCGTGTGCCCCAAAAAACGGGCGAAGTGCCGGCTGCTGTTTCAACCGAAAACCTGGCCTCGACAGCCGACCGGACGGTAAAAGGCACGGTAACCTCGCCTGAAACCAACGAGCCGCTACCTGGCGTGAGCATTATCCTGAAAGGTACCCAGCGCGGAACAACCACCGATGTTTCGGGCAAATTCCAGCTCGATGTGCCGGACGAGAATGCGACGCTGATCTTCTCGTTTGTGGGCTACCTCTCGCAGGAAGTGATCGTGGGCAACCGCACCGACCTCGCCATCGCATTGCAGCTCGACACCAAGGCATTGGACGAGATCGTGGTGGTAGGGTATGGTACGCAAAAGAAATCGACATTAACCGGTTCCATCGCGGCTGTGAAAGGGAGCGAGATCGCCGAAAACCCGGTCCCCAATATTTCAAACTCCATTGCCGGTCGCGTGGCGGGTGTGAGCATGCGCCCGAATGGCGGGCAGCCTGGTTCCGATTCGCCGGAAATACACATCCGGGGCATTGGTACCACGGGAAATAACAAGCCGCTGGTGGTGGTGGACGGTGTGATCCGCGACAATATCAATCAGATCGATCCGAGCTCGATCGAGACGGTCACCGTGTTGAAAGATGCCGCGGCCGTCGCGCCCTACGGATTGGGCGGCGCAAACGGGGTATTGCTGATTACCACCAAAAAAGGGGCAACCGGTGCACCGACATTGTCGTTTAGCACCTATTACGGCACCCAGACACCTACCTACTATCCCAAAATGCTGAGCGCCCAGGATTATATGCGGCTTAAAAATGAGGCGTATTTGAATGAAAACCCAACCGGAACGCAACTGCCGTTCGCGACGGACCTGGTCGAAAACTATGTGAACCTCAACCGCGAGGACCCGGACAAATATCCGATCAGCAATACAAAAGACCTGGTAAACATGAAGGCGCCGATGCAGAATTACACGCTGCAACTCAGCGGTGGTTCGGATAGGATCAAGTACCAGACGGGTCTCGGCTTCCTGAAACAGAACGGGATGTTCGATCCGGTGAAGTACATGCGTTACAGCTACAACATGAACCTGACCGCCGAAGCGACCAAAACCACGACCGTTTCACTTTCCGTGATCGGTTCGGTGGAGCGGGTGTCATCGGTGGACACGGCGGTGTCGGCTGGTAACTTGTTCCGTAATGGCTTCAAATATGTGCCGATACGCTCGCTGTATTACAGCAATGGTTTATGGGGAGAATTTGCAGGTAACTCGCCGGTAGGTATTTTGAATGCGGGTTATACCAAAAATTCAAACAATACCCTGCTGACAACGATCGCTATCGAGCAAAGGCTGCCGTTCGTCAAAGGGCTGAGTATTAAAGGTACATTCAGCTACGACCCGAGCCAGCGTACCAAGAAGGGTTATCACAAGCCATTCTATTACTACACCCAGGATCTGACCACCACTCCTTATACCTACAAACGCGAAATTTCGACCGCGGAGGGTGGGGCGGCGGCATTCTCCTGGCTGGCGCAGCAGTTTATCAAAACCCAGACATTCACTTACCAGGGTTATCTCAATTACCACAATACATTCGGCAAACACGACTTCACCGGCCTGCTCGTTGCCGAAGCCCGGAACAACACGTATGAGCTGTTCTCGGCACGCCGCAACAACTTTGCCGTGGACGTGGACGAGCTGAATATGGGTAGTTCCAACAAAAACGACTTCGATAACGGCGGTACTTCCTCGACCGGCAGCCAGATCGGCTACGTGTACCGGGTGGGTTATGCGTATGCGGGCAAGTACCTGCTCGAAGCTTCCGGGCGTTATGACGGCCACTATTATTTCGCGCCGGGCAAACGCTGGGGCTATTTCCCGGCATTCTCGGCAGGCTGGGTGATTTCGGAGGAGAACTTTCTTAAAAATGGTTTCAACTGGGTCGACAACCTGAAAGTGCGGGGATCGTGGGGTAAGTCGGGGAACCTGGCTGGTACCGCGTTTCAATACCTGACCGGCTACAACCTGAATGGCAATGCGTACGCATTCGGCCCTGGGTCGATGGTGCAAGGGGCCGTAGTGCCGAACGAAGCGAATAAGAACATCACCTGGGAGATTTCTACCAAAACCGATATTGGCCTGGAAGCATCGTTATGGCGTGGCTTACTGACCATCGAGGCCGATTACTTCCACGAAAAGCGCACCGGAATGCTGCTGCCTCCGGCGGTGAGCGTGCCGGTTGAATACGGGCTGGCATTGGCCGACGAAAACGGTGGGATCATGGAAAACAACGGGATCGAACTGAGCCTCGGTACCAATTACCGCTTTCAGAACGACCTCAGGCTGGGCATCAATGGCAATGTGAGTTATGCCAAAAACAAAATGATTAAGGTCTTCGAAACCGCCGCAACGCGTAACAACCCGAACCGCAGCCGTACAGGCCGCGCACTGGGAACGCAGTTTGGCTATAAAACCGATGGCCTTTTCACAACCGACGACGACAAGAATGACGACGGCCTTATCAACACGGCGGACGGATACAATGTGACCCAATTCGGTGCATTGCGGCCCGGCGATATCCGGTATGTGGATGTGAGCGGCCCGCAGGGCGTTCCCGACGGCAAGATCGATTCGAACGATGAGGTAGTGATCGGTAAACCCGTTTACCCGCTGCTTACCTATGGTTTGAATGCCACCGCCGACTGGAAAGGCTTCGACCTGAACCTGTTCTTCCAGGGCTCGTCGTTGGCCAGCCTGGATATCCGCCAGTTCCAGACCATTCCGTTCAATAACAACAACAGCAATTCGAGCTACGAATATTACGACAACCGCTGGACGCCGCAGACGCAGGATGCCCGCTACCCGCGCGCTACACAGGCACCCTATGCGAACAATACCCAGCTTTCGGATTTCTGGATGACGAGCACGGCACATTTGCGCCTCAAAAACGCGATCATCGGCTACACATTGCCGAAAAGCCTTACGCGCTCCATAGGCATTCAGAACGTGCGCGTGTATGCGTCGGGCCAAAACCTGCTTACTTTCAGCAAGTTGAAGTTTATGGACCCGGAGGTAGGCTACACCGATCGCGAAACCGCTTATCCGAACCAGAAAGTGTATGTGTTTGGGCTTAATGTGACATTCTGATCTCGAAAAATCTTGAAACAATGAAAAGAATTAAACATACAATTTCCCTCGTAGTGCTGGCCCTGGGCCTATTCACGACGTCTTGCAACGATGATTTTCTCGAAAACGATATCAAAAGCCGACTGACCGACGATATGCAATGGTCGTCGGAAGGCAATGCCGACCTGGTTTTGAACGATATTTACGCCGTTCTTTCCAACAAATGGAATTCGCCGGACAACCTCGACAATTTCACCGACGACAACGATGCGGGTTTCTACTGGAAATCCTATTCGTGGCGGCAGGGTATCGTAGATCCGGCGGTAAACAACGGTACGCCAATGGACCATGCGAATGGCAATGCCACCGACTATGCTTCGTGGGCGGCCGGTTTTCTCAAAATCCGGAAATGCAACCTGTTTATTCAGAAAGTGACCGAAAATTCGGCCAATTTCTCGGAGGCCTACCGCAAAAAGCGGATCGACGAAGTGAGGTTCATGCGGGCCTACTATTACAGTGAGCTGTTTATGCACCTTGGCGGCCTGCCGATCATTACCGAAGTCCTGGACCGCAACACGATGGGAGAGGACGAGCTTTACCGCCCGCGTGCTACATTTGAGGAGACATTCAATTTCATTACCAAAGAATTAGGTGAAATTGTGGCCAACAAGGCGCTGCCCGTCAAATACAATAACGGCGATGCCGATGCCGGTCGCGCAACGCTCGGTGCCGCGCTCGCGCTCAAAGGCTGGCTGGAACTTTACGCTGCAAGCCCGGCATTCAATGCGGCTACTCCGGCGGCCGGGGCAGATCCCAACAAGCTCGTAGGTTTCGGTAATTTCGATGCCAAACGCTGGGCTACGGCGGCGGCTACGAATAAGCAATTTATTGATACTTACGGCGGTACCTATGCTTTGTTCCCGGATGTTAACGCATTCTGGTGGGAGAAAAACGAGTACAATTCGGAGGTGATCTGGGACCGCCAGGTGGTAGCGGTGATCATGGGTTCGAACTACGAGCAGTACGGCGGCCCGGTGTGGATCGACGGCGTGTATTACACCTGGGGTAACTATTGTCCGACGCAGGAACTCGTGGATCAGTTCGCGATGGCCAATGGCAAACCCATTTCCGACCCTACTTCCGGTTATGATCCCCAGAAACCATACGTAAACCGCGAAAAGCGCTTCTACGACTTCATAGTCTACGACGGCGCGCCCTATAAGCAGGACTGGATGGCCAAAACCGATACCATTTACACCCGGATCGACAAGGTGAGGCCCTCTAAAAACCAGATCGACTTCGGTACCGACGACGTGGGCAATACAGGTTATTATTTCAAGAAGAAAATCAACCCATTAAAACCACGCGGGGGTGCCGCCAGCGGGCAGAACTATGTGTATTACCGCTATGCGGAAGTATTGCTGAACTATGCCGAGGCGCAGAATGAGGCTGTTGGTCCGGACGCATCGGTATACGCCGCCGTGAACGCGATCCGCAAACGCTCCAATCTGCCGGAGCTGCCGGCCGGTTTGACGAAGGAAACGATGCGTCAGGCGATCCGCCGCGAGCGCAGAGTAGAGCTGTGTTTCGAAGCCAAACGGTTTTATGACATCGTCCGCTGGGTAATTGCGGAGGACGTTATGAACAAGGATTTTCACGGTATGAAGATTACGAACACTTCGCCAAACGACAACAAGGGCAAATGGGTGTACGAAATCGTAGGCCTTAATCACCCGCATGTTTTTACGAAGAAAATGTACATGAACCCGGTACCGCAACCGGTTGTGGATCAGAACAAAAAGATTGTCCAGAATCCCGGGTATTAAACCGATGAATCAATAGTGAGGATACCGTTCACTCGGTGATTCATACAAAAACCATTAGAGAACGGAGCTCCGGACGCTTTTAATGGCGTCCGGTCTCCGGACATGATTTCATTGTAGTTTGAGTAAAGAGAGGGGCGGCAAGTTCCTCTTTTTCTTTATCTCAATATTTGCGCTGCTTCCGGTATTGAGCCACCTGCCTGGCTATTTTGCCAAACTGCCGCTCGGTTCGCTTGCGTTCAATGGAATCGGTTTGGTAATGCGCCTGCTCCCGGCTGATTTTCAGGTAACTATCGTAAACCTCGCGCGGAAGCTCGCCCTCGCGCACCGCCGCGACGACCGCACACCCGGGCTCATGCCGGTGCGTACAGTCGTGGAACCGGCATGAGCCCGAAAGCGCTGCCAGCAATGGATGGTAGCCGCCGCCCTGGTCATCGGATTCGAGCGTAACGCCGAACTCGCGCATACCCGGCGAGTCGATCAGCATCGCGCCCGATGGCAGCATGACCAGGCTCCGGGAAACAGTTGTGTGCTTCCCCTTTTGATTAAAATCACTCACCGCGCCCTCTTCCTGCAACCGGTAACCCAGCAATGCATTCACCAGCGTGCTCTTCCCGACGCCCGATGAGCCGATGAGGACATAGGTGTTACCGGGCAGTAAATGTTCGGCAGCCCACTGTGTAAGCCCGTACCGGCCCGTAGCGCTTAGCAATAGCACCGGGCAGTCGTAGCCTAATGCGATCACTTCCTGCCTGTAACTTTCCGGATCGGCTACGAGGTCCTGTTTGTTCAGCAGCACCACGGGTCGGATATTGCATTGCATGATCTGCACAATATACCGCTGCAAACGCATCGGGTTGAAATCCCGGTCGAGCCCCTGCACGATGAATGCCGTATCGATATTGGTTGCGATCACCTGTTTTTCGGTGGTCCGGCCGGGTAGCTTGCGACTAAGCTCGTTGCTCCGCGGTAATACGGAAACGATAATGCCTTCATTATCATATGCTTTGAATGCCACCCAGTCCCCGACTTTCGGCAGTTCCCCATTGTCGGCAGCGTTTATCAACGTGCCCGAGAGCATTGCATCGACGTGCCCGTTGGCGGTAACAAGTTTATGGCGGAAGCCTTCAATAGCGGTAATACGTCCCGCTTCGAGTCCTTGCGCCTGGTGAATATGGAAATGTTGTTCAAAATGGGTATTCCACCCGTATGATGTCAAAGATGTCATTGTGGTAAAAGTCTGAGCTATGGGCAGCACATCGCCTGTCCGCGCGCATAGCGTGGGAGAAATATTGATCAAAGCAGGGGATAGTCGCGGGTCCCGAAGAGAAGTTAATTCAGAAGACCGGCGTCAGGCTGCAATGTCAGCAGATGGGCGATATGTAGTTTCAGACCTTGACATATTGGGTACAAAGGTAACGGAATAATTTGCATTTCCGCCCCGCCGCCAGGGCCGAAATGCCGAAGAGACGTAGAGAGAATAAAGAGAATGAGACCGGTAATAATGACCTGGCATTCATCTGTACGGGCCGGTTGTTCATCGGTTTGCTTGTAATCTCTTTTCATCTGAAATTTTTATAGAATGCCGTATTGCATTTAATCAGTTACAAATATATATTTAAGAAAATTAAATATAAAAATAGCTATGAAATGGTTATCCTTAATCGCGATGGCACTACTGATAGGTGCATGCAAAGGGCGGCAGGAGGAAGGTTTGGTTTCCCAAGTAGATTACATGATGGCGCCGCCCGGGCCCGAACAGGAAAAGGCGATGGCTCCGCCCAAAGCGGGTGCAATTCATCGCAAGTTTATTAAAAACGGGAGCATTGAATTTGAGACCGACGACGCGGAGGTTACCCGTAAAACCATAATGGCTGCTGTGAAGGCAACTAATGCGTACGTGACCAAAGACAAAGAGGATCGAACGAAGGATGAGGTTACCTACACCATACGGGTACATGTCCCTGCTGCACGTTTCGATACATTTTTAGCCTCGGCAACGAAGGGTGTTACTATTTTTCGACACAAATCCATTTCCAATGAGGATGTAACGACGCAATATATCGATACCGAGTCGAGGCTTAAAACTAAAAAGGAGATTGAGAACCGCTATCGCGCATTGTTAAATAAGGCATCGACGGTAAAGGATATTTTGGAAATCGAAAAGGAGCTCGGAGAAATCCGGACAGATATTGAAGCTGCCGAAGCGCAGTTCACGGTGCTTAACACCGAAATCGAGTATTCTACGTTGCAAATCATATTTTTCAAACCGCTGTTGACCTCCAATCCATTCCTGCGGGAAGTAGCTGACGCATTCAAACAAGGCGTAGGGAATCTCCGGTCATTTACAGTAGTGCTGGTGGCGGTCTGGCCGTTTGTATTGCTTGCTGCGGGTGTTATGGTAATGCTTAACTGGTTGAGAAAGAGAAGGAAGAAGGAAGCAAAAAAGGGAACGGCCGAATTGTCTTCGGAGTAACCGCAATGCAACGTTTTGGGGGGCATCATTGTCTCCCAAAACAAAACTTGCTTCCCAACCTATGAAACGACTGCTCCACACTGCATTACTGCTTTGGCTCGCACTTTCTACGGTTGCAAAAACCGGGACGAATGGAATGTCATGGACGACGAAGGCCTGGGCCTCTACTGGCATCATGCGGAGCAATATGGCACATTCAGCGTGTATTTGCGCTAGAAATTCCCCGCAAACTGCTGGCCGGTTTTCAAATCCTTCAACCGCACCGACCGTACGGTCCCGATCCCGGCGAACATGATGTCGAGCCCGTAAATGTGCCGTAGTGGTTTCTGATAAGTGTTTTTGTAAGCTTCCCTACCGTTAACGACAAGTGTAGCCCGGCGGTTTTCCACCTTCATGACGATCGTACCGCCAGCAGTGAGGTCGGCCCCGAGGAAGTCGGGGCCTTCGGAGCGACCGTCTTTGCGTAATTCCGAAAATTGTAGTTTACTCCAATGCACGCAGCCCGGTTTCATGATGTCGACCATGTGATTGGACGAATCCCCGTACACGGTCAGGCGCACCTGCGAGCAGCGCACGCCCGGCCGCGGCGGGGAGGCCTTAACGTCCACCAGGAGCTCAAAGTTGTCGCCGTCGATGCCCGTGAGGTGTGTGTTGATAAAATCGACAAAGAATGTCCGGTTGGTATCCACGCCCGCCCGGGCTATCTCGGGAGCGCTGATGCTGTTGTAGCCATTGGCGAACAAGCCAGGCGGGTCGATCGGGTATACGCGGGTGGTGTCGTACATCATATTCGCGGTGGCGGTCCAGCCGTTGGTGTGCAGGAACACGGGCACGGTATCCAGCGCGGCTCCGGCTTTCTTCAATACCGCGAAGTAGCGCCCCGGCACTTCGTAGTAGTGCGAATAAATGCTATCCTTTGCATTCAATTGGATTTTGTGGTTATCACCGAACTCGATTGTATAGTCATTTGTAAGCTCGGCAACCGCATCAAAATTCCGCAACACAAAAACCGCCGAATGCGGGTTATCACCCTCCGGATTTTTACAGAACAAGGTTAATGCCGTTTCTTTGTTTTGCCACAACACAAATCCCCGCCAGGCCGCAAGGGCGACCACAAACAATATAAAAATCGGCAGCAGCACCTTCCATACCGGGGACTTCCGGGCGCGTAGCTGCGGCAATGGCACATCCACCGGTGGAAGAATGACCGGCTGAATATCGGGCCGCTGGGTTACTCGTACCGCCTGCTCAGGCTGCGTATTGATAAATTTGCCCCAATCCCCGAATCCCACATATTGGGCGAGCGCATCGCGAGTAGCTTTTTGAGGATAATACCGCGCGTCGGTTTTGATTTTTCCGAAAATCCTTTTCAGGGTATTCGGGCTGATCTGCACTTGCGTCTTTTTGTAAAGGATATTGCTAAGCCTGATAAAATCGCTGTTTGTCCATTCCGAACTGTCGGGCTTCCCGTAGGTGTTGGCCACAAGTTGACAACAGTGATCGAGGAGGTCTAAAGAGCTCGCCTTATCTTGTCCATTCTCCATAGTACTCATACAATAAACTTCTGTATGTCAGCTTTTTAGGTTGTTCATAATTTTGGATAGCGAACTGGCTAAGTACATTTGAAAATCTCCGTATTGTCCAATTTTATATTTGCTCACTCAAATTTTTGATCTGCGCCGTTCGGAAGCCCGTGCGGCATCAAACCCTAAATATTGGAAAAAAATATGCGACAAAAAATTCTACTTGGCTGCGCCCTGTTGTTTGCTTCGATCGGACCGCTGCTGGCGCAGGTGCGGCAGCTTACAGGCAAGGTGACCGACGAGGGCGCAAAAGACCTGCCTGGCGTGAGCATCGTGATCAAAGGCACCCAGCGCGGAACGGTTACAGATGCCAATGGTGACTATACGCTTTCGTTACCCGATGGCGAAGCCGTCACCCTGACATTCTCTTTTGTGGGTTACCAAAGCCAGGACATCGCACCCGGCGCCCTGACGAGGCTCAACGTAACCCTTAAACAAAGCGACAATGCGCTTTCGGAAGTGGTGGTGGTAGGCTACGGCACCCAGAAAAAGAAGGATCTTACCGGCGCAATTTCGTCCATTGGTGCGCGCGACGTGGGCGGACGGCAGACATTGCAGGTATCGGACGCGTTGCAGGGGAGTGTCGCGGGCGTTTCGGTGACCCGCAGCAGCGGTGCGCCCGGCTCGGGTTCGAGCATTCTCATCCGGGGCATTACCACGATCGGTACCAACAGTCCCCTGGTGATCGTCGACGGCGTGCCGGTGGCGAGTATCGACAACGTGAATCCCGGCGACGTGGAAAACATTACGGTGCTGAAAGACGCGGCTTCGGCGGCGATTTATGGATCGCGGGGCGCGGCTGGCGTCATTCTGGTCACCACTAAACGTGCCAAAAGCGGGCAGGGGAGCCTCGAATATACCTATGAATACGGCGTGCAGCGTCCTACTGCCACACCGGAATATGTGGGCGTACAGGATTATATGCGGTATTTTAATGAACAGGCCGTCAACGATGGAGCCACCGCGGGGCCGTTTGCCGACGCTTACGTCGCTTCCTACCCCGACAGCAACCGTGTAAATCCCGACCGTTTTCCGAATACCGACTGGCAAAAGGCCATCCTCACGCGCAAGAGCGCCCCGCGCCAGCGCCACGACCTGGTTTTCACGATGGGAACCGGTAAAATCAAAACCAAGGCATCGCTGGGATACGCAAACTCCGGTGCGTTCTATGACAACCGTTCATACGACCGGTACCTTTTCAGGGTGAATAATGACTTGCAGGTGAACGACAAGATCAGTGTGAACCTGGATGTTTTCTACAAAAGGACGACCAACAAAGGCAACGCCAACGAGCTTCCCAACAATACCTACAACCCGATTTACGAAGCGCGTATCATGCCGCCTATTTACGACGACGTCTATGAAAATGGCAAATTAGCCGTCGGTAAGGATGGTCGCAACCCGCTCGCACAGGTTCGCGAGGGTGGGTTCACAAGGCAGCTTAACAACCAGATCGGCGGGCGGATGCAATTCAACTACAAGCCGGTGAAGGGCCTGACGCTTACGGCACTGGTAGCGCCCGTATTTGATTTGGATAAAACGAAATACTTCTCCAAACAGATCCGCTTTACCAACCCCGACGGTACCGTGGGCACCGTGGTGAACCAGGCACGGACGGTTTTGAGCGAGGGCCGGTCGGAAGGCGTGACGATCAACGGACAGGTGCTCGCAAATTATGCGAGGGAGTTCAATTCCGTGCATTCGGTCGATATTCTCGCTGGTTTTGAGGAAAACTATCGTTCGCAGGAATCGCTGGGCGCGTCGCGCAGCGGGTTTGCGCTGACCGGCTTTCCTTACCTCAATTCGGGCTCCACGGAGCTGCGCGATAATAGCGGCAGTGCGAATGAATCGGGCCTGCATTCTTTTTTCGGCCGCTTGCAGTACAATTTCAAGAGCAGATATTTCATCCAGGGAAACCTCCGTTCGGATTTATCCTCGCGGTTTGCGTCTCAGTACCGGAAGGCGGTTTACCCCTCCGTTTCGGCCGGATGGACGATTTCGGAAGAGCAGTTTCTCAAAAGCACGCGTTGGCTGTCGTTCCTGAAACTGCGCGGCTCGTGGGGTGAAGCGGGTAACGAGCGGCTGCTCGACAAGGATGGCAACCCGGCCTATTATCCCTACATGGCCACCATCGACTTCTCCAACGCTTTGTTTTACCAAAATGGCGGCGTAGTGCCCCTCACCGGCGGTGCGCAGCAGGTTTACGCGGTGGAAAATATCAGTTGGGAAACCAGCCGGACAGCTGATATCGGCCTCGACGCCGCCTTCCTGAACGACCGGCTGACACTGGGGGCAGATTACTACAAAAAGACCACTACAAACATCCTCCTGCCGCTTGATATCCCGCTTTACCTTGGTTACGACAAACCCAACCAGAATGCCGGAACGCTGAACGTGAAAGGCTGGGAGCTCGAACTCGGCTGGCGAGACCGTATTAACAAGCTTAATTATTCCGTTTCGACGAACCTGTCCGACGCCCGATCGACGGTAGGGGATTTGAAAGGTACCGAGTTCCGTGGCGATCAGATCGTCCGCAACGGCAGCCAGTATAATGAATGGTTCGGGTATGTTTCAAACGGGTTATTCCAAACGGTGGACGAAATCAAAGGAGCGCCGGTGCTGAATGTGACTACCAAACCCGGGGATGTCCGCTATGTAGATATCAATCAGGACGGCAAGATCACGACCGACGATAAGGTGCTGCTCGGTGGCGCATTGCCGCGTTACCTGTACGGGGGAAATCTGCGGGCTGATTATGAGGGTTTTGATGTGGGTCTGACATTCCAGGGCGTTGCCAAAAAACTGTCACGCCTGAGCTCGGAAGTGACGCAGCCATTCTCCGAGGCATTTGGTAATATGCCTGCCGAAATGGTAGGTAAGTTTTGGAGCAACAATAATACGCCCGACCAGAACCTGAAAGCGACCTATCCGAGGCTTTCGCGTACTTCCCATGCTGCCAACTACGCGCTTTCCGACTACTGGCTGATGAGCGGCGCCTACTTCCGCCTCAAAAACATCGCTTTGGGATACACCCTGAAACAGGATGTGCTGAAAAAGACCGGCGTGCAATCGCTGCGGCTCTATCTGTCGGGCAACGATGTATTCTCGCTCAGCAAGTTCCCCAAATACCTCGACCCGGAATCGGGCAGCTATTCGTACCCGATCGTCGCAACCTTCATGGCCGGCGCCACCATCCGGTTCTAACACTTTTTTTGACCGATAACACATGAAAAAGACCCTATTCCTGCTGATTATGGCCGGCGCGACCAGCTGCCACACCCTGGATCTCAATCCGCTCTCGGAGGCCTCTACCGGTACATTTTATTCCAATCAGACCGAGCTCGAACTCGCGGTAAACGACCTGTACCGGCTTGCATTCTGGGGCAACGACAACGAATTGTTCAGCGACAATGAATGGCATCGCGGGCAACTGACCAATGCCGTGATCGGCGGCACGATGAATGCCGACGACGGTGCCGTGCAAACGTTCTGGCTCAATTCCTACAAAGCGATAGCCCGCGTGAACTCATTCCTTGTGAACAAAGAGCGCGCCGCTGCCAATACCCCGGCGACCGTGATGCTGCGCCTCGAAGCGGAAATGCGACTCATACGTGCCTACCAGTACTCGCGACTCATCACGCATTTCGGCGACGTCCCCTTGTTGACCGCGCCCATTGCGCTCGAAGAATCCTACGACGTTGCCCGCAAAAGCCAGGCCGAAATCCTGCAATTCGTCTTCGACGAGCTCGATTTTGCGGCTGCTAACCTGCCCGTTTCCTATGGCGCTTCTGAAACAAAACGGTTGACGAAGGGAGCCGCGCTTGCGATCAAAGCGCGCACGGCATTGTATACCGGCAAATGGCAGATCGCACGAGATGCTTCCAAAGCAGTGACCGACCTGGCTGCGTATGCATTGCACGCGACCTACCCACAGCTTTTTCTGAAAGCGGGGGAGACGAGCAAGGAGATCATTATCAGTGTTCCCCGTGATGAAAAGCAGCAGGTTTTCAATGGTGCGGGTTATGTGCAGGACAATATCTGCCGTAATGCGGGCGGGTTCGGTGCGCAACTGCCCACGCGCGACATGATGGATGCCTACGAATGTACGGACGGGAAGCCAATCGACGAATCGCCATTGTATGATCCCAAATCCCCGTTCAAGAACCGGGACCCGCGGCTGACGGCAACCATCGTGGAGTTCAACACGCAATGGCTGGGTTATAACTACATGCCCCATCCCGATTCCCTAACGGTGTTCAGTTCGAAGGAAAACCGTCGGGTTCCCAACAAAGATAGCCGTGCTGTGGCCGCATTCGCGAGCTTTACCGGACTACTTTGGAAAAAAGGCATCGATCAAACCTGGCCCGACCGGCTCGTGGAAGACAACGACGCGATCATTATTCGCTATGCGGAAATGCTCCTGACGTACGCAGAGGCCAAAATCGAGCTTGGGGAGATCGATGAAAGTGTTTTGAACGCTGTTAACCAGGTCAGGGCGAGGGCTTACGGGGTAAGTGCGGAGCAAACAGGCGCTTACCCGGCCATTACCACCACCAATGCGGCCGCGTTGCGCAAAGTGCTGCGCCGCGAGCGTCGCGTCGAGTTCCCGCGCGAGGGGTTGCGGTATATGGACCTGATCCGTTGGAAACTCGCGGAAAAGGCGCTGGCCACCCCGGTGGTGGGTCTGCCCGACCCGGCAGCGCAAAATCGTGCCAAGTGGCCTTTCCCCGGCGTGACACCGCTCGATGACGACGGTCTGGCAGATTACTCCGGTTTCGGCAGCGATGTAAAAGTGCTTTCCCAGCGAAATTTCGACAAATCCCGGCAATACCTGTGGCCGATCCCGGCCGTAGAGCGGCGCGTGAACCCGAATATCACGCAGAATGCCGGATATTAATTTTAAATTTTCCAGTTGATTTTAAATCTTATGAGTCTTTCGATGAAAAGAAATCGTTTGTGGGCGTTTGTGGCCGGTTCCGTAATGTGTATCGCCCAGCCGGCGGTTGCGCAGAGCCCGAAGCAACCTTCATACAGCGGTATTTACCCGCATTTGGCGATGTACAACAATGAGGGAGAATGCGGCACGGGAGCCGTGGTGCCCTGGGCCGGGAAACTTTGGGCGATCACTTACGGCCCGCATCTGCCGTTAGGCTCATCCGATAAGTTGTACGAGATCGGTACGGACCTTCAACTGACGGTCCGCCCGGAGAGTATCGGCGGCACGCCCGCCAACCGGATGATCCACCGGGAAAGCAACCAACTGTTTATAGGTCCCTATGCCATCGACGGCAAGGGCAAGGTGCGCACGATTCCTTACAAAATAATGCCCGGCCGACATACCGGCAATGCCCGCCACCTGACCGACCCTGCCGGGAAAATACTCTACGGCACCATGGAAGAAGGTTTTTATGAAGTGGATGTAAAAACGCTTGCCCCGAAAATGCTTTACGAGGACGGCAATGTCGATCGCAACAAGGAGACCGATAAGGCTACTTACCAAACCAAAGGCCTCTTACCGGGTACGCATGGGAAAGGTTTTTACTCGGGGCAAGGCGTGGCGGTGTATTCCAACAATGGCGAGCCGGGCAGGAAGGCTGAAATACAGTTTGATATCGAATCAGGTTCGTTGTCGGAATGGGATGGGAAAAACTGGAAGGTAGTCCGCCGTAACCAGTTTGTGGAAGTGACCGGGCCGGGCGGGATTTATGGCAATAGAAACCCGGCTACCGACCCGATCTGGGCTACCGGCTGGGACCACAAATCGGTATTGCTGGGCGTACGCGACCATGGTAAATGGACATTTTACCGCCTTCCGAAGGCCAGCCACGCCTACGACGGCGCCCACGGCTGGAATACCGAGTGGCCGCGCATCCGGGATGTCGGTACCGCACAACAGCCCGATTACCTGATGACCATGCACGGTATGTTCTGGAAATTTCCGGGTCAATTCAATTCACGGAACAGCGCCGGAATCCGTCCGCGCTCGGCCTATTTGAAAGTGATCGGCGATTTTTCCCGCTGGAAGGAACAGCTCGTTTTCGGTTGCGACGATTCGGCCCAGCGTGAGTTTTTGAACAAGCGCAAGGCCAAAGGTGGTATAGAAGGGCCCGGTCAATCCAATTCCAATCTTTGGTTTACACCCCTTAACCTGCCCGATCGACTGGGCCCCAACTCGGCGGAAGGGGCGGTATGGCTCAACGAGGATGTAAAAGCCGGAGAAAATTCCGAGCCGTTCCTGTTCGCGGGCTGGGCGCATCGATCGGCGTGGATACGCAACGAAGGCGAGAGCGAAACGGGTTTTGTGTTCGAAGTGGATAAAAAAGGCAATGGCGAGTGGTCGGTTTTGAAAACCGTGAAAATAGGCGCAAGAGCCGCCTCCCAGGTAGCATTTGCCGCTGCCGAACCGGGCGAATGGATACGCGTGCGGCCGGAAAAGGCGACGCGTGCTACGGTACATTTTGCCTATACTTCCGACGACAAGCGCGTGGCTGTGCCGAATGCAGTTTTCAAGGGGCTTAGTAATGCCAGTGCGGCTGCGAGTAGCGGCGGATTGTTGTACGGCCTCGGAGAAAACCGGCGGGTACTGGGCGTTGCGGCGATGGATTTCAAGGGGGGCAAGTCTGCTGACGCAGGTTACTACGAGCTCGACGGCGACATGAAGCTGAATCGCCGGGAGGATGCGCAAATGCACTCATTTATCAAAACTAAATTTGCCATTCCCAAACAGGTGGTGACCGTGGAAGCATCGTCGGTGCTCGTGGTCGACGACAAAGGTCGCCGCTGGCGGTTGCCGCTGGGTAATGACGCATTTACCGGTCTCACCAACCAGGCTGCGTTGCGCATTTGCCGCGAGGTGGCTACGGAGCGCGACCTCTTCAACTGTCACGGCACATTTTACGAACTGCCCGCCGAAAATGCCGACGGTTATGCCAAAATCCGGCCGGTTTCGTCGCATAACCTGCGTATCCATGATTATGCATCGTACCGCGGCTTGCTGGTCATGACCGGCATCGACGCGAAATCGATGCAGAACAGCGAGCACATTATCGTTTCGGCAGATGAAAAGGCCGCGGTGTGGGCCGGTGCGATCGACGATCTTTGGAAACTCGGCAAACCAAGCGGGCACGGCGGTCCATGGAAGGGAACGCAAGTGGGTGCAGGCGAGAGTTCAGATCCTTATCTGATCGGTTTTTATGACAAAAAGAGCCTGGAACTTTCCCATGACGCCAAGGAGCCGGTGACTTTTACGCTCGAAGCCGACCCGGTCGGTAATGGGCCGTGGATGGTCTACAAATCGTTCACAGTGAAGCCCGGGCAGACCGTTTCATTTGCATTCCCGCAGAATTTCTCGGCTCGTTGGGTGCGGTTCAAAACGGACAAGGCGTGCAAGGCTACTACCTGGCTCGATTATCAATGAGCCATAATTTCAGGTAAACATTTATATTTCAGGATTGAAATACACCACCAATGGACGCCCGGCAAATCCTGAGAGACCACCTTACCAAAACCATCGAACTGACAGACGCGCAGTTCGATGGTTTTTATGCATGTTTCAAACAGGAATCCTTCCGGAAAGGTCAGCCCCTTATCCGTGAAGGCGATCCTGTGACACGGGAGTATTTCGTCGTGAGCGGCTGCCTTAAAACCTATTTTCTGAACGACGAACTGAAAATGACCATCCTGCAATTCGCCATGCCTACCTGGTGGGCATCGGACTACGACGCATTGTACAACCGGCATCCGGCCGCTGTGCATGTGGATTGTGTGGCCCATGCGGAGGTTTTGTCGATATCGGCGGACGACCGGGAAAGGATGTGCCACGAAATTGAAGCAATAGGGCATTTCTTCCGCTGGCGGACCAACAGAGGCTACGCCGCTTCGCAAAGGAGGCTCCTGTCGCTGATGACCAACGATACCAGGAAGCGGTATGAAGACCTTCTGGTCCAGTATCCCACCCTGTTTCAGCTCGTTCCGAAGCACCTCATCGCGTCGTATCTGGGCGTGTCACGCGAGACGCTGAGCCGGCTTTACCATTCATCACGCTGATGCAAAATGTGATGTAGGTCACGCATGAACGAACGTTTTGTCTGCTTAATTTGTGCAGCGGGTTTCACTTATCGCCCGCGACCTGGATTATGTGGAATCAAACTCGTGTTTCCCGCACGCTGGGAATCGAATATCCGATACTGCAAGGCCCTTTCGGAGGTAATTTGTCGTCTGTCAAACTCGTTTCGACGGTATCGAACCTCGGTGGAATGGGAGGGTACGGCGCTTACATGCTTACGCCCGACGAGATCATTGCATTGGACAAAGAGCTCAAACAGGCCACCAATAAACCCTACAATATCAACCTCTGGATCTCAGACAGTGACTTTCCGGCCGGGGAAGTATCAGAAGCCCAGTTTGAAAAGGCTGTGGCTTTGGTAAAACCATTTTTCGACGAACTCGGCGCGCCGCTGCCAGCGAAGCCCAAAGCCTATCCGTCGCGTTTTGAAAACCAGGTCGAAGCATTGCTGACCGCAAAACCGCCGGTTTTCAGCTTCATTTTCGGCTTGCCATCCCAAACGATCCTGGAAGATTTTCGTAAAAAAGGCATTAAACTCATCGGAAACGCGACCACGCTCGACGAAGCGATTGCATTGGACAATGCGGGTGTGGATGCCATTATCGCCTCCGGTTTTGAAGCGGGCGGTCACCGGCCATCATTTCTGGAATCGCCGGAAGCCTCGCTGACGGGTACATTTGTACTCGTGCAGCAGATCCGCGACAAGGTGAAAACGCCGGTGGTAGCCGCCGGTGGTATTGCCGACGCCCGTGGCCTGGCAGCCGCATTGACGCTCGGCGCGGAAGGGGTGCAGATCGGGACCGCTTTTCTCGCTACCGAAGAATCCGGCGCAACGGCATATCACCGTAATCTGCTGCATTCCGACGCCGCGCGCTACACTACATTAACGAAGGTTTCTACGGGTCGTCTGGGACGTGGCATTCGCAGCCGCTATACCGAAACCCTGGCCGGCCACAACGACGAGCTCTTGCCATTTCCATTGCAAAACCAGTTCATCGTACCGCTCCGCAAAGCCGCGACCGAAAAGCAGCAATATGACCTGATCATGTTCTGGAGCGGCCAGATCGCGCCGGTATTGAAGCATACCAGCGCGAAAAAGCTGTTTGAAACGATTGTCGAAGAAGTGCCCGGCTATTTGAAATAACAAGTATCCCGGGTATTGCCTATCATACCGCGACGAGTGTGAAACGCGGTTCAGCCGGGCATCACTTCATTGTCACCACATTATTATGATCGCTGATATCGAGCATGTAGGCCAGCGGATCGAGCATGACCGTTAGCGGCCCGCGTGGCACCACAATGCTGATGACCGATCTGTCTTTTGAAAAATGATGCCGTTGCAGGTAAACGGCGGTGGGCGGTGCAATTCCCGGCTTTACTTCCCGGTCGAACACAGCGATATCGATGTCTTCGTCGGGTTCCAGCTGCACTGGTTTGCCCGAGGTTTCGTCAGTTTTGCGGACGTTGATTTCTAAGGTAAGTAATTGCAGGTTGTTGGCTAATGGTTTGTTTGACAGTATTTTAATGCCATTGTCGAAAACCATCGCCTTCTTGAAAAGCTCATCGATCAACTTTGCCTGGGCGGCATTCGTACCGTGTTTCAATGCATCCACAAGGTCGGAAGGGCGGGGTTTGAGCAACTGGTAACCGTGCCGCGTTACCAGTTCGCGCAAGGCGCGCGCCAAATGCGCTTCCCCCAGAACTTCTTTGAGACGGAACATGACCAATCCGCCCTTCTGATAATGTACGAAAGGCTGTTCCAGTGTCTGCGACAGCGGTATTTCTTTGTTGTCAATGGCGCCGCGGTAGGCGAAATAGAGCTGCGAGTCCTTGATATGATACGGCCGCAGGTACATTTTGCCGAACCGTCTTTCGATCACCACCGCTTCTGTGTATTTGGCCAACGATTCTGTCAGCAAGGCATAACCGGGGCCTTCCGGGGCCGCTACACGTCCCGCCCACCACTGATGCGCCGTTTCGTGGGCGGTGGTGGCATAGGTAAAGTTGAAACCGGCGCTGTCGCTGAGATTACTCCTGAAATTGGTCCGTTCCTGACTGAAAATGACACCCGGATAGGCAGTCGCGGAACCGGGATAATGCGGGATTTCGGCCAGGGTCAGCTCGGCGTGCTGATAGGCGCCAAAATTCGCATTGCCGTAATCAACAGCGTCTTTCATGGCTTGCATCATGGCCGGGACATTTTGGGAGTGTGCCGCGTGGTGGTAGATTCTGAACGTGGTGCCCTTGTACCGCTCGGTTTTCACGGCATACCGGGCAGCGCTCAATGCGAACATGTAAGGAATCGGTTTCGGGGATCGGTAGTGAAAATAGCTCCGGCCCGCATTCTCCCAGCTTTTTACCAATGTGCCGGCGGTAACTGCCTGCTGCCCGCTTTCGATGGATATAATGTTCTGAAAATGAATGAAATGGTAATTGTGGTCGGCGGATATGGCGCTCTTGCGCGGGGGCAAGCCATTTTGCCGCCGCTCCTCAGGATCTTCGATTTCATAAGCGGACCGGTATCCAAAATGCGGCAGGTATTTTTCCAATTCGATGTAAGACCCGTTTGTAGCGACCGCATGCTCGCTGTTGAAAGTTTTAAACGCCGAGCGGTCGGCGCGGATCACGAAATGGATCGTCATTTCCTGGCCGGGCGCGAACGGTCGGAGGGGCCGGTACCAGTGCTGCCCGAAAGTTTCATCCGACGACACCGGTGAAGCGCCCTCGGGACTTAACTCCACCAGTTCAATTTCCGGGTCGGTGCCGATCCATAAGCGGGTGATTGGGTGCGATGACTTGTTTTTAACCCGTAAATAGCCTTTTACCGTGTAATATTGGGCGGAAGGATAAAGGTCTGTATGGAGATCGACAGCAGTAACAACCGGGTGCGGAAGGTTTTCAAGCGGCTTGTATTTCCGTTCGTACCGTGCCTGCCATTTTAAATCGGTCGCTCCGGTTCGGTTGTGGGCGGAATGCCCGGTTTTGGATTGCATAAAAACCCCTGTTCCGATGGCCAAAAGAATGCAAAGAGCGACGAATGCGGCAATAGGCCCGGCGGGAATAAGGCTCGTGCGCACACGCCCGAGCCGTCGTTTCTGGGCATTACCCGGCCATATGCGTGCCGTGATGGCCGCGAGTGCAAGCGCGATAAATGCCCAATAGAGCATATGCCAGTGAAAGGCGCGACCACTGTGCCCGAAGCCGTGGAAGTCGGAGTAATGCAGGCGGGGAGCGGTGGCAAAGCGTAGAAGATAGCTTTCGAGCCCCAGTTTCCGGCCAAAAATGAAAACCCCGATCACCATGCCGCTGACGAGCATTCCCAGGTATTTGTTGGCTATGAGGGTTTGGATGAATATGATCAGGCTTGCGTAGAGTACGAGCGGCAGGCCTGCGTAGTAGTAGAGCGAAAAGTAGGTGCCCCACTGAAAAATCCGGAATCCTGAAAACCATTGAACAGCCATGCCTATCGCGATGTGAACGGTAACGAGGGCCATAATCCAGGTGATCAGCGC
Organism: Dyadobacter sp.; assembly: GCA_965227755.1. Lineage (GTDB taxonomy): Bacteria > Bacteroidota > Bacteroidia > Cytophagales > Spirosomataceae > Dyadobacter. The sequence goes on from CBDDGG010000003.1 coordinate 774,848, forward strand.
GAAGGATTTGGCGACGGCGAAGACGGTCGCCGGAACCGGCGTCGTGAAGATCAGCGGCTGGATTCCCGTCGCTTTTTCCCGGTGTATCAGTTCAGAAGCGTAAAAAATGATCAGCAGCAATGCCGGACGGACTGCTACGAGCTGTTCGGCAAGAATTCCGCTGGTAGCATAGCTCCGCACGCCATAGGGGCCGTTGGAAAGGTTTTCGAAAAGCTCTACGGCATTGAAAAACATCCATAATGCAAAGATCAAGGTTGTGAATATCGGGTTAAAAAGCGTCTTCGTTTCCAGACGGAGTATGCGCAAAAAGGTCTGCCAGTGGTAATTGCGGCTTTCGATGTGCGTTTCGGTCGTACGGTAGGGCACTAACAGCTGCGGGTGAGCCTCAGGGTTTGCCTTTTTATCTTTTTCGGATAAAACCCTGAATCTGAAACGGCCGTAAGCCAATCCCAGCAGTCCGAGCGAAATGGCGGTCCACAGCAGGCGGTTAGCGATGAAAATCGGGGTGAGTGGGAACAGCTCCCGGTTGCGCCGCCAGGCAGGCCAGTTCATGGTTTCTCCAAAAAACATCGTAAAACCGAACGGATCTATTAGTATGGCAAACCAACCCGGACCGCCGGGAGCAGGTACGGAGCCGGCCATAACCGGTGAATTGCCCAGAATGGAGGCCGTGAAATAAATGATGAAAATCAAAACGCCCGCCGCATACACGAACCGGGCGTTGCGTGTCAGCAATGCCGTGGCGAATACGATGCTGCAACAAAAAACGACACCCGGAAGGCCAAATGTAAGCAATGGCAGGAGGTAGTGGGACACGCGAAAAGGGCCGAGTCGTTCAGGCGAAGCAATGAAGGTCACTGTTGCCGTGCCCATTGCGGCAAGGGATATCACCAGAAAGACGGTGACGAGCAGTCCGAGAAGCCGGACAATGAAATAGGGCCGGCGACCGACACTGGTGGCGAAGATTAGCGGCTCCATGCCGTGGTGGGAGTCGCGCAGGACCACCGAGGCACACGCGAGGGTGCTCACGAAAATAGTGAACAGCGATAGCAGGCAAATGGTGAAATTGATTACGTGCGGGGCATTCCGGTGTATTTCCTCACCGCCAAAGCTCCCGAACGGCATCAGGATTCCGAGGATCAGGAACAGCAACGCTGCAATACGAAAGGTAATTTGCCGGAAATGATAGCCCATTTCGAAACGGAGTGCGGCGGCTATCATGGCGCCACCTCCCTTCTGCCCGATAGTGTGGCGAAATAGACGTCTTCGAGCCCGGGATCGAATGCCTCGAAGCCGTCGCCTGGTCGCTCGTGCGCGAGCCGCTCGTCCGCGAGCCGCTCGTCCGCGAGTCGCTCGTCCGAGAGCACATGCACCTGAATGCGCCCTGCGACCCTGCGCGTGGAAATGACGTGAACCGCCGTTTGCAGCTCGGCGAGCTCTGCCGGTGTTACGGTTTTCCGCCATAGTTGTCCTTTCAGCGCATGTGTCAGTATTTCCGGTTTCCCTTCGAGCACCACCTTTCCGGCTGCGAGTACGGCCATTTGGGGGCAGAGGTCGTGCACGTCGTCGACGATGTGCGTCGAGAGTATCACTACGATCTGCTCGCCGATTTCGCTTAGCAGGTCGTGAAACCGATGCCGTTCGGAGGGATCGAGCCCGGCGGTAGGTTCGTCCACGATCACGAGTTGCGGGTTACCCAGCAATGCCTGTGCGATGCCGAAACGTTGGCGCATTCCGCCCGAAAAGGTACTTACGGCTTGTCTGCGGTGCTGGTAAAGATTTGTTCGTTGCAACAGGGCGTTGATTTGTTCCCGCCGGTCGGGTTTGTGGGTCAGGCCCTTCAATACGGCCAGATGATCGAGCAGGTTTTCCGCGGAAACGCCGGGATATACCCCGAAATCCTGCGGCAAGTAGCCAAGCCGGTTCCTGAGCCAGGTGGTTTCGCGGCCGATATCCCGGCCATCGAAGGTAACCTGTCCGCTGTCGGCCTGGGTGAGGGTGGCCAGGATACGCATAAAAGTCGATTTGCCGGCACCATTGGGCCCGAGTAAACCGAACATCCCGTTCGGTATTTCGAGTGAAACGCCGTCCAGCGCACGGGTGCCGTTCGGGTAGGTTTTGGAGAGTGCCTCAATTTTTAATCTTGACATGACATGGCTTTTGAAGTTAGGCCTCAAAGATGAATGCGGCAGGGCAGGTATTCAATTAATAATGAGGAAGGTGATGGGGGCGGTGACGAGTGCTTTTGTTGGCCCGTTTTTATGCCTGTTTTACCGATATCACCGGAATCGCGACGGTCATCATTAATTTTTGACGGCAAGCGCGCATTCCGGTTTATTTGCAGGATGGTGGGAATCGAAAAATTGATCGGCGCATTGGGCCGCCGGAGAGATACCGGGCTTTTGGTGGGCCTGTTCTGCTGGATTTCGATAGGCTTTACGATCGGGCGGGACGATCCCTGGGAAGCTTATTTTCAGTCATTGCTGGCTTTGGCAGCGTTGTGGTCGCCCGTGCTCGCGGTTACATGGGCGCGCAACGGGAACGGACGTTTTACGGGACGCAACCGTCGGAACTGGATCGGTTGCTTTTTGGGATATCTGCCGGCGTTGCTGTTGCTTTCGGGCAGTCAGATGCGCGCCGACGGCCTGCTCTGGCCGGTAGTGTTCACCGGTGGGCTCTGCATCGCCGCGCTGGAATGCGTTCTGGTGATCGAGGGCCAGTATATCGGCCGTTTACGCAAGGTAAAATGGGTGCGGAAGCTGAGCCTGGAAAAGGCGGTGTTAATCAGCATTGCCGGGCTTGCAGTGTTGCTGGGTGCGATGGCCGTTTCCAGTGTCGGCAATCCGCTGTATCATTCAGACAGGCAGCTGCTGATCGGTTTTGAAATACATTTTTTTAAAATAGCGGCCCGATTTCCGCTCTTTGTCAGCTATTCCCTGCAATTGCTGACGATGTACCTCGCCGGGTATTTTTTCTTTTATGTCAACAGCCAGTGGTTCGTTCCGCGTATTTTGAAGGAACGGGGAATTTTGCATTACCTCCTTTGTTCTGCGGCGCTCATCGGTATTTTTTACCCTTTCTGGGGCCAATTGCTTGCCAGCTTGCCGCTCAGCAAGGCGCTGGGCGGCGTGTTTTCCGCGAATCCTTTTGTTGCGGAAAATGCATTCGGTGCGATGCTGGTGCTGGCGGTGAGCCTTCCTGTACTGCTGGCGATCCAGTGGGCAAGGCAAAACAGCCTGATCACCGCCCTGCAACACGAGAAATCACTTGCCGAACTCGACCTTTTAAAACAGCAGCTTAACCCGCATTTTTTTTTCAATACACTCAATAACCTGTATGCATTGAGCCTGCAGCGTTCGGAGCAGACCCCGGAAAGTATTTTGCAGCTTTCGGAATTGATGCGGTATGTAATTTATAAGGCCAGAGAGCCATTCGTGGGTATTCAGGATGAAGTCAAATACCTGAACGATTACCTGCAATTGCAGAAGATAAGACTGAAAAGGAGCCTCGACCTGCAATTTGAGGAAGCAATTACAGATCCCACGATTCTGATCGCGCCGCTGCTGCTCATCGTTTTTGTGGAAAATGCGTTCAAGCACGGGGTAGAAAATGCGGAAAATCCGTCGTTCCTACATATCAGCCTCAAAGCCGACGGGCAATCGGTGCATTTTATGTGTAAAAATTCGTTCGAACCGGTAGCGGATGCGCATACCGGCATCGGATTGACTAATTTGCGGAAACGGCTGGCACTGCTTTACCCGGGAAAACACCGGCTCACTACCGAAGCGGGGAATGGCGTGTTTACCGCCAGTCTGGAAATTGATCTGCTATGAAATTACGCTGCCTGATTGTCGACGACGAGCCGCTGGCCCATGATGTGATCCTGAGATACATGGACGATATTCCGTTTCTCGAAAACGCAGGGCAATGTTACCTCGCAACGGAGGCATTTTCTTTTCTCAACCATCAGGCCGTCGACCTTATTTTCCTGGACATCCGCATGCCGAAGCTCAACGGGCTCGATTTCCTGCGTACGCTCAACCAGCGGCCGTTGGTTGTCATTACCTCTGCTTACGAAGAGCACGCGCTGGAAAGTTTCGAACTAGAAGTCGTCGATTACCTGCTGAAACCTTTCCGTTTCGACCGGTTCCTGAAAGCCGCGAACCGCGCATTGGAGCAGCACACTTTGCGTAAGCAGGCGATAGCAACGGCCGCTCCGGCGGCGGTGCAGCACGAACCGGAGCCGCTCTATATCAAATCCGACAAGAAGCTGGTCCAAATACAGCTCGAAGATGTGTATTACCTTGAAAGCCTGGGTAATTATGTGAAGGTCTGGGGACGCGATCATTTCCTCCTCACGCAGCGGACACTCGGAAGTTTTGAAGAGCAGCTGCCGGCCGACGTGTTCATCCGGATACACAAGTCGTTTATATTGAACAAGAAAATCGTACACTACATCGAAGGCAATATGATCCGGTTGCGCAACGGCAAGGTCTTGCCGCTCGGTAAAACGTTTAAGCATGTAATTAAACTGTTTCCGGGCTGATTCTTGAAATTTTACCGCTGGCTGGATATATTTGTTTATACACGAATTGTTGGACACCACCCACGCACCATCATGAATTCACTCGATTACTTACGCGACCAGATCAAAACCTATTTTCCCGAATCGAAGGAATTACAACTTTCGTCGGCATTCGACGGTCAGCGACGCTTTAATTTTTACTTTGAAATAGCCCCGGGCCAACGCCACTTGCTCTACCTGAACTGGGACGGAGATATCGATGGTTTTACTTTGAAATGCCTTGAATTTCAGGACGCTGCCATATTGAGGGAGCTTGCCGAGGCCTACACCGAAAAAGGCTCCAAGATGTTCAACGCCGGCCAGCCCGTGGCAATGCTCTCATTTATTTACCAGGGAAATGATAATCTCAGGGTGCGCAACTACAAAGGAAATACGCACATCGATTCCCACGAAATATCGGCGAGGAATCTGATGTATGCGGTCAATCCGTTTGAATGAACGGCCTGACATCGATGTTTCTGGACGTTCACACCCATTATCCTCCCAGCGAGCCCGACGTATTGGCCATCGAGAACCGGCACAGCGGTTTCGGAGCAGCCGTTGCTTCTTCGTATGCGAGCGCGGGCCTGCATCCGTGGTACATCCGTTCCGAGACGCTTTCCGACGATTTTGACGCATTGCGCCAATACGCCGTTCAACCGGGGGTGCTGGCAATAGGCGAATGCGGGCTCGACAAGCTCACGGGAGCCGATTGGGGCACACAATGCCGCGCATTCGAATGGCAGATCGCGCTGGCTGAAGAACTGCAAAAGCCGCTGGTAATTCATTGTGTAAAGGCATTTCAGGAGTGCCTGGCACTTTTGAAGCACACCGGCGTATCTGTGGTTTTTCATGGAATCAACAATCGCCTTTCGGTGCTCCGTCCGGTGATCGACGCGGGTCATTACCTGTCGTTCGGAAAGGCGCTGCTGCATCCTAACCCAGCCATTACCGAGGGGTTCAGGGCCGTTCCGATGGAGCAGCTTTTCCTCGAAACCGACGATACCCGTGCCGACATCCGCGAAGTCTACAAAACCGCCGCCCAGCTGCGGAATATTCCCGAAAAAGAGATTGTTTTGCAGCTCGAACTGAATTTTGGTAAAGTATTTAAACAATGATGGAGGATTTTTCCTGGCTTTCCAGGACGGAGTTACTGATTGGGAGAGACAGCCTGGTGAAGCTCAGCCAGGCGCATGTGCTGGTGATCGGGTTGGGCGGAGTAGGCTCGTTTGCCGCCGAATTTATATGCCGCGGCGGGGTAGGGAAGATGACGATCGTCGATGGCGACGTGGTCGACCCGACCAACCGCAACCGGCAATTGCCGGCATTGGCAACCAATCATGGGCAAAGCAAGGCCGATATTATGGCAGAGCGCCTCAAAGCCATCAATCCGGAGCTTAACCTGAATGTCGTGAAAAGCTTCGTAACACCGGATGCCGTGGAGCAAATCCTTTCGATGACCAACTACGATTATATTGTCGACGCGATCGATAGCGTCACCCCGAAGCTGACTTTCCTCACGCAGGCGTACAAGCGCGAGATCCGCATTGTAAGCTCGATGGGGGCAGGCGGTAAAATGGACCCTACAAAACTGAAAGTGGTCGATATTTCGAAGACTTACAACTGTCCCTTTGCGCAGCAGGTAAGGAAAAACCTTAAAAAGGCGGGTATTTACAAAGGTATCAAGGCTGTTTTTTCGACCGAAGAACAGATCCGTGAGTCGCTCATCCTCACCGACGGGAGTAACTATAAAAAGTCAGCCTACGGTACGATGCCCTACTTGCCGGCAACCTTCGGAGCTACCTGCGCGTCGGTGGTGTTGCGGGATTTGATAAGCGCGAGTTATTGACGCACAGGTTTCAGTGCAGCTGATACAGGTCCCAAACGTTGCCAATCCGATGTGCAAGCAGCATTGGCGGATGATCAAAGGGCGGTGGACTACTGCTCAGCCACTCACAATTTCCGAAGTGACTGTTAACATTTGTTAAGACCCGGGCAGACAGGCTTTAACGGGGTGTCATTCCGGGAATTCCATCTCGGTTTCGGAGAAGTGGCAGAGGCCGTCTAGGAGCTCGCTGAGCTTGGAACCGGTTTCCGACAAGGTGTATTCGACACGGCTCGGCACTTCGCGGAAATTGTCGTTACGGATGATCAGCTTGTGCTGTTCGAGCAGTTTCAGACGATCGGCTAAGATATTGTCGCTAATGTGTTTAAGGTCCTCTTTCAGGGTCGAAAACCGGTTGTTACCTTCTTCAATGCTGAACATCACCTCCGTAAGCCACCGTTTGCTAAGCAGGTTGATCAGTTCGTTCAATGTACATTTCTCTTCCAGGAACGTCTGGTTGTAGTAATTCGTCGAAGTCAGTTTTCTCATATGGTCGGCTCATTTTTGTAGGAGCTACTCACAATTTACGCAGATATTGATCGCTTGTCAACACGACGCTGCCAACCCGTAACAAGCGTTTTGGAATTGATTCTGCATTATTTTGATAAAAAAGATAAAAATAGTGGGGTATATATGCTAAAAATGAGTCTCATCTAGAAAAAGTGACAGCTACCACGAGATGAGACCACGCATTGCTCCCGATGAAGCTCAGAGACTTTGGAATGACTACCAGTCGGGCGATATGTACGCGCTGGCGAACATCATGCAGGGCTACTATTCCGACCTGTTCCATTGGGGCCTTAGGCTGCATAGCGAGCGTGAATTTGTGAAGGATTGCATTCAGGATATGTTCGTGAACCTCTGGAAAATGCGGCAATCGGCCGCCCCGGCGGTTTCGAATGTCCGTTCCTATCTGCTGGTGGCCCTTAAAACGCGGATTTTGCGCGAGCTTTCCAAAAAGCATGTCACGCATCAATTAGTGCTGTCGGATGAATATTCGTTTTCGGTGGAGTTTTCGTCGGATCTCCGGCTGATCGACGAAGAACATGAAGTTTATCAGGTGCGGAAGCTCGAAGGTGTACTCAACAGTCTTTCGGACAGGCAAAAGGAGCTCATTTACCTGCGTTTTTACCAGAGCCTGAGCTTCGAGCAGATCGCCGAGGTGATGAATCTGAACAGGCAATCGGTTTACAATCTTCTGCAAAAATCGCTGGGAAGCCTGCGCAAGCATTACCATCTGAGCTGACAAGCGCCGCTTACTGCGAGCGTATAGTATATAACGTAACAGAACTAAAACCGGAATGAAGCCTTACCAATCTTATAACACCGAAGATTTTCTGGAAGACGAGAGTTTCCGGAAATGGGTGCAGGGCCAGGGGACGCAGGAGCTATTCTGGCTTTCTTTTCTGGAAAAATATCCCGACCGGCGGGGGGCATTCCGGCAGGCTGAACACCTGATCCGGGCGGCCAATGTAGCCGGGGAGCAGGTCACCGAAAAAGAGATACGTATTGAAATTGAGCGGTTTATAGAAAAGGTTAGTGCTGAGGAAGGCCATTTGGAAATCGGGTTTTCCGATGATGACGAAGAAGATACAGACCGTACGGTTTTCTGGAAAAGATGGCTGGTAGCTGCGGCTGCGGTCATCGTCCTGGGAAGCGGGGCCGGTTGGTACTATTACCAAAACAATGTCACAGACCCGCGCATGGCGGCAACTGCGGGGAGCCGGTCCAACCTGGTGACTACGCGAAATGATACCGGTAAGCCTTTGATAATTAATTTAGATGATGGTTCGGAGGTGACGTTAAGCCCGAAAAGCTATCTGAGTTACCCGTCGGAGTTTGCCGATAGCGCAAGGGTGGTGTACCTGACCGGCGAGGCGCTTTTTTCGGTAAAAAAACAAGGACAGACTTTCATGGTACACACCGGAAAAGTCGTGACGAAAGTGCTGGGTACGCGGTTTTTCGTAAGCGCATTCGAGGATGACCGGAATATTACGGTGCAGGTACAAACGGGCAAGGTTTCGGTGTATGTCGATAAGCCCTCCAGGTCGGAAGTGAAAGGGTTAATCATTACTGCCAATCAGGCCGCGGTTTTTGAGAAAAGTGCCAATCAGCTTTCGAAAACGCTGGTCGAAAATCCTGAAAAACTACCGAACCAGGTGGTTGAAAGTATATTGAAATATGATGAAGTACCGCTGCCGGTGATATTGAGGGATATGGAAAAATCGTACGGTATCCCTATTCAGTTCGACGCCGACAGCTTTTGGGCCTGCAAAATCACGGTGGCTTTCTCCGACGAAAGCATGTATGACAAACTGAGCATTCTCTGCAAAACTGTTTCTGCCGGCTACGAGATCGTCGACGGACAGATCGTCGTCAGCGGCAAGGGTTGCAGCAAATGAAAAATGGCAGTGGGATACACTGCCATCAAGGTCGGATCACGAGCGGCCACTCGCCAAAGTTACACGCTCGGTATCTGCAAGTTCCCGGTTAAAAGAACCCTTTAAACCCTGTTCAAAAGTATGAAAAAACGCATTACCAGAAAATTCTGGCTGAAACTTATGAGGTTTTCGCTCACACAGAGTTTGGTCATGGCGTTGCTCGCAGGTGTAGCGTATGCGCACACGAGCAATGCGCAGGAGTACCTGAACCGGCGACTGACGGTCCAGGCGGAGAACCGTGAAATCAAGCGTGTGCTGGCGCACATCGAAAAAGAGACGGACGTGCAGTTTGTGTACAGTTCCAATGTTCTCGAAACGTCGAAGAGAGTGACGATCAAAGCCGTAAACACCACCTTGGAGGAAGTGCTTTTTAAACTGCTTAAACCTCTGAAAATCAAATATGAATTGTCCGGAAAGAAGATCATTCTCTCTGCCGGCGAGCTGCCCGGAGCGGACAATGGTTTCCTGCTTCCGGAAGGCAATTCATTTCAATTAGCACCCAAAAAAAGCCTTATGGGAAAAGTAACCGATGAAAAGGGTGTTGCATTGCCCGGGGTGAACATCATGGTGAAAGGTACCCAGCGCGGTACGACCACCAATTCAGAAGGTGCATTTCAAATAGAGTTGCAGGACGGCGACGGTGCATTGCTGTTCAGTTTTGTGGGGTATCAATCCAAGGAAGTGATTCTGGGAAATCAAACCAGCCTGGTAGTATCGCTTGTGCCCGAAAGCAAGGCTTTGGAGGAAGTGGTGGTAACGGCATTGGGTATCAAAAAAGCGGCCAAAAGCCTTGGCTACGCCACCGCCAGCGTGCCTGCGGAGGAAATGACAGTGAACCGCACGGCCAATTTCATGAATGCATTGCAGGGTAAAATGGCGGGTGTGAACATCACGTCGCTTGGCTCGGGGCCCGCCGGGACCAGCAAAATCCGCATTCGCGGGCAATCCTCTTTCGGCGGTAACAATTCTCCGTTGATCGTCGTCAACGGGGTACCGATCGATAACAGCAATTTCGGTGCGCGCGGCGATGGGGTGGACAAAGGTTCAAACCGCACTTCCGACAGCGGCGACGGCCTAAGCAGCATTAACCCCGACAACATCGAATCGATGACCGTGCTGAAAGGAGCCGCGGCTTCGGCATTGTACGGTTCCAGGGCCAAAGACGGGGTGATCATGATCACTACCAAGACCCGTGGGGCTGGTGTCGGCATCGGCATTGAATTTAACACCAATTTTACCACCGAAACGCCGCTCGATTATACGGATTATCAGTATGAATACGGCCAGGGAGAGAACGGCAAACGCCCTACGACGCCCAATCCGACCTCCGGACAATGGAGCTTTGGAGAGAAGTTCGGGCCGGGCATGACGCAGGTCCTTTTCGATGGTGTGGAGGTTCCCTATGTGCCTCAAAGGCATCAGATTACCGACTATTATCGAAATGGAAGCACATTTACCAACACCATTACCGTATCGTCGGGAGGGGAGTTTGGCGGTTTCAGCCTTTCACTTTCCAACCTGGATAACAAGACGATCCTGCCCGGTTCGGGTTACCATCGCAAGACGGTGAACCTTGGTTTCACCCAGACAATGGCTAAAAAGCTGACCGTTTCGGGTAATATCAATTATTCCAACGAGGACCGTAAAAACCCGCCCAACATCGCCGAGCAGGATTACAGCCCCGTGGTGCTTTACAATATGGCCAATTCCATGCCGCTCGACCTGCTCGAAAAGTATGCGACCGATGCGAACGGCAACGAATATGTATGGTCACGGTTTACGAACCGTACCAACCCCTATTTTGCATTAAAGCGTTTTGAAAACGTCGAAAAGGACCGCATTTTCGGTAATCTTTCCGTACGGTACAATTTTACCGACTGGCTTTACGCGCAGGTACGGGTGGGGCAGGATTACTTTTCGAGAGAACAGGATTACAACCTTCCCACCGGCAGCCAGCGACAGGCCGCAGCTCCCCAGGGATTTGTGAATGGGCAGTATGTGCAGGACACGCGGTCCGTCCGTGAGCTGAACACCGATTTTTTGATATCGGCTAACAAGACTTTCGGTCGTATAGGCCTGAATATCAATGCGGGCGGTAACCAGATGTACCGTAAACTGAGCCGCCACAATGTGTTCGTTCAGGACTTTTACGTACGCGACCTGTACACAATCGGCAACGGCCGTCAGCGCGACGCCACTTATGAGACTTCCAAACGGCAGGTGAATTCGCTTTACGGTGCTGCCGAAGTTTCCTACAATGATTTTCTTTTCCTGAATGGTACGATACGTAACGACTGGTTTTCAACGCTTTCACCGGCCAACAGGAGTATTGTATATCCTTCTGTCACAGCCAGTTTCGTGTTCTCGCAGGCATTCACCGCTTCGTTGCCTTCCTGGATTTCCTTTGGAAAGGTCCGCGTGGCTTATGCCGAAGTAGGTAGCGACACCGACGTGCAGCCCTATGCCAATAACCTGTTTTACAACATCAATGCGCAACAATTTCCGAATCCGAATGGGGCAGGGCAGCCGCTGGCGAGCATCAACGGCTCTACGGTCCCGAATGCGGATCTCCGGCCGATGCGGGTTTCTGAGAAAGAGGTGGGTCTGGAGTTGAAATTGTTTGAAAACAGGCTGGGACTTGACTTTACCTATTACGACAAACTCTCGTCCGACCAGATTCTCCAAGCGCAGACTTCTGACGCGTCGGGCTACCTCACGCAGCTCATTAATGTGGGCAAAGGCCGTAACCGTGGGCTGGAAATGATGGTGAATGTGACGCCGTATCAGGCGAAAAATTTTGTCTGGAACCTGAATTTCAATGCAGCGTACAATGTCACGAAAACCCTCGACCTCGGCAGCAAGGTAAGCGAGGCGATGATCACCGTGGGCACCGGCGATTTCACCGGCGAGCTCCGGCAGGTGGTAGGCAAGCCGCTGGGCCAGCTGTATGGCTTCGGCTACCTGCGCGACGACCAGGGAAGGCAGGTATTCGATGCCGGAAACGGGCGCCCGCTGCGCACGTCTACGCAGATTGCATTTGGCAGCGCATTGCCGAAATGGGTAGGAGGCATTACCAATAGTTTTAATTACAAAAACTTCTCCGCCTCGGTGCTGATCGATTTCAAACTCGGGCATAAGATGATTTCGGGCACCAATCACAACGCCTGGCGGCATGGCTTGCTGAAAGAGACATTGCCAGGCCGTGCGGAGGGTTTCATTATCGGCGACGGCGTGAACCCCAACGGTGAGGTGAACCAGACGAAATCGGTGGTGCAGGCCTATTATGAAACGGTGCGTTCGCAAAATATCGCCGAGCAGTTTGTCTACAATGCGGGTTTGTGGCAATTGCGGCAGGTCACGATCGGTTACGATTTCGCGCGGTTTTTGCCTAAAAACATCCCTTTTATCAAAGGTGCGCGGCTGAGCATTGTCTCGAATAATGTGGCGGTCCTCAAAAAATGGGTGCCGACCATCCATCCCGACCAGTTTGGTTTTCCGTCCGACAACCTGATCGGCCTGGAAGCTACCGGGCTGCCGATCACCCGCAGCACCGGTTTCAATCTCAACCTGAAATTTTAAGCCATTGACTATGAAAAAGGCGATACAAATATTGATCAGCGGAATTTGCATGGCGGCAATGCATGCCTGCGATAGCGGGTTTGATGAAATGAACATCAACCCCATTGCCCTTACTGCCGTAAACCCTGCCTATCAGCTCAATACTACCATCGTGAACAGCGCACCGGTGTACGGCAACCTGAGCTACGAAACCACGATCGTGAAGCAAATGATTACGCCGTTCAGCGGCCAGGGCTCCGCTGCGAACTTCAACCAGGACAACCGGGGCGTGACTTCCGGCAATTGGAACACCTATTACCGGACCATTATCAAGGAATTGGCCGATGTGGTGGCCAAAACGAAGGACGATGCCAGCCGTACCAACCTTTACAATATGGCGCGGATCTGGAAAGCTTACGCTTTTATGGTACTGAGCGACACTTACGGCAACATTCCTTACGCCGAGGCGGGGTCGGGTTTCCTTACCGGTAATACCACGCCGGCGTACGACAATCAGGAAGCTATTTACAACGATATCCTGTCCGAGCTGGACGCCGCTTCGAATGCATTGGACGTTTCCAAAACCGCCGTTTCAAGTGATGTGCTTTATGGCGGGGATGTTTTGAAATGGAAGAAGCTGGGCAACTCGCTGTTGCTGCGGGCGGCAATGCGGCTCTCGAAAATCAATCCGGCAAAGGCTGCCGAATATGTGGCCAAAGCGGTTGCGGGAGGGGTAATGCAATCCAATCAGGACAATGCGGTGATCCGGCACACCGCCAGTTTTACGAACCCGGTAGGAAGTTCACTGAATGGCGGGCAATCGGCATTCTACTATCTGGACGATGAATTTGTAACCTATCTGTCGGGCAACAACGACCCCCGACTGGCTTCGATCGCCGTGCGTTACGCAGGCGCGCAAAGCGGGGCCGATCAGGTCGAGGCAAAGGCTAACCGGTCGGTGGCGGTGCAGATCGGCATGCCGCAGGGCTACGATAATACGACCATCAGCGCCGATGTAGCGGCCAAAAAGCTCGCGAGTTTATGGGATTACAGCCAGCTGGACAGGACGCGGATGGCGGGGTTAACAGCGCCCAGCTTCCTCGTAACCTATGCGCAAACCCAGTTCCTGCTGGCCGAAGCGGTGGTCCGCAAATGGGCGACCGGCGACGCTGCGGCCTTGTATGCGGAGGGAATCAGGGCCCATATGCAGCAATTTGCGATGTACGGTGCAAGTACGGCCATCGGCGACGCGGCCATAGGCACGTACGTGGCCGCGCACCCGTTGCATGCGGGCAGGGAACTGGAAGAGATCAATACACAATATTGGGTAGCATCCTTCCTGATAGGCCCGGAGGCATTTGCCAACTTTCGCCGCAGTGGCTTCCCGGTGTTGAAACCCAATCCATATCCCGGCAGCGACCTCAAAACCGAACCATTTATCCGCCGACTAACCTATACCGACGCCGAATTGAACGTGAATCAGGACAATGTCCGGAAGGCGATCGCGGCGCAAGGCCCCGACCTGCTCGATACCCGGGTGTGGTGGGACAAGAAATAGCATTGTATCAACCGATTTTTGAATGAAAAACCTGAAAAAAAGACTGCAAAGCGGGGAAACCCTGCACGGCTGCTGGCTCAATACCGGCAGTTCCCTTACTGCTGAGATCGTCGGATTGGCCGGTTTCGACTGGGTGCTCATAGACCTGGAACATGGGGCCGGCTCCGAAAAGGACGTGCTCTACCAGTTGCAGGCGCTCGAACACACGGCCACAGCCGCGATCGTGCGCGTGGAAAGTTCGGAAAGTCAGCGCATTCACCGCGTGCTCGATATGGGTGCAGAGGGTGTAATGTGTCCGAAAATCCTGAACCCGGAAGGAGCGCAAAAGCTGGTGCAGGGCTTGCATTACCCGCCGTTTGGGGGCCGGGGTGTGGCTAAAATGGTGCGTGCGACGGGATTCGGGCAGCATTTTCAGGAATATTACGACAACAGCCGGGAGAATATCCTGGGCATCGCACAGATCGAAACCGTAGAGGTGCTCCACCACCTCGATGCTGTGGCCAATACCGACGGCGTCGACGTCCTTTTCATCGGCCCTGCCGACCTTTCGATGGAACTCGGCATTTTCGGGCAGTTCGATCATCCCAGGTTCCGTGAAGCCGTTCGGGAAACATGCGAGGCCGCCCGAAAAGCCGGGAAGGCAGTCGGTATCCTGTTTTTCAATACCAGCGAATACTCGGCTTACCACGAGTTGGGCATCCGGTTTATTGCCTGCGGCTCCGACGCCACTTTCGTCGCCGAAGGCGCCCGCATGATGGCCAAAAAACTGAATGATCTCCGCCCATCATAAATCAGACTTTTCATGACTTTAACGACCATTCTTTTCAGCGACCCGCTTTTTATTCTATTAATCGGGGTGATCATTGTGGTAGGAGGCATCATTTTCCTGCAATTACACCCGTTTTTGGCGCTTATTCTGGCTGCATTTGTTGTGGCATTGCTTACGCCCGCGTCGTCTGTAGAGGCATTTGCGATTGCGAAAGGATCGTCAGCCGAGGCCGCGGCAGCATTGTCGAAGAAGAGCATAGGGGAGCGTATTGCTACGGAATTTGGCAGCACGTGTGGCAAAATCGGCATCCTGATTGCCATGGCGGCCATTATTGGTAAAGCTATGCTGGAGAGCGGAGCCGCCGAGCGGATCGTGCGCTCCATGCTGGCCGTAACGGGTGTGAACAACGCGCCGTTCGCATTCCTGGTGAGCAGCTTCTTCCTCGGTGTGCCGGTGTTTTTTGACATTGTGATATTCCTGATGATCCCGCTGGCGAAGGCGGTGAGCATGCGCATTGGCAAGGATTATCTCTTGCTGGTACTGGCCATTACCGGCGGGGCGGCCATGGCCAATTCATTTGTACCGCCTGCTCCCGGGCCGTTGTTCCTGATCGGTGAAATGAATATCCCGATCGGGATGATGATGGCCGGCGGTACACTGCTCGGCCTGGTTACGATCACCGCCGGATTCCTTTTTGCCAAATGGGCCAATGCCAAATGGCCGGTAGAGCTTCGCGATTCGCTGGATGCCCGGCTGGAAGATATCCGTTCACTGGCAGGACAGACCGATAAGGAGTTGCCGCCGCTGTGGTTTTCGCTGCTGCCGGTTACTTTTCCGCTGGTATTCATTTGTCTGGACAATATCCTGAAATCAATGATCAAATCGGGCGCGTTTGTGCCGGAATCCTCGCTGGCGCATTTCCTTGTGGATTTTGTCGCATTGTTTGGGGATAAAAACATTGCTCTGGTAACCGGCGGGCTAATTGCCCTGGTATTGCTGGCTGTCCGGAAAAAGGGCAGTAAGGAAGGTATTTCGGCATTTGTGCAAGCCGCATTGATGAGCGGAGGAGGCATTATCCTCATTACCGCCGCGGGCGGCGCATTCGGCGGGGTGTTACAGCAAACCGGTATCAGTTCACGCATTGCCGCGCTCACCGCCGACTACCAGATGACGCTCATTCCGCTCGCATTCGTGATCAGCGCGGTTGTGCGCACGGCGCAGGGCTCGGCCACGGTCGCGCTGATTACAGCTTCGGGTATTCTGTCGGGAATGGCAACCAGCGCCCATCTGGAATACCATCCATTGTACCTCGGCCTCGCTATCGGTTGCGGCTCCAAGCTCGTGCCCTGGATGAATGACGCCGGTTTCTGGATCATCGTCAAAATCAGTAACCTCACTGAAAAAGAGGCTTTGAAGACCTTTTCGCCTATGCTGGTCGTGATGGGCTGCGTAGGCCTGATCGTGCTGATGATCGCGGCACGGGTGTTTCCATTAGTTTAATCATTTCAAAAACAGATAGTTACTTAAAATGGAGAAAATCGGTTTTATAGGGCTCGGCATTATGGGGAAGCCAATGGCGCTTAATCTTTTGAAGGCGGGCTATCCGGTGGGCGTGCTGGCCGGCAGCCAGGCATCGGGCGCATTAAAAGACGCGGGTGCGGACGTATGGCCCGACGCGAATGCGCTGGCAGCGGGAAGCGATATTATTATCACCATGTTGCCCGATTCTCCGCAGGTTGAACAGGTGGTCGATAGCGGCGTGCTGGCGGGTATTCGCGGGGGAAGTTTATTCATTGATATGTCCACCATAGCACCCATGGTTGCCAGGAAGCTCTTCGAAATAATGCAGAAAAAAGGCGTGGAGGCGCTCGACGCGCCGGTTTCGGGCGGACAGGTGGGTGCGGAGGCTGCCACGCTGTCCATTATGGTCGGCGGTAATGCGGCTGCATTCGCTCGGGCATTACCGGCGTTTCAGGCGATGGGCAAGAATATCGTGCATATCGGCGAGCCGGGTGCCGGGCAAACGACCAAGGCTTGTAACCAAATGATCGTCGGACAGACGATCCAGGCGGTGGCCGAGGCATTTACATTGGCCCAAAAAGCGGGTGTTGACCTTGCCAAAATGCGGGAAGTGCTGCTGGGCGGTTTTGCCCAGAGCCGCATTCTCGACCTGCACGGCCAGCGGATCATCGATCAGAATTTCAAGCCCGGTTTTAAGATCAAACTGCATCGGAAAGACCTCAATATAGCCCTCCAAACCGGCGGAGAGCTCAGTCTCACGCTGCCGGGCACCGAAACCGTGGCCAAACAGATGGAAGCCGCCATGCAGCAGGGTAACGGCGAGCTCGACCATAGCGCACTGTTTCTCGCACTGAAAGACTAACAGGTTTTGATATTTCCACCTTAACCGATTCAGATCATGAAAAGACATCAGTTTGTGAAGGTGCTCGCCACCGGCTCGGTAGGCGCGGCGGTAATGGGCGAAAACGAGGCCCAGGCAGGTATCCGGGCCGCTGCAAAGGCCGAACCGAAGAAGGTTTTGATGAAAGTCGGCTGCCAGTCGGGCGGTACTACTGTCGAAAACCTTGAATTTAAAGCACGCCACGGTGTTTACAATATCGACGGCGGTGCCCCGAAAATGGTTGAAGGCAAAGGCTGGGACCTGGACGATTCGATGCGTAAGCGCGAAGCTTGCGAGAAATACGGCATCAGCCTTGACGCGTACCACTGGCCGCTGGCTTCCTCGGGAATCGATAAGGCGATATTTCCGAACGTAATGCTCGGGAAAAGCCCCCAACGCGACCGGGAAATAGAGCAATTGCAGCAAATGATCATGGTGGCTGGCAAAACCGGTGTGCCGCTTTTGAACTACAATACTACGATCCTCCCCGTACTCCGGACAGGAAGAACCACCGACCCCAGACGCGGTAATGCGACTTACAGCACCTGGAATTACGAAGAAGCATTAAAAAGGAACGACCCTAAAACCATTGCAGGCGACGTTACTATCGACATGATGTTCGAACGCATTACCTACCTGCTCGACCGCTGCCTGCCGGTTGCGAAAGAGTACAAAGTGAAACTCGGCAACCACATCGCGGATCCGCCTACGCCCGTCGGCTACCGTGGCATTACCCGCTGGAACAGCCCGGATGTGTTCGCGGGGATCAAACGGTTCGCGCAGTTGTACGACAGTCCCTGGCATGGTTTCAACTTTTGCATCGGCTCCATCGCCGAGGGTTTGAAGGATCCTAAAACCGAAATTTTGCCAATCATCAAATGGGTAGGCGACCGCAAGCAAATCTTCAACATCCATTTGCGCAATATAAAGGGCGGCTGGAACAACTTCCAGGAAGTGTACCCCGACAATGGCGATATGAACTTCCTGCAATGCATACGAGCACTGCGCGACGTCGGTTTCGATGGCATGGTGATGCCCGACCACGTCCCGCACCACGAAGCACCGGGCTCAACGAATGAAGCCTTTGCATTTAGTTACGGATATATCAAAGGACTTATCCAAGCCGCTTCCGACGAGGCGAGGACGTAGGAGTGGATAGGCTCATTCAAAATTCACTCATTCACTCATTCAATCATTCAATCATTCAATCATTAACACATGTCCAAAATCCAGGAAATCCACATTACACCCATTGCCATAATTGATCCGCCGTTGTTGAATGCGGCTGGGTTGCATGCGCCTTATGCGCTTCGTACGGTTGTTGAAATCGTTACGGACGATCGTATTTCGGGCATTAGCGAAATACCGGGCAACAGCGATATCGACGCTGCGCTGGAAGAAGCCAAGGCATTACTGATCGGTCGCGATCCGTACAATCTGAATGCTATCCGGCAGGTACTGACGGACCATTTTGGGACAGAATCGGCTGCTGCGCGCGGGGATGCGCCCTGGGACCAGCGGAAACTCGTGCATATTTTCAGTTCGGTGGAGGTGGCCTGTCTGGATATTATCGGCAAGATCACCGGGCGTTCCGTGGTGGATTTGCTGGGAGGTAAGATGCGGGACCGTGTGCCGTTCTCGGCTTATTTGTTTTATAAATATGAAGGCGCAGGCGGCCCGCTGGAATTCGGTACCGACCCGGACGCCACTGGCTGGGCCGCCGCACGTCAGGCTGCCGCACTCGATCCCGAAAGCATCGTCGGGCAGGCGCGGGCAATGTGTAAAGAATTTGGCTTTCAGTCTATTAAATTGAAAGGTGGTGTTTTTGAACCGCGTATCGAGGTGGATTCGATGCTGGCGCTGCACAAGGCATTCGGCCCGGGGGTTCCACTTCGCGTCGATCCGAATGCGATCTGGGAAGTAGAAACGGCGATCCGTTACGGGCGCGAGCTGAAAGGCATTCTCGAATACCTCGAGGACCCCGTGCGCGGGCAGGAGAATATGGCGAAGGTGAGGAAGGAACTGGGCATTCCGTTGGCGACCAATATGTGCACTACTTCTTTCGGAGACATTCCCCGGAGCATCGAACTTGGTTCCGAGGATATTATCCTTAGCGACCACCATTTTTGGGGAGGATTACGGGCTTCGATGACGCTTTCCGGCATTTGTGAAACATTTGGACGGGGTCTGTCGATGCATTCCAACAGCCACCTGGGCATTTCGCTGGCAGCGATGGTGCATCTCGGCGCTGCTTTGCCGGATGTTCCCTATGCGCTCGACACGCATTATCCCTGGCAAAGCGACGAGGTGATTGTCGGAGGCCGCATTCAGTTTGAAGAAGGGAGCGTCGTGGTGCCCACCGGCCCTGGTCTGGGTGTTGAGCTGGATCGGGAGGCATTGAAAAAACTGCATCAGAATTACATTGCCTGCGGTCTTAAAAAGCGCGACGATGAAATTGAGATGCAGAAAAAGGTGCCCGGCTGGAAGTTTAAAGCTGTTCGCTGGTAATTAATATTTAGCCATCATTTTGTCAAAAACCTGGCGTTGCTCATGCAACGCCTTGATTTTGTCGTCCGGGTTGGTGTGGCATTCCAGCAATACCCAGCCCTTGTAATCCATTTTGACAAGATTGTCGATCAGTTCCGGATAGGGATAGTCGGTACGGTCGAGTTCGCGGACGTGGCAGGTATCACCGAAATACTTTTTGACCAGATCGAAATTGTATTGGAAGCCTTGGCCGTTCAGGTCCTGTTTGTTGCAGTTCCAGCATATTTTGGCGTTACGATGGTCGGCATAATCCATGATCTTGCGGATATTGGGGAGTTCCTGCGTCTCTTCGCCATGGACTTCCAGCCGTAATTGCTGACCGAAATCACCTGCATAGCCTGCCAGTTCACGCAATGCGAGCCCGATTTGCTCCAATGTTTTTTCAGTGGGAACTTCCTTATGCAATGCATTGGGTTTCACTTTCACGCCCGTGCCACCGACGTCCGCACTCAGGCGGATGAATTCTTTTGTGCGCTCAATGGAGGCTTTCAGCTTGTCCTGATCGGGATAATCATATTGTTGATTGGTACCAAGCCCTACTATTTTCACAGGGCTGTCGGCAAATTGCTTCTTGACCTCTTTCCGCTGGTCAGGCGTGAGGTCGGGCATGACTTTGTGCGCATGTTCCACGCGCAGTTCGACGCCGGCGATGCGGGTATCGGAAAGGTTTTTGATCAAAGTGGGGACATCCCAGTCTTTGCCCCAGAGGTAAGTCACAAACCCGAGTTGCATTTTAGGTTTTTTCCAAAAAAGCGGATCTGCCTGGCTGAAATCGGGCAGGAGCGCCGCCCCTGCGGCGAGGGAGAGGTTTTGGAGGAAAGTCTTTCGGTCGATGCGCATAGGAAGCCGGTTTGGTTTGACTGGTTACAATCGCTCTAAGCCGACTTCCCGCTAATTCTACCGTTTGGAAGCCTGTTCGATCAGGAAATCGAGCGCGGGCTGTTCGGTCAAAGGCCCGGCCTTGATTTCGTCGCCGAGCAATATCATTTGTGGGGCATTGGGATTAAATGCGGGCCACAGCGGTAACCCGGTTCCATTCGGGTTGCCGGCTTTTATAAAATTGACCCAGTAGGCGGACATCACGTTGGCAATCTGGTCATCGGTAGCATCCAGCGGGCGTAATGTGCGATCGATGAAACGCAGGTTGTCATACGCATAAGCGACCTCGCCCGTATGAAAGGCGCCATACTGCGCGTAGGCGCCCGTCGCAGGCAGCTTGCGTGTGAAGCGGTAAAGGTATGCGCCCTTGCCCTGCTGCGCTTGTGCTTGCGCCCAGGAGTAGTTTTGAACACCGTAACTGTTATCCCGGGCCAGTTCATTCTGCGAATGCGCAGCTTCTGCGTCGGATTGGGCGGGGTAATACTGGAAGAATGTCTGGGCAATCGGGCCGTATTGCTGGTTGTATTGAGCTTGAAAATCAGCAGCGCTTTTCGGCTTGGCGACCGCATTTTCATTCTGGTTCCAGCCGGTGAGGAGTGTGACCGGGTTCTGTTTTCCAGCCTGGTAAATAGCAGATACCGATTCCGGAAGTACCAGTCCGTCGGTGATCGGTCCACGGTATGCGGTAACGGTTTTCAAAATTTCTTCTGCGGGGACTTTTCGCAACGCTTCCAGTGTCGTAGCGTTCAATTTTTCGCCTGCCTTCAACCCGGCTTCTTCGGCTTGTTTCAGCGACGGATAATTTCTGCCGAAACCCGCACCGCTTTCCGCAATTGCTTTATTGAAAAGGCCCTTCGCCTGTGGGCTCACTACCAGGCAATTAACACTCATCGAGCCAGCCGATTGGCCCGCAATAGTGATATTTTCGGGGTCGCCGCCAAATTGGGCGATATTCTTCTTAACCCATTTTAAAGCGGCGATCTGGTCCATCAGGGCATAATTGCCCGACGCATTCTTTCCCGACTCCTTCGTCAGTTCGGGGTGCGCAAAAAAGCCGAATGCGCCCACCCGGTAATTAATACTGACGAAAACAACGCCTTTTTGAGCGGTCGCCTCACCATCGTAAATGGCACAGCCCGCACCGCCGCTTACGAAGCCGCCGCCATAAATCCAGACGAGTACCGGTTTTTTGGCGGTTGTTTTGCCTTGTTTATTCGTCCAGACGTTCAGATAAAGGCAATCTTCACTAATAGGTGTTTTGGGAATCAGAAATTCCGCGCTCCACATGCTGAACGGTTCGGGGGCGTTTTGCACGGGACTTGGGCCAAATGCGTCGCATACCCGCACGCCACTCCACTTTTTGACTGGTTGAGGGGCCCTCCAACGCAAATCCCCGACAGGTGGAGCGGCAAAAGGGATGCCTCTGTAAATGCTGACCCGGCCGTCGGAACTCGCGGTACCAGAGATCTTCCCGCCTTCGACACGAAGGGTATCGGAAGCCTGCGCCGAAAAATGAATGCTGGCCAGGACGGCGACCAGAAGCAGGTTGCAAAGTGAAAATGCGCGTAAATTCATTCGGAATAACAAGGATCGTTTAAAGCGCAAGTTCGATTTTATTTTTGACATGCTTGCTTTCCTGCTCACGAATTGCGGTATCCTGCATCAGCTCCGTTTCCTTTGATTTTTGCAGCAGCCTAAACCACCAGGAAGCCGGTACCAGGCCATTTGAATGTAGTTCCAGCCGGATCAGGAATTCCTTCGGCGGGGTACGGTGGCCGTTCAGGTATTGGCTGAGAACATATGGTTTCACATCCACGTCCGCCGCGAATTCTTTGTCCTTTTTGCCCTGCGCGCGGATGTATTCGTTGAGGAAGTACTGGAAGTTCCAATGCTCTTTGGGGTCGATATTATCAATGTAATTGAGGATCTGGTATTTGATCTGGAGTAACTTAGATTGCCTCAATTCCTCAGGAGAACGGTTTGCAAATTGTCTTCGTCGTTCCGCCCAGAACGCCTCTTCCGCCAATCTCTGCTCTTCTGTGGGTGGATCAACTGGAAATACAAAAGCATCAGCCAGTTCTTCAAGCGTATACTCCTTGAATAATTTTTCGATTACTTTTCTTTCACTTTTAGTTGGTGTCCTCATAATATTGGTTGATTAACAATCTGGTATTAAACTCCTCCGAAATCATAGAAAAGCCAGTATATCTAAAACCGTACTTATCACGATAGAGATCAATTATTTTAGTTTTGGGTCTCAAAAAAACAAAACCATCATATCCTGCATCGAGTGATTTGAGACATGTAAATGCAATCAATGAGCCTGCAATTCTGTCATATCGCTTCCTTGTGCCGGTATGCTCTTTCGCATTTGCTATCAACCGGATCTCGATAGCGCGATTCGCTGGTTGATAATCGATAGAAACGATTCCAAGGATTTCCATTGAACGTTCGATTCTAAGCGCAAACACTTCGAATTGGGTCTCCTTACTCCAATCGAAATAAAATTGCTTTCTATTAATCAGCATAATCTCTTTCCTGGAAAGCCTGCTGATGGTCGCCGGCAGTCGCTCGCCGGTGAGTATGTCCTCTAAATAATACCCCATGAAGATACAAAAAAGTTTACGGATTTGGTAAACATTTTACCGGTTTTTAATCCTCATTTAGACGTTCTTTCACAGGTTTGGTAACGGTTATAGCGGCATCAATTCTTAAACGGTCGGTTATGGCAGATTAACGGAACGTGAAATTGAAGAAGGACGCGGGCGCGACAGGTTAAATTGAGGCCTGTCATTGCTTTTGATTGAAAAATTGTCTCAGAAAATGCCAGAAATAGATCGTCGGAAGTTTCTCAAAATGTCCGCAGGCGCGGCGGGCGCAGGTGCAGCTTTGAATTTGTTGCCGCCGTTAATCCGCAAAGCGCTGGCTGTGAATGCTTACAGTCCTACCAAAACCATTCAGGACGTGCAGCATGTGGTGATCCTGATGCAGGAAAACCGCTCTTTCGACCACTATTTCGGAGCAATGCGTGGCGTAAGGGGCTTCGGCGACCGGTTCCCGATCCCGCTCGAAAGCGGAAAGAGGGCATTTGTGCAGTCGGACGGAAAGCGGGAATATTCGCCTTACCGGGCAGATAAAAAGACGGCTAACGCCGCATTGGTGAATGGCACACCACATGACTTCCCCGACACACAGGCGGCCTGGAACCAGGGCAAATATGGATTCTGGCCGATGTTCAAGACGCCGTATTCGATGGCTTATTACACGCGGGAGGAAATCCCCTTTCAGTATGCATTGGCGGAGTCGTTTACGATTTGCGACGCCTACTATTGCTCCGTGGCCACCGGTACCGATCCCAACCGGATCGTTTTCTGGTCGGGTTCCAACTTCGACCCGGAAAAACGCGCTGCCGGCATCAATTGCACCGATGCCGATTCCGAGCCGGTGAACCTGCGCTGCTGGGTGGAGGGGAAGATGCCTGATCCCGGTTATACTTATCGGGGCAATGCATTTAAATGGGACACGATTCCCGATGTTTTGCAAAATGCGGGTGTAAGCTGGCGTATTTATCAGGACCCGAACGACAACTGGACGGGTGCTATGCACGGTTGCCTGGCATTTGAAAGTTTCCGTAATGCCGAACCAGGATCACCGATTTACGAAAACGGTATGAAGCACTGGTCGGTCAAAGACCTGGCTGAGCACGTCAAAAACAACACTTTGCCGCAGGTAAGCTGGATTTTACCCTCTCAAAGTAATTCCGAGCATCCGAGCGGGCCGTCGAGTCCGAACCGCGGGGGTGACTTTACGCATCAGGTTTTGACGGCCATTACCGCGAATCCCGAGGTTTGGAGCAAAACCGTTTTCTTCCTCACTTTTGACGAAAACGACGGGCTTTTCGACCACCTGCCGGCGCCCGCAGTGCCTTCGTACAATGCAGACGGCACATTGGCGGGTAAATCGACCATAGACCTGGCCGGAATGTACTTCGATAACAATAAGGGCACATCTGAGTTTCCCAATCCTTTCCATGAGGCCAGCACGAAAAAGGTCGGACCCGTTCGGACGCGTATTTATCAGGATAAGCGCGACACGGTTACCGGGCCTATCCGCCCCTGGGGCATGGGGCCGCGCGTGCCGATGTACATCATTTCGCCATGGAGTAAAGGAGGGTGGGTCGATTCCGGGGTTGCCGATCATACATCGGTGGGCCAGTTTCTTGAGAAACGGTTCAAAATCACCATTCCGGCGATTAGTCCCTGGCATCGTTCGGTAAGCAGCGACCTGACCTCGGCGTTTGATTTTGTTCATCCAAATGATCCCGTCTTTCCGGCATTGCCCGACACGACCAACTTCGCCAGCATAGAAAACGCGTCCAAATTGCTTCCCAAAGCCACAGCGCCTGAATTGCCGGGACCGTTGTTCCAGGAAAAAGGCACGCGTTACTCACGTGCGCTCCCGTACCGACTGCGTACGCATGGTAAAGTGGTTTTAAATAAAATTGAGCTGTCTTTTGAAAACCAGGGTACTGTCGGTGCGGTGTTTCACGTGTACGACCTCAAACACCTCGATCGGATACCGAGGCGTTACACGGTGGAGGCCGGAAAATCGCTTTCAGATGAGTGGGTGCTGACTCCCGATTCGGGGGATTACGCATTGGAAGTATTTGGGCCGAATGGCTATTTCCAGCGCTTTTCGGGAAATAGTACAAAAGAGGAACCGGAGATAAGAGCCAGTTATGATCACCGGAAAGGCATTGTGCGTCTCGAACTACAAAACTCCGGCAAGTCCGATGTTGAAATGACGGTAGTTAACTTTTATGATAAATCCAAATCACGGAATATGGATGCGCCAGCCGGGAAAAAGGTGGTGAAGGAATGGGTTTGCGCTAACCAGGGAAACTGGTATGATCTTACCGTTGAATTTAGATCGAAAGGCGAATTCCAGCGCCGTTTTGCCGGCAGGATCGAAAGCGGTAAACACGGCATCAGTGATCCGGCGATGGCTACCGAAATTTGAAATGCTAATCGCGAAATCTTTTAATATAAAATATCTTTTTTTCGCAACGCACATGCCCACCCCGGGTGTCTTATTTGAAAGGCAATCCCAATAGCTGTTTGAATACGAAAAGCGCTTTTCGTATAAGTGCCATCGTTATTGGCTGATACCCCGTTTATCTCGTTCGGATAACCCGCTGCTTCTTTTGTATTAACCGGCCCACCCGGATTGAATGCTATTTCAATCCGGAAGGAATTCTTGTGGCATTTTAATTACTAAACCATATGAGAACCCTCCCGTTTGCCAATGTGGAGAAAGCTCGCGTGCTTTCTTTTGTAGGCACAATCGAACCGAGAAGGCAAAAAAAGGAAATACTGTCCGGAGGCCGTCCGGACGATCGAAATCCGAAACCTTTTTTACTCAATTTGATTGTCCTTATTTGTTTTTGTTACCTGATTTTACCGGTAATGATTTTTATTCTGGGGTTTGTCAGAATAGAAGCTTCTGGTGTGCTCATCGGGCTGACAGCCCTTGTGTGCTACCGATCCATTCGTAGTGTTATTGCATCTATTGCGTTCAAAATACAAATCAGAAATATATCGGCGGAATGGCGTTTTTGGCGCTGGCACTTGTTATTGATGGGTGTTTTGACGTTGGCGTGGTTGTCATTTTCCAGCATCGGGGGGATTGGTTACCGCAATTTCGATTCCGGCATACGGAGTTCACTGCTATGGCACCTCGTTACGAGCTCATGGCCATTGTATTTCCCGGCAGGGTATTTCGGGGATGCATTTGGTGTGGCTTCGGATAAGGCCTATGTCTATTACTTTGCCTACTACCTTCCCGCGGCGATCGCGGGTAAGCTACTGGGTTGGAAAGTAGCTAATCTGGTACTTTTCACGTATTCCTGGGTGGGGGTATGGCTGGCGCTGGTGCTTGTGCGCATGTATGTGCGGCAGCGGGCGCGCATGGTGACGCTGCTGGTCTTTACCGGCATTTGCCTGTTTGGAGGTATGGATTATGTATTCAACCGGTTGCTGGCACTTACTGCCGATCGTTCGGAAATGTGGTTGAACCCATTTTACTATTTTTCGCATACAAGAAACCTGTTTTGGGCTCCCCAGCATTGTTTACCCTCCTGGCTGATGACCGGTGTTGTCCTGAACCGGCGACAAGTTAGCCCGTCACTGATGCGTATCTTTCCACTTGTGACAGTCTCCCTGATATTATGGTCCCCGCTTTGCCTGATTGGAATTGTCCCTTTTATTTTTCCGCTCATAAAACATTATTGGAGGGGATGGCTTCGATTAAACCCGGAAAGTATTTTGACCTGCCTTGTATTTATTTTGCTGATCTCGTTTATTATTTCAAACGATTTTTCATTCAAGATACTATTTGTTCCCTATGCGATGGCCGATTTTTGGAGGAGTTACAGTCTATTTATTTTAACCGAATTTGTGATTTTATCAATTGTATTATTTTTAAACCCCTATAAAATAGGAGGCTTTAATATTTTGATAACTGCGTTGTCGATGCTTTTTTTAATTCCATTTTTTATGTTGGGTACATGGAACGATTGGAGCATTAAACTGTCAATGCCGTCGCTGTTTGTTGTATCTGTCCTGCTTATCAAGCAATTTATTCATTTGATAGAAAGCAAAAGCAAGTTGGTGTGGATTTCTGTTTTGCTTTTTGGTGCTTGTGCATTCACTCCGCTCGAAGAATTGATTTATAGTGCGGAACATTACTGCGTATCATTTGAAACCCCACCAGAAATCCGGGAGTTTGGTCCTAATTATATTGTATGGCAACAGCTGGGTGATCCCGGCAGTTTTTTCTTCCGTACAATTGCCCGGCGCTGAACACAAACAAGGCTACCCAATGGGTAGCCTTGTTGCAGCGTGTGTTATAATCAGGATTCAGGAATAGTAGCGTTATGCGTCGAAAAGCAGTGGGAAAAACTGCCCGTCTAATTTTTGTCCTTTGGGAACGACAGGCACGCCGTCGAGCAGTGTGGCATTGGTGTCCGACATGGTGCCGTCGGCAAACACATTGAGCACAAAAGCGCGGCGCGACCGCTCAGAGCGGTTCTCGTACGATCCGTGCACCATCAGTGGGTGATGGAACGTTCCATAACCGCGCTTCATTTCGATCGGGACAGGTTTGAACTCCGCTTTTTGCTGGTCGGTCAGGTACTGCATGAGCCCTTCCATATCGCCGGCCAGTTCCGGCTTGTCGAGCAGGCCCCAGCGGTGGCTTTTTGGCACATAGTACAGGCATCCATTTTCGATGAGCGAGTCGTCGAGGCCGGTCCAACAGGTGAGATGTTGCATGGGAATGGAGCGGGTCCAGTAGGAATAATCCTGGTGCCATGCCACCACGCCTCCGTGCCGCGCTGGTTTGCAGAAAAGCTGATCGTGCCAGAACCGCACCGACTTATTGCCGAGCAACTGGCTGGCGGCCATTACGAAAGCCGGGTTCCAGAGTACATCGTGGAAACCTTCCGTCACACGCCACGCACCGAGCGCGTGCAAAAGTACCGCATTAGGATCTGCCGATTCATTCGAATGGAATTCGTAGTATAAATGGTGGCTGGGGTTGGATGGGTCGGTAGCGGCGATCAGTTCCTCGTTCAGTGCATCCACCTGCCAGTCTTCCAGCAGCTTGATATTGGACAGGTAGCCGTTTTCATGAAAAAATGCCACCTGCTCCTCGCTGAGGCGGTACTTTTCCCACTCTTCCCGGCTGGCGGGACGTTTGAACAGATCGGTAATGAACTCGTGGTACCTGGAAAGGTCCCTTGTCGCAACTTCCATAATTTCTTGTTTCGGATTTAGTTTTAGTATTGCAAATATGAGCGAAGTCATTGTTTAACCAGGTTGCTGATTTTGATCAATAACTAACCTATTTTGTATTAATTTTGAAGTCAATATTTGTAATAATTACTAAATAGGGTATAAAAAGTCAGTTTCGGCGCTATGAAGGCACAATTCGAAGCATTCCAACCGTTGCCTGAATCTTCTTTTCGCATATTCGGGTATGAAGTGGAGGAGTTCGACGCTCCGTGGCACTACCACCCGGAATACGAACTGACGGTCATTTTGCAAAGCGAAGGGATCCGCTATGTGGGCAATAGTATGGAGAACTTCGAGGCGGGCGACCTGGTGTTGCTCGGGCCGAACCTGCCGCATTGCTGGAAAAACACGCCGGACAGCCCGGGCCCGGCAAGCTCTATTGTGGTGCAATGGCCGGCGGAATTTATGGGAAATGGCTGGCAGGATGTGGAGGAGTTCAAATCAGTGAAACGCTTGCTCCAACTGGCCGGGCAGGGTATCCGTTTTGACCAGGAGGTGGCCGCGCGCGTCAAACCTGTACTGGCCGAAATGCTGGAAATGCAGCCGTTTCCCCGGCTGATGAAGTTTTTGGAAGTGCTGGAACTGCTGGCAGCCGCGAAAAATATTCATTTTCTTTGCGAACAGGGGTTTGCCTATCCGCTCAACTACGAGGACAACCAGCGCATTAACACTGTTTACAATTACATCAGGGAGCACTATGCCGAACGTATCACGCTGGCTACGCTTTCGGGGCTCGTGTTTATGAGCGAGGAGTCGTTTTCCCGGTTTTTCAGCCGGATCATGCAAAAGCCGCTTTTTACCTTTCTCAACGAGTACCGCATTAACATAGCTTCCAAAATGCTTATCGAGACCGACATGCAGGTGGCTGAGATCAGTTTTGCGTGCGGTTATGAGAGTCCGCCCTTCTTTTTCAGGCAGTTCCGCAAATTCGGTGGCACCACGCCCGCCGCCTATCGCAAGCAGTTCCGCAGCACGGAAGCCGGAGGATAAAAGGTAATGCTTTTTAGGTGTCTAAAATTTTTTCGCCGTCACCGATGGTCTTGCCCAGGAAATTCTCGATGTTCTTAAATAATGGCGGGGCGGGTAAAGCCTAAGGTGATTTATCCAAAAAGCAAGGCCTCGATTGACCGCGGCTACCGGGCCTTCACAAACGTCTTCACCAGTTTCGCGTCAAATGTAACATCCACTACCGGACCACCGGAGGTTGACTGGTCGAATTTCAATGTGCCGGCCAGGCGCTCGGGGCTATCGGTGGTTAAGGTCAGGAACTCGTTCTGTGCGGTGCCGGAATATTGTACCAGCTGATTGTTCAGGCTGATCCAGTAAAGTAGCCGTGGCGCGGCGTCGAGATCGACCTGCAAGCCTTCAATGTATTGATCCACACAATTCATGGCACTGCACGACTTGATTTTATCGTCGAGCGCGCTCGTATTGAAGATCAGGCGGCGGATTTTCTTGCCACTGTCGAAACCGTCCGGCCCGGTGATGAAGTAGGCCGATTTGATATTCATATCGAAAGATTTGCTGCCGGTTTTGTAAATCAGCTTGCCTTTACCAACGTCGGAACGGTTAATGAAGGAAAGTAAAAGCAGCACGCAGCCTGTGAGCAGCAAACGGAGATGAGCGGTGTGAAAGCGGAAATGTGTTCTCATGGGAAGGGGTGGTTTAAGTTTTGTAAAAGTTAGGAAAAAACGACGGTCTTTTTGTGTGTCCATCCCCGCCGAAAAATGGATTTACAGCCATGATTTGGATATTCAGAGTAAATACTTGAAAAAAAGTACTTAGGCGAGTAGTAAACTTCGGTGAAGTACCTGTAATCTGTATATCCATTTCCTAAATCAAAAAATCACGTACATGGAAAAAAAGAATACCGTTCAAGAGCAGCCTTCTTCTTCGCGGAGGGATTTCATTAAAGCGGCCGCAGGTACCGCCGCGGGCCTGATGATCGTTCCACGCCACGTGTTGGGTAAAGGATACGTGGCACCCAGCGATAAAATTACCGTGGCAGCGGTGGGCGCGGGGGGAAAGGGAACTTCCGATATTGCCAATTTCTTCAAAAGCGGTAAGGCCAATATCGGCTACCTGTGCGATGTCGACGACAGACGTGCAGCCACCTCCGTTAAAAACTTCCCACAAGCCAAGTACTACAAGGACTGGCGGGAAATGTTCGAAAAAGAATCCAAAAATTTCGATGCCGTTTCGGTATCGACGCCCGACCACACACACGCCGTGGTCGCCATGGCGGCCATGCAGCTGGGCAAGCACGTATACGTGCAAAAACCCATGACGCACGATATTTATGAGGCCCGCATGCTCACCGAAGCTGCGGCGAAATACAAAGTAGTAACCCAGATGGGCAACCAGGGTTCGTCGGGTGACGGCGTCCGCCAGTTGCACGAATGGCACGATGCAGGCGTTATCGGCAATGTGCACACGGTTTATATCTGGACCAACCGCCCGATCTGGCCGCAAGGTATTCCCTGGCCGACCGACAAGCCGGCGGTTCCGAAAGAGCTCGACTGGAACTTGTGGCTCGGTACGGCGCCTTATAAGGAATACGTCGACAACCTGATCCCGGGAAGCTGGCGCGGATGGTGGGATTACGGTACCGGCGCATTGGGCGACCTTGGTTGCCACCTGATGGAAGCTCCGTTCCGTATTCTGGACCTGAAATATGCATTGGACATGCAGGCGAGTGTTGGTAGCGTGTTTACTGCTTTCGGTAAGCGCGGCATTTTCCCCGACAGCTGCCCGCCATCGAGCCACGCAACCCTCACTTTCCCGAAAACGTCGAAGACAAAAGGAAAAGTTACCATGCACTGGATGGACGGTGGTATCAAACCCGAACGTCCGGAAGAACTTGGTCCTAACGAATTATTTGGCGACGGCAACAGTGGTATCCTTTTCGTAGGTACCAAAGGCAAGATGATGGCCAGCGAATATGCTGCCAACCCGCGGCTGTTGCCGCTTTCGCGCATGGAGGAAGTGAAGGTGAAACAAAAGTTCGCGCGTGTGCCTGGTTCGGCCGAGGGCCACTACGCACAATGGGTAGAGGGATGTATCGCCGGCTACGGCAAGATGGAGATGAGCTCGCCGTTTGAAAAAGCGGGCCCATTGACCGAGGCGATCCTGATGGCGAACCTCGCGATTCGTGGAGCAGATATGCCGAAGCCGCGTGCAACCGGAAACGGTTTCGACTATCCGGGATCGAACCTGAAAATGCTTTGGGATTATCAAAACATGAAGGTGACGAACTTCGACGAGGTGAACCAGTGGGTGAGACGGAACTATCGTGAGGGTTGGAGCCTCGGGGTTTAGTAGGATATCAGATTAATAGAAAAAGCCCTCTTGCGAAAGCAGAAGGGCTTTTTTGTTATATCCTGAATAGTTTTTTAGCATTGTTATAAAGAATTTTCCTTTCTATGACTTTGGACGCGGCCAGTTTCCGGATCTCGGTGATGGTTTGTGCGCCCTGGCACTTTTCCCCCGTACCGGCATGGTCGTCGCAATCGCTTCCGTAGAGTAGTTTGTCCTGGTGCCGCGTCAGAAATTCGCGGGCGTGGTCTTCGTCGCGGGTCATCGACAACAGGCCTGATCCGGCGGACATATCGCCGAACATATTCGGATAATCGCTCAGCAGGCGGTCGGTAAGGCCGCCGGGCTTGACTTTTGTTTTAGGGTAAAGAACGCTTTGATCCGTGTGAGCTTTGTCGATATTGGCCCACCATGTTTGCGCATGGCCGATAAAATTCACTTTCGGGTATTTTTCAAGCATTTTCGGAAAACGCTCGAAATTGTAGTTGAACATCTGGAACTGCCAGTGCATCAGTACCGGCACTTGGTGGTCTTCGGCAAGCTTGTAAATGCGCTGCATTTCCTTCGAATCGCAATCTACGCCGAACTTCAGCTCTCCGATTACGCGCCCGCCCAGTTTCAGGTATTTTTCGATTTCCTGAACGGCATCGGCCAAATCAGGGACCTCATTGGAGCCGAAGGTAAATTCTCCGGGATATTTTTGTGCGATGAGGTAGCATGCCTCGTTACCCGCGCATTGCGCCTGCAATCCATTGGTTTTCCCCTGATGTGTCGACATCCCGAATGCGGGCGTACCCGCGGGTAGCAGGATCGTGTGCGTGATGCCCATTGCGCGCTGGTGCGCTACGAGCACATCGTCCGGGCGAGCGGCATAATGGGCGTGCTGATGGATATCAATGATCGGTTCCGGAGCCTGCGCTCCGAGGGCATTGCCGAGCAGCAATGCCCCGGTACCAGCCAGAAATTGCCTTCTCGACAAGTTGTTTGCGCTACACATTGTTTGTTTTTTATTTTAAGGTCAATGAAGGCCGGTTGTACTCCGGCAGCCTGTCGAGGCAGGGTTTAATGACTTGCATCGCATTTTCGGCCAGTACTTTCTTTTTGACTTCCAAAGGCAATGTCGAGAATACCAGCCATCCGAGCTGCTGGCGCGGATCACGCATCGGCAGGTCCGAGCCGTAGAGAATGCGGTTTTCACCGGCGCCGGCCACGAGGTATTCGATCACACCGAGCGGAACGGGCGTCAGGGTGATTTCGGCGAATACATTCGGATACTTTTTCATAGCTGCAATCGCCATATCGGCCATTTTGTAGCTGCCGCCCGCATGCGCAATGATCCAACGGACGTCGGGATATTTCTTTGCAAGGGTCTCCACTTCCAGTAAATCGGAGCGGGAGTTGTGGATCAACCCGTAAAATTTGTTTTGATTGCCATATTCCCACCATACATCGTACACCGGATCGTGGTATTCAAAGCCATAAAACTGGTAAGGTTTCATGCCTATAAACCGCTTGTCGGCGTACACCTCCGCGATCACTTTACGCAATTCTTCCTGACTGTAATGGCTTGGATCGAACGTGGCCAGCCCCCAGTAACCTTTTGGCGCGACATCCAGTGCCTCGGCTGTACAAGGGTTACCTGCAACCGCATTCTGGCTTACCACGCCATTCCAGCTCATAATGCCACCGCCCCGATAGCCCAATCGTTTCGCCATATCGAAAATGCCTTTTGGCCCGCCATTTTCCATGCGGTAGGTCCAGCCGCCGCCGTTCAATCCCTCGTGCAGCATATGCATGTGCATGTCTACTACGGGCACGGGCAGGGGTGCGCCGGCACGTACCGCTTGCATGAGGATGTCCTCGTTCCTGTTTTCGCGCAATGCAGGTTTCGAACTGATCTTTAATAGCCGCATCAGGTTGCCGCCCGCTATTTTGGCACTGTCGGGCTCGGGAATGGCGGCGTAATCAATATAAGTACGGTGGGCACCCGCCGACATGGTGGGGCTGTTGGAAGCAAAAATCAGCTGGTCTGTACAGCCGATGCGGTGCAGGTATTCGAGGCCTTCGTTGATCTGGAAATTGTCGAAACTAATGTGCAGGTTCTTATACTGCTGCACCAGGGGGAGCACATAGCGCTGCTCGTTCCAGAAGGCGCCCGTTAGCAACAGCGGAAGGGTAGGATAGCGGTTCAGGAATTCTTCCACGTCCTCCCAGGCCCCCAACTCGCTGGCGGTAGTGATGGTAAGTATTTTATTGTTACTCAAATGCGCAAACAGCGGTGTGCAATGCCGCGCTTTCCAATCCCACGCATTGGTTTTAGGGTGAATGCTAATAGCCCTGACATGATGTTCCGTCATTAATTTGCCAAGCCCGACGGGCTCCGGAAACTCACCCGTCTGGTGCGGCATCACATTCCAGACCGGAAACAGGTGCGGATAAGGTTTGATCATCCGGCTCAGTTCCAGGTTGGAATACATCAGGTCATAATTAACCGACTGTGTGTAAGCCACCAGCGCCGCTGAAATAGAACACTGGTCCATGTCTTTCAGCAGATCATCCAGCTTCCATTTCTCTGCCGGATGCTTGTACTTCCGGGGCCCGATGCGTGTAAAGCCATCAAAATAAATGCGACTGCTCCTCACATCTCCCAGACCACCCCTGACAGCTTCCTGACTATTCCCGACAAATCCCGGCAAAATCGCCGCCCCAACTCCCAAAACGGCATTGGTTTTTAAAAAGTCCCGGCGGTTAAATGGCTTTCGCAGCATATAAAATGTGATTTAAACCTGTGGAGCCCAGTAAGTACAATGTCCTGCGGGGTTCACCGGCCCTGTAAAAAGCAGGCAACCGCCACATTCTTTACCTTCTTTGGCTGGAACCCATAATTTACAATTGTCGCATTGGCTGTCGGGCAGAGGGGATTTGTTGGTGTAGCCCAGGGATTTGCGTTTCTGAACGTCGGTCGGGTCCACGCCGGTGAGGTCGCTGCACGGATCGGTTGCCGGGGAAGCCGCTTTGGAAACGGGTGGCTTTTTGGAGCTGGCGCAGGCCAGTAACCCGGCTGTGCCGCTGGTGGTGCATAAAGCAATGCACTGGCGGAAAAAATGTCTTCGGTTAGTTTGTGGGTTCATACGGTCCAGGTGAATGAATTTGTGGGTAGAAGGTATCTGCGGGGCCTACTCCATATTCCATACTTTTCTCAATTGCGCCGCTTCGCGCTTCACGTTCTCGGAACCCTGCGCTTCCAGCTTTTGCAGACTTTTTGCGAATGCTTTGTCGGGCTTCCGAGGTGCTTTACGTGCCGCACGGTTCATTCCCGACAGCAGGGAAGTCGCCCACTGCTTGCCGGGGGTCTGGCTTTCGACCAATTCCAGGAGGTTGGTCAGTTCATTTTTTTCGTTTCTCAGGGTGGCGATGTAGGCGTAGTCGTCCAGGAATTGCAGTTTCCCGGGAGTCGGATCATTGAAAAATGTCTTTTTCTCCGCAAGCAGGCGGATCAGCTCCGGCGACGATCCTGTATTAGAGCTCAGCACCGCCAACCGCCACAACGCATTCTCCGGATTGTTTTCTATGACAGCCGCCAGAGCTGCAATGGCTTCTTTTCCGGAAAACTGACCTGCACTGAGGCTGGCCTGGTAGGCGACCTGAGGCGAGGCATCGTTAAGAAGGCGTATGATTTCGGATAGAAATGCGGGGTACTTTTCGGCAAGGATCACCGCATGTTCGCGCACACCGGCATGAGCGTCGCCCAGTGCTTTTTTGACGAGCGATTCATTTAGCCCGTCGAGTGCTTCCAGCGTGTAGATTGCATGAAGACGGGTTCTTGGATCGGCGTGCGTGGCAGCCATCTGTTGCAAGGCGGCAACCACGGATTTGTCCTGCTTTTCAACCAAAACCCGTTGCGCATTCAGCCGCCACCATTGGTTAGGATGTTCGAGCATAGCCGCGAGTTCGACAGGGGTTTTACTTCTTAAATCGGGCAAGGCGATCGGCCGTTTTTCAACTCCCTTTGGAAATATGCGCCAAATACGGCCATACTGCTCGCCATTGGCAAAATCCATATCCTTTTTGAGGTCTTCGGGGATCGAAACGGGTGTTTCGATGTGCTGGCGGTACATATCCACAATGTACAGGTAGCCGTCCGGGCCGGTGGCAAGGTTGGCCGGGCGGAACCACGGATCGGTAGAGGCCAGAAATTCACGGTCTTTTTCGGCGGCGTCACGACTGGCGGAGAATGCGGGCGAGCCGTTGCTGGTATTGATCACGTCGCGGTGGACGAGGCTCCCGGCTACTTCTCCCGTAAAAACCGACCCCTGGAATGCCTTCGGAAAACCATCCCCGCCATAGAAAGTACCGCCCGACGCGCCGGTGAAATGGTCGCGGGCATATTCGGTGAAACCGGTTTTCAGGGAATCGTATTTGGCCTGTCTACGGTCGGAGCGTTGCTGGCGCCAATAGGGCGTACCCGATTTCTGAAACATTTCGAGCTCGTGGTCGGAGATATTGACGTCGCTTCGGAACGACGGCAGGTAGTTATGCCGGTGCAGATACCGCCACGCGATCGGCGATTGCTGTATGTGCAATGTATTCTGGGTATAAAACCGGTGGCCCCACTCGTCCATGGCCAGGCCGAACTGCCCATTACCGGATTCCACTTCGAACAATTTTCTATCCAGCCTGAACCTGAAATTACCACCCGCCACATTCAATGGCGGCACGTCGGGCCGGAGCGGAGAGGTGATGGTCCCGGCCTGGCCGCTGTTGTTGGCGTAGATCCAGTTGTCGACACCGTAACGGAGGCTCGTGATCTGCGCTTCGGAGTTCTTGGCGAAAAAGCCGGTGAAAAGAACCTCGCGGGTGTCCGCCTTGAAATCCCCGTTGGTATCGCGCAGGAGCAGGATATCTGGTGCAGCGCATACGATGAGGCCGTCTTTATAAGGCAAAACGCTCGTGGCGCTTGGCAACCCGTCGGCGAAAACGAACGACTTGTCGATCCTGCCATCGCCGTTGGTATCTTTCAGAAGACGGATACGGCCTTTGAAACGGCCCGGTTGGGCATCGTAGGGATAGTCACCCATTTCGACGACAAATGCGTTTCCCGAAGTATCGAATACAAGGTCTACCGGCGAGAGCACATCGGGTTCGGTAACGAACGGCTCGATGTTGAACTCCTCGCGGAGTTGGAACGTCCGGGCGGATTCGACCGGCGATAGGGCGTCGGAATACCGTTTTTGTGCCAGGGCGTGAGCGGAAAGCAATACCATTGCGGATACTCCGAGTGATTTCAGCTGCATCATTGCATTTAGAGTTTAGGATTTCACGTGTACGTGCCCGATTTTGGATCAAGATAGAAATCGATCGTTCGTGAAGCAAATCTATCAAATTACTGTTTTGGAAAAGAATATTTCGGGATAAAAAAGTTTACAAAAATAAAATATTTTGGTTTACAAAAAATTATTAGAAAATTGAAGCCGATCTGTGATAAAACCGGTATTGATTTTTCATTATCGGCTTAGGAGTGTAGCAATCAGCTTTCATTGCAATTGAAGAGGTACTTTCTTTGAAAACGTTATGTCAACAAAAATGAATGGAGCGTTTCGCTCTATCAAAAAGATTTTTCGGGCTATTGGTAAAGGCGTTATCGTACTGATAGCCATCATTCCATCGCAAACCAACGGGCAGGTGGCTATTAACCCGCGGCGCGACAATCTGGTAATCCCGCCATTTGTGCCTGTTGTGGAACGTATGCCGCATTTTCCGCTGAAAACGGCCCGGACGATCTACCGGGAAGCGGATATCATGAAAGCCCGCATGAATCTAGTGCGTTACGAAGCGGCCCGCGAAGTTCGCGACAAAATATTGAAAGCCGCCGATCCGTGGCTTGCGCGCCCCGATTCGGCCATTATCGCGCTCATGCCAGATGCGCGCGTGCCCCGCGCCTTCGACCTGAACCCCAAAGGCAGTCCCGTTCACGGCGATACGGTTTTCAAAGTCGGTGGCTTTTACCCGTGGATCGTCGATCCCGATCATCCGTTGCAGGTGAAATCCCCGATTGATGGCCAGGTTTTTCCTTCTAACGATTACCTGGCTTACTATAAAAGCGGTTTTAAGGATAAAAAAGGCCTCGACCGGAAGTTTGCCGACGACGGCTGGGGCTGGATCGCACCGGATGGTGAACGGTACTGGTTTGTGGCTTATGCCAATCAATGGATGTGGAAAGGGCATATCGAGCCTGCATTCGCCGACCTTGCACACGCGTACCTGCTTACGGGCGACAAGCGCTATGCGCACAAGGCGGCGGTAATGCTCTACCGGCTTGGGGAGGTTTATCCTTCGATGGACCATGCCAATCAGTCGAGGTACGGGCTGATGGAGAAGATGAAAGGCCATACCTACAATGGCAAGATCCTGAACCTGATTTGGGAAACAAGCCTGATCCAGAATGCGGCCGAGGCGTACGACGCCGTGTGGGACAGCATTGACGACGACGCGGACCTGCAAAAAGCAACGGGCAAAACCGGCGAGCAGATACGGGGTTTCATCGAAGCCAATGTGCTGGAAGACGCGCTGGACGCTTACATGCAACGCAAAATCCAGGGTAACTACGGCATGCACCAGATTGCGTTGCTTTACATTTTACTTGCCCGGCAGAACATGGGTACCGAAAAATACCTCCGCATGCTCGTGGAGGAACCCGGCGAGAGCCGCGTGCAGTCGGGGCTGCGGTATGCATTGTACAATATGATTTTTCGTGACGGCCAGCCGCTTGAAGCGCCGGGCTATAATTTGCTGACCGTGCAGAAGATCACCCGGTTTGCGGATATGCTGCGCACGGGTGGTACCGATCTTTTCGGCGAGCCGCGACTCCGGGCACTGATCAACAGTCCGTTGGAAATGGTGGCGACCGGGAAAGTTACGCCGGGGATCGGGGATAGCGGAGCTGTCCTCGGGACGTTGATAGGGCAGGACCCGGATGTGTACCAGGTCGGCTATGGAGCCTACCGCGATCCGCGCTATCTGGCATGGCTTGCTCCCCTGGGTAAAGTGGGACCGCATTCGTTCTCCACTTTCGAATCGCTTTTCCGCGACGTGCTCCCTGATGTGAAACCGCTTCCGGATGGCCGCGCGTTGCCTGTGCGCTCTTCGCATTTGTTGGCCGGTTATGGAATCGGTATGCTCAATAACCGTTCCGACGCCGTTGCGGTGACGTTCAACTATGGCTTCAAAGGCACGCATTACCATTGGGATTTCCTGAATTTCGAACTGTTTGCGAACGGCCAGAAGATGATCCCCGACCTGGGTTATCCCGATGCGATGAACGAATATGTGAAGGAGGTTTACACCTGGTCTTTCAATTCGGTTTCGCATAATACCGTAGTCGTGGATGCGCAAAGGCAGGCGAGCAACGTGCCTGGCAAGCTGCACGATTTTGCGGACGGAAGATTCGCGCGATCGGTGGACGCTTCCTCCGCCACCTATCCGCAAACGACGGCCTATCGCCGGAATCTGATCATGGTCGATGTAGACAGTGCGCACAGCTATGTGGTAGATTTTTTCAGGGTGGCAGGTGGTACTCAGCACGATTATGCACTGCACGGCCCGCCGGGCAAGCTGACTGCCGAAGGAAAATGGGGTGAAAAACAGGCCGGAACGCTCGCTGGCGCGGAGGTGGCATTCGGGGATATTTATGATGATCCTAAAATGGGGGCCAAGGGGTATCAGGGCAGTTATGGGAATTATAAAGGATCTGGTTATCAATACCTTTTCAATGTTCAGAAATTGAACGGGGATAGAACTACACTGACGTACAGCCACGTTTCGGATGAGAATGCGAAGGTCAAAATTCATATTTTACCGCAATCGGGGCAGGAAATCCTGATGGCCGACGCCTGGAACAAGCCGCGCGCGAAGAACCATCTTTTGAAATACATGATCACAAGGCGCAAGTCGGTTGCTAATCAGGTTTTGAAAAGTACGTTCATCGGCGTGATGGAGCCGTTTTCGGGTAATAAACCGTTGATTAATGCATTGCGTAAACTACCCGTAAGCCACGGAGCGGCAGTGGAAGTGGCCCGGCCCAATGCCACGGACGTGGTGATCAGCGATACCAGCAATGCTGTCAAAACCATTGCCGGCTATCGGATCGAAACAGATGCACGTGCCGCCGTTGTAAGTTTTGACCGGAAAGGGGAGCCGGGGCGGGTATTTTTTAGCGACGGCAGCTATCTGAAAGTTAAGAATAAAACATTCCGTTCGAATGCAGCATCCGGCATCGTCACGCATGTGGATGTGAGAAATCGCCGCATATTGATCGAATTGGAAAATAAAACAATTAAAAATCCCGAAGCGGGTGTGATTGTGCATTTTACGAATGCGCTTCGCGAGACTGAGCATCCCATTCAATCGGCAACTGTTCAGGGAAATGTCCTGACCCTCGAAACCGAAGACGATCTGCTCGTAGGGAAAGCGCATACAGTCCGGAATTCCGACGACGCGCTTGTCACCGATACCAATCTTCCCTTCGCGCCCCTGTACAAAGGCGCGACCGTGTTGAACGACCGGTTTGAACCGATCGGAAAACTGAGTACCGTTTCGGATAATGCATTGAAACCCGCAGGAAAATTATCCGTTGTCCCGGCTGATGGTGCAGATGTCTGGATCTCCAATGTCGGTGTGGGCGACCGCGTGCGGATCAAAGCGCGATTCGAATGGGAACGTTAAGATTTTGTTACCAGTGTTCTTCGGCAGCTGATCATTCTGTATTATTAGCAGTATATCAGGATATTGTTGATTTTTTGGTAGTATTTCAAGTAAAAAAATCAGTATATCGTGGTAATGTCCCCAAACCACCGATCTCCATTGAAAGAAGCAAATGCCGATATGCTCTTGTGGAGCGCCTTTCAAACCGGCGACAGGGACGCGTTTGCCTCGATTTACGAGAAATACATCGATGAATTGCTGAGCTATGGCTACCGGATCACATCCGACCGGCAGCTGATCCGTGACAGTGTGCAGGATCTTTTTCTGCACATCTGGGTGCGCCGGGCGCATCTGGCCATGACCGATTCCATCAAATTCTATCTCTTCCGCTCGCTGCGTAACCGCATTATCCGGAACCTTGAAAAGCACCCCGAGCGCCTTCATACCGATATAGGACTGGTGGCGGACCTGGCCGAGGAGGGAAATGCATTCGAAACGGCCATTTTCGGCCATGATGGCCCTTCGGATAGCTATGAAAAGCTGGCCGAGGCAATCAACCGTCTTTCGCCGAGGCAGCGCGAAGCTGTTCAGCTGCGCTACCTGCATGGTTTTTCGCTCGACGAGATTGCCGAAATGATGCAAATGAACAACCAGTCGGTGCGGAACTTGCTGCACCGGGCCATTATACAGCTGCGGCTTTTCTTCGAAACCGCGGGCGGCTTACTCGTTTTTCTTTCCGCTCTGCAAAATTTTTCAGGCCGCTGAGTACAAACCTGCATTCGCCCGATTTAGGGGTTTGAAAGGTTTTTACCATGACAGAAAAATACCAGACCTACACGTTAGCGGATTTCATCCAGGACGACGCCTTCATTCAATGGTCCAAGTCGCCCGACGCGGCCGGAGACGCATTCTGGCAGCAGATAGGAGAGTTGTATCCCCATCAGAAGGAAGTAATCGCCCAGGCACGGCAGACCGTCCTGAACCTTGCAGAACTTTCCCGCCCGGCATTCGACGAGCAGGAAGCTGGGTTCATTTGGGCGCAAATAACCGGGCAGATGGATGAAGTACCGGTTTCGGGTCCTGTTTACCGGCTGAGCTGGCTGCGGTATGCCGCCGCGGCGGTAGTGGTATTGCTGGCCGGCTGGGCGATCCGGCGATGGCAGCGAGAGCCGGAGACCCTCTATGCACAACGCACCGAACAGCTGGAAAACCTGCACGAGGAGGTCAACGAAACCAAAGCCGATAAGGTGGTTCGACTGCCCGACGGCAGCGGTGTAACGCTTGCACCAGGCAGCCGCATCGGTTTTCCGGAAATAATGCACGGCGGAAAGCGGGAGGTATACCTTTCGGGCGAGGCATTTTTTGATGTAAAACGAAATCCTTCCAAACCATTCTTTGTCTATGCCGGCGAGCTGACTACCCGCGTGCTGGGCACGAGTTTCACGGTGCGGTCATTTGAAAGGGAAAATGTCGCATCCGTGCAGGTACGCACGGGTAGCGTGTCCGTAGAAGCGCGTGCGCCGCGCAAGACGCAGTCGGTCGTGCTCTCGCCGAACCAGCAGGCGTCGTTTTTCAGGAAGGAAGAGCGGCTGAGCATGGGACTCGTGAAAGCGCCGCAGCCGGTCATTCCGCAGGCTGGGCCGGCAGGATTTACATTCAACAATGCGCCTGTCGGCGTCATTTTCGACTCGCTCGGCAAGGCTTATGGAATTGAAATCATGTACGACAAAGAGGCTGTGGCCGGTTGCAGGCTCACGTCCTCGGTACAGGAGGAATCGCTGTTTGAAATACTCGGCGTGATCTGTGAAGCCATTGAAGCCGACTATCAGGTTACCGGCGCGAAGATCAGGATCTCCGACCCGCATTGCAATTGACCGTCCTTAAACCCAAACCTTAACCCCAATCCCTCTATGACCGAATAGCCGTCCATTACCCACAAAAAAGCCGGCAACGGTTCCAGCGTTACCGGCTCAGGCTCCTTACCGAATGTACTGTGAACATCCGACCCTTTCAGGATGCAAGGAGTGTTATTGTCTCTTTTCGAAAACAAGAACCGGTTTAAACGTAATGAAAAAAAAGCTATTTAACTATCAAATACTCCACCGACTGATGCGCTTTTCCCTGATGCAGCTCTGTATTGCCGTGAGTATTGCAGCCGTTTCGATAGCGGGCAGGGCAGGTGCGCAAGACCTGCTGAGCCGTCGTATCAGCCTCAGCGTTCAGAACCAGAGCGCGGTGCAGATCCTGTCGACCATCGAGAAACAGACCCAGGTACGGTTTACCTACCGGCCCGAATTGATTACCGAAAGCCGTAAATATTCTTTTCAGGTAACGGAAGAAAAACTGGCGAAGGTGCTGGATGAAATCCTCGACCCGATGCGGCTTAAATACAAGGTCATGGGCAGGCAGATCGTACTGACGCCCGTAAAGAGCGTAGGTGATTCGTCGCTGGACGGGGAAATGCTGCCCGAACTCCGAGCGGTGCCTGCCCGGACGGTAACGGGAAAAGTGACTTCTTCGAAAGACGGCGCACCCCTGCCGGGTGTGAATATCCTCGTGAAGGGCACGCAAACCGGCACTTCGACCGATGTTGCAGGTAACTTTTTCATCGATGTGCCTGGCCAGGGGGCGCCCGGGCAAGGGGCGGTACTGATCTTTTCCTACATTGGTTTCAACAGCCAGAGCGTAGAGGTGGGGAGTCAGTCGGTGATCTACGTGAGTTTGCAGGAAAGCGTGGAAACCCTGAAAGAGGCCGTCGTGACCGCCATGGGCATTACCCGCGACAGGCGCTCACTGGGCTATTCGGTAGGGAATGTGCAGGGCGAGGCATTGACTCAGACGCCGCAAAACAACGTCCTGAACGCATTATCGGGCAAAGTGGCCGGTGTGCAGATCTCGCAAATGGACGGAACGGCCGGTTCTACGGTGAATGTCATGATCAGGGGGGCCAACTCATTGAACAACGACAACCAGCCGCTTTTCGTGATCGACGGTGTGCCGGTGGCTAACAAGCTGGACAACAGCTTCGCCGGTGCCGACATGGGTAACGCGATTTCCGACATTAATCCGAATGATATTGCCAATATTTCGGTGCTGAAAGGGCCGAGCGCGGCGGCATTGTACGGTTCGAGGGCAGGTAACGGGGTGATTCTGATCACCACTAAATCGGGCCGGGGCGGCAAGAAGGGCCTGGGTGTTTCGCTGAATACGGCCATGGTGCTCGAAGTACCGCTGCGTTATGTGCCGGTGCAGAACAAGTTTGGTTCGGGCAAAA
The DNA here is from genome assembly GCA_965227755.1 of Dyadobacter sp. GTDB lineage: Bacteria > Bacteroidota > Bacteroidia > Cytophagales > Spirosomataceae > Dyadobacter. The sequence continues at coordinate 818,592 of CBDDGG010000003.1, forward strand.
GCGGTGCGCATATTCTGGAAGAGCAGGAAAATGAAAGCTGGGGGCCGCGGCTCGATGTGGGCGAGCAATGGGTGCAATGGAACAGCAACGGGCAGAAAGCGCCGCTGGTTTCGTATCCCAACCGTTTCAAGGACTTTTTCCAGACCGGGACCACCAATACCAACAATGTGTCGGTGAATGGTAATTACGATAAGGGTAACTTCCGGCTTTCGGTTGGTAATATGAAAAACAAGGGTATCGTGCCCAATACCGACTTTTCAAGGCTGACCCTGGCACTGAATACCACCTACAATATTACCGATAAACTACGCGCACAGGCCAATTTCAATGTTTCCGAATCGGGTTCCGACAACCGCCCGCTCATCGACGCCAGCCGTAATTCGCCGGTACGGAGCATTTATGAAATGGGTGCACAAGTCAATATCCTTGATCTGGCGGACTACTGGATGCCGGGCCAGGAGGGGATTCAGCAGCGGGTTTATAAATCGAAGCAAAACAACCCGTACTTCATCGCTTACGAAAATCCGACTGGCTTCAAACGCAACCGTACCGTGAGCAAGTTGCAGCTCGATTACGACATTACCAGCGAGTTCTCCCTCATGGGGCGCTTTTCGCGCGACGCGTACGAGGAAAAATTGGAGGCCAAAAAGGCTTACAGCAACTACGAGGCCGTAAAGGGTGGTTACGAGATCGAAATGAACGACCGCAAGGAGACCAACCTCGATTTCATAGCCAGCTGGAAGAAAAATTTCAACGAAACGTGGAGCCTGAATATCCTGGCAGGCGCCAACCGGCTCGAACAGCGCTCGAATTTCATCAGTAATGCAACCACCGAGCTCGTTTCGCCGGGATTGTACACCATTGCGAACGGCGCGCCGGGGACGATCATTTACAATAGCCAATGGACGCACAAGCTGCTGTACGGCGTGTATTCGTCGGCGTCGATCGGCTTTAAAAACTACGCATTCCTGGATCTCACAGCCCGCAATGATTGGTCCAGCACGCTGCCGAAGGATAACCGCTCGTATTTCTATCCTTCCGCATCGCTGAGCGTGATCCTCTCCGATGTATTCGCATTGCCTTCCTGGATTTCGCTCGCCAAGTTCCGCGCGGGATCGGCGCAGGTGGGTAACGACGTGGCGCCTTACAGCCTCCGCCAGACGTATCTTGCCGATACCGACTGGGGTTCGACCAAGCGGATGTACCAGAACGATATTTTGAAAAATAATAACCTGAAACCCGAGATTTCGAGCGCCAACGAGATCGGTCTGGATTTGAAATTCCTCAAAAACAGGCTCGGTTTGGAGGGTACCTATTATGTGCGGAACAATAAGAACCAGGTGCTCACAATCGGTATCCCTATTGAATCGGGTTCGAGCAGCAAGCTGATCAACGCCGGCCTGGTGCAGAGCCGCGGGTTTGAATTGGGCATTAATGCAACCCCTGTGGAAGGCCGCAACTTCAACTGGGAGGTGAATGTTTCGTTCACGCGGAACCGCACGCGCATCAAGCGTCTGGCTGACGGTATTACCTACTTTTCGTTCAACTCGTACAGCGGCGCGGAGGTGCGCACGTACGTAGGCGGTGACGTGGGCGACATTTACCAGCAACCCATGCTGAAAGTGACCGACCAGAACTCGCCTTACTATGGTTACCCGATCCTGACAAGCGGTGGGCTGTACCAGACCGACACCGATATTAACCACATCCGGAAGATCGGCAACTATAACCACGATTTCCTGATGGGTATCCAGCAGACGTTCCGCTACAAGAATTTCAGTCTGTTCGCCAACATCGACTGGCGCCAGGGCGGTTCGTTCTATTCCAATACCATGATGTTCCTCGGCAACAACGGCCAGCTCGAAAGATCACTTTCCGGCGTTCCGTACGACAGGAATAGCCCGATAGACCAGCAGATCAAGGCGAATCCGGAAGCATTTCTGGGCAAATGGGTAGGTGGCCGCAATGCGGAGTATGGCGGCTTCGATGCATGGACGGGTACTAAAAAGGACACCCGCGTGCAAGATGCCAGCTTTAACGTGGGCGTCAGAACTACCAAAGACGCAGAGGGTAATACCGCTTACGTCGAGAACCTCGGCGGTGCTAACACCGTCTGGCTGGATCCTTTCAATGCCTACCGGTATTCCACACGCCCTTTCCCGAGCGAGAATATGTACAGTGCGACCTACGTAAAGCTGCGCGAGATCGCCATTACCTACCATTTGCCCAAAGCATTGACCGACAAGCTGAAATTGCAGAATGCGTCGGTGTCCATCGTGGGTAACAACCTGTACGAATGGACGGCCGCCGGCGTGAGCATCGATCCCGAGCGTGCATTCCGGCAGGATGGCTCGGCCTGGATGCAGGGTGTCGAATATTATAATGTAATGCCGTGGACAGGCTCGGTGGGTTTGAAGCTGAATGTAGATTTCTAAACGATTGTGATCATGAAAATTACTAAAATCATATATAGCCTTGCGGCCGTAATGGCGCTGTTGCTGATGAGCTGCGAGGATTTGAGCAAGGTCAACGAAAACCCCAACAGTCCCGAGGAAGTATCGGCGAACTACATCATGAGCTACGTGCTCACGCACTCGGCACGGGCGTATTATGCGCTGGGCGCGGAAGGCTCCGACCTTTCGGGCGCAATGCAATACATTCAAATGGGGACCAATGAAGGTGCTATGAAGATCAACCAGTATGGCTGGTCGGCGGCAAGTTGGTCGGAGTATTATAATATTCTGAAAAACAACGATTTGATGTACCAGGCGGCGGTGCGCGATAACAATCGTTTCTTCCAGGCGATAGCCTTAACCATGAAATCGTTCGTATTTGGTTTAATGACGGACCTTTTCGGCGACATTCCGTATTCGGAAGCGCTAAAAGCCGCCAGTGAACAATATTATCCCGGATACGACAGCCAGCCCGACGTGTACAAAGGCATTCTCACCGATCTTAAAACCGCATCCACCTTGCTCGGAAGCCTTGGCGCCACCGACGTGGTAAGCGCCGGATCGGACGTGCTTTATGGCGGAAAGGCTGCCAATTGGAAGAAATTCGCGAACGCTTTGCGGATGCGGTATGCGTTAAGGCTCTCGGCCAAAAAAGCGGAGGTAGCCGCAGCCGGTATCGACATTGCGGTTGAATTTAAAGACGCCGCAAGTGCCACATTTACAGCCAATACCGACGATGCGTCGCTGGCATTCATCGGCACCACCAGGGATAATTCAGCCGTTGGCGGTTTGCTGAATGCGAGCAACCCTTTGTATTACATCAAACCTGCCAAACCATTTATCGACAAGCTGACAGCCCTCGGCGATCCGCGCCGCGACCGCTGGTTCCAGCCTGTTTTGAACAAATGGGATGCGAAAACCACCACCGCGACAGACAAAACCGTGACGAATGCATTTGGTGAAACATTTACGGTGAAGTACATGCCGGCCAAGACGGCCAATGTGGATACGTCGCTATATGTGGGCCTGCCCGTTGGCCTGGCCGTCGTGGACGCGGCTTCCTATAACAAGGGCGACGACGGCGCGGCTTACAATCCCGAGCGCAGCCCGTACATTTCGTTCCTGCACAACCGCTACCGAACGAATACCGAGGCGTATGTGAAAATGAACCTCATTACCTATTCCGAAGTCGAATTTATGCTGGCCGAGGCTGCGCTGGATGCCGGCTGGGGCATTTCCGGCACGGCGGAGGATCATTATAAGAGTGCAATCAAGGCTTCCCTGGACAAATGCAATGCGCAGGTGGCGGGCGGTTTCAGTTTTGATAAATATTATGCTCAAAATGCGGTGAACCTCGCCTCGGCGGCCAACAAGCTGGAAAGGATTTCGGAACAGAAATGGATCGCTGGCTGGCTGAGCATCGAACCGTGGTTCAATTGGAGGAGGACGGGCTTTCCGGCACTTAAAACCGGCCCGGCGGCGCAGTTCGGTGCGGCTATCCCGGTGCGTTTCGTGTACCCGATCGCCAATGCGGATGTCAAATACCTGGTCAATTACAATGCGGCGGTGGATAAGCTGGAACCGACCAGTTATGTTCCGACCGGGCAGAGTAAGGACCATCAATATTCAAAAATGTGGCTGCTGAAAGGTACTTCGGCGCCCTGGTAACCGTTCGGCTCAGGCCGGTTTTTAGTATGTATTTAAAAAACAGTATTTCAAAAATTATTACAACGGGTAGTTTGGCCTTGTGGGCACTGGCTGTTTCCGCGCAGAATGCCGAGCTCTATGCCCCCACGGCATCGCCCGACCGCATTGTGCTCAACGTGACGGCCGATCCGTCGACTTCGATGGCGGTCAACTGGCGGACTTCCGACGCGGTGTCGGAAAGTTTCGCCGAAATCGCGGTGGCGGAGGCCGATCCGCGTTTTGTGTCAAAGGCTAAAAAGCATAAAGCCAGCACGCAGAAGCTCGTCTGGGAGGATACGCCAACGGCCAATTACCATTCCATCATTTTCGAAAACCTGCAACCCGGTACCAAATATGCGTACCGGGTGGGCGGGGAGCAGGGGTGGAGCGAATGGATCCATTTCACAACCGCCGGTACACGCGACCAGAAGCTGTCCTTCATTTATTATGGAGATGTTCAGGTGAATATCTCCTCATTATGGTCGCGCGTGGCGCGTGAGGCATATGCGAAGGCGCCAGACGCGCGCCTGGCCATCTACGCGGGCGACCTGATCAACAAAGCCAACCGCGACGTCGAATGGGGCGACTGGTTCCGAGGCGGTGGCTTTATCCACTCCATGATCCCCGCATTTCCCACACCAGGCAATCACGACCATTTCGATACCCCGGAGGGCATTAATACGACGTCGGTATTCTGGCGGCCTCAGTTTACATTACCCGAGAACGGCCCGAAGGGACTGGAAGAAACTTGCTACTATGCAGATGTTCAGGGCGTAAGGTTCATTTCATTAAACTCGGATCAGGTGGATGTTTCGGAGAAATGGACGCAGGTACAGAAAGAGTGGCTGGAAGGCATTTTGAAAAGCAATCCCAACAAATGGACGGTCATTACCTTCCACCACCCGATTTTTTCACCCAAAACCACCCGTGACAACAAGCGCATGCGCGAGACTTTTAAACCGTTGTTCGACCAATACAAGGTCGACCTCGTGCTGCAAGGGCACGATCATACCTACGCACGCGGGATGGCCAATATCCCGATGGCGGAAAAAGGCGCGCAGTCGGGGACGATGTACGTGGTGTCGGTGAGCGGGCCGAAAATGACGGATTCGAATGTCGATCGCGCCGCATGGATGGACCGTTCGGCCATTTACACGCAACTTTTCCATGTAGTAAACGTGGAAGGCGAAAAGCTTTCTTTCGACACCTTCACGGCTACCGGAGAACTGTTTGATGCATTTGATCTGGTTAAACAAAAAGGAAAGATCAATCGCATTGCCGAACGCGTTCCAACCAACGTCACAGAGCGCCGCTAACCCCCTGACTACCTCCCGACAACCCCTGACCATCATTTCCCATGAAACGCATCACTCTTTTCGCATTGTTAGGTTTGGCAGCCGCGTCGATGTTGCTGGCATTTCAAAGTGCCGATGAATTCCCCGCCGAAATCGTCCGATTCAAGGCCTATGCCGGTAACCCGCTCTTCAAAGGAACCGGCGACCCGAAAACGTGGGACGAGAAGATCCGCGAACGCGGGTACATCCTGCGCGAGGGCGGCAAATATTACATGTGGTACACCGGCTATACCAAAGCCACGGGCGACAGTATGAAATACCTCGGGCTGGCCACTTCGGACGACGGCCTGAAATGGACCCGTTACGCGAAAAACCCCATTCACAGCACATTGTGGGTGGAAGATATGTGTGTGTTGAAAGAAGGGAGCACCTATTATATGTTCGCCGAGAGTAAGGACGACATCGCGCATTTGCTGACTTCAACCGACCGCATCCACTGGAAGGACCGGGGCGCCATCGACATTCGTCTCAAGAACGGCTCGCCCCTTAGCAAAGGCCCTTACGGAACACCGGCGATCTGGAAGGAAAAAGGCATTTGGTACCTCTTCTACGAAAGGAACGACGCAGCCGTGTGGCTGGCGACCAGCAAAGATCTGAAAACCTGGACGAACGTTCAGGACGAACCGGTACTGAACGCCGGGCCAGAAAAGTACGACGCGTTTGCCGTCGCATTCAACAAGATCATTCAGCACAAAGGCCTTTACTACGCCTACTACCACGCGTCCGCATTCAAGGACTGGCGCGAGTGGACGATGAATGTGGCTGTTTCAAAAGACCTCGTCCACTGGAAGAAATATGAAGGGAATCCGATTATCGGTAACGATTCTTCGAGTGGATTCCCGGTGTTCGATGGCAAACAATACCGGTTTTATACCATGCACCCTGACGTTCGGGTTTATTTTCCCGAAAAATAGAATGCCTCTCTATAACTTTAAAGCATTGTGACAGCCATCGCAATGCTTTTTTATTTACAAACTAAAAAAACTCAGGCGATCGCCACGCTTGAAACGCGCATTCGTGTCCCTGTTATTGGAAATGCAAAAACGTTGCATCCGTTCGTCAATCAGACACCGGTTATGAAGAGATTTCTATCCATAGGTTGTTTCCTGCTGCTCGCCGCATGGCAATTCGGTTGTTCGAAAGACGATCCCAGGCAAGATCCCAAACCCGATCCTATCCGCCTGGACCGAGATACGGTTTCGTCGTTGCTCGCAAGAACTTCGTTCTACATTACCGATGCCTGGCGGTTTTCGGGCAAGGATTCGGTGGATATGTTCAAGGCCGACACGCTTTTGAGGCTTTACGCAAATGCGGCGTTCCTGAACTTCTACATTGATAAAGGAAACGGGCAAATCATGTTCCACGGAGGCGGAACCCCGACCCCTAACACCGAAATTCCTGGCAATGCCTTGACATTCGTTTTGAATATCCGCATATTCCTGCCTACGGAAATGAATTTGAAATGGAACGAAGAAATGGGTACGCTGGGCGTCGAGACGATGCGGACAACCACGTATTTTCCGATGATTGTTCCGGGCAAAAAAGGTTACCTCGATCCGGGCAGTTTCAATGTGAACATGTCGATGGAACAGGCGAAAAATGCAGCGGTCAAGCCTAGTATGCGGTTTATTTACGAAGACAACGATCCGAAGCTGGGCAACGTCACCTATAAAATTACCATGAAACCTATGTACCAATACTACCGCGAGCCCGGCCAGCAGGCTTTTGCGAAGTACTTTGTATACCCTTGAATAATTGATTGTTACAGTATTGTTATGAAGATTTTGTTCGCTTGCGCCGTAGTATTGGCGATGTTATCCGGGTGTTCCAAAAAGAAAAATGACCCGGGAGAGAACGTTCAGCCCGAGGCGGTGTTGAAAACGGAAGATGTCATGACGAACCTGAGCTGGAATCCCTACCAAATGGCCGAATGGTACGCAGTGAGTGGGAAGGATACGACGTTTATGAAGAACGATCCTTATTATGGAGCTGTCATGAGATCCGTGTTTCTGATTTTTGTGGACGACAAATGGGTGGATTATTATGTCGGTGAAAGCTTTCCCAATAAGGATTTTCTCGGAAAAGCGGAGACATTCAATTTAAGTATTGCCTGGTTCCGGCCATTGCATATGAACTACGGTTGGGATGAGAAGGAAGGGACAATGTTTATGAAAGGTTTTTCACAGCCGGATGGCCTGCCGTATCTGTTCCCGGAAGGCGTTGAAATAAAGTTGGATAAAAAGGGGTACAATCGCTTGAAAACATTCGAGGAAGCGAAAGCTACGCGGACAACGGGGAATATGCGCTTTCACTACGAGTATGATGGGAAGACCTACACGCTGTTGTTGAAGCAAATGTGGGCGTATGCAGCAAGCGAGCCCAAGCGTCAATATTATGTCGTTTTTTGAGATTGAATCGGCGGAAAAATAAGGCGAGAAACGTGATAATGTATTGGTTATTAGTAAATAATATATGAAGAGTTGGTTTGCCTGCGCCGTTGTATTGGCGATGCTGCTGGGGTGTAAGAAGAAAAATGACCCGGCAGAAATTGTACCGCCTGAGCCTGAGCTAAAAAAAGAAGACGTGATGCCGAATTTAGGCAAAAGTATTTACCTGATTGACGAATGGTATGGCGTGAGTGGGACCGATACGACGTATCTCAAAGACGATCCGTTTTATGGCGAAATCATGAAGAAGGTATTTTTAACCCTCCGCGACGGTAGGAAAATTTACTACTACATGGGATTCGAATTTCCAAACACTGTTTTTCTGGGTAATGCGAGGACGTTCAACGTAAATATGTTTTACCTCCGTTCCCTTGATCTTATCTATAACTGGGATGAGAAAGAGAATAACCTGCTTCTGCCTTGGGAAAACCGGGGGGATGATTTACCTATCATACCGAAGGGCATTACGATGAGACTTGACAAAAGTGCTTATAAGCAGCTGATAACATTTGAGGAAGCGAAGGTAGGCCGGAAGTCCGGTTCGATGCGCTTCCAGTATGAGTACCAGGATAAAACCTACACGTTAGTGTTGAAGCAAATGTGGATATATGGAGAGACAGGTGCACGTCAACAGTACTATTGCGTCGTTTTTTGAAATTTAAGTCTATGAAACCCCTCGCTCTCATAATTATTTTGGCCGTTGTGCTTTCGGGTTGCAATAACCTGAATGACCTTCGGCCCGTTGACCCCGGAACGGAGATACCCGAAGCTGCGGTGAAAGTGGTGAAGTCCAAGTTTCCGAAAGCCGAGGAGCTGGTTTTCAAGCCTATATTGGCCGATAAAATCTGGGAGGTGAAGCTCAAATCGGATGCCGACCGGTATTCGTCGCTGGTGGATTATGGCAAGATGTGGGAGACATTCAAGATCATGCCTGATGGTGTACCAGCCACATTACAGACCTCGTTGCAAAAAACGATATTCGGGAGCGGGACATTGTCTGCCTATACCACCGCATACTATGCTGCCAGCTGGAGTAATAAGCTGGTTTACAATTACAAAGGTGAGAATTATGCATTTCTGTGGGCAGGCGCTACTCCGACTTCTAACAGCTGGGCGGTGTTTGATCAGAACCTGTACAGAATCGCAACTTACGAAATTGCGGACTTGCCGGCTTTTGTGAAAGACACCATTATCAATACGAAAGATATGGCATTCACAATGGGCTACACCTGGGTGCGGATGGATGATACGAAACGGTACCAGATATTTACCCGCCAGAAGATCGGCAATAACTATGAAACGGTTTCGATGCTGTTCGATGAAAAAGGAAAACTCCGCTGGAACAGCATCTATTTTTCGCCCTCGGGGATGATCAGCAACTATTCGAATCTCGAAACCCTGCCTGAGCCGATCAAACAATACCTTGACAGCCAGCCTGAACTGAGCGGCTATGAGTTTGAAACCCGGCTGATGAACAATGTAAATGACCTTACCAGCTACTACATTGCAGTGAGGGTCGGCAGTGCCTCGCAATGCCAGATTTATTTTGACAAGGATTTTAACATGTTGACCAAAAGTTACACAGTAACATTATATCTATAAATGTTAATTAACTAAGTTTAAGTAAGTTCCTGAGCCAACGTTCCTTTGATGAAATTCTTTCTCTCTAAAAAATACGACAGCGTAACAAGCCTCGTGAAAGCCTGCCAGAACCAGGACCCGAGGGCGCAGACCGTATTTTACGAGCGGTACAAGGCCAGGATGACGGGTATCTGCCGGCGTTACGCCCGCACGGTCGCCGAGGCCGACGATATTTTTCAGGATGCGTTTGTGAAGGTATTCAACAGTATCAACGACCTGAAAGACCCCGAAGCCGTAGACGGCTGGGTGAAAGTGACGGTGATCCGGACGGCGATTAACTATTACAACCGGACGACGAAAAACGAAGAAATGCACAGCTCGCTCGACGGCGTGGAATGGCAGGTGGAATCGGACGACTATGTGCGGATGATCGACCAGATGAACGTCCGAGACCTGCTGGATCTCATTAACGAGCTGCCGGATAAATACCGGACGGTGATTAACCTGCACCTGATCGACGGCTATACACACACCGAAATTGGTGATATGCTGTCCATGTCGGACGCCACGGCCCGGTCGCAGTTCATGAGAGGACGTAACCTGCTAATAAAAAAATTGGAACTAAAAGGAATAGTGCATCATGAAAACTTCTGAGGACAAGTTAAACGAAGCGCTGCGCGACGTCCTCAAACGCAAGTTTGATGACTATGAAGAACAGCCCAATCCCAACGCGCTCGACCGCATACGTGCCCGCGTAAAGCCCGCACGCACAGGAAGATATTGGTGGTTCGCCAGCGCGCTGGTACTGATTTCGGTCTCCGGGATCCTGCTTGGCCGCTATGTGCGCGAAATCGGAGCGCCGTTCGGTATGCCTGGCGAAGCGCGAGTCGCATATGAGCCAGCCTCGGTGAAGCCCGGCACGGCAAGCCCGGCCGGAGCGTCGGCGGATAATTCCGTTCTGGAAAGGTCGGATCATGCATCTGAACCGCGGAAATTGGTTGTAAAACAACATGATTTACGACCGGAAAGCGTAGTGAAAAGTGTTTTTGTGAAAGACCTGGGTAGCAAGCCGGCAGCGAAGGTACATCGCTCGCATTCCGGAAGCGTCCCGGGCGCCACTGTAAGCGGGGATGAAAGGTTACCAGTTGCCAATGCCCGCGAGGTAACGGAAGGACAGATGATCGGTTCCGGCCTTGTTTCTGACAAAATGCAGGCCGTACTGCCCGATGAAATGCCTGCCCCGGCAGATTCGGCCGTTCACGTCGCGTCGTTGGAGGAGCTGGCTGCGATGCCATTAAAGGAGACGCAGGTACCATTGCATTTGCGCGGCGTTGTGGCACCTGCGTACAAGCCGGCGAAGGTAATTGTGACCAACCCGGCGCGGATCGCCTGGCTTTTCAATGCGGCGGCATTGCATTCATACCAGATTTTGACCGTTCCGTCTTCGGCGGCGAATGATTTTCAGAATTTCAGTTTTCCGTCGCTGTTTACGGCGAAGTCGATGGGCTACAAATTCAGCGGGGGTGTGGAGCGAAACAGCATTCAGTTGCAGCTGCATTTCAGCAGTTTCCGGCAAACCTATTCTTACGAGGTTGCCAACAACAACTACCTCGTCAAACCCGATGATAAAGGGCAGTACCAAACCGTTCGCCAGGGCGACAGGATAGAGGAGGGCCGGAGATTTTCAATGCTCGGCATTGGCATTTCCAGGCAATTGCGTTGGGGGCATTCGCCGGTCAGCAGGTTCTTTGCAACCTTCGGAGCGGAGTATTCGCATGATTTAAACAGTAGCCAGAGCCTCGGGTGGATCAATCTGGGATTAGGAAAACAATTTGCTGTCAGTCGAAATACGGCATTCAGCATCGGGCCCTATGCCGAGTTTAGCCCGGTTAAGGTCAAAGGTATCGAAAACCCGTTCTACTATCAGCCGTACCGTGTGGGGATTTCGGCAGGGCTTCGCTTTGTGAGGCCCTGAGCCGCTCACTGGTCATGTCCCGGCAGCACACGGCCGGGACTTTTTTATGCCTCAATTTTTCTCCGGCCTTTTCATTTCGATCTGATTAAAAAATACTTACATTTGCGGGCACGTGCCCGCAAGCCCTCTTTGCCACCACTCCAACCACATCTGACCATTCCTGACCACATCTGACCATTCCCACCCATGACCCAATCATTATCGACCAGAAGAGATTTCATTGCAACCGGCCTCGCCGCTATCGCAGGAGCAGGGTTGGCAAGCGCCATTACACCCGCGTTTGGGAAAGCCGTCGCGTCGGCTGACAAAATCCGCCTCGGGATTATCGGGACCGGTTCGCGGGGTGCCGGCCTGGCGACGTTAATTCGTGAAATGCCCGACTACGAGCTCGTGGCGTGCTGCGACATTATTCCCGAAAACCTGCAAAAGGGCCTTAGCCTCGCCGCGAAAAATGCCAAAGGCTACACCGATTACCGTAAGCTGCTCGACGACAAGTCGATCGATGCCGTGGTGATCGCCACGCCGCTTTTCCTGCATTACCCCATGGCCATTGCCGCATTACAGGCAGGGAAGCACATTTATCTGGAAAAATCGATGACTTACGACATTCCGCAGGCCATCGACCTGGTGAAAAAAGTGAAAGCATCTGGATTGGTTTTTCAAATCGGCTACCAATACCGGTATTATGGGTTGTATCATCGGGTGAAGGAGATCATGAAAGAAAACTGGTTGGGAAAGATCACCCATTTCGAATGCCAGTACAACCGCAATTCGAACTGGCGATTCCCCGTGAAAGACCCGAAAATGGAGCGCGCGATCAACTGGCGCATGTACCGCGAATATTGCGGCGGGCCGCTCTCGGAGCTTTGCGCGCACGAGATCGACGTCGTCAATTACCTTACAGATAGCCGGCCTGTTAAGGTCGTTGGTCTGGGCGGTATCAATTACTGGAAGGACGGTCGGGATACCTATGACAACATCCGCACCGTTTACGACTATCCCAACGGCGTGAAAGCGAGCGTGACCTCGGTGCTTTCCAATGCGTATAATGGTTACAGCATCCGCATTCTCGGCGATAAGGCAACCGTGGAAATCCTTCGTGACAAGGCATTGATTTACCCGGAAATTACCAACAATGCCAAAGGGGTAGTAGACGGCGTTACTGGCGCTACCATTGCCGTAACCACCCAGGGTAAAGGCGTGGAAGTCAAGTTCGGGAAGCCCGGTGAAGAACAGCTGGAACCGACAGTGTTCGCATTGAAGGATTTCGCCGAATGCGTCAGGAACAAAAAGGAACCTGTTTCAAATGTCGAAACCGGCCGCGACGGCTCGATCGCCATTCACATGGGCAACGCCGCTGCGGATACGGAAAAGGTGCAGTACTGGAAACCGGAATATTCCGCCTGATGAAGCGGTTGCGGAATCTGGCAGGGCCCACAGCAGGCGCAATGTGCTTTTTAATGAGTGCATTGCGGCCCGCTGCGATCCCGGAAGCTCACCGGATCTCCGGGCAGGCGCAGGGCACGACCTATGCCGTTACCTGGTATGCCGACCGTGAAGCGGTGCATAAAACGCAGATCGACAGCATCTTCAAAAGTCTGGACGAATCGCTCTCCATTTACGTGCCCGGCTCGCTGATAAGCCGGTTCAATGCGTCGCAGGAAGGCATAGAGATGGATGGGCACTTTGCGCGCGTCGTGGAGAAGTCCATGCAGATTTACCGCGCGACCAACGGGCTTTTCGACATCACCGTGTACCCGCTCGTACAGGCGTGGGGTTTCGGCGCAAAAGCTACGGATACCCTACCCGACAGCGCTGCCATTCGGGAACTGCTTGTATGCGTCGGGTCTGATAAATTGCAGGTAAGCGGGCGCTGGCTTTTGAAGGCTATTCCTTGCATACAGGTAGATGTGAACGGCATCGCACAGGGCTATTCGGTGGATGTGATCGCCGGGTTCCTGGAAGCGCGCGGGATCGCCAATTACATGGTTGAAGTAGGAGGGGAGATTCGTACAAAAGGCCGTAAACTACCTGACAAAGAGCCGATGAGGATCGGTATCGAAGCGCCTTCCGTCACAGAATTCGACGCACCCGTGATCCGCGAGGTAATTAACATTGGCGATCGCGCCGTGACCACCTCGGGCAGCTATCGCAAATTCAGGGACTCGGGCGGAATGCGGCTTTCCCACATCATCGATCCCAAAACAGGCTTTCCCGTACGCCGGGAGATCATCAGCGCGACCGTAGTGGCGCCCGATGCGATCACCGCCGACGGCTTCGACAATGCGCTCCTCGCCGCAGGCGTCGACGGGGCGTTTGAAATACTCCGTACCCACCCGGAAATAGAGGCTTACCTGATTTACCGGAGGCCGGACGGGACGGTGGCGGATACGGCTTCGGCAGGGTTTGGGGAATTTTTGACGATGGACCGATGAGAGGGGGGCCTTCGAGAACGTTATCGGTACTATTTTCGGTAATTATCGTGGATACCGATCAAATTCCTTGTAACATTGTTATAAGCCAAAATTAAATACTGTCTGGTGCTGAAATTGCATCATAAATGACTTCGCAGCCGCATTGCGAGGTAAGGACTGCTATGCCCGGATTTTGGTTTGCTTTCCGTTGAAAATCCATTTTCAATTCCTAACCATAATCCTATGCATGTAAAACTACCAACCCACCCGTGGGTCCGTATTCTCGTCCTTTTTGCGTGGCTCAGCCCGCTTTGGCTGCACGGGCAAAATCTGAGGGATGTTACCGGCGTAATTTCCGACAGTCTGAACAAGCAGGGCCTGCCCGGCGTAACTGTCGTCGTAAAAGGAACACAGCGGGGCACTACCACCGATGCGGACGGCCGTTACGCCGTTCAGGCAGCAGCGTCGGATGTGCTGACATTCAGTTATGTAGGCTATGTAACGAAAGAAGTGACCGTTGGCAACCAGTCGGCCATCGAAATTGCCCTTCAACCGAGCACAAATGCGCTCGATGAACTGGTGGTGGTGGGCTATGGCACCATGAAGAAGAGCGACCTCACCGGCGCGGTGATCCGGATCGATTCGAAGACATTCAAAAACCAGCCGATGACGCAGCTCACCGATATGCTGACCGGGACGGTGGCGGGTTTCAATGCCAATCAGGCCACTTCCGCAGCCGGTGGAAGTTCATTGCAGATTCGCGGACCGAAATCGCTGACGGCCAATTCGAGCCCGATGGTGGTTATGGATGGGGTGATCTTCAACGGCAGCATCGCCGACATTAACCCGGCCGACATCGAAACCATGGACATTCTCAAAGACGCCAGCTCTGCCGCCGTTTTCGGTGCAAGGGCAGCAGGAGGGGTAATCCTGATCACGACCAAAAAAGGTGCGACGGGCAAACCGGTAATCAACGTCTCGGCCAATGTAGGCACGGTGCAGACCGCCAACGATTTCAAGCCTTTTGACAAGGATGGCTACCTGACCTTCCGCCGCGACCTGCTGCGTGCGACCAATCCCGACCGTCCTTCTTATTATTATGACAATCCGGGTACGCTACCGGCTGGTGTTTCACTGGAACAATGGCGCACGGCGAGCAACAACCCGCAAGCGGACAATACCCAGGAATGGCTCAGCCGTCTCCGCTTTTTTCCGATCGAAACCGAAAATTACCTAGCCGGGAAAACCGTGGATTGGTACAAGGAAGTGATCCGTACCGGCTTGCGGCAGAACTACGACGTAAGCATCGGCGGCGGCTCGCAGAATGTGACCTACTACTGGTCGTTGGGTTATCAGAACAACGAGGGCATATTGCGGGGCGACAAGTTTTCGACCATCCGCTCGCGCCTCAATGTCGATTTCAAGGTGACCGACTGGCTCAATGTGGGTGTAAACAGCCAGTTTGCCGACCGGGATGAGAGTACGGTTCCCGCCAACCTGCCACAGATGTTCATCATGAGCCCCTACGGCTCGATGTTCGATGAAGATGGTAATGCGATGTGGTACCCCAACAGTTTTGCCGTAGCCAATCCGCTGATCAACTATTACGGTCAGGAAAGGATGAAGAAAGTGAATACGCTGTTTGCCTCGCTTTACGGAAAGATCAAGCTGCCATTTGGATTCGACTACAAAATATCTTTCCAGCCGCGTTACGAAGCTTCGAAAGACTACAATTTCTGGTCGTCCAACACCCTCGACGGGGGCTCCACGCGCTCGGGTGGGTACAGCACACGTGCGGATGCGTCCGCGTACGAGTACATTCTCGACAACCTTTTGCATTGGAACAAGCAGTTCGGGGTACACCAGTTCGATGTGACGTTGCTTTACAGCGCCGAGCGCAACAGGGGCTGGTATTCCAAAATCGCGAATCAGGGATTTGTACCGAATGAAAACCTGGGCTTCCACGGCCTGCAATATGGAACGAGCCCGGCCATGGAAACGAACGACACCCAGATTACCGGCGACGCGGCGATGGCACGGCTTAATTATACACTGTTCGACAAATACCTGATCACGGCGTCGGTTCGCCGGGATGGCTTCTCTGCATTCGGGACGAAGCAGCCGAGGGCAGTTTTCCCGGCCGCTGCCATTGCCTGGAAGATCTCGGAGGAGAAGTTTTTCAATGTGGATTTTGTCAGCCAGATGAAGCTCCGCTTATCGTGGGGCGTGAACGGTAACCGTGATATCGGGGCCTATTCGGCGCTCGCGCAGCTGCTTTCGGCCATGTATTACGATGGTACCAACGTGCAGGTGGGTGTTTACAACACTTCGCTCGCCAATCCGAACCTGGTTTGGGAGAAAACGAAGTCGATCAACATCGGTATGGACCTGAGCTTGCTCAAAAACCGCATCGACCTGAGTATGGAGTATTATGATATGACGACCACGGACTTGCTAATGAAGCGTCTTTTGCCGGAAATCACCGGTTTTAAAGACATTACCACAAACTTGGGCTTGCTGGGCAACAAGGGTTTTGAAATGACTATCAATACCATCAATACCGAACGGACCAATTTTTCCTGGCGGAGCGGGCTCGTGTTTTCCTTTAACAGGAACAAAATCAAGCGGTTATTCGGAGATTATAAAGAAGAAACCGTCGATGGGAAAACCGTTAGCAGGGAGCTTCCCGACTATTCCAATGAATGGTTTCCGGGCCAGGCCATCGACCGGGTGTGGAATTATAATGTAACGGGCATCTGGCAAACAGCTGAGAAAGATGCGGCAGCGGTGTACAAATTGCAACCAGGCGATTTCAAAGCTGTGGATGTGGATGGTAACGGCAAATACGAGGCATTGATGGACAAGCAGTTTATCGGATACCGCCAGCCGCGTTTCCGGATCGGTCTGCGGAACGAGTTTACATTCTGGAAAAATTTCACGGCCAGCGTATTCCTCCGAAGCGAACTGGGCCATATAGCACCATTTGCGGAAGGCCTGCGAACAGGCGGCTCCGACACCTACGACCGGCGCAATACCAACGATTTCCCCTACTGGACGCCCGATAGCCCGAGCAACGAATATGCGCGGCTCAACACCAATACCAATGTGTTCGGGGGTGGGATTAAGGTTTACAAAAAACTGTCGTTCCTGCGCGTGCAGGACGTGAATGTCGGCTACGCATTGCCGTCCGATATTTCCAAAAAGCTGAAAGTGAATACCGTGCGCGTGTTTGCTTCCGCACGTAACCTGCTCACTTTCACCAAGTGGCCAGGCTGGGATCCCGAAGCGTGGGACAGCGACGGAAACAACGTTCCGATGCCCAGAAACTTCACAGTCGGGCTTAACCTCTCATTGTAAACAGCCATTAACCTCAGCATTATGAAGATCTTTAAATACCTCATATTATCTGTTCTGCTGGTCAGCCAGTCGGCGTGCGACAAGGACTGGCTGAAACCGGAACCGTTGTCGTTTTTCAGCCCGGAGAATGTATTCGTGGATAAAGCGGGCATGGAGGCGCTGCTGATTACCATGCGCAAGGACCTCAAAAACGAGAGCACCGGCACCATGCCGAACCTGACGATGGAATATGCCGCCTCCGATCTGGCGTCGCCCTGGTCGCAGCTCGATTTTTACAACCTGACGCCCAACACCGACCAGTACTACCGCTTCCTGACGATGTTTACGGTGATTTACTCTTCGATCAAAAACTGTAACGTGCTCATCAGCAGGATCGACGATATCCAATGGCAATCGGAGCAGGAGCGGAATGCGATCCTGGCGGAGGCGTTGTGGCACCGTGCGTACTGGTATTATCGCCTCGTGAATTCTTACGGAGATGTGCCGTTTCTGAGTGGGGAAATACAGGAAGCGAAGCTCGATTTTCAGACCCACAGCCGTTGGACAATCCTGGAAAAGATCAAAACAGACGTCGAATTTGCTGCTGAATGGCTGCCCGCAACGGCCAAATCGGGTGTGATCACCAAAGGCGCGGCGAATCATTTGTTGACCAAAATCTATCTCGCGAACCTCGAATACGACAAGGCTATCGAGGCGGCTAACAAGGTCATCAACGGCCCGTACGCATTGATGGGCCAACGTTTTGGTATAGACGCCGCGAAGGGTTACCGCAACCTGATCTGGGACCTGCACCGCGCCAAGAATTTCAGCATTGCGCAGAACACCGAGACCATCCTGGCGGCGATCGACCGCTATGAAGCGCCGCCGGCGGCACGGTCGGTGGGCCTTTACACGATGCGGCTCTACAATTGCCAGTGGTTCCAGCCGCAGGTGCTCGACAGCCAGGGCAAGCCGGGTATGGTCGCGAGCGGGCCCATGTATGACTCTTTGGGAAGGGGTAATGCCAATATCAGGCTGACAGGCTATTACCAATACGATATCTGGTCGTACAAAGGAGCGAACTGGCGCAATACGACCGATTTACGCCGCGCGGACATTAACTGGGTGGATATTCATGAGCTGAAATACAATAACCCCGCTTCGGTCGATTTCGGCAAGCCTATCAATACCAAATTCCTTGCCGCGCAGGTGGATACCTTCAAGCACGTGTACGCGATGCCGCATTACATTATGTACAACCCGCAGGACGATCCCAAGGCCACGCCGATGGGCGGTAATGGCGACTGGTACATTTTCCGCCTCGCCGAAACCTACCTGCTCCGCGCAGAAGCCTATTTCTGGAAAAACCAGCTCGCGTTGGCGGCCGACGACCTCAACAAAGTGCGTCAGCGCGCGAAAGCGCTACCCATTGCGGCAGGAGAGGTGACAATCGACTTCATCCTGCACGAGCGTGCACGGGAGTTGTTCGCGGAAGAGCCACGGCATTCGGAGCTCGTCCGCATTTCGTACATCATAGCCAAATCCGGCCTGAATGGTTACAGCCTTACGAATTTCAGCGAAAAGAACTACTATTTCGACCGGGTAATGCGGTACAACAATACGTATGAGAAGAAGATCCAGCTGCTGGGCAACACGGCGAATATGGCGCCATTCCACGTGTTGTGGCCTATTCCATCGCTGGTGATCACGGCGAATACGAAGGGGGTGATCAATCAGAATGTCGGCTATGACGGCGCCAACCGGAATGTGCCGCCACTGACGAAGATCGAGTAGGGGGGACAAAAAAGGGCCGTAGCGTGAAGCTGCGGTCCTTTTTTACTTATTTCAATCTTGGATCAGTAGTCGATAGCCTTTTTGGAAATGTACAAAGTGCCGCGTGCGTCTTTCGCGTCGCACAGGGTAAGATACCCGTTCTTGTCGCAAAAAGGCGCAGAAGCCGCCACATATATTCTCGATTTTTGGTCGAACTGAACGCTTATCAGCACGTGGCGTTGCGGTAAGGTGATTTTGCGGCCACTTTCACTCTTGATACCGAGGTCGTCCACGGTTCCGTTGGCATTGTAAACGCGGTCGATGCTGAACCGGATGCCATTGCCCGAATGCGCGTAATTAAGAGGGATCTTCATTTCGTCGAGCGTCAGCCGGGCCGGAAGGGCCTTCCAGTTTTCTCCGCCATTGACGCTGAAATAGTAGGGTCGGATCGCATAGCGGTTGCCCGGATCGTTGCTGGTGCTGGTTTCCGTGTCTAACGCGAACAGCGTGTCGTTACGGGCTGCCAGTCCGGCAAGGCCGATGTTGGTTTGATAATCGGCCTGCTTCCAGGTTTTACCTTTGTCTTTGGTATAATAAATCCGAAAGCGGTCGGTGATCAGCAAAGTCCCGTCAATATCGCCGTAAACGGCCTGAATTTCGCGGTTTTCAGGTGCGCGGAGAATGTACCAGTCTTTGTCTTCCACCTGCATTTCCGGGGCGGGAGCGTCTTTGTCGTCACGGCAACCGGCAAATGCCAACAGGCAGAACAAGATGATAAACCGTTTTTTCATGGATAACAGGTAAGTAAGTTTTGTAGTGGTTACAATTTAAGTACTAAACTAGTATCGAAATGCATCCCTGATGTGAATTAATTGTGAAATTTAGTTACTCTCCTGTCAGCCGTTGCAAATCCGAATGCGCCAACCGGTAATTCAATTGCGCTGCGAGCAAATCGGCCTCAGCTTTGGCTAACAGCGAGCGCGTGTTGAGGATATCCGCTTCAAGGTTCAGGCCGGATGCCTGCTTGTCGGTCTGCACTTTGAGCTCTTCTGTCCGGTATTTGACTGCTTTCTCGGCAACGGCGATCAATGCGGTGGCTTGTGTGAGCTTGCGGTGGGTTTTAGATACGTCGTTTTTGACCTGGTTTTGGGTATTGACCAGATTTTCACGAGCCTGCTGGCTCAGCAAATGCCGCTGGCGGATTACCTGTTTGTTGGCGACCAAATCCTGAATATTCCATTTGAACTGTGCGCCCAGAAAGGGGTTATTGTTGGGGAAAAGCAGGTTGCCCGTCTGGTAGGAGTACCCGGCGACGAGGCCTATGTCGGGCAAATTGCCCTGCTCTGCCGCCCGGATCGCCTTTTGCGTTTTTAACTCGGTCAGACTTGCTATTTTAATGTCGGTATTGGCCGTCGCCGCACTGGTCAGGTAATTGTCCAATGAGCCTGCGGCAATTCCTGCATTACCTACCGGTGCCAGCGTTACGCTATCCGCTTCGATGCCGGTTAGCTGCTTTAAATCGGCCGTGTAGTCTTCCGTTTGAATGCGGAGTTTCAAAAGGTTTTGCTCCTCGTCGGCGATGTTGGCTTGCAGGCCGGCCTTGTTTACATCGATCGTCTTGCCTGAAAGCAATGCACTTTCAACATCATAGAGCCGCAATTGCGCCAGTTTGATCTTCGCATTCGCCTCGTCTTGCTGCTTTTGGGTAATCAGCAAACCATAGTACAACTTTTCGATCGCCTGCCTGATTTGCAGCGACGCCCTCGATTGCTCATGGCGCGCCAGTTCCGCATCCGTTTTAGCCACCTCGATCCCGGTTTTGATCTTTCCAAGCTGGGTAATCGGCTGGTAGAGCGTTACACCTGCGTTGAAATTGTGGTGTTTGCCCAAAGGGAAAGTCTTTTCCTCGTTCGGCAGCGCAATAGTGGTCCCGCCCAGCGGCAACGCGCCGAAGGATCCCTGCTCGATCACCAGCTGGCCGAGGTTCGCATTGTATTGGTACGACGAGCTTACCGACGCTACCGGGTACCGCTTTATTGCGTCTTCGGCTACTTTGGCTTCCTTTTCGGCCACCTGCAACTTACGCACATTCAGCAAGTGGTTGTTCTGCAACGCCATTTCCACCGCCTGTTCAAGCGTGAGCGGCTGCGCCTGCTGCGCATATGCGGGTGCGAGGGCGGCCGCGCAAAGTGTGAGTATCGGGAGTATCAGCTTAGTTTTCATGGTGTTCAGCAACAGGTGTTACCATCAGGTCTTTTTTATCATGCGGTTTGATCATCGCGATGTACAGTACCGGCACGGTGAGCAGCGCCATGACCATCGACCATATCACGCCGACGGCGATCACGCTCGCAAGCGGGCTCCACATCGGCGAACCAGAAAGGATCATCGGCAGTACGCCGATCGCCGCGGCCATCGCAGTGAGGAATATCGGGCGCAGACGACGCTTGCCGGATTCGATAGCCGCCGTGCGGATGTCCATGCCGTGCCCGAGCAGCTCATTGGTATGGTCCACCAGAATAATCGCATTCCGTACCACGATGCCCGAAAGGCTGATAAGCCCCACAAATGCGGTGAAACCAAAGTTGTTATGCGTAATGTAAAGGCCGATTAACGCGCCGAACAAGCTGAGCGGGATCGTGAGCATGACGAGCGCGGCTTCTTTCAGGCTCCGGAACTGGAACAGCAGGATGAAGAATATCAGCACCAGGCTGATCGCCAGCACCACCATCATCTGGCTGAATGTCTCGTTCTTGTTGAACTGCTCGCCGCCGTATTCGATGCGGTAGCCGGCGGGCAACGGAATATCGGCGATTTTGGTTTTAACCTCCTTCACCAGATCGGCGGGGAGCACGTCGCCTTCGGTTTCGCTCAGGATGGTGAGCGTGCGTACACCGTTGCGGTGCATGATTTTGCCGGTCTGCCATTGCGGTTTCAGGTCGGCGATCTGGCGGAGCGGTACGTTGGCGTCGGTAACCGGTGAAGCCAGGTAGATGTTTTCCAGGTTGTCGGACGACTGGCGGTTGCGTGCGTCGAGGCGGAAAACAATGTCGAGCGGGTTATTGCCTTCATACATGGTTGAAACCGGTGCGCCGTTGAAACCCGTGTAAACCATTTGCGAAATGCTGCCGGTGGTGAAGCCGAGCTTGTTGGCTTCGTCTTTCAGCTGAATGCTGATGCCGTAGTAATCCTCGCGGAAATCGGGACGGACCATCGCGCTGCCTTTTGCATTTTTAAGAATATCCTGCACCTGTGTGCCGATCGCCTTGAGGCGGGAAACATCATCACCCACAATGCGCACCTCCACGGGCGACTTGTAAGGCGAGCCCTGCTGCATCAATTTCACCTGGGGCGAACCTTCGGGGATCAATGCAGCCACCTTTCCTTCCAGCTCATGCGCAAATTCTTCGGCCGTTTTTTCGTCGGTGGTGTTGATCAGGATCTGCGCGTAATTCGTAACCGGCACTTCGGGGGAGAAGTTGTAGTAAAATCTAGGCGCGCTCGTACCTGTGAACGTCGCATAAGAAGTTACGCGCGGGTCTCCCTTCACGAGTTTTTCAGCTTTCAGGATCGCCTGGCTCGTCTGGTCGAGCTTGGTGCCCGTCGGCATCCACAGTTCCACCACAAACTGGTTGCGTTCCGCGGCTGGGAAGAATTTTTGCTTAATTCCTTGATATACAAACAAGGAGAGCACTACTGTAACCAGACTGACGCCGATGGTCAGTGCCGAATGCCTTACGCACCATTCGAGGGCGGCATTGTAGCCGTTCTGCATGCGGTCGAGCAGGGTAATGCGTTTCTTTTTGTCCGTTTCTTCGGCGCTGTGGTCGTGCAGGCCTTTTTTGATAAAAGTATAACAAAGCAATGGCGTGAGGATCATCGCTACGATGAACGACGCCGCCAATGCGATGGCTACCGTTACCGGCAATGCGTGGATGAACTCGCCTACGGAGCCAGTCAGGATTACCATGGGCATAAATGACGCGATAATGGTTACAGTGGCAGCCAAAACGGGGATTACCAGGTCGGTGGCGCTCCGCCAGGCGGCAGTCCAGCGGTCGATCCCCTCGTCGAGCAGCTCTACATAATTATCGGCGATCACAATAGCGTCGTCCACGACCATACCCAGCACGACGATCAGCGCCGCGAGCGATACCTGGTGCAATTCTATTCCAAATGCATTCAGCAATGCGAACGTCACGGCGATCGTCATCGGAATGGCCATCGCGGCCACGGCTGCAATGCGGATCGGCAGGAGCAGGATCACGACGATCACGACCGAGAAAATGGCCAGGAAAAATTCGCGGATGAAGTGCGTAATGTTTTCATCCACCAGTTTCGGCTGGTTGACGATGGTCGTCAGCTTCACGTCGGCAGGCAACAGCTTCTCCACTTCGGCCAGTTTGGTGCTCACTTCTTCCCCAAACTTCACGATATTGTTCCCTTCCTGCATCTGGATGGCGAGCATCATCGCATTGTTGCCATTGACGGTCGTCTTGCTGGTCGGTTCGGCATATTCACGATTGACCTGCGCAATATCGCCCAACCTGATCAGCTCCCCGGTTTTCGATGCGCCCACGACCTGGTTCGCGATTTCATTTTCGGTATTGTAGTAGCCCGATGTGTACAGTGGCGTCTGGCTCGTTTCGGTTTTGATGTCCCCTGTCGGGCTGATCACATTCTGCGATTGCAGGACCTGCACCACCGAAGACAGTTTGACATTATATTGAGAAAGCTTCTCGGAGCTCGAAGTGACCGTGATCTGTTCCTTCTGCTCACCAACGCGTTTGATTTTGGAAACCGATTTGACCGTCCGGAGAACGTCTTCCAGTTTCTGGGTATAATCTTTCAGCTGCGCGTAGGTGGCCTTGTTGCTTTCG
This sequence comes from Dyadobacter sp., assembly GCA_965227755.1. GTDB lineage: Bacteria > Bacteroidota > Bacteroidia > Cytophagales > Spirosomataceae > Dyadobacter. Next base: position 842,492 of record CBDDGG010000003.1, read on the forward strand.
ATACCGATTACCAGGGCCTCGGTGTCGCCGAAATCCGAGTTCACGATCGGGCCGCGGACGCCTTTGGGGAAATCGACCTGCTTGGCTACCAGCAACTGGTGCCGCAGCTTGCTCCAAAAAACATCGGGATTTTTGACGTTTTCGCCCAGTTCCACATTCACGACCACCATGCCGTCCTGCGACGTCGAGTAGGTTTTGTCCTTGCGGATTTCCTCGAATTGAAAAAGATATTGTTCCAGCTTCTTGGTAACCTGGTCTTCTACCTGCGCGGAGTTGGCGCCGGGGAAATAGGCCAGCACCAGGCCTTGCCGGACGGTGATCTTCGGATCTTCGCGCCGGGGCATGTTGAGCAGCGAATAAACGCCTACCGCAAACACCAGCAGCAATACCGACAGCGTCACCTGCGGATATTTCAGGGATGATTTGACAAAGTTCATAGCGCAGCTTATTGGGTGATGGAAATGGCGGTACCGTCGGTGAGCTTGTGTTGCCCGCCGGTTACCACGCGGTCGCTTTCGGTGATCCCGGACGTGATCTCGATCTGGTTGTCGGTGAGCTGACCCAGACTAACCTTCCTTTTCAATGCGATTTTGCGGTCGGGATCGGCCACAAATACGTAGCTCTGATTGTCGAGGTCGCGTAAAACGGCCTCGGTAGGCAGTACCAGCGCTTTTTTGGATTGGTTGGATGCCAGCGTGACCTCGGCAATCATGCCGGGGCGGATGAGGAGTTTGGGATTGTTGAGGGCAATTTTAATGGTAAATGCCCGCGAGGCTGCGTCGGCGGCGGAACCGACCTCGATCACTTTTCCGGTAAACGTCTCGCTCAGCGACGAAACAAGCACTTTCGCCTGTTGTCCGAGCTTAATATTATGCAATTCACTTTCGGGGATATACGCGTTGACTTTCACGGTCCGGATGTCGGACACCACAAACAGCGGTGTACCTACGCCTACGATCTCGCCAACCTCGGCCATCTTTTTCAGCATTACCCCGCTGATGGGTGCAAACAACTTCGTGTCGGAGAGGTTTTTGGCATGCAGCTTCTCCTGTGCCCGTGCCTGCTTCAAGCCGAAACCTACTTTGGCAAAATCGCTTTCGCTCAGGCTGCGGCGGTCGTGCATGACTTTCAGCCGGTCGTATTCGTCTTGTACCTGAGCTACTTGCACCTCGGCTATTTCCTTGGCAATGCTGTAATTACCGGGATCGAGGCTCGACAGGAGCTGGCCTTGCTTCACAAGCTGGCCCTCGGCGGCGGCGATGTAGCTGATCTTCCCGCCCACCATAAAACCGAGGCGCACCGTTTTGTTGCCTTCGATGTTACCGCTGACGGAGATCTGGTTGTTGGCGGAAATGTTCTGCGCCTGCCGGGTTACGACCGGTAGCGGCTTTTCAACTGATTTGGCCTGATCGGCTGCCTTGTTGCAGCCGGCTATCGAAGCCATCGTGAGAATGAGATAGATAGGATTGCTTTTCATAAGAATGGACGACCGTTAGGTTTAATATCCTGGCGCAAAATTGGCCCCGATTGATGGCAATGCTTTTGATCTAAATCAAAAAGTAACTCAAGATCGAGAAATTGTCAAACTTTTCCCGCCCTGATCCTGCTCAGCGTTTCCTGCGTAATGCCCAGGTAGGAGGCAATGTGCCCGAGCGGCGCGCGGAGCATGATATCCGGAAATTTTTCGAGCATAGAGTTATACCGCTCTTGCGCCGATTGAAACTGGATCGAATACAATTTGTCCGAAAATGTTTTCACCGCATTGATCATCACCAGGCGGCTGAGTTTCTGCAATGCCTGGGAGCCGTCGATGAATTTTTCAAGATCGTGGTAGGGGATAGTGCGTATCATGCTTTGTTCCAAAACCTCGGCACCATAAGGCGACGGGCTATTGAAAAAGGCACTTTCGATCGAGACAAAGAAAGATCCTTCCGGAATAAATGAGTGGGTGATATCCTTGCCGTCTTTGATGTAATAGGTACGCACAACGCCCTTTTCGATGTAAAATACCTTTTGGGAAAAATTGTGGGGAGATAACAGCCGGTGCCCCTTTGGTAATTCCTCCTTTTTGAAGGCTTCCTGCACCTGCGCTTCCATTTCGGGGGACAATATGATGTGTTGTTTCAGATAAAGAATCAGTTCCATAAGGTAATTCAATGACGGAAGCTGTTATGCGACGGTTCTAACATAGCTATTTCCCGCCAGATAGCCGCGCGTTGCTACCGGATTTAGGTCGGCTTTCGCCGGGCTTAAACTCAAACCCGCCTGATGTGTAGTAGTTTACATGAGCTGTTCGAGGCCTATTAGTTTTGAAATATCAAACGAATACTACACATTTCTTTAACTAAATCAATTCCATGAGAACTTTCAGATTACTGACCATCCTATCTGTTCTAAGCATCACCGTCCTTACAGGTTGCAGCAAAAAAAGCGACGACGTAAACCCTGATCCGGCAACGGGTGCGGCGGGTTTCAAAGTAAAGGTGGATGGCAAAGAATACGCTCCGGATTTTTCCTATGCACTGGCCAGCTTTCCCGCCAATGACCTCTACTACGCAATTTACGGGCTCGACAGCAAGACGAGCGATGTTGTGGCCATCGCATTGCCTAAAACAGTAAAGGAGGGCACATTCCCCATCAACAACGTGAATTTCGCCGTGATGACGTTCGATAAGCAGGACTTCTCAACCATCAACGGAGGCAGTGGGCTGATTACCATCACCAAGAGGACCGATACCAACGTTCAGGGCACTTTCAGCCTGACCGCCGTAGACGCGACAGGCACACTCAAACGCACACTGACGGACGGCAGCTTTAACGTGAACGTACGCTAGGCTGCCGCCATCTGTCACCATCTCAGGCCCGGGCCAATTTCGAACGATCAGCGCTACACTTATATATGAATACTTTTGCTCCTTTTAATCCGCCCGGGGAGGCGCTCAGCCCCAAGCCTCCGCACATTTCGGTGCACTTTATGGGCAGGACCATTACGATCGGCGCCGAGCACATTACCTTGCTCGAAGGCGAAGGGAATTACACCTACGTATATACATCTACGGGAAGGAAATACCTGATCTGTAAAACGCTGAAATGGCTTGCGTGCAAGCTCGACAGCAACTTCATTCGCGTACACAAATCGTTTCTCGTGAATGCCCATTACGTCATCGGATGTGCGGAGGACGGCCGTGCCCTCAAAATGCGCTGCGGCAACGAAGCCGTGGTGAGCCGTCGGAAAACGAAGGAAATCATCGGTATTTTCGGCGAGCGCACGCAGCGCATCAGCGCGTAAGCAGCGCCCGTTCGCCAATCATTTTTACCAGTGCGTCGGAAATCTTCGAATGCCCCGAGGCCCTGATATGTCCATCGACGGGGTAATAGTCCCGCGTTTCGAGAAGCTCGTCGGTATGCAGGAAATACAAATGCTCATCACCGGTCCGTTTCGCCTCTGTTTCAAATGCGCGGATCATTTCGGGGCGCGTGTAGCGACCGTCCACGTGCATTACCACGATATTTCCTTTGTAGAACTTGCGGATCTTGGCGAGTGATTTGAAGAAATATTCGGTGTGGGCCTTCGTTTCGGCAGGGGTTTTGATATCCGGCGGTGTTACCACGGCCAGTTGACGCCCTTTTAACCATGCCGACAGTGCGCCTCCGATTTCCCCGAAAACCTGTACCGGACTCGTCCAGATTCGTTTGAGCAGGTCTTTTTCCCTGACAAAGAAATAGGTGTAACGCATCGGATAATAGCCTTCATTAATGCGGTTGAACACCGACGTATTTGCGAAGGATTTGGGTGTCAAAAGCTGACCCTGGTTATTGGGCTCGTTGCGGGCTTCGTTTTCCTCGCGGTCGTTGTCGCAGTATTGCAGCACGACGAGGTCAACGGAGTCCCTTTTGATTTTGGAGAAAAGCAGCATTTCGCGGTAGGTACCATAAGACGAAATCCCGGCATTCAAAGTTTTTACACCCAGTTTTCGTCCGGTAAGGTCGGCGTAGGTCTGGTTTTCATCCACGCCCCAGCCCATGGTAAACGAGTCGCCCAGGAACACCAGTCGAGGGTTGTCGAGCGAACTTTCATCGTCACGAACGCCGAAGCTGTTGACTTTAAATGCGTTACTGTATTCGAGGCTGGAATGCACCCCTTCGCTTCCGGGCCGCAGCACATACCCCAGGTTGGGCGAGTAGCTGGCGAAATGGCGGTTGAACTGGATCACATCACGGTAATTGACCCACTTTTCGAGCACACCCACCTCATGCCGGTCGGTATCCTGATTGACGTCGATCGTATGCCTGATGTAAAAATAGGAGGCGGCTTCGATAAGCAGCGGGGGAAGCAGCGCCGTCCAGAACGGCAGTTTGAACAGGCGGGTAATGGACCAGCAGAAAAGGATGAATGCAATGGGGACCAGTGCTTTAAAGAGTAGCACGGTCCAAACGAAGTGTGTGAAAAGTTGCCATCGGTAAACTGTAATGGCCAGGAGCAGATAGCCTGAAAAGACGGCGATCAGCCCGGATTGTCTTTGCGTCATGGAATCACTGTAAGGATTTAGGTGCGGCAATTTAAACCGCTTACTCAAAATCTAGACACAGAAAACGGCTGAATATTCATGTTTTTCTCTCATTTTTTTGAGAAATATTTATAATTAATTGATAATCTGATGGATAGAAATTATAGAATGTAAAAAACGGGTTACACTTTCGCATAACCCGTTTCCGTGTAGGAGTATGTTCTCAAAAACTATTTCAAAGCTTCGCGGATGGCGGCGCCTGCTTGCAGGAGCGCACCTTGCACGGCAGGAACGTGGGCCAGTGGGTTCAGCAAGCCGTAGTCGTGGATGAGGCCCTGGTATCTTGCTAATGTGGTTTTAACACCGGCCGCTTCCAGTTTGCGTGCATAAGCTTCGCCTTCGTCGCGCAAAACGTCGTTCTCCGCGGTTTGTACCAGGGCGGGGGGCAGGCCCTGCAATTGCTCGGTAGTAGCTTGCAATGGGGAAGCGTAGCGGTGTTTTCTTTCTTCGGGATTGGTAGTATAGTTATCCCAGAACCATTTCATCATGTTTTTGGTCAGGAACCGGCCTTCCGCGAACTGGTTGTAAGAGGCTGTTTCGAAATTCGCGTCGGTAACCGGCCAGAGCAGGACCTGCAATTTGATTTCCGGGCCGTTGTTGTCTTTGGCTTTCAGGGCAGTTACGGCAGCCATATTGCCGCCCACACTATTGCCGGCCACCACCAGTCTGCTGCCATCGACGTTGATCTCGTCGCCATGCTCGGCGACCCATTTGGTTGCCGCGTATATTTCGTTGATCGCCACCGGGTATTGCGCTTCGGGCGACGGTGTATAGTTTACGAACACCGCTGCTGCGCCGGAGTAAACCACCAGGTCGCGGACAATGCGTTTGTGTGTGGGGAAATCGCCCAGCACCCAGCCGCCGCCGTGGATAAAAATGAACACCGGCAGTTTTTCGGTTGTACCTGCCGGTTTTACGATATCGAGTTTAACGGTAAGGCCGTCCTGTGTAATGGTTTTTTCGCTGGTTTCGATGCCCGACAAATCTACTTCCACCGAGTTTTGCGCTCCTACGAGCACGTTACGTGCATCGGCGGGTGAAAGTTGTTCCAACGGCGTACCGCCACCTGAGTTCAGGGCATTGAGGAAAGTTTTTACGTCTTCAAAAATAGCAGGGTCGTTGGCTGGGTCGATGATATTCAGAGTTTCCATGATCTTAAAAAGGTTTTGAGATTAAATATTTGTTGTCTTGTTGTGCTTGATTTGATATGACAAAACTAGACCAGGGGGAGGACCGAAACATTAACCTAGGTTAAGAAATGTGGAAATGGGAAAAAAATGAAGCACTAGTCGGATATAATCCCGATCGTCGCCTGCGCAGTGCTGTGGATTCGCACGATAATGGGTCCCAGGATGCGCCAGATCACCAGCCCCACGATTCCGGCGGTGATGAGCAGGACCGGGTATGGGCTGAAAAATCGGGTGTGTCGGTTTTGTTCTATTTTGAGGGACGGGCGGGTCCTAGTTTTGCTTTAAACCAAAACAGACAAAACAATGATAGCCATTACAGGAGCAAACGGAAATCTTGGGAAAGCAACCCTTTCCTTTTTGTTGAAAAAGACATTAGCTCAAAACATCGTCGCGATCGTGCGTGACGCCGAAAAGCTAAGCGAGTACGCGGGTTCGGGCATTCACATCCGCTCGGCCGATTATGAAGATCAGGAGTCGCTGGAAAAGGCGCTGACCGGCGTGCACCGGCTGTTGCAGATCTCGGCCTCGGCTACGGGCGTGCGGGCGATGGCGCAGGAGACGCGCGTCGTGCATGCGGCAGCAAAATGCGGCGTAGAGGAAATCGCATACACGAGCACGCTTTTCCCGCATGAATCAGCGCATTTCCAGGCGGCGCATATTTGCGGGAATACGGAGGCGCTGATCCGCCGGAGCGGCATGCGCTACGTGTTTTTCCGCAACAGCATGTACCACGAAACGATCCCGCTCTTCATCGGCGAAGCCATGGGCGATGGCAGGATTTTCTATCCGTCGGGCAGCGGCCGGGTAAGTTTTGCGTCGCGGAAGGATATAGCCGAAGCGCTCTCCAATGTGCTCACCGGCCCCGCATTCGGCAATGCTACGTTCGAGATCACCGGGCCGGAGACGTTCAGCTTTGCCGACATTGCATTGACGTTAAAGGATATAGCAGGTTATCAAGAAGCGGCGCATACCGATATTTCCGCGGAAGATTACCGTAAAGGACTACTCGGTTTTGGTCTCGGGGAAGATGAGGCGGGGTTTTACGCAAGCATGGCCGATAGCATCCGCGCCGGCGAGTTCGAAAAGACGCACCACGCGCTGGAAGGCTTCCTGGGCCGCAAACCGATTGGTGTTCAGGAGTATCTGAAAGAATTGTTTTAATAAAATAGGTAACTTGCCGTATCAGCATACCAGCCATGAAATATCATCAGATCCAGCCGCCACCCCATTTACAAGAGTACGTCCGGTACTACTGGGCGCTGGAAAGCTCGGGCCGGTCGGATGAGCAGGTCCATTTCGTGACCATCGCAGACGGTTCTCCGGGCATTGTATTCCAGCAGTTGGAGGGCGCGTCGTTTCAGGAAGGGAAACAACTTTCGCCGGTATATATGTACGGGCAATCGACCGCGCATACCCGTATCGTTTCACCGGCCTCTTTCTGCACAATAGGAGTCTATTTTTATCCTCATGCGCTGAAATCCATTTTCGGCATGGATTCCAGCGAGTTGACCAACGACTGCCTCGATCTGGACCTTTTCCTGAATGGGAAGAGACTTATAGAGCGGCTGGAAAGTACCTCTGATGTGGAATTAAAGGCCAGTATCTTGTCTGAATGCCTTTGGGAGCAGGTTTGCCGCAATGACCATACCCTGCAAGCCGCTACACGTTATGCATTGCAGCGGATCATCCAGTCACAGGGCAATATTTCCATGAAGGACCTCCGGCAGGAGTTGCAGATCTCGGAGCGTACCCTGGAAAGGCGTTTTCAGGAGGGTATCGGGCTGTCACCAATGCTGTTCGCCAGGATATGCCGTTTTCAGGCGTCGCTCAATCAGCTTCGCAGCCAGTCGTACGGCAAGCTCTCCGACATTGCCTTCGAGCAGGAATATGCCGATCAGTCGCATTTTATCCGCAATTTCAAAGAATTCACAGGCCTTACGCCGTTTCAGTTCAGAAAGAGCATACAGGAAACTGTGGAGAATTTTCCGGTGCTGGTTCAGTCATAAGCAATTATATCATGCAAGATTTTCCATTCAAACCGGGCCGAAACAGGGTGGTGGTCCGACAACGGCAACCCTTTTGCATTGGTGAACATGACCTTTTCCAATGCATAGGCCGCCGGTTTGAGCTGGATGAATGCGCTGCTCCGGAAAAGGATCTTGTCGATCGTCTCGCATGAATCGGTAAGACTGAGGATGTCGCTGGCTGGAATGGCGTCGCTGCGGAATGGTAAATGGTTCTTGCAATGCATACTCACCCAGGGATCGGCCAGGCCATTTTCCTTCAACAGCCAATCCACATTATCCTGCCCGAAGCTGTAACGGCCGTTCAGATCGCCCATAACGATCACCGCATTGCCGGTCGAATGCAGCCGGATGTAAGTCGATAGCTGCTCCATATTGCGGCGCCGCGCAAGTGCGGCGCGCGGATGGTTGTACGCGTTAGCGTGCACATTGTAAAAGTCGATGAAGCGGTTAGGCGCGATTTCAATGCGTGTATAGGTGAAACCCTTGGGTGTGAAACAGTCCGCGCCGGTGCAGTCGGTCCAGGCAATGCGACGAAGATCTCTTACCGGGAACCTGGAAAGGGTATTAAGGCCGTCGCCTGTCACGACGGCCCCTTTGGTAGGCGTGCGAAAGGGGTGGTTGTTGCCGGCATTGTACAGGTATTGATTGTAATTGAAATCCTCCTGTACATGCGCGATGTCGAAGCGGTTGAGCAGGCGGCCGATGGCGGAAATACTCTCTTTTCTTGGCGTAACCGCACTGCAGATGACCTGGGGAAGGCCGGCGATATTGTAGGTAATGACGGAAAAGCTGCCTGAAGTAAGAGAGTCGGGAGGCAATTGTGCTGGGTAGTAGCCTGGCTTTTCGGACTGCGCGCGGGTTGGTGGGGTGGCTTCCGAGAGGAAGAAGAGGATAAACAGCCATGAAACGGATTTCAGGACCCTGTTTTTATCAGGAAGTAAATATGCCCACATAACGTGCCGGTTGGTATGCCCAAAACTACCAGCAGCGTATGGTCAGGATAATTCCAAATTGTTAAGAATACATTATTTTTCAACCGGATGGCCCTTTTTTAGGTGCTTTCGGCGCTAAATTCGCGGCAGTTCTATTTTTTAACAGTGATAACCTACTCCGTGACCCGTTGTCCAAACCACCGGGATACCCATTCATGAAAGCTTTTTCCCGACTATCAATTTCTCTTTTTGCCCTTTTGCCATGGGCAGCTACCGCTCAAAACAGCACCGAAAATCCCTTGTCGCGTGCGCATTCGCACAACGATTACATGCAGGCTGCACCGTTTACCCTGGCCTACCAGCATCAGTTCGGCTCGGTGGAAGCTGATGTACATTTGCGGAACGACACCCTTTTCGTAGCGCACGATGCCAGGGACATCAGTGCCGACCGCACTTTTGATAAACTGTATTTGCAGCAGATCATTCAGCAGATCACCAAAAACCAGGGAAGTATCTACAAGGACAAGAGCCGTGCAATGACCCTGCTGGTCGATCTCAAAACAGCTTACCGGACTACTTTGCCTGCATTGGTGAGCGCATTGGCGCCGCACGAGGAGCTGCTGGCCCCGAAAGGCTCCGTTAAAGTGGTAATAAGCGGCAATACACCAGCACCGGATCAGTTTGAACAATATCCCGCTTACATCTACTTCGATGGTCGTCCGGGGGTCAACTATACTGCTGCACAAGCGGCACGTCTCGGAATGATCAGCCAGGATTTTCACAAGTATTCCCAGTGGAACGGAAAGGGCATTCCGGTGGAAAAAGACCGCAAGGCACTTGTGGACGCCATTTCGCAGGCACATGCGATGGGTAAGCCGTTCCGCTTCTGGGCGAGTCCCGATAACATCAATGCCTGGAAAGTACTTATGAACCTCGGCGCGGATTATATCAATACCGACCATGTGGCCGAACTGGGCGCTTTTCTGGGTGGTCGCAAGAATGCCGAATACAAGTCCGCAGATTTTTACAAACCCTATCAGCCTACATACAAAAACAACGACGCTCTCGGAAAGGTGAAGAACATCATCCTGCTGATTGGCGATGGTATGGGGCTGGCTCAAATCTATTCCGGACTTACGGCCAATCGCGGTGAACTCAACCTGGGCCGTTTCCTCAATATCGGGTTTTCAAAAACGGCATCTTCGGATAACTACATCACCGATTCCGCCGCGGGCGCCACTGCATTTGCTACCGGCAATAAAACCAGGAACCGGGCCATTGGCGTCGATTCCAACCTCGTAGCGGTGCCATCCATTATCCGCCAGGTAAAGGCGACTGGCCGGAAGTCGGCACTCATCTCAGCCGGCGACATTACCGATGCTACTCCGGCAGCCTTTTACGCGCACCGGCCGGAGCGGAGCATGATGGACGAGATCGCTACGGACTACCTGAAAGAGCCAGTCGATGTACTGATCGGCGGAGGTTACAGCCATTTTGCCAAAACCAAAACTGCCGATTCGCTGAAAACACGCGGTTTTCAGGTTTCGGATAACTGGAATGACCTTCCCCAAATGAAGGCTCCGTTCGTTTTGCTCGACGACAGGCACACGGTTTCCATGCTGAACGGCCGGGGTGACTTCCTGAAAGATTCGTTTCAAAAAACACTTCAATCGCTGCAATCGAACCCAAAGGGCTTTTTTATGATGGCCGAAGGCGCGCAGGTGGATTACGGCGGTCACGCGAATATTGTGCCGTATGTGGTCACGGAAATGCTGGATTTTGACAAACTGGTAGGAGAGGCACTCCGCTTCGCCGACTCCAATGGCGAAACGCTCGTGATCGTCACCGCCGACCACGAAACCGGTGGCCTCACACTCCTGGACGGCAACCTGAAAACCGGCTACGTCGACGGCCAATTCAGTACCGGCGACCACACGGGCATCATGGTGCCGGTATTCGCCTATGGCCCTCACTCGCTTGATTTCCGGGGAGTTTATGAGAATACGGAAATTTACCGGAAGATGAAGGCAGTGCTTTTGAAGTAGAGGGAAGCTGGTGCAAAGCTCCTGCTTTGCACATACTATTCGCAGGCCTCCGGCCGGTCCATATTGCAGCGCGATGGTTGCAGTACTGACCGGCCGGAGGCCTGCGAATAGTGGGCTCGAAGGTTTACCTTCGAGCCCGCCTTGTCATTTAGCGCAATGTGCTGAAAAAGGATATCTGCCCGTCGGTTTTAACCATCAATACATCGGCTTCTTTGCCTTTGGATACGGTTACGAAATAGTGGTCGGCGTCGTCGAACTGGGTGCCGTAAAGCAGCATATTGGTGTTGTTGTTCTCATTGTCTTTGTATTCCACCACGGCGCCGATCGCATAGTTTTTAAATTGTTTTTGAATCTCTTTTTGTGCTTTGGCAGGGACGTCGGCAAATTTTTTGTCGGTAGTGGTGCCTACGAGCACGAAGTGGTTATCGTAGTAGGCAGTCTGTTTCTGTCCGTCTTTGGTAAATGTAACCTCGTCGAATTGGGGTCCTCTCTTCCATTTGGCGTCGGCTACCTGGCCGAAATCGGCATAGAAGCTGTCTTTGGAGCGGGAGCTTACCTCGTGGCGGGCTTCGGCGCGTTTTTCGGCACGATGTTCTTTTTTTACTTCTTTGGCAAGGGTTTGTGCCTGAGCTCCTGTGATGGCCAATGCGGCGATGATCGCGGATGTGATGAAAGTTTTCATTGTAATGCTATGTTTTTGGTGATTGATCGTTTGAATGATCCAAAACTACCAGGTGCGGCCAACCTGGGAAACGGTGCGTAGGCAGAAGGGCGGAAACTGTCGGTGAAAAGGGCAAAAGTGTCTTTGTGATTTCTTTTCTTTACATTGGTTTTTGCATTCTTTTAACCCCAATCATCCCGTTAGTTATGAATTGCCTGGTGATCGACGATAACATCATTGCCCGCACCACATTGAAGCAGCTTGTGAAGCACGACAAAGAACTGATTCTTGCGGGGGAATGCGACAACGCGATGGATGCTTACCGGAAGATCATGGACGAACAGATAGACCTCCTTTTGCTCGACATTGAAATGGATGGGATGACGGGCATCGAACTGGTCAGGAGCCTGGGCAGCAAAAATCCGGTCATCATATTCACGACTTCCAAAAAGGAATACGCCGCGGAAGCCTTCGAGCTGAATGTGGCCGATTACATTACAAAGCCGGTAACACCCGCCCGCTTTTTACAGGCCATTGAAAAGGCCAGGGAAATTTTCAGGAGCAAGCGTCAGGAGTTGAAAATGGAGGAAGACAGCTTCCTGTTTATCAGGGATTCGAATGTGGTCCGCAGGCTAAGGATCGACGATATCCTGTACGCCGAGGCCATGGGGGATTATGTCAAACTCTACACCGGCGAAAAATTTTACTCCGTCCATTCTTCTCTGAAGGAAGTCGAAGGGAAGCTGCCGGAAGCGAAATTCCTGCGCGTGCACCGGTCATTCATTATCCAGGTCGGTAAAATTGACACGATCGAAGGCGGTACACTCATTATCGGCAAGAAAATGGTGCCGGTTGCCGACACCTACCGGTCCGCGCTGAACCGCCGATTGAATGTATTGTGATCCCCTGTACGTTTGATCTCACCGTAAGAGCCGCCTTGTTAACCTTCATCCCATTGCCACCCGGAAAAACACCTGGCGACCTGGGTAAGTATTGCTATCGAAAGGGGTAGGGCAGAGTACGTTTAGCCGGTTTGTACTGCCGATCATTTGACCAAGCCGCCGTTATCCCTTAAATTGGAGACCAATTCTTTGACATTCCCATGAGGGTCAGAACGCTGGTGATATACATTTCGATCGGATTCGCAGCCGCTGTGCTTGCGCTAATCGCGGCTCAGTATATCATGCGTGCCAACGTGAAGGACCTGATCGGCGGGAACGAAAACCTGCTGAACGAATACAGGCTTACCAACGGCCTTGTAGGTTTGCAAAAAGACATTCTCACACTCGACAACAGCCTCGAAGCGGCCATCGCTACCGGAGATTCAGGCCAGCTGCGCGCCTTCGAACAGCACACACAACGGGTGAGGCAGGATGTGCTGGCATTGCGGCAGACGGACCCCCAGGTTACTTTTTCCCCGCATTTTCCCGAGCTCAGCGAACTGGTAACGCGCAAAATCGATTTCAGCCAGGCGTTGATCGACAGTTTCTACCGTGCAGGCAAGCCTTTACCTGAACGAATGCTGCCAGGTAAGGGCGCATTGCAGCTCACGGAGCAGATCACCCGCCTCGCGCACCACATCGACACGACCGGCCGCATTGCAATGGCGCAAAAGATTGCCCTGGTAGACCGTACCGGCAAGCGGGTCCTGCGCTGGAACCTGTACGTGATCGCAGGCGTGCTGGCGCTGCTCACGGCCGTTTTCGCGATCATCATCGGTCGAATGAAGAAACAGGCGGAGCTGATCGGCCAGCTCAATACCAGTGAGCGCAAACTGAAAGAAGCGGTGCTAATAAAAGAGAATTTTCTGGCGAATATGAGCCACGAGATCCGGACGCCGCTGAACGCGATATTGGGTTACACCAATCTGCTCCAAAAGAAGAAACTCGATGCAGATACCCGCCTACATATCAGCACGGTACAGCAATCCGGAGAAACGCTGCTGGCGATCGTGAACGACATCCTCGACCTGTCCAAAATAGAATCCGGGATGATGCGGATCGAGCAGGTGCCGTTCGATCCCGAAGCATTGGTGCATTCGGTGGGTACGATGTTTCACCACCGCTCGGCGGAAAAACAGGTGCCCTTCGTGGTGTCATTCGACCCGGCGATTCCCGAAACGATTACCGGCGATCCGACCAGGCTGACGCAGATTCTGGTCAACCTGGTGAGTAATGCATTTAAATTCACGGAAAAAGGCGAAATAAACCTCCGAGTCACAACCAGCGGCGGCGATGGCGACCGGGTGGACCTTACATTCGAGGTAACTGATACCGGTATAGGCATAGAAAGCGACCGGCTCGAAACGATTTTTGAGCGTTTTCGCCAGGCCGAGGACTCCACCACCCGGCAATTTGGCGGCACCGGCCTGGGCTTGTCCATCGTACGCGACCTCGTGCATTTGCAGGATGGGAATATCGGCGTAACAAGCAAGCCGGGCGCAGGTACGACGGTGAAGGTGACGATTCCCTACCGGATTGCGGCGTCGGTTGAGTCGCCAGCAGCAGCGGCCACCGCGGACGGCGCGCACCCGAAAAGGCCGGGGCTCCGCGTGCTGATTGTCGAAGACCACGTCATCAACCAGGGGCTTATGATGCGGCTGATGGAGGAGCGGGGCATAGCGGGCCGTGTTGCCGTGAACGGCTATGCGGCGCTTGGAATGCTTCGTAATGAGTCGTTTGACCTTGTTTTTATGGATATTCAAATGCCGGGAATGGATGGGTACACGGCTACGCGCATCATACGTGAAGAGTTGAAACTGGCCATTCCCATTATCGCCATGACGGCGCATGCCATGGAGGGGGAAAAAGAAAAGTGCATCCGCTTCGGAATGGACGACCATATCGCCAAGCCGGTCAGGGAACGTGAGCTGGACCGGATATTGGCCGACTACACAAGCCCTGCTTCGGGTACCGGCTGGTCTGCATTCAAGGTGATCGACCTCGACTACATGCGGGAAATCAGCAATGGCGACGCCGTGTATGAAAAACTCGTCACCGAACAGTTCCTGCACCTGATGCCGCGGGAACTGGAAGCGCTGTCGGCGGCGGCGGGACGGCACGACCCCGGTGAAATCCGCCGCATTGCCCACGGAATCAAGACGACGATTTCAATTATGGGCCTGAATGCTTTGTTGGACGGGCCGCTGGATATCCTGGAAAGCCGGGCAGCGGGCATGAAGGAAATGACCGGGCCGGTAGAACGGATACTGAACGTTTGCAAGGAGGCGCTGGGCGAAGCCGGAATTTTCTATCGGCAGTTTCAGAAGGATTAAATTAAATGCGGAGATAGTACCGGAAGCAAATGCAACGTTTTGCGCAAATTATTTTGTCAAAGTAGTTGCGCTATTATTTTGTGATATATTGTAACCGTTTTTCTCTCTACCATTAATAGTTTTTATCAGTGTTTATGTCCAACAGATACCTGCTGTCTTTTCTCCTGAGTTTATTGTTTTTTGTCCCCGCATACAGTCAAATTCGTTTTGAAAAAGGGTATTTTATTGATAATGAAGGAAAACGCACGGAATGCTATATCCGTGATACCGACTGGGCTAATAACCCCACATCATTTAAATACAAACTGGTTTCAAAAGAAGAGTTCGGCGAGGCAAGCGTAGAGGACGTCCGGGAGTTTGGCACGGAAAACGGACCGGCTTACTTCCGTGAACGAGTGAATGTGGACGAGTCACCGGTTGTCCTTCATCTATTGTCCTCGCGGCGCGCCCCCGAGTTTGTGGAAAAAGTAATATTTCTGAAAAGGATGGTGAACGGGTCTGCGACATTGTATGTGTACCGCTCGTCGGGGATTACGCAGTTTTACTACCAGCTGAACGGCGGGCGTGTTACGCCGTTGGTATATAAACGCTACCTTAACGATGACGGGAAGGTAGAATCTAATTTTGGCTTCCGTCAGGAGCTGCTCAATGCTTTGCAATGCGGGGATGTTCCCGCCAGCAGGGTTGCGCGTTTGAATTACAAAGAATCGGATTTGGAGTCTTATTTCAACCAATATAATGCTTGTGTTAATCCGGGCGTGGAAACGCGTAGTGATAAGGTTGCGGGGCGTGAGGTATTCAACCTTAGGGTAACTCCGGGTGCCGAGCTGGTGATGATGACAGGCGAAAGATATACGCGTTTCGGCGACGGGGCGAAGAAGCATAAAAACGTTTCGGGTCGTGTCGGCCTTGAAGCGGAATACATCTTGCCTTTTAACAAGAACAAGTGGGGCCTACTGGCAGAACCGTCACTTCAATACTATAAAATTCCTCTCACGGTCCTGGGGCTTAAAATGAATGCAAACTATTGGTCAGTTGAAGTGCCGTTAGGTGTCCGCCATTATTTTTTCCTCCCCAATAACACCCGGCTTTTTGTGAACGGTCAGGCGATATTCCATCTGGCGGGCTGGCAGTCGGCGGCCAGTCGCCGTGAGCGCGAAATGGAAATGCGTTCGAGAGGGGGTTTGGCGTTGGGAGCCGGTATTTCGAAAGGAAGATGGGGCGGCGAAATCCGATGTAGCTTGCCGCGCGATGGCTTTGCGTCGTATCTCAACATCAACGTGAAACATACCAAACTGTCGCTGATCCTTGGTTACAAGCTTTTTGGCAAATAGCACTATATAAGCTGGTACTGCAATGATTTTGTGTTACATGCCTGACGGCATTTCGCGAAAATCGTGGTTTCGAAATTTTTACCAATGTTACATGCCTACGGCATTTTTCAGTTATCCGTGCAAGTACTAAATCGCGGAGCGATGTAATATTGGTAGTTGATTCAAATATTGGACGTTCAGAAATGCCGTCAGGCATGTAACAACAACTGAATAGCAAACGAACGACGTTCAGGTTAAGGAACCCCAACCGAACGGCAACATTTCCAACACCCGATGGTAGAACCGTCGGGAATCTGCGTTTTAGTGCATATCATTTCCTGAACCCTGCATGAAGCCGCAACTCGCCCAGGTACGCTGGTACCGGATTATCCCCGTTGTTTTTGTCACATACAGCCTCGCTTACCTCGATCGTGCCAATTTTGGCTTCGCCGTAGCAGGCGGGATGGCCGATGACCTGCATATCAACCCGAACACGTCGACGTTGCTGAGCTCGCTGTTCTTTCTGGGGTATTTCTTTTTTCAGATTCCCGGCGCGCATTATGCCGCCACGCGCACAGCTAAAAAGCTGATATTCATTTCATTGATCCTGTGGGGCGCATTGGCTGCGGCTACGGGGATGGTCAACAACGCCACGGCGCTGATTGTGATCCGTTTCATGCTCGGGGTAGTCGAAAGCGCGGTAATGCCGGCGATGCTGATCCTGCTCAGCCAATGGTTTACAAAAGAAGAACGCTCCCGGGCTAATACGTTTCTGATATTGGGTAATCCTGTTACCGTGCTTTGGATGTCGGTACTTTCAGGGTACCTGATCGATTCGCTCGGCTGGCGATGGATGTTCATTATACAGGGCGCGCCGGGGATTTTGTGGGCGTTCATCTGGTGGAAGCTCATCGACGAGCGGCCTATGGAGGCGAAATGGCTGACGCAGGAAGAAAAACTGGCCGTCGAAGAGAAACTGAAAGCGGAGCAGGCGGGTATCAAGCCGGTTAAAAACTATGCGGAAGCATTCAAATCCACCAAAGTGATACTGTTATCCTTGCAATACCTGCTGTGGAGTGTAGGCGTTTACGGCTTTGTAATGTGGCTGCCATCGATCATCAAAGCCGCGCCCAATATGAATATGATCACTACGGGCTGGCTGTCGGCGGTACCTTATGTATTTGCCGTGATCGGGATGCTTGCCGCGTCCTATTTTTCGGATAAAACCGGAGACCGGAAAGTGTTCGTCTGGCCGTTCCTGCTTATCGCGGCGGTGTGCCTCTACGCAGCGGTCTGGATCGGAACAGATCAGTTCTGGCTTGCCTACGCATTGCTGGTAGTCGCCGGAGGCGCATTGTACACGCCTTACGGGCCGTTTTTTGCTGCCATCGCCGAGATATTGCCCAAGAATGTGATCGGCGGGGCTATCGGGCTCATCAATAGTCTGGGTGCATTGGGCTCGTTCGCAGGGTCATATCTGGTAGGTTATCTCAACAGCGAAACGGGTAATTTTCGTGCATCCTATACATTGATGGCCGTGGCATTGGTGCTGGCGACGGTGATCACGATCGCCGTCATTCCCGCTCCCAAACCCATGCAACCGGTGGCGGGGGAGGTCTGACTTTCGATTTTTGTGTAACGGGTGGTTAAGTTCAGCGGCTTTGGGTCTTTGTATGCTATTATAGTACTCTGCCAAACACTTAACCCAAAGTAAATGAGAAGTTTTAGAGTGCCGGGGCTTCCGGTTTGTGTTTTTCTGTTATTACTAACCCTCGTCTACGGACCAACCCTCGCCCAGAACAAAAGCCCGAATGTATTTACGCTGAAAGATGGCGACCGGGTAGTTTTCCTGGGGAACTCCATTTTTGAGAACGAATTCCAATACGGTTACCTGGAACTGGCCCTCACCACCCGTTTTGCCGATAAGGGCATTACTTTCCGCAACCTCGGCTGGACCGGCGACAACGTCTGGGGTGAGGCGCGCAGCACTTACACCAATCCGCCGACGCCCTACGAACATTTGATGGAAGACATCACCAAAGCCGCCCCGACGGTCGTGTTTCTCGCATATGGAGGCGTGGAGGCGCAGGAGGGCCAGGCAGGCGTGGCCCATTTCAAGGATGGTTTGAATAAACTCATTGATAAAATTGAATCATTAGGTGCCAGAACGGTGCTGCTTTCAACGATCCCGGTCGTTTCTCCCGATACCTCGCAGCGTATCGACGCCCGCAATGCCGACCTGGAATTGTATTCCAAGGCGATCTCGGACGTAGCTTCCCAACGTGGCAAGCAGTTTATCGATATCTATACTCCCGTGCTGAATACGAGCAAGAAGGCCGATATCATCGAAAATACCGTTCATTTGAACGAAACGGGCTACTTCTACCTTGCCGATGTCCTGGAAAAGGCACTGGGCCTATCCAACGACCGTGAGACTTCAACGATCACCATCGGCAAGCCGGCCCCGTATTCTTCCAATGTGAAAATTCTGACAGACAGTAAGGATAACAATGTAATCGCGCGGTTTGTGGCCGCCGATAAATTCCTGCCATTGCCATTCCCCCAAGCGAGCAGCTGGGTAGGCAACGATGCCAATGTGGTGCGGATCATCGGGTTGAAAAAAGGATATTACACGCTGACAGCCGGTAATGAGCAGGTCGTCACAGCATCCGCGAAGGACTGGGAAAAAGGCGTGGAGATCAAGCAGGGGCCGCAGTTCGAGCAATCGGCACGTATCCGGGAAATGATTATCCGTAAAAATGAACTGCATTTCTTCCAGTACCGGCCTTTGAACCAGACCTACATCGTCGGTTTCCGCCGGTACGAGCAAGGGCGCCACGTGAAGGGGCTTGAAGAGCAGAATATCCTCATTAAATGGCTCGAAGGGCAGATCATCCTCAACAGCGAGCCGAAGGAAGTGGTTTATGAGCTGCGGAAGCTGGATTAGTATCAAGGTATATGCTAGCCTGAGCGTACCGGGCCGCTCCGCTCAGCATGACATTGTGCTTACAAAACGAAGAAAATAGGCACCATTACTGCCGAAAACCCAAATATGAAAAAACTATTTTACGGAGCATTGCTCCTTCCCATGATACTGCTTACCTCCTCGACAGAGCCCGAGCAGCACCCCTTTAACCTCGACCCTGACGTTGAAAAGGAATTGAAATCCTTTAAATTGGCCGAAGGCTTCGAAGTAACGCTTTTTGCCGCAGACCCGATGGTTGCGAAGCCGATCCAGATGAATTGGGACACGGAAGGCCGCCTCTGGGTGGTAAGCAGCACGGTATACCCGCATTTGAAAACGGGCGAATCGGCGAACGACAAGATTTTTGTGCTGGAAGACACCGATGGCGACGGCAAAGCCGATAAATCGACGGTTTTTGCAGAAGGATTAATACAGCCAACTGGTATCCTGCCCGGCGATGGCGGCTGCTACGTGGCCAACTCGACAGAAATCCTGCATTTCGCGGATACCGACGGGGATGGCAAAGCCGACAAAAAGCGCCGCATCCTGAGCGGGTTCGGAACCGGTGATACGCACCATTTGATCCACACTTTCCGGTGGGGACCCGAGGGGCGGATGTATTTCAATCAGTCGATATACATTTACAGCCACGTTGAAACCCCGTTTGGGATAAAACGCCTCGAAGGCGGCGGCGTTTGGCAGCTCAATACGCGCAACCTGGATATGGATGTGTATGCACGCGGGCTGGTGAACCCTTGGGGCTTGCAGTTCGATCGCTGGGGGCAGTCGTTCCTGACAGACGGTGCTGGTGGCGAAGGCATTAACTATGCATTTCCCGGGGCAACGTTCGTGACGGCGCCGGGCGCTGCACGCATTCTGCGCGGACTGAATCCCGGTCAACCGAAACATAGCGGTCTCGACGTCGTTTCAGGCGGCCATTTGCCCGATGCATGGCAGGACCGGATGATCACCAATGATTTCCGTGCCAATCGCATCAATAGCTTCAAACTGGAAGAGCAGGGTAGTGGCTACGTGTCGAAACAGACCGACGACCTGATGTGGTCTGATAATGTCGCTTTTCGCCCGGTTGATATTAATGTAGGCCCGGACGGCGCCATTTACGTTGCCGACTGGTATAATCCTATTATCCAGCATGGTGAAGTCGATTTCCACGATCCCCGCCGCGACCAGCAACACGGCCGCATCTGGCGGATCGTTGCCAAGAACCGTCCGTTGGTGAAAAAGCCTCAACTTGCCAAAGCCAGCGTAGCCGAATTGCTCGAATCATTAAAATTGCCTGAGGACTGGACGCGCCTGCAAGTAAAGCAGGTATTGAAAGCGCGTGGAGCGAAAGAAGTATTGCCCGCATTGGAAAAATGGGTTGCGGGTTTGGATAAGAACGACGCGAAATACGAGCACAATTTGCTGGAAGCATTATGGGTATACCAAACGCTTGAAACCGTAAACGAGCCGGTTCTGCTCAATTTGCTGAATGCAAAAAGCCACAAAGTGCGTGCGGCTGCATTGCGTGCACTGGCGCTCTGGTACCCGAAGGTTCCGAATACTCCGGCATTGCTTGGCAAAGCTGTGGGCGACGCGCACCCGCAGGTACGCCTGGAAGCCGTGATTGCATTGCGTAAAACCAAAACACCGGAAGCGGCAAAAACTGCATTGACCGTGCTGGATGCACAAATGGACGAATTCCTCGATTTCGCGTTGTGGCAAACTGTCCGTGAACTGGAACCGGTATGGCTGCCAAAGCTGAAAACCGACGCCAATTTGCTGGGTGATGCCAAAAAAACTGCCTATGCATTAAAATCGGCCACCGGTGTCGATGCTGCCGGCTTATTGACTGCATTGTACCAGAAAGGTCAAGTGCCGGACGATTACCAGAAGGACGTGCTCGCATCCATCGCGCGTGTCGGTCAACCTGCCGATCTCAATATTTTGCTTGATCTCGCTGTTCAGAATAATAACAAGAACGCGGCCGTCCAGCTGGCTGCGCTGGAAGAAGCAGGCAACCAGCGTCACGTGGCGCCTAATAAAAATCCGGAGCGCATTGCGTCGCTGGTCGGCAACGACGACGAGGCCGTCAGCCTAAGCGCCATTCGTCTGATCGGCCTTTGGAAATTGGCTTCTCTGAACGATCGCCTGACGGGCCTCGTCCAGAGTGGTAACCCGGCCACCAAAAAAGCGGCCCTGGGTGCATTGGGGGCCATTGATAAACCCAAAGCATTACAACTCGTAACCGACCTGGCGGGCTCTAAAAACACGCCCGAAGTACGCATTATCGCCGCGGCCCAGCTTGCGTCTCTGGATGAGAAGGAGGGCGCACGGGTAAGTGCCGAACTGATGCGCACTTTACCGGCCGATACCGACATGTCTGATCTCTTCCTGGCATTCATTCCGTCGAACCCGGGTTCTGCCGCATTGGCTGATGCCATCGCCGCGAAGAAGATCCCGGAAGCCGTAGCCAAACGCGGACGGGTGCTGGTACAGCAGCGCGCCGGGTGGACACGCCAGAGCATCGACGAAATAGCCGCATTGAAAAAGGCCCTGGAAGCATCGGGAGGCTCATTACCAGCGCCTAAAATGCCCCAAGACCTCGACGATAAGACCATTGAAGGGCTCGCCAAACTGGCCCGTGAAAAAGGGGATGCAACGAAAGGAGAGCTTATTTTCCGCAAGGCGGAGTCGAGCTGCACTACCTGCCATGCTATCGGTGGCGCGGGCGGATTGATCGGGCCTGATTTGAGCAGCCTTGGTACCAGTTCGCCCGCCGAAACCATCATCCGTTCGATCATCAATCCGAGCGCTTCGATTAAAGAAGGCTACGATTTGAAACGCGTCGTGAAAAAGGACGGCTCCGAACTGATGGGCTACCTCGCCTCCGATGGCGCCAACGAGATTGTGATCCGCGACGTGACCGGCAAGGAGGTTTCCATCGCCAAAAGCCAGGTGCAGGTCATGGAAAAAGTTCCGGGCTCGCTGATGCCTCCGGGCCTCACCGCCAGCCTCGACCGCGACCAGTTCGTAAATCTGGTCGCCTTCCTGACCAAACTCGGCGAACCCGGTGACTTCCGCGTACCCGCGACGCGTTACGTACGCAGGTGGGAGAACATTAGTTTGAGCAAAGAACTGGCTGCCAAATTCTCACCGGGAAGTGCGACATCGACGGGTAAAGGCAAGGTAAGTGGTGTTCCGGTTTACAGTAAAGTCTCTGGTGAACTGCCCATAGATGAGCTGGTTGAGATTAAGAACAATGCGGGCAAATCATACAGCGTGGTCGGTTTCGAAATCGAAGCGCTGACGAAAGGGCCTGTCACCTTTGCTTTGAGCAGCACGAATGGCATCACAGCTTACAGCGGCGCCAAATCATTGAAAGTGAATGACGGCACGATTATCGCCGACCTCAACCAAGGCATCCAGCCTATCACGCTCGTCATCGACCGGAGTGTGGTGCAGGGTGGTGGGTTGAAAGTTGAATTGAAAGATGTAAGTGGTGGGGCACAGACTCGGCTAAAAATGGGGCGGTAGTCTTGTGGAATGTTTTTGGAATATGGTCGGCACCCGCTAAGGTGCCGACCATATTTGTTTAGTCCATACGCTGGTCCGCTTCTTCATTTCAGTGGTTAATTCGAAGCTAGTCCGGTATACATTAAAACAACACTCATTTTAATGTTAGCTCCGGTTTTGGCATTAAAGTAGCCCCTTCACTTGCATAACCAGGCCAATCTTGGCGCCTGAACCAGTAAATTTCCAGTCGCATTTGTTTTAAATACTATTTCCATCTTTCCAATTCGCAATCATGCTCAAAAAATTACTGGCCCTGTCTCTTCTGATCGGAAGCGCGGTTACAGCACATGCACAGCAGTTCAAAGCGTTGCTTTTTACTAAAACTGCGGGTTTTCACCATGTCTCCATCCACGAAGGTGTGACCGGGATCAGGAACCTGGCATCGAGACATAACTTCTCGGTCGACTGGCAGGAGAATGCCGATGTTTTCAATGACAAAAGCCTGGCTAACTACTCGGTGGTGATCTTCCTCAACACGACCGGCGATATCCTTAACGACACACAGCAGGCGGCGCTGGAAAAGTATATTAAGAGCGGAAAAGGTTGGGTAGGTATCCACGCGGCGGCTGATACGGAATACGACTGGCCGTGGTACGGTAAGCTGGTAGGGGCGTATTTCAAAACCCACCCGGCGCAGCAGACGGCTTTCCTAGATGTGAAAGACAGTAATTTCCCGGGCCTGGAACGCTTCCCGAAACGTATGCTATGGACCGACGAGTGGTACGAATACAAAAAACCGCTCAACGCAGACGACCTGAAAGTGCTCATCACGATCGACGAAAAAACCTACGACCCTAAAACCAGCCAGGGAACCGGCATGGGCGACCACCCGATAGCCTGGTACCACAATTTCGACGGCGGGCGGGCATTCTACACCGGCTTGGGCCATATCGGTTTGGTATACTCCGATCAGTCGTTCCTGGATCACCTTTACGGCGGTATTTACTGGGCCGCGACCGGGAAGGGGGTGAGGTAGCGTTGGTGCGGTTTTGGGGCGCTGTGTTTTTGACGATAGACCGCCGACTTTCCATGGTCGGCGGTCCATCGTCTAGGGTCGAAAATTACTTCCCGTCACTAAACAACTTCACCGTATAATCCAGCAAATCCGTCCCGCCGATTTTACCGTGGCCCGGTATCACCACTTTCACGTCCGGATATTGCGCTTTAATTTTGGTCACGGTACCCGACCACGCCTGCACGTTCGCATCGGCTAGGTTGCCTTTGGTCGCATCCACCTCTTTGATCAGGCAGCCGCCGAACATTACTTTTTCAGAAGGGAAATAGCCGATGACATTGTCGCGCGTATGTCCTTCACCGTAGAACGCCGCCACGACCGCTTTTTTGCCTACTTTCAGGTCCAGCTTGTTGTCGAAACCTTTCTGAGGCACGGGGAATTTGTGTTCCTTGTCGAATGCAATCGTCTTATTGGTGGCATATGACGGGATTCCGCGGTTGTGAAAAGCCTTTAAGCCACCGACGCAATCCTCGTGGAAATGCGTTGCGATGACGGCCTTTACCTTGCATTTCAGACTGTCCTCTACCCAGCGGATCACCTTTTCGGAGGTCGCATCATCAACCGGCGTATCGAAAATCACCGCCTCGTTTCCGTCGAATACGATCAGGCCATTGCAGGGCACTTTTCCAAAAGTTTCCGTTTGGAGGTAGGTGAGGTGCGTGTAAGCGTGGTCGCTGACTTTCTGGATAATGACGTCGTCGGTTTTGAAGCTTTTGTCCGGTGTTTGCGCGTGTGCGAGTGTGGATAGGAGTAGTAGCAGGCAGGCGGGGATGTGTTTTTTCATGCGTTGGTTGGTGAGTTGAAGTGATTGGTAAAAATGGGCGGCAAGATAAAGGAAATTGCCATTTTTTATTACATTACGTCAAAAAGCCAGACCTAATGCAAACACTCTCTACCATCCTCGTCGCGCTCGTCGCGCTGGAACATCTTTACATTCTTTACATCGAAATGTTCGCCTGGGAGACGAAAGGCAAGGAGACCTTCAAAGGCTCCCTCGCGCCGGAACTCTTCAAACCTACCAAAACCCTCGCCGCCAACCAGGGGCTCTACAACGGTTTCCTGGCCGCCGGGCTGATCTGGTCGCTGCTCATTGAAGACCATCATTGGAAGCTGTATGTCGGGGTTTTCTTTCTAACCTGTGTGATTATCGCGGGGATTTACGGGGCTGTTACGGCTAGTAAGAAGATATTTTTCGTGCAGGCGCTACCGGCTATTGTGGCTTTGGTGGTGTTGCATTTGTGAGAGGTGGTTATGCGAGACAATCGCTCACGATCTTGATAGAGATCTCTGCCAATGAAATGTTTTCGAGGTCTATATACTGCGCAGATTTTATTGTTCATGAGAAAAATACTTATCGCGATACTCAGTTAAGAAATGTTATTCGCGCCTATTGACATTGTAATGTTTTGAGCTTAAAATGTGAATTTTATTTGGGCCCGAATTGGAATAGATAGCAAAAAATGTACCCTCCATTATGAAATTAAAGTCATTTAGAATCAAAGGCTACAAATCAATTATTGACAGCGGAGAATGTCGTTTGTCCGAGCACGACAACATTTTGGTTTTAGCTGGCCAAAATGAGTCAGGTAAGAGCTCTATTTTGCAGGCGATAAGGGATTTTGAAAATGAGAGTATAGACAAAGACAATCTTAGGGATGATGACCTACTTCCGGTCATTAGTTGTACCTTTTCAGGTGTGTCGGAGCGTCTGTTACGTGGTAATGCATTTAATGATTGGCAATTGCCCGATTCTGTTCTTTCCATTTTGCTATCGTTACCCGAAATTACAGTCACGAAACGTTACGATCAATCAGGTAAGTTTGTAACATTAGTGGATGAGCAGTTAAGTATATCATTAAGAGAGGAATTTGAGTCAGACAATAGAAAAAAAGCTCTAAGAGCGAGTAATGGAAAGAGTGATTCAGGCCTTGAACAAGCAGCAGTAACCGACGAAAAAGAGGAAGAAGAACTTTGGGATTTGACAGAGGCGGTTGACAATCTTGTTGAGGAGTTGGTTGCTTACACACCCCATATTATCTTTTTTGACGATTTTTGCGATTTGCTTCCGAACCAGATACTGGTCTCCGACTTAGGCTCTAAGGGCAAAGACATAAGAGGTCTACAAGCAGTTCGCAATGTGGAAACCATATTAAATGCGGATTTTGCTAAATTAGAGGAATTAACGGATAGCAACCGTGAAAAGATACAAGGTGTATACCATGAAACAATTACAGCAGAATTCAATGAAAAATGGAAGCAGCGCATCGCGGAAGGTAGTGGAGCGAAGATACATGTGAAACACTATCGGGATAAAGATGGTACTGCGTATTTAAAGTTTTATATCGAGACAAAGAAGGGTGAATTTTTACCCGTCGGAAAGAGATCTCAGGGATTTAAATGGTTTTTGTCATTTTACTTACATTTAAAAGCCGAGGATAGACGAAAAAATAACTTGATAATTCTTTTTGATGAGCCTGGAATGTATTTGCACTCCAAAGCACAGCTTGACATGATTAAGGTATTTGAGGAGCTGGCGCAAAAGAATCAAATTATCTACACTACTCATTCGCCTTATCTGATAGATACGTCAAGACTTAGCAGAGTAAGACTTGTATTTAATTACAAGAATCAAGGAACTATTGTCGACAAAGTTACTTCGAATAAATCGGGTTACCAAGTTGAGAGTTTAAAGCCAATAATTGATGCAATGGGTTTAGAAGTAGCTTCTCCATTTTCAGTGGCAAAGAAGCATAATGTCATACTTGAAGGAATATCGGACCTTCAATATGTTTTAGCTATGAAAGAAATACTAGGACGCGCAAATGAAGTTGCTTTTTTGCCATCTATGGGTTCTTCTAATTCACATCTTCTAATGGAGATTTGTATTGGTTGGGGATTGGATTGGATACTTGTTTTTGACGATAAAGGTGCTAATAAGGACTATGCTAAGATAAAGAAATTTTTTTTTGACGACAATAATGAAGATGCAAGTAAGAAAATATATATTCTCAAAGATTGTGATGGTATCGAAGATATGTTTGCCATTAAAGATATGAAACTTGTCAATGCAGACGCGGATTTTTCACAAACAAAAAAAAATTCTGCTGTTGTTGCTGAATATGGGGGAAAAGAGTTGTATTCAAGATTTTTTTACGAGAAGGTGAAGTCAGGTTTGATCGTGAAAGAACAATTGTCTCAAAAGAGCATTAAGGAATTTACAAAGCTATTTGATTTTATTGAGCAACAGTTCAATTTGCAAAAGTAGCCGTCAATGAGTGGAGATAGTAGTAAGTGGATATTTACCTCAACCAAACCGAGGTCTCATAGGTGCCTCGATACAACGCTGAATCAACGGGAGACCGCGGATTTAACCTTGTTAAGACCTGTATTCAGCATTCAAAAAAATCACTGAATAATCTTCAAACCCAACCCATAAAAATCCCCTTCGCCGCGGACGAGCCTGGAATGTGTGGTAAGGATGACGGCGGTATTGACCAATGCCATCAATAACGCAAATCCGGCCATTAGAAAGGGGTGGAAGAAAAACCGCCCGGACATCAGGCCGAATATGATGACGAACGTGAAGCCGTAAACGATAATGGACCACGTGATCTGGAAGTTGAGGATGCGCTTGCCGAGCTCCATCACGCCCGCGACGCGATGGCGGTTGTAGAGCCATAGCACGAGCGGGACGAGAACACCGCCGAGCGGCAGGAGCCAGAATGAGAGGGCGGAGAGGTTCAGGATTTTGAGGAATGACGCGTCTTCCGCCGGGGCGGGTACGAGGCTTTCCACGGGCACGCCGAGCGCCTGTGCGAGGAGGCGGAGCGTTTCGCCGCGCGGTATAGTATCCCCGGCTTCGATGCGTTGCAATGTGCGCAGATTAATGCGGGCATTTTCGGCCAGACTTTCCTGCGAAAGTCCCTTCGCCCGGCGGAGCGTTTTGATTTGTTCAGAGATGTTTAGCTTGCTCATATTGAAGTTGGTTTGAACAAATTTATCCATTTGGAAGTAGGAATGATAGCGGCATTTCTACGGCATTTGCAGAAACAGCCGACGAATCAGCTTCTATTGTTTTTGTGATGGCTTGAATTCTGACATTCCGCAATGTTGCGGTACGTACTGCCTTCGACCGCCCGGCGGCCCGGTGCGATCAGGCTGATATTTCCTCACAGTGGCACATTCTCCTTAAATCTTCCCCATTCTTCCCATCCATTCATTATATTTAAGCATCACCAATAACCTTTTCACTCCGTTCCCATGCGACACGTTTTCAAGCAAACATTTATTCCAATACTATTTTCAACCCTTGCCGCGATCCCGTCGCTGGCGCAGCAACAGCAACCGCTTTTAGGCTTCGGGGCCGAGGCGGCCAAAAAGGAGCTGGATCTCGAAGCGGCGTTCGATAAGCAGTTGCAAGCCAATAACCTCCGCGACTGGATGAAGCGTATGACCGCCTTCCCGCACCAACTGGGCTCGCCTTATGGCCTCAATAATGCCCTTTTTCTGCGCGATAAGCTCGCTTCGTGGGGCTTCGATGCACGGCTGGATACGGTGCATGTGCTTTTCCCGACGCCCAAAGTGCGGATTCTCGAACTCACCGAACCGACCAAATTCAAAGCCGCATTAACCGAAAAACCATTAAAAGAAGACGGAACTTCCGCACAAACGAAGGATGTACTGCCGCCTTACCACGCGTTTTCGGCGAATGGCGATGTGACAGCCGAGCTCGTGTTTGTGAATTATGGCGTGCCCGATGATTATGAGGAACTGGCCAAGCTCGGTGTGGATGTGAAGGGTAAGATCGTGATCGCCAAATATGGCGGGTCGTGGCGTGGTATCAAACCCAAAGTGGCTTACGAGCACGGGGCGATTGGCTGCATTATTTATTCGGACCCGAAGGAAGATGGCTATTTCCAGGGCGACGTATATCCCAAAGGGGCATTTAAAAATGAGTCGGGCGTGCAGCGCGGGTCGGTGGTGGATTTGCCGCTGGCGCCGGGCGATCCGCTGACGAACGGTTTTGTGGCCGATGCGCAGCATAAGCGGCTGTCGGTAGAAGAGGCCCCGGCGATGATGAAGATCCCCGTGCTGCCGATTTCGTATGGCGATGCCTTGCCGTTGCTCAAAGCATTGGGCGGTCAGGTGGCGCCTGCGACCTGGCGGGGCGCATTGCCGATCACCTACCACGTCGGCCCGGGCCCGGCGAAGGTACATTTGAAACTGGAATTCAATTTCGATATCGTGCCCTGCTACAATGTGATCGCGACGCTGAAAGGCAGCGAGTTTCCCGATCAATGGGTGATCCGCGGTAACCACCACGACGCCTGGGTGTTCGGTGCAGCCGACCCGGTGAGCGGGGCCGTGGCCGAGCTCGAAGAGGCGCGGGCATTGGGCGAACTCGTCAAAACGGGTTGGAAACCGAAGCGTACCATCGTCTATTGCTGGTGGGACGGCGAGGAGCCGGGTTTGCTGGGCTCGACGGAATGGGTGGAAAAATACCAGTCTATTTTAAAGGAAAAAGCGGTTGTTTACCTCAATTCCGACGGTAATGGCCGCGGATACCTGGGTGCAGGCGGGTCGCATACGCTCGAAAAATTTGTGAACCAGGTGGGCCGCGACGTCACCGATCCCGAGAAAGGCACGAGTGTGATCGACCGCCTGCGCTCGCGCACGATCCTGAACGGCAGTCCGACCGCCAAACAGGAGGCCCGCACCCGCACCGACCTTCGCATTGGCGCACTCGGTTCCGGTTCCGACTATACGCCGTTTATCCAGCACCTCGGCATCGCCTCGCTCAACATCGGTTATGGCGGTGAAGATGCCGGCGGCGACTACCATTCTATTTTCGATTCCTACGACCATTACACCCGCTTCAAGGACGGCGACTTTGCCTACGGCGTAACCCTGGCCAAAACCCTGGGCCGCTCCGTACTCCGCTTCGCCAACGCGGATGTGCTGCCATTCGATTTCAGCAACTTCGCCAACACGGTGCAGGTTTATGCTTCCGAGGTAAAAAAGGAGCTCGAAGCCGCCCGCACGAAGGCCGAAGACCACAACAAAGTCCTCGCCGAAGGCCGCTTCGAAGCCGCTGCCGACCCGAAAGACCCATTCGTGAAGCCAACCCCGATGTCGGTAGCCCCATACCTCAACTTCGCGCCGCTGGATAACGCATTGGTGGCATTGGAACAAAGCGCCAAAGCCTACGCCGCGGCTTCTGCAAAACTCGCTTTGCTTCCTGCGGATAAGTTGAAGGAGTTGAATGAGATTTTATATAAAACTGAAAGGAAGCTGATCCATGCGGATGGGTTGCCTCGTCGGCCTTGGTATAGGCATCAGATTTATGCCCCGGGTTTTTATACGGGGTATGGTGTGAAGACTTTGCCGATGATCCGGGAGGCGATTGAGCAGAAGAATTGGAAGGAGGCTGAGGAGGGGATTTTGCGGGTTAGTGGGGTATTGGAGGGGTTTGTGCGGGAGGTTGAGCGGGCGAGTGGGGTGGGGAGGTGAGCCCGTTGTGCATTAGAAGTGATCCGGACTGGGTACTCTGTTGACCCGTTCGGTTCCTTTGAATTTGGTGATCTGAGTAGCAGTCCCTTCACGATGTGCAATTTTTCTTTAATAAGAAGTAAACGAATATTATTAAGTTCAATTGAGAATTTTTGGCGCTCGGGATCATAAAAAAGGCGTGTGTGTTGTTAGTTTGATTAGAAATCCGAAAACGAAAGTCGCTGTGATTTTGAAGATGTTTAATGGATTAATCCAATATTAGCGCAATTTGCGACTTAATTTCGATAACGTACTCTCCCAATAATGTTGGTATTCTGGATCTACCTCCACCGCTGGCAACTTCCTTGATTTTCTGTAAACGAGGAATTTGACCACCAGCTTCGACTAAACTTTTTTGAAATGGGTAGGTCTACCCTACAACGTAACTTTTAATGTAAATTTTGCTCACCTCCTAGTACCACTCAGTTTATGAACGTTGAAATCCCTGCTACGTTGGCAACCGCGCTTATTCAAGACAATGTAGTAATCTTTGCGGGTTCTGGATTATCCGGAAGATTTGGACTTCCTAATTGGCATGGATTAGTAACAGACGTTGTGAAGGAGCTCAACAACTCGAAGTATGAACTTTTTTTGCCACTATTGGACGCGGGGATGCTCCAGCCAATAGAAGTCTTAGACAAACTTAAGAACGAGCATACGACCATTCGCAGATATATTAAGAATAGATATAACATATCTAATGGCGACTATTCATTCCACAAGAAGATAGTTAAGGTAGCTAATAAGATAGTGACCACTAATTACGATAACGCTTTTGAACGTGCCTTCGATGATTTGGTCGTTCCAGCCGTTTACACCTCGGATTTTAATATTAGCGAAATAAACAAAAGTAATGACGCGTATATTTTGAAATTACACGGAACATTTCAGGAGCCAGACAAATGCATAATATTTGGAAGTGACTATGTGAATCTTTATGAGACAGAAAAATCGGCTGTTCAAAAATTGAAATCTATATTTACAGATAAGACTATATTATTTATCGGGTTTGGTTTTAATGACCCAGAAATTTCATATTTGTTCAACAGTTTAGACCAATCTTTTTCAAATCATAACAGACATTTTATTATTACGACTAGTTCGACGGATTTCAGTGGATATAAATTCCTGGAAACTATTGAAATACCGCAATACGACTTTTTAGAGTCGGTGCTAGATCAATGCATCTTAATTCGTGAAAAAAATGGGAGTCCGATAAATGGTTCACCTGACTTGGTGCAGGAAGCAATTGAGTTCCATAAGAAGGCAAAGATTGCGTTTTTGTATCCATCACCAATTGACATAGAGATAAAAGAATCATTTTTAAAGATCCTGGATAGTTTCAAGGTGTTGCGCGCAGAGATCGCTTACGGGACGTTAAATTTTCGAACGCTATCACTTGTAGACGACTATGATCTGTTAATTATTTGTACTCAATGCTTTAAAAACAACGTTTACATTGAGGATGATAACCTTCGAAATGTTTTAGTGTCTCCGCAAGATATATGCGACGCAATGCCCAATGAGAATATTCCAATTGTGTTTATCACAAGTGAGGATATTAAACCTGTCCATGGATACAATATTGTTAATATAGCATCATTTAGAACGCAGCTGGTAAGTCGTTTTATTTATAAAACATTAAGAAACTCTGACTTCAACTATTCTGACCGTGAGATTCACATTTTCTTAGAGAAGTTTTTTAATCTAAAAATAGAAAAAGGGAATGCGATTTTGTCATCAATATACAATTGTAATAAAGATCTTGACATTGGTAAGCGAAGTTTAAAAAACGTTGTTGGTCGAGTGGAGGAGCAATCATCGATCGCGCAAAGACTCATTAATATTCGCACAAGTAATAAATTTCTAAATATCAAGGCTTCTGGCGGAACTGGAAAAACAACGCTTGTAAAAAAAGTGGCTTATGAGCTATACAATAGAGGTTATTTCGCTGAGGGTGTATCGTTCAAATCTTGTGAAAATGTTCGCACATTTTCCGACTTTGAAGATTTGTTAACATCTGCATTTAATTTAGATTATATAGTAGACTTTATTGACTACCTGATTGACAACCATAGTGGTAGCAAAAAGGATGTGTTAATTATTCTAGATAATTTTGAAACCATAACCAATACTGTATCAGATATCGATTTAGAAAAAATTATTGACTTGCTGAAATTTACAACGGATTTTGGAAATATCGTAATTACCTCTAGAGAGAGCATCGTTCAGGCTGATGACTTTGAAGACCTGTACTCACTGACACCTTTATCCACAGATGATGCTCTTGCTTTATTTGTAAGAGAATATGGGCCTGTGGAAAATTCTGAGACTAAAATTTTGCGGTCAGACATCTTAGAGGACATGCTTAACAATAATCCGTTGGCTATTAAGCTTGTAACTAAATCTAGAACACGGTTCGGTCACATAAGTGAATTAAAAGAACTTTTGACAGAGCATTTTTTTGAATCACTTAATGAGGACTTTAGCAAAGTCTTTAGAAATGATGCTGACCTTAATATAGAGAGGACAAGATCTCTATTTCAATCGATAAATTATTCATATGCGACTCTATCTTCCTCAGAAAGGCTAGCATTTGATCTGCTCAACTATTTTCCGGATGGTATCACGTTAAATAATTTTAAAAAGTGTTTTCTGGGAGGGAAAAGCGTTAACAGAGTAAGCGATAGTGATTTTAGAAGGCTGAAAGATAAATCCTTGGTGGAGGACTACAATGGTATTTTGCAATTGCAGCCAATTATTAGGCGATTTGCGGAGTATCAATTTGCAAAGAGAACGAAAGAGGTTAAGCAGCGATTTTCACAAGACGCTTATTCATTTAATTGCTTTGTATTGGAGGCTATTGAAAATATAGAAATCCAAAAGACTACATCGGTGGCTCTAACAATTTTCAACCGTTACAAAAATAACTTGCTGAAAGTGTTCGGATATATGGCTGATATCCCGATCAATCCGAAGGGACGAGTGAAAGAGAAAGCTTACCTATTAAACTATATATATGACGCATCGAGACTTATTTTGACAGAAAAACAAATATTTGAGTATCAGAATCGGCTAGATGAGGTAAGTGAAATTTTTTCTGATGTAGATGGTGCTGACGTTGGAATCAAAGTGATGAAGCTTCGTAAAGTTTATTACCACTCTGAGTTTGATATCTCCTACAAACAGTTAAGTGATATATTGTCTGTGGAGGCGATGGAACGCAGGATCTTTAAAGATGAGACGACCATTGAATTCAGATATAGGAGGCAAATAGCTAACATTCACAGTATGGAGGGATACACTCTGCAATTTGTCAAATCTCAGCTTCTTAATAATGCGAATGAGATGTATCTAAATAATCATTTCTTCTATTTGGGGATAATTGCTGTCATTCCTGAAAAGGACCCAGACTTTTATCATTTTGAAAGGCTTATGTGTCTTGGGAAAATTGACACTGGTGAGATGGAGAAGTATATTGAATCCTTACATCCAGATGAAAGTCTGGAAATTTTACAGACTTCATACTCATTGTCAAAAGTTAAGTCAGTTGATAAAGCTGCGATTCAACGATTAGTAGTTACAAATCCCTACACAAGGGGACTAAAGAGCCTTATGATGGCCTTTGAAGCTTCCGTACACGAAGAAAAAAAGGCTCTTTTTGCCGAAGCGCTTAAAAGTCTAGCGCATATCAAATATTATTACCTCGAAGCACTTTATTTTTACTGCAAATTTTTGAAAAATTATGACTTTAAAGAATTTCAACGACTTTCAGCGACAGGAATTAGCCAGAGCAACGAATATAGATATCAGTATATCTTATTTCTTTTCGAGAATTTAATTAACGATACGGAAGTGACCTATGCGTTTTCGTATTCATTTTATGATATTAAAGAATTAGAATATTATGTTGAGAAGCATATCAGCTACTGGCGTAAAAATATTAGCGTAAAATATTAGCGTTGGGAATATTTAATTTTGCATGGCTGGGACTGCGCTTATTTTGAACCTGCCAGTCCATGGAATCTGTGACCAGCTGATTGATGTTTTCAAGAAATTTTAGATTTCTGGTTGCCTGGCGAAGGTGGTCTTCAATATGTGCCAAAGGTGTGTGCTGTTATTTGCCGAACAAAAAGTTATAATGGCTTGGAACCGGAAGCATGTCGCATTGCTCAACAATGGTCGTCGTCATATCGAACCCATGTTGGTGATACTTTGCATTGATCTTCGCTTCTGCCATGATTAACGCTCCTTCAAGGGCCTCCGCATCGTCTTCGATTTCGGTCCAAACCAGAAGTTCGGAGTTGTGGAAGCTTACTGCCGGTTTGAGAAATGGCGCGTTTTCGAAACCCTTTAAAAGGTGGATATAGTCGACGAGCATGTTTTGGATATAGTATTGCTGGGCGGTTTTTATGGCCGTGTCCATCATATCCTGAATGTTGCCGTCAATTAGAGTTTCATACAAATGCTTCTGGGCATCGTTCGCAACGCCAGTTTCCAATGCAAGCTGGTCGACGCGGATGGAGGAAACAAAGTCATCGAACCAAAGGTCGGTTTTGTTCTTTTCTTCTGTTAAGTTTTGCATGTGTAGTAGTGTTTAGTCTGTTATCGATTGAAAGGGTCTGCGAATATAATAAGATTACATCGGAGATTAATACGCTCCACTACTAGCAACTCACAGTGGTCATGGTCGATCAAACCAAAATCTCGCGAATTGTCCACTAGGTCCATTCAAACCGAAGAATTTTGAAAAATTTAGATTTTTTTTCTTGCCATTTACATGCACATGAAACTACAATTATTTAGCGTTTTATGTAAATTAATTAGCAAATTACATCATATTTTATGTTTATAATGCATTGTATTTCAATGATTTAATGCCGCGTACGTTTTCATTTCCAGCTTTTTCTGTGTTAATATTGCCTTGTAAACATTACAAACTATGACACACGAAAAAAAATCTTCCAACCCTGCCGAGCGGCAGCTAACCGTCTACCGAAAATACGTTCCGCGCGCATGGTACAAATACGCGGTCATGCCCGAGATCAGGCTCTGCGGCAAATGGCTGCATGAAGCAGGTTTTGAATGCGGCGACGAAGTGACGGTGCGGTGTTTTGGGAATAAATTAGAGATTACGTTGAACCCGGAAGAGTAGACCGCCTCCGGCTCCGGCTCCGAGCCCCATGTGTTCGACTGATTTACCATCGGAATTGCAGCCTCACCCGGTATCGCTTTAGCCGGGCAATTACTCCAAATCGCGTAGCGATGTAATTTTGGTAGGAAGATCTAGGGAACAGGTAATCGGTAATCCAGGCAGGGATGCAACAACTGAAACCTGAGGTGCTTGTCTCTTGCGTGGTTGTTTCATGCCCAGGGGCATTGGATTATCGCTATTCCATTGATCTGCTACCTATATTTCATGCCTGACGGCATTGTTACAAATATTGCGGCTCTGCGCCTTTTTGCTGACAGGATGCGCAGTGTGTACGGCGCTAAACATCGGAAAATTTGTGGTGATTCGTACTGTATATCGGCTTTGCCTGCGGGCGACGGCTATTGGCTGGGCTATTCCTTCAAACTCAAAGATGCAGCCTGACGAGCCAGGCGATATGATCCCATTTACGATTTTCTTTTTTCCCGCATTCTGGCTTTAAATTTCTCCGGGTCGAAGTCTTCGGCCCAGCCGCTTTGCTCTCCTTTTACTAATGCCTGTCTCAAAAGCTTCAATTGAATGGATGTGTCAAAATGAGGACCGATGGAAATGGATGTCTTCTTTGTCATGATCAATCTTGCTGAGTTGCTGGCCGATAACAGGACCAAAAATTATTGATTCATTGTGCAGTATGGACTGTCGTCGACCGCGCCCAGACTGACGTTGTTCGGTACGGACTGTCTTCGACCGCCCGGCGGCCCGGTGCGGTCGAAGCATTGTGCACAATGTCACTTCACCGTATACCAATCCCTAACCCGCACATCGATCTTGCTATCCTTCTCATTCACCAGTTTCTTAAACGCCTCGGTATCGCTAAACCCATTCTGGCCGCGGTAATGGTAAGGATAAACCACCTTCGGTTTGAATGCCAAAACAGTAGTGGCAGCCTCGTTAATATCCATCGTATAAGGCAAATTCATGCATACGAACGCCACATCGACGTTTTTCAATGCCTTGATCTCCGGAATGCCAGAGGTGTCGCCGCTGATGAAGACCGATTTGCCGCCCAGTTTGAGGACGTAGCCGTTGCCGCGGCCTTTGGTATGGCGCGAATCTGCGGTTTCGGGGAGGTTGTACATCGGGATGGCCGTGATGCTGATACCGAGTTTTTCGGTGGTCTGGCCGTTGGCTAGGACGGTGGTTTTGGCTTTCAATGCGTCGGACATTTTATCGACTACGGCTTGCGGGGCGACGATGATGGTGTTCGCCAGGTCGAGGGCGTCGAGCGAAGTCGGGTCGAAATGGTCGCCGTGGATGTCGGTGATCACGATCAGGTCGGGTTTGGCTATGCCGGCGAATGTCTTCTGGCCCTGGTAAGGGTCAGCGTAGATGGTTTTGCCGTTCCAGGTGAGCGCCAGCGTGGCGTGGTTGAGCGGCTGGATTTTGAGCGGACCGTTGGAGGTCGGAATATCGTCAGGTTTGGGAAGTTGGGCCCGGCAAAGCGAGACCGCGAACAGGAGTAAAAAGGTGAACGTCGTTTTCATGATTTGTTTGTTTTTATACAGGTCAAATTTAGGGTTTGTCGGCCCCCAAGCAAGTTTTCAGGCATTTTTTCATGGCTTTTTAATAGCGAAGTGAAAGATCTGGCTAGCTTGCAAGTCGATCCGTTACAGGTTAATCAAATGACTGGATATTGTAGAGCTATTACACCGACTTCCGACCGCATGATTTCACCGCCTTTCGGTACCCGTTGGTGTATCACAAACAGATTTTCATGCTCGCATCGCAAGACATGGGCTACGATGTGTACGCCGACAAAGGCTATCCCGAACATTTCCATATGGCCGTTTTCGATATACAAAATGGCGGAATCAAAACGCGTTTCGTGAGCGAGGAATTACCATTTCATTATGGTTACGAATTTCTCAATGAGAGCGATAATGTGATCAAATCGGAGTACAAAGTTGCCGATCAGAGTTTTCGGATCGAAATCAAGGGATTGAATGAGACTTACAAAGGTGTCTGGGATGGGAAGGCGTTAAAGAATTTGAATACGCCCTAAGTCGTTCAGGCAAGTTTTGTCACGCGCTATCCATATCTTCGCGCCCTATTTTCAATTACAAATAACACTAATGAAACATTTTACCCGCATTGCCTTTCTAATCTTGCTCCTGGTCCCAATGCTGACGATCGCGCAGCAAACCGAGGAGCAGAATGTTAAAAAAACATTCGAAGATTATAAATCGGCGATACTGAATGACAAAGGCGAACAGGCTGTCGAGCAGGTTGATACGAAGACGATAACCTACTATGGCGATATTCTGGAAAAGGTGAAGACTGCGGATTCGTTGCAGATCGATAAGTTTTCTTTGATGGACAAACTGATGATCCTTGTGATTCGCCACCGCATTTCGAAAGAGGAAATCATGACCACAAACGGAAAGCAATTGCTGGTAACGGCTATCAAAATGGGTATGGTAGGGAAGAGTTCTGTGATTAACAATGAGGTGGGTGTCGTGAAAGTAAATGGGCAATTCGCTTCGGGAGAACTTTTGGTGCGGGGCCAGAAAACGCCGCTCGCATTTGAGTTCCATAAAGAAAACGGCGCATGGAAGCTGGACCTTACGGCAATTTTCCCGGCGGGCGAGGCGGCGTTTCGTCAAATGGTGAAGCAAAGCGGCGAGCCTGAAAACGAATATTTGCTGTCGCTGATCGAACTGACAACGGGCAAGGAGCCCGGCCAGGAGGTTTGGGTGCCTGTTCAGCGATGAACACGCTTCATGTCAAGCTGAGCGGACGCGGCCAACGGAACGTTTGTCAGCCTGAGCGGACCGGGCCGCTCAGGCTGATAATTCGATTCAATATATCCCCTACGCAATAGGCGCTTGCTCCTCAGGCACGCGCGGTTGCGCAGGTACGCCCGCGAGGCGCTGCAACACATGCGCCACCACGGGCCTGCAACTGAAAAGGTATGCGTGGTGCTTCATTAGAAAATCCTTTTCCCAGAAGGTTTTGAGGAGGTTGATGCTGCTGTAATCACCGTTTCTGGCTTTGCTCATCGCTTCGTCGTCGTTGTCGAGGAAGCTGTAAAAGAGCGGGTCTGCTTTCGGGCCGGTGTCCTGTTTGATGATATCCAGCACATTATAGAAATTGAAACCGTCTTCGAGTTTCAGGTTCGGGTCTTTTTTGAAGATTTCGTCGCCGTATGAGCCGAGGTTACGGAAATCGGCGGTTAGGCCTTCGGCATCGGGGCGGGGATCGAAGTTGGCGGTATTTTCGTTCAGGTTAAACTGTTTGGAGCTCACGTACAGAAGGTAGTCGCTCGGGTCGTAGTAAATGTGGACGTGCTTGCCGAGCTGTTTCAGCGGGGTATAATTGTAATGAAAATGCGGGCCTTTGAACTTCCTCCGCATGTTTCTCAGCTGCACGCCTCCCTGCTGTACAGCCAGGTGCGTTACGTCGGGGGCCATGAGGAATATGTTTTCGAATATGCCGGTCGGAATGGTATGACCTTCGCCGGGATTGATCATGCCGTTCAGTAGCTGGTGGCCGAATGAATGCACGACAAGGTTGAGCGTTTTGCCGGCCTCTTTCAGTTTTCGTGAGAGCACTTCAAAGTATTCAAACAAGCCATTGCGGGTGAACTGTTCGCCGTAGCCGATCGAGCGGTCGTCGGCCTTTTTGCGCCATCCGTACGATGGCCAGCCGAAGTAAAGCACATTGGCCACGCTGTTTTCGGGATGGGCCAGATAGCTCTGTACGAACTGGGGCACGAGTTCCAGTTTGAGGCCCGGTTCCCAGTCAAACCCGTGAATGTAAACAAAAACGTGCTTGCGCGACTCGGGCAACCGGCTTACGGCCTGCGTTACGCCGGTAGCCCATACTTCGGGAAACAGTTCGGTAACCCTGAAATCGCGGTTGGGTGCGGGAGGCAAGTTCGCAAAGAAAAGTTTGTTGGGCGCGTCCGCCATATCGATGACCGGGATGCCCCCGTTTTGTGCACGGTAACAGACGAAAAAATGCGATTTGTCGTGGTCGGAGAGGCCCGAATAGGCATCCAGCTCTACTTTATTGCCGATCACCTTCGCTCCGTCGCTGGTATTGAGCCACAATGTGCGGCCGTCGTGCTCGGCGCTGACGATATTCACTTTAGCGCCTTTCGTAAAAAAGGGCCGCGGGCCGTTCGGGCCGGGGCGTTGCGATTGCTGATCGAGGTCGTCGTTGATAATTCCTTCCATAAGAGGTGGTTGTTTAAGGATCGAGGTAGTTCTACAAGTTAGCGAGTATCGCCGATCTACTCAATCGTTTATTATTAAGCGGTGGACGGAATGCGGGATGTCTGAGTTATTAGGCCGAAATGGCACGTTTGGCACAATTTTGGCTTAATCAAAAGCATAACCATCCAAACACCAAAGATGAAAGCTGTTATTTCGATGTTATTCGCTGCTTCCGTTTTGGCGGCTTGTAACACGCAGTCAGACAAGCAGGAAGCACTCTTGAAATCACAACAAAAAACCATTGATTCCATGCGTGTAGCCATGGAGAAACAGGCCATTATAGATTCGATGAGTGCCCTGCAAGTCCAACGAGAAGAGGCGGAAAAGTGGGAAGAAATCGAGAAAAATGAGGCAAGAAGCCACACTCAGGCCGTTGCAAGCACTCCTGCGCAGGCAGCTCCCGCTAAAAAGAAATGGAGCCATACTGCCAAAGGAGCGGTCGTAGGCGCGGGCACGGGTGCGATCACCGGCGCGATCATCAACAAGAAGAGGGCCGAAGGCGCGCTCATCGGTAGCCTGATCGGCGCCGGCGTAGGCGCAGGTACCGGGGCGATTGTAGACCACAGTGTCAAGAAACGTAAAGGGCAATAATCACATACGCGCTATATAAATTAGGATTGCCGGCCGGGAGGTCGGCAATTTTTTTGTGCCGGCAAGCGAAAATTTGCCGCAAATGACCCTTTTCAAAGTCGTTTCGACACCCGCTTCGAATGCGTTGGCTGCTCTAACTTTGTAGCAACAAAATCAAAGACTATCCAACTACTAACTTTTAGAAACCATGAGAAAGATCATCACCAACACATTCGTAACATTAGACGGCATTATCCAGGCACCGGGCGGCCCGGAGGAAGACCGCGCCGGCGGCTTCGAGTTCGGCGGGTGGTCGTTCCACTACTGGGACGATGTAATGGGGCAGGTGATGGGAGAGGGGATGAGCAAGCCGTACGACCTGCTGCTGGGCCGTAAAACCTACGATATATTCGCGGCACACTGGCCGTTCATCGAAAACGACCCGACCGCCGACCAGTTCAATGCATGCAACAAATATGTGGCCACACAAACGCTGAAAGACGC
This sequence comes from Dyadobacter sp., assembly GCA_965227755.1. Taxonomy (GTDB): domain Bacteria; phylum Bacteroidota; class Bacteroidia; order Cytophagales; family Spirosomataceae; genus Dyadobacter. The sequence continues at coordinate 883,110 of CBDDGG010000003.1, forward strand.
TACCTGGCAGAACACGGTACTGCTCAATCGCGACACGGTAGAGCAGGTTAAGGCGCTGAAAGCGGAAGATGGCATTGATTTGCAGGTACACGGAAGCTGTGATTTCATCCAGACGCTCCTGCGACACAACCTGATCGACGAAATGAACATCTGGATCTTCCCGCTGGTGATCGGTCACGGTAAAAAGCTATTCGCGGGCGGTACCATGCCTTCGAACCTCAAACTAGCCAAACATACCGTGTCGGGTACAGGCGTGATCATCACCACCTACGTGCCTGATGGAGAAATAAAGACAGGTTCTTTTGCATTGGACGAGCCCAACGAGCTGGAAATCAAGCGGCGCAATTTTGATTGAGGGCCGGATTTAACCGGCCCTCAATATTACCCCTGATACGCCCCCGCGAACCGTTTAGCAAAGTCTTCCAGCTTGAAAGTACTTTTGATTTCTCCACGGTTCTTCCAGTAATCCTCTTGCATAGTGCCGTTTTGCAGCGCCTGGCCCATGTCGCGGTAGAGGCCGGCGAAGCTTTCGTTCAGTCCGGCTTGGAGCATACCGTTGTAGGCGTCTTCGTCGGAGAAGAGTATCCAGGGCGTTCCTTCCTTACCAACGGCGCTTCCGAGTACCGCTGCGATTTCGGACGGGTGGCGTTCGTCGCTGGAAATGTAGGTGATGGTTTGCGCTTGGGTGAATGGCGCGAGCAGTTGCTCCGTGGCCACTTTGGCGATGTCATCGGTGTCTGCGAGTACAAGTTTTTCTTCGGTTCCGCCGAAGTTGCTACCGGCAATGCCCGCGTTTTTGATGAGGCCGATTTGCGCGTACAGATTATTGAAAAAATAGGAGGGGCGGAGGATTTTTGCCTGCAAACCTGGAATTTCAGACAGTTTTTCTTCCAGATAACCCAATGCGTCGATCGGTCCCGCGCCCTTACGCAGGTGCGCGCCTATGCTGCTCAGGAGTACGACGCGCGTAATGCCGGAAGCTTGAATGGCTTGCAGGTATTTATCGGCTACTTCGAGCTGGAATGCGGCATAATCGGTAACTGAAAAATCCGAGGGGATCATCAGGTAGGTAACGTCGCCCCCTTCAAAGGCCGATTGAAGGAATGCCACATCCCGGACGGAACCAATAGCGGCTTCCGCACCCAGGCCTTCGATCTGCTCCTTTTTATTTGCATTGCTGCTGATAACCACTACCTGATGTCCGGCTTTTACGAGATTTTGGGTGACAGGCAGACTAATATTGCCAAGTGACCCTGTGATAATGTATTTCATGTCTTTTCGAATTGTTTTTTGATGGGACAAAGCTATATTTGTACTTACTTTTTGACAAGTACTTACCCGAGAGTATGTATGACTAAAATCAAAGAAAACTCGACTTACAATGCTAACCGCGAGATTGTGATGGAGGTGTGCCCGGTGACGTATGTGATGAACAAGATTGGCGGCCACTGGAAACCGATCATCCTGTATCACCTTCTGGCAGGAAGCAAGCGTTACAGTGAAATAAAGAAGGCAATGCCGCACATTACGGAAAAGATGCTCATCCAGCATTTGAAGCAGCTGGAAGGCGATCGCTTGCTGATTCGTGAGGCTAGGCCGGTGGTGCCGCCATACGTTACCTACACGCTTACGGAAGGTGGCCGGGAGCTGGAATCGGTGATCAACGCAATGGCGGAATGGGCTTACAAGGATATGAAACGGAGCAGCTTGCCGGTGGCGGCAGAAATGGCGATGTGAGTCCCGCGCAAAGTTTTTGGGCACTTTTGTCTTACCTGCTGACATACTGTTGTCATTCCGCGTATTATTTTGCATCGAAAAAGAAGCTGTCATGAAAGTTCATACCACCAATTTTGAAAACACATTCATCGAAGTCGCCGACGATTGCCCCGCAACCGGTGGCGAAATACCGCCGATGAAGGGCGATGCCAAAACTGTGGCTGGCATTCAGTATGAAATGATCAGCAGGAACCCCTACAAATTCACATCCGACGACGTGTTGTTCAAGGTCTTTGCGGAACGAAAGGACCTGACAGAAAGCGAGCTGGAAGAAGCCCGGAAACAGTTTTTCTCAAAAGGCCAGGCATGTATGCGGGCCTCGCCGCTGACGAAACGATACGGTTGGGGCATTCACAACGATCAGGACGGAAAAATCGCGTTGTATGCTTGTGATAGTCCCGAATACAAAGAATTCACCAAACACGGCGAGCTTAAAACCGTGAAGGCCATGAAGTCGAGCAGGTAGCATTGGAGGGAGTTATGTGCTATATTTACAATACTCGTCTAACCTCCACGCATGAAAAATTTCGTTTGCACCGTTCTATTTCTGATCGTGGCCGTATCCGACAGTTTTGGACAGCTACAACTCGCTATTGAACCGGTTGTCTCCGGGTTAACAAGGCCTGTCAAAGTTACGCACGCGTCCGACGACCGTCTATTCGTGGCTGAGATCGGCGGAAAGATCAAAATTGTCAAAAACGGCGCCGTCCTGTCACAACCTTTCCTGGATATTGGGGCTAAAATCAATGATCCCGACTGGGCGGGCATATTCAGCATCGCATTCCCACCTGACTACCAGACTTCGGGCTTTTTCTACGTCCTGTATGTGGTAAAAAGCAAAACCGAAGTACAGATCTCGCGCTTCTCGCGCCAGGCCGGCAACGCCGATCTGGCGGATGCCGGTTCGGAAGTCAAAATCCTTACGATCCCTTACGAGGATGTGCTAGGCGGGCACCGGGGCGGAGATATGGCTTTTGGCAAAGACGGTTTCTTGTACATTTCGACAGGCGATAATGGCCCGGGCTCTCGCGGCGTGCCGGGCGATCCCAACAATAACTCCCAAAATATGGGTAAGCTTTTCGGTAAGCTGCTACGGCTCGACACCAGTACGCCGTTGCCTGGCGACAACCCGCTCGGAAAGATATTTGCACTCGGCCTGAGAAATCCCTGGCGTTTTGGTTTCGACCGCCAGACCGGCGACCTCTGGATCGGGGACAACGGGCAGGATGGCTGGGAAGAGATCAATTATTTGGCGTACCCGTTCAGCGGACTGGCCTCGAACTTTGGCTGGAACTGTCTCGAAGGCACGGCAACCTACAACCAATCGCATTGCGCGCAGGGAACAAGCTATGTTGCCCCCAGGCTCACATACCCGGGCTTTACCAACAATGGCGGTAAGGACGCGTCGGTCATGGGTGGGTTCGTGTACCGCGGCTCGCGCTATCCATCGATGAAAGGGCATTACTTTTTTGGCGACTATTCGGCTGGAAAAATAGGGTATGTCGATCCGCTGGGAGCGGTGACCTCCGACGCCGGGCTTACCTGCGCGTCGCTGATCTCGTTTGGCGAAGACCAGGCCGGTGAGCTTTATACGTTATCTTTCTTGAATGGCATATTGTCTAAAATTACGAACCCGGGCGACCCGCTTCCGGTGAAACTACTATTTGTCAGACTTACCAAAGCCGACAGCCGTTTCGTGATACGGTGGAAGACCGTACAGGAAAGCAAATTCTCGCATTTCGACGTACAGCGCAGCAGCGACGGCCGGGCCTTCCACACTTTGGGAACCGTGCATGGCGAAGGAGCGGGGAGCGCATATGCATTTACGGATGGCGAACCATTGCACAACACGAGCTACTATCGCTTGAAAATGGTCGACAGCACGGCTGACAGAGGTGCGGTGGGCCGTGAAAGCGGCGCATTTCAGTACAGTTCCGTAGTGGCAGGCACATTGGATGTGCGCGACCATCCCTTTGTTTTTCCCAACCCGGGAGGCAGCCAGATTACGATCGGAGGGCTTGTAAAAGGCGATGAAGTGCAGATATACAACAGTTCGGGGTTGCTGGTTTACAGCCGCGACATCTCTTTGAACGGCGATTGCAAAGTAAATATGGAGGGTAAACCCAAAGGCCTCTACACGGTATTTATCGACAACGCAGCCTCCGGTTTCTCTCAAAAACTTAAAATGGCGTACAAATAGGTGCGTTTTCGGGAATGCAAAAAATGAAGAAATTAGGTCTCGTAGGCGGTATGAGCTGGGTCTCGACTGTCGATTACTACCGTTTTATCAATGAAAGTGTCAATGCAAGGCTGGGCGGGCTTTACTATGCCGAATGCTTGATTTATTCGGTAAACTTCCACGAATTTGTAACTAACAACACGGCCGGTAAATGGGATAATACCTTCCTCATGTTACTGGATGCCTGCCGGAATCTCGAAAAAGCGGGCGCCGAAGCAATTGTACTTTGCGCCAACACCGCCCACGCCGTTGCCGATCGTTTGGAAACAGAAATCAATCTTCCGATCATCCATATCGTAACCGCGACCGCCACGGCGATCAAAGAGGCGGGGCTTCGGAAAGTCGGGCTGCTCGGCACGAAATTCACGATGGAAATGGATTTCTACAAAGATAAACTAGCCAGCGCAGGCATTGATCCGATCGTCCCGGCGACGCAGGAAAGCCGTGATTTTATCCAAAATACGCTGCGGGACGAGCTGGGAAAGGGCATTATCAGGGAAGAGACCAAGAGGCGGTATCTGGCGATCATCGATGAACTGATCGGGCAGGGGGCAGAAGGGATTATCCTGGGCTGTACGGAAATTCCGATGATAATCAGCCAGGATGATGTGCCGGTACCCGTTTTCGACACTACCCGGATCCATTCCGATGCAGCCGTCGCTTTTGCACTGGAGAAGTGAATGCAGCTCAAATTTTAGTCATCAACTAAAACAGCTTTTATGCGAAAAATCATCTTGGACCTGGCCGTCAGCCGGGAAAAGATATCTGGCTTCCGCCTTGCTATCTATCTCGTCATTTTAGGCGAGGGGAAGCCGGTATTCAGTGCGATACAAAACCGTGTGAACCTGAAACTCGAAAATGTGAAAAGCAGTCCGCTCGGGTCACTTTGCTGGAATATTCGAGAAATAGAGAGGATTGATGTGTGATCAATTGCTATCATAACAAAGCCGGCTGTCCATTTGCACGGACAGCCGGCTTTGCTATGGCTGGTCGCCTTACAGGGTGTCGGACGACGGTACCAGCTTTGCCTTTAAATCAGGCTCTTTCATATCCTTGTCAAGCGGGAACATCGGGCGTTTGATGCGCTGGTAAGGCAACCGTTCCAAATCCTGGTCCACGCCTCCGGGCGTGAGCGACAGAATCCAGTCGGCACGCATGTTGTACAGCTCCGGTTCGAGATAGCCGATTTTTACGACGACAATATCCGATTTGCGCGGGTTTAGGCCAAGTCTGGTAAAATCAGCTTCCTTGTGGTAGGGTTTGCGTTTTTTGGTCACAATCACACGCACGCTGCCCACTTTCACCACCACCTCGGTTTCGGCATTGACATCGCCATGATGGATCGCCTCCACCGTACCCACCAGGTGTATCGGCGGTGCAAAACGCGCATCCACTTTCGCACCCGCATACGCGTCGATTTTGCCTCCCACCCCTGCTTTCTCCGCGGCTTCCACCAGTTCCGGGCCGGGAATGGATGCATAAATGAGCGAGGGGCCGTTTTCTGCCCTGAATTCTGGTCGTTTCAGGATTTCGGTGATGGTCCAGGTAACGTCGCCCGCACCGCCTGCGGTAGGGTTATCCCCCGAATCGCTGATAAAGAACGGATGCTTGTTACTTGCGAGTGCCTTGTTCAATGCCCCTTTCAGATCGTCGGTAGGCGCCACGAACGCGAATTCTTTACGCACATCCCAGAAACTTTTCGCGAGCATTTCGGCACTTTCGGTCACTTTGGCCTTATCGTCGCCGGTAACCATCACCACGGCATGGTTGCGCGGTTCATCGGCCCAGGCATAGCCTACCCACATAGCCGCATCTATCACACCAGGCTGAACCGAAGCGGGCGCCACCTTGGCGTAAAGTGATTTTCCAGGCTCAATGCGTGTACTGGTTTTTTCACCCGGAAGCAGGATCGGCACAGGAATCCAGGCCTTGTATGCAGGCTTGCCCTTGCCGCTTTCGAGGCGTGACAGCAGGTTCGCCACCGCCCTGCGTTTGGACTGCATGGCATCTTCGTGAGGTGCCATCCGGTAGCAGGTAATGAGATCCGTATGCTGCGCCAGGCGCCATGATACGTTACCGTGCAAGTCCATGCAGGTCGAAATGAGCACTTTTTTGCCGATTACCTCGCGGATGCGCGTGATGAGATCGCCTTCGGGATCATCCAGCCCTTCGACGCTCATGGCGCCGTGAATATCGAAATACAGTCCGTCGTACGGGCCATTTTTCTTCAAAAGTTCGAGCGTCTGCTTCACCAGTGATTCGTATGCCGCCCGTGTCACCATCCCGCCCGGCAGTGATTTCCCGACGAGCGCCGGTAACCATTCGGCACGCTTCCGCAAGCTGGAATCAGCCGCCATAAAAGGGTAGGAGGTAAATATCTGCTCGCCATATTTGGCTTTGAATGCAGGCTCCTCCGTACGTGCCGGCGAAAACGTGCTCGATTCGATGCCAAGCCCGGCAATGGCAATGCGGGGAAGTGCCTTGGACTTTTTTTCGCCATCCGCAAAACAGAGCGTTTGCGCTCCTGCTAAAAGGAAAGAAATGATCAGGGAAAGTGTAATTTTCATATATTTTGTTTTAACAAACAGGCTTAGGGCCTCTATTTTGTTTAAACATAATGAAAATTGGCGAAATGGGGTAAAGGTTGAATTTGCGCAAGCGGCACCGGCCCAAATTCAACCTTGGTATATCAATTATTTACGGCCTGGTTTTGTGCCGCTGTATCCGCTCTTTCCGTGAAACCACTCGGCACCTTGCCCTACCAGCCACAGGTAATAGTCGGCAGGAAGGTCTGCTTCAATTCCCACGAATTTACCATCGGCATTCAATGGCGTATCACCTTCTCTGCGGGTTTTGAAAATGGCGGTGCCTTCGTCCACTTCATCGAACATGGCGACGTACAGTGCCTCGGCGCCGGACATTTTGGCACCGGCAATTTGTTGCCATAGGAACTCGCCCCTGTTGCGGGGGATCTGGTTGTAAAGTGACTTGTCGTTTTTGAGATTACCCCAGCTGAAACCGGGAAAAACCAGGGGTGCGTAATCGATTTTGTTCGTTTTGCACCATGCGATGTCGGCCGGCAGGTTCGGTCCGGCGACATTCAGGTAGGTGGAAGCATTGTAGCGCCCGACGGCCCAGGGCATGACAATATCGGCTTGCCTGATGACGGTATGCAGCAGCGGTGAATTCTCGGTATCGCGGCCGAGTTCGCGCCAGTAGTACGGCACGCCGAGGAGGATAGAAGCCTTTTTAGTAGGGCCTTTTACCCTTTCCAGGAGCTTCTGAATGTCGGCTATCGTGTATTTGCGACCGTCGTTGAACCCAACACCCCAAATGGCCAGCAGCGGACGGCCATTATGCCGCAGATACGTAGGGTTTTCCTGTCCGTCGAACAGCTTGAACTGCTGTTGGAGCTCTTCCCAATCCTTCACGATAAAATCCATATCTGCCGAAGTCGAGCCGCTGAGGTCGTACATGATGCTGATCGCCCGGCCATATTTTTTGGAGGCTTTCAGTGCATTCGCCAGCACTTTGTTGAAGTGCCGTTTGCCGCCTTCACCTTTCACTTCCGATACAAACCTTTGCATATATACGCCATCGATCCCGTGCTCTTTCATCCATTTGAAATGCAAGTCCACGCTTTCCTCGTCGTAGGGGCTGTATACCTTTGCGGCTTCGCCATTGGCATATTTGAATGCCGTGTTGTAGGTTTTGGGGTACTCTGTCACGTCGGGCCAGAAATCGATGGAAGCAAAGCCCGGCTCGAATTTACCCGCTTTCTGGTAGTGATGCCAGCCGCGGCCCGCGCCATCTCCTTCGGCAGTGAACCATCCCTGGTAGCCCGCCATGACCAGGCCTTTGTAACTCTTAAAAATGGAATGCGATTCGTCGTATTTTATCTCTTCGACGGGCCTTGGATCACCGGTTTTCGGGTTTTCGTCCCCGCCTTTGCAACTGATGGAAATGATGGAAAGGCAGAACAGGAGTTGGGATAATTTCATAGTGGCTATAAACTGTATGCAATGTTGTTTAGAATATCTATTGCCGCAGGCCAGTACCGAAAGCTTAAAGCCTATTGCCTGCGGCTTTCATTTACAATGCAATCCTTACCGCTTTCGCATAATTGAATTTCGATTCGGGCGCATCGATAATACCACCTGCCCGGAAGAAATACTGATTGCCGGTTTTTAGCACATTACTGTTCGATGGCAGATCGATTTCCAGCTGGTACACCTTGTTCGGGTCGATGGCGCCGTTGATCTCCTGCTCCGCGAGCGCTACGCGCACAGGCTCGCCCACAGACGGCTCCGGGTGCGCGTACAGCCCGATCTTCCTGACATTGTTCATCACTGTCTGCTGCAATTTGAACCTGGCAACGATTTTCGTTCCCACTTTTTCAATGCTGGCTTCTTTCACGCGAATATAGGGCTGCACGTTGAAATCCAGCTGCGTTTCGCCTTTGACCGTCACCTCCTGCGAGGCCACGGGAACGAAATTACCGCGCACGGGGGTGATCGTGTACGTGTTCGCGAAAATCAGATTGTTGCGGTAGGAGCCGTCGTTCTTGATGATCATCGTCTGCTTGGTCTGCGAAGCGTAACCGTGCTCGATGAATTCGATTGTACTGCCCCGGATAATGTCCTGCTCGACCGGCTCATGGGTATCGGCATCGAGAAATGTGCCGTACAATTGCGAATCGGGAGCAGGGTAATTGTCGACGCTGCATGCCGCTGCGCCGAAGAGCAGCAGCAGGGCGGAAGTATAGGTGATTATTTGTTTCATGGTTTAAATGGGGGTTTTGCTTTAAGCTATAAGCTTTAGGCTATATGCTATGCGCTTTTTTACGTTTCCGAAGACGAGCATACAGCCTATCGCTTAACGCTTACAGCCTGTTAATACTGCGGGTTTTGAACCAATCCATTGGCGCCAATGCCGGGGATGTAGCGGTAATACTGACGGTAATCAAATGTGGAAGGATTGCTGCGTGGCACATTGATCCGCACGAAAACGTACTTCGCAGGCGTCACACGCAGGTCCAGGATCGGCAATAATGCGTGGCGCATGGTGTTGTTGAATACCGTGTGGTATTCGCGGCGGCGGATCAGGTCCCAGAAACGCTTGTTCTCAAATGCCAGCTCGACCCTTCTCTCGCGGATCACATTGTTGATCGTGAGCTGGATTTCAGTCTTGTGCCCGGCCCTGCGTCGAATGTCGTTCAATGCCTTGGCGCCCTTCACTTTGTCGCCGGTACCGCTTTCGGCAATGGCTTCGGCGTAGTTCAGCAGGATTTCGGCATAACGGAAATCGGCGAAATCGGTCACGCATTGGTTCCAGCCCGGTGCAATGTTCAACCCTTCATTCAGAAACTTCTTAAAACTCACGCCGGTACGGGTATTGTTGCCGCCCCAGGTGTCGAAACCGGAGTATTTCGTACGATCGGATGCCCCGTAGGTATAGTAGGTCATGCCGTTATGTGTGAACGGGTCGCCACCCATGATCTGCGTCGTACCGTCGGGTTTGATAAAACCCGCCTGGATCACGATCTTCTGGCCTTTCCAGCTGGTACCAGGCAGGATCATCGTCGCCCACATGCGAGCGTCCTTACCTTTGAAAATATCGTTTTCAGTGTCAAACCTTTTGTATTGTTTGGATGGGTTGAAACCGGTATAGTCCGTCAGATCGTTGGCGGCCGCCGATGTAGCGAGCGGCGCGCTTTCGCCGGGTTCGTCGTAACGCTCGTAAACATCCATCAGTTCGAGCGTCGGGTTCATGCGGCCCGGGTGCGGCCAGCCGTTGGCGGTTTGGTTCGGTTGGTACCAGATGCCATAGTTGTGGCCGGTGCCGGAGCCAGGTCTTGCATACCCTTTGACGAAAATCACCTCTTCCGGCGCATTGTTAGGGTCTTCGAAAAGCAACCGGTAGTTGTTGGCAGCTTCCTCGGGCGTTGCGGGCGAAGGTTTGTATAAACTAAATTTACCCGAATTAATAATCGCCTCGGATGCGTCGATGGCCGCTTTGTAAAATTCGGCCGCGGCAGCCTTGTCCAGTCCGACGAGTTTCTGGTCCACGGCTGTTCCCGAGATCGGCGCGCGGTCGGCGTACTTGGCCAGTGAAGCCGCGTGCAATGCCGCGCGGGATTTCAGGGCATATGCCACCCATTTGGTCGCGCGCCGTTCGCCGCCCGGCCATGCATCGCCGAGGTTGCCGATGGCCGTATCGCATTCTTTCAATACAAAATCCCAGGTCTCTTTCTCGGTGCTCCGGGGCACTTTCAGCGCTTCCACATCGCCCTCGTACTTCTGTACCGAGGTGATCAGCGGCACGCCGCCGTAGCGCTTCACCAATGCGAAGTAGGCATAGGCGCGGATGAATGCACTTTCGCCGATCAGCGCTTTGCGCTCGTCGTCGGTAATGTCCAGCGTAGGGATAATGTCGATCAGGATATTGACGTCCCGGATGAGCTTGTAACCCTGGTCCCACCATTGGAAATCATCATTCCCGAGAAAATCGCCGAACTCGGTATGCACGGCTTCGTCGGTGGACATGGCCGGAGCGAACCCGCCGTTGTTAGGGTCGCCGGTGTTCCAGTTGAAACCCTGCCGGAAGAAAGTGAAATCCTCGATCGGCAGTTGGTAATACAGGTTTGCCATGTACAGTTTCACGCCTTCGGGGTTGGAAAACAGGTTCTCGCCCTGCAACTTGTCGAGCGGCTGCTTGTCGAGTACATCGCCGCAACTCATCGCCACGAGCACCAACAACAGCGTTAGGGTATTTTTTAAATAGCTCATTATCAATTAATATTAAAATTTGACATTGATCCCGAAGTTGTAGCTCCTCGTCACCGGGTAGGTAAGCCCCGCTCCGAACAATCCTTCCACTTTCTCAGGATCGAAAGGCTTCACGAACGAATCGGCCCAGGTGAAGATGTTGTGCGCATTGCCATACACGCGGACATCGCTGATACCGATCTTTTTCAACCAGGGCAAGTTGAACGTGTACCCCAGCTGGGCGCTCTTGAAACGCAGGTAGGAGGCATCTTTCCGCCACGCGCCGCTTTCGGCGTACATCGCGCCCACATTGTAGTTGAAGCGGGATGCAGGCCATTCGCCGGGGATCCATTGGCCGTCGGGGGATTGGCGCCATCTGTCGTAGAAATACTCGGGCGTATTGCCTCGGAAGGCGAAAACTTCGGCATAAACCTCACGGAAACGCACGGAGTATTTGCCCGAGCCCTGGAACAATGCCGTGAAATCGAAACCCTTCCAGGAAGCATTCAAAGTCACGCCATAATACATTTTGGGATCGCCTCCGAAGAACAACGGAACGGCGTCGTTACCGTCGATTATGCCGTTGCCATCCACATCCTTGTACCGGAAATCGCCGGGCAGCTCGCGGGTATTGCCCAGGTCGCCATTCTGGATGGGCGCGTAAATGACCTCGTCCCTGCTCTGGAACTGGCCTTCAAGCTGGTAGGCCCATACCACGTCGTTCCACCGGTTGGTAGCGCCGCCACGCCATTTGTCCATGCTGCTCAGGAACTCCCCGCGCTCCACGTAGCGGTTCTGCGTGCGTGCGAAGTTGAAGTTACCCGAAATGCCGTATTTAAAATCGCGGATCTGGCCATTATAGGCTGCCGAGAACTCGATCCCGCGCACACGGTCGCTGTTCAGGTTTTCCTCGGGCAATGTGCCGCCGAATGTATTGGGCAGCGAAACATTCCTGCGGGCGAGCAGGCCTTTGCGGTCACGCTGGTAAATGTCGAAGGTGAAATCGATTTTGTTATCCCAAAGACCTACGTCGATACCGACGTCCCGGATATTCGACTTGAACCACGTCAGTTTCTCGTTCACGATCGCCGGGGAAGCCGCGCCGCTGGTATAATTGCCGTTGGTAAACTCGTACCCACCGCCGCCCGTGAGCGAAAAGCCGGGCACATATTGGAAAGGCGCACCCGCATCGGCACCCACCAATCCATACGAACCTCTCAGTTTCAGATTTGAAATGATTGGAATGCGTTTCAAAAATGCTTCCTCCGAAATCCGCCAACCGGCCGATACTACCGGGAACAAGCCCCAGCGGCGGTCGGGATGGTAGCGGTATGATCCATCATAGCGCGCCGCCACTTCCAGCAAATACTTTTCTTTGAAATCATAATTCAAACGGCCTACGTACGATTGGCTCGCATACTCCGATTCCGAGCCGCTGGTAGTCTGATTGTTCAGCCCGGCCTGATCGATCTGGTCGTTGGTAAAGAATGCATATTCCCTGCCAAGCCCCGCCCAGCGGTTGTGCGATTCCTGCTGTTCGTACACGAGCGTCGCCCCCAGGTTGTGGTTTTTCGCGATCACGGTGTTGTAAAACAGCTGCCCCTGGAAGGTAATGCGGTTGTTGTCCGTGAAGTTGTTGCCGATGCGCGACGGGTTACGTTGCGCGTGCGCGGTGTATTTGTCCGTTGCGGCGTCGTAGGTATAGAGGTTGTAAGCCTTCGAAACCGATTTGGCGCGGTAGTTATTGCTGTCGTAAGCGACCAAACCCTTGATGCGTAATCCGGGGACGAACGGCACGGTGTAAGTCAGTGCGAATGTCGACTGGAAGAACTTGTTGACCTCCTGGGAATAACCTGTGAGGCTTCTGTCGGCCAGTGCAACCGGGTTATAGCCGCCGCTCAGCAATGCCGGATATTTCGGGTTATCGTTGGCATAGGGGCGCTCGGTGGGCAGAGCAATGCGGGTTCCTTTATAAATGTTAAAGAAATTATCGCCCGGCTGCTCGCGTCTATCGAACAGGCCCGAGAGAATGAGGTCGGCTTTCAGGTTTTTGGTTAAATCAATACCAATATTGGAACGGAAGGTGTACTTCTGATAACCCATATCGCCGCTTTTGAGTAAGCCGTTTTCCTTCTGGTAGCCAAAGCTGGTAAAGTAGTTCACCACGCCTTCGCCGCCGGATGCGGAAATAAAATGCTGCTGCTGGCTCGCAGATTTGTTCAGTGTTTCCTTATACCAGTCGGTACCCTGGTAACCCGGCGCACCACTGCGGAATTTCTCGATTTCTTCCGGTGAAAACACGGGGTTCTCGCCCAGGTTCCTGGCCGCGTCGTTCCGCATTTCGGCCCATTGCAACGCGCTGGTCATTTTGGGTACATCGGTGGGGCTCTGCCGGCCATACACCATGTTGTAGCTGAACTGGGGCTTGCCCTGCTTGCCCTTTTTCGTCGTCACGATCACCACGCCATTTCCGGCGCGGATACCGAAGATTGCCGCCGAAGCATCTTTCAGCACGGAAATGCTTTCGATGTCGTCCGGATTGATTTTCTGGAACTCATAGCCGCCATCCCGCGCCACGCCGTCGACTACATACAAGGGCTCGCCAAAGCCGCGTATATTAATGTTCGTGCTGAAAGAGCCCGGTTCCCCCGAATTCTGGCGGATCTGCACACCGGCAACTTTTCCTTGCAGACTTTGCGCCAGACTCGTGTGCGTCGTGGTTTTGATCTGCTCCGAAACGATGTTCGAAATCGCGCCGGTGAGCGTCTGCTTGCGCTGCGTGCCGTAGCCGACTACGACCACTTCCTGTAACTCGTCAGTGCTGGGTTCGAGTTGTACATTAAAGTTCGTGCGGTTACCGACCGCGATTTCCTGTCTTTTATAACCCAAAAAACTCACGATAATCACAGATCCCGATTTGGGAACGGAGAGCGAAAATTTTCCATTGGCATCAGTGGTGGTACCTTTTGTGGTGCCCTGCAATACAATGCTCGCGCCGGGAATGGCACCGCTTTTTTCGTCTTTGACTTCGCCGCTAATGAGTGTTTCATCCGCGGCCGATTGCGCCAATGCCCCCGCTTGTACGAGCAGCATTACGCATAATGCAATGCACACGTACCAGAGCGCCGTCCGCGCATGGTACCTGCACAAGGGTTTTGATAGAAGTTGTTTGTTCATACCGTAGGGTTAAGTTCCTGTTCTTTTAAATGCATGAAGGCGGTCGGCCGAACCGTGGGGTCAAAGTAATCCGGGGCTGATTAAGAAATGTTTAACAAAAGCTTAATAAGCCGCTTAATCCCGTTGATTTTTACACTATCCGGGTAAAATATTGGGGGATTTCGGGGTGTGGCAATAAAAAACGCCCCACGGTGAAGCGGGGCGTCGGGATTGGGCTGATACTATTGCCTATGGTTTTGATTCTGCCTTTTCGGGATGGTCGTCGCAATGCTCCCAATGTCCCCGTTGCCACCTGCCGGCGTGCGAGGCGCCCGTGTGGGACGCAGCCGCGCGGAATACGAAAATGTTCATCATCAAGAAGGCAAAAATGATCGCGATGGCGGCGATACGTGCCGCGATGGTGAGGTCGCGGCGCTTGGAGAACGGTCCGTAAATGTAGCCGATGATAAAAACCATACAGGCCGCGAACAGGATGCGTGCGAAAATCAATAATGCGAAAAACATGGTTCTTGAAATTGAAGTGAAACAATGTTGAAGTGTACTATTTACGGGGACTACCGGAGCAGCGCTTCGCTTTCCGCTTTGCCCCAATGCGGCATCACGCTGAATGTGGTTGCCGAAAGGTTCCGAATGGCCTTTCCGGCTAGCTCTTTGGCCAGATCCTTGTCGCCACCCCACAATTTTGGCGTGTAACACTTCGTCCAGGCTTCGAGAAACATTGCCCGGGGATTTTGGGCGTCGAGCTGCTGCGCTTTCTTTAAAAACTGGTCGGAAAGCGGCCCGAATTGCCTGCCCATGGTCATTGGATTGATGAAAACCCTGGTACGGTAAATCATAGCCCGCACGACATAAATTTCCGCTAATGCCTTATGGTCGACTTTTGCCAGCGACTCGCTTTTCTTGATCTGTGCTTCACCTCTGAGGCTGTAAGGTTCGATCTTTTCGCCGTCGTCTTGGAGGAGAAAGCCAATTTTGGCATTACAAAAGGCGGCATAGTAATAGGGCAGCCATTCGGTTTTTTGGGTGTTGCCGAGTTGGACGAACGTTTTTTCGAGACCCTGGAAATCGCCGACGGATTTAGCCTGGTCGAGCTTCTTCACGGAGGCTTCCAAACGGGTAGCATAATCGTCGTTTTGCGCAAACGTGAATGCGACGTTGCAAATGAGCAGGATGGTGGTGATGAGGCGTTTCATGATGGTTAATGATTGAATGATTGAATGAGCCGCCGTGGAACGGGGAATGAGCCGCGGTGGAATGGGGACGATTTGAGGGTTTATGACTAGTGTTTATTGCTGAGAATTGGCTTTAAACTCCTAAACTCTGGACTCCAGAACTCTAAACTCAATCAGCTTCCGTCCAGCAGGTCTTCGGTGCGGTTGATGCCCAGGCTCATGAAGACGCCAAGGAAATAGAAGCGGGTAGCGGGCAATGTGACGGGCGTCCTGAACTGGCCGTTGTATGAATAGTTGTATCCGAAAACTTGCCTGGTGCCGAGCACGTTGTTGGCGCCGAATGCGAAGCCTGAGTAATCCCTGAATTTCGATTTCCTGAAAAAGGTCATCATTTTCGAAACGTGCAGGTTCAGTACATTGTAGGGGCGGGCGGTGCCGGAGTCGTAGATGCGGGTACCGGCGTCGCCGCGTGCCCGGATGTCGTAGTATGGCCGTCCGGCTGCGTAGGAGTACGAAACGTTTACATTCGCGGCGATTCCCTGAAAAAACCGCTTGACGGCAATCGTGAACGTATGCGGGCTCGCGAACGAGGGCCTGATACTTTGAGGATAATCCAGGTAGTCACGCTTCGTGTCGAGGTAAGTGTAGGTCAGCCAATAGTCAAGGTTGCGGACCGTCTTTTTGTCGCGCCAGAAAAGCTCCAACCCTTGCGCATAGCCATCGCCTCCGAGGGCGACGCCCGGGTAAGTTCGCACCAGTTCTTTGTATTTTTTATAGTAAACTTCCGTCCTGAAAAACCGGTTATTGGCTTTTTTGGAATAGTTCAGCACATAATGTACCGACCGCGAAAATCCGAGTTGCCGGTTTTGGAAGAGGTACCGGTTTTCAGGCTTTTGGTAGAAAACGCCATACGCCAGGTTCAGCTGACTGCCTGTACCGAGTCGATAGCCCAGGCTTGCGCGGGGCGCTACGACCGCTTTGCGCAAAAGGCTCGAATATTCGCCCCGCAACCCCGGCCGGAATGCAAGCTGTTCGCCGATGTGGAGGTCGCTTTCAACGAAAACAGCCGATAGCCAGTCGCGGAGCGGTATTATGGTACCATTGTAATCCTGAATGTCGCGAAAGTAGAATGTCTCGCCGCCGAAGCGCAATGCCTGGTTGCGTTCAGAGTTACGAGTGAGCACCGCGCGGCCTTGTGCGAATTGTGAGCGGAGGGTTATATCGCTGTTTTTGTTTGAAAACGGAGCATAGGATAGGGCAATCGGTTCGCTATTTTCGCTCAGCAGGCGGTTACGGGCGATGTTTTTATCAAAAGTGTAGGCAATGCCCGCATCCAGGCGCCAATCGGTCCCGAGGTCTGTCCGGTAGCTTACCGTTCCGTATAAATTAGGGTTTTTCAGCCTGAAATCGGAGCGGAGCGACGAGCTGTCGATGTCGGGGTTACGCATGCCGATGTTGCTTTCCGCATAGGCAATGTACCCTTTCAGCATGCCTGTTTTGCCGGTTTTAAAGCGGATGTTCGCATTGGCGCTCGTGTATTCCGGGCCGTGGTAGTAATCGGGGCGCTGCGGCACCACGTGGTTGTACAAACGTTGGTTGCCGTAAGCGAGCCCACCGCCGTAGCTGCTTCTGCCGGATTTGGACAAATGCTGGAAGCCCGCCCCGAGGTTCGAAGGAAATATGCTGAAATTCGCGGAGCTTTTTTCCGGCAGATCGATACTTTCGAGGATCAACGCGCTGCTCATGGCCTGCCCGTACAATGCCGAATAGCCAGCGGTATTGAATAGTACACCCTTGAAAAGGAACAGGTTGATGCGGGCCGGTTGCATAATACCCGGCACAGAGGCATAGTTAGGGTTTTTCATGAGCGTGCCGTCCACGAACATCCGGGTTTCGTCATTGGTGCCGCCGCGTACAAACAGCCCCTCGCGCTCGCCTATCTGCTGCGCACCCGGGAGCGACCGCAATGCGTTGGAAATGTCGCCCCCATTACCCGCCACGGTGTAGGCGTCGATGGGTGTGAGCGAAGCGCCTTTGGCTTTGTCGCTGGCTTCGAAGCTGCCGGCGCTGATGGTCACCGTCTCGAGGGTATTGACGGCGTTTTCGAGGGTAATGGAGAGCGTGAGCGTACTGTCGGTGAGATTAATAGTTTGCTGCTGCGTTTTGAAACCGAGCGATGAGACGACTAGCGTCTGACTGCCACGTTGGGTGGTCGTGAAACGGAACTTGCCGAGTGAGTCGGCGACAGCACCTGATCGCGCACCTTTGATGCCGACATGCGCGCCGGGTACGGCCTCGCCCAACGGGCCGGTCACTTCGCCATTGATGCGGGTCTGCGCCCGGACAGCGAGCGCGAAGAACAGGCCGGCCGCCGTCAAGATGCGTTTGGTTGTAATTGCATTGGAAATCATGGCTTTGTTTGTTTTTTGACCAAAGCTATGGCATGCCCCAATGCATTTCAGAGAGAGTAGACCAGGCGGCTAATACCTGCGACGAAGCGGTGAAATCCTGCGACGATCACTCAGACGTAATGCTCAGGATTTTGCGGAGATTCACTTTGTAATGCTCGCTGACAGGGATTTCGGTGTCCCCGATCATGACAAAATCCCGTTTTATGGCACTGATTTTCTGAGCAGCCACCAGGTAAGATTTGTGGGTACGGACGAAGGCCGGTTCAGGAAGTTTTTCTTCCAGTGCTTTGAAAGTCATGCGGGTAATGACGGGCTTGACGGCGGAAGAAAGAAAGATTTTAACATAGTCTTTTAATCCTTCGACCCAGGCCACATCAGCCGTCGCTATTTTCACCAGCGAGTATTCGACGTTCACGAAGAAATCCGGAAGCCCTGTTGGGGCAATAGGCGCGGCTGGTTTTTGTTTGAGTTGAAACAGCTGCTGTGCACGGTTGCAGGCTTTCAGAAAGCGCTCCATACTCACAGGTTTGAGCAGGTAATCGACTACATTCAGTTCGAAACCTTCCAATGCATATTTATCATAAGCAGTTACCAGGATCACCAGGGGAGGGTCGGGGAGGCTTTTCAGGAATTGCAAACCGCTGAGACGCGGCATTTGAATGTCCAGAAAAAGCAGGTCGATGTGCTCGTTTTGAAGTATTTCAATAGCTTCCATCGCATTGCGCGCGGTTTTTACGAGCGTCAGGTAGGGCACTTGCCGGATATTATCGGCGAGTAGGTCGAGCACGAGTTTTTCGTCATCAACGGCCAGGCATCGCATCATCGTAAATTGAGGTTCAGGTTTACTGTGAACACATTGTTGCGGTCGTCGATAACGAGGTGGTGTTTATCGGGATAGATAAGTTTCAACCTCGTGCGTACATTTTCGAGGCCTATGCCCGAATGGTCGTCCTTCACCGCGCCGGGATTGGAATCGTAGGGGTTTACGACCCTAAGCGTGAGAAGCCCGCCGTCCACTTTGAGACTGATCAGAATGTAAGGTTCGTTGATCCGCGAAGCGCCATGCTTGAAGGCGTTTTCCACGAACGGGATCAGTATCATTGGTTCTATGGACAAACCGCCCGCATTGCTTTCTATTTGAATGTCCAGCTCAATGCGGATTGTATCCGAAAAGCGCAGTTTTTGTAGTTCAATATAACTGTTGAGGTAATCGGTCTCCTGTTGGAGGGCCACCTGGGTCGTCTGCGTCTCGTACGTCATGTAACGCATCAGGTCGGCCAGGCGGATGAGCGCGCCTTCAAGCTGGTCGGATTTCTGCCTCGCAAGCGCGACCATATTGGTTAATACATTAAAAAGAAAATGCGGATTGACCTGCGACCGCAGCAGTTTCAGTTCGGCGGCTACTTGCTGCGCCTCATATTCTTTCCGCGCCCGTTCTTTTTGGATTCCGTCGCTGACCCGGCGGTAAATAAGACTTGCCGCGAAAACAAATACCGACGGGCCGAAAATCAATCCGGCTGAATTTCTAAGCATTACCTCCGGGAACAAACGGGTGATGAGCTGGTATTTGAGCGCGAAGGAAACCACAATCACCGCTATTGCACAGGGAACATACAGCCACCAGCGCCAGCTGCGGGCCAGTTTGGGATAGAGGTAAAATGCATTGAAATAAAAAATTCCCGCATGGATTAATCCTGCCAGCGTAAAAAACGCAGGGGGCAAGCCGCCGATCTTGTATTCCGCATCAGCCGACGACAAGAGGTAGGGCAGGAGCAAAATAGTCAGCCATATGCTGATATGGATGGGAATCTCCCATTTCGGCTGCGTTTTCAAGGATGTCATCTGATGTGTGAAAGCCAAATTTATAAAAAATCAGGCGGAGAGAAACCCCCCGCCTGATACAGTTAATCTAAACAACACTTTAATAACGCATTGGTGTCGTATTTATCGGTTGATAAGCACTTTGCGGTTGGTTACCTCGCCGTTCTTGTGCGTGATCGTCAGAATGTACATGCCCACGGGCAGGTTCTTCACATCGATGGTTTTCGAAACGGCCTTGCCTGATTTGTAAACGGAAAGTCCTGTCAGGCTATGCATTTCCACCGACTTAACCTGGTTCCAATCCGTGCTTTTCAGGGTCAGAATGTCGGAAACCGGGTTTGGATAGAATTCGGATAGCAATGCGGCGTCGGCGAAATTGACTTTGATAATCTTGCTGTAAGCGAATGTCTTGTCAGCATCCACCATTTTCAGACGGTAGAAATTATCGCCCGAAGCAGGTTTTTTGTCAACGAACGCGTAGTTCACCAGCGTGTAGCTTTCACCTTGTGACTTTTGGGTACCGATGGTCCCCCAGTTCTTGCCATCGACACTGCGCTGAACATCGAAGCGGTCGCTGTTGGCTTCTTCGGCGGTATTCCATTTCAATGTAATGGTATTTTCAACTTTTGCACCGCTGAAATCAATCAGTGTTACCGGAAGCGAGCAGTCTTTGTAGGCTGTGAGCGTATCCGTGCAATTGTTCAGCGTAGCCACAATGATCGCCGTTTCCTTGCTTGGAATGCCAGTCACGGTGTTCCCGTTGACAGTTCCTTTATCGGTAGTGATCACAGCACCAGCGGTAGCCGTGAAGAAAACCGTGTAAGTCTGAGGATTCGCCACGAAATTGCATTGGTACTCCGCACCGGTCAACGCGATGGTCGGTTTCTCATTGACGTTCACAGTAGCCGTTTGTCCCGCGACCGGTGTTGAAGCTCCGCCCGCTCCGCTTACATTGGTCAGTGAATAGATAAATGTACCAGTCGCAGCGGTCGGTACGTTCACTGTGGCCGTCGTGTTAGCGCCGGTAGTCGTAACCTGCTGATCGGAGCCGCCGTTGATTTTATAGGTAAACGTAAACGGCGCGATGCCATTCACGGCTGTAAACGTGATCACAGGCTGCGTGTCATTCTGGCAAGCATCGGTGCTGCCTGAAATGGTCGCCGTGAGATCATTTGCAACGGTTACAACGGCCGTTTGAGCCGAAGGCGGTGTCAGCGTACAGTTCTGTGCGTCCGTTACGCTCACCAGCTCGTAAGTGAACACACCTACGGAGGCGGTCGACTGGCTAACCGTAGCGGTTGTGTTGACACCCGTTGTGCTCACCGTCTGGTTCGATCCGTTGTTGATCTTGTAAGTAAACGTGTAAGGCAAAGTACCGCCGGTAGCGCCGAATGTAACGAGAGGCGCCGAAGCTCCCTGGTTCACGGTAGTAGTTCCCGCGATGCTCGAACCTGTGATCTGGTTTACGGTCAAAACAGCAGCAGTAGAAGTACTGTTGTTACAAGGGTTCGTAATGATACAGCGGTATTCCGAAAGGTTGTCCGCTGCTGGCACGTTGGTCAGCGTCAGCGTTGCATCGTCGGCAGTCGGGTTTGTACCGGTTGTGATGTCCGCGAACGACCCGCCGAATGGTTTTTTCTGCCACTGGTAAGTTACGCCTGCCTGCGAGGTCGCCACGGTGAACGAAGTGCCGGAACCCGCGCAGATTGTCTGTGCATCAGGCTGATCGGTAATCGGTGGTGCCGGGGTAGGGGTTACCGTTATTTTGAACGAGCAGGTAGGAGCTGTGCCAATGCCATTCGAAGCCGTTACAAGCACGGTAGTTTCGCCGGCAGGGAATGCATAAGGGAATGTGATCGGGTTACCGCCTACACTGTAAGTAATGGTTGCCACCGGACATGCATCGGCAGTGGCCGCGAATGTTTGCGAGGATGTACACGTTCCTGCATCGGGCGAGAACGTCTGGTCGCCTGGGCAGAAAGTGATAACCGGCACCGAAACTACGGGCGTAACGGTCGGGTTGTTGCTTCCGGCTGCATTCGGGTCGTCGGTCAGGACGGAGGTGAAGTTGCTGCCGCTCACGGTACCTTGTGTAGACACTTCGCAATCCGAAGCCGGGATGTTGGCGTCTATGACCACCTTGAATTTGATAATGGTGCTTTTGTTTGCAGGCAGTAGGAAGCCGCTACCATTACCATTTACTGTGACGGTTTCACCCGATTGGGCCGCTTCTGTTCTTGCCGGGCTTGGGGCAGTTGTTACTGCTTCGGCGATTGCTTCTTTTGGCCCGGTCAATGCAGGTGCTTGGGCAGCCGCTTGTTGGGCCGGTGCCACCGGCGTTACCACCGAGTCTGCGGAAAGTCTTCCGGCGGCAGTTTCTTCGATGGCCGCCATGCGCGCTAATCCCGTGAATGTGGGCGCGGGACAAGCCGCGGCGCCATAGTTGACAGTGCCAAGCCCGGTTTTGGTTGCCGAGTTAATCGGGGTGTTAGCGCCCGCGGTCCATGCAGCTGAGGCGGATGCACCGGCTTGTTGTATGTTAAGAATGGTGCCTGCGGTGCCAGCTCTGAAACCTCCGGCGAAAGGCGACCCGGGCGATAATGTAACGTCATTGTTGGTGACGTTCGCGCATAGCGTTCCATTGTTGCCGGTGCCGCCTACCGAGTTGACGTATACGCCGTGAGCAAAGCCACTTCCCGTTAATGTAACGTTATTGTTATCGACGATAACGCTACTCAGCGCACCGCCGGTTGATGCCGGAAGTACGCCAATACCAACACCATTGAGGGAATTGTTGATTGTATTGTTATTTATTCTGATCACACCGCGCGCTGTTGTTCCCTCGGTGGAGAATGTAATACCCTGGAAGGAACCTTCCGTTGCTTCGTCATTGCCGTTGTTGGTCAGGACATTATTAGTAACATTGCCTTCCAGGTAGCCTCCACTAAAAGCGAAGAAATTGAAACCGGGGCCGCCCAGGTAATCCGAGGTATTGCCGGATACATTGAATTTGACGCTGGATGTTCCCGATGCAGCGATGTCGAGGCCTCTGCCGAGGTCGTTTCCGGAGCCAATATCTATTGTGGCACCCTGGATGTCTGCCTCTATTTGCGAAGTGTTGTTGGCGAAGACTTCGATGCCCGACGAACCAGGTCTCAGAAACTGACAGTTAGTTTGGATTTTGAGGCTCATGACAGAGTTACCCTTTCCTTCGAACAGCAAACATGAAGCGGCGTCAGCATCTTCGAACGAAGAGTTGGTGACGTTCAATCTCGTCATATTCACGCTGTTATTGCTGAAATAGGCTGCGCGCCCGCCAGGTTTTTTCAGCGCCGAATTCACGATCGAGTTGGTGCCGCCGACGTTCATCGCATAGATATTGCCTTCTTCGACAATGGTCGGAGTACCCGATTGATTAATAGTACTGTTGGTGAGATTGAAGTTGCTGCCTCCCCGGAGGTTAATCCCCATTTGTACCACAGTGCCGCTTACCACAATGCGGTCCAGCGTGAGGCCGGCCACATTCAATCCGTGGATTGCCGCATTAGCGTTGGTGTTGTCCGTGCCGGTAGTTACAGGACCTTCGTCTGTGTTGGCACTCGCCAGGTTCATGTTTTTAATGGTGATATTCTGAACGTCGATCAGCTCAACCCCGCGGGTGGTGATGTTCTGGATCGTTCCGCCGGATCCGCCGGTGGTTCCTGTACCGTTGATCTGGAAGGAACCGGTAGCATTTGCCAAGGTCATACCTTTCGCGCCACCATTGGCCGATACCGAGGTCAATGTCACGTCAAGGGCAATTCTACTGACAGCGCTGGTGCCCGCTATGGCGATCGCCGGTACCGATGACGCGGCAATAGTACCGTCGGGTATTGTAAGCGATCCGGTGCTGGATGCGATCTTGATCGGACTGACCCCATTTGTTGCGGAAGAACTCGATACTTCGGAAAAACTGGCAGCTAATGTCTTGTTGGACAGGTTCAGTGCGCTTCCGCTACCGGATAGGCCGACTTCCGATGCGGTAAACGTTCCGGAAGCAGAACCGGATATCTTTGTACCGGTAGTGTTCCCTACATTCACCCCCTTGATATTATTGGTGGTTCCAAGATTGATGGCATTGTTCGTTCCGGCCGTGGTAGTGAAGGTAGGCCTGCCGGCATTGGTTCCGGTAGTAGCCGGAAGCAGATTGCTGCCATCCGGCGCGGAGAAGCCGGTAAAGCTGAGAATCGACTGGGTTGAACCCTGTCCGAGCAGTTTCTGATCGTCACGCAAGGTGAGCGGGCCGGTGTAAGATCCCGAATAAACGAATATAACTTGCCCGTTTTTGGGATGCAGCGCGGCGCCATCACCATTGATAGCCTGGAAATCTGCGATGTTATTGAATGGCTTGCTCAATGTTCCGGTACCACCGCCAGGTGCGGCAGCATTGATAAACCAGATCATATTGGTGGCACTTCCCACGGTGATGGTAACCGTGGCGGTGGACGTCATGCCCGATCCGTTTTGGATTTCGTAAGTGAAGGTGTCGTTACCCGAGAAACCCGCGGCAGGCTCATAAACGAATGCGCCGGTTGCGGCTGTGATCGTAGCCGTACCGCCGTTTGCCGTTGTTACGTTCGTTGTACTATTCAGGCTTATGGGAGCACCGGCACCGGCAGGGCTGATGTCATTCGTAAAAAGGCCTGAGGCTTGGGGAATGTCGATCCCGACGTTTCCAATGGTAGTGTAGGAGTCGTTTTGAGCGATTGGACTGGCTTTGACCGAGCCGGGCACCAATGTCGTATTGGCGTCGATCGTTTCGGTGAATACCGTTCCGTTGGCGGGGTCAGGCCCGCCGTTGCTGATGGTGACGGTGTATTCCAGCTCGTCACCTGCCGAAGCTCCGCCAGGTCCGGTGTTGTTGGTGATCGCATACGTGTTGGTAGCGGTGATACTCGGTGCGAGCAATGCTTTCGCTCCCGATTTCTTGCGGGCGCGGGCGAATGGCACCCGCTCTTTCTGGTTTTGGACGGATCGATCCTCCTTTCGGACGATCCATTCCTGGGAGACGGCCGGTGTGTCGGCTAACCAGCCGACGATTTCAACGCCCGACGCGAGCAGGGCAATGCCTGCCAGGTATAAGTATAAGTTTTTCATAGTTTTAGTTTGTTAAGCAATCATAGGCTCGTTAGTCGGCATTTGTTTCGTTCTAAAATTCAGATTTATGAAAAAACCACTTCGTAGCGCATGCCTCCGGCGTCCCGTCCGACAGGGACCATAAAGACGTCCAGAAATTTGCCGCTCGGATGGATAATCCTGTAAATGCCCTGGTTACGGGGCTGGTGGTCACCGGTCGTCTGAAGTTCGATCGAAAACGATTTTCTTTCCAGCGGGCTGTAACCGTTTAATTCCGTTACGCCTTGTACGACGGCTTGCACAATAAGGTTCTCTGCGAAATGGATGTCTACCGGCTGTTGTACATGAGGCGTAAAATCCGCGGATGTGATCAGGCTTAAATCGTATGCTTCCATTCCATTAAATGATAAACTCCATTTGTTTCACTAATTGTTTTAAATCCAAGGCGGGTATACAGATTCTTGGCAGGATTGAAGCTCTCTACATGGATCGTGAGCGGGCGATCGAGCGCCGCCGCTTTCCCGAAGATATCTTCAAAAATACTCCTGCCGATTCCCTGGTTGCGGTACTTCGGCAGGATACTGATGTCAATGATCCGTATACCCTGGCCCTGGTGATCTTCCTGGACGTAAAGTCTTCCGATCGTTTTGTTATTCTTTTCAATGACCCAGAAATCGGCACCGATATAATTTTTCTGATAGTATTCATGTTGCGCCCGGAACTGGCTGGCGATAAACTCTCTTTTCATAAGGTCGGACCAGTTCGGGACCCTTTCCATTTCTTTTTCCCTTGTACTGCCATAGATTTCAAGCAGCGTGTCCATATCGGCTGGTTGAATGGGCCGGAGCCGCAGGTTGGGATCGGTAAGCTTTAACTTCATCAATAATCAGAAAAAATATAAACAGTGTTACTCCGGATCTTTCCTTAGCCTCTCGGCGGGAAGATGCCTTGCATGGCAATACAAAAATTGACCGTCAGGTAAGGCATCATATTGTTATGCGGCAAAGTTCCGCCTGCGGAAGCAAGGGCGGTCGGTTGCATCGTTACCTGCGGGCTGGGGCCTGCCGTATATATATTGCCATTCTGGGAAACGGCAAAACAGTTGCCGCTCGGTCCCTTCGCATCCGCAATAGCCCCCACCGCGTTAAGGCCATGCGTGTGTGCAGGTATCTCCGTCTGAATGAGCGTCACGGATTCTGAACCCGATTGTTCACCAAGAAAACGTTCGGAAAGCCCTTGTCCCTGTCCCTGGTGCATCGGTGCGGAACCTTGCAGGTTAGGAAGTGCGAAGGTTGATTTACCATCGCCACCGTAGAAGGTCCCCAGCAGGGAGAACAACGCGGTGTTCTGGGAAATGGGCATGAGTTGTCCATTGCAAAATGCCCATCCGGTAGGAGGGAAATTGAAGGGGAATATTCTTATCTCTGCTACGAATTGATCTGCCATGTTGATTGAATGGGTTTTGAGGTTCTACAATTGCCGATCGCGGCAGCCTAGCCTTGCGACGGGAAGATGCCGAACAATGAAATGATAAAACTGATACACAGAAAAGGCTGCATGTTTTCATGTGGCTGGCTGCCGCCAGCGGGACTCAGGGCAGGCTTCATCGGTTCGGATGCACTATCAGCGATGAAAGCAAACGTCGAGCTGGATACCCCGAGCACCGAGTTGTTTGGACTTGCAGCATTCGCAATATCATTACTCGCAATAAAGTTATGCGTGTGATTGGGGATCTGCTGGACCGTCAGCGTAACGCTTTCGGATCCGCTCAGCTCACCCATTTGGTAGGTAGTTCCCGATTTCGCCGTACCCTGGTGCAGGGGAAGTCTCCCGCGCAGGTCCGGCAGTTGGAAAGTTTCCTGGCCATCGCCGCCGTAAGTTGTCCCGATCAGCGTAAAGAGCGTATCATTTTCAGATATAGGAAGTAGTTGGCCATCACAGAAAGCCCATCCGGCAGGTGCGAAAGAGCCGGCGAACATTCTGATTTCTCCAATGAAAGGTTGTGCCATTTATTTCAGAAGTTTTTGGTGATAGAAAATTGACCTGACGCTTAATTCTGGCTTGGGAAAATGCCCTGTAATGCGATGATGAAATTGAGCGTCAGGTACGGTTGCATGTTGTTGTGCGGCTGACTGCCTCCCACATTCGATACGGTACTCGGGTGCATGACCACTGCATTGGCGGCGGTGTTGGAGTAGAGATTGTTCGGCAATGTGTTGGAAAGGTAATTACCGATCGGGTTGTTGTTGTTGCCACTATTGTTGTCGATAGCAGTCACAAAATGCGTATGTTGCGGCATTTCCTGACTGGTAACCGTATGCGCCTCCTGCCCGGCGGATTCCCCGAGGGTATGGCCGTCGCCAAAGTGAATAGGCACCTTGCCGCGGAAATCCGGCAGTGCGAAGTTAGTCTGCCCGTTACCCCCATAGGTAGTTCCCAGTAGTGCAAACAACGCCTGGTTTTGATTGATAGGGAGAAACTGCCCATTGGCAAGCGCCCAGCCTTTCGGCGCGAAATTGAAACTTACCATCCGGATCTCAGATAGAAATGGTTCAGCCATAAAATGAAATGGGTTAATTGATGGATAATGTGAAATATTGACGTTGCTCTGCCGGTTAGCGGCAGTATCGATGAAATGCGTCGGAATGGGTGTTGATGAGCAATATTGAACGGTCCTGTATCTATCCCGATCAGGAGGATGCCCGTAAAATGGCAGCGAAAACAGCGGAAGATGTAGAAGATCTTTTCATAGGGAGGTACGTTTGGTTCAGGTTATGTAAAAATAGTACTTCAATATTAGTGATATATCACGATTTCGATGAAATAAATTACTAAACGGTCATAATTATTCTACGTATAATAATATAGAGAATGTGTAATTAATTATATTAATACTTTGTAAATGAGGTGTTTGAATTTATTCAGAGGTTGAAAAAAAAATTATACGGTTGTTTGGCTTTCACGGATTTCGATAGGCGGAGCCACTCAGTTTTCAATAGATTATTCAAATAGCGGATATTAAGAATCTGTTGCTCCCGACTTTATCTGTTGATCTTACTTAGCTAATAAAGTATTTCGATGAAATCAAACAGCCTCCTGGTTCTGGTATTCCTCTGCTGTACGCTTACGGGTGTACGCGCACAACACTATACGATAAGTGAAAACAAACGGTTTTTACTCAGAGAAGGCAAGCCTTTCTTCTGGCTGGGCGACACCGCCTGGGAACTTTTTCACCGACTCGATCGGTCCGATGCCGATTATTACCTGCAAAAGCGGGCCGGGCAGGGTTTCACCGTTATTCAGGCCGTTGCACTGGCCGAATTCGATGGCCTGGAAGAGCCGAACCCGTACGGCGAAAAACCATTAGTCGATCACGATCCGACACAACCGAATGACGGCTATTTCAAACATGTCGATTACATCATCGACAAAGCGGCGACTTATGGACTGACAATCGCCTTCCTGCCTACCTGGGGAGACAAGGTATTCAAAAATACCTGGGGCAAAGGGCCTGAGATTTTCAATGAAAGTAATGCGAAAGCATACGGAAAGTGGCTGGGCAACCGGTACAAGGCCAAACCGAATATAATATGGGTGCTCGGAGGAGACCGCCAGCCGCGGAAAGACAGCCGCGACGTGGAGATCTGGCGGGCAATGGCCGCCGGAATCGCCGAAGGTGCGGGAGGCCACGACAAAGTACTGATGACCTACCATCCGCAGCCCAACAGGGAAGGTTCCAGCGAATGGTTCCATGATGACGAATGGTTCGATTTCAATATGTTTCAGACCGGACATTGCCGCGATACGCCCGTTTACGACAACATTCAAAGATCTTACAACCGCATGCCGGCGAAGCCGGTAATCGACGCGGAGCCAATTTATGAAGACCACCCGGTGTGTTTCAATGCAAAGGAAAACGGCATTTCAAGTGCATACGATGTCCGGAAATCGGCCTACCTCGATCTTTTCGCGGGCGCATTCGGGCACACGTATGGCTGCCATGATATCTGGCAAATGTACTCGCCAAACCGCGAGGCTGTGAACGGCCCGCACGTTTTCTGGCAGCAGGCGCTCGACCTGCCCGGTGCGCTGGAAATGAAATATGTAAGGAAACTCATCGAATCGCGCCCGCTCACGGATCGCGTTCCCGACCAGTCCGTCGTGCTCGAAAATGCATTGCCGGCGGCCGAACGTGTGCAGGCTACGCGGGGGAAAGATTACCTGTTTGTTTATACTGCGTCCGGGAAAGCTTTTTCGGTGAATCCCGGAAAGATTTCAGGTACTAGCCTTGAAGCATTCTGGTATGATCCGCGCAGCGGGAAGGTGCGGGATGCGGGAAAGTTCGATAATAAGTCGGTCAACAAGTTTGTCCCGCCCACTTCCGGCTACGGGCACGACTGGGTACTGGTGGTAGACGACCAGGCCAAGGGTTACAAGCGGCCATGAGGGCGGAGGCCCATTACAAGTAAGTTAGAAGAATATTGGTTAAATTAGGATTAAGAAAATGGAGAATAGGACTGCTTCATGCTTTTGCTATTTGTGAATCGTCTTTAAGCTGTCCGCTGTTTATCATATTGAATGATGTCGAATTCGTGGTTTAAATATTCTTTGCTGTTCGCCGCCGGCGGGTTCTTTTTGATGTCTTGTGACAAAAAAATCGATCTGCCGGATGATGTGGCCGCTGAAATGAACACACTAGTTGCTCCCGTAGACTATACTTATGACGTAAAGCCGATCCTTTCGGACCGCTGCTTTGCGTGCCATGGTCCGGACGCCAACCACCAGAAGGCCGATTTGCGCCTCGATATGGCCGAAGTGGCCTATAAAAAGGAAGCGGAAAGTGGCTTGAAGGCTATTAAACCCGGCAAACCCGGCAAGAGCGAGCTTGTGCATCGCATACTTTCCGCGGATCCCGATATTGTAATGCCCACGCCGGAGTCGCATTTGTCGCTGACGGCCCGTGAAAAAGCGATTCTGATCCGCTGGGTAGAAGAGGGTGCCGAGTACAAGCCGCATTGGGCATTTACGAAAGTAGAAAAGCCGGCAGTGCCGAGGGTAAAGAATGAGGCATGGGTTAAGAATGATATCGACCGGTTTATCCTCAAAAAACTGGAAGACAAGCGTATCAAACCCTCTGCGCAGGCAAGTAAAACCACATTATTGCGCCGTGTTTCGCTCGATTTGACGGGCCTCCCGCCGACACCGGAAGAAGTGAAGGCATTTCTGAATGACAAATCCCCGAATGCTTACGAAAAGGCCGTCGACAGGCTCCTCGCATCACCGCATTACGGAGAGCACATGGCGGTGCCCTGGCTCGATGCCGCGCGATACGCGGACACGCACGGGTACCAGGACGATGGCCTGCGCACCGCCTGGCCGTTCCGCGACTGGGTGATCAGCTCATTTAATAGAAACCAGCCTTACGACCAGTTTGTAACCTGGCAACTGGCCGGTGACATGCTGCCCAACCCGACGCGCGACATGATGGTCGCTACGGCATTCAACCGCATGCATCAGCAGAGCCAGGAAGGCGGTATTATCCCGGAAGAATACCGTAGTGCCTACGTTTCCGACCGTGTTGATACGTTTGGCAAAACATTTCTGGGCCTGACCGTCGAATGCGCGCGCTGCCACGACCACAAATACGACCCGATCAGCCACAAGGATTATTATTCGTTGTATGCGTTTTTTAACAACAATGATGAAAATGGCCAGATCCCGTACAATGGAGAGGCGAGCCCGGCGATTACATTGCCGACGCCAGAGGCCGACGCCAGATTGAAATACATTCACAATAATCTGGCGAAGGAGCGATCGGCTATGACGGCTAATGCGGCTATTTATGAACGGGGCTTCCGACAATGGCTCACCACAGCCCGCACCGCGCCGGAAAAAGCATTATTGCCCGAAAAGACCGATTTGCTCGGGCATTTTACATTCGATGAACCAACTGGCAAAGAGTTTGCTAACCTCGCCAGCCCGAAACATAAAGCCAACGCGGAGGGCGACGACAGCCTTTCCAACGTGGCACCACGCAATGGCCGCATCGGCAAGGCGCGATATATTTTTGGGGAAAATGCGGTGAGCTTCGGCGATAATTTTGCATTCTTCGAGCGCAACCAGCCATTCAGTATCAGCATCTGGCTAAACCTGCACGACCCGGCTGTGAGCGGCCCGTTGTTGCACAAATCTAACGGGGTAATGAATGGTTACCGCGGCTGGAATGTGTTCCGGGAAAAAGATGGCCGCATCCGCTTGACGATCAGCCATGTGTGGCCGGAGAATGCGATTGAAATACAAACTGTCGACAAGTTTCCGATGAACAATTGGACGCAGCTGGGCTTTACCTACGATGGTTTTAGCAGGGCGGCGGGGCTGAAACTATTCGTAAACGGACAGCCAGTGAAGGTCACCGTGCATAATGACCATCTGACGGAGAGCATTTTGTATGGAAAAAATAAAACGAACTGGTATGTCGACAGGCTGAATATCGGCCGGCTATCGGATCAGCGGACGAAGAATTTCGAGATCGACGAATTCCGGATTTACACGCGGGCGATCAGTCCGCTGGAAATGCAGGGACTGTATACTTTGAAAAACGAGCTGCTTCTGGCATTGAAAACCCCGGAGGCGCAGTTGAAACCGGCGCAGCTAGCGTCGTTGAAGGACTATTACCTGACGAACATCGATGCGGGTTTCAAAAAGGAACTGGCAACGAGCCGTGCGTTGATCGGCGAGGAGACGGAGATTATGGACAAGCAGATCGATGTGATGGTAATGAAAGAGCGGAAGTTTCCGCGCAAGACGTTCATTCTCAATCGCGGAGCTTACGATGCGCCCGGGAGGGCGGTAACGATGGATACGCCGGATGCATTCTTTAAAATACGCGAGGAATACCCTAAGAACCGCCTCGGCCTGGCCAAATGGCTTCTGGACAAAGACCATCCGCTATTCACGAGGGTGGCGGTCAACCGGTTCTGGATGTTGTATTTCGGCAAAGGAATTGTGATTTCCAGCGACGATTATGGCAACCAGGGCGAACTGCCGACGCATCCCGAATTGCTCGATTACCTTGCCGCACGCTTCCGGGAGTCGGGCTGGAATGTGAAGGCGATGCAAAAGCTGATCGTTACGTCGGCTACCTACCGGCAATCATCGAAGATCGAACGGAATGCGCAGGAGCTCGACCCGGATAACCGGCTTTATGCGCGTGGTCCAAGCTATCGCATGAGTGCCGAACAGATTCGTGATAATGCATTGGCATCCAGCGGACTGCTCACGCGAAGGGTAGGGGGGAAGAGTGCTTACCCGTACCAGCCCGCGGGCCTTTGGGAAGCGCTTGCAACGCGTAACGAGGTCACCTACAAGCAACAGCACGGAGACTCGCTCTACCGCCGAAGCCTCTATACGATCTGGAAACGCAGCTCACCGCCGCCGATGATGCTCAACTTCGACGCTGCCGAAAGGCATTTCTGCATTACCAAACGGCAGAAAACCAGCACGCCATTGCAGGCTTTGGTGGTCATGAACGACCCGCAATTTGTGGAAGCGTCGCGCGTGCTCGCCCAGCATATGCTGAAAAACGGGAAGTCCCTCGACGAGCAGCTCGACTATGTATTTACGGCATTGACGAGCCGCCTGCCCGATCCGAAAGAAAAAATAGTACTGAAAGAGCTCTATGACGAAGAATTGAAGGATTTCAGCCGAAATCCGAAAAGGATGAAATCGATCCTGGCGGTAGGCGAGTATCCGCTCGATAAAACGCTGAACCCGGCGCAGCTGGCGGCTGGCACTGTCGTGGCCAGCACAGTAATGAATTTCGATGAATTTTTGATCAAGCGATAACAATCAAGGCAATGAGCTTTTACAGAGAACTTGAAAACCATGTGCATGAGCAACTGAGCAGGCGTAACTTCCTGTCCAAAACCAGCCTTGGTTTGGGTGCGGCAGCGATGGCATCGCTTTTAAGTGCAGACAATTCATTGGCAAAAAAAATCGGAGAAAAGGGCGCCGAAGCAGTCGGGCTGCCGATAGGGCACCCGCATTTTCCGCCGAAGGCCAAGCGGGTAATCTATTTGTTCCAAAGTGGCGCGCCGTCGCAGCTCGAACTGTTCGATTACAAGCCGAAACTGGAAGAAATGTGGGGCAAAGACCTGCCCGAATCGGTGCGAAAGGGGCAACGTCTGACGGGGATGACAGCCGGGCAGAGCAGCTTCCCGCTAGCCGCCTCGAAATACAAATTCCGGCGGTATGGAGATAATGATATGATGATCAGTGAGTTGATGCCCTATACGTCGGGTATTGTCAACGATGTCACGTTCATTCGCTCGATGTTCACCGAGGCCATTAACCATGACCCCGCCGTTACCTTTTTTCAGACGGGTAGCCAGCAGGGGGGACGCCCGTCGTGGGGGTCGTGGGTGAGCTACGGGCTTGGCTCCGATAACCAGAACATGCCTTCATTCGTGGTTTTGCTTTCCAAAGGCCGTGGTGGCGACCAGCCGTTGTATGCTAAATTATGGAGCAACGGATTTTTGCCTTCCATTCATCAGGGCGTGGTATTCCGTTCCGGCCCCGACCCTGTTTTTTACCTCAATAACCCCGAGGGGATCGATCGCACAAGCCGCAGACGCATGCTGAACTCGCTCGCTAAGTTGCAGCAAGGCCAGTTCGAAAAACTGCTTGATCCGGAGATCAACTACCGGATGGCCCAGTACGAAATGGCTTACCGGATGCAGACGGCCGTTCCCGAGACGATGGATATATCCAAAGAACCGGACTACATTTTCGATATGTACGGCGAAGATTCACGGAAGCCGGGCACCTTCGCTGCCAACTGTGTGCTGGCCCGGAAGCTGATCGAAAAGGACGTGAAGTTCGTACAACTGTACCACCAGGGCTGGGACCAGCACGGTAATTTGCCTAATGATATCAAGACGATGGCCAAAAGCGTCGACCAGGCGTCGGCCGCGTTGATTAACGACTTGAAACAACGCGGTTTGCTGGATGAGACGCTAGTGGTTTGGGGCGGCGAGTTCGGCCGGGGCGCTTACTCGCAAGGCAAGCTTACCCGTGACAACTACGGTCGCGACCACCATCCCCGCAGCTTTACGATCTGGATGGCCGGTGCAGGCGTCAAAAAGGGCTCCGTGTACGGGCAAACCGATGATTTTGGCTATAATATCATCAAAGATCCTGTGCATGTGCATGACTTCCAGGCGACGGTGATGCACTTGATGGGAATCGATCACGAGCAACTCATATTCAAGCACCAGGGCCGCCGCTACCGCCTTACCGACGTACATGGCAAGGTGGTGAAGCCGCTTTTGGCTTGATATCACCCGAAAAGCCATTGAAATACTGCTTTCACCGCCGAGCCGACGTTCCATATCGAAAACAGCCAGAACATGGCGCCCATTCCTGCGAACACATACACGAACAGGTAGTTACCTTTCAAATGCACATTGTCGGGATCGTTCGGATCGTAGTATAACGTCACTTCTTCGCCTATCTGGTATTCCGGCGGGTTGCGTGCCTCCGAACTGTGAAAGACATGTTGGGTACCATCTTTTTTTAAATAGCGGATCGATGGGGCCAGCGGATATTCCCGCGGCTTTAAACGGTGAAGGGCTATCACGATACCCTTCGTTTGGACCCCGTTCTCGATCAGGTTGCGGCTGTTACGGTAGATGGTATACGAAATAATTGCAAATACCGATCCGATCGTAAAGAATAGCAGAATAAACAGTTCAAAGCCCGGTACTCCCTTGTTTGTCTCCATGGTTCAGAGATGTTAAAGCCATCGATAAATTTCCTGTAGACTGCCTTCGAAGTGCTTCGGAGGATTTCCAATTGCATTCGCAAACGGGTAAGTGCCTCTTATGGCAGTCCCGGTCTCTGCTTTGAGATCTAGCCGGAGGTCGCAGTATTCACGACCGGGGTACAACCTGGTTTTAAGTTCGACCGTGGAGTCGTCAATCCATTTGGCTTCGTCACAGCTCCAGGTGGAAGGCATATCGAACAGCAACTGGTTATTTGAGACGCGGTAGATGCCCGGTTCGGTGATCCAATGGCTCATGCGTACTTCATACGCACCGAACCGGACGGTATAGGTATTCTGAGGGGAAGGGACTTCGTCGACCATAAAGTTTTAATATTAGGACCTGAATTTGAGGTAGAGGCTGACAACGATCATGCCGAGGAACAGAAAAATCACTCCGAAAATCACCAGCATGATCCACAGCGTGCCGACCCCGGAATTCCGCGAATCGTTATAGTTGATGGCGCTGCAAAATTTGGTGGCAAGGGAGGTGATACCGATCAAACCGGCGATGGCTATACGCAGCATCCACCAGCCCAGCCCGTTTTGCGACCATGACAACGGAACAAACGAGAGGATGATTGCTGCGAAGAGTACGTACCAGGCAAGGCTTTCGAGCCGG
Organism: Dyadobacter sp.; assembly: GCA_965227755.1. Classification (GTDB taxonomy): domain Bacteria; phylum Bacteroidota; class Bacteroidia; order Cytophagales; family Spirosomataceae; genus Dyadobacter. The sequence continues at coordinate 918,030 of CBDDGG010000003.1, forward strand.
ACGTTACCGGCCTCGGTGGGAGGCTGGTTGGGCGCTACGAGCAGCAGTGCCAGGCCGTACATCAGAAGCCAGGAAAATTCAGGACCGAGGAGAAACGTAGTAATGCGGTTGGTGTTCATTGTCAGAACGGCTTGTAATCCTTCACGTTCGTCTGCAAATCGGCAAGTAACGCTTTGAGTTTGGCATCGAGCTCGGTAGCAGCGGCTTTATTCTCGTTTTTCTGGCTGAAAACTTCCAGAGGAACGCTGCGGCTGTTGTTTCCTTCCAGATATTCCACATTGGCCAGCGATGCGCGGTATTTGCGGTTGGCGCATTCAACGGAAAGGACGTAGCCAAATTTGTAAACACCACCCGCACTGTTTTCCGATCTCGGTATAGTGATGGTGATGTGCCCTTGCGTTACGAAGTCGCCGGTTTCCTTGTCGTCGACGAGCGTCTTGTTCTCCGGCGCCGACTGGCTTACCCACAGGCGGGCGCGTCTGAAAATGTCAATCAGGGAAACGCTGCCGCAATCGACGGTTTCGGTGTGGGCGATTTTACTGGTCATAGCTGCCTGGATTGAATGCGCGGAACCTATCATGCATGCGAGCACGAGGATCAAAAGGGATTTTGACATGACAATAAATTGGTTCGATTGTTAAAATAGCGGTGCAAAATTGCGCATTTGGAAAGGAGGGTGCAAATAAAATGAGCTACCGGTAAATCATCGTTTTTGATTGAAAAACAATTGATTAGCGCAATACCATTCAATAAAAAAGCGGCTTGGTGGCCGCTTCTAATTCTCTTTGCTGTATTTGTTCCGGTACTCAATGGGCGTCAGGCCGGTAACCTTTTTGAAAACATCCCTGAATGCCTTGGTATCGGTGTAACCCACATCGTACATCACCTCGGTCACGTTCTTGCGTGATACTTCGAAACTCCGCTTGGCTGCCTCCACACGCACGCGGCGTACGTATTCATTGATGGTGTTGTTGGTCGCAGTCTTGAAACGCCGTTCGAAACTCCGGCGGCTTACGCTGGCGATATCGGCCAGTTCTATGATCGTCAGTTTTTCAGTGTAATTCTGTTCGATGTAGTCCTGGGCGGCGAGGATACCGTCGTCGTTGTGGTTTTTCTGGCCTTTGAAAATCGTGAATGCACGCTGGTTATCGCGGTCAATGTCGATCGCGAAATACTTGGCGGCCAGGATGGCGATGTCACGGCTGGTGTACTTTTCAAGAATGTAGATCAACAGGTTCCAGATCGAGTTGGCACCGCCGCTGGAATAGACTTTTCCTTCGTCGGTGATAATGGTGCCGTCCACGACTTCGATCTGCGGATAGATTTCTTTAAACTCTTCATAGTAAGCCCAATGTGTCGAGCATTTCTTGCCGTCGAGCAACCCGGTGGCGCCGAGCAGGAATGCGCCGAGGCAAAGTGAGGCTATTTCTGAACCTTTCTCACGCATTTCAAGCATCCAGGGAATAGCCGGGCGATCGAGTTCGATCGAATCGCGGAGATTGCCGCACAATGCGGGGATTACCACGAGGTCGGTTTTGGCCACTTCACTGAGCAGCTTGTTGATGCGGATGGTATATTCGCCGTCCTGCGCCTTGATATCATGGTTAAGGCCTACGAATTCAACATTGAATTTCGGCTCTTTTCCGGAGGCCCTCAGAAAGTCGTTAGCCGTGTTGAAAAGCCGGTAAGCAGGCGAAACCGCTTCGATGTAGGAAGATTGGGGGACATATACTGAGATATGTTTCATGGCGATTTTGGATTTAGAAGACGTAAATATAGAAAAATATTCAGTTGGCATTTTTACCCCTTGGGTTAGGCGTTTTTACACCCCTTTTATTTTTAAACAACCTGCCAAATTTGTAACGTCAATCATCAGCAAACTAAAAGCCACTTTTATCCGAACCATTCACCTTCAACATTCAAAACAATGAGCGAATTATCGACCACACAAGGCATTACCCCGTTTCTCTGGTACAACGGCGGTGCACAGGAAGCGATGAACCTGTACACCCGCATTTTCCCAAATTCACAGATCAAATTGCTGAAAACATGGGGCGAAGGAAGTCATATGCCGGCCGACCAGGTGATGATGGGCGTCATCGAGATCAACGGACTGACATTGCATCTGTTCGACGCCGGGCCGATGTTCAAGTTCACGGAGGCCGTTTCGTTTTTTGTTTCCTGCAAAGACCAGGAAGAAATTGACTATTACTGGAACGCGCTCACGTCCGATGGCGGCGAGGAGAGCCAGTGCGGCTGGCTGAAAGACAAGTTCGGGCTGTCGTGGCAAATTGTACCTGCTATGCTGAACGAGCGGTTATCCAGCGGCGACCCAAAGCGGGCTGGGCAGATGTTCCAGGCAGTCATGGGTATGCGAAAGCTCGATATTGCCGAAATGGAACGTGCTTACAATCAATAAACTATCAATGGCGATTTACCCCTTCCTTACCTTCAACGGCAACTGCAAAGAGGCGATGCACTTTTACCAGTCGTGTTTCGGGGGCGAGCTGCACTTTACCTACCTGGGCGACACGCCCGGCGGGAAGCAGTTCCCCTACGAGATCAGGGAGCTGGTGTTGCATGCAAGCCTGGTGTCGGAGCACATCCGGCTCTATGCGTCCGACCTGGGGGCTGAGGAAGGGGTGGCTTCTGGCAACAGTATTTCGCTGTGGATCAGTATTACGGCACCCAGGCAGCTGAAATCGGTATTCCGGAAGCTGGCGCAACAAGGGGAAGTGACCGCGCCGCTTTCGCCCGGTGTTCTCAAAGGCCAATGGGCCACGCTTACAGACCGTTACGCGGTCCAGTGGATTTTTTCAGCCGCAGGGGCGGTGGATGGGTGAAGGAATTTTGAATGATTGAATGATTGAATGATTGAATGAATGAATTTTGAATGAGTGAATAGTTTAATAGCTGAGTTTTGATTGAACGAATATTCGATTGATATTGAATCATTCACCTGTCCATAGCACCTGATACAACCATTCAGTCATTCAAAATTCAATCATTCACTCATTCAAAATTCATCCAGCCATGACCAAACAGGAGTACATCCGCATCCGCGGTGCTCGGGAAAACAATCTCAAAAATGTTTCACTCGACATTCCCAAACGCAAAATCACCATCTTCACCGGTGTTTCCGGTTCGGGAAAATCTTCGATCGTTTTTGACACGATCGGGGCAGAGGCGCAGCGCCAGCTGAATGAAACTTTCAGTATGTTCATCCGCAACAGACTGCCGCGCATCAGTCAGCCGGAGGCCGATGCCATTGAAAACCTATCCACGTCCATTGTCATCGATCAGAAACGGCTTGGCGGCAACTCGCGTTCTACAATGGGGACTATCACCGACATTTCAGCGGTATTGCGCCTGCTATTCTCGCGTTTGGGCCAGCCGCATGCCGGTTTTTCCAATGCATTCTCGTTCAACGACCCGGCAGGAATGTGCCCTGAGTGCAATGGTTTGGGTAAAAAGGTGGAAATCGATCTGGAAAAGTTTCTGGACCCGACAAAGTCGCTGAACGAGGGGGCCATTCTTTTCCCTTTATATGCCGTAGGAACCTGGTACTGGAAAGCTTATACCTTTTCCGGCATGCTCGACAATGACAAAAAGCTGGAAGATTACTCCGACGAGGAAATGCACACGCTGCTGTATGGCAAGGGTTCATACGAATCCAACTACAATGGAATGGTGTTCGATACGAAGTACGAAGGTCTGGTCGATAAGTTCAACCGGCTTTATATTCAGAAAGATAGCAGTGAAATTTCCGAGAAGACGGTTAAGAAAGTCGAGCGGTTCCTGAAAATGGGCGATTGCCCCGCATGCAGGGGCGCGCGCCTGAACGAGAAGGCGCTCGCGTGCCGGATCGACGGTAAGAATATTGCCGAAATGTCGGCTATGGAAGTATCGGAGCTGGTTAAGATTATCCGTGAAATTCACGATCCGATATCAAAACCGATGATCGATACCCTGACCGAGCGCCTGGACCATTTAGTAGATATTGGCCTCGGTTACCTCAGCCTCGACCGGGAAACCGGCACATTATCCGGCGGCGAATCGCAGCGCATCAAAATGGTGAAGCATTTGAATAGCAGCCTGATCGATATTACCTACATTTTCGACGAACCGAGCATCGGCCTGCACCCGCGCGACGTGCACAGACTGAATGAATTGCTGCAAAAGCTGCGTGATAAGGGAAATACCATTCTGGTCGTGGAGCACGATCCGGATGTGATCCGCGTAGCAGACTACATTGTAGATGTGGGCCCGAAGGCGGGAAGCGGCGGTGGCGAGATCGTTTATTCGGGCGACTACAAGGGCCTTTTGCAAGCCCCGACGCTTACCGGCCAATTTATTAACCGGCATTTAAAAGTTAAACCCGGGTTCCGCCGGCCAACGGGTGTATTAAAAGTAAAGAATGCCAAACGTCATAACCTGAAAAACGTGTCCGTGGACATTCCTACCGGTGTTTTTACCGTCGTGACGGGTGTAGCGGGTTCGGGTAAGAGCTCGCTGATCAACGGCGTTTTTCTCTCACAGCATCCCGAAGCGGTCGTGATCGACCAATCGGCGATTGGCGTGTCCATTCGTTCCAATCCGGCGACTTATACCGGCATTATGGACGATATTCGTAAGTTGTTTGGTAAAACCAATAAAGTAAGCCCGTCGCTTTTCAGCTTCAATTCGGATGGCGCTTGCCCTGAATGCCAGGGCCTTGGCTTCATATTCACGGATCTGGCGTTTCTGGAACCTGTGAAAACAGTTTGCGAAACCTGCGAAGGAAAACGGTTTAGGCCTGAGGTCCTGGAATATAAGGTCAATGGCAAATCGATCACCGACGTGCTCGACATGCCCGTGGAGGAAGCCCTGGCATTTTTCAAAACCAAAGAAATTACCCATAAACTGACCGCCATGAACCAGGTAGGGCTCAACTACCTCACGCTCGGTCAGCCGCTGAGCACATTATCCGGCGGCGAATGCCAGCGCATTAAACTCGCGGGTGAGCTTCACAAAAACGGCACGATTTACGTCATGGATGAGCCAACCACCGGACTCCACATGTCGGACACCGGTCATTTGCTCGAAATCATCGACCACCTCGTCGACCAGGGTAATTCTGTGATCGTCATCGAACACAATACCGAAGTAATGAAACACGCCGACTGGATCATCGACCTCGGCCCGGAAGGCGGGCACAAAGGCGGCCAGGTATTGTTCGAAGGTACGCCTGCGGATTTGCTGAAATCGAAGGATTCGCTGACGGCGGAGTATTTGCGGGGCGGCAAATAACTGGGCAATGTTTCTGCTCAGTTTGAAAGATTATTGCGAGAAAGGGAAGGGGCTGGCTTATCAGGAAAGGGAGTTTTAGCCAAGTAAAACCTGCGCTGGAATGCCGAGTTTTTCGTGAAAAAGCTTTGCTAATTTCAGCGTAAGCGGCTTTTTCCGATTTAATAAGGCCGATACATAGCTTTTGCTCCCGACCCACTCGACCAAATCTTTACTTTTAAGGCCTTTTTCATCCATTTTCAGTTTAATAGCATCGATCGGGTCCGGCGCTGGAATGTGATAGTGCTCGTCCTCATAAGCCTTTACCAAGAGTAAAGCTATTTGCAGTTTATTACCCTCAGGGCTATCAGGTACTGGCGCGACATCGAATTGAGTATCAATCCATTCCAGGAATTGATCGTATTGAGCTTCGTTTTTGATCGGTTTTAATTCCATCGGAAAATAACTTCTTATTTGTAATTAATGGTCTTGGCATCAACCCGGTTATAGTCGGAGTGTGTTCCAAACCACTTAATCTGAATTGCCTTATAATCAAACATAATTCTGACTATCAGCCGGTAATGATTTCCAAGTATGTTAAAGACAATCCGGTTATCACCAACGATACTGGCATTCGGATAAAGTGCTTTCAGCTCATTGAAATTCTTTAAATCAGCCGTTACGAGTTCTTTATACCATTCTTTCAGTGCATTGGCTGCTGGCGGATACAGATTACAATATTCAAGTAAAGTCCTGCGTGTGATAATGTTAAACATGCGAGTTTACTAATAGTGAACAAACTTATCGAGTTTTTGAATGACAAACAAGTCGGCATTCACTTATTATACGCCGTTTTGAAAAAAGGTAACAGGATCCGTGAAGAAAGTTGTGGAAGTTAACAAACGGGCAGCCAATCTATTCGCTGAAATTGTCGTAGTAAGTAAAATCCTGTGTGATCTTGCCGTTCTCGATGGTAAAGATGGTGCAAATGGGTAACGCAAATTTCGATTTGTCGGGTGCGGTGCCTGTCGAGATGAATTCAACAATGGTATGCTTGTCGCCCGAAGGATAAATTGCAACAATACTGTCACGGACGTCCGGGATCATTTGTTGCAATTCTCCGTATTTCTTGATGATCTGCTCGTGCGTCTGTTTAACGATACCCTGCCCGAGCGACGGATCCTTGAATTCCGCAGTATCGGTATACATCGCCGCCATCTGCCGCCAATCGTGCTTGTTGAAAAGCCCGAAATATTGCTGGATGAGCTTTTCGTTGTCTACGCCATCCGTTTCCGGTGTTTGTCGGCTGTTTTCTTTTGGCTGGCAGGCGGTGAGTGCGAGCGCGCTAATAGCGAACATGAAGAGTCTTTTCATGGATCAGGTGAGTTAGGGAAAGTTTAAATAACCATTATCACCCAGCCAGTCAGCCATCCGCTGCGGCCAGGATTTGATGCTTTGCAGCGGCGAGCGGTCGCCCATGTTGAAGCCGTGGTCCCCTTTGGTATAGAGGTGCGCCTCCACCGGTCGCTTCGCCTCGCGGTATTTGACGAGCAGGCTGGCCGTAGTCACGCCGCAGCAGGGGTCGTCGTTGGCCGCCAGCAGGAATGCAGGCGGGGCGTCGGCGGGGACGGTTTCGGGGATGCCTAGCGGGCCGGGGTAGATCAGCATCTGAAAGTCGGGTTTCCCGTTGAGGCGGTCGATGGCGTCCTTGGCGTTGGGATCACCTTTGCCCGAGGCGTAAGCCACCGATGCAACGACCTCGCCACCAGCGGAGAAGCCGAGCATTCCTACCCGGGCGGGGTCTATACCATATTCCTTCGCGCGGCCGCGTACCTGCCTGATCGCCCGTAACGCATCCTCGCGCGGGTGCTCGTCGAGTGAGTAGGGTGAGCCTCCTTCGCGCGGCAGGCGATATTTCAAAACAAAGACCGTAATACCCAGCTTGGCCAGATATTCAGCGGGTTGCACGCCTTCGGCATTGTAAACCAGGAGCCTGAAACCACCGCCGGGACAGACTATCACCGCAGTTCCATTTGCCTTACCTGCTGGTGGTGTAAACACTTGCAACGACGGATTATGAATGTTTTTGACCCAGTAATCCTTCGCCGATTCCGGTTCGCTACGCCTGTTCTCGAATCCGGGGGCGCCGTTTTCCCAGAGCGGGATGATTTTGTGGCTGGTCTGGGCTATCACCTCTACAAATGCGGAAAATGTTGCCAGTATTAATACCAGCCCGCTTTTCAAACGCGGAAGGGCCAATCTGAATCGTTTCATTTTTTTTGGACATTGTTTTTTAGGCCAAAACTAAAAAGGGCCGTGAGGGTTTGGTTTACCCGGTTTGCTTTGGTCAAAAGCGTATAATTGGTTTTTAAAAAGTAAAGCCAATCGCTAGTTTCGAACTGAAAGCACCGATTCGGGATGGAGCACCGGCGGCTTTCCATTTTTTTCCCGGATACGATTCACGGTAAAAGAACGAGCCGTCGAAAAAAATCTTGCTGAACAGACGCTGCTGGTAGCCGATTCCCATATTTACTACCGGATTACTGGAAAAGTGGCTATTGGAAATCGGATAGGTGTTCTTGCCATCCCAGGACTGAAAATATTCCCCCGACCCCGCAAGGTAAGGTCCGGTAAAACCGGAGCCGCCAGAACCTTTTTTCAACTTAATACTTTGGAGGATATAATATCTCAACTGAAGACTGGTAGAGATTTGCCCCCAAAACGATTGGTCTCCGAACCTGAACAAGGTGGTTTCGTTCATTGCCTGGACAGAAAGCGGAGTTTTTCCGAGTTTAATTTCGTATGCAGCAGAAAAAGTTGCCATCTGATTCAGCAGCCCAATAGAAATATCTGGGACGCCAATTTTCCATTGACTTCGTAAAGCCTCATCACACACCAAAACATCGCAGATCGGTGGACTGGGGTTCCTTTTCCAGTCGCCAAATGCAATTCCGAACGTCTTTTGTGTGGATAAAATGAAATGCTTCGGTGTAAAAATACCCTGCCGTTCACCCCGGTAAGTTCCCAAACCAAGTTGGCGGTTATATAAACTGACGCCAATATCCATGTATCCGTGGTTCAAAAAGCGGGTTTTGAATCCGAGCGAAAGACCAGTAATGTGCCCAGGGAGACCTCCCGACCGGCCGTCTTTCCACAAATACTCATGGCTCATACCAACATACATACCTGTAAAGTTGTTGCGGTTCAGGCCGGATTGTATCCGCCTTTCCATGTTGAAGTACCACCTGGCCTTAAAAATGGCCCAATAACGAATGTTTTCCGGTTTAAATCTGCTTAGTTCAAAAAATAAAGAGTTGTTAATCCGGCTGGTTTGTGCATAAATACCAGCTTCCAACGACCATACACGGCTAATTTTATACTCATATGCAGAATATCCACCCAGCCCGGCGAAACGGGAGTCGAGAATCAAAACTTTGAACATATGTTGTGTTGGAATCTTGGTCATAAAAACGTTCGCGTAACGATCCACAAAGTTTTGTTTTGCGAGTGAATCCGTTTCCTCTGAAAAGCTGACGCTCAGCGTGTCCTGACCAAAAGCTGAACTATAGACAGTCAGTAAACCCAGTATGAATAGTTTAACTTTCATGCACATATCTAGAATATCAAGCCAATGCCTGTACTTAAATTGAATGTATCGTAGGCTGCGGGGTAATTGCCGTCGTTGGTATAGCGGGGACTGCGCACTATCTGGCGGACCGGGAAATGCCAACCATACCCGTAGGACACATCAATGAACAATTTTCCGAAAAGCCGCTGCTGATAGCCGACATTAATTCCGGCATTGAGATATTCACATCGGTCGTGATATTTGGTGCTGGTTGTCTGTATGTTGTCGAGTCCTCCTGTTAGGAACTGTTTTACATCGAATCTCATGTAATTGCCTACGGCCGCGAGATACAATCCTGAAAGACTTGATCCCCCTAAACCTTTTCTCTCCCCTGATCTTTGCAGAAAATAGGATCTCACCTGGATTCCTGGTATTAACGTAAGTCTGGACGCTGCCTGACCTTCATAAAGGTGGCGCCAAAAGTTGCCGTCAAGCTGTACCTGAACAGAGAACGGACTGAGGAAAATCCGCCTTTCGTACATGATCATTGCAAGGGCTCGTTGATGTTTAATCCCAACGGATATGTCGGGGAAAAGTACCTTCCAGTGCGAACGAATCTGCTCGTCGCAAACGAGCACATCGCATAGTTCAGTTCTACTTTGCCGTTTCCAGTCGCCAAATGCAAAACCAACGCTAATTTGCGTTCCAATTGCGAAGTTGGCCGGTTTCAGTAGCCCCCTATCTTCAGCATAGCGAAATTCCGTGCCGATTTGCCTATTAAAAAGACCAATTGAGAAATCAAATTGTCCGTTTTGAAGGAATCGGCCTTGATATCCCAGAACCAGACCGAGCCTTCCGAGCATATCTTTGTGATTGGGATGGAAATAGTCGAGGCTTATTGGTTGGTCGTAATTGAAACCTGCGTAGCTGGAGGTAAAGTTGTTTGCACTTAGACCGGTATGGATTCTGCGATTCATATTGTAATACCAGCGAAGCCGACCGGAGGCCCAGAGACTTGGATTGTTGAGTTGGAAAATGACTGTTTCATCCCAACGGTTTGGATCGAAGTTACTCGCCTGGGCAAAGAGGCCGGCTTCCGCTGAAAGAAAAGGAAATAGTTTGTACTCATAACCCAAATAAATGCCCTTACCGCTCATCTCGGAACTTGCCATGTCGACTTTCAGCATGTACCTAGTCGGTACTTTGGTCATAAATACGTTTTCGTATCTGTCAACAAAATGCTGTTTGAACAAAGTATCCTGCTCCTCTGTGAAACTGACAGCAAGGCTGTCCTGCGCGGCGGCTGAGCTCCATAATGAGCCCAGCAACCACATTGTAAGTGATTTTACTTTCATGACTAATAGTTAAAGCACCCGTTTTATTTAATGGTAACCCTTCCAAACTCGGCGTTGATGTCAACACTGGCTAGCTGGTTGCGGGAAAAAAATGCTTCTTTGAAATCGGTCGTATTGCGTTTCCATTTGAAACCGTTCGGTAGTTTCATGGTGGCATAGGCGCCATTGATCGTGTAGTCGAAATGCTGCCAGTTCTTCGAAAGGAGCATTACTTCCGCCTTTTTGGAATGGATTCCAAGGCTTGTCAGCCCTACGGTCGGGTATATTTCCACATTGCCATAGGCTGCATCAATGCGCACGGCCCCGGCGATCTGTTGCAGGCGGACCTTGGTATGGTCGCTGGAAAAGGTGAATGTGCCCGCGAGCTCATTGCCCGAAAGTTCTCCGAAAGTGGTTTGAAGCGCCCCTTTGCCGCTTAGTCCGGTCAGGTTTGTCGTGCAGAAATCTGCTTTGAGGTTCAGCTGGTTGGTCAGCCCGCGCAACGTAATGGTGCCGAACGAGTTTTTGAGATCTACGCCGCAGGATGCGGGCAAATGGATCGTATACCGCGCTTTCAGGTTTGAAACAGGTTTGCTTTCCCCTTCTTTTAGCACAATATAATTGCGCAGGAAATAGTCCTTGCCGTTTCGGTCGGCGATATACTGCAATTTTGAAAGGTCTTGCGTGGCCGTAGCACGGTCGGGATGACGGGCCGAAAGTTCCATAATGACGGTGATGTCGGAGTTGTCCCAGGTTACGATCTCGATGTCGGCCTTTTCTGCACTGATATACAGCGTGCGCACAGCCGGCGCGCTAATGGTCTTTTCGATCCTTTTGGTAGCGACCTGTAATTTTCCCTGCGCATAGGCGGGCAGGTTCCCCCACGCAAGGAGCGCGAGAAGGGGTAGTTTTCGGATGTTATTGAGCAGTATTTTCATGATTAAGGTGCTTAAATCATCTTGGCCATTGCATTCAGAATGTCCGTTTTTTGTCTTTCTATTTCATTGTACTGCCTTAGCAGCTCCGGCTCCGTATTGTAGTCGCCGATCGCCTGTGCCAGCAGATCTGAAGCCGAGCTGAGGCGTTCGTATTCCTGCTGCAACGAGCGGTATTCCCTGCTGCTGCAAACCACGGTTTCTGTTTCACAATAGGTTTTCAATAGCCGGTATTGCCGGTCGGTCTTCACGTCGGCTTCCATTTGCAATCGCCCGTCCACCTGTTCCTGCGTATAGGACACGCGTGGCGGACCGGCTGGCAACATCAGCCAGGCGATCCCGGCACCCAGCAATAGCATGGCGGCTGTAAAACCCCATTTCCAACTCTGCTGTTTTGCGTTTTTCCGTTGTATCAGGTCCCAAAGCCTGTCATCCGGCTCGTAGACGGGCATATCGGAAAGTGCCTCACGAAGGGGTCGAGCCAGAAGATTGTCGTTTATCGCATTCCACACGTCTTCTCCCGGCTCGTAGACAGGAAAACGCCGGACTGCATTTTCAAGGGTTATATGGTTCTTTTCCATTGTAATCATCGTTAGTTGGCCGAAAGCATCGCGCGGAGCTTTCTTTTGGCATGAAACAACTGTGATTTCGAAGTGCCTTCCGAAATGTTGAGGATCACCGCTATTTCCCGGTGGGTATAACCTTCCACTTCAGCAAGCACGAAAATGGTTCGGAAGCCGTCCGGTAATGACAAAACCGCCGTTTCAAGATGAGCCGTGTTGATTTCCGATTCGCCCCAGTCAATGCTTTCTCCCATGTAATCGTCCACATTCTGCCAGATTACCAGCCGTTTCTTCTTCGTCGATTTTCGCACAACAATCTGTTTCACCCACGCACCGAGCGTAGACTCGCCCCGAAACTGGCTGATGTGCTTGAATACTTCCAGAAATGCGTCCTGCAAAACATCGTTGGCATCGTCGAAATCTCCTGTGATACGGTAGGCGAGTGTGTACATGGCTTTCTTGTAGCGGTCGTACAGCTGGCGTTGTGCAATGCGGTCATTTAAAAGGCAACCAGTGATCAAATCGGCTTCCGAAGTCATGCAGAGATTTTTAGCGTATTCGTGTTAAAGAGGCTGCAAGTTCAGGAAATGGTTGTATGGATTGAAAAAAAATGTAACCGGTGGGGTTTAATTGGGAAGATAGGAGGAAGGGGAGGAAAGGGAGGAAGGGTGGGAGATTGGGTTGCCCAGGCCTTGCCTGGCATTTCGAAGTCTGTACACATACCAATATCGCGCCACGCGTCCGTTGCGCCTCTGTGTGATCGTTCCGGCTTTCTCGAACCGCTCAAACTGACCCGCACACAGCTCGGCGGGATCGGTGAAATTGTTGGAAGGGGTAATGTACCATGCGTCCGATCCGGCAGCTACCTGTCCGTAAAGTTTGTTGAGCCAGGCGAATTGGTGAAGGTCTTCCAGCTTACCGACTCCGACTGTCCGCATTCCCAGCGGATATGCGACATGGTAGTAAATATGTGAGCCGGGAAACCATTTATGGACGACCATCGGTGCGTCTGCGGCCATTTTGCGGCTGGCAATGTCGTCGTTGCGGAGCTTTTCGAATGCCGGCAACAATTGCTCCCAACCGGTAATATCCAGCGTTGCGTCGCCCGCTCCCGTGTGTGGGAAAGGTTTGGAACTCATTGTACCCGGGTAGCAGCGGATAAGGATAGGGCCGACAGTAAAAACGAATAGAATCAGCCCAACGGAGCCGAGGAGTAGCTTGCGGGGCAAATTATTGACGGTTGGCAAAATCACCCCGTCGGCCCAGGCTGCGCCGATGAGCATCAGCCCGATAAAACCAGGCCCGCTCCAATGCGGCAGCGTATCGCGAAAAAGTGAAACGAGCATGGTGCAGCCTATGATCGGCAGGCTGCACCAGAGCAGCAATGCCACGGAAGCGGCGTCGGCAAATACCTTTCTTCGTGTAAGTTCTTTGCCCATCAATATAAAAAGTACTACCTGGAACGGGTTGGCATACAAGATCTGGCCGAGGGTTGTCCTGAAGAATGATTTCAGGTTAATGCCCGCCCCGGTTACGGTGACACGCTCGCTGTGGAACCGCCAGGTAATGAAGTCGTTGCCGATGTTCCAAAAGAGAATAGGGGAGACCAACAAACCCGTGAGGGCGAGCGATACATATAAATAGGGACTTTTGAAAAGCCCCCGGTGATCGACCGTGATAAAGCCAAGAAACCCGATCCAAAGGAAAACACCGTGCACTTTGCTCATGGTGGCCAACCCAATGAACAATCCAGAGAGCAGCAGATAGCGGCGAATACCGGCGAGGCCGGTTGCTTTGATACAGCGCAGCATCGCATACAATGCGGCCAGCCAGAAGGTAAGCTGTACCGAATCGGGAAGGATGAAAATCCCGGAAAGAATGCTGGTGTAAACAGAAGTATTATAGAGCACGGCGGCAATGAGGCCGGTATTCCGGTTTTTAACTAGAACGCCGCACCGCGCTATCAGCCAGGTATTGACAGCGGCCGCGACAATGCCCTGCATTCTGACAAATACTTCGGAATTACAATGGAGATTAAAGGTGAAAAGGCGGATAAAAATCCCTACTAGCGGAGGATGGTCGAAATGGTTCCAGTCGGGTAGGACGGCGTAGGTGAAATAGTAGACTTCGTCGTTGCCGAGGTTGATGAGGCTGGCGATGAGCAGGCGGATGACCGTGCATACGACCACCAGCGTAGCGAGGGGATGTTTTGAGATACCTTGTTCTAGCGCCATGACAGCCTGCGTCGTCCGTAGTGTTGCGGAGGTTGCCCGGTCAGGAGCCACACGAAGAGCAGCAGCCAGCCCCCCAGAATGCAGGTGCCTATGCTCCGGAAGAACATCGTTTCGTTGAAATTCTCATAGACCGGGATGGGCCGGTAGCCGTTCCTGGGCGTAAAGAATACCGGGTTCAGCAAAATCTCCGTTCCGTTCGCATACTTGAACGTGACCCGCGCATAACGCTCTTCGGGAACGATGCGGTGACTGATACGGTTGGTGCTGCGTGATACCGCCAGTACCTTGCCGTTCTGGCCTGTGATGGTGACTTCGCGGGCATTCTGTGTCATCACAGCAAAGATGGTGTCATTCCTGACGGTGAGGCTTTTCAGTTGTGGAATCGAATCGTGGCGCTGGTTTTCCCCGACAATCACGCCATAGCTCTGCCCCGTTTTCAGCGCTTGGATCACCTCTCGGGCTGAATTATTCCTGACATTCACAAAAGTACACCGTGTACCGAGCCGTTTCCTGGAAATAACATCGTGGATATCGTCGTCGCCCACAATGAACACCCGTTTGCCCGCCGACAATGCCGCGTCCCATTGCGCCGTGGATGTTACCGAAGGGTTCAGCACCTCCATGCAGTCGTAATGCGTGAGCTGGGCGAGATCTTCCGCGGTATAGCCGTTTTTGAGTGCCGGATGGTTCAGGATAACCACATTGTCGGGGCCGGCGAGATGGCTCAGCACATGTTGTTTATTGTGGGCCGTTTGGGGGAATAGGTAATCCAGCCATTGGACCTCGTTACTGCCCAGTACGAGCTGATGCGTTTTGAGGATATTGTAACCATGCTCATACGCCGGGAGATAATTGGCGGCGGTAGAAAGAGCCGTATCTATATGATGGTAATTCGACACGCAATGCACCCCATAATGCAATGCGGCATAGGCCTGGTGGATATCGTGGGCAGTGCCGTGGCCGTTCGTCACGCCTTCCCATGCGCGGCTATGCGCATGAAAGTTGCACTTCACCCATTGTGACGCGCGTACCGAATCGTAGGGGTTGAACACAACAGGGCCTTCGAAAGGAATGGGATCGCTGAGCTGGTAACGGGGGCAAAAGAAGAACTGGGTCACCAGTAGCCAGATTACCCAGGAGGAAAGAGCGAGCAACGCTATGCGGAGTATCTTCATAAGTGCAGCAAAGATGCCCGCGGGGTGTTAAGTCATTATTAGGGAAATGATAAGTTTCGGTTTGTTCTCAAATACTTAACAATCGGCCAGGGCAGGGGACGCGGTAATGGGAATTCTGCCGAGGCGGGCGGCGCGGCCTGTAAAAGTTAAATATTAATTAACATTAAGATAAATTGTTAATGAAGGCGATGAGATACCTTTGTACAACAACGGAGGCAGATCGAGTATTTGTAAACAAATGGGAATGTGATCGGGCGTGTACTGGGTAATTTTGATATAAATATTGTGAAATGCTTTTGAGTTGTTTAATTATACTTTACTTTTAGATTCCGGCCGTAGAATATTCCGAAGTAGTGCCAATCCAAGATTGTTTAGTATTTGTTCACAAGCCTGATCTTACATGAAATAACCGCAACCTTTTGTTTTTGAGCAACCGGTCGTCGTGCCGATGCTTTGGCTTACTAATAGTCCGACGGTCCGGCGATCCGGCCACCCGACGACGGTTATGCCGCTGCACATGTGTGTCTGTACTCGCATTGTACGGACGTATGCAAGAAGGCTTTTGGGCCTTCGATGAATCCTTTTGACCTTGAAGTACCAGCTAATTTCCAACCACTTATGAAAAAAAAGATTACTTTTTTAGAACGAAAGCGCCCCGGTGGGCGCTGGACCGCTGCACTCGCGCTGTGCCTGGGACTTTCGGCGACGCTTCCCGGTGAAGCACACGCAGGCGAAACCATGCTGACGGCGGTAAACAGGCTTCCGAAAGCAGCTACGTATAAACTTGTGCGTTCGACAATTAATGCGACTGTGAATGAAAGGACCGTCACCGGCAAGGTGACCGAAGGGACGGGTAAGGAGGGGCTTGTAGGTGTCAATATCCTTATCAAGGGGACGTCGCGCGGGACGGTTACCGATGCTACCGGCAATTACGTGCTGAGGGTTGACAATGAGAAAGATACCCTGGTTTTTTCCTTTCTCGGCTTCCTCTCGCAGGAAATTGCCGTGGGGAACAGGACGGTGATCGACATCGCGATGACTGCCGACCAGCGGCAGCTCAACGAGGTGGTGGTGACGGCTTTGGGCATTAAAAAGGAGAAAAAGGCCGTAGGGTATTCGGTGTCGGAGGTGAAGGGCGCCACCATGGTGAAAGCAAGGGAACCGAATGCGATCAGTTCGCTGACAGGTAAGGTCGCCGGCCTCACGATCGCGCAGAGCCCGGATTTGCTTTCGAGCCCGCAGGTGACGTTGCGTGGCAGGAGCGGGGTTTTGTATGTGGTTGACGGCGTACCGATTAATACCGATTCGTGGAATCTGAGCCCCGACGATATCGAGACCTATTCGGTGCTGAAAGGTGCCAGCGCCGCGGCGCTGTACGGTAACCGCGGGCAGAACGGGGCCATCATTATCACTACCAAAAAAGGCAGCGGCGCGAAAAAAGGCTTCTCGGTCGATTTCAATTCCAGTACCCAGTTGCAGACCGGCTTCAACGCCATTCCGAAATACCAGACCGAGTACGGCCCGGGGAGCGATTACGAATATGCATTCAAGGACGGCCGGGGCGGCGGGATCAACGACAACGACTACAACATCTGGGGGCCGCGCTTCGAAGGACAGTTGATTACCCAGTACAACAGCCCGAAAGACCCCAAAACCGGCGAACTGGTGCCCATTCCCTGGCTCGCGAGAGGGAAGAATAACCTCACAAACTTTCTTCGGAACGGCTTACTGAGTACCAATAACCTTGCTATTTCCAGCAAAAACGAGTTCGGTGATTTCCGCCTGTCGCTTTCCCAGACATTCCAGCGCGGCCAGATGCCCAACACAAAGCTCGGTGGAACGAACGTGAATATTTCCGGGGGGATTAATGCAGGTAAAAAAGTGCGTTTTGATGCGAGTATCAACTATAATCGCCAATATTCACCCAACTACCCGACGCTCGACTACGGCCCGGCAAGCCCTATTTACATATTTACCGTTTGGGGTGGTGTGGATTACGACGTGAACGACCTGCGCAACTACTGGCAGCCGGGCAAGGAGAATGCACAGCAGTTCAACCGGGAGTATACCATTTATGATAACCCTTGGCTGACCGCCTACGAGGCATTGAAAACCTACTATAAGAATGACGTGTACGGCTTTGCGCAGATGAATTATAAGATCAACGACAAGCTGACCTTCAATGCCCGTACCAATGTGAGCACCTGGAACCGCAATCGCAGCACACGTGCCCCGATTTCGTCGAACCTTTACAATTTTGGCTTCCCGAACCAGGCAGGCGGGTATTCCGAAACCTACGATACTTTCTGGGAAAACAATACCGAAAGTTCTTTGAAATACCAGGACCGTTTCGGCCCGGATTTCGGATTGAATGCCT
Organism: Dyadobacter sp.; assembly: GCA_965227755.1. Classification (GTDB taxonomy): domain Bacteria; phylum Bacteroidota; class Bacteroidia; order Cytophagales; family Spirosomataceae; genus Dyadobacter. Next base: position 935,481 of record CBDDGG010000003.1, read on the forward strand.
CGCTTTATGGTAACCTACGCTCTGTGAAAGTGACGTCGCTCACCGGCAAAACCACAAAAGGCCTGCTGGTGCCGGGTGTTTACGATCTTTCCAATTCGGTACAGCCCGCAACCTCGGCCAATGATTTTGCAAAGCGTTGGGTAGGAAGTGTTTATGGTTTTGTGGATATGGATTATAAGGACTTCCTTTTCCTGAGCCTCACAGGCCGTGTGGACCGTTCGAGCACGATGCCCAAAAAGAACAATACCTATTTCTATCCGTCGGCCTCGTTGAGTGCAGTGCTTTCGGAGGTGATCGACCTGCCAGAGGCGATCTCATTTGCTAAGCTGCGCGGTGCCTATGCCAACGTGGCGAGCGATTTTGTGGATGAGAACTTCCAATACGACATTTACAAACTCCTCCCGACCTACACGAGCTCGGCACCCTGGAACAATTCCTACACGGGCGTGAGCTACACCGGCACGCTTTACAGCGATAACCTGGAAGCGGCACGCGTGAAAACGCTCGAACTGGGGCTTGAAATGCGCTTTTTCCATAACAGACTGGGCTTCGACGCGTCGGTGTTCCGGAACGTGGAAGGGCCCGGCATCGTGAGCGTGCCGACCTCGGTTACCTCGGGCGTGTCCGGTGTGCAGCGCAATGCGTTCACATATGTACGCAAAGGGATCGAGCTCGGCGTGGACGGGACGGTTGTAAAGAACGAGAACCTTACCTGGAATGTGTCGGCCAACTGGTCGACGAACCACAAATGGCTCGACAAGATCGACGGCGTGCAGCAGCGCAATGGTAATATCCACGTCGGCGAACGCGACGATGCCTATTATATCAAAGATTTCCAGCGCGACGAAACCGGCAATATCATTGTAGGTTCGAATGGGATGCCGGCTTACAATCCGTACAACTCGAAGATCGGGTATTACGACAATAACTTCACGGCGGGGATCAATAACACATTCACGCACAAGTCGTTCACGCTGAGCTTCCAGGTGGATGGCCGCTTTGGTGGAAAGGTTAATAACTACATGTATACCAAGCAGTTCGGTAGCGGAACGGCGCCCGAGTCGGCGAATGAGTTCCGCCTGAAAGACTGGCAGAACCGCGACAACCCGGATTACAAAGGCTCGGTTATGACCGACGGCAAGCGGATCGTGAAAGGCCAGCTCAGCACGGATCAGGACGGGAATGTTATTAGCGATACCCGCGAATTCACGACTAACTCGGTGCCGGTATTGTGGCAGGCCTGGGCTACGAATTACTATCAGTCGAATTACATCGCTGCCAAGAACCGTACCTATGTAAAGCTGCGCGAAGTCGTTCTGACTTACAACTTCCCTGCGAAGCTGTTGTCGAAAACGCGCTTCGCATCAGCGGCCAGCCTCTCGCTCGTGGGACGTAACCTGCTGTATTTTACGGGAAAATATACCAAAAACATCGACCTCGATCAGTTTACGGGCACCATTACAAGCTTCCAGACCCCATCTGTCAAGAGTTTTGGAGCAAACCTGAATGTGACTTTCTAACCGGAATTACCAATGAAAAAAATCAAATACACGCTGTTGGCGCTGGTGCTCGGCCTTGGAAGCTGCCAGGATATCGACACCCTGCAAAAGGACCCCGGCGCGATCACCAATCCGTCGGCTGACCTTATCCTTACAGGCATTCTTACCAATACCTGGGACTCGCCCTGGAGTACCGATCATCGTCACAACCAGTTTATGACGCAGAATGAAGCCTATTACGACGGCCAGGCTTATGGCTGGACCACCGGTTCGTACGACGTTTTCTACAATTCGCTCCGCAATGTGAGCCGTATGGAGATCGAGGCGACCAAAACCGGCGATGTAGGCGCGCATTACCTCACGCTCGCGAAGTTTTTCAAAGCCTATTTTTACAGCCGGGCCACGGAAATGTTTGGCGATGTCCCGATGTCGGAGGCGATCAAAGGCGTGAGCGACGAGAATTTCAAACCGAAGTACGACAGCCAGAAGGATATTTATATCCAGGTTTTGAAATGGCTGGAAGAAGCCAACGCTGAAATGCCCGCGCTCATCGCCAAAAAACCGCCGATTTCGGGGGATTACCTGTACGGTGGCGATCTGGCCAAATGGCAGAAGCTGATCAATTCGTACCGCTTACGGGTGCTGATCAGCCTCAGCAAACGCGCCGGCGATACCCCCGACCTGAACGTAAAGCAGCAGTTTGCGGCGATTGTGGGCGATCCTGCGAAATACCCGCTCATTACGGTGAATGCGGACAATTTTCAGGTCGTTTACAATACGATTAATACCTACCCGCTATGGCCGAGCAACGGTGTAGTGGTGAAAAATGACAAACGTAACACCCTGGGAGCCACTTTTGTGGACATTGCTAAAACCACCCGCGACCCGCGCCTGCTCGTAGTGGCATTGCCTGCCGATGCTTTAAAAGGCAACCAGGACGCGTACCTGCGCTATGGCGGCGGTAAAACCGGCGACCTGCAATCGACCCTGCTGGAAGAGGCCGGCAAAGGCTTGCTCTCGATGATTAATTTCGATTATTGGGAAGCGTCTGCCGCCGGCGTGCCCGCGATCCAGCTGGGGGCCCATGAGGTGAATTTCAGCATTGCCGAGGCCATCAACCGCGGCTGGATAACCGGGAATGCGGCCGATTACTACAACAAGGGCATTACCGAATCGATGAAGTTTTATAACATTGCCCAATCGGAAATCGATAAGTTCCTTGCTGCGAATCCGTACCCGGGCAATAGTGAAAAAGGTTTGCAGAAAATACTCGAACAGAAGTATATGGCATTCTTCGAAAACTCGGGGCGCCAGGCGTTCTACAACTATCGCCGCACGGGCATTCCGGCATTCGATATCGGGCAGTCCAATTCGAACAACAACCAGATTCCGGTCCGCTGGGCATACCCGACCTCGGAGTACACGACGAATGAAGTGAATGTAAAGGCCTCGCTTAAAACGCAATTCAATGGGGCCGATACGCAGAATGGCCTGATGTGGCTGATCAAATAAAATTTTTCCTTCCTCCGGGACCCATGGCCCGGAGGAAGTTTTTACTTTTCCGGACTCTTAACCTTAACATTATGAAAACCACCCTGCTAACCTGGATGCTGACGGCCCTGAGCATTGCGGCCATTGCACAAACCAAAACGAAAAATGTTGTCATGATCTCCGTCGACGGATGTCGCTGGCAGGAGATCTTCCGCGGTGCGGATTCTGTTTTGTTTTATACCAAAAAATACCGCCAGCAGGATTCGGCGGCGATGAGCAAGAAATACTGGGGCAAAACCGTCGCCGAACGCCGCAACAAGCTGATGCCTTTCTTTTGGAATACCATTTCCAAACAGGGCCAGCTATACGGTAACCGCGACCTGGGGAACCTCATGAACGTACGCAACAAATACTGGTTTTCCTATCCAGGCCGGAGCGAAACGCTTTGCGGGTATTACGACGAGAAGGTCAACAGCAATGATTACCCGAACAATCCGAACGAAAATGTGCTGGAATTTTTCAACAAACAAAAGGGCATGGAAGGCAAAGTAGTCACATTCGCTTCGTGGGATGCCCTTTCCCGCATTCTCAACCGCGAACGCAACGGTATGCTCGTCAACATTCCCGGCGAAAAAGTGAAAGGTAACAACCTTACCGAAGCACAGAAATTGGCCAATGAGCTGCAAAACTACCTGCCCGAGTATTTCGGAAAATCGGTCCGCTTCGACGCGCATACTTACGCACTCACGCGCTCGTACATCCAGGCCAACCACCCGCGCGTAGTGCATATTGACTTCGCAGATATGGACGAGTTCGGCCACCATGGCCAGTACGATTCGTTTCTAGACGGCGCACATTACGTAGACGCCATGGTAGCGAGCCTCTGGAATTACATGCAGGCCGATCCGTTCTATAAGGACAAAACGACCATCATCGTCTACCCCGATCACGGCCGCGGCACCGGCGACAGCTGGACCAGCCACGGTACCTCGGCGCCCGGCTCCAACGAAACCTGGATGGCGGTCATCGGCCCGGATACCCCGGGTACCGGCGAAATGAAAAGCCCGTCGCAGGTTTACCAGGACCAGTTCGCACAGACGGTCGCTCAATTAATGGGTTTAAAATTCACGGCCAACCACCCTGTTGGCGAACCGGTCAAAACTGTCTTTAAATGATGCAGCGGAGAGATTTTCTCAAAAACATGGGCGTAGCGGCGGGAAGCATCGCTATTTATCAAAACTCGTTTTCGATTCCGGCATCTGGCAGCCGCCGCGCGCAAAAGATCCGTTTCGGGATGATTTCTGACCTGCACCATTTACAATTCGGTCACGACGAAGTGAAGCGGCTGAGCGGCTTTATGGACGATGTGGTTAAGACGCACCCGGACTTTATCATCCAATGTGGTGATTTTTGCCGGCATAAGCGTTCAGACGGCATTATGGAGCAATGGAACCGCTTCGAAGGCCCCAAATACCATGTGCTGGGTAATCACGACATGGACTATTGCAGCAAGGAAACGATCATGCAGTTTTGGGGAATGCCAAAACGGTATTATTCATTTGATCAGAACGGCTTCCACTTTGTAATCATGGACCGCAACTTCCTCAAAGAAGACGACGGCCGACTCACGCATTACGACTCTTCCAACTGGGGTAAACTGCCGTCACCGCAGCGCAGCTTTACGGACCGGGAACAGCTCGATTGGCTGTGGGAAGATCTCAGCCAAGCCAAATTCCCGGTGATCGTATTCATGCATCAGCCCGTGTACCTGAGCGACTTCCACGACGAGCTCGGTAATGCCGGGGAAATATTGAAGATCTTCGACGATGTCAATTTCAGGGCAGCGAAAAACAACAGTCCGGCAAAAGTAGCCGCCGTATTTATGGGCCATGACCACGACGACCGCTACGGCCAGCGTAATGGTGTCCATTACCTGATCGTCAACAGTGCCACTTATGTTTACACCAAAGGCGGCGCCTACTATTATAAAGATCCGCTTTACGCGTTCGTAACACTGGACACCTCCGGCAAAATGACTATCGAAGGCCGCAGTACCATTTACGCCCCGGCCGCCCCCGATCCGGTAACATCACAGTTCCCGACGCGGATCAGTGATCATCAAATCAAGTTATAATTGAGGTATTCCAAGTTTTGATTTTGACCGGCTGCATAATATGGCAAGAGGGATATTCTTAAATCAAAATTAATGCTATGTTTACACTGTCTGGCGGCGTTTTTATTAGCTTGGGCTGACAAAAAACGCCGCCATGGACATAGTGAGTATCCAAAAGGCTGATCACCAGCAGCCAGTCGTAATGAGATCCAGTTACCAGCAGAAATTCTCCAAACCTGTTTTTAAAAGAGACGTTCCCGACGATACCTTTAAGTACCAGCCTGCACCAAAACCGTCCGGAAAATACCCTTATCATTTAGACCTCGAATCGATCGATCCGGTGCCCGACCAGAACAAGCTGGCGTTCCATATGGTGGGCGATACGGGGAGTATCCGCACGCCGGATTTCCAGAAACTGGTGGTAGGAGAGATGGTGAAGCAGTTTGAAGCGACCGAGAAGACCGGTTACGAGCCGCAATTTTTATTTCACCTGGGCGATGTAGTGTACAACTTCGGCGAGGCGAGCCAGTACCAGCGGCAATTTTTTGAACCTTACCAGAAGTACCCGGGCCCCATTTTCGCGATCCCGGGCAACCACGACAGCGACATTAACCCCGACAGCCGCGTCCGCTACAATAGCCTGGATGCCTTCACGACGGTTTTTTGCGACACTGAACGAAGAACCGTTTCTTTTAGCGGTAATGCAGCGCGCAAAAGCATGTTACAGCCCAACGTGTACTGGACGCTCCTGACGCCACTTGCGAATATCATCGGGATGTACAGCAACGTAACGAAATTTGGCGTGGTGACCGACGAGCAACGCGAATGGCTGATTCACGAGCTCAAAAGGGCCGATAGCGAACGTCCCGGCAAAGCGTTGCCCGGCAAGGCGTTGCCCGGCAAAGCGTTGATTCTCTGTCTGCACCATTCCCCTTATTCGGCGGATATTAACCACGGTTCGAGCATGCCGATGATCGAATTGCTGGAAGGCGTTTTCGAAGAAACCGGCATTTATCCCGACATCGTTTTCAGCGGCCACGTGCATAATTACCAGCGTTTTACCAGGCATTATCGTGGAGGGCGCATATTGCCTTTTATAGTAGCAGGTAGCGGCGGGTACGATGAGCTGCACCCTGTGGCCTATACGAGTGATGACCGTTTCAAAAGCGACCTGCCCGAGTTTGAGGGCGTCAATCTCGAAACCAGCTGCGATACGAAACACGGCTTTCTGAAAGTGCTTCTCGAAAGAACTGCGGACGGCATTACGCTCACCGTGGAGTTCTACACGCTCCCGCACGAGCGACGCGTGGAGGTGGGTGTGAATGCGGCGCTGGAAGACAGGCTGGTGTTGAAAATCTGAGTGTTATTCGTAAATGTACTCCTGTTCAAGCAACTTTTTGTTGTTGGTCAATAGCTGATATTTCCTGACAGGCCAGGCGCCGTTATAGTCGTACGCATACCTGATCTCGGAATTGACCGATTCGCCGTTCCGGAACAGCGTCCGCATAAGGGTCACGTTGCGTTGTGACCGAAACATTGGAAGGCCAGCTTTGCCGGTCAGCGGGTAGTAAGGATTGGGATGTTCGTCGTATTCGAATTGGGTTTCTTCTTTGACCCGATCGGTGAATGGGTCGAGCGTTTTGGTTCTGACGATATTGCCACTTTCGATATAAAGGTAAATGTGTTGCTCGGTCTTCCCGATGATGTCTTTTTCGACTATCCGCACGACGTTCTTATCGGGATAGGAATAGGTCCTGGTGAAATTTTGAGGTTTCGCAGCGAAATCCTTGTATTCCGCCGAAATCAGGGTGTCTCCTTTGTATTGGAAGGTAAATTTGCCGTTTTTGGGGTCGGCATCCATTTGCTGCTCTACCAGCCGGTAATTATCATATTTGTAAGTGGTGACCGCCAGCGGCTCGCCGTTTTCCTTAAGTTGGATTTCCTTTTCAAGCAGGTTGTTGTAGTGGTATTCTACTCTGTAATGCGAATGGTCGACAAAGTAGAAGTGTGCCGCTCTGATGCGCGGTTCGCTGACCGGGTCGATAATGATGTCCGGATCTTCGGGCTTTTCGGAACATGCCGCACAGAACAGGGCCAGGAATAGCAATACTTGAATCTTTTTCATTTTTCAATGGCTAGTTTTCTTTCCTGATGCCAAATACGGCTTAAAGGTTGTAACCACTTTATCCTATTTACCCATCCAGACCTTAAAATCCCCGACCTTTTCCCGGCTAACGAGCACTTCTTTATTGTGTGCGGGACGTAACGTGAGCGCGAGGCGGTTCCCGAAATAGGGGTCTATTTTATCGACCGAACGGTGTGTGACCATCATTCCGCGGTTAATCCTGAAAAAACGGGCAGGGTCGAGCGATTCGGCCAGTTCGTCGAGGGTGTAGTCGACGAGCATTTTCTGGTTGGAATCCGTCATGAAAAAGCTGTAACGATCGTCCGTAAAGAAATAGGCGATCTCGCCGACTTCGATTGAGAGCATTTTTTGTCCCTGTTTGACGAGGAAACGTTGCCTGTACTCTACGGATGAAGCTTTTTTGAAATCTTCGAGTAATTTTCGGATGCCTGCCAGCGAATGGTCGACGACGGGTTGGCTCTTCATTTTGTCATATTTCTGCAAAGCCCGTTGCAGATCATCGCGGTGTACGGGTTTGAGAAGGTAGTCGATGCTATTGTGCCTGAATGCCTGTAAAGCATATTCATCATAGGAGGTAGTGAAAATGATCGCACTCGAAACCTCGATCCGGTTGAAAATCTCGAAGCTCTGACCGTCGGACAGTTCGATATCCAGGAAGATGAGGTCCGGGTCGGCTTGTCCGGCAGCGCGGTTTTCATGCACCCATTCCACGGTTTGCTCGATACTGTCGGTAACACCCGCGATATTCAGGGACGGAGCTACTTCGCCGATCATTTTTTTGAGGCGACGGACTGACAAATCTTCATCTTCAACGATTAGCGCATTCATGCTTTCAGGAAATCAGTGGTAAGGTTACAGTAAAAAACTCGTGGTTACTTTCGATTACCGGCTGGGGCAGCCCGGGCCGGTATTCACCCAACAGCTTGTATTTGGTGATAATATTGGCCAGCCCGACGTGTGTCGATTCGATATTTTCCGCCCCGGCGGTCAGGTTTTTCTTTTGCAGGTTATTCCGGACCATCAGTTGGCCTTCCACCGTGCTCAATATAAAAATAGTAAGCGGCCTGCTTGCGCGGATCACATTGTGCTTAACCGCGTTTTCAACCAGTAATTGCAATGTTAATGGCGGAATGCGTCTGTTCAGAAAGCTCTCTTCTACGTGAATGTACAACTTCATCCCTTCGCCATAGCGGGTTTTTAAAAGATGCCCGTAGGATTCAATGAACGATAATTCCTTTTTTAATGTCGTCAGCTGTCCGGAATCGCCCTCATCGATGGACGAATGGTTGGTCTGCAAAAGATACCGGTAAACGCGCGCCATTTCGTCGACAAACTGCTCGGCCTTCTCCTGGTCTTCGCCGATCAGCGCGGAAAGTGAATTTAATGTATTGAAAAGAAAATGCGGGCTGATCTGCGCTTTGAGGCTTTCGAGCTGGCCGTTGACATTCTCCTTCATGAGCCGCTCGGCATTGATTTCGTGCTGGCGCCACCGCCCGAGCGCGCCGAAGGTTTCCCAGAGACCGGTAATCAGGACAATGGCGGCAAGATTTACAACATAAATAACGACCAGCGTGTGGATGGTCAGGGTTGAGCCGAACAACTTCTGGTCGGTATACACCCAGGCCATCATCAGCACGAAAGCGCCGGATGCGACTGCGTGGGCAGAAATCGATAAGGCCACGCGCACCAGTGTTTGCTGCAAATCGCAGTAATGCGTGGCAATGTAGCCTGCCAACCGCGCTTGTAACCAGTATCCGGCTCCCAGAAGTGCCGCGTTCAGCAACGTTGCTTTCAGGAACAGGAGCGGATCACCAAATACGTGCGCGCCGACGGTGATATAGTTGAAAAACAATAGCAACGCAACCGCAGCAAGGGTATAAGCCGAGGGGCTTCCCGACGGCGCTTTTTCCGGAAGTTTTTCAAACAATGCTTTTTTCTTCATGGTTAGGCAGCCGTCCGGCCTGGCGTATGGCTAATTTCACTGCGACAATTTCACTGCGACAATTTCATTGCGACAATTTCATTGCGACGGTTCCACTGCGGCTGGTTCAAAAATAGAGTAATGCGTGAAAATGCAAGCGGAAAAATTGCACCAACTGCATTTTTATCGGAATGAATTGTCATTGCACAGGAACCGTCACTGCGTCGGGCAGGAGGGGAATCGTTACCGAGAAAGTGTCGTTGGTTTCCTGAATCTCTAATTTTCGTGGCGTAAGTGTGAGCAGTTTCGCTGAAAGCCCACGGAGGCCGGTCCCTGTTGCGCCAAGCGTGCGGTGGCGCATCTGAACATTATTGCTAACCCGGATGGCGCGGTTGCCGGTGAGGCTGATCGTCACGGTGAGCGGGCGGGCGACTGATAGCATATTGTATTGAACCGCATTGTCGACCAGTATTTGCAATAGGAGCGGCGGGATCGTCAGGTCGGGGGGGCAGCGGTCGGGGAGTTGCACCAGGAGTGCACCTTGGTACCGTACTTTCAGCAAACGGACATATACTTCCAGAAAAGCGAGCTCCGCTTGCAGTGGTACCAGCTCGGTCCGGCCACCCTGGAGCATATAGCGGTAAATGCGCGCGAGGTCTTCCACAAAATCCTCGGCCTGCGCAGGGTCGGCATTGATGAGCGAGGACAGGGTATTGAGGCTGTTGAACAAAAAATGCGGGTTAACCTGGCCTTTTAATGTGTCAAATTCCACTTCCAGCGACTGCCGGGCCAGTTTTTCCAGGTCGGCCTTGTCATTTTTCCATTGCTGCAGTGCATAGAAAAGCCCCAGTAATGCGCAGATAAATGCGTCGCATAGCAGTCCGACGAGTGCCGCAGGCCAGATTTTGGACCAGGTGAAATCTGCTTCGAGGACGGGTACCAGGCTGTAAATCCAGATGTCGAAAGCCATCAGAAGGACGGTGGCCGCCGCCAGCTTCCAGAGCATCTTCAGCATTTGTTCGAGGATCTGTCCTTCTGCCGGACTACCGGCGGTCCGTCGGATGACAATCGTCAGTATCACCACAGAAAACCAGTAGAGCGCCACCGCGAGGGCCGTCGCAGTGAGGAAAGCGGGTAGCTCTGCAAAATACCTTTCACCCAGCAAATAATAGTTACCCAGCGCAAAGCAGACCGGCATCATCGCGGAATGATACCACCATTCGTACTTCGAAAAAAAAGCGGGCTTCATGTTTTGGCGTCTGATAACTGGCTGAACAGCCCGCAAAATTAAAACAAATCCCGAAGCGGTTGGCAATAACGGTATTGCCTGCTACTTTCCGGTATGCCTTTTCAAGGTCGGACAGCGTCAGCAGCAGAGCTTGCGCGACGAATTGGAGACACCAGCCAGCTGAATATCCCGCTGTTTTTATTTTGAATGAAAATAATCAGCCTTCCTGATTCAATAATTTGTAATTAAACTAAATAGGGTATTTCTTTGCTGCAAAAGCGTTCAAATACGTTTTTGAGCTATAAAGCGCCTTTTTCGGTCGCTATCAACCCAAACTGCATTCATGTCTCAGAAAAAGACAGCCCTTGGAAAGCTTATCGGAACGTTACACCTCTGGTTGGGACTGGCATCCGGGATTGTAATTGTCGTGCTGGGGCTTACCGGTGCCGCTTACGTTTTTACAGATGAAATCAAACCGCTGGTTTACCGGGACCGCCTTTTTATTCAACCAGAAAACAAACCGAAGTTGCCGCTGAGCCGGCTACGGGCCGTGGCGCAGAAAGCGGTAGGAGAAAAGCGGCCGGTGACACGGGTTGAAATATCTTCCCGGCCCGACAGGACCTATATTTTCAGGGCATTAAAGGTCGATAAGGAGGGCTTTTCGCATTGGGATTATTACAAATATTACTCGCGGGCATATGTGAACCCGTACAATGGAGAGGTCGTAAAACTGGAAGATTCGAAAAACGAGTTCTTTACCATTGTGCTTGGACTGCACATGCGGATGCTGTTTGGCGAAAAGGTCGGGCATCCGGTCGTGAGCTACTCGGTGCTCGCCTTTGTATTAATCCTGATTTCCGGACTGATGTTGTGGTGGCCTGCCAAATGGAACAGGACGAATACGGATAAGGCCCTTAAAATCAAATGGAGCGCCAAATGGAAGCGCGTCAACTACGACTTGCACAATGTGCTGGGCTTCTATGCGTGCATGATCCTTTTCGTGATCGCGGTTACCGGGCTGGTATGGTCCTTCGAATGGTTTGAAAAAGGGATTAAAACGATCGCCGATGGCGGAAAGATGGCCGAGGTACCCGCTGTTTTCTCCGATACCACGCAAAGCAAGGACATTAAGGCTGTGGATAGGATATTTGCGGCATTGCAAAAAGACCAGCCCGATGCGTACGGCTACCTCATCAATTTCCCGGCGACAGGCAAACTGCCTATCAATGCATCCACCTATTTAAGCGCCAGCAACCGCTACGACCGCATTCAGGGGCAGTATGATCAGTTCACGGGCGCACAATTGCGCTCACGGTCATTCGGAGAGCTCACCAATGGCGAGAAAGCCTATGCCATGAATTTCGATCTGCATGTAGGCGCCTGGGCGGGTTTGCCGGGCAAGATCCTTACTTTCTTCGCGGGATTGATCTGCGCAAGTCTTCCGGTGACCGGTTTCGTAATCTGGTGGGGACGACGTAAAAAGAAGGAGGAAAAACGCGGGAGAGCTTCTGCGAGCCACCGCAAAACAACCCGGCCTATTGGCGCAGAACGGCAATTTACGCCGAGGCTATCCCGCCTGTCCGAGGAAGAAAAATAGGCCGATCACCGCCGAGGAGAATATAAGCCAGCCCCAGAAAAGCCTCGCTGGCGGCATACTGCCGTGGGCCAGCACGCGAACGCCCAGCGGGAGCAAAGCGATACAAAGGCAGGTCGTTGCGATCACAGACATGACCGTGCCACCCTTCAACACCCCGATCATCAGCGCCGACATCATGGCCAGGGCCACCACACCCACAGGCCGCAGCGTCCCCGAAAACCAGGCACCGACGGCCAGCACTGCCCACCCGAACAGAATTGCACCCGAAAGTATCGATACAATGTGAAATGCGCCGTAGGATTGCGCCACCGCCTCCGTTGCTTTGGGTAAGCTCAGAATGCTAACCAGCTGAAATGCCAGGTGATTGATCCCGGAATGGAAAGTCCGGGCAAAAAGCCCGAAAAGTACCAGACTACCGCCCCAGACCGCCCAGACGGGCTTCGTACGGCCAATAAGGTTCGCGAGGGTAATAATGGCCGGCCAGAGCAGGATATTGCCTGCCAGAAACAGGCTGTAAGCTGTAAACATTAACATCGGGTGATCCTGGTATGCCCTCAGTTGTGCAGGAAAAAAGAAATCGAAACGGAATTTCAATACCTCTCCCGCCAACAGCAGAATGGGCGCCAGTACAAGCGAAATACCGCCCAACCAGCGCCCGGGAAACGGTAAATGATCGAAGTCTTCGTCAAAAATTTTCATGGCTATTAGTTTATACAAAGATATGCAATGACAGGTACTATGCATTACATACTACACGGCTGGCGTAATAAATGGTTGTACGGCAGTGGCGCCCGGACAGCGCGGTGCTCCGGCCAAACAAAGCAATCGATTCAGCTCAGCTTCGCAAAATATAGTAGACAAGCAGCACAGATAGTAGACAACCCGTTCATTGTCGGCGTAGCCGGACCACGTAACCGCCACCAGGCGCCATACTGATCTTCACATGGTCGCGCGGCGTCAGCGTTGCCTCCGATAGCCGGTAATCGGCCGGGTAGCGGTCGGCATTGACGCCGTCCTCGCAGATTGTGGCGTGGTAGTTTCCGGGAGGGAGAAAATCGAGCGGAATGCTGAGCACCCGTGCTGTCGAATCGTTTAATGCGCCTATGTACCAGTCGGAATCCTTCTTTCTTGCAGTTACGACATAATCGCCCAGGCGTGCGTCGAGGATTTGGGTGGTATCCCAGACGGTCGGAATGCTGCCCAGCAGTTCCATGAACGCGGGTTCTTTCATGCCTTGCGAAGGGTTCCCTGCGAAAAACTGGATCGGGCTTTCGTATACTACGAACATGGCGAGTTGCTGGGTGCGGGTAGTGAGGGACATCACGTTTTCGGGCATTGCGTGAAAACCTTTGGGAGTCGCATTGTTGAGCATTCCGGGTTCATAATCGAGCGGGCCGCCCAGCATCCGGATGAATGCGAGCAGCACATTATGTTCGGGCGTCGCTTTGGCGCTCCACATATTGTATTCCGAGCCCAGTACCGCCTCACGGGCGATCGCGTGCGGGAAGGTGCGGTTGAACCCGGCCGGTTTGAACGCTCCGTGAAACATCAGCATGATCTTGTGCCTCGCGCACGCCTCGGCCACTTTATAAAAGAACTGTACGGCTTTCTGATCGTCGCGGTTGATGAAATCGGTCATGATGAAATCGACGCCCCATTTGCTGAACTGTTCCAGGGCCGGTTCGAGCTGTTTATCGAGCGTAAGCGCCAGCGTCCACATGCTGATCCCGATGCCCTTGCTTTTAGCATAGGCAACGATCTCCTCCATATTAATATCAGGGTTGATCTTGAACAGATCATTATTGTCGCTCCAACCCGCATCCATCATAATGCGGTCGAAACCAAATCGTTTGGCGAAATCGATATAGTATTTGTAGGTAGCCGTGTTGATGCCGCTTTTAAAAGGCACATTGAAAATATTGGAAGTAATAATCCATTCGTCCGTAGCCTTTCCGGGTTTTATCCACGACACATCCTGCACACGCGAGGGGCTGGCGAGCCTGTAAACCAGATCGTTACCGGGCAGGTCCTTATCTTCCGGCGCGATGATCAGCACCCGCCAGGGAAACACCCGTGTCCCTTTGGTTTTTGCGAGGAAATCGGCCCGTTTGGAAACGTAACGCGTGGAATAAAGCTCCTTAGTTTCGGTTTCCTCTGCCGGGTAGGGCGCGAAGTGGCCCATTAGTGCCTTTTCAGCACTTCCGCTGAGGAACATGCCGGGGTAATCTTCCAGGTCCGATTCGGTGATGCCTATTTTGGGCGAATCGTCCGGCGCAACCAGAATGGGCGAGAAAAAAAGGCTTTTGGAAGAAATGCTTTCAAGCGGTTTGGTCGTATATGGCTCTTCGAAACCGGTATGGTAAATATCCATGTTCGAAGGCGGGGCTACCTCCGGAAAATACACCGGATGATTAGCCGGGAAACGGAATGCGGCAGTTTCCGAACGAACCGTGATGCCGCCGGGGAAGGAAGTAGCGATTCGGTAGGCGACGCCATCATCGTAGACCCTGAAAATAACGGCGAACGCATTGCGCAGGGTTATTTTAAGCTCCTTGTAGCGGTCGGGAATGCGGGTCCGCTTCTCGGGCACGGGCGAAATGATGGTTTCGCTGACGTTCCGTTCCGCGAACTGGGCCCTGGATAAACCGCCTGAGAGTTTTCTGCCATCCGCGAGGGCCATGTCAATTTCCGACGGCGACACGATCAGCCGGTTCCTGAAATAGACACTGTACCGTAGCTGGTCGTGCACATAAGCCACCAGCCGTATGGTGCCGTTCGGGGAAGTGATCTCCCGCGTGGCTTGTGCGTGCGCCTGCGTGAGCAAGAGTGACAGGAGGTTCAGGAGTAGCAGTCTTTTCATATCGGCTCTGGTTGATTCCGTAAAAATGCAATGTAAGGGATTAATGTGCTTTGGGGAAAGTTTACAAAGACTTAAAATGTTTGGCACGACATTTATGCTGTAATAATTATTACTACAAGTAACTGTTGGAATACTCAATGTGACGGTAAATAAATTTAAAAAGCGGGAAAGTGAAAAGCCATTCCATCCGGCTTTAATCATTGACTGATAGTTAGTTTTAATTTTAAGCGGCAAAGCAGGCATGAATTTCCCGGGAAACACATTTAGTATAACTTAAATCTTAGGTGAAATTATGCTCACCAAATTACTTCTACGGGTCAAAATCTGATTTCCGGATATTTTCACTTCCGGTTAATGCTAATTCCGAAAGTGGTTTTTGGCTTCTGCAATAAACGGGGTCTAAGCAGGGGGTAAAGGCGAGGCCGGATTTCTAAATGCTAAATTGAAATTTTGTAACCGTATGGGACATATTTGTTTGCAAACAACATGGTCAATCGGGAGGTTAAAAGTATAACTGCGCAAGCCGGAAATAACAGTCCGATACGAAGCACATGTTTGTAGTTTCGGACCTCTAATGGAAAACGGCGGCAATTAAGGGCGTGATAATAAACGTCGTCGCGGAAGCTATATTTAAAATCGATTTGGAAATCGGGAGTGAAAAAACGTTTAATAAAAACACGGGCGGGCGCATTAACCCGTTGATTTTTTTTACCAGTTTTGGGATATTATTTATTACAAAAAGTATTTTAATAAAATGTTAACTTCATTACTTTTGCGAAAGTAATAATCCACCAGCAACCCGTAATTTATTTATGAAAGCAAGAGCAATTAAATTCTTTTCTCCCGAGGATAATGTTTCGGTAACGAAAAAACCTCAGGAGAAACCAAAGCCAACCGGTTATGTTTCCTCCTCCGGCAAACTTGTTCTTCCTCCTAAAACTTTGGAGGAATTAGGTATCGAACCTGAAACAGCTCGCTTTAAAATCGGAGCGCAACAAGGTAAAAGAACCTTGAAGCACCTCTATCTGATCCCGAGCTCAGACGAAAACGGAACATTTGTCCTTACCAGAAGCGGCCGCGGATATTCGATCCCGCTGGAACTGATTCTCCGTAAAGGCGGTGTGGATTTTGAAAGTACGAAGTATATTTTTGAGGTAACCCTTTTTAATTATGAAGAAGGCGTTGTCGGTTATGAACTCACTCTGGGAACGGAAGAACCCAAGCCTGCATACACCGGTAAACCAAGAGGCCGTAAGCCCAAGAATGCGGTTGTTGCTTAATAGATATGAAAAAAGGGTCCAGTTACGGACCCTTTTTTGTTAAGTTCTGGTAAACAGCAGACCGGCCTCAGTTACCCAATCCATTCCTGACAGGTTCCGGGATTCCAAAAAGATTTTTGCGGCTGTCGGTCGCGAAACGTCGCTCCGCAAATCCCGCACTTACCAGCCAGTTGAGCGATTCATAGACGGTAGCGGGACTGATTTTAATACCGCGGCTGCGCATGTCGCGCCATAATGTATCACCATCCATAAATTCGTTGGCTACCAGCAATCGGTCGGCTACGACGACCCGTTTTTCGGCCAGTCTTATTTTGTGAAGGATGCAATAGGCACTGATTTGTTCGTATAGGGACATGCGAATGAATGACGCTTTGAAAATTATTTTCCAACTTCTACCAGCAAAGTGGCGCTGCGCCAAAACGCTTTATATTCCTTTCCATTAAGGTTGCCGGTTTCTTTCCAGCTTTTGGATGCCTCGATAAAATAGGTACCCGGCCAAAGCGGGATAAATTCGGCCAAACCTTTTTCATCGGTACTGATTTGTTTGCTCCATCCCGACGGTGATGCTACGGTTAGATAAAGCTTTTCATTGCCGTTGTTCTTAAAAAGCCCGCGCAAGTTCAGCGGGCTGTTTACTTTATAGGTTTTCGCCGGGTCTGCAAAAACATTCAGCTCGTTGGCATTCGCGCCCGGATTGTTACCCGCATCGGCTTTCCCGACAGTTACTAATGCGCTGGCATTGAACTGATAAACCGTAGTTCCGCCCAGGTCTTTCGAAGTGTGCCCCACCGATAACGTGTATACGCCCTGCTGGTCGGGGGTGAACTCTGCTGTGAAATGATCGTCCGCTGCAACGGTCGCCAGTTTGGTGCGTTTCTGGTCGGGAGCAATCAGCCAGAGCTCGAAGTCTTTCACATCGGAATACCATTCTGCGAGCTTTTCAGGCTTGTCTCCCGGCTCGGCGTAGATGATTTTCACAGATTGTTTCTGACCGGCTTTACCCTTTGGGGCCGTCTGGATCCATAGGGCATGGGCTAGCAGTTGTGCCGAGCAGCAAAGCAGAAAGGCAGCGGTAAGAAATTGTTTTTTAAGCATGATTTGAGAAAAATGAGTAGTAAAAAGCGAAGGACAAACAAGGTGCCACTTCGCATGTAGAGTCGCAAATATAGTTTATTTGTAATAAGTCCAAATAATAATTTATCTTTAATTGCATAAAAAAAGCCCCCGGATAGCTCCGGAGGCCGAGAATGGCAAAATGTGTTTGCGATCAATACACAATTCCCAGGCGCAGCGCACGGAGGCCGCTCAGGCCTTGAAGATCTTCCAGTTCAAGCTCTTCGGTTGCAGGTTCCAGTGCCTTCGTCTCCTGCAGATAATGGATGAAGGGCAAATAGTCTTCGACATCGCGCTGGTGGAGGTAAATAAGGGCAATCTTGCCGGGCTGTGTAAGACGCTCCTGCGAGTTTTTGATCCGGACCTTGTCAATGCGTTTTTTGATCATCTGATAACGGATATTGTAGGCCCCCTCCACGTCGAATTTCCGCTCGTCGCTGCGGAAGCTGATGTCGATCATGTGGTTATGGACAAAAATCAGCTGGGTGGTGTGAAGCTCCTTCGGCATCTGGCTAAGCAGGCCACGGGTGAGTTTCGCCACTTCGATCATGGACGAAAGCTGCCATAACCGCAGGTTTTTGAGGTGGAAATGGTTGAATGGCCTGTCGGGTGAGATCGACTGGCCGATGTAAATGTCGTATTCGATACCGTCCGTCCTGAATTTCTCGAAATAGCATGGGTACGACTCTTGCAGGGCTTCTTTCTGGTCTTCGAAATACCGGTTAACGGCCGTGTTGATCAGTTCCATGGAACGGTCAAGCTCCTGCCTGTGCCGGTGTACCTGGCCCTGGACCGGATGTGTAATTCCCAGGTATTCGTCAATGAGCGGAGTCGTGCGGGCGTCCTGCTGCAACAGATGAATAAGGTAATTCCTGGCTTCCTCATTCAAAAAGGTATTCAGGTTGTTCTCGGAAGTGCTGCTCAATTCGCCCTGGGCGATGGTCTGCCGCCATCTGGTACTGTGAAAACGCAGTTCCTGCATGAGCGACGACCGGTCGAACCCTGCCAGGGCATTGAGCAGTTCGTGGAGCAGATCGAGGTAATGCCCCAGGTCGGCGCGGATGGACGTATTGCGTTCGTGGGTCGAATTACGGATGTCGATCGCACCATACAAAGGGTATACGTCGAAGAAGGCGATATTTTCATTTACCTCCGGTAAGCCTTTTTTCCGGCGATGGAGGTAATGCCAGGCCGATTCGTTGAACTTCCATTGTACCGCGGGCTGTATGGAGGTGAATTTTTCCTTTATAATGCTTTCCAGCTCCACATTGAACTCTTCTATATAAGTATTGAGCAGCTGCGCCACCGGCGCGAACGCCATTTCGAGCGACGCCAGCTTTTTCTCGTCAAAGCGCTCGTCCTCCCAGGTGTGCATACAAAGCACGCCCACCAGTTTCTGTTCCACAAAAAGCGGTACCAACGCGAGTGAACGGACGTTCAGGTCTCGGAAAGGCGTCAGCCAGCCGATCTGGCGCTCGTCTTCACCCTGAATGTCGGGCGAGAAGAAAGAGTTCGGGTTGGCGGCATAGCCCTCGGCCTGCCGCCGGAATTCTTCGGGTGTCAGCCGGTTTTCACCCCAGATCTGAAAAAGTACCCCGGTGCCTACCTGGCCATACCCGTACACGGCCTGCCCGTTCACACGCACAAAGGGGAAAAGATCGAATTCGATGCGGTTATTCTGCACCAGGGTTTTCAACGACAGGATAATGCGCTGGTAACGGTTAGGGCTATCGCCGGGTATCCTGTTGAACTGGACCTTTTTAATATTCTCGACGGCCATTTTCGCAGTGACGTCCGACACGGTGATCACCGCGAAGCCCCGGAACCGGAACATATCGAGCGGCAGTACCTTTTGCAGTTGCAAATGCCCGTCTTTTTCACTGAAATGCGCGTATATCTCAACAAAATTGAGCTCGGGTAATTCCTGTTTAGCAGTCACTTCCACAAACTCCGGGCTCACCAGCACTTCGTAATACCGGTAAAGGCCGGTTTGGTTGTCCGTCCAGGCGTGATATTGCTGTATTTTCACCGGGACCTGGAAATTGTACAGTCTTTGGAGGATCAGCGTATAGATCAGGTGCAGACGCTCGCGCTGGTAGTCTTCCGGGCTTTTCTGAATTTCGGACTGCTTTTCCAGCGGCTTCGTGTTCAGCATTTCGAAAAGCAGGTCGGTGCCGTAGAAAATATGCGGGTACAAGGGCATGCACATGCCCCAGGCTAGCTTGTGTTCCGACGCGAGCGGCGCCGAGAGGCTGCTGTAAACGTATTCGAAGAAATCGCTGTACCGGTGTGCTTCGGCGAGCTCGACATCATCCTCGGGTAGCTGATGCTCGCGAAAATAGGTCAGTATATTGTTGTAAAACGCGGATTTCAGCGTCTTTTCCTCCGCGACACGCTGTTCGAGGAAGCGGATATAAGGCATAAAGGAAATGGCCGAGTCGAGGTCGAGCGGGAGCGCCCTCATGCCGGAAACGTCGAGTACTTCGTTTTTCATGGTGTTATGGCTGGCAATGCGAGCCTAATATACGATACACCACTCGAAAAAAGCGCGCCCCGGCACCAAGGCAGGGGCGCGCCCGTGTGACACGCTCCGAAAGGCCTGTTCAGGACAATGCGTGGTCTTCCCGGAAGACACCCGGTTCCATTTTGATATGCAGCCTTTTCAGCATTTCAGCGCGGTCGAAACCCTGTCTGTCGTTCTCCGCCTGTACAAGTTCTCGTGCATTGTTCAAAGCCTCGTCGTTTGCCCAGGTGGCGATGGTAATATATTCGGTGTCGCCGTTTTCGGTAATGCGTTCGTAGGCGTGGTCGCGTACGAAGCCCGCGAGCGTGTGGATGTAGGCGCGGGCGATGTTCTGCCGTTCGAGAAATGTTTCTTTGGAGGCTGCCGGGATCAGGTATTTACCGATAAATGCGACTTCTCCGTTTGGTTGAGATTCCATGATTTTTAAATTGAATAGCCTTTTCGTTTGTTTTTTCTGATACAAAATTCCAAAGCGATCGGCTGCCATTCTTGTAAAAAATCATTGATTTACCAGAACACGGGAGATTTGAAGAACTCGGTAGGGGTGAGCCCGGTGAAGAGTTTGAAATCCTTATTGAAATGCGGCTGATCGAAATAGCCGGCGTCAAGCGCTATCTGGGCCAGCGTCTGGCCCGAGCGGCCCTTTTCCACTACCGACTTCATTTTAACAATATAAGCGAACTGTTTCGCAGAAAGGCCTGCTACCCGCCTGAAACGTTTTTCGAACACATCCTGGCTGACGTGCAGTGACGCCGCCAGCTCTCTGATCCTCAGCTGTCCACCCGCATTGTGGATCTTTTGGATCGCAAGCAGAACCATATTATCCGGCGTTTTGCCCGTCAGCCTGCCAAGCAGAAAGCGCTCGACCAACGCAATCCGCGCTTCGTGCGATGGCTGCCCGGCCAGTTGCTCTTCCAGCAAGCCCGTGTCTTTGAAACCGTCGAGGGAATGCATGGGTATGCTTGCATCACTCAACTCGTGCAAAGGTTCGCGGACGAATGGCGCAATGCCGCCTTCCCGGAAAATAACGAGCAAATTGATCGTTCCGGAGTCATACCGCATCGTCCGCCCAGATTTCCGTAACCCCGAAACGACGAGTGGTTCCAGGACGTTGGTTCCGCCATGATGATGGACACGGACCTGGCCACTCAACCTGAACACCATCACCGGCGATGTTTCGGGCAGCACATGGTTGACCACGTCCGCAGGCGTTTCGATCACCTTGTAGGACTTGACAAACGGGCTCAGCTCGGGCGTCGGAAAATAAGTCTGGATATACATTATTCCCGGAACCGGAATGAAGCATCAACGGTTCCCGTCGTTTCGAAAACCGTGTAAGCGGTCTTGCGTAAAAGTGTATCTCATTTCCGGATTTTTGTATAAGCCGCCGCCGGAAGCGACCCGGTAAATTTGTAGCATCAAAACACAAAAACAATTGTCAATCATGTCAAAAACAATTTTTATTACCGGCGCTTCCAAGGGATTCGGCCGTATATGGGCAGAGGCTTTTTTGAAAAGAGGCGACAAAGTAGCGGCTACCGCCCGCAACACAGAAACACTGAAAGACCTCGCAGCGCAATATCCTGATACCCTGTTAACCATCCAGCTGGACGTGAACGACCGGGCAGCCAGCTTTGCCGCCATCGAACAGACCAGCAAACACTTCGGCAGCGTCGACGTCGTGATCAACAATGCCGGTTACGGCTTGTTCGGTGCCATCGAAGAAACCAGTGAAAAAGAGGCCCGTGATCAGATCGAAACCAACGTATTCGGTTTGCTTTGGGTTACCCAGGCGGCAATCCCTGTTATGCGGGCACAAGGTGGCGGCCACATTATCCAGGTTTCAAGCGTGCTCGGAGTTGCTACGCTGCCGGTACTCGGTCTTTACAATGCTTCCAAATGGGCGGTTGAAGGGCTTAGCGAAACACTGGCTTCGGAAGTGAAAGACTTCGGCATTAAAGTGACGATCGTAGAGCCCAATGGCTTCTCTACCGACTGGGGCGGTGCTTCGGCCTTCCATAGCGAGCCTATCGCGCTGTACGATGGTATCAAGGAGGCACTTTATGCCGGGTTAACCCCCGACACGATCGGCGATCCCCAGGCCACTCCGGATGCGATCCTCAAAGTGGTCGATGATGAAAATCCGCCATTGAGAATTTTTCTCGGCAAAGTTGGGTTCCCATGGTTGAACCAGGTGTACGCCGATCGCCTTGCTACCTGGGAAGAATGGAAAGAGGTAGCCGATGCCGCTCACGGTAGCCAGGTAACCGCCTGATTTTACTTAAATTTGATTGAAATCATGCTTTCTTGTCACGTTGAGCGGCCCGGTTCGCTCGACGTGACAACTTAATTACGTGATACGATCTCTTAACCGTTTTCAAAACCATGGACCATTACAAAAGCGTTAGCGAGCTGCACCGTGCCAGTAACATGCCGGCCCCGGAGCATCCTATGATCAGCGTGTTTACCTGCGATGAGCTGAGAAGTTGTACGCTGGGACACCGGGAGTTTACGACGGATTTTTACATGATCGCATTCAAAAAGATCAAAGCCGGCCATATCCTCTACGGGCGTACGAAATACGACCACGAAAATGGTTCGATGCTTTTCTCGAAACCCCGGCAGGTGATCGAAATGAATAATATAGAGCTCGAAGAAAAGGGCTTTATCCTTTATGTTCATGAAGATTTTCTGAATGGGCACCCGCTGCATTCGGAAATCCGTAAATATGGCTTTTTCGATTACGAGGCCAACGAGGCATTACATTTGTCGGAGCGGGAGGAGCAGATCATCTGGGACCTTTTCAGTCGCATTCAAAGCGAATATTTCAACAATACCGATGAATACAGCCGCGACATTATGCTCACGCACCTGGATTCGATGCTGAAATATTCGCAGCGTTTCTACAAGCGGCAGTTCATTAACCGCACGCAGCTGTCGGGCTCGACTGTTTCCCGTTTCAACGAAAGTCTCGCGGCCTACTTCGAAAATGGTAATTTCCAGGAAAAAGGGCTGCCGTCCGTCAAATTGATGGCCGATATGCTCAATACTTCCCCGCGTTATCTGAGCGACCTGCTCAAACAGGAGACGGGCAAGACCGCCATCGACCTGATCCACATTTTCCTCGTTTCCGAAGCCAAGAATATGCTGATTAGCACGGACAAAACCGTCGCCGAAACGGCCTATTTGCTCGGCTTCGAAAACCCGCCCTATTTTTCAAGGTTATTCAAAAAGGAAACCGGTTTTAGTCCGAACGAATATAAAAAGCGGGCTGAATTTTCCGGTCAAACGGGCGTTGCGTAGTTATTTGGGAATGTGTATGTTGATTGGCTTTCCGTTGGCGTCGTAATCCCAGGATTTGGTTGGATTGCCTTCGGGATCGTATTCCTGATAATGACCGGTAAGCGTGGTGTAGTCTTTAAAGTGGTTTACGGTACGGACCTGCCCGTTATTATGGTAAAAAATGGAAGTGTGTGTGCTATGTTCAAGATGATAAAGATACTCCTCCTCGATCTTGCCCCATCTGGAGTATTGAATGCGGCTGTAAGTTTTACGCAGTGAGTCTTTCGGAGTCAATTTTACCAATGCTACGAATTCACATGTTTTAAGCTCTTCTATTGACTTAATGCGCTTAAAGTCATTGATGCACGAACACGCTATCAGGTCAACACGGCCACAGCGGAGCATCAGTATGGTTGTAATGCAGAGCGTTTTCAGGGTTTTAATCATGGCCTCGATCCAAAGTTGGGAGGTTGATAAATTAAGCTCAAAGTAACACTTTCCGATATTTGATATACTTTAATTTACTTAAATATTTTACTCAAAAAATAGCAAATACCGCCGCAGCGACGTTCTAATAGCTGATTTGTGGATCAAATTCGTTTATTTGGTCGGTTTATTGGACGTTACTCTGGAAAATACATGATTCAATTGAAACCCGGGAAATACCGGCGTCGCATTCTTTTACTCTGGCGTGCATTCGGCATTGGGGTGGCCCTGCTGATATTTTACATTGCTGCCGTTAATTACAATTTCTTCTGGCTTTTCGGTGGGATGCCCGATCTGAAAGCACTGGAAAACCCGAAAAGCGAGGTGGCTTCCGAGCTGATTTCGCAGGACGGGAAGTCGCTGGGCAAATACCTGATCGAGAACCGGTCGCCGGTCGAGATATCGGAGATTTCCCCCAACCTGATCAACGCATTGCTGGCGACGGAGGATACGCGCTTCATCAGCCATTCAGGGATCGACCCGCGCAGTCTCCTGCGTGTTGCAAAGGGTATCCTGACGGGCAATTCGAGCTCTGGCGGCGGTAGTACGCTCACGCAGCAGGTGGCGAAAAATCTGTTCAATACCCGGTCAGAGGAGTTTGAGGGCGCTTTAAGTAAGATCCCCGGCGTGCGGATCGTGATCGCCAAGACAAAGGAGTGGATACTTTCCATTATTCTTGAAAGGAAATATACCAAGCAGGAGATTATGCAAATGTACCTGAACACGGTGTCGTTCGGAAACAATGCTTTTGGTATAAAAGTAGCTGCCAAGACGTATTTTAACAAGGACGTTTCGGAGCTGGATATTCCGCAATCGGCGTTGCTGGTGGGGATGCTTCAAAACCCCACGATCTATAACCCGGTACGGTTTCCGCAGAATGCTACTAACCGCCGCAATACCGTGCTTGCGCAAATGCAGAAGTACAATGATATTACCGAGGACGATTTCAATGTGCTCAGTTCGAAGCCGCTGGGGCTCGAATTCGCAATGGAAACGCACGCGAATGGCCCTGCGCCGTATTTCTGGGAGTCGATGCGCGGATACCTGAAAGCCTGGGTGAAGATGTATAACGAGGAGAACGGCACCGACCTGAACCTCTACACCAGCGGCTTGCGCATTTACACTACCATCGATTCCCGCATGCAGGAGTACATGGACGAGGCGCTTACCCGCCATATGAAGGAACAGCAGAAGATTTTCAGCGACCACTGGAAGGGCCGTAATCCGTGGATCGACGAAAACGGCAGGGAAATTCCCGGTTTTATCAATACGGCCGTTCGCCGCCTTCCTTATTTTAATGTATTGAAAAATAAGCTGGGCGAGGAGGAAGCCTGGAAAGTAATGCGGAAACCTTATAAGATGAAGGTGTTTTCATGGGATGGCGAGAAAGAAGTGACGATGAGCCCCATCGATTCCATCAAGTATTATAAACGCTTCCTGCGGGCGGGCATGATGGCCATGGACCCGCGCAACGGGCACGTGAAGGCGTGGGTAGGAGGGATCAATTTCAAATATTTCCAGTACGACCACGTAAAGCAAGGCAAAAGGCAGCCGGGCTCGACGTTCAAGCCGTTTGTATACACTGCAGGTTTGGACAAAAACTTCATTAGCCCCTGCGAAAAGATTATGGATTCGCCTGTGACATTCCAGGCCGGGATCGACGACGTGTCGGAAGATTATACGCCCAAAAATTCCAACGGGGTGTATTCCGAGCAGCCGCTTTCGCTCCGGCAGGCACTGGGGAAATCGGTGAACTCGGTGACGGCCAATATTATGAAAATGGTGAAAGCCAATACGGTCGTCGATTATGCGCATAAGCTGGGCATTACGAGCGAGCTACCGGCCACTCCCGCGCTCTGCCTGGGAACCGGCGACGTGTCGGTCTACGAAATGGTGTCGGCCTATTCGTCGTTTGCCAACGGTGGATATAAGGTAATGCCGATGACGATCCTGCGCATCGAGGACCGCCACGGCAAGCTGCTGGCCGAATTTCACGAGCAGCAAAGCCAGGAGCTTAGCGGAAATATGGCCTATAACATGCTGTACCTCATGCGCGGCGCCGTGGAAGATCCGGGGGGGACCGCAGGTCGCCTGCGGCAATATGGTGTTACCGACGGCAATGAAATCGCCGCCAAAACAGGTACTTCGCAAAACCATTCCGACGGTTGGTTCATGGGCATGACGCACAACCTCGTTGCGGGCGTGTGGGTTGGGGGCGAGGACCGCAGCATTCACTACCGTTCGCTCGCGCTAGGGCAGGGCGGGCGCGTGGCTATGCCTGCGTGGGGCGCTTTCATGCAAAAGGTTTACAACGACCAGACCCTGATCCAATACCGCAAAGGCCCGTTCCCACGCCCGGAAGGCTACACCGGCGAATGCGCGACGGATTCTACCCAGGTTTCCGAGGATGTTTACACCCCTCCGGCCAAATCGGATGACGAAGGGGTGTTATTCTGAAAAAACAGGCAGGTCCGCAATGGCCTGCCTGTTTTGATTATGCCGGTTTGATATTCTGGTTTACCCGGAACAGGTTGTCCGGGTCATATTTGGCTTTGACCCGAGTCAGCTTCTCATAATTGCTTCCGTAAGTTGCTTTCACGCGGTCGGCGCCTTCGTCCATCATAAAATTAACATAGGCCCCGCCAGCGCCGAAAGGGTGCAGTTCCTGCCAGTAATCTCGGGCAAAACCGGTGACCAATTCCTTTTCCGATGGGTCGGGCGAAATGCCCACGATCACCATCGACCAGGTGGCGTCGCGGTAATTCCAGGCTGTATCTTCATTCTTCACCCTGCTGGCGGCTCCATTGACTGGGTATAGGTGCATTCCCGAGAAGAAATTGGGAATCTTGTGCGCATGCTTGATATGCACGTCCATTACATCGGAGCTAAGGTTTTTTACAAAATCCCCCTTCCAATACCAGTACATCCCGGGTGCGAACAAGTCATCGAACATGGTTTGCAGCGCAGGAACGGGCAACGGCCCAACGGCGTCGATCAGCGGAGTGCGGAATTTGCGTACGGTATCAAAAACTTCTGCGGCTTCCTCCTCATCGACACAGCACCATACAATGCCGCACATCGTTTCGAGATGGTATTGCTCGGGAAACATCGGAGCCGGTGGTATTTTGTGGAATGCGAAGAAACCGCCAACACTGTCGGGTGCCTGCTTGATAAAGTCCTGGTACCAGGCCATTAGTGCCTTGGCGTCATCCATATGCCAGAACATCGGCCCGCCATAGACGGTGTGCACGTTGTGCGCCCGGAAGAGGAAGGATGTGACTACGCCGAAGTTACCCCCGCCGCCGCGGATTGCCCAAAACAAATCCTCATTTTCGGTAGGTGATGCTTTTACGGTCCTTCCATCTGCCAATACCACATCCGCTTCGAGCAGGTTATCGATGGTAAGGCCGCCGAAGCGCGTCAAATGCCCTAAACCTCCTCCCAGGGTCAGGCCGCCGATGCCGGTTGTCGCATTGATACCCGTTGGAACTGCCAGTCCGTGGGGGTGGGCGGCGGTGTCCAGATCGCCCAGGAGGCAACCGCCCTGCGCCCGTACAGTCTTGGCCACAGGGTCGACGGTGACATTCCGCATGCCCGACAAATCAATGACTAACCCTTGGTCACATACGCCGAGGCCGGCGCCGTTATGGCCGCCGCCCCTGACGGCAACAAGCAGATCGTTTTCGCGTGCAAACTGAATGGCCTTGACGACATCTGTCTCGTCCGCGCAACGTACAATGAAGCCGGGGCACTTGTCGACCATGCCATTGTGGACTTTCCTGGCGTTTTCATAATCGGCATCGCCGGGAGTGATTACCCTGCCCCTGAACTGGGGGATTGACTTGGAAGTACTGGTTGTTTCCATCTGAGAAGGGGTTTAAATAAAAAACAAGAAATCCTTGCCGGTCCGGGAAGACCGAATTTCAGATGATTGTGGTGTAGCAAAGCGTATGAATGCGCAGCGGGCCGGAACTTCTTTGAAGGAGTGGCGAACGCACCGCCATTATAAATATAGTAATTTTTGATCCCAACTATCAAAGAACAGACATTTTTGCCAGGTAAAATCACTGATAATTAGTTTGACAAATCGGCCCGGCAGGTTTAGTTTTATATTTGGAATGTAAATCGCGTTCCACACCCTAATCTGCCGGTATCAATTGAAAAATCCTTCGCAATGGAAATGGTTCCGTCCGCTGGTGATTCTCGTCTGGGTATTGCTGCTGAACCTTTTTCTTGTACAGAAATTTACGGAAAGCAACTGGAAGAGCTTCACCATTACATTGGCGTGGCTTGGTTGCACACTCGTTACCTGGCAGCTCATGGCGCTGTGGAGCGAAAAATGGCGCGCACGGTACCCGGATATCTCGCAAACCCGAATGCGGATCATCGGGACCTTTTCGGGTTATCTGGTGATTGAGGTGCTGAGCCAAGCTATCTTTGTCTTGCTGATGTACGCTGCTCATTGGAATTGGGAGGTGTTCACACTGAGGGAATACAGTATTTACATTACCCTTTGCATGGTGACGCTTTTCTCGGTCGGTGCCATTTATGAGCTGATCTATTCGCTGAACCAGTATGGAATGGCTTTGCAGGAGGAAGAAGCGATCAAGAAAAAGGCCCTGCAAAATCAGTTCGACAACCTCAAAAACCAGGTCAATCCCCATTTTTTGTTCAATAGCCTCAACTCTCTTTCAGCCCTCGTGGAGGAAGACCGTATGCAAGCGGGGATATTCCTGGATGAACTTTCGAGTGTTTACCGCTATTTGCTCCATACGAGCGAGAATGGGCTGGCATCGCTCAAAAGCGAAAGCGGGTTCATCAACTCCTATCTCTTCCTGACCAGTGCCCGATACGGCGCTGCGATTGACGTGGAGGTGGATATCGACGACAGCTGCGCCAATTACATGGTGCCGATGCTTACCTTGCAAACGCTTGTCGACAATGCGATACGAAACAATGTGGTAATGAAACAAAAGCCGCTGAAACTATCGATCGTGATGCGGGAGGGGCAGCTGGAAGTAAGCAACTCCATCCAGCCCAAAAATGCGGCCCGGGAAGGGCTGGAAGCGCTGATAACGCGGTTTCGCGATCTGAACCTGGACGAACCGATGCTTTTTGACGACGGGAACACTTTCACCGTGAGAATCCCCGTAGGAACACCCCGTAACCAATTCGAAACGACGTGAAGCTGCTGGTAACATACACCAAACAGGACATCTGGATCGCGCTTGCGCTGTTGCCGGCGTACATTGTGCTGATGAATTATCTGCTGGTGGGAAATATTTATTTCTCGGATATTTCGGTTTTCGCCAGGGCGACGATCGTTTCCGCCGTTGTCTTCGGGCTGGCCTATCAGCTGGTGCACACCCGGATCGGCTTCTGGTTCCGCAAGCAGTATTCACATTTCAAGCAAACACCCAAACGGATGCTGCTCATGATCCCTGCGCATATTGTTTGCAACCTGGCGATTATCAGCGGGCTGTTTTTCTTGTACAAAGCGGCCGGTTTTCGGGGCTATGTCTACGACCTGACAAGCTTCGAATGGGCGCTCGGGTTGGGCGCGCTCATGAATGTGGTGGTTACGTGCATACACGAGGGGGTGTACGCGTTCGAGCTCTGGCAACACAAGCTGCTTGAAACCGAGAAGCTACGCAAAGCCAACCTGCAAAGCCAGTTCGAGAGTTTAAAACAGCAGATCAATCCGCATTTCCTTTTCAATTGCCTCAACTCGCTTTCTTCGCTGATCGAAGATGACACGGAACTCGCCACGCAATTTATCGATGAAATGAGCAATGTTTACCGGTACCTGTTGCGGAGCAACGAGTCGGAACTCACGACATTGGAATCCGAACTGAATT
Source organism: Dyadobacter sp. (assembly GCA_965227755.1). GTDB lineage: Bacteria > Bacteroidota > Bacteroidia > Cytophagales > Spirosomataceae > Dyadobacter. Next base: position 964,879 of record CBDDGG010000003.1, read on the forward strand.
TTGCGAGCTCCTATTTTCACCTGCTCAGCACGCGTTACGGCAGTAACCTGCGGTTGGAAGAAGAGATTAATCCTGCTTATCGCGCCCACATGCTTCCCCCGCTTACATTGCAATTGCTGATGGAAAACGTCGTGAAGCACAATGTGATCATGCCGCAGCAGCCGCTGTATATTCGCATCAATACGACGATCGACGGGCGGCTTGTGGTATCGAATAACCTGCAAAAACGCTCGGCGACGATCCCTTCCAGTCGTATCGGCCTGGCCAATATTGCTACTAAATATAACCTGCTGGGGCAGGGAGAGATCAATATCGATGAAAATCCGCAGACCTTTTCAGTGAGTTTACCACTGCTGGCTTCGGCTTAGCGCCACTATCCGCCGGGTAATTCCAACAGCTTCTCGCGCGACTTTGCCGACAAATTGCCCGTGTGTGCAATCTCATACACGGAAACCTGCACGAGTTGTGTTATTTCTCCCGGTGGAATTTCACCTGCATAATCTTCCGCGTTGATTTTCTTTTCTGCCAAGAGCCCAAGGAGTTCGGAGAAGCCGTCGTGGCTCGTCCATACCGGTGAGGTTTCAAATGTTTTGCTGGCCGATTTACGGTCCTCGTTGACAGAATAGGCCATCAACTGAATAGTCTGCATGCTTTCGGCGGGGATCGAAGCTTTTATTTCTTTAACAATCAATACATTAGGCGAATCCACATGCGCTGAAATGAAAGCTGTTCCAGCCGGAATTGTAACAAGCACGGGGGCATGGGTGGTGTTGGAAAACTGAATACAGAAGCATACCGAGCCGCTGCCCAAAAGCCGGTTTCCGGGCTGTTTGGAGCAATTCTCGTCCCATTGCGGCTTACCGTGTATGTTAACACCTGCCGGAAATACCAGTGCCTGGCCGTCAGGACGGCTTTTGGAACTACCGAAGCCCGGCGCGGAAGATTTGACCTCATCAGGCACGGGTGCCGAATGAATGCAGCCGCACAGTGCGGCCGCATTCACGAAAAAATAGAGCAGGAACCGGGTCATATCTTCTTTAGAGTCATGACACTCTTGATGGCCGATGATTCTCCGTCTTCGGGTAGCACGTTGAAACGGACTTTTAAAGTGGTCTCGGTCAGTTCAAGCACTTCCCAATCTTCTTTTTCGAGGCCGCTGGGGACGCTTTTCATTTTAATGATCTTTGCGGCTTCGTCATAGGTCCAGTTGGCAGAATGGCTTTCCTGTTCGTCCGTCGCATTGCATTGTTTGTTGCCGGTGTCGGTAATAAATTTGCCGTCTTTTTGAAATACAATAAAATCGTCCAGGTCGCATTCGATGAGCAGTTGCATCAGATCGGTTTCCTTATCGCCATCCTCGTCAAGGTCGAGCGGTTTTACGAGGTCCCAGGCCTGGGTTTTCCATTTCTTTTCGGTAAAAGTAATTTTAACGGACTCCGGCGAAACGTGCTTTTTGTCGTCGTCGTTGCAGGCGGCTGTCGCAATTGCGAGCAGGAAAAGCGGGATAATTTGAGCGTAATGTTTCATTTTCATGGCTAACAGATTTGCATTTGGTTGTGCCAAAATTAGCATGTCGTAGTGGCCTTTACCGCAGGCATTGTGCATCAAACGGGACAAGCAGGGGATGAAGCGTGCAAGGTGGCGCATGGAGTGTTTGATCGACTTAAATGTCACTTCAAGCCTATATTTTGTCGGCGCCAACTGCACCTGTGACGTTTCATTACGGGTAAATACCGTTTCATAGGACGTTTATGCGTTTCCGTTTCCCGTGGGTTTCGGGAATTGGTTATCTTGACTTAAATTTTCACCCTTAAACATGAATAACAAAACCGATTTATGAAGGTATTATTGATTGAAGACGAGGATCTGGCGGTGAGAAAGCTCTCCAAACTACTGACTGAAATTGACGGTAATATAGAAATTGTAGGTAAAGCCGCGAGCGTGCAGGAATCGGTGGATTTTCTGAAAGACAATGAGGTGCCTGACCTGATCCTGATGGACATCGAGCTCGCCGACGGACAGAGTTTCGAGATCTTCGACCAGGTGAAGGTGGAATCGCCTGTGATATTCACGACGTCGTATGATGAATACGCGCTCCGTGCATTTAAGGTTAACAGTATCGATTACCTGCTGAAACCGATCAAGCGCCAGGAGCTGGAAGCCAGTCTGGCGAAATACAACCGCCTTACGAAAGGTGCCGACAGCGACCCTTCGAAATACGCCGCCAATATCGACCGGGACGCGATCGATTCACTCGTGAAGCAGCTGCGTCAGCAAATGCAGCCCTCGGAATACCGCAAACGATTTCTCGTGAAGCATTTACAGCAATGGGTGCCGGTAGAGGTGACCGACATCGCCTATTTTTACTCGGAGGAAGGAACAAGTCTTTTTAAATCAAAAAACAACCAGAAATACCCGATCGACTATACCCTCGACGAACTCGAAAAAATGCTCGATCCGGACAGCTTTTTCCGGGCCAACCGCCAGTTTATCATCAGCGTGCATTGCGTGCAGCAGATCAACCCGTATTTCAACAACAAGATCAAGCTGGCCCTCACGCCCGCACCCGAGAGCGAGGTGATTATCAGCCGCGAAAAGGCGATGGATTTTAAAAAGTGGCTTGGTAAGTAGCATTTAACAATTCATGCAGGCATTATGACGCTTCGAGGCATTTGACGATGGAAATAGCTGGCCGACAGGGCACTTTTGCAATGTCGGCCAGGTGCCGGCAGTTTTTCCAAACTGTTATTGTCAAAAGCCATGTTAAAGAAAATCCTGAAATGGACCGGTCGTGCACTACTGGTCATCACACTGCTTGCGATCGGTTATTATACCAAAGCCTACATTTCGGTAGGCAACCGCAAGAGCAAAGTTTACGCTGTAAAGCCGGTTAAGCTCGATATCCCGACCGACTCTGCCACGATTGCCCAGGGTAAACGCCTCGTGACCACCAAGGGCTGTAACGATTGCCACGGCAGCGACCTGGGCGGGCGGGTTCTTTTCGAACAAAAAGGAATAGGCCGGCTGGTGGGACGGAACCTCACCAAAGGAAAAGGCGGCGTACCCAAAGATTTTGATACGGACGACTGGGTACGTGCGATCCGCCACGGCGTGCAGAAAGACGGTACGCCGCTCATTTACATGCCGTCAGGCGGTTTCAACCAGCTAAGTGAGAACGATTTAAAGGCGATCATCGCCTATTGTGCACAGGTGCCGCCTGTCGACCGCCAGAACCCGCCAAGCGACATAGGCGTAGGCGCGACGATCCTGGCCGACCTGGGCGAAATGGAATTGTTTGAAGCCGAAAAAATCGATCACAATGCGGCTCTTCCGATGGCGATCCGTGAAGGCGTCACCGCCGATTTCGGAAAATATGTGTCGCAGATTTGTACCGGTTGCCACAAGCCCAATATGAAAGGTACGCCGGGAGAAGGAGGTACCCCCGACATTTCGTCTACCGGCAAAAGTGCCCGTTGGACCGACGAGCAGTTTTTCCAAACCCTCCGCACCGGCAAACGGCCCGACGGCTCCGAACTGAAAGAGCCGATGCCCTGGCAGATGACCGCCGCGTTTTCGGATACGGAAATGCGGGCATTGCGGGTGTACCTGAAAAGTATCTGATATCATTTGATAGACAGTAGAAGGATGGCGTTGGAGTTTTCGCGAATTATTTGGAAATTGAACGCCATCCTACTCAATTCGTTTCTTCTCATTACTAGACCGGTCAATCTACCGGGACGGCCTCTTATTCGGCATATCATGCCCCTGTGGGTTAGTCTTTGTAATACAGTTATTTCACCGGATTACTTCTATGAGCAGAATTAAATGTTTGATCATCGACGATGAACCGTACACGGCGAGCATTCTCGAATCCTACATCAGCGAGCTGGATTCGCTGGAACATGTAGGGACATTCTACCACGCGATCGACGCGCTGATGTATCTTCAGCAGAACAAGATCGACCTCCTTTTTCTGGACATTATGCTTCCCAAAGTAACCGGGGAAGCATTTTTGCGGATGCTGCCTTGCCGGCCAAGGGTTATTTTCCTGTCGAACAAGAAGAAGCGGTGGCTGCCCGGCGAGGATGACTATGTTCTGGGCTGCCTGACGAAGCCCATCGCCTTTGAGGATTTCTTGAAAAGTATAGACCGCTATTATGCCACGATACCACCGGTGGAAAAGCGGAGCTTCCGGTCGAAGCCCAGGAAGATCGTCCCGAACCCGGGACCTTTTGTGTACCTGTTTTCGGGGAAATCGGTGGTGAAAATCTTCCTTCGGGAGGTGCTGTACATCGAAGGCGTAAAGAACTACGTGAAGGTCAAAACGACCGAGAGGGAGATTGTCGTTTACCAGGGGCTTGCGGCGATCGAGGAACGGCTTGCGGGGAAGGGCTTTTTGAGGATACATCGCTCTTTGATCGTGGCTATCAGCAAAATAACGGCATTCAACGAGCAAATGGTTGAGCTCGATACGCATATCCTGCCAGTGAGCGCGCCTTATCGGGGGAAGGTCGCGCGCCTCATTCGCTCGGGTATCCGGAACGTATAGCGTTTTTTCAATAACGTATAGCATTGGATTAAGGAAAGATAATCGTACTTTGAAAGCCTAATCCAATCTTTTCAAAACATGGGAAAATTTGTAATAACAAAAAGGGCCAACGGAGAATTTCAATTTAACCTGAAAGCCGGAAACGGTCAGGTAATCCTCGCCAGCGAAGGTTATACTACAAAGGCTGCTTGCGAGAACGGTGTTGAGTCGGTGAGAAAAAACGCACAGGACGACGCCCGCTTCGAGCGCCTTACTTCCAAAAATGACAAGTACTATTTCCTTTTGAAGGCCACCAATGGCCAGGCGATCGGCAGCAGCGAAATGTATGAAAGCGTAGCGAGCCGCGACAATGGGATAGAATCGGTAAAGAAAAATGCGCCGGACGCGGAGGTGGATGACCAGTCGGCAGCGTAGCCTATCCCGACATACCGAAAAGCGCAGGACAATCCTTATCCTGCGCTTTTCTTTTGCCCGCTACCACAGAGGCTGGTATAATAATTGCTCTACGTATATTGATTAGAATCAGATATTCATGGTTTCAAACTTTAATAACAGGATCCGGCAGGTAGGTTTTTTGGTGATGGTCGCTGCATTGGCAATAATCGTTTTCAAACAACTTTATATTTTCTTCCCCGGTTTCCTGGGCGCCCTCACGCTCTATATCCTTTGCCGGAAGTACTACTTTCGCCTCACCGAGCAGCGGAAGTGGAAGAAGGGCCTCACCGCGATCCTCTTTATGGTACTGTTCATGGCCTGCATCGTAGCGCCGGTGTATTTTGCCGCCCAGATGATCTTTCAAAAGATCAACATGATCGTGGAGAATCCCGAACAGGTCAGCAACGCGATTGACGCAATTGCTGCCCAGCTTCGCGAATGGACCGGCCAGGACTTGCTCACTAAGGAGGCCACGACGGATATCCGCAAAAAAGCAACAAGTTTTATCCCCGGGATACTCAACAGTTCGGCCACCATGCTTGGCAACCTGCTGATGATCCTTTTCCTGGCCTTTTTTATGTTCAAAAACGGTCGGTTCATGGAGGATACGCTCGAACATTTTATTCCGCTTAAACAAAAGAATATACAATCGCTTGCCGACGAAACTTGCAGCATGGTGCGCGCCAATGCACTGGGAATCCCGCTCATCTCACTGATCCAGGGGCTTGTGGCATTGGTTGGCTACTGGATTGTCGGAATCGATGACTTCGTGCTGTTCGGACTGATTACCGGACTGTTCGCATTCTTTCCGGTGATTGGCACGGCGATGATCTGGATTCCGCTAGTGATATTCCTGTTTTCAAAAGGTGAAAGCGGAAAAGCGATCGGGCTGGCTGTTTACAGCGCTACCATCATCGGAAATATCGATTACGTAGCTCGCATCAGCTTTTTACAAAAGGTCGGTGATGTGCATCCGGTAATCACAATCCTCGGCCTGATCGCCGGGCTGAAACTTTTCGGCTTCTGGGGTTTCATCTTCGGGCCACTGCTGATCAGCTACCTGCTACTGCTTGTCAGGATTTATAGGAGCGAGTTCGGGGAGACTGCGAAGGCTGTTGCCGATCGACCGCCGACGACCGACGGGTGAGTTGGGCATTGTCCGTGGTCAACTCACCGCACCTCCGTCAAATCTCCGTGTCCCCTTTCGACTTAATCTCGTAGTGGTGTTGTCCCTCTGGCGCTTCCGACCATTTGTAGACGACTTTTTTAAACCGCAGGTCGTTCACGATCCCGTAAATGTTCTTCATGAAATCGTCCTGAACCTGTTTTGGTTTGAACATTTTGCCTTCGAAGGTTAGTACTTCCTGGTGATCGCCGGTCACGCCGATGGTTACATGCTGTTCATCAAGCGCTTCCTTTTTGGAATCGACATAGGCAGTACGTAATTCGGGGAAATCGCGTCGCTGAATTTGAACCATCTTTTTCTTCATGATCTCCGCTTGTTCCCCGATCTTCTCGTCGGTGTAGCCCTTCGCTTCGTCGTAGAGAACGGCATTCGACTTGTGCCACGAAAGCCGTGTAGCCAGGTCCGTATCGCTATCGCCATTTTTAAGCTTCAGATCGATATCGCCGATCTTGTTTTGCAAGAAGAGCGACATATTCTTGTTGGCGGCCTTGTCGACCGGTTTCGGCGCATAAAAATAAATGCTGATACCCGCTGCGATTGCCGCCATGATCAGGTAAACAACATACCGGCCTATCGTGGCCCGTCCGACCTTGGACCTGCCCATTGTGGCTGCGTTTGAGTTGGTTCGTTGTTGATGATGGATTTCCATGTCTGTAAGTTTTTTTCCTTAACTAATCGGGAAACAACGATCAAAAAATATACCAACTGCCAGTGGAACGGATTTTTCTCGCGAGGCGGGTATTCAATTCAATGCATTCAAATCATGAAGATTCAGCAATTCTATAACAAGGTTTACACGTGGATACTGGAAACCGGCCCGTCTGTAATCGCGGGCATAGCCGTGTTGATCGCGGGCTTCTGGCTCATTCGCGTGCTGTCGCGCTGGCTTAGCATACACATGCACAAGCGCGACATCGATCCGTCGCTCACCCCTTTCCTGCTTAGCCTGGCCGTGACCACTTTGCGGGTGCTGCTCATCATTTCCGTCATGCAGATCATAGGCATTCAAATGACGGTTTTTGCCGCTCTGATAGGTGCAATCGGCGTTGCTGCGGGCCTGGCATTGTCGGGTACTCTGCAGAATTTCACAAGCGGGGTATTGATATTGATCCTCAAACCTTTTCATGTAGGCGACAACATTGTAGCGCAAGGACAGGAGGGGACTGTAGAGGCGATCAAGATATTTTATACGGTGGTGAAAACGTATGATAACCGCAAGGTAGTGATCCCCAATAGCAAGCTCTCAAATGAAGTGATCATCAACGTGAGTGGCTCCGGCAACAGGCGGCTCGATGTGGAGATGAAATTTACCAATAGTATCGATTTCAAGGAGGTTAAAAACATTGTCAACAATGTCCTCGATCATGCCCAAAATGCCCTTAAAGTCCCCGCAAGGAGGATCGGAATCTCGTCCATCGAGCCCGATGGCTATAAAGTGATGGTTAATGTGTGGCTCGACGCGCATGGTTTTGTGGATACCAAAATGGAGATCCAGGAGAAGCTGATGGAGGCTCTGAAGAGCTCCGGTCTCAAACTTCCGGGTATGGGGTAAAGTTTTTTTTCGTTCCATGCAGCGGTTTTTTCAAAGAACGTGTCTTCCTGCATGTTCTGCCTGCGGGGCGAACCTGCGGGGGGCTTTTTACATGCAGACTATTAGCCATGGAAAGAATAGTCGGACAGTGGTCAGATACAAACGGATTAGGAAAAAGCCCGACCGGTAGGGCTGGTAAAATGAATATGCGAATGGTATTGAAGCATGGGAAAGTCGGTCACGAACGGTGGATCGGGATGGGCATGGTGAACAGCCTCCTGCTGGTAACGCTGTCGCTGCTATCCTGCGACACGGAGACGAAGGTAGGGCCGAAACCGGGGCTTACAAAGGCTGAATTCCTGGGCAGGATGATCGTGCAGGAAAGGTATTGGCGCATCGAGGAGATATCCCGTCAGGAAGAAGAGCAGATCGCAACGGTGAATGTCAGGGAGGCATCTCCTTTGCTGAACAGCCATTACCTGAACGAAGTGATCCCGATGGTAGCGGTGCAGTTTGGACGGGGCTATTTTGGGAAGGGCATCGTGAGCGAATCAAAGATGTCGGGCGCTTACGGGAAAGTCCCGTTCGGCGAATTTCAATGCGTACTGATGCCCCGGACAGTGAAGGAAAGCGGAGAATGGACATGGGACAGTGAGCGTAAGATGATGAAATTCCCATTGCCGGAAAGTATCCGGTCTCTTGCCGGTGCACTGTCGGGGAGTGATTGGCTGCCCGATACGGGGTATGTTGCCGGCGAACCTGCTCCATTGTACAGAGGCGTGGAGGAAGCCAGGAGGGCCGCCAGTCCGGAGCGTATACGGATCGTGGTGGAGGAGCAGTCGGAGGCTGGAAAAATAACCTATGCTTTTATAATGCGGGCAGCCTGGATGACGGACGTCGAGTACAGGGATGCGGAGCACAAATTTGGAGTATCATTATATTAAATACACAATAGGCACCCCGGCGATCAACTTATTTGATGCTATGAATGAAAGTAAATTTACCGACAAATTATTCCTTTTAATTGTTCTGATCTTCGTTCTGGAAGGGTGCAGCAATTATAAAGATCAACAGGTTATCCCACCGGAAACACTACCGGAATCGATCATCAAGGTAATGTCGGGGGCATATCCGGATGCTACGGATGCAACTTTTCAGGCCATTGAAAAGGATAAGCTTTATGAAGTTTATTATAAACTGAACGGCAATTCTTTTTACGCGGCCTTAAATACGAAAAAGATATTGAGTGTGCACCGCATGTACGGATCGCTTCCCGATTCAATGCGGCAGTTGCTGCCCGGTAAAAGCGTTGCTGGCGGGATGGCTGACGGCTTCCATGAGCCTGTTCCTCAGATAAATACGAACAGGATATTCTATTCCAAATATACCTGGAGCAACCGCGGGTATTTGCTGACATGGGTCCAGTATGATTCCACCAGGCGCGCGAAATACATGGTTCGTTTGGAGCCGTATATCAAGTTTTCTTACGTGATCGGCAAAGGAGAATTGAGTACTTTACCTGCTCCGGCAGTGAGCTTTTTGGAAAGGGAAAAGCTGAGATTTGCATCTGCAACAGTTTCTGTTAATGAAAAAAATGAAAAAGAATATAAGGTCAATGCTTACACTGCGTCAAGTACCAATTATGATTTTAGTTTCAATGCTTCGGGAAAGCTGATCAATACGATTTACCGGGCCGAAGCATTTTATTATAATATTGAAGAATACCCTGAAAAAATACAGAACTTTGTGAAAGGCTCATCGGTATTTAATTCCATGAAAATACTGGAAGGCTATAAGTTTTCGGATCCCAGCGGCACAGGTTATGGGATCACGTTGCAGGGTACCGACGAAAATTGCCGGCTCGTTTTCGACCAGGATGGAAACTTTGTGAACATGACGTACGAGACAGTAGCAGGCCAATGAGTGAAGAATAGCTATTTCAACGATACACTTCATAATCCCTCTGAATGACCTTTTTCCGCAGCAAGAAATACAGCTCGCTTGCCGATCTGGTACGGGCCTGCCAGGCCGGCGATACCAGGGCACAGACTGCATTCTATGAACGGTACAAATCCAGGCTGCTGGGGGTTTGCCTGCGTTATGCGAAAACAAAGGCGGAAGCGGAAGATATTTATCAGGAGGGGTTTATCAAGGTTTTTAAGAATATCAATGAATTGAGGAATGTGGAGGTGATCGATGCCTGGGTGAAATCGGTGGTGATCCGGACGGCGATCAATTACTATCACCGGACCACGAAGGAGCAGCAGCTGCATTCGAACTTCGACGATTTCCAGCGAGAGCTGGATTCGGGAGATTATGGAAAGATTATCACTCAGATAGACATGAACGTACTGCTGAATGTAATCAACACTTTGCCGGACGGATACCGGATGATTATCAACCTGCACCTGATTGATGGTTACACCCATGGAGAGATCGCTGAAATGCTTACTATTTCGGACAGCACGTCACGGTCGCAATTTTTGCGAGGAAGGAATTTGTTAATGAAGAAGTTACAGGAAAAAGGGATTACGCAATATGAAATCTTCTGACGAGCGTATCGATGAGGAGTTGCGTAAAGCTCTCCGGGAACGATTCGATAATTTTGAAAGACTGCCCGACCCCACACTGAGGGAAAAGATATTCAAGGGGCTTGGTGGGGGAACGAGCATGGTCCAGACGGGCCTGGTAGCTTCGTTGCTACTCCTGATCGCCGTGACGGCAACCGTGTATCTCATATCGTTTTCAGTGGAAAAGAAAAACGAAATGGTCGCCGGTGTGCAGCAGGTTGCTCAGGAATTTTCAAAGGCGTTGGCGGCTACTCCCGGTCCGGGAATGCGAAAAGCTCAGCCGGAAGCGGACAAGCCTGCCGGTAAGCTGGAAAGCAGCCAGAACACTGCGGATCTGACCCATTACGAAACATCCGTCCAAACGGATCCGATCGGCGATGGCGCGGAAATTGTGCGCATACAAAATGCACACACACCTGGCGCGCGTGTAACGCGTGGAGTTGTGAAGTCATATAGGTTTAAGCGGGCCGATGTGGTAGAAATTATAGATATGGTGAAGTCGAATCCGTCACTTGGTTCGGTCTGGATTCGTGATAAGGATATTTCTCCGGAGGACAGGGTGTTTCTGGAATCGGAATTGGAGAAAATATATTTCGCGGGGCAGTCGGCTGACGGCGATTCTATCAGCCAAAACAATAGCAAGAAACTGGAAGGGTCCTCGTTGGCCGATCAAGACATCGGGGTGCTGGATCACAGGCCAATGGCCCTTCCACAATACAATTGGCAACCCGACAGCCTGGTAACGCCCGCGCAGCCGCAAAAGCGCTATGAATTCCTGTTCAAAGAACGCTGGGGCATCATCGTCGGGCTCGCGCCGCTCCGTACTTTCCAGATCCTGACCGTAAGGCCGGGAAATGGTGTTGTTTACCAGAACTTCGTTTTGCCGGCCAAAATCTCCGCGGAAACCGTCGGATACAAGTTCTCGGCCGGGGTTGAGCGTAAAGGCTTCCAGCTGTTGCTTAATTACGGGCAGTTCAAGCAGTCGTATCGCTACGAGATTGCCACCAGCGAATTTGCCGTTGGGCCGGATCTCTCGGGCAATTACGAGGTGGTGCGAAAAGGCATTCCACAGGAGGAGAACAGCACAGTGCGCCTGATAGGTATGGCCGTGAAAAAGCACGTGGTACGCCGGTCGCATTTCCTGCGCAACTATTTCGGCGACGTCGGGGCGGAGTTCAGCCGCGACCTTACCTCGAAAAAGAACCTGGTCTGGGTGAATGCAGGTTTTGGCAAGGAGCTTTTCGCAGGTAATAATGTAGTGATGACCGTAGGGCCCTATTTTGAATACAGCCTCTCAAAACTGGCCAATCCCGACAATCCTTTTAAAATCCAGCCTTACCAGATTGGGCTGTCTGTTGGTTTGCGGTACATTAAAAAATAGCCCGGGATAACTGCAGAGGTCTGATTTTTACAATGTATCCTCGTCGCGGATGTAAAGCAGGTAGCGCGGTTCTACGACGGCACTACGCTTCTTTTCGTCCAGAAAACCGTATTTCAGCCTCGTCACATGGAAATGCTTTGGCGACGCCTGCACTTCCGCGTCGACGCCCGAACGGATCAGGCTGTCGGCTACTGCCGCCGTGGTATACAGGTAGCAGGGTGCTGTGTCGATGAAATCGTCGAGATACTTGCCACTTTTGATCAGTTTGACTTCCCCCGGAGAATAGAATTCGAAACTGTACGAGAACGAACCATAAGCGGCTACGGGCAAATGGCTGTTCTTTTCAGGGATGACCCTCGCAGCTTGCATGCCCGACTGGTATTGTAATAAAAAAGGGTAAAAGAACTGGAACAGAAAGATATACAACATCGCAGCCATTGCATACCCTTTGAAAAGCAGCTCCTGCATGGCATTTCTGTAATGGATAATGCTTGCGGCGAAAACGATCCCGAGCGCAATGGCGGCCGCAGCAATGCCGTTCTCGATCCTGGTAATGTAGAGCAAGCCGGAGATGAAAGCCATCGTCACGACGAGCAGGACGGTTTGAACCGTAACGAGGTGGTGCAGTTTCGAACGCCTTGCCAGCTCGGTAAAGAAATAGGCTGTGATGATCGAGAAATAGGGGAATTCGATGACCAGATAATGCGGGAGCTGAAATTTGGACAGGGAAAATAACAGGAAGGTTAACAGCGTGCTGCCATAAATTACCCAGCGGATCGAATCGCGGTTTTTCTCGAACCGGAGCAGGTACACGATCGCGCCCACAAGCCCCACCGACCACGGCAGGAATGCCCATAAGGTGGTATGCAGGAAGAATGTGACATTGCCGCTACCCTTAATGGGGCCAGTGTTAAAGAACCTGCCGAACTGGCTGTCCCAGAAGAAGAAACGCAGCCCGGAAACATTGCTTCTTCCGAAAACTACTTTTTCCGGATGCAAATCAAACTGTACGTACAGACTGTAAAGCTCCGGAATTATAAAAACGAAACACAATGCCAGCACCAGCCACCAGCGGTAGTTGATAAACTCACGGAACTGCTTCGTGATGAGCCAGTAAACGACCCAGCCGCCAGCAAGGGTAATGAGTACAAAAACGCCTTTGGTCATGATGGCGCAGGCTGCAAACAATGCCGCCCACACAATATGCGACCAATGTGCCCGCGCATGGACGCGGAGCATATGCCAGGCCGCACCCGTAATGCATGCTGTGAGGTAAGGCTCCGCGCGGACGTCGAAGTTGGCCAACGTGCTGTGCAGCGCCACAGTGTATATCAGTACCGCAATTTTGGCGACATCTTCATTGTATAAGTCTCTCGCAATGAGATAGGTATAGCGCAGGCTTAGCAACCAGAAGAGAAACGCGGGCAATTTGTAGGCGAACCCGGTGATACCGAACACCTTATAGCTGATGGCCGCCATCCAGAATGGGAAATGCGGCTTGTCGAGCCAATCGTGGCCGTCGCCGTAGAGGTTCACCCAGTCATTATGCAGCACAATGTGCTTGGCGATGGTGGCGTAAAGCGCGCCGTCGGGTTCGATGATATCGAGCCACAGGCCGGGAATGTTGAGCAAAATACCCGCCAGCAACAGCCAGGGGAAGTAACGGTGCAAAAACGGGTCACGGTTGTTCATAACGTTGCGTATTTCGGCGATGCGGCAAGCCATTCAAAATTGTGCCTGCCAATGCCGATGTACGCGCGAAGGTTTGAACTTGTGACGATTATACGCGGAAAATGCGTGTTATTTAATTGTTAATATGGCGCAACGCACCCTTTTCCTCTCCGAACCCGGCCGGTTTTCCGCGCCCCAGTCGGTCAGGGTGTTAATGACCGGTTCGAGGCTTTTGCCGAGATCGGTAAGCTGGTATTCTACGCGCGGCGGCACTTCGGGATAAACTTTACGGCTGATGAGCCCGTCGCTTTCCATTTCGCGGAGTTGCAGTATGAGGATGCGCTCCGATACTGCCGGAAGACTGCGGCGGAGATCGCTGTAACGCATGGCGCCATTGGCCAGCCGCCACAGGATCGAGGGCTTCCACCGACCGCCGATCAGGTCCAGGGTGTAGGCCATGTCACAATTACCGTTTATCAGTAATTCATTTTCAAGGTTCGTGGAGCTCTGTTTTCGCATAACTTACATTTATGTTAGTACTTGATAATTATGTTAGTACCTGTAAAATTACGAGTGTAAGGGTAGTTTTGCAACGAAATCAAAACCAATTCATCATCATGCAAAATTTGAAAGACAAAGTCGCATTTGTAACAGGAGGAAGCCGGGGCATCGGGGCCGCGATTGTAAGAAGGCTGGCCGCCGAAGGGGCAAAGGTGACTTTTACATATGTCAACGGTAAAACCCAGGCCGAAGCCCTCGTGAACGAACTTGCCGGAGAGGGCCTTACCGCCGTGGCCCTGCATTCCGACAACGCGAGAGAAGGGGCCGTGTCCAATGCCATAGACCAGGCCATCGAACACTATGGCAAGCTGGACATCCTCGTCAACAGTGCAGGTGTATATGTGGGCAAGGCATTTGAAGAACACACTACGGAGGATTACGATTATGTGATGAATGTCAATGTCAAATCCGTGTTCGAGGCGTGCCTGACAGCTTCGCGCAAAATGGAGCAGGGAGGGCGTATTGTTACTATCGGCAGCTGCATGGCCGACCGCGCGGGGGTACCGCAAGCGACGTTGTACGCCGCAAGCAAATCGGCGCTCTCTGGCTTTACAAGAGGACTCTCCCGGGATCTCGGGCCGAAGGGCATTACGGTGAACCTGATCCAGCCCGGGCCTGTGGATACGGATATGAACCCATCGACCTCGGAGTTCTCCGATTTTCAGCGGAGTATGATGTCGATTCCGAAATACGGCCGCCCGGAGCATATTGCGGACGCCGTCGCATTCCTCGCGAGCCCGGCCAACAGCTATACCACCGGCTCGGTGATCACCATCGATGGTGGGACACTCAGCTAAATGGGTCTTGCGGGCCGGACGGTATGGATTGGATCGCATAAATTAGTTTCCAATATTTGCCATTGACACCAGCCCGCGATACCCATTGGAAAAAGACCCCGCATTGCAAAGGATGATCATCGACCATGTTCTGCGCCGCATTGTACTGACGGCTGCCGAACAGGCCCATTTTGTTTCCCTTCTGAAAGTCCGCAAACTGCTGCCCCGGCAATATCTCGTCCAACAGGGCGATGTATGCCAGCATGAAAGTTATGTCTGCAAAGGTTTCCTCCGTTCATTTTATGTGGACGAGAAGGGGAGCGACCATACCCTGCATTTCGCGATGGAAGACTGGTGGATATCCGATTCCACCAGCTTCCATTTACAGGTACCGGCCACCCGGAACATCGTAGCGCTTGAAGCCTCTGTTTTATTTCAAATAGAAAAGAACGACCTCGAACAGCTGTATAAAGACATTCCCGCATTCGAACGCTTCTGGCGGATCCTCGAACAAAAGGGTGGCATAGCACAGGACCAGCGTATCCTGAATGCCATTTCGATGACCGGCGCCGAACGGTACGAAGCGCTCATTGCCAAATATCCCACCATCGAACAGCGCATGCCCCAGCGGCACATTGCTTCCTATTTGGGCATTACACCTGTATTCCTGAGCCAGATCAGGAAGCAACTGTCCAGTGGGGCCTTCCCCGGTAGTATTAAAAAAGTTTAAGAGGCTTTATTAAAATAGTTATACGCGTCTCCGCTGGCCGCCCCGGTACTTTTGTAATTAAAAAACAAAGTATGGAAACGATCAGCAAAACGATATTCGACACTACCGCAATACGCAGCAGAAAACTGGCCAACCGCCTTGTGGTGGCGCCCATGACGCGCGTGAGCGCAACGGCGGCAGGTGTGCCTACGCAGGAGATGGCAGACTATTACGAAGCATTTGCCGCTGGCGGCTTTGGTATGATCATCACCGAGGGCACCTACACCGACGAGCTGTTCAGCAAAACCAATCACAACCAGCCGGGAATCTCAAATGCAGAACAAATGAAAGGTTGGGAGCGTGTGGTTACTGCTGTTCACCTTCACAATGTGCTTATTATTAATCAATTGATGCATGGAGGCGCATTGTCCGAAATCAGTGAGGAACCAATCGCTCCGTCTGCTGTTCAGCCGGTCGGTTTGCGCTCGACCGACTTTTCCGTGCCGCCGAGCCCGTTTCCGATGCCCCGCACCATGCGGCAGGAAGATTTTGAGAATGTGAAAGCAGGCTATGTCAATGCCGCATTGCTGGCATATCAGGCTGGTTTTGATGGCGTGGAGCTGCATGCGGCCAACGGTTACCTGTTCGATCAGTTCATTACGCCGCATACCAACCTCCGCACCGATGAGTATGGCGGTGATGAACGGAACAGGTTGCGGTTTTTGATGGAAGTATATGAAGCAATAAAAGCGGCTTTGCCGGACGGTTTCATTGTCGGTATCCGGGTTTCTGAAAGCAAGGTCAACGACCTCGCATACCGCTGGCCGGGCAGTTCGGAAACGGCCCGTCGGATTTTTGAGGTACTCGCCGAAATAGACCCGGATTATGTGCATATCGCAGCCGAAGGTGGCCGCTGGGTGCGTGAATGCCTTTATCCCGACGGAACTTCTTCCAACAGCATTGCCAAAAGCATTCTGAAATCGCCCGTGATTGCCAACGGCGGAATGCACGATGTAGCGTTGGCCGACAGGCTGCTGAACAGCAATGCGGCCGACCTCGTATCGATCGGCCGCGCTGCCATTGCTTCGCCTGACTGGCCCAAATTAATGGCAGCCGGAGAGCCGGTGGTACCTTTTTTCAAAGAGCTGATCAAACCCAGTCTTACGCTCGCACATACGCAACGCGTGCGCGGGGAATGCAAGGAGTCGGCATTGTGCTGATCAGCAAAAACTGCTATTTGGAAGCGAAATCTGGCCGTTCGAAAACTTCATTCACCGGCCGGGTTTCGATCCACCAGATCTCGTCGAGCGCCGGATCGTAATATTTGGCAAGCCGGCCTTTGAGCAGCATTACCTTTTTGATATCCTGCTTTTCGGGCATGAGGTTGCTGCTCGCGCCGTAGACCTGCCGGAAGCCGTCGAGCAGATAGGGCTCGTTTTTTAATCTGGCCGGGTCGAAAGATTTGGCGTCTTTGATCTGCACATTACCTTTTACCAATGCGACCGGCGGGGCATCGCGGTAAACAGGGAAGGTGAGGTAAGTTATTTCCGTGCAGAGGTTGTTTTGGCCCCAGTTCCTTTTTTCCTGTCTTTCGTTGAGGAAATAAGGATAGTTTTTGAATGCTTCGTTAATTTCACGAGGAGTCGCCTTCTTGCCGTCGAGGAAGAGCGTTATGTCGCCTTCGTAGCCTACCAACTGCTTTTTCCGATCGAAGTACCCACCTTTGTACAGCGTTATCACATCTTTTGACCATCTGTGGGTTTTAATGTAATCTACTCTCAGGGCCATTTCCTTTTTATGAGTTGCAACATTTTCGAGCAGATAGGCTTTGAGCTCTTCGCGGGTATTCGACGGGTTATATTTGTCGTAAAAAGATTTGGAATCAATAGAATAATAGTGATTTCTAAGCTCTGGCATTGTGCGCTTGCGTATAAAGCTATAATCGAAGCGTTCTCCAAAGTTAAATCCCCCGTGATATGTCTCACCTCTGCTGAAACTCAGGTAATGCCCGGGATCCTCATATCCGATTTGATAGGTGTGACTAACGCTTTTTTCAGGCTTGACAGGCAATTCCGCAAAGTAAAAACCGTCCTTGTCTGTTTTGATAGTTTTGATGTAGACGTCGTCATGTTTGACTTCCAGTGGTAAACCAGCAATCGGCTTCCCGGTTTCATCAAGCAGGAGCCCGGCCATATGCAGGAGATTCTTCGGTTTCCGTTTACTAACCTCGACATTGCTTTTCCAGAAATTTTGAACCTTCTTCCCCGGCAAGTCCCACCTGAACGCAGCCAGCGTCACAGCCAGCAACGGAAGGATGAACAGGAAACAGGCCAGCAACGCACGCGGGCTCGCATTTTTGTTCATCATCACGATCCTTTGTTTCAGGGAATGGTAGCCAAACTGGTTCACCAGCGAGAACTCGGGGCCGACGGCCGCTTTCAGGAGCAAATACTGATAAGCTTTCGTATCGGGATGGTTCTCCAATACTTTTTGATCCGCAATATATTCGAGGTTCTGGCGGATGGCGCTCCGTATCAGCCACGCGAAAGGATTGAACCAGTTGATAATGCACAGGATTTCCGACCAGATCACATCCACCGAATGCCACTGCCGAACATGGATGTATTCATGAAGGATCATGTCCTGTAACTCGTCCGGCTTGTGGAGGTGCGGGTTATAAAAAATGGCTTTTCCGAACGAGAAAGGGCTCATTTCGAGGTCGAAATGGAAGATTTTTGTCCCGCCCTCGTTCGAAAACAGACGCGATTGTGACCTGATGCGCAGGTAGGATCGGACGTGCATGATCAGCCTGGCAGTCATCGCTACAACGCCGGCAAGCCATAAGTAAAAAATCCAATCGGAAGCAGTAAGAGCTCGTGGTTCGGCGGCGGCCGTCAGCTCAGCCGGAAAACCCGGTGGAAAGGTCGCGGTTTCAGTTGCGGCTATGCGGGTAAATGTAGGTACGCTTTGCACGAACATACGTGCGGGCGTGGGGTCGGGTGCGATGAAATGGTTGATATTGATGAGCGGGATCACGAAGCAGAGATACGAATACAGCCTCAGATAACGCCGGTTAGCATTGTAAAACGTGAGTTTGCGTAACACCAGTTGGTAAAAAAGTGCGATCACAGCGAGGCTGACCGACAATTTGAGCAGGTAATCCGGGAATGCCGACATAGCTGGAAAAGTTTGGATGAATTACTTCTTTCCTTCGATCAGGCCGATGATCTCCCTCAGTTCATCAGCTGAAATCTTGTTCTTTTGCGCGAAAAAGCTCACGAGCTCCTTGTAGGAATTTTCGAAATAGTCTTTCACGACACTTCCCATGAACTTTTGCTTGTAGGTTTCCTCGCCGATGGCCGGTGCATACAAATAGGCGTTGCCGATCATCCGGCTACTGAGATACCCTTTCTTTTCGAGGTTTTTGATGGTCGATGCGACCGTCGTATAGGGTGGGACGGGAGGCGTCATGGCCTCCATAAACAATTTGACACTTCCTTCGCCGGTTTTCCAGACGGCCAGCATGGCGTCCTGCTCCTGGGTCGTTAATTTTTCCATTTCTACGATTTTTTCGTAATTCTACGAACATTTCGTAGTTGTATCAATTATTTTAGCCAAAAAATTAATCAATGTTTGTTAACTGATTAAATACCAGGATTCTGGCTTTTGTAGAATTGGACTTTCTTAAACATTTCGATGAGCGTCGATACTTTCAGTTTTTCGAAAATGCGGGCTTTGTAGGTGCTTACGGAACTCTCGGTAAGGTTGAGCTTGATCGCAATTTCTTTTGTCCAGTAACCTTCGATAAGCATGTCCATCACTTCCAGTTCCCGCTGCGAGAGGTGTTCGAGCGGGTTCTCGCCGTTGGGTTTGTTTTCGAGGGTATTCCTAAGCAGTTGCTGCTGAACAGCTATGCTAATGTAGTTACCGACTTCCAGCATGGACAATATCGCCTTTTTTATCTCTTCCTGAGAAGCATTTTTTGAAAGGAAGCCATTCGCGCCCGCTTTGATATAATGTAAGGCGTAAATCTCTTCTTCGAGGCTCGAAAAGATCATAATCAGGACTTTGGGCTGTATTTCCCGGATCTTCGGGATCATGTTGAAGCCCTCACCGTCGGGGATGTTGATATCGAGCATCACCAGGTCTATCTGGTTGGTATTGAGTTGCGCGAGTGTCTCACTGAAAGAACCAGCTTCATAAACGACCACGGGGTTCAGCAAATCAAGAATCAAGAACCGGGTAGCGAGCCTGACGATCGCATGGTCTTCAACCAGTAAGATTTTTTTCATTTTGTTTAGGAGGACTTGAATTCAGTTTCCGACCGTCTATAATCTTTTGTGACTCAATGGTTATCAAATAAATACAGTAAATATTGAGTAAAACTCCTATTATTTAATGTAAAACTTATTCAACGGTCTGTACAAGTTTACAGTTAATTACGCGGTTCGGCAAAAAAACTTTTGTGCGCCGGTATAAAATTTCTTAACCCAGAAGCGTCGTAGCAAGCATTTTAAGGCCTTTTTGGAGGCTATATCAGGTTTTTCCCCAGCTATCCCATTTCTGATAGCCGGAACATTTGAGCCGGGTATGGTTGAGTTATATGCGAGAAATTTCTACATTTACATGTAGGTGTAAATATGTAATATTTATTCTTAAATTTACTTCCAAAAATTACGAACTACTTCCCTGTTTAAGATAAGCAGAATTACGACAGTCGCGACGGGGTAAAATGCCCTGATTCTGTCTGCCAATCAGCCATTTTATGAATATACTCATTATCGAGGACGAGCCGCTAACAGTGCTGGGATTAAAACAAAAGATTCGTGAGATCAATCCCATAACGGTGGTAGACGCAGTTTCATCCGTCGACACGGCTTACGACCTTGCGGGGCGTAACATTTATGAATTGGTAATCCTGGACGTTGACATTAAAGGGAAAGCCGGCGCGGGGGTCGTGGAGCGGATGAAGGCGCTGTATCCGGGCACCGCTATTCTGGTGATAACGGACCTTGAAGAAAGCACTTATGGCTTGCCGTATATGAAAGCAGGGGCAGACGGTTTTTTGTCCAAACTGGCCTCTTCGCCACAGTTCGACGAGGCGATCAGGGCCATGATGGTGATGGGGAAGTACGCCAGCACCGCCTTGCAGCAGCAGATCATCCAGGAAAGTCAGATAAACCGCTCGCTGCGGTACGTGAACCCGCTGATGAGCATTTCGGACAGGGAACGGCAGGTGATGAACCATCTTATCTCCGGCAAATCTACGGGGGAGATCGCGTCCATTCTGAATATCAACAAAACGACGGTAGGAACTCACAAAATGCGGATTCTTAAAAAGATGCAGGTCAATAGCCTTATCAAGCTGATCGAGAAAGTGACCATGCTGAGTTGAGATAGATAGAGAGAAGGCAGTTGCTATTTGTAGATATATTTCTATATTGGCAAGAAACTGTTTCGTGGTAATTTCTTTAATGGTATACTTAACAATCAAACCCCGTCTGTATCGGTCAGTACTTCTATGAAATTTTTATGTATTGAGGATCACCCGCTTATATTGCTGGGGTTAAAAATGGTGTTTGCCGAATTTTACCCTCGCGCCAGCGTTAGTCACGCCGAGACCTTTCAGGGCGCATTGTCGATACTGGAAGCGGAACGCTTCGATCTGGCGGTGCTGGATATCGACATTCCGGGTGGGGAAAACGTCAGGATGATCAAATTCATGCGCGAAAAGCAAGCCGGGATCCCGATCCTGATCCACTCCGCGTTCGACGAGAAGGTTTATGCGCTGCCATACCTTCAGGCCGGTGCCGATGGTTTTATCTCCAAACAGGCGCCTCAGGAAGAATTTCTGACCGCTGTTCAGGCGATTCTCGACCACGGCCGCTACGTAAGCTACGACGTCCAGCAGATCTTCCTGTCCAGCTTTACCGACACAAGCGGTCGTACTACCGGCGGAAACCCGATCGTCACCCTCTCGCCCCGCGAAAGGCGCGTGATGCAGCTCATGACGGAAGGTAAATGGACGAAAGAGATCGCCGCGATCATGAATCTCAAAGAGAACACGATCAGCACCTACAAACGCCGCATTTACGACAAAATGGAAGTAAAGGACCCGATTGAATTGTCAAAAAAAATAGCGTTGTTCAGGTGACAACGCTATTGGGTATGGTGCCGATATGTGTTATGACCGCTGACTGCCGGCCATTGACAATGGTTCCGATAAAATAGAGACCATGGTCGATGGTCAATCGCCCATGGTCTCAGCCAAGAACCCTACTTCGTCGGCTTTTTGAATATCGTCGGATCGACCGGGGTATTGACGGTGATCTTGTTCGTAATGAACGACATCGTGCCCATTTGCGCATTACTGATTTCCATTGTATTCGCGAACTTCACGCCGTCCACTTCTTTATAATCCGACAGGTCGATTTCGCCTTCATTGCCGTTCATCGAAACCTTTACCTTGCTCACCAGATAAGTATTTGCGTCGACAAATTCATCGATTACCTGGCCGTCACTTGTCGTGAGTTTCAGGTGAAAAACGTCCTTTTTGTCGACCGTCTCTTTGCCTACGAGTTCAACTTTATTGCCTTTTTCTTTATAGTTCACCAGACCGCCGAAAGGGTCGAGCGAGCTCAGTTGTTGTTTCAACTGGTCGGCAGGCATATCTTCCGGTTCTCCGGTACCGCCCATCATGGTCGGGCGGATCATCCAGCCCTGGCCGTTGTCTACCACCTGCACCATCGTGTTGCCCATTACCGTCGATTCGTTGCGGACCGATTTGCCGACTACCAGCGTCGTTTTGTTGGGTATTTCCATGCCTTGTACCGCAAGCGAGCGGTCGGTGACCACGGTATTTACTCCCTTGATCTTGTCGAGCCCGCCAAGTGCTGCGACATGTTTATCTACGATTTCATCCACAGTCTGCGCGTAAGAAGCAGCGGAAACGAGCGCCACTGCCATTGTCCAAATTAGTTTGTTTGTGTTCATACCGAAGTTGTATTTGAGTTAAACAGGCTTGTGTAAGTTCATAAATTATAATTGCACCTAGCGGGGCGTACTTAGCGGGGCGCGCCTAGCGGGGGGCATTTCCACCACCCTGGCCACCACCACCTTGCTGCTGTCCGCCGCCTTCGCTTTTCACATCGTCGTTGTTAACCGACTTTGCCTTTCTTTTCGGCGCGTCCATCGTCATTTTACCAATTTTGTAGGTAAATGTGAGACGGAACCCGCGGTTGTAAAGATATACATCATTTACCTGGTTGAACTGCAAGGAAGTCAATTCGGTGTGCATTTTGAATCTTTTGCTCAGGAAGTTCTCAGCGGCAAGACCCAGGCTGGCCTTTTTGTTGGCGAATTCCTTCTTCACACCGATTGTATAGAAACCGAAGCCGCCTTGCTTGCCCTGCAACTGGATTTGCTGTCCCTGCATAAACCCGAATGCCTGCGCCCCCCAGCCGTTTCCGAATGTCGCCTGCGAGAAAATACCGCCGCTGATGTTCACACCGTCGTTATTGATTTCCTGCTGAAGTCCATTCTGTCCAAGGGTCTGGCCGGTCAGTTTTGTGTAGAATACGTTGGCGAAAACCCCGAAATTGATTTTGGACGTTGCCGCGATATTGGCGAAAATGTTGGCACCGTAAGCATGCTGTTTACCGATGTTCTCATAAGTGGTCACAATAGCGCCCGGGAGGGTATCCGAAGGCTGGCGCACCTGCGAGATCGCATTGTTGGTGAAGCGCCCGAAGAATGTCGCATTCACGTATGTTTTCTTGATATTCTTGCTCAGGCCCAACTCGTAATTGTTGGTCAGCTCGGGGCGAAGTTCGGGGTTACCGATCGTGATATTCTGGGGGTTGGCCGAGTTGAAGTTCGGGTTTAGCTGTTGCAGGCCCGGACGCTGAATGCGGCGGTTGTAGCCCAGTTTCACAGTCGTACCCTTGAATGTCTTCGAAGCATTGACGCTCGGTACCAGTACGCCGTAGTTACCCACGCCCACCATGCCCTCGTTGGTGCTCGCGTCGATGAATGTGTGTTCGTAACGCAAGCCACCTTTCAATGTATAGCGCTTCTTAGTGGTATAGGTGTAAGACGAATAGGCTGCCGCAATATTCTGATGGTAAGTCAGGTCACCGGCGGGCTGGTCTGTTTCGGGACGGAAATCACCTGTTGGTTCGGCGATCAGGAAGCTGTACTTGCTTTTTACTTCCCGGAAAATACCTTTTCCTCCGAATTCGAGCATTTGGTTCTTCTTGATAGGTGTCTGGTAATCCGATTGGAAGGTAAACTCCTGGTTGATACTCTTGTTCAGGTTGCGCTGGCGGGAGGTCAGTTCTTTTTCCCTGAAAATGTCGGCGTCGAAGTCGTTGGTAAGATCATTACGGCTGTACAGCGTCGACACGCTCCATTCCTGCTGCGGTTTAAAAGTATGCAGGTAGTCGACATTTACGTCCACCGTTCCCGACAGGTTGTCGGCCGCCACGTTGCGCGCGGACAGGGCATCGGGAGAGCCGGTCTTCATCAGGCGGGTTACGAGGTCCTGCTGGTTGGAAAAGTTACGTACACCATATTTTACACCCGCGGTAAGGCTCTGGTTTTTGGCAATATCATAATCGAAGCCCAGGTTGTAGTTGCCAAAGAGGCCATGACTCGAACCATCGCCGGTCTGGCGCGTGGTGGTGGCTACGTTTTCCACGGTGCTGGTTTGTTCGAGCGATGTTTTGGTGACCGTATTATACATGCCCCGTCCGAAGCCGCCGATCGTGAAACCTGCTTTGCCTTTGCGGTAGCCGCCGTTCAATGCGAGCATCGAGCCGCGGTTTCCTACACCCGCGTCGATATTCAGGTTAAGGCCTTGCAGCGAGTTCTTTTTGGTAATGATATTGATGATCCCGCCCGAACCTTCGGCATCATACTTTGCAGATGGGCTGGTGATTACCTCTACCGACTTAATCTGGTCGGCGGGGATCTGCTTCAACGCGTCGGCCACACTGTTGGCGATGATGGTACTGGGTTTGTTATTGATCAAAACGCGTATGTTCTGGCTGCCTCGGAGCGACACATTCCCGTCGAGGTCCACCGTAAGCAGCGGCACTTTGCGCAAAATGTCGGTCGCGTCTCCACCTTTGGCTGTAATGTCTTTTTCGGCATTGTAAACCAGCCTGTCTACTTTTTCCTCGATCAATGCGGCCTGGCCGGTGACGGTCACCTCGTTGAGGGTTTTGGTGTTGGAGCCGAGGCTGATCGTTCCCAGGTCTACTTCCTGTCCTTTGGAGAGCTTGATATTATCGATCGTTTTGTTGGCGAAACCAATGAAGGAAATGAGCACCTTGTAGTCGCCTGCAGCGAGCTTGTTCAGTGTGAATTTCCCTTTTTCGTCGGCAACCGTTCCGTCTACTGCTTTGTTGGCTTTGTCGTACAATGCAATGCTGACAAATTCAATGGCTTTCGAAGAAGCTGAATCCACAATTGAGCCTGTTATTTTGGCTGAACCTTTGGGGCTTTGGTCGCCGGCGGTTCCCGGCAGGGCTTTGGGCTGGCTGCTTCCCGTGGCCGGGAATTGTGCGAATGCCGGTGATAGGAGTGAGCTGGCCAGGATGGAAACAACGAGGAGAATTCTTAGCATTTTCATGGTTTTGGTAATTGACCCGACAAAAATGGTGGCATGCATGCAGGTCTGAAAGCAAAATATGACAAAGGCCGGATTATAGGGGATGGATGAATGGATCGGCGCGATGGGCGAAAAGTCGAACATTATTGAACAGCCTTGCAGTGGAGGAATGCAAACGCGCCCGATCCAGGGAATAGATGCGTGTTAAGGGTGGGCGTCGGTCCTGTATATGCGTGTAAGACAGTGCCGTTGCACTCCTGCAGAACTGTTTGCTTTTTTGCGTGTGCTGTATGTTTTAGGCAGGTTTTATTTTTGTTTTTTTGTGTTTTTGTAGAAATTATGGTAAATATTTTGAATGGTTGTACCAATATTTACTACAAAAACGATTTCTTTGTATAACAATAGAGCACCCCTTCACGATACCACCTCAATGAATACCCCGAAACTAATCCGGTAGTGGTTATGATCTTGCAATGGATCTGCTTCATGATTTTGGTTGCGGCATTGCTAGTGCCGCTTTTGCTATGGGTGCGAAACACCTGTTGCCGGCTTTACCTTGCCAAAACGGCACTCGAAAGACAGGTCGATGACCTTTCGCGGAAGCTTGAATACAGCAACGGCCTCAAACATAAGATAACGATGATGATCGCCCACGATCTTCAATCTCCGCTGCATTTCCTGAATGTCCTTTCCGATCACGTGTCGCGTTTTGCGGCCAATAACCAGCTTTCAGAAGTGAGGGCGGGCACGGAGGAGATCAAAAAGGCGACAGGCAATATCCATGCGTTTGTGAAGGAGGTTAACCTGTGGGCGCGCTCACAGCACGAAAATTTCCAGCCGGCGCAGCATTCGTTTTCATTCCGTGAGCTGGCCGGAGAGTTGCAGCAATTTTTTGAAGATATGATACTTCTCAACCGCAATACGCTGGTAATTGACTGTCAGGAAGATGTTTTCGTTTACACCAATCGTGATATTCTGAAAGCGATCCTGCGGAACGTGATCGACAATGCGAACAAGCATACGCGCGGCGGTGAGGTGAAACTTGTTTTTACGACCGATGAAAATGGTCCTTTGCTGACAGTCTCGGATAACGGGAGCGGGATGCAGCCTGCGGAGTTGCAGAAGATAAGACGGAGGCTGTCCGATCCGGTCGTGAATGCGCCGGTAGAGCCTAATAGCCGGCTGGGTTACCAGCTTATCGCCGATTTCGCCCATACGCTCGGCTATACGATGTTCCTCACAAGCAGCCCGGGCGTCGGCACGTCCGTATGCATAAGGGGGTTTGTGTGCCACAGCCCGTTTGTTGCCACGCTGCAGTCAACCGAGATTATAAGCATCTGCCAGCCTGACTAAGGCACTTTTGTTCTCGATATTGAGCTTCTTGAATATCCTGCGCTTGAAGGTGTTGACCGACGTGTACTGTACCTGCAGTATTTCGCTGATCTGCGTCACGGAATAGTCTTTGGCGAGGTAAATAGCCACTTGAAACTCCCTGGCGGTGAGCTGGTCGAAAGGATTGCCCGATTTGCCCGCCAGCGTATCGTTGATCAGGATAGTGGCTAGTTTGGGGCTCGCATAGCGTTTACCGTTCATCAGGGTCGTAACCGCCTTCGCGAGCTCTTCCGGAGGAGAATCCTTTTCAAGATAGCCATGCGCACCCTGTTGCAGCGACCGTTTCCCGAAAATGCTTTCGTCATTCATCGAAACCACTAGGATTTTCGTCTCCGTATGGAACTCCCGGATCCATTGCAGCAGGATCGTGGAATCCGTTTCCGGCATATTGAGGTCCAGCAGCAGCAGGTCGTAGCGATGCAAGGCGAACTGCGCCTTCACCGACTCACCATCCCAGCTTTCGTCGATCTGGCTGTCCTTGAAATAGTTGTGAAGTGCCAATTTGAGCCCGTACCGTACCAGCGAATGGTCGTCGGCTATCAATATTTTCATCTTTTTTGAACGTCGAGTATCAAATCAACAGCAATATCGCAACATTTCAGCCGGTTCTGCAAATAAACCTCAGGACGAAAATGCCCATTCTGCCCGCGCAGGGATGTTTTTCCGGTGTTCCCACACGGTCGGTACCTGCGTTCATTGTCCGGGAGATTTCCGGATTGCCCGCAAATGAATAACTATATTCGAAGTGTTTTTGATTTAAATTTCTGATAATCAAATTGTTAGCTTTTTAATTTGCAGTATAACGCGACATGCGTACGATAAAATGTAAACAAATCAACCAGTGCCCGTTTATGCAAAGGACCTATCTCGGAGAATTTGAAGAAATCGTCCTCCTTATGGTAGCTGTGCTCGACGGAGAGGCATATGGTGTCACGATAAGCCCCGGCGCCCGCGCCGGGCTACACTGCGTTATGTGCTCAATATGTCTTCGGTGCTGCCGCCATCAAGCGGGGCAGGGGCTTTTCGCGTCAATACCCGACCGACAAACCGGCGTGGGTGCATTGGTGATCACGCTCCTGACAGTGAGTTTTCAAAGTCTCAAAGCAGCCTTGATGAATCCGGTTAAGAGCCTTCGGACCGATTGATTTTGACCTAAAACAATGTCCCGGAGTAGCTGGAAAGCTTCTCGGGCAGGTCGGTATCGCCGATCATTTCTTTCAGGTCTATCTCGATGTTACGGATAATGGTACTGATCGGCGTGTCGTTCAGCAGCCCTTCGAACGGGTTTTCGCTGATATCGCCCACATATTCCATAAACATGAAAACCCAGGATACGATCATATTGAACGGGATGAGCAGGAACATATATTTCTCCCCGAGATCGAGAAACTGGGGCAGCAGGCCGAAAGGCAGCAAAGTCATGAAAATGAATATGAACAGCATCGAGGTAGTCGCATACTGGCGCGGGAATGGCGTGTTTTTGATCCTTTCGCTCTTGCCTTGCTCGTCGTAGAGCTTTGAAATAAGGTCCTGCAAGGCCACGTGCTGATAGGTATCGAGCGAGCCGGCGCGGCGCAGGTCGCGGATGTGCTGCGATTGCAGGTCGAGGATTTGCGTCGCCTGGTTCTTTTTGTCTTTGATCGCCGCGAGCTCGGCTTCGGGCAGGTATTTGGCAATTTCGACGTCACAGGGGACTTGCGACCGCCTGAATGCCTTGCGCTGGCGTTCGCTAGCACGGTCTTTATGCTCCCAGGCGGTGCGTTGGACCATCGTATTTTTTAGTGCGTACAACCACGCGATATGCCTGTGCACGATGATACGGTTCTCTTTGGCGGCGGAGATATTGTCGGAATCGGGCGAGCAGGTCGTAAAAGAGCGTACCGCCGCGCTGAACGAGCGGCTATGGTTGGTAATGGCGCCCCACACTTTGCGGGCCTCCCAGCTGCGGTCGTACGACTGGTTGTTTTTAAAACCTACAAAAAATGCGGTAGCCGTACCAACCAGCGACACGGGAAGCCAGGGTATCGCCACCCATTTCCAGCCGAGGTATTCATACACAAAAATGGCAGTAGAACCTGTAAAGATCGAAAACAGGACCATCCGCCAGGAATAGTAGTAGACGATAACAGGGGAAAGGTAGCGGTTGACGTACATAGGATGCTATTGAGTGATGGGAGTGAATAGTTTTCGGCTCCTAAAATGCAAACAAATCGCTTCCGAGGCAATCCTTACCGCGATTCGGCCATTGCTTTGAGCATATGCAGCGCAGTTTTCCAGTAAAACTCCATATGTTTGAAGATCTCAAATGTGGGCAGGTTTCCGATGGAGAGGGTTAAAAGCGTTTGGTTTTCAGTTTCTTGCAAATCAAAACGAACAACGGAATAATTCTCAGGGACATCCGGAATGATGGAAAGCGTGCTCCAATGTGTGTATTCCAATGTTTTCGACGGATCAAACCGGATTATTCTTCCCCTGTTCTCAAATGCTAACCCATGCAAATCGCCCTTTTCCAGCCGGTAACCGTCGACACGCCAATCCGTTAGTATTTCAACGGGCGTATCGAGCATCCATTTTCCCATCAGGCCAGGCTCGGTAAGCGCCGCCCAAATATTCGACGCGGGGGTATTGATTAAGATTTCAAGTTGGATTGTTTTGTTTTCGTGCACGAGGATATTGTTTTCGGAACCAGGCAGGAGAACAAGTCGTAAGCTTTTAGAATTCCAGGAAGGTAATTTATAGCAGTTCAGAGATTGACTGGCTTTAATATGTATCCTTCTTTTTTAAGTAATTGAATAAGTCCGGTCTGGAACTTCAGATGCCCAAGCCCGACCGCGATAAAACAGCTTCCTTCTTGTAATTTTTCTTCAATTTTAGGTAGCCAATGCGCATTGCGCCCGATTGTGGCATTTGCTAGGTTCTTATCGACAGTTTCGTCAAGTTTAAGCGGATTGCGCAGCGTTTTGGAATACAAACCGAATTCTTTCGCATCGGATGGAGCGAGCTGTTGGAAGGCCGCCTTTTCATTAATAACATGTACCAGCAATCCGGCTAACTTCCGATAATTAAAACTATTTATTAAACTATCCACTTCGTTAGGGTTATCTAATTGAAAAATGGGCTTATTTAATCCATTCAATTTGTAGCGAAGCAGGTGGTCGAATGGGTCATATTGAATATTGTCACCTCCCTCTTGAATTGTCAGGGCTACTTGCAGCATTGTCCAAAGATCAGCGTCGTTGTTGTGTGGCCGGATACTTCCGTGTGGGGAAGCGGTAAAAAAGCTGTCTACAATCGCATATTCTTTCGGTGTAAACAGTGAATCGAGTGGCGGCTGAGAAGATTCAGTGAAGGTCGGAACGTTTCCAATATGCAAGCCTCCACTTTCAAAGACCGCGTAATCGCAACTTACGGCAATCTGCGCTAGTTGAGGGAAGCTATCCAACAGTGAAATAGGTGCTATATGGACAGTCCCGAACAAATAAGACGACTTTTTAAGCCCATTACCACTGATTTCCCACAGCACCGACTGGTTTTCCTGCGCGAATGCGGCAGCGGTGTTCAGGAGTAGGAGCGCGACAAATAGTAATGCTTTTTTCATACGGTTGGCTGGCTTTTTAGTTGAATTGATGTTTGTTAAACTACTATATTGGCTATTCTGAAACCTTCGTTATGCCCGATCAACTGTTCAACCGTCGCGATCTGATTGCCTATTTTGTCGTTGCGGCGACCGGTGCATTGTCCAATTTGCTGGTTGCCACAATTTTACAGGAATGGCTTCTTATTTCCTATAAGTCGGCGCTGTTTGCGGGATACTGGTTTTCATTCGTTGTCGGGTATTTCCTGACCAGGCTTTTTGCTTTCAATGCAAAAAATACGACGCAAAGCCGGAGGCAGATCGTTAAATTTATATTGGTCTCGATTTGGTCATGCCTGATCACGGTTTATGGCTCCGCTATTTTGTATGATATTTCAAACCAGTGGTTTGGGGCATTTACTTTCCTGATCCCATTTTCGGTGAAGGAAGTTAATTTGAACAAACTGATTTCACAAGTTGTGGCGATGGGCGCCAGCTTTTTGAGCAATTATATTTTGCACAAGCAATTTACATTCCGGGACACCGGGTTTTACGAGCGGCTGAAAAGGTTGCTGGGTATTTGAATGGCATTTTGATGAAATACGATAGTCCGCCCTTCGATGGTAAATACCCGGCCATTCCTCCTTTTATGTCCGACGGATAGAGCCACTCCGGCGATCCTCTTGCAGGAATGGCCGTGCAACACTTATATTTATCCCTTCGAATAAACCTTTGAATGGAAAAAGAGAACGAATTGTTCGGCGTGAAGGAAATCGCCAGGCGTGCCAATGTCTCCACGGCTACGGTCGACCGCGTGTTGCATAACCGGACGGGCGTTTCGGAGAAAACCAAGGCGAGGATCAACGCGATCATCAAGGAAATGGACTACCAGCCCAATATCCTTGCGAGCCGGCTGGCTTCGAAAAAGATCATCAGCCTCGCCGCGCTGATTCCCGATGTGTCGGAAGAAACGGATTTCTGGTCGGCGCCGTTGAACGGGATACGCCGCGCGGAAGGAGAAATGAAGCAGTACGGTGTGCAGGTGCAGGTTTTTCTGTTTGATCTGAATGACAAAGAATCGTTCGCCGGGCAGATCCGCCACGTTTTCGAAGGGGGTTTTCACGGGATTCTGATCTCACCCTCGTTCATTGAGGAAACCAAAAAGTTCGCAGCGGAATGTGTCCGGCGAAAAACGCCCTTCCTCTTTATCGATTCCGACATTCCCGGCCTTCACAGCCTCTCGTACATAGGCCCGCACCTCCGTAGGAGCGGGTACGTGGGCGCGAAGTTGCTTACTTACAGGCTCGAACCTGCAAAGAAAGTGCTGATCATCAATATTTCGAAGGAGATCGATAACTTTAACTACCTGGAAATCGAGGACGGTTTCCGGGCATATTTCAACGACAATAACCAACCGAACGAGATTGTGCGGATCGATATCCGGGAGACCGACTACCAGTCGGTGGCCAGGCACCTTACTTATGTGTTCCATTTAAATAAGGACATCGGCGCGGCATTCGTTACGAACTCGCGCGTGCATACGGTCGCTTCTTTCCTGAAAAACAGCCACCGCACGCACGTTTCGCTGATCGGCTATGACTTTGTGAAGGAAAACGTGGACTACCTCGAGGATAACGTGATCGACTTCCTGATTTGCCACCGCCCCGACGACCAGGGCTACCGCGGTATGATGGCACTTTACCAGACGCTTGTCATGAATGCGCCTGTCGCTAAGCAGAACTACATGCCGATCGACATTGTGACCAAGGAGAATTACGAATTTTACAAGAATTAATTTTCGTGAAAATAGATTATCCAAAATCTTTTCTACCTTTACGGGCACGTGCCCGTAATCCATCAATCATTCATATTTCACTCAAAGCCAAACCCTTTTACCTTGGAAAACTTCAAAGAGAAATTTCTTAAATGGCTCAGGTCGCTAGGGCCCGGTATGATCACCGCCGCGCTCGTGTTTGGGCCGAGCAAAATGACCATTACTTCAAAAATGGGGGCTATCTATGGCTACTCCTTACTTTGGCTGGTCGCGGTCGCCATTTTCTTCATGGCCATTTTTACGGGCATGGCTACTCGGATTGGTCTCGCTACCGATCAATCACTGCTGGCAACCGTGCGGCAGAAATGGGGTAAAGCGGCTGCCGTAGCGATGGGTATCGGGGTTTTTCTGGTCGCTTCGTCGTTTCAGGCGGGGAATTCGGTCGGGGTAGGCATTGCCGCGGGCGAGTTGTTCCATATGTCGCCGGTGCCGTGGATTCTGTTTTTCAATGCATTTGCGATTTGTCTGCTGTTTTTCCGGAGTTTTTATTCGGTGCTTGAAAAAACAATGATCTTTCTGATTGTTCTGATGCTGCTTTCATTTATTACTACACTATTTTGGGCCAAACCCAGCGGTCCTGAAATGGTCAAAGGACTGGTAACACCCGAAGTGCCGGAAGGTTCGCTGGGACTGATTATCGCATTTACGGCCTCGTGCTTTTCCATTGTCGGCGCGTTGTACCAGTCATACCTGATACAGGAGCGGATCCGGACCAACCCAACGGCGCGACACGGCCGGAATGATAGCAACACGGGCATAATCCTGCTGGGCGTAATGTGCCTGATCGTCATCGTTTGTGCTGCGGCGATCCTGAAACCCAAAGGTATAGCGGTCAACTCCGCGTCCGACATGGCCAAGGCCCTCGAACCGCTTTTCGGGAGCAATGCCTCTGCGTTCTTTCTGACCGGGCTTTTTGGCGCTGCATTTTCGTCGGTGATTGGCAATGCATCCGTCGGGGGGACGCTACTGGGCGACGCGCTTGGCCTGGGGAGCAATTTCTCTTCCAAGCAGGTGCGTTACCTTGTCGCACTAGTGATGGTGATCGGAGCGTTTGTGGCGATCCGCTTCGGTAAATTGCCGCTCGAACTAATCGTTTTCGCGCAGAGCGTGACGATTTTCGTGGTCCCGTTTATTGGCACAGCGATGTACCTGGTGGGCAACGATGCCGGTATCATGGGTGATAAGGTCAATAAACCTTTTGTCAGGATTTTCGCAGGCCTAGGCCTGCTTATCATTTTCGCTCTGGCGCTGGCCAATGTCAAAGAACTATTTTTTAACAATCCGCTATTTAAATAAAAATGAACGGTATCGAATCTATTGAGGAACAATGGCTTAGTCCTTCCGACGCGCTGATTGAGGATATGAAGCGCATCGACGGCGATATTATGATCCTGGGCGCGGGAGGGAAAATCGGCCCGAGCATTGCCAGGCTCACCATGCAGGCCATCGAGAGGGCCGGGCTGGACAAACGTGTGATCGCCGTGTCGCGTTTCAGTGAGAAAGGGCTGGTGGAACAGCTGAATGCCGAGGGAATCGAAACGATTGTCGCTAATATTCTGGACGACACGCAGTTGCAGGACCTCCCGGAGGTTGAAAACGTACTGTACCTGGCGGGACAGAAATTCGGGACTTCGAGCAACGAGCCTTACACCTGGGCGATGAACACCTACCTGCCCGGGCGCGTGGCCGAGAAATTCCGGAAATCCAGGATCGTGGTGTATTCGACGGGTAATGTTTACCCGTTCACACCGGTGGGTTCTGGCGGGGCCACGGAGGAAATGAGAACCGATCCCGTAGGAGAATACGGGCAATCCTGCCTCGGCCGCGAACGGATGTTCCAATACTTTTCGTCGGTTTATGGCACACCGATATTGCTCTACCGGCTGAATTACGCGATTGATTTCAGATATGGCGTGCTCCTGGAAGTGGCGAAATCGGTGCTGAACGGCAAGCCGCTGGATGTCACGATGGGGCATGTGAACGTGATCTGGCAGGGCGATGCCAACGAAATGGCGATCCGCTCCCTGCTGCATTGCGAGTCGCCTTCGAAGGTACTGAACATCACCGGGCCTGAGACCGTTTCGCTGCGCTGGCTGGCGAAAGAGTTCGGACGTATATTCAGCATCGAACCGCAGTTTATTGGCGAGGAACAGGCCACGGCCCTGCTGAGTAACGCGGCGGAATCCTTCCGTTTATTTGGCTACCCGCGTACGACATTGAAGCAGATGATCGGCATTACGGCCCAATGGTTGCTGCAAGGCGGTAAAACCATCAATAAGCCGACGCATTTCCAGGAGCGGAAGGGGCAGTTTTGAGAAGGGGAGTGTTGGGGAAAGGGAGGATGGGAGTGACTGGTATGGTCTAGGAGTACTTAATTAATAATTTGATATTTAAGTAATTATTGGAATATGTTAAAAGAGGATATAAAAAGGCTGCTGTTTGACGGCACGGTAATTCCGGCGCATCCGCTGGCGTTGACGAGCGACTTACAGCTAGACGAACAAAGGCAGCGGGGTTTAACGCGCTACTATATGGCCAGCAGGGCCGGAGGAGTGGCGGTGGGGGTACACACAACGCAGTTCGAAATCCGTGATCCGGAGGTGAATCTGTTTGAAAAGGTACTCGGTATCGCGGCCGATGAGATCGACCGGGCCGCTTTGAATCGTCCATTCATCAAGGTCGCCGGTATTTGCGGATTGACGGAGCAGGCCGTGGCGGAGGCGGAAATTGCTGTGAAATATGGATACGACCTTGGATTGGTCAGCATGGCGGCATTTAAAGCGGAACCGGAATCCGAGATCCTCGCGCACGTGAAGAAAGTGGCGGAAGTCATCCCGGTATTTGGGTTTTATTTGCAGGCCGCCATCGGCGGGCGGGTTTACAGCTACGATTTCTGGCAGCAATTTGCTGAAATTCCCAATGTATATGCCATCAAAGTGGCGGCATTCAACCGTTATCAGACGTTGGACGTCGTGCGGGCCGTAGCACATTCGGGCCGCCGCGAGGAGATCGCGCTTTACACCGGTAACGACGATAATATCGTGGCCGATCTGCTGACGCCATACCGCTTTGAAATCGACGGTAAAATAGTTGAAAAGCGCTTTGTGGGCGGTTTGCTCGGCCATTGGGCGGTTTGGACAGAGAAGGCCGTTGAACTGCTCGTGGCCGTGAAGCATACGTTGGCAACCGGCTATGCCGATGCCGCTTCGATGCTCGCCACGAACGTCGCCGTGACCGATATGAACGCCGCCATTTTTGATCCGGCCCATGCATTTCACGGTTGCATTACCGGCGTGCACGAGGTACTCCGCCGCCAGGGTCTGATGGAGGGCATATGGACGCTGAACCCGGAAGAATCCCTTTCTCCCGGTCAGTACGAGGAAATCACGCGTGTGATCCAGGCATACCCGAATTTGGTGGACGACGAATTTGTGGCACGTTTTCTGGGAAATGAGTTGAATGTGGTTTGACGAATACTTCGAAGTTCGCGCGGTTTGTTTTTATTTTTTGTAATAACTGTAGTCATTGGCTGGGAGGCTTTAAAAGTGCTCGAAAGGGTGAAGAATGGAACTGGTTTTTGAGAGCTAAATAAAAGATAATCAGTAATATAGCTACTGTTATAAATTCAGTAAGCCCTTTACTTTCTCGGAAAAATTTTGTTCGCGCTGCACCCGGAGCTTGCCAAGGCTAATGGATTGCTGTTTGATGCCTGGAATGAAAAGGCTAGATATAGGCCTTGCGGGCATGTAGCCGAAGAAGATATGAGGAATTTGCTGAATTTATTGTCAAATCATAACGGAATACTAGCATGGATAGAGCAGAATTGATGAAAGCTTTGGAGCCATTCAGCGCGCGTTGCGCGGATTTGGGAAGGCCCCTGCATAGTATCAGGCTCGAAGAAGCCTATCCCGGGGATTCTTCTACCTCGTACATCGTTCATGTGGAAGCCGTTTGGGCAAATGGGCGGTCGCTTTGGTATGCGATCGATTTTCTGTTTGATGTCTTGTTTGAAACGGTTCCCTACAAAATGAGGACTAAGGTGTTTACCATTCAAATGGTTCGCCAACAGGTTACATGTCCGGACGCGGAAGTGGGGCCGATTGATACGCTGATGGCCATGTGCCTTGCAGAGTAATGGCAACTGACAGCCTTCCGCAATGTACTTCTCAAACTATGACGAAGTACATTGCGGAATTTTTTTTGAAGCCGGAACTGGTATTTTGGTTTACTAAAACTGGATAAAATTCAGATATTGGGTCAGGGTAGCAGCTTGTTATGGAGTCTGACTACTTGAAACACATATCCTAGACCATGATTTCCGGAAAACCTGAACATTTCTCCCGACGCGAATTCGCCCGCCGCGCAGGCATGCTGGCCGCCGCCGGCATATTTGCGCCCGAAAACCCCATCCCGAACGCATTTCCAAAGCCAGCCGTGAAAAAGATCACCATTAAAAACGTAAGCTCCAACTTTGAAAGGGAGCCGCTGAATCCGTACCGTTTCAAAGGCAGTGCCATCACCGACAGCTGGCAGGCCGTAGCGATGCTGGAATCCGATTCGGGTATCCGGAAGGTAGGTCTGGGTACGCAGGGTGTTTTGTGGTCGGATTCGAAGGTCTTCGCAGCCCATTCAGAAAGTGCCGGTAATGCATTAATGTATGCTATGAGCGAACGGGCATTGCAAATGATTAAAGGGACGTCATTCGGCGACCCGGTGCAGTTGCTCGACGACATTTTACCGGAAGTGCTGGCTTATGGAAAGAAAATCACAGGCAATCCGGATCTGAGGAAAACATTCGCGTTGAACGCCCTTGTGTGCGTGGATAACGCGGCGTGGCTGTTGTATGCGCAGGAAAACGGTATAAAGCAGTTCGACGACATGGTGCCTGCCGCGTACCGGCCCGGGCTTTCGTACCGGCACGAGAAAGTGGCCAGCATCCCGTCGTTTGCCGTCGGAACTTCACCGGAACGGATCAAACAGGCTGCGGATGACGGTTATTTTATATTGAAGCTAAAAACCGGCGCGGCGGGTACCCAGCAGGAAATGATCGAGAAGGACATTGCGTTCCTGACAGCCGTGCACAAAGCCATAGGCCATTATGAAACGCCTTATACCCAAAACGGGAAGATTCCCTACTATTTCGATGCCAACGGGCGCTACGAAAAAAAGGAAACGCTGCTCCGTTTCCTCGACCACGCCAAAAAGATCGGTGCATTCGGGCAGATCGCGGTGATCGAGGAACCGTTTGAGGAAAGTAATGAAGCTTTCGTAGGCGACCTGGGGGTGCGCGTGGCCGCGGACGAAAGCGCACATACCGTGGAGGATGCCGCACACCGCATAGAGCTGGGATATTCGGCGATTGCCGTAAAGGCGATTGCCAAGACGCTGAGTATGACCATGAAAATTACTCAGCTGGCTTACGAAAAGAAGGTTCCGTGCTTCTGTGCAGACCTTACCGTGAACCCCATCCTGGTCGACTGGAACAAAAATGTGGCCGCCCGTTTACAGCCCTTTCCCGGAATGTCGGTTGGGTTGCAGGAAACGAACGGCCATCAGTACTACAAGAATTGGGATAAACTCATGACCTTTCACCCGATGGCGAACGGTAGATGGACCAAAACGCAGAAAGGCGTATACCTCACCGACAAGTCGTTTTACTCGGAGAGCGGCGGCATTCTCGCTCCTTCGGCGCATTACGACGCGATGTTCACAAGTTAGATGGAATGAATGCGGGGCGCTATGGCCGTCAGATTTGTTTTAGAGCCTTAAAGATTTCAGCGTGAGGTTGTTCGCCTTCAAATGTCCTTACAAGGTTTCCTTTTTTATCATAAATAGCAATGTAAGGAAACGAGCGGATCTGATAATAACGCTGCACAAGGTAGGAGGTGCCTTCCGTACCTACTTTGAAATTCGGATATGTGCCGAGACTGTACTGGCTCACGAAGGGTTTCAGCATGTCCATAGCCTGGAAAGTGACCATCACTACCTGCTTGTTGGCAACTACGCTGGAATTTTTCAGCAGGTCTTTGGTAAAACTCTGGCAATGTTCGCAATCGGGTGAAAAATAGATGAGCACCACAGGCCCCGCAGCGAGCTGCGACGACGTGTATTGCTGGCCATTCACGAGCCTGATCTGAAACGGGGCTATTTTTTTACTGCTTGCGGCAACCTGGGCAAAGCCATCCGACATGCCGACTATCAATAATAAGAGGAACGATAACTTACGGAACATAACACTTAGGTAATAAAATGAGTCCGCAAGTTATCAATCTTTGGGCTATCAGCTGCGGGTCTGGCTGCTAACTTTTTCGGAAATATTCCGCAATTGGCGGGTATGCCTTTTCGAATGGCAAAGGACAAACTGGAGCCATTCCCAGCGGGTGAGATTAGCGACTTGCGGGAACTCGAAATCGGTGCAGGTGAGCGTAAGGTCCTCATTAGCGGCGATCTCGCGGATCGCTGCACGTTCCGCTTTGAAGGCTTCGAGCAGTTGATGCTGGTCGTGGGGGCCGTCCGAAGGGATAATGAACTCGGGGGCCTGGTATTTTGCTGTAAAATCAAGGAAAATCGATTCGATTACGGGTACATACTGCGCTACCGGGCGGTCGGTTTCCTCGGTGGAGCCGAGTACCGTCTCGGGTATGCCGGATTCGGACATCAGAATGTGTTCCGCAACCTGTCCGGCTGTCCAGCTGCCTTCGAACGGGACCATATTAACCTGCCCGGGTTGCAGCGAGGCGAGCACCGTGTAAAAATCCTGCTCCGTCTGATCGAGGTCATGCAATAGTTGTTTCCTGTCCACAGCTTCCTTTGTTTTGGTTTCGATGGATGAATGATTGGTTGACATAGCTTTATCCGGATTGAGTTGTTGATGAATCAAAAAAGGGTGGAATTGCCACGGATGACGCGGCACACTAAACGACCGCGAAGGTTTGCCGCTGCAACTTGTGGTGGTAGATATACGAAACGGCGATCAGCGCAAAGCCAATGATAAATCCTGCCCACATATCGGGACCGTCGCCAAATGCGATGTGCGAGTAAAAAGCACCCAGCAGGTCGTAAAAGATGCCTGCATAGGCCCATTCCTTTATTCTGGGATAACCTGGAACGAGGATCGCAATGAGGCCCAGTATTTTGGCGACACCCAGGAAGGGTACAATGTAAGCCGGATACCCGATGCGCGTCACGTGCTCCACGGCTTCAGGTGCTGAAATGGCATCGTACACGGACCCAATTCCCAGCATGACGGCCAATAGCCCCGTTACAACCCAGAAGATAATCTTTGTCTTTTTCATAGTTGATGTAGTTAAATATTATTTGGATAAAACAGGATTTGCAAAATCTGAAATAGCGATAGTGCCCCATACCGGCTCATCGGTACTTTTCACCATGAAGAAAATGATGGCATACCGCCCTGCCGCAAGCTTATCGCGGCTTCATATTCAGTCAGCTGCGCGACGCCGGTATACACATTCTCTGAAAGGCTCTCTTCCAGGACAGCGGCTTCATAGCCGAAACTTTCCAGCAGGCCGATTACGCCGGTGCTGCATATTGCCGCGCCTTCGCAGCTGATGCGCAGCACCCTGTCGCAATCTTCGAGATCAAAACTGGCCCGGTAACCGGTGAATGCAAGGCAAATCAGGTCGACCAACAAATTTGCCTGGCTTTGTTTCTCTACGTCTGTTTTGAACACTTCTACCATTGTTTCCGATCGGGTTTGGACGGCGGCTTTGTAACAGCTTGTCTTACATTATTTCGATGTTACAAACTAAGCGGGTCCGGCTCACAAAAAGAGATGTGATTTGCGACATTATCAGGGGGGGATTGTGACAAAGGGCAGAATATGGCCCGCCCAACCCTCGCGGCGCCGATTGCTCATTCGCGCCATTCGCATGCTCAATGACCTTCGCTTGGTGCCGTTAGTTCTGATACCTTGGCTTTCTCACAGCCATTTGCGGGTATTCGTTAACGACAGAGCTATCCATGACAGACGACAGCGGCATGATCGAGCAGGTATCGCAAGCCACCCATTACAATGCATTGGCCGACAGCACGGCAATGTCTTTCCGGGAAATTATGAAAGCCATTCATCCTGATAAATGCAAAGATCCCCGCGCGCAGGACGCCACCAACCACCTGCTCGCAATGCACCGCCATTTCATCAGCGGGACTGCTTTCACAGACGACTCCGGTAGGTTCCTGACCAACGACCACTGGGTACTCTACCAGGGCGACCGGCAGGTGATCGCGCAAGCGAAACGGAACCAGCAGGAAGTGTTCGCCGGCGCGACAGCGCA
Source organism: Dyadobacter sp. (assembly GCA_965227755.1). Classification (GTDB taxonomy): domain Bacteria; phylum Bacteroidota; class Bacteroidia; order Cytophagales; family Spirosomataceae; genus Dyadobacter. The sequence goes on from CBDDGG010000003.1 coordinate 1,004,958, forward strand.
TTTCAAGCGGTATATGTCCTACGGCTGGGACTCTGATCACAGTCTTTTGCTCTTTCAGCGTGCAATACCGCTGGTCAACCTGACATTGCCGCAGGATCATGTGAACTGGGTGCTGTCGCGCCTGCTCGAATTCTGCATGCTGCTTCACAGGAACACAGGACGTGCGCACCTGGGCCTTACGCCCGCGCAGGTATTGCTTGTGCCCGAAACGCACGGGATTGCCGTTGCGGGATTTTATCACACAGCAGATCTGAACGGCCGGGTATCGACGATATCTGCTGCTTACCGGCATTGGTACCCCAGCCAGCTACTGGCTGGCAAGAAAGCCACCGAACATGCCGACCTGGAAATGGTCAAACGCATCGGCGCTTACCTTCTGGGCGACCGCTCCGGTCTGGGCACGTCGCTGCGGAAGACGCATCATCCGGAATTCGTCGATTTTCTCCTGAGCTCCGACGACGATTCGCTGGTATGTTACGAAAAGTACCGTGAGCTACTCGACAGAAATTTTCCATCACAATTCATACACTTAAACATCTAAAACAATGGGCTATTCATCATGGAGCAGCGATGCTTATGACAGCGTAAGCCGGGCGCGCAAAACCCGATCAATTGACGACAACTTCACGCAAAACAAGCTGGGCGTGATACACCCCGATCTCTCTCCGGACAATGTGGATATTCGGGAATCAAGAGACTCGCAGTTGCACCCGGAGTCGGTGCCGATCATCGTTGCGCTCGACGTGACCGGCTCTATGGGCTCTATTCCCGAAAACCTGATCAAAAACAAGCTGGGTGCTTTGATGAACACATTGATCGATAATGGTATTCTCGATCCGCAAATCATGTTCATGGCTGTGGGCGACCATATCTCGGACGACTACCCCTTGCAGGTGGGCCAGTTCGAATCGGGGACAATGGAGCTGGACGACTGCCTGTCGAAAATCTTCATCGAGCGAGGAGGAGGCGGGCAAAATCGCGAAAGTTACCCGTTGGCCTGGTACTTCGCAGCCCGGCACACGTCAATCGATTCTTTTGAGAAAAGACGCGAAAAAGGATTCCTCTTCACAATCGGCGATGAGGGTTTTCATGATCAGATGGCAGCCGATTTATTGCAGGGCAAATGCGGGTACAAAGGAAGGGAAAACCTTGCCGCACCGTCACTGCTGAACGAGGCTTGCCGATCATACTTCGTGTTTCATATCCATGCCAACGAGGCGAGCTATCACAACGACCATTTCGTGTTTTCACAATGGAAGGGAATACTCGGGGAGCGTTTCCTGGTGCTCGAAGATCAGAACAATATTGCAGAGCTCATCGCAACCACGGTGGCGCTGGTAAAGGGAGTCAACGCCGACGTCGCGATGAGCAGCTTTGATGCGAGAACGCGGCAATCTGTTTCCAATGCATTGGTTGCCGTCAAAGATTCACTCGTCCGCCGCGATCACGGGACTTCGGGTATTATCGCATTGTAAATGGGGGGTGTCCATATCGTTTTAGGAATGGGCTACGGCGATGAAGGAAAGGGTGTTTTTACGGACTACCTTTCCTCCAAGCTGGACCATCCGGTGGTGATCCGCTTCAATGGCGGGCACCAGTGCGGGCACACGGTAGTGCATGCCGAAGGCCACTTTCATGTATTCTCGAACTTTGGTGCGGGCACTTTCAGGAAAATACCCACCTTTTTCTCGCGGTTTTGCACGATAGACCCGACGGGTATGGCCAGGGAATCCGGTGCATTGCGGCGCCTGGGCGTAAGTCCGGTGCTGTTCGCAGACCCGCTGGCCATGGTTACCACACCTTTTGATAAATTCTATAATGTAAATGACCGCGCTAACCTCGCTCACGGGACGGTAGGAGTGGGTTTCGGCGCAACCATCGAGCGCAACCTGGGGCCGTATAAACTTTACGTTCAAGACCTGTTCTTTCCGGCTATTCTGGGCCGAAAGCTGGCGGCAGTACGTGATTATTACCGTATTAAATTCAAAGCACGTGGGCTGGAAAGTTGTATTGAAGCGCTGGAACTGGAAATCATGCGGATCGAACAGTTTATGCGTGATGTGGAGATCGCCCGTGGCATTATACGCCTGCTAACTGAGAAGGAACTGTTCGCCATGGGTTTTGAAAACCACATTTTCGAGGGGGGACAGGGGATTTTGCTGGACATGGATTTCGGAATATTCCCTCACGTAACCCGTTCCAATACGACCAGTAAGAACGCATTTGAAATACTAAACAGAAACGGTCAGATCCCTGATGCGACGGTTTATTACCTTACGCGGGCCTACCAAAGCCGGCATGGAAACGGCTGGATGTCCGCCGAGAATTATCCGGTAACGCTCGTTAACAATGCCCATGAAACAAACGGTCCACATGGTCGCCAGGGCGAATTCAGGACAGGTATTCTGGATACCGATATGCTGCGATATGCATTACAATGCGATGCCAATTTCGCCGGAACGGCCGGGAAACAAATGGTTGTATCTTGCATGGACCAGTTGACCACGCATCAGTACCTTTCAGCGGGAAATGTTCTCACGGCGCCGGACAGGGACTCGTTTCTAAGGCAAATCGCATTGTGCGACAGGGTCTTGACGAACGACGGGCCCGGATCAGGTACGATATTTCAATGGCGGTGAGGAGAGGCGGCTGCTTTCATTTTCCGGTGTTGTAAATGCTCATCAGAAAAGCCTTGCTCACTTTTGTCGCCGCCGCTTCGCACAAATGCCCCTGACCCTCCGGGGCGTCCACACCCTGGCTCTTGCTCGGGCACGATGCGGTAGAGCGGTATTCATCGCAAATTCGCCACACATTTCCCAGCTTACAGGCCCCGTCGTTGGATTCCACCGCTTGCAGGTCGAACACCACGTCCTTTCCCGCAAATGTGGTTTTCATCCATTCGCCCATTTTCATTTTGGCCTCATTCCCTTCATCCCTGGTAACGATGTAAACCAGCGGCGGGGTAATATGGACAAATCGTAAGCTGGGTATTTGCGTGCGAAGGTCATCTATCATTTGTTGATAGGCATTCCTGACCGCCTCCATATCCTCGTCGCGGATATCGGCGTAGCCGAATTTGAAGATTGCGATTTTCAGGATCTCCTTGTGTGCCAGCGCGTTCCTTCTAAATTCCGCGATTTTTTCCAGCGGCATGCCGTTCGAGGCGCTGAACACATTGCCACTCAGTCCTTTGCTTGGCTTTTCATTCAAGTCGAAATATTCGAAACGGAACCCGTTCGCCGCAGCACCGTCTTCCAGGTCGGTACCGACTGACTGATGCATGAAAATCGTGTTCCATCCCTTGATTTTGTCTTTTTCGGAAGCTGAAAGATCGTCCCACGCTTTAATGCCCGTCGTGCCTACGACGCCGGGCGCACCTTTTCCGGGGGGCGTTACCGTAGTTGGGTCGGGTTCCTTGTCGCCTCCCGGGGCGGGCGTGTCTTTGGAGGAATCGGAACAGCCGGTTATGGCGCTGATTAACAGGAAGATCAATATCTTTTTCATGGAGATTTACTTTTAAATCGATGCGTACCCAAAAGTATCGGTTGGGTGGAGCGGTTGCAATGCGCGTTCGATGAACGACATTTTAAATAGACCAGTAACTAAAACAGGCAACAACAAGCCTGCTTTTCTGACAAAGTCTTTTAAATTTGGTAAACAAAAACTCCGCCTTCCTTATTATGCATGACGTTCCGGTTTATCGCTGTGTGATTGTTGATGACGACGAAATCGACCGGCTCACAACGCTCATGTATGCACGCAAGTATCCTTTTCTGGAAATCGTGGGCGTCTTTGCTTCCGCTATGGAAGCCTCGGTGGCATTGCAGCAAATGCAGGTGGATGTGTTGCTAACCGATATTGACATGCCCGGCGTGAGCGGTCTCGAATTTCGCGCGGGAATGATGCAGGTCCCTGTATGCATTTTCATCACCGCCTATCCCGACTACGCCGCCGAGAGTTTCGAACTGGAAGCATTTGATTTTCTGGTCAAACCGATCAGGGCCGAACGTTTCGCACATGCCATGCAGCGCGTGCAGCATTATTTCGAAATGAAGCGGAAGGCCGAGCTCTTCGAATACAGCCTTGGAAGCGACAGCACGGTGTTTATCAAGGACGGTCACCAGCAGATCAAGCTGAACCTGCACGATATCGTATACCTGGAAGCGTTGAAAGATTACACCCGCATTGTGACCACCAGCCGCAAATACAGTGTACTATCGTCTATTGGTAATCTGCTCCTCGAAAAGGCGTTCCAATCATTTCTGCGTATTCACCGCAGTTACGCTGTGCAGCGGCATTATATCGAAAAGATTACCCCTCAGGAAGTGCATATCGGCAGCTATACATTGCCGGTAGGACGGAGTTTCAAGCATTCGTTGATCAACCTTAAATAGCTCCCATGCGCGCCCTGACCGTCCTGCTGTCCCTGCTGTTCATAGCTTTTGAGGCGAATGGCCAGAAAGAGGGGCAGGCACTGATCGATTCGCTGGTCTCGGAGCTTCCCAAGGCGAAAAACGACACCTTGAAAGGTCGGCTTTACAAGCGCATCGCGGAAGAATACTTCTTTATCGACACCAGGCGCGCGCTCGTATACGCAAAGCTGGGGCTCGCACACGTGCAGGCGATGCCCTGGGAAAGGGGAATCGGTGTATTCAATTTAGCGCTGGCGAGGGCATTCAGCGATATGGGCAATGTGGATTCCTGTATGTATTACAACCAGCGTGCCCTGGATGTCTTCCGTAATATGGGTGATACTTATAATATGGCCACTACTTTTAATAATATCGGCGTGGCACAGGCCAACATTGCTTCCAATTATCCTGAGGCTATCCGCTATTATCTTTTGAGCTTGAAGGAAGCGGAAAAGCAGGGCGAAAAGTACCTGATGGCTAATGCGTACGACAATGTTGGATCGGTTTACATGATCCAAAAGAACTACCGCAAAGCCCTGTATTACAGTGAAAAAGCATTGAAGATCCGTGAGCAGCTCGAAGAGTCGGACATTTATAATACGGCGCGGGAGGTGGGCAACTCTCTGAACTCCCTGGGCAGCATTTATTACCAGATGAAGGACACGGTCGCAGCGCGCCGGTATTTCGGCAAAGCGGTGGTTATGCACGAGCAGGCGGGCAATATGGAAGGGCTCGCCAAAGCATATGGTAGCCTGGCGTCACTCGAAAACCGCAACTACAATGCAAGGCTGGCTCACATGCGAAAAGCCGAAGGGCTCTGGAACGAAGTGAACCCCGCACATATCGAGGCAGCCGGCAACCTGGGCAACATGGGTATCGCATACCTGGAAATGTATAAAGACAATTTTTTTCCGAAAGGCATTCTGAGCAAGTCACAACTATTGAAAGAAGCTGAGCGATACCTGCGAAAGGCCATTAAAGTCAGTGAGGAAAATGGCGATATCAGTTATAAATCGCACTTCACCGGCGCATTGGCAGAAGTGCAGGAGCAAAGCGGGGACTTCCGTAATGCGTATTACAATTTCAGGGCGTATAAGGAGGTGGAGGATTCTCTTTTTTCGCAGGAAGAAAAGAACAAGATCGCCGGACTGGAAGGGGAGCGCGAAATCGCATTGCGCGACAAGCAGATTCAGATCAACACCCTTGAACTCGAAGCCCGTAAGAGGCAACAGTGGCTGCTAACGGGCGGCTTGCTGCTGCTTGCGGGAGTGGGAGGGTTGCTATACCGTCAGAACCGGATGCGCAAGCGCACCAACGTGCAACTCCTGCATTTGAATAACGAACTCGACGAGGCCAATCAGGTCAAGGCGCGGTTCTTTGCCATATTAGGTCATGATTTACGAAGCCCGGTGGCCAACCTCGTCAATTTCCTGCATTTGCAGAAAGAAGCGCCCGACCTGATGAGCCCGGACGCGGCAGAAATCCATCAAAAACGGCTTACAGAATCGGCGGAATCGCTGCTCGAAGGAATGGAGTCGATGCTGCTGTGGAGCAAGAGCCAGATGCAGCAGTTCAAACCGCAGGCACGGCGCGTTGCGGTTGACGATCTTTTTGAATACATCCGGAAATTCTTTTCGGGGACGGAGCACATCGCATTTACTTTCGACAATCCCGATTCACTGACGGTCGTGACCGACGAGGATTACCTCCGTACGATCATGCAAAACCTGACCAACAATGCGGTGAAAGCGCTAAAAAGAACACCAAATGCCGTAATACATTGGGAGGCGAGGGCGGAAGACGGACGGATCGTGCTGTCGGTCACCGACAATGGCCCCGGTGCTTCCGAGGAGCAGTTGAACGCGCTGTACGACGACAATGCGGCGATCGGAATCAAATCAGGTTTGGGATTGCATTTGATCCGTGACCTTGCCAAGGCTATTTCCTGCCAGATTTCCGCGCGGCCCAATACCGGCGCGGGTATGATGTTCAGCCTGGTGATCGCGGATGCCTAAATGCCCCAGGCAGTGATCATCAGGTTTCTCGGGCCGCCATAATCGCGGTGTTCGCAGAGGTAAATGCCCTGCCAGGTTCCTAGCGCAAGGCGCCCATTCCGCACGGGGACCATCACCGAACTTCCAAGTAGCGATGCTTTCAGATGTGCCGGCATATCGTCGGAGCCCTCGTAGTCGTGGCGATAGTCGGGGTCGTTTTCCGGGACCGCTTTATTGAAATACATCTCGAAATCGATCCGGACCGTCGGATCGGCATTTTCATTGATCGTCAGCGAAGCCGAGGTGTGCTGGATAAATACCTGGCACATCCCGGCCTTGATTTCGCCGATCGATGGTAAAGCTTGAAGAATTTCTCCGGTAACGAGGTGGAAACCGCGGCTTCTGGCTTTGAGCTGAATGCCTTGCTGGAACATTTTCATAGAATGCCTGGTCGATATTTGACCCGCAAGAAAACACAATTCCGCCTATTTTTACATGTACCGCATGCCCGGATAGCCGAGCAACCTCCGCCAGAGCGCGATCTGCCCGATGATATTCGCTTCACGGTAGATCGAAAACGTGATCAGTTCGTACAGCGACATCGAGAACTCGGGACCCATATCGATCCGCCTTTCCAGCTCTTCGTCGGTAAGGCTGCTTAGCGATTCTTTCAGGATCGGCGTGATTTTGTCCCAATCCTCTTGGTAGGATGAAATCGCGGGATATTCCACACCATCCTGGATTCCCTTGTACTCTTTGAACAGTTCATTGGCCTGCTGATGCCCGCCATAGCCCAACTGCCGTGCAAGGTCGTACCGCTGCTCCACCAGCGCGCCCGCAAGCCAGCCGATGTGGTTGGCCTTGGTATCCAGGCGCTTTTGCGTGTCGTCGTGGGAGATATTTTCCGTTACAAACGCGAAAAAAGGAGTTTGCAGATCATACAAGGCGATAATGCCTTGCATTCTGGTGCTTTTTACATTGTCCATGTTTTCAGTTGAAGGTTAAGGGTAATTATTTTTCTATTTCAATGACTGACAGGATATTGCCGGCAGGATCGGTGAACCAGGCGATGGTCGGCCCATTTCCCCGCATGATATTATCGGCGTCCGTCTTAAAGCCGGGCCAATCGTAGCTTTCGAATTGCACACCTTTGGATTTGAGCATTTTAACTGTTTCCTCGATGTTCTTGACAGGGAAGTTGAGGACGGTGAAAGTTGCCGGTTCGTGGTTGGGCTTTTCATACAGGATCACTTCGTAGCCTCCATAAATATTCAAATGGAGTACCGGCATTTCCTGTTGCTGTGATACCTCTATTCCAAGTATTTCCCCGTAAAACTGTCGTGCTTTCGACAAGTCATCGACCGAATACCCGCTGAATGCTTTGGTTTGTCCAAACATAATTGTAATGATTAGTTGTTGATTGAAAAATAAAAGGACTATCAGGCTTCCTCTGTCACAGGCACCTCGTCGGCATCGTATTCGGGTGCCGGTTTTTTGTAAACGAGCGACAATTTCCTGTACGCGCCCGATTGCATGGCGATCACTGTGACAATGAGCCCGACAATGCCCGTAACCACAAACAAAAGTGCCAGACCACGTGCGGTACCGGTCCCGAACCAAGAGCCGATCAGGCGCACTCCCGCGCCTGTGGTCATGAAGGGGATGAAAACAAATTTGGCTATCGGCCCGATCAGGAATGCGGTAATGGGGGAGGCGGCCTGTTCGATGCTCTGTGCAAATCCGAATACACGTCCCTGCCTCTCCGGCGGGATTACTTTTTGAAGGATCGTTTGCTCCGTCGCTTCCACGACGGGAATGAGGCAGAGGTAAACAAACATGCCGATACCCAGCAATACAATGGACGACTGAATGGGGAAGATCATGCAGATCACCCACATCACAATATTTGAGATAAATAAGGTTTTCAGAGGCATTTTACCGAGGCCGCGCTTTGCTACCACCAGTCCGCCTACGATGAAACCGAGGCTCAGCACACCCCATAGAATCCCCCAGGCTTGCACGGACACGAGCGAGAGTCCGTATGCGTCCATCAGCGACATGAACACGCCGCCGAGGAAGTTGTTGAAAGTATTGAAGAAAATCAATCCAAACAGCCCCGGTACCATGCTAACGGCAGCAATGGTGCCGCGGATATCGATATGCTGCGTGGTCGATTCAGAATGAACAACCTCTTTTTCGGGAATTGAAATCGTTAGCAAATGCAGGATCACCAGCACGCTCAGCCCGACGGCCAGCGCCATCATCCACAATACGCCCAGGTAACCGATAACAAGACCACTGAAAATCGAAGCGATGAGAAACGACACTCCGTTCGCGGTACCGACCATTCCATTGGCTTTATCGCGGTTGTTTTCTTCGATGAGGATGGTAACCACTGTCGATAATGCAATCGCGCGGATGTTTCCGGTAATCGCCCCGAAGAGGCAAAGTGTGATAAAAAGCCAGAGGTTAATACTCGAATCGTCTTTAAAAGCAGCTTCCGGGGTCGAAATGTAGATGATCAGGGCCAGGATGTAGAGCGCCAGGGTGACGTAGGCCGACAACAGCATGGAGGTCTTTTTGCGGTAACGGTCCACGACCGACCCCAGGAAAAAGCCCGAAACAGCCACCGTAGCCAGGTAAACCCCCGCCATGACCGAAGTAGCCAGCACGGACCTGGTTTCGAGATATACCCAGAATGTAACGGCAAACCAGACAAACGTGTTCGTAAGCGCGGCTGCCAGTGAATTGGCGAGGACCGCATAAAAGGTTTTCATAACGATATGGGTTAACCGCCGGAACGTCGGATAGTCACCGGCTTGCGAAGTGTTGATACAAAAATACGGCCACCTACCGACTTTTCCGGGGTGAGTATAGGACAATTTACGGGTGTGATTGTGCCAAACAAAGTTTCGGCGAAGAGGAGAATCTCTGGAAATGAAAAACCCCGGAAGGACCGGGGCTAGGCTATTTTGGGTCTACGCGCTGAGACGCGGCTTTGGGAGCGCTGGACGGTTGCGGTGATGTGGATTGCGTATTGATCGGTCCCTGTTGCGGCACACCCTGGCTGGTCGTTGCCGGTGTGGTGGTTTGCGCAGGTGCCGTTTGCGAAGCGGGAGCAAGCGTCCCTGTCGAAGGTACCTGTTGCATTTGTACCTGCTGCACCTGGCCCGACGCAGCGGCTGATTGTTGCTGGATTACCTGGGGCTGGTAGCGTTCCGGCATCGTCCGCGGGTCCTGCGACGTACTTACTTTGGGTACCATTCCCTGCTGAGTGGCCGGCCGGGAGTTGACTTCAAAACCCAGGTCCTGCACGTCCGACACTTTCTGGCCGGGAGCTGCGACCGGCGCGGGTTGCACGATGGTACCGAGCTGCCCTGGTGCTTCCGGGGCTATCTGGCCGGTAGGTTTTGGTTTAAATGTGGCGGCAGGGGCCGTTTGCGCACCAGAGTAAGCTCTGGGGACCTGTCCCGTTGGTGCGGGCTGTCTTACCTGGGCATTTGCAAAGTTCGTTGCAAACAGTAAGCCCGCAACTGCGGCTACTGTTAATACTTTGGATTTCATGTGCGGCATAGTTCTCTTTTTCAAATGATTCAACCATGCTAAGGTAGATACTAAAACCATTCCATAAAAATCAAAACCCCATTTCCGTTTCGGCCCTTGTGCATGCCGGTGATGCACAAGTAGGCTAATACGGAAATGGGGCGGAGTTTATAGCGAATTAGTTGCGCTCCCAGAAGAATGGTGGCTCCACGCCCAGCGCGCGCAGGTACACGAAGCCCTGTGCCCGGTGGTGGATCTCGTTATCGATCAAATACAGGATCGTATTGTAGATCGTGTTCTCGTACATTCCAAACGCAGCTTCTACCTCGTTGAAGCGCTGCGCCGGAATTTGAGGCCAGAGGGTATTGATGTATTCGGTAACAAGGTCCCAGAGGTGCAATACTTCCGCCTTGGTGGCCGGTGCGGGTGTCGAGTGATCGAGAACAGGGTCGCTGAACGTCCAGTCGCCGAATGCGATACCGCGGATACCGGGAGCGGCGAGGCCGATCATCTCCATGGTAAGCCCGGCGTAAGTACGCATGCCGCCGATCGAAAAAGTATAAAACTGATCCTCAGGGAATGCTTCAATAACCTTCCGGCTGAGCCTGCGGTGGCCCTGCCAATGTTCCAGAAGTGCCTCGGCAGTAATAACGGTTGTGGGTGCTGCCAGTTCTTGTGCGGTGTTGTTAGTCTCCATGTCAAAGGTTTTTAAAGTTTATTGTTTGATTGCATTACAAACTAAACATCGCCGAGTGACAGCAGTATGTCAGCAGCATTTCCGCACTGCCGAAAAAAAATGGATTTATTTCAAAACAGTAAGATCCGGGCCGAAACGGTAGGTTTTCCCTTTCGTCGTAGGTATCGAAACCACCTTGCCGCCATAGCGTACCTTGCAGGTATTTCCCGCTTTTGAACGAACGGTGAGGCCGGTCAGCCTGCCTTTTTTCCATTCCATATCCATTTCAAAACCGCCCCGGGTACACAATCCGCTGACCCGGCCGTCGGGCAATGCTTCCGGTAAGGCGGGAAGGACATTGATCTCGCCCAAATGGCTTTGTACCAATGTTTCGAGGATACCGGCGGCACCTCCGAAGTTACCGTCAATCTGGAAGGGCGGGTGTGCGTCGAAAAGGTTGGGGTAGGAACCGCCGCCGCTCATTTTCTGCCCTGCGTCGTACACCGGGTTGAAAAGCTTGCGGATCATCGTGTAGGCATGTTCGCCATCGAGGAAACGCGCCCAGTAATTGATTTTCCAGGCCAGGCTCCATCCTGTACCGTCATCGCCGCGGAAATGGAGCGATTTCATTGCGGCCTGCAACAGATCGGGCGTAGCTGCCGGAGTGATTTCTTCGCCCGGGTACACGCCCCACAAATGCGAGACGTGCCTGTGATGGCTGGTGGTGTCGTCGATATCGGCCATCCATTCCTGCAACTGGCCATAGCGCCCGATGCGGTTCGGGGCGATCTGTTTCGAGGTTTGCGCCAGTTTTTCGGCAAATGCCGCGTCGGTCCCGAGGATACCGGCAGTTTCAATGCAAGCCTTAAATAATGCACGGATGATCTGATGGTCCATGGTGGGCCCGGCGACCAGGCCACCGTTTTCGGGGGAATTGGAAGGCGAGCTGATCATCATTCCCGTTTTCGGATCTTTCACTAGAAAATCAAGAAAGAACGCGGCCGCACCTTTCATAAGCGGATAGGCGGTTTTTTCCAGAAAGGCCTTATCCTGCGTAAACCTGTAATGCTCCCACAAATGCAGGCTCAGCCACGCCCCGCCCGTGACCCAAATACCGTGATTGGATGCATTAATAGGCGCAGCCCCACGCCAGACGTCGGTATTATGATGCAGCACCCAGCCTTTTGCATTGTAATGCTCCTGCGCCACTTCGGTTCCCGTTTCGGAAACTTCCTTTACCATTTGAAACAGCGGCTCGTGGCATTCGCTGAGGTTGGTCGTTTCTACCGGCCAGTAATTCATCTCGGTATTAATATTGACCGTGTATTTGCTGTCCCAGGATGGATTGAGCTTGTGGTTCCATTTGCCCTGCAAATTGGCCGGATGGCTTCCGGGACGGCTGCTTGCAATGAGCAGGTAGCGCGCAAACTGTACATACAGCGCAAGTAATGCGGGATCGTCCGGGTTCTTCTTGAACTGGCCCAGTCGCTCGTCGGTAGGAAGCGCGCTGGCTTTATTGTTGGGAAGGACAATCGAAAACCGGTTGAAAAGTTTTTGATAATCCGTTAAATGGCTGGCGTATGCTTTTTCAAATGCAGGTGCATTTCGCAGGGTTTCCGCGGTTTTGGAAGCCGGATCACCCGTGATGGTTTTGTAATCAATGTAATTGGTAGCAGCCGCCAGTACCAGTGTCGCCTTTGTAGCATTAGCAACCGTTAATTTCCCTTCGGCTTGCGTCAATTCTCCGTCGGTAATCACTTTAACGCGGGCGATGCCTTTCAATGCGCCTTTGTCGACATAAACTTCCAGTTCGATCTCGTTGCCTTTCACATTGATTTCCCTTTTTGCATGAATTGCGTCCATGCGTACGGCGAAATTCAGCTTGCCTTTTTGAGAGCTGGTAACGCGGTAATAAATAGCCTTCGCCGGATAACTGGCAAATGCTTCGCGTGTGTACCGGACGTTACCTACCTGATAAGTGCTTTTTACAGTGGCGCCACGGAGATCAAGTTCACGCACATATGCAGTATGCTGCGTGTGCCCAGGAAAGTCTAAATACACATCACCAAATGCCTGGTAGGCCATTTGCCGCATCGGCTGGCTCATAAATTGCTCGTTGGCGAGTGCTTCGGCTTCCTTTTGTTTACCCTCATTTAAAAGGCGGCGGATCTCGCCCAGATGCGCGGACGCACCCTTATGTGCGTAACTTCTTGGCTCACCGGTCCACAGGGTCTCTTCGTTAAACTGGATTTGTTCGGTTTCAACACCTCCGAAAATCATGGCCGCGAGTACGCCGTTTCCAATCGGTAATGCTTCTTCCCATTGTGTTGCGGGTTGTTTGTACCAAAGTTTCAAAGGGGTGGTCCCTTGTGCATGGCATTTCAAAATGACGAGCGTGAGTAAGGTAATGGTCTGTATAAGAGGCCTCATGCCGGTTTGGGATATGGTGAATAATGATGTCGGTCCGATTGAATGTACCGCCGCTGCCTTGCTGACGTGTTTTTGGTGTCACTGCCCGTACAAAAAAGCAGCCGGAAGCGCTGTATTTCCTGCAACACGGCTAGTTTTTTTAATACCATTATACTACCTTATTAGCCGATTCCTTTCCACACTGTGCGTGCCACACTATGCGAATCAGTACTTCCAAAACCGGGCTGGACGAGATCAGGGATTTTCGCACGATGTTCCTGCATGAAAACCACTTTCAGTTCGTCTGCAATAAGTGCCACGACTATGGCTGGGCCGATACCTGGCTGTTCAGGATCGATAATGTCCGTGTCGGTTATGGTTCCGTCTGGGGTACCGACCGCCGCCAGGACCGCGATACGATCTTCGAATTTTACCTGCTGCCTCCGTACCGTAAGTATGCCAGTCTTGTTTTCGAGAAATTCCAAAAGGCTTGCCGGGCCACCTGGATCGAGAGCCAGAGCAACGATATTTTCCTGGCAACCATGATGTACCGTTTCTGCGACAGCACATTCGCGGAGGCTATTCTTTTTGAAGACCATTTCGCGACTTCCATTGAAATACCGGGTGCAATTTTCCGTAAACGTTCAGAAAACGACCCGATGGATGGCGACGACAGCGAATACGTGATCGATGCGGGCGGTGAGATCGTGGCCAGCGGTGGGTTGATGCTTAACTACAACATGCCCTACGCGGATATTTATATGCAGACGCGGGAGGGTTATCGCGAGAAAGGCTATGCGACCTATATCGTGCAGGAGCTGAAACGCACTGCCTATAAAATGGGACGCGTACCTGCTGCCCGTTGCAATATCGGCAACCGCATTTCCCAGGCAACTTTGGAGAAGGCGGGTTTCCGCGTTTGCGGTTTCAGGTTGAAAGGGGTGATCAGGGCTTTAAGTGATTAGGATGCTGAGATGGAATTGAGGCGAAAGCGGCCGGGACACTTGCTATCCCGGCCGTTTTTATAATGTCCAGAGGCTGTCTGTGAAATAAGCCTTGCAGTCCTGAAAATGCTCCACGACCCGGAAACCGTTGGCCTTCGCCACTTCTTCGATTTCAGTCAACGTATATTTCTTAGAAAGTTCGGTCCATATCAGCTCGTTGCGGTCGAAATCGTAGCACTTGTCGGTGTGCCGCATGTGTACTTTTTGCGGTACCAGGCTCACCAGATAGCTCCTTACCTCTCCATTGACCGGGTTATAATGCGAGTAGAAGTCAAACTGGTTGGTTTTAAAACTTCCTCCCAATTCCCGGTTGATTCGGTGTAGAAGGTTGATATTGAATGATTTAGTGATGCCTCTCGGATCGTCGTAGGCGCAACGGACGGTGGCTGGGTTCTTTTGCAGGTCGAAGCCCGTCAGCAGGTAATCGCCCGGGTTCATGCATTTGCGGAAATCCGCGAGCAGGCTGCTGACCTCGTGCGCTTCGTAATTGCCGATATTGCCGCCCAGGAAAAGCAGCAGGCTCGGAACGCCTGATGCAGCCAGTTCCTCCATCATCGAAAAGTAGTTGCCGATCATCGGGCTGATCTTCAAACCGGGCAAATGGCTGTGCATATTGGCCGTCAGTTCGTCGATAGCTTTGGCCGAAATGTCGATGGGCACGTAAGTGAAATCGACCTGCCGGTCGACCAGCTTTCTCAGCAGCTGGCGGGTTTTGATACCATCTCCCGCACCGAATTCCACAATCTGGAACGGGCCTTTGAATGCCAGTTTTTGAATGATATTCTCCCCTTGCAGCGACAAAATCTCGAATTCGCACGGGGTAGGGTAATATTCGGGCATTTTCATGATGTCCTGGAATATCCCGCTGCCGATATCGTCGTAAAAGTATTTGCTCGAAATGTGTTTCAGTGGTGCGGACAATCCCTTGTGAATGTCTCTGGCAAAAGTCTGTAAGTCTGTCATAGCTAATAAATTATTGCGCAAGCCGGATGCCCGTATATTGCCAGCGCTCGTGTGCGTGGAAGAAATTACGATAGGTTTTGCGCGCATGTCCCGGCGAGGTAGCCACAGAAGCCCCGCGCAGTACCATCTGGTTGATCATAAATTTCCCGTTATACTCACCAACGGCCCCCGGCGCCTTCGAAAAGCCCGGATAAGGCAGATAGGCGCTGTTGGTCCATTCCCACCGCTGGCCCCAGTCGAGGTTTGCGGAAGCGATTTCCCATTCAAATTCGGTCAGAAGCCGCATACCTTTCCACTGCGCGAATGCGGCGGCTTCGAAGAAGCTGATATGGCTCAGAATGGCCTCAGGATCTACCTTTTGCAAACCATTCAAAGTAAAATAATGCCACACGCCGTCGATCAGATGCCAGTACATCGGGGCTGAAATGTGGTTTTCGTTTACCCAGGACCAGCCTTCATCCAGCCAAAGGTTAAAGTCCTGATAACCGCCCGCTTCCATAAATTCGATATAGCCGCCATTAGTAACCAGCCCTTTGGCGATTTCGAATTCATGCAAAAACACCTTATGCCTGCCCAGTTCATTATCAAAACAAAAGCCTTCGCCATGATGCCCGATGTCGTAAATTCCCTCCGGAATGGTTAGAAAGCCGGTTTCGGTGTTACGTGCGTTTACCATATTCTGCCCTTCACGGTAAACCGGGAAAAGCGGGTTATGACCTAGAATGTATTTAATGTCCGTAATCAGCAGCTCCTGATGCTGCTGTTCGTGATGCAGGCCGAGCTCAACCAGGGCCAGGACTTCCGGGTCGGTAAGCTCTTCAAGCAACGTGTCCATTTCCTCGTCCACATATTTGCGGTAGGCATACACCGCCGCCGTGGTAGGGCGGGTCACATTTCCGCGGTCGGTACGGAACGTGCGCTCGCCTACATTGTTGTAGTAGCTGTTGAACAAATAGTTGAAATCAGGATCGTAGACGCGATAACCCTGCACATTGGGTTTGAGGATGAATGTTTCGAAAAACCAGGTCGAATGCGCGAGGTGCCACTTGGGCGGGCTCACGAATGCGATCGGCTGCGGCACGTAATCTTCCGTTTCGAGCGGCCCGCAAATGTATTCCGAATGTTTTCTGACATTGTGAAATGCTTCCCTAATGCCGGTGGTTTCCATTAGTTGCATAGTTTTTCAGATCGGTGATGGATTGAATATTCAAGGATTGTGCCTGTGCGCGACGCATCATCAGCGCGTAGGCGTTATTGAAGCCGATAGGCCGCAGCCATTGCAGCTTATATTGTTTTAAAAATTCATTTTTGACATAATCATAAACCTTTTCCCGGTCGCCACCGAGACTTTCGAGCTGTGCGCGGCGTGGTTTGAGGATCGCCAGCAGGCCGGTGCCGGTGTATTCGGGATACATATCTATTTCGGCATTGTTCAATGCATCGAAACAAATTTTTGTGCCACCCAAACCGGTTTTGGTAACGGCTTTGAGATCCGTATCACCTTCGATCAGCTCTTTATACATTTGAATCAGAATGTATTGCTCGGCAAAAATCTTCGACCCCAGGCGTATCGTGCCCTTATTGCCGTTCCTGGGCGTTTGGTAGAGCTTTTTGGATACCAGAAAATCATGCGCGACGCGGTCGGGGGCCTGTTTCAGGTAGTCGACCCGGTAGTTGAGCTCCGTCATCACCGAGTCGTTGATGTAACCCGATAATTTTTCCAGAGCCGGCTGTAATTCAGGGTATTGAAGGAGGGTCTCACTCCGCACGACAGGTGCCGCATAGTAAGGCGGGAAGATGTGCTGATCGTCGTTCAGCGTCACGAGGTCAAATGCTTTCAGCCTGCCATCGGTGCTGTACCCGCTGATAACATCAAGCTTTTTTTCAAATGCAGCCTTGTACATCACCGCGTCGCTGATCACTACTGTTGGTATATCTAACCCGTATTTCGATTTTAAACCCAGGTAACCGTCTTCCCGTCCCATAAATTCGGGCGTAAAACCCGCCAGCAGGGCACCTTTGGTGTAAGGGATGAGGTAAAATGAAGAGAGTAACAGCAATAGGATTGGCAGGACGACCGAAATTTTACGCATTCTTTTCAAACCTGTCTTTTGTAATAATGAGAGCAGAAAGTCAAGCAAAACCGCAAGCAACGCTGCCGGAATGGCCCCGGCGAGGATCATTTGTGTATTGTTCAGTGCAATTCCTCCGAAAATAAACTCGCCCAAGCCACCCGCGGCAATGTAGGCGGCGAGGGTAGCTACGCCTACATTAATGACCGTGGCCGTGCGGATACCCGCCAGAATGACCGGCATTGCCAGTGGCAATTCAACGCCCGTCAGTATCTGCCATGAGCTCATGCCCATACCCCGCGCCGATTCTGTGATGGCCGGATCGACGCCCGTAATGCCCGTGTAAGTATTGCGGATAATGGGCAATAATGCGTAGAGAAACAGCGCGGTAATGGCCGGCAATGCGCCAATCCCGAGGAGCGGGATCATAAAACCGAGCAATGCAATGCTGGGAATGGTTTGGAGTACACCCGCAATACCCAGCACCAGCCAGGCCGCTTTTTTTCGCCGCGCGATCCAGATCCCCAGAGGCAGCCCGACGGCGATCGCGATGAGCAGGGAAATACAGGTCAGGCCGATATGGGCCATAGTCTGGCTCCACAGCTTGCCGGACTGCTGCGCCATAAATGCCCACAATGACTGTTGTTCTTCCATTATGCCTGCTGTTTGGCCTGGTTGTAAATGCGTTGGATGTCCGCCATGCCCAGCGATTTCATTTCGCCAGCGTCGGCCCGCACGTTCAGTTGATCGAGTTGATACCGGGAGAGCATTTCCAGCGCGTCCCAAAGATTGTTGTCCGGGTTCAGATACTGTTGATACGAAATTTCTGCATTTGGTAACACATGCATTATTTCCCGGAGCGAAACGGCTTTCAATTCCAGCAAAAACCGTTGCTCGTCGAAAAATGCGCGCACAAAATCGTTGGCTGGCTTAAACAAAAGGTCTGCCGGGGTACCCGATTGCAGAATGCGTCCTTTGTCCATCAGGCAAATGTGGTCGCCCATTTCGAGTGCTTCCTGCACGTCGTGCGTTACGAGCACGATGGTTTTCTCGCGCAATGCAGGAAGTTCGGTGAAATCCCTGCGCACGCTCGCACGCGTAACGGGATCGAGCGCGCCGAAAGGCTCGTCGAGCAGCAATACCGGCGGATCGGCGATCAATGCCCTGGCAATGGCCACGCGTTGCTGCTGGCCGCCGCTGAGCTCGCCGGGATATTTGCCTTTGAATTCGTTCGGGAGTTTGAGTTGTCCGAGCAGCCGGCTGGTGTGCTCAGCAATGTTGTTTGCGGACCAGTTCAGCAGTTTCGGGACCACTGCAATGTTTTCAGCAACCGTGTAATGCGGGAAAAGCCCGTTGTTTTGCGAAACATAGCCGATGGATCGACGGAGTATTTCAGGTTTTTCTGCGGAGATATCTTTTCCAAGAATTTCGATGCGACCGGATGTCGCTTCAATCAAGCGGTTGAGCATTTTGAGCGTGGTGGTTTTACCGCAGCCGCTCGTACCCAGTAACACCATCGTTTCCCCTTCGCCAACCCGGAAGGAAACATCTTTAACTGCCTCAATACCATTAAAATACTTGCTGATGTGGTCGGCAATGATCATGATGTTTGCTAACAGGTACGTGGTTCAGGCCTGCAAAATGGATTTGCATATTCTTTTGTACGTAAATCAGCCGGAAAACGATCCATTTTCACGGAAAAAAGCGAAAGCCGGCTATGATTCAAGCGTCATGAAAAGGTTATTCAGCGACTCCGCATAGGTTGGGTGCGCAAAAACGCCATTCAATATTTGCTCATAAGTAACGCCCCCCATCATGGCCATTTGCAAGATCGTGACAATCTCGCCGCCTTGTTCGGCCAGCACCGCCGCCCCCAGGATTTTCCCTGTTTTAGCATCTACAATGGCTTTCATCATGCCCCGTTCATCGCCGGTTTCGATGGCCCGGGCCACGCTATCGTTTTGCAGGACCGCTACTTTAATATCCAGCCCTCTTTTCCGTGCCTCCTGTTCGGTAATGCCCACGCGGCCCAGCTGCGGGTCGATGAACATGCAATATGGGATAAGCCGGTCTGTAATGCTGATTTGTTTTTTCTCAACGACATGCTGAATGATCAGCCGGTAATCGTCATCGGAAACGTGCGTAAATGCCGGACCGCCTTTGATATCGCCTAATGCGTAAATGCCTTCGACCGAAGTTTCAAGCTGTGCATTGACCTTGATATGCCCTTTTTCATCGACATCAACGCCCGCTACTTCCAGGCCTAGCTCACTAATTCGAGGTTCACGGCCCGCGGCCACGAGTACGTGCGTACACGAGCGCTGACTTTTAATGTCCCCGGTTTGAAGCGTTACGGCAATAATATGCCCGTTTTGGGAGAATCGGGTTGCCTTGGTGCTGGTGAGAATGTCGATGTTTTCTAATGCAAGGATTTTCTCGATTGCTTCGGCAATATCTTTGTCCTCATTTTTCAGAATCCTTTCCGAAGGTTCGATCAGCGTTACTTTGCTGCCAAACATTGCAAACATCTGACCAAATTCCAATGCAATGTATCCGCTGCCGAGAATGAGCAGGTGCTCGGGCACTTCGGGCAGCTCCATAATGGTCGTGGAAGTGAGATAGGGAATAGCGCGGATTCCCTCGATATCAGGAATAGCGGGGCGTAAGCCGGTGTTGATGAAGAACTTTTCGGCTGTGAGCGTTTCTGTACCGCCGTCTTTTAACGAAACCGTGATCTCTTTCCGGCCGCTAAACCGGGCCGTGCCGTAAATCAGATCCAGACCGGCCGTGTTGAGGATTCGCTTTTCGGAATTGCCTCGCATGCGGTGCACAATGTTGTTTTTGCGGTCGAGGATTTCATCGAAATCGATGGTAATGCCGCCTACGCCCACGCCCAGGGTTTCATTGTGCCGCGCCGACCAGGCTGCTTTCGCGGAGGCTACCATGGCCTTGGTAGGGGAGCATCCGTCGTTGACGCAGGTCCCGCCGACCCATCTTTTTTCAATTAATGCAGTTTTCAAACCTGATTCGGCCAGTTTGCGGCAAAGCGGCGTGCCTGCCTGGCCCGCACCGATTACAATAGCGTCGTAATGTTTCATAAAGGAAAAGGATTGGTAGTCGGAACCCGTTACTCAAAGCAGGTTAGGTCCGGATTTTACGTATAGGCATAATAAAAGCGTGCCGGGTAGGGCACGCTTTTCGCAAAAGCAAACTGTATGAGTAGGAAAAAAGAGTTCGTGGAGGTCAGGCGAAATAGGCCAGGGTATTTTCCTTATCGATTCCGATCTGTTTAACGAGCATATCAAGCCCATTGAATTTCTGTTCGGGACGAAGATAATGAAGCAATTCCAATTTAAGATCTTCGCCGTAAATTTCTTTATCAAAGCCGAATAGGTTGGCTTCGATCGTCCTGATGGTGCCGTCCACGGTGGGCCGCACGCCGATATTGAGCATTCCCCGGAACACCTGGTCCTGGTAAACCGCATTGATCACATACACGCCGTTCATCGGGATCAGCTTGTAAGGCTCGTGCACGTACAGGTTGGCGGTAGGAAAGCCGATCGTACGACCCAGTTGTTTCCCTTTTACCACAGTTCCCGAAAGCGTATAGGCACGTCCCAGAAGCTCGTTGGCTTCGTGGATATGACCGGTAATCAGCGCTTTACGGATGCGTGTAGAGCTGATCGCCGTGTGCTCGATATCCTCTCTGGGAATTTCTTCCACTTCGAAACCATATTCCGAGCAGTTTTTTTGCAAAAATTCAAAACTGCCTTCCCGGTTGCGGCCAAAGCGGTGGTCGTAACCGATCACAAGCTTTTTAGTGCCGATTTTCTCTACGAGGATCTGTTTAATAAACTCGTCGGAAGTCAGCTCGGAAAAAGAACGCGTGAAAGGGATGATCGCAAGATGCTGAATACCCAGCTTGGAAAACAGCTCAATTTTCTCTTCGATCGTCGAAAGCAGTTGCAGGCCCTGGCTGTCTTCGGACACCACCGTACGCGGATGCGGCCAGAAAGTCAGGACCACCGATTCGCCGCCCGATTGCTCGGTGATTTCTTTGAGACGGGTCAATATTTTTTGATGTCCCAGATGCACCCCGTCGAAAGTACCGCTGGTTACGACGCCATATTCCAGTTTTTGAAAGGAATCCAGGCTATGATAAATGTTCATTCGTCAACCTCCAAATTCAAAGCCACTCTTTTCTGATGGATGAAAGCGGTCAGCTCCCACGCATCTTTCAGGTCGAACTCGCCGATCCTGGTCCTGCACAGCTTGCTCATGTAAGCGCCGCTGCCGGCCAGCTCGCCGAAATCGCGAACCATACTGCGAATATAAGTACCTTTTGAACAAATGATCCTAAAATCGATGGAAGGAAAGTGGGTAGCGTCTATTTCAAACAGCTTGATGTCCACCGCCCGCTTCTTGATCTCAGCCTCCTCCCCGCGTCGCGCGAGCTTGTACGCACGTACGCCGTCGATTTTGATGGCGGAATACATTGGTGGAATTTGCTCGATAGGGCCGGTAAGTTGCCGGCGCGCGTTTTCGAGTACTTCCGGCGTAATGTGGTCGACAGGATATTCCGCGTCGATATCGGTTTCCAGGTCAATGGAAGGCGTCGTTTTGCCCAGCACCAATGTGCCGGTGTACTCTTTTTCCTGCGCCTGGAAGAGGTCGATCTGCTTGGTTTTTTTACCGGTACAAAGGATCAGCAGGCCGGTAGCGAGTGGGTCCAACGTACCGGCATGACCTATTTTCTTGAATTTGCAAGCCCTTTTGAGCTTGTTGGCTACATCAAATGATGTCCACGTCAAAGGCTTGTCGATCAGGATGACCTCCCCTTCGTCGGGTATGTTTTCTTCTTGTTTCAAATTAGGGGGATCAAGGGGCTAAACAACATCCAGCTTATAACCTGACGCCAGCAAACCGAGCAGGATCAGGCCCAGAATAATGCGGTAGTAACCAAAAACTTTGAAACCGTATTTGGTCAGGAAACTGATAAAAAACTTGATCGCCAGCATAGCCACCACGAATGCGACGGCATTGCCGATCAGCAAAGTCTGAATATCTTCCTTTTGAATGGTATCGTACGTTTTCAACAACTTGTAACCTCCCGCGGCAGCCATGGTCGGCACGGCAAGGAAGAACGAGAATTCGGCTGCCTGCTTTCTCGACAAGCCATTGAGCATACCGCCGATAATGGTCGAAGCCGAACGCGAAACGCCCGGGATCATTGCGATACACTGGAAAAAACCGATTTTTAAGGCGGTAGGGAAAGTAATTACCTTTTCGCGGGTATCGTTCGCAATGCGGTCGATGAATATCAGCACGAAACCTCCCAGCAGGAGGGAAATCGATACTACCCACACATTTTCGAGCAATGCATCGATAAAATCGTTCAGCAGGAAACCGATCACGGCTGCCGGTAAAAACGCCACGAAAAGTTTGAAATAAAAATCGGTGGTCTGGAAAAAACGCTTCCAGTAAAGCACGAGTACGGAAAGAATAGCCCCGAACTGGATATTGACCGTGAACATTTTGGTAAATTCCAGATGGCTGATCCCCATGAATGAGGAGGCTATAATCATGTGCCCGGTGGAAGAAATGGGCAAAAACTCGGTAATTCCTTCAACAATTGCTAAAATAATGGCCTGCCAGATGCTCATGAATGGGTTGGTTTACGGAGAATCGCCCAGAACTCGATGATAAAGCCCGTAATGGTAATTAGGGGGCCGAGGGTCAGGCCAAGAAAGCCGAAACCAAACTCTTCTCCGTCGAATGTCATAATCAGGAAGCCAGCGAGGATCACTGCGATACCGACGAGCATCATCACATAGTTGGATGATGAAAATGGAAGTTCATTTTTTGAAGTACTCATAACGTTTATTTATCGGTTACTGTTCTTGAATGGCTGAAAGAGGAACGACTGCGACATGCCGGCCGGGGAAACACAATCCGGAGCACGCTGCGGGAAAAAGAGATCAGTAAAGATCGTCCAGGGCCATGCGCAGGTAACGCGCCAGCGACTGGTAAGTGCTTGCGACACCGATCGCAACGCCCAGGCCCAGCACGGAAACAATGAGGACCACAATCTTGTCGTATTCCTGCAAGAGCGCCAGCCCTTCCACATTGCGTACCGCCAGCTGCTGCAGGCCGATCAGCAAGAGTGCTGCCACAACGCCGCCGACAAGGCCCTGAATGGCCCCGCGCATCACGTAAGGCTTCTGGATGAACCCATTCGTAGCGCCCACGAGCTGCATACTGCGTATCAGAAAACGTTGCGAATAAATAGCGAGCTTGATCGTATTGTTAACCAGCAAAACAATGATAATCAGCATGACCAGTGCAAAACTTGCCAGCACAATATAGATTTTGGTCACATTGCGGTTGATATTGTCGGCCAGATCTTCCTGATAAACCACCTCATACACACCCTTCACCTGATC
This sequence comes from Dyadobacter sp., assembly GCA_965227755.1. Classification (GTDB taxonomy): domain Bacteria; phylum Bacteroidota; class Bacteroidia; order Cytophagales; family Spirosomataceae; genus Dyadobacter. The sequence goes on from CBDDGG010000003.1 coordinate 1,028,474, forward strand.
CAGCTCTTTTTTGATCTGTTGCAGTTTGGCTTCTTCGAAATAATCTTCCTGGATTTTCACCCGGTAGCTGTCACGCAATGGGTTTTCGCCCAGAAAAGTGGCGAAATCTTCCTTGGTACCTTCGATGAATTCCTTGGCGGCTTCTTCTTTGGAGACAAAAGTGATAGACTTTGTTTCGGCGGAATTCAATACGAAAGGTTTTGACTGAATGATACGGAGTATCGAATCCTGCCCCGCCTTGGAAACTTCCTTATTGATGAACACCCGCACTTCGATGTTCTGGCGGATAATGGAGACCAGCTTTTTGGATTGGATCACGAGGAGCCCGCAAAAGCCGATCAGAAACAATGCAGCCGTGAGGCTCATGACGATCATTGCGTTGGGGTAACTCCCGATCTTCTTTTTTTTAGGCATAACAGCGTAGGATTTCGCTCGTCGTTGGTTCAGTTTTCTGGAAGACGACTCGGGCAAAAATAAGGATTAAAATTTCAAAACAGCCCTTTGCAGGACAATCCTTAACTATTTTTAACTATAATGGCGGTTTTAGTTCCTTCTTCCCATCTCGTCGCGGATCTTTGCCGCTTTCTCGTAATCTTCTTTCGAAAGCGCATCATCGAGCATGCGTTGCAGCTCATCGAAAGAAAGGTCACGGAGCGAATCTTTTGAGCCGGAGGGGCGGATCGTTTCACGAACGGCGTCCTCGTCCTCATCCTCTTCTTCGGTCATCGAGCTCGAAACGATGCCCGCTTCCGACAAAATGGTTTCGTAGGTATAAATAGGAATGTCGAAACGCAGGCCGATCGCAATGGCGTCGGACGGGCGCGCGTCGATTTCTACTTCACGAAGATTATCGGTGCAAACGATTTTGGCGTAGAAAATGCCTTCTTTGAGGTCGGAAATGACGATTTCCTTCAATGTATAATTCATGCCGTCGGCGAACGACTTGAACAGGTCGTGCGTCATCGGGCGGTTGGGTACTATGTTTTCAATCTGGACGGCAATGGCCTGGGCTTCGAATACGCCGATAATGATAGGCAGCCTGCGGTTGCCGAGTTCTTCCCCCAGTACCAATGCAAACGAGCCGGCTTGGGATTGGCTTGGTGAAAGCCCCAGAATTTCTAACTTGATTTTTTTCACGTTTGAATTAAATGCGCAAATGGTTAACAGTCGTGGTGAATGGTCTTAAGGCTGATAGTTGATTTTCAACGAATTAACAACTAAACCTTTTAAAGTGTTCCTGTTTGAAAAGCGCCATTGGCGGATCAAAGGTGCAAAAATAAATAACCCTTACTGCATAAAAAAATGCTGTAAGGGTTAAGATTCGGCGGCTGTTGCCGGGGCAAAAATTAAAATGGGTTAATCAACTGATTTTAAGCTCCTTTTTTTAACATTGCTCCTTTAACTAATTTGAAAAAATAGGCCTGGAAACACTATTTGAGGCTTTTTGCAGCTTCGGTCAGTTTGGGTAATATTTCGAAAACATCGCCTACGATACCATAGTCTGCGGCTTTGAAAAACGGTGCTTCCGGATCTTTGTTGATCACCACAATGCACTTCGAACCATTCACACCGGCCAGATGCTGGATCGCGCCTGAAATACCACATGCGATGTACAAGTTCGGGGCCACTTTAATGCCCGTTTGTCCGATATGCTCGTGATGCGGGCGCCAGTCGAGGTCGGAAACCGGTTTCGAGCAGCCGGTCGCCGCGCCCAGGGCTTTTGCAAGGTCGATAAGCGGCTGCCAGTGCTCAGGTCCTTTCATCCCGCGACCACCGGATACGATGATCTCCGCTTCGGTCAGCGACAATTCCGAGTCCGCTTTTTCAACACTCACCACACTGGCCGTAAAGTCGCTGTCGCGTAACGTGGGCTGGAATGGTTCGACGGTTGCATTACCGCCGGTCAATCCCGCCTCGTCGATCTCCACGGCATTTTTGCGGACTACCAGCACCTTGATATCCGATTTAATCTCCGTTGTAGCGAACGCTTTGCCGGTAAAAATGCTTCTTGTCACTTTGAAACCGCCATCGGTTTCAGGCAATGCGGTTACCCCGGATACGATTCCCGCTTTTAGTTTGGCTGCCGCGCGCGCCGCCATTGCGTCGCCAAGGCCGGATTTGGAAAGGATAATGATCTTACTGCCTTCCTGCGAGGCCGCTTGCACGAGCGCGTCCGCGTAGGCGAGGCTGTTTTCGTGTTCGAGCCTGGCGTCGGCGGCGTGAAGTACTTTGGCGGCACCATATTGTCCGGCCTTTTCAAGCTCCGCACTTTCCGCTTTGCCCAGCGCCAGTACCACAGCCTGGCCGCCGGTTTGGATTGCCACTTTCGCGCCGTAAGCCACGGCTTCCAGGGAAGTTTTCTTGATTGAACCGTTATCGAGTTCTACATATATAAGGACTGACATGATCATTTTAATTTGAATGTGAGAAATACACGGGGCTTTACAGCACCTTCGCTTCGGTTTGCAGCAGTTTGATGAGCGTTTCGGCTTCACTGGCCGGGATCATCCTGCAAGCACCTTTCGGGGCGGGTAGTTGGTAGGTCTGCGGGGCGGTCATATCGTCCACAGGGACCGGTTCTACCACATTCAGAGGTTTGGTACGCGCTGTCATAATGCCGCGCATGTTCGGAATTTTCCATTCGGCGATCGGCTCCTGGCAGCCCAAAACCAGCGGAAGCGGTGCCTTCAATACTTCTTTGCCGCCGTCGATCTCCCGGGTAATGGTGGCATTGCTACCTTCAATATCGAGTTTCATGACCGGCGAGTAGGAGGGTATACCGAGCATTTCACCCACGAGCCCGTGTACCACGCCGCTGTTATAATCGATAGACTCGCGGCCCATCAGGATGAGGTCATAGCTGCTCTGGCTTGCGATATGGGCAATTTGTGCTGCTACGAAATAGGAGTCATGCGGATCGGCATTCACACGGATCGCATCGTCGGCGCCGATGGCGAGCGCTTTGCGGATCTGCGGCTCGGCATCGGCCTCGCCTACATGAAGGACCGTCAGGCTTCCGCTATATTGCTCTCTTAATTCTACCCCTCTGGCCAGCGCGTAGTCGTCGTAAGGGCCGATAATGAACTGTACACCGTTTTTGTTTAACTTGGTGTCGTTGTCGGTGAAGCTTATCCTGGCTGTTGTATCGGGGACATTAGTTATACAAACGAGTATTTTCATGATGGTATGGTTACTTATCTTTGCGTTTGATTAGAATAACTTTGCCCGGGCAAATTAAGGGAAAAGTGAATAGTATGCAAGCATAATAATATCGATGAATAACTCCCTACTCGCCAATTTACTCGCTTTTTACGAAGAGGACCCGACCGATCCGTTCAATGCTTACGCGCTCGCGATCGAATATTCCAAGTCCGACCTCAGGGAAGCCGTGCGTTTTTTCGATCTTCTTCTCGAAAAACATCCGGATTACCTTCCGACTTACTACCACGCTGGCGCATTTTTTGCAGCAATGGAAAAAATTGAAAAGGCAGAGGAAATTTATCGGAAGGGTGTGGAACTGGCACTGGTTCAGAAGAATGCCAAGGCACACCGCGAGTTACTCGCTGCCTTCAGCAATTTTAAGGATGAGCTTGAAGATTGACCTCGCGGGTCGCTAATTTGGGGTTCTGCGGAAAATGGGCTACCTTTATTGAAAGATCCTGCACAACCGGGAATATCGCTCCTGTCGTATACCCTCTGCTCAGTCAAGATTTGTATTGTAGAAACTGCCGGAATAAAGCAGAAAATTATTCGTGATATTATGGAAAAGGAAGCATTTATCCCACTGGTCGTAAAGTGGGCACAGTCGCACGGGTTCAAGGACATTCAGGCCAACATGGAAGGGTACGAAACACCCAAGTCCTACGAAAGGGCTGCTGATAATACCCGTTTTACGCCGGATGTAACAGGCGTAAATATGTTCAACCGTCATTACCTGGAAGTTTGCATGAAAACCGACCAGATGCGCGGTCACATCTCCAAGTGGAAACTGCTGAGCGAATTGGCAGGTATGAAGGGTGCGAAACTATACCTGATGGCACCGCGCGGACACGTACGTTTTGCCCGGGAAGCGGTGGATCAGTACAATATCCCTGCCGAAGTTATCAAGATTGACTAATGGTCGGAAGTGGTCATTTGTAGTCAGAAATGGTCAGGTGTAGTCAGGTGTTGTCTTCATGATATTTTGCAGATAATAATCCTACAACACTTGACAATACCTGACTGCAACTGACAGTACTTGGCAACCCCTGATCATTTCTGACTCAGTCCCTACACCTGCGGATATTTCCACTCTCCGCGATAATCCCGGCTCAGCAGCTTGTTCGCTTCCTCGTCACCGGGAATGATTTCCTTCTCACCATCCCAGATAATGCTCCTTCCCAGCTTGTAGGAGAGCATCCCCAGCAATGCCACATTCGTGGAACGCTGTCCCACTTCAATTTCGCAGACCGGCGGTTTATTGCTCTTGATTGATTCCAGAAAATTGGCCCAGAGCTGCTGAATATTCTGGTCGTCGGGTTTGTTGAGCTGTGCGTCCTGGTGGATTACCGGTTTATTCGGATTGGTAGGATAGAAGGTCCAGCCGTCGAGCCAGCCCATGTGGAATGTGCCTTCGGTTCCGTAGAAATACACGCCCACGGCCTGGTTAGGATGCGTTTTTTCCGCATTGTTCGCAGCAAAATTGCGGTGCTCCCATTCCAATGTAAAACCATCGAAATCATACACGGCCACCTGATGGTCGGGGGCATCGGTATTGTCCTGCCGGATCGCACGACCACCTGTGGAGTAGACCTTCTTCGGGTATTTTTGTTCCGACCACCACAATACCTGGTCGAGCCAGTGAATGCCCCAGTCGCCCAAGGTACCGTTGGCGAAATTGAGGTAATTCCTGAAACCCTTGGGGTGGATGGTCTTATTATAAGGAACCAGGGGCGCCGGGCCGCAATAGAAATCCCAGTCGAGGCCCTGCGGCGGCTCGGCGTCCGGTGTTTTCTGGCCGGGACCGCCTCCATAATGCACGAATGCCCGGGCCATCCCTATTTTTCCGGCCTTCCCCGATTTCAGGAATTCCATACCCGACACATTATGTGGTGACACGCGCCTGTGCGTACCCACCTGTACGATCCGCCCGTGCTTGCGTGTGGCATTCACCATCGCCCGGCCTTCCTTAATGGTATGTGAAATAGGCTTTTCGACATACACATGTGCACCGGACTCGATCGCTGCAATGCAGCACAACGCGTGCCAGTGATCGGGTGTTGCTACGATCACGATCTCCGGTTTTTCCTTAGCCAGCATTTCGCGATAGTCTTTGTAGAGCTTCGGCTTGTCCGGGGTAAGTTTGGAAAAAACTTCGGAGCAGATTTTCAGCTGGTTCTGGTCCACATCGCACAATGCCACGAGCTTGGATTCGCCCGCCTGGACAGCGCACCGCAGGATGTTGGTACCCCACCAGCCAGTACCGATGAGCGCCGTGCGGTATGGCGAGGCGCGCTTTAATGCCGTCAGCAGCGGGAGCGACGAGAACGCAGCACCCGCGAGTGCCGACTTTTCAATAAATGATCTGCGATCCATCAATGTATGTTCCGGTTTTGTGAAGATTACTTGCCTTTGAGCTTATCGACCAGCCAGTTATTCATCGCATCGCGTTCGTCGGAATACGTCCAGTGGCCGGTGTCGAGGTAGAGTTTCAGTTCTTTTGGCGCGCTAGTGACGTTGTAGGCGGCGTACATGGAAGTAGGCGGGCAGGTTTCGTCATTGAACCCCCACATATAGAGCCCTGGCGCTTTCACGCGGCGCGCGAAGTTGACCACATCATAGTAGGAAACTGTATTCAGTTTTTCCTTGGTATTGTTTGTTTTGGCCCCGTTTTTATCAAAATAATGCGGCCATCCGCCCGCGCGTCCGTGCAGGTAGCCGGTCACATCGCTCAATGCGGGATAGAATGCGCCGAGCCATTTCACGCGCGGGTCGAGGCCCGCAGTGATAATCGATAGCGCGCCGCCCTGGCTTCCGCCGGTGACGGCCAGATTTTTACCGTCATATTGCGGCAGGCTTGTCAGGAAATCGTTCGCACGTACGCAGCCGAGGTACACGCGTTTGTAATAAAACTTATCCTTATCATCCAGATTGTACGCCGGGTAGCCGTTCAACACCCCTTGGCCCATATCGAGGTAAACCGAGGGGTCCATGATAACAGGAATGCCGTGAATACCTATTTCGAGCGTGATAATTTCCTTATCGGCAGTCGCCACGTCCCCATAATATGCACGTACACCGGCGCCCGGTACCCGGAGCAGCGCAGGATATTTGCCTTCTTTTTTGGGAATACTCAAAATACCGTACACGCGTACGCCCTGGCGGTTATTTTGGAGATTCAAATGATAAACGTTCGTTTTTTCGGTGCAGCGGTCCGGAAGCAAAGTCATTTTCGCATCTATTGGTACAGCCGCCAGCTCTTTCTTCGCATTGTCCCAAAATGTGTCAAAATCTTCCGGGTTCGCGACGGTCGGCTGTATTTTCGTCGGGTCGAAACCGGCAGTTGCCAGACCGCGGAACTCCACGCCATCGACGGTCGCCCAGGCGATGCAGCGCAGGAAGCCGGGCGTCTTGAGGGTCCCGCCGTCGATGGTCAATGTACCGTTGGCAGCAGTTTTGGTTTCCTTGATTGTAGGGTCAAGTTTTTCGAGCCCCACTTCGTAACGCACTTGTGCATTTTTGACCGGGTTTCCATTGCGCAGCACACTGACGATAAATTGTACTTTGTCCCCGGGTTTGTAAGTCCAGTCGTCGCGGTCGGCGGTGACGATCACCTCCACGGGCCTCCGCGCGGGTTGCGCGTGCAGGGAAAGAATGGTTATCCAGAGAAAGATTTGACTTAGTAAAAAGCGATTTTTCATAGACCGGCAATTTGTTCTATTTTGTGATCGGATATAATGAGTATTGCAGAGGTAAAGGGCAAAAACGCATGAATCTTTATATGTAACCACATTTTTTTTGTGTTTTGAATTAATTTGCCGCCCGATAAGCCAAATATGGCATTGGAAAAAGTATAGAAAGCATTGGAGCCAGTCAGGATCAACAAGTTTATCAGTGAAACCGGGTTTTGTTCGCGACGCGAAGCCGACAAGCTCGTGGAGCAGGGCCGCGTGACGCTCAACGGCCGGAAGGCAGTTTTGGGCGACAAGGCGACGGAGGGCGACGACGTGCGCGTCGACGGTAAGCCGCTCAAAGCAAAAAAGGCGGGCGTTTACATCGCATTCAACAAGCCGGTGGGCATTACCTGCACCACCGAGCGGCATATCAAGGGGAATATCATCGATTACATCCGCCATAAGGAGCGCATTTTCCCGATCGGCCGGCTCGACAAGCCTTCGGAAGGGTTGATTTTCCTCACCAGCGACGGCGACATTGTGAATAAAATTCTCCGGGCGGGGAATAATCACGAGAAGGAATATGTAGTAACGGTAAACAAGCCCATTACCCCCGATTTTATACAGAAAATGTCGTCGGGCGTGCCTGTTTTGGGGGTTATTACCAAAAAGTGCTTTGTGCGTAAAGAGAGCAGTTTTGTATTCACTATTATTCTGACGCAGGGCCTCAACCGGCAGATTCGTCGGATGTGTGAGTACCTGGGCTACAATGTGAACAAGCTGAAACGCGTCCGGATCATGAACGTGACGCTTGACAACCTCCCGGTAGGGAAATGGCGCGACCTGACTCCATCGGAAATGAAGGATATCAACGAGGCGGTGGCACATTCGACGAAGACGGAGGAAGGGTCACAGGTTGATGATTGGGATGAGTAAGAGTTGGGGGAAGGGAGGATGGAGAAAACAAATACTTCCATGGGTCGGGCCTATATGGACAGATCCGACCGGCTCGTGGAGAAGCCGTTCAATATGGCTAACAAAAATGCTTTCGGCCTTACCGATTAGCAGGTGGTGATGAAAAAGCTGCTTTTTCCGGATGCTTTTCCCAAAAATGAGCGCTTTCATCTCACGCAGGATGATTATAAGCTGATCTCACTTATATGAGCAAGTTGCCGAACGAGAGCGATTTCCCGCGCTATGATTCCACGGAGTATTGGCCGCTTTGTGCGAAATTTCTGTTCTACGGGGCCGACAAAGGAGCTGCCCCGAGAGAAGGGATCAGGTCTTTCCAAATTTCGGATGGAATATTAGTATTTGAAGGTACCTGCGGTAACGCAAAATGAAGGCGAATGTCGTCAGAAAGCGAAAAACATTTATATTAGGTCTTCCTAAACCAAACTTTCTGATGATGCCCCCTTATTCCCCCTCGCTCCGCCTGGATTCGATCGACGTTTTCCGTGCGGTCACCATGTTTTTAATGATTTTTGTGAACGATCTATGGTCACTCGAAGACGTTCCGAAATGGCTCGAACACAGCAAGGCCGCGGAAGATGCCATGGGTCTTTCCGATGTCGTATTTCCTGGTTTTTTGTTTATCGTCGGCCTTTCGATTCCTTTCGCCATCGCGAACCGCAGGAAAAAGGGGGATACGAATGCATTGATTGTGAGGCATATCGCCGAGCGGACCTTTGCATTGTTGCTTATGGGTATATTCATCGTAAACTATGAGAATATTGCCGACGGAGCGATGGTAGTCAGCAAATATGTCTGGGAGATCGGTATGGTGATCGCCTTTTTCCTGATCTGGAATGTGTACCCTTCCAACCCCGAAAGGAAGGGACTTCACACGGCTTTGAAAATCGGAGGTTACCTGTTGCTGGCAGGGTTGGCTGTGATTTATAAAGGCGGCGATGCGGAAAATCCGTCGTGGATGGAAACGCATTGGTATGGAATCCTGGGGCTTATCGGGTGGTCGTACCTGCTCGGCGCGCTTACCTACCTGCTCACGGGCGACCGCCTCACGTGGGCGATCGCCGGTTGGATGTTTTTTGTTCTTTTCAATCTGGCGAGCTTCGCCGGTATGCTGGATTTCCTTGATCCGGTCAAAAAGCATGTCTGGATCGTAGGGAGCGGCTCGATGCCCGCGTTTGTAATGGGCGGCGTAGTAGCCTCGGTGATTTACCGGAATGGCCGGAACACAGTTAACAACACTTTTCTTGTAATCCTGATCTTGTTGGGCATTATATGCCTCGCCTACGGTTTTGGCACGCGGCCATTCTGGGGTATTTCCAAAATCAGGGCTACACCGGCATGGGTGGGCATCTGCACAGGGATCAGCCTTTTCGCATTCGCATTTCTATTCTGGCTGGTCGATTTGAAGAGAACCAAAAACTGGGCGGACATTATCAAGCCCGCCGGTACCGCCACATTGACCTGTTATCTTATTCCTTATCTATGGTATGCGGTTATTACGCTGGCCGGTATCAGCCTGCCGATCTATCTCCGCACCGGGCTCGTGGGCCTTGTCAAATCCGCATGTTTTTCGCTGCTGGTGATACTGCTTACGGGCGTCGCCAACCGGATCGGTATAAAACTTAAGATTTGAGTCGATAGGTGGTAAATCTGCGACTCTTCGTCTTTTACGTATACAGCAACTAATTTAATCTGAACAGAATGAATTCGAGAAGAACATTTGTCAAGAAAGGCATCGCCGGGCTCATGGCCGGTAGTATCATTTCGCTTCCGGAAAAGAGCAATGCACCGTCGGCTAAAAAGGAGGATACATTTAAGCTCGGTATGGCCGGTTACAGTTTTGTGCATTTCAAGCTGGACGAAGCGCTCGAAATGATGAAGAAGACAGATGTTCATTATTTGTGTATCAAGGATTTTCATTTACCCTACAAAAGTACCGCCGAAGAGATCACCGCGTTTCACCAGAAGTTGAAGGACGCAGACGTTACCGGTTACGCGGTCGGGCCAATTTATACCAAAACCCATCAGGAGATCGACAATGCATTCGACTATGCCAAACGGGTAGGTGTGGATTTGATCGTGGGCATTCCAAACCATGACGACTTGAAATATGTGGAGCAAAAAGTGAAGGAGTACAATATCCGCTATGCGATCCATAACCACGGTCCGGAGGATAAATTGTATCCGAATGCAACCTCGGTGTACAACTACGTGAAAGACCTGGATCCGCGGGTCGGACTTTGTTTCGATATGGGGCACAACAAACGCGACAACCAGGACTCGGTGGCGGATCTGGGCAAATACAGCAAACGCATTTTTGACATTCACCTCAAAAACGTGACAGCGGCGACCAAGGACGGCAAGACCTGCGAATTGGGACGAGGAATTATTGATATTCCCGCATTTGTGAAAATGTTGCGGAAAGTGAAATACCAGGGTTCGTGCAGCCTTGAATATGAGAAAGATATGAAGGAGCCGCTGGCCGGAATCGCCGAGTCTGTGGGGTATTTCCGGGGAGTTTGCCAGGCGAGTTAATCTGGAAAACACGTATTAACTGCCGTAAAACCCTATTTTTGCATAACCAAGGTTTGATTTTTTACCATAACGCCAGAAACAATGCTTTCAAACGTCCCCTTTGATCAGTTGGCGGCTTATAAAAAGCTGAAAACGCATCACAAAACCATTTCACAAAAGCATTTAAAAACTCTTTTCGAGGAAGACACCGACCGCCATAAAAAGTTCTCCATCCGTTTCGGGGACATACTACTGGATTATTCCAAAAACCGCATCAGCACGCGCACGCGCTCATACCTGGTCCAACTCGCGGAAGAGGCAGGACTGGCAGAGGCGATCGAGGCGATGTTTACCGGCAAGAAAATCAACGTGACCGAGGGACGTGCCGTTTTGCATACCGCTTTGCGCAACCGTTCCAATGAGCCGGTGCTCGTGGATGGGGCAGACGTGATGCCGGATGTGAATGAAGTGCTCGCAAAAATGAAGGACTTTTCGACGCGGATAAGATCGGGTGCCTGGAAGGGTTACACGGGAAAAGAAATTACCGACATCGTGAATATCGGTATCGGAGGAAGCGACCTGGGCCCGGTGATGGTCACCGAGGCGCTGAAAGCTTATGCGAAGAATGGATTGAATGTTCATTTCGTTTCGAACGTCGACGGTACCCACATTGCGGAGACAGTGAAGTCGCTTAATCCGGAGACGACATTGTTCATGATCGCATCGAAGACTTTTACGACTCAGGAAACGATGGCCAATGCGCACAGCGCACGGAGCTGGTTCCTGGAGAAGGCGTCGGACGAGGAGCATGTGAAAAAGCATTTCGTCGCAATCTCGACCAACCGTTCGGAGGTGGAGAAATTCGGGATTGATCCTGAAAATATGTTCGGTTTCTGGGATTGGGTAGGAGGCCGCTATTCGCTGTGGTCGGCGATCGGTTTGTCGATTGCCTGCTATGTGGGCTTCCAGAATTTCGAGCAGCTGCTCTCGGGCGCGCACGAGATGGACAAGCATTTCCGCACCACCAAGCTGGAACGCAACATTCCGGTGATCCTCGCATTGCTCGGGATCTGGTATAACGATTTCTTCGATGCGCAAACGCAGGCTATCCTTCCTTACGATCAGTACATGCACCGTTTCGCCGCTTATTTCCAGCAGGGTGATATGGAAAGTAATGGAAAGAGCACGGGCCGCGACGGAAAGCCGGTTGGTTACCAGACTGGTCCGGTGATCTGGGGTGAGCCGGGTACCAATGGCCAGCATGCATTTTACCAGCTGATCCACCAGGGGACAAAGTTGATCCCTTGCGATTTTATCGCTCCGGCGATCAGCCACAATCCGCTGGGCGAGCACCACAAGATGTTGCTATCCAACTTCTTCGCTCAAACCGAGGCATTGATGAACGGCAAGACCGACGAGGAAGTACGTGCTGAACTGAAAGCCGCCGGAAAAAGCGAAGCGGAGATAGGACAGATCGCGCCATTCAAAGTTTTCTCGGGTAATCGTCCTACCAACTCGATCCTCGTGAAGAAGATCACGCCGAAAGTACTGGGTAGCCTGATCGCGATGTACGAACACAAGATTTTCGTACAAGGTATCATCTGGAATATTTACAGCTTCGACCAATGGGGTGTTGAGCTTGGCAAACAACTGGCCAACAAAATTTACCCCGAGTTACAAAACGACTGGCCGGTTACCAACCACGACAGCTCGACCAACGGTTTGATCAATCAGTACAAACGCTGGCGCTAGTTTTTCAGCACCAGTTTTGTAAAAACGTAACCGATTAATACACCAGCAGCGTCTGCCACTGCGTCCCACCAGTCAAAAGTGCGGTCGAATGGCAGAAGCTGCTGGTAAAATTCCAGCCCCAGCCCGTAAGCCATTCCCAATCCCACCACCAGCCGGCTTTTTTCAGGGTAAATAATCAGCGCGAGAATCGCCCATACCGTAAAGAGTCCCGAGTGGACGATTTTATCAAAACCTACGACGGGAGCTGCGGGTATATCTTTGCCCGGCCATGTGCACGCAACCAAGATCAGAAAACTCCAAATCCAGATAAGCCATTGATGTTGAGCAATAAATTGAATAATCGATTGTGATAATTTTGAGATCATGGTTGTGAAATTGTACACCGAAAGTTACGTCCCATTTTTTGAATTATGATGGTACGAGGCTTAAAAAAGGGCTATTTGAGCCAAATTTGACCGCTTTTTAGTGAATTTTTAGTTAATTGAAAATTGCAGCCATTGTTCTTAATATTTTTTATTAAGTTTAGTTTTTGTCAGATCACTAAACCGCTTTCAATGAAAAGGATTTTTGCGACACTCTCTTTACTATTTGTCTTTTCCCAAAACCAGGCACAATCGGTTTACCATTTTGAGGAAGGGTTGGCCGTCGGGCCGTGCCACCAATATGGCCGGGAAGCTTTGTACACCGACCGACTGGCTCACCAGCTATACAAAGGTACGCTCAAACCGCAAGAAGGAAGCATTTTATTATCCGACCCAAAAGTGGGGGACGTGAAATGGAAAAAAGTGCAAGCCGACTCTACTCACCGTTTTCGCGGCGATTCGTTTTCGAATGGCTATGTTTACCTCACCTACGAGTCCAAAAAGGAGCAGACCGCTATTTTGACGATTACCGGACAGGACATGATTTTCCTGAACGGCGTTCCGCGTGGGGGCGATATGTACAGATATGGCTGGATGCATTTACCTGTTGTCCTGAAAAAGGGGAAAAATGAAATTTACGCCCGGGTAGCACGCTTTGGCCGGTTCGGTGGCATTACGGCCAACCTGACTTTTCCTGAAAAGAAGGTTTCCATTAATACTGAGGATCTTACGATCTCCGATGTTGTTCCCGGTTTCAAAAATGATTCGTTATGGACTGGCGTTGTGATTTCGAATGTGACTAAAAAGCCATTGACCGGTCTGGAAATGAAAACGACCGTTGCTGGAAAGGACGTTGTTACCAAGCTACCGTCGGTACCGGCCATGGCATTGCGAAAAGTGGGTGTGCTCATCGACGGCAGTGGTGTGACAGGGGCTGGCAAAAATGAGGTTTCGCTCAGCTTGTTACAAAACGGCAAAGTTGTCGATCAGTCGAAAATTGCGATTCAGTCGGTGGAAGCAGGGAAGCAATATAGCAGGACATTTGTGAGCGAGCTCGATGGCAGCGTGCAGTACTTTTCAGTTTCGCCTCAGATCAAAGGCAGCTCGAATGAACAGCCGGCGTTGTTTTTCTCCGTGCATGGCGCAGAGGTTCAGGCGATTAGCCAGGCGCGTGCTTACAAACCGAAAGAGTGGGGTGTGCTGGTGGCACCTACAAACCGTCGCCCGCGCGGATTCAACTGGGAGGATTGGGGAAGAATGGACGCACTGGAAGTACTGGGTATTGCGAAGAAGCAATTCAACCCCGATCCTTCGCGTATATATCTGACCGGTCACTCAATGGGCGGGCATGGTACCTGGTTCCTTGGGGCAACTTACCCCGAAAAATGGGCGGCGATTGCGCCGTCGGCAGGTTACCCGACGTTGGCGGCCTACGGCTCGCACGATGGGGTCATTCCCGATAGTGCCGGCTCGTCGATAGAGGCTATGTTGCTGAGGGCCAGCAATCCAAGTAATGTTTTGGCATTGACCTCAAACTATAAAAGCCTGGGTGTTTACATCGCTCATGGCGACGCGGATAGAACGGTGCCGGTCACTTACGCGCGCCAGATGCGTGACATTCTCGGGAAGTTCCACCGCGATTTCAGCTACTATGAACACATTGGTGGCGAACATTGGTATGGCGATATCAGCGTAGACTGGCCGCCTATCTTCAATTTTTTCAGCTGGCACAGCATCCCGAAGGATACTGCGGTAACTTCCATCGATTTCAAAACCGCTAATCCGGGTATTTCCTCGCACATGCGCTGGGCAGGCGTACAGCAGCAGGTTAATGCATTGAAATACAGTCATATTAAACTCACCAGCAGCAAGAAAGACCTGCGGATAGAAGGTACCACCGAAAATGTTGCCTTGCTTTCGCTGGATCTCGGCGCATTCGCAGCCGGTTCGAAATTGAAGGTTGTGCTGGATGGAAAGGCGCCGGTAGAATATGTGGTGAAAGGAAATGAAACCATTTACCTGAAAAATGAAGGCGACTGGAAACTTGCGGCCGCACCGGCGGCTACCGAAAAGAATCCCGACCGGAGCGGTACATTGAAAGATGCATTCAGAAACCGTATGGTATATGTGTACGCAACGGGAGGCAGCGCTGAAGAGAAAACGTGGGCATTTGAGAAAGCGACATTCGATGCCGAATCGTGGTACTACCGTGGAAATGGTGCAGTGGATATTGTTGCTGACAAAGACTTTGATCCACAGCAGTTTAAAGATCGTGGGGTAATTCTTTATGGCAATAAAAACACCAACCTTGCCTGGGATAAGGTGCTGAAAAACTGCCCAATAACCGTCACAAGCGGAAAGATCAATGTTGGGGAGAAACAGTTTAATGGCAATGACCTCGCCGCCTATTTCATTTACCCAAGATCCGACAGTAAGACAGCGTCGGTTACCGTCATTTCCGGAACGGGTAAGGCTGGTTTTCAGGCGGCCAATGCCAATCAGTATTTCAGCGGCGGCAGTGGCTTCCCTGACGTTATGATCTTCTCAGCCGATATGTTGAAGAATGGAATCAAGGAAGTGAAAATGTCCGGGTTCTTCGGAAACGACTGGTCAGTTGAACGAGGGGAGTTTGTAACACAGTGATTGTCAAGTGTGGTCAGGTGTAGTCAAGAATAGTTATTGATTGCTGGAAATGATTAATGATTGTCCAATAGCAGTTCAATAAAAAACGTCAGGCATAATCACCTGACGTTTTTTATTGAAAATCCCTGACTCCTCTTGACTACTCTTACCAGCCACTACCCATTATCCGCAAATTCGGGATAGAGTGTCATGCCGCCGTCGATGTATAGCGTTTCGCCATTCACATAATCCGAATCATCCGATGACAGCCAGGCCACTGCCTTGGCTACATCTTGCGCGGTACCGATCCGTTTGTATGGGATCAGGTGGAGCAGGTCCTGGTATTTATCGGGATCAGACCAGACCTCTTTGTTGATCGGGGTCTTGATCGCCCCGGGGCTTACCGAGTTCACGCGAATCTTGTGTGGCGCAAGTTCCTGCGAAATAGATTTCATGAACATCATGATCCCACCTTTCGAAGCGGCATAGTTAACATGCCCAGCCCAGGGAATTACGTCATGAACGGAGCTCATTAAGACGATCTTTCCGATAGCCAACTCACTGTGATTTGGCTCGGTAACGGCTTGTTGCTGAGCGATAAACTGCCTTGCGGCTTCCCGGCAAGCCAGAAACTGTCCCGTCAGGTTTACGTCGATAACTTTTTGCCACTGCTCCAAAGTCATTTCCAGAAATGGCGAGTCTTTTTGCAGGCCCGCATTGCTTACGAGCACATCGAGCCGTCCGAACTGGTTGATCGTTTCGGCAAATAATGCCTTCACTTCATCCTCTTTGCTAACATCGGCTTTTACCAGAATGGCGCTGCCGCCGTTGGCCCGGATTTCGTCGACGACTTCCTGGCCGGCTGCTGCATTGGAACTATAATTCACAACCACATGCGCGCCGTTGTTACCGAAATGCAGCGCACAAGCCTTACCGATTCCGGAGCTGGACCCCGTGACGATGACGACCTGACCTTTGAATTTCAGTTCAATCATATCATTTCCTTTTCAACAGATTTCAATTTTTTCCAAACGCTGCGGTTCACATTTTTGACCGCCCAATTTTTCGCAATCAGAATTGCTTTGGAAACAGCTTCGCGAGGAGAAATGTTGGTTGACCTGAGAAGTTCCTGCGCAATAGCTACCGCTTTTTCGCGGGTAGTGGGAGATAGGTACATCAATTCTGGTAATGCGATTCTTGCGTCCATAGGAGATGATTTTTTTAGTGGTTGATTCGATTGATGAAGATTTGTTACTCTTTAAAAAAATCAGTGCCAGCAATTTGAAGGCCGATTTTCTATCCTTATATACGCCTGGTCACCCCAAAATGTAACACTGCGTGTAAAAAAAATCCCCATCTGTTTAAAGGACGGGGATTTTTTCAAGTTATCGTCTTATTTGACTTCTTCGAAATTGACGTCCGTCACGTCGTCGGTTGAACCGTTGTGGTCGGCACCTGCACCGGGGTTTCCGGTCGGGCCGCCTGCACCAGGCTGGCCGGCTCCGGGCTGACCTTCACCACCTTGGGCGTACATTTCCTGAGCCGAAGCTTGCCATGCCGCATTCAATTTCTCCGATGCAGCGTCGATCGCTGTGAGATCCTGAGACTGGTGAGCAGTTTTCAGTTCTGCCAACGCACCTTCGATGTTCGACTTGTTGCTGTCAGAAAGTTTGTCACCATATTCTTTCAACTGTTTCTCTGTCGAGAATATCAGGCTGTCGGCCCCGTTGATTTTTTCGATTTTTTCACGTTCCGCTTTGTCGGCAGCTTCATTAGCTTTTGCTTCTTCACGCATTCTGGTGATTTCAGCGTCGGTCAAACCGCTGGAAGCTTCGATACGGATCTTCTGCTCTTTGCCGGTTCCTTTGTCTTTCGCGGAAACGTGCAGGATACCGTTCGCATCCACATCGAATGTTACTTCGATCTGAGGAACACCGCGTTGTGCTGGCGGAATGTCAGACAAGTGGAAACGGCCGAGTGTACGGTTGTTCGATGCTTGCGGACGCTCGCCTTGCAATACGTGGATTTCCACAGAAGGCTGATTATCAGCAGCAGTCGAGAAAGTTTCAGTTTTCTTCGACGGAATAGTTGTGTTCGCTTCAATCAGCTTGGTGAACACGCCACCCAAAGTTTCAATACCCAGCGACAAAGGAATAACGTCCAAAAGAAGCACATCCTTCACTTCGCCTGTGAGTACACCACCCTGAATTGCAGCACCAACGGCAACAGCTTCGTCGGGG
The DNA here is from genome assembly GCA_965227755.1 of Dyadobacter sp. Classification (GTDB taxonomy): domain Bacteria; phylum Bacteroidota; class Bacteroidia; order Cytophagales; family Spirosomataceae; genus Dyadobacter. Next base: position 1,045,808 of record CBDDGG010000003.1, read on the forward strand.
TTAACGTTTTTCGATGGTTTTTTGCCAAAGAATTTCTCTACTTCTTCCTGCACGCGAGGGATACGGGTCGAACCACCTACGAGGATCACTTCGTCGATATCGCTGTTGGTATAACTTGCGTTTTTCATCGCTCTCTTGCAAGGTTCCATCATACGTTGGAACAGAGAATCAGCCAGTTGCTCGAATTTAGCACGAGTCAGGGTGCGTACCAAGTGTTTTGGAATACCATCAACCGGGAAGATATAGGGCAAGTTTATTTCAGTCTGCGCTGAGCTCGACAATTCAACTTTGGCTTTCTCGGCAGCTTCTTTCAAACGCTGCAATGCCATTGGATCTTTTCTCAGGTCAACACCTTCGTCTTTCTGGAATTCGTCGGCGAGCCAGTTGATGATCACCTGGTCGAAGTCGTCACCGCCCAGGTGGGTATCACCGTCGGTAGATTTTACTTCGAAAACACCATCGCCCAGTTCAAGGATAGATACGTCGAAGGTACCACCACCCAAGTCGAACACGGCAATTTTCATATCCTTGTGCTGTTTGTCAAGGCCATAAGCCAGGGCAGCAGCAGTAGGTTCGTTGATGATACGTTTTACATCCAGACCGGCGATTTGACCAGCTTCTTTGGTAGCCTGGCGTTCTGCATCGTTAAAATACGCAGGAACGGTGATCACCGCTTCGGTAACTTCCTGGCCCAGATAGTCTTCCGCAGTTTGTCTCATTTTTTGAAGAATGAATGCAGAAACTTCCTGTGGCGTGTAAAGGCGGTCACCGATAGGAATGCGTGGGGTATTGTTAGGGCCTTTTTCTACGCTGTACGCAACCGTCTTCATTTCTGAGGTCGTGTCATCGTATTTTTTACCCATGAATCTTTTGATGGAGCTAATAGTATGCTTGGGATTGGTAATCGCCTGACGTTTGGCCGGTGCTCCGATTTTGCGTTCACCGTTATCCATGAAAGCAACCACGGAAGGAGTAGTGCGGGCACCTTCGCTGTTGGCTATTACAACCGGCTCGTTACCCTCCATGACAGCCACGCAGGAGTTCGTTGTTCCTAAGTCTATGCCAATAATTTTTCCCATTTTTCTATTTTATAAGTTAAGTATGATTTGATTCTGGACTTCGGACCCGCCGTTGCGCCGTATCGACTTCCGGCTGGTCACTGGCAGTTTTATTAAAAACCCCGTACCAGAATCTTTCTCGTAAAACAGGAATGACAAAGTGTCAGGCCAGTGGCTGGCCTGACGACTGGTAAAGACCTAGCTGATCATTTGCCCCATATAAGGATCGCTTTGGCTGGTAGCGCCTGTCTCGACATGGCCTGCGAACCGTGAGAATGCATACTCATTGCCCTCAATGGCCACTGTGAAATCATACCAGTTGAAGCTTTTCGCAAGATTCAGCACGAGGTTTTTCTTCGATTTAGCGCCGGCAGGTGCCATTTCAAGTGTAATGGTTTGAACAGCAGCCCCGTAGGCGTTATCAGTAATCTTCAAAACTGCCTTTTGGCTTGGATGCAGGTTGCTGATTTTCAGCTCTATATGTCCGGTAGGCTTTTTGCTGCGGTCGAGCTGGTAGGCGCATTCTATTTTTAAAAATCCGTGTTCTTTATCGCCGCTGTATTCCCGGAAGAAGCCGTTTGGTCCGTAGGCTTTTAAATGGTAATGCTGGTTGTCAAAATTGGAGAGAGCCCAGGAACCGGTCAATGCGTCTCCGGCTTTCACGGCATAATTCCATACTTTGAGCTCCTCATTTTTGTATTTTCCCGGGGCATAGACGATAAATGGCGAACCGGCAGATTTGTCGTGAAATATGCCATTTCTTGCTTCCAGCTTAATTTCGAATGCGTTTTTGGCAGAGTTGAATGCGCCGTCGGCATATAATTCATACGGGATGGCACATGCCGGCCGCGTTCCTTTTTCCTGGTTTGGCAAAATAGGGGAGGTAAGTGGATTGGTATTTACCTCTTCTATCTCACTTTTGGATAATGCTTTATAGCCGTTTGGAAGTTTTTTGAACTTCGCATTGAAAATGCTTTCCATAAATTCTTCCCTTTCGAGGAAAGCGGGCAGTTTAATTTCCTGGCCTTCGTAGGGTATGAAAGTAGAGGTGAGGTCGCCGCAAATGGTTCGCCGCCATTCGCTGATGTTCGTTTCCTTTACCTGCTTGCCGGATTTCAGGCTCACAAATTTTTCCAGGAATTGCAAAATGGATGTGTGGTCGAATACTTCCGAGCAGACGTTGCCACCCCGGTTCCAGGGCGAAGCGACGATCAGCGGAACGCGGTAACCGAGCCCGATCGGGCTTTCGCGGCATTCTTCCTTTTTCTTCTTCGTCATATCCTGCTCCAGCGTCACGAACTCAGTCTTGCAATCGATGCCCGCAGAAACCGCGCCGGTGTCTTCTTTGTAAGGATCGGGGACTACATATGGTGGCACGTGGTCGAAATAGCCATCATTTTCATCATAACAAAGAATGAAAATCGTCTTTTTCCAAACCTCCGGATTGGCGGTAAGAATATCGATTACTTCCGAAACATACCACGCACCATACCACGGCGCGCCCGGGTGGTCGGAGAAGTTTTCAGGTGCTACCAGCCAGGAAACCGTTGGTAATGCGCCGGTTTTTACATCCGAACGGAATTGATGCAAGACATCGCCCATAGGTGCCTTAGCTTCGTGTTCGATATCGCCGTCGTGGTATTTTACCGTGGTGATTTTCCTGTAATCCGGGTCATTTTCATTGATTGTGAACGCTTTATGATGGATATTCTTTTCACGCTGCGACAGTTTTTCGAATCTTTCAGCACTCCAACGGATCAGTTCTTCATTTGCCAGTTTGAGTAATGCACGTTTCTCTTTTAATACTTTTTCAAGATCGGATGCTTCCTTACCCGAAAGTGTTTTCAATTTAGCCTGGGCCTGCTCGATTTCCTCCGGCAACATTTGCTGGCGTTCTTTCAAATACCGCTGATAACCGGTATGGTAACGGATATTGTATTGGGTAAACCATTCAATCGGGTTGTCGGTAAAGTTGGCAAGCCATGCATCTTCCTCTCCCGTGAAGCCCGTATTGATACTCAGTTCGTTCTGGTAAATTCTCCATGAAACGCCATGGTCTTCGAGCCGTTCCGGAAATGTGGTCCATGAAGCCTCGTGGTCGTCGGTCACGTTCTCGTTACGGATATTGGCGTAATGCTTGTCCGGATTGGTGTTTTCACGAACCGTTCCCGACCAGAGGTAGAGGCGGTTTGGCGTGGTACCGGTGAGCGAAGAACAGAAGTTCTGATCGCAAACGGTAAATGCATCCGCCATGGAATAATAGAAAGGAATATCCTCGCGGTTGTAAAAGCCCTGTGTCAAAGGCATTTTGGCATAATCCTTATTGCCAGGTTGCTTGGCAACGAGCCATTTGTCATATTTCCCCCCGTTGCGCGCATCCACCTGATTAGGCCATGAATGCGGGAGCGAGCCCATCCAGGTAGCTTTGGATTCCCTGATATTGAGACGGAAAGGCACGTAAGTTTCGCCGAATGCGTTGGTTTGCAGCCAAACGAGGTTTTTATTCGGAAGGGTAATGGCCCTGGGATCGTTGAAACCGCGCACCCCGCGGAGCGTTCCGTAGGAGTGATCGAACGATCGGTTTTCCTGCATTAATATAACCACATGCTCGGCATCTTTCCAGGTAGTGCCCTTCGGCGGGTTAATAGCCAAAGCTTTCTGAATAGAGGCGGGTAGGGCGCCGAATAATCCGGCTGCTCCGGTAAGCATGGTGGCTTTCCGGATAAATTCTCTTCTTGAGTCCATGGTTAGGTGAGTTAGGAAAAAGAAAAAGGGCTTTTACGATAGTACATCATTTTTTGCAAATGTACTATCGTTTCAAAGCCCTTGCTTTATTCTATTATTATTCTTTGCAATTACTTTCCGCCAAAGAGGCCGCCCAGCATCCCGCCAAGGTCGATGCCCCCGGAGGCTGGTTTGCCTTGCTGGTCGTTACCGCCGCCAAGCAGACCGCCACCCATCTGAATGAGGGAGCCGAGATCGAAGCCGTTACCAGCGCCGCTGCTGCCGCCTTGTCCGTTCAACTGGCCTATCACGGCGCCTAATACGCCCGGCAATACCGAGTTTACAATGCTACCCGCTACCTGGCTGTTCAATCCGAATTTCTGAACGATGGCGCCAATGGCATTGGTAGCGATGGAAGCTACGATAGGATTGTTCATGAGCGAAGCTCCGGAAGTACCGCTTTCACCACCGAACAGGCTCATGAGGCCGCCGAGGTTGCCGCTTTGTACCTGCTCCTGTAAGCCGCCGGTGATAGAGCTGGTCAAAGTATTTATTACCTCCGTATTGTGCTCGTTGGGCACTGCGGGGTTTTGAACGACAGCCTGTTGCGAATTTTGTTGTACGAGTTCGAAGAGTTGTTCCAGCATTTCTATTTGGTTTTGAGGTACGAATAGTTGATTGTCACCTGCAATATCCAAATTTTATGCAAAAAAAATCCCGCCGGAGAGGCGGGATGCTGTTTTATTTTACCTGATCAACGATCGCTTTGAATGCGTCAGGATGGTTCATCGCGAGATCCGCAAGAACTTTCCTGTTCAGCTCGATGCCTTTTGCACTAAGTTTGCCGATGAAAGCAGAATAAGAAAGTCCGTGCTGACGGGTTCCTGCGTTGATACGCTGGATCCACAGTGCGCGGAAGTTACGCTTCTTCTGTTTACGGCCTTCGTATGCGTAAGCCAAACCGCGATCTACGGCGTTTTTGGCAACGGTCCATACATTTTTGCGACGGCCGAAATAGCCTTTCGCGAGTTTTAAAACTTTTTTACGTCTTGCACGTGACGCAACGTGATTCACTGAACGTGGCATAATTTAACTGTTTTTGATAATCGGCGCTCTGCTGAGACTTAAAATGCCTTTTATCGGGTTGAACAAAAAACCAGAGGTTAATTTCTGATTGGCTTTTTACGGATTATTTCCGAAGCATTGCCAATACTTGCTTTTCGTTAGACTCATCGATCAGACCAGTCTTCACCAAACCACGCTTGCGCTTGTTTGATTTTTTGGTCAGGATGTGGCTGTGGAAAGCGTGCTTACGTTTGATTTTTCCAGTGCCTGTCAGCGTGAAACGCTTTTTAGCACCAGAGTTGGTTTTCATTTTAGGCATGATTCAAAAAACTAATAGTTGATAAAATATAAAACAGCGCGCAAAATTAGCCATAATCTGTGTTAAATAAAAATCGTGTTCCCGACATGGTGCCGAAAACACGATTTTCTATCAATATGCTTTATAAATCAGCGTATCACTTGCTTTTTGCAGGCGCAGGTGCGAGGATGATCGTCATCCGTTTCCCTTCCAGCTTAGGCTCCATTTCTAGCTTGCCGTAATCTGACAATGCTTCGGAAAATTTCTTCAAAAGGTTCACACCGCGTTCTTTGAAGACGATCGTACGTCCCACGAAATGCACGTATGCTTTTACTTTCGAACCTTCTTTAAGGAAGTTGGTCGCATGCTTCAATTTGAAATCGAAGTCGTGATCGTCCGTATTCGGGCCGAAACGGATTTCCTTGATAACCACTTTCTGGGCCTTCGCCTTGATTTCCTTTTGTTTCTTTTTCTGCTCGTATTTGAACTTGGAGTAGTCAACTACTTTGCAGACTGGTGGAACTGCTGTTGGCGCAATCTCCACTAGGTCAAGTGATTGTGCCTTTGCTAACGCGCGGGCTGTATTAATATCCACGATGCCCGGTTCAATATTTTCACCGACCAATCGTACTTCCTTTGCTGTAATTCGTTCGTTAATTTTGTAAGGTTCTTCGGGAATCCTCATCCGTCCACTAGGGGGTCTTAATGCCATATAGTTTGTATTGGTGTTTTTTTGTTTTTGGTGGAAATCGAAAAAATTAACACTACGTCCACAAAAATAGTGCCTTATTGCTGGAATAATACTAAAATCTTACAAAAACATCAAGCAATAGCGGCTTCCTTCTTGAAAAACGTAGTAAACTCCTCGATCGTCATACTTCCCAGGTCACCCTCACCTTTGCGGCGTACCGAAAGCTTTCCTTCTGCTGCTTCCTTCTCGCCCACAATGAGCATGAACGGTACTTTGGTAACTTCCGCATCACGGATCTTGCGCCCGATCTTCTCGTCGCGGTGGTCTACAAACCCGCGGATGTCGTGATCCTGCAACTGGAAAAACACGTCTTCCGCGTAATCCGCGAATTTCTCCGAGATCGGCAGGATTGCAATCTGATCCGGCGACAGCCACAACGGGAATTGGCCTGCGGTATTTTCGATCAAAATCGCGGTAAAGCGTTCCATTGAACCAAATGGCGCACGGTGGATCATTACCGGGCGGTGCTTCTGGTTGTCGGAGCCGGTATATTCCAATTGGAAGCGCTGCGGAAGCTGGTAATCCACCTGGATCGTACCTAGCTGCCATTTGCGTCCCAAAGCGTCGCGTACCATAAAATCGAGCTTCGGACCATAGAATGCCGCTTCGCCCAGCTCGGTCACCGTGCTCAGGCCGCGTTCCGCCGCCGCTTCGATAATCGCACTTTCCGCTTTTTCCCAATCTTCGTCCCGTCCGATGTATTTCTCCTTGTTATTAGGATCGCGCAAAGAAATCTGTGCGCTGTAATCATCGAACCCAAGCGATTTGAACACATACAATACCAGGTCGATCACGCGAATGAATTCTTCCTTCACCTGATCGGGGCGACAGAAAATGTGCGCATCGTCCTGTGTGAACCCGCGTACACGGGTGAGCCCGTGCAACTCGCCGCTTTGCTCGTAACGGTACACCGTTCCGAACTCCGAGAACCGCAATGGGAGGTCTTTGTAGGAGCGGGGCGAAGTCTTATAGATTTCGCAGTGGTGCGGGCAGTTCATCGGTTTGAGCATGTACTCTTCGCCGAGGTTAGGGGTTTTAATGGGTTGGAAAGAGTCCTTGCCATACTTATCCCAGTGGCCCGAGGTCACGTACAATTCCTTGCTGCCGATATGCGGCGTGATCACAGGCGTGTAACCCGCGCGCGACTGCGCCTTGCTCAGGAAAGCCTGCAAGCGCTCGCGAAGCATAGCACCTTTCGGCAACCAGAGCGGCAAACCTTGTCCTACCTTTTCAGAGAATGCAAAAAGCTCCAACTCCTTGCCGAGGCGGCGGTGGTCACGCTTTTTGGCTTCTTCCATCAGGGTCACATACTCTTCCAGCTCTTTTTGCTTTGGAAAAGTGATCCCGTAAATGCGGGTAAGCATCTTGTTTTCCTGCTTGTTACGCCAGTAGGCGCCCGCGATATTGGTCAGTTTGGCGGCCTTAATAAAACCGGTATTAGGGATATGCGGCCCACGGCAGAGGTCGGTGAAACCACCTTGCTCGTACAATGTAATGGAGCCGTCTTCCAGCCCGTCGATCAGTTCCAGCTTGTATTCGTCGCCTTTTTTGGTAAAGTATTCCAAAGCGTCGGCCTTGCTGATCGGCTTGCGGATATATTCGTTTTTCTGGCGGGCGAGTTCCAGCATTTTCGCTTCGATTTTCGGGAAATCTTCCTGCGAAATGGTCTGTCCGCCCAAGTCTACGTCATAGTAAAAGCCCTTTTCGATTGAAGGCCCCGTACCGAATTTGATTCCCGGATAGAGCGCTTCCAATGCTTCGGCCAGCAAGTGGGCCGAGGAGTGCCAGAACGTCGCTTTACCATCTTCGTCATTCCACGTCAGCAGTTTTACCAGGGAATCCTCTGTGATCTGGCGCGTAGGGTCCCAGACTTCATTGTTCACTTTGGCGGCTATCACGTTCCGTGCAAGCCCTTCACTGATACTGAGCGCGATTTCGAGAGCGGTTACCCCTTTTGGGTAAAAACGTTCACTACCGTCGGGCAGGGTAATTTTTACTTGAGACTCGTCTTTCATTCAAAAAAATAATTCTGTGACTATGGTTCAATGGCAATGCGGGAGGCCGCAAAACACAAAGCTATTCAATTTTAGCTTTGCGCGATGAGTCCACGCGGATATTTGTAGTACCACGCGGTTGGATAATATTGATTTTAACCCTCGCCGTATCCAGCAATTTGTATCCCTGGTTGGTATTTTCCTCAGGATAGTAGGAGGGGTAAAGCCCTTCCGACTCGATTTTCCGGATGCGGTACATACCGTAGCGGGCGTCCTGGTCGCCCGGGGCGATGGTCAATGCAGTTTCGTAATAGGTTTTAGCAATGTCGAGCTCGCCGCTTTTCTCATAGGCATAACCGAGCATATTGTTAATCTCTTTCGATTGCGGTTTCTTTTTCAGAAGCGTTTTCAATGCGGGGATCGCCTGCGGGTAGGCACGGAGCTGCATCGCGACCGTTGCCAGCTGGTTGAGCGCCTCGTCGTAGTCGGGCTGGATCGCGACCGCTTTTTGATAAAAGATCAGGGCAGTATCCGGTTGTGCCAATGCATTCAGGATTTCCCCTCTTCCGAAAAACAGGCTTGCGCGATCGGGGAAGCGTTGCAGCGCTCTTTCGTTAACAGCAAGCGCCTCGGCAGTGTTTTTCAATTTGAGATTGATCATCGTGCTCTGCTCGTAAGCGCGCAACAGCCGCGGATTGACGTTCATCGCATAGTTCAGGCTCGACAAACTCGCCAGGGAATCGCCCTGCCTTGCCTGCAATATTCCTTTCACATAGTAGGCAGAGCCATCGTAAGGGGCCATTTTCAAAGCCTGGTTCAGATAACCGGCTGCCTCGCCGAAGCGGTTTTTGGCCTGTAAAATGTCCGCAAGCAATACGTACAGCTCAGGGCTGCTTTGCTGCAATGCTTCGGCGCGTTGCGCATCTTCCAGCGCATTGTCGATCTTACCCAGCTCGCGGTTGATTTTTCCGCGCAAAAGGAAATATTCACTTACATTATCCTGCTCGTAAATAGACTCGTTAATGTCGTCGAGTGCCTCCGAATATTGTTCGCGCTCGAAGTAAATGCGAGCCCTTTTGAAATAATTCACATCCGAATCGATGCCCCGGTTAATCAGGTCGGTAAGCGACAGCAAAGCATCGTTCTGCCACTGCGCCTTGCCTTTTTTAATCACGGGCGGGATGCGCGTAGAGGTACGCGCGTCGCTTTGGCAGGACTGTTCGAGCCCTCCCAATGCAATGAGGAATGCAAATGATAAATATTTCAGGTTGTCAGACTTCATTCGCCACTAAACATTCTGGTCTGAAAAACGCGAAAACACACCCAATGGGAGTTTTTTGCCAAATGAATCAGGAATAAACAATTCGCCGAACTCATGCTTGATCTCCGTCCCGAAATGCGCCTTGATCAGGTTTTCGACGATCAGCGCCGAAAAACCGAGCGAGTACAGGTTAATGATAAAAAAGAAGTTTTTCTCCTTTAATAACAGTGCACACAGCCTGAGTAGTTCATTCAAACTTTCTTCGAGGAGCCACTTTTCGCCGTCAGGCCCGCGACCATACGCGGGAGGATCGAGGATGAGGCCGTTGTACTTGTTGCCCCGCCGGACCTCGCGCTGCACGAACTTCAATGCATCTTCCACTACCCAGCGGATATTGCTTAACCCGCTCAAATCCATATTCTCCCGCGACCAGCTGATCACCTGTTTCACCGAATCTACGTGCGTTACATCCGCGCCGGAAGCTTTCGCGGCCAGCGAGGCGATGCCGGTGTAGGCAAAAAGGTTAAGGACCGAAGGCTTTTCCTCCGGCATTTGTTTCAATGTCCGGGCAATAAAATCCCAGTTGGTAGCCTGCTCGGGGAATACACCCACGTGCTTGAACGACGATAATGCCAGCTTGCTCCGCAAATGCAGGTCTTTGGTGCGGTATTGAAATACCCATTTATCCGGCATATCGCCCTTGGTAATCCACTGGCCTTTCTCCTGCGAGTTTTTGTCCTTCTTAAAAACCGCGTTCGAACGTTTGTCCCATTCGGCCTCCGAAAGCGATTTGTCCCAGATTGCCTGAGGCTCGGGACGTGAAAGAATATACGGCCCGAATTTTTCGAGTTTTTCAAATCCGCCGCTATCGATCAATTGGTAGTCGGTATGTTGGTCTGGTGAGAGTAGTATCAAAGTTTTACTTCGGCTTTCGGCTATTGGCCGTCGGCCTTTTTTTAGTTGGAAATGTATGAGTTTTACTTCGGCTATCGGCTGTCGGCCTTTTTTTATTTTGGGAATTATAAAATGCGCCGGAGGATAAAGCCGACGGCCGATAGCCGACAGCCGAAGTTCTAATAAGCAATCTTATTCAAATAAAACACATTCCTCCGCCCCCTCGTCTGTGCGTCGCCGGCTGCGTTGACGATGCGCTGCTCGCCCCAGGCGAGGTAGAAGTTGTCGTACCAGTAGTCGATGTCATCGGTACTTGTTTTTCGCACTTTGTCGCCTTCCACGTAGGTTTCGTTCGGGATTACGCGGTCGCTGTCGATCACCTGGTTGCCTTTGATGATTTTGCTGCGAATGGCGCCGTTATGGCTGTAAATCAGCTTGGAATTGCCGTTGGTGAAGGATTGAACCTTGATCTTTTCCTTCAATTCCATGCTTTTTACATTGTCAAAGCTAATGCTGTTGTCCCACAGCAGGTTACCGTTCTGGTCCACATCCGCAACGACCGCGTGCGTGTACGTGAAGCCGTCGAACACCTGCTGGTTGTAACCCCGGCCGCCGTACATCGGGTTCCAGAGGTAGGGATTATAAAGTCCCATTCCGAGCGGGTATCCGTATCCCCCATATCCATAGCCGAACCCGCCCATCATACTCGGGTTCTGATAACGGTATTCGGGATAGAACACCTCGGCAACGAGCAGGAAGTTGGACGCTTTGGGAACAATATCATGTACCAACAGGCGGTAGTTCAGTTTGAGGTCGTCTCCGCTTTCCTTTTTCTTGCGGATACGCTTTTCCATTTTCTCCTGCTGGCGTTCGCTCAGGAAGTTGAAGAAATTTTTGAAATCGGTAAAACTGTGGTATTTGGTAAAAACAGTTTCGCCGCCAATGATTTTACTGATATACAAACCCTGAGAAGCGGCTACGCTGCTGCTCTGCATATTGCGATAACCATAGGTACCGATCACAATGCGTACAGAGTCGTTCAGCACCTGCAAACGGCCGCTCAGGAGCGAAAAATCGTCTTCGGGCTCGACGCTTACCTGGGTGTAAAGCTCGCCGGTTTCTTCGTAGGAACGCGCCACGATCTTGGTCTGACGCCCCTTTTTAACGGCAAAACAAACATTCACCAAATGCTGCGCTGTGTCCACCTCGACGGTCTGAATGGCGTTAGAACCTTTAATGGCCGAAGGTAATACCCTGGTTTGCTGCGTAGTAAGCTGGGTATATATCAAAACCGGCTCGTTGCGCACCATTCCGGCCATGAAAACGGCATAGCCCAACGTTTTGAAATCGGTGATCTCAAAACGATCGACTGTATTAATGGTAAAAGTCTCCACAAAACCGGGACCGACATTGACCTTCACAATCTGGTACAATGAGCTCCGGTATTTGCTGAAAAGCAAGAAAACGGCCTGCCCGTCGTAGGAGGAAGCGATGTAATCGAGGTTCGATTCGATCGGGCCGTCGATGGACCACACCCGTTCGAGGTTCGTGTCGAATTTCTGGACATTGAACGTGCCCTTGTCGGGCTTGGAAATGAGCAGTACGCCCTGCTTGCCGAGCGGAACAGCCTGGTAGGCGGTATTGCCCGGCAAGGGAAGTTCAATCCGCTTCACTCCCTGGGCGAAAAGCTGCGTGTTCAGCACGCCCAGGAAGAGTAGCGGTAATGCCAGCCGTAAAACGGATCGCTTATTTTTTGTCATGTGCCAGGGCAACGATATGGTCGAATTCTTCGCGTTTGACCGGTACTACCGACAGTCTCGATAAACGGACAAGGTCCATTTGTTTCAGAAGCTCGTCCTTCTTGATCTGCGCGAGCGTAACGGTGTTCGGAAATTTCTCAACGGGAACCAGGTTCACCACCACCCATCCCGGCTCGTCGGTAGTAGGGTCGGGGTAATGCTCCTTTGAAACCTTGGCAAGCCCAACGACCTCCTTACCCTCGTTGCTGTGGTAAAACAGCACGGGATCGCCCACTTTCATCGCCATCAGGTTGTTGCGTGCGGCGTAATTGCGGACGCCGTCCCACATGCCTTCCCCCTCGGCAATAAGGTGGTCCCAGGAGTATTTAAATGGTTCTGATTTTACAAGCCAATGGTTCATTCGGTGATTATTTGTAATGACAGGAGTTAAAATGTTAATCTTTCGGGATTAAATCAAGGGAATTTCGTGAATTTGGTAAAATCGGGCTTCCTTTTTTCCAAAAACGAGCGCTGGCCTTCTTTGGCTTCCTCGCTGAGGTAATAAAGCAGTGTCGCATTGCCCGCGAGCTCCTGGATACCCGCCTGTCCGTCGAGTTCCGCATTGAATGCACTTTTAAGCATGCGGATCGAGAGCGGGCTTTTTTCCTGGATCTTTTTCGCCCATTCCAACGTCACAGGTTCCAGCTGCTCCAAAGGAACGACCTTGTTCACAAGTCCCATTTGCAACGCTTCGTCCGCATCGTACTGGTCGCACAGGAACCAGATTTCACGGGCCTTTTTCTGGCCTACCACACGGGCAAGGTAAGAAGCACCGAAGCCGCCGTCGAAGCTGCCGACTTTCGGGCCGGTCTGGCCGAAACGTGCATTATCCGCAGCGATAGAAAGGTCACAGATCACATGCAAAACGTGGCCGCCGCCGATCGCCCAGCCCGCTACCATCGCGATAACCGCCTTTGGAATGGAACGGATCATTTTTTGCAGGTCAAGGACATTCAAACGCGGCACATGGTCGTCGCCGATGTAGCCGCCGTGGCCGCGTACCGACTGGTCGCCGCCGGAACAGAATGCCTTGCCGCCCTCGCCGGTCAGGATAATGACGTCGATCCGCGGATCTTCGCGGCAGATATGCATCGCGTCGATCATTTCGGTTACCGTAAGCGGGGTAAATGCGTTATGCTTATGCGGGCGGTTGATGCTGATTTTGGCAATTCCTTCGTGAAGTGTAAAGAGAATTTCTTCGTATTCTTTAATGGTTTCCCATTGAACTGTACTGGACATAAAATCAGATAGGTAAAATTGAGATAAGCCTGAATGCGCGAAATTACTCATTGTTTGGGTTACCTTCAAAAACAAATGAATAACTTTCCACCGCATTAAAAGCCGGTATGGAAGCCGGCAATCGAGTAAATCCACAGAAACGGCAGCGATGATCTGGACAACAGGCAAAACGCTTTGGCAAACGCAGAAAAGGCCGCGAAACCCCTATTTTGCACAGGCCTACGACTTTATGGAAAAGTGGTTGGAGGGCAAGCAGGAATTTGTGCTCCATACCTCCGGCTCTACGGGTATGCCGAAGCCCATTACGGTCACACGCGGGCAACTCGAAGCGAGCGCAGCCATGACGGGCAATGCGCTTTCGCTCGGGAGCGGCACGCGGGCGCTCGTGTGCCTGAACGTGGGCTACATCGCCGGGTTGATGATGCTCGTTCGCGGATTGGAGCTGGGCTGGGAGTTGACGGTTACCGAACCGACCTCGAACCCGATTGCCGGTTTGGATGATGTCGATTTCGACTTTGTGGCCATGGTACCGATGCAATTGCAGGCAATTCTGGAAAACCCGCTTACGAATAAACAGGTTAACAATTTAGGTAAGATACTGCTCGGCGGCGCGCCCGTTAATCTGGCATTAGCCGCCCGGATCAAAGCACTTGATGTACCTGTTTTTCAAAGCTATGGCATGACGGAGACGGTTTCGCATGTTGCCTTGAAAGCGCTAAACGGGCCACAAGCGAGCGACTCCTATGTATTGCTGCCAGGTATCGAATATGGTATCGACGAACGCGGGTGCCTGTTTGTTTCCGGGGCCGTTAGCAACAATCAGCGGGTTCAGACGAATGACCTGGTGGAAATCGGAGACAATTCATTTCAATGGATGGGGCGGGCTGACAACGTTATCAATTCGGGTGGTGTGAAAATTGTGCTGGATCAAATGGATCAGCGGATTGCGGCAATTTTTCATGATCTGGCTATTCCAAATGCATTTTTCTGCTGGTGGGAGCCGGATGAAAAGTTGGGGCAGAAACTCGTGCTGATGATCGAAAACGGGCCGGTCGGCGAGCGTGCGGAGAAGCTGTCGGCAGAAATTAGAAGCCGCGTTTCGGCGTATGAGAACCCGAAACATATTTACTTTGCAAAAGCGTTTGCCAAAACTGCTACCGATAAGATCGACAAACGCGCAACATTTCAACAGCTTTTAAAATCTCCGAATGGATAAAAATCTTCAAATACCCGGTCATTATATTGTTCGCTATCAGACAGCCCCGGTAGTTCCGGCACCGTTTGCCCACTTTTACACCCTGAAACTGGACATTCAATCGGAAGAGGACTTGCGTGTGGATTTTGATATTGTGTATAACGACCGCCTGGAACTGACCGACGACGAAATTTATGACGAAGGGTTTTCCAAAGACGACGATTACAAATGGAAAGGCAATTTGCCGGCGGTTTGGATCGATGAGTTTCGGGAGATTTTTGTCAGTTCCAAAATCATTCGCAAACGCGAGGAAAACGAATACGAAGATTTTATCGAAATAGAACTCGACGAAAACGAGAAGCGCGTGACGATCTATCCGGTCGACAAGGAGCGCTGGTCGTATTTTTTGCAGGAAATGATGCAGGCGATCTTCGAAACAGCCGGTCGCGAGAAGCCTTTCGAATTAACCTACGTTGATATTGACAACGACAGCAAACTGACCATCGACTTGAAAGCGTCGTTCGGCAAAAAAGAATTTACATTAAGCAAGAACGCCGGTCCGGCCCGTAAACTGGCTTGGGATCAGTTGCAAAAAATAATGGATACGGTTTACAAAGCTGAATTCGTGGCCGACAATGCGTCTGAAAGCCGCCCAACCAAACGTGGCAAATACCTCACGGCCGGAGATGGCCTCTGGTATCAGATGGGTGTGGCAGTTTTGGAAACTACTTCCAAAAGTAAAGACCTCGCGAAAATAGAGGCGTTGTTCAACGCCCTTTCGAAATAACAATTACTGACGGTACTGGCTCAGCTCCATTTGCAATTCATCCACGAGCTGAGTCACCCGTTCGAGTGAAGGCTGGGGCACAGGCATCTGCACGCTTACGAAAGCCTTCACTTCCCACACTTCCAGCACGTCCTGTAACGGGACTTCCAGCTCTTCAACCGACGCATTATCGGAAGTAAGCAGCAAAATGCCCGCCGTTTTTACCTGATTGAATACATTTCTGTAAATCAGCCCGTGGCCTCTCAGCAGGAACACGTATTGCATTCCGTCCTTGATATCGTACCAGTTACGGATGAACGTGCCGACGAGAATAGAGCCGGGATACATGAAGTCCTCTCCGCTTTCAAATGCGCGATAGTAACCCGACGGCAAGTTTGGCAACTGGAACAGGGGCAGGCCGTTCAGATAAGCCGGGTTTTGAAAATTGGCGATGTATTCCGCCTGCTTATTGCGCGCCACCCATTGAATAGTAGGGTAGTGCTGCGCAGGCTGCTCTACCGCCGCATTGAATTGCGGGTTTTGGTATTGATTGTTAAATGTAGGTATACCTGCTACCGGCTGAGGTGCTACCGGCTGAGGTGCGGAATGTTGCGGCGCAACCGGTTGCCGGGAAGATGGCTGTTGGAATGCAGGCTGCTGAAACACCTCTTGCTGCGGTGCCGGCTGTGGTGCCCCCTGCTGAGGCGGCTGATGGTAATGTGCCGGTTGCTGATGCGTTTCGCCGCTAACCGGTTTCAAGCTAATCTGCCGGGATACCTGCCGGAGCGGTTGCTCGGGCTGCTGGTACGTTTCCATGATTTTGGACAACGGTTGCGGCTCCGTGTACCCGGGTGTGCGTGTAGGCGTGGGCTGCGGCATCGCGCCCGAGTGGGAGACGGTCATTTGGCGGGAGGCCGCCAGCGGCAGCGACATTTCGGGCGTTTCCCTTAGCCTTCGCAAGTCGTTTTTTAGCAAATTATCAACGCTAACCCCGAATGCGGCGGCCATGTTTTTGAGATTAGTAAGGTTGGGATTGGCCCGGGCTTCCTCGTAAGCGCCCAGCAACGATCTCTTGATCGCGATCTTACGGGCAAACTGTTCCTGTGTCAGGCCATTCAGCCTTCTTAGATACTTGATGTTGTTGCTGACGATGCTCATAAGGATGCCCTTTCCGGTGAAACTCCTGCTAATTGACAAATCTTTTAGTAAAAAACGAAATCAGCAACTTTCTTACCTACTTTTTTGAATTTTTAACACAAAAAAGCCGGAACGCCAAGTCAACATATAGTCTCCTGACGTTCCGGCTTTTACGGAAATGGATTGTTCTGCCCAGGCAAACGGCGGTTAGCCGTCATCCCTATTTATAAATTTCTTTCTTGGCGGCTTTGAAAGTATTGGTCAGCAAACCGCAAATGGTCATCAATCCCACACCACCCGGTACCGGCGTGATAAAGTTTGTCTTCGGTGCCACGTCATTGAAATCGACATCGCCCTTAATGGAGAAGCCGCTCTTTTTGGTGGCGTCGGCTACACGGGTAATGCCCACGTCCACCACCACGGCGCCCTCTTTCACGTAATCGGCCTTTACAAACTCAGGTCGGCCCAATGCTACGATCAGGATGTCGGCCGACTGGCAGATCTCTTTCAGGTTTTGCGTTTTGCTGTGCGTGATGGTCACCGTGGCGTTACCCGGGTAGGTGTTACGCTGCATGAGGATGCTCATCGGCAAGCCTACGATCTGGCTGCGGCCAATTACGACACAATGCTTGCCGCTTGTCTCGATCCCTGCGCGGATCAGCATTTCGAGTATTCCGAACGGCGTCGCGGAAATGTAGGCTGGCAGGCCCTTGCACATTCTGCCGACGTTGATCGGATGAAACCCGTCCACGTCCTTGGCCGGGTTCACTGCTTCCATTACGGTGTTTTCAGAAATATGCTTCGGCAATGGCAGCTGAACGATAAAACCATCCACATCGGGATCGTTGTTCAGGGATTCTACTGCTTCCAGAAGCTGCGCCTCGGTAATGTCGGCTTCGAAACGCAGCAGGGTGGAAGTGAAGCCAATTTCTTCGCAGCTACGGATTTTGGACGCTACGTAAGTTTCACTGGCACCGTCCTGGCCTACGAGGATGGCGGCCAGATGTGGCTTTTTGCCGCCTCCGGCGACCCATTGTTCAACCTCGGCCTTGATTTCAGATTTTATTTGGGAGGAAATAGCCTTCCCGTCGAGTAGTTGCATTATTATTCAGGTAGTAAATATTTCTTGATCAAAGTTTGCATTCCGGTTGTGGCTTTCTCCTGAATGAAAATCATATTGGATTTCAATGTAATATCGGGCCTCGCCGGATCAACAATATAAATGCGCTTGCCGATGGGGACATAATGCACGAGCCCCGCAGCAGGGTAGACGGCCAGCGAAGTCCCGATTACCAGGAACATATCCGCCTGCTCGGTAACATCCACCGCTACTTCCATCATGGGCACTTCTTCTCCGAACCAAACGATATGCGGCCGCAACTGGCTGCCCAGTTCGCACAAATCGCCTGTTTTTAGTTCCCAGCTTGCCATTTCATACACGAGCCTGGGATCTTTCGTGCTACGCGATTTGAAAAGCTCTCCGTGCAAGTGGACTACCTTCGTGGAGCCTGCGATTTCATGCAGGTTATCGACATTCTGCGTCACGATCGTCACGTCGAAGTGCTTTTCAAGCTCGGCCAGGGCATAATGTGCCGCATTAGGCTTCACATCGGCTGCCTGTTTCCTGCGTTGGTTATAAAAATCCAGCACCAACTCTTGGTTGCGGACCCAGGCTTCCGGTGTGGCCACGTCCTCTATCCGGTAATTATCCCAAAGCCCATTATTATCACGAAAAGTACTGATCCCGCTCTCAGCGCTGATCCCTGCTCCGGAAAGTACAACCAGTTTTTTCATGGGCTTCTTCGTTTAAGTGTGTTAACCTTTTTTTGTCGCTTTTTTAGCGGCAGGCTTTTTAGCCGCCGGAGCCTTTGCGGCCGCAGCCGGTTTACGGGCCCCGCGTCCCGCAGGCTTATCCGGCGTTTCCGCCGCCAGTTTCAATACTTGTTCGTAGGTGAGCGAGGCTGGCTCGGTGCCTTTCGGGATCTTCACATTCTTCTTTCCAAAAGCAATGTAAGGCCCATACCGCCCATTCAAAACCTTCGCCTCGGGATCTTCCGCAAATTCTTTAATGGTCCGGTTGCTATCCTGCAAACGCTTTTCTTCGATGATTTCGACCAGCCTGTCCTCCGTAACCGCCATAGGGTCGTCGGTCTTGGCCAGGGAGTAGTATTTGCCGTCGTGTTTCACATAAGGACCGAATTTGCCGACATTTACCACCATATCCTTATCTTCGAAGAAGCCAACCTGACGCGGGAGCTTGAACAGCTCGAACGCCTCATCCAGCGTGATTGTTTCCATCAGCTGGCCCTTCGCCAGGCTCGCAAAACGCGGCTTCTCTTCGTCTTCTACATCACCGATCTGCACGTAAGGGCCGTATTTCCCGATTCTCACCGATACTTTCTTGCCCGTTGCGGGATCTTCACCCAGGTCACGGGAAGTAAGGCTCCTGTCGATCGCTTCCTCACGCGCTTCGGCAACTTTCTTTTGAAATGGCGTATAGAAATCCTTGATCATCTGCTGCCAGCCCAGTTGCCCTTCCGCAATGTGGTCGAAATCCTTTTCAACGTTCGCCGTGAACGAATAATCGACAATGTCCTGGAAATGGCTCACGAGGAAGTCGTTCACCACCATTCCGGTACTGGTAGGGAAGAGTTTGGCCTTTTCCGAGCCGTACACTTCTTTATTGACCTTGCTTTTGATTTGCTCGTTGGCAAGGGTTATTTCTTTGAATTCCCTTTCAAAACCCTGACGGTCTTCTTTGACGATATACTCCCGTTTCAGGATCGTCGAGATCGTAGGCGCGTAGGTTGACGGCCGTCCAATCCCCATTTCTTCCAGTTTTTTTACCAAACTCGCCTCGGTATAGCGCGGCGGGTTACGGGTAAAACGCTCTGTTGCCTTCATATCTGCCAGTTTCAGTATCTGACCGATATTCAGCGGAGGAAGCATTCCTTTTTGTTCTTCGTCCGCCTCATCATCGCTGGATTCGAGGTAAACTTTCAGGAACCCTTCGAATTTGATCACTTCACCTTGCGCTACCAGCTCTTCCGATGTGGTCGAAATGCCGATTGTCGCTGTGGTCCGTTCCAACTGCGCGTCCGACATTTGTGATGCGATGGCGCGTTTCCAGATCAGTTCGTACAAGCGCTGCTCGTTGCGGTCGCTGCTGCCTACCAGCGTAGAGAAATCGGTAGGGCGGATCGCTTCGTGCGCTTCCTGTGCGGACTCGGACTTGGTTTTGAATATACGGCGGTTGTGATATTCATCCCCGTATTCTTTCGTGATCTGCTGCTTTGACTTATCAAGCGCTTCTTCCGACAGGTTGGTAGAGTCGGTACGCATGTAGGAAATCTTACCGGCTTCGTACAGGCGCTGGGCGACGGTCATCGTCTGCGCTACCGAAAAGCTCAGCTTACGAGATGCTTCCTGTTGTAATGTAGAAGTTGTGAATGGCGGTGCGGGTGATTTTTTGGCTGGTTTTACTTCGAGATTGCGGATCGAGAATTCGGCTCCAAGGCATTTTTCCAGAAACTGGTATGCTTCCTGCTCGGTAGGAAAGTTTTTCGCCAGCTCCGCATTGAGCACTTTGCCATTACCCAGGTCGAAATGGGCGGTTACCTTAAAGCTGCTTTTGCTTCTAAATGCATCGATCTCCCGCTCGCGCTCCACTATTATACGTACAGCCACCGATTGTACCCGGCCGGCTGAAAGGTTCGATTTGCCGATCCGGATCTTTTTCCAAAGCACCGGGGAAAGTTCATAACCCACAAGACGGTCGAGGATACGGCGTGCCTGCTGGGCGTCTACCAGGTCTGCATCGATGGTCCGCGGTTTGGCAATAGCGTTCTGAAGAGCGGTTTTGGTGATTTCACGAAATACGATCCGCTTGGTATCGTCGGGAAGCCCGAGGGCCTCTTTCAAATGCCAGGAAATAGCTTCTCCCTCGCGGTCATCATCGGTCGCGAGCCATACCTCTGCGTCTTTCGCCAGTTTTTTGAGCTCTGAAATGACTTTGACTTTATCGGAGGAGATTTCGTAGGAGGGTTTGAAATCATGCTCAACATCAACACCCATATCATGTTCCGGGAGGTCACGGACATGTCCGAAACTGGACTTGACAGTGAAGTCCTGCCCTAGGTAACTTTCAATGGTTTTGGCCTTCGCCGGTGACTCTACGATCACCAGATTTTTTGACATAACTTTCTAATTAAGGGACCTGGTAGCACTTTGAATGTCCAAATATAGGGCACAATCCGAGAAAAAATCAAAGCGCAAATAAAAGGTGACGGAAAAACGGAACGGGTTACAGTACCTCCCGAAGGGGGCGTTTCAAATTATTTTCTCAATATACCGGTTGTCAGAACAAAAAAAATTTGGAGGGGGTTATTTAAATGGGCGGCTAGAATATACTGGTTTTAAATAGTAGTGAAAATCGGCTGGAATGCCTCCGTATATTCTGTAATTTCGTACTTTCGCCCGTTTTATTGACAACAGATATTGCCTTTAACATTGAAAAGATTTCATCATGAATATCTATCAGGACTACATTAAAGAGATTGAAGAAAGAAAAACCCAGGGGCTTCATCCGAAGCCGATCGATGGTGCCGAATTGCTGGGAGAAATCATAGCACAAATTAAAGATCCGTCAAACGAGTATCGGGAAGACTCTCTTAAATTTTTTATTTACAACACTTTACCGGGAACCACAAGCGCTGCCGGTGCAAAAGCCAGGTTTTTAAAAGAGATTATTCTCGGGGAATCCGTAGTCGAAGAGATATCCCCCGCCTATGCTTTCGAATTGTTATCTCACATGAAAGGCGGGCCTTCGATCGGCGTATTGCTTGATCTTGCCCTGGGCGATGACGCCTCTATTGCAAAACAAGCAGGGGAGGTTCTTAAAACACAGGTTTTCCTTTATGATGCGGACACGGACCGTCTGAAAGAAGCATTCAAAAGCGGCAACGAAATCGCCAGAGAGATTCTTGAAAGTTATGCACAGGCCGAGTTCTTTACCAAATTGCCGGAAGTACCCGAAGAAATTAATATAGTTACTTTTATCGCCGGTGAGGGCGACATTTCGACCGACTTACTCTCCCCGGGTAACCAGGCGCACTCCCGGTCGGACCGTGAATTGCACGGTAAATGCATGATTACCCCCAAAGCGCAAGAGGAAATCAAAGCTTTGCAGGAAAAACATCCCGGCAAGAGCGTGATGCTGATTGCAGAGAAAGGTACCATGGGCGTGGGTTCGTCGAGGATGTCGGGTGTTAACAATGTGGCGCTTTGGACCGGTAAACAAGCAAGCCCGTATATTCCGTTTGTCAATATTGCTCCGATTGTTGGAGGTACAAACGGCATCTCTCCGATATTCCTTACCACGGTGGACGTTACGGGTGGTATCGGTATCGACCTGAAAAACTGGGTGAAAAAGGTTGATGCAGAGGGTAATATCGTTCGCAATGAAAATGGCGACCCTGTTTTGGAGGAAGTTTACTCGGTTGCTACGGGTACGGTTCTTACCATCAACACTAAAACGAAGAAGCTTTATAACGGTGATCAGGAGCTGATTGACATTTCCAAGGCGCTCACGCCTCAGAAAAAAGAATTCATCAAAGCCGGTGGATCGTACGCCATTGTATTCGGTAAAAAGATCCAGACGGTCGCAGCGAAGATTTTAGGCATTGAACCTACTCCTGTATTTGCTCCATCGAAAGAGATTTCTAACGAAGGACAAGGCCTCACCGCAGTAGAAAAAATCTTTAACAGAAACGCAGTCGGTATTACGCCGGGCAAAGTTTTACACGCCGGTTCGGACGTCCGCGTGGAGGTTAATATCGTCGGTTCGCAGGATACGACGGGTTTGATGACCGCGCAGGAGCTGGAATCTATGGCCGCCACGGTTATTTCCCCGATCGTTGACGGTGCATACCAGTCGGGTTGCCACACGGCGTCGGTATGGGACAAAAAAGCGCAGGCAAACATTCCGAAACTGATGAAGTTCATGAACGACTTCGGTCTCATCACTGCCCGTGACCCGAAAGGCGAATATCACTCGATGACCGACGTAATCCACAAGGTGCTTAACGACATCACGATCGACGAGTGGGCGATCATCATCGGTGGCGACTCGCACACGAGGATGTCGAAAGGGGTTGCTTTTGGTGCTGACTCCGGAACCGTTGCACTTGCACTGGCTACCGGCGAAGCATCCATGCCGATTCCTGAATCAGTGAAAGTAACGTTCAAGGGCGATATGAAGGAGCATATGGATTTCCGTGATGTCGTTCACGCGACACAAGCTCAGATGCTCCAGAAGTTTGGGGGAGAGAACGTATTTCAGGGCAGGATCATCGAAGTCCATCTTGGAACGCTCCCTGCCGACCAGGCATTCACTTTTACTGACTGGACCGCAGAGATGAAGGCAAAAGCTTCTATCTGTATTTCCGAGGACGACACCCTGATCGAATCGCTGGAAATTGCGAAAGGCAGAATCCAGATCATGATCGATAAGGGAATGGACAACAGCAAGCAGGTTCTTCAGGGATTGATCAATAAGGCGGATAAGCGGATTGCGGAGATTAAGTCAGGTGAAAAGCCGGCGCTGACCCCGGACGCGAATGCGAAGTATTACGCAGAAGTCGTTGTCGACCTCGATGTGATCGTGGAGCCGATGATTGCGGATCCGGATGTCACCAATAAAGATGTTTCCAAGCGTTACACGCACGACACGATACGTCCTATCTCTTACTACGGGGACGACAAAAAAGTGGACCTTGGCTTCGTAGGCTCCTGTATGGTTCACAAGGGCGATCTGAAAATAGTTTCCCAGATGCTTAAGAACCTGGAAGAGCAAAAAGGCAAGGTAGAGTTCCATGCACCACTCGTGGTGGCGGCACCGACCTATAATATTATCGAAGAACTGAAAAATGAAGGCGACTGGGATGTATTGCAAAAATACTCCGGTTTCGAATTCGACGATAATGCTCCGAAAGTAGCGGCGCGCACCGAATACGAAAATATGATGTATCTGGAACGTCCTGGCTGTAACCTTTGCATGGGTAATCAGGAAAAAGCAGCCAAAGGGGATACAGTGATGGCAACCTCAACCCGTCTTTTCCAGGGAAGGGTCGTTGAAGACTCGGAGCGTAAAAAAGGGGAATCCCTGCTCGCATCGACACCAGTTGTTGTACTGTCCGCAATCCTGGGGCGAATTCCTAATATAGAAGAGTATAAAGCTGCCGTGGTCGGCATTGACCTGACCAAGTTTGCACCTCCCGTTAAGCAGTTAAGCAGGTAGTCGTTGGTGTTTCAGTTGTTGACAAGTGTGAATGTACAAGCATTAATTTAATTACTATGGCATTTGACTTAGATATGATCAAGGGTGTTTATGCCCGGATGGAAGCAAGAGTAGAAGCTGCCCGTAAAATCGTAGGGCGGCCTTTGACCTTAGCAGAGAAGATTTTGTACTCCCACTTATGGGAAGGAACCCCCACTCAGAGTTTTGAACGTGGTAAGTCGTACGTAGATTTTGCTCCCGATCGCGTTGCGATGCAGGATGCAACCGCCCAGATGGCGCTTCTGCAATTTATGCAGGCCGGCCGCCCGAAAGTAGCGGTCCCTTCTACGGTTCATTGCGACCACCTTATTCAGGCCGAAGTGGGCGCTGTGCAGGATTTAAAGAATGCCGTTGATAAAAATAAAGAAGTATACGATTTCCTGTCGTCCGTATCCAATAAATATGGTCTGGGTTTCTGGAAAGCCGGTGCGGGTATTATCCACCAGGTTGTTCTCGAAAACTATGCATTCCCGGGCGGTATGATGATCGGTACAGACTCACACACGCCTAATGCGGGTGGTTTGGGTATGATCGCGATCGGGGTTGGTGGTGCGGATGCGAGCGACGTCATGTCTGGTCTTGCGTGGGAATTGAAAATGCCTCGCTTGATCGGTGTGAAACTGACTGGCAAACTGAGCGGATGGACTGCCGCGAAAGATGTGATTCTTTGGGTGGCAGGCCAGCTTACCGTAAAAGGTGGAACAGGCTATGTAGTGGAGTATTTTGGTGAAGGAGCTGAAAGCCTTTCCGCAACTGGTAAAGGTACCATCTGTAATATGGGTGCCGAGATCGGAGCGACCACTTCAATCTTCGCTTACGACGAGAAAAGCGCGGCTTACCTGAGAGGGACAGAGCGTGCCGACATTGCCGACGCTGCCGATGCCATCAAGCACAACCTGCGTTCGGATGATGAAGTTTACGCGGATCCTGCTGCCTATTATGATCAATTGATCGAGCTCGACCTTTCAACGCTTGAACCACATGTCAACGGCCCATTCACGCCGGATCTGGCATGGCCATTGTCGAAATTCGCGACGGCTGTGAAAGAAAACGGCTGGCCTGAGGTTCTTTCGGTAGGTCTGATCGGCTCCTGCACCAACTCTTCTTATGAAGACGTAAGCCGTGCGGCATCTATCGCACAACAGGCGGTTGACAAAAAACTGAAAGTGACATCAGAATACACCATTACCCCGGGTTCTGAACTCGTTCGCTACACGGTGGAGCGCGACGGTTACCTGGATACATTCGGGCAAATCGGCGGGGTAGTGCTGGCCAATGCCTGCGGACCGTGTATCGGTCAGTGGGCGCGCCACGGTGCCGAAAAAGGGGAGAAGAACTCGATCATCACCTCATTCAACCGTAACTTCTCGAAACGTGCCGACGGTAATCCCAACACGCATTCATTCGTCGCTTCTCCCGAGATCGTAACGGCCATGGCTATCGCCGGACGTCTTACTTTCGACCCGCGTGTGGACAAGCTCGTCAACACCGATGGCGTTGAGGTAATGCTCGACGAGCCAAGCGGCCTCGAATTGCCAACCAAGGGATTTGCGGTGGAGGATGCCGGTTATCAGGCGCCTGCCGAAGACGGAAGCAAAGTTCAGGTGTTGGTTAGCCCAACATCCGACCGTCTGCAACTCCTCGAACCATTCGCAGAGTGGGAAGGAACGGACCTTACCGGGTTGAAACTCCTGATCAAAGCAAAAGGCAAGTGTACCACCGACCACATTTCAATGGCCGGCCCTTGGTTGAAATACCGCGGACACCTTGACAATATCTCGAATAACATGCTGATCGGTGCGGTTAATTTCTACAATGAGAAAACCAACACCATCAAAAATCAGCTGAATAACCAATACTCTGAAGTACCGGCGGTTCAGCGCGACTACAAAGCGCACGGAATCGGTACGATCGTGGTAGGGGACGAAAACTATGGAGAAGGTTCGTCACGCGAGCACGCTGCGATGGAGCCACGCTTTCTGGGCGTACGCGCGATTTTGACCAAATCATTCGCACGTATCCATGAAACCAACCTGAAAAAACAGGGTATGCTGGCGCTTACATTCGCGAACACGGCAGATTACGACAAGATCCAGGAGGACGATACGATCGACATCCTGGGGCTGGAAACCTTTGCGGAAGGACAACCTCTGACGATCGTGTTGCACCACAACGACGGTACTACCGAGGAATTCCCTGTAAACCATACTTACAATGCCCAGCAGATCGAATGGTTCAAAGCAGGTTCCGCATTGAACATCATCCGCAAGTCGGTTGGCGCTGCGTAACCGGTACATTATTCCAAATGCAAAAAGGCCTTCCGGTTACCGGAAGGCCTTTTTTGTCTGCTCCGGAGGAGCGCCCTGTTTGTAGCAATTGTCAGTTCGTGTAGATATTTGGCTCCATCGGAGCCTCCTTTTGCATTGTTGTTACATGCCTGACGGCATTTTAGTGCACGATGATGCCGCGAATGCTACCAATGTTTCGTGCCTAGCGGCACTCTAAATACGCAAATACCGCCCGATCTACAAATATTGCGGACCTCTGGCGCTTGCTCTGCTGGTGAAACGCGCAATCGCGTTAGCGATGTAATATTGGTAGAACAATGAACGATCAACCGTTTGTAAAAAATGCCGTAAGGCATGTAACAACAATGCTGGCGTCATGCACAGACGTTAAAAACCCGCGTTCCAAATGTTAAATCAAATACCAGGAAACCGCGATTTCTGCCGGCTATACGACTGGTAGAGAAAAATAAACATCCCCGTCATGATCGAGACGTCGGCCATGTTGAATATGCCGGTTTGAAATAACCCGAAATTGATGTGCATGAAATCGGTTACCGAACCGTGGACGAGGCGGTCGTAAATGTTACCGATGCCGCCGCCAATGGCGAAGCTCAATGCGAGAGCGCTCAGCCAGGTCAGGTTCTTTTTGGTCAATAAATAAATGATCCCGAAAAGCAGCGCGATCAGCGGGATGACCGAAAGCACTAGAACTTTCAATGTATCCGGCAACGAGCTGCCTATGCTCAGAAATGCGCCTGTGTTTTCGACATAAGTAATGGTCACGTAATCCTGAATGACGTGGATCGTCTGGTAAAAGCCCACATTTTCCCTGACCACGCTTTTCGAGATCTGGTCGCAGCCAATATTGGCGATCAGCACCACAACAATGGCAATATTCCTGAAAACGCGGTTTGATTTGAGATTCATTATTTAGAAAGCGCTTTAATCGGCGTCAGTTTAACATCTTTGAACTCAACTTCGGAGCCTTCCGACTGCAATGCGATTTGCCCTTTCGAAGCCGTCGCATCATAGCCATAGTTGACCAGCACGCCATTGAGCCATACTTTGATTGAATTCTTAACACATTCGATCACCATCGAATTCCATTCGCCTAGCGGCTTTTCGGTGCCGTCGGTCAGATTTGGGATCCGACGGAGCTTGTCGCCGTTCACGCCCCATTTTTCCTTCGGCCCGCGTCGCTTTTCCATATCGGGTACGGTAATGTCTTCCTGAATACACCAGAAATCGCCGGCATTCTGGTTCATGAGCTGTATTTCAATGGATTTGGGAAACATTTCGTACAAATCCCTCGGCTTTGAAACGAATACCAATGCGCCGCAATTGCCGGGCTTGCCTGCAAAGCGGTATTGAAATGTAAAACGGAAGTTCTCATGCTGGGCGTCCGTGATCAGGTGCCCGCCGGGCGTACCCAGACTTACGAGCAGGCCATTGCGCACGAGAAACGGATTGACCGCATTCGGGTTTTTGTCCATTTCGGGAATGTCGATGTGCCAGCCTTTGAGGTCTTTGCCATTAAAGAGTGCTTTCGTCTGGCTGAATGCGTGTTGGGAGGTGATAGCGAGGGTTAGTGCAAGGGGTAGGAAGAGTTTCTTCATGGAACGTCGATACTATTTAATGTTTTAATGGTATTTGAACCGGAAAAATTAAGCAATAATCAGGTTAGTATGTCTATGGTGGCTCCAAATGTTGGGTGAATGCTTTAAATTGAGTGCTGTCAATTCAAATCATTTCATCAGTCCATGAAAAAACTGGCCGCTTTGCTCGCCGCTCCCATGCTTTGCTCGTACGCATTCGCGCAAAAGATCCGCTACGATGTATCGTTCCCCAATATCGTCCACCACGAAGCCCGCATTGCCGTAAGTGTCACCGATGCCCCGCAAAAGGAACTGCTTTTCAGAATGTCGCGCTCGTCGCCGGGCAGGTATGCTACGCACGAGTACGGGAAGAATGTCTATGACGTGGTGGCCTTTGACAAATCGGGTAAATCGGTACCGGTGCAGCGCGTAGACGGGGATGTTTATAAAATTGCGGGGATCAACGGTTTCGTCAAAGTTGAATATACTTTGTATGCCGACCACGCCGACGGCACTTATGCGGGAATCGACGCCAGCAGCGTGCATTTGAATATGCCGGCTACATTTATGTGGG
The DNA here is from genome assembly GCA_965227755.1 of Dyadobacter sp. Lineage (GTDB taxonomy): Bacteria > Bacteroidota > Bacteroidia > Cytophagales > Spirosomataceae > Dyadobacter. Next base: position 1,073,782 of record CBDDGG010000003.1, read on the forward strand.
TCAAAGAATTGGAAAAAGCGCCGATTACGGTCGCGTTTAACCTGCCGAAACCCAATTCATGGACGATCGCCACCCAGCTCAGAGGAACCGGTGAAGCGAACGTGTTCACCGCTCCGGATTTGCAGTATTTCATGGACTCGCCCACCAAAATTGGTAAATTGACCATGAAAGAATGGACCGTACCGAATGCCGACAACAAGCCGTCGCAATTCAGGCTTGCGTTGGAAGCGAAAGGCAGTGACTCGCTGGCTACCGCATTTGCTGCCAAAATCAAGCGCATTACAGAGGAGGCCAGAATGGTTTTTGGTGAATTTCCGGTATTTGATAACGGCAGCTATACTTTTCTCGCCAGCATTAATCCTTACGTGAAAGGCGACGGCATGGAGCACCGCAACAGCACGATGATCGCCGTGCCGGTCGCATTCGATGGGTCCGACAACCTGCTGGGGGTTTTCTCGCACGAGTTTTTCCATACCTGGAACGTCGAGCGCATTCGCCCGAAAACGCTGGAACCATTCAATTTTGAAAAGAGTAATATGAGTTTCGAACTCTGGTTCGCCGAAGGTTTTACCCAATATTATGGTGAATTGCTGCTGGAAAGGGCTGGTTTCCATTCACTGGAAGAGTATTGCCACACCCTGACATTCCTGGTGAATACCAAAGAGAACACCGCCGGGGCAAAACGCATCTCACCCGTGCAGGCAAGCAGCAACGCGGTATTCGTCGATGCGGGCGTGGCCGTCGATAAAACGAATTACCCCAACATTTACACTTCCTATTATCCCTACGGCGCGTCGGTGGCGCTTGCATTGGACCTTCAATTGAGGAGCAAAGGGCTGAACCTCGATGATTTCATGAAGGCTGTTTGGGTAAAACACGGAAAGCCGGAGATTGCCTATAATGTGACCGATCTGCAAGTTGTTTTGGAAGCTTATACCAAAGACAAGGCATTTGCGCAGCAGTTTTTTGCCAGATATGTGAACGGCCATGAATCACTGGATTACGCACCGCTGCTCGCCAAGGCCGGATTGCTGCTGAAAAAACAGTTTGATGGGCAGGCCTGGATTGGCGATATCCGCTACAAAGAGGGGGCAGGTCTGACGATCACTTCAAACACCGTCTTCGGAAGCCCTCTTTATAAAGCCGGGCTGGACATTGACGACGAAATCCTGAAAATGGATGGAAGATTGGTATCTAGAAACGATGAACTGACTTCCATACTCAAAACCCACAAACCCGGTGACCGGATTGCCGTGGAATACAAGCACCGCGACGAACAAAAGACCGCGATGCTGGAAATGGCCGAAAGCCCGCGCTTGCAGGTGGTGACCTACGAAGACGCCGGGAAGACGGTTTCGGAGGCAATGCAGACGTTCCGAAAGGCCTGGTTGGGAAGTAGATGGAAATAACAAGAAAGCGGTTGCCGGAGAACAGGCAACCGCTTTTTGCATTTAACGTGTGAGTAAAATCTTTTTCGTTTCCACCGAATCCTGCTTTTTCACTTGCAGCAGGTAAATACCCGCCGGTGCATTGGCGAGATTGATGCGTTCCTCATGCGTGCCCTTCCCGCTTACATTGCGTGAATGCCATATTTTGCCTTGCACGTCGGTGACCCGAATCGTCGCCGGTTTGTCGGCGGGCAAATTGAATACCGCTTTAAATTCCCCAGAGGCCGGGTTGGGGTAGGCTTGCAGCAGGGACGCATCGTTTGGTGTTTGCAGGAATTCGGGTACTGCCATTCTTGCATTATTCTGGCTATTTCCGACACAGATCCTGTCCTGGCGGGCGGCTGTACCCGGCAAGCCCTGAATGCGGATCGTATTCTGGCCCGCAGCCAATGTAACGTAAAATGTCTCCTCCCGTGCGACGATGTTCCAGCTGTGAGTAGGGGGCAGTTGCAATGCCGCAATGGCAATATTGCCATTTACCGACACGCTCACCTGTGCACCGGCCTCGGCGTAGTAGCGAAGCCTTACCGAATACGTCCCGGCGGCAAAGTCGTTCAACTGGTAATCGACGTAGTAATCATAGTTGTTTTGTGAACCTCGCGTTTGCCCGTTCGACGCATTGGGATCGCTGGTACCGGCACCGTTGCTGGCCATATTCTCGGCTTCCACGCAAGCGGAAGTTTCCCCGCCCGGAGGAGCACAGTCGTTCACCGTGAACGAAACAGGAATGTGTCGGCTGGCGCAGCCGTCCTTACCTGCCACGAGGGTGTAGTAATACGTTCCGTTGGCCGATGGTACTGGCACATCGATAGTCTTTGTATACCGGGCATAACCGTCGGGCCCGTACCAGTTGTAGAACACCGGGCCGCAATCCGCGCCGGAACAATTGGAGGAGAGGGTAATCTGGGAGCCGCATTGCGGAGTAAAAGTGGATAGGTGTGGCACCACCACGAAATCGCAGGCAGGAGGTGTGCCGGGCATTTGCTCAATGCATATCTTATCGTGGCGTACCGGGCTGTAACCGGGCAAGCCTTTCACCTCGATGAAATTCAGCCCTTTTTGTAATGCAAAAACAATAGTCCGCTCGGTCCAGACGATATTCCAGGAGTTTGACGCCGGTAGCTCTATTTTGTATGGAAAAATTTCATTGTTGATAGTCACTTCAATGGCCGTATTGGCTTCGGCGTAATATCGGAAAGTGATAGCGTGAGCGCCCTCGGCCTGGACATCGGGAACCTGATAAAATACCGTATAATCCTGCCGGTCCTGTCCGCCTTTTGTTTTGCCGCCCGATGCATTCGGATCATCTGTAACCGGTCCGGAACCGAGTGCATTCTCGGCTTCAAGGCAAATGCTGTATGGACCGTCGCCGCAGGAGGTGATGACGAGTTGGAAATCACTGGTCTGATCGGCACAGCCGGGCTTGGAGCTGGTCCTGGTGTAAGTGTAGGTGCCGTTTTGGGTAGGGGCATAGAAATGAACCGTGCTTCCCTTGGCATCCAGGCCCGGACCGTTCCATTTGTAAGTCAGGCCCGCGCAACCGGTGCCAAAGCAATCGGCGCTAACGGACATGCCCTGGCCGCATGCGGGTGTGTAATCGCTTACGAAAGATCCCACAATGTAGTCGCATTCGGCCGGCGTGGTCTGTACGCGGATCATCACATTTACGCTCGTGTCGGAGGTACAGCCGATCTTGGACGCGAATAATGTGTAGATATAGTCGCCCGGGGTTGTTGGAGCGCTGAATGAAGTGGTTGCTTCTGCGACATTAATGCCATTGCCGATCCAGGCCAGCGAAGTGGTACCGCAGTCGGCCCCCGTGCACCTGGCTTCGAGTGTTACAGTCTGTCCAGGCTGATAAATGGGCCAGTTACCCACTGCCCGGGGATTTACCTTATAGTCGCAGGTGAGTGGCTCGCCGGTACCCGGGATTTCCGTCCAGCAGGCCTTATCGTGCCGGACGTCGTATCCGGGAAGTTCTTTGAGACGGATCCGGTTATTGCCGGCCGTGAAATACACCTCGATGGTATGCTCCGTCCACGCGATATTCCAGGAATGCGAAGCGGGAAGTTCAACCTGCGTGGGAGCAGTGCCATTTACAGACATATTGACCAGCGAATTTTGCTCGGCATAATAGCGGAAAGTGATCCTGTATTTTCCGGAAACGGGAACGTCCGTAACATATTCAACAAAGTAATCCGAAGTGTTCCGGGCACCGCGCGTCAAGCCATTGGACGCATTCGGGTCAGAGGAAATAGGGGCATCGCTGTTGGCGTTTTCGGCTTCGAGACAGATGGTAAAAGGGGCGGCATTCGCGGGAGCGTAATGGTCGGGAGCCTTGGCATAGGAAGCAATCGCTGAGAGCAGAAAGCAAATAACGAACGTACAAGTTTTCATAGCATACAGGAAAAGGTGGATGAATGGATATTCCGGCAGATCGCCGGAAAAGACAATCAGAACTTGGATTGTCTACATTTTCCGAGACACCACCCATTGTGTAAACCGTGGCGACATACTTGAAAAAATATTGATTATCAGCGAAATCTATCCCTGTTTCTCAGAAAGGTATTTCCAATACCGACGTGGTACGTGGCGCACATGTAACCGCATGTTCTTGCGCGCCTGAATGTTGGTGCTTTTGAAATAATCCTGCCAAAGCAAAGTGTACAGCTGCTCTTTCGGATCCAGTAGGTCCGAGGGAAGCGCGTTGACGATAGACATTTTCGGCGCTGAATCGAATTCGATTTCCTCCGTTTTTTCCAGATCATAGTATAACCCGTATTTTCTGGTCAAATCGTAAATAATCCAGCGCTGATCGGCATAACGATGCTGGAAATGCTCGGGTAGCAAGGGCAGAACGTCGAAATCGGGCTCGATATGGGCATAGTAAATGCCATCACCGGTTTTCTGAAAGCGTACAAATGCTTCCATCCGGTGCTTCTCGCGGTGGACTTTCTGAGCGGCCTGCGAAACGGCGAGAAGATCAGGATGGGCGAAGTTCTCGCACGCGCCCGCCGGCTGATCGATTATGTAGCGGGCAAAATTCAGCAAATGCTGGTAAGTTTCAGGCTGTTCCGATAGAAATGCTTTGTAAAACCTGAATTGCCATTCTTTTCCAAGCTTTTTGCAAAGTCCTTTCCAGACACGCTTCCCTTTTTCGCGGTCGGAAACCACCCTGAACCCCGCATCGAACACATCCGGGACATGGTGCATTTCCGTCACCAGCTTTACAACCGGCGATTTCCGTTGATAGCATTCGAAAACTGCCGTCAGCAACCCTTCCAGCGAGCCGTCGAAAATGTATAGCTCCATTAGAAAAGCGACAATTGATTGTTGGGGTTGGCGAGGTATTTACTTTTGCTTTCGGAAAGAATAAGGCCTTTAATATGTCCTGCTTCATATTCTTTCAGCTGCATTGGGCTGTCGGCATACCGGATGAAATGGCGGGCTTTGCGAAAAGCGATGCCAAGTTTCCGCAAATGATTTTCATACAGCCGGTTAAACTTGCGCGCCTGAACGATTTTCAGTGCCGAAGCGACACCAATGCCGGGCACGCGCAGGATCATATGGTAATCGGCCGTATTAATATCTACCGGAAACTGGTCGAGGTTTCGCAGTGCCCAGCTCAGCTTGGGATCGACGTCCGCTTCGAGGTTCGGGTGAATGTCGTTGAGGATTTCCTGGACCTTAAAACCGTAGAAACGCATTAGCCAGTCGGCCTGGTACAGTCTGTTTTCGCGAACCAAAGGCGGCTGCGATCCGATAACCGGCAGCCGTGAATCGTTGCTGATCGGAATGTATCCCGAGTAGTAAACCCGTTTGAGGGAAAAATGCTGGTAAAACGCGTTCGCGGTGTGCAAAATTTCCTTGTCCGACTCCGGCGTGGCGCCAACGACGATCTGCGTACTTTGCCCCGCCGGTACGAACTTCGGCACGCTTTTAATGAGCGCTTTCTCGCTTTCAAACTGTGTAATGCTGTTTTGAATGTATTTCAAAGGCTTTTTTACCTCCGCATGCGACTTTTCGGGTGCCAGCAGTTTCAGGCCCGTTTCCGTTGGCATTTCAAGGTTAATGCTCATCCGGTCGGCAAACATGCCGGCCTCACGAAGTAACTCGTCGCTGGCCCCTGGGATCGTCTTCAAATGGATATAACCATTGAAACGCTCCTCTTGCCGGAGCTTTTTTACAATGCGGACGAGCCTTTCCATGGTGTAATCGGCATTTTTGAAAATTCCCGAACTCAGAAACAGCCCTTCAATGTAATTACGCCGGTAAAAATTCATCGTCAGCTCCACTACCTCCTCCACGGTAAAAGCGGCGCGTTTGATATCATTGCTGCGCCGCGAAACGCAGAATGCGCAATCGAATATGCAGTGGTTGGTGAGCAGTATTTTCAGTAACGACACACAACGGCCGTCTTCGGTGTAGGTGTGGCATATCCCCGTTCCGTCCGCATCCCCAATTCCCTTGTTCTCATTTTTCCGGTTGCTGCCGCTCGACGAGCATGAAACATCGTATTTCGCAGCATCGGCCAAAATCCCCAACTTCTCCCGGATCCGCTCGTACATACCAAAATTTGCAATTAGTTAAATTTGTCTAAAATATCAGACGGTGATTACCAGTTATTAGGAGGTTGCACTGAATGATTATTTGTGCATGAAAATATCAAATATTTGATACTGATACAATCTTTTGTGGGAGAATGTTCGTGAGCCGTTTGAATAAATTTTCTGTTTGTCTGCTGGCAGTTATTGGATCTGTCAGATTTTCAGCGTTTTGTCAGTCGGAGGAGCCGAAAGTGGTAAGGTATAATGGTAAGGTAAGCCAGCAAATCGTGATGACGCGGGATTCGCCGATCATCGACCACGCCACCGGAAAGCGGATAACCTACGAGACTTACGACAATATGCTCCGACGGAGCCCGGGGCTTTACAAAACCCAGCCGATATTCGACAAATACGGGAAGGCATCGTCTTTCGAAATCATAAAGAAGAGCCAGCTCTACGTTCAGGAAGACGGCTCGGTCATGAATAACCCCGACCTGATGCCGGAAGTAGGCGAACCCATTGCCCCGTTCGTCATGCGCGGGCTCGACGGGCGGGAATATGACTCGGAGAAACTGAGAGGGAAATACATTCTGCTGGGCTTTTGGGTGCGGTATGAAAAGCCGCTGTACACACTCGCCAGTACCAGGGTGATTTCCAGTTTTGTAGATGAAAACAAAAAGAAGGGCATTGAAATAGTCTCTCTCGGGACCACGCTCAACACTGAGGAAGAATGCCTGGAAGCGATTCCGAAACGGAACTGCGGTTTTATTCCCGTTCCGGAATCGTATGGTTTTAACCACCGGTACAAGATCAGCGAAACGCCCTATTTTATATTGGTGGACCGCAAGGGGATCGTCAGGGCTATGGCACCGCACACCGAATTCTCGAAAATCAGCGAATTGGTATTGCGGTGATCAGCCCAATGCGCCGCTGATTCGGTTGTAAAGGCGCTCCGGATGCCAGATCCTGTGCGGCCCGAGGATCATGCGGCGGGAAGTCTTGTACATATTATAGCCATTTTCCTGAAGGTGTTTCAAGCCCGCGGTGTTGCCGACGGGCAGGATCGCCACCGGCCGGGTTGCGATGCGGACCTGCATCAATGCGAATCCGGCATCGTCTGTGGCCGCGATGATCGGGCCATCACTCCATGTGGGCAGGTAAACCCCCTGCAAATCTCCATTTCGACCTAAGTAAACAAGCGCATCCGCGAGAAACCCGGCCATCACGCCGCGCCTGTCCTCGCCGGACACCAGTCGGTCGAGCGCGTAAGCAGCGTCGCGCAGATGTTCAGTAAATGGTTGAATATGAGAAGAATGGAGGAGGGTTGAGGAAATCCCTTCGCGCTTTAAATGCGCATACTGCCCCTCCACTTCAAAACCCTGTTTCAAATAAACCGGATAGCCGAACTCAGTGGCATCGAGGTAAATGGTCTGGTATCGGTTTCGGTCGACGCTTTCGATCAGGCTGCGGGTAATGGCGCTGCCAAGGCCCTTGTTGCGGTGTTCTCCATGGGTAATGATGCATGCAAGCCATACTGTGTCGGCATGGAAAATGGCGGCGCCTACGGCAACGGGCTGGCCATCTTCCTCGATCTTGATTGGCTTACAACAATCGGATTGTAAAAAATAGGCGAACCGCGGACGGATATCGCCCCAGCCCTCGGGTTCCAGGGTCGGGAGGTATGCAATGTCTTCTTGTGTGAATTCCTGGCAAATCATGGTATGGATCGTTAATCCTGCTAAAATGTCAAAAATCTGCCTCTAAACGTCGGAAATGCGCAATTTTTCTTTGCCAGCTTATCCATGAATAGTAGAAAAGCAGGATTGATGACACGATTAATGCGCTCAAAATGATGTATTTGCGCTGTGTGAAAACCATTTGATAAGTAAAAAAAATCATGAGAGCGGTAGCATATACCACCGACGACGTCAATGAAAGCACTGCTAACCGTTGTAATGAACGCGCCTGTTTGGCCAATGCGACCCGGATGTTCCCGTTTACCGATGGATTTTGTATTTGAGAATATCCCAGTGCATTGTTGATGATGTAAAGCAGAATGCTCATAACCAGCAGGATATTGATCGGCAAAGGTTTCTGTGCCCCATCGAAACCATCATAATACAACAGAAGAAGGGCGATAAGGGCGACTATTTCCGTGATAAACTTGATCCGCAATTTGCGAAGTGAGGGATGGTTGCGGACGCGCGTCATCATCGCAAGCTCTTTTTCGGAAAGCGATTCGTTGCCGGCCCGGTGCCAGTCGGATTTCAGATCATCGATATTCATCAGTTTTTTGAAGTTAAAAGCGTTTTGAGTTTTTCTTTGATACGGCTGAGTTTTACGCCCACGTAATTTTCGGAAATGCCAGTCAGCGAGGCGATTTCGGCATAGGAATAGTCTTCGAGGTAAAGTGAAATAAGTGCCCGTTCTGATTCGCCTAGTGTTCGCAATGCACGGAAGAGCCATTCCTCCCGTTCCGAGGTACTTTCACTCGTATCGGCAAGGTCGGGCGGGTGTTCGGAGAGCGATACCGGAGGTTTCTGCTTCCGGTAGGATGCCATGGCGGTGTTCAGCGCGATCCGGTACATCCAGGTCGTGACCTTGGATTCGTGCCGGAATCCCGGGAATGCGCGCCAGAGCTGGTACACAATTTCCTGAAAAAGGTCCTGCTGATCCTCCGGCGTGTTGCGGTACATCCGGCTCACCTTAAAAATAATCCGCTGATGCGCCCCGATCGTTTCAAGAAAAATTTTCTCCATAAAAATCAAATCTTTCCCAATAGGTTGCTGAGATTGGGAAAAACTTACACTTGTCGCGATTTTTTCAGGTTAATGCGGATCCACAACGGCAGGCAGCTTGCGTACGTGCGCGATTTCGCCTCGGGTAATGGGCCGAATCTGAGTGGGTAGGAGTGTCTCCACAGCGATAGTTTCACCATCGAGCGTGCTGAATTCGACTTCGAAGCCGGCATTTCCTCCATGTGTCAGCACTATAGTGCCGATATCGCCAGCTTGCAGTTCGAGTTCAGTCAGATCTTCGGTTAGGACTACTATATCCAGTTCTTTCATTTTGATCTTGCAGGAATTACGGTGATTAATCTTGGAATTTTCTCTGGATTTGCTCTGTCAAAAAACCATCCAATACGTATTTGCGGATTTCTGGAATCCGGCGTGCGCAATGGCCCCTCGGTGGTTATTCTGGTTCCAAATGGAAGCCGTTCCTCAATCTGCACGACAATACCTTCGCAAGCCAGCTCCCGGAGAGCTTCGTAAAAATCCCGACTATTCGCAAGTGAATAACCAAATTTACGAAAAAACATCGCTTTTGATTTCCCGTCACGATGAACGGGATTCAGCAGATAATTTTCAATTTTGTCTTTTGAAATTACAGCCTGTAAACAATTGGGTAATTTGTTCATGATTATAGCGCGCGAAACAGTTCAACATTGACCATTTAGACGCTACCTTTCACGAAAAGTAACGTTATTTACCAAAGTTTTTTTTAAAAGACCCGGACATGAATATCATTACCACAGACCAGCTCAAAACCATTCTGGAAAATGAAGACCCCATTGTGATCGATGCAAGGGGTGGGACGGATGCCCTGGAACGGTATACCCAGGCGCACCTCGAAAACGCCCAGTTTGTAGACCTCGAAACCGATTTGTCGGAGAAATCCGGCGACCCGTCGAATGGCGGGCGGCACCCGCTGCCGGAACCGGTCGATTTCGGGCGTTTTTTGGGGATACTGGGCATCAGTCCTTCTTCGACGGTTGTTGTGTATGACGATAAAAAAGGCGCTAATGCCGCCGCACGTTTCTGGTGGATGCTTAAAGCGGCCGGTCACGAAAAGGTATATGTAGTAAGTGGTGGATTGGACGCGATGGTCGAGGCGGGAATCGATTTAACCCAAAAGACGGCTTCGCTTCATGCTTTGGAAGAATACCCGATCAAAGGATGGCAGATGCCGCTGGTCGACGCCGACGATGTGGCGCTTGCGGCGGCAGACCCCGAATCGATGGTGATCGATGTGCGTGAGCATTACCGCTACGTTGGCGAAAGCGAACCGATCGATCTGGTGGCCGGCCATATTCCGGGCGCCATCAATATCCCCTATACTTCCAATCTGGACGGAAAAGGCGAGTTTATGCCGCCTGCGGAACTTGCTGCGAAATATAAGGATGCTTTTGCCGATAAAGACCCCCGCAAGGTGATCGTGCATTGCGGATCGGGCGTGACGGCCTGCCACACGCTCCTTGCGCTGGCGGAGGCAGGCCTGCATGGCGCGAGCCTGTACGTGGGCTCGTGGAGCGAGTGGTCGCGCACAGAAAGGCCTATTGCCACAGGCGAGGAATGACACGGTTCCAGGGCGGGACTTTCGAAGTCCCGCCCCGGTCGTTTATTGGATGGATTGCAGGTAATCGTAAAGGGAAGAAAGCTCGCCGCGGGTGTACTGAGCAGTCATTTTCCAGGGCATATCTTCATTTTTCAGAATATGCCCTTCCGGGGTTTTTCCAGAAGTAAGCGTTGTGATAAACTGCGCTTTCGTCCATTTACCTACGTGGCCCGCACGGGTAATGTCCGGCACCGGCGGGAAGCCGGGCGCGAGTGGCTCGCCGCCCTTGAAGTTTTCGCGATGGCATCCTGAACACGATACGGCCAGGTATCTGCCCTGGCCCGGCCCCTCCGTCGAATCGGCCCGGGCGATCATCGGTTTGTCATGGTCGATTTTTTCTACCGACAAAAGCGGCATTTTGCCGAGATAGCTCATGATAATGGCCACCGGGCCAAGTTCATTTTGGGGCAGCACATTGTCTACATCCGGAATCTGACGGCAATAGGCGATCAGCGCCGCCATGTCCTGCTGAGAAAGCAATGTCGTTTCATGCGAAGGCATAAAAATCAGCGGCTTACCGTTCGGGTGAACACCGTGCCGCAGTGCGGCGAGCCAGTCGGACACCTCATAGCCGGCCGGTAACCCTCCCTTCCCGTTTGTAAGATTGCCCGCAACGAGCCGGCCAATAGCGCCGTCGTCGTTCATGATTTTACCTTCCAGACTGGTACCGTGGCAATCCTGACAGCCCTTAATGGCCACCAGGTGCTTTCCCCGCACAATCGAATTACTATCCGTCGGGATTTCAATGTTTTCGTTTTCAAAAGTGTACACCTTCGTGATGCGGCTTTTCATGGAAACCGAAATATAGGTGTAAGTGCCAATGGCTGCGAGTGCAACTCCGGCCAGGGCAATGCCTGCCCATTTTAGAATTTTTTTGATCATGGCTTTGATGTTTTTCGCAAAAATGCAGCACGCCACGCCGCATTAACCTACGCCAAACGGATAAAAAATCTACGACAAACGGATTTTGTCGATTAATAGGGCCGTTCACTCAGTAAGAAGCAGGCGTGAGGCAGCAGGCGCGTATTTTCGTGTTGTGTTAAAACCCATACCGTCCTATGGCCGCTACGTTCATCCATTCAGCAGACATTCTCGATTTTAATCCGGTACCCAACCCGCAATCGGTTACTCCCGGAGCTCGTGCCGGGCAGGCGGCTGAGTTTCTGACCCGTTACCATCCGAAGGTTGGCGAGTTAAAATTCAAAAGCATGCTGTTTCCGCACGTACACTTGATGAATCTGCATTGGGACTCTCAGGCAGATGTGGTACTCTACGACAGCACGCCCGTGGACACGATCAATATTAATTTCCACATGGCGGGAAGGCTCGACACCACTTTCGAAGGGCTTTCGCACGACCTTCATATGAGTCCGGGCAAGCATAACCTTGTGTTTTCGCCGGAAGGGGGCGACACCAACCGGGTTGCGGCCAACGAATCGCTCGAAATGTTCCATATCAGCCTGGATAAGGCGTTTTTTTCGGAGATCATCGGCTGCGATGATCGTTGGAGTGAACGTGTTCAGGAGAATTTACTCTATAACAGGCCGTTTTCGGGAATTAACGGCACCGCGAATACCACACCGCTCATGCAAAGTCTGATCCGGGACGTGAAGCAATGTAGAGAGGTCGGGGCGGTACGTAACCTGATGATCCAGTCGAAAGTTTTGGAATTGCTGGCATTACAAATCGAGCACTTTCGCGGGCCTGGCCAGGCGGACAGCATTTCCGCTGGCGATGCAGACAAACTTCACCGGTTGAAATATTTCCTCGACAACCATTTTCTCGAAGAACATTCCCTCGCCGAGTTATCGAGGATTTGCCTGTTGAATGAATTTAAAGTTAAGAGAGGCTTCAAGGAACTGTTCGGTAACACCGTTTTTGGCTACCTCCGCAAAATGCGCATGGACTACGCCGAGCAGCAACTGCTCGATTCTTCTCGTTCGGTGGAGGAGGTTTCAGATCTGCTCGGGTATGAGCACCCGCAGCACTTTTCGACCGCATTCAAGAAATACCGTGGTGTTAATCCTTCTACGCTTAAAAGCAGGCGAATACTGATCTGATATCTCAAAATGACAATGACAAAATTTTTAACATCGATCAGTCTACTGATATTCAGTGCTTATGTATTTGTAGCTGTAACGCCCTGGCGGATCGTGGAAGGCTATCAGATACGGTTCGACGGTAAATATGCGCACGGAACATTCCGCAAAATGGAGGGGAATATCCGCTTCGACCCCGCGCACCCCGAGGAATCCCGCTTTGAAGTGTCGGTGGATGTCGCATCGATAGACACGGGCATCGACCTGAAAAATAAACATGCGAGAAGCGACAAGTGGTTCGACGCGGAAAAATATCCGCGCATTCATTTCGTGTCGACGTCCGTCAGCCGCACCGACACCGGTTTCGTTGTACGCGGCGAGCTGGGATTAAAAGGGGTAAGGAAGGAAATAACCATTCCGTTTGCATTCAGGAGCGCCGGTGATCGGCACCTCTTTTATGGAAAATTTAAGGTCAATCGTGGCGATTTCGGGATCGGGAAAGTAAATGGCGGGGAGTCCGATTCGACTGCCGTGGAAGTATCGGTGCCTGTTCTCGCGCTTGAATAGTTAGTCACTTGTCCTGTAACGTTTGAAACTGTTCATGGTTGTTATTGTTTTTAAATTTACCTTGCAATAATTGAACCATGCACTTTGCACATCGGACGAGGGTAATTTTCGTCATTGAATTACTTTGCTAGTCTTTGAACGAACTAAATATTCAAGAATCGACAACTCACACAGGATTATGGATTATGTAAATGCTTCATCCGATTATCTGAACGCCAATCCCAGCTGGCATATCGAGGATTCTCCCTGGAAGGCTACTCAGGTCATCAAAATGCTGAAAAAGAATAACCTACATCCCAAATCCATCGTGGAAATTGGTTGCGGCGCGGGGGAGATTCTCAACCAGATCCATGATCGTTGGGACGACAAGACCGTGAAGCTTTACGGTTACGATATTTCACCCGACGCCTATGAGTTCTGCAAGCCGCGGGAAAAAGATCGGTTGAAATTCTTTAATAATGACCTGTTACAGACCAATGAAAAATTCGATCTGCTGCTTATGATCGATGTTTTCGAGCATGTCGAGGATTATTTTGAATTCATACGTAAAAGTGCCCGGCACGCGGAATACAAGATTTTCCATATCCCGCTCGACTTCTCGGCATTGGCTGCATTTACAGGACATTTGATGAAATTGCGGCATTCAGTGGGGCATATTCACCATTTTACCCGCGAAATGGCCATCAACACCCTGAAAGACTGCGGCCTTGAAGTGGTCGACTGGTTTTATACGCTCTCGGAGCTGGAATTGAACTACGGTCGGCACAATTTCAACGGAAAGGTGGTCAATTCTTTTAGGAAGGTACTATACACTGTCAATCCAGAACTGGCGGTGAAAGCGGTAGGAGGGTTTTCATTACTGGTTTTGGCAAAATAATGAGCCACACTGTCAGATTTTTGCGCATGCGCGGCCCGCTCGTTCGGGCTGCGCTTTTTTTGGCGCTCACTAACACGACAAGGGGCGGTCAAATGCAGGATCGATTACTTCATATTTAAAGCCCGCTTTAAAAAACCTCCCAGAAAACTGGCAGCGAAAGTGAGGATCATGGAGCCGTAAAGACTGAAATTTTCGAGTTCCTGGCGGGCCTGGTCCTCTGGGGGGACGGCAAAAAGAAAATAGCCCGCCAGCAGCAAAATGCATTGCATGATAGCCAGCAGCCAGCCTTTGTAGGGCTCGACGAAGCCAATGGAAATGGCCGAAAAAACCGCTACGAGATACGGAAGATGGACACTTTCCGCGTTTTTGGTCACGTACACGAGCAATGCGCTGGTCATGATGATCATCGCCATGTTGATCGCCAGCTGCCGGTCGAAGAAGGGCGTCTCGGACGTCGCGGGTTTTACGGGAATCGTTTTCAGCAACTCCCGTAACTCGTTTTCGTGCTTGGCATCCTGCATTGCCTCGGCTTCGTGGCCCAACTGCGCGAAAGCCTTTGCGCGCCAATGATACGGCTCCGCGGTATTTTCTTCGGCAAGCGTTACCGCCCTGCCGAACGCCGCCAGTGCTTGTTCGGGCTGGCTTTGTTCAAAATACAATTTTCCCAGCTCAAGATGGAGCGTAAAAACCTGGTCGTCGTAACGCAGGCCTGCCTGTATGTCGGCTATGGCAGCTTCGGGGTTTCCAAGTTTTTTATGGCACAGGCCCCGGTAGAGGTAAGCAATGCAGGATTTAGGTTTTCGGCTGATCCTTGAATCGAAATACGCGTAGGCTTTGTCGGTTTGCCCGTTTTCAAAAAGTGCTATTCCTTCGGAGAGGGCACCCGCCTCTTTTTCGCTCGCTGTGCGGAGGTCGGCATAGTTGCGCAGGTAGTAGATATAGCCGAAAAAGGCGATGATGACAAGAAATTCCATATGATTTGCAAATTCAGCATTCGGTGGAGCCAAAATTCGGTACGGAAGCCCGCAAATCAAAAGGAATCGGATGTTTTGAGGCGGGAATCTTGCGAATGGTTAACGCTTTCAGACGAGGATTACCATATTGGGCTCGCCGCCGCTCTCGATACTGAGCGCCGAATAGGTCAGCGCGATGCGTTTGCCGGTATTTTCAGCCAATTCAAGCAATTGGAAGACCTTTTCTTCTCCTTCTATTCGCAGTGCCTGGTATAGGATATTCCCATAATTGAATTCGTGGGAGCCCAGCCCGTTCTTCAAGGCCGCCAGTTGATACCGGTCGAATATTTCCTTTCCTGACATGAAGTGCAACATTTGGGTGTGATATTGCAGGTGAATTTGCCCGAAAGATGCTCAAACCGGTATCAAAGTTGCATGCGGTTAACTTAAATGTTGAGGAAGTGGAATATTTTGACTCGTCTCGTCGGCCACCGGTTTGCCACGTAAGGTTTGCAGCGGTATCAGCCCCGACCAGATGGGTAATTCCAGGTCTTCCGGCTCGTCTTTGGGCATTCCATCACGCATTTTGGCAGATGCTTCGTCAAACGAGAATGCCAGCGCGGTAGTTTTCCGGACTTCGCTGTCGGTCATCGGGCGGAGATAATCCCAGCTATCAGGTACTATTTTATTGGTAAGCCATTCAAATGCGGCCCTTTTTGTCGCGATATCTTCGATTTTCTCTGCATTGGAAAAAATAATGACCGAACGGTAGTTGACCGAATGACTGAATGCCGACTTCGCTACAACGAGCGCGTCAGTGAGCATGACCGAAATGCAGACCGGTATGCCCTTTTCGATTTCCCTTATAAAATGGCTCCCAACCGAACCGTGAATATAAATTTTGTCTTCATAGCGGACAAAAGCCGTCGGAATGGAGAACGGCTTGTTGTCCACTGCATAGCTAATAGTGCAAAATAATGCCTCATCGAGAATGGCGCAGATGGTTTCGTGCTCGTAGTGCGTACGCTTGGCGAGGCGGCTGGGCACGAGATAGGGCGGTGGCGTGTTCATTTACTTTGTTTTTCTTCAAAATTATGGTTTAATTGGCCTATTGTTTTAATCCAATATTTCGAATAGTGGTAGTCCAATTATGATGAACGTGCTGTCGACGCTGATCACCCCCGAAAAAGGAGGGAAGCAGCCGGTATATCTTCAGATCGCGAATCAGTTGATGTCCCTGATCAAGAACGGCACTTTGCAATCTGGTTACCGGTTGTTGAGTACCAGGCAGTTGTCGGCCATTTTGAACGTGCACCGGCGTACTGTCGTGCAGGCGTACGATGAGCTGCTGGCACAGGGTTGGCTGGAAAGCCAGACAGGAAACGGTACTTTTGTGGCACGAAACCTGCCCGATTTGCGGCCGCTTCCGGTGCCCGTGAAAATAGCGGCAGACAGGGATCCACTCAAAAAAGCGGGTTTTCAGTTCGAGAGGCCTGCTCACCTGGACAGGGCCGTACTGAAAGCCGGCTGGCGGCTTCACCTCGATGATGGCTTTCCCGACCCGAGGCTTGCGCCACTGGAAGACCTGTCGAGGGCGTACAGGAGTCAACTGCTCCATGGCAATGCTTACGCGAGGCTGGGTTATGGCGAGACCAGCGGTACGACCTGGCTCAGGCAGGAGCTGTCCGCCCATTTGAACGAAACACGCGGGCTCAAAACCTCTCCGGCCAACATTCTGATTGTCAGGGGTATGATCATGGGGATGTACCTGGCTGTCACGAGCCTTGTGAAGCCGGGCGACTGCGTCGTCACCGACTCGCCCGGCTGGTTCGGGGCGTCGATGAATTTTGCGCAGGCAGGTGCAAATATCTGTCATGTGCCTGTGGACGAGCATGGTATGGTTGTCGATGCAGTAGAGGAAATATGTTTGAAACAACCCGTCAGGATGGTGTATGTAACTTCCCATCATCAATATCCTACCACCGTTGCATTACGGCCCGACCGTCGGATCAAGCTGCTGAAACTCGCTGAGAAATATGGTTTCGTAATTTTTGAGGATGACTATGATTACGATTTTCACTATTTAAGCAAGCCGCTCCTTCCACTTTTTGGGGCCGATCAGGCGGGAATGGTGCTTTATTGCGGTTCATTCACTAAAACGATCTCACCCGCGTTCCGGATTGGGTATCTTGTAGGGCCGGAAGATGTGATTGCCCACCTGGCCTCGCTGAGGCGCATTATTGACCGGCAGGGTGATACAATGCTGGAAAATGCAGTCGCCGAACTGCTGCAAACTGGTGTGATTCAGCGGCATTTGAGAAAATCGGTGCGGGTTTATAAGCAGCGCCGCGACCTTTTTTGCGAGTTGCTGAAAACCCAGCTGCCGGACCAGGTAAGTTTCGATATTCCCGATGGCGGAATGGCTGTTTGGGCACGTTTTGACCCGGCGATCGACATTCCCAGGCTTGCAGAAAAGGCTGCACAGAAGGATTTGTATTTCTCAAATGGAAAAGTTGCAGGATATCCTGCGCAATTCAGGAACTATATACGCCTCGGATTCGCTTCTTCTGATCCGGGAGAACTGGAAGAAAGCGTAAAGATTATCAAGGATTTAATATGATCAGGAAAGTTATTGGTGCTTACAGGACATCTTTCACCGGGCTAAGCAGGGAAACCTGGTTGCTCAGCATTGTGATTCTGGTGAACCGCTGCGGGTATATGGCCGTGCCCTTTATGAGTATGTATGTCACCCAAAGCCTTCACCGGAGCATCGAGGACGCGGGATTTATCATTACGTTGTTCGGAGTCGGCTCGGTGCTGGGCGCGATGGCGGGCGGCTATCTCACCGACAAGCTGGGTTTTCAGCCGGTGCAGATCGGCAGTCTGGTACTGAGTGGCGTATTCTTTATCCTGTTCAGCCTGATAACCGACTTTGCGATGCTATGTGTTTTGATCGTAGTCCTCAGTTTTTTTGTCGAAGCATTCAAACCCGCCAACCAAACGGCCATCGCGGCGTATTCCACTCCCGAAAATCTCATACGCTCGTATGCGCTCAACCGGCTTGCCACCAATATCGGCTTCGGGTTCGGCACCGGGGTGGGAGGACTCCTTGCCGCCATTAATTACCATCTGCTATTCTGGGTTGACGGTGTAGTATATGTGCTGGCCGGAATGCTCATTATTGTGCTATTGCCTAAACGAAAGCATTTTACAAAAAATGACTTTCCGGAAAAGGCGGACATTAGTACCGCTTCTCCATGGAAGGATGCGTTTTTTGTACGTTTCCTTGTGATGGTTACATTATATATGCTGTGTTTCGTCGTGCTGTTCAGGCTTGTGCCGGTGTACTGGAAGGAAGAAATGGGCATTGGAGAATCTACGATCGGTATTATGCTGGGTATGAACGGGCTGATCATCGCCTTGTTTGAGATGGTACTCGTGCAAAACCTGGCCAACCGCAAGCCCGATTACTTTTATATGGTCTCCGGACCGATTTTCAGCGCGGTGGCATTCCTGGCGCTCGTAATGCCGCACGTGATGCCGGTAGTCCTCGCCGTCGCGACTGTGGTGCTATTCACGACGGGAGAAATGCTGGCATTCCCTTATTTGAGCACATTCGTTATGAACCGGGCCAGCGATTTGAACAGGGGGAAATACTCGGCGGCTTATTCCGTGTCGCAGGCTGTCGCACAAATCATCGGCCCTGTGATGGGGGCGTACGTGGCAGGGCATTGGGGGTACAGTGCGTTATGGGTTCTGCTGATCGTGATCAGCTGTATTTGTGCGCTGGGTTTCCGGTCGTTGTTTCAGCGTAACCTCGCGCTATGAGGCAGGTTCATCGCCGGACTCTTCGCCTTTCTGGACTTGTTCCAGTTGTTCCTTCAATGTATTGATCCGATCGGCTTCCAGTTCGAGCGCCTTGCGCTGGAGATCGATGAGGTCGTCCTTCTTGATCATGATATATTGTTCGCGGGGCTCTTCGAACATCGGTACCTCGCCAACCAGCTGAGCCACGGTGGTATCGAAGAGCTCGGCCATCATCCGGAGCTCGGCCAGGGAGGGGTCGTTTCTTCCGTTTTCCCAGTTTGATATCACTGCCTTTCCAGATTTTTTCAAAGCCTTAGCCAACTTATGCTGGTTCCAGCCCGCTATTTCGCGGTATTTCTTTATTCTTTCGCCGACGATGGACATTAGTTACTAGTTTAATATAAAAATACTTGACTATTGTACATTAATTATGTACTTTTGTTTTAAGGCTTACTTATTGGTTTAAGTAAAGCGCAAATTACAATTTTTTACTACACGCCTACATTTCAATGACGGAGTTACAAGCCCGAGTCTCTGAATTTGGAGGCTTATCGATTAAGGAGCGCCTGTTGGTGAGGTTTATCAGATCCAGAAATATTGTGGGTAAGGGCTGGCGGGGAGTACTCGCCCAGAGCGACCCCTTTTTCAACACCAAGCTTGGTGGGGATTACTTAACCTCAGTGGCACAGGCAGTTTCGGACAGCAGCCGCGGTAATGTTGACCGCATCGAGAGGGTTACCATCGCCCTAGAAAAGGTGGCAGGCATTACTCCCGTTCCAATCGTTTGATGAATTATTTTTCGGTAAGTTTCACTTATTAACCGGAGGTCGTTAGCGCCTTTGGAATAGGTGAATTATCGGAAAACCGGACTGTTTTTTTCGCATTCGACAGCTCGTTTGCGTCAGGAAACCTGTGTTGAAATACGCAGCGGGTTCAGTACTGCTGTACCTGCTGCGTATTTATTTGTTTTCATCGCTTGCGTTTAGCCACATCACGCGGAAGGAATCCATTGCCTTCGGGGACAAATTAACCGTTTCCGTCTCCACGGCGGTTGGTCAAAGGTTTTGCCCATTGCATTTCAATAATGCAGGCCAAACTATATTTTCTTTCCCTGGATGCGGTAGGCATTCAAAATCGCCAGCAATGCGACACCAACGTCGGCGAAAACGGCCTCCCAGAGCGTCGCAACTCCGCCGGCACCCAGCGCCATTACGGCGACTTTTACTCCCATGGCCAGAGAGATGTTTTGATAAACAACAGATTTTGTGATTTTTCCGATCCGGACCGCGGCTGCAATGCGCGAAGGCTGGTCGTTCTGGATGACGATATCGGCTGTTTCAATGGTAGCGTCGGAGCCCAGCGCACCCATGGCTATGCCCGCATCCGCGAGGGCGATTACCGGCGCGTCATTGACGCCGTCGCCCACGAATGCGATACGTTTGCCCTGATCTTTAAGCTCCTGCACGATCCTAACTTTGTCTTCCGGCAACAGGCCGCCGTAACTTTGCGCAATACCGAGCTCTCCGGCGACCTTCTTGACGACCACCTCTTTATCCCCAGACAGCATGATTGTCGAAATCCCGAGACTTTTCAGATCGGCAATGGCTGCTGCGGCGTCTTCCTTGATTTCGTCGGCGATCAGGAAGTAGCCTGCATACCGATTGTCGACGGCAATGACGACGATCGTCTCTACCAGGGAAGCAAGTTCGGCGGGATAGCTTACCGAGTGTTTTTCCAGGAGCCTGATATTACCTGCCAGCACCGTACGTCCCGCGACTTTTCCGGTTAAGCCATGTCCTGTAATTTCCTCAACATCAGTTGGTTTGACCAACGTTACGTGGCCAGCCGATTCGACTACCGCTTTGGCGACCGGGTGGGTAGAGTAACTTTCGAGGGACGCGGCGAGGCGGATAAGGTCAGTTTTTTCAATAACACTTTCCACTTTCTGGACTTTGAAAACCCCCTTGGTAAGTGTGCCGGTCTTGTCGGAAACCACTGTATCGATTTTTGTAATGATATCCAGGAAATTTGCGCCTTTTACTAAAATTCCATTGCGTGAAGCCAGGCCAATGCCTCCAAAATAGCCAAGCGGAATGGAGATAGTCAATGCGCAGGGACAGGCGATCACCAGGAAAACCATGCCGCGATAGAGCCATTGGTCAAAATTGTAATCGCTCACGAAAAGGGCCGGAACGGCAATAATGAGCAGTGCCAGCAGGAACACCGCCGGGGTGTAAATGCGTGCCAAACGGCTGATCAAGAGTTGAGTAGGGGCCTTTCTGGCGCTCGCTTCCTGGACCATTTCCAAAATTCGCGATAGTTTCGAATCCTTGAAAAGCGCTGTGACTTCGATCTCCACGGACTTTTCAATGGCGATCATCCCTGCCAGTACTGGCTCACCTTTCTCAATAACCTGGGGTTTCGGCTCGCCGGTCAATGCTGCGGTGTTGAATATGCCTGATGCAGACAGCATTATGCCGTCCAAAGCCACTTTTTCGCCCGCTTTGACCGAGATCTGACCGCCGATCTCAACGTGGCCCGGAGAAACCTGCACATTTTTATCGCCTTGCAGAACAGTTACCTTATCGGGACGAATATCCAGCAGCGCCTTAATGGATCGTTTGGACCTCGATACTGCGATATCCTGAAACAATTCACCGATTTCGTAAAAAATCATCACCGCAACACCCTCGCTGAATTCTCCGATGTAAAAAGCGCCGAAGGTGGCAATGGTCATCAAGGTAAACTCATTGAAAAAGTCGCCGCGCCCGGCTTTCCGGAATGCCAGGGCAACAGTTTTGTTCCCGGCAAGAATGTAGGCCACGAGCATCAAGCCAATCTCGACCGGACGGGGGAGCTGTATATTAATAAGATAGGTCAAAACCAGAAACACAGCCAGAATCGTCAGGCTGAGCCACAACATCCAGCGACTCCTTAAAATGCCGGCATCGCCGACCGAACCGTGGCTGTGATCGCCGTGGTCATGGTCGTGCTCGTGATCATGATCGTGACTATGATTGTGGCCATTATTTTTGGTTTGTACATCGGGTTTCGCGGAGCAGCAGTCATCGTGCGTGTGGGCGGAGGTATTTTCGTCGAGTTTCATATAGCAAGTCATTCAAATCCAAAAAACCGGCGCAACCAGCGCGCCGCAGGATCATTACAAAGGTAGGTTGCAAACCTGTGCAACAGGGTTACAAGTGCTGAAAATCAAGTAATTGCAATATTGTTGCGTGTTTTTTATCCTATTTGTCAGCTACTTGCACATCCCTGATCAACTCTCCCAATTTTTTCAACCCCGCGTCGATAGCCGCATTATAAGGTGCTCCGAAACTGATGCGGATGTAGTTGCTGAACCGCGCGTCGGTGCTGAAAATCTGGCCGGGTGCGATGCTGATACTTTCCTGGATGGCACTTTCGAAGAGTTCGAAGGCATTGATGTTCTTGTTCAGTTCAATCCATAAAACATAGCCGCCCTGAGGCCGTACTAGCCTTGTGTCGGGAGGAAAATAGTCGCTGATCGCCTGGATGTAACGCAGGCATTGCGTGTGAAGCGCTTTGCGCAAATGCCTCATATGCAGGTCGTAACGCCCGGTTTCGAAGAAGTTGGCTACCGCGGCCTGGGTGGGTGTGGCCGATGAGACGGTGTGCATGAGCTTGTTGCTCAATACTTTGTCTTTGAACTTTCCGGGAAGGCACCAGCCCACGCGGTAACCTGGTGCGAGGGTCTTGGAAACCGATCCACAGAGCATCACGATGCCATTTTTATCATAGCTCTTGCAGGTACTGGGCCTGGTCTTGCCGAAATACATTTCCCCGTAAATATCATCCTCGATGAGCGGAATCTGCCGCGCAGCCAGCATTCCCACCAACTTTTTCTTCCGATAGTCCGGCATAAGCGCTCCGGTCGGGTTGGAAAAATTGGGCACAAACAGAACGGCCTTGACGGGGATCGTTTCAAGCGCCTTTTCCAGGTATTCCAGATCGGCACCTTCATCGGGATGGCAGGGGATCTCGAGGATTTTCAGGCCCAAGCTTTTCATAATGTTAAAAATCCCGAAGTAAATCGGGTTTTCGATCGCGACGGTGTCTCCGGGTTCGGTAACGGCTTTCAGGCAGAAAATCAGCGCCTCCATGCAGCCTTGCGTCGTGATGACGTCGTCCTCGCTTATGTTTCCTTTCCAGTTGAATGCATATTTGGCGATCTGTTTCCGCAATGCAGGGTTACCCTGTACTTCTTCGTATTGTGTACAGCTGTGCGGACTTTTCCTGAGTGCTTCGATCATCGCCTTATTCAATTTAGCTTCCGGGATCAGTTCGGCGGAGGGTGCGGCGACCGACAGCCGGATGATCCGCTCGTGCGTCATGGTTTTGTACACCGTCCGGATCATTTCTTCCACATTTGCTTTTTCAATGAGCGGGCCAGGCGATACATTATCCAGTCTTTCAGGTGCATTAAGCGGCGAAAACCGTACGAAATAGCCCGATTTGGGCCGCGCCTCGATAATGCCCTTGTTTTCCAACTCCACATAGGCCTTGAATGCCGTGCTAAGGCTAATGCCCTGTTCCTTACTCAGCCCACGCAGCGAAATCAGTTTGTCGCCGGCTTTTAGAATGCCTTTTTCGATCTGTGCCACAAACCGGTCGGCGATTTGTGAATAGAGAAAATCTTCCCGGATAGGCTCTTCGACCATATTATTTAAGATTTAAATCTGTTATGCTTCAAAATAACAAAAGTGAATCTGTTTTATTAAACTTAAGTCCGGGAATTTTGTGGCGTTCAATCTAAACGGCTTATGAAAGGCAATCTGACGGCATATTTCGCATTATTGATGGTGTGTTTCTTTTGGGGAACCACCTACCTGGCGGCGCGCATTGGCGTGTCGGGTTTCCCGGCCCTTTTCTTTATGGGTTTCAGGAATGTGGTGGCCGGGGCATTGCTGCTGGGGTTTCTGATGCTGAAAAACAGGTCGTTTCCCTGGACTTTGGCTGATATCGGTTTGCAACTTGTTCCGGGCTGGTGTATGATCACTTTCGGGACGGGGCTGGTGGGCTGGTGTGTGCAGTTCATTCCAAGTGGCCTGGCGGCGTTGCTGTATGCGACCGTGCCGCTTTTTACTATTATGATCAATGTCGTGGCGCGAAAGGAAGAGCGCATCAATGCCCATGTGGCAGTGGGTATGATGCTGGGCCTGGCTGGTGTGATGCTCGTTTTCAGGGATAATATCAATTACCTGGCCGACCGGAATTCGTTCCTGGGGATTTGCGTGACGCTGGCTTCCTGCGTGTCGTGGTGCCTGGGTGGGTTGTATACCAAAACCTATGCCGGCAGAACGGATTCGTTTTTCAATGCCGCGATCCAGATGATGGCCGGTGGGGTGGGGCTTTTCGTACTGAGCGCTTTCAACGAGGATTGGACGAATTTGCCTGTAATGCAGCCGAAATCTATTCTGGCACTTCTGTACCTGATCTTTTTCGGTTCGATCCTGGCGTATGCTTCGTATCTGTTCGCCATGTCCAGGTTGCCGGCAGGATTGGTGTCGATTTATGCGTACATTAATCCGCTGGTAGCTTTGGTATTAGGCTTCTTAATACTGGATGAAAAGATAACCTGGCTGACGTCCGTAGCGTTTGCGGTCACATTGGGCGGGGTTTTTATGGTAAATCGTGGTTACCAGCTTCAAAAGAGAAAAAATACATTCACTTTTATAAATAGCCATGAATAGCGACATATTCATCAAATTATTCAGCCGTGACCTTCAAAGGCTCCGTAAGGAAATCGAGCAGTACCATTCGGAAAATGCATTATGGATACAATTGCCCGGGACGATCAATCCGGGTGGTAATCTTTGCCAGCACTTGATCGGTAACTTGCGTACCTACGTGGGCCTTACGTTGGGCGGGCACGCGTACATGCGCGACCGTGATGCAGAATTTGGCCAAAAGACTTTTACCCAAATGCAGATGCTTGCAGAGCTGGATACGCTGCACGAGATCGTGATTAAGACACTGGGAACACTGGATGAGGAGAAGATGGAAGAGGCCTATCCCCGTCATGTACTGGACCTGTTTCCGGAACAGCCTGTGCGACTCATTCTTACACATTTACTGGCCCACCTTTCCTGGCATTTAGGACATATTAACTATCATCGCCGCTGGGCCGCACAAGTACAGCCGGCCAAATCATAAACGACATGCATTTGACAGATCAATCGGCGCAATCCTTTGCAAAACAATGGATTGACACCTGGAATAGCCATAGCCTCACCGCGATCATGGGCTTATATTCCGAAGATATCCGGTTTTATTCCCCATACATTATCAAGCTGGGGATGAATGCGGAGGGACTGATTACCGGTAAGGGCGAACTCGAAAAATACTTCGGAAAGGCCCTTGACATTTACACGGATTTACATTTCGAGCTGCATGAGGTGCTCGCTGGTGCGGGTTCTGTGATTTTATATTACAAAAGCGTCGGCAACCGGATGGCCGCCGAAATGATGGAACTTGACGAATCGGGTAAAATCAGTTTGGTAAGGGCGCATTATAATTGATATTTTATGTTTGAATTGTTTGAAAATGAATTGAATAACCTGGAGTCGGTGCTTGATCAGGTTAAAAATGCGGGTCTGGATTTTCTTCAAAACATCGGTGAAAAGCCCACCTATATTTCCGATCAGTCTGTTGTTCCCGCCGATCTGGCAAATGCCGGAACCGGTGCTCCCGGTAGCCTGGAAGCTTTTAAAAAGCACTATGAAAAACTGATGGTAGCCAGTCCCGGACCTCGCTATTGGGGTTTTGTGACGGGCGGGGCAACTCCCGCGGCCATTGCCGGCGACTGGCTCACGGCCGTTTATGACCAGAACACGCAATCCACGCAAGGCGCGGGAGACGTTTCGGCGATCATCGAAAAACAGACAATACGATTGCTGTGCCAGCTGCTGCATTTACCCGACAGTTTTAATGGTGGCTTTGTGACGGGTGCAACCATGTCGAATTTTACGGGACTTGCCGTAGCGAGGCAATGGGCCGGTGAGCGATCGGGGCGTGATGTTTCGCGGGAAGGAATGTCTGGTGATTTGGTAGTAATGGCTGCTACGCCGCATTCCTCGGTAATCAAATCGCTGGCTATGATGGGGATTGGCAGTAATAATGTGCTACGCGTTCAAACGCCGGAAGGCCGGGAGGCTATGGATCTGGCCGATTTTGAGCGGAAGCTGATGGAAAATCAGGACCGCCAGGTAATCGTCAATTGCAGTGCGGGAACGGTCAATACTGTTGATTTCGACGACATTAGGGCAATCGTAGCGTTAAAACAAAAGTATGATTTCTGGCTGCATATCGATGCCGCATTCGGTGGATTTGCGGCCTGCTTGCCGTCGAAGCGGCATTTGCTCGAAGGCTGGGAGCAAGCCGACAGCATTACCATCGACTGTCATAAGTGGATGAATGTACCCTATGACAGCGCCGTTACGTTGGTGAGGAAGGAGCATAGCCGGTTGCAGGTAAGCACATTTCAGAATTCAAATGCGCCTTATCTCGGCGATCCGTCGGAGAATTTTTCCTATCTCAACTTTCTTCCCGAAAACTCACGCCGGTTCCGTGCATTGCCCGCGTGGTTCAGCCTGACGGCTTATGGGCGGAATGGTTTTGAATGGATCGTGCAGAACAGCATTACGAGGGCGCAGGAGCTGGGTAGTTACATTGAATCCAGCGAATTTTTTGAGTTGGCGGCGCCCGTACGGCTGAATGTCGTGTGTTTCCGCCTGAAAACCGGGATAGAGAGAATGCCCGCCTTTCTGGACCAATTGAACCGCCGCGGAAAAGTTTTCATGACACCTACTTTTCTATCGGGTGAACCGGCTGTAAGAGCTGCGTTTGTGAATTATCGTACGGAAAAAGAAGACATTTTGATAGCCATTCGCGAAATGGAGGAAGTAATGCGTACACTGTGAAATTCGTTAATAAAGCTGTACATTGACTATCGTACAGCTTTATCGGATTACACATGCTACGTCTATTTTCCACGGTCGCCATTGCGCTCGCCTGCTTGCTCATGCCAGGTTGCAGGTCGGGGCGCCCGGTGCTGTCAATCAGTGAACTCCCCAATTATGATACCCGGTCGCCCGACCACATTCTCTTCCTGAATTTCCTTATTACCGGCAAGCCGGGCGGCAATGAAAACGTCGAACTTGCGAGCGCCCATGTCGGCAACGGGAAGATTAAAGACCTCCATCGCCCCGTACATTTTCCGGTTTACATTAAGGCCGTGCCCAGCTATACTACAAGTGCCTTGGAGCGTGAAATGGTGTTTGAGCATCCGCTTTACCACGCGGCCGAGGTGAGTGATCCGTCTGGCCATATGAGGCGGGAGGAATTGCGCGCAAAAGACGGGACATTGCTGATCCGCATGCCGGTTCAGCCCGGACTCAACCGTTTGGAGCTTTTCAGTGTCACACCGGAAAGAGGTCCCGTGAAAATTTATACGCTTAGTTTCAAATAGTCATGAAAAGAATTTTTACCACATTATTTGCCATTTGCATTGCCGGGGTTGCTTTCGGTCAGCAATACCAGGTGGACACACTCTATAAAACCGGCCCGCTCGACAACCGCATAAACGTCGTGATCCTGGGTGACGGATTTACACAGGAAGAGCTTCCCAAATTCGCGACGGAAGCCGAAAAGTTCGCGGATTTCTTCCTGGGTTATGATCCATACGTGCGCTATCGCAACTATTTCAACTTTTTTGCTATTCGGACACCTTCCGTGGAAAGCGGCGTAACTAACCCGGGTACGGCGCCGGATGCCTACAAAGATCAGCCGGTTGGGACAAAAAACACTTTCTTTGGTTGCTCATTCGGTCCTGCTATTCATCGGCTGGTGGAGGTTACGAAGCATGATGTGCTTCAAAATCTCCTGGCGACACGCTTTCCGATGTATGATCTGGTCGTAGTGCTCGTTAATACGAATTTTTACGGAGGATCGGGCGGGAGCATATCCGTGCACACTCTTCATAAGCAGGCGAATACGATAGGCGTCCACGAGATCGGTCACACGTTTTCGCACCTGAATGACGAGTATTGGGCTGGTCCCGGCTACGGTCGGGAGGCAGCCAATATGACCCTGGAAAGTAGTGCTGTTCGTGTGCGATGGAAGAACTGGCTGAATGAATTTAATATCAGCATTTACAAGCATGGAGATACCGGTGAGGCAGCACTTTGGCATAAGCCAGCAAACGGAACCTGTCTGATGGAGTATTTGAATCAGGAATTCTGCGCAGTTTGCCGGGAAGCTACTGTGGAGACACTTTTAAAACAGGTTAACCCGATTGAGAAGGCGGAACCGGCGCCTGGGGGCGTAGTGGAAGTTTATGCGCCGCAAACCTTTCGCGTTAACCTACTGGAGCCGGACCCCAATACGCTGCGGGTGCAGTGGACTGTGAATGACGAGCCGGTGGCAGGAAGCGGCACACATCTCACGCTTACGCCCGACCAGGTACCCGACGGAGCAGTGCTTGTGGCCTCTGTTTTCGACTCCACAGGTATAAGCCGCTACGACGGAGCAAAGGTCGACCGTACGCGAAAAGTGGAATGGAAACTCAAATCTGGCACGCCGGACATATTCCGTGTAAAAGCCTCTTCGGATACGATATGCTCCGGTGAGGAGGTCACGCTATCCGCATATGGCTGCCGGGGGACATTAAGCTGGACCGATGGGACAAGCGGCAGTTCCACTCAGGTAAGGCCAGGGAAGACTACCACCTATTCCGCCTTTTGCAAAGTTGAAGGGGCGCCCACCCAGACGATTGAGGCGACCATTCATGTATGGGCACTGCCGAATGCGACGGCGGTTAATGGAGGGCCTTATTATGAAGGAGGGACCATCGAGCTAACTGCGACCGGCGGAAATACCTATTTGTGGACTGGTCCGAAATTCTTCGCGTCAACCTTACCACACGTTTCCCTTCAGAATGCGACGCTCGATCAGGCGGGTTTTTACGAAGTTGCAGTTACAGATTTGAATGGGTGTTCCGATACGGCCCGAACGGAAGTCAAGATAGACCCTGTACTTTCCAACCCAAATGAACCTGCGCAATGGGTGCGGATATCGCCGAACCCGGCCAGAGAACATATTACCGTAGAAACAACTTTGCCGGGCAAATCAGCATTTACATTGTTCGATCAGGCGGGACGCAAGGTTGTTTCGACGGTTTTTGAACACAGAGCGGATATTACCCTGACTGGCCGGGCGGGACTGTATCTTTACAAAGTAACCAATGGTTCCCGCGAGAGTACAGGCAAGGTTGCGGTTCAGTGAACCTTGCGGCTGACCGTTTACAATTTTCAATAACACACTATAAATAGTATAAGTTATGGGGAGATATTCTCTGACCTTTTGGTTGCTATGCACCATTACCAGTGCTTTGGGACAGCGTTATCAGATCGATACGCTTTACAAAGCAGGACCGCAGGATAATCGTATTAATGTCGTCATTCTGGGCGATGGCTTTACAGAATCCGAAATGCCCAAATTCGCAGCGGAGGCTAAGAAGTTTGCGGATTTTTTCCGCTCCTATCATCCCTACAACCACTATCGCGATTATTTCAATTTTTTCGCGATTCGTACCCCGTCGAAACAGAGCGGGATAACCAATCCGGGAACCGCGCCCGATGCCTATGCGGATCAACCGGTTGAAAAGAAAGAAACTTTTTTTGGTGTATCCTTCGGGGAGCTGATCCACAGGCTGCTAACGATCACAAAAAGGGAGGCATATCTGGACGTGCTGGCCACCCATTTCCCTGCTTATGACCTGGTGATTCTATTGGCAAACACCGAATACTACGGAGGAGCAGGAGGGAGCGTCGCGATTTTTAGCCTTCAAGAAAACTCGAATAATGTCGGAGTTCATGAAGTGGGGCATACGCTGGCTGACCTCGCGGATGAATATTGGCAAGAGCCGTATGGGCTTTATTTAAGGGAGGGGCCGAATATCACTACGAATGGCTCTAAGGACGCCGTGAGGTGGAAAAACTGGCTCGATTTTCCTCCAATCGGCATTTACCCGCATGGTAGCGAAGGCGAAGCCGCCCGATGGTACAAGCCCGCACAAGCGACATGTCTGATGGAATACATGGACAAGGAGTATTGTGCCGTCTGTCGTGAGGCGGTGGTGGAAAGCATCCTGGGGCTCGTCAGCCCTGTTGAGCAGATCGAACCCGATACCACCTCCGCGATCGATGCCGACAAGCAAACAGCCTTCAAACTGCGCTTGTTGAAACCCAATCCCAATAGCCTCGAAGTTGAATGGCATTTGAACGGGAAGCGCATTGCGGCGAATACCGGAGAGTTGATATTGAAAGCTGACCAGGTACCAGACGGTTCGACATTAACGGCAACAGTGTTTGATTCAACCGCGATGAGCAGGAGGGACGGTGTAAAAGGCATTCGTAAAAAGGTCATTCGCTGGTCGTTGCGGTCGGCACTTCCACGGGTATTTGAAGTAGTAGCCTCGGCGGATACGGTTTGTGCGGGGGATACAATCACTTTGACAAGTTATGGTTGTGCCGGCAAGGTGCTGTGGTCAACAGGGCAAAACGCGGAATTCATTTCGGTAGCGCCGTCCCAAAATACTATTTACAGGGCTGAATGTAGAACCGACGGTCATCCGCCGCTGACGTTTGAGACACCTGTGACAGTTTTACCACTGCCCGCTGCAACCGCTATTAACGGAGGCCCCTACACAATAGGACAAACGGTCGAACTGGTTGCCTCTGGCGGCGTAGCATATCAGTGGAGCGGCCCGAGGAATTTCAGTGCAGACACGCCCACTGCGTCGATACGAGACGCGGGTGTTCTCAGCTCGGGCATTTATCACGTGAGGGTAACCAGCGAAAATGGCTGTTTCAAAACGCTTCAAACGGAAGTTAAGATCGAACCGGTTTTATCTGCGGCAGGTAATGAGGCGAAGTGGGTGAAAATATTTCCGAATCCTGCCCGTGGACGTATCACATTGGAAACGATATTGCCCGGCGAATCGATTGTGATTTTTTACGATCAGGCAGGCAGGCCGGTGTTATCGAAACATTTTCAATCAACAACGGAGATTATGACTGGCATACCATCCGGAATTTATAGCTATCGGTTTACAAATGGTAGTCGGGAGGTGTCAGGCAAGGTTGTCGTTGAGTAAACATCTGTAACTTATAACAGAAAAAGTCTCCTTTCCGGAGACTTTTTCTGTTATACCAATGCCGTTTTCGGTTTGCGGCCGACCTTGGTGCGGTTGCGTATCTTATCGGGGCGGGGACGGATTTCTTTGTCTTGAAAATACAGCTTTAAGGATTCGATGATGATGTCCTTTTGCGTGAGGCCTTCCCAGTAGCCATAATCTTTCATATTCTCCATCAGCACGAAATCACAATCGAAGGTGACTTTGGTGGGCGCACCGTCCACGACGTCGGCGGGGGCCTTCACTACTTCGGGCTCGTCTTCCTGTAAATCAGGAACCAGGGGTAGGGGTGCAAAATCAAACTTCCTTTCCTTTGCCATAAGTGTCAGTTATTTATTCGTTCCAGTATTTCTTTGGTTAACTTATAATAGTCTTCTGCTCCGTTGCTATGTGGTGCGTAATCAAAGATCGTCGTTCCGTTGGCCTGGGCTTCCGACAATGCGATGTTATCGCGGATGTAGGCTTCCATGAACACCTCACCCAATTGCTCCCGGGTAGCCATGATCAGTTCGTGGCTGATCTTCTTCCGGATCTTCGGGTTGTAGCGTGTTGCGAACACCCCGCCGAGGTTCGTGCTTGGGCTGATCTTCTTTATCTCCGCCGAGTACACCAGGAAGTTCCGCAAACCCTCGTAACTCAAAAACTCCGCTTGCAACGGCACATAATACTGGTGGCATGAAACCAGGGCCAGCCTTGTATTTCCGTAGAGGGCGGGAGGGCAGTCGATGATCACAAAGTCGTAACGGTCCTTTACTTTTTCCAATGCAATTTTCAGGTTGAAAGGAAAAACGGGCGCCGACTTGATCGTGTCTTCCCGGTGGATCATTTCGGCTGATCCGGGTAAAACATCAATGTCTCCAACTCGCTTGACGATCTCATCAAATTCGTATTCGCCGGTGATGAACGAGCCGCTGTCTTTTTTGAGACCGGCATGGTGTATGCCGAAACTCTTGGTAAGACTAGCCTGCGCATCCAGGTCAATAACCAGCACACGTGCATTGGCAAATTTGCTGAGACCGGCAGCAATACTCTGGGCAGATGTAGTCTTTCCCACACCACCTTTGTTGTTGACAATACTGATGATTTTCATTTAAAAGTATTATAAGTATAAAAAGTTAATAGTTTATTTCATGTCGGATTTGTAAATAAACATAAAATAATTTTAACCCTAATCCTTATAAATAGAAAGTCGTAAAAGTTTTTGTCGTGATAAATGTATCAATCATTTTAAATGAATAAAAAGTATTAAAAGAATTTTTTTTGAAATATTTTGCAATGGGTTGATTTTGAGAGATGTGTAAAATGAGTGTGACGCTGAGCGGAGTCGAAGCGCGGTACTGTACCGCGCTTCGACTCCGCTCAGCGTCACAATTAGCTAGATCAAAAAGTATTATACCGCCGGATTAGGCGCATTAACCGGCGCTACGGCTGCCAATTTAGCTGCCACATATTTATGAATGCGGTACATCATCAGTGCCGTCACGATCACAGCGAATACGACGACATCGCCGAGCAACGGATAGTTTTCTATGAAGCCCGTGCTCGTCTCCGACACAATGAAGCCGGCGAGCAGGGAGGCAAGGCCGCCGGCGATCTGCTGGATCGACGAGTTGATCCCCATGTAAGCACCGCGGTCCTGCGGGTCGGGAACGGCGGTCATCAGCGCCGATGCGGAGATCATCCGGCCGGTGATTCCCACAAAAAGAAGCACGTTTAAACCGATGATAATCCAAAGCGGGGTAATGCTGAGATTGCAATAAATGAGGGTCATAATGCAGGTGATCGCCGAGCCCATCAGGAACACTTTGTACTTGCCGGCTTTGTCGCTCAGCTTCCCGATCATTGGGCTAAACACGAGCATTGAAATGCCCGTCACCATATACAATGTTGGGAGCGACGCTTCGGCTATGCCCAGGTTGTGGACTCCAAAAGCGGTACCGAATGGCATCAGCATAAATCCGCCGGTGGCAAGCAGGGCAGTGGCTGCGAACCCTTGAAGGTAATCGGGGCGTGCGAGTGTTTTGGCCAGATGCTGAAATGCATTACCCTTTCTCGGATTTCTCAAATGTGCATCGATCGGTTTCATTTGTGTTACGATGAGAACGCCGACGATCAGCCCAAGGGCGACAATCATCAGGAACGGTGCATGCCAGTTGAATTTGTTTGCGAGATAAAGGCCGATCGGAATACCCAATACCTGGCTGCTCGCGAAAGCCATTTGTACAAATCCCATTACCCGCCCGCGAACGTCGATCGCGAAAAGATCGGTGATAATGGCGAAGCTGATGGAGCCGATTACCCCGCCGAAGATCCCGGTGAATACTCGGGCCGCCAGCAATAAATGGTAAGTAGGAGCGATCCCGCAGAATAATGTGCCGACCAGGAAGCCGACGTAAAAGAAAACGAGTAGCTTTTTACGGTCGAATTTGTCGGCAAAACCCGCCGTAAGCAAGCCGGAAGCGCCAGCACTGAATGCATAGGCGGAAACGACGAGCCCGAATTGGCTGGTGTTGATGGATAGTTTGTCGAGCAGGATGTAGCCCAATGGCGACAGTACCATGAAATCGAGCACAACTGTAAACTGCAAAGTGGCTAAAAGGGCGATGATGAACTTTTCATAGCCGGTAAATGTGGGTTTGGTTTCGGACATAGAGTTTGATTTTGTAAATTTTTAGTCTGTTAATTCTTCGCATACGTAACCTGCGCGGGTGACCAGCTCGATCACGGGCCCGCATTGCGCATGTGTGGCCTCAATGCGCAACACCTTGTCTATATCCGCCAGGTCGACGTTCCATTTCAGGATATCGGGGCAGTTATCGAGGGTAATGGCGATCGATTTGACTTGTCCTGGATTGTTGATGTTGGTCTTGAAAACCAGCACAAAGGCATCGGTGATTCTATGGTCGTTCATGGCAAACAAATTAGGATGCGGACCGGTTTCAGCTTTTCCGTTAAGGTTTTAAGGCTTTTAATACCAATCCGAGTGTCAGGTTGATTTTCTCTTCATCAAATATGAATGGAGGGCGGCCCGGCATGCTCTTGCCCGCGATATGGAACTTGACAAGCTGGTAAAGCGGCGCAAAGGCTATCGACCAGTATATTTCGACCGGCAACGGCATAATTTCCTTCCGTTCGATCGCATTATGGACAA
Organism: Dyadobacter sp.; assembly: GCA_965227755.1. Lineage (GTDB taxonomy): Bacteria > Bacteroidota > Bacteroidia > Cytophagales > Spirosomataceae > Dyadobacter. Next base: position 1,107,795 of record CBDDGG010000003.1, read on the forward strand.
ACCGCTGCATTGCCTGCAAAAACCGCGTATCCACCGTCGAACGTTCTACCAGCGGCGAATGCTTCACCTGCTCCATGAAGGTCATGCTGTATGGATTTTCGAGGCAATAGGTCATCCGGTTGATCCATTGCCGCTTCAAACCTTCGTCGAAATGCGCATCCGGATCGAAGTTCACCAATGTCGCTTCGGTCATTTTCCGTGATTCCTCGGTGTAAACCTGCTGGATCAAGTCCTCCCGGTCTTTGAAATAAATGTAAATAGTGGCCACAGAAACACCTGCCGCTTTGGCGAGCTTGTGCATGCTAAGCCCATCGAAACCATGGTTTACAATCAGTTCAATAGCTTTTTCCCGGATCAGGGCCTCCTTGTTGGCATCTCGGAGTCTCAATTTGATAAATCATTTTTCATGGCACAAATATAAATGAACGTTCGTTTATTTATGTGCTTTTTAATTAAGAAATTGGCAAAACGTTTGGGTCAATAAATTACTATTTGCCTCAGATGGTGCTCCATATGGTCGACATAATCGTCAAAATACCATTTCAGCGTGTGTGGCTGGCCATCCCTGCCGACGCCATTTCGTGCCAGGTTTTCGGGTGCGATCGCTTTTGCAACAGCTGCCAGGTGAAGATTATAGTGCTTCCAGGTCGCAATCAGCTGGTTCGCTTCTATATCGTTGTGACGGCTCAATCCGACCCAATCGTTCTGGTTATAGAAAATCACAGGCTCATTTTCCACCTGGATCCTGATAAACCGCTGATGGTTGTTGGCTGCACTGTCGATCAAATGGCCTAGAATTTCTTTTTTGCTCCACTTTTCAGGCGCAGGCTTGCTTTCCAGTTCTGTAACCGGCATGGCCTCGATAAGCGCGGGAATGTTTTGGCAGAGCCAGGTTAAACGGTCAATAGCGGTAGTGATGTCCATGGTTTCAGGAGTGATTGGTGATAATAAAATTCTCGATTACCTTTTTGTTGTAACCTTTGTACCCGCCTTGGAAATCGCGGCCCGCGATGGCCACGAAATCGGCCATTCGCTGCGAATTGAGTTGTTCCAGCAACGTTTGATAATCACCATCATATTTAATAAAATAACCTGAATAAACCGTCACGTCCGGATTTTCGTACAAAATGAAATTGGGCTCCCGGTTCATTGGCGAGAAAATGATCTTCTTCCCGAACGCATTATCCAGCCCCTGCGCCCGCCCGAATGCGTACCACGCTACCGCATTAGGCTTGCCATTATCACGACGATCCAGTTCGGATTTTACTTTAAGTAGGTAGGAATATGTTTGAGGAAATTTTGTTTTCAGTGTTTCTTCCGGGATAATCCGCTGTTTATCAGAACTATCCTTTTGGTAGGGGAACAAGATATATTCCGTGACCACATCGTCGGCGGCTTTCAGTTTGGAGCCTTTGATAATGGGTTTAAGTAAATCCTTTTCCAGGTGCGTAAAGAAGCCGTTCTTATTTTTGGCATACACCAAACCGTTCTTCTCGCTAATGATACTGAACAGATAGCAACCGTCAGCCAGCGTGGTCAACCCGACCGAGATTTTACAAATGTCACCCAGCCGCCGACCTTCCTGTGTTGTCTGTGCGCTGACAGAGAGCTGCCAGGGCATATCGCTCTTCAATTCAAAGTGAGGAATATCCCGTCCCTCGTATTCAAAACGATTGTTGATGCATTGTTCAAAGCGGAAAACGTCGGCTTGCCGCCCGCCGAATATGGTAATTGCCGGATATGTCGACGCCGCACCAAAGACCGGTACATCGCGGTAATTGGTGATCTGTTTTAAGTTTTGATTTTTGTAAAAATATTTGCGCAACGGTCCGCCGGATTCTGAAACGAGGTAGGAGTTGGGCGTAATCATACCAACTATGCCATCGTTCGTGAGCAACTTGGTGGCAAGCTGGAAAAACGCAATAAATGCGTCAGTAGAGCCTGTACTGCAAAATGAGTAGTGCTTCTGAATGTATTTCCGCTGTATTTCTGGCAAATGCTGAATTCGGATGTAGGGCGGGTTCCCGACGATCAGATCGAATCTCTCCCTGGATCGCCATTGTTTTAAAGCGTCACATTTGCGCAATTGCCAATCAACCGAAATGCCAAGCGGCGCAGTGAGCGCGTCAAGATTTTCGCGGCATTGCTGCAATGCTTTTTTATCAATGTCCCAGCCGTGCAATTGTTGCAGTTTGCTGGCGACTTGGTCTTTCGGGGTATTGCGGATGATAAATTCCGCCATCGGCACCAGAAAACGCCCGTCGCCACACGCCGGATCGAGCATACGTCTTTCGGTTAGCCCCGCCTCGTAAAAGCCGCAATGCCCCAGTATTTTGTCGACAATATGAAGCGGTGTATAAACCTGGCCCAGCAATTTTTTGCGCGCATACGTGCGAGTTTGTGAAGCCATTCGATTTTAGAAGTCGGTGCCCGGTTTTTTGTTCAATACCTGGGTTATAAATTGAGAGGGCGAAAGCACCTGCATATTGCGACAATGCGGTTTGAAGTCCCTAACGTTGCTTGTCATGAGATGATCGCACTCGGTTTGCAAGCCATGAAAATATTGAAAAGCATCTTCAATATCTTTGAAATCGGACAGAATACCTTCTAAAAAATAAGCTTTATCACTGGGACAAAGATGTACCAGCGACAGATATTGTTCAATTTTCATTCGTAAATCATTCCCTCGCAGCCCGTTTTTTTGGAGAACATAGGTAAATGTATAGAGAGAGCCGGGCGAAATATATACAGGAATATTGTGATTTTTGGTCCACAACATCAAATAGCTAATTTCCAGCGGTTGTCCGGTTACCCTGTTAAGTGCATGATCAAGCAGCACATTTGTATCCAGAAAAAGCTTCATAGGCCATATCTATCACGAACCATCATTTCCTTGATTTCGTCATCGCTCATATTGCTCATAAAGCCCTGAGCGCAACCCATCAAACGATAGGGTAGCGACGAACGGAATGCAATGAAGTCAGACTGAGTGGATTTTCGATATTCCACGGCAGGTTCTTCGGCCCTCATTACCGGCAAATTTTGGTCCGGCTCGGGATAATCCACTGGCTTTGGTTTGGCTGGACGGCTGGCACCCGGAGCCGACTTAGCCTTTTGTTTTTTCATAACTTTCATGATTTCTGTGCAATAATTGAGTGTTGTTCAAATTTACGCACAAAACATACTCATTTCAATTCGCACACTCTGAATCCCTTTATCCTGCGGAGCGAATTAGTTACCACCGGCGGTGCAATGTCTGCAAACAGCACCTCGTAGGTCGATTCGTTGAAAGTGAAAGTACTCCCATCCGCACGCGTGCGCGTCGTCCCCGCATGGAACAGCGTTCCGGTCTCACCATTTTCCAGGGCCTGTTTATCAATAAACCCAAGTAACGAAGCAATTGTGCCCTCGGTGTCGGATTGGTGGAATGAAATGCAGAAGTAATGCGAGGTCTTGGAACCGGGCTTGTGGAGTTGGGCAGAAGGGATGTTCAAAACATAGTCGCCAGCCAGGAAGCCGGAGCGTCGTTTCATGGATTTGATGTCGACGGCAAAATCTTCGGTATCGGAGCGGATGAGGAAATCCTGGCCCCAGTCCTGGCCGTCGGTGGCGCCGAAAGAGCGGGCGGGCCGGGGCAGGTGGTAGCAATCGGCAAAGACAGTTTCGCCGAGCGTTCCCGTGAAGCGCATCATGCGCGTCTGGGCCAGCCGGTCTTCATTTTTGTCCCAGATATTGGAGATGTGATGGTGCCTAACGGAGTAGTCGACCAGCTGGCGGGCAAAAAGTTTCTGCTCGTCACTGACGGAGATTTGAATAAACGTGCCCTTGGTCAGAACAATCTGCTCCATGCAAACCTGATGGCTAGCAAAGTGAGTACAAAACCGATTAAAATGACGGAAAAAGGAACGTAAGTGAATGCTACTAAGTGGATTCTGTCAAAAAACCACATGATGCCGATGAGCGCGGCGATTAAGGTAAGAAATCCTGAAATTTTTCCAAAACCAGGTATAATCGAGAAAGGAATTTTGCTTTTGATCAACATCAGCGTAATCGCCATGGAAACGACGGGCAAATACTGCAAAACGATGTTGGCTTGCCAAATGCTCTGGCGTTCGAATAGGAAAAGGTAAATATTGAGGGTTACCGCGAAGATGCCGGGAATGCAAACCGCGTAAACCAGGATGGCATAAATGATACTCCAGAATTTGAGGTCCCGACTTCCATCTGCCGCCATGCCTACCACCCAAGCCGTAAATGGTAATATCAGAAAGTAAACTACCGAAGGCCAGGGATTGGCAGAAATAGCGGCGAAGAACTGTGAGAGCGTCATGTTGGTGAAAGGGAGAAAGGAGGAAAGGAGGAAAGGGAGGAGGGAGGGTAGGAAAATGGGAGGATGGAGTGGGATATTGCTTTCCTCCATCCTCCCTTTCCTTCATCTTCCCTTTCCTCCCTGCATTAAAGTCCCAATAAAAAACCGATTGTAAAATTCGCATCCCAGTCAAATACGAATTGCTGGCAGCCGGTTGCATCGGTTACCGCTTTATAAATGTTAACTCCTGCCTTCGATTTGGCATTTGTCAATTTTGAATAGGCCAGGGGAGCGCTCAACGTGGTGTACCGCTCCTTGCCTTTGCGTACTTCCTTTGCCATCTCGAAAGGAACTCCGCCGATGATGAAACAGGTGTTGCGGAGATTGGCAGGAATTTGCTTTGCTTTGGCGCTAACCTCCTGGTATACTTTGGAATCGTCGGTTCCGTCCTGGAAGTACTTCGCTCCGTACGATTCCAGCGCGGAGATTTTGCCGCCGTCGATCCAGGAAATTTTAGTGTTACCTGAGCCGATGTCCACTACAAAAGCTTTGTCGGTATATTCGGTTGGAAGCACGGACTTCAACGCCAACTGGCCTTCCTGCTCTGCCGTTACCTGGTTCACCACATAGCCAAGCGACTTCAACACGCGGGTAATCTTCGTAGTAACCTCTGCCTTCGCAGCGCCTGAGCTTACTACAAAGTGAATGTCCTTGCTACCCACGCCGTAGTCGAGCATGGTGCCGATGTACTTTTTCAAACCAATGCGAACGTCCTCGTCAGTAGCCATATTCTCGGTAACAAGACTATTTCCGAACTCCGATTTTTCGAGCTTCCAACGTTTTTCCTTATCAACTGTGATGATAAATGAATTGAAACCGCTCGCGCCAAGTTCCACGACACCTTTCAATTTTCCATCTACGGGCGTAGGTGGCGTGTATGAGAATGCGCTCGCGGCCGATGCCGTAGCTTCGCTGTTCGATGAAGTGCCCGGATCAGATGCGGTGCTTTCAGCCTCGCCAGTTGTAGCTTCTGTCTGAGGGCTCTGTGCCTGATCTTCGGCCATTTGGTTCAGGGCTTTTTGCCCGCCCAGGTATTTGTACCCGACGAAAATAGCCCCCAAAATCAGGACGGTGATGATCAACCGGCCGGCAACTGTTAGTCTTTTCATGTGTAGTTATGATCTGTAAAATGAAAAATATGTAGCGAATAAATGAAGAATTATCAATCCAGTAAGCCTTTATAGCTCGAATCTTTCGGTGTATCTATCGAACGGGTGGAGGGCTGAGGCGAATCCAGCTGGATCAGTTTGAACTGACCCGAATTGTAGGCTTCCAGCATCGCCTGGCCTTTATCCGACAACAAGCCGTTCTGTACATCCACACCATTGATAAAGTCGAGCGAGAGGTCCATGGCACGTTTCATTTCGCCGAGCTTCTGGCTCATATCGTCTTGAATGTATTCCATCGACTCATCAAAATAAAACTTCTTGTCGGGATTACCCTTGAAGATGCTGATAGCGGTGCGCAATGCATTGGAGCTTTCCTTTACAATTCTATATTCCGCTTCTTTTAGTTTAACTTTTATCTCTGTCTCTTTAATAATGTAATCTGCGCTCTTGTTTACTTTTTCCATAAATTCGAGCACGGTCTTCATATTCCGCTGCAAGGGGAGCAGTTTTTCGTTCATTTCCTGCAAGCCAGCGCCTTCGATGGTAGCAAGCGACGCAGTTTCCTTCATACCGGGGCGGTCGAGCATGGTACTTGCCTTGTTGGCTTCGGCAAATTTCTGTTTGATCCGTTCATTGTTTTCGTTGATATTCTTGTTTAGCTTCACCAACTGACCCGCAAGCGTATTGATCTGCCCCTGCATTTTCTCCCTTTTTTCCTTCAGATCGTCGACGTAGATCTTCATGATCGCAATCGGGTCGAGCTTGATAATGAGACCGGTAATGCTGCGCATCAGCGATTTGAAGAGGAAGAATGCCGCAGTGCGCACGTCCTTGCTCGTCAGCAGAAATATCACGAGCGCGAGCACGGCCATCAGGAAGCCGAGGTATAGCGTATTCTGGGTTACTTCGATCAGGAAAGCCGCGATTTTGTTCCAGAAATAGAGGACCACGGCCCCTACACCTCCCATAAAAAGGAGTGAAGTAATGCCTTCCGGTCGGCTCCAATAGGACTTTTTGGAATTGTCCTCCTGCGAGCCGCCGATCTGGGTGAAATCTGGTGTTGCCATTGTGATTTAGTTGTCAGGTTTATTGAAGATATTGATTGATTTTGGCCACATCGGACTGGATCTGGTCCACAAAACTCGTATAAGTGACCTCAAAGCTATCCTTATTGGCATTAATCTTAGCGGTTTGTTCCGAAACTTCCCCGGAGATCTGCCCGAGCCGGTTCTTATTATCATCGATTTTTTTCTGTAAATCAATGATTTGCTGAGCGTAAGCTGCGTTCGTTTCTTCCAGCTTCTTGTGCTCGTCCTGCAAAGCGCCCACCCGCTCTTTGACCGCCTTTTCCACATCTTTCAGGAATGAATCGCGGTCCTTGCCCAGGATTCCAAGGTACTGATCGGCGGAAGTTTTGAGAACGGTGGTATCTTTTGCCCCGCCCATCGCCTTGAAACTCGCCCAAGCTGCCTGAAACTGCTTTTCTTCACCCAGCCCCAGCCCCTCCATATTCTGAAGTGCCTGTTTGTATTCAAAATAATCGGGGCCGGGCAGATTGGCCTTTTCGAGGAGATTGACGAAATGCTCAACAAATTTCCGGTCGACCTGGCCCGTGCCTGCCGCATTCGGAACGGTGACCGGTGGTGCAGGTTTGGACGGTTCGGGTACCGGGCCCGCGATTGCCGGCTTAGGCGGCGGCCCTCCCACGCCGGTTTCATCGGCATCCTTGATAAAAAAGCTGAGTATCTTCTTACCAATACCCGGTTCGGAGTCTGCCATAAGTGTATAAAGTGTTTAGGTTCATTGTTTTTGTCGGATCAATATTACTAAAATTCGCAGGATTTCACAGGGGGCTATATTTACCAATGGTGCCCTGTGTTGATGAAGCCTCGGAAATTTTGGATAGGAATTTCCGGTAATCCTTGAAACCCGCACGTTTTTTGCGGATGTTTACCCAAAAACTAAGTCCTTATGCTAAAATTAGGTTTTAATAGTGCAATCCTGGCCGATTTCGGCTTCGAACACGTCGTTCAATTTGCTGTAAATAATGGCTTTTCATGCGTGGAAATGATGTGCTGGCCGGCCGATAATGCCGACAGCCGCCGATATGCGGGCGTAACCCACATAGACGTCAACAACCTCACCGACCAGAAGGTGGCGTCCATCAAGCATACCTTGCGGGAAGCGGGTATCTTCATTTCGGCGCTGGGTTATTATCCCAACCCGCTCGATCCCGATCCGAACCGCTCGGAATATTATATAGAACATATCAAGCAGGTAATCCGCGGGGCGGCGAAGCTCGACATTCCCGTGGTAACCACTTTTATCGGTCGCGATCCTTCTAAAAGCATTAAGGATAACCTGGCCCGCTTTGCGGATGTGTGGCCTTCCATTGTGAAGGTTGCAAAGGAAAACAATGTGAAAATAGGTATCGAAAACTGTCCCATGTTTTTCACCGACGACGAGTGGCCGGGAGGCAAGAATCTCGCGATCAGCCCGGCGGTTTGGGACAGGATGTTTGAAATTATTCCTGATCCGCTGTTCGGATTGAACTATGACCCGTCCCATATGATCTGGCAAATGATGGACGAATTACTGCCAATTTATAATTATAAATTCCGCTTGCATCACATTCATTTAAAGGATGCGAAAGTTTACAAAAATAAATTAAATAATGTGGGTATTCTGGCCAACCCGTTGGAGTACCATTCTCCCAAGCTTCCAGGGTTAGGGGACGTGAACTGGCGTGGTTTCTTTGCGGCATTGACAGATGTGCGCTATCGGGGACCAGTCGTGATCGAGGTAGAGGATAAAGCCTACGAAGGAAACATCACCGACGTGAAAAGTGCTATCCTGACCAGCCGTAATTACGTTAGCCAGTTTCTGGGTTAATACCCGGGATTTAGCCGAAACACTCCGTAGATATTTGATATAAAAATGCCGCACGGGTCTTTGGACTTTTGCGGCATTTTATTTTTCATTGCTTTGTCTGCCGAGTTCCAGATAATTTCCAAGTGTTTTTCGCGCATTCTCAGGCGCCGGATTCTTCCCGGCAGCCATTTCCGCGTTGGTCTATATTGAGGAGCGTAGGGCCTCAATATGCCCGGGTAGATAATGTGAACCGGCTGGCCGGCATTCCGCCCCGCGACTCAAACGAAAAGAGGATACCGTTGCCGCTATCCTCTTTTGTAATGAAAAATATGTACCAGTATGTCTTAGTCGATCAGGCGGGCTTTGGTTGACAAATAGGCCGTCAATGTCGCCAGAACGCCCACAATCGCGAATGACCAGCGGAGATTGGCGAATTGTGCTACGATACCGATCAATGGCGGGCCGATCAGGAAGCCGATGAAGCTGATGGAAGAAACCGCTGCAAGCGCCATACCAGCCGACATTGTTTTGGATTTACCAGTTGCGCTGTAAACGAGCGGAACAACCGATGATACACCGAAACCTACCAACAGAAAACCGATGGTCGCAGGTACCAGGTACGGAAATGCGACCGAGACTGCGAGGCCGGTTCCCATTAGGATACCACTCAATTGCAACATTTTACGACGTCCAAGGCGGTTAGCGAGCCAGTCGCCGGCGAAACGGCCGCCTGTCATAGTACCCATAAATGCCACATAACCCAGTGTGGTCATCGAAGCAGGAACGTGTACCGCCTCCTGGAAATAAACGCCGCTCCAATCGAACATCGCGCCTTCGCAGACCATCGCACAGAAGCCGATCAGGCCAAGGGTGAGCAGGTCGCGGTCGGGTTTGACGAACATCGACTGAGCCTCATCTTCGGATTTCTCCGTGTCCGGCATGGTGTGCTTGTAGGCCGTGAAAATGATAGCGAACGCGAACAATGCGATAACCAGAAAATGGATATGAGGAGGGACGTGAACCGAAATGAACAGTGAGCCGATCATTGCGCTCACGAAGCCAGCAAGGCTCCACAAGCCGTGAAACGAGGCCATGATGGATTTTCCATAGACTTGTTCTACCGCCACTGCCTGCGTGTTTACCGCGATGTTGGTGAGGTTCCCCCATAATCCGAATGCAAACAATGCAATAACGAGTTGCTCGGTACGGGTTACAAAGCCAATGAAAGTCAGTGTAATGGCATACAGCACGGCACCAATAAGTACCATTTTCTTGCTGCCGTAATGTGTTACCATCCAGCCGGAAATGGGCAGACTGGCCATTAAGCCGAGTGGGAGCGCCAAAAGTACGGTTCCAAGGCCACCCTCAGTGAGGTGGAGCATATTCTTAATGTCCGGGATCCGGCTTGCCCAGGCCGCGAAGCTCAGGCCTTGTACGAAGAAGAAGGCCGCAACGGCCCATCTTAAATATCGTCTGGAATCGGAAGGGGCGAAAATTGAATAATTCATAGGAGCGAAAATTTAGCCGGCTTGCTTGGCCGGTGTGTGATTCGTATATCTTTTATATAATTTTTTTTATTTTCTCGATTTAAAGCTAAGACAGTAGAAAATTGCATTATGTGCAGTTCTAAACTCTTACTACTGCAAAATTAACGCATCTATCCCTTATTTGATTCACAGAAATTGTATTTTTTAAATTAAATTAAAAAGTATGTGTTGTACAAAACCAAGAATCCTTGCATTCTATTGATTTAACGGCGAGCAATGGGGTGGTTGTAGGTAAAATAGTAGGCAAATCGGTTACTGTTTTTTAACTTCACCCAATCACCTAACCAACCCGATCATAATCTGATGCGAGCCATTTTTACTTCACTCCTTAGTTTACTTGCTCTCCAAACATGGGCTCAACCCGGCTCGCATGAGCGGCTGGACAAAATCCGGACAACGCTGCCCGTTATCGAAAGACTGTACCGCGACTATGCGGAGAAAAACCATTTCCCGGGCCTGGCTTTCGGGCTGGTGGTGGACGGTAAGCTATTGCTTTCGGGGGCAAACGGGTTTTCCGAAATAGCCACGTCGACGAAAGCAAGCCCGAAATCGCTGTTCCGCATTGCCTCGATGTCCAAGAGCGTTACGGCAATGGGCATACTGGCGCTGCGAAAGGAAGGGAAGTTGAAGCTCGACGACCCGGCCTACCTGTATATTCCCGAGCTGAAAAACATGCCCTCGCTCACCGCGGACGCGCCCGCGATCACGATCCGGCATTTGCTCACGCATATGGCCGGTTTTCCGGAGGATAATCCGTGGGGCGACCGTCAGCTCGATACCAAAGACGAGGAACTGATCGCGTTGATTTCGAAAGGCATTTCCTTTTCCAATGTTCCGGGCGTGACTTACGAATACGCTAACCTGGGCTTTGCAATGCTGGGGAAGATCATTACCAATGTTTCGGGAAAGCCTTACCAGGCATACATTAATGAAGTGATTTTAAAGCCGCTGGGCATGACCAGTACCATTTGGGAATACACCGAGGCGCCCAAAAACCTGCTGGCACATGGCTACCGCTTCGAGGACGACGTGTGGAAGGAAGAAGAGCTGGAACATGACGGTACTTATGGTGCGATGGGCGGCCTCATTACTTCGATCGATGATTTCAGCAAGTATGTCGCATTCCATTTGTCGGCCTGGCCACCATCTTCCGGCGCGGAAACGGGGCCTGTGCTGCGTAGTGATGTGCGGGAAATGCAAATGCCCTGGAATTTCAACAACCTGAATGCTTCGTACAAGTACCCCGGCGGGCGCGCTTGTGCCATGGTTTCGGCTTATGGCTATGGGTTGCGCTGGTCAAAGGACTGCGAGGGCAGAACGGGCATCGGACACACCGGCGGTTTGCCTGGTTTCGGCAGCCAATGGCAGATTTTACCCGAATACGGCATTGGAATCGTCGCGCACGCGAACCGCACGTACGCGGGCATGGCGACGATCAACACTGCCGTGCTCGATACGGTAATCGCATTGGCGGGACTGAAGCCGTTGCCCGTTACCGTGTCGAACGTTTTGAAACAGCGGAAAGAACAGCTCTTAAAACTCCTTCCTACCTGGCAGAATGCAGAGCAAAGCGGTATTTTTGCTGAAAACTTCTTTCCGGACCGTTCCGTATCGCACCGCCGCAAGGAGCTGGATACATTGCTCGTCAAATCGGGCAGCATTACCGGCTCGACGGAAATAGTGGCTGAAAACCAGCTCAGAGGCACATTTACGCTGAAATGCACATCCGGGAATATCCGCGTGTTTTTCACGCTGTCGCCCGAAAACCCTGCATTGATCCAGCAGCTCGATTTTTCGATGGCGAAATAGAAGCAATCCCCACCAGGTACGATAGATAAGGGAAACAGACTGTTGGTACATTATGGGGAGACGTGGTTTTATAAGTAGATGTTATCCTGCTACTTTTAATTACCACCACCTATGAACAGCAGACATGAAAAAAATCCTTCTCCGCTTGCTTCTTGCAGCTATTTCAATGTTAGCGTTGTTGTTTGTGTACCGTCTAGCCTTTTGTCCTAAAATTGTCGTTGCCAGCAGAATTGAATTACCTCCCAGAACGGCTTATGCCCTGGAAGAAAAACTGGCGGGTGATATTATGGATAATGTTGAGTTGGGAGAAGCGATAAAGGACAAGGAGATAGTTCTGATAGGTGAAACGCACTTTCAGGATAAAGTGATGAGCTATTTTACCGATCTGATGGGCAAGATACCTGGCAAAAAAATAGTTTTGAACCTGGAACTGCCGGAATCGATACAAAACACAATCGATGCTTACCTGGAAACCGGCGATGAAAAGTACCTATCTTCCATTAAGGCATGTTCGGAATGTTTACCCTATTACAACATCATTAAATGGTGCCGTGATCGGAAAGATAAAGTGGAAAGGGTTTTTGCCGTGGATGAAAACCAGTCCAGGATATTCCTGATGCGTTGCGTCTGTTACGACACGCGGAATAAAACCATGGCAGGTAACATTTTAAAATCGTATCGAAAATATCCTGGCAGGCTTATCTTGTTTTATGGCGGCCAGCTGCATTGTCTGCTGAACGGACGCTACCTGTACGACGTTGAAAATCGTACACCTGCCGGGAAGCTACTGTTACAAAATGGTATTGGCAGGAATGATCTTACCAGCATACTGCTCGATTATAATAACAATTTTCCGGCGTCACGCGCGTGGAAAGGCAGCATTGGTGCGGTAAGGATTAACAATGGGCTGCGGGAACTGCCGGTGAACTTCTTTGTCCGGGATACCCTGTATGGTGTGAATCATGCCGGGGAGGTATTTGATTACTATGTTAATGTTGGAAATTTGACGGGCCACCAGTAACCTGCCTTGTTTCAATAAGTCTTTTTCATCCTCTCCCCGAAATCCCGACGTGATCCTGCAGCCCGATTTCCCGCCGGCGAAGTAATGTTCTGATAAAATAAATGAAAGTAGCGTAGGGGGATCGGGAAGGCAGGTTGTCTCGAAAGAAACAACTTAGCAATCATGAAACGGACTATTTTATCATTCATCTTCATTTTTGTGCTCGGGGCTACCGTAAGCACCTTTGCGCAGGATAACCAAACGCTCTTTCAAAGCCGGGGCATCTATCGCTCGGGAGGGTACGCGGCGATTTCCAATAAATTCACGAAAATCAATGGTGATTATGCGAATATGGCCGAGCTATATGGCGGCTGGTTCATTAATCAGCGGTTTTTAATAGGAATAGGCGCTGCGGCGACTACCAACTACATTCCGGTCCCCGCGTTGGAGCAGAATTTCCCGGCCCGCAAAATGACTTATCAGTACGGTCAGATCGGGTTAATGACGGAATATGTGTTTGCGTCGACACGCAAGGTGCATTTCACGGCCAATTTGCTGACGGGTACCGGCTTCACGCTGCAATACGACCGCCGGAATGTCGACGACTGGGATTGGGACGATTGGGATGACCGCCACGACGACGACGATGTCAAATGCTTCTTTGTCATGGAGCCTGGCGTGCAAGTGGAATTCAATCTTTTGAAATGGATGCGGTTTAGTCCCGGTGTTTCTTACCGTAAAGCATTTAATGCAAAAGGCAATGGCCTTACCGACAGTGATTTGAGTAATATTTCTTACAACCTGACCCTGAAATTTGGGCGGTTTTAGGCCAAAAGGGGGGATTTTTGCCCGTTCGCTAACTGGTGTGGCATTTAATCCCCCTTTCTTCCCGAACGGTTACCACGCTTCCAGTGCATTCAGTTAAGTTAATGGCTTGATAGTCTTTATTCAGGGCAATAGGAACAGAAATAATGCAGTTATTAAAGGATTGCACACTATTGGGAACCAAAACAACAGGGAAGATGCGTGTATCGGGATTTGTAATGATCGGGTTAATAATGTTCGCTATTTCGGTGGCCAATGGGCAGAACGTCTACGATGTGATCGTGGCGGGCCGTACCATTGGTTCATTGAAGGTATTTGATGAAAAAGGGGTGGACAATGCCGAAACGCATCGAATCGAGTCGAATTTCAAGGTGATGTTCTACAAAGGGTCATATTCGACCCAGACCAACTACGTGCAGGGCAAACTCGTTTCCGCTACATGCGCGCATCACGTCAATGGCGATCTCAAAGAGAAAACGCTGACGAAAACCAGTTCGAAATCGCTTTATGAAGTGCTGTTTTCGGGAGAGGATGCCGGGGATAAGCCCAATGTAGTCGTAAACAAGCCGATCAGCAGCACCATTACCGGGCTGTATTATAAAGAACCCGTCAACATTACCGAGGTCTATTCCGAGCGGTACGGCAAAATGTGCAACATCCGGAAGCTCTCCGACGGAAAATACGGCGTAACCCTACCGGACGGCAAAGAAGGGGTGTATTCCTACAAAAACGGCCTTTGCCGTGAGGTAAAGACCGATCTTGCAGGTTTTAAACTGAGAATAGTATTGAATGAGGGGAAAACCGCCCTCCGGTAACAGCCTAAATCGCCGCCTGTTTCACATGTTTCAAGTCCGAATTGTCGCGGATCTCTTCATTGGCGACTTTCACCAGCACATCGCCTTCTTTCACATCGCCGAAGATCTCGGTTTTTTCAGTATTGCTGCTGCCGGTCGTCACCGGTACCCAAACGGCCCGGTTGTCCACGACCTTGATCACGAAGGTCCCCTGCGTCGAATTGAGTACCGCCGACTTCGGAACGGCAAAAGCGCCTGCATTACCCGATAGCGGGATCGAAACTTCGGCGATCATACCGGGCAAAAGTTTTCTATCAGTGTTAAGCACGTCCATTTCCGTGCGTTGCGAGCGCAGGCGTGTATCGAGCGCCCCTGCGAGGCGGCTTACTTTGGCGGGAAATTCCTGGTTGGGCAGAGACTTTACTGTAAATGTGATCTGGCTCTGGTTTTTGAGGTAGCTGGTATATTGCTCCGGTACGCTCACCACCAGACGTAATTTCCGCTGTTCCACCAATGTAAAGAGGGGATATTCCGAGCCTTTGCCCGATGGCCCCACGTATGCGCCCGTACTTACGTTACGCGAGGAGATAATGCCGCTGAACGGAGCCCGTATTTCGAGGTAGTTGCGGGTATCCGTGATTTCGCGGCTGGCCGAGCGCGCAGCATCGAGCTGGGCCAGGTCGGAGCGCTGTTTTGCCAGTGCGACGTCCAGGTCGTTCTGGGAAACAGTACCGGGCGTTTTGCTGGTTTCGAGCAGACGCTCGTAGTTGGCTTTGCTGGCCTGGTAAATCGCTTCAAATGATTTCAGGCGCGATTCGCTGGTGACGAGCTGGGAAGTGAGCTCGGGCGCCTCCATGGTGGCCAACAGCTGGCCTTCGCGCACCTCGCTACCGACATCCACGTGCAGTTTTTTCACAAAACTGCTCACTTTGGCATAAATATCTACTTGCTGGAATGCGATCAGCTCGCCTGGAATCTGAATGTGCGATGCGAGTTGCTCTTTTTTAAGCGGGAATGCGTCCACCACGTGAGCATTCGTTTCGGCCGCGGCTTTTTTACGCTCTTCTTCTTCGGCCCGGGAGGAACCGCAGCTTTGCAGGACCGTCGCTGCACCAGCAACGAGTACGGTCATCGCGATTTGATGAATATGTCTCATAGGTTCGAGGTTGTGATTAACGGGTCATTGGAACATAATACTTGCTTTCTTCATCCTCGGGATCGAGTGAAACGCTTTGCGTTGATGCCTTGCCTTGTCCCCACGCGAACACGAGCGGGAGGATGAACAATGCGGCGAACGTCGAGGCGATCAGCCCGCCGATTACCGCGCGGCCCAGGGGCGACGACTGGTCACCCGCTTCACCCAGGCCACTCGCCATCGGGATCATCCCTACCACCATCGCAACGGCGGTCATGACAATAGGGCGGAGGCGCAATGCGGCCGATTCTTTCGCAGCTTCGATGGCATTGCCGCTGTGCTTGCGCAACTGTTCGGCGTTGGTAATCAAAAGCACCGCATTGGAAATCGATACGCCAACCGACATGATAATGCCCATGTACGATTGAAGGTTCAATGTAGAGCCGGTTACCATGAGCAATGCGAGAGAGCCGAGGATTACAGCGGGAACTGTCGCCAATACAATCGCCGACACTTTAAACGACTGGAAGTTAGCCGCCAGCATCAGGAATATCACCACAATGGCTACCACCAGGCCATTTTGAAGGCTATCCAAAGTATCGGTCAATGTCTGGCTTAAACCGACCAGTTCGACGGTAAGCCCGCGCGGCAGCTCGCCGAGGGAGGCCAGCGCTTTTTTAACATCGGCTTGTGCCACACCGAGGTCGGTATTGTTCAAATTGGCCGTTACCGAAAGCACCGGCATGGCCCCGAGATTGTCGTTTTCCCCGTAAGTTGTGTCGGGTGTAATGGTGGCAATGTCGCTCAGTACGGGGCGGTTGGCATTTTTGAGCAATGGAATTTCACCCATTTCCTGAACGCTGTTCATTTTGCTTTCCGGGATCTGCACCTGAACCGCGTAGCTGAAACCACCTTTTTCATCCACCCAGATGTTTTTGTCGGTATAGCGCGACGACGATGTGGAGGCAATCAGCGATCTTGAAACATCATTCATATCCACGCCCAGCTGCGCCGCCCGCATCCTGTCGACCTCGATTTTAATGGCAGGGTATTTATTAGATTGTCCCAATTGAATATCACGTAAATAGCTGATTTCTTTCAATTTATGGATTACCTTTTGTGCGTATTGCTCGTTCACCTTCTTATCGCGCCCCGACATCCGTACTTCAATCGGTGTAGGGGAGCCCTGGCTGAGGATTTTGTCGGTCAATTCAATGGGTTCGAATGACATGGTCAGGTCCGGAATCGCTTGCTTCACTTCTTTGCGGATCTTTTCTTTCAGCTCATCCAGGTTGGTATGGAACTCTTCATGCAACCCCACTTGTAAAACCGCTTCCTGCGGCCCCGCCATGAACAGGTAAATGGGGTTAACCGAGAACAATGAAGGGTGCTGGCCTACATATGCCGATGTTACCGATACATTCTGAGGCCCGACGATTTTCTTGATAATCTCGATCGTTTTCAGTGTTTTCTCCTCCGTGCGCTCCATACGCGTACCCTCGGGAGCACGCAGGCGTACCTGGAACTGGCTGCTGTTTACTTTGGGCAAAACGTCCTTTCCAATATTGGTTAACAAGAATGCAGCTAATGCGGTAGTACTGATCAGATAAGCGACCACTATGGGCTTGCGGAAAGGCATTACGCGGTTGATAAAACGCATGAAACGTGCCCGGATGCGTTCGAATGCGCTTACTTTGCCATTCCGGTCGGCGTCTCCGCGGTGGGCCAATGCCTCTTTCTGTGCGTCCGGGTCCTTGCTGAGACCCGATGCGGCAAACTCTTCGGCGTCGGTCATTTCCGAGCCGTCGGCTTTCTGGTGATGCTTCACTTTCATGATCCAGTTGGCCATTACGGGCACGAACGTCTGCGCCAGGAAGTACGAAACGATCATACTGAAACCTATCGCCAATGCCAGCGGCAGGAACAATGAGCCCGGAATGCCGCCCATGGTAAATGCAGGCGCAAATACGGCCAGGATACAGAAGAGGATCAGCAGTTTCGGGAATGCGATTTCCTTGCAGGCATCCCAAATAGCAAGTGCCTTGGGTTTGCCCATATCAAAATGTTGGTGAATGTTCTCGATCGTCACCGTACTTTCATCCACGAGAATCCCGATCGCAAGTGCTAACCCGCTCAATGTCATGATGTTGATCGTCTGCCCGAAAAGGTTCAGGAACAGAACACCTGCGATGATGGAAGTCGGGATAGTAAGGATCACGATCAATGCGCCGCGTGGGTCGCCGAGAAAGAGGAGTACCATCAATCCCGTCAGGATAGCACCGATGGCACCTTCCGTAAGCAAGCTTTTCACCGAGTTCATTACATAAGTTGACTGGTCGAATTCGTAGCTCACCTTCACGTCTTCCGGCAATGTACTCTGAATGCGCGGAATCGCTTGTTTAAGGTTTTGAACCACTTCCCAGGTCGAGGCATCGGCGCTTTTAGCAATACTGAGATACACGGAGCGCTTGCCGTTCACCAGCCCGTAGCCCGAAGTAATGTCGGCTCCGTCTTCGACCGTTGCTACATCGCGGAGATACAGGTTCTGCACGCCGCCTTTAAATAATGGGATGTTTTCAAACTCCTTGACGGTGCGAATGGTCGTATTGGTGGGGGTAATGTAGTTTTTATCGCCAATGCGCACGTTACCCGAAGGAGCAGTCTGGTTGTTCACCCGCAATGCCTCTACAAGCTGGTCGGGCGTAAGGTTGTGGGCGCGCAGCAACTCGGGGTCTGCTTTTACGACGATCGTACGGATGTTACCACCGAAAGGAGGCGCGGAAACAAGACCCGGGATCGAGGTAAATGTCGAGCGCACGTACACGTTGGCGAGATCGAGCAATTCGTTGTTGCTGCGTTTCTCGGAGCTGAGTACAAGCTGGCCCACCGGCAATGTGGACGCATCGAAACGGATAATGAAAGGCGGGTTGGAGCCTGGTGGAAAGATGGCCTGCGCCCGGTTGGTGAATGCACTGAGCTCCGCCGACGCCTGCGCCATGTTTGTACCCGGGTAGAAGTTCACCTTCATCAGGGTAAGGCCCTGGATGTTCTTTGTTTCAATGCTCTTGATACCGTTTACATAGAGGAGGATATTGATGTATTGCTTGGCAAAGAAAGTCTCCATCTGATCCGGCGTGTAGCCCCCGAACGGGTGCGCGATGTACATCACCGGCAAATCGAGTTTGGGAAAAATATCCACCTTAATCTTCCGCACCGCATCGATACCGAAAAAGAATAAACCTGCGACCACCACCATGATGGTTATCGGTTTACGTAGTGCAAAACGTATTAAATCCATGTTACGAAAAAGTAAGTTGTAACGGTACTACTATTTAGGAGCGACATTGTCATTTGTGGTCGGATCTGGTCGAGAGTTGTCATTGGTAATGCCTTGTATATGAACGATTTCATATTTTCTCTCAATATTACGTCATACCAATGGCTACACCTGACCCTTTCAATCCACCAGTTGTTACTGATTCAGAAAAATGCCGATATCGCCTGCCGCCGCGGCTTTGAGCAGTATTGCCTGCCAGATGTTTGCTGCGGCGATGTCGCGGCTGGTCTCGGCACGGTTCAGGACGTAGAGCGCCTGCGTCATGTCCACGATATTGCTGAGGCCGTTTTTATACAAAACACTTTTCTGCAAATAGGCGTCGGAAGCCGATTGTACCTGCACAGGCGCCTCACGGTAGTTGGCAAGGGCGTTGCTAATCTTCGTTTCCGAGAGAATGAGCTGGTTTTTCAATTGCTGGTCGGCCAGGTCGTACTCTTCTTTTAATGCATTGGAAACAAATTTCTGAGACATTACCTGCTGGCGTGTTCGCAAAATGCTGGTCATATTCCAGGTAGCGCCGATACCCAGCAGGTAATTGGCCCTGACGGGTTTAATGCCTTCGAAATAATTGTGGGTGTAGGCCGTCTGATCGCTCGCATAGCTTGATGAAAACCCTGCGCCCCGTCCCTGAAATACGCCGAATAACGAGAACGTCGGCATTCCCAGCGTGTGGAAGTACTTGGCCTGTTGTTCGCTGACCGCAATACGGTTGGCGTAAAATTTCAGAAGCGGGTGGTTTTCGGTCTTGCCGGCCGAATCGGCGACCGTGCGCGGCACGCGGGTGAGCAGCAAGGTATCGAGCTGGAAACGCTGCCCCGTAATGCCCATGAGCCTGGCCAGATTGTTCGCCTGTTCCTGTTCGAAATCCTTTGCCTGGGTAATACTGATCTTCGCATTGGACACTTCCGCATTGGCCAACGACGAGTCTACTCCCGGTATCAGCCCGTTTTTGGCGCGGGTGACTACCACGGTTTTCAATGCATTGGCGCGTTCCAGGTTGTTTTCCCAGGAACGGATCAGGCGCTGGGCGGCAAGCAGGTTCAGATAAGCGGCTGCCACGCGCACACTGTGCTGGAATTGCTCCTGTTCCAGATCGGCCCG
This sequence comes from Dyadobacter sp., assembly GCA_965227755.1. Taxonomy (GTDB): domain Bacteria; phylum Bacteroidota; class Bacteroidia; order Cytophagales; family Spirosomataceae; genus Dyadobacter. The sequence goes on from CBDDGG010000003.1 coordinate 1,127,692, forward strand.
GTCGCGGTTCACGGCCGACTGGGCCACGTTGATCCGTTCGCGTGCCCGGCCGAATGCGAAGAAATCCCAGTTAACGTTGGTCAGGTACAGCGCTCCGAATGCCGAGTTCCAATTTTGCTGCGGCAGCGGCAGGCCCGAGGACGCAACCGAAAGCCCGAGGCCATAAAGCGGGCCGTTCTGGCCGTTCACGGTACCGTAATCCTGCTGGGCCGAGAGGTTGAAGTTGGGCAGATACTCCTTTTTACTTTGCAGTACCGTTGCTTTGGAGGCGCTAAGGTAGCTGGCCTTTGCTTTGATGGTTCCGTAATTGGATACCGCCGTTTCGACAGCCTGTTGTAATGTAAGTGTTTGGGCACATAGTTTCTCACCGGCTCCGACCAGCGAGAGGGTCAGTAACAGGGAGGGGAAATACTTCTTCGATGTCATTTGCATTGAGAATTATATGGCAACTGAACCGGGGCGAGTGTGTGGGTCAATAGAACGGCAGCCACAGGGGTGGTCCGCCACTGCGATGGTCCGCCACTGCGATGGTCCGACAGGCCCGTCGAATTGCTTCGCAAAGGTAACCGGGCAGCTTGTGGCAATGTTTATTACTTTCAAACAATATCTTATAAAATTCAAACAACCCTAGCGTTCGTGCACGCGGTACGATTTCGGGGTAATGCCGATCTGCTTTTTGAAAAGATTATTAAAGTAGGCGGGGTATTCAAATCCGAGGCAGAATGCGATCTCGGCCACGCTCCAGTTGGAATGCCGGAGCATTACTTTGGATTGCCTGAGCACACGGTCGATGATATGTTCCGTGGTAGTTTTTCCGGTGATTTCCTTCAATGCCCTGTTCAGGTGGTTCACATGTACGCCCAGCTTGCTTGCGTAATCCTTGGCGGTTTTCAGTTTGAGCTTGTGCTCAGGGGATTCGATGGGAAACTGGCGTTCGAGCAGCTCGTGAAATTGGGACGACAGCTTCGCCGAGCCGTTGACATGCAAATCGCTGACTTCCGACGGCTGCATTTTCATCGCCTCGTGCGAAAGTACGTTCACATAGTTGCGCATGAGGTCGTACTTATGCACGTAGTTCGACTCGATATCAGCCTGCATTTTCATAAAAATACTCAGCAAATAGTCCTGCTGCTCTGCATTGATGAAATACACCGGGATGGAGTCGGTACGGAGGATAGGGCAGTCGCTCACCGTCGCCGACCGGTTGATCGTGCCCAGGAACTGGTCCGTAAACAGGCAAAAATAGCCGGATTGCTCTTCCGACAACGCCTGCCACGAATACGGCACGTTCCGGTTGAAGAAAACCAGTGCGTTACGGTTGATCTCGATCTCCTGGTTGCCGTAGGTAATCTTCCCTTTTCCGAGGATGAGCGAGATTTTGTAAAAGTCCCTTCTCGCATAGGAAGTGTACTTATTGCAGAATACCCGGGAGAATACATTGAAATGACCTTCATCCCCGGTCGTTTTGTCCGGACCTTTTAGCCCTTTTGCAGCGGGGTGCGTCTGGTAAAAATGCGCTACGGTCTCATTCGGTATCATGAGCTGAAATTATGAAATTCAAATATTGGCTACAAAACCAATGGGTTAAAAATTAATTAAACAGGAGAGGTGCTTGGTATCGTCATAGTTTTTCCCGGTTAAGCCACTTTTAGGCTTTCAACGGGAAAAGCCGGTGCCTTAGGCACCGGCCGGGTAATGCACAGCATTTGTTATCATTAAATCGCACCGCAGATCCACTCGGGTTCCTGAACGGGCTTGATTGCATGTACACCATTACCGGTTTTGTAATTGCGGGTCGAGACCAACGGGTTGATCGCGTTCCGTTGCGTACGCTGGCGCGTGAAGACGACGAACCGTACTTCGCGCCGGGCATATTTGGGCGTCGGGTCGGTCTCGGGCCGGCCGACGCTCAATGTAGCAAAGCGGGCGGCTAGCGCCGGATGAGAGGATTCAACGACCAGCATTGCCCTGGGCGCCGCAGCGGCTTTGTCCGGATGCTTGTAGTTGTGGGTCGAAATGCCCGGATCCGAGATTCGGATGGCTTGTGCCAGCGACGCATTGCCGAGGGTCGCGGAGAATGCGAGAAATGCTGCAAAAATGATTGGTTTAGGATTCATTACAGGTTAATTGTTGAAAAGGTATTCAGGTTAGCTTCTCAAAATTACCCGCAAGCTTTCTTACAATTCATATCCATTTCAAACATTGAACTATAAAATTCAATCATTCCAAAAACTATTTTTCAGCGCATTAGTATTATGATTGGAAAGGATTTGGTTTTTTAAAGGAGCAAAAAACTTGCGGTCAAAACAGACAAAAAAAGCCTAAAAAACTCCTAATTGCCTTAATTTGAACTTTTTGATAAATATTTGGATGGATTTTTGAAAACAAAAACGCCGACCTCATCGAAGCCGGCGTTTTGGGCAATTATATAATGGTTAATCTTGTGTCGGATAAACCTTATCCGGCGTATTATAATATTCAGCCATTTGCGCTGTGTCCTTGCTCACACTGGGAGAGGGGGTTTTGTAGTTCCTTGGCGAATTGAGCGGATTGATTTCCACTCCTTCCGGCTTGTATTCCCGCGTCACAACAAGGGTAGTCGGGCGGGGCGCGTATTTGGGCGTTGTGCTCACGTACCTCGTCTGATACTTGCCGAAGCGTTCGACCGTCCTGATGTTGGCGACGCGTATGGTATTTTGATCCTTACCGGCTGCTTTTGCCTGCGCCGCTTTATTAGGATGCTTGTAGTTATAAACCGAAATGCCCGGATCTACGATCGACTGGGCGCTGGCGGCAATGGCGAACAATCCGGTGATGAATATGGCGGTTAAAAATGTGGCTTTTTTCATGTTGGTAATCGTTTATTCTCACTTATAGGCCCCCCTGTGATAGCGGGTTGGATGAAAATTAACAACAGAAAAAAGCATTGCCAAATGCTCTAATAACTTATAAAATAGGCGTTTTGACTAAAATAGGGCCATATATCAGGCTTACGTTAAGTAAAAATGAAGCGATTTGTAAAATCGGGTTTCCGGAAAAAGCGATTTTAGGAAAAAAGCAGCGGCACCTGTCAAAATCAATTAAAAAGCGATCCTGTCCGAATCCGGCAAAAATTTTTGATTTTAATCAGTTTCTAACCAGTTTCTAATTTTTCCGGAAATTTCACGCCTGTTTGAGCAGCGCGCGTGTGGAAGTATGAATGCCCTTGCAAATGCGTTCCATCGGCAAGTCGTTGCTGTCTTCGCCAAACGGGTCTTCGATTTCCTCGGCGATCACTTCAAGGCTGGCCAGGATGTAAAATACGAACATGACGAACGGAATGACGAGAAAATGCAGGCTGAATACGTAGCCGATCGGCAGCGTAAGGCAGTAAATAAAGATGAATTTCTTAATGAAAGAACTGTAAGACAGCGGGATAGGCGTGTTTTTGATCCGCTCGCATGCACCACAGATGTTCGTAAAGCCTTCGAGTTCGTGGTTCAGGATGATGGTATGCTCCGGCAGCAGCACGCCCTTTCGTTGAAGCTCAATCACCTTGGAAAACAACGCAGCGGCGATCTGGTTGGGGATATGGTCGGTCGTGATTAATGCAGATTTTTTGTAAAGCGCCGTGTCTTCAAATTCGTCGGACCTGTAAGTATTGCGCAGGTGGTTTTTGAGTGCGAATGCATAGTTGGGGATCATTTTCGCGAAGAACTCGCGCTCTGCGGCATATTCCGGCCCGACGAGCGCGGCCATCTTCAAGGCAAGGTTACGGCTGCCGTTCATCAACGAGCCCCATTGTTTGCGGCCTTCCCACCAGCGGTCGTAGGCGGTGTTGGTGCGGAACACGAGCAACATCGAGATCACAAAGCCGAGCAGCGAATGCATCAGCGAGATGTTTTTCAGGTCGTTGTTTTCGGTGATTTTAAGATGGATTATAATAATGTAAGCAACAATGCTGGAATAGGCGGCCATTGTCATAATCATCGGCGCCAGTTTGCGCACGGTGTCGGCCTTTTGGAAATAGAAAATGTAGCGGAACCACTCTTTGGGATTGTAATCGATCATATGAGCTTGACCTGGTCAATGAGCTTGAAAAATTCTTTGAAACATTTTGCGGTAAGGCGGGCGTCTTCCAGTGCGTTGTGCGTTTCCTCTTCCCGTTCGAAACCGAAATAGCTTGCCACCGAGCCCAGGCTCAGTGAGCGTGGCACTTGCCTGCCGTTTTTTTCGAGAATCTGGAAGAATAGGTAGGAGACGGTGTGAAGGTCGAGCATTTTGTTCGAGAAGCCCCATTTCATTTTCTCGTTGCGGTAGGCATAGCGCAGGAAATTGATATCGTTGATCACGCTCTGGCCGCAAATGATCACGTTGGCGAGGCTCGGCTTGCCCACATTGAGTTTCTTGATCCACTTTTCAAACTCGGGGATTACATCGTAGATCATTGGTGCGTCTTCCAGGTCGTCCAGCGAAAGGCCATGAACTTCTTCGGATTTCACTGAAAATGCCTCTTCGTTTTCGGGATATACATTTTGCAGATACGTGCCGAGCGACCGCCAGTTGTCGTCAAAAAACTCCGCGCCGATCTGGATTATCTCGTTCCAGCCGGGCTCCGGCCCGGTCATTTCGATATCTAAAACTAGGAAGGACATAGGCAGGCTGGCGGGGCTAATGGAAAAATGGTCATGATTTGGAAACTCAAACTTATACTTTTGTGTACAAAATTATGCAATCATTGCATGCAAGAAGATCCGACAAACACTCATTTATAGCAAATGCCCATCGATTTTAAAGAAATTCCATCCCCCTGTTTTGTTCTGGAAGAGGAGTTGCTCCGCAAGAACCTCGAACTCATCGACTCGGTTCAGAAGGCCGCGGGATGTCAGATCATCCTCGCGCTCAAAGGGTTTTCCATGTACAGCGCCTTTCCGATCGTAAAGGAATACCTCTCGGGGGCCACCGCCAGTTCGCTGAACGAAGTGAAGCTGATCAACGACTTTATGGGTTACCAGTCGCATACTTACATGCCGGCCTACCTCGACAGCGAGTTTGAGGAGATCATGGAGCGCAGCAGCCACATTACATTCAATTCGCTGAGCCAGTGGGAGCGGTTTCAGGATAGGGTGGAGGCATATAAAGCAGCTAACCCCGGCAAGACGCTCTCGTGCGGCATCCGCGTGAACCCGCAGTACTCGGAGGTGGCTACGGACATGTATAACCCGTGCGTTCCGGGCTCTCGCCTGGGCGTCACACGCGACAAGCTACCCGACGAGCTTCCCGCAGGGATCGACGGCATTCACTTTCATACGCTCTGCGAAAATGGCTCCGACACTCTGGAGCGTACGTTGGAAGCACTGGAAGCGAGGTTCGGGGACTTGCTGTACCAGGCCAAGTGGCTCAATATGGGAGGCGGCCACCTGATGACAAGAGAAGGATATGATATTAGTAAGCTAATTAAATTAGTTAGTACTATCAAGGCAAAATACAATCTGGACGTGATACTCGAACCCGGTTCAGCCATCGCATGGCGCACCGGAATACTGTACACAACCGTGCTCGATGTACTCGACAGCCAGGGCATCGACGTGGCCATATTGGACACTTCGTTTGCAGCCCATATGCCCGACACACTGGAGATGCCTTACAAGCCCGCCATACGTGGTGCGCACCAGGAGCCCGTGGCCGGTAAACCTACTTACAGATTGGGAGGAATGACTTGTCTGGCAGGCGACTATATGGGTGATTACTCCTTCGACAAGCCATTGGAAATTGGAGATAAAATCATATTCGAGGATATGATACACTACACCATGGTGAAGACCACAACATTTAACGGTGTTAATTTACCTTCCATAGGGATATGGAAAACTGACGGGAATTTTAAACTCGTGCGTTCGTACGGGTATGAAAGTTTCAAAGACAGGTTATCGTAGTAAGAGTAAACTTATTTGTGATTATTGGTTACTTATGGCTTGAAGGGATTCACGGAAATGTCCTAGTAATTTTGAATGACTGAATGACTGAATGATTGAATATTTTTACATTCAGCTATTCGGTCGTTCAGTCATTCAATCATTCAAAATTATTACCTCGGCAGCATCGGAAACAGCCTCTTCACTTCTTCCGCGCTCGGTTGTTTTCCGTACTCTGTGATCTCGAAAACTTCCACATATTTTACCTTCTCAGCCTTCTCCGTACCGTACCATTTATCGAGCGAAGCCTTGATTTCCGGAGTTACCGAGGATCGTCTTTCCATGGATGAGAACAACCATTTTTTGCGCTCGGTTACGTCTTTGGGAACGTTAGTAAGGTCACCGTTTGTCCAGGGAAGCCACTCATAAAATTGGGAAACGTGTGCATCCAATCCATCCACTTTTTTAGCAAGATTTTCTGTGATATCGATCGCAATATCAGGGCGGAACGGGTTGGGTCTTTGAAAACGGTCGCGGAAATAGAGGAAAACGGGGTTCTTTGTCAGCGGCGGCACGCTGCTGAGGATATTGGGCACGATTACCAGGTATGCGGCATCCTGAACGACCACACCCGTATTTCTGTGATCGGGATGGTAATCGTTTGTGCGGGGCGCAATGACTACGTCGGCATTCCATTCGCGGATTTTGCGGATCACCGCCAGCCGGTTTTCGAGGGTAGGGAGCAGCTCGCCGTCGTGGTTGTCGAGAATGTCGTATTGGATCCCCCAGCGCCGTGCAGCTTCCTGTGCTTCTTTGTAGCGGCGGTTAGCCAATTCTCCGCCGCCGATATCCTGGTGGCCTTTATCGCCGTTGGTCAGCGAAACGAATTTGACTTTGTGCCCCATGGAAGAATAAATCGAGGCGACGCCGCCGGCTCCGAGATCACAGTCGTCGGGGTGGGCTCCAAAGACGATAATATTGAGCGGTTTCTTCGGATCGGTGGCGGGCTGAGCCCAGGCTGTGGCGCCGCAAAATAGCAATGCAGGAAGGAACAGTAACTTTTTGATCATTTTTAATAAGGTTATGAAGGTTTGGAATACTTGCAAAATAGAAATTTAAATTCTGTAAAAGCCGGCAGGAACCTTATTTTATATGTCGCTCAAAGCAATTGACGATGCGTAGGGCCAATGCCGGGCAATGATTGAAAATATAAATTTTTCCATGCACTTTTTTTAATTGGAATTTTACCCATTTTATGAAGTTGATAACTGGTGCACTTTGTGTCAAAAAGCCCGATTTGAGCGTGTGGGGCAAGAAAAAATTATATTTGATAACCCGCCAGACTTCCAGGGTATTACTGTTTTCCAGCTAAATATTTAAATAGGCCCCGCTTAGATTCTTCTAATAATCCTGTATCTTTGTATCCCGTAATCATAGAAAAACAGCAAAGTCTTATGGCTTCCAAAGCACGAAAGACCGCTAAGTACATTTTCGTTACGGGCGGTGTTACATCTTCACTTGGCAAGGGAATCATTGCCTCATCACTAGCTAAATTACTACAAGCGAGAGGTCTCTCAGTCACGATCCAAAAATTTGACCCGTATCTGAATATCGATCCGGGGACCATGAACCCCTACGAGCACGGTGAATGCTACGTAACGGACGATGGAGCCGAAACCGACCTCGATCTGGGCCACTACGAGCGTTTTCTGAACGTTCGCACTTCACAAGCAAACAACGTCACCACAGGGCGTATCTACCACAACGTTATTACCGCCGAGCGTCGCGGCGATTTTCTCGGGAAGACCGTACAGGTTGTTCCGCACATTACCGACGAGCTGAAAAGAAATATGCTGTTGCTGGGCCAGTCCGGCGATTACGATATTGTGATTACGGAAATCGGTGGTTGTGTGGGGGATATCGAATCCCTGCCGTTCCTGGAAGCGGTTCGTCAGGTGAAATTCGAAATGGACCAGCAGGACACGCTGGTGATCCATCTTACGCTGATCCCTTACCTGAACTCCGCGGGTGAGCTGAAAACCAAACCGACGCAACACTCGGTAAGAATGTTGCAGGAATCGGGTATCCAGCCGGATATCCTCGTGTGCCGTACAGAGCACCCATTGCCGTATGATATCCGCAAGAAGATCGCCTTGTTCTGTAATGTTCAGGTCAACTCGGTGATTGAAGCAATGGACGCGGATACGATTTACGCTGTGCCTTTGCTGATGCTCAAAGAGCGCCTCGACCAGCGTGCATTATATATGCTCGACATTTATAATGACAAGGACGTCGACCTCGATTCGTGGAAGACATTCCTTTCCAGGCTCAAAAACCCGATCGATTCCGTTCGCATAGGTTTGGTAGGTAAATATGTGGAGCTGCACGATGCGTACAAGTCAATCATAGAGTCGTTTATCCACGCGGGAGCGGCCAACGAATGCAAAGTGAATATCGAATGGATCCATTCCGAAAGCCTCACTGCCGAGAATGCGGTTGAAAAACTGGAAAATCTCGACGGCGTATTGGTTGCTCCGGGCTTCGGTGAGCGGGGGATCGAAGGTAAGATCGCCGCGATCCAGTATGTGCGCGAGAACAATATTCCTTTCTTCGGGATCTGCCTCGGGATGCAAATGGCCGTCATTGAGTACGCACGCAACGTGATCGGCTGGGAAAACGCGCATTCGGTTGAAATGGATGCCGCTACCGACCATCCGGTGATCCACCTGATGAAAGATCAGAAAGATATTTCAAACAAAGGAGGTACGATGCGACTTGGTGCTTACCCATGCCGCATTAAAAAGGACACCCTGGCGCACAAGATCTACGGCAAGACCAATATCAGCGAACGCCACCGTCACCGCTACGAGTTCAACAACAAATTTCTGAAAGAATTCGACGAAAAAGGACTGATCGCTACCGGTATCAACCCCGACAATAACCTGGTTGAAATGGTCGAGCTGCCTTCGCACCCGTTCTACATTGGTGTACAGTTCCACCCCGAGCTGAAAAGCACGGTGATGAACCCGCACCCGATTTTCGTTAATTTCGTGGCTGCCGCATTGTCCTATTCATTGCAGAAAAGATCGGTAGAAACCTTGAATCCGGTTTCCCACTGATCACATTTTAAGGCCCGTTAAGCGAAAAAACTTGTTACCTTTGCCGCCTTACAAGCGGTATCTTATTTCAATAATTTAAAGTAAATAATGGATAAAAATTTTGTAATCGGCCTGGTCTTGATCATGCTGATGCTCATAGGCTACCAGGTACTGGTTCCGAAACCTGTGGAACCTACCCCGATAGCGGAGGTGAAGAAGGAAGCTGCCAAGCCCGCGTCTGTCACTTCGGATACTACCCAGAATTCCTCACAATCAGTTGATTCCACTGCGGTTCCTCAGAAGGACCTGGTAATCGAAACGAAGGACGCCCGCGTGGTTTTTACCAACAAGGGTGGGGTAATGAAAGAGGTAATGTTGAAGAAATACAAAACCTACGATCAGAAACCACTTTACCTGATTGCCGAAAATCACAACAAGTTCCAGATTGACCTGCCGACGCAAACCGGCGATGTAAGGCTGACAAACCAGTTCTTTACCACCGACGCGCAGGACCGTACATTGGCGGAAGGAGATTCGGCGGTGATCACTTACCGCGCGACGATCCAGAACAACCAAACGGTCGAGCAGACTTACGTCGTACATGGTACCGGTTATGTGATCGACTACGGTATCAAGGCGAGCGGCGCATTGCCTGCCAACAAGGCAGTTGAATTCCACTGGGATAACGACTTGCTGCAACTGGAAAACGATATGAAGAAAAACCGTGAGGTGGTTACCGTTAACTACTACACGGACGAGTTGAAAAGCCTTCCTACCAGCCCTACTTCCAATGAGGAGGAAAAAACGGCTGATCCGGTTAAATGGTTTACGATCAAACACAAGTACTTCCTGGCCGGTCTGATCGCGGAAAAGACACCGCTGACGAACGTTACCTTGCGTGCGAACGTGAACCCGGACGACTCGGTGATCGTGAAAAACATGAACATTTTCGCGGGTATCCCGACGGCCGCTGTTCAGAAAGGGGAGGCCAACTTCCAGTTTTATCTCGGACCAAACGAATACCATATTGTCGATAAAGTAAAAGCAGAGAACTTCGACCAGAACGTTTACCTCGGTTATGCATTCCTGAAACCGATCAACAAGTTTGTCCTCGTTCCGCTTTTCAACCTGCTCGAAGGGTTTGTAAGCAACTATGGCTTGCTCATTATCCTTTTGGTATTGTTTGTAAAAACATTGCTTACGCCGCTGACCTACAAATCATACATCAGCATGGCGAAGATGCGTATCCTCGGGCCGGAGCTCGAACAGATCCGCGAGCAGAACAAAGACGACCTAGCGAAGCAGCAGCAGGAGCAAATGAAGCTTTACCAGCAGGTGGGGGTGAGCCCGCTCAGTGGTTGTGTGCCGGTGCTGGCGACGATGCCGATCCTGTTCTCGCTCTTCTTTTTGTTCCCGAACCTGATCGAATTGCGGCAGCAGTCGTTCCTGTGGGCAAGTGACCTTTCCACTTACGACTCGTTCTTTAAATTGCCATTCAATGTGCCTTTCGGCATCGGTAACCACATCAGCTTGTTTACGATCCTGATGACGATTTCCAGCATTGGGTATGCCTATTATAACAACCAGAACACGCCTACGCAGCCCGGCCCGGTGAACATGAAGGCACTGGGTTATGTAATGCCGCTGATGTTCATGTTCATCCTGAACTCGTTCCCGGCTGGTCTGACGTTCTATTATTTTGTTTCAAACGTCGTAACGATCGCGCAGCAGTTGTTGATCAAGCGTTTTGTAAATGAGGACAAAATCAAAAATATCCTGGAAGAAAACCGCAAGAAGAACGCTACCGGCGAGAAGAAACAGAACAAATTCCAGAAATACCTTGAAAAGTCGTTGCAGGCTGCGGAAGAGGCGAAAAAGAAACAGGCTGAATTAGAGAAAAAGACCAAAAAGAAATAAAAGGTTTCTTGGATCGTAATAATAAAGGGCAATGTTCCGGTTGGGATATTGCCCGTTTTTTTCCATTTTGGGCCGATTTTTGCAGCTCAGAAATCAGCACAATCTTGACCCCGACATCCTGATGAGAGTTATCTTTTTTTTGATTTTGGCAGTCCATATCGGCTTTTGCCAGCCGTCTTTCGGGCAAGGCAATGCCCAGGCGGAAAGCAGGTACCGGTCGGCCCTGGCAGATTACAAGCAGGGCAAATATGCCGTGGCGATGGACAAGTTCTATCCGATGACAAGCGTAAATGCCCAAACGGCCTATTCTCCTTACGCGCACTACTATTATGCATTGAGCGCCTACCAGCTAAAACGCTACAAAGACGCCAGGCCCATGCTGCTGCAACTGCAAAGCCGGTATCCCGGTTGGAACAAAATCAATGATGTATATTATCTGCTGGGTGCGGTCAGCCTTGCAAACGGGCAGATTAAGGAAGGCCTGGACCAGCTTGCCAGGATCAAAGAATCGTCGTTGAACAAGGATGTACAGGCATTGAAACAGCACCATTTGGGGGCGATCAACGATTTCCTGAAGCTGAAAGACCTTCAAAAACAATACCCCTCCGACCGCGACATTGCGTTGATGGTTTACCAATCCATTCAATCTGCGCGCTCGCCTGCGCAGGGTGATCTGGCGTATGCGGAGCAGCTCGATAAGCAGTTCAAATTTCGCAAAAGTGAAAAGATTGAGGAAGCGCCGAAACGCAGTGAGCCGAAATCGGATATGCAATGGACTAAAGGCTACCTTGATGTGGCGGTGTTGTTACCGTTCCGGCTGGATGAGTTCAGTACTTCCAAACGACGTTCCAATCAGTTTGCCTACGACTATTACCTGGGCCTGACGGTAGCGAAAGAACAGCTCCAAATAGAAGGTATCACCGTTAACCTTTGGGCTTACGATGTGAGCAACGATACAAAAAGCATGCAGGCGATCGCCGATAACAAGAACTTCCAGCTTTCGGATATGGTAATCGGACCATTGTATGCGGGCACTTTCGATGTTGCGGCCGATTTTGTTTCCGGAAGTAATGCGATCATGCTTAACCCGCTTTCGACCGACGCCAACTTGCTGAAATCCGGTAACATTTACCTGGGGCATCCCTCTATTACCTTCCAGACCCAGAAAGCCGCACAATGGATGCGTACCCTTTCGCCGGGCCTTAACACGGTGATCTATTACGGCAATACGCCCAAAGACTCCGCCATGGCGGCTTCCTACGCCGCCGAATGGAAGGCAAAAGGAGGGAAGGTCGCGAGCATATCCAAAATCCAGCCGGACCGCGAATCGCTGGAAAGCAAAATTTCTTCTTTTGAGACGAACAAACCAGCACATATCGCGCTGTTTTCGTCGGATGGGGAATCGGGCGGGAACCTGATTGAAGTACTGAATGGCCGTAAATTGAACACGCTGCCGGTTTTGGCTACTTCGACCAGCTTCAACAGCCAGCAGTCGCGTTTGTCGCGCTATGGAGCACGTTTGTCGCTCATTGATGCGGACTACGTCGACCGCGAGAAAGAAACGATCCGCCAGTTCCAGAAGAATTATTATAGCAAAACCAGTACCTTTCCTTCGGTATATTCCTACCAGGGCTACGATCAGCTGCTTTTCTTCGGGCGTATGCTTTCCAAATACAAGGATAAGCTACCTTCCGGCCTGCAATCGCGGAGGTTCGGCAGCGAGGAGTTCCTGCTGTCGGGTTTTGACTATACCAAAACGAATGAAAACCAGATTACACCTGTCCTGAAATACAGCGGCTCCAAGTGGGTGCCGGTGGACAGATAATACCAACCTTTTTTAACAGAATGAATACTTCAACGAGCCAGCAACTTTTCGAGAAAGCACAAAATTATATTCCCGGCGGGGTCAATTCGCCTGTGCGCGCATTCCGCGCGGTAGGGGGATCTCCGCTGTTTATCAAATCGGCCAAAGGGCCTTACATATACGACGAGGACGGCAACGAGTACATCGAACTGATCAATTCCTGGGGCCCGATGATCCTCGGGCATGGGCATGAACTGATCCAGAAGGCCGTTTCCGATGCCATCCAGCATTCATTCTCTTTCGGTGCGCCTACACGCAGGGAAGTGGAAATGGCAGAACTGATTGTTTCGATGGTACCTTCCATCGAGAAGGTGAGGATGGTGAATTCCGGCACCGAGGCAACGATGTCGGCCATACGTGTGGCGCGCGGGTATACGGGCAGGGATAAGATCATCAAATTTGAAGGCTGCTACCACGGCCACGGGGACAGTTTCCTGATTGCAGCGGGTAGCGGCGCGGTAACATTCGGTACACCCGATAGTCCTGGTGTGACAAAAGGCGTAGCCAATGATACATTAACCGCCCCTTACAACGACCTGGGAGCCGTTCAGCAACTCGTCGATGCCAACAAAGGGCAGATCGCGGCGCTGATCCTCGAACCGGTCGTGGGTAACATGGGTTGCGTGCTCCCCAAAGAGGGTTTTTTACAAGGCTTGCGCCGCATTTGCGATGAAGAAGGCATTGTTCTGATCCTCGACGAGGTGATGACCGGTTTCCGCCTTTCGAAGGGTGGAGCACAGGAAAGATTTGGGATTACGCCGGATTTAACAACGTTAGGAAAAATAATAGGTGGAGGAATGCCTGTTGGAGCGTATGGCGGCAAGGCTGAGATCATGAATTGCGTCTCGCCGGCCGGTCCGGTTTATCAGGCGGGTACGCTTTCCGGTAACCCTATCGCTATGGCGGCAGGCTACGCAATGCTCACCTATTTGAATGAGCATCCCGAAGTTTATAAGCAACTGGAAAATTCAGGGAGCAAGCTTGTAAACGGTTTCAGGAGTTCCATGGAAAAGTTGGGTTTGAAATACACATTAAACCAGATCGGTTCGATGTATACGCTGTTTTTCACGCCGGACGAGGTTACGGACTTTCCGTCGGCTAAATCGTCCGACCTGCCGTTGTTTGGTAAATACTTCCACGCCATGCTGAACCGTGGTATATATATGGGCCCAAGCCAGTTTGAAGCGATGTTCCTGTCGACGGCGCTCACCGACGCGCATCTGGACCGGATCATTGCGGCCAATGAGGAGGCATTGATTGAGATAACGCGTTAATTTTGAGTTAGCCAGGATAAAATCGCGTAGCGATGTAATATTGGTAGAGATAAAAAAGTTAGGCAATTCCAGAAATCCCGTCAGGGATGCAACAACAAATACCGGTGCGCGATGCAGGAATATCGTTGTTACATGCCCAAAGGGCATTTACGAACTTGCGTTGATTGAATTGTGCTACCAATATTACATGCCTAACGGCATTTTATTGCCCCTATCAATATCTGTATACTCAGCCTTACAACAACAACTGACCACTCATGACAAATTCCTGACCGCTTTATTAATCATTCAGTCATTCAGTCATTCAATCATTCAGTCATTCGTCATTCACTCATCCACTCATTCAAAATTGAACTCCCGCCGCTACTCGATCATCATTCCCGTTTACAACCGCCCCGACGAGTTGGAGGAGCTGCTTGCGTGCCTTGCGCGGCAGACTTACCGGAATTTCGAGGTAGTAATCGTAGAAGATGGTTCGAAGATCAAAGCTGACGAAGTAGTGAAGTCTTTCGCGGACAGGCTCGACATTCATTACCATTACAAGGAAAACGGAGGCCAGGGCTTTGCGCGCAACCACGGTTTTGAACGCGCTGCGGGCGACTATTTTATATTGCTCGATTCGGATGCATTAATCGAGCCCAACTACCTTTCAATCGTCGAAAACCGCCTGAATACCGACTATGTAGATCTCTACGGCGGGCCGGATACGGACCATCCTTCGTTTACACCCATTCAGAAAGCGATCAGCTACTCGATGACGTCGGTATTTACGACCGGCGGCATTCGCGGCAAGAAGAACAATATGGGCGGGACGTTCCATCCGCGGAGCTTCAATATGGGCCTCTCACGCAAGGTGTGGGAGCGTACGGGAGGGTTTCTGACGAGCCGGATGGGAGAGGATATCCTGTTCAGCATCGCGGCATTGCGGTTAGGTTTTAAGTCCGCATTGATCCCGGAGGCATTTATTTACCACAAACGCCGCACGCAGTTCGGGGCGTTTTTCAGGCAGCTGAAATTCTTCGGGCGTGCGCGCATCAACATTGCCCGCTATTACCCCGACGAGCTGAAGCTCGTGCATACCTTCCCGTTACTGTTCACGCTCGGCGTTTGCAGCATTCCGTTCTGGTATTTCATTTTTGAACCGTTTTTTTATCTTGGGCTGTGGTTCCTGGGCATTTATGTCGCACTACTTTTCATCGACGCATTGAAAAAGACCAAAAGCGCAGAAGTCGCATTCCTGAGCATCGGGGCTGCATTTGTGCAGCTTTTCGGCTACGGAATTGGTTTCGTGCAGGAAGGCTGGAAGCGGCTCTGGGAAAACAAATCCCACCGCGAAACCGGCGCTGCGATCGAATATCCGTCTTAGAAGAGTTTAAAGTTCAGAGTTTAGAGTTTAGAGTTTAGAGTGTAAAGTTTAGATTATAAACAAAAGAGGCGGCTTCCGTAGAAACTGCCTCTTTTACTTTCAACTCTAGACTCCCAACTACTTCTGACAGAAATACACAATCTCCTCCCCAGGCAGCGAATAACGTTTCACTTCTTCTTTGCTCAGTTCATCCATCACAAACCGGTCCTCTGTTACTTTGAAACCCCCTTTTTCCAGTTCCCTACCGTAATTGCGGCCGAATAGACGCAGGTGGTCGTTTTGAAGGAAATGTTTCTCGCGTTCCTTCGGATCGGTGATCGTCGGGTCTTCGTAGGTTACTTCGTATTTCATGTCCTGAGGCGACTGGATCAATGCCCATCCTCCCGGTTTCAGCACGCGGTGCAGCTCGCTCATGGCGAGGATATAGTCGTCGACGTGCTCCATCACGTGGTTACAGAATGCAACGTCGAAAGTATTGTCGGGGAAAGGGATCTGGTGGATATCCATTTTCACCTTCGCGAGGGGCGACTCGATGTCGGCGGTGATGTAATCCAGGTTTTTCATCTGCTCGAAACGGTCGATGAAGCAATATTCGGGCGCTACGTGCAGGACTTTGAGGTTGGCGGTATAGAAATTGGTTTTACGCTTCATATAGAGCGCCATCAGGCGGTGGCGTTCGAGCGACAGGCAGCTGGGGCACAATGCATTCTCGCGGCTTGACGTGTTACGGCCATAGGGGAGGAACTTGCGGTATTTGCTGTTGCAAACCGGGCACTCTACTTCATTACCGATATAGAAGATGCTGAGTAACCGCGCTGCCCAATGCCCGACGAGCTGAAGGTAGGGACGCGGAATGTAGCGCAGAACTAAACTAATGATGGATTTCATTAAACCAATTAACTAAAAAATTAATAATTTTAGGATCATAACATCGAATAGCCTGATTAATGATCCCCTCAATTGACCCGAAACCACCCGGTAAGCGACTCATAAAAAGAATGTCGACACGTACGAAATGGATGATTCTCGCTCCATTAGGCCTGTTGCTGTTCAGTTTTGGCCTTACCGTCCTCAGCGAAGCGGCGCATCAGCGGCGGATAGGGGAACCTACGCAGGTTTGGGTCGTTTTGGGTATTTACAGCCTCGCACTAATCAACGGAGGCCTGATCATGTTCGGAGAGGCCCTGCGTTTCCGTATCCTGCTCGATGTCCGTCGCGAAACGCGCCGTAGCATGCGTCAGCTGCTGCGGAAGGTCAATCTGAAAGCTGCTTCGGGAAAACACAAACCCTCCAAAAAAGCAAAAAGCCCTACCAAAACAGATTGACAGGACTAGTTGAATAGCATTCCGAAGAGGCTGGATTATTTTTTATTTGCTTCAAATTGAGCCTTGATAGCCTCAACGTCAACATTGCGCACTTCTGGCTTGCGTAGAAGGTTTTTGATCTTTGCAGTGCGGTTGTTTGCTACTGCTTTGTTTCTGCGACCTTTACGTTTTAATTCCGTAACTCCCATTGTAAAAGTTGTTTTGTGAAAGAGCCGCAAAATTAAGCATTTTAACGCAAATAATGCACGCAATACTCATAAATATTGCATAACCTGCCCTAACTTTACGGTTTCATAGGCCATTTAAGGCCGAAATCGATAGCATTATTATAATGAGTAAACCATCTCTTGCCCGCGGAACCCGTGACTTTGGTCCGGAGCAAATGGCAAAGCGTACTTTCATTTTCGACACTATCCGACGCTCTTTCCAACGATACGGTTTCCTGCCATTGGAGACCCCCGCTTTTGAAAACCTGTCTGTCCTGATGGGTAAATATGGCGAGGAAGGCGATCAGCTGCTCTTTAAGTTGCTCAATTCGGGCGATTTCAGTGGCAAGCTCACCGACAGCGACTGGAATGCGGGATACAAACCTCTGACTACCAAAATTTCTGAAAAAGGCCTGCGGTACGACCTGACGGTGCCGTTCGCGCGCTACGTGGTGATGAACCGCGGCACGCTGGCAATGCCTTTCAAACGTTACCAGATTCAGCCGGTGTGGCGCGCGGACCGACCGCAGAAGGGCCGTTACCGCGAATTTTACCAATGTGATGCCGACGTGGTAGGTACCGATTCGCTGCTTTGTGAAGCGGAGATCGTCATGCTTCTGCATGATATCCTGCCTGCATTGGGCATTACTGATTTTACTGTCAAGATTAATAACCGTAAAATCCTGACCGGCATCGCCGACATGATCGGGGCGCACGGGATGGAGGGGCCGCTTTGTGTGGCGATCGATAAATTGGATAAAATCGGGAAGGAGAAAGTCGTTGAGGAACTCCTCGAACGCGGTTTCGCTTCTGATAGTATTGATAAGCTTGAACCGATTTTCAGTCTTTCGGACGGAGACGACCCATTTACGGAATTGAAAAGCTGGCTGGCCGAATCGGAGGTTGCATTGAAAGGTATCCGGGAGCTGGAAGAGGTGTGGGCGATGGTGAAGATCCTGGGATTGGAAAATGCAAAGATTGAATTCGATGTGACGCTCGCGCGTGGACTGTCTTATTACACCGGCGCTATTTTCGAAGTAAAAGCCAATAATGTACAAATCGGCAGCATTTCGGGTGGTGGACGTTACGATAACCTGACGGGTACATTCGGCGTACCGGGTATTTCCGGTGTTGGTATTTCGCTTGGCGTGGACCGTATTTATGATGTAATGGAAGAACTGAACCTCTTCCCGGAGAGCCAGAAGACGAGCACGAAGGTCATGATCTCCAATTTCGATGAAGAGGCATTTGCATACGGGCTTTCGATACTGCCGAAATTCAGGAAAGCGGGCATCAATTCGGAGATTTACCCGGATTCGGTGAAGCTGAAAAAACAACTCGATTATGCGGACCGCAAGAGCATCCCATTTGTGATTTTAATCGGTTCGGACGAGATGCAATCCGGTTTGCTGACTTTGAAAAACATGAAAACCGGCGAGCAACAGAAACTGAAAACGGAAGATATCATAACTTTGCTCAACCGGGAAGACCAATAACCCTATTAAATACCGACAAACGGCTGCGCGAGCAACCTATAACTTTATGAATGATAATATTTTAAGAATTGCCATCCAGAAATCGGGCAGACTTAGTGAAGATTCTTTAAAACTGATCAAGGAGTGCGGGATCCGTTTCGACAACGGTGCGGGTAAGCTCAAAACAGACGCGACGAACTTTCCTGCCGAGATCCTTTTCCTGCGCGACGACGATATTCCCGGGTATGTGGAAGACGGCGTGGCACATCTGGGGATCGTAGGGGAGAATGTCTCGGAAGAATCCTGCAAGGATGTGGATACCGTTCACAAGCTGGGCTTCTCGAAATGCCGCCTGTCGATCGGCGTTTTGCGTGAGGCTGAATACAATGGCGTGCACGACCTCGAGGGCAAAAGCATTGCCACTACTTACCCGCGTCTGCTGGAACAATATCTTAAATCTCATCACGTAACGGCAGATATCCACGAGATCAGCGGGTCGGTAGAGATCGCGCCGAGCATTGGCCTGGCCGATGCGGTGTGCGACATCGTGAGCTCGGGCAGCACATTGCTGAGCAATGGTTTGAAAGAAGTGGAAACGATTTTCCGCTCCGAGGCCGTCATGATCGCCAGTAAACATCTTTCGGATATTCAGCAAAATCTGCTGGACCAGCTTTTGTTCCGTATCAAATCGGTGCAGGTAGCGAAGAACAACAAATACATTTTGCTCAACTGCCCGGTGGATGCGGTGGAGAATATCACCAGGTTCCTGCCCGGCATGCGTTCCCCGACGATCCTGCCGTTGGCGACGGAAGGCTGGTGCTCGCTGCATTCGGTGATCAACGAGAACGAGTTCTGGGAGAATATCGAAAAAATCCGCCAGGCCGGTGCAGAGGGGATTCTGGTTATCCCGATCGAGAAAATGATTCTTTAAGAGACCCCGGAACGCCGGGTTTGATTCTGACATTATGAATATTATTCCATTTCCGGAAAGGGAACAATGGCCTGCATTGCTGGCCCGGCCCGTTCTGGAAGCCAAGGATATAGAGGCGCGGGTACTGCCCGTTCTCGAACAGGTAAAGAATGAAGGTGACGCGGGTATCAAGGCCCTGGCACTGAAATTTGATAAGCTGGAACTGGCTGACCTCGCATTTTCGGAAAAAGACGTTGCCGAAGCCGGCGACCGCCTCGACGATGCATTGAAAGCGGCGATCGGGCAGGCTTACGAGAATATCTACAAATTCCACAAAGGACAGCTGCAAGCCCCTGAAAAAGTGGAAACCATGCCCGGGGTAACCTGCTGGCGAAAAAGCGTGGGGATCGAGAAGGTCGGGATTTATATTCCTGGTGGCTCGGCTCCCTTGTTCAGTACGGTGCTGATGCTTGGTATTCCTGCTCAAATTGCTGGTTGCAAGGAGATTGTGCTCTGCACGCCATCCGATCACCCGGCGATTCTGTATGCGGCTAAACTGGTGGGGGTTACCAAGGCATTCCGCATCGGAGGCGCGCAGGCGATTGCGGCTATGGCCTATGGTACGGAAAGCGTTCCGAAGGTTTACAAGATATTTGGTCCGGGTAACCAATATGTTACTACTGCCAAAATGCTGATAAGCAAAGAAGGAGTGGCGATCGATATGCCCGCGGGTCCGTCGGAAGTGGCGATTTACGCCGACGATACGGCATTGCCCTGCTTTGTAGCCGCCGACCTGCTTTCTCAGGCCGAACACGGTGCCGATAGCCAGGTGCTGCTGATTTCTACCAGCAAAAAACTGCTTGGCGCGGTCAATATCGCATTAGCCGAGCAACTCGAAGCATTGCCACGGAAAGAGCTGGCCGCTCGGGCGATGGCAAACAGCAAGGCGATCCTCGTCGAAACTGAGGAAGAAGCCATTGAAATACTCAACCAGTATGCGGCCGAGCATTTGATCCTGAGCATTGCCAATGCGGAAGAGGTTACTGAAAGGATTTACAATGCCGGTTCTATATTCCTGGGTAATTACACGCCCGAATCGTGCGGGGATTATGCATCGGGTACCAACCATACATTGCCTACGAATGGCTATGCGCGGGCTTACAGCGGCGTTTCCGTCGATAGTTTCGTCAAGAAAATCACCGTTCAGCATATTACCGAGGAGGGTATCCGCAACATCGGGCCTACCGTGGAAGCCATGGCCGCAGCCGAATCGCTCGATGCCCATAAGAACGCCGTAAGCATAAGATTGAAAAATCTTTTGTGAAAAATTTCAAGACCGGGAAATTTGTCCTAAATTAGAGGACAAATTTCAACGACCTTAAAAAACACGGAAATGACAGCATACATGGTAAACGAACGTTTGGGAGGTTACGAAACCCTCAAACATGCTGTGAAAAATGACTTCGACCTGGCTTACCTGGCCGAAAACGGCATTCCGAAAGCTTCTATTCAGCACCTTGCTGATTCTATCGGAATGGATATTAAAGATGTGATAGCGCTGCTGCCTGTTACTTCCAGGAATTTGCAGCGTTACAATGATATTGATCTGCTTAGCAATGTAGTTTCTGATCATCTGATCGCCCTGGCCGATCTGTTCTCTGTGGGGAACCGGGCTTTGGGTAAAGAATATTTCCTCGATTGGCTGAACAACGAGGTGCCTGCGCTGGGTAGTGAGAAACCGATCAGCTTTTTAAGGACCCATGCGGGTATTGAGCTGGTCAAAACGGAATTAGGCCGCATGGAACACGGTATTTTCGCTTAATGGAGCTATTCAGGATAACAAGATCGGAATATCAGGAGGATTTGAGTGGAATAGGGGCTTTTTACTATGGAGGACGATGGAACTCTCCCCGAAACGCTATGCTTTACACATCTTCACATCGGTCGCTGGCGATGCTGGAAGTACTCGTTCACTGGCACAAAACGGTGACACCTCCCAATTACGTGATCGTATCCCTGGAAATTCCCGACCATGTCGCAAGCGTAACTGCTCCCTATCTGGTGCCCGAATGGTACGAAGATGAGCAATGGAGTAAGGAAATAGGGGACTCGTGGTTGAAAGAGGGCAATAGCCTTTTGCTGCGGGTACCATCGGTGGTTGTCAAGGCTGAGCAGAATTACCTTGTAAATCCGATGCATCCGGACGTTCTTTCCCTCAAAATTACCGACATAGCACCGCTGAATTTCGATTCAAGGCTCTTCAAAAAAAATTAGAATCCACACAACGGCAGCCGCCGTAATTTCCCAGAGTATGAGTAATACCTTTGATTTAAACAAAATCCTTCGCCCGCACATTGTCACGCTGGCCCCGTATTCATCCGCAAGAGACGAATATACCGGGCATGTTGGCATATTCCTGGATGCGAACGAAAACCCCTACGGTTCGGTGACAGGCGAGGACTATAACCGCTACCCCGATCCTTATCAGGCCGAAATCAAACAGAAGCTGGGCCCGATCAAGCAGGTGAGCCCCGACCGTATTTTCCTCGGAAACGGCAGCGACGAGCCGATCGATCTGCTCACGCGCGCCACATGTACGCCCGGGCAGGATCGTGTGATCATTCTGCCGCCTACGTACGGCATGTATGAGGTGAGCGCGTCGATCCACGATGTGAAGATCGACAAGGTCTCGCTCACGAACGACTACCATATCGATACGGAAGCTGTTCTGAATGCGGTAACGCCTTTGACGAAGCTCATCTGGATATGCTCGCCGAACAACCCGACCGGCAATGTCATGCAATACGATGCTATTCAAACCATTCTGGAAAGTTTCAGCGGTCTGGTGGTGGTAGATGAGGCTTATATCGATTTCACCAACGAGCCTTCCTGGATACGGCACCTCGACCAATATCCTAACCTGGTGGTATTGCAGACATTCTCCAAAGCCTGGGGCCTTGCGGGCATCCGCGTAGGCATGTGTTTTGCTTCACCCGAGCTGATCCGCATTCTGAACAAGATCAAACCGCCTTACAATATCAGTTTGCCCGCACAGCAGGCGTTGCTGGAAGGGTTGAACGGCATTGAGAAGAAGGACAAAATGGTGGGCGACATTCTCGAACAGCGTAACGTGTTGACCGAAATGCTGCAAAGCTTGCCGATCGTGGTCAAAATCCACCCCACGGACGCCAACTTCCTGCTCGTGCAGTTCGAAGACGCAAAGGCCGTGATGGATTACCTGATCCGTGAAACCATCATCGTGCGCGACCGTTCGCGCGTGCATTTGTGCGAGGGATGCCTGCGGATTACGGTGGGAACGAAAGAAGAAAACGAAGTTTTGATCGAATCATTAAAGAAATTCCAGTCCAGGAACGTTATTGCATAGCTGTTGTTTCAGCGTTTCCGGAACATTTCCCCGATTTAATTAACTATGAAGAAATTAGCCTTAACTTTTATTTGCGCACTTTGCTTCGGAATGGCGCACGCCCAATACGACAACTGGGCGGTAGGTTTCAAACTCGGTGAACCCACCGGCGTTAACATCCGCAAGTATTTCAACAACATCCATGCCATCGACGTGACAATAGGTACGTATGGCGGTATCCTTAGCAACGACCGCAAATACCGCGGTGATGATGGTCGTTACAAAAACACCGGTGTTTCGCTCCAAGTGCATTATTTGTGGCACACGCCATTGTTCAATTCGGAGGCGGTGCATGTGTACTACGGCCTCGGCGGACAGATCAACAACCGTCGCTCGTATCCAAAACGGCTGAACGGCGATTATGAAAAGGCCCTTACCCTGGGTGGTTCGGTGCTCGGTGGTTTTGAATATTACATCCCGGATAACCGTATTTCCGTATTCCTGGAAGGCGGCACTTACGTCGAATTGCTGAGAAGGCCATTTTACCTGAGCCCCAACATTTCGGCCGGGATCCGCTTCAATCTCTGAGAATACTTCTTTCAAAGCATACGAAAAGCAGGTTTACGCCTGCTTTTTTTATTTAATTTGATACGCGGTTTCCAACTCGCTTCATCTATTATTGGCGCAAAGTGTTTAAAGTTTACAGCTCATCGGCAGGGTCGGGGAAAACTTATACCCTCACCAAAGAATACCTCAAACTAGCCCTGCATTCCAATTCGGAATTGTATTTCAGGCATATTCTGGCTGTGACATTCACCAATGCGGCCGCCAACGAAATGAAGGACCGCATTCTGCAGATGCTCCGGACATTTTCGGCATATACGGACACCGATGCGAAGCCGCACCCGATGATGCGCGACGTGGTGGTCGAAATGTATCCTGATACCGAGCATGATACCGGGCTTTTCGCGGGGGCATGCCAGCTGATAGCCGCCCGCGCACAGATGGTTTTCGGGCAGATACTGCACCGCTATTCCGATTTCTCGGTGATGACGATCGACAAGTTTACGCAGCGGCTGATCAGCAGTTTTACCGACGAACTGGGCATTCCGTTTGTATTCGAAACACAACTCGACAGCGACTTGCTGGACGACGCCGTGGACCGGCTGCTGGCCAGGATCGGGCAGGAAGGCGAGGAAGTATTGACTGACATTGTCGAAAAGTATTACCGCGAGAATGCCGAGGAAGGCAAGAACTGGGGCGCATTGCCGATGCAGATCCGCGACACGGCGGGTACGTTGCTGAGCGAGCAGAGTTACCTGCAGATGAAGCGCGTCGAAGACCTGAAAATGGAGGACTGGATCGCGGTACGCAGGCAAATGCGCGACTTCGTACGCGGGCGGGAGGAAATGATGACCAAAGACGCGAAAAATGCATTTGACCTGATTCAATCCACTTATTTAAGTGAAAAAGACTTCCACCAGAGCGGCAGGGGCATTTACGGCTACTTCCGCGACAGGGCGGAGGGCAAAAAGCTCTGGATGGAGCCTAACTCTTATGTTTATAAAACCATCGGAGAAGGCGTGTGGTACGGTGCCAAAACGCCCGCGCCGATCCGCGACGAAATAGAGCGCCTCCGCACCGACCTGGAAAATTATTTTCACCAGATCGAAAATATACGCTCGACGGAAACCGGGAAGATTACGCTCTACAATCAGCTCGACAGGCATATCTACAACTTGTCGCTCCTGGGCGAGATCCGGAAGGAGTTCGATATGCTGCTCAAACAGAACAACCAGGTCCATATTTCGGATTTCAATAGGAAGATCGTCGACATCGTGGCCCGGGAGCCGGTACCGTTCATTTTTGAGAGGTTAGGGGAAAAGTATAACCATATTCTGGTAGACGAATTTCAGGATACCTCGAAGCTGCAATTCGCAAACCTGCTGCCGTTGATCGAGAACGCATTGTCGGGCGGATTTTTCAATCTGATCGTAGGTGATGCGAAGCAGTCGATCTACCGTTTCCGGGGCGGGGATATGGATTTGATCCTGCATCTGGCGCAGAACCAGGTAATGCGGCTGGGCAGCATTCTTGGAAATAGCCCGTTCAACGATGAACGGCTGTTTGCATTGGACAATTACCTGCATATCAATCACCTCAAAACCAACCGGCGCAGTTTCCGGGAAGTTACCGAGTTCAATAACAAGTTCTTCGCTTTCATTGCCGAATCGCTGGGCGACGAATACCCGCTCATCCGCGAGGTATATGACGAGCATTTCAGCCAGGAAATACCCGAGGGCGTAAGCGAGGGAGGCCATGTGGAAATCGAGTTTCTCGAAATGAACGAAGTCACGGAAGATGGAGGTGGGGAATCCTCTTCCGACCAGATCTCCCGGCGTGCGCTCGAACTTGTGAGAGGGCTTCGCGAAGAGGGCTATCACTGGCGTGATATCGCAATTTTATGCAGAAAGAAAAAGGAGGCCACCACCCTGGCCAATACGCTGAAAGAAGCCGGCTTCCCGCTCATTTCCGACGACGCATTGTCCCTGGCCTATTCGAGGTCGGTGCATTTCATTATTTCGTTCATGAAGGTGCTCCACAGTTCCGATCACCGGCTTGCACGGTACGAGGCGGCTTACCTGTTCCACCAGGTCATCCGCAGGCAGAACCCGGCCCCGCACGAATACGAGGAGATCAGGGTGCTATGTGAAGCGCGCGGCCTCGACAGTTTCCTCGAATATTTCAGGAAATGGGACATTAGCATTACCTCTTTTAAAATGCGGCAGGTTTCGGTGTTTGAGCTCACCGAGCTGCTGATGCAGCAATTCGGGCTTTTCAAGCAACAACTTGAAAGCGAATACCTGTTCCGCTTCCTGGATGTGGTGCTGGAATTTGGCAACCGGAAGAGCAACCACCTCGGCGATTTTCTAAATTATTGGGAATCGGCCAGATACAAGTTTTCGATCACAGTACCGGAAGGCACAGACGCTATCCGCATTACGACCATCCACAAATCGAAAGGTTTGGAGTATCCCGTGGTGATCATTCCCTATGCCCAGTGGAAAGTGACGCCCAATGCGCGCCTCGACCGCCTGTGGATAGACCTGGAAGAGGTTGATTATGAGGAGATTAAACTGGAAGATAAGCCCGGTTATACCCATGCCAAGCTGCGGAGCTCCATGGTTTCCGTCGTGAAAGAGCTTGAAAACACAGTGGTAGGCGAGCAGTACCGCGAAGAACGAATGCGGACGCTGATCGAGAACCTGAACTTGCTTTACGTGGCATTTACCAGGCCGGTACAGCGGCTTTACGTACTGGCGAAGCGGGAACGCCGTTGGGAGTCGGGGCAGCAAATCAATCACTGGCTGCGCGATTACCTAAATCAGGAAGGTTTCACGCCCGCCTGGGATGAAACGATTTCAGAATACGTGATTTCCGGTGCTTCCGGGCTGCCAAGGCATGCGCATGTGAGCGCGGGGACGAGCCCTTTTGTATTGAAAAACATATTAAGCAACGACCGTACCGAGTCGCTGCGCCTGCGCCGGATGGCCGACCGCATCTTCGATGTTCAAACGTTCGAGCCACGTCACGACAGGCTGCAAAAAATGCGGTACCTGCTCACGAGGCTGAAAACCATTTCGGATCTCCCCGAGGCGTTGGAAAAGCTCGTCGGCGAAGGGATTTTTACCCGGAAAGAGACCCGGGAGATCGAAAACCTTACCCTTTCACTCCTGCAAGATCCTTCCTTGCAAGTGCTTTATCAGGACGAAAACCATATTCAGATCAACAAAGAATTACTGCTTCCGGGAGGTAAAATGCTTCATATAGACCGAGTCGTTCAGCGGCCCGACGGCGGGTACATCTTTATGTCGTTCGTTGGCGGGAACAGCGCCGACGAACCCCGCAGGCATTTGAAAAAGCTTATCAAAACATTCACAGAGAGTGGGAAGCGTTCGCGCGGGGTGCTGATCACCCTGGAAGATGAGCTGAGTGAATGGGTAGAAGAGTAGAAGTATTTAATGGTATCATATAGAATAAGGTTAAAAATCCAGCGTAAAGGGCCGAAATGCGGCCAAAATGCGTTATTTTTCCGTTTATTACCCCCAAGATATATTTAGTACTAGTTCTACGTGCTATTCAACGTTTATGCAGCTTACATTTCAGCGTCAGGTTTTACTTGGAATCTCATTTTCAATTCTTTTAGTGCTCGCGGTAGGCTATGTTTCCTACAATGCCATTCTGATCCAGCAGGAAAACGCGGGCTGGGTGGACCACACGCGGGAGGTAATGCGGGTGTCTACGGCGGTTAAGAACCGTTTGCTGACAGCGGAAGCGAACGTGCGGGGCTTCGCTATCACCCGGAACGGGGTGTTTGAATCGAGCTATCTGGAAGCTTCGCGCGACATTTGGAACGATCTCGGCACGTTGCGTAATCTTGTCAAAGACAACCAGGGACAAAGCGCCAGGGTGGATTCATTGTCCGACCTTCTCGAAAAGAGGGTGGGGCTTATGAGCCGGCAATATGAAATACTGAAAGCCGAGAAATACGGTATCGATACGATCCAGCGGATTGTGTTGCAGGGAAAAGATGTCTCTTTAAAAATCGAATTCAGCTTTCGTCGCATCGAAAATGTGGAGGAGGGACTGCTAACCGAACGTGAGCAACTTGCCTTTGCGAGTTCTGCGCGTGCCAAGCAGTATATTGTAGTCGGTTCGGCGCTGTTTTTCCTGGTGATCCTTTTGCTATACTATTTTATCCGGAAAACCTACCTCGCCCAGCTCGCCGGTGAGCGGGCTATGCATTTGGCCAACAAACAATTGGAGCAGCTTGGACTGGAAGACCAGGAGAAGAACTGGATACTGAATGCGGCCATAGAGGTGTCCGGCGCGGTCCGCGGGGAACCCACACTGAGCCAGCTTTCGGAAAGGCTGCTGAGCAAGCTGGCGGACGTAACGGAATCACAGGTGTCGGCGATGTACCTTGTGACGCGCTCCGGCGACTTGCTCGAAAGATCGGCGGTTTACGGTGTTTCAGCACCTGAAACGGCGCCTGCTTTCTTGCAATTCGGGGAAGGAACGCTGGGACAGTTTGCTGCCGGCAAAGGAAATATCCGGCGGCTGGACGTGGCGGCGGGCCATTTGCAGATCCGGACGGCTACCGGCAGCTCGGCCCCGGGCGTGGTATTATTGAAAAATATCGCTTTCGAAGGCAAAATCGCCGCGCTTATCGAGATCGGTTATTTGAAAGAGCCGGGCGCGAAGGTGACCAAGCTACTCGATATGGTTTCGGACAACGTGGCGGTCGCGATTATGGCCGCCCGGGCACGCGAGATTGCCCATGAATTGCTCGAAAAAATGCAATTACAGGCCGAGGAGCTCGAAAGTCAGCAAGAGGAGTTGCGGGTTACCAACGAAGAACTGACGCGGCAAACTTCACTTTTGCAGGTTTCCGAGGAGGAGCTGCGCGTTCAGCAGGAGGAACTGAAACAGATCAACACCGAGCTGGAAGAAAAGGCATTCATGCTCGAAGAACAGAAAGGTACCATCGAAGAGGCACGCGACCAGATCCAGATCAAGGTCGATGAGCTTGAAAGGAGCGGGCGTTTCAAAAGCGAGTTTTTGGCCAATATGAGCCACGAATTACGCACGCCGCTGAATAGCATCCTGATTTTGTCACGCATTCTGGGGGAAAACAAGGGGGCAAGGTTGAGCGAGGAGGAGCAACGCTATGCGTCGGTCATCTACAATTCCGGAAACGACCTGCTGACGCTGATCAACGATATTCTCGACCTTGCCAAAGTGGAAGCTGGAAAGATCGAGCTGTTGCATGAAAATATCAGTACGGAATCGGTTTTGGCGGAAGTAAAGAACACCTTCCAGAAAGTAGCCGAGAATAAAGGCCTTGTGTTGCAGGTAGAAAAGGCCGGATCATGCCCCGAGAAGCTTTTTACAGACCATACCCGACTTTTGCAGATCCTGCGCAACCTGATTTCCAACGCCGTCAAATTCACCTCCGCGCCCGGCATGGTTTCCCTTTTGATTTCGAAAGCGGAAGGCTGGCTGCATTTCGAAGTGGCCGATACCGGCATTGGCATACCGCTCGAAAAGCAGGCCTCTGTATTCGAAGCATTTCAGCAAGCCGATGGTTCTACCAGCCGTAAATACGGAGGAACAGGCCTGGGGCTATCGATCAGCCGGGAGCTCGCAGGCCTTTTCAAAGGGTCCATTTCGCTGAGAAGTGTTCCTGGAGAGGGCTCGGTTTTCACATTAAAAATACCTTACCTGACCGAATCCGAAGAGCAACCGGCTGGCAATCAGCCGGAAACTTTCATTGAAGCGGCTAAAACAGAACAATCGGAATTTAAGTCGCCGGTATACGAAAACGGCAAGGCGCGCCGCCTGCTGCTAATCGAAGACGACGACGTTTTCGCGGCGGATATGGCTTCGAAAGCGCAGGGTAGCGGCTTTGCCGTGCAGATAGCGACGAATGGCCGTGAAGCATTGGAGATGGTGAACACATTCGATCCTACGGCGATCATTCTGGACATGCATTTGCCGGATATACCGGGTGAAGCGGTTCTAAAGGCTTTGAAAAGCGATACACGCACGCGCCTGATTCCCGTGCATACGGTGTCTTCGGGTGATTTTTTCGGTGAAGAAATGGTCAGAAACGGCGCGATCGGTTTTATGCGGAAACCTGTGGATGAGCTTTCGGCCCAGCGGATTTTTACCGCATTGAAACTCGAAGGGAAAGACCTGGACATGCAGCGAATCCTGCTTATTGAGGATGATGCTTTCCAGAGCAAATACCTGGGGGATTTCCTGGCAGACAATAACATTTTCGTGCTTTATGCCTATTCGGCCGCCGAGGCGCTCGATATACTCGAATCCGACCGGGTGGACGGCATTATCCTCGACGTGAGGCTGGCCGATATGAACGGGTTGGATCTTTTGGATAAAGTCAAAGAACACCCGCATTGGAACAAACTGCCTGTGGTAGTGAATACCGCGGAAGACCTTACCCAGGCGGACCTGGCGCGCGTAATGAAATATGCACACCCGGTGGTGATCAAAACGAAGAAGTCGAACGAGCGGTTGCTGGATGAGGTGAAGCTATTTCTCAAAAAGATCCAGCCCGGCACGCAGGAGCCGGAGGTGCCGAAAGATTCGTTCAGCAACGCGGTCGTGAATGCGGAGCAACATTTTGCAGGCAAGAAACTCCTGCTAGCGGATGACGACATGCGTAACATTTTCGCATTGAGTGCCGTGCTGGAAGACGCCGGTTTCAGCATAGAAATCGCTACAAATGGCAAAGAGGCTATCGAAAAGCTGGAAGATAATCCGGAGATAGAACTGATATTGATGGACGTGATGATGCCTGAAATGGATGGTATCGAAGCAACGCGTCGCATTCGTCAGCAGAGCAGGCGGACCAGCATCCCCATCATCGCGGTTACGGCGAAAGCCATGCAGGGCGACCGCGAGCAATGCCTCGAAGCCGGCGCCAACGATTATATTTCAAAACCTGTGGATGTTGACAAGCTGCTATCGCTGATCAAGGTCTGGTTACACGCATAGTAGAATGGTGTTGATAGAATATCCGCAGTTGGAGATACTCATTGCGCGGATCAGGGACGTATCCGGGTTCGATTTTTCGGGCTATGCGAGGCCGTCGCTGCTTCGGCGGGCGAGCAGGTACCTGACTAACCATAAAATGGAGTTCCCTCAAATGCTCCTGGATATCGAATAGGGCGGGAGCGTCGTGTACGGATTGATCCAGGAACTGTTGGTCAACTACTCGGAGATGTTCCGCGACGCCGATTTCTTTCAGAAAGTGAATACCGAGGTATTTACCTATCTCGAATCGTATCCGACCCTGCGTTTCTGGGTTGCCGGTTGCGCATCGGGCGAGGAAGCTTATTCTCTGGCCATTTTTCTTAAAGAAGCCGGCTTTCTGGGGCGTTCGCTTATCTACGCGACGGATTTGAGCAATAAGGCGCTTACGGCCGCACGCGAGGGGGTATTCACGCTCGGAAGCGTGCGGACTTTCTCGGAGAATTACCTGGCGGCAGGTGGTAAACATTCGCTGTCGGACTACTATCACGTCGCGTATAATAAGGCGGTGATACTGCCCGAATTGCGGCGTAATATTGTTTTTTCAATGCATGACCTGACCGGCGACGGCGTTTTCAACGAATTCCAGTTTATCAGTTGCCGGAATGTGATGATCTACTTTACACTGGAACTCCGCCAAAAAGTATTCAGGCTGTTGTACGACAGTCTGAGCATGTTGGGTTTTCTTTGCCTCGGAAAGCGCGAAACACTGCGCTACTCGGATCTGGAAGAAAACTTCAAAGTGATCGATAGCACGTTGAACATTTATCAAAAGATCAGATGAACATTGCCAGGGAAAATCTCCGCTGCTGTTTCGATAATCAATAATATTCTTTAAAAGCTACTCAACGATAACCCATGACTAATACAAAGATTTTGTTGCTGGACGACCGGGAGGAAAACCTGATCTCGCTGAAAGCAATCCTGAACCGGGACGACATTGAAATATACGCCACGACGTCGCCTAACGAGGCGCTGCGTATGGTATGGGAAAACGAGATTGCCGTTGCGCTGGTGGACGTTCAAATGCCAGGAATGGACGGTTTCGAATTCGCCGAGACGCTTTTTTCCAACCCGAAGACCCGTGAGATCCTGATCGTTTTCGTAACAGCGATTTCAAAAGAAACCACATACGCGGTGCGGGGCCTGAAAACGGGCGCTATCGACTACCTCTACAAGCCGCTCGATCCCTATATTACCAATGCGAAAGTCGATTCGCTGATCAAACTGGCGCGCAGCCAGCGTGAGATACGTGAGAAAAACAAGTTGCTCGAAAACTACGCGACGATCTTTCTGAACTCGCCGGATATCATCGCCACGGTGGAGCCGGAGACCGGGTCGATCCTGTCTATTAACCCGTCCGTAGAGACAATTCTCGGCATTACGCCTGCTTCTCTGATCAAAACGTCCATGCTCGATCTGCTGGTTGATCCGTTGAGGTCCTCGCTGCGAGACGTACTCGTGAAGCGCACTTTCGCGGGCGGTGAGACGATTGTGGTGGAAGATCAGTTCTACGGCCGGCTGCGGCAGCCCGTCTGGCTGGAACTCAGGATTATGTACAAAAACCGGCTCCTGTTTTTGAACCTTCACGACGTGGAGAAACGTAAGGCGCACGAACTGGCGCTGATCGACGCGCAAACGCAGGCAGAAAAGGCCCGGAAAACGAAGGAGTCGTTCCTGGCGAATATGAGCCATGAGATCCGGACGCCCCTGAATGGCATCATCGGCCTGGGGAACCTGCTTTCGGCGACGGAGCTCAGCGGGGCGCAGACGGAGCTCGTGAATATGCTCCGGCAGTCATCGGGATCGCTGTTGAATATCCTGAACGACATTCTCGATATATCCAAAATAGACGAGGGTAAGTTCTCGATCATCCCGACGTCGACCGACCTGCGGGTGCTCTGTAAGCAAATCATTGATCTGATGCAGTTTAAGGCTGATGAGAAAAAGCTCGAACTACGGTTAGAAATCGGCGACGACACTCCCGAATGCGTCACGGCAGACGGTATGCGCCTGAACCAGATTTTGCTCAACCTGATCGGCAATGCATTGAAATTCACGGAAACCGGCAGTGTGACGCTTAAGATGGAACGCCTGTCCCAAACGCCGGCAGGGCATTGCATACGGTTCGCCGTCGAGGACACTGGAATCGGCATGTCGGCTGAGCATATGGCGAATATTTTTTCGGAATACGGACAGGCCTCCGAGAATACTTCACATCAATATGGCGGTACAGGCCTCGGACTGACCATTTCGCAGAAACTGGTACGGCTCATGGGCAGCGAGCTGGAAGTAAACAGCCGTTTTCGTCAGGGAAGCCAGTTTTTCTTTACTTTGATCCTCCGGGACGCCAACGAAAAGACAGAGGAGCCAAAGCCTGTCGTCCTATTCCAAAACTTGCCGCCATTCGAGGGCAAGAAAGTACTGGTAGCCGAAGACAATCCGATCAATGCATTGCTTTTGAAAAAGTATCTGAAAGCCTGGCAGCTCAATGCCGTGATCGTCGGCAACGGGAAGGAGGCTGTGGATCAGCTGCGTGAGGAGCGGTTCGACCTGATTATCATGGATACACGAATGCCCGAAATGGATGGTTTCCAGGCTGCGCGTTTCGCACGCGATGAGCTGCACGTTAGCACGCCGATCCTCTCGCTTTCGGCCACCGTTTTGCCGGAGGAAGTGGCCCAGGCGCTGGACGCGGGTATGAACGACACCCTTTCCAAGCCGTTCGAGCCCGAAAAACTACATCAGAAAATAGACTTACTGCTTTCAACCTTAACGCCGGTAAACGTGTCCCGGGTTTAAAGTGCAACGATTTGCAGCAATTTTTCGTAATGAATATTTGCAGGATTTCGTTGTAGAAAGAGTAATTCTAATTTAAAACAACAAATGAAAACGATCAGAAACAGTTGGTCATTGCTACTGTTAATTGCCCTCGGCGGTTGCAGTTCCTCCAAAACGATGCCTTATGCATCCAAATGGAATGCGCCG
Organism: Dyadobacter sp.; assembly: GCA_965227755.1. Classification (GTDB taxonomy): domain Bacteria; phylum Bacteroidota; class Bacteroidia; order Cytophagales; family Spirosomataceae; genus Dyadobacter. Next base: position 1,160,990 of record CBDDGG010000003.1, read on the forward strand.
TTCTCCTATGTGGACGAAATCAAACCCGACCAGCAGGATCAGCGGTCGCGACTCAGATACGGAATCATCAACGACGACCAGTACGTGTACATTACGCTCAAAACGAAAGATCCCAACACGATCCAGAACATATTGAGCAGTGGCCTTAAAATCGCGTTCAGTCCCGAAGGGCAGAAGAAAGAGGGATATGCGCTGATGTTTCCGGTGGTCATGAAGGAAGACCGGAAAGCATTGCGCCGCATTGAAACCGATTTGCCCAATAGCCTTGGCCTCGATTTGCTCCTTGATTCTTACAACAAGGAAGCGGTTTGGAAGGACCGCGACGGCCAGCATTTGATCGACCTCGTGCGGTCCGACGGCAGCATCAAATCGCACATCTCGATGGATCGTAATGGCGAGCTCACGGAGCAGATCGCGATCCCTTTCGCACTCATGAACGTGAATGCCCGCGAGACCGCCATGATGGGGCTGAGCATTAAGGTCGACGGACAGTCATCATCCAACTCGGGTTTCAGTCCCCGCATCGGCATCGGCCTTGGGGGCGGTATCGGAATGGGCGGCGGTATGGGAGTGGGCATTGGCACCGGCGGATACAACTCTCGGTATAACGGCAACGACCGTAATGTAGACATTCGCCTGGAAGTGCAATTGGCAAGAGCAAACTAGACCAATCTTTATCAGAATTTGAAGCCCGCGGCATTTTTGCTGCGGGCTTTTTTGTGATCGATGTGTTCATGTATTGTCGGGTGTTGTCAGGCATTGTCAGGTAGGGTCAGGTAGGGTCAGGTGTCGTCAGTTGTTGGTCAATGGTCGTCAGGTTTCGCGATGGCTGGTTATTGGTAATTGTTGTTGCATCCCTGACGGGATTTGGCGGTTACGTTCGCGTCGTTGTTCTACCAATATTACGTCGCTACGCGACTTGTTCGGTCGGTATTAAATGCCGTTAGGCATGTAATACCGGTAGCAATCGGTAACGGCTCCACAACCAATGGGCGTGCCATAGGTACGCGACAACAAAGGCCAGGCCAACCTATGCTTCGCTGGCATCCGCTTGACTTTCAACTGGATATAATTACACGCAATTCAAATTTGAAAAATATTTAACTAGCTATTTTTCAATTACTTAAATATATTTTATATTTGTATAATACTTGATTAATCAGCTATATATCAACTATAAATCAAATACTTTTCAAGTTTATGTCAACCATTTCCCAGGAACTGAAACTGTTTTTAAACCTTACCATGATCCAGACGATCACGGCGAAACGCTTCGATGCGAAGCTTCAAAATCATGGGATAAGCCTGAATGAATTCATGATCCTGCACCACCTGGCTAATGCCCAGGATGAGAAACTGCGGCGTACGGACGTCGCCGAAAAGGTGGGTTTGACGGCCTCGGGCATCACGCGGATGTTGTCTCCGCTGGAGAAGTTAGGCTATGTAAAAAGGGAGGCAAACAGCCGCGACGCGCGGGTGTCGTATGTGAAGCTGGCCAATGCAGGGAAGAAGATTTACCTCGAAGCGATTGCAACGGCGGAGGCGACGACCGAGCAAATTATGGCGCCGGTGAAGACCAGAAAGCTCGACGATTTGCAGAAAATGCTATCGGAGCTCGGCGCGACAATCGATTAACCGCGACAACGGTGCGGGGATTTTCGTACAGGCCAATAAAAACGCCTCTGACAGACGATCTGCCAGAGGCGTTGGTTGTGCCCGGGAATAATTACTTCGCCTTCCTGAGGAAGATATTTCCGTTCATATTCTTCATCATGATCTCGCTGCCGCCGCCGTTGACTTTGCCTTTCACCCAGTCTTCAATGCTGACTTTGTACATGCCGTCTTTGGCAGTCCTGGTTGCTTGCTGTACGCCTTTGTCTACGTCCACATCGAAGTCGCTGTAAATCTCGCCCTGATCGGATTTGAGTTTGACGTCGAATTTGGCGGTCGGTGGAAGCGTTACATCCACGTTTCCGTTGAGGGTCGAGAAAGCCATCGGCGATTTGGTATCGACGGTTTTGAAATTGACTTTCAGTAAACCGTTCACGGTATTGGCAACGGCAGAGCCCGAAATGTTGGTCAGACGGATATCGCCGTTAACATTTGTTATTTCAAGCACGCCATCGACGTTTTCCACCAGCACATCGCCTTCATTGATCGTTCCGACATTCAGCGAGAATTTCATCGGCACTTTGATATTCAGTTCCATGTGCGAATTGAACAGTTTCGAGCTCACGTTCACGACATTGTTTTCCTCGGTAGCCGAAATATCCATCGCGCCGTTTTTGGAGATGCGTTTCATGCCTTCGACGTTCTCCCTGGGTTTTTCGGACTTGTCGGACTGTTTCGTAGTGGCGTCGATCACCACCTGGTTGCCGTTATAACCCGTCACACGGATGGAGCCGCGGATCAGGTGTACTTTCAGCGTACCAGGCTTGCCGGGATCGCTCAGGGGAACCGACAGTTGTTCTTTCAAATCGCCCTGGGCCAGCAATGGCGCCGAAATGGCGGTAAATGCCGTGAACGCTGCGAGGGCTAAAATGCGTGGGGTTTTCATTTTGCTATGATTGTTTTTTAAGATAGATATTGCCATTGAATGTTTCGAATTTGTAGGTAGGGCCACCGCTGCCGATGCGGATAAACGTTTCGGTACTAAGCTTGTAAACGGTTTTATTGTCACGGTTTTCGATGTTTTTGACGACCCTCACCGGAAGCCGCTCCACATTGGGGTAGTCGGTGAAGAAATCGCCATGGAATGTTTTGAACTGACAGTCCACCGACAGCGCCGCCGGGTAGCTGATCTTGATGTCGCCATTCAGCGTTTTGAAATCGGATTCACCAGGAGGCAACGTCAGATAATTGACCTCCACATTACCATTGATCGTGTGCATATCCGCCTTTCCCTTGGCATTCACGACCTTGATAGCGCCGTTCACATTGCGAACACCCAATGAGCCTGTCACATCATTCACGTTGACATCGCCGCCATTCACAGTCGAAACGTGCAAATTGAGCGAGTAGGGCACTTTTACCGTGAAATCCAGTTCGAAATCATAACGGATTTTCGGCCCGTCCCAATTACGCCGCCCCCGGTCGGGCCGCGAGTCGAACGGATTGGCGATGTAGGCGATTATGCTGTCGGCATCCTGTTCGATTTCGAGTTTGAATTCAGCTTTGCCCTCGTCGAGGCCATCCTGCGTCTTGGCCCGGATCTTCTTGTCGATCTCGATCACGACTTTATCGCCATTATAGCCTTCCACTTTGATAAACCCGTTGATGTTGTAAATCGCCAGCACATTTTTGGCGGCCTGGCCTGCGGAAATCGTAAATTCTTTGCTGACATGCTCTTTGTGTTCCAGCTTCTGCGCCGGGGCCTGGGTACAGCAGAGCACTGCTCCCGCCAGCAGGGGGATTGCAAAATACTTCATGGCTAATAATTGATTTAAGGTTTATGAAAGGTCTTTGATTGTCTGTTCGATCTTCACTTTGACGAGGTCGTTCAGGTCTTCTTTTTGCAGCAATGTTTTCAATGCTTTTACCGAACGTTTCTCCTGCAATTTTACCATCACATCCGCCAGCGCGACCTGAACCATCGGAGAATCCTGCAAAGCGAGCGATTTCACCAGCCCCTCCCGTACAGAGGCGTCACCCGCGTATTGCGTGAGCGCTTCGAGTGTGACGAGCCGCACATTCACGTTAGGATCATTGTTTAAGGTGGCAAATAGCGCTTCTAAGACACGATCGTCGGCATGCGTTATCTCACTTGTGTAACTTACCGCCCGGAGTCGCTCAGTGGCCGAAGGGTTTTCTAGTAGCGAAAGCATCATCGTACTTTTCATATCCTGCACCTGGCTCGCCAGCGTCTCAATGCGTTGCTGGTAGGCGGTAGCATCGACCCTGCTGCGGCTCGTCCGGTTGCCGATAACCCATCCAAGGCCAACCAGCAGCAGGCTGAACCCGACCTGAATTGTCCATTGTGGGAATACAAACTCACGGATACTTTCCATCATACTCTGGAACGAGAACCGCGCCGCCGCTTTTTCCGCCTCTTTGAATTCGTCGAGCATCGCATAGAAATTGGTGCGCATCGCTTCCTTCGGCTCAGGCACCCTGATTTTTGCCAAACCATCCCATATCTGCTTGTCGGCGGCGAACTCCTCCTGGCAGCTCACGCATTCGGCCAGGTGCCGGTTAATCGCCATCTGCTCGCCTTTTTCGAGGTTGTTGTTGAGCCATTCGGTCAGCTTGTTTTTGGTATAGTCGCAGTTCATTTCCTTATCGTCTTTCATTTGTAAAAAACCTTTTCTTCAATTCCCCCAATGCCCTGTGGACCCGCACTTTCACTGTTCCTTCGTTGATATTCAGTACTTTGGCGATTTCGTCGTATTTCATTTCCTGGAACCTGCTTAAAATCAGCACTTCGCGGTACTCGGGGCTTAACGCGCCCATCGCTTCGTGCAGAAAATCATTGTCCTGTTGCCTTTCCAGGCTCTCGTCGGCAGGTATTCCGCCTTCGAGGCGGTCGGCGATTTCGTTCACGTCATAAAAATTGAATGACCTGTTATGCTTCACCGAGTCGTTCAGGACATTTCTGGCCAGGTGGTACATCCACGTCCTGAATTCCCCGTCGCCTGCAAATGTGTGCCTGTATTTGAGCATTCTGTAAAACACATTCTGAACGAGGTCCTCGCTGAGATCTGCCTTATGCGTCATGTGGTAAAAAAATCCAAAAAGCGGCCGGTTGTACCGTTCGAAGAGCAAGCCCATCTTATCCAGGTCCCCGGTTTTCACCCGGAGCATCAGCGAGTTGTCGGTTAAGGTATTCAAGGCTTGGCGCTTTGTTTTCGTGATTTTGATGTGGTAACTCGGGAGAAGGGGAAAGGTTACAGGAATTTAGGAAAAAAGTTGAAAAGATTTTTTATAGCTGGTTGGCAAAGGGAATCACGAGTGCTGAAGTACTTAGGCTAAAGCCGGTTGGGTGGTGTACCGTGGCGCCGGGGATATGAGATGATGATGATGGGGCGTTGGCCCCAAGTCTGAAGACTTGGGTTGTGGGTTGTGGGCTGTGAGCCGGATGTGATCATGGCGTGGATGATGCGTTGATCAGGGCGGCTGGATCACCTGAGTTGGCCCCAGGTCTGCGGGCGTCGGTTGTGTCGCGAGGGTGTCTGCATAACCCGGGCTTAGCCTCGGGCCGGTTAATAACCGAGGCCTCTAGCTCGCGGCCAGTTAGGGGGCTGGATCACTTGCACTGGCCCCATGTCCGAAGAGGTGGGTTGAGGGGAGTGGTATCTGCATAAGCCGAGGCATAAGTCTCGGCTTATGCAGGGCGATCACGTACGGCTTTAGCCAAAGCATCATCCAGGTTGTTAGCGGGTACTTGGAGACATCACGCTGGTCAAGCACATAAGCCTACCGCACAATACTGATCGAATTATCGTAGATCTTGTATTTGCAACCCGGCGCCTGGTCGCGGATGACTTGTTCGCAGAGGAATTTCAGGATTTCGTCACGGCGCGAAAGTGGCGTCCTGGTCTGCGCTTCCCAATATTTTGTTTCAGGAATATAGAGGATTACTACCGCATTACCACCGCCGAATTCCCAGCCGAACTCGATGTTAATGTCGCCCTCTTTGTAATAAATGCTGCCGCCGCGGCCATCCTGGGTATATTCGAGTATTGGTACGAATTTGCTCATAATGTCCTTTTTGAATTTTTGGATATCGATTCCTGAATCCAGTTCTACGCCATTGGAATCGAATAGCCGGTATTCGTCGTTGTCCTGGATCATATGCAGGCTGCAAGGCGGCGAAGAATAGCCCGGATACGGCGCGGGCTTTTTGATGTCGGCGACCGTAGGTCTTTTGAGGACTTCGGGTTCCGCAAAAGGCAGGAGATGCACTTCCTCGTTGCGGATGGCGTGGAGAATGTTGGCCGGCGCTTTTTCAAAGGGCGCCCTGGGAAACCCTTCCGTGAACTTGATAAACTGAATGCGGTGCGTCCAGCCGTCGGGCCAGCCGGCGTCGATCGAGTAGAAACCCGGCGGATAGGGTAGTGTGTTGGTCAGAATCATCGTGCCGCCGTTCAGGCGCTCGCGCACGGGATTTTCTTCGATCACTTCCTGCGAGCAAGTGTTGGTAAGGCGAAACGTGCCTGCGTCCCAGGCGTATTGGGGCATGTGAAATACGAGCTGCTGGCAGTCGGCGTAATGGATAACCCGCACGTTTTCAGGCTTAATGCTCCCGGCTTGCCCTTCGCCGGTCTTTTCGGTGGCATCTTGCCAGAAATTTGAAACGCCCGTCAGCACGCATTTGCCGTAGTAGGCGTCTTCTGTTGGCGGTGTATCGGCAAGTGGTTCAGCGGCGTCCAAATGGATAATACCCGGCGTACCATCACCAATATCAGGAATAAAATACCCCGATTCCGGCTGGGTTTCGGATTTTTCCAAAATGCGGCGCCTTACTTCGACGATATTGCCCGGCTGAAAAACATGGGTATGCCGGGTGATTTTGCAGCGGATCGTAGCTTCCATCCGGATCAATGGTTTCGATTAAACAGAAAACCCGGGCCGGATGCCAGCAAGCATACGACCCGGGTTCGAAAGTAATAACTATTTATTATTCAAATAGTTTATTTCGATCCAGCGGCTATTCCGAACGAAGGGACTCGACGGGGTTCATCAATGCCGCTTTGACCGACTGGTAGGCGATCGTACACAGCGCCACCAGCACCGACAAAGCGCCTGCCAAAGCGAACATCCACCAGGTAACATTGATTTTGTAGGCAAATTCCTTCAACCAACGGTCCATCAGCCACCAGGCCGCCGGTGTGGCAATGAGCAATGCGATCATCACCAGTTTCAGGAAATCCTTCGAAAGCAATGCGATAATGCCCGTCACCGACGCACCCAACACTTTCCGGACACCTATTTCCTTGGTACGCTGCTCGGCGGTGAATGCGGCGAGACCGAACAGGCCCAGGCATGCCACAAAGATCGTCAGCCCGGCAAATGTGCCTAGTATCTGGCCGGTTTTCTGCTCGGCCTTGTAAGTTTCGTTGAAGCGCTCATCGAGGAAAGTATAGCTGAACGGCATATCAGGATGGAAACTGTCCCAGTTTTTTTTCATCGAGGCCAGTAGTCCTGAAACTTCCGCACTGCGGGTTTTGACCATCATCCAACCCGAGCCGTTGCTCAATGTCATGACCAGCGGGCCTATTTGCTCGTGCATCGACCGGAAATGGAAGTCCTTCACAATGCCGATCACGCGGTACGTAGCCTTTTTTCCTTCATTATCGTTTCGGGTAATGATCCTGTCCATGGCGTTCTCCGGCGTCCAGCCAAAAGTCCTGACAGCGGTTTCGTTGATGATAATACCCGTCGAATCGATGCCATATTCTTTCGAAAAGTTTCGCCCGTGGGCCATTTCCATGCCTAGCGTAGGGATGTAATCGTAGTCGATGTCGTAGCGGAGCGTTTTCACCATCCGGTCGGTTTTACCGTCGGGGTTAACCGTGAAATTGTTGTTGTCGGAAGGCCCCGCAGGCACGTAACCCGACAGGCTTACGCGTGCGACACGGGAGTCCTGCATCGTTTCCTGGCGGAATGTTTCCGTGTTTTTGCCCAGCGACCAGGCAGGGATCACGATCACCTGGTCTTTGTTGTAACCCAGCTTTTTGTTACGGATGAATCGCAATTGCTGGTAAACAACCGTCGTGCCGACGATCAGGATGATCGACATAAAGAACTGAAATACCACAAGTCCGCTGCGCAGGTTGAAACTTTTGCCTGAAGATGAAAATTTGATGACGGAAGACCCGCCCTTCAGTACGGTAATAGGCTTGAACGACGACAGGAAAAATGCCGGATAACTACCCGCAAATATGCCGACAAAGAGCCCGAAACCGATCAGCGCGGGAATCAGCCCCGGAACGGCATCCCATCGCAGCGAAAGATTTTTGCCCGATAGTTCATTGAAAACGGGCAATGCGACAATGCTCAGCAGTATAGCCAGCACCAATGCCAGGGACGTCAGCAGGATCGATTCTGTGAGAAACTGTCCCACCAATTCGCTTTTTTCGGAACCCATTACCTTGCGTACACCCACCTCACGCGCACGCTTGGACGAGCCGGCAGTCGAGAGGTTCATGAAGTTGATGCAGGCAATGAGGAGCATCATCACGGCCACCGCCCCGAAAATGTAGACGTAGGTAATATCGCCATTGGCGTCGAGGTCATATTGAAAATCGGAATGCAAATGGATGTCGGTTAGCCGCTGCAAGCGGAGTTCCAGGTTGTTGCCCTGCTTGCGGAATTCGGCCATTGTTACTCCCATCGATTGTTTGAGCTGCGGGCTGATGTATTTATCAATGGTTGCCGGCAGTTTGGCTTCCAGTTTTTTGTAGTCGTAACCTTCGGGCAGGACCAGGTAAGTGAAGAATTCGGACGTCATCCAGGAAGTCGACCTGGCTTCGTCCAGCGTGGTCATCGAGCCCAGCAAATCGAACCGGAAATGTGAATTGGACGGAATATCCTTCATCACACCGGTCACACGAAGAGTCTTATTCCAGTCCTTGAAATTGATGATTTTGCCTAGGGCATCCGTTTTACCGAAGTATTTCCTTGCGGTTGTTTCCGATAAAACGATGGTATTCGGTTCCAGCAGCGCGGTTTTAGGACTTCCCTCGATGAAGGGCAGCGTGAAAACCGAGAAGAAGTTGGAATCGACAAACGCGAGCTTTTCATCTTTGTAAAGCTTGCCATTAAGAAAAACCAGCGGCCATCCTCCTTGCCGCAGCCTTGTCGCTTCGAGCACTTCGGGGTAATCGGCCTTCAATGCGGCGGCGGTAGGAGGCATCGCGTGCGCCTCGTTGATGATCCCGCCCTGCATTGTGCCTTTGAATGTAGTGCGCACGATGCGGTTGGCCTTCTCGTTGAAACGGTCGAAGCTCAGCTCGTCGATCACATACAGGCTGATCAGCATGCAGGAAGCCAGACCGATTGCCAGCCCGGCGATATTGATGGCAGAGAACACCCGATTGCGGATAAGGTTTCGCCAGGCGATTTTAAAATAGTTTTTTAACATAGGAATGGAGGTGACGAATGTTGGTTCGGAAATTCAATTTTCATGGCTAATAGACGGTACATTGTATTACATAGTACATTGTATAAAATATATGCCAAAAGCGTAACTTTCTCTTTTACAATAATTTGGATTTATGCTAAACAAGTGACCCGTTCGCATTCGGACACTTTTGTACGATAACGACCGTGTGCGGTGATGGTTCTTTGTTACATTTACGACCGATTTCAGCGCATTATGACAGATCTTGAACACTACCTGCAAACCTATTTCGATTTCGATCAAACCGATCTGGTCAAAGTCGCTTCTTTTTTCAAACCGGAAATACTGAAAAAAGGCGATTACTATCTCAAAACAGGTAAACTATGCAACAAGCTGAGCTTCATCCAATCGGGTTTGCTTCGGATTTATGTCGACTTGGAGGACCGTGAGGTGACCCAGTGGATTTGCACCCAAGGCTATTTTGTGACCGATCTGGCCAGCCTTGTGTTCGCCAGTCCCGCTCGCTGGAACATTCAGGCGCTCGCTGACACGGCGGTCTATACCATCGAAAAAAGCGATTACGACCGCCTCGGCGATTACATTCCGAAATGGCCCGTCACCGAGAAGTTGTTCATCGCGCATTGCTTCACCACGCTCGAAGACCGGGTATTTTCCTTTCTGTCCATGACCGCCGAGCAGCGTTACAACCTGCTGTTCGAAAGCCACCGTGACATTTTCACCCAGGTACCGCTGCAATACATCGCCTCCATGCTCGGCATGACGCCCGAAACTATCAGCCGTATCCGCCGGAAGCAGCTCAGCTGATTTCTTGATCTAGGTCAAGTGCGTTCGGAAATGGCCCGCATACCTTTGTAGGGTCATTAATCAACCATTTGTGTTATGTTTCTAGGTCATTATGGTTTAGCATTCGGGGCAAAGAAAGTCGCTCCAAAAGTTTCGCTCCTGACGCTCTTCGTCGCCGTCGAGTTTGTGGACATTCTCTGGCCGTTCCTGCTGATGCTGGATGTCGAGAAAGTGAAGGTCCGTCCGGGTTTTACGGAAGTCACGCCGTTTGAGTTTGTACATTATCCTTACACCCACAGTCTCGTAATGGGAATCGTTTGGGGGCTTGTTTGCGGGGGTATCTACTGGTTATTCCAAAAAGATATGCGCAGCGCGATCGTTGTAGGCCTGGCTGTGCTAAGCCACTGGTTCCTCGATTTCATTGTTCACGTCCCCGACCTTCCGCTGACACCGTTTGGTACTGAAAAATTCGGAATGGGCATGTGGAACTCATTGCCACTGACCGTCTTGACCGAAACGGCAATCTTCGTCGCCGGTGTCTGGATTTATATCAAAAACACCCTCGCTATCAACGGCAAAGGGAAGTGGGGACTTTTTTCACTGATCACGTTTTTCGTGATAGCGGAGATCTTCAACATGTTCGGCCCGCCGCCGGAAGATTCCGTTCCCGCATTGCTCGGCTCGTTTGTGGTTTTGCAGGTGATCGTGCTGGGCCTGGCGTATTGGACGGATCGGAACCGGAAGCCGCTGTAAGGGTTTGTGCCCGATGGATAATTGCCGCAGGATAATAGGTGATTTAACGAATTCCGGGCATTAAAAAATAAGGAGCTTGCCGAAACGGGGAAGTGATTGGTAATGCAAATGCAGCTGATCGCCGCCGACCGATAGTATTTACTAAGAATTACTAGCGATCGGCGGTCAGTCGTCGTCGGTCATTTCCGCTGAAACCCCTTATAATGCGTAATAATATCCTTGTCGCTGAATTTGTGATTAGGGTCCTTGCGGCCGAGGAAAAACACACCGCTCGCCGTATCTACATTAAATGAATCGGGCACGAGATGGTCGAAAAGCCGGATCCATCCGAATGCCATCGCGATTACAATAGCAGCTTTTTTACTGCGGGTAAGTCCCCATGCTGCGTACCGTACGTTCCAGAGCAGTACGGTACCAATGCCCGTCAGAAAGCCGGAATCCAGTAATTTGAAATCCTTGAAAAGCAGGCGGTGACCGCTTTCGGTGAAGCGGGTGAAATCGTACGGGCCCTCGTGCACATGTTGCAGGAAAGGCGTTTCCGCGTACACGACGCCTCCGGGTTTCAGCACGCGGTGGATCTCGGCGACCACGCGTTGCGGGTACATCACGTGTTCGAGAACCGCCTGGATCCAGATGCCGTCGATGCTGTTGTCCGCGATGGGGAGCGAGTGGCCGTCGGCAATAAAATCGGTGTTGGAGGAAGCGTAGATGTCGAATGAAAGCACGTTAATGTCCCGGGCATCGTACATTCCTGCGGCGCCATTGCCCACAGCGCCTCCGCCGATGATCAGCACTGTCGATTTTTTCCCGGCATATTTGGGAACATTTTCCAGGAATTGCGCGAGATTCCGCTTCGTTTTGCTATCGCCTCCCCAGAAAATTTTCTTGATCGCATCGTACTTGTTGCCGCTGCGGGGAATAAGGCTTTCGCCTCCCGTTGCCAGCAGCGACTCCTTGCTCAGGATGGTTTCGTCGAAATTGACGAGTATAGGTATCTTTTTCTGTATCAGTGGAATTTCGGTGGTCGAATGCGAGCACGCTGTATTGGTGCAGTAGATGCTTTCGTCAACGATTTTTAACGGGGACAAACATAAAGGACAAACTAGTGTGCCGTTTTCAAGATGCTCGGTAAGCAGTGGACTGAAAGATTTCATTGAAAGAAATGTGTATGAAAATAGATGTGGTGTGTGATTGAATTTAAAGTCTGAGCGTAGTTCAAAGCGCTAAATTTAGAGAAAAGTACTGTTTTACAAGCCGGTGATTCGTGAATTAATCGATTTGTAAAGATCGGCCACAGGCCATAGCCCCGGGACCATTGTCGATGATTGATGTCTATTCTATTTGATTTTCGTAACTTCGCTCCATGGAAAAACCGGAATCACTCGAAGAGTTCTATCAATACAAGTTCAACTGGCTGCCGGATAATTTGCAGCATGACATCGGACATTTCAACGTATTTGCAATGGGGGACAACTTTATAGTCAACCCGGTGCCCGCGCGGTATAGCCGCCGGGATTTCTACAAAATCGCGTTGATACGTGGCAAGAACCTCTATCACTATGCTGACAAGAGCCTCGAACTCGACGGAACTGCGCTGATGTTCTTCAACCCGACGGTTCCATACACCTGGGAAGCGGCTTGCGACACAGTTACGGGGTACTTCTGCATTTTCAAAGAAGGGTTTTTCTCGGAGAAACTGCGTGGTAATGTGGCTGATCTGCCCATGTTTGCTGTGGGTGGAAAGCCGTCCTACATTCTCAACGAAACCCAGGATGCGCACGTAAGCCAGATTTTTGAGAAAATGCTGGAAGAAATCGCCTCCGACTATCCGTTTAAATATGATTTGTTGCGGAATTACGTGACCGAACTGGCGCATTACGCACTTAAAATGCAGCCCAGTGAGACATTGTACCAGCATCCCAATGCGAATTCGCGGATTACAGCTGTCTTTACAGACTTGCTCGAACGGCAGTTCCCGATCGAGGCGCCTTCGCAGCGGTTTGCATTGCGTTCCGCCAACGATTTTGCCCGGCATCTCTCGGTGCATGTGAACCATCTGAACCGCGCCATCCGCGAAACGACAGGTAAAACGACAACAACCCACATAGCCGATCGGATCACCTCCGAAGCGAAGGCGCTGTTGAGGCATACCAACTGGAACATTTCCGAGATCAGCTATTGCCTTGGCTTCGAGGAACCGTCCCATTTCAACAACTTTTTCAAGAAACAGACCAGTCAGACACCTTCCGCATTCAGGGTTGTTTGAATTTCGCAAGTATCTGTTTGAACTGCGCAATGCCGGAGGCTTCTGTCCATTCTACCTTTGTCATGTTAAAACAATCAACAAAGAACAATGGAAAACAGAAAAGTATGGTTCGTTACCGGTGCTTCCAAAGGACTGGGACTGGCACTTGTGCAAAAATTATTGGCCAACGGGTTCGCAGTGGCCGCTACATCACGCTCAATTGATGAACTAAAAACTGCCGTAGGCGTCACAGGAGAGCAGTTTCTGCCCCTCGCCGTCTCGCTTACCGAAGAGCAGAGCGTAGGCAAGGCCATTGCCGACACGCTGGCGGCATTCGGCCGTATAGACGTGGTCGTAAACAACGCGGGCTACGGATTGGCAGGTAGTCTGGAAGAGCTTTCTGACGCCGAATCGCGCGGCAATTTTGACGTCAACGTTTTTGGTACATTGAATGTGATCCGCGCTGCGATGCCCCATTTGCGTGCGCAGCATTCCGGACATATCCTCAACATCTCGTCGATCGCAGGCGTCACGGGCGGCTTCCCGGGCTTCGGGATCTATTGCGCTACCAAATTTGCAGTTTCCGGGCTTTCGGAATCGCTGGCCGCCGAAGTAGCTGATTTCGGGGTGAAAGTGACCGTCGTAGAGCCTGGCTACTTCCGCACCGATTTCCTTACCGCGGGATCATTTGTAACACCGAAAAACGGCATTGCTGCCTATCAGAAAGTACGCGATTCCGAGGCGTTGCACCAGCAGCAGATCAATGGTCAGCAGCCGGGCGACCCCGACAAAGCGGCCGATGCCATGATCCGCATCGCCGGAGAGGCAAATCCGCCGCTTCATCTGATCCTCGGCGAAGACGCCTTTGGATTGGCGCAGACAAAGATCGCTGCATTTTCGGAAGAGCTGGAAAATTGGAAATCCGTCTCGGTTTCCACGAATTTCGATGCCTGAGTGACTTCGAAATATCGTTATCTTGCGGTAGACAACTGCATATCAAACCAAATCAGACTATGGCCGTTGAAGGAAAAATAAGGGCGATCGTAACGGGCACGACAGGTATGGTGGGTGAGGGGGTACTGTTCGAATGTCTGGAAAACCCGGACGTCGAGTCGGTACTCATCATCAACCGGCGGCCGCTTGGAATGGATCATCCTAAGCTCACAGAAATCGTGCACAAAGATTTTCACGATATCTCAACGATTGAGAGCCAGTTAAAGGGCTACAATGCCTGCTATTTCTGCCTCGGTGTATCGTCGATTGGGATGAAAGAGCCCGAGTATCGCCACATTACGTACGACCTGACTATGCATGTAGCCGAAGTCCTCAGCCGCCAGAACCCGGATATGACGTTTTGCTATGTTTCAGGAGCCGGTACCGACGGTACCGAAAAGGGGAATACCATGTGGGCAAGGGTAAAGGGCAAAACTGAAAATGATTTGCGTAAACTGCCTTTCGACCAGGTATTTGCTTTTCGTCCCGGCTTTATGAAAGCAACCGAAGGGCAGCAAAACCTGCTGCGCATGTATAAATATCTCGGCTGGTTGTACCCGGTTTTGAAAGCGATTTTCCCCAACAGTGCGTCGACGCTTACACAAGTCGCGAAGGCGATGATCAATGTCACGAAATATGGTTACGACAAAAATATCCTCGAAGTGAAGGATATTAATCTGGTCGGGGACAGGCAGTACGTGTGACTACTTCATTTTTTCGTACGAGAATGCGTCGCCTTTCAGGAGGGGATGTTCACCTGTAAGACCATTCTCATCGGGTTTAAGCGTGACATTTTCGACAAATATCTCGATAATCCACGGCTCGATCCGGAATTCGAAATAATTGTCGTCGGATTGCACCGGGAATGAAGTGTAACGTTCGGGTGCCAGCGTAAAGAAGAGGTCGATGCCGGTTGTCTTGGTTTTGGGTATTTGAAATATGCCCTCCTGGCTCATTTTGCCATACTTTTCTCCTCCCGCGGTTTTGATAAGGGTTTCGAAGAACGGCAGGACCTGCGCATTGCTATCGACGATTTTGACCGTAGTGAAGTCATCGGAGGCGGTTTTGCTCGTCACGAGTGCGAAATCACGCTCGGGCCTGGGACGGCTGTTGAGTACAATATTTCCGTTCTGAACCTGCCATTTGCCGTGGCCCTGACGGTCCATGGCACCGTAGGAAAAGTAGAGCTCGAAAGTGCTGTCGGGTTTCAGAAGGATAGCCGATGCAGTTTCCATTACGCCCTGCAAATGGTATTCTCCGGGGATGGAATCAGGAGCCTGGGCGGTGGCTAAGCGAGCGGTGAAGAGCATTAAGCAGAGGAGGTAGCGTTTTTGTTTCATGGAACGATAGTTTAAAGTGTATAGTTGAGTTTGCCTGTTCTGCTAAGGATATAAGACTTAGGAAATTTAACTAAAAACAGCCGTTTTATCCACTGGATAATTATTATAAGGCTTGAATACTGAGTGAGTAGAACAATGAAGCCGGACCCATCGCTGGATCCGGCTTCACTTTTTTATCGGCAATGTGAAAGTTAGCAAGTGGCAGTACGCTGCTCAACCCACTGGATGATTTCGTCGGCATGTCTGAGGCCGGACCTGGCCGTCGAAACGTCCCTGTTTCCGTCGTAACTCATCGACAAGTGCAACAATTCGTAAGCACTCATGAAGTTAGTAAGCAACTTTCTGTCGGTCCGGGCGACCTGGTCGCGATACCAGTTGATGTCCTTTCTTCCCTTATTTTTAATGCCGAACAAACCGTCAAGGGCCAGCAGTACGCCCGTATAGGCGGCATGTCCAGCGAGTTTAACATATTTTCGATCGGTGTAGAGATCATCCTCTTTGATCGCCTTTTCTCTCAAAATAGTACGTGCATTTTCAACATAGCGTTTCGCTTCCAGAATAGGGTCTTTTTCTGCCATAGTGATGCGTTTTAGATTTCAGCTAAACAAAAATACACGTTTCAAGACCCTATTCCAATTCCAAAACTTCCCTAGGTTTCTGCGGTTTACGTCGTTTTTCAGTCCATAAATACAATGGTGGTAAGAGTATCGGTGCGAAAAGCAAGGTGCTTGTCAGGCCGCCGATAATTACAGTCGCCAGTGGCCGCTGCACGTCGGATCCGATGCCTGACGAAATCGCGGCGGGTACCAGACCGATAATGGCCACAACCAGGATGGACAGCAACGCCCGCAACTGTTCGGAAGATGCCTCGAGAACATGGCTTTCGAGGTCATTTTCGTTTGCCTGCACGGTCCGGTTCAATGCTGAGACGAGCAGCACGCCTGCCATCACTGAAATACCGAATATGCTCACAAAGCCAACCCCGGCCGAAACGTTGAAGTAATAGCCCCGCATCAGCAATGCCACAATACCGCCACCGAGCGCAAAAAGAATGCAGCTCATTGTCACCATCGTGTGCGGTAGGTTTTTGAACAACATAAACAGGAACAGGAACACCATCACGATGGTCAGTGGAATGGTGAATGCCAGCTGTTTACCGGCGCGTTCGAGGTTTTCGTACTGGCCGCCGTAGATAATACTGTAACCTTTTGGCACGTGTACCTGCGCATTGAGCTTTTTCTGTAATTCCTTCACAAAACCACCCTGGTCGCGGCCGCGGATGTTGGTGCGGACGGTAACCATCCGTTTGCTGCCGTAGCGATAGATATTGGTTTGTCCTTCAATGAAATGGATGTCGGCGAGCTGGCTCATAGGTATGAGCGCGCCCGTGAGCGAAGGTACCTGCACGCTCTTGATCGCATCGATCGAGTTGCGGTATTTGGGCAGGAAGCGGATCACGATGTCGTAGCGTTTAGTACCGTCGTAAAGCGTCGAGATGGTTTTGCCGCCTATGGCCGCTTCGATCATATTCTGGATATCGGCCACATTAATGCCAAAGCGGGCGGCTGCCTGGCGGTTGATATTGATAGCGAGCTGTTCCTGAGGGCCTTCCTGCTCGATATTCACATTGTCGGCACCCGGCGTAGCTTTCACGATTTTAGCAATGGCTTCGGCTTTTTTCCGCATCATATTCAGATCATCGCCCACCACGGATACCGCAAGGTCGGCTGCGCTACCGGTTACGATTTCCATTACCTGGTCGATAATGGGCTGGCCGGACGAGAATGCAACGGCTGGAAGCTGCGCTTGCAAATCAGCTTTGATTTTTTCGACAAGCTCTTTTTTGGTAATAGTTTTGCTCCAGAGGTCGTAATCCTTCAAACCGACGAGGATTTCATTCCGGTTGGCAGGGAAGGGGTCGGTACCATCGTCGTTGCGGCCGGTCTGGGTGATCACGAACGATATCTGCGGGTATTTGGCTATGATCTTCCGGATTTTAGGGGCATAGCTCGCATTTTCCTGAATGGTAATGCCCGCCGGAAAGTTGCCGCGAAGGAATATCGAGCCTTCATCGAGTGTCGGCAAAAACTCGGTACCCAGTTTTATCCCGAACAGAACGAGCACGGTGACCACACTGAAACCGACGAGCACCGTGGTTTTATAGTTCTTCAAAAAGCCACCCAATGCTTTGGTGTATGAATTTGTCAGAAAATCCAATACAAAATTCTTATGCTCTTTCATCGGCTTGTCGGGATTGGACAAAGCTTTTTTGTAGGCAAATGAAATGAGCACGGGAATGAACGTCAGCGCGGCGAGCATCGAACCGATTACGGCAAATGCGAGCGTCAACGCCATGGGGGAGAAGAGCTTGCCTTCCACGCGCGTCATGAGCAGGATAGGCATGTACGCGAGGATGATGATGGTCACCGAGAAGAAGATTTCCCGGCCTACTTCCTGTGCCGATAGCAATGTAATTTTAACAATGCCTTGCTGCTTCTCTTCCGGGCTGGCCGTACGGTACTTGCGGATCAAATGCTCGGCCATGACGCACGCGCCGTCGACGATGATACCGAAGTCGATCGCGCCGAGGGAGAGCAAATTAGCCGGAATACCGGTCAGACGCATTAATATAAACGCAAACAGCAATGAGAACGGAATGGTAAGCGCCACCACCAGCGCGCTGCGGATGCTGCCCAGGAAGAATATCAGCAGGATAACCACGATTGAGATCCCTTCAAACAGCGTATGCGCCACGGTTTCGAGCGAATGGTCGATCAGGAAGCTGCGGTCGTAAAGCGGTTTAAGGTGCACGCCTTCGGGCAGCTCGCTGGCTTCGAGGTCGGCGATTCTTTCTTTCAATACCTTCAAAACCTCGCTCGGGTTCTCGTAGCGTCGGAGCAGGATAATGCCTTCCACACCGCTGCTGACATCCACTTTATCAGCGGTAATGGTGTAGCCCATCACCCCGCTTGGCGGAGGAGGCGTGATCTCGACCGTGGCGACATCGCGCACAAATACAGGCACTCCATTGTCTGATTTCAGAACAATGTTCTGAATATCCTGCTCATTCTTAATGGCACCCAGCCCGCGGATAGCAAAACCCTGACCACCGCGCGCGATCACGTTCCCGCCGGTATTCTGGTTGTTGACATTGATCGCATCGATCACATTTTGCATCGACAAGCCATATTTTACCAGCTTTTCGGGCGAAGTAATGATGTGAAACTGTTTCAATGGACCGCCAAATGTGGTCACATCGGCGATGCCCGGTACTTGCAGCAATGCGGGTTTGATCACCCAATCCTGCAAATCGCGGAGCTGGGTAGGGCTGTAACTTGACGGCGCCTCTACCACGTAGCGAAGAATTTCACCAACCGCAGTGGATAAGGGCGCAAGCTCGGGTGCGACGCCATCCGGCAGCTCAGCCGAAGCTAACCGCTCGGTAACTTGCTGGCGGGCGAAATAATCGTCTGTGCCGTCTTTGAATGTCAGCTGCACTACAGATAGCCCAAATATGGTCCGGCTGCGTCTGTCGAGTACATTCGGGGTGTTTTGGAGGGCCCTTTCGATGGGAACGGTAACCTGTTGTTCCACTTCCTCGGCGGCCCGGCCCGGATATTGGGCTACCACGATTACGTTGGTATCGGCGATGTCCGGGTAAGCCTCTATTTTGAGCTGTGTGAAGCACCAGAAGCCGACGCCCATCAGCACTACGCTCACAGCGATCACGACCCACCGGTTGCGAAGGCTGAAAAAAAGCAGGTTCTTGATCATTTTAAATCCACTTGTCTACATGGTTGGTAACTATAAACCCGCTTTTGACCTCTTTCCGAAGCAACGTCAATGCGGATTTAACTTTTTCTTCCTCATCTATGAAGGAAATGACCATGGGTGTTTCGTCGAAACTGAACAGGTCGTTGGGGCGGCTCAGGTGTTTGCCGTCGAAGCCGAGGCGGCCGCGGTACACCGTTGCACCCTGCACTTTCTGTTTCACCAGAAACTGCATGATGTATTCAAATAGCGGAATTTCGTCCTTCCAGTGATCGGCACTGATGAAGATCTGGGCTTGTAGCATATCCGGAGGGGTTAATAGCCGAACGATAAACCTTTGAGTTGCATGACGCCCTTGGTCACCACATCCTCGCCATCTTTCAGGCCGCTGAATGTGACGATCCGGTCGCCGATCTGGTCGCCTATGTTGACTTCCCGACGCTCGAATACCTGTGGAGCGGTTTTCAGGAACACATAGTTGCGCCCCTGGACGGTCACCAGCGCATCTTTATTGATGCTGAGCTTTTTACCTTCGCTCAAACCGAATGCGACGGTACCGAACATGCCTGCTTTCAGCTTGCCATTGGAGTTGTTGATGCTCACACGCAGCTTGATCATCCGGGTTGTCTGGTCCACCAGGTCGGCGATATCGTCGATGGTGCCTGTGAAGTTTTCATTCGGGAAGGCGGTGAACTGAATGGTGCATTTGCTTCCTTTTTTCACCTGGCTGATGTCGCTCTCAGGTACGTCGCATATGATGTACGCGGTGCCTGCGGGCGCGTTGCGAAGCTGTTTGGGCTCAAAACCGCCCGCTTTCAACTTGGTTTCGTGCTCGATAATGGCCGCGCGCTCGTTGATCAGGTTGGTTTCTTCCATGGACAGCGCGGTTTGCGATTCGAGCAGGTCTTTGCCTGTTGCGGCACCGTGTTCCTGCAAGTCCTTTATGCGCGAGAGTTCGGTTTTGCGCTGACGAATGTTGATATTCTGGATCTGGTTGATCATCGTCAGGTGCTGCAAGAGCTGGGTGTAATTTCCCGACAGCTCAGGGTTATCGAACAGAACGATATTGCCTGAAGCGCCTTCATCCGAGCGTAAAACAGTGGCTGAGACCTTCGCCGGTGCGGTCACATTCGCCATGAGCGAGGAGTTGGAAATCTTCTCCGTCTGGAAAAAATTTGCGCTTTCGGCCAGGGGAAAAGATATTTTGGTGCCCGACGCATTCACGACCGGCGTGGAATTGTCCTGCACGGGTTTGTTGGCAGCCTTGTTTTTACAGCCTGCGATCAATGTCATGGCCAGGCAGGTGCAAACGAGTATGTTCTTCATGATTATTGCGCGATTTGATTGATCATTCCGGATGCGTAAAGGAGGTCGATGTAGCTCTGGCGGTACTGGCCGAGGACGTCGTAATACTGCTGCTGCGTATCGAGCCAGCTGCGCTGGGCTTCCAGGAAGTCGATAATCGTCGTGCCGCCACGGAGGTAAGAATATTTAACACTGTTCAGGATTGTTTGGGATTGAGTTAGTAACTGATTGAAATTCTGTAAGTTTTGTCTATTCGTGGCGTAGCTTTTGTAAGCCGTCAGGATTTCGGTCTGTACCTGCGTTTCCGTAGCACGAAGGTCTTGTTCGGCTTGCTGTTTCAAAACCTGCGACTTTTTGATCTCGCCCTGGTTCCTTGAAAAGATGGGAATTTCAATGGTGCCGTACACACCCATATAATTCGCTTTGTTCTGCGGGTTATAGATCAGGCCCAATTCCGGTACAGGCAACGCGCTCGACTTTTGCAGCTTGATATTCGCGTCGGCCACGTCCATCGTCGACTTGATGGCCTGGATATCGGTACGGTTCTGCAAGGCCTGTTCCACAATGGCGTCCATCTGATCGGGGAATGCGAATGCAAACTGGTCGGTGGTATCGATCCGGATCGAGTCTTGCACACCCATCAGGAATTTCAGGTTTGAGAGCTGGTTGCGGTATTCCTGCGATGCCGATTTGAGCTGAATGTCGTATTGGTTGGCGAGCAACTCGGTACGCGCGAGGTCGGTGCTGGTAATCACCTGGTTTTTCAGGCGTAACCGGTTGATATTGGCCAGTGAGTCGATATTGGCCTTGGCGGTGCCTAATAAATCGAGCTGCTTGCGTGCGGCCCAAACGTCCAGCCATTTCTGCGCAACTGTCTGAAAAAGATGACGTTCCGTGTCGGCATATTGCTTTTGGGTGAGCCTGACGTTTTGCTGTGCGAAATTGATCTTGTTCTCCCTCTGTACAGGCAACTGAAAAGGCTTGGTAAGCTGCCACCAGGTCTGACGGTTGGCACCGTTGAACCAGCCGGTGTTCTCAGGGAACTTGGAAGATTGCACCAGCTGCAACGACTGGTTGTTCAGTATCACATTGGGACGGAGCTGGGCGGTGGTAATGTCGGCTTGCGAAATGTCGACATTGAATTGCTCGCGTTTCAGGATGGGGTTATTGGACTTTGCGGTTTGCAGGGCTTGCTGCAAATTGTAGGTTGTCTGGGCCCTTGCCGACGCCATTCCCACCATTGCCAGGATGAGAACCCGCTTTAAAACTGGATAGCACATGTTCGTTTAGTTTGAATTACCTGCAGGCAAAGGTTCTCAACAGTGCTAAAAATCGTATTAAAACAGTTTTATAATTGCATTAAAAAACGGTTAGAAATAAATTAGAGGAACACGAATGTGCCCGTTCCGGCTACCAGGACTGAATTTGCGGGGGAAAATAGCTACTTTGCCGGTTCAACGGGGTTTTTAGCCAAAGCGAACAAGTATTACGGGTCATCTACATGCATTTTATCATAGCCTTCTTTCTCGTCCAATTTGCCCAGCAGGCCATGCTGCATACCGACAAGCTGCCAAAATGGGCCAACTTTTTTAAGTATGCGCGCTTTTACGTGTTTGCCCTGCTGGCAATCTACTATATAGCAAGGCAGCCGGAGATGTTTACCTGGGTTTGGAACTTTTCACTGCTCGGGTTGCTGTGGTTTCTTCACAAGGAAGACGATTTCAAATCTTTTCGCTCCGCTTACCAATCCGTTGTTCCGTTCGTGGGCGTATCGATGGTGAGCGACATCTTCGAACTGATTTTTCCTAAATTTCACAAAAGCTATGACGATATTTTCGGCATGGCCATTCTGTTTGCATGGATTTTCTGTTTTGTGATATGGTTTTATGCCAGGAAGCAGCAAAAGGTTTTAGCACAGGAACGGCTCGACCGTTTGCGCGACGAGGAGATTGCCAGGGAGCAGAAGCAGTCATTGGAATACCTCGTGGCCGAGCGCACTCAGGAGCTGACCCAGCAAAAAGAGGAGTTGCAAAAGGCCATCGAAGAGCTGAAATCAACCCAGAACCAGTTGATACAGAGCGAGAAAATGGCATCGCTGGGAGAGCTGACCGCCGGTATTGCGCATGAGATCCAAAACCCGCTGAATTTTGTGAACAACTTCTCGGAAGTGTCGGTAGAGCTCTGCCAGGAGTTGGAAGAAGAGATCGACAAGACCGGTATCGATGATAACGATAAGGACTATATCAAGGGCATTATCAGCGACCTGAGCCAGAACCAGCAGAAAATTACGCACCACGGTAAACGTGCCGACTCCATCGTGAAGGGAATGCTGCAACACTCGCGGGCGTCGTCGGGTGAGAAGGAGCCTGTGGAGGTGAATGCGCTCGCCGACGAGTACATGCGCCTTGCCTACCATGGCCTGCGCGCGAAGGATAAGGAGTTTAATGCGGCATTAACGACGGATTTTGACCCGACGATCGGGACAGTCAAGGTGCTGCCACAGGACCTGGGCCGCGTTTTTCTCAACCTTTTTACCAATGCATTCTATGCCGTTGCGGAGAAAAAGCGAAAACTGAATGAGTCCGGTCAGGCGGGCGACTACAAGCCGGAAGTTAAGATCAGTACCAAGAAATTCGATAACAAACTATATATCAGGGTTTCAGATAATGGAACGGGCATGCCGGAACATGTGAAAGCAAAGATATTCCAGCCGTTTTTTACGACTAAGCCGACCGGCCAGGGTACTGGCCTTGGGCTTTCTATGAGCTACGATATCATTACCAACGGCCACGGTGGCGTGCTCGAAGTGGATACGATAGAGGGCGAAAAAACGGAGTTCCGCATCACGATACCCATTGCCTGACGAACCCCAACTGACATGAAAATACTGGTTGTAGACGACGAGGAAGACGTTAAGTCGCTTTTTGAGCAGAAATTCCGGCGCGAGATCCGGGCCGGGCAATTCGAGTTTTCGTTTGCATTTTCGGGCGAGGAAGCACTGGAATACATGCTAAACCATCCCTCGGAGGTGGTCATGATCCTTTCGGATATTAATATGCCCGGTATGAGCGGGATCGAGCTGCTGAAACGCATCCGCACCGATCACCCTTCGGCGCCCCCGCAGGTGATGATGATCACCGCCTACGGCGACGCGGCCAATCACGAACAGGCGATGCAACTCGGCGCCGACGATTTCCTGACCAAGCCGGTCAATTTTAACGAACTGAAAGAGAAACTGCTCCATATTTTATGAAAGCTAAAATACTCGTAGTGGACGACGAGGCCGACCTGCAACTGCTCATCAAGCAGAAGTTCAGGCGACAGATCCGCGAACAGCAATATGAATTCGTTTTTGCTGAAAACGGCCTGCAAGCGCTCGAAATGCTGGCAGAGCATCCCGACGTCGATATGGTATTAAGCGACATCAACATGCCCGAAATGGACGGGCTGACGCTCCTGGTGCGGATCAGCGAAGTAAGTCCGATCCTGAAATCGGTGATCGTTTCGGCCTACGGCGATATGGACAATATCCGCACCGCTATGAACCGCGGTGCTTTCGATTTTCTCACCAAGCCCATCGACTTCAGGGATTTGGAAGTCACCATGGAGAAAACGCTGCTATATGTGGCGCAGCTGAAAGAGACTTTGAAAGCGGTGCGCGAAAACGATATCCTGCGAATGTATGTCGATGCGTCGGTACTGCAATTTATGACGCAGGAGACATTCGAAAAATCGCTCATGACGAGCGAAAACATCGAAGGAACGGTCGTTTTTATGGATATGTGTGGCTTTACGGCCATTTCCGAGAAAGAGCAGCCCGATCGCGTCGTGAAGCTGATCAACAAGTATTTCGATGTAATGGTGAAGGAAATCATCGCGCAGGGCGGGCATGTCGACAAGTTCATGGGCGACGCCGTGATGGCTGTTTTCCGCGGCGATTACCACCTCGATCGGGCCGTAGAGTGCTCGCTGGCGGTCCGCAACCATATCAATGGTTTTAAGGAGGAATTGTCGGATCAATCGGGTTACTTTCCCAAAGTATCGATAGGCATTAACCCGGGCGAAATGGTGTCGGGCAATATCGGTTCGGCGGCATTGAAAAGGCTGGATTACACGGTAATCGGCGACGTCGTGAATGTGGCGCAGCGCTTGCAGTCCATCGCGAAGCCCGGGCAGGTAGTAGTGTCGGATTCGGCCTATGAACAGTTGAAAGAAGCATTTAAATGCAGCCTGGTGGGGGAAGTGAGCCTTAAAAACAAGTCGAACCCGGTATTGATATACGAAGTGCTCGAATAGCGATGGAAATTGAAAAGGCTGAACGATACATTCTCCAACAGCTTCAAGAAAGGCTGGAACGCACGCTTTTTTACCACGGCGTCCATCACACGCTGGATGTCGTGACCGCGTCCGCTGAAATCGCTGCGCTGGAAGGGATCCGTGACGAAGAATCCCTGCAATTACTCCGTACGGCTGCGTTTTATCATGACAGCGGCTTCATGATCACCTACCAGGGCCACGAAGAAGCCGGTTGCGCGCTTGTACGCGAGGTTTTGCCGGCGTTTGGCTACAATGCCGCTCAAATTGAAAAGGTATGCGGGATGATCATGGCTACAAAGATCCCGCAGAGCCCCAAAAATGCCTTGGAAATGATCATTTGTGATGCCGATCTGGACTACCTGGGCCGCGACGATTTCGAGGGCATTGCAGCCACATTGTTCGAGGAATTGAAAGTACGGGATATGGTAGAGGATATTCCTGCATGGGATGCGGTCCAGGTCAGGTTTCTGGAAGCGCATTCCTATTGGACGGCTTCGGAGCGGAAGCGCCGGGATGCCGCCAGGCGACGGCACCTTCTCCACCTCAAAAATACCGCCCGCGCCCTATAACTGGCGCATTTTCTCGTTCTGTACACGTATGCGCTGGCACAGGATGCGCAGCACGTTGCGCAGGATCTCGTCGCGTTCTTCCATCAGTTCAAAGAAATCCTCCTGATCGATGCGGAATACCAGCGTGTCGGTTTCGGCGACGGTGGTAGCCGAACGCGGCTCGGTATCCAGCAATGCAAGTTCGCCGAAAATTTCACCCTTATCGAACAAGGCGAGCTGTTTCGGGCCGTCGTAAATACCCACCTGGCCGGTATAAATGACGTACATCGAATCGCCCAGGTCGCCTTTGGCAAATATCTCCTGACCGTCGCTGTAAGTAACTTCTTTCATGATCGGGGCGATGGAGCTGAGCACGTTCTCGGGTGTCTGCGCGAAAAGCTGGGTGTTTTTAAGGACGATCACCCTTTCCATTTCGGAAATCTGCTGGGTAGGTTCGGCGTGTTTCATAGGGATTCGAAGCGAAAATTTAAGGTCGGGGCGCTGGGCCAGGATTGCATATTTTTCTTGCACCGCCTCACGTATCAGGCGCGATGAATGGTTGGCGAGCTTTTCAAGATGTATCAGATCGGACTCGGTAATGTCACATTTCCCAACGGCCAGTGCGATGGTCCAGGTGGTGAACGACCGCTCTTCCTGCGACAGGATAGTGGTGACGAGCGACAGGCCGGGATCGACATTGCCCATATATTGGCGCAGGGCGTCGCGCTTCTTCTGGATGGATATATTTTCGAACAATGCGTGCAGTGACGGGTACAGCATGCGGGGCAAAAAGCTCTCGATCAATTCGAGCGAGTTGGCACGTTTCTCTTTGCCGGCATGGCGGATTCCCTTCCAGGCGCTCTGCACAGCCTCCTTGTCGTACTGCATCATGAAGAGATAGAACAGCCGTTGCGCGGTGAGTTCGAGCTCGTATTCCAATGCACTGTTCCAGGTAATATCGTTTTCCGAAGCGTCCATTCCGTTGAGCAACTGCCCCGCGTGGATGAGTTCCTTTTCTACAAATTCTGGTATAAGTACTTTGTAGTCAGATATTAAAGTGTAGTTGCTCAGGGACTTAAGGGCTGCAATATGGGTGAAACAGTCGATATGGTCGATATGAATATTGCTTTCTTTTCTTTTAATACTGGTGGTATTTTCAGTATTAATTAAAAATTTATGCTGGTAAATATTTTTAATAAGATTAAAAAGTATTTGAAGTATAAATTCGTGCCTGCCTTTTTCAGCCGTTTTAATGAACGTCCGGATGCGGTTCCCGGTAGTATCCTGCTCCAACCATTCCTCGATAATTCGGATGCCCAGGTCACCGGAATTGATCAGCGCATGAATGGTCGACGGGGTCAATGTACCTGTCAACACAAGGCGGAGGTCGCGTAGCAGGGCAGGGGAGCCCACGGTCGCCGCCACTTCGATCGCGTAGTTGCGCACGCGTTGAGAGCCGTTATGAATGCAGCTTTTGAGCAGGTTTTCGTAAGAAGTAATACCGGTTACCTTCAGGCAATCGAGTGCCGCGAGCTGATGGCTTTCCTGCTCCGAGCCGAAAAGCCTTTGCAACGTTCCGTGTATGAGCGGCAGCGATTTTCCGGCTTCCCAGCAGCCGATAATGGTGCCTTTCACAATGTCGAGGTCCTCGTGTGCGAGGAAGCGGGCTGTTTGTTCGTCGGACAGGCGTCCGTTGCCACAGGCGAGGCGCACGGCCAGCACCTGGCAGGCTGCATCGGGTTCGTCTTCGATGTACTGGATAAATGCGCCTGAAAGCTCGGGCTTGTCGAGTGTGGAAAGCGTTTGCAGCGTTTTTAACCTGACCTGCACGAACGGCTTTTTCAGTAGCTCTCCAGCGTGCTTGCGGAAGAGCGATACCTTGTTCCGCGCCAGCCAGTCGATCGCATTCAGAACCTCTTCCCTGCGGTCGCTTTGCAGGTTTTCGGTGATGATCGGCAAGGCTTCGGCGGGGGAAGCGAGTTCGCCGCTTCGGATGAACCGCTTGCTGATCGCCGATTTCAGCTCCTGCATATAATGGCGGTAAGTTTTCCGGAAAACAAATAACGCGCCCAGCGCGAATAGCAGCGACAAGTCGAATGTAAGGCTGATATCGCTCCAATGCTGCGTATAGACGACCCAGAGCATGGCGCCGGCAATGAGCATCCCCAGCGGCTCAAAAAGGCCTTTCGCAAGCGTGTGGCCCTTTAAACGCGTTTTGGTGGAAAGAGGCTGGAACAAAACGAGGAAAACCGGATCGAAAATCGTCCTTCTAACCAGCTCGAAAAGCAAATAGGCGATGCAGTAGTAAACCAGCAGCGAAGGCTCGTCCTTCCGGAAATAAGACGATACGAGCAAGCCGAGCGAAATAGCGATGGTCGTCAGCGGGAGCAGGTATAAGGTAAGTTTGATCCCGAAACGCTCCACGGTTTTGCTGGAAAACAGTATTTTGACAAACGTCGAGATCACGTAGGTAGCCGTTAGCAACGAACCGACGAAGAAGATGACGTCGTGCTGGCTATGGAATTTGTATTTGACATTCACAAAAAAATGGTATTCGATCCACGTCGCCGTTGCCGCAATGGCCACCATCCCGATGCAAAGCGAGGTAAGCAGCTTGTTGCCGCCAAAGTACTTCTGGATAATGCGGGAACCGGAGTTCGTCTGCCGGGTGTGTGCTTGGTGCGGGTTGGGAATATCGGTATGGCGGAACGTGAGTATCTGTGTGTAGAATGCCAATGCGAAGAAAACCAGCGAGATAACGAGCAGGATGGCCAGTACCGACGGCGAATGGATCAGCACGGCGAGTACCGCTCCAAGCGCCTTGGCAGGCATATCGCCCGAGCCGATCACACTGAACAGCCGCTTGCTTTGCCGCACATCGAAAACCAGCGCGGATAAGCCCCAGAATTCCAGGTTGATAAGCAGGTAAATGACCCGGTAACCTACCATCACCGCAATGGCAGTGGCTACCCCATGCCCCAGCAGGAGCAAACCGATCACCACGATCACCATAAACAGGGCCGAGAGCATCGTTCCGAGGCTGAGCTTTTTCAGTAAAAGATGGTGCTCGAAATACTCGTAAACCTTGCCCGAGGCCATCACGGCCAGCGCGGCGGCGATGTAGGCAAGCGGCAGTGAGTATTCGGGGTGATTTTCCAGCAGGAGCACGTTGGCGGAGACGTAAACCAGCGTCGTACCTACATTCGTGAAAAAATTATGGAAAAAGAAAAGGATCGTTTGTGGATTAATGGACTTCGTGAAGCGGTTTTGGCTTAGAAATGGGATCATAGAGTTGGAATGCTAGCGTCGCTCCTGTAAAATAAACACTTATTATTCCTTTTAAAAACCCGTTGGGGCGACTTTCCGGCTTTTAAAAAACCGGAAAGTCTCATTTTCAGCCGCGTATGATCAGAACGGAAGGAGAGTAAGAAAGCCACACACTGTGCGATTCGACCGCCTTAATCCAACTTTCAAGACTGATCACCATCAGGTCCTTGCTTTGCAGAAAGTCTTTTTCGAGCACGTTTTCGTAAAGTAGTGTCAGATTTTCGGGGGATTTTTCCTGCAGTGTTTTCAATGCTTCGCCGGTTTCGAGGTGCTGGCTTACGGTTTGCGACGGGTCCATGATCGTCACTTGCAATCCGCTCACGGATGTAAGGCGCCCGGCGAATGGCAGCAGGATACGGTCCTCGGGCGCGAAAAGCGGCATGAAAACGTTCTTCACCTGTTCCAGGTTTTTCTCGATCAGAATGCCGACAGGTACCTTGACCGACCGGATGATATGCGTCGTCCGTTCGTCGAAGACATCCGCATGGAAAAGCTTTTCCTTGCCGGTAATGGTGTCGAAAAGGCGCTCGCGACTCACGAACTTGGAGGTGAAACCCAATATTTTGCCCAAAAAAGTCCCCTCGAAAACCGACCGGCCGATTCCGATCATGAGCATATCGTATTCACCTTCATTGGCTATTTCGATAATATCGTGCTCGATATTCTGCGACGGTTTGAACAGCGACGAGAATTTGGCATTCAGCCCATGCGCTTCCTCGTTGATCGGGCGGAAAGTTTCGTACTGGTATTCTTCCGTGTTGACCTGGTTGAGGTAGCTGCTCGGCGATAGGTGCAATGCGGTGATATTATGTTCGTCGGGTTGTTTGGAAACCAGCTTATCGGCCAGGCGAAGCATTTTGCGGCCGCCTTGCGGGCTTGCGAAGGCGATCAGTACCGAAAAGCGGGACGGCTCATGGACAGGATGGAGATCTTCGCCTTTGCGTGCAGGGAGAAATTTGTCGATCAGGTCAAGTGCGGGGCCCGTCATGCAGGTCGTGGCGAGCGCCATAATCACCATCATCGTGAAGATTTGCGGCGAGAGCACGCCAATGTCGTACCCGATATTAAGTACCACCAGCTCTACCAGCCCCCGGGTATTCATCAGTGAACCGATAATGAGGCTGTCGCGCCAGGATTGTTTGACAAACAATGCCGCTATCGTGCTTCCCACGAACTTGCCCACCACCGCCGCCGCGATGATCAGCCCGGTGACGAACCACAGGTGAGGGTCGTTCAACAAGCCTATTTGCGTTCTTAAACCTGTAAAAACGAAGAATAGCGGTAATAATAGTACCAGCGAGACGTCCTCTACCTTTTCAATAAAAATATTACGGAAACGCTGGTTAGCAGGCATGATTACCCCCGCCATAAATGCCCCGAAAAGCGCGTGGATACCGATTATCTCGGTGCAATAGGAGGAAATGAGCAGTACCAGAAAGAACAACGCCACTACCGGCTTGGTAAGGCCCTCGCGGTATGCATAATGATCGCCGATACGTTTCAGCAGTGGTTTGACCACTTGCAGCATCACCAGCACATACCCTAAGGAAAGAACGATGGTGTAGATCGAACTCATAAATTCCCCCGCTTTCACGATCGCGATCACTGCCGCGAGGATACACCATGCGGTAATATCGTCGGTAGCCGCGCAGGTGATCACCATCATGCCCAGGCGTGTCCGCGAGAGGCCGCGCTCCTGCACAATGCGCGCGAGGACAGGGAATGCGGTGATACTCAGTGCGATACCTGTAAAAAGCGCAAACGACAGGAAACTGATACCTTCGGGGGCAAACTCCGTGTACATGTACAACGCGAGCCCCACACCCAGCGCGAAGGGCAGCATAATACTTGCGTGGCTAATCACAACTGCTTCCTTCGCCTTGGTTTTCAGTACATTCAGATCGAGCTCCATGCCGATGATGAACATGAAAAGGATGAGTCCGACCTGGCTGAGAAACTGCAAGTTGCTCAGTGAAGTTTTAGGGAAAATGAATGCGGAAACTTCCGGGTAGAACATCCCCAGTAGCGACGGCCCCAGGAAGATCCCGGCTGCGATTTCGCCGATTACGGTCGGCTGGCCGATGAGTTTGCAGATCCAGCCAAACAGGCGGGCTACGATGATAATGGTGACGATTTGTGCAAGGAGCGTGGCGAGCGGGTGGGTGAGATTGTGCCCGAATGTATCTTTAAATTGCTCCCAGGAAGAGATGGTTTGTGTTTTTTGGGTAACCTGGCCGGCTTTTTCGAGGAATGTGCCCTGTCGGATAAAGAAGTAAAGCAGGGCCGCGAAAATGACGATGGTAATGCAGTAAAAGAGTACGTTGCGAATGTTCTTCATCAGTACATATGAGAGTGAAGCGCGCAAAATACTGAATTAAGCCGAAAGTTGGTAGGACTTTGCGCCCTACCAACTTTCCCAAACCTAGCTCCAAAGGCGGTCGTGCGAACGCTTTTCGTTCCAGTCCGGCGTCGGGGCGAAGAAGGATTTGTCCTTGGGATGCAGGTGTTTTTTGACCTCCTCTTCAACCAGCTCGATGCCCAGGCCGGGTGCCTCCAGGGGCACGGGGGCATACCCTTTGTCGATCAGTTTACGGCCATCGGTGGTTTTCACGAGGCTTTCCCACCACGGAACGTCCACCGAATGGTGTTCCAATGCCAGGAAGTTCTGCGTAGCGGCGGCGCAGTGTACGTTGGCCATGAAGCTCACCGGCGTGCCCGCGAAGTGCATCGCCATGGCTATTCCGTGATCTTCGGCGTAGTCGCCGATGCGTTTCGTTTCCAGCAAGCCGCCCGACGATGCGAGGTCGGGGTGAACGATATCCACCGCACGTTGCTCGATCAATGCCTTGAAACCTTCTTTGAGGTAAATATCCTCGCCGGTAAGGGTTGGTGTTTCCAGTGCATCGGAAATGGTTTTCCATTGGTCGGTGTATTCCCAGGGCACCATATCCTCGAACCACGCGAGGCGGTATTTATCGAGGGCCTTCCCGAGGCGAATGCCGTTATTAAGGTCAAAATGGCCGTAATGGTCGGAAGACAGCGGTATTTCGTACCCTACCACGCCGCGCACCTCTTCCACTACTTTCGCCATTTCATCCAAGCCTTTCGGCGTGATCTGGATCGCGGTGAAAGGGTGTTTGGTATTGGCATAGGAATGGTAATCGCCGGCCCATTGCGAGAAACCGCCGCCCCATACCTTGTTATTTACCACACTACCCTCATTGTTCCGCAGCATCCCGATCGAGATATCCATTTTAAGCCAAGTGTAACCCTGGTCCTGGGTACGGAACTTGATTTTTTGCTTAAACTCATTGATATCGTTCGACTCCGGCGTATCGGCATATAAACGCACTTTATCGCGGTATCGACCGCCGAGTAACTGCCAGCAAGGCACGCCGTAAGCCTTACCGCAAAGGTCCCAAAGCGCCATCTCCACCCCGCATACGCCGCCCGCCTGGCGGCCATGGTAGCCAAACTGCTTGATTGATTTGAACAGCTGCTCCACATTGCAGGGGTTCTGGCCCAGCAAATGGCTTTTCAGGAATAATGCATAGCGCTCGTCGGCGCCATCGCGCACCTCGCCAAGGCCATAAATGCCCTGGTTGGTATCGATGCGGATAATGGGTGTACGGCCCACATTCTGCACGATGCAATACCGCAAGTCGGTGATTTTCAATTCCGAGGGCTTTGAGGCACGGCTTACTTTGGAAGTGGCCTGCGCAATGGTGTCCTCGGTCGACATCGACATAAAGCCACCTAGCGCAATCCCGCCCACCGCGGTTTTACGCAGGAAATTACGACGGCTGTCCTTGGTGGAAGGGTTCGCAATTTCCGCCGCTGTGGCCGCTTTTTCAGCACTTTCAACCTCTTTGTTGGATTCAATGATTTGTTTAAGAATGTTTTTCATTTTTATAATGCTTTAAGCCTTAGGCTGTAAGCTTTAAGCTGTAAGCAATAGGCTGTATGCTATAAGCTATATGCTGGCTGTAAAGTACATTTAGCATATTGCTTAAAGCTTACAGCCTATTGCTTACAGCATAAGGCTTACAGCTTGCAGCAGTTAATAATTTCTTTCTTTCAAATAATCATCCAGTTCCTTCTTCGTCATCGGCAACTTGCCGGGGTAGTTGTTTACCCAGTTCAGAAAGTCTTTCTGGATCGTGTCCGACCATTTCGTATCGATTTCCCCGGGCGTGTACTTGCCCTCGCGCAGGCGCAGGTGCCCGAACTCGTCGCGCAGGGCAGTTACCTCCGACGTGATCACGAGTTCTTCCACCAAATGTGCCGGGATGAAGATTGTACCGTATTTTTTAGCCAGCACAACATCCCCCGGAAGCACCACCGCACGACCGATTCGTATGGGCGTGTTGATGTTCGTGAGCATCATTTGCTGGATGTACGACGGGTCCTGGCCTTTGATCCACGCATTGAAGCCTTTGATCTCACTCAACCCTTCCACATCGCGTACCGAGCCGTAAAAGATTACCCCGCGCTTCGATTTGGCGTAAATGGAGTTGCCAAGGTTGTCGCCGATGAGCGTACCGTCGGCGATTTTGCCGTAGCCGTCGGCCACGTACACATCGCCTTCTTTGAGCACGTCGATCGGCCAGGAGTTGGTACCGCCGGTTTGCACGCGGCCTTCCTTTTTACCGGTTTCCTTCACCAGGTCCTGTAAATCGGGGCGGGCAGGCATGTATTGCGCTGTTACCACGCGGCCCGTCATGGCGCTGTCGTTGTGAATCAGCTGCCATTCGCCTTCGAACTGGTTGTGGTAACCTTTGTTGCGCAGCACGCCCCAGGCTTCTTCCATCGAAATGTTTTTCAGACGGGCCAGGATCGCATCCGTAACGCGCGGTCGCCCGTCGGGCGAGCGTTCTCCTTTCCAGCCGGAGGTATAGGCTTTGATCTGGTCGGGAGTGGGGGAGATCGCCTGGGCATGGGAAGCGACGCTACCCAGCACAAACACTCCCGCAAGCAAGGTTTGTTTAAGCATAAAAGAGAAATTAAGGGTTCGTATTAATTGCTATTTATCCCAAAAAATGGGTGTTCCAAGCTCGTCAGGGCCCATTCTGGCGATGGCCTCCTTGTAGTTGGCCTCATTCACCGAGCGTTCGCGGACAGGGTACACCAGTCTTTTGATAAAATCCTTCACGGACGGGTCCTTACCCGGGTAATTGTTCACAGGGAGCGCCGGAAAGCCGCTTCTGCGGAAGTTCGCCCATGCTTCGGAGCCATTCAGGAACGACGAGACCCAATACTGGTTGTTGATCTGTTCCAATGCCTTCGCTGGTAAAAACGGGTTGGCTGTGAGGTAGGTGTTCTGGCTTGCCGCTGGAATCGTTGCGAGCACGTCGTAGGTTGCCATCTGGTCCATGTGGGCCCTTACGGCGGCTTCGTACAGTTCTTTCACATTACCCGTGGCCCAGCCGCGCTGCACCGCTTCCGCGAGCAGGAGGCTGGTTTGAGAATACGTGATGAAGAACTCCGGTGCGTCGATTTTGCCCACGGTACGGCGGTTGACCTGCGAATACTTGAATGCAGAACCGATTTTGCCGGGGAAGCCAGGGGCATTCGCGATCGTCGACTCATTGTAGCCGTAAGGCATGCCTTCCTGATCGGCAGGAGTGGTATTTTCGGCACCGGCGGTAGCGAGCGGGTTACCGGGCGTTTCGTATTTCACCGCGATCACACGGATGCGCGGGTCACTGGTTTCTTTCAGGAAATCGACCAGGGCTTTGCCGAGGTACACGTTACCACGCTCGGTTCCCTGGAAATAGTTGGCCAGCGGGTGGTTGAAAGTGCTGTTGAATGCGATCAGCGCATTGTCGGCGTTCGAACTCTGCAAGCCGCCATTTGCAGGATCGACCGCCACGGCGACATATTGCTTCGCTTTGGCCACGTCGATTTTGGAATAACGCATCGCAGCGCGGAGCAAAAGCGAGTTGCCGAGCTTTTTCCATTGGGCGATATTTCCTTTGAAAAACAGGTCACCGGCTTCAATTGCCTTGGATGCGTCCAGCGCTTTGGTCCCTTCCTGCAATTCTTTCAGGATGTCGTCGTAAATCAGCTTCTGGTCGTCGTATTTGGGCAGGTTAATGCCTTCCAAGAATGCCTTCCCCGCTTCGAAATAGGGCACATCGCCGTACGTATCCACCAGAACCATAAATATATACGCCTTCCAGATCCGCGACATATTGTACAGATTGCTGCGTGCCGGATTGTCCTTCGTTT
The DNA here is from genome assembly GCA_965227755.1 of Dyadobacter sp. Lineage (GTDB taxonomy): Bacteria > Bacteroidota > Bacteroidia > Cytophagales > Spirosomataceae > Dyadobacter. The sequence goes on from CBDDGG010000003.1 coordinate 1,195,685, forward strand.
GGGCTATAACCGTCGTCAGCAGGTTTACAGGCCCGTTTTGCAGGTATAGCGAGTTGAAATTGGCGTTCGAATTGGGATCGGAAACCGCATTATGGTTACCGCCCTCGAGCACGCCCGTGTAAGGCGTGTTGATCTGCTGCACGATCTGCATCTGGTAGTTCTGCGTGGCAATAGCCGAGCTGAACTCCGCATTGGAGAACAAATAAATAGGATCGACGCTCGTGGCAAGCACCGGGTTTTTGTTTACATCCTCAAACCCGCTGTCGCAGGAACCGGCACCGGCCAGTACCGCAAGCGAAATTGCGTATATGAATATTCGTTTCATGTTCAATTTTGAATGATTGAATGATTGAATGAGTGAATGGGGCCCTTTCCTCCCTTTTTACAACTTAATGTTCAAATTAACCCCGTAACTTCTTGTCGTCGGCAGGGTGTGCGTCTCGATGCCTTGGAGGTTGTCGGAGGCCGATACCTGGGCTTCGGGATCAAGGTTATCGATATACTTCTTGATCATCAGCACGTTGTTGCACATCGCAGAGAGTGTCAGGCCTTTGATGAAGGTCTTGTTACGTACGAAGCGCGAGAGGTCGTAACCTACCGAAAGCGTTCGCCAGCGTACGAATGCGCCATTGTACACGAAAGGCGATGCGAGGCTGGTGCTGCGGTACGCGGTGTAGAACTGCTGGGCCTCAACACGTTGTGCGTTCGCTTCGCCGGTCGCTGTTACGCCTTCGAGTAATACGCCGCCTTCTCGGCCTACGAGCGATGGTTTGGAAAGCCCTTCACGCAGGAAGTTAAGGTTCGAGTTCGAGAGGATCTTGTTACCAGCCTTGAAGTCGATCTGCGTACCAATGCGAATGCCTTTCACATTGATCGTGTTCACCCACGCGCCCACCCATTTCGGGATCGCACTGCCGAATGTGGTAAGGTTACCCTGCTGCGGAAGACCACCGGAAGTAATAATACGGCCTTGTGCGTCACGTTTGTAGTCGAACCCGCGTAGGGAGGCCAATGGCTTGCCGATTTCATGCGAAACAATGCCGAAAAACTCGCCGGTACCCACGTCGAAGCGCTGCTGGTTAGCGGCCAGTTCGAGCACCCTGCTGATGTTGTAGCTGCCGTTGAAGCTGGTTTCCCAGGTGAAATTGTCATTACGAACGGGCACGATGGTGAGCAAAAACTCAACGCCCTGGTTACGCAGTTTACCGACATTCACTTTGGTCTGGCTGAAACCCGAGGTATTGGAAATATCTATGTTCAGGATTTCGTCAACCGTGTTTTTGCGGTAAAGAGAGAGATCCAGATTTAAGCGGCTGTCGAACGTCTTCATTTCCAGACCGATCTCCGTTTCCTTTACTTTGAGCGGGCGCAGGTTCGCATTCGGGCTAATGGTCGAAGGCAGGTTACCCAACGCCGTTCCATTGAACGGGTTCGCATTGATACCGTAGTAGAGGTTGTTCGAGTACGGATCGGTATCGCCGCCCACCTCGGCGTAAGCAGCGCGCAACTTGCCGTATGTGAGCCAGTCGGGGGCATTGGCGAATGCCTGGCTGAATACAAAGCTGCCGCTTACCGACGGGTACAAATAGCTGTTAGACTGCGGATTAAGTGTAGAGAACCAGTCGTTTCGGCCCGTTACATTCACAAACAGGAAGTTTTTGTAGGAAAATTCAGCTGATCCGTAAATAGAGTTCACCTTCTTTTTGCTGTAACTGTAATTCGGGTTCTTCACCTGGCCGTTGGCGATCGTGTACAGGTCGCGGACGTAGAAATTGGTCACCGCGGTGGACACGTTGTCGTTTACCTGCAACATCTGGTTGCCGCCCAATGTGATATCAATGCCGAAATCGCCGAAAGAGCGGTTGGCTCCAATGAGGATGTCCATATTACGCTCGCGGAAAGTGGATACATCCTGGTAATAATACCCGTTGAAACCGGTCGCGACAGCACCAATGGAGCGCGTTCCCGTCGGGCGGTTGTAGTTGTACGGGCGCGTGTAGTAATCCTGACCAATGCGACCTTGTACGAACAACCAGTCGGTAAAATCGTAGCGCACCGAGGTATTACCGAAAATCCGGTCGCGGCGCACGTTTTCGAAGCGGTCGTAGGCTACCCAATAAGGGTTATTGCGGTTGGTAAAACGTGCGAGGGGCATTTCGTTGCCGTTAGCGTCCTTGCGGTTTTTAAGCCAGTCGGTGTCGATGCTCGTGGCCAGGGTGTAAATGGTGGTATTCGCATTCATGTCCTGGATACCGATCTGGGGCGGGTTCTTGTTGTATTCGTTGGAATAGTTCGCGTTCAGTTGCGCGGAAAGCTTTTTGGTAAACTTGTAGTTCAACCCGAGATTGAAGATTTTTTTATGATAAGCCGAATTCGGCATGATCGCATTGGCATCGGTATTCGCAAAAGAGAGACGGAAATTTCCTTTTTCATTGCCGCCCGACAATGCAACTGAATTGGTAAAACTGGTTCCTGTGCGGTAAAACTTCTTGATACGGTCCTTGTGGGCCACGTAAGGCTGGGTACTGCCGTCGAACTGCGGGGTAGGCTTGCCGTCGAGCTTTTCGCCAAATGCGAATACGCCCGAGCTTTGTGCTTCGGCCACGGTGGTAGGGCGTTTACCAAACTCTCCCTGGCCGTATTCGTATTGAAAATCAGTGTAATCCAATGCGTCCTGGGCCTGGAAATTCGAGTTCAGCTCTACGCCGATACCGGTCGTTTTGCTGCCGCTTTTGGTAGTGATGATAATCGCGCCGTCCTTCGCCCGGAAGCCGTACAATGCGGCCGCCGCGGCACCTTTCAGTACGGTCATCGATTCGATATCGTCCTGGTTAATGCTTTGCAGACCGTCGCCCGCGTCGGACGAGCCACCGGTGGGGTTACCCGTGCCATTTCCATTCGAACCGCCCGCCGAAACGCTGCTGTTGTTGATCGGAATACCGTTCACGATAATAAGCGGGGAATTGTTGCCGCCGAATGACGACTGGCCGCGGATACGGATTTTGGTAGAACCACCCGGACCGCTCGCTGGCGGCGTCACGTTCAAACCGGCCACTTTGCCTTGCAGGCTGTTACCCAGGTTAGTGGTACGGTTGGTGGTCAGTTCCTCGGTATTGACGGTTGCCGTCGAATAGCCCAGCTTTTTGGCATCCCGCTTGATACCCAGCGCTGTAACGACCACCATTTCCAGGTTGCGGACGTCGGGCGTCATCGAAATGTCATAGTTCGACTGATTACCCAGCGGTATTTCCTGCGGCGTGTAGCCCACGTACGAGAACACCAGCATGCCGCCCGCATCGGGAACGCTCAGCTGAAATGCGCCTTCGGTGTCGGTGGCTGTGCCGGCCTTGGTACCTTTTACCACAATGCTCACGCCGGGTAGGGGAGCGCCTTTTTCGTCGGTTACTTTCCCTGTAATATTCCGGTCGATGTCGCTTTGGCTGCGGATCATTTCGGGTAATGCACTGCCGGGTTCGGTGGTGTTTTTGATGAGCACAACCTGCTTACCGTCAATCTTATAGGTAATATTCGCAGGCTTGAAAAGATCGTCCAGGATGTCGCCGAGCGGCCTGTCCACCGCGTTGAGCGAGACTTTTCGCTGCGATTTGATCAATGAAGAGCTGTATGTAAAACGCAACATTGTCAGCTTGTTAAGTTTGTTCAGTACGGTCTTCATTTCAAGGTTGCTGACCTGGATCGTGATCTTCTGATTCAGAATATCCTGTGCCCCGACTGTGCCCGCCGCTGACACAGTGGCGAAGATTAAGGCAATTATTAATTGGTAAAGTGATATTCTCATAACCCTGTAAAGTAGCCGGGATAGATGTCGGTGTTTTTTCATACTTTTGAAAGTTTTGTTCTGAACTGAAATGATGGGACAAAATGCTCCTGTATCGCCGCAGATTCCGGTCCGGGCGAGGGGAGGCGCAGGGCCGGTGATGGCGCAATCATCACTGGCTCTTTATTATTCAAAGGGGTTGTAGAGTCATTGGTATCTCATAGGCAAATCGGGGATAAATGGTAGGTGATTTTAGTCCTGAAAAGGGTTTAGAATTTGGCAATAGCTGTTTCGCAGCGCATTAATTACAACCTTTGGAACTGATCACGACGCGACCATTCTCCATATCATAGCCGGCGCCGATGGCCTGGCATAGGGCATTCAATCGTTGTTTCAGGCTTTCGTCCCCAAATTGCGCGCTGATCACGCAGTTGGAAAGCATCTCCACATCATATGTGATGCTGATACCGTAGGCCTTTGCCAGGGCGTCAAACGCTTCACTCACGGGCTTGTCGTCAAACACCAGGTCCTTCGGCACAACCGATTCGGCCAGCAGCACCGGGTTGGCGGTAACCGCCTTTTCCAGTTTGTTATCCCTGCGATTGAAAACGACTTGCTGGTTTGGGTTTAGGATCACCCCCGAGGGCTTGCGGGTTCCTTCGTATTCGTTTTTGGTAAAAACAGACACACGTCCCGTTTTCACAGCCACCATTTCGGTATTATCGCCGTCAAATGCCTTGATTCGGAAGCTGGTACCGAGCACTTTGGTCACTGTTTCCTGGGTGTAGACGAGGAACGGCTGATCCGGATTTTTGGCCACATCGAAAAACGCCTCACCGGTCAGGTAGACACGACGTTCGTTGGCTGCGAATTGCCGGGGATAGCGAATGCTGCTGCCCTTCGCAAGCGTAGCTACACTGTTGTCGCTCAGCAATACCGTCATTTCGACGCCTGTCTGATTGGTTTTTACCAGCATTTCGCTTGTCAAAGTAACTTCCTGCCCTTTTCCTGACGGCGCTATTGTATTATGGGTAGTGTAGTAGAGCCAGCTCAGTCCGCCCGTGAGCAACATGATGGCGGCCGCCCGCCACATCGCGCGTCGGTAGAAGGGAACATCTGCTCCCGTTTTCCGCTCCCCCGCAATGCGCGTGATCTCCGCGATTTCGTGCCGGAGCATCTCGTCCGAAAGGTCATCTTGATAGACTTCATGCACCGCGAGCACCAGCTCCCGAGCACGGGCCGCGACACCCGCGCGATCGGGGTTCTGTTGCAGCCATTGCTGCCAGTAGCGGTCGAGTTCCGGTGTGGGTGCCATTACCCAAAGACGAAAATGCTCGTCAGTCGCCAGTTCTTCTATGGTAAAAGTTCGGTGTAAGCTCATCGGTCAAAACTGATACGATACAGAGTATTTGCAGGCTCTTTGCAATAGTATGTCAGTTTTACTCTCGGGTATAACCAAAAAACTCAAAAAAAATTTGAAAAAGTTATAAAGGGGAGGAAAAGGAGGAAGGGAGGAAAGTGTGAAAAGTTAAAAAAGGTGTAGTAGTTTAGTAAGTATTAAAAGTATTATTCTGTTTTAAAGTATAATAAGTAATTGCTGGTGCAAATCTCTTGATTTGCACATACTATTTGCAGGCCTCCGGCCGGGCGATACCGTGTAAGCGACATGAGTGTAATGACCGGCCGGAGGCCTGCGAATAGTTTGTCACGAAGGCTCACCTTCGCGCCATTTTTGCACTTACTGTCTTTCTTTTCCTCCCTTTCCTCCATCCTCCCTTTTCTCCCTTCCCTACGATAGCAAAAAAAGCAACACCCAAAAAAACTCGGCGGGGGCCCAGATTTCCTTGATTTCTTTCAATGTGCGATAGAGCAGGTTTGAAACGCTCTGGCGGCCGAGGCCCATGATGCTGGCGATGTCTTCGTTGTCGAGGTTTTGGTAAAAGCGAAGGTAGATGATCTCCTGCTGGCGTTTGGAGAGTAGCGAAATGATGCGTTTGAGGTGGCCGTTCTGGAAGCGGATATGTTCGGCCTCAATGATGTTGGTTTCGATGGACGGATCAGACGGGTCGGTGTCGAAAATGGCTATTTGCGGCTCGTGGAAGCGTTTGAGTCGGATACTTTCCTTAATAAGCTTGTGCCGAAGCGCTTTGAGCAGGTAGGATTTGACGAATGCCGTTTCGGAGAGAAAATTGCGGCGTTCCCAGAGTTCGAGGTAAAGCTCCTGAATGGAATCGCGGATAAAATCGGGATCTGACGAGAACTTGGTGGCATAGTTGTACAGCGCCCGGTAATGCGTCTGGGCAAGCTGCCCGAGCGCCTCCGCGTCGCCGGCTTTGAACCGCTGCCAGAGCCTGATATTCAGCTCGCTGGCGTTCGATATATTTTCTTCCTGATTCAAATCCTTAATGTAACGGCAATGTTGTATTAAATCAATGAATTGTGCCAATCAAAGCGCCCGCCATGTGTATTCTCCTTGTGAAACGGCGGTAATTATTCGGCTTTTGAAATGTTAGGGGAAAATGAAACGGGGCGGTGTTTCGCCGCCCCGCAGGAATGCCGTCCAGCCAACTGAACCGGGTTGCGCTATCCGGGTTGCGCCAACTGCGTTGCGCCAACCGCGTTGCGCCAACCGGGTTGCGCAGTTTATTTGACTACTTTGAGTTTCCCCTGCATCAGTGAGTAATGCCCAGGGAATGTGCACACATACTGGTAGGTACCGGGCTGTTTCGGTGCCACAAAATAGATTGCTTCCGTTTTTTCCGGTTCTACGATGTTGGTATGGAAAAGCACGTCGTTCGTTTTGGGGACGTAGTTCAATTCGGAGCCTTTTAACCCCAAGTTCAGGCCCGCTTCACCCACCGCATTGGCAGTACCCGGTTTGGTAATGACGAGGTTATGCAGCATATCGTCGTTGTTGTTGAACACCACTTTGATCTTGCTGCCTGCTTTCACCTGTATTTCCGCAATATCGAATTTCAAACCAGGGACCGTTCCGATCGTTATGACCTGATCCGGACCGCTCGTCCAGCTCGCAGGCATTTCGGTCACGCGTTTGGCTGATGCAGCGGTATTCGCTGCCGTTTCACCGGTCGTCGATCCCGATGCAGCGGCTCCGTGGGCACTGTGGTCCATCGCTGTTGCCGGTTTAATGGTCGTCGTGAACTGGGATGCATTGGCTGCTTGTCCTGCCGCGATCTCGTTCAGGGTGTAGTAACCGGTTGCATGCAGCAGGTTGTTGCCGTCCGCCGATTTCACGCCTTCCGCCTTGATTTCATGGATGTATCCTTTACGTAATTCGGCCGGATCAACCACCAGGCGTACACGAAGACCGTCTTCTGAAACGATAATGCCTTTCAACGGCACTTCCTGCGTATTGATGATCGGGCTGCCGTAAGTGCGGTGGTAGCGGTAAGTAAAACTGTTCATTTTGTAAGCATCCTGTTCTGCGGCTGCCTTTTTATCGACAGGGCTGGTGAAGGTGATCTCAAAACCATCGGGAGTCGAGCGTACAGTCTTCATTTCGAATGGCATTTTACCGGTCCACACGAGTCTTTGAATACCAAATTCTTCCTTACCCGTCGCCGACCATCCGCGGCTTGTCTGCCCAACGAACATCGAGCCGTCGAGGCCCCATTCGAGACGCAGGATTCCCGACATAAAGCCTTCGCGGAAAGGGAAAACAGTTCCCTGCCACACGCCATTTACTTTTTCGAGATCCACGCGGGTGATAATGCTGTGCCCCTGGTCGCCCACGAACATCTGCCCCGTAAATGGTCCGAAGGCGCCATTGGTAACGTCCTCTTTGAAATCGGAGGTCGAGATACCTACCAATGTATGCGGGAACCAGACTGCCGGTGGTTTCAGGCCGGGCACTTTCTTGGCGACATCATAAAGTGGTTCGCCGGTGCTCGGAACGTCTTCGGGAGTCAGTTTGACAGGTGATCCTTCCTCTTTGCTCCAACGCAGGCCCGCAGGGTTACCTGCAAAATCGCCTTTTTCAAGATGTGTCATACGACCGGAACCAACCCAGTCGCCCTGGTTTTCCGTATAGAAAATATCGCCTTTATACGATCCGAAGCCGGAAGGGGAGCGCAAACCCGTGGCCCAGGGCGTGAGCTTGCCATCCTGGCCTAGTTTCAACATCCAACCGCGCCATTTCGACTGGCTTGCACCTCGGCCCACCCAGTCGAGGTTAAGTGTAACAAGCATTTCGCCATTGGGCATTGCCACCGGGCCGTAGGAATACTGGTGATAGTTGCCCGATAACGGCCAGCGCGAGAAAGAGTCGTAAATATCCGCCACACCGTCGTTATCGGTGTCTTCGAGGCGGGTAACTTCGCCGCGTTGCGATACAAGGAAATCTTTGCCGCGGTAATACAAGCCCAGCGGCTCGTGCAGGCCCGACGCGAAGCGATGGAACGATGGTTTGCCGTCGCCTTTGAGGTACGGGTTGCCGATCATCCAAACCTCGCCGCGGCGGGTCGATGTGGCGAGGCGGCCGTCCGGCAGCACTTGCATACCCCCGATTTCCATTTTGATGTTTTCAGGAATTGGAATGGTGATAATGCGGTAGTAATCGTCGATTTTATTGGGCTTGGACTGCGCAAATGCACTCGCACAGCCGGCGGTAATCAGGGTAGTTAACAGAATATTTTTCATCGATACAAATCAGATAATGAGGTTTTTACCAAAACAGTGAATAGCTGGTCGCGTTGGAAACGGGAAGGATCAGTTCCTTCATTTCGCCAGCCGGACGTACCACCGCTTTGGCTTTTTTATCAACCTGCACAAAAAAGCGGTCGTCAATCTGGTATAGTCCTTTCTCTATTTCGGTAATCTGCTTGCCACTCGCGAGCAAAGAATAGAGCGAGCCGGATGGTGTACCGTCCACGCGGAATGTGCGCGAAAGGCTGTTGCCGCCCGAAACAAGTTCGTCGCTCACCGTCGCCTGGCCGATCGCATAGCGGAAGACAGGGTAACCTTTCTGGTCGATTTTGTAGCCAAGGAAATTGATATTGGAAGAATCGGGCCATGCTGCACTGGCATTGTCTAGCACCGCCACGCTGCTGCGGCCTGAGACGTGTACTTTGAGGCCGGCAGGGAAAAGCAGTTGCGGCTCACCGCGCTCGTACCACATTTCGGTCACGTCGGCAAACTGTCCGCGCCAGGCTTGTACCAATGCGCCGCGGTTCAGGTCGACGGTGTAATTCCAGCCGTCGGGACTACCCACGGAGATACAATGCGTACGTTTGTTTTTTTCGCCTTCGAGCTGGATGAACGAGCGCACCATTTCGGGACGCATTTCAGGCGTCACGCTGATGTACGGCTTCGGCTCGGGCTCGGGCAGGGACGACAATGCATGAAGGTCGTAGGGGCGCACGCCCGATTTCTCCACGCGGAGCCCCAATGCAGGCTGGCGCCACGGGAAGCGCGAGTAGTAGATTTTGAATTTATGCTTACCCTGCGTCAGGTTGGCGGAGCCGGTGTGCGTTTCCTGTGAAGTGGCTTCTCCCGACGATACCACACTTTTGCCGTCGATATCGACCGAAAGAACGGGACCGGAATAAACAGCCGTGAAAATGTAGTCACCGGCCTCGGTCACGTCGATGTCCCCTTCATATACCAGGTGAAATTCCCGCATTCCGTTGGTCACCTCCTGTGTGAGTACAGGCGACTGGCCCTCGTGGTCGAGCTTGCTATATTCTTTGGCATCCCATTTGTCGGAATAAACTTTGTAATTCAGATTGCTGATCGACAACGGCTTACGGTTAGCAAGAAGCTGGTATCCTACATTGCGGAATGCGATACTGCCTTTGGTGACCTCGAATGCGATGGGTTGGCCGTCCGCCGCAGCTTTTGAACTGGGGAGGTAAACGGTTTCAAGGACTGTTACACCATTCAGCGAGAGTGCGTTCAGGCGTGCGGAGTTAGGAATGTGTTGTACTGATGCATCATACGAAATTTCCAAGGTCTGCCACAGGCCGGCTGATTTAGCAGCATTCTGGGTTGGAAACTGGCCGATATAGCCGGAAGTCGACGCGTCCGCCACTTTTTGTTTGCTGCTGTCGGAGATCTTCACTTTCTGTCCGCCCGGAAGGATGATATTTCCTTCGGCTCCCGGCGATACGTTGAATTCGATGTACAACCGGAGGTCGCTCGCTTTCAGTTTGGTGGTCAGCACGGTTCCTGCGTTGCCGATCAGCACGCCGTCGCCCGTCAGTGTTTTGGGCTTCACCGTACCGGAAGGGTGTATGGAAATGCCACCTTGTATCGACCAGTTGGGAGAGGCGCTTTCAAATGCGCTGAGGTCCTTGAGGGGAAGCGGAGAATAATTTCCCTTCGCTGTCTGGCCCATCACTATCGCCGGGCAAGCCAGGAACAGGAGGGAGACTTTCTGAAACAATTGATGCATTGGAATCGATTAAGTGTATTGTTTACAATTAAAAAGCGAAGTTCGGAATTTTTTCTACTAATATATCCGGAAATAGTATGAATTAATTTTCAAAAAGTTCATCCCAGAACCGCTGGAAAGCGAGCCTGGGCTGCGATGGCCTCATTAGTCCCCAAATTTGTAACGGTGTTAGAGGCGCGGACAGGTTTTGAAGTAAGTGGCAATCCCGATCGCTTGGACTACTCATAATGAATTAAAAATAGTGTAGACCATTGTTTTTTGTTTCGCATTGATACGACAATTCCATCAGATGGTCACAGAGGAATGATCCTGCGTATCGATTGAGCAAGCAAATGTTTAGCGGCGATGGATAATTTCCGGCTGGCGTATAGCGGAGAGAGTTGATGGAGAAGCTCGGGGTGTGGAGGCGACGAGGATCGCCCGGCGATGTTTTCGTCGGGAAAAGGAATAGCCCTGTTCGGCGATTTTACGGTATTATTTCAAAAATGACAGGCACTTTCATGGGGCTTTCGAATGTGTTTTTAATAAAATATTACGAAACAGGACGATAGGGTAACATGCGGTTGCTTTTTATTAAGCCGGTTTTTGTAAATTTAAAGGGGCTCGATCCAATGTGCGATCGGAGCAGGAGCGGCAGTAGTAATAGTTATTGAGATTTTCAAGCATTGATCAGCAGTCGTTACCGGTCATCCCGGATGCAATCCAAGAGACCTTCCGGACGGCTGATTTGTTTATGGTATGTTAATAAATACTTAACACAATACACTGTATTTAAGCGGATTTTTGCGTTTTGTTAGGCGATTTTGCCTGTTCCATTCTTCTCACCTAAAACAACCTAAGTGCTCATGATCAAACAATTTTACTTATGCTTCCGGCTGAGTATTTTCAGAAGCGGCGCATGCGCGGGTATCGCGCTTACGGGCCTGACGTACTCGCATGCGGGCATCGCGCAATCGGTCGTTACCGGGCAGGTGATTTCCGACGATGACAAGGCCCCCCTCGCGGGTGTGAGCGTCATCGAAAAAGGGACTAATAACGGTACAGTGACCGATTCGAACGGAAAGTACCAGATCACGGTGAAGGGCGCCAGTTCGGTGCTGACCTTTTCGTTCCTTGGCTATGTTTCGCATGAAGTGACCGTCGGCGGCCGCGCCGTAGCGGATGTGACGCTTTTTGCAGATTCGAAACAACTCTCGGAGGTCGTCGTAACGGCCCTTGGTATTAAAAAAGACGTCCGCAAACTCGGTTACGCGGTGCAGGAGCTGAAAGGCGAAAGCATCGTTACAGCGCGTGAGACTAATATTGTCAACCAATTAGCCGGTAAGGTGGCCGGTGTTACGGTAGTAGGGAGCCCGTCGGGTATCGGTGGTTCAGCACGGGTGACAATCCGGGGCGAGCGCTCGGTGGATTTGAACAAAAACCAGCCGTTGTACGTGATCGACGGGGTGCCTATCAGCAACTCCATAACCGGCGGTTCGGGGCAAGGCAACCTCGAAGTCGATTTCGGGAATGGCGCGAGCTTTATCAACCCCGACGACGTGGAGACAATGAGCGTACTGAAAGGACCTGCCGCTGCTGCTTTGTACGGTTCCAGGGCCGCCAACGGGGTGATACTCATCACTACCAAATCGGGCAAGGGCAACAAGGGCATCGGCGTGGAAGTAAACAGCAACACCACCTTCGAGCGCGCTTTGAAACTGCCTGAATATCAGAATAAATATGGGCAAGGTAACGGGAACGGGGGCGATTTTGCATTCGTGAACGGCGCGGGTGGCGGTCTGACCGACGGTACCGACGAAGGCTGGGGGCCTGAATTCAAAGGACAGAGCTACCCCCAATACAATTCGCCACGCACACTGAACGGACAGGTAATCCCTTTCCTGGGCGGCGATCTGAATGCACCGGCCGGAAGTGTTATCACGGCAACTCCCTGGGTAGCAGATGTAAACGGTCTGAAGGACTTCTTGCAAACAGGACGTACATTGACGAACAACGTTGCATTGATCGGCAATAACGACCAGGGCAGCTTCCGCTTGTCTTATACCAACCTGGACCAGACCGGTATCGTGCCCAACACCGACTTGAAACGCCATACTGTCTCATTGAGTGCAGGTTACAACCTGACGAAGAAGTTCTCGGCCAAGACATTTGTGAGCTATATCAAAAGCGCGAGCGGCAACCGCCCGTCGATCAGCTATGGTACGGAGAGCATTATGTACCTGTTCAACTGCTGGCTGCCGCGTTCCGTGAAGGTTGCGGATATGAAACGTTTATGGATGAACGGTTTGGAAGACCGGCGCCAGTTCAGCTGGAACTATAACTACCACGATAACCCCTACCTGACGGTTTTCGAAAATACCAACGGCCAGGATGTGAACCGCATTATCGGAAACGTTATCCTGAAATACGATTTCACCGACTGGCTGAGCCTGCAAGTACGGACCGCTACCGACTGGGGTAACGAGCGCCGCGAATACCGCCGTGGGTTTAGCACGCAGCGTTTCCCATTCGGGCAGTACCGCGAGGTGAAAGTCAACACCGAAGAGCGTAACAGCGACTTCCTGTTGTCGTTCAACAAGGACATCAGCAAGGATTTCAATGTATCGGCAACATTCGGTGGCAACCAGAACCGCCAGAGTTCTATTTATGACGAGGAAAATGCAGGGCAGCTGAACCTGCCGGGGATTTATAACCTGACCAACTCCCGGATTGCGCTCGTGGCTTCGCAGAGCAAGGTCGGCAAGCGGATCAACAGTTTGTACGGCTCGGCTTCGGTTTCGTTCCGCAACTATCTGTTCCTCGACATCACCGCGCGTAACGACTGGAGTAGCGCATTGACGCTCCCGACAGCCCTGAAAGCTTTCGGTACAGAAAACAATTCGTATTTCTACCCATCGGTAGCATTGAGCGCCGTAGTGAGCGACATGACGAAGCTTCCGGAAGTGATCTCATTCGCCAAACTCCGCGCCAGCTTCGCGCAGGTAGGTAATGATACCGATCCGTTTACTTTCACGCAGGCATACAACCCGAGCACGCCTTACGGAAGCTCGCAGATTTACGGTGAAACCGACCGCCTGGCTAACCTGAACCTGAAACCGGAGATCAGCACGGCCTACGAATTGGGTGCAGATGTGCGTTTCTTCAAGAACCGCGTCGGGCTGGATTTCACATTTTATCAAAGCAAAACCAAAAACCAGATCCTGCAAATCCCGCTTTCGTCGACAACGGGCTACAATGGCCGTTTCTTCAATGCGGGTGAGATCAAAAACTGGGGCTTTGAGACCATGCTGAACGTCACGCCGGTGGAAATCAACGACTTCAAATGGAATGTAGGCATCAACTTCTCGGCCAACCGCAGCAAGGTGCTCGAACTTTCGGACGGCATCAACAACTTCGTGATGGCGAGCAAAGGCGTGAGCATAGAGGCGCGCGTCAACGAGCGGATGGGGGACATGTACGGGATCGCATTCGCGCGCGTACAAAACACCAGCCCTTCATTGCCCTATTACGATGCGACAGGCCAGAATGTAGGTCAGGTTGTGTACAAGGACGGTCGCCCGGTGCCTACTACCAACGTTCAGAAAATGGGTAACTACAATCCCGACTGGCTGGCAGGTATTTCCAATCAATTCAATTACAAGAATGTGAAACTGAGCTTCCTGTTCGATATCCGTCATGGCGGCAAACTGTATTCGCATACGCAAACTGTTGGTCGTGAGGGTGGTATCATTAAGGAGACGCTCGAAGGCCGCGCAGACGGCTACGATCTGAGCAAACCCGGCAATGGTGTGATCGGCGACGGCGTGGTACAGAATGCGGATGGCTCATTCAGCAAAAACGAGGTGAAACTGACGGCCCGCGCATGGCATACCGCCTACACCGGCGGACGTAACATCGCGGAAGGTATGATGTACAATGCCTCATTCGTGAAACTTCGCGAAGTACAGCTGGGTTACTCGATCCCTAACCGTATCCTCGGGCGTTCCCCGATCAAGAACATCACCATTTCGCTGGTGGGACGTAACCTGGCTTTGTGGTCGAAAGTGCCTCACGTGGATCCCGAAACAATGGCTTACAACGGCGGAACTGCATTGCCGGGTATCGAATACATGTCGATCCCTTCGAGCCGCAGCTATGGGTTCAATGTGAGTTTCAAACTGTAAAATTTCAATTGGAGAACAATGAAAAAGCTTATTCCGATATATATGGCGCTGCTGCTGATCGTATCAGCCGGGGCTTGTACCAACGATTTTGAGGAGGTTAATACCAACAACAACGTTCCGAACGACGTCACGCCCGACCTTTTGCTCGCAGGTGTGATCCGGAACATGGTCAACAGCCAGGTAAACGATGCCTGGGGCATTGGAAACATTGTGGTCCAGCACCATGCCAAGATCCAGTTCGTGAATGAAGACCGCTATCTGTGGGGCCAGCAAAATGGCATCTGGGACAATGTGTATGGCAATATGCGTAACGTCAAAAACATCCTCGACCAGGTTGGCGCCGACGACGCGAGTGCCTACAAAGGCATAGCGCTGATCCTGAAATCCTGGATGTTCGCGCTCGCAACGGATGCTTACGGCGATATTCCCTACACGGAAGCGACAAAAGGCAAGACCGACGGTGTTTACCTGCCGAAATACGACACGCAGGAAAGCGTTTACGCAGGCGTCCTGGCCGATCTTAAAACTGCCAACGACATCCTCGCTACCAGCACTACTGCCGTTTCGGGGGATATTCTTTTCGGCGGAGGTACCGCTTCGCTGATCAAATGGCGGAAACTGGCGAACTCCCTGCGGCTGCGCTACCTGATGCGTATTTCGAAACAGAAAGACGTGAAGGCCGACATGCAGGCTATCCTGGCCGACCCTGCGAAAAACCCGGTTTTCGAAGGAAACCAGGACAATGCGGAGCTGAAATACCTCGCTGCGGCACCCAATCAATGGACACTGTACGGCGCACGGGTAGGCTCATTCGACGAATTCCGCGTGAGCAAGACCCTGAGCGACCGCCTAACTGCATTAAAAGACCCGCGCCTGATGGTTTTCGGCCGTCCTTCGCAATCGTCGGTAACAGCCGGAAAGCCGGTGATCGAAGGTGTTCCCAACGGACTGGGCGATGTGCCCGCATTGAACTACAATGGCGGTCCGCAGGGCGTTTCGCGCGTGGGTTACACGTTCGCGTGCCTCGTGTGTAACGATCCCGGTCAAGCACCGCCTGATCCTTCCGCACCGCGTGGAATCATCATGAACTATTCCGAACTGCAATTTATTCTCGCAGAAGCAAGTGAAAAAGGCTGGATCACATCCGGTACCGCAGAAGGTTACTATACGAAAGGCATTCAGAGCAATTTCGAGTACTGGAAAAGCGTAGTACCGTCGTCGTACGGAATCAATGTGACGCCGGACGCCTCCTATTACACGCAACCGGCGGTGGCATATACCGGTACCAGCGCGGAGAAACTGGCGAAAATTGCCTTGCAAAAATGGGTTGCGTACTACTTCAACGGGCTGGAAGGCTGGTTCGACTGGCGCCGCACAGGTATGCCGGAGATCAAGCCGGGCCCCGACAACCTGAACCAGAACCGCGTCCCGGTACGTTTCATTTATCCATTGGCGGAACAATCACTAAACGGCGCCAACCGCGAAGAAGCGGTGAAGCGGCAAGGTACGGATGATTTGAACACCCGGACTTGGGTGGCTAAATAGGAAGAAGGGGAGGAAAGCGAGGAAGGGGAGGAAAGGGGGATTTAATCCACTCTTTCTTCCCCTTCTCTTTTTATCATTTTTTCCGTCCTACCGTTCCTCCATTCTCCCTTTCCTCCTTTTAATGCGCCTCCAGCCAGTTGGCGCCGACGCCGATGCCCGTTTCCATTCTCACCGCCATAGGGATCGCGTTTCGCATCAGTTCATCTACTTTTTCTTTCAGCAAACCGATCTCGTCGCGGTGGGCGTCGAACACCAATTCGTCATGCACTTGCAGGATCATGCGAGATTTGAGCTTTTCCCTGGCCATGAAATCGTGGATATTGATCATCGCAACCTTGATCATATCGGCTGCGGAGCCCTGGATCGGGGCGTTGATAGCGTTTCGTTCGGCATAGCCACGGTTAGTCTGATTGCGGGAGTTGATATCCGGCAGGTATCGGCGACGGCCGAGGATAGTCTCCACGTACTCCCGCTCACGGGCATCGTTCACGACCTTGTCCATATAACCTTTCACAGCGGGGAATTCCTCGAAATAGGCGCGGATGATCTCACTCGCTTCCCCACGCGGAATGCCCAGGCGCTGCGCGAGACCGAACGCTGAAATGCCGTAAATGATGCCAAAATTGACCATTTTAGATTTACGGCGCATGTCCGAGGTCACCTCTTCCAATGGCACCGAAAACACTTTGCTGGCGGTGGTCGCGTGGATGTCGCGGCCCTGGTTGAACGCCTCGGTCATACTTGCATCGCCGCTGAATGCCGCCATAATGCGCAACTCGATCTGCGAATAATCCGCGGAAAGAATCTGGAAATCGTCGTTATCCGGGACGAATGCTTTGCGGATTTCGCGCCCGCGCGGCGTGCGGATCGGGATGTTTTGGAGGTTCGGATTCGTAGAGCTTAACCGCCCGGTTGCTGCCACTGCCTGGTTGTAAGAGGTGTGAATACGACCGGTGCGGCTGCTTACCATAGTGGGTAATGCGTCTACGTATGTCGATTTGAGTTTCTGTAACTCGCGGTAATCCAGTATTTTACGTGCAATGAGGTGGTTTGCTTCCAGATCCGAAAGGATTTCCTCCCCGGTTGCGTATTGCCCGGTTTTGGTCTTTTTGGGCTTCTCGATCAGCTTCATTTTTTCGAAAAGGACTTCTCCAAGCTGCTTGGGCGAGCTGATATTGAACGACTGCCCGGCCGCCTCGTAGATTTCCGATTCGGTCTGACGAAGGTCGGATTCCAGCACGGCCGACATTTCTTTCAATGCATTGATATCCAGCCGTACACCGGTATTTTCCATCGACGCCAGTACTTTCGTCAGCGGCATTTCCACTTCATGGAAGAGTTTCGACGCGTTCACTTTGGGCAGTTCGCGACTGAAAATTGTGTTAAGCTGGAAAGTAATGTCGGCATCCTCCCCGGCATATTGCGTGATCTCGGGTATCGCCACATCGCGCATATTGCCCTGCTTTACGCCTTTCTTACCGATCAGCTCGGTGATCGATACCGGCTCGTAGTTCAGGTAGGAGGCAGCCAGGATATCCATTCCGTGGCGTTTATCGGGTTCGAGCAGGTAGTGCGCGAGCATCGTGTCGCTTAGCCTCCCATGCACTTCTATGCCGTAGTTTTTTAGTACAAGCAGGTCGTACTTGATGTTTTGGCCAATTTTTTCAATGTTTTCATTCTCAAAAACACCCCGGAAATGCTCCACGATCTCCTGCGCTTTTTCGCGGTCGGCGGGGACGGGAATGTAGAATGCTTCGCCGGCGAGATAGGAAAACGAAAGCCCTACCAATTCGGCGTCCGTTGTGTCGAGCGAAGTAGTTTCAGTGTCGAAACAGAATGCGTCCTGCAAGCCCAGGTAATGCGCGAGGCTCGTCATCAGTTCGGGGGTGTCCACGGTGTGGTACCGGTGGAACGTATTGTCGATGGTCTTTTTTGAAGTTGGAATGCGGATTTCTTCCGTGTCTTCGGTAAGCTCGCCGTCGGCCAGGTCGCTGCTGACGACTGCCGGTTGCTGGCCGATTTCCTCACTTGGATTGCCGAAAATGTCGAGCTGGCCTTTCGCGGCTTTGCGGGCTTGCGGGGCCGTAGCTCCGCCTGATCGTTGGGCGGGTGCGGGAGTTCCGACCGAGCCACCTGCCGAACTGCCCAGGATCCGGGTTTTTAGTGTTTTGAATTCTAATTCGTCGAAAAGCTCGGCGATAAGCTCGGCATTCGGCGCGCAAATGGTGAGGTCTTCCGCGTCGAACGGAACGGGCACTTTGCAATCGATCGTTGCAAGCTGCTTGCTCAATATAGCCTTGTCGAAGTTCTCGCGTACCTTTTCGCCGAGCTTGCCTTTGATTTCGTCGGCGTGTGTAATCAGGTTTTCGATCGTATCGTATTCCTGAATGAGTTTCTGGGCGGTTTTTTCACCCACGCCCGGGATGCCCGGTATATTATCGACGGCATCGCCCATCAGGCCGAGGATATCGATCACCTGGTCGATCCGCTGGATCTGCCAGCGGTCGAGTATTTCCTGAATGCCCAGCACTTCGGCGCCTTTGCCGAGGAACGCGGGCTTGTAGATGTGTACGTATTGTTCGACCAATTGCCCGTAATCTTTGTCGGGCGTCATCATGAAAACCTCGAAACCTTCGCGCGACGCTTCCTTGGCAATGGTACCGATGATGTCGTCGGCCTCGTAGCCATCCAGTTCGAGAATGGGGATACACATGCCTTTGAGCAGTCGCTTCACGAGCGGGATTGCCACGGTAATATCCTCCGGCTGTGCCTCGCGCTGGGCCTTGTAGGCCTCGAACTGCACATGTCGGAAGGTAGGTGCGGCGGTGTCGAATGCAACGCCGATATGGGTTGGTTTCTCTTTCTGGAGTACTTCGAGCAGTGTGTTTGTAAAGCCGAAAACGGCGCTGGTGTTCAGTCCCTTTGAAGTGATGCGTGGCGCCTTGATAAACGCAAAATGAGCCCTGTAAATCAAGGCCATAGCGTCCAGAAGGAACAGCTTGTGAACGGGTTTTTCCATGAGGTAAGTTTATGATCGAAACTCAAATATAATGCAACTACCACCACAGAACAGGATTGGTGGCGGTTTTTTGTAGATTTAGAAGGGAAGTATTGTCCGGGCGTTACTTTATATATGGGTTAAAAGTTTTATATGTATTAAAAGATAAATACTATTTTAATGACAAAATGCATATAAAAGTAACGTTATATTGATACTTATAATATTTTTGATACATATAAAAAGTATTATATTTTACTCACTTATATATTGAAAGTATTGTATTATTAATAAATATAAAATGTATTGAAAGTGCTGCCCATCTAATACTTTGCATTTATACCCTGCATATTTAAATTTATTTAAAAGAATAGTACTAATAATATTATATTTAAATATAAAAAGTATTGAACTAATTAGTGCAAATCTCTCTCCTGGAAACGTATGAGAAATATTTTCTTACTTTTAGCTGTTGTCATTTTTTCGTGTAACCAAAATAAACCCGTGAAACAAGCATATCAATGGCCGGGAGCCACACCTCCCGTTGCAGAAATGAAAGACCATGAAACCGGAATGCATGGCGATAAAAGGAACGATGAATACTACTGGATGGGCGATTTCTTCCGCGAAGGCCCCGACAGTGATAAGGTGGTCGAATATCTGAATGCGGAGAATGCTTATACCGACACGATGATGGCGGGTACCGGGAAGTTCCGGGAATCGCTCTTCGCGGAGATGAAAGCGCGGATCAAGGAGAAGGACGAGTCGGTGCCGGTGTTCAGCAATGGTTATTGGTATTATACCCGCAGCGAGGAAGGCGAGCAGTATTTCAAATATTGCCGCAAGAAGGGCTCGCTCGACGCCGCGGAGGAGATCCTGCTCGACATTGACAAGATGGCGGAAGGGCATCCGTATTATTCTGCGGTAGGTTTCAATGTAAGCCCCGACAACAAGCTGCTGGCCTACGGCGTCGATACGGTTTCAAGGAGGCAATACACTATCTGCATTAAGAACCTGGAAACCGGGGAGCATTTCGAAGACAGGATTTATCCTGCCAGCGGCGGTTCGGAATGGGGAAATGATAACAAAACGCTCTTTTACACCGCTACCAATCCGAAAACACTGCTCAGCGAGAAGATCAAGCGCCATACCCTCGGCACGGATCCGAAAAAGGATGCGCTTGTGTATACCGAGAAAGATAAGAGCAACTACATCGGGGTAGGTAAGACGAAATCGGAGAAGTACATTGTGATCGCGTCGTCGGCCACGATGTCGTCGGAGTACCTGATCCTGGACGCCGACAAGCCGGAAGGCAAGTTTGAAGTGTTCCAGCCACGGATGAAAGACGTTTTATACGATGTGGACCACCAGGGCGACAAGTTTTTGATTGTTACCAATAAAGATGCCTTGAATTTCAGGCTGATGGAAACGCCGGTCGGCCAGACGGGTGTTGAAAACTGGAAAGAGGTAATCCCGAACCGCGCCGATGTGCTGCTGGAAGGTATCGATGTCTTTAAGGATTACCTGGTGATTACCGAGCGCAAGAATGGCCTTTTGCAGCTTCGTATCCGCAACATTAACACCAATTCCGAGCATTACGTGGATTTTGGCGAACCGGCCTACACCGCTTACGCCGGCTCGAACCCGGAATATAATAGCGCTAACCTGCGCTACATTTATACCTCGCTCACTACACCGAGCTCGGTTTACGATTACGACATGGAGAGCCGCGAAAAGGAGCTGAAAAAGCGCCAGGAAGTGGTGGGCGGATACAATCCGGAAGAATATGTGACGGAACGTTTGTACGCGACCGTACGCGATGGGGTGAAAGTGCCGATTTCTGTGGTTTACAAAAAAGGTACGCCTAAAAGTGCCGAAACACCACTTTTGCTGTATGCTTACGGCTCTTATGGCAATAGTATGGACGCAGCATTCAGCAGCACGCGCCTGAGCCTGCTCAACCGCGGGTTCATATATGCGCTCGCACACATACGTGGCGGGCAGGAAATGGGGCGACAATGGTATGAAGACGGTAAAATGTTCAAGAAGAAGAACACGTTCAACGACTTCATAGACTGCGCGGAGTTCCTGATCAAAGAAAAGTTTACTTCACCGGCCCATTTGTTCGCGGAAGGTGGCAGTGCGGGCGGCTTGCTGATGGGCGCAATCAGCAACATGCGTCCGGATCTCTGGCGGGGCATCATTGCCGATGTACCTTTTGTGGACGTGGTAACCACGATGCTCGATGAAAGCATCCCGTTGACTACCAATGAGTTCGACGAATGGGGCAATCCCAAAAACAAGGATTCATACGATTACATGAAATCCTACTCGCCTTATGACAACGTAGAAAGAAAGGCCTACCCGAATATGCTCATTACCACAGGCTTGCACGACAGCCAGGTGCAGTATTTCGAACCCGCCAAATGGATTGCACGCCTCAGAACGCACAAAACCGATAACAACGTCCTGCTCCTGAAAACGAATATGGAAGCCGGCCACGGCGGCGCCTCGGGGCGGTTTGATTATCTGAAAGAGATCGCACTGCAGTTCGCGTTCATGTTCGCGTTGGAAGGGATCAGTGAATGAATGAGTGAATGAGCCGCCGTGGAACGGGGAATGACTGAATGATTGAATGATCCGCCGTGGAACGGGGAATCATTCATTCATTCAATCACCACCCGGCGAGCCGGTCAAAATCAGAGTGCCCCGATTGCCTGCTCAACATCCTCGATGATATCGTCAATATGCTCGATACCGACGGAAATGCGTAATTGCGTTGGCAGTACGCCTGCTGAAAGTTGCTCTTCGTCAGAGAGTTGGGAGTGGGTCGTCGATGCGGGGTGGATGATGAGCGTTTTCGCGTCGCCTACGTTGGCCAGGTTGCTGATCAGTTTCAGGTTGTCGACAAAATGCTCGGCGGTTTTCTTGTCGCCTTTGAGGGTAAATGACAATACCCCTCCAAAACCGCGTGTGAGATACTTTTTAGCGAGCTGGTGGTATTTGTTTCCTTCCAGACCGATATAGTTCACACTCTCTACTTTGGGATGTTTTTCAAGCCATTGCGCGAGTTTCAATGCATTCTCGGCAATGCGTTCAATGCGCAGGGAAAGCGTTTCAAGACCTTGCAGGAACAGGAACGAGTTGAACGGCGACAGGGACGGTCCCCAGTCGCGCAGGCCTTCCACGCGCGCCCGGATAATGAACTGGATATTGCCAAACGGCCCGCCGATGCCGAACACGTCGTTCAGAACGAGTCCGTGGTAGCTGGGTGAGGGCTCGGTAAACTGCGGGAACTTGCCGTTGCCCCAGTTGTAGGTTCCGGCATCGACGATCACCCCGCCAATGGAAGTGCCATGCCCGCCGATCCATTTCGTTGCCGATTGCACCACCACGTGCGCACCGTGCTTGATAGGCTGAAAAATAGCTCCTGCTGCGCCGAAAGTATTATCGACGATCAATGGGAGGTCATACTTCCTGGCAAGCGCAGAGAACGCCTCAAAATCGGGTACCGAGTAGCTCGGGTTGCCGATCGTTTCCAGGTAAATGAACTTGGTTTTATCGTCGATCAGCTTTTCAAAGCTGCTCACATCGTCGCCGTCGGCAAAGCGTGCTTCTACACCGATGTTTTTGAAGGAATTTTTGAACTGGTTGTAAGAACCGCCGTACAGAAAAGATGTAGTCACAAAATTATCGCCGACGGTAGTGATGTTGTTAATGGCCAGAAACTGCGCCGAATGCCCCGACCCGGTTGCTAACGCCGCCACACCGCCTTCCAACGCCGCCACCCGCTTTTCGAAAACGTCGTTGGTAGGGTTCATAATGCGGGAATATATATTACCGAACTCCTTTAATGCGAAGAGGTTAGCGGCATGCTCGGCGTTGTTGAACACGTATGAAGTGGTCTGGTACAATGGTACAGCACGCGAATTGGTGGTAGGATCTGGCTGTTGACCGGCATGAAGCTGCAAGGTTTCAAATTTCATTGGGCTTGAACGTTTAAAGTGGATAAAGCCCAAATGTATCAAACTAAATGATATTACTCTATGAAATTTATAGTCTTTTGCTTGCCGGATAATAAATTGGATTTTGCTGGGGAGGCTATTAATCTTCGATCAAGGCCAGCAGATTAGCGCATTGCACCCGGAGCTCGTTGAGCGTATGCGCATCGGTTACACGACCGTCCGCGATTTTTCCTTTAACATTTGGAATGGAAAGGGCAGAGGCCTCATTCTTTTTCGTACCCAGGGCTGTCAAAGTAAGCAGCAGCGACGCCAGGGCATTGTTGCCGCCCGAATTGAGTGGTGAGGCGCTGATGGCCGACACTGGCTTGTCGTTGAAGTTACCCGTGCCTACGGTCCAGTCCAGGGCATTTTTGAGCGTGCCGGGGACGCCGAATGCATACTCGGGCGTACAGATCACGACACCGTCGGCCTGGTTAACGGCAGCCTTAAACCGTGCCACCGCCTCTGTATCAAAAAGGCCTGGACTGAAATGCGCGATTACGTCCAGGCCCTCGAAAATTTCAAAAGTGATGTCGGAAGGCAAAAGGCTTCCCAAGGTTTTCAGGATGATGGTATTGGTGGAATCGGTGCGCAGGCTGCCCGAAATGCCCAGGATGTGAATACGTTTCATAACGGGCATTACAAAAATGGAAGCAGACAGGTTTCCGGCGCTGCCAATTTATTTAGCCATGACATTATAAAAGTTGTAATCGGTCATGGGGGCATCGGTGAAACCCAGGTTACGGCCCATGGTGATGATTTGCCCGCGGTGGTAGGTGGTGTGGTTCACAACGTGCATGATGTACTCGAAGTTCGGGAAGTTGCATTGGAACCATTGGCTCACTACCAGGGTCTCACCCTGGATCTGCTCCGCCGAGAGGGTTTCGATGTACTCGGCAAGCTCCTGAGATTGCGCTATAAGCGTATCAAATGTCGATTCAAGGTCTCCATCAAAATCCTGGCCGCTATAATTGCTGTCCGGATTGATGATCGAGAGCCAGTAGCGCTGGGTTTCAAGAATGTGGATGAGCGTCAGGCGGATCGTAGAAAAGCTCGATTTCAGCTCGGTTTCGAGGATTTCGGCAGGTTTTGTACGCAACCAGTTCACCAATGTGCAGTTGGCCCAATGGTTATAATCTGCGAAATTTTTCATCGCATAAGCCAAACTTTTTTCTGCTGTCGGAATTTCAATTGTGGCTGACATAGCTTCTTTGTTTAAGTGCATTACAAAGAAAACAGATGCTTGTGACAGCCCTGTGTCAGCAGTGTTTGTCAGTGGTTCAAATTTTCCGCGATTTTTTCGGTGAGCTGCCTGACGATCGTTTTGAGGGATTCGGGTTCAAGAATGCAAGCCTCGGGGGCGATCATCATATACCAGCGCGCAAAGCCTTCCAGCGACGGACTGAGAAAAGTCATTTCGACATGATCGTCCTTTTCTATCTCCGAGGCGAAGCCGTAAAAATTCCGTTGCTCACGTATGTAGCGCGCCACGCGCTTCTCCACACGTACGCGCACGAGACGCATATTCTCGTTTTCCCAGCTATCGTGCATGAAATCTTTTAGCGGGGCGTGCTTATGCATAAACGGCTGGTCGGTAATATCGCATTGCAGGATGCGGTCGGAGCGGAAATTGCGGTAATCGTTGCGAAGGTGACAAAACGCAATGGTGTACCAATAGTTGTTTTCATGATAAATGCCCACCGGCTCGATAATCCGCTCCCCCGGCTCCGCGGCGCTCAAAGCGACGTAAAGGATTTTGGCGATCTTGCGTTCGGAAATGCTTTTGAGCAGCACGTCCAGCGTATTGCTGTTGGGTTGGTGAAAAGCATGGGGCCGGCTGCGCACCTCGATGTGGTTTTCCAGGTTCTCCACCATCGATTTTTCCGTACTCCGCAATACGGCTTTGATCTTGTACATCGCCGCCTGGTAATGCGATTGGGTCGAAAAATCGGTGAATTTCTCCATCAGTTTTTCGGCGGTAATGAATGTGCGGGCCTCTTCCTTGGTAAACATAACCGGAGGCAGACGGTAGCCGTCCATAATGGAATAACCGACGCCTGCCTCGCCTATAATGGGTACGCCCGCTTCCGCAAGCGAATTAATGTCGCGGTACACCGTCCTGAGACTGATCTCGAAGCGTTCTGCCAGGTCCTGGGCTTTGACAATTTTGCGGGACTGAAGCTGGATCAGGATGGCTGTAATACGGTCGAAACGGTTCATGAGTGTCGGTGAAGGAATGTCCGGCACAAATTAAGGTTAAAGAACCGGTTCTCTCAAATTAAATGCTTCCGAAATCAATTGGAAGGACCTGATGCGGTTTTCGGCGGTATCGGCCATGGTCGACACCATAATCTCGTCCGCCCCAAAGTCGGTAGCCAGTTTGGTGAGCTGTTCTTTCACGGACTCCGCCGTACCCGACACGATCCGGCCGCTGTTGTAACGGATCCGTTCCAGCTCCCCGAAATTGAACTCGTATTTCCGCACGGTTTCCGGATCAGGGAACGGCCCGAACTTGCCCCGCTCGAATTCCACGAGCACATAATCCATCATCTTGCGCAGCGCGGCCGCCTGTTCCTCCGTTTCGCCGCATAAGGTAAATACCGACAGGATCACTTTCGGCTTTTCGAGCTGGTCCGACGGGCGAAAATTCCGCTTGTATTCTTCCACGACATTCGGCTTTACAAAGCCATTGATGAATTTCGCGACGGCCAGGCCCATGCCAAACCGCGCCGCTATATTGCTGCTGCCACCGCTCGAACTCAGTATCCATTGCTCGGGAATCGTGGGCGATTGCGGTGTGGCGTAGATAAACCCGCGGTCGGTACCGGCGGTATCCCTGAGGAAATGCTGCAAATGTTCAAGCTGCCGCAAATAGCTGCTTTCGCTGAAATCGTTGGACGGATTGAGCAGTGAGGAAGTAATGCGGTCGGTACCCGGCGCGCGGCCCATGCCCAGGTCGATGCGTCCGGGGTAGAGTGTTTCGAGCATACGGAAATTCTCCGCAACTTTCAATGCGCTGTGGTTGGGCAGCATAATGCCGCCTGATCCTACGCGAATATGGCTCGTGACGTCGGCCAATTTGACCATCAGTACCTCCGGGGCGGAGCCTGCAATAAATGTGGAATTGTGGTGTTCAGAAACCCAGAAACGGCTATAACCCAGCTCTTCGGCCAGCTTTGCCGTGGCGATGGTTTCATGGATGGCTTCCCTGACGCTGGATCCGTGCCTCACAACGGATTGGTCGAGAATGCCGAGTTTGAAATGCTTCATACGATAGATTCGTGATTTGGAGCATAACACGGCACGGGCTATTTGTATTCATTTTTGAGCGGTAAAACGTCCTTTCTACGGGGATAGTAACGTTCGCGGCGGGGTGGGGGATGTCAGGGTACACGGTCCCAGTAGGTACTTCTGCCCAGAAGCGGGATGCCCACATAGCTGCGCACCTCCAATTTTTCCTTCCGTAGTTTAATCAGGCAGTTGTAGGTTTTCCCGCTTTTCGGATCGTACATTTTGCCGTCGTCCCAAAGGTCTTCGCTAAAGACGAAGTTGTTTAGCAGGTTCATATGGAGCAGGTTTCTCCCGCGGAGTTTTTCATCGGAGTTGCGGATGTCCTTGCGGGAGGTTTTTCCGTCAGCCTCGAAGATGTATTCCGACCAGAGCAGACGGCCGAAATATTCTTCGCCATTTTTGTAGATCTCGATTCGGGTATCTTTTTCTTCATTGATCCACTCGCCGACGATCTTATCCGCTACGATAATTTGCGATCCGGCAGGGTAGAAACTCGCGAAAAAAAATATAGTAAAAAGTATTTTATACATTCTTGTAACGTCCGTCGGGTTAATTTGCCCCGGGTTGAGGCTCTTAAAAATATACAAGTTTAAAATTCCTGAAATCTAACAATGTTAAATGTTGTAAAAGCACAAACACTGATTAATGGGTATTTACGGGTTAATTTTCCATTGTTAAATAACTTAACAATGGTAAATGTTGATGTTAACAGTGTTAAGTGTGATTGGCTTATCTCCTTGACCTAGTAAAATGCAATTCTGTCTGATAGTTGGCTTGACAATATACGACAGTTCGGCAAATTTCGAAACAGAATTATTCCAAGATATCGGCGTGAGCGCCGGGGTAACCTGTGTTGTGGAATCACTATCGATAGATTGTGTTACATCAAATATTGCAAACGCTATTCCAGGTCTGAACCGTTATGCGCTTGTGATTTTTGGGACGGCCCCGGTGAAACGCAAGCTCTTGTTATTGTTTTTTATAGAATTACTTCTCTTTTTACACTTATTGTTTGTAGACTTGGGGATAAACTGCATGTATATTATGAATACTTCCAATGCACCGGTTCCTGCTAATGAAATGGAACGTCTGCTGGGGCTTTCAGAGTTGGATATCGATTATTCGGATCACCAGATCACTTTCAAGGACCTGGCAAAGTTGGCCGCCAAAGTAGCCGGCACCCGGATTTCACTGGTGAACCTCATCGATTCACTGACACAATGGACGATTTCGAATTATGGCTTGGATATTGAACAAATGCTCCGGGAGGAGTCTGTTTGCCAGTATACCATCATGGAGGCCGACCATTTCGAAGTGGATGACCTGAGCGCGGACGAGCGGTTCAGGGACAAGTTTTATGTGAAAGGCGAGCCCAAGGTGACATACTACTATGGAATACCGCTTAGAACCAGCGAAGGGTTGCAAATAGGCGCATTATGCGTCCTCGATCAGGAACATAAAACGCTGGAACCCGAGAAGATCGAGCTCCTCAAGATCATTGCCGACGAGATCGTGGCCCGGCTGAAAACACATAAGGTGTTGGAAAGCCTGAAATTGAAGCTTTTGGAAGCCGGGCAGACCCAGAAAAAGGTTGCACATGACATCCGCGGGCCATTGGGTGGAATAGTTGGGCTGGCACAGATTATCCGCGACCAGGGTGAGCAAAACCGGATGGACGAGGTGCTTGAATTCATCAATCTGATCCACAAGAGTGGCAATTCCATCCTCGATCTGGCGGAAGAGATCCTGGATTCGCATAAAGAGAAGGGTGCAACGGCTGGCTCGTCACGCGCTTCCAATGGGCAGGGTTTTACGCTCACGATCTTTAAAGACAAGCTGGAGAAACTCTATGGCCCGCAAGCCAAACACAAGAATGTTCGTTTTCGGGTGAATACCAGCGCGTTAACGGAGAATATTCATTTCTCGAAAAGCAAATTGCTGCAAATCACCGGCAACCTTATTTCGAATTCCATAAAATTTACGCCTCCAAATGGCGAGGTAACCGTGGATTTGCACCTGCTGATCGATCAGGCGAAGCCGACGCTGCAAATTTCTGTGAAGGATTCGGGCGTCGGCATTACCGCGGAAAACATACAGGCGATCGTCTCTGGTAATGCATCGTCGACGGACGGAACCGGGGGCGAGCAGGGCTTCGGGTTCGGTCTGGCGCTGGTGAAGCACCTCGTCGATAGCCTTGGCGGAACGATCTCCATTACTTCTGAACCCGGTACCGGTACTAATTTCGAGATTATTCTTCCTCAGAATATCTATTGATCAGTCGGCGGGACGGGACATGCGTTCTTCCAACTGGTCCAGTACGGCTGGCCATGCGTCCTCGTGTCTTTTTTGTGCGTCTTCGTTCGGGAATCCGGCATGTGTCAGCCGCAGGAAAGTTCCCTGTTCGTGCGGTGTCAGCTCCACCGTAAGTACAGTTTCGGCCCCCTCGGTACCTTCTTCGCCGGTAACCCACGTCAATTCGATGAGCTCGGGCTCTTTCAAGTGCAAAAAGCGGCCATAATGCGGATGGCGAATGCCGTGGTGGGACGTCTCGAAATAGAACGGGGTGTTTGGTTCGGGCTTGCCAAGCAATGAGCCGGGAGCGGCGAGCCAGAGATCGAGCTCGTTAGTCCATGCGCTGAAAAGTTTGCGGGGAAGCAGTTTGATGAGCTTCTGAACTTTAACGCCCAGCGGTCGCGATGTGACGTCCGGCGGGCAAATGATCGTGGTTTGGGCTTCCATAAGAGTGGTATTGGTTTATATAATGGACGTAAAAATTGTGCCCTTGCAAATGCTTTTTGTTTTGTAGCTGATCCGTCGCCAATTTTGTCATCTTGTTTCACCTGGAAATTGAAATTTTGAAACTCTATAAAGGACTTGTTGCAGCCACCGTTGAGGCATTGCAGGATATATTTGTCAAAAACAGGCAGGCCGACCGCGTCGTCGAGCAAATGCTGAAATCTAATAAAAAGTGGGGTGCCCGCGATCGCGCTTTCATTGCCGGGAATGTTTACGAAATCGTGCGCTGGTGGCGGCTCGTGAAATACGTTGCGCAGGTTGAAAAGGCAGTAGAAAGCGAAGATTTCTGGCGTCTGGCAGGTGTATGGCAGTTGATCAAACCTTTGCACCTCGAAGGGCACGAAGCATTGGAAATCTTGCCGGAGTGGCCCGAATTTGAAGGGATTGACCGGGAAGCGGTCGGCCAGCGGTACGCGGAAGGGCTGGCGATCAGGAGAATAGCACAATCCATACCAGACTGGATCGATCAAGTCGGTGAATCTGAACTTGGCGAACAGTGGCCCGCAGAATTGGTGGCGCTGAATAAGACCGCCCCGTTGGTTTTGCGTATTAATTCGCTGAAAACGAATATCGAAACCGTTCAGGAGCAGCTCGGCGTTGAAATAACCGAAACCGTCGCTGGTATTCCTTGGGCGCTGGCGTTGAAAAAGCGGATCAATGTATCGGGGCACGAAAGTTTCAAGAATGGCTTTTTTGAAGTTCAGGACGCGGGTTCGCAGCTGATAGCGCCTTACCTGGATGTGCACCCGGGTATGTCTGTGATCGACGCATGCGCAGGCGCAGGTGGGAAAAGCCTGCATCTGGCCGCATTGCTCGGCAATAGCGGCTCGATCCTTTCCATGGACATCGAACACCACAAATTGCAGGAACTGGAACGTCGCGCCGCCCGAAATGGCGTTACCAATCTGACGACAATGCTCATTACTTCCGACAAAATCATCGAAAACCTTTCGGAAACCACCGACCGGTTGCTACTCGACGTCCCTTGTTCGGGATTGGGTGTTTTAAGAAGAAATCCGGACAGCAAATGGAAGCTCAAACCGGAGTTCCTGGACAAGATCCGCAAGGTGCAGGCACAGATCCTCGAAAACTATTCCAAAATGGTCAAAAAGGGTGGGAAAATGGTGTATGCAACGTGCAGCGTCCTGCCATCGGAATCCGAAGAGCAGGTAAGGGCCTTCACAAAGCGCCACAAAGCCGACTGGAAATTCGTCTCCGAACGTCGTACATCACCCGCACGGGATGGTTTCGACGGTTTTTATATGGCGCTGCTCGAACGGAAATAGCGCTAGGCAGCTGGTTGAACGGCGAAATACCAGACCCAGGCGATCAGAAAGACCTGCATCGGGATGCGGAACCACAAATAGCCAGGGCCCTTACCGTCGTAGGTGCCTTTCTGGTAATCGAGGCGATGGTTGGCGGCGTAAATGTTGGCCGGGAGCAATGCAATGAAAAAGAGGATCAGAAAAATACCCGTTGCATAACGCGTGGTGGGAAAAAGCAGCATGATTCCTGCGGCGATTTCCATCAGGCCAGTGAGGAATACCATCGTTTTTTTGAAAGGAACAAACGGCGGGATCATCAATTTCATCCCCTCGGGAAATTTGAAATGCCCCAATGCCGCGAATTGCAGCATCGCGCACATGGCGATATTCCCGCTTAAAATATAGGCCGGCTCTCCCCAACCCGCCCAGGTAATGCCCAGGCTAGCCAGAAAAGCGACAATCAGAACGACTAGTACCGCCATATTTGATGAAATGCTTTTCCGTTGAAAGTCGGAAATACCCCCAAGTAGTTCCTCAAACGCCGGAAAATTCCTGCCAATAAAGGGTGCCGAATGCTGGTTACCCTTTATTGGCAGGCTAAAATATCGCTTTTACTCCGCCTCTATCAGTTTCTTGATCTCGACAAGGATCGGGTTCCAGCCTTCGCCGTTGTTGTAAGAATCCTGATACCGGCGTTCTCCCTCGGCAACGGTGCTGTAATCGCCCTGCGTTACCTTTAAAAGTGTACTTTCTCCTTGCGGAATAAGGTCGTAGGTGACTTGCAGGTAGTTTTCTGAAATATCGTCGATGGTCGAATGCGGGTCGATGGTGGTATACCGCAGGAATTTCCCGGGTTCGATGTCCAGGATTTCTCCCTTAACCCAGATAATCTCCTTTCCTTCGTGCTCACCTTTCCAAAGCAGCGGGCTGCCGACATTCCAGTCGGAAAGCGCCTCACAGCCAAACATATACTGTTTGGTTTTTTCAGGATTCACAAGCGCGTCCCACACACGCAGCGCGGGAGCATTAATGGTAATTTCGTTTCGGATGATGAGTGGCATGGTGAATGAGTGAAATGATCCGCCGTGGAACGGGGAATGAGTGAATTAGTGAATGAGTAGATGTCAGGAGGTCCGGTATTGTTGGTTTGGATTTGAATGCGTTACAGAGTATGACTATTCCCGACTACACCTGACCACCTGACCACTTACAACGGCAATATTACCCTCTGCCGAGTTGCATTGATTGCGTTTTACGGATTATTTCTAACCGAAAAAGGAGTGACACCGAATTTCTTTTTGAAGGCATTGTTGAAATGCTGGGGTGTGGCGTAGCCAAGTTGCGTCGATATTTCGGCCGCTGTTTGCTGTGTGTCCAGCAGGTATTGTTTCGCCAGTTGCAGACGCTGGTCGGTGAGGTAACCGAAAATGGTGTTGTTGAATGTTTCCTTGAAGCCTTTTTTCAGCTTGTACTCATTCAAGCCCACATGCTGGGCGATCTCCGAGAGGTTGGGCGGACAGTGCACACGTTCGTTAATCAGGTCGCGGACGGCGATGATCTTTTCCTTGTCGGTTTTGGTTTTAATAAATGTCTCCGTTTTACGTTCCGAAGCCTCGCAGGCGTCCGCGCATAGCACGAGGAGCTCGATACTTTTGGAGAGGAGAAACAGCTTTTTAAGGTTTTCCGAATATTTACAGTGAATGATTTGCTGTATTACCTGCTGGATCGGCGAATCGATTGTACCCCAGCGCTCAGTTAGTATGGTGCTTTTACCCAAAATGATAGCCTCCGAAAAGCGTTTCAGGGCCTCGCTGGCATTTTGAGTAAACTGGATGAAAACGTCACTGGGGAATTGAATGCCGAAAGTCTCGATTTCAAGCGTCTTGGGCTGGACGGTCATTTCGAATTCCCTCGAATACATAATATTATGATGCCCGCCGACGAGGTCGAACGTTCTGCCGAGCTGGTTGTAAGTAAACATATAATCGCCTTTCAACCCGAAATGCATACGTACCACGTCGGTATTTGCACTTTTGGAATGGAAGCCCGACAATTCCGCAAACCGCGAAATAGCGTGCCCGAGCAGAATGCCGTCGCATTGCCAGGTAGTGCCTGTCATTTGGCCTTTTTCGAAGCTGCGGGTCTGTTTTTCTTCCATAACCGGTTATTTTTTGCGGCTTGCGAGCCAGAGGATCGAGTTGACCAGGAACTGGTTTTGTACGTCATTGTCAAAGGTAAACGATAATTCCTGGTCTGTTTTATGCTCGTAATCGATATCGTTGTGCCCCATATTCATGTAGAGCATTTTGTACTTTTTGTTGGTCCACGAGACGGGGTCATAGCCGCTATGCCATATTTCGTGCTGCTTGGGCCCGGTGCCGAGCGGGAAACTGGACGGGTCGATCGACAAAAGGATTTGAATGTCCGGATTTTGCGTTAAATCGTTTTCCCAGCGGTACCATTCGTTCGGAGAGGCCTTAAATGTAGCCCCCAAGCCTTCGGTAGCAGGGCTTTTTGCATCTTCGACCTTCAAAATCGCGGCGGTTGGGCGCCAGGTATTACTCTTGTATTGCCCCGAGCCGAGGAATTGGTCGTGGTACCAGTCCCAGTTCTGGGGGTAAGCCGAGGGCGTCAATGCGAATGCCGCGAAATGGAATCCGATCCAGCCACCGCCATTTTCCATGTATTTCTGGAACGCGGCACGTTGCGCGGGCTTTTCAGGACGCGTGTCCAGGAACATAACCACCTGGTATTGCGACAGAAACTCTGCATTCAGGTTATCCCAATTCGTAGTAGAGTCATACGAGAAGCCATTTTTCCTGCCTAGTTCCGGCAGGCGACGGTTGGCTTCGTGTACAAAACTGATGTGCGCACGATCGTTTTCGCCGGTAAAAAATGCAATGACTTTGAACCCGGACTTCTGCTGGGCATGGGCAGCGTCGATCTGGAATATGATGCCCAGAATCGCGACAAGGATAGCCAGTGGCCTTCCGAACTGGTAATTCATTTTGTTAAAGGTTTAGGTATGAGGATTAAATCGTGTCAAATATAAACGGTAAAATGCGAACGCCGGGTGGCCGCTAATTTTAGTTTTGAAAACCATGAATATCCGCTTTATTTGCCATATCCAATTTCATTAGTAAACATGAACTACACCCTTATTGCACAACAGGTCGGCGTCAGCGACAAGCAGGCGAGAAATACCATCGCACTGTTCGAGGAAGGCGCTACGGTGCCGTTTATCGCACGTTACCGCAAGGAAGCAACGGGCGGGCTGGATGAAGTCCAGATCGGCAACGTCAAAGAGGCATGGCAGAAACAGCAGGAAGTCGAAAAGCGGCGCGAGGCTATTTTGAAGAGTATCGAGGAGCAGGGCAAGCTTACGCCGGAGCTCAAAAAGAAGATCGAGGGCGTGTTTTCGATGACCGAACTGGAAGACCTATATCTTCCCTATAAACAAAAAAGAAAAACGCGTGCGACGATCGCGATCGAAAAGGGCCTCGAACCACTTGCCAAGCTGATTTTCGAAGGCAAAGAGCGGGACCCGGAAGGCAAGGCGGCCAATTTCCTGAATGATCAGGTGGCGAATGCAGGCGACGCTTTACAAGGAGCCAGGGACATTATCGCCGAGTGGATCAACGAAAACCAGGAGGCGCGCGCGAAAGTGCGGTTTACGTTCCAGCGCGGGGCGATTATCACTTCAAAGGTCAAGAAGAAGAAAGAGGAAGAAGGGGCCAAATACCGCGACTATTTCGAGTTTTCGGAGCCTTTGGCGAAAATACCCTCGCACAGGCTGCTCGCATTGCGCCGGGGCGAGGAAGAGGGCATTCTGAGCGTCGATATTTCACCCGACGAGGATGCGGCGCTCGAAGCGTTGGACCGGCTGTTTATGTTCGGGACCGAGCCCTGCAAAGATCAGCTCGAAATCGCGATCGCCGATAGCTATAAACGGTTGTTGAAGCCGTCCATTGAAACTGAATTTGCCAATTTATCCAAAGAAAAAGCGGATGTAGCCGCGATTCAGGTCTTTACCGAAAATCTCCGGCAGCTCTTACTGGCTTCGCCACTAGGCCAGAAAACCGTGCTTGCGATCGATCCGGGTTACCGAACGGGCTGCAAGGTAGTCGTACTCGACAGTCAGGGCAATCTCATAGCCGATCATGTCATTTATCCGTTCGACAAGCCTGCCGACGCAGGTGCGCGGTTGAGTGAGCTTATCCGGAAGTTCAAGGTCGAGGCGATCGCGGTGGGTAACGGTACAGCGGGGCGTGAGACGGAGGATTTTGTGAAGAAGCTGCTCGAGGCTTCGGGACAGTCGGCTGCGATCGGCCTGTTCATGGTAAGCGAGCAGGGAGCCTCCATTTACTCGGCTTCGGAAGTTGCCCGGGACGAGTTTCCCGACAAGGATGTGACGGTCCGTGGCTCGATATCGATCGGTCGGCGACTGATGGACCCGCTCGCGGAGCTCGTGAAGATTGACCCCAAGTCAATTGGAGTCGGGCAGTACCAGCACGATGTCGACCAAAATTCTTTGCGAAATGCTTTGGACGTAGTCGTAGAAAGCTGCGTGAATTCGGTAGGCGTAAATCTCAACACGTCGAGCAAGCACTTGCTGCGCTATGTTTCGGGGCTTGGACCCGCTTTGGCGCAAAATATCGTGGATTTTCGGGCCAAAAACGGAAATTTCAAATCGAGGCAGCAATTATTGAAAGTTCCGCGCCTGGGCGCGAAGGCATTTGAGCAGGCAGCAGGCTTCCTGCGTATCGAAAATGGAGGTAATCCATTGGATAACAGTGCAGTGCATCCGGAACGTTATGAGCTGGTAGAGCAAATGGCGAAAGATGCCGGCGCCACAGTGAAGGATTTAATGCAAAAACCTGAACTACGTCGCCAGGTCAGGATCGAAAAGTATGTTTCCGCCACGGTGGGTCTACCAACTTTAAAAGACATCCTCGCCGAGCTCGAAAAGCCCTCGCGTGACCCGCGGGCGGAGATGAAGAAATTTGAGTTCGATAACTCGGTAAGGAAGCCGGAAGATTTGAAGGTTGGTATGATTCTCCCGGGAATCGTTACGAACATCACCGCGTTCGGTGCGTTCGTTGACGTCGGAGTGAAACAGGACGGACTGGTACACGTCTCGCAAATGGCCGACAAGTTTATCAAGGATCCTAACGAGGTCGTGAAATTGCAGCAGCATGTGACGGTGAAAGTAACAGAGGTGGACCTTTCCCGAAAGCGGATTGCACTGTCGATGAAACTTTGAAAAATACAAAACCCGTGGGAGACGATTCCACGGGTTTTGTATTCACAGGCGATCAAAGTACGTGCAGCCGCTCTTCCTCCACAAGCCTTTTGAGATCGTGCATTACTTTCAGCCAGTTGCCTTCGGCTTTCACTACGGCTTCGTCGTCATCCAGGTTATCCTGGGTAACGACCAGCGTTGTATTCTCGTGGTAGTCCGACAGGTGGAAGGTAACATGAGTATAATTATCCTCAAAATCCTCGGTGCCCGACAGCGGACTCCAGAAGGAATAGCTGAGTTCGCGCTCGGGTGTGATCCTGAGGATTTCACCCTTATCGACATAATGCTGGCCCTGCCATTCGCCTTCGAAGGTAATAGGGCTTCCGATTTCAAAATCCGAACGCATTTCAGTGCCGTGAAAATACTTTTTGACGAGTTCGGGTTCTACCAATGCCTTCCAAACCGCAGAGGGGCTTGCATGGATAGAAATGGTTGTGGTTGCAAGCTGTTTTCTGTTCATGTTATTCGGAGTTAGTAATGTGATAAATACAGAGAAAACTATGCCAGGACTGTTCTGGCCCGGATTTTTGATCGCTGGCCGCATATTTAACGTATATTAGGTCAAATGAGTTGACATGCGCGAGCTATATTTCACACAGTGGATGCCCATCAGCCTCGAGGAGGCCTGGACGTTCTTCTCCGATCCATCCAATTTAAAGGAAATCACACCTGCACACATGGGATTTGTGGTAACATCGTCACACCAGGGCAACAAAATGTACGCCGGACAGATTATCCGTTACGTTGTCAGACCACTATTCGGTATTCCCCTGAAATGGTGTACCGAAATTACACATGTGGCCGACAGGCAATATTTTGTAGATGAACAGCGCTTTGGGCCGTATGCATTCTGGCACCACCAGCACCGCTTCACCGAGCAAAACGGCGGCGTGCTGATGGAGGACATTCTGCATTACAAGGTGCCTTTTGGTATTTTAGGAAGTCTTGTCGACAGGATGATCGTGAACCGGGAGGTGAATACAATTTTTGCTTACCGTAGGAAAGTCCTGGCCGAACGCTTCGGGACTTAGAAGTTGTACTGGACGCGGGCCGTGAAAACGTCGTCTGAAACATCGGTTTCGTATCCGGCGAGCGCCGATTTTTCATTGCGCACAAATTCATAGTAAAACACGAACTTCAGCGACTCATTGGCCATATATACATAGCCCATGCCAAGCGTGTTGTAACGAAGATCGGCTTTGCCGAAACCGTTGTCCGCCGAGATTTGCCTGCCGGAAACTTTCTTGTTGGGATCGTACCAGTCGTATTTCAAAACGAACTGGTGATCGGGACTGCCAAGGTGTTGCAGGAAATAGAAATAGGCGCCGTCGAAGCTGCGGGTGTACAGGGGATCTTTGATGCCGTTGGTAACCGGGTAAGTGCCGGGTGTCTCGCTCGTCGCGAAAGTCGCGGTTTGGCTGCCTTTGATATACTCTGCACGAAACTCCGTTTCGCCTTTGCGGTTTGGAAACGATAGCTGGAAATCTGCGCCGGCGTAGTTACGTGGCCTCGTTTTGTGCAGGTTTGACGCCGAGGAGTCGCGTACCGCCTGGTATGCTCCGCTGCGGCGCTCAGTTTTATAAAGGATATTGCTCTGGCTCACGATGCCACCCGCGTATCCCGACATCGCTGCCGACAACGTCGCGTTACCCAACGCCCGGATTTTCGTTGGTTTTAAGCTGAGGCGGCTGATCACATCTTTATGGCTGTCATAATCCATAGGCCCCGACATGCCCTGGCCGTTGAATAGCCCGACGTCGAATTTCAGTTTCTGGTGCCATTCGTGCGTTTTACGGCTGGAAACGGTCAGCATTACACCGACGTCGCGTTCGGTTTTCATCAGAATCTGCGACATCCGCCCGCGCTCGGGTGTTTCCCGGTTGGCTGAGGAAAGGTTCACCTCATGCCCGAACGGCCGGGCGAACATCCCGGTTGTCAGTGCAAAGATCTTGAACTTGTTTTCATAGAACCGTCCCCAGAAATCGCGGATAGCGACTCCGCGCTCCGTACCGTCGAACTGGAATACAAAATAGGAAGTCGGGTCGTCGTTCTCATTGAGGTGCGCGTAGTCTACACGCAGGCGCCCGCGCCGGAGCATGAAACGGTTGTTGGAGAGTCCGGAGAAATTCCCACCGGCATAGGTTTCGGCGCCTTCTTTGGAAATTACCTGGAACTGTGGTTGGATATAACCACTGATTCTCACGCGGTTATATCGCTCGTAAATGGAAAGCATACCTTTTCCCATCTGATTTGTGGTATCCACAAGGTCCATAAGGAAGCGCTGGGCAAAAAGGTCTGAATGGCTTAAAAGTATAAAAAGTAGTAATAGGCCGGCAGAACGGGACTTCATTTCTATATAATTGGTGGCTGTAAAATCGGGCTACAAAGAACCTTATTTTCCCTTAATTATTTCAGCCAGATCCGATAGTTTTTCTTCCCAGTGCTTTTTCATGGCGTCGCGGTCGGCGGGCCTTGGAAGCTTTTCATGGTGAAAACTGATGACGCTTTTGCCGGCGTGTTTGCTTTTGCTGCCTGTTACGCGTACCTGCAGGGTCGAGTCATGGCGCCAGTTTTCCGGCTTCCAGGCCATTCGCAAATGCGAGCCGGGTTCCAGCACGGTAATGGTACCGGTGATGCCTTCTTTGGTTTTGAATGATTCGGCCGGACCGATGCGGCCATCCTCGAGGTCGCCAAGCCAGGCAGACATGCCTTTCTCCGACGCCATCAGTTCCCAGGCTTTGGTCCTGGGAATTGGAAAGGTTCTAGTAACCCCGATCTCGTAGCCGGACGATAGCTCTCCCGGGAGCCTTTGCCCGGTTGCCTCGCGGTATCCGAGCGCGATCTTCTGGCGGTACCAGATGCTTTCGACATACTCGGATAGCAATGTCACGATCTGCCTATGCGTCTTTCCGGCCGATTGCATACTGTCCAGCCATTCAATCCATTCGGTCCAGTCGCGGCCTGTTTTTTCTTTTACTGCTTTCGAAGACAGCTTGGCCAGCTGGTTTGCTGATGTGGTGTTACTTCTAGCCATGATTTTGAAAGGTTTTATTACTGTAAATTTAGTCAAAAATCAGCGCCGATTCCGGCGTTACGGGCCAAGCGCCTTGTGCAGTTGGAAAAATGAGTAGGAGTAGAAGCATTGACTTTAAACGGTTGGGATGAATTAGCTGCCGGTTTAATGACCTGTTAATCAGCCCAATTTGATTTTTTACATTTAATACTTATAATACTTTTTTTATGAATTATCTTATTTTAAGTATCGAATGTATAATAAGTTTTATGTCTATATAAGTATAGAAAGTATTTAACTTAGTATACTTATATTATCATTCAATAAGAATTGAAAGGTTAATTAGGTATTTTACATTTAGGATGTATAAGAAAAATAAAAAGGTGTTTACTTTTCATACTTTTGAAAAGTAAACACCTTTTTATTAAATACTCCAATTGTTAAAGTATTACAAGAAATAAACTTTTAATTCTTATAATATTATTTGTTAGTCTAATACTTTTAATATGTTTAATACATATTATTTGTAATGAATACATTAAATGTACTATTCTAATATGCTGCCGTAAACCGCTTCTTAATGAAGTTCCCCTGCTCGATTTCGTCGACGATGACGACGGCTGTATCGTAGACAGATAACCTGCTGTGGTGATGCTCATCGAACACCGGCGTGTCGAAGGCGGTGCGGTATTTACCTGTACGCTCGCCAGGATGTGCGGGGGACATTTCGATCGCCGGACTTAGAAAAGTCCAATCCAACTCTGTTTCGGTTTTGAGAATATTGAGGTAGTCGCGGGCTGCTTTGGCGCCGGGTTTATAGGCTTCGGGGAAGTTGGGAGTATCGACCAGTTGCACGCCCGGTTGGATTTCCAGACTGCCCGCACCGCCCACGGTCAGGAAGCGTTTTACGCCAGCCTGCTTCACGCCAGCCTGAATCGCCTTCGCGCCAGTGATGAAATCATCGTAAATGTTGGGGTTCGTCCAGCCCGCGTTGAACGTGCTGATCACGGCATCGTGCCCGGCTACGGCCGCTGCGACCTCAGCCGAATTCGCTACATCCGCGGCTTTGGCAGTTACGAGTTCACTGCAGGCATCTATTTTGTCGGTATTACGG
>CBDDGG010000004.1:0-78550 GCA_965227755.1 Dyadobacter sp.
GCGATAGCTGTAAATCTGGAAACCCAGTGGATTTTCGAACATCCAAGCGTTTGTTGAGGGAGCAGACGTATAACGATACCGCAACACGCTCACATAGTGGCGCGTGACCTGTTCAGTGTCGGAACGTTCGGTAACTGAAAATCGCGCCTGTGCAGTACTGTCGTTAAGGAACGTGACTGATTTAACGTCAACCGAAACACGCTTGTTCTTTCCATAGATTTTGGTCGGATTCTTAGTATTCGTGGCGCTGTAGAGTTCCTGCAGTTCACGAGCTGCGTCGCCAGTAGAAAGGAGAGCCGCTGTCCCAAAGTTTTCCGATATCATTAGCGGGTCATAACCCTCACGCATGCGTAAGAACCTTACGACATTCGCTTGGGTAACAGCCTGACGCTCAGTTAAACTGAGGGCGTTATAATCGGTGTTGCGAGCTGTTTTTATCTCGATATAGCCGGTGTTTTTGTCAACCAATACGAGGTACGGCTCAAAGGTCTTCAAAGGGGTCAGACCAGCGAGCGCCAACAGCGCAACGATGAGGGCCGCGCTTGAGATCAAGGCTATAAACCAAGCAACGTTTTTGGACCGCCTTTCCTTCTTAACCAGGTCGAGCTCCCATACGGAACCTTGCTGGAAGTAAGAGACGACACGAGGATCTGTGTTCTGCGTCATAGACAATGACCTTTCGGGAGAAAAATTATCTTGGGCGGCTCATATCGCTGATGCGTTGTTGCATCGCGGCTTCGGATGAACTCCGGTTAGCCATAGAGCCACCCCCAGGATGAGAGTTGTGAGAGCCAAGCATACCTCTGGCGGCGCCAGTGGCTTTGGCGAGCGCCCATCGCGCGGGGCCTAGCGTGGCGCCCAGCCCGTATCCCATGCCGGCCGCCCCAACACCCGCTGCCACTGATCCCGAAATTGCCTGAGCGAGCGATTGAATATTCATAAGAACAAAGCATCCACCCACCGTCAGAAGGAGAAATGACGCAATGTGGGTGAGCGAAAGCTCACTCGCCGCGACGGCTGTATCAATTTTCGAAAGCTCAGGATTGATTGCTGCAATCAAAAAGGCGGCAACGACGAATACAAACAGCGGGATAAGCGCATAAAGTAGAACCTGGGAAAACCAGCCAGTGCCATAGGAGCGAGTTTGATCGAACAAAAGGCAACCAATGAAAATCGGTGCCGTTCCTAGCAAAACCCACATCATGACTTTCGACAATATGAGAATTGCGAGAGCGATCGCCACAAACACGATAGCAAAAACCGCAATCACAACCCCTAGGAAGCTCGGCATGATAGTGAAATAGCCGGACTGCTGCGCCAGCGCCGCCGCCGCCTGAAATGCCGTTACTACGATCAGTGATAGGCCATTGGTCGGTTCAGTAATACCAGTACCTGCGGCAGAGAGGATTGCCCGGCCGACGTCTTCCGGAGTGTCGCTTAACCAGCGGTAGAAGAGGCTGTTGAAGAACTCCCAGTTCTGCGTGAGGGCCAATATAATCATCAAGCGGGCCGTTCTGCCAACCAACTCACTGACTGAGATCCGCGCCGTCCCCGTGATGAGCTGGATACCGTAGGTCATCACGTAGACAACAAAAGCAATTTTGAGCACGGGAAGAATTTGGTCGCCGACGATGCCGTAAGCGCGTGCGGCAAAACCCTGTCCGATCTGATCGATCCGCATCAGCAGATCCGTCACGAAGTTATTCATTTGTCCCCCAGCACAAAAAAGAGATCAGTCAGCTACAAGAAGAATTGCGTCGATTGCCCCTAAGGCATCTGCCTGATCACCGTTGACCGATTGCATCGGTCCGCAATCCCGGCGTGGATCGTCAACAAACGCAGTGAGATTGGCTGGCCGTTTGCAAGGCGCGCTGACTTCCTTCACCGTTCCGCAGCCTGAAACGACGACGAGGATAAAAAAGGCGATGACAGATCTCATCATTCGCCTTTCACTCGCGGGTCGGCCCACATCCCATATGAACCTTTCTTCCCAATCTCTTCCGCCTTGGAGAGGTCTGGACGCTCTGGACTTCCGTCGGATTTGCGTGAGAGACGGACGCCGCCGATCGAGACAAGCTGTTCTTCCAGCATCATCACCGCGTCCATTGCGCCCGGGTAATTGTAGTAGCCGTAACACGTGCCGTTCTGAACCGTAGCGTTCAGTTCAGTTATAAATGCCCGGCAAAACAGTACCTTTGGCGACTGGAGGGCAATTCCCAACTGCTCTTTAGCGTAGTCGGCGCAGCTACCGGAGAAATCCTCCGAACGGTTCACCATGTCGCCCTTGCAAGCTTCGAGACCGTACAGCCGCATTGTCGTGTTGGCATCAACCCTGAAGTCTGTACCCGAAAGCGCTTTGTATCCGGAGGCCGACGCGTAACCCTTTCGGGCAGCAACTTCGCCTTTGCCATCATAATACTCGATCACCAACGCCGTTTTGCCAGGGGCAGCCAGCGATTTCACATAGTCCTCATTCACAGCCGGCGCTGCCGTCGCTGCGTTCGAGACCGCTGCCATCGCAGCGCTGAGCAAGGCCATTTTCCATGTCATATCAGAACCTACGTTAATGGTTGTTCATCAATCATCACTTTTAGGCTTTTAACATCCCAAAAAAGAATGTATCGAATAACCTAAAGAGTAACATTTAAGAGCCACCCTAGCCGTTTTGCGGCGCGATAACAACACTGAAGCGGGCCAAAATGCGGCGAAAAATGCAGAAATTGCCCAGAATGCAGAATGCCTTTTTGGTAACTTTGTCATTCACCCTTGTGAGTGCTTCGGCGTGTTCAGAAGAGTTGTCTTTTGCGCCGCAGCTCGCTGAAATGCCTTCGAATGTTGTGCTTTCCGAGCGTTTCGACGGGCAATCAGGCATTGTTTCATTCGCAGAACGCTGGGAAGCGGGAGCATCTCATTTTCCGGTTTCCCTTCAGGAGCTCGCTCCACTCGCCCCGTCACAATCGGTCCCTCCCTCAAAGGCCACGCCTGACGATGTAAAAAAAGTAACCTCTAGGAGCGGTGCTCTTTCCTACTTGCGCACGCCCACACCGTCGGCCGGATCGGAAAAGCCTAAGGGCAGTTCAGTCCCTGAATGCGGTCCCTCCCCGTTCGAGCCAGCCGAGATTGAACGGCTCGTAAGAGCGTCGGCTCGTCGCCATGGCGTTGATGAGGATTTCGCGGCTGCGATCGCTTGGGCTGAAAGCAAATTCGACTTGGCCCGGAATTCAGGAGCCGGCGCACGTGGGCCCATGCAGCTGATGCCTGACACAGCCTCACGTTTTGACGTTCAAGACATATGCGACCCGGTTTCGAACATCGAGGGTGGCATCAAATATCTTCGCCTCTTGCTTCAGGAATTCAAGAACCCGCTGTTGGCAGCCGCTGCCTACAACAGCGGTGAAGGCCGCATCTACGAACATGGCGGTGTGCCACCTTTCCAGGAAACCGTGGCCTACGTGGCGAAGGTGGTGAACAGGCAACTCGGGCTTGCGATGCCTGCGCCCACGCAAAAAAAGCAATCCATCTCATCCCCCCAATCCCCCGTCGCAAACACGTCGGGCGAACCCACCGGCATCATTCCGCACGAGCGGCGTGGAAAATTTGTCGGCGGGGTAATGCACTTTTGATCAACGGAGAGACCAATCATGCAATTCAGTTTCAAACGAATGATCCGCAGCAAGAAGCTTGCCAATATTTCCTTGGCAATCGCTCTCGTCGCAACGGCACAGATCGTGACAGCGGACCCGGTTTTCGCGCAGGGCGCAACCGCCTTCGCCCCGCTATCAAGCGCCCTGCAGATGATCGTCGACTTTATTCAAGGGCCATTTGGTCGCTTGCTAGCGATCATTGCAGTGACATCTCTCGGGATTTTGGCGTTCATCGGCAGACTTTCAGTGATGCTTGCCGGCGGTGTGATCCTTGGCATCGGTATCGTGTTTGGCGCCCCGGATATCGTCGATCAGCTCATTTCTGGCGTTGGCAAGTAACGCCATGGCAGAAATCACCGATGCAGAAGTACGCATGACGCCGCTGGTGATTGGTTTAACGCGCTCCCCAACCATTTGGGGGGTGCCGTACATGGCAGTGGTCCTCGTCATTGGTGTAACCATCACCTCCTGGCTGGCCACCAACTCATTCTGGGCGTTCCTCATCGCACCGATCGCGTATGCGGTCCTTTTTTCGCTTTGCACCTGGGACGCTAAGATCCTCGAGGTCTTCCAAATAGCGTCCCGCAAAACTCCCCGCACGCGCAACAAAACCTTTTGGGGCGTCAACTCATACGGGCCATGAACATGCTGCACAAAGCTATCAGAGAAGAACTAGGATTCGGCAAGGTCGCTCATAACGAGCGGCCTATGTCGTCTCATATCCCATACACTCGTCATGTATCCGAAAAAGTCATCCGCCTTCAGAATGGCGCGCTTGCGAGTGTGATCAAGCTCGACGGTCTCTTTTTTCAGACAGAAGACCAGACCCGTCTGAACGCCCGTTCTGAGGCGCGAAACACCATGATACGCGGCCTTGGTTCGAGCCGCTATTCGCTCTGGTCCACCGTCATCAGACGTCAAATAGAACCCAAGATCGGCGGCAGCTTCGATAACGCGTTTTGCGAAAAGCTCAACGCACGTTACATGGAGCGCCTGGCGCGAGAGCGAATGTTTCACAACGTCCAATACCTTACGGTAATTCGAGCCGATCTGAGGGGCGCACTTGGCATTTCCGACAAAGTCCGAAAGCTGATTTCCAAAGCGGGAGGCTCTGAAGTCAGCGCCCGAGAGCAGCGAGAAGAGATCGCTGAATTCGAAGAAATGGTCGCAAACCTTACGGCGGATCTAAAACCTTATGGCGCTAGGTCTCTTGGCATCACCTATCGTGACAACCAACCATTCTCCGAGCCCTGCGAATTTTTCCAGACGA
Organism: Dyadobacter sp.; assembly: GCA_965227755.1. GTDB lineage: Bacteria > Bacteroidota > Bacteroidia > Cytophagales > Spirosomataceae > Dyadobacter. Next base: position 4,915 of record CBDDGG010000004.1, read on the forward strand.
TCCTATCATGCGGCGTGCCGAAGCCGATGCAACTGCCACGAATGGCAATTCGCGAATACGTCGGCGTATCTCGACTTAACTTCGGCAAGCGAACCATGCATGTGCAGGCCGCGACAGACGAAGATAGCCGTTTCGGCGCTATGATTTCGCTAAAAGAATATCCTCCCTTCACGGCTCCCGGAATGCTCGACGAGCTCCTTCAGATGCCGCACGAGTTTATTCTCTCGCAGTCATTCACCGTCTCAGACAAGCCGATCGCACAAGAGCGCATTTCGAGGCTTAAGCGTCAGATTTCTGCATCAGATGAACGTGGCAGCACCGTCGAGCAGGATATCGATTTCGCGCTGAACAGCCTCATGAGCCAAGAGGCTGTCTTCGGGGTCCACCACCTGTCACTGCTGTGTATATCTCGCGACTTGGAAAAGCTTGGTCGTGTCATCTCGGATCTAGGCACGTGCCTCACAAATATGAACATGACATGGCTGCGAGAGGATCTCAACCTTGAGGCGGCGTTTTGGGCCCAACTTCCGGGCAACCACAGCTATATTGCCCGCACCGCAATGCTATCGAGCGCAAATTATGCGGGCCTCTCTTCAATGCATAATTTTGCTGCCGGCAGCGCAGATGATTTGCACTGGAAGGTGCCAATTACCCTTTTAGAGACGACATCCAAGACACCGTACATTTTCAATTTCCATGGAAATGGTGCTGCTCGCGATCTCGGCCACTTCCTCGTTACCGGTCCGAGTGGGTCGGGGAAGACCGTTTCCCTGGCCTTCCTGCTTGCCCAAGCCCTTCGGGTCAATCCGGCTCCAAAAGCTGTGTTTTTCGACAAGGACCGTGGCGCGGAAATCTTTGTCCGTGCGATGGGCGGAACTTACGAAATATTGGAAGCCGGAAAACCGACGGGCTTTAATCCTTTGCAACTGGAGGATACCGGCCAAAACCGAGAATTCCTCTCCCGTTTGCTCAAGGTCATGCTCACGAAGGAAAATGCGCCCTTCACCCAGGAGGACGAGGACCGGCTTGAACGCGCTTTAGCACGCCTCATGAAGGAACCTCCTGAAGAAAGGAACCTCTTCCATCTATCGCGTCTATTGATGGGGCAAGCGCGCGCAGACGCCAATGATTTGGCGGCCCGCTTACGCCCTTGGTACGATGGCGACAAGGACTGGTTGTTCAATGCGGAACGAGACGGCCTCTCTTTCGGGGATACGCGTGTGTTCGGATTTGACATGACCAGTATTCTCGTCAATGACGAACTCCGTATCCCGACGCTAATGTACATCTACCATCGCCTGGACGAATTGCTAACCGGCGATCCGGTCATGTATTTCATGGATGAAGGTTGGCATCTTCTTCAGGACGAGACCTTCAGCGCCTTCATCGTCAACAAGCTGAAAACTATCCGCAAGCTCAACGGCATCGTCGGTTTCGGTACCCAATCGGCCGCCGATATCGTCATGGCTTCCGCGGCTCACGCGCTAATCGAACAAACCGCCACACATATTCACTTTCCGAACCCCCACGCCGACGAAGACAGCTACATCAAGCGCTTGAACCTGACGGTTAAAGAGTTCGATTTCATCAAGAATACACCGGCAGAAAAACGCGCCTTCCTGATTAAACACGGCAATGACTCCGTGATTGCGCGCCTCGATCTCGGCGGAATGCCCGACATGATTAAGGTCCTGTCCGGCACCAAAACAAACGTCGATGAATGCACCCGATTGCGCCAAGAGCTGGGCGACGATCCGGCCGTTTGGCTGCCAGTATTTTGCGGATGGGAGGTCGATAATGCGCGCTAGTCTCGCAAACAGATCGGCTCGTAGGCTCCCCGCCCTTGCCCGCCTTGGGTCGGTAGGAATCTTGTTTGCCGCATCGACCGCGCTTGCCCAGGTGCCTACCACCGACGCAGCGATCGAGCGGGAGCGCTCCAAGAGGAACGAGACGACGGACAAGATCGAGGAAACGGACAAGAGCCGTTTTGCGATGAACAAAAGCGTCACTTGTTCCATGTACCGCCCTGCCAAAGGCGGCGATCCGAACGCAGCGGCAAATGCAAACCCTGAAATTGCAGGCCTCGTAAAGCGCGTTGCCAAGCAGGAGGGCGTTGATGAAAACCTCTTCATGGCGCTGGTCTATCAGGAGAGCCGTTTCAACCCATGTGCCCGTTCTCAGGTCGGCGCCATGGGGCTGTCCCAACTCATGCCAGGGACTGCCAAAGATCTTGGCGTAAACCCACACGACATTGAAGATAACCTCCGCGGCGGCGCTCGCTATCTGCGAAAGCAGCTGCAGACCTACAATGGTGACGTCAATAAAGCCCTTGCGGCTTATAATGCAGGCCCTGGCAATGTGAACAAGTACGGCGGCATTCCGCCGTTCAAGGAGACGCAGGGCTATGTTCATAACATAACCCAAAAATGGTTGCCCTCGCTCGGCGGCAACAAAATTCCGCTCAACTACGGCGGAAGCGGTGAGAGCTTCACCGGCATGCGCTCCGCCACGATCAATTCTATGGCAGTGTCAAAGGGCGTGTCGGATAGCTCGGCAAATGTTTCTTCCTGGTTCCAACAGCTGGGGCAAATGGAAACTGGCACCATTCAGGACAGCTGGGACCTGAATTCAGGTGCGCGCAATGCGAACCTCGAAATGATCAATAAGGCGATCGAACTCGGCAACAGCCTGTCTGAGCTTTTAAACAGCCGCAACGCCGTTTCGCTCGGGGCGGCCTCCGGATCATCGCAATCTTCCGCCGCCAAGACGAAGGAAGACGACAAGCCGGCAGAACAAACCGGAGTGTGCGATCCCCGCGAAAATTTGCAGTGGAGCGACGAGGAAAAGGCCTGCGTCGCCAAGCGAGAAGACCCCAATCAGATCAACCTCAATCTCAACCCCGAATAAAGGAATTGGACGATGCAGTTTCGTCAAACAATGCCCATTGCCCTGATGGCCAGCCTTTCCGCCGGCGTCGCATTCGCCCAAGGGGTTCCCGTTATAGATCAAAAAAACTATCAGATTGCCCAGGAAACGTCGCAGACCACCGACAAGATTCTCGGCACCAACAAGGAAATCCTGAAGACCGCCGATGAAACTCTCAAGGCTGTAACTGGCAACCGCGGAAGCGAAGCTGGGCAAATGCAGAGCCTTGCGATCGGAAATGGCTTCAGCGTTTCGTCCGTGCCGTCGATCGACAGCATCATGTCAGGTGGTGTTCCGAGTTTCGGCGGGCTGAGTGGCGACATATCAAAAATCGCGTCCACGCTCATCAACGGCCTGAAGCTTGTGAAAAGCCTCAGTGGCAAAACCAACAGCGAATTCTCTGGCGACAAATCCTACGAGCAAATGGTCAATACGGTAATGGCTGTTTCTGCGCTGGTGAATGGTTCGCAGCAGGCGGTCACCCAGAGGCGCTCCGCCTTTGAGCAAGCGGGCCAGCAGATCGGCCAAGCCCAAGACATCAAGGGATCAATCGACCAGAACACTCAGCTTCAGGTGCAGTCGGGCCTGACGATGAATGAGCTCGTGGGTGTCATGAACGGCGCCGTCCAGTCGCTTCAGGTGCAGACACAGAAGCAGGTCACGGACATGTCGAACACAAACAAAATACTCCAGATCCAGAAGTGAGCCCTGTATGAAACTCCCTTTCGCAATCGCGGCACTTTCAATTATCATGGCGGCCGAAGCGCATTCCGCCCCACCCGGTTACTTCGACCTCAAACCTGGCGTCACTCTCGAAACCGGCGAAACCTGGAGCGACGGGTCGACGAGGTATCGCCTCTACGGCGTTCAATCCTGCATTCGCGGAACCTCGTACACTGATCGGCAGGGGCAGAAGCGCGATTGCGGCGAGGCCTCGCTTGGCATGTTTGCTGCCTACATAAAGGACACGCAGCCGGTATGCGCTCCGACCGCAAAAACGTCCGACCTCACCTACGTAGTTTGTTATGCCACGGTGGCGGGCGATAGGCTGGATCTCGGAACAATAATGGTCAGCCAAGGGTTCGCCTTCGCTGCTCTCGATGCGAGTGGCCTTCCGGTCTTTCCCGCTTATTCCGTAGCCGAACAGGACGCGCGAGCGCGCAATGCCGGCCTCTGGCAGTTCAGCGATGTCACCCACCCTTCCATCTGGCTGTCCTCCCGTGTCAACGCTCAAGCAAAGGAGGCGACCCGATGAAACGGTTCTCCATAGCCAGCCTTATTACCTTCATAACAATCACCAGCTCCGCCGCGATCGCAGCCGACCTGGTCAAAAACACGCCATTGCCCGCAGCAGACCGGAACAGCGCTATCTCGCGCATCAGTGGGCATGTCTCAGTAATGGACGGCCGCACTCTGTGGTACCCACAATACGCACAGAAAGTGCGCCTTGCGGATGTTGATGCATGCGAACTTCCACAATGGGCGCTCAATCCGGACTGGCAGAACCGCGACAAAATCAAAGCTCCGCCACCTGTACCATGTGGGCCATTGGCAAAGGCTTGGCTCAAGCGTTCGATCGGCGGCAAGAGCGTCACTTGCGAAATCGTGACTGTGGGTTCTGACGGGACACCGGAAGCATATTGCGTCTCCGGACGAGGCGGCGATCTAGCCCTCGAAATGCTTCGCGTCGGCTGGGCAAGGGTCTCAGATCCTTTTCCGCGCAACAGCCAGTATCTTCAGTATCAGACCAGCGCTATGGCGGCGCGCTATGGCATGTGGGCCACATACGTCCTCGACATGAATGAGTGGCGCCGGCGGGCCGTGGATAGAACGCTCGAGCGTCAACCGATCGCTGACTTCAATCTCCTGGCAACGCGGCAAAGCGAAATCTCCCCGCCATTCGCAGATGCGCACAACAAGCCACATCGCACCGACCGTTGAAAGGGAAATACGATGAAACTCTCTCTCGGATATGTCTTGGCAATTTCGTCTCTAGCGCTGTCATCGCCGCCGGTCGCGGCGCAAGACGCACCTTGGGGCTGCGAGATCCTGCTGTGCGCAGCGTCTTCCAACCCTTCATGGAAGGGCGTTCCTTATTGTATTCCGCCGATGACGAAACTCATCGCCGCAATGAAGTTACCCGGTTTCACATGGCCAATCTGCCCACAAGCCGGAACCGGAAAGCCCGGCTATGAGCCCTACGAGGATTGCCCGGTCGGGTATCTGCCGTACAAGGATTTGGATCGCAACGGTGAGCTCTGCAAAAAACCCGACAAGTGCCAGGGATACGGGGATAATCGCCTTTGCGACACCGGCGAGATTATCGCCCGGCCGGTGAAGAAAGACCCTTATTTCTTTGACATACCAAATTCCGAAAATCAGTCGCAACGTCACTGGTTCAATCTGACCTACTGACATTCGAAAGGGCGCTAGGTTTTAGCGCCCTTCTTTTTTTCGAGCAGCTCATGCGCTGTCTCGTAAACCTGAGCGATTCTCCCCAATGTCATGCAGGCGAGCCAGAAGCCAAATGCGCCAATCAGAAAGGCGAGGAACTGGTAGATTTGCGCAATCGCCGGCGAGCTCCAAAACAGAGCAATCTTCGACAACGTAAGCAACAGGAATACAATGCAGAGTGTCATCGTACCGAGTATGGACGCCGCCACAACGAACTGTTGGCGAAACTCGCTGATCGACCTTCCGTTGAGCAGCATTCTAGCTTGCGCGCGTCGTGCCGGCAAATCATCCGAGCCAGCCTTACCACGCGGAAGTGCATCCAGCGTTTTCTTTCCATAGTACACCAATGGCGCTGACAGCGCAGATCCTACGATACCCAGAATAAAGTCCGATACTGTCATTATTTCTCCTACATCATGACAAAAACGGAGCCCGCGTAACTGCGGGCTCCTTACTTTAGTGGCGCGTGCCATCGAGCATTTCGATGCACGACTTTTCTAGCGCTCTGCGCTGTCCAACGATCAACGCGGACAGGTAAAGCAGCTTTGCGATGCTCTCTTCGTCACTCGCCGGCTGATAACGCAAGACGGCCTCCTGCGCTTCCGTTTCCCTGTGAAGCAGATGCTTCAGGCGATGCTCGCTGGCATCTCCGCCGACGTGGTCGCTTGCTATCACTCGCCACGACATCGCGGCCTCGGCCGCTTGGCGCTGCATATCCATATGAATCCGGATTACGTCTGCCAGTTTAGGCTCTTCAATCACTCTTATGCTTTCACTCATGCAACTTCTCCTAAATCGGCACCTTCCCCGATCCTCACCAGTCGGAAGCAGAGGGCAGGTCCACCTGCCCTCCTGCCCGTCCGGCGAGGACCGGGAGAGTGGGGGGCAATAGCCAAAAACGGAGGGGGATCACCCGCCCGAGGACGTTCCGAGTGGTCATCGCTGCGCGCAGCGCGGCGATGATCCTGCACGAACTCCGTTTTGGCTTCGCCAGAGCGGCAGTGAGGAAGGACGGGGAAACCGATTTTTGGACTATTGCGGGGGAGAGAGGGCAGAGCTCTTTCTTCCCTCTAACAGCAACAATGGGAATGACGATCGTCATTCTCATGATCAGATCCGTCTATTTCGGATCTGGCTTTTATGCCCGTAGTCCTGCCTTCTGTCGCTCGGTAGCTCCGGTCATGCTGGCGATCGAATACGCGTCGCCGGCTCCGCAAGAGACGGCAAATGCGCAGGGAGCTCGAAACATCCTGACATGACCATTGTCGGTAACATGGCTCGCAAAGCCTAACTCGCGCTTGGGTACGCGAGAACTGTCAGGAGACAGTAGACATGATGTCTATGTTTTGGTGCTGAAGAAGCCGGTTTCCCGGCGACATCCGCAAAACACAACTGAGCCCCTCAAAATCTCGGGTTAGTTGTGTCTTCCTATGTTCATAGAACGCGGGCGTTTCAGACAGGTTTATTCGAAAATCGCAATATTACTAAATTTGGTGGTTTCTAATTCAAGCTTTGGCTTGTCGCCTTTGTCAAATTCGAGGCCAAGTGCGGTCAAAACAGGCCGCTCTCTCCTATTCAGGGTTAAAATGACGGACGACTGGCAGGATTGTTACCAAAGATTTTTCCTCCATATCAACAAGATGTGACATTACGGAATTTAGTAGCTGAGCGGTTGCAGGATCTTGCCCAAAGAGCTGTGGCGCCGCCTCGAAAATAACCTCCATGGGGTTCGCTTCCAATATCGAACAAACCGCTATCAACCGGCTCACTGTCAGCCGGGCCTTTCCTGTTTCAATTCGACCATAGACATTCTCGTGCAGGCCAAGCCGATCGCTGATTTCGCGACGATAGAGATTGCGCTTTTCTCGCAACGACCGCAGTGCCAGACCGATTTTCTTCTCTAAGTCGGCCTGATCGTTAGGCCAGGTTATCTCACCTGCGACGCCTGAAGTTTCCGGCTCAGCCGAATTGTCGTGCCGCCGCTCGCTCATATCGTGTTCGTTCGTCGGATCGGTCAGAATGTCCATGCAGTTGTCTCATTAAGGGTGTTGCGTCTGGAGATGTGATACCAAGAGAGTATTCTAATTTTGTATCGTCAACAACCTTTTTGGAAACTTATTTTGGCGCGTCACTGCGTGACCAATGCTCTATACTGAGCACGAAACCCGCTATATAGCGCGGTTTTCGCCCATGCGGGTAACGATCATTTCGCGAAACATCGGAAAATACACGCTCCATAATGTGCATAAATAGTTTCTTTTTGCCTTGTCAAAATGGAAAGATAAAATAGAGTTTATTGCAATCAGCATAGCGGTCCTCGCGTTCGCTGCTCGGAGCCGTTTCCGACAAAGCGGCAGATTTCTACTGGAACCGAAAGTCTTGAAATGCGGATGGCTTTTTTCAGAAGGGGGAGGGCTAGCGCCGCTTCCCCTCCCCCAGCAAGGATCGTCCGCCCAGCTTCCTGTGGTCCCTCCGCTGGCGCTGCGTTCCCTTCGTGCAGCCGGTTCCCCGCGCCGATCCTTGCCCCCCACCCCAACGCTGGATCGCCAGTCCGAAGGTGCAGGAGCCATGCTCCTGCCCTCTCGGGCACGAGGCCGCCTTGCGGGTATTGAAGAAAGGGATTTTTATGCGTTCATATGCGTACCTACTCGATCCAGAAACGAGCCTGTTCCGCACTGTACCTTTGCCTGAAGGCGATGGACTGGAGCGGTTTTCGCCGTTACTCGGAGCAAATAAACTTGACGCCACACGATTCGACGAACGCCATAGCATCGTTTTCGACGTTCAAGGCCTCGTCCGTGGAATGACATCATTCTCCGCTCATGGTGAGCGATTGCCCCCTTTTGGGGGAAAGCTATTGGTGATGCGCAACGACGTTGCGCGCTTCGACAACGCCCCAGCGCTAACCATCTATGAGGTCGCGCAGCGCTTCACTTGCTTCAAGGTTGTTGTCGATCCCGTCTATGCCGATAGCGATGAAGTTACCCCCCTGCATGCGATTATACAGGGTGCGTTTAAAGGGTTTCAGCTTCGCTTCGTCCGCTCTGTTCCAAGCGTTGTTGAGGGGGAGGCCTGAGCATGAAGTTCGTCAAAGCTCAACGCCACGGACCGTTTCAGGACACTTCACGCAAGCGCGCAGAGCTCGCCAGAAAGCAGCGAAAAGAACGAGAAAAACTGCCCCTTTTTACAGTGATCATTGCAGAGGGGCAGTCTGACGCTGACACCATAATGGAGAAGCGTGCCATCAAATGGGACCAGTGGCAGCAACAATATCGCGACGATCGTGCTGCAAAGTGGCGTGAGGCCCGCAAGCGGCTCTTTTGCTATGGCGATAACCTTCGTCCGAGGCTTCTCCATTTGTGGAACACAAGCCCCTATCCAAAAACGCCGGGCTATCTCCTCGACATGCTGCATTCTTTCAATGTCGGCCGTCTGGATCTCGATAACCCACCATGGGTCTATAATGGACCGGGCTTAAAAGCATTCGATATGACCGCGATCATCGAACGCGCCAAGGCCCGACAGCTTGCAGGGCAAACTCGCCTGCAAGCCACATCGACCAACCCTCCCCCATTTGAACTCACGCCTTAACAGGAGCCTTAATGCCTTCCTACAAGTTCCCGTCCCGCGTCCTTGCTGATGATGACACCGCTTTTGATAACGAGCTGGCCGCTGCGCACGAAAGCCGCTTTCGGCCGGCTTGTCTCTGCCTGGCCCCGGCGCCTGAAATGTATATCGCGCGCTTGGGTGACAAGTATTTCATTAAGCGCATGCCGGGAACCGGCCTCACACACCATCATGGTTGTGAGCACTTCGACCCTCCACCAAGCCTTTCCGGTCTTGGCGACGTGATGGGCCGAGCGATCCAGCAAAAGGATGACGGCCATACGGTGCTGAAGCTCGACTTCAGCTTGACCAAAGTCGGGCGCAGCGCGCCGGCGCAGGCGTCGGAATCGAAGTCGGATACCGTCAAGGCGGAAACCAACAAGCTCACCCTGCTCGGCCTGCTCCATTACCTTTGGCATGAGGCTGACCTGAACAAATGGAGCCCGCGTTTTGCCGGTCGGCGGAACTGGCCGATGGTGCAGGCCAGATTGATCGAAGCAGCCAGCGCCAAGGAAACGAAAAAAGCCGCGCTCGTAGAGCGGCTTTATGTCCCTGAGCCATACTATCGGGAACGCGCGCAGGAGATTGATGGCAGGCGCATGAAGCAGTTGCAGCCCTACATGCCAACCAGTGCGAACAAGACCGAAATGCTGATCTATGTCGGTGAGCTGAAGAACATCGAGCCGTCGCGCTTTGGATCAAAGCTCGTAATCAAACACGCGCCGAGTTTTCCCATCTTCATGGATGAAAAGATGGAAAAATCTGTCCGTAAACGCTTTGCGCTCGAACTCGACCTCGCGGAAGCGCATGAGCAACTGAAGCTTGTCATGATCGCAACGGCTGGCCTCAATAGAGCCGCTTCCGCCCAACTGGCCGAGGTCAGCATCATGCTCGTCAACGAAAACTGGATTCCGGTCGAAAGTCTCTCGGAACTGCAGCTTGTTGATCATCTGACGGCCGACAAACGCAGTTTTACCAAAACGCTCCGGTTCAACGTCAAAGAACGGCCGATCGCTAGCGCTCTTTTGACCGATACGACCCCGGTTTGCGCGATGTACATCCGGCCGGAGGCTGCGGACGAGACCTACGGCCAAATCCTGGAAGACATGGAAAAGGAGACGGGTATGGCCACATGGCTATGGGATCCGGAAGACGGACAATGGCCTCTAATTCCAAACAAGGCATAACATTTGCAATCCAGGCGACGAAAACGCCGACAATCTAGGGGAAACTAATGTCCAAGACCAAACACTTCGCGTTCATCGGGGCTGTATCAGTAGGGGCGATGGCTTTCTATACGTATCTTTTTCCTGCTTCCCCCTATTGGCACCGCCTTGTTTTGGTGTTTCACGCCGCTGTAAGTATGCAAATCTTTGACAGCACCGCGGCAACCAGACTAGCACAGGAGGCGAAATGTTGTTTCTACTTACCGGTCTTGGGGTGGCCATGGGTGTCGTCCCAACTGTTTTCTACCACTTCGTACAAAACTATAAGCCGGATGCGCCTCTCTTAGGCGTATTGTTCGGCACTGCCGTGGCGTGGACGGTCTTGTTATTCTTACTAGCGATCAACAGACTGGTTCTTTTCTGTATGGGCGAAACACTTGGCGATGCAAGTCATCAAGCCAACTCCAATGCGCTAATAAACGGCATGGTTATCGGAGGAGCACTGTCCGTGATTTATCTTTTTAATCTAGCGTTCTAAATCCACAAACCGCCCGAAGAGAATGGACGAACCATGGAGCGAATCCGAGATTGGGCAAGATACTATTTTTATCTGCGGGTGTATTTGATCGGCTATGACGGCAAGGTAATGCCACGCTCACTTCGCAAGCTTCTCGCCCGTTCTGAAATCCACAACGCATGGCTCCTTGGTTATATGGGCTTCTTTGAACAGGATGGAATCCGTTTCGGTCCTGCCAATCCCTATCCTGGCAATCTTCCCGTCGCCGCTGATCCGTGAAATTGCCTTCAGGCCGTTCCGAACAAAGCAACCATTGTGCTCTATGATTTCCCAAAAAAAGGAGACGGCATGTCTTTCGGAAAAATCGTCGCGCTATCGATGCTTGCTGCTTTTTCGGTCGGAGCTGGCTACAGCTACTACGCTGAGACAATCGACCTTCCTCAGCCGTTTGGCGCTAAAAAATCTCCTTCCCCTTCATCTGATGTACAACGAATGAATATGACGTCGGGAAGCACAAAGCTGTCCGGATTCCGGCCCTATACGCTTTGCTCCGGATCAGTGAGAAACCACTGTGTTGTCGACGGCGATACGCTTTGGCACGAGGGTGTAAAAATTCGGATCGCAGATATCGATACTCCCGAGGTTTCCACTCCCAAGTGCCAGTCAGAAGCAACATTGGGTGCGAAAGCGACTTCGCGCCTTCTACAGCTCGTCAATGCGGGCCCATTTGAAATTATAGCATGGCAAGGTCGTGACGAAGACAAATATGGCCGCAAGCTACGTGTCCTGGTCCGAAATGGGCGTAGCATTGGTGATGTACTGGTGTCCGAAGGTTTAGCGAGAACCTGGGCCGGTCGTCGGCAACCTTGGTGTTAGGCCATGCCTGAAAAAAAGCCCGCTAGAAGCGGGCTCTTTTCTTAATAGAGTTCTGATTTCGGCCGAGGCCTGTCCGGCTGTTGCCGGCGCTTCTGTTGCGTCGGCTGGATGTTTTTCGCCTGCTGTTCCGCTGCGCCGGATTTTTTATCAGAAGCGGCAGCAGCGGCTTTCGCAGGTGATGCATCGGCTACCTTCTCCTGCGCCGCCTTCTTTTCCGGCTCCACCGGAGCAAAAGGATTTGTCGCGGCGATCTGAAGTGCTTTCTCAAAGCCTCCCATATGTCCGCGCAAATCAACATCGATGGCCTCGCCATTCGGTCCTTTCACTTTGTATGCAAAGCCGATTTCCTGAGAGGACTGCACCGCTGACTGCAATATGCCTTCAAACGGCAGGCCGACAATGCATCCTTGGTCTGAGCAAAACCATTCCTGCTGCGGAATGGTCTTTTCAACTCCGGCGAACGACATGCGCATTCCACCTTCCGAAAAGAAGTTGCTCGTGACATGCACAAACAAGAGCGACTTGTTTGCGACGCTGGAGCCAACGCCCCACCTTACCGAAGACCTGGTGGCGATCGGCTGCGCATTGTCCATGACAACCTGCTCGATAGAGCAAGAGCGTCGGCCGGACGAAATCCTGATGCTGCACCCGAGGCTCCACACGTCGAAACCCCGCGTGACCGTGAGAATATCGCCCATGTCGATCGTTTCACCTGGATCAACAATGGGTGCCCTAACCATATAGCGGTTCACAGCCGGCTGTTCGGGAGATGCTTTCTCAGGGGCCGCTACTTCTTCCGCCATCGCCAGTCGGGCGATAGAGAGCATCGCAACCGTCAACAATGTTCGCTTCATTCTTTGCTCCAAAAAGTGGTGGGGGCGAAAAGCCCCCGGGAGATCAATTGAGGGTGAAGGATGCGCCGGCGTTCCAACTCAGGTCTTCTTCGCCGAAGTTGTAACCCATGGAGGCGTTAATCCTCACGGCGCCGTCTTCGGTGGTGTACCCAACACCGGCAACCATCGACGTCGAACCTTTGTAGCTACCGAGGCCGGACGCGAAGGAAAGCTTGCCGGGGTTGTTGTCAAACCGGAGTGCGGCCATGCCCATCGCGGATGCGATGCCGGCGCGCGTTTCCTGAAGGTTCCGCTCAATCTGGTTGCTGAGCGCGGAAAACTGGCCGGTGTTTTGCGACTGCAATTCGGAGAAGCGCTGATCGGTGTAGTTTTTCGATTCCTGCGCTACCTGCTTAACCTGACGTACGTTCGCCGCGTCGGTGTCAGCCTTGCCGTCACCGACATTGTGGATCCGCACCGGGCCTGTTCCGTCGCCAGTCAAAACGACGTCATTTGTCCGCTTGCCATTGCCGTCCGTCACATACTGGACGGCGGCTTCATTGGTCGCCTTGAGTGCGTCGCCGACATTATTGTAGGCGAGGCCCGCAACTTCATAGACCGGCGCCTGTACGGTGCCATCGGCATTGATCTTTGCACCCCCGCCAAGAGCAGCTACGGTTGAATCGAGCTGAGCCACGTTCACAGCGTCTGTCGCTGCTTTGCCAGCCGCGACATTCCCGATCTGGACCGGATTTCCTGTGCCATCGTTCAACGTCAGGCCGCCGCTCTTGTTGCCGTTCGCGTCGGTATTATAGAAGACGCCGGTATCCTTGATCCCGGCAATGTCGCGGTCGTGACCATCCAACCGGCCATCCTGTTGGGTGTTCTTCTGCTCGACTGCATCCAACCGGCCATCCTGTTCGATGTTCTTCTGCTCGACGCCATCAAGCCGACCGTCCTGCTCGGCGTTCTTCTGCTCGACGCCATCCAACCGGCCATCCTGCTCGATGTTCTTTTGCTCCACGCCGTCGATCCGCGTGGAATGATCGTTCAGCTGGTTTTGCTGATTTACAATCGTATTATTGATGTTGGTGATGTTGTTGTTGATGTTCGTAATGGCCTGGTCGTGACCATTTAGACGCCCATCCTGCTCAGCGTCCTTCGCCGCATTGTTGTTGTTCGAAATCTGCTGATTTACGTACGACTGATATTCGTTCTGGATCTGGTTGAAGGCATTATTGATTTCGCCGGACGTGACGAAGTTGTTCATGTCGTAGATACCAGCCTGTACAGATTGGGCATTGCACTTCGGGGTACTCATTGAAGTGCTACCCGAGTCGTACGTCCCAACGGGAATAGACGCGTTAGGCTTGATGATGCAGCCAGTTGAGCCACCAACTTGCGGCGCCGCATGAGCCGTCGAGAAGCTGACGGGTAAAATCGCCGTGGAGGCGATTAAGGAAATCAAAGCAGTTTTTCTGCCAGATAACACAAGCTTGGTTTTGCTAAACCTCGCGATGTTTAGGGGAAGTGCGGCTTGTGGCCGCAACGTGTAGGACATGGAACGTTCCTCTTTCCAGGATGCACACCTTGAAGACGGGACGTGGACCGGGGCGTTAGAGCGCCCCGGTTCGCCCTTCGCAGCATCAGCAATTTTGCAGATATTACGAAAAAAGTACAATCACCGAATTACTAAATATGCGTATGAAAGTACACCTTGAATTTTCTTCAATCGCACATTTAATATGCGGAATCATCCTTTTCGCGCCAGTTTTCGCTTATAATTTGCAAATTATGTGATTTTGAGCCAATGACTGTCACAAAAATATACCCTTTAAGGTAATCATGAAATTGCAATTTGAGTATCTTTCTTGTTCGATATAAGAGACGATAACCGTCACATAATCGACCAAGAAGTGAATTTTCATGCTTTTTGATGATGTTTTTTTGCCGATGTGCGGCACGTTCAAGCGGGCCGCTTCGCGGACATTTTTACGTTCGCCCCATGACAGCGGCGGCGCAGCCCGTCAAGCGGCCCGTGAAGTCCTGCAATCTTCCGCGCCAGTCCGGCCGTGCCGGACCCGAGAAGCTTCCACGCCTTCCGCGCCAAGCCGCTTGACTGCCTGCACCCCCGCCGTGGGGCGGGCTTTCGCCCTCCCCCCTCTGTCCGGGGGAATGTCAGGAGACATTCCCCGATCAGATCGGGGAGGCTTCGCCCGAGGGGGCTTGCCCTTTGGGAGTCCAACAGAAAGCTCAGGAGATAAACCATGACCGATACCAAAGCCGCTTCCGAAACGATTTTTGTTCCGTTGAACAAGCTCAGCATCGACCCGAAAAATGTCCACGCTGGCAAGGTTTACAGCAAGCAGGGTATCGAAACACTCGCTGACAGCATCCGGAAGGACGGTTACAGGCTCTTGCAGGACCCTATCGTGCGCAGAGCTGAAAAGAAGGGCCATTACTACGTCATCGCGGGTGGCCGACGCTTGACCGCGCTCAATCTGTTGGCCGAACTCGGTGAGATCGAAAAGAGCTATGCCATTCAGTGCAAGGAGCGAAGCGGCGAAGACGCGCTGGAAGTCAGCCTTGTTGAGAATATCGAACGCGAGGCGATGCAGCCGGTCGATCAGCTGCACGCTTTCCGGCGCATGGTTGAGGATGGCAAGCAAACCGCCGACATAGCAGCCCGTTTCGGCGTCAGCGAAATGACAGTCCGTCGCAGATTGGCCTTGGTCAAGGTAGCCCCGGCCCTGCTGGACCTATACAGCAAAGGCGAGATGAAGCTGTCGCAGCTCGAAGCCTTTACGCTGACCGATGACCACGAGCGGCAGGTCGATATCTGGAAAAATCTCTCTTATTGGCAAAAGGACGCCACAGCCATCCGTGATGCCATCAGGTCCTCTGGTGTAAGGCCGACCGACAAGCGGATGAAATTTATTGGAGGTTTGGCAGCGTATGAGGCTGCCGGGGGGGCGGTCAGGCGCGATCTATTTGACGACGAGAACAACGGTTTTGCCACTGACGTGGCACTGGTCGAGAAGCTTGTGGCGGACAAACTCGAGGCGGAAGCCGAGACCGTTCGTCTTGCAGGTTGGGCGTGGGTGGAAAGCAGTAATGGTTATCCCTCTGACACCTCCGGCATGCGTCGCGTCTACGCAGAAGATGTTCCGCTCTCGGATGAGGCGCAAGCCGAACTGGACCGGTTGAATGCCGAACACGAAGAACTTTCCGATCTTTTTGAGGCCGGATCAGCGACGGAGGAGGACGAGGCGCGCGTTGAAGAAATCCGCAAGCGAATTGATGAACTGACGGACATTCCTCCCGTATATCGAGCAAACGACATGGCAATTGCGGGCTGCTATGTGTTCCTCGACCACTATGGTAATCTGAAAGTCGAAGCTGGTTTCATTCATCCCGAAAACGATCCAACTGTGATCGAAGATGGAACCGAGGACGAGACACACGGTCGCTCTGCCACCAATACGGCGACGGCAGATCAGAAGCCAATCGGGTTCAATCCTTCGGCTGCGCTGGTCATGGAGCTTTCGGCGCAGAAAACCGCTGCGATCCGTGCTGCCATGGCGAACAATTCGCACGTTGCCCTTGTTGCGGTGGTGCATTCCCTGCTGCTGAATGGGTCCAGCCTTTACAGAACAGAAGAAAGCTGCCTCGACATTCGCCTGACGAGTGAACGGCTTGGCGGCATCATCAAGGACGCCGCCGACTGCAAGGGGATCGTAGAGTTCGACACTCTTTCCGAAATGTACGGCGACCACATTCCCGGCTCGGCTAGCGACCTCTGGTTTTGGCTGCTGGAAAAGCCGCAAGACGAACTCCTTTCGCTTTTGGCCTATGCCGCTTCAAAGTCCGTCAATGCGCTTCATCTTGGGCATTATGCGCGTAGCAAGGAGCGCGCGCACGCTGACAGGCTGGCAACAGCCCTGAACATGGACCTGCGGGAATGGTTCGTGCCGACGGCTGCGAACTATTTCAGCCGCGTCAGCAAGACCGGCATCGAGGAAGCTTTGGCCGAAGCGAAAGGCGCAGACTTCGCCGCTGGCGTCTCTGGCATGAAGAAGGCTGATGCAGCGGCTTACGCGGAGCGCAACATCGCCGGAACCGGCTGGTTGCCACCGCAATTGCGGATCGTAACCGACGCCACGCACAAGCGCGAGACTGATCACCAGTTTGACAACTTCGAAGAATACGGCGAGCCTCTTGGCGGTGCGCTTCCCGAGGCGGCTGAATAAGCCGCCAATCTCTGGCCGCGCCATGTCCCCGGCGCGGCCAGTTTCAATCTCGTGCCTGACCAGCTCGAGGGGCTCCCCTGTCGCCCTGCCCCTCGAACTCCCCGCCCACCCGAAGGACCTGAAATGCTGAACTCCCCCAAAACTCCAAACCAGATCGACGTGAACGTAGGCGCTCGTATCCGCCTCCGTCGCCAGCTTCTCGGCTTCAGCCAGAGCAAGCTTGCCGAGGCGCTCGGCGTCACATTTCAGCAGGTGCAGAAATATGAGAAGGGCACCAATCGCGTCGGCGCCAGTCGATTGCAGGCAATTGCTGCCGTGCTTGCCGTTCCGGTGTCTTCCTTTTTCGAGAGCAATGGCGAACCGGTGGAACGCCAGCCGCCTCTAGAAAATGATTTCGCTGTATATCTCGCCTCACCGGAAGCCGTTGAGTTGAACTCAGCATTTGCGAAAATCGAAGACAATGAAGTGAGACGCAAAGTCGTTGCGTTGGTCAAAACCATTGCGGACGCTTGATATTAAAAAAGGCCAACGCAAGGCGGCCTTTTCCGTCCGACGTGGTGATGATTTATAAGCACTTCGTGCTACGCTCGTCACGTGAAGACGCCGAATACGACAAAGCCTTTTCTGAGCAATCCCGCGGCCAAAATTCGGTCGCAGGGATCTTCGGAGCCTGTTAGAAAGTAGGTATTCAAAGATAATGGAATCTTGACAAAGCCGTTTCGAACGCAGGTGAGTTCGTTCAGTATTTTCATCCAACCGATGGTGCTGATTTCCTGATCATACTTGCACCTGGCTCGATAAGCAGCGCGTAGTTTAGACATTTCACCAAGTGATGCAGGCGGTGCATCTCGCGAAAAAGCATAAGCAAACGATGCATGTAGTCTAGCAGGACAACTTCGCGCTTTTTTTCTCGCTCCATGCCCTCCATTTTTGGATAGTAAGTGATCACCTGCGTGACGTCGTCATAGTCGACCTTATTGTGCGCAATAGCGTTCCGGAGTTCACTGTCGTGGGCCAGTGGATTGATGGTGTACCAGCCGCTATCCAAGTCTTGCAGTTTGTTCCCAAGCGCCACATCGGCGAACTCACCAAGTGACGCGGGCGACAACTGCTTCCCGGATTTGCTGGCCCTCATCGCAAACGCATTGTGGTCCCCTCGCTCGATCAGATTGCCTACGCCGGCGACTAAAACAAGCTGCCGGTTCAAAACCTCAGCCATGTCCTTATAGACCTCCCGATACTCGGTGAAATCCTGAGAACTTACACGCATCGCCGTCCTTTCAGTCGTATACGTTTGATCGACGTCTAGGAATAGTGCTGGCCTGAGCGGTAATTCAGCCTCAAATACCGGCCTGTACAACTTGAGACAGTCCTTCTGAAGGTTCTCCAAGAAGCCGGTATCGTAGAGCTCCTGCAGAAAGGCTGCCATCGCGTCTCGCTTATTCTTCATAAGGTCGACCAGAAGGGTTGTGAATTTTGCCACGACTTCACGACTGTCATCCGGCAGAGTGAATGGCAGCACGTACTCACTCACGACGCCGTAGAGCGCAGCGTTGATGTCCTCCATCTTCTGCGACTTGACCTTTACCTTGAACCTCCTCCAGGCATAGTCGGAGAAAGGCCCATAATAGCCTTTCGCGTATTTGGAGATCAGCTCGGCGACCTGGGGATATTTTTTGTACTGTTCGTTGACGATGCCCAACCGAGCACGATGAAATGCAGCGTTTCCGCTGCCAGCGCGTTCTGCAGCCCGCATATATGGCGTTTGCCCAGGTACATACGTTCCAAACACAACTGGGAAGTCGAGATGCAAATCAACGAAGTCGATTTCAGGCTCAAACATCCCCTCTCGCGCAAGTTCTGTGGCGTTGGTAACCGTCCATTGGACCCCTTCATGCGGGTTAAAATTCCGAATGCCGGCGCGGATCGCTGCGAACGCCCTAGTGTCCAGAGTGTCCGCGTCCTTGGCCGTGAGATAAATGCCTATGACAGTGCCGCATCGTTTGCAGGAAAACTTTAGAGGTTGAATGTCACGGTTACTGAGGCCAACTCTGCAGTTTGTTTGGTTCGAGCATTCATTGCATCTGAATGACATGTTTATGTTCACCGCACCTCTCCCCGTTCAACGCAGTGTTGTATTGGTAGGCTGGGGCGAATCCATCTTCAAGTAGGCCGTGAAACTATTGAAGCTGACCTGCTCCTAGAGAGTGGTCTATGGAATCATGCCCTTAGCGATGAGATCGTCTAATATGGTTTCGTAATCAATGGACATCTGGTCGATTGCTGTGCTCACATCAAGGATCGGAAAATGGAGCGCCGTTTGCGAAAAGGCGGCCTCAATCATACTTGCCAACGATCTGCCGTGGACGTCGAAACTCGTGATCCGATAAAGTACATAGAGATCGCTTGAACGTGTCCCGTTCAAACGTTTCACTGCGGCCAGCATACTTCTGACGTCAAGAAGGCTCCCTTGTGGCACGGCTAGGCTGGCGGCATTAGGAAGGACTGATCCAGCCCCTGCCATGAAGCCGGCTAAAGATGGATCGGCGGTTATCTCATTCCACAGTTTCGAATAATCATCCGCAAACTTTCCCAACACGTTGTTGTATCGAGATGACGATTGGGCGAGATCGTCGAATAGCCACAGGCAAAGGAAATAGTTTTCGAGCAGGACGCGGAGGACCGGGTGGGTCAGGTAGCGCTCATCAACGGTTGCCGAAAATCCTAGGTTCAGCCCATTGCCCGGAGCTTTTAGGGTGCCCGCCACGGAAAGAAACTTCAGCAGATCTTGAATGAAAAATCCCGTCACGTCCTGCTTTTGAGAGAAGGACAGGATTTGTGATTTTCGGGCCGCGAGTTTTGTTAACGACACAGATTAACTCCTGGTTGCGATAACACCCTGTCTATACGAAGAAGTTTAAATTTGTCGATCGCTAGTCAGCATCGTAGGGGCCATCGCACAATGTGCGACCGTGCTCTATGGCTTCGCCACGAAGCCGCCCTATCGGCCGTCTCCGCCGTTCCGGTTACGATCACTTGTCCTGAACAACAAGAGTGACCGCTTTAGCGGTCTCTTTCGCAATGAGCATACGCTGCGCTTGATGCCCTTCCCTACGGTTTGATTTCCCCGCTCTACGATGCTCCGTTGCTCTCGCCAATGGGCAAGCAGGCTCACGCCTGTCCGTCCGTCAGAAAATAGGCTTTCACCGCCAGGGCGGCGAACCTTCCGATCTTCAGCCGGCCAGACCCATGACTAGCGCCCCGGATCACCGGGGAGCGGGCTTCGCCCTTCCCCCTTCGTTCCGGAGGATGTGAGAGCACATCCACCGAAACGGTGGGTAAAGGCTTCGCCCACTGCGGGGCTTGCTCTTAGACCGTGGCAACAATGGAGGGCCTATCATGTCCGTTTACGCAAGTTCCGCTCGTTTCGACACCGGCTACGCTTTGGCCGAAGATCAGCTTCGCAAGCTCGCACCGTCGATTTTCGCAACCTCAGCGCATGAGAGCAGATCGGAGCGCTTCAAGCCAATCCCGACCATCGAAATCCTCCGTGGCCTCGAAAAAGAGGGCTTCGTTGCGGTAGGTGCAAAACAGTCATCCAGCCGGATTGATGGCAAGGCAGATTTCACAAAGCACCTCATCCGCCTGCGCCGCATCGATGACGGCAAGGTTTACAGCGTGGGCGACACCGTTTGCGAAATCCTCCTGAAGAACGCCAATGACGGCACCAGTGCTTATGAACTGATGGCGGGCCTATTCCGCATCCGTTGCCTGAATTCTCTCGTCGCCCAGACTGGCACCATCGAGGAAATCAAGGTCCGCCATTCCGGCGATGTTCAGGCGAAAGTCATCGATGGCACCTATACCGTTCTCAAAGCAGCCGAAGACGCGCTTGTGGCACCGCAGGACTGGTCGAGCATGTGCCTCAGCCGAGAGGAAAAGCAAATTCTTGCGCAAGGTGCGCATGTGCTGCGCTTCGGGGACGCCGAGGGAGAAACCAAAACACCCATCAAGTCCGATCAGCTCCTGACGCAGCGCCGCAGCGGAGATCGCGGGGACGATCTCTGGACGACATGGAACGTGGTGCAGGAAAACTCTGTCAAGGGCGGCATTCGTGCCATTGGCCGTGATGATCTCGGCCGTCCGCGTCGCGTGAAGTCCCGAGCAGTTACCGGCATTGACCAAGACATAAAGCTCAACAAGGCGCTTTGGCTTCTTGGTGCCGAAATGGCGAAGTTGAAGGGCGCACGCTGATGCGCCCCGCAACCTCATTTTCACCGGCTGACCTTTTCAACTGCTGCACGGCACTCAAAGAACCCGACTGGAGCAAATTCACGAACCTCGAACTCGGCGGCTGCATTGATGTCGCGGATGAAAGGATACGCGCTAACGCACTCTGCTGTTAGAAGATGCGGCGGCCGGTCGGGTTTGCGAGGGACCCGACCGCTTTCGAAGGGCTCCCCTGAAGCCCCGCCCCTCGAGCTCCCCACCCGCCCGTTTTTTGTTTCATCGTCCCTGGATGTAGAATTGTTGTCTTCTCCACGACGATAGTGTGAGCCGGAACCAGAACGCGCTCCCAATAGCGCCGTAGTGATGGTGTAGGCTCCGGCCGCGATCGCGGCCGACAATGCCGCTGCGCGACGATTTCGCCGGTAGGGGAAGTCGGAGCGCCGCTCCCCCTCCCCCACAAGGACAAAATCGGGTTTCCCCATGCTTCCTTCCAGCGCTGTGCGCTGTCGTGCAGTACTGGCCGAGGATCCTTTGCGCCGTGTCGCGGCAGGATATTCGTCCAGCCCTTCGGGTGGGTGATCCCCCTCCCGATTTTCTCCTTGTCCCCCGCCCCCACGTCCGGATCGCCGGAAGCTCGGGAGCAGGAGCGAGTGCTCCTGCCCGAGAGGGCAAGAGCTAACCGCTACGCGGAAATAGGAGATTGGACGATGGCGAAACTCACAAAGGCAGAGCGCAAGGCACACGCAGAGGCCGAGGCAATTCTAACAAAGGATCGGCTGAGCGAGGACGAACGCGAGTTTGTCTACCGTAACTGGCACGAGGGTGCGGAATTCATCAACGGCGCAGCTGGCGCTTTTTTCACGCCGTTCGATCTGGCCGGTGACTTCGCGCTGGATGGCGCGGGCGGGCGTGTGATCGATCTTTGCGCGGGTATCGGCGTTCTCTCCTATTTCGTCGGCCAGCGCGCCAGGTATGGCAGCCGCGCCACGGAACTGACGTGTGTCGAGATCAACCCGAAATACTGCGAAGTTGGGCGCAAGCTTGTGCCGGAGGCCCGTTGGATCAATGCCGATGTTTTCGATTGGCGAGAGCTGGACCTGGGCCGCTATGATATTGCGATCGGCAACCCACCCTTTGGCCGCGTCCGCCGCAGTGCCAACGGCCCTCGTTACCGTGGGAGTGAGTTTGAGTTTCATGTGATCGACATCGCCGCGGAGCTGGCCGACTTTGGCGCGTTCATCATTCCGCAGCAGTCCGCATCTTTCCAATATTCAGGCCGTCATTTTTATGAGCGTCAGACTAAGGGCAAAGGCGTGGAGTTCGAGAAAGCGACGGGCCTCACAATGGATGCGGGCGTCGGTGTCGACACATCGATTTTCAAGAACGATTGGAAAGATACCACCATCATAACTGAAATTGCTTGTTTCGATTTCACGGAGACACGCAGTCGCATCTCAGTGAAAGAGGATCTGGAGGCAGCGGACGGTGCAAGTAAATCGCTGGCGCTTGACATGTCTTTCCTCGAGCCTTTTTCCGCCGATAAACGCGGCCAGTTGAGCTTCTTTTGAGCTTGCAAAAGTGTATATTCCGAATAGAATATTCGAATATCTATCAACGCATATACGCGCAAGGATTCAGACATGTCTCTTTATATCCGCGATGATGCCGTCGATGAGCTTGCAAGAAAAGTTCAGATGGCAACCAAGGCCCCAAATAAAACCGAGGCTGTACGGCGCGCTCTCGAAAATGAGCTTGCCCGGGCCGAAAACGCGATCCCGTTGAGCGAGCGTGTCAAGAAGCTCCAAGACGAAATCGGTTCCGTGCTCGGCCCGAACCCCAAGCCTTTCGATATGAAGAAGTTCACCGACGAACTGTGGGAAGAATAAATGTATATCGACGCATCCGCGATCATCGCGATCCTCACCAATGAGAGCGACGCTGGCTCCCTTCTTGCGAAACTTGAGGACGCAAAAAAGCCGATCTTCTATTCGTCGATGACCGTTTTCGAAGCGGTGTTGAGCCTATCTCGCCAAATGGCGAATGCAAAGGTCGGTCAGCAGGCCCCAATCCCTCCGGAATTAATCGATACCGCCCAACAAAAAATCGATAGTTTTTTAACGTTGATCGCCGCTCGTGAAATGCCGATTGGTGGCAAAACCCACCGCGCAGCCATCGATGCCGCGCGTAACTTCGGAAAATTTGTGGCCCATCCCGCTCGCCTGAACATGGGAGACTGCTTCGTTTATGCATGTGCAAAGGAGTACCGTCTGCCCCTCTTGTTCAAGGGTGACGATTTCATAAAGACCGATATTGAGGCAGTCTAAGCTGGCGACTGGAATTTCGGTAGGCGTATTTCATATTCGTGGGATTGTTCCGCCGTCCCTCGCTCTTGAAGAGATCGAATGGAGAAAGAAACATCCAGACGAATATCGAGAGGAGGATTTGGAGGCGGTGCCCTTTTTCCACGACATTTTGGTTCGTATCCGGGCAGTGGAAAGTCGCACCTGATTAGTGTCCCGTCGCCTCGCCCTTCCGCATCGAGCGGCAGGACAAGGCCCGAGGGGTTCCCCTTTGGCCCCACCCCTCGAACACCCCGCCCACCCGATCAATGACGGCCGCCTGAGAGCGGCCTTTCTTGTGCGGAACGCACGGGCGGGGTCAGTCGGTCCCGCCTCCCCTGAAGGGCCGCTGCGCTGAGGCTCCTGCGGCTGCCCTTGTTCCGCTCTTAGCGTGTCGAGAATTCCCGAAATCCCGTCCTACGGCCGGCGCTATGCTGATTTCTCCGATGCTCTTCCTTCCATCCTTATCGACAGCGGTTTCGCAAGCGCCACCTTGCCGATCGCGCGAGCTGCGCCCGCTCGAAACGGTGGCCTGTCTAACCGACCTTTCGGCCGCAAGTTCGATAGTCGGGGGAAAGAGGGCTCTGCCCGTCTCTCCCCCAGCAAGAACCGCCTCGTCCCTCCGGTGCAGCAATTCCGTCGCACCCTGAAGGGTGCAACCGCGTTGCGCACCATTAGGCCGCGCGCTTCGCACGCTCTCCTCCGGATCTTGCCCCCCCTCTCTCCCGCTGTTCCGCACGAGCTCGGGGACAGGAGCGGAGTGCTCCTGCCCGCCGGGCAGACGAAAGGCCGCTTCGCGTTTTGAAAGGAGAGCGGAAATGACGCAGGCCCACCAGATATTCGACGTGATTGAGTACGATGACGGAACCGATCCCGGTCTAAATCAGACTGAGCGGGTCCTCTACCATGCCGGCAGAGGATATCGCTTTGCCACGCCTGAAGAGGCGACGAAGCAAGCGCTGATCAAGGCGTATTTCCCATCGACTGGGGATGCCGTACAGGCTGCGCGCCTTGCCACGGCACGCCAAGATTTGTTTTCCGTTAGACCAGTCCGGACAAGGCGTGATTTCGCGAAAAGCTATCTGGAGTGGAAGATCTTGCAAGGTCACGGCGGCGCTGGCGACGAAGCCGTAGCTGCTGCCGTTCGTCAATGGTTTCCGAAGAAGTGCGCGGAGGACAAAGACCTATTGGCGCAGATGACGGCTTACGCCTTGGCCTGCCATCGAGCCCGCCAGGGTTCAGCGGCTTATGCTGTGTGAGGTTGATGATGACCTCTCAGAGCAAACTTCAGGGAGCCGCGCCTCTCGATGGCAAGATCTGGACGCTCGCCCATATTGAAGGCGAGTGTATGACTGTTCGCATAGGTCAGCTGATAGAGACCATACCCTTTCGATCTGTGCATCAGATCATCGACGATGATCCCGCAAAAGTCAGCGGTGAAATGGACAAGCTCGCCGGCAGGCTCAATGCATATGCTCAATCCGCTCAAACCACTTATCGTGATAGGGGCCACCTGGTTAACGTCGATTTCGGCGCGGAGATGGAGGATTTTGTGCGCAGGCACCTCTTTCTGACAAGGCGATATTGGCGATGCCATGCGCTTTGCAGACGAGCAGCGACGGGAAACAGGGATTCTCGAAATAGGCGTAGGCTGGATGCCCTCTGGCGCGTGCTCTATTCGAGGCGTGCTCAGCTTCAGGCTGATACATTCAGGGCGAGATCCGCGCTCCATCTCAAGGCCTTTCCGTTGGAGGCTGTTGAACATGGCCCTTTCGGATTTCGAAGAAGAATGGAGGAGGATGAGCCAATCAAAACCAATGCCGAAGACAAGTCATCATGGATTGATTTGGCCGTGGTGCAATTGCGAAGCACCTACGCGATACTTGCAAGAACGGCGACGCGCGATCGCCCTGCCAAAGGTTGATTAACCCCTGAAAACAAAACTCCCCAGCCTGGAGAGCTGGGGAGCAACCTGATTTTCATCAGGAACTTTTGACTGGAGCTATCCACTCGGCCCCGGTGGATCAGGGTTGATCCGAGCGTTCTAACTCACGAACATGCTAAACAAATTTTCGGACATTGTCCAAAAAATAATGCTTCGGCTTGCTTATTTTCTTGCAAATTCCTCATAAGCATTAATGAGAAATTTTGCATTGATTACAGCGCGTTAAGTAATTGAGATTTGGCATTGAAAAGCACAAAAAAGCCCCGGCATTTCTGCCGAGGCTTTCCATCACTGACAGATGTCAGATCAGATTAGAACGTGCGCTGAAGGCGAACGAAACCAGTCCACTGGTCGCCACCGCCGTTAACACCGTTCGTGCCGTCTACGTCCTGGTAGGTAGCCGAAACGAGCGTGGAGAGGCCGTTGGTGATCTTGTAGCCAACAGCTACGCCAGCGCGCCATGCATCGCGGTCGCCAACGAAGTCGCCGTTGGTGTTGATGTCCAGCGTGCTGAAGTACTGAGCGCCGGGGGTGATGGTCAGCTTGTCAGTTGCCTTGATGGCGTATTCAGCAGCAACAGTCCACTCAGACTCTTCGTAGTAAGCGTTTGCGCCAGAAGCCCATGCACCAGAAATGCCGAGGGTGCCGGGGCCGATGTCAGCCGTAACGATTGCACGGATAGCACCGTTTTCAGCGTCGGTGTCGTAACCGCCAAGCAGGTTAGCGTTTACGCCGCCGAACTTGGCGCCGATGATTGCCGAGATACCAACGTTGTTGTCGCGCTCGCCCTTAGCAAGGGTGTAGTTCAGCTGCGAAACGCCGAGGTTGTTGGTCAGGTTGCCAACGCCGTTACCGGCAACAACGGTTTCCAGTTCTTCAACTGCAACACCAGCGTAGAAGGAGCCAGCGTCGTAGGTGTAACGGATAGCGTTCAGACGGGTGTTGTTCGAAGACAGGTTATCGACTTCGCCAGAGAGACCGTCATCCCACCAGTTGTAGTAGTAACCGACCTTCAGGCCGCCGAGTTCGATGAAAGCCTGGTCGACGTTGACGCCACGGCTCGAGTCGTTGTTGGCCTGGCCACGGAGACCGATGTAGCCACGCAGAGCGCCGAGTTCGGTGTCGGTGCGGGTGTCGATGTTGAACTGGGCGCGTGTGAACGAGTTCCAGTCAGACGTACCAGAAACGTTGCGGCCGAAGTCGGTCTGGAAACGGATGTAACCATCGAACTTCAGGCAGGTTTCGGTGCCGGGGATGTAGAAGAAGCCAGTGCCGAAAGCGTCGCAAACGCGAACGTATTCCAGGGGCTCAGGCTCAGCAGCGACGATAGCGTCGGCAGCGTGAGCGCCGGATACTGCTGCGAGAGCCGCAGCGGAGCCGATGAGAAGGCTCTTGATGTTCATGGTTGACCTCCAGTCAAATTTTATTTTCCACCAACGCACGTCCTGAGAGCTGGTTGTCCCCGCCTCTTTGGCTGTGCGCTGACTCACAAATGGCAGATGAAATGCGGAGTCGGCAATGTAGAACGGCATAATACAATCATATTCGTGCAGCCTTAATTTCGGATTGTAGCAAAAGGGCAACAATGTGATTAATGGACCGCCATCGGCGGTGTGAAACAATACCCTTTGTTAAACACCAGATTTAATCATTCGGTAATTTTCGTTCAGTTTCAGGATCTTATTCGCGTGTTGCAAGTTGAGATGAGCAGCGATCCGTTCGTTTGACTCGATCACTATACTGGAACATAATAAGAACAAATGATGGTGCGAATACTGACAAGCCAAATTTTGAGGTCAGCATGTGTAACTTGTACCGTGTGAAAACCAATCAGGAATCAATGCGCGACATCGTGGGCGTCATGCAGGAGCGGCTTAACCTCGAGCCTGACATCGAGATCTACCCGGACCGATCAGCGCCAGTAGTGCGGAACGGAGAAAATAGCCGCGAACTCGTTGGCCTGACTTGGGGAATGCCGTCGCCGCAGTTCGTCACACAGGGGAAGCCGGACACGGGCGTCACAAATATTCGTAATGTGACGTCGCCGCACTGGCGGCGCTGGCTTAGGCCTGAGAACAGATGCGTGGTGCCATGGACAATGTTCTGCGAATGGGAGGACACCGCGCCACGCAAGACCAAACGCTGGTTTGCGATCAACGAGGAAACGCCCCTCGCCTTCTTCGCCGGAATATGGACCGGGTGGAACGGTGTTCGCGGATCGATGAAGAACCCACGCGAAGGCAGTCACCAGCTCTATGGATTTCTGACGACCGACCCGACAGCGTCGTCAAGCCGATCCACCCAAAGGCAATGCCGGTCATTCTGACGAACAAAGATGAAGTTGAGACATGGCTTACCGCGCCGTGGGACGAAGCGAAATCGCTTCAACGGCCATTGCCTGACGACGGCCTCGTGCTGCTGCCAGTTGAGGAAGAAAGGCCGCAACAGGATCTATTTGGATAGGAGGCAAACATGCGCATTCGTCCATACCTGCTCGAAAAGCACGGCCTATACGCAAAATCCCCACTGGATGACGGTGACTTCGTTGGCGCAAAGAAAGCCAGCCACGACGACCTTGATCCGCGAATCATCGCTGAAGTCGACCGGGATTCTGACCTCACAGTTTTCACCGGTTACGTTGCCACAGAACTACTCGCGGACGATGACGACATACCGACCGGCGCTAGAACGGAGATTTTGTTCAGCCAGCGCAAGGGAATCGCTGCCGTTTACTACGACCACCCCAACATTTCCGACGCGTTCATCGAATGGGTCTTCTGTTCGTCCGCCGAGGATGCGTTGGACAAATGGAAAAAGAAAGTTCGCTGGCCTCTGATTGAAACATCGAGGGGACCGGTCGACATATTCGGAGACGCCCATCTTTGAGCGACCAGACCATTAAGGCCGGCGACGGCATTCTCGACGAGCACTATTGCGAACATTCGGGCTGCAAGAAGTGGGGCGGCTTCGGATATTCCAGCTCAAAGACGGAGATGTCATCCTGGCATTGTTGGGAGCACTATCCTCAAAGAGATATGTTCCAATTCGACCGATCAGCACGGCGCAAAGACGGTTGATTTATACACGGGCGATTCACAGTTTATTGTCTCACCATTCGAGTGCGTCGTCATCCGGTGAAACCGACAGAAGCGCTTCGTGGACCGCATCGACGAAGGCCGCCCGCGCATCTTCTGGCCGATCATCCAAGCCGTTTTCAAGAACGGCAGAGCAGACCATGAGGGCAGTGACGTAAGCCTCTCCGTCGGTGCCAGCCGGCCATTTGTTTAAAAGGCACCTGGCCAAGTCCGTGACTGTCTCAAGGGTTTCGAAATCGCCCCATAGGATCGTAAGTGGCTCTATCCTGAATTCGCTCATCGGGAGAGATTAATAAAAGCCGAAAGGTTTAATCAAGCCCGTAGACGGCCGGGTTATCTTTCGGCTCCAGGAGCTTTGCAAGCCGTATCGCGCGGTTTGCGATCCGGTGATCATCTGCTGCTCTGGAAATATGGCCCGGTTTCGATGACGCCTTAGGTACTTCCGCCGCACGGGCCGAACTCCTCCGTCATTAGCGCCGACAAGTGCATCGGGCCGCTTTGAAATCGCGCTTCTTAGCGACGAAAGAAGAGGACACGAGAGCGTCTATTTGTCTTTCGGTAGCATTTTAAATAAGCAAATATTACCTTTTTGACACGCAAAATGCCGCACCAAAATTAAACCAGTAGATAAAATATCATTATATTTCATAGGTTTATAAAAATCAGGCTTTTGGAAAGAAGTTTGTTAACGCACCAATTTTAGAACTATTTGCGACTACCTAAATAGTCGTCTATGCTCACGCGCAAATCAGACCGGGAATCAGTTCGGCTGACTGAATTTTAAATGTCACGGAGAGAACACACAGACCAGAAAAGAAAAAACCGCTCCCGAACAAATCCGGAAGCGGCTGGGTAGTAATAATATATAAGCCAAAACCGTTATCGCACCCTCCCCGCCCCAATGTCAACAAGAAAACGTCTGTTCGGCGAACGCTAAGTCTTTGCCTGGTCTCTGCTTTTGAAAGTAGGGGACAATGGAGACGCTTTGCCATTCAACACGGCCGCAGGGACGAAAGATCACGCCCCAGAGGATGAGGTTTATCGCAATGGCGAAGACCGCGTCGCTCGGAACTGTTCAACGATCGGAGCTCGCCTTTCTTTCGCAAGCGCTACCTTGCACCGGCTTGATCAATGCCACCGAAGCGCACCTGCTTATGCTGTTGGTCAACACCGCGTCCAAAGAGGCTTTTGAAAAGAACGGTAGTCCGATTGTTTTCAAATCAAACAAGCATCTGGCCTTCGAACTGAACCGCTCTGAGAGCCGTGTAAGCTATCTGCTGTCCCGATTGTTCGACGCCGGCTTGATCACCATGCAAGATAGTGGGAACTACAAGCGGTTCCCCGGCCGTGGGACTGACGGTGATGCTTCGGAGGCTTGCGGGATTGATCTCCGCATACTCGTTGCTCGCCATGGCGAACTCACGGAGCTGGTTCGGACCGCCCGAGTTGAGCAGTCAGCGCGCAACACAGCTCTACGCAGGTATCGCGGAACGCTCAGAATGCTTAATGCGCTGATCGAGGAGGCAACGTTGGACGGCGTTGTTTCCTTGTCAGCCTCCGTCCAGCGTCTGCGCCGGGTCATCCGAGCCGTCGGCAAGCCCTCCGCCGCCAGCAGCAATGTTCTGCGAAAGGCCACAGGCCTCATAGATTGGTTGGCACGAAAGATAACAGGCCTCAATGCCGCTCTGGAAGTGCGTGGAAGTATGCCAAAAACAATAGGCCTGCATCTCGAAAACAATAAGCACATACAGAATACAAACCCCTATCAGCCCGTAGGAAGTAATAATGAACGGCGATCGGCTAAGGCCGATCAACAAAATTTTGAGGCGGCTGGCTCCGCCAGCAAGAGGGCTTTTGAGGAAAGCCTGTGGCAGCATGCGGAGACACGCAAGCCGAAACCGAGCGAGCGGAACGGTCTGCCTGCCCTGCAGGACCTGTTAAGGGGAACCCCCGCACTGAGCATGTGGGGAATAACCGCGAGAAGCTGGACTGACCTGATAAAGTCGATCCCACTAATGGCGGCCTGCGCTGGCATTTCACTGGACGCCCGCGACCGCGCGGTTCAGCAGATGGGAGAACAGGCCGCGGCCGTCGCAATTGCGATCACTATCCAGAAACAGGAGATGCGGGAAGTGACATCGCCGGGTGGTTACCTCCGTGCAATGACCGATCGCGCAGCGACGGGGGAACTTTACCTCACACGCTCTGTCTACGCTCTGGCGGCACGCCAAATGTCCGGAGCGCTGAATTGATTGGGCCAGAGATGGACTATGGCGCTCACGTTTTTTCCCGTCATGCGGTGCAGCTCGGAGAGCTCGTCGGCAGCAGCGCGTGGAGACGGACAATCCCAACGAATGTCGAGGTCATATCGACGCTGGAACGGTGGCTCTTGGTGGGTTCAGGCCGTCTTTCCTTTGCCCGGTTTGCTCTTGATGCTCGTTCGCATGTCGCCGCAGATACCGCAAAGCCGCTCCCCTGAAAATTTCCCCGCCTTCGGCTTCCTCGCGAAACAAATTTTCCGGCGAGCAGCCTCCGTCGCGGTGCTCGGCCCTACGGGTGCAGTCCCTGCTCATTCGACATGCCTGATGAACGGTCATCGCAACCCCGATAAAGGAAAGACACCATGACCAACAATAAACTCACCAACTTCATCCAGTTCGAAGATGACGACATCGCAGGCGCCGTGGGCACCGGCCGGATATCCACCCTCACCCACGACATCGAGATCCGCGCCGTACCTTTCACCTCCGCAAACGAGAGAGCGCCGACACATCGCATATTCGGCAAATCGCCCGCGGGCTACGAACTGGAAGTCGGTGCCATCTGGCAGGGCCAGAACAACAATGGCGGGACCAAGTTCACCCTCTTCATCAAGCAGCTCCGCCTCAATGCCAACCTCGGCCGGTACGCCGGCCAGGATGACGCCAGCCTGCAGGCGATCATCCCGTGGGAGGATCGGGACTGAAAAGCCCCGACCGCAAGGGGCTCTTTGAAGGGCGATGCCTCCTTTACCGTCTATCGAGGGCGAAATAACGCCCTCTCCAAACGATTTTACAATAAGGCGCTGAATATACTACGGTCATGGTCATTTGTTGGAGTACAATCGATTGATGACCAATAGTAAAAACCTCGACGGTCTAATTGATCAACTGGCCGCAATCGAACACGAGCGTTGGGCGGACTGGCAGCGGTTCGTCCATGACAAAGCCGAAAAGCAGAAAGACGGCTCGTTGCTGATTCCATCTGTCCTCGTAGAAAGATGGGAAAGTCAAATCGCGACGCCATTTAGCGCCTTGTCTGAAGAGGAGAAAGAAAGTGATCGTGCCCAAGTTCGAAGATATCTGCCGTTTCTTAATGGTGTGTTTCAACAAGGTTGACGGCTCTACTGGCTAAGGAGGCTTCTTATCGTAGCGTAGAAGTCGCTTGTCGTCTCTGATTTCGCGATGCTTGCCGTTTTATAGGCCCGACGACGCTGGAAGCTTTCTTCCGTCCTTCTGCTGACCGCTGCATAAACGTCTAGATCACTTGAGTTTCTGAGATACGGCCACTTTCTGAGATACTCAGGCAACACTGTGTGGTCGCCAACGTACGTCGCGATTGGCTGATGTTTCTCCGTGGCTATGCCAATCTCCCAAGGTACCCACCAAGACGTCTTTGTGTTCGCTGATACTACGGCAAGAAGCTGTGTGCATTTCCCGAGCTCTCTGTGGATGTATTCACCTAGATCTTCCCCTGCCATGGGTGCTTCCGGATCAACTAGATCGAGATAATAGTCGATGCCATGCACCGTCTTTAATCGACCCGCGACTGCGTGGGCTAAATCCGAGTCCGCCCGCTGGTGTGAAACAAAAATTTTCATACTAGATCCGCTTCATTTCAGCGAGTTTTCGATAGTGAGCACCCAGCGCTGTGAGGCGACATCCGGTGCTAAAAACCGCGGCATGCCACATATGAGGTTGATCAACGGGTACGACCAAGCCATGACGGTTGCATTGCTGGAGCTCCCGATAGATTCGGACGTGCTCATCATCGACCGGTATATGGGCGAGGCTTTCAGCCTGGTCCCCACGTTCGGGCTCAAAAGACGGGTCCAAGGCAAACGCATCCGTAGGGGCACCGAAATATTGGGGCAGACGCCGTAGCACGTCCCGAGGTATTTTCGGCGCCACCTCCCGCAGCACTACAAATCGCTGAACGTTGGCTTTGTAGATCGGGCGCTGGTCCCAAGGACCCAACGTCTGGTCGACGTGTGCATAGATAGAAGCGGGAGTAATACGCCCGCAGATATCGCTCGCTGAACCCCGAAGCCCATCCACCAGCATGTCGGTAAAAATACCATGTCCACCAACTTCGCCTGCGGTGCCTTGGCGATGGCATGCAGTGAGAATGGTAACCCCGCTTCCTATAACTGAAACCTGCCCCTCGCTGCCGAGGCCGGCCACCTCTCCAGCGAAACCGGAGTGGCAACTGTCTAGAACAATGACGGAGGATTTTATTCTGGGATGTGCCTTGTTGGCTAGCTGCAGGATTTCCTGCAACGAATACCCCCACCCTCCTTTTTTTCCGTCCTGGCTGACGATGTAACCAGCGTTGGTTTCTTGATTAATCAGGCCGTGGCCCGCGAAAAAAAACAGAGCGGTATCTGCATCGCCAGAAAAAAGTTCTTCAAGTGCATCTTGCAGCACTGCCGCAGTGACGTTCACCTCATTGCTTGTGATGAGCTTGACATCGAAATTCGGAGATCCATCTCCATGGGCCTCTAACAGTGAGGCCATCGTGACAGCGTCATTCACGCACCCGGACAATGGTGCAGCGGCGTAGTCGTCTATACCAACAACCAGCGCTTTACGCATCACCTGGCGCCTCCGATTAAGGCCTTGAGATTTGGCCAAGTCCAATTATAGATATTATCCGTCGTCAGCGCAGCGACAGGCTTGACGCAGGTTTTACCGTTCCGCCCCCAGAGCAGGAAATACGGAACTTTTTCCTCTTGAGCGATCATGACTTCGACACTTACGCCGGTCGCAATGTTGGTGCTGGTTCCGCACATGACGATAACTTGATCTACGCTACGGATTCTGGCCCGCACTTTCTCCTTCCAATCGCCGGTCATGTGAGCTTTGACAGACCAGTCTGCCATTTCAAATGGTGAGTCAGGATGCCTCGATTGCCCGACGAGAAGGTTGCGAAGATCTTCGTCATTGTCAAAGTCGAACGATGTAAAAACGCGTTTCATTTTGAGACTCCTCTTGTGTCAAAGATTAGGAGAGTCTGAAACTATAAGTCAACTTAAGATGATTGTTCATCAACTGGATTAACTTCCAATTGAACGCTCGTCCTCTCCAATCACGACACTGCGATTAGGTGGCTCAAGAAATTATCCGAAGAAGAGCGTCCGCCCAATTCGCGGCTGCACGGTATAGGCTGTCAACGATAGCATTTAACTTCTCTGGTGATGCGTAGGCGACCGTTATGGCCGGAGCCAATCCATCGAAGTACGCTGTCGCCCGAGCACCCCACCAGCGGAGCGCAGACCGAAGGCGCGAGACCTCACTCATCACTTTGGAGATATCGGGTTTTGGCTGCCCAGCGTGCACCTCGAGCCGCTCGATCGTGATTGTGATGTTTATGACTTGCGCCGCCGTCTCATGATCAACTTCCAATTCCTCGGGCGGGTTGTTGTGGTTGCGAGGATACTCGTGCTTCAGACTGTCGAGCTCCTCCCTTGCCTTTGCTAGTTCTGCCTGTAAAGCAATACGTGCTCTGCGTTCTACGAGAAGCGGATCAATATCTTCTTGCCGCTTGGGCGTAGCGCCAGCGAAGCCGTGACCTGCGAAGGAGTGGTCAGCGAAGAAGTAGTCGTCGTGGATTGATGGCTGTGATGAAGAACCGCTTTCAGCGGGGATCACGTGTTCTTTCAATTCCCGCCAGTACGCATCATTAGACCGATATGGACGCTGAGCTTCTACATCCTTCATGCCCCAAGACCTAGCCAGCGGAGTGGGGGGTAGATGATCTTTTCGGGCCCACACAATCCCTTTCTTTTCGATTTCCATTGAAACTTCAACAATATCAACCTCTGACACTAATTCCCCAAAAAGCTGTTCAAGCTCATCGCGGGCGTCATGAGGTCCATTCTCTCCCCATACAAATCCATTCTCGCGGTCGTAGGACAGAGTATTCCACGGATCTTCGAAGTTCTCAAAGAACCATTGGTACATGAGGTTTTTGCGCATCAGATTGTCGAAATGCTTGAAGACCTCGGGCTCGAAGTTGAATGCACCTATAGGTATATTGGCCATGTGGCGATCTTTTGGCTCACGGATCAAAGTATCTCATCGAACGGTCGAGAGACTCGATAGATATGTTACCTGAAGTAGTGGAGCGTGTCCGCTCCCGAAGCGACACAGAACCCGTTAATCACAGGATCGACGTGGAAAGCGATCTCGAAAAGAATTGGGCTGAGGTGGTAGCCCCATTGTCGAAGCTCTCTTTCGTTAACAAGACGAATTTCAAACAGAACGACTTCATCAATCTCGATGGTAAGATAACCATAACGTCATAGCGTCCTCAGATTGCGGGATTTTTGTCGCTACGTGCTTCGGTGCGGTAGTCGTGCTGCACGCATCTATCAATAATTTGGGTAAATTGACTGTTGATCCAGTCAAGTCTCGCAGGACCTATGGTTGACTTCGAGATTAGCATAGCAATTGGCGAGCGTAAGCCCACTAAACGCCTGAGTTGCGCCTCCCTCGCTCTTAATGATACGGGTGGTGTTCCATTAGCTGGAGATGACGATGCAAGTTTGCGAAGCTAGCTGTGAAATTTTCTCGCCGCGGTGGGGTCATACTGACACCTACCGTTTTGTCTTCACTAAGGACAAATTGGAAATAAATCACGGACCAAGAAAGCGCTCTGCCACATGGAGTGATACTATGGGTTTCGTGTGGGAAGGGAATGACACTCTCGGTGATATTATGCGAAACGACGGGATCTATCCTCCCGAGCGCCTCGAGGATCTGATTGGGCATGTATGGAGCTCTTGGAAAGATGGCTCTCTAGATAGTGACGCGGTCCAGCGAGAGCTTGACGCTTTTGTTCAATACCTGAACGCCTCGACGGCCGCAAAACCCCGGACGGAGTATTGGACGGGCATTTTCTAGCGCGAATAAGCCCCTGATATATAACAAAAAAACTCTGTAAAGAAAGCCATTGAGCGATTAGGTTTCTTTACTTCGCACGATCGACGTTTGATCAATCTACCATCGATAACACGCGTTTATCGATGGTAGTTGATCTGGAGTCGCAAATCAGAAAGAATCGGCGCAGAGCAGGCTGTCATGGCCGCCAAAACGTCCTTTTGGAGCCTCCATGACCAAAACCAAGACATTACTGAACGCCGTCCAGCGCCGCGCTGAAGAACTCGACACCATCGCTTCCGTGCTACCGATGGAGCGCCGCGACGAACTCGCTGAGCTTCTCACTGACCAAGACATCGAGACGCTGCGTCATCTGGTCAACCAGGGCATGGGCGACAACACGTTGCGGGCGCTCACCTCGGATCTCAGTTATCTCGAGGCGTGGGGCCTGTCAGCAACCGGGAAATCGCTGCCCTGGCCCGCGCCCGAAGCGCTCCTACTAAAATTCGTTGCGCATCATCTCTGGGACCCGCAACGCCGCGAAACGGATGCCAGTCACGGTATGCCGGCCGACGTCGACGAAAACCTTCGAAGCCAAGGGTTTCTGAAATCCATTGGCCCGCATGCGCCGGCAACGGTGCGCCGGCGCCTGGCGAATTGGTCGACCCTGACCAAATGGCGCGGCCTTGATGGCGCCTTCGCCTCCCCTGCCCTGAAATCGGCCATCCGACTTTCGGTTCGCGCCGTCCCCCGGACGCGGGGTCGCAAGAGCGCCAAGGCGGTCACCGGTGACGTCCTGGCAAAACTGCTGTCGACCTGCGCGACCGACAGCCTGCGCGATCTCCGTGACCGGGCGATCCTGATGGTAGCGTTTGCGTCCGGCGGCCGGAGGCGCAGCGAGATCGCCGGGCTGCGCCGCGAGCAGCTGACCGTCGAGCCACCGATCCCAGTCGAAAACGGCACCCCCCTCCCCTCTCTCGCCATCCATCTCGGCCGCACGAAAACCAACCCCGGGGAACAGGACGATGTCGTCTATCTGACCGGCCGGCCGGTGGAGGCGCTGACTGCCTGGATGACAGCTGCGAAGATTGAGAGCGGGAGCGTGTTTCGGGGAATTGGGCGATGGGGCACCCTCTCGCGGCGTGCGCTCGATCCGCAGTCGGTCAATGCGATCCTGAAGCAGCGGGCACGGATGGCAGGGTTGGACAGTGGGGAATTTTCGGCGCACGGGTTACGATCGGGATATCTGACGGAGGCCGCCAATCGCGGAATTCCCCTTCCCGAGGCGATGGAGCAGTCCAGACATCGGTCCGTGCAACAGGCAACAGAATATTATAACTCCGCTGTTCGGAGAAGCGGTCGAGCTGCGAGGCTACTGACGTAGATAGGTCGAGGAATAGCCGATCACGAAATGGTTGCTTTACGAAGTCGAAAAGACGATTGGATACTGGAAATTGGCCGTAGATGTACTCGTAATAAATACTTTGAAATTGGAACACGACTCGTTTCGAGACGCCGCATCGGACTGAGGGGTCATTTGCGGAAGGAGGCGAAATCCTACGCCAAGGCTTTGGCCCATCTCTTTCTCAGCCCATGCCGCTTTGTCACTTAACTTTCGAGATAACGAGAACGTTGCCCTACCGTGATAATTGACCGGAAATCTCCAGGCGTCGAGATCGACAGACATGATCAAACTGAACATTTCTATCCCCCATGCACGCGCTAAACTCGCCTTTAATTGGTTCCTGATCCGGTCGCACGGCAGTTTTATCGGCCCTCACCTGTGGGCGACCGCGCTCTATGCCTTCGTCACGGAGCCAGCCTGCGGCCGTCTCCGCCGTTCCCGGTAACAATCGCTTGTCCTGACGCTACGCTGCTAAGGTGATCGCCAGCTGGCCTGGCGCTCTCTTCCGCACGGTGCATCCGCTACCGCTTGCCGCCCTTCTTCCCATTTCCTTGTCCGCTCTACGATGGTCCGCCGTGCTCGCCAATGGGCAAGCGGGCTTCGTTCCGGAGGATGTGAGAGCACATCCAACGGAACGGTGGGTGAAGGCATCGCCCGACTGGCGCGGCTTGCTCTCGGTAAACCGGGAACTGTGGAGACCTACCCATGAAACTTGTCTGTGAAGCCTTCACGCTGACCGCTTTTGCCAGCGCCGCGATCATCATCGCCGCCGATTTCGCTTGAACCGGTGGCGTCGCCTTAACTACCTTTTCGAAAAGACTTGATATCGGGTTTTCATGACCGAAGCCCCTCTCGCCCACTTCAGACGCCACCATACCAAGGGTTAATGCAAAAGGCAGCGTGCTGCCGCCCACGGGCTTCGGGCTTCAGCGACGCCAAATCATCTTTCTTTCATCGCCTCGGATGAAACTTCCGCCAACGGAGAGAATAAATACTCCAAAATGCGTCGTTGTCCCGTTTTGATTTCAACAGTCACACTCATGCCAGGCGTAACCGTCACCAGCCTACCATTGATTTGCATCACACTCTCCTCGAGTGCGATGGTGACAGGAAATACAAGATGCTGCACTCTCTACGCATTGCCCATAGGGATAACGGATTGCGTGGATTGCGCCATCGTTGATTCAAGATTTTGCGCATCTGGCTCTGGAATGGCATCAGAGGAGATACGCTTCACTTCTCCTTTCAAAACGCCAAATCGGGTATACGGATAGGCTTCGATCTTTATGACGGCGGACTGCTGCGGTTCCACAAAACCAATATCCTTGTTCGGAAGATAGGCTTCAATCTCCAAAACCGAATCGAGTGGGACGATACGCATTAACTCGGTATTTGCCGCCACAACCTGTCCCACGGCCGTGATGGATGAAAGTTGAACCACACCGTCGAGTAACGGACTCTACCAAAATTTGGAGGAAAATTAGGGTGTCAGGTCAATTGGGCCAACCGATCGCTACTTATTTCATTCACTAAAAGCCTGATAACAATGAAATATTGTTGCGCAATAACTTGACTCCCTATATCAAGTTATTGTTGCTTTTTTATCCGCCGATGCTATTGGCCATCGAAAAACCAATTTCACTGAATTGGCGAAAGACTAAAATGAGCTCAAAGCTGCCGCTCGAATTATCTTCTAAACGGTTTCCCGAAGAAAAACGTCCTCTCAACGATACAATAGAGCGCTATTACAGAGACATAGTTCAAGCTGTTAGCCGGCGGGGTGTTGATCAGGCCCTATCACATGATGTCGTGCACGATCTCTACATAAAGCTCGCGAGCAGTAATTACAGACTGGAACACAAGTCCAGCATAAAGGCGTTTCTCATTCGGGCTGCCGTCAATCTCGGCTTCGACAGAATGAGAAGGGCAGCTTTCGAGGCGAAGCTTTTTGCGCAACTGGACCTATCCGCGGAAGCCATCGCCGCGCAACAAGAGGATCCTGGACAAAATGTCGATCTCCGCAATCGCCTTGCTGCATTTCGGGCGGCAATTCTGGGATTGCCACCAACATGTCGGCGCGTGTTCATTGCTCATCGCATCGGTCAGATAACACGCGATGATATCGCTGTAGCCATGGGCATAACCCGGGGATCGGTCGACAGACATTTGCGCCATGCGCTTTTGCATTGCCTGGATAAAATGGAAAATTCCGACTAGCGGCACCACACGCGGCTATCCAAACCCCAAATGGACGCGACGGAAAATCTGACGCATGACAAATGACAGCCAGCGTATTCGACAACAGGCCGTGGATTGGGTGCTCTGTCTTTCAGAGGCCGCCAGCCCGGAAGAAAAAGAACAATTCGACCGGTGGATCGCATCCGATCCTTTACATGCGGAAGCCTATGAACGCGTCATTGAGGTTCTGGAGCAGGCCCATACTGCCCTGACCAATGAACCCGGCTTCACAAAAAAGCTCTTCCGTAGCGGCGGCCATTCCGCAAAACCACTTGTCGCGGTGCTGCTGCTGGCGGCTTCCAGCGGTGCCCTTCTCGTAGCACTGGACGTACCAATCCGGCTGAAAGCCGACATGGTGACAGACAAGGCAGAAATGAGAAGCGAGACGCTGCCGGACGGTTCTGTGGTTCATATGAACTCCGACACAGCAATTGCCCTGTCCTTCTCTAATGGCCGCCGGCGGCTCGAACTGCTGAAAGGAGAGGCATATTTCGAGGTGGCGCGGTCGGATACGCTGGGGCCTTTCGAAGTCGCAACAGCCGAAGGCACTGTCACGGCCCTCGGCACGGCCTTCGATGTCAATCGCCTGGAGAATGGCATCGAGGTGACGGTAAGCGAAAGCAGGGTCGCTATCCGATCGGATAAAACCGAACAGGAAACCGTGCTGGAGCAAGGACACCGTCTCCTCGTTGATCAGGCAGGCATCGGACCCGCAGAGGCGGTTTCGTCAGAGTTCCAGACACCGTGGCGCAACGGCCGCCTCGTATTCGATGATCGTCCGCTGACTGAGGTCGTCGCCCAGATATTCCGTCACATTCCAGGCCGCGTCATCACACTGAATCCAAGTCTGAACAGAAAGCGGATAACTGGATCGTTCAATCTCGCGGATGGAAACCGCGCACTCATCGATTTTGCCGGTGCGTTTGGGCTGCGAATCAGCCGGGCGGGAAAATTCTTGACTATAATTTACTAGTTTTCTGTCCGCGAACTGCAGAAATACAGGTCATCATTCGTCTAGTCCCCGAAACGAATTTCTATCCGATTTGCCGGGGGACGTGGACATGAAAAGAACGATCGCAATACGCGGCATGATGGCCGCAGCATTCTATTGCAGCGCGAGCCTGTGCGCGGTGGCCGTTGCGAGCGCGCAAATGCCAGTAAAAGTGATTTCAGTCGAAATTCCCGCAGGCAAATTGTCGACGGCTCTCAACACGCTTGCGGCGCGCCTTGGCGTACAGATCGGAGTTGAGACCTCCCTAGTCCGGGAGAAAAATACCGCCGGTCTTTCAGGTTCTTTCACACCCTCCCAGGCCATAAGCCGCCTTTTGCAGGGCAGCGGACTTCAATATCGCTTCCTGAACGACAGGGTTGTTAACATCACCCCAACCTCACAACCCGTTGCAGGCAGGGAAGCGCCGGAAGGCACCGTCCTTGACCCCATTGTCGTGACGGGTAACGGTTTCGGACGCTTTAATGGCGAAAAAGCCGCCGCATACGATCAGGCGCAAAGCTCATACTTTGTCGACGAGCAAACCCTAAGCCGCCTGACCGGATCCAGCCCATCAGACATGCTCAAGGCGATCCCAGGCGTCTACACGGGAGAGGCCCGCACGGGCGGCGGCATAGACCCGAATATTCGCGGCATGCAGGGGCAAAAACGCGTCAAGGTGACCGTGGACGGTGCGGAAAACAGCCTCGACGTCTATCGCGGTTATGCCGGACGGCAGGAACGCAACTATCTCGATCCCGATTTCATAAGCTCGGTCACCGTGTTCAAGGGGCCGTCTCCCGCCCTTGACGCGATTGGCGGCACCATCGCCATGTCAACGATCCGGCCGGAGGACATCGTGATCGAAGGCAAGGAAATCGGCGTGCGGTTGCGCGGAAGCGTGGCCTCCAACAGCGCATCGATGCCCGACAAGTTTTATGCTCCTGAAAACACAGACAGAAATTCTGTTTTCGAGCCCCAGACAGGCAATGGCAGTGCGGCCTTTGCAATCAGCCAGGAAAACTTTGATGTCGTTGCGGCTTACGCCAGACGCGACAACGGCAACTATTTTGCCGGCAACAACGGACGCGACAAGTATCGTGTCTTCAAGGAAGGTCGAGAGCAGGATTCCGTCGCCAAGCTCTACCCTAGCAAAGGGGAGGTCTTCAACACCTCAAACGAGACGGAATCTGCCCTTTTCAAGCTCACGTTGCGCCCGTTCGAGGACCATACTCTGGAACTCGGCTATCGTTATTTCGACGGTCGCGCTGGCGAGATTATGAGTTCCAACATCTTGCGAAACTCAACAGGTGCCATTCCGCAATGGGAGCCGTCCAAGGTCAACACTGACAGTGTGACTGCCCGCTACAAATGGAACCCGCAAGACAACGACCTCATCGACCTCACCGCCAACTTTGCCTATTCGCATCTGTTCTATAACGGCTACCTAAATCTGGGTAGCGCGACGCCAAGTGCGGAACGCGCATGCGCCGACTGGGATAAGGAATGGTGCTACAAGCGTTTTTATGGTGCTTCCCGCATCATCGAGACGACCTCAGCCGATATCGCTAATACGTCTAAATTCGACACTGAAATCGGGAACTTCAAAATCAACTACGGCGCTGCGCTGCGTTTCGAGAAGCTTTTCCGCCGGACGACGCCCCAAGCCGAGCCAACGGCAGACAGGTCAGCGGAGGTTTTCACGAGCAGGCTGACCGCGAGCAATTTGACAGTTTCGGCAAAATCACGTGGGAGCCGGATGATCGGCTCAGCGTAAACTTTGGCGGCCGCTTCACCAAATTCAAGACTTATGACTATAACAAAAGAACAAGTCAGCAAAAATACGAGGTCACTAGAAGAAGAATAACTTTTTTAATGCCGGAGGTAATCTATGACGTCAAGCTTGATGACGAAGGACTGCCTATTTGGGATCCGGACAATAATGAGTATCTGCTCGATTATGATAATCCGATTATTGCTAACAGGCCCGTCGGAACAGCTCACTGGTACCCAGACGCCGACGGAAACTACACCGAAGCAACCGACCCACGTAATATACCCGGGTCCATGGGCAGAAGCTACGATGACCTGAACGCCTTGAAAGGCGAAGTTCCAATCTCGTCGTTCAAATACAAGCTGACAGAGGTCGAGGCCGACACGACTCCGAAAGGCAAAGTGAAGCTTTCGCGAACACTTTATCATGAAAATTTACAGCGTCGCGATGCCGGATTTGCGCCAAGCCTGAATGGCAGTTACGAGATCTTCGACGGTTGGAAGCTTCATGCTGCCTATACTCACGGGATAAGGATGCCTAGCATCACGGAATCAAGCTCGAGCGGCGCTTCGGTATCGGGACCGTTAACCTTGAGACCTGAACAGGCCCGCAATCTTGAAATTGGCATCTCGACCAAGATGGAAAATGTTGCGGAAGGCGGTGACACGCTTGTGGCGCGCCTGTCTTACTTCAACAACAAGACAAAAGATTACGTAACCCGTCATCAACCCTTTCATCCAGATGCATACGATGATCCAGTGCAGTCTGAACTGGCATCTCAGAACAGTTTCGCGTTTTACAACGCCGATTCATTTACCGTGAAGGGACTGGAACTCCAGACCGCATACGACAATGGTGCCTTCTTCGCGGATATGTCGGCCAGCTACAATTTTTCAGCGAAGACATGTGCGCCGGCCGTCGCTGAGTTCATGATGATGATGTCCAAGGGATCTCTCAAGGACGTGCCGGGTTGTGTTGACGGCGGCTTTTCCGGATCGTTTGCAAATGCGCAGAACCCGCCCCGATATACGTTTAGCGGTACGTTCGGAGCACGTTTTCTGGACGAGGCTTTGGAGATTGCGACACGAGTTACCCACACAGGCGGACCAACGAAAAAACTAGATCAAACATGGCATCTGTTCGGGGGCGGCGCAACGCAGCTCGTTTACCAGCCGGTGACGCTGTTCGACGTATCCGCCTCCTATAAGATCAGCGAAAATGCTACCGCCGGTTTCAGCATAGAAAACGTGTTTGACCGTTACTATCTGGACCCGCTGTCGCTCAGCATGATGCCCGGTCCCGGGCGGACGTTCAAAGCATCTCTCACGATGAAATTCTAAGGCTGCTGGATGAGGAGATTATGACAGCCGGTGCGGACGGAGAGCCGCCACGCTGTGCATGGCTTATAAGCGTTCTTACTACGGTCTCACATCAGTGCCAACAGCGGCTGGCAGCGCTCTCCTTCCCTCGCGAAGTTGCGACTTAGGTTGATACGCAAAACCAGGGCGCGACGTTAATTGGAAGGTGAGTGTAGCGCCCGCCACTCTCAGAGAGCCGCCCGAACCCAAGAAATGCAAAGGGGCGCGGTGCCCGCATCAATGGGCGGTGGCCGCAAATTCCGGAGAACGCATAACCTTGGGAAGGCGGTGAAAAAGGGCCGGTAACATCCGGCCCCTTTTTATGCGTGTGCAGCGGCCTTTGTGAGCCATGCGAGTTGCTGGGCGATCACGCGGCCCTGCTTCGTGTTCATCAACGTCGAAAGTTGCACCACCCGCGTCGCAGGTCATCTCGGCGGGGATATCCCCGCCGAAGCTCATGTCGTTGACCGATCGCCGATCAAAACTCCTGCCAGTCGTCCTTTGACGTATCGACAGCAGCGTTACCGGAGAATGCGGACGCAATCTTGCGGCCAAGCGCGCGTACGGGGGATGCCACGTATCTGTCGTTGCCGCCGGCATTGCGAACCGGAGCGGGGTGGCTCTTCTGCTGATAGGCGGTATCGGCGAGCTTGAACTGCGCGAGAAGCTGGTTGAGCGAAGCTACCTCCTTGGCCAGATTGTGGCTGGCGGCGTTGGTCTCTTCCACCATGGCAGCATTTTTCTGCGTGTCCTGGTCCATCTGGTTGACCGCGGTATTGATCTGCTGGAGGCCGGAGGATTGCTCCTGCGCGGATTCCACGATGGAGACGACGTGCCGGTTGATTTCCTGCACTTCCGATACGATCGTCGCCAGTGCCCTGCCCGTGTCGCCCACCAGCTGAACGCCCTGCTGCACCTGATCGTTCGAGGTGGTGATCAGCGCCTTGATTTCCTTGGCCGCATTGGCGGAGCGTTGCGCAAGCTCGCGCACCTCCTGTGCGACGACGGCAAAGCCCTTGCCCGCCTCACCTGCACGCGCGGCTTCCACGCCCGCATTGAGCGCAAGAAGGTTCGTCTGGAAGGCGATTTCGTCGATCACGCCGATGATGTTGCTGATCTCGTTAGCGGATTTGGAGATCTGCTCCATGGCGACCACGGCGCGGCGTACCACTTCGCCGGATTGTTCGGCACCCGCCTTGGCACGGCTGACGATCAGGCCGGCTTCCTGCGCTCGCTTGGTGGAATCCTTCACTGTCGTGGTGATCTCTTCCAGAGCGGCAGCGGTTTCTTCCACGGCTGCGGCCTGCTGTTCGGTACGCTTGGCCAGATCGTCGGCGGCCGATTTGATCTCGTTTGCGCCCGCGCCGATGCCACCGGCATTCTGCGCAACCCGGGTCAATGCCGATTGCAGCTTTTCGGCGGACATGTTGAAGTCGTTACGAACGCCGTCGA
The DNA here is from genome assembly GCA_965227755.1 of Dyadobacter sp. Classification (GTDB taxonomy): domain Bacteria; phylum Bacteroidota; class Bacteroidia; order Cytophagales; family Spirosomataceae; genus Dyadobacter. The sequence continues at coordinate 49,505 of CBDDGG010000004.1, forward strand.
GTGTCGCCGTGAACGGCTGGCCGATGCGATAGGACACATCGCCATCCGAAAGCTTCGAAAGACCGGTCGCAAGATTGTCGACGGCAAATTTGACGTCGGCAGCTTCCTTGGCCTTCTGCTGCTCGCGCTCGATGCGTTCCTTTTCCGAAAGGCTGCGATTGGCTTCGGTTTCCTGCTCGAGACGAATGCGCTCGATCGCATTTTCACGGAACACCTGAACGGCCGCCGCCATCTGGCCAACCTCGTCCTTGCGGCCAGTGCCGTCGATTTCAGCCGTGGTCTCACCGCCCGCAAGCGATGCCATCCGCTCGCGCAGACGGGCGATCGGTGTGGTGATGCCTCGCGATGCAACGAAAATCGCAACGATGATGCCCATCGCGAAAACAATACCAACAACCATCAACGACGTCAGGATGGTCGAATTGGTCTGATCCGTCAGATCGTCGCTTCCCTTGACTACGCCTTTCGAGAGCTTGTCGAGGAGGAGGGCCATTTCATTTCCGGTGGAGCGGATCACGGCGTCAGCCTTTAGAAGCTCGGCAAAAGACTCCTCATTGCGAGTGGCAGTGCCGAGTTCAACAGCCTTGTCGGTGATCGCGACAATACTTTGAGCCTGTTTCAAAAGCCCATCCAAGGCCACCGTTTCCTCGGGGAAAATAGCCTTTACCTGGTTCAGGCGCGAGATCAATGCGGCCTTGTCCGTTTCATATTCCTGCTTGACGGTCTTGAAGCCCGCAGTACTGGCGTCATAAGCCATCACTTGATAGGCACCATAAGCCATAGCCTGAAGGTTACGATTGGCGCGTGCAAGCTCCACCAGTGCGGCGTTGTCAGTGGCGATGAAATCTGAATAGGCGTTGTCCCCTTCCTTGTAGCGGCTGCCCATGAAGGCAGTAGCACCAAGGCCGACAATGCAGAGCGGGAGAATGAGCGAAAGGATCTTGGCGCGGATACTGGCATTTTGAAGAAATGACACGGGGAAACCTCAAGGCATGAATACCGCTCCTTCCCCGTGCCGGAGGTGTTCGGCAAGACTGACATTGCACGTCGCGTACCTTGATCATCAAGGCTTCGGTAGCCGTATCATCGGCTCTGACCGCAACTGCATCATGCATGCGCCGAAGAACGCCGGCCTGCCCCTTCAAATACGGACAGGTCACCATTCCGCGGGCGGCACGACAGCCCCGCCAACAGGCGGAAACGCCGGGCCGCATTTCGAAAAAAACACGCAAGAGAACCGATTGTTCCAAAGCCGTGCTTCATTAGTTTTCTGCTGAATAGTTATATTCAAATACTTTACAATTTCTTCATGCCTAAAACGGGCGCAGGAAATGCTGGCTGGCAAGGCGCGGACGGAATCTACTCACCCCGGCCGCACATATCGGTGGCAACGTTCAACAGCGGACGTCATTCATTCTGGGCAACAGACAGGGCTTTCGCAGCATTGTCCTTCTCATGCCTGGAGCCGCCGTAATGACCAAAGCCGTCGATACGGTAACTTGCAAAACAACCGAAGGCGAGATTTATGAGGCAATTCGTGATGACGCCCGCGCACCATGGGAAATCAGTTTCCCAACAGGAGCGAAAAGATTCCCCGGCAGCAAATCCGACGTATTTCTGAAAATCGCCGGATGCGCCATGAACCGTAAATCGTCCTATCTCGTCAGAATGACGGATGAAAGAGATGCCGCTATGTTCGAAAATGCATCTTTCAATTCTTTAGCGTTTTTCGCATCAAAATAATACTTCGGCGATGTCGCGCAACTACGCATCGCATCTTCGCCTATCCGATCATCAACCAGAAACGACACCGTATACACGTCAATTTTCTTGGATTGAGCATACGAGCATATCGACCGCATATCGCGATACGTCTTACTCAACTCACTTTCGCTATTCGTTTCGCGATGTCTTCCGGTCGACTGATCGAGCGTCATCGTATTGGCACCATCGGTCATGAGCACCAGCACTTTTCTGGGACGTCTGTTGTCGTCATCGTAGGCAAGACCTTCTGAGAAGGGTCTGGTTGGCGAGAGGATATTGACCCCCCAAATTAGCCCAGCCGGAATGTAGGTCGAAGGCTTATATGCACCTGCCTGTACGACCATGTTGACAATACCCGAACGCACCTCATCAAGCGCGGAGGTGAGCGGGATGATTGGATTCAAACAGTTTTTTCTTGGGCTTAAGATTCCCGGATACGGCGTGTTTGGTGAAGCATCGGTCAGCCGTAGTGTGCCTGAAGGTCGAGAACCCACACATCCAAACCAACTATATTCCTCCCCTCCTACACATCGCTCATAGGGCCTGACGTTTCTTGTTTCACATTGATACGGTGTGCAGTCGTAACTTTCAGCAATGCCGTCTACAGTCCTCGAGCAACTTTTATACGCACCGCGCTCGCATATCCTGGCCGTAGTCACCATTTCACACGAACGCTCACTAGTGAACTCATCCGGAACAGAGACCCAGCTACGAAAGCGATTATACATTCCTACATTCACGTAATCGGCGTAAGGGACGAGACCGATCTTGAGGATCCCACCAGGCTCCTTGTTTTTCTCCAATACGCTGACCAATTCCGTTGCAGCCTTCTTGAGCGCTTGTAACCTCTCGCCATTCATCGACCATGTGTTGTCCAGTACCATAGCGACTTCAATGGTCTGTTCCGTGGCCCATCTAGCCTCTGCGGTGATTGAAAACGTCATTTCATCGATATTCACGAATTGCATAAACGTTGTCGCAATGGTGCCGCGGGCTGTTGCGGATAGGACATTGGGATTTCGTGTGCGATGGAATTCGACAACCGAAATCGTGCCCGCCAGCCCTTTGCGCTGGCTCTCGAGAAAGCTGATCACAGTCTCCTTGAGTTCACTATCTTCAGACCTTCCCGTGACAGCCGCCGCGAGTACAGCCGCGTCGAGTGATCCCTGCGCTTCCGTCTTTGCAGCTAACAATCTCGATAAATCTAAAGCACAACCAGCCGCAATAATAATGCAGGGCAATAAAATGGCGGTCAGGATAGCAAAATTCCCTTTCTCGCTTTGATTGTAGGATTTCCATTGATTTAAAATATATTCAAACGCAATGCGAACCGCCATAGTTCTAGCGCGCATGGGTTCAGTCCTCACGAAATACATAATATTCAGGATATATTTGATAGGCCATCATCATCTTGCGACTGGCTTTGGCGTTGAGATCGACCCGATCAGAGATTGGCAATCATGACGCTCACCAACGCGACGGCAACTTGGCGACCGCCCGCTGTCATCAGGAAAGGAACAACAACGATGCCGGCTGGACCTCCCAGTATGCTGGTCTGCCCTGCCGATCTGAAGGCGGTGAAGCGTACCGCTTGCCCAACGATGATACGCTCGACATTGCCTTCGGTAAGTTGCGCTTTGACGGCCATAACATCTGTTCTGGCGATGACGGCGATAACCGGCTTAGAACCACCGGTCGCGGCCATATTGTCGCTCAGGGAACCCCGTTTCACGATATCTGCCAAAACAGAATCAGCGCTTGGATCAGCCAGTAACGAAGAGACGAAAAAAATGAAATTTCCATTCAAGATGTTCACATATATATGACTGAACGCATACTTTCCATATATATCCATCTAAATAATAACAATTATCGTTCTGTCAATTCTATAAATACAATATAATTAACTATTTATTTTTCAAGCTAACGTATTTAATATCACTAAAACTGCATATTATCGGAAACTACACTCAAAGCATTTCCATAAAGGCAACTTAACATTAGATATTAAAGCAGAATCTCAAATATGAGCGATGGCGCGACCATATGCGGCAACATCTCTACAGGTGACGCCAATAATTTTTTTTCCAAGCTCGTGAAAGCGGCGAACGAGGGCGAAAACCTTCCTTAGAAAAAATAATACGAGCTTCTCAACCGCCAGCCATGGCCGCATAACCTAAACCAAACGGTCTCCGGTAAAGCCGGGGCGGTTCAATCCGCCATCCCCGACTTCCCCAAAGAAGTTAAGGCTGTTTGTGGGTTTGCTCCGCTAGGGAAAGCGTTTCTTCCGGCTCTGTAACGAATTCGCCTATGAAAGAGTAGTCTGCATAAAACCCGTTCTTCTCCATGAAATGCCATCCAAGTCCATACCGTTTGGAGAACACCGCCATGTCCGACTGCACATTCCGACGGACCGACGCTTCCTTTCCAAAATAACGGTTTGCGATGGCAATATCGGTCGCAGAGTCGGGACTCTCGAATAGCGATCTCTTTCTCCGTCTCAAAATGGCTTTGGTCTGAACGTCCAAAGCAACTTCGGGAATGAAGCTGTCAAAATCGTACACGTCGCCCGTTTCGGGATTACGAGCAACTTCCAAAATTGCCAGACCCTGCCTGCGAGCCAGAGCTGAGATGAAACGTCTTCTGACCACCGAGGACTTGTTCCGAGAGATTAGCTCAGACAGGTACAAGAGCTGACGTGGCTCCAACATCTCCGTGAGAAAGATTGCTGCTTCTGCAGCCCAAGCCCCGTTTAATTGGCTCAAGAGCATCCGCTTTACTCTTTGCGGCTCTTGCTCAAAGAGCTCTTGCAACAATTCCAGAGACGGCTCAAGAAGTGACCGGTCGCCCGAGTTAAGTACGACCCGCTCTATGAGCGATAATAGGTCATCAGTCCCCACGGTCATCCGAAGGGCTGCGAGTGCGGTCCGGCGAACGAATGCATCATCGGAGCATAGAAATGTATTGAGGATTCGAGCGGAGTCCTCCCCGGTCGGTGACGACGCGCCGAACTGGAACCTGTCGAGCCAAATGACCTGATCACTCCAATGGGCCTTTAGATATGATTGCTCGCGCGCTGGATCGCTTACAAGTTCTTTTTCATCGTCAAAGAACGATCCCTCAACGTCTGCGCCGTCGAGAATAGTAGTGAGGTCGTGCTTCGTATTGACGTTTCGTGTTGCACCTCGAAGAGACGCGCCTGTAAAATCGACGTTTCTCAGGTCGCAATCGCCGAAATCGACTTGGTCGAAATTGCCAAATCGGAAGTCTGTTCCGGGATCGAGTCCTATGGCCCGAGCGTTTGATACAAAGTCGAGCTTCGACGTCTCAAGAAACTCGATCGCCCTTGCAACCTGCCCTGGATTCGGGAGTGAAAAGAACGGATCTTCACTCATCGAAAATGTCTACTCTTGCGAAAGTGATTGTTTCTGGATTTTTGTCCTGCGCGACCTCGGCAAGCTGCTTGCTCACTAACAAATTCAGGAGCGTCTGTGTGCTTGGCTTCAATAGGGTTCCTTGTCGAACTATCTGGACATTTATGTCACGACGCTTCGCGTGAACGGCAAGCGAGGCGCCGAAGCGATTTGCCAAACGGTTATCCCTGATCACGCGGAACAGCACCTGCTCTTTGCTGAGATAGGTTCCGGAGAGCAGCGCCTCTTTTTCGTTGCTAACTTTCCATAGGTCCCCGCCTTTCATTTCCACTGGAATGTGTCTGTTGACGCCCTCAGACTTTCTAAGAAATGATTGCTCCGTCGACACATCTTGTGACGATGATTTTTTGCCCCCAATGCCGAGACCCGGACCGGTAGGGGCTGCGGAAAAGGAGAGATTGTATTCTCCGCCTTTCACGGAACGGTTCGCTCGTTTCTCAAGCTCTTCCAGACTGGTAGTTTTGTCTATGAAGTCGGGATGGATCCTCGTGCCGTGTTTCGTATCACCGCAGATCTCGCCTCCTTCTGCAGTTGCGGAGATGTAGGCGGCTCTTAAGCCGACCCTAAGGGTGTGTTCACCAACATCCGTTTCTGCTTCGTCAAGATAAAGTCTTGCTCTGACTTCGACCTTGGCTCCTTCTTCAAGTGCCGCCATGTTTCCAGAGAGCTCAACAAGTTGACGTAAGGGCGTTGTTGACTTCGATGAAAATTCCACGGCTGATTCCCCCACCTGACATGCGTATAATTTAGCGGGAATCGAGCGCGAGCGCCATAAGTCTACTTGTCCGCACATTTGACCACCTCCCCCCCCGACATCCGTTCTAACCAGAGCCTTAACTGCTCGCTGCATGTCTTGCGATGCTCGCTCAGTTTCGTTACCAGTCCAGTGCTACAACTTGTAATTTACGCCGGCGTGGCGGATGATTGAAATCTTCTCTTTGAAAGACCACGATCAACGACGATAAGGACGCCGTGTTCATGCAATTGGATAAGGAGCAGTTCCCCCTCAAAGACATCTCTCCGTTTCAAGGGAGAGCATGGATTCCTCTCCACCAAGTCGTAAGAAGAGATAGAAAGGCGGATGGTGCCGAGATCGCAGAGTTCGAGGAGTGCACAGGGACTGGAACTGTCGCCGTCTGGAAAGACAAACGGGCCGACGCCGAGGAGATCAGCTGGGATGAACTAGGCGTCCAACCGCACCGATCGTATGTTGAATGCGGAGAGTATCGCCCGGCTGATGTGTTTCGGACCTGGCAGGGTAACGAGCTGGGTCTGCGCTTGGTTATAGTCCAATCACTGGACGACGTTGACGGCGAGATTTGGCACCTGCATCACGAACTTGTCGTCGCCCTCCGCCTTATCCGTGAAAATGATTCATGGCTTTGCCCGAAAGATCAGTTCAAGGAAATAGCGCGCATTAGTCGAGACCAATTCGGCAATCCCGAGCGCCTTGAGATACGGAAGGAGTATCTCGTTGACTACCTCGCAGCTCGCAATATGGATCTCTATTGCTCGAGCTACTACGAGCGCCGATGGTGTACCGGAACCCGGCCCGACTTCACATTCGAATCTGAAGAAATTCGGACCGATGGACCAGAAACGCGGGAGACCTATATCAAGACGGGAAGTTTTCCTTTTCCGGAAGGCAGCTTCGTGACCTTTGGCGCCCTGTGGAGATCAGAGTGGGTTCAAAGCGGCAATGTTAGTTCGAGAGTCAGGGGTGATACGGAGCCAGCCAATGCGTCCTTCGTCATCGACGTTGATGGCAATCGCGCCACTGGCAAACAACTCCCGCATGGTGTTTACCTGTATTTTGATCTGGCTGTTGCAAATGGACTTCTCAGACATCGAGGTTCAAAATTTGGTTGGTACACCGGAGAGACAGGTGGAATTGGCGCAGTTTCTGTCGTTCACTTTGGCTTGAATGACCTTGGCCTTGTTGTAGTCCTTGCCAAAGATATTGGGCAGCTTCCACAAGCTGAGCAGCGGATATGGAGTGCCTTTAGCGTGACTCCAGAGGGCGGGATGTCAAAAGAGCTGTTTTCAGTTCAAATGAAGCTCAAAATCCCCGACACGAAGGCGCCTGAGTCCCAGATCGAGAACTTTATGGCCGTTATAAATGACGCCTTCAGTGCAAAATACGACAGCCACTTGCTTGTCCCGCATGCCTCGGTTCCCTCGCTACTTAAGAAAATTCATCGGTTCGTAGCGGTGGATGAGAGCGGAATTTTGGAGCTGTCGAAGGATGTGACGCGACTTTTTGTCGAGCGCCTCAACCAGGATGTATTGATGAACGCCGTCGATCTCGACAAAAATGAAAAGCGCCCGGCCTCCCTGAAGCTGCTTGAAAAGGTCCTCTCACGGCATGTCGGGGACGACAAGGCAAAGAAGCTGATGTCGCCACTATTTGGTATTTATGATCTGAGACTTGCCGACGCTCACCTCGGATCGAGCAGGATCGAAAGCGGTAAAATCCGAGCGGGTGTCGATGAAAATGTGCCGGCCACGATGCAGGGGCGGCAGCTTCTCCAGAGTTTTTGCGATTCGCTGAATGCGATTGCAACGGCCTTGACCTGACTGTACGGACCATCGCCTTCGCGACCGGGCCCAATGCCTGCGTCACGGAGCCAGCCTCCGGCCGTCTCCGCCGTTCCGGTTACGATCGATTGTCCTGAAGCGCATGCACGGTGAGCGCCACCAGGCGCTTTCTTGCAAACGGCGAAGCAGCTGCGCTTGCTGCCCTTCTTCGCGCGGCCCTCCGAGACTTCCCGAAATTCGCCCTCCGGTCGCTGTTATGCTGATTTCTCCGATGTCCCCGGTCGCTCATCCAAGACAGTTGTGAGCGTTTCCGCGTTAATGGTACAAACTGCGCTGCTGCATGTCGGGCCAACACATTGTGTTTTCGAAAGAATTTCTAACTTTTGACGGCAGTCAACGCTTGCCTTTCAATGCGCCATACTCCTCTTTCCTCGCTATCAGAATTGCTTTCTTGTTATCCAACAGCTGGATTCGAGAGGTCTAGGCGGCGTTAAGCTTTTGTTAACTCAATTTTCCTTGCCGAGAATCGAGAATCGGAGATAATGACGGCATATTACGGAAAACTTTGATTTTATCGCCAGAATGGCCCGAGGCACAATGAACGCGTTCAGTCCGCTCCCGTCGTTTGAGCTCGACGACAAGATCTTGAGGCAAGGAGCAGAAATCTCCCGCAAGCTCAACCAGCTTCGGTTAGAGAACTTTCCGCCGAGCGCGAAGAAGACCCTGCGCCCCTTTTCCGTTTCCGAAGTCGCCCACTATCTGGGAGTTACACCTTCAAACCTGAAACGACTTTACCTCGACGACAAGGGGCCGACCCCGACCACCATGTCTGGGAACCGCAAATATTACACGGCTGAGCAAATGCTGGAGCTGCGGCGCTACCTTGCAGAAACCGGCAAGAGCGAAGCGAAGCGATATCTTCCTCATCGCAAGCCGGGCGATAAGCTTCAAGTTATCGCGGTCGTAAATTTTAAGGGTGGCAGCGGCAAGACAACAACCGCTGCTCACCTCGCCCAACATCTGGCGCTCACGGGCCATCGCGTTCTCGCTATTGATCTTGATCCACAGGCGTCACTTTCAGCGCTCCATGGCTTCCAGCCGGAGCTCGACCAAAACCCGTCGCTCTACGATACCATCCGCTACGACGACGAGCGCAAGTCAATCACAGACATCATCCTGCCGACGAACTTCCCCGGCCTCGACATCATCCCCGCGAATCTTGAGCTTCAAGAATACGAATACGATACCCCGCTCGCCATGCAGGCAGGGAGCGAGGGCAAGCGATTTTTCACCAGGCTCGGCAAAGCGCTGCGCGATATCGATAGTCGCTACGATGTCGTCATTATCGACTGCCCGCCCCAGCTTGGCTACTTGTCGTTGACAGCGCTAACGGCCTCGACATCTGTCTTGATCACCGTTCATCCGCAGATGCTCGACCTTATGTCGATGAGCCAGTTCCTACTCATGCTCGGCAACATTACGAAGACGATAAAGCAGGCAGGCGCTGATGTCCGGTTAGACTGGCTCCGCTATCTGATAACCCGTTATGAGCCACAAGACGTTCCACAGGTGCAGATGCTCGGCTTCATGCAGTCGATGCTGGCCGAGGAGATATTGAAGACCCCTATGGTGAAGACGACTGCGATCTCCGACGCCGGATTGACCAAGCGCAGCCTTTACGAACTCGACAGGTCGAATTTTACTCGTGGAACCTACGACCGCGCAATTGAATGCATGGATGCCGTGAACTTCGAGATTCAGGGTTTGATCCATCGAGCCTGGGGAAGGATATGATGATTTTGACTGCCGTAAAAATTCATAATCCTGCCAAAAACTTCAAGTGTTTAACTAGATTTCGAGGGTAGTGACATGGCTCGGAAAAATCCATTCATGAATGTCATGAGCGATGCAACGCCCGATGACGATAGTGCTATCCTAGAATACACGAACAAGGGAGCATCGAGGTCGCTCATTCACTCCCTTGACGAACTGGCCGCAAAAGCGGACCGGCTAATGGAAGGGGAGGTCGTTGTCGATCTTGATCCCGATATAATTGATGGCTCATTCGTTCGCGACCGCCTCGAAGATGACGAAGAGGACTTCAACGATCTCCTGACTGCCATTCGAGATCGCGGGCAGGACACGCCGATCCTCGTCAGGCCACATCCGATCACGCCGAGCCGTTATATGGTTGTCTTTGGGCATCGCCGTCTTCGTGCAGCCAGGGTGCTGGGGAGAAATGTCCGCGCGGTCGTTAAAGACTTAAAAGATCAGGACCATCTCGTCGCACAGGGCCAAGAGAACTCCGCGCGGGCGAACTTGTCGTTCCTTGAAAAGGCGCTATTCGCCGCCGAGATCGTCCGCCGCCAATTCGATGGCGATAACGCGATCGCGCTTTCCGCACTATCGATTGACAGGGCAACCTTCTCGAAGATGCTGGCTGTCACAACAATTCCGAAGGAAATCCTTGCTGCAACTGGTGCTGCCAAGGGCATCGGCAGAGATCGCTGGTATGAACTCAAGAACATATTGGAGCGGCCCTCCACTCTTGAGCAAGCGAAAGCCTACATCCAGACGGATGCTTTCAAAGCGAAAATCGGCGACGACCGTTTCAGCGCTCTGTTGGCTTTCGTGAAGAATGTCGGGAAGCAGGCGCGTCCGAACTCGCTAAAAACCCAAAGATGGGCTTCAAGCGACAAGGCAATATCAGCCGACATCAAGAGTGACGGCAAGACATACACATTCGCTCTCAAGGCAAAGGATGCCGCAGGCTTCGGTGATTTCATCGCTGACAACCTGGGTGACCTATATGAGGCTTATCGCAAAGAGTTGGATCAACGAGGAGAATAGTCCGCAAAAGAAAAAGGCCCCCAAACGTTCCCGTCGTGGAAGCCCTTCTCGAACTGTAGCAAGACCGAGAATCGCATTTCCCCGAATCACTGTCAAGAGTCTTTGGCACCGTTTTGGTGAGCAGATTTCTTTTGCCCTATAGAAGGTAGAAGAAGATGCAGATTGGAAGTGTGACGACGCCATTCGGGCGGCGATCGGCGAAGCTTGCGCTCGTGAAACGGCAGCTCGATACCAGGGAATTGCTGCAGGGGAGGGCCGTGGAAAAATGGAAAGTGTTTCGTGACGTCTGCGAAGCCCGTGAACTGCTTTGCGTTCAGGATCGTGCGCTGGCCGTTTTGAACGCGCTCCTGACATTCTATCCGCAAACAGAGTTGTCGGTGGAAAGCGGCCTTGTGGTCTTTCCTTCGAACGCGCAGCTGTCTGTGCGTTCCCACGGGATCTCTGGCAGGACGCTTCGCCGCAACCTGGCAATTCTGGTGGAGGCTGGCCTGATCGAACGTCACGATAGCCCTAATGGCAAACGCTACGCACATCGCGACAGGGCAGGGGACATCAAGGAGGCGTTTGGCTTCAGCCTTGCACCGCTCCTGGCCCGTGCCGGCGAGATCGCGCATATGGCGCAGAAGATCGCCGAGGAAAACCGGTCGCTGAAGCGGGCAAAGGAAGCGCTGACCATCTGCCGACGTGACGTGCGCAAGCTAATCACGGCTGCAATTGAAGAGGGTGTAGAGGGCGACTGGTTGGCGATCGAGGCCATGTATCTTTCTCTCGTCGGACGCCTCACACGCAATCCGGAGCGCGGCCTCGTCGAATCCATTCTCGATGAGATGAGTCTTTTGCGCGAAGAGATCGTCAACCTTCTCGAAAGCCAGTTAAAAGCTGAAAATATGACCACCAATGACGGTCATAATGACCGCCACATACAGAATTCAAATACCGAATCCATCAATGAACTTGAACCTAGCTTCGAAATGAAGCAGGGCGCCACGGCAGTGCAGGAACCGAAGCCAAGGAGTGAGCCGGTAAAGACGTTCCCGTTAGGAGTGGTGCTGAAGGCTTGCCCGCAGATTATGGACTACGGGCCGGGAGGGGCGATCGGAAGCTGGCGCGACCTTATGTCGGCCGCGGTGGTGGTCAGATCCATGCTGGGTGTGAGCCCATCAGCCTACCAGGATGCCTGCGAAATCATGGGCCCGGAAAACGCGGCGGCCACGATTGCCTGCATTCTCGAGAAGGCAGGGCAGATCAATTCGGCCGGTGGATATCTCAGGGATCTGACGTCGAAAGCGGGCCGAGGAGAATTCTCACTGGGGCCACCCATCATGGCGTTGTTGCGAGCGAATGGGGGAGGGGCGCTCAAACGTGCGTGACGCATAGGCCTCCGGCGACCTTCACTGCTTTTTGTTCCACCGGCGATTGCTTGACTCCTCTCGAGGATGAGAACATTTATAGAACAAAAAGGAAGGATCAATGCCAGCGCCACTCCTGAAATCAACCGATATTCATACCACCATCAGGAAGCCGCTTAGCTGGCCTATGCTGATTTGCTATCAGAATGAATGGCAGGTCTGTTACAAGGCGAAGGGAAAGCTCCACTGGCGGACCATCACTGCATGAGTCTACGGCAGGGAAAGTATCTTCTTCTGCGAAGTAGGCCCAGTCGGCCCGAAGCTGCGATTTTGGCCAACTCAAAGAACGGACAGAGAACGCCTGATTTACAAGGTTTCTGAGTTGGCACCTTGACCTACCAGAGCACGGTATACGGTCATTCTGGAAACGTTCAGATCGCGAGCAACCGCTGCTTTGGTTGCGCCCGCAGATATTCGTTTGCGGATTTCAACGTCATCGACATTCTTCTTCCGCCCCTTGTACGTCCCCATGGCTTTTGCCGCGTCGATCCCGGCTCTTTGCCTGTCCTTGATGAACTTGAGCTCCATATCGGCAACCATGCCGAGGATGGTAATGACCATTCGCCCCATGCTTCCCGCCGTTGTCACGTCGGGTTCGAGAACGCGCAGGGATGCGCCTTTTTCATCAAGCTCGTGAACAAGGTTGAGAACATCGCGCGTTGATCGTCCCAACCGATCCAGCCGCAGCACCAACAACTCGTCGCCTGCGTGTAGAAACTGCATGATGGTTTCCAGCTCGGAACGACCTTTTCGAGAAGCGCCTGATCCGGTTTCTGCCCGAATGATTTCGCAACCGGCAGCCTTCAAGCGCTCGTTTTGAATGTCGAGGTCCTGATCTGTGGTACTGACGCGAGCGTATCCGATGCGAGCCATGGCAAATCTGTCACTTTAGGGTGGTTTCGATTGTGTAACGTCACTTCTACCGAAAATCCACCCTTTTGTTACATATGGTACGCGTCACATTTGATTGTCTCTTATAGGTGTACCCAAAAGTGATCATGGACAGAATGCTGCCGCAAAAGTCACCTTGTTCAGGCGCGCTTTTACGACCGACATTTGCGACACGGATTTGGGCGCTACTTCAGCTCGCGATATTTCGAGTCAAAAGTCAGGAGAATTGCGACGGAAATCGCGGATCGGGGATGCTGAGTAGTCAAGTTACCGAATCCAGATGTAAATCCAGAACGTCACGGTAAGAGTGCTCGAAAAGATAAATGTAGCGGCGGCTGAATGTCGTGAAACGACAGAACTAAAGCCCTTTCCAGTATCCATGAAAAGGTGCCGGATACCTGACGCCATGTGTTGGAACATGGCCCATGTCAGACCGATCAGGATGAACTGGCCAAACCAGCTCCCGGCGAAGGAACAGAAGATCGCATATGGTTCCGGTCCCAGCGACAGTGACACCAGAAACCAAGTGAACATAAGCATCCCGACAACGTACAAGCCGATTCCGGTGATGCGATGCGTGATCGAGGCAATGGCCCATATCTGCCAGCGCCAGACGGTCAAATGCGGAGACAGGGGGCGAGGTCTAGGGTTCTGCATGGATGCTCTCAATCCGGTGTCCATGACACCACGAATACAATTCGAACCCAGATACACTATGTATCTGGGTTCGGCAATGCTAATGTCGCCCAATGAAGCCGAACGAGTCGCGAAAAGCCCGCCTGACCAGAACCGAGAGCATGGCGCTCACGCGCGAAAAGCTGCTCGCTTCCGCCCTGAAGACGTTCTTGCTGGACGGCTATTCCGGCGCGACGATAGAAGGGATTTCAGAGAACGCGGGGTTTAGCCGGGGGGCCTTCTATGCGCATTTCGCGTCTAAGGAGAACATATTCCTTGAGATTGTTGCTTCTGAAGCTGACAAGATCACGCCGACGCTGATTGAGCGGATCGAAGCCGCTTCGTCCCCCTCGGAAATGGTCGGGATTTTATCGGGATGGGCGGAAGAACGTAGCCAAACCCAAAGCCTAGCGATACTGATGTTCGAGGCGATGCAGCAGGCACGGCGAAACGGCACTCTGGACGAACGCTATGGACAGCTTTTCAGCCAGAACTGGCACAGCGTCGGTGAAGCCATGCGACCGTTCTTTCCTGATCAAAGGCTGCCATGCGCGCCCGAGGAAGTCGTCGCGATCATCGTGGCCCTGTCCTATAGCCCAATCGTTAGTGGAGCGGGCGCACACAAGGCCGGAAGGTTGGTGGAGTTGACGCTAAAGGCATTGGTGCAACAGTCCTAAGCCTCCTTCTCTGTTTCAAAACGTCGCAAAAATCCCGAAAAACGTTGGAATTTCACGCCTGAGTTTTGCAACGCGCATTCTGCACTGCTGCTCAGGCCGCGATTTTGCCGAAATCTATCCGGTTGTTCAGATCGAGGTCGAACCGGCCGTAGGGATTGACGTGAGCATAGATCAGCGGCGTGAGGCCGCGATAATCTTCCGGTGCCATACGGCCGTGCCAGGCTGGTTCGGCGAGCACCGTTTGCAGCATGCGCGTGTTCACATAGACGAGCGAAGCCTGAAGGAGGTGTAGTGCCAGTGCCGAAACCTCCTGTTCATCAATGCGGTTAGTCGCCATTTCGCCACCCTTGCCGAAGAAAACAAAACCGTTGGCACTGTTCCAGTTTTCAACGACGTTGAGGCCTTCATGGATTTCCCGGCGGAAGGGTTCCTGGCGCAGGTACCGACATAGAAAGATCGTCTTGACTGCCCGCCCGAGTTCGCTGAGCGCCTTGTAGGTTGGATGCATGACCTCGGAGCGGGCAAAACGGCGCAGGATCGCCTCCGGATCGGCTGTGCGCGTCTGCATTGCGGCGGCATATTTGACCATTTCGTCGTACTGCTGCTCGATCTCTTCCCAGTTTATCGGGTTGGAAAGGACTGGAAGCAGGTTCGGCAATCTTGTCCGGAAGTTCGCATCCGGCAATGCCAGCTTTTGCCGGGCAATGGCCTTCAGGCGTGGGGCGAGTTCAAAGCCGAGCAACCGGCAAAAGGCGAAACCGACCGCGCTCTGCCCGTGGCTGTCGACATATTGCCGCTGGATTTCCAGATCGGTGCAATGTCGAAGAACGCCTTCGATCATTGATGCGACTTCCGACGACGAACACCGCTTGAGCTGAGAATAGACGCAGGTGGCTCGCTTTTCGACATGCCAGTAGATCATGACGCCGCGTCCGCCATAGCGGGCATGCCATTCCGTCATCAGGTTGCGATCCCAGGCCCCGAACTTCGTGGAATCCGATGCGCAGGCCGTTCCGGCGTCACCCCAGACTGCTGCATTGCGAACTGCAAGGGTAGCATTGGCGACCCGAGCGCAGGCCTCCCGCAAAGCGCCCGCGTGAATGAAGCGGCGATGCACATGAAGAAGTTCCTCGTAGTTGGCATCGGTGGTGGCTCCGGCAACCCGCTTCAGCCCGGCATTGGTGCCGAGACCATAGAGGCAAAGAAGCAGTCGTTGATCCAGAATAGCCTTCGGCAGTGCGACGCGGGAGGCCGAGGTCTCGAAGGCATCGAGAAGCCCGGTGTCGAGGGCTGCTTCCTTCAGGACATCGAGGAGGCCCGTCATCGGCCAGCGCTGACCGATTTCCGATTTGATGGCTGCCAGCCCCTTCGGTTCCGGCGCTGGCTTGAACGGCGTGATTGATATCCTGTTTTCGCCGCGCCAGAGGATTCTCACCTTCTCGTTTCGCGGGATTGTTTCGTTCAGGAGCAGCAACTCGTGTTCCAGTTCCTGGCGAACCATTGCCACAAATTCGCGGGCATCCTGTGTCAGGTTCAGCTTGGAATAATAAGAGGAGCGCCGAGCCGTAAAATCCTTCGGCAGATCATCATCGGGATTGCGGTAACGGTCAGCGCCGACAACCCAGATTTCCTTGGACCGGATGCATTCCCGCAATTGGGTCAGGACGCAAAGTTCATAACTGATGCGGTTGACGCGACCATTTCCGTCGATGACCGAACTGCGCCACTTTGCCGGGATCACACCGTCTATCGGCACATCCTTCTGCGGCACGAACCGGCACCCATCATCCAGCCTCGCCCTGATCCAGTCGAGGGCGGACAAGACCGGTCGCCAGACCGCATTGTTCGACCGGAACTCCAGCACGGAAAGCAGGCTTGGCAGCATTCGTCGATAATGATTGGCCCATGAATTGCGCATCACCGCATAAATGCGGCGGTCGAGCGCACCCTTGGTATTGCTCTCCTTGATGATCGCCGCCAGCTTTTCCTTGCCGACGACCGGAAAGATAACATCGCAGATGCGGCCGTCTGGATCGTCAATCGATGCGGTGGCAATCTCAACGAGCAACCGTTCCTTGCCATAGACCCGTTCGACATCCTTGGCGATGTCGCCCACCACCTTCCGTTTCGACCGGGTACCGATCTTGTGTATCGTTTCCACGAGCAGCTCGACCATTGCATCGGTCATCGCCGTTTCCCGCGCCATCAGATACACCGCATAAAGCGCGAGCTGGCGTGCCTCCGTGTGACGGCGCATCTCCGATGCCTTTTCGCCGGAAACACGGCGGACAACATGCTCGATCCACACCGGATTGATGTTTGAAAACATATTCCGTGGGAGGCTGAGCTTCCGGATAAACGCCAGCCGGGCGGTCACCTCCAGAATGTTATCCAGGGTTGCTCGCCCCGCATCGACCTTCATCGCATTGAAACCCGTCGGCCCTTCCGCGTCAGCCAAGGAGCTTTCCATCGCGGCAACAGTCTCCGGCGGTAGCGCGGCGTTCACCTCGTGAAGCCAGCCTTCCAGATATTGTTGCCGTTGCGAACGAACAAGCCGTTCAAGCTCCTTGGCCGACGGACCATAGATATTGCGATCCCGGCACCAAAGAAACACCTCCTCAAGCATGGCGCTGACGGATTGTCCGGAGGGGCAAAGTTCGCCGATAATCCAGCAAGAAAGCGCTTCCCGGTCGCAACGCGTCATGCGGCGAAAGCCGAGATATTGTAGAATCTCGGCGCAATGCCGACGGGCAGTTCTCCCGCCGAAATCATAACCGGAGAGTTCATCGGCTGGGACGCCGATCTGCTCGGCCAGGTATTCGGCAGCATCGTTCGGGACCAATTTGCCATCGTCAGCGAAAAAACCGCGAGCGCTTAAAAACTTCAATTGCGCCGCCAAACCGAGCCTCGTAGCGACCGGTTTGGAATTGATAAAATCAATATCGGCGAAGCTCAGGCTCCATTGGCCGACAAAATCCGAACTCGAAATACCCGTACTCATTAAAACGCTCCTCAAATTGGAGCGCAATGTCACGAACAGACGCGTCGCGGGTCAATCCCGCAAGCTATGTTCCCACAACGTTCTTCGAGTTGGCCAAAATCGCAGCTTCGGGCCGGCTGGGCCAAGTAGGGCAGGAGCAACATGTGGTGGATTTGCCAGATCCCCAAAAGGTGCCGTTCTTCGACGCGAACTTTCCTTTCACCGTCGACGAAATTACCGAAGACGGGTTTCGCTTCAAGGAACTTGCCGGCGCTGACAACATTGTGTCCGCAAACGCCGCCTATCAAGTCTACTGGCACAATCGGAATCGCATAGTACGCCTGCGGCATCGCGGCCGGTTGGTACGACGATCTGATTGCGACGAATGAGAAGTCCTATTGAACAAAGAGGGGAGAGCACCCCTTAGCAGGGGTGCGTACTTTAATGGCGGCGCTTACGGTTCGCCTGACGATTAATTTTCTCCACCTGAGTTATCATCGCCAGCAGGTCATGGATCAGCTCGTCTGGCAGGTTAGCCAGTTTTACGTAAAGGTCTGACCGTTCTGCTGCAGCTTCCTTGCTGCCCCCAAAGAGGTGAGGCGCTACCGAAAACAACATTTCGGTTGGATGGAACCCTAGCACTTCGCTTAGCACAATGACTCGGTTCAAGTTCAGTTTCAGCAAGTTCCGCTCATACCGACCATAGACCTGCTGAGAAAGACCAAGGAGACTACTCATATCTCCCTGCTTCAATCCCTTTTTCTCCCGAGCCGCTTTAAGGAACTGCGATGCCCGCGCATCGAGCTCTTCAATCGGGGTTACGCCATCGAATCCAGGCTTCCGATATACTTCCTTATCCGAATCCGGATCGGTAGTGGCCACCAGATGCTCTTGTCGGGCATACACTACATGCGCGGGAGCAGAACGCGGATCGAACTCATCGTCATCGAAATTGTCGTCTTCCCAATTGTTGTCACCGCTCACGCCGCTCAACCCCCTGTTTGAAGCCCAGCCTTATAAAATCAGTGGGCCTCTTTGTTACCATCTACCGTTTTTGGCATATCTGAGGCGCATCATAAAGGGTAGCCCAAACCACAACCTTTTCGCCGCCCAATGATACTGCATGGTTTATCGCGCATAAACCACCCGTCAGAATAGATGGAAAGGGATTGCCTAGTAGCCTGCTTCCTCAAGATATTTCCGAATGGCGTCGCGGACAATCGCTGCCATTTTGACTTCGTTCTCGGTGGCTGCCCGGTTCAGGCGACGTTTCAGATCAGGTTCAATCGGGACATTGATGAAACGCTGAGCCTCTCTCGCTTGCTGGCGCCTCAAGCTCCGCAGTCGATGAATACCGTCTTGCGAGGCAAGATGGCGTTCATCACTGCGTGCTCTCTGGACTTCAGGGTCGGCACTTATCAGGATTTCTCTCTCCTGAGACTTATCACGCCGCGGCGTCTCAACGTGGATTGTCGCCTCACCTTCAGCTGGACGCACCCGTGGTGCCACCTGGAATTCTTCAGCGCTCGTCTTGTCTTTAGCCATTCTGGTTTCTTTCAGAGATCACGCCGGGAACGTTAAGAAGCTCTTGAACGAACGCTTTTGTTTCCGCGCGCCCTTTCTTCACTGGTTCCGTAAGGTCGAGCATTTGGAGCGTACCTAGTCCACTCCGTATCTCTCGATAGCAGTTTCGTTCGGTAAGTTCCGTCTCCAAAAGCACGCTGTCATAGCCCGACTGTTCAAGCTTCTCGGAAAACTGTCTGATGATACGATATTCGGCCAGATTACGGTTAGGGACTGTTATTCTCGTCCTGAATATGGCCTGAGGAATAGCTCGCCCAAGGGTGTCACCTACCGACGCAGCCAATTCGGCGGCTTCGCCAACGGCCTTGATCTCATCCTGATTTGGCTGGACCGGCGTCATTATCAATTCCGAGCGTTCCAGTACGGCGCTGATAAGCGATGAATCCACGCCTGGTGCATCTATTACAATGAAGTCAGACTGCCCTGCTGCGTGATCAATCGCTTCATTCAAGCTCTCGCGACGAGCGGCAACCACCATCGAAACATTCGCCGGTCGGTTATCTTTTTGGATCGATCGCTCCCACCACTCCGTAAGGTTGCGGCGCGCGTCTGCGTCGATCATCAAAACCGATTTTCCCTCAAGCGCCAATTCACCTGCGACCAAGATAGCGGCGGTGGTTTTACCGGCTCCGCCTTTACCACTAACCGCTGAGATAATACGAACCATTCC
The DNA here is from genome assembly GCA_965227755.1 of Dyadobacter sp. Lineage (GTDB taxonomy): Bacteria > Bacteroidota > Bacteroidia > Cytophagales > Spirosomataceae > Dyadobacter. Next base: position 68,977 of record CBDDGG010000004.1, read on the forward strand.
ACTCTCCACACATACTCATGGTTGACCTAATTGAGCTGCCCCCCGCCTTCGCGTTCTAGTGCCCAGCACTACAGCTACTCGTAAGCGCCATCCGTCTAAATCATACGAAATTACCATTTGGGTGTATCATACAGACCATCGGGCGCGCAATATAGAGCCGTAATGGGAACATGCAGAGTTGCGCTAGTGGAGTTGCGAGCGGTCGTTATGCGGTGTTGGTCCACACGATATTGCGCCTCCATACAACACATTTGTTGAGACTTATGGCGCAGGAATACCCTTGCTCAAAGCCTTTCCGCAATTTCAAGCTTTTCCGTCTTGGTTGTGAACCCCGGAGCCGCGCAGGTTCTGACTGCTGCGAACGCACGCAGTCAGCAAGGGCGGAAGAGCGGAGCGTCCCTTGCAAGACGAGTACGATTGGCAGCAAAAAAGAAACCAGCGGACCGAGGTGAACCCTGGTGAGCGCCCGCAAGGATCAAAATGGAGGCCGACAGGCCGACCATCATTAAAGTGCGAGCGCAGTGAGCGCTATAAAGGTCAATTGAAGTGGGTTGAATATTACTTTTTTGGTTTGGCAGGATACGCAATTTCGTGGTACGAAAATTGCTGACCTCGATAGATCGAGGGGTAATTGCCATTGGATTGACTGGTGAGGACTGTTTGACCCGAGCTCTGAAAGGGAAGGTGGGACGCCCAAAGGCCGCGTCTACGCTTGCGAAAACCGTAAAAATCCGCCTCAGCGACGCAGAGTTAGCGTCGGTCAAAGCGGCGGCCGGCGAGGCAGGGATGACGGTCTCAGCCTTCGTTCGCTCTCTATCATTGCAGGGTGCCGGCGTCCGTCCGATCTTCAATGACAGCGACCGTGCGGCGCTCTCGATCCTCTACGAGAATATGCGGAAAATCGGCGTGAATCTAAATCAGGTGGCCCGAGCCATCAATTCCGGACGAGCGGTGCATCCAGAAGAGGTCATGATAACCCTTCGAAATGTGGAGTTGGTCGCTACTGGTGTGGCCGTAGAATTGAGAAACACAGCCAGGCGCGCGGGCAATGCGCGGCGTGAATCGTAATGTCTGATATTTTTCCCGGGTTTTTTGAGGCGGAATGGGAGCGCCAGAAGGCTATTCTTCTTGATGACAAGGAGCGGATCAAGTCGGCGTCGCGTCCTTTAGACGAAGAATTGCGAAAAAGGGGAGGTGGCGGAGGATCATCTTTTCGCTCTGGCATGAGCAAAGGGTTGACCTCGCGCTTGCGTGTAGCAAGTGGAACCCAGCCCGTGTTTGGCGCAAACCCTGCATTCTCAAGTCAATCCCCGCCACGCCCGGTTGTGGATCGATTGGCGGCCGTCGCTAACGGAAGTCAACCGGCTGTTGTCAAAATGGCCTCGTATGGGGGCGGCGCGCGTTTAGGGGCGATGTCGTCTTATGTCTCGCGTGATGGAGAAATCTCACTTGAAAATGAGCGTGGTGAACGTCTTCAGGGCAAAGAGGATCTCGCGAGGCTTCGGGAGGAGTGGGAGCCATTTTTCCAAGGGCGCAACGACAGTCGGGATATTGCTGGGTTTGAGATCGCGATCGGCACACCCGGTTTTCGGAATGAGGGCGATATTCATGCCTTCGTTCAGGGTGTGATGAAGGAGGGGTTTGGAGGGAGGCATTTCGCTTATGGGATCAGCCAGCCAGCGCAGGGCTTAATCAATATCAGCGGCGTGTTGGTGCTGCGCGATAAGGATGGTGCGCGCCTCACAGGCGACCACGAGGCTGCAGAAATCGTTCGTGAGCGACTGGCGCAGATAGGAAACAAATCGGCTAAAGTCTCTTTCACTGGCTTTGGGAACGGTGTTGAGTATGGAACTGCGCGTTTAAGAAGCCTCGTAGATGCGCATGGAGGAGCTGTGCGCGATGAACGGGGCCAATCTATCGAGAATCCTAAGTCTGCCGGCGACCTGGTGCAGCGTCAGTGGCGACGTGACTTGCACAGTCGTCGAGGGCGCGATGTTATGCATGTTATTCTCTCGGCGCGCGCCGACACAGACGCTGACGCTTTCGAGGCCGCTGCTCGTGATTTCTTGGGCCAGCAGTTCGCCGGGTTCAAGTACGCCTTCGCTATGCACGATCCCAAGAATGACCCTAAAGAAGAAAACGACGGCGGTAAGCGCCCTCATATTCACGTTCATGCCCTTGTTGTGATGCGCAACGAGTATGGAGAGCGCATCACTACAAGCCCCGCACAATTTCGGCAGTGGCGCGAATTGCTAGCCGAAAAGGCGTGCGAAAACGGAATCTCAATGGAAATGACCGACCGGCGAGAGTTGGCGTCGGCTCCCGCTTTCACAAAGAACCAGGTGCGCGCCACCAACACAGTAGGACGCACCAAACATATTGGAACGTCGGCTGCGGCCCAGGCGCGGTACGACGCCAAGCGAGCGGAGGAGCCAAGTATCCTCCGGACCGATCGCAGCATTCGTTATACCGAAAATGTCCTATCAGCTTGGAAAGAGATATCCGAGAATGGTAGCTCAGTGACTATTTCGGAAAGAGCGAAATATGCGCAATCTTCCGTCGTTTCAGCGCTTCTAAAAGCCATTTCAGACCCCGAACCAATCAAATATGTTACCAATGACGTATTTTCGGAAGCGTCTAATATGGTAACATTGTTTGACGCAGTAAAAGAGGGTGTGCGCATGAACGATTTAACTGTTGAAGATTTCCCTGCTTATGCAGAAGGCGTGCAGAAGGCGCTAGATAATATAAAATCTGTCGTGGCGCTTCCAGAAGATCTGGCAACGTTCGAAGCGCTTGAAAAGCAAGCTATAGACCGACTGGCTGCAAAGCAGCGTTCACTATTGGCGGCCGAGAAACTCGAAACTGCGGCTGATAAGAGCCGACCCAACTCGATTTCTCGTGAGAGCGGCTCTCCAGTGGCCGCATTGAGCCCAATGCAGTTGGCGGCCACGGTACTCGATGGCCTGACTGCAAATGTGTCAGAGGCCATGAAGGATGTACTAAAGGATGAACGCGCCGAGGACGAGCAATCGACAAAGCTGAAACCCGATGAACCGAGGATCGAAACCGAAGCTGCGCCGGCTACGGCGGCAAAGGGCGCGGCGGCCGAGGTGGATAGCGAAGAAACCGAGAAGGGCAATCGAGGTTTCCCGGCTGAAATATCGCGTCAGTATTACCTACAGCACACCCAGATTGGCACGACGCGGGTATTTGCAGATTCCAAGGGTATGCGTGAAGTATTCCAGGATGCCGGGGAGAAGATGCGCACCAAGACCTTCGATCCGACTGCGGTTCGCCTGATGGTCGATACAGCGGCGCATCGTGGATGGACGAGTATCGAGATAAAGGGATCGCCGGAATTTCGCCGGGAGGCTTGGTTGGAAGGTCAGTCCCGAGGTATTGCCGTGAAGGGCTATTCCCCAACTGAACTCGACTGGCAGGAGGTTACTCGTCGCGAACAGGCGCATCTGAAGAATGAGATCCGCCATGTTGAGGAGAAGGCACTTGAGCCGAGGTCATCCGCACCAGGCGTTGAGTCTGGGCAACGGGCTTCCGACGGGTCTTCGGTACATCCAAGAGAAGTAGGAGCGCCAGCTGTTGCCGAGGCGAAAGGACAATCATTCCGCGACGGTGTCAACGGTGTTTTGGTTGAGCAAGGTCAGAAGCACTATCAGGACAATCCAAAGAACGAACAGTCCAGCTATGTCGTGCTTCGAACCGCGGAAGGGGATCGCACGGTTTGGGGCGTTGGAATTCCGGATGCACTCTATCGGGCCGATGCAAAAGAAGGGGACACGATCACTCTGCGCGAAGCTGGAATGGAGAAGGTTAAAAAAACCATTATTAATGAGGTTGATGGCAAGAAAGTTAAGCAGGAGGTCATGGTCGATAGGAGGAGCTGGGAGGCGCAGGTTACGGAACGTAGCATTGGTGTAACCGAGCCAAAGAAAGACCATATTGCAGAAGTTGATACTTCATCAAAATCTAAAATTATGGTAGAAGAAAAGCAGGCTTCCCGTGAAGGAGATGCTTCTACAACTGAACCAGCAAAACAGCAGACCAACCGCCTGCAGCAGCTGCGTCAGGAACATGAAGCTGATAAGGGACGGGACGAACAGGAACGGTGATTGTTATGGATCGCAGCAAGGCACAGTTGATTTGGGATATCCAAGCGTCCGAGCAGTCCACTCGCGACGCCAAAAAATATTCTAGCGGCCAAATCAAGTTCTTTGGATTTGTGTTTCTGTCATTTCTGGCAGTGTGGTTGATCGACCGTGTGCTGATCCAGCTGCAGATTTGGTATCATCAGTCCGTCGCATGGATAGCTGAAACTGTTCCGATGCTTGCGGTTCATTGGCCGTTCTAGTGAATAACGAAGAGATAGAAAGCCGGGTTCACCCGGCTTTTTTTATGTTCCCGTTGCTTCCTCTTCGACCTCGTCACGCGCTGCGATAAACATCTGAAGGGTAGGAGTTCGTGTGCGCTTTTGCGCCTTCAGCAAAGGTGCTGCTTTCTCGCGCATATCGAGGACAGCCTTTCGCTCGATCGCTAACGCCTCCTGGTACTCCTGTTCCGCCGCGGTCTCTGATTGCTCACCACGAGCGATTTCATTATTTGCGGCCTCGATGATTTCACCATCTTCCGTGATGACTTCATTCAGAGCTTGCCCCTGCATCTCACTCACTACGGCGCTTTTTGGATTAGCGCGTTCGGGTTCTGCTAGGGCGGGCGCTGAAGGTTTCCGCTTATCGTCACGTCGTTTCCATGGCGCCTCGATGTGCTCGCCGGCGTTCTCATATTCTTCAGTAAGAGCAGGGACCGGTGGCGATGGAAGGATCTCCGTTTCCGGCACATACGGTGGATTGGCGAGAGAGCGTTCGACGGCCGACTTGAACGGCTGAGTTTTGAAAAACTCGAGCTTGTCTGCAAATATCGGGCTCTGGCCCTCGACGAGTAATACGAGGTTCTCTCTCGCCATTTTGCGAACCTCCTGTGGCATCATCAGCTCGCGCTCGCGTATCTGTTCCACCTTAGTTCGCTTGTGAAATCCGAAGGGTTCGATAGATCTTGAAACCGACTGATAGCGGATTGTGTGTCGCCCCAACGCCTTCGATACGTAGTCTGCGGTGGCCTGATCGTTGGCGCCGAGGATGAGCTGATAGCCGCAATTTCCCGTAAGTGATTGCCGGGAGTTCTCTCCATAAATCTCGTCGAGGTTCTTGAGGTCCTGAATGATGAAAGCGAACTTGATATTATAGCCGGCGACGTAGGGCAATTTGGTCATGACCTCGTCCATTTTCTTCAACTGGCGAAATTCGTCTAGCAAGCAGTAGACCGGCAGGGCCCTCGGGTTGTGTTCCAACATCAGCTGGTTGAGCACCTGCTGCACAAAGAGCGTCAACAAGGGCTGCAGCAGCGTGATATCAGTGATGTTAGGTGCGAGATAAATCGACATCGGTTTGCGATTCATCATCGAGATGTCGATATCTGTAGATGATGTGGCGGCGACAATGCGTTCGTTCTGAAAGGGCTCGAGCGCATTTTGGAGCTCAGTAAGGGCCGAGCCGGCAGTCTTTTCCGGAAGTCCGATATACGCGCCGAAGCTTTCGCGCGTAAATCGGGACAGGTACGGTTCCTTTTCCATGATAAAGCGAAGCAGTACCTGGACCGGGACGCCTGAATTCAGAAGAGCATTGATTTCAGACAGGTTGCGTCGTCCCTCATAAAAATCACTTTCATGAATATAGCTGATAAATCCGGCCGCTATCCGTTGCGCCATCTGCTGCCAGAAAGCACCGTCCCCTGATGAAGTCTTCGGAACGAGGATCTTCGCCATGTTTTGAATGTCTGTCGTGCGATCGCCGCTATCCGACCGAATGAAATCCATTGGATTCCATCTGTGGGAGTTTTTCTGACCTGGTGCAAAGAGGAAGACCTTGTTGCCGGCCCTTTGACGGTGCGCGGCCGTCGAGTTGAATATCTCGCCCTTTAGATCCGTCACCAGCATCGAGCCTTCGTGGGCAAGCGCATTTGGGATAACATACCCAGCGCCTTTCCCGGAACGGGTAGGGCCTATGACAAGGTGGTGTCTGTCATCCTTCACCCGTAAAATTTGGCGGCGGATCTTACCAAAGATATGACCGTCTTTGCGGAACCATTTTGCCCTGCGAAGCTCGGCAATTGTCTGGAAGGCGGCCTCACCAAGAGGCTGTTCCTGCTTCCGAAGCCCGGCATAAGCGATGATCGCTGTTGCTGCGACAGCTGGAAGCATCGCGCCGGCGGCGACCTTCTGCAGGACAGGATTGGAACCGTAGTACCACAGTTGCACGAACGGCGCGAAAGGCTGGCTGGTGATAGTGAGATGGAGGATACGGCTATCTTTAAAAAAAACGGCAAGCCCCACTCCATAGGCCAGCGCCCAGCCCATGCACCCGATGACGGCGCAAAATGCGACAAAGATGATTTTCATCTGCTTGTTCATGCGCTGACCTTTGTGAAGGCAATTTCGGAGATGCCGCGTTTCCCGTCCTTTTTGTGGAGCTGGACGACGATCGGGATAACTGAGCGAATGTAGTCCATGAGCTCAGCCTTGCTGAACCCTCCTGACAGGCCAGCTTGCGCCACCATCATTGCCAACTGCTGATAGGCGCCGTCGGGCGTGTTGGCGTGGATCGTGGACATTGATCCTGGGTGGCCGGTATTAATGCCGCGGAGGAAAGTAAAAGCTTCCGCGCCGCGGATTTCCCCAACGAACAGGCGGTCGGGTCGCATGCGGAGCGAAGATTCTAGCAATTTCTGCATGTCTACATCAGCGGTGCCTTGCGATCCCTTCGAAGCGACCAGGTGAACAACATTCTTTTGTGGCGGCTTCAGTTCCCGCGCGTCTTCGAGAGTGATAATGCGCTCTTCCTTGTGGACCGCTTGGAGACATGCATTCAGGAACGTCGTTTTACCTGAGGCCGTGCCACCGCTGATCAATATCGAAACCCGATTGCGGATTGCTTCGTTTAGGAAGTCGTAAAATCGACGTGACTGCAGGTGATTTGAAAGGGCGAGGTCTAGTTCAGTCGTCTCGCCACTCGAAAGCTGAATATGATCGAGGCTGCCTTTGTCGCGATAATCCTCGAGTGTAAAATTGCTGACGACTTGTTTACGAATGGAAATTGAGCCGCCATCTGTGGCGACAGGTGGAAGCACAAACTGAATGCGCTCCCCTGTGGGAAGGGAAGCGCTCAGAATTGGATTTTTGTCGTTGATGAACTGATTGGTGAACCCTGCCACCTGCTGCGCCAGAAGTTGTATTTCATCCTTCGTCAGCTCCGGAACACTGTGGAACTCCATATGATGTGCGCCCAACCGTTCGATAAAAACTTCTCCCGGTCTGTTGACCGAAATCTCCACGATATTGGGATCATCCAGAAACTGACGAACGGGGCCGAGCGCTTTGTTGATAAAGAGATTTGTCGGGCGACTTTCTTTTCTATTATCGAAGACGACGTTCACGCTGGATTTCCTTCATAGCCTCTGTCACCGGATCATCGTAGTATTCGGAAAAGTCGAGGTCCTGCCGGACGAAGATAAAAATCCTCTCGCCCTGATTTACGCTAATGGTCGGCGGAATTCGGAGGTTTTCGCTTAGAGCTTGGTTCGCCATGTCAGAGAATGTTTGCGCAATTGTTTCTCGCGCGAGATCCGCACCGCTCTGCGAATTCGAACTACCGCCGAGATTTTCGTTTCCGTACCCTGTGGCATAGCTCGCACCAGCGCCCACAATAGAGAGGAGGATGGCAGAACCGAACCTTTCACGCCATTTGTTGTCCACGCGTCCAGTGAGGCCTGATCGACCCAAGCTGTCGGTTCCGATTGACGCGAGCTGGATAGCGACGCCGTCATCGCGGACAAGCCGTGTCCAAACAACGAAAATCCGCTTTTGGCCACGCGCGATCGAGGATTGGTATTCTCCTATTAGGCGACTGCCAGCAGGTATCAGAACGCGACGGCCATCGAATGAGTATACGTCCTGAGCCGTGATCGCCCTGATTTGCCCAGGTAGATCGCTGACGATCGCAGTTTCCAAAATGCCCGGAATAAGAGTGCCTTCGACAACAGTAGCATCGATGCGAGGAATCTTTGTCGCCTTCGCGGACCTTGAACCCATGGAGGCGGCGGTAGCTAGATATTTGCTGTTCTGATCTTCTCCGGCAACCGTTGCACCAGCACCTTGCGCACCCGACCCGCCCAATCCACCAGCTGCTGAAGCACTACCATTCCCCGACAGGACGACAATCTTGGACTTGAACCGCTCTGGAAACGTCTCTACGGCCGGCGCGGGTACGAGGTCCGGAGCGGGAACGGAGGGAGAAGGGGAGACGATAGCGACTGGCGGCGGCGGAGGCGGTACTTCAAATACTGTTGTATCTGGTTTGTCCTCAATCGGAGCAGGAGTCGGTATTTCAATGATTGCAGGCTCAGAAGGCTTCTCCACTGGCGCTTCTTTATCAGAAACGAATGACGGCGGACGAAAGCTCATTGAGCTAAATTCCTCCTCGACCTGCTTATGATTCTTGGGCTTCCCATCGTTGCCAGACCAGACGACATTGTAAGCTACGACCGTCATGATAGCAGCAAACGCGACACCGCCGAGGAGTTGCTTCTTCTTGAGCTTTGTGTCAGCGATTGGCGTCTCTTCACCCACGCTGATTGCTTTAAGGTGATCGTTTTCTTTCATTTGTTGCCGCTCCTGCTGCGAATAGATGCCTGAGTTTCCACTTTCGGTCCCATCACGTCCGGATCGGGTGCGCCGAAATCAGGCTTGCGGAGGTTAAAAATGCAGGTCCATTGATCACCATCGCGCAAGGTGAATTGCGTCCCGACGCCATCGACGACGATATATTCGCCTTCTTTCCGGAAGTTCCTCAGGGTTTCAGAGAAGTTCGAGTTAACCGCGAAGATCGAGGGGACTGTGCCCTTAAATTTGAAGTATGTTTTCTTGCCATCATCGAAAATCATTGATGGCTTCAAAGCTGACGATCCGGAGAACGAATACTCCAGATTGACATTGGCTTTATCGATGCCGCTCATATTTGGATGAGCAGCTCGAACTTCTGCCTCAGACCTAAGGGATGCATTGAGGTCCTTGTCTGGGTAGATAAAGCGAACGCCATAGACTTTTTTGCCTGCATCCTGGGCAAAGTCATGCAGTTCCAGAAAATAGATACGCTTTGTCGTAACCACATTGAGGTTCGTAACAACATCTTTGGCGATCGGCTTGATGAACAGAATGTTCTTCCGTTCGTTCGGCACCACATACCAGCTATCGGTATCTCCCAACCCAATGTCCACAAAGCTTTCATCTTCATCGAACACGATCATCGTTGAAATGCCGTAGGTCGCATCAATGCGGGTCACGTCGTCGGGGCGATAGGTGATTGAGGTTAGGCGGGTATCGCGCTTTCCGGGCTTAGGAGCCTCAAGAGCATCCGCGACCGTGCAAATCATAAGGAACGCTACTGTCGATAAGAGGAGCCGCTTCATTAGCCATTCACTCCGGGCGCTACGGTTTCCTGGTCAC
>CBDDGG010000005.1:0-2420000 GCA_965227755.1 Dyadobacter sp.
ATCATTCCGGCACCCTTCATGTCAAATCCGCGCCCTGCGGCTGTCAGAACGATCACATTCGTGTCGGGATCGCTTGCCAGCACATCGAAGGTAATACCGGACGAGCTGCCGATCTGGTAAGTGATTTCCTGCACGGGCAGGGACGTCTTCACCAGCGGGGGACGGTTCGGCGATTCGTCGACGATAAAATATACCGGTTTGGACACCGGCATCGGGTTACCTTCGCAGCGCATATCCTCCACTTTGAAATCCACGGCCAACGTATCACCCTTTTTGGCATTACACGGAGGTACCCACGTGAATTTCTGCTGCACATTGGCCTGCCCGCTGACAGGTTTGAAATCCATCCCTATATCGTTCATATTGAAATCCTGTCCGCGGCCCGATAGGGCAAGATTGTCCTTGTCGGGGTCTTTCCCATAGACGTCGAAGGTCACCGGCACGCCCGCGCTTACGTGTACATAGTCGCCCTTGAGCGAGGTCGTGACGGTAGGGGCATTGTTGCCGCTGTTTTCGCGGCGTATGTAAATGTTGAGCGTGTCGGTAAGGGGGAAGGGGCAACTGCCGTCCTGCGCGACCAGCTGGATCTTTATCGGGCGGTTATCGTAGGTGACAAAGCATTCTTCGAGGCAGATCTGGAATTTGAGGGTGTCATTCGGTACTCTGGTAGTGAATTGCGCCGGAAGCACTGTGAAATAGTCCTTGGAATTGTTTACCGCTTTGCCATCGACGGCTACGATCTGGTTCACCGTCGGGTCGGTTACCATTACTTCAAAGCAGTTCGGATCGTCTTTTTTGACCGTTATAATTTCGTTTTCCGTGTAATAGGTATTCTTTCCCTTAGGCTTGAACAGCAACTTGGGCGGGTCCATTTTGGGACAGTCGACCACTTTGAGCTGAAAATCACGCGTAAGCGAGCCGATTTTTATGCCCTTTCGGTATTCGTCTACCTGCACGGCGAATACGTACAAGCCCACCGAGCCGGCAGTGACGGACAGCATTCCGGTCGATTTGTTGACCTTTAACGGATCAGGCCCGGGGATCATATTGCTGACCGAAATACCGTCGATCCAGGTCAGGCGGGGATAGGCGGACGACCCACGGGCGGGCGCGCTGGGGTTAGCCTTGTCGGCATAGCCTTGCATGGGCGTTATCAGCGAGTACACCAGGCTGTCGCCGTCGGCATCGGTACCGCCGAAATCGAACAGAAAGGGTGAATTGACGCAGGCATAATCCCCTTTGATCTCGGGAAAAACCGGTGAGGAGTTCTTGAAATTGGCATTATTCTTGAAAAGAGGGGGAAATTCTAGGTAAAATAGGCTGCCCGCATCACCCGGTGCCTGGATGTTTGTGATCGTCCCGTTCCGACAGCATCTGTCCCATACCATATAATAGCCCTCAGGGTCGGCAAAATCCGTCGGCGTGAGGCGTACTGCGGAGCCGTAGGTGATCTGCCAGGTCTGAAGTGTTGAGATTCCGCAGAGCGGATTTGCGTAGTTGACCGATTTTCGTTCTATTTTTGGGGCTTCAAGAGAGCCAATGAGCACATTATCGCGCTTTCTGAATACGTAAATCATGACAGACAGATCTTCTGCGCCGGGATTACCATTCAGAGCATCGAAATACATCGTGAGGCCCATGTTGTAGTTGTAGTAGCTGTCCTGGTTTTGCGTGATGAAGAGTTGCCCGCCGACGATGTGCGTCGCATTCGCTTCGCAAATGGCAAACAGCATCAGAACAAATAAGATGAACCGTTTTTTCATGGAATAATGCGGCAGTAGAATTGATCCGATAGGATATTTGGATTAGTAATTAAAACAGGAAATAATGTCTAAGAGTAACAAGTACGAGTACGTTGAAATTACCGATTTTGCGGCAGAAGGCAAATGTATATTTAAATCGGAAGACGGCGTAATCTTTGTAGAAGGTAATGTGGCTCCCGGTGACATTGTCGATCTTCAGGTCGTTCGTACCAAGAAGAAATTGAAAGAGGCCGTCGTTACCAAAATCCATTCACAATCGGCTTTACGTACAGAACCCTATTGCGAGCATTTCACGGTTTGCGGTGGCTGTAAGTGGCAGCATATCGGCTACGAGCATCAGCTCAAATTCAAACGGCAGCAGGTTGTGGATCATTTTGAAAGGATAGGAAAGATCAGGAATGTCGAGATTAACGAAATTATCGCTGCCCCTAAGACCGAATACTACCGTAATAAGTTGGAATTTACTTTCTCCAATTGGCGCTGGCTGACCAAGGAGCAGCTTGATTCGGGGCTGCCTTTAACGAAAACCGCATTGGGCTTTCACGTGCCGAAGCGTTTCGACAAGATATTTACCGTCGACCATTGCCACCTCCAGCCGGATCCCTCGAATGCGATCCGCAACGCATTGCACCGTTTTTCGGAAGAAAAGGGATACCCTTACTATGACGTACGTTTCAATGTAGGCGTCATGCGTAACGTGATCATCCGTACGGCCAATTCTGGGGACGTGATGGTGATCGTGCAATTCGGGGCGCAAAACGACGAAATTATAGCGGAAGTGATGGAATTCCTGCATCAAAACCACCCGGAGATCACCTCATTGAACTATATCGTGAACCTGAAGGGAAATGACTCCTACCAGGACCAGGAAGTGATCCATTACGCCGGCGAAAAAGTGATCCGCGAAACAATGGAAGACCTCACTTTCCTTGTAGGGCCGAAATCATTTTACCAGACCAACTCCGAGCAGGCCTACAAATTGTTCAGCGTCGCGCGCGATTATGCGCAGCTGACAGGTGGGGAATCGGTTTACGACCTTTATACAGGCACGGGCACAATCGCCAATTTCGTGGCCCGCAGCGCCAGGAAAGTGGTAGGTGTGGAGTACGTGGAAGCCGCCGTGCAGGATGCCCGCATTAATTCGGAACTCAACGGCATTACCAACACCTCTTTCTTCGCAGGCGACATGCGCGCGATCATGAATGAGAGCTTTCTGCATACGCACGGGCGCCCGGACGTGATCATTACCGATCCGCCCCGCGCCGGAATGGATGTGCCGGTGATCGAAACGATCCTGAAAGCAGCTCCCGACCGCGTCGTGTACGTAAGCTGCAACACGGCCACGCAGGCGCGGGATCTGGCATTAATGTCCGAAGATTATGAAGTGACGCGTGTGCAGCCGGTGGACATGTTCCCGAATACGCACCATGTGGAGAATGTGGCGTTGCTGGTTCGGCGTAGCTAGGCGGGAATAGTCAGGTATGGTCATGAATAGTCAAGTATTGTCATTGGTAGTTGAGAGAATAAAATCTATCAACCTCTGACAATTTTTGACTATTACTGGCCATACCTGACTGTAAAATGGCTACACCTGACAACACCTGACCATACCCGACCGCGGGTCATCTATTTCGATCCAAATATTTGTAGTAAGTCCATATTGAATCGGCGGCGGGGTTGTATTCGCCGTCCATTACTTCGCTGGTTACGAGCCTGGGCTTGTTTATTTTGACGTCCTCGACGGTGATTCGGATGCTTCTTATATTATGCGTGGAGTCCCGCCCTTCATAGATCCTGTGAGGGGATGGGTCTTCGCCGGTTCCGGGCATTCTCTTCGATACAATCTTGAAAATTACTGCACTGATTTTACCGTTATCTTCTACCATCAGCGTATCAAACCCTTTAAAAATGAGCCGACGTGTGTGGCTGCTGTCGCAATAGACGTTGGTGTTGGACTTTCTATGGTATGTCCGCTCTGCGTCATAGGTTGATCGGTGGGTCAGAGAGCTTATGATTCTACCATACTTATAGTCACAGCGCAGGAAAGCCAAGCAAATAAGCAAGATTAAGCAGTTTTTCTTTTTCATGGGTTATTTTCGCATGCCATATGTTACATTCAGCGCTGTATCGTAATTTTGGTTATCACCCAGGAAATTTCCGGCTGCATACCACGCATCAGAGTCGCCTTCCCACCCCCAATTTAAATAGTACAGATTATAGGTCTAGGCCATACATGTCGCGACTCCATTTAACTCCACAACGCCATGGAGGATGGTTTCCTGAAAACCTGCAATTACCCAGATGTGCCAGTTATTAAATCCGAGGAACTGGTTCGTGCCGTCTATAATTACCGGGTGGCCGCTCATGAGTTCGGATCTGACATCGTTGTATACATTGCTGAACACAGCTCTTTTTCCTGCATTTGAATAACCAGCGGCCTGGAATGCTGTTTTGATATTCTCACGCCAGATCACTGTGTTACAACCAAAAGTATTGTAATTAGAACCGGCGTACATGCCAGCCACGCGTATCATATTGGCTATCTGCTGATCGGCGAGATTGGCGGACGTGCAATTGTCCGTTGAAATTTTGTTGCTCAGAGGGAAATTGTAGTTGGTGACGGGGCCGGGAGCAATAGAATAGGTTGCCGGTTTTTGATTGCAAGTAGCATTCCAGACCTGGGCGATGGCCACTGCGCCGCATCCGGCGTTGGCCGTAGGACAACCGTCACATACTTTGGATGGGGAGTACATGCTGTATGCATGATCCGAGCTCCATTGTGAGGTTATCAGCGTGCCGCTACTGTAATATGTATCCGGCGGGCAGTCGGTAGGATCAATGGGCGCCTGATCGTTCGTTCGGCCGCCTGTGAGCACATTTCCTTCTGCGAGCTTACTCCACATCAATTCAACTCCTTTTTCAGGTGTCGTAACTTCCTTTTTACCGGCTGCGACTTCGGCCTTTACATGTGCGATCCAAATGCGTGGTCCCGGATTTCCGCCATCCGGGTTGAATTTGCCGCTGTCGCCTTTTGCTAGAACGGGAATTATCCGCTTATCGCCGGCAATGATGACGAACCCCGCGTCGGGCTGGAGGTCGGATTCAAAATAGATAATGTGCATTAACGGATTACCCTCATCGTCATTCAAAGTGCGGAGGCTTTTAATGCGTTTCGAAGTCCCGGTTGCAGTGGTAGAAGTTCTGGAAGTGTTGTCTGACGGCCCTATAAGTCCAGCAAGTGCCAGTTTTTCAGCTTCTTTCGCTGTTATTACCAGTGAACTTGAATGCTGCCGCGTGTCAGGCGAAGGAGAATTTGTTTCTTGCCTGCACTGAAAAAGCGAGCACATTAGCAGCAGGCCAATGACAAACTTGTGGGAATTTTGTTTCATTTGGATAGTCTGTTTACGTGATGACTATCCAAATGAATATAGTTGATGGCGCGGTTACATTATCGCTTAATCAAGCGGCAAGCGGGAAATGTTCAAGCGGTAATTTTTCAGTGACTACATTAGAATGGTGGTTCACTATCGGGTCCCTTGTAATCGAAATTGCTGAGATCGTTCGCGCGGCTGCGGAGTGTTCCGCCTGCTGATGGGGCGGTCGGTTTGGCCTGGCTTTCGAAGGAAGAAATCGGGTTTGAGGTCTGGATCGGACGATCGATCGAGAATGGGGCCGGGGTGAAGCCCGAATCGAGGTCGGCGAATTTGGTATATTTACCAATAAAGCGGAGTTGGATGGTATCCAGCGAACCCGCACGGTTTTTAGCCAGGATTACTTCACCTACACCCGCTACCGAGTTGCCTGCTTCATCTTCCGTAATGCCGTAGTATTCAGGACGATACAGGAATATTACCATATCCGCATCCTGCTCGATCGACCCGGATTCCCTCAAATCGGAGAGTTGCGGACGTTTTTCACCACCACGCGTTTCAACGGCACGGCTCAGCTGAGAAAGAGCGATTACCGGCACGTCAAGTTCTTTCGCCAGGTTTTTCAACGACCGGGAGATCATCGCAATTTCCTGTTCGCGGTTACCGGGGCTCTTACCGCCCGTATCGCCGGTCATCAGCTGCAAGTAGTCGATTACGATCATCTGAATGTCGTGCTGAGCTTTCAGACGGCGGCATTTGGCACGTAGTTCGAGTACCGAAAGGGCAGGGGTGTCGTCGATGTAAATCGGCGCATTGGTAAGCCGGTGAATGCGGTGGTGCAACTGCTCCCATTCGTGCGGCGCGAGGCTTCCTTTACGGATTTTCTCACTATCGATCTCAGCCTCAGCGGAAATCAAACGATTGACGAGCTGTACCGAGGACATCTCCAGAGAGAAGATCGCCACCGGAATGTTGAAATCCACGGCGGCATTCCGCAGCGAGGAAACGACGAATGCCGTTTTACCCATACCGGGCCGCGCCGCGAGGATCATTAATTCCGTTTTCTGCCAGCCGGAAGTCAGCCTGTCGAGCGCGCTGAAACCGGATGGTACGCCCGTGAGACCGTCCTTGTTATTCTTTTTCTGGTCTAGTTCGGCCAGCGCCTGGCGCATCAGCGCGCCCATATCGGCGTAATTTTTCTTGATATTGGATTCTGAAATCGCGAAAAGCGACTGCTCTGTCTTGTCCAGAAGCCGGAATACATCGGTAGTATCTTCATATGCCTCTCGCTGGATCTCCGAGGATACTTTGATCAGCTCCCGCTTGATGTAAGCCTGCGAGATAATGCGGGCGTGGAATTCGATGTTGGCGGCGGAATTGACCTTGCTGGTCAGCTCCATAATGTACGACGCCCCGCCGACCAGTTCAAGCTCGCCGGTGCTGCGCAACTTGGCCGTGACCGTGAGCATGTCGATCGGTTCCGAGTCGGCGAAGAGCGTGACGATCGCGCTGTAAATGCGGATGTGCGACTCCTTGTAAAAACTATCCGGACGGAGGATATCCGCCACCGCCGTGAGGGCATCCTTTTCGATCATCAGAGCGCCCAAAACCGCCTCTTCCAGGTCGATCGCCTGGGGTGGTAATTTGCTGAAATTCTGATCGTTGGATGGCGTTCTTGGAGCGAATGCCCGCTTGGTTCCGTTGCCGGTTTTGGAGCCACTCCTGGGGTAGTTGTTTGGTGCCTTTTCGTTTTCCATGTTAAGACAAAGTTAATCATTGGAGGCCTTCGACGAAAGCGGCTGCCGGGAGTTTAACGCAATAATTTTTTTTCTGCCATAAGACTTTTTTGTGCCTGTCTGATAATGAAAGACTTGGTCATCAAAGACTTATTTTTTGACTTGTGATTTGACAGATTAATTGTTTTTTCGGCGATTATGTTTTACAAATGTTGGTTATTATTACTAAATTTTACAACGATTAGACAAACATTAAACACTGATTCATTTGCTGGAAAAAATCATCACACTCGAAGACGTATCCATGGTCGATTTTCTCGGGATCCACAACTCGAATATAAAAGAAGTCGCCGCAGCTTTCCCAGAAAGTAAAATTATTTCACGCGGAAATGAGATCCGCATCCAGGGGACTGCCCCCGAAATTATCCGAATCACTGATGTAATCGACTCGCTTCTGGCCCATTATCAGAAGTATGGAAAAATAACGAACGACAACGTCAAAGGCTACCTGAATGGCATCGCAAAAATGCCTGTGGCCACCGGCGAGGACGACGACGATGTGATCCTCTATGGGAACAAGGGCCTTGTTGTAAAAGCAAAAACGCCCAACCAGAAGCTGCTGGTAGAGCAGGCCGGCAAATACGACCTCGTGTTCGCGATCGGTCCGGCCGGTACGGGAAAAACCTATACTGCCGTTGCGATTGCGGTAAAGGCGTTGAAAAACAAGGAGGTGCGGAAAATTATCATCACACGCCCCGCCGTGGAAGCAGGCGAAAACCTCGGATTTTTGCCGGGCGACCTCAAAGAAAAAATCGATCCTTACCTGCGCCCGATTTACGACGCGCTGGATGATATGATCGCGCCGGAAAAACTGAAACTGTACCTGGAAAGCCGGGTAATAGAAATCGCCCCGCTTGCCTACATGCGCGGGCGTACGCTGAACAACGCATTCATCCTGCTTGACGAGGCGCAAAATACGACGCCGATGCAAATGAAAATGTTCCTGACCCGGATGGGCCCGAGTTCCAAGGCGATCATTACCGGTGATAAATCGCAGATCGACCTTCCCAAAAACCTGAAATCGGGTCTGATCGACTCGCTGACGGTCTTGAAGGGCATTAAGGGGATCAGTTTCGTGGAACTGGATGGTTCGGACGTTGTAAGGCACCGTTTGGTGAAGGACATTCTTGCTGCCTATGAAAAATCGGAGAAGTAGCCTGCTGCTGGTCGGCTTATTGCTGGTTTCTGCGCTCGGAAGGGCGCAGGATTCACTTGTTACACGCTGTGCCAGCACGGAACGCGACTCTGTACGGCTTTTGAAAAACCCGTCCCTCCGAAACCTGCGGATGCAATCGGAGCAAGCTATCCAGGACTACTTGCGTACGAGTGCCACCGCGCGCACGAGCGCCAGCGAGGTAGTCACGATCCCCGTGGTAGTGCATGTAGTTCATAACCGGGCCGATAAGGTGATCGGCGGCGCAGGCAACGGCAATATTTCCGACGCTCAGATTCAGAGCCAGATCGACGTACTCAACGAAGATTATGGCAATACTTCGGGCTACAAGGGGTTTTATACCGATTCGCTGGGCGTCGATACCGGCATCCGCTTCAAGCTGGTTTCTGTGGTGCGAACCTATAGTGCGACTTCGCAGTTCAGCCCCATTACCGACGCCGATGATCTGGCGGACATTTCGCCTGCCTGGTTTACAAACCGTTACCTGAACATCTGGGTAACGAGGCTGAACGACCGCTACCTCGGGACTTCGCAATTTCCTGTGGTAACCGAGCTCAACGATCGCACCGCGGGCCTTGCTACCTCCGAAAACGGAGAAGCCGATGCATTAACCGACGGAGTAATCATTGATTTTCGTTACTTTGGCCGCAACTCCGATGTGATTACCAGCCGGATATATAACCTGGGTCGCACCACAACACATGAAATAGGGCATTGGCTCGGCCTCATACACATCTGGGGTGACACCACCTGTGGCACCGACTATTGTGACGACACGCCGACGGCCAATACCAAGAACGAAACAACGGATGTCTCGTGCTCGCCGGTGTACTCACAATGCCGCGGGACCGTGGTGACGCGCAACATGATCGAAAACTATATGGATTACTCGCCCGATGTTTGCATGAGCGTTTTTACGAACGATCAGAAAGAACGAATGCATGCGGTACTCGCGCTGAGCCCGAGGCGTGCGAAAATGGTGGAGTATTCCCGGTTTTCTACGACCGACCTTCTAGTTGAAATTTACCCTAATCCGGTTCGTGAGACTTTGACAGCCAATGTATTTACGCCGAACTTTGAAAGTTATACAGTGTCCGTTTATAATCAGAAGGGACAAAAAGTGACGGAAGATACCGTCAACCGTTCTTATCTCAACGTCAAAAATTTCCCCAGCGGTTTGTACTACTACAAGGTGATGACCGCCAATAAGACGATCACAAAACGTTTTGTCGTACGATAAACACACATGCTACCACGCGCTCCGTTTGTCAGCGTAGTACTATTCCTCGCAACCGGCATATTGGCAGGCGACGCTATGCGTACGACCGCCGGTGTGCCGGTTGCCTTTGTTTTAATAGCAATGGTCCCGGTGACTCTGGGATGTGTTTTGCTGTATTTGTTCCGCAGCAGGGCCGGCTTTACTATCGGATTGGCAGCCTGGATGTTGCTTTTGGGAGCTGGTGTTAAAATGTGGGACGAGGAGGAAAAAGACCGGCAGCTCGCGCGGCTGAATGCATTGGAATACACGTCTTTGATAGCGAAGGTGACGACAATACCCGAGAAACGGAGCAATGCTATTCGTTTCGAGGTCCTGACCGAACAATTTAAAAAGGGAAGCCGGTGGGTTAATTATCCCGTGAGGGCGTTGATTTACCTGCCGGATAGCCTTTCCACCATTCCAAACCCGGGCGACCGGCTCATTATCAATGGCCGGATGGAGCAGCCCGTTCCGCCGCAAAATCCTGAGCAGTTTGACTACGCACGGTATTTGCGAAATAAGGGCATTCTCTTTACCGCATTCGTGCATGACCGATCCTATCAATTGATTTCCAGGTCGGAAACAAATCCTGCCTATTTGCCTGAAACCGTTTCTCAATGGGCGGAAAGTCGTTTCCGTGAGAATATCGGCGGTCCGGCCGGCGATTCCGCGGCATACGGGCTCGTGAAAGCGATGCTACTGGGCCGCCGCGACGACCTGCGGGAACAGCAGGTGGGCGATTACGTCATTTCCGGCGCTGTGCATATCCTTTCCGTTTCCGGGATGCATGTTGCGATTATCTTTCTGGCTATCAGCACGGCTTTCGGCTGGGTGAAGCGATGGCGGTTTGGAAAATGGGCTTACCTCTTTCTGACTGCGGCATTGCTGGGTTTTTACGCATTGGTTACCGGTTTGCCGCCATCTGTGCAACGCGCCGCATTAATGTGTATGGTGTTGGTGGTGGCGGAAGTGACGGAACGAAAGCACTACCCGATGAATACCCTGGCATTTTCGGCGCTCGTGATTCTGTTGCTCGATCCCTGCGCATTATACGATGTGGGTTTTCAGCTCTCATACCTGGCTATGGCGGGAATTTTCCTGCTTTATCAACCCATTTTCGATGCTGTAAATCCCTCAAACGGTCTGTTTCGGTTTGTGTGGCAGGTCAGCGCGCTTGCCCTTGCCGCCCAGATCGTGACATTTCCGATGAGCCTTTTCTACTTTCACCAATTCCCGACTTATTTCTGGCTGGTAAATCCGCTCGTAGTCGCATTTACCAATATACTGCTGCCGGCGGCATTGGTTCTGTTGGTGGTGAGCCTTTCGGGGATTCCCTGGCTGGTCTGGGTCGTTGCCGAGGTTGTTACATGGTCGGCGCGGCTCACGGATTGGTCGGCGTCGATTCCGCGTTCGCTTCCGGGGCATATGCTGGAAAACCTGCATTTGAACGAGTTGGAGTTGATTTTGCTGTATGGCGTGATTTTCCTCGTCTGCTACACACTCCATTTGCGCTCGGTTAAGTATCTGAAACTTACGGCGGTGGTAGTAGTTTTATTCGCAACTGTTTCTATAACAGGTAGTTTGAGTATGTATTTAAATGCCGGACCAGTTAGTTTTCGCGTTCCCAAACATCAGGTGGTGGGCTTTAAATCGGGAGAGGTACTTTACCTGGTGAGCAATAAAGCATTTGCAGAGGATTCCCGCGCATTTGATTTTAATGTAAAGAACTACGCGGTAAACAATGAAATTCAGAACATTATCCGCGTTACAGCTCGGTAACCGGCTTGCGCATGCCATTTTAAGTCTGTGAATAAGCAGTTACTGCACCGAATAGAGCGCTTCTATTTGTTGTGCCACCTTTTTGTCCCAGGCTGCCTGTACACCTGCATTCAGGCCGTGACCAGTTTCCCCGTCGTATTGTTCCTGGTCGCGGTTCATTTCGCGGAAGGCTTCAAGAAACTGGTATTGAATTTCGCTGTCGTAGTCCTCAAAGGTTAATTCGGCTTTTCTAAGTCGTTCCTTGAACTTCTCGACTACGAGCCTCGTGATATCGAAATGGATCTGCTCATGGCGCAATGTGCCCGCATTACGCGAGTCCGGACGACCCCACGACATGCTTTTGACCATAAATGTTTTCAAACCGATCTCGACGACCAGATCATCGTCTTTCGGATAGGATCGGCCTTCATACCCGAAACTTGTGAACACCGCCGCTGCATAACGGCTCCCGGGCTTCGCACTCCTTACCTTGAAATCGTCCCAGACCAGCGGGCGTTTGGGAGAATAGAAAACGGTATCCTCCGAAGCCGTGTTGTTAATTTCTTTGAATGTCAGCACCAGATTGCGGGCCAGCGCCGGCGTTTTACCTGCATTGGAAGTCATCCATTTTTGAAAATGGCTTAGCGCTTGATCCACGAGTTGTTTGATTAACTTATCGTGGGTGAATGCAGTTTCCGGCCGCGTATAGTTGGCAGCCGTTTGATAGCCGGTAAGCTCCACCGGCAGCATATCCCGGTACCAGCGAAACCGCACATTCAGTCTTACTTCGCCTGTAACCCTGTTTGGTCCGATCCGTTTTTCACTGACAGAAAGCTCCTTAATCGTGATATAAAGTGGCAAATAGGCTTGCTCTTTCTTCGGTGCGAGGTACGACCAGTAGCCGAACAGCTCACTTTCGGCTTTGTCGGCGAATACTGCCGGTATTTCCCTGCCCAGGGCGATTACTTTGCCCAGTGTGGCTCCCGGCTGCGGGCGCTGGTCTTCGACGTTTTCAATAAAGAATTTATACGACTTGAAGAGGCCTGCCGGATCTTTGGTGAGGGTAACAACCGACCGCGCCTGCTGTGCGAAAAGCGGGTTAAGAAGGATGGTCATGAAGAAAACAAGCGAAATGCTTTTGGTCATACTTTTCAAACTGCGTTGAATCCAGCCGTCATTTCCCTAAGTTTGTACCCTGAATTTTGGATTGAACAGAGAATGACAATACCTACAACGAATTTGCGGCCGGAATTTGATGACATTTATATGGACCTGGCAAAAAATCTTGCCAAGCGTTCGCATTGTATAAAAGCACAGGTGGGGGCGGTGCTAACGAAGGACACGCGGATTATTTCAATTGGCTACAATGGCCCTCCCGCGGGCACGCACAATTGCGATGAAGAATTTCCCGGGGTAGGATGTCCGCGCGATGCGAAAGGAAGCTGCTCACTGGCATTGCACGCGGAGCAAAACGCGATTCTGTTCGCCGTGAAAAACGGTTCTAATATCGAAGGATCAACGCTTTTCGTCACGCTGGCACCATGCATCGCCTGCGCACGTGTTATCTACACGATGAAGATCAAAAAAGTGATTTTTCTGCATTCCTATGCAGCCTACAAAGGTATCGCCATCGAAGAAGGTGTCGAGTTTTTGAGGCGTTTCGGCGTGGAGGTGGAGCAGTATGAGCCAATGATTGAATGATTGAATGATTGAATGATTGAATATCTTGCATTGTAGCCTATTCAGTCATTCAGTCATTCAATCATCTCCCGGCGACCCGGTCAAAATTAATGATGATGCACTCCCCCCGTCCCGTGCACATGCCCATGGTCAAGCTCCTCGCGTGTCGCTGCGCGTACGCTCAGTACTTTGCCCGAAAAATGCATATGCTTTCCTGCTAGCGGGTGATTGAAGTTCATGATCACGACGTCGTCATGAATTTCGACGATCTGACCGTGCAGCCGTTCGCCTTCTTCGTTGGTCATCGGGATAATGTTGCCTACCTGGAGCAATTCGTTCTGATCCACCTCACTGTTCTGGAAAACCGATTTCGGCAGGTCTACAACCGCTTCTTCGTCATATTCTCCGTAGCCCTCTTCCGGAGCGACCGTAAAATCAAAAGAATCTCCGGCTGACAGGCCCTCGATCTGGCTTTCGAAGCCTTCCGGTAGCCCGCTGATGCCGTGGATGAAGTACATCGGGTCATTTTCGGAAACCACTTCCACTACATCGGTTTCGCCTTCCGAGTCAGGAATGCTGAGGCTATATGTCAACGCTACGACGTTATTTTTTTCGACTTTCATTTGCTAGTTTGATTAAAATAATGGTTGTTGTAAAAGAATTGTTCCGTGAAAGAGTACCGGAACAAACGTACGGCAATTTTGTCAAAATGTCATTTGGATGAATTTTTTAGCACATATTTTGCTGTCTGGCGAGAACGAGGGAGTGATAATGGGCAATTATGTCGGTGACTTTGTCAAAGGGCGTTTGAGCGACGAGAAAACCGCCAACTGGAACCCCGACTATGTGCTCGGACTGAAACTGCATCGTTTTATCGATTCGTTTACGGATAAGCATCCCGAGGTGCTCGAAGCCAAAGATGTGGCGGCAGTCACGCAGGGAAAGCTGGCCGGAATCGTCATGGACATCTATTTCGACTATTTTCTCGCTAAAAATTTCGAACATTACCATCATGAGCCGCTTTTTGTGTACGCGCACCGTATTTATTCGGTGATCGACAGGAATGCGCACCTGGTGCCCGAAACAATGGTGCCGATGGTGCGTGCCATGATCCGGCAGGACTGGCTCAACACTTATGAGACACTCGAAGGCATCGATACCACGTTTCATCGCCTGTCGCGCCGGGCGGAATTTTTGGCGCCTATCTCCGGGGCTGTCAGCGATTTGCGGGCCAATGAGGAGTTTTATTATACCAAATTCCTTTCCTTTTTTCCGGAGTTGCGCCGGCAAGCGGGCCAATTTATCTTCGAAAACGCGGCATAAATCGTTGCGGAACGGTAAATTTGACGCCCGGGACGCATTCAAGTCCCAATTTGCAGACTCATGGCACAAACACCCGATATTATCCTTAAAGAGCTCAAAAGCAAGAAGTTCCGCCCGCTGTATTTCTTGCACGGTGACGAACCGTATTACATCGATTCCATTGCTGAAGAGCTTGAAAACAAAGTCGTTCCGGAATCGGAGAGGGGTTTTAACCAGTTTGTACTTTACGGGAAAGATACCGACGTGGCTGGTGTGCTAAGCTACGCGCGGCGGTTTCCGTTTATGGCAGAGCGGCAACTGGTGCTGGTGAAAGAAGCGCACCGGTTGAACGGCATCGAGCAGAAAGAACAGCAGCAGCGACTGGAAGATTATGCATTGAATCCCGTGCCGAGTACGGTGCTGGTGTTTTGTTATCACGCAAATGCAGACGAGCGGAAATCTTATGTGAAAGCCTGCAATGCGAACGGGGTGGTGGTGCAATCCAAAAAGATGTACGACAACAAGCTGCCTGATTGGGTAGCATCATTTTGCCAGCAGGAAGGCGTAAAAATCAGCCCCAAGGCCGTGCAAATGCTGGTGGATAACATCGGTAACGATCTGAAACGGCTTTCGAACGAAATTCGCAAGATCATGGTGAACCTGCGGGTGGATGAAGGTATCGATGCGACGGCGGTCGAGAAGTTCGTCGGGATCAGTAAAGAGTATAATGTTTTTGAATTTCAAAAGGCATTGATGCACCGTGATGTGTTGAAAGCGAACCAGATAGCTGCTTTTTTTGCCTCCAATTCCAAGGACAATCCGCTTGCGCCTGTGCTGATCATCCTGTTCGGGTTCTTCTCGAAACTGCTCCTTACCCATGCGGCGCGCGATAAATCGGAAAAAGGACTGGCTGTGGAGCTGGGGGTTAATCCGTATTTCGTGAAGGATTATCTACTGGCTGCCCGTAACTATCCCATGATGAAAGTCGTGAACATCATCCACTATTTGCGCGAATGCGACGGGCGTTTGAAAGGGCTTGATGGCACGAGTATCCCCGAAGGCGAACTGCTTCGGGAACTGGTTTTCAAGATCGTACATTAGTTGAATGATTGAATTTTGAATGAGTGAATGATTGAATGAGTGAATACAGTCTATTCAATCATTCAATCATTCAAAATTAAACTTCCGGATGCATCAACAAACTATTCTTCTTGCCACGCCGCCGCTTTTCAGCTTCGAGGAATGCCTCTGGTTTCTGAACCGGAATTATGACGACTGCCTCCACGAAGTTGGCGAAAATGCGGTGCTGAAAGCGATTGCCACTCCTTTCGGCGATGTACTTTTCCGCGTGAGCGACCAGGATGGTTTCCTGAGAATCGATGTGCTGGAAGGTAATGCCGCTGAATGCCGGGATTTTCTCGAGGCCTACGTGACCGAGTGGTTTGACATGGACCGCGAGCTCGACCCATTCTATGCGTATTTGAAGCGTGACAGCCGCCTGGCGTACATGGCGGAAGATTTCTCCGGGCTACGGCTGATGGGCATTTCTGATATGTTCGAGGCGCTTTGCTGGTCCATTATCGGCCAGCAGATCAACCTGACATTTGCCTACAAACTCAAACGACGAATGGTAGAACGTTTTGGCCGGCATATCGAGTGGGACAATCGGGTCTTTCATATCTTTCCCGATCCTGCAACGCTTGCGGATGCGACCGTCGATGAATTGCGGGGAATGCAGTTTTCGGAGAAGAAAGCGGAATACCTTATCGGCGTTGCCCGCGCGTTTGTCGAAGGTACGCTGAGTCGTGGGCAGATAGATGCTTTGCCGGATTTTGAGGCACGTCAGAAGGCATTGACAGCGCATAAGGGGATCGGTGTCTGGACGGCCAATTATGTGCTCATGAAGTCGTTCCGTGCTCCCGAGGGCATTCCGCACGGGGATGTCGGCCTGCTCAATGCGCTCGTGGGCCATGGTATTATCTCTGAGCGCAGCGAGAAAGGGAAAATTGAAGCTTTTTTCCGTGATTATGCAGGCTGGGAGACCTACGTTACCTTCTATTTGTGGAGGAGCCTCGCTGTAAAGCCATTAGCCTGATTTCCACTTTAGATATTCCTCACGCATACAATGCCCGCAAGGGCGGTACCCGTGTGCGAGCGCATCGTGCGCGGTCGGGAAGAATACGCGGTTGCTGCGTCTCATCCGCTTTCCGGAGCCGCAAGATAATTGGCCATAAATTTTCAAATGGCGATTGCCGGCCATCGTTATTTGCCGGTTATCGATCATTTCTTTCAACTTCCGGTTTGTAGCGAACCCTTCCGGGCCTAGTTCGCTGTGTCTCAGCATGGGTAATGTGCTTATTTGTCAATAAATCAACGTCCTGTCTTTCAGCTCAATGCATCATGGAAAATAATGCCCAGTGTATAACGCTGCCCGTCATGCACTTCACTGACGCCGTGTTTCATATTGACACGGTAATAGCCTTTTGTACCTTTTACCGGCCTGAAATTGGTGGTGAAAAGCAATGCATCGCCCTTTTTAGGCTTTAAAACAATGGCTTTCGATTGTGCGCGGGGTATTTGCTCGGTTATCACGAACTCGCCTCCTGTGTAGTCCTCGTCGGGCTCGCCGAGGAACAGTACCATCTGAATGGGGAAGAATAGTGCACCGTAAAGGTCCTGATGGAGCGTGTTATGGCCGCCTTTGCCGTATTTGAGGATGAGTACCGTAGGTTTGGTTTGCGCTTGCTCCCGGCAAAGCTCCTGAAAATCTTCAAAGTGGGCAGGGTAGGGTTGTCCCTTTGTTAAAACCTGCATCCATTGATTGGCTATCGGAGCCAGTTTGGGATAAACGCTTTCCCGCAGCCGCTGGATAATTGGTGGCAATGGATAGGAGAAATATTTGTACTCACCTAATCCGAAACGGTACCGCTCCATCACGATGGTCTTGCGATAATGCGCCGGATTGCCATATTCTGCGATCAGGTGGTCGCATTCTTCTGCATTCAGGACGTGGTTAAGCTGCGCATAGCCGCGCTGGTGAAGGTTTTCACGAATGGTGGTCCAGTCAAGGTTTTCGATGTTGATCATTGTAAGCGGTATTTTGATTTGTAAAAACCAAAATTACCCGGCCAAAAAGCGCATTGAAACCCGATTCTTGCGTAGTTATAAATGGCGCGAAGGTGAGCCTTCGTGACCAGCTATTTGCAGGCCTCCGGCCGCTCCGAACGTGAATGACGCCCTTGCGGTTCCGACCGGCCGGAGGCCTGCGAATAGTGTACGCAAATCAAGAGATTTGCGCCATCACGCCGAAAGTACCGTCTCGTCCTTGCGTTCGCCGATTTGCTGGCGCCACATGGCATAGTACAGGCCTTTTTCTTCGAGCAACGCGTGGTGGTTGCCTGTTTCGACGATGCGGCCTTTTTCGAGCACATAAATGCGATCGGCGTACATGATCGTCGATAGCCGGTGCGCGATCATGACGGTAATGTGCTGGCGCTGGTCGGTAATGTCGCGGATCGTGTTCGATATTTCTTCTTCGGTGAGCGAATCCAGTGCGGAAGTGGCTTCGTCGAAAATGATCAGGTTCGGATTGCGCAGGAGCGCGCGGGCGATCGAGAGGCGCTGGCGTTCGCCGCCTGATAATTTCAATCCCCCTTCACCAATTACGGTGTCGATACCATTCTCGGCTCGCGCCAGCAGGTTATAGCAAGCGGCTTTCATCAATACGCTGTTGATCATTTCGTCGGTCGCTTCCGGGTTTACAAACAGCAGGTTTTCCTTGATCGTACCTGAAAAAAGCTGCGTATCCTGGGTTACAAAGCCGATTTTATGTCTGATTTCGTCAAAATCGATTTCCTTCCCACTCACGCCATTGTAAAATACGGCGCCTTCGATGGGTTGGTAAAGACCGACGAGCAGCTTTACGAGCGTGGTCTTGCCGGAACCCGACGGCCCCACGAAAGCAATGGTTTCCCCGCGCTTCACATCAAAAGAAATTTCCTCCAAAGCCGGTCGTTTCGCCGACTGGTGCTGGAATTTTACATGATCGAACTGTAATTCCCTGATGTCGGTAATGCTCTCGGGATTAGCAGGTTTGTGCTCGACGGGCCGGGCCAGCAATGTCTGCAGGTTATTCAGCGATGCCTCTGCTTCACGGTAGGAAAGGATCACATTGCCCAGTTCCTGCAATGGCCCGAATATGAAGAAGGAATAGAACTGCATCATCATCATTTGCCCTACGGTAATTTTATCGCGGAACACGAAAAAGAGCAATGCGAACATCACGCATTGTTGTAGAAAATTGACGAACGTTCCCTGAATGAAACTTACCGAACGGATGCTTTTTACCTTTTTCAGTTCCAGTTTCAGGATTTTATAAGTAGTGGTATTCAGGCGGCCGATTTCCTGCTGCGTCAATCCAAGGCTTTTTACAAGCTCGATGTTGCGGAGCGATTCGGTGGTTGAACCGGCCAATGAGGTCGTTTCCTTGACGATATTCTTCTGGATCGTTTTAATCTTTCTGCTTAAAACACTCGTCAGAAATGCCAGTATCACCGATCCGACCAGGTAGATCAGTGGCAGCCAGGGACTGAGCCTGAATGCGACCACCACCACGAAAACGATACCAACTGACGTGAAAAACAGCACATTAACGAAGTTCAGGATGAACTTTTCGCAGTCTGCACGTACTTTCAAAAGCACCGAGAGGGTCTCACCCGATCGCTGGTCCTCGAAATCCTGGAACGGGAGCCTCAATGCATGGCGAAGGCCGTCCGTATAGAGGGCAGCGCCAAATTTCTGGATCACGACATTCACCAGGTAGTCCTGGAAGGCTTTTGCAATGCGCGAAACCATCGCTACGCCGATGATCATGAGCAAGCCCATCAGGATACCTTTCATGAACTCGTTATCGAGGCCTTTCGTACGGAATTCCGCTGCCTTGTTGGCGTACGGGTCGATCAGGAAGTTACCGAGGATGTAGGGGTTGAGCAGGGAAAATATCTGGTTGATGGCGGCCATAATCAGGGCCAGGAATATAAGCGCCTTGTACCTGCTCAGGTATTGGATTAATAATTTCATACAGTCGTGAGGTGATTCGGTGGTGTTACCAATTACTGTAAACCCAAACGCGCTGAATTTAATTCTCGAAGAATGCGCAAAATGTGAGGAAATAAAAAAGACATCCGGGAGGGATGTCTTCAACAATGTAGCGGGGAGCAGGATCGAACTGCCGACCTTAGGGTTATGAATCCTACGCTCTAACCATCTGAGCTACCCCGCCGTCGTAATTGTGGTGCAAAAGTATGTTAAAGAATATTACGATGCAACCCATTTGCCCATTTTTACCGTAAATTTCACATATTTTTGAAACAACAAAATTAAATTTGCACGCTTTTATTGTCGATTTATATTATATTACAACTTTTAAATCAGCACATAAGGCAAGGCTAATGAGGCCGCTCCTTTAATTTCAGCACATATGGAAAAATATAAATTTGTTACCGAATTTGAATTGCGTTCCTCTCCCAAAGTTCTCTTTCCATATATTTCCACCCCCTCGGGACTGCAACAATGGTTTGCCGAGAAAGTGACTGTGCTGCCCGATCACCGTTTCGATTTTCAGTGGGACGGCGACAGCCATATTGCGCGACAAACCGGTCTGCGGATCAATAAGGCGGTGCGTTTCGATTTTGAGGACACGAGTGACGACAACCAGGATAACAACCATCTGGAACTAAAATTAGAAGTTAGCGAGTTAACCCAGACAACCTTTTTGCGCGTGATTGATTACTCGTCGAATCGTGACAAGGACGAGCTTCATTCGTTGTGGGAAGGATTTATTGATAATTTAAGAGAAATAGTAGGTAGTTGATGAAAAAGCTGGACAAGCTTATTTTAACGTCCTTTTGGGGACCTTTTGTGATTACAATGTCGGTCGTGGTGTTCGTTTTTCTGATGCGGATCATGATCTTTTATATCGATGACTTCGTGTCTAAGGACCTGAATGTCATAGACTATGCACAACTATTCTTCTTTTTCAGCCTCATTACCGTGCCCACGGCATTGCCGCTCGCGATGCTGCTTTCCTCCCTGATGGCATTCGGTAACCTCGGCGAATTCTTCGAACTTACGGCCATTAAAAGTGCCGGTATTTCAGTGGTGCGTGCCATGTTACCCATGTTTATCGTGGCCGTCGGGATCAGTATCTTCTCCTTTTATTTTAACGACCGCGTTTCTCCCTGGGCTAACCTGAAAGGATACAGTTTGCTGTATGATATTAAAACGACCAAGGCCACTTTAAAGATCAAGGAAGGGATTTTTTACAATGATTTGCCGGGGTACAGTATCAAGGTAGACGAAAAGCTGGAAAACGGCAAGATGATCGGCATGGTGATCTATAAACACAACAGCCGTTCGTACGAGTTGGGGAATACCGAAATTATCCTTGCAGATTCGGGCAGGATGTTCTCCATTAATGAGAACCGTTATCTGGTAATCGAGCTGTACAACGGTACGCGCTACACGGACGAGCAGGGTTCGGCAAGCTCCCGCCCGGTCTATATCTCGACGCCATCCGGTTCGCAGACCCCGTATTCCAATTTCAACCGCCAGTCGTTCAGGCATTACCGCCTTACGGAAAGTCTTGCGTCTTTCGGGATGAAGCGTACCGACGAGGGGCAGTTTAAATACCACGAGTTTATGAAGAACATCAGCGATCTCACGGCAACCGCGGATTCGTTGCGTACTTCTTATCAGGAAACGAAGAAAAACCTGGTTTCAGGCAGCCAGCAATATTATTCCTATAATTACCGGGAAGGCACGGACAAAACCATCAAGAGCGGCAAATGGATCGATTCGCTGCTGGTAAAGCCTGTGTCCGATAGTTTGAAAAAGGATATTCTGATGAATACCAAGGCCGCTTCCAACAGTATGCTGAGCTATGTTAAGTCGCAGCAAGAATATTTGCAGACGAAATTGAAGGATGCGAGTAAGTATGAACTGGAACGGCACCACAAATTCACCCAGGCGCTTTCCTGCCTGATCATGTTCCTGATCGGTGCGCCGTTAGGAGCTATTATCAAGAAAGGCGGGTTCGGGGTACCGGTGCTGGTTTCGATTCTTTTCTTTATCCTATTATATGTATTGACCAACCAGGGGGATAAATGGGTGAAGGAGGGGCTGGTAGCCGTGCCCGTGGGGGCCTGGATGGCCAATACCGTTCTCTTTGTTACCGGTATGTATTTCATTGACCGTGCCCGGAGCGATTCACGGTTGTTCGATAAGGACATCTACCAGATGTTCTTCAAAAGAATTAAGTCACAATGGGCAAGTAGATTTGGGAAAAGAGAGCTTATCACTGATAATTAATTTAAATTATTTTAAAAACCGGTTTAAAAGGCCTACTTTTGCAACTTTATTTGCGGCAAGGTGCCGTAATACTACATATCATTTAATCTGTTGTTACAATCATGTATTTAACCGCGGAAAAGAAGACCGAGATCTTCGAATCGAAAGGTTTTAAAAAGGAGGGCGCGGACACGGGCTCTGCTGAATCACAAATTGCTTTATTTACGTACCGTATCAATTATCTGAACGAGCACCTTAAAACGCACAAGAAAGATAATGATACACGTCTGGGCCTCCTCAAAATGGTAGGAAAGCGCAGAAGATTGTTGGATTATCTTTACAAAAAAGACATCAATCGCTACCGTGCGATCATCGCCGAATTGAACATACGTAAGTAATTTGAAATCAGGGAACTTGACATATGTGAAAGTTCCCTGATTTTTTGCGGAAAAAACAAGAACTTACCGGGGCGTCAGGACGGCGTCTCACAGCTACAAAAAACAATATTCTATGCTCTTTAATATAGTTACCAAGACTATAACCTTACCGGACGGCAGGGAAATCACAATTGAAACAGGAAAATTAGCGAAGCAAGCCGACGGATCGGTGGTAGTTAGAATGGGTAACACCATGTTGCTGGCTACGGTTGTTGCTAACAAGGATATTAAGGAAGGCCTCGACTTCCTGCCATTGTCGGTCGACTATCAGGAGAAATTCGCATCTGCGGGGCGTATCCCGGGAAGCTTTCAGCGCCGCGAGGGCAAGCTGTCCGACCACGAAGTGTTGACAAGCCGTTTGGTGGACCGCGTACTGCGCCCACTTTTCCCGGAAGACTACCATGCAGAAGTACAAGTAAACATTCTTTTGATTTCTGCTGATGCGGAAGCATTGCCTGATGCATTGGCTGCACTGGCTGCATCTGCCGCATTGGCTGCATCGGATATTCCTTTCGGCGGACCGGTTTCAGAAGTTCGCGTTGCCAAGATCGACGGTGAATATGTGATCAACCCGGGAACTACCGCGTTGCAAAACGCGACGCTTGACCTGATGGTAGGTGCGACGTATAATGACATCGCGATGGTGGAAGGTGAAATGAGCGAAGTATCGGAAGAGGAAGTGATCGAGGCGTTGAAAATAGCACACGCGGTGATCAAGGACCAATGCGCTGCATTGAAAGAATTTGAAGCGGCTGTTGGTAAAACTGAAAAAAGAGAATACGTAGGCGATCCTGCCGACGAGGCGCTTGAAGCACGTCTGCGCGAGTTTGCTTATGGCAAAATATATGCGGTAACGCAGCTGGGTTCGACCAACAAGACAGTTAGAAAAGATGGTTTCAAAGCTGTTTGGGAAGAATTCAAAACAACGATTACGGAAGAAGAAAAACCGGAATTCAACGAAGGCCTGGCTAAACGCTATTTCAACGACCTGGTTTGGGAAGCATCCCGCCGCCTGGTTCTCGACGAGCGGACGCGCCTTGACGGTCGTCGTCTCGACGAAGTAAGACAAATCGCATCAGAAGTTGATTTCCTTCCAAACGCACACGGTTCTGCACTATTCACGCGGGGAGAAACACAGTCCCTGACCACCGTAACGCTTGGTACCAAGCAAGACGAGCAGATCATCGACACCCCATTGAAATACGGTTACAGCAAATTCCTTTTGCACTATAACTTCCCGGGTTTCTCAACCGGCGAAGTGAAGCCTAACCGCGGTCCGGGCCGTCGTGAGGTGGGCCACGGTAACCTCGCTTTGCGCGCACTCAAAAAAGTATTGCCGCCGGTGGAGGATAACCCTTACACCATCCGTATCGTATCCGATATCCTTGAATCGAATGGTTCATCGTCTATGGCGACGGTTTGCGCTGGGTCACTGGCATTGATGGACTCAGGTCTGAAAATCAAAGCACCGGTATCCGGTATTGCAATGGGCCTTATCTCCGACGAGGCAACCGGCAAATACGCGGTTCTTTCCGATATCCTTGGCGATGAAGATCACCTGGGCGATATGGACTTCAAAGTTACCGGAACAGCAGAAGGTATCACGGCCTGCCAGATGGATATGAAGGTGAACGGCCTTTCATTTGAAGTATTGACAGAGGCGTTGATGCAAGCCAAAGCGGGCCGTCTGCACATCCTCGGTGAAATGAACAAAACCATCACTGAAAGTCGTGCGGACCTTAAACCACATACACCACGTGCAATCGTGATCAAAATCGATCGCGAGATGATCGGTGCTGTGATCGGACCAGGCGGAAAAGTGGTTCAGGATATTCAGAAAGAGTCAGGCGCGACGATCTCTATCGAAGAGAAAGACGGTGCCGGCTTCGTAAGTATATTCTCTGCTGATAAGACTTCCATGGATAAGGCAGTTGCACGGGTTAAAGGTATCATTCTGGTACCTGAGATCGGCGAAATCTATTCCGGCAAAGTGAAGTCCATCATGCCATTCGGAGCGTTCGTCGAGTTCCTTCCGGGCAAAGACGGTTTGTTGCACATTTCCGAGATCAAGTGGGAGCGCCTCGAAAAAATGGACGGCGTCCTGGAAGTAGGGGAAGAGGTGCAGGTCAAGCTGGTCGAAATCGACAAGAAAACAGGAAAATACCGCCTTTCACGCAAAGTATTGTTACCAAAGCCTGAGAACAAAAAAGATTAATTCAGTGTTCTTCTAGGCAGGAACGGTAAAAACGTCGTTATATAACATACTTAATAAAGACATAGATGAGACAGCTAAAGATCAGTAAGCAAATTACCAACCGTGAAAGTCAATCATTAGATAAATATTTGCAGGAGATCGGTAAGGTGGATTTGCTAACGCCGGATGAGGAGGTGACGTTAGCTCAGAAAATCAGGGATGGAGACCAGCTCGCTTTAGAACGTTTGACCAAAGCAAACCTGCGATTCGTGGTGTCAGTTGCAAAGCAATATCAAAATCAAGGCTTGTCGTTGGGTGACCTGATCAACGAAGGAAACCTCGGTCTGATCAAGGCAGCACAGCGTTTTGACGAAACAAGGGGTTTTAAATTTATTTCATATGCGGTTTGGTGGATCCGTCAATCGATCCTGCAAGCATTGGCAGAGCAATCGCGTATCGTGCGTTTACCCCTCAACCGTGTAGGGTCTCTGAACAAAATTTCAAAGACTTTCTCGGAACTGGAACAGCGCTTCGAACGTGAGCCATCGCCCGAAGAATTGGCGGAAGTACTGGAAATCTCTTCTTCAGAGGTAGTTGATACCATGAAGATCTCCGGTCGCCACGTTTCCATGGACGCTCCATTTGTACAAGGCGAAGAAAACAGCCTTCTGGACGTGCTTGAAAACGATCTGGAAGACAAACCGGATTCTGGCCTGGTGAACGAATCGCTTCGCAAAGAGGTACAACGCGCATTGTGCACGCTTACACAACGTGAAGCGGACGTGATAGCGCTGTATTTCGGCCTGAATGGCGAGCATGCGATGACTTTGGAGGAGATCGGGGAGAAGTTCAACCTCACCCGTGAGCGCGTGCGCCAGATCAAGGAAAAAGCGATCCGCAGATTGCGCCATGTTTCAAGAAGCAAAGCTTTGAAAACCTATTTGGGTTAATGCATATTGAAATGCAAACCTTCTAATTACTTTAATAGCCTCTTTCGGGAGGCTATTTTCATTTTCAGACAAGGAAGTTTTCCATGGCTATTTTACAACCTTTGATCGACATGGCCGAGATCTGCTACCAGCAGGGCGTTCGTCATGTGGTTATCTCCCCGGGCTCGCGCAGTGCCGCATTAACGCTTGCTTTTGTCCGCCACGGCGGCTTTCAGGCACACGTCTGTATCGACGAACGCTCAGCGGGCTTTATCGCCCTCGGAATGGCCCAGCAAATCGATTCTCCGGTGATTCTGATATGCACCTCGGGCAGTGCGGCCTACAACCTCGCTCCGGCCGTTTCCGAGGCATTTTTTCAGCAGATCCCGCTGCTGGTACTCACGGCCGACAGACCTAAGGAGTGGCAGCACCAATATGATGGGCAAACCATCTATCAGACAGGCATTTTTGGCGCGCACGTGAAGCGTTCCTTCGAAGTTTCGCCGGATTACCAGCATCCGGACGTGCAGTGGGCGATCAATCGCATCACGAACGAGGCGATTAATCTGGCATCGATCGCCCCGAATGGTCCTGTGCATATGAATGTCCCCATCCGTGAGCCGTTTTATCCTGGTTTGGACGAACTTTTCAGGGCTTCTGACGAAGTAAGGATTATTAAAAGATCGGAAAAGGAGACGATATGGCCACAAGCCATGTGGGAAGAATTGCTGGATGAATGGGAGAATGCCCCTAAGATCCTGATTGCAGGCGGTCAGAGCAAGCCCGCCGCCGCATTGATTGCGGTATTGCGCCGCATTACCGAAGAGTGGCAGATCCCCGTGCTCGGAGACTGCATTGCCAACTTGTCGGGCGACGAATTCATACGTCATCACGACCTGTTTTTGGGTGCGAAGGATGTCGAAAACCTGAGGCCCGATTTGCTGATCACGTTCGGAATGTCTTTTCTTTCGAAGGAATTCAAGCTGTTTATTCGCAAAAACCCACCAAAGTGGCATTGGCATATTGGAGAAGACGCTTTTCTGGCCGACCCGTTTCAGTCTGTGACAAGAGATATCCCCGGGAATGCGGCCTCATTATTGGAGAAACTATTTGAGAACCTTGATTATCAATCCTTTGTTGAGAATTCCGACCTGAGCCACGATACCTCATTTCAAGACTTATGGCTCAAATATGAGCGAAATGCCAGGCAAAAGAAGCATGGGATACTTCGAAATCTAACAATGTTCAGTGATTTAACTTTGTTAGATTCATTATTTAAGTATATAGAAAATAATTTTCAGTTACATATTGCTAACAGCATGTCCGTGCGCTATGCCAATGTACTGGCTGCGGAAAATGAATGGCTGGGCGTGTTCGCAAACCGGGGGACAAGCGGAATCGACGGTTGCGTAAGCACCGCACTAGGCGCAGCAAAAGTGACCGGCAAGCCGACGCTGCTGGTCGTGGGTGATGTTGCTTTCCTTTATGACCGGAACGGCCTCTTGATTGACAATCTGCCGCAGAACCTCAAAATCGTTGTGCTGAACAATGCGGGAGGAAATATATTCCGGATGATCGACGGTCCGGGAAGTCTACCGGAGCTGGAAACTTTCTTCGAGACCAGGCATTCATTCTCCGCGCAACGCACCTGCGAGGATTCGGGAATTGCATATTTCAGCGTTTCCGGTAATGAAGGTTTGGACGATAGTATCCAAGCATTTCTCGCCTTCAACGGCATCGCCTTACTCGAAGGCTTCACTGATCCCGTCGAGAATACAAAAGCCTGGAAAGCACTCAAACGCGCAATGCACTAGCATCGGTTTACGCGGCTCAGCCCTGCCTTGGGGCGGCCTGCACGACCCGGCCTAGCGGCAATATTTGGCCGCCTCCGCCGTTGCCAGGGAGTCTTTCAGCACGACTCCCTGCTTCCATATTTTGCACGCCGCTGTGGTGTTCTTTTGCGTGAAATAAGCCTGGCCGGTCAATCCGTAGAGCAATTCCACAGGCTCGGCAATTTCGATGGCCTTATTGAAAGCATTTAGTGCTTCGGCGACTTTTCCCTTCTGCTGATAATATATCCCCAGGTTACGCAGGGCATAACCGTTCCTGGGTAATTCGTCCAGTGATTTTTCGATGAGCCCGCGGGCTTCTTCGGCTTTTCCGGTTTGAAGCAAGGCGTATGCCTTATTGTTGAGCGAATAGGGCTCAGCAGGATTACGACCCAGCACCTGGTCGAAGTAGGCGATGGCCGCAGGCCATTGTCGGTTTTTCGAAGCGATGAGCCCGAGGTTGTTCAGTGCTTGCGGCTGTGCGGGGTCTAGGGCGACTGCGGTTTCAAAATCCAACCGGGCCTCGGTGTAGGAGCCCATTCGGTAATACACGGCCCCGCGGTTTACATAGGCTTCCACGTTGGTCTTGCTTAGCCGGAGCGCCGCGTCATATTCAGGGATGGCCAGGGACGGGTTACCTTCGGCGTCGAGCAGGTTGCCTTTCACGAGATGGAAGCGGGTGGAGTCTTGATACTCCTTTTCGATCTGAGCCAAATCCTCCCGGGCTTCCCTTGTCCGGCCTAAATCGAGCGCCGCTTCCGACCGCACGAGATTTGCCTGTGTCAATGTAGGGTCGATGCGGATCGCCTCTGTCAAAATCTCGTAAGCATCTTCCACTCGGCCCAATTTCAACAAAGTTATCCCCTTGTTGAGATAGGCGTCCGAAAAATCTGCATTTTTGGCAATCGCTTCGTCGTACAGCCTCAATGCCTCGGCATAGTTCTTTTGGTTAAGAGCCTGGTTGCCTTTCAGAAAAAAATCAGCAGCATCCTTTTTGCGCTGGCCCGTACAACTTAGCAAAATTAGCACTAAAAATAGTAGCTTTATTAATGTATTGAATTTGAATAACATATAATTAGTATTAGTAAGAAAACCAGTTATGAGGTACATCAAGGACATCCCTAATCCTCGCTACAAAATCGGTCTTTACCAATGGAACAGCAAGTACATTATCAAAATCGAATCGGGAATGTATGAGCAAACTTACAAAATCGATGATTACGAAGTAGCGTCTACAGACGAGCTGGAAGCTTGTATGGACGAAGTGTTCGTGCAGGCTATTGCAGATCGCTTCGATGCCATGCATGCCGACTTTAATGGCTCGCTCATACGCCATAATGTGCTTTTTTAGGCCAAACGGCGTATTCCTGACGCGCGTACGTATACGGTTTTAATGCACTTTTCGTTAGATAGCAAACAATTTTATGCGGTAAGTGAGGACCAAAATATTCTTTTGTCAGGATATGGCAGACCACAAAAACTTAATTCAAAACTCCACCAACTCAGTATCTATGGTTTTTAAACGCAGCGCCTCCACCATCGGCATGTTTGTATGTGTAGGCGCGTCTTCCGTAGTAGCCCAGAATACGCTTAGTATTACGGAGCCGGAAGCACACTTTCGCAACGGCCTCGAATATTACGCAAAGTCCAATTACGTGGCTGCAAGGCAGGAATTCGGCGAGTTCCTGAATTCGCAGGATAAGTTGCTCAGTACGAGCGATTACAATAAGGTTACGGCCGAGTATTATGTGGCTGTAACGGGACTGTACCTCAATTATCCCGAGGCCGAAGTGCAAGTTGACAGGTTCGTCAAGAACCACGCAGAACACCCCAAAGCGCAGCTTATTTACAGTGATTTGGGTAAATACTATTATGAAAGCGGCAATTACGAAAAAGCCATTACATACCTCGAAAAGGCGGTAGACTTGCCGGGGGCAGGAGCAGGGAGGTTGGAAAGTACCTACCGGCTTGCAATGGCGTACTATAACACCAAGCAGCCGGATCTTGCCCTCCCGCTGTTCAATCAAGTGAAAAGTGAGGCAGGTTTCGAGAATGCCGGGGATGCTTCTTTCTATGCCGGCGTTATCAACTATCAGAAAAATAACTTCGAGGAAGCCTATCAGGATTTCAAGCGGATCGAGGAGCATCCTTATTATAAGAATGAAGCGCCCAACTGGATCATTTCTTCGCTCTACCAACTTAAAAAGTTCGATGAGCTCGTGGCCTACGGCGAACGTATCCTCGGAGCGCAACGTGGCAACACCAAGCTCGACGATGTGGCTTTGTATGTAGCGGAGGTCTATTATGAAAAGGGGGATTATGCTAATGCGGTGAAAGCTTACGAACGCTACAAGCGCATGAGGCCAGGCGCGGTGCCTCCGACGGTTGCACTGCATTACGGCCACGCGCAGTTCCGAAGTAACAATTTCGAAGGAGCAATAGCCTCGTTAAAGCCCATTGGAAACGGCAAGGATTCTGTTTCGCAATATGCATCATATATACTGGGAATCAGCAACTTAAAGACTACTAATTTAAGTAATGCTTTAACGTCATTCGGTAATGCGGCGGCATTGGACTTTAACCAGGTTGTGAAGGAAGAAGCGGCCTATAACCATGCAAAAGTGCAGCTGGAACTCGGTAATAACACAGATGCCGTGAAAGAGCTGAATAATTACATGGCAAAGTACCCGGAAAGCAAGCATACCGAGGAAGCGACCGAATTGATAGCCGAAGGATATGCCAGCGCAAGCAATAGTTCGCAAGCGATAAAGTACATTGAGGGGCTGAAATCGCGCAATGCTAAAATTAATAGTACCTATCAGAGGCTTACTTATAACCAGGGTGTGGCGGATTTCAATGCAGGCCGCTACGATCCGGCTATCGAGATGTTCGAGAAGTCGCTGAAGTTCCCGATCGATGTGGACCTATATAATTCAGCTACGTTCTATAAAGCGGAGTCAGTTTATGGTTTGAAACGCGTCGATGAAGCGGCGACGCTGTACAACCAGATCGCGAAGAACCCCAAAGCTGGGATTTATGCGAAAAAGAGCCTGTACGCTTTGGGATACATTTACTACAATCAGAAAAAATACAGCCAGGCGCTACCTTATTTCCGCGATTTCACCAACAATATCGAAGGGATGGAGGCCGACATGATCGAGGACGCGCATGCCAGGCTCGCCGACTGCTACCTTGCTGCTAAAAATTACAATGAGGCGATCCGTACTTACGAGCAGGTGGCGGCCAAAGGCAAAGTCGATAAGGATTATGCGATCTTCCAAAAGGCCCGCGCGTACGTGTACATGAACCGCGAGGCGGAAGCGAAACGGCAGTTTGAGTTGCTGATCAGCCAGTATCCGCAGTCGAAACACCTGGACAATGCGTATTTCCAGCTTGCTGACATCGATTTCCAGAATCAAAGCTATTCATCGGCGGTAAAAGGCTTTACACGGATGGTCAACGAAAAGCCGAAGAGCCCGCTCATCCCCGCCGCATTGCTGCGCCGTGCGCAGTCGTACTATAACTTGCAGGTTTACGAGCAGGCGATCGTCGATTTCCGCAAGATCCTGACGGAATACGCCGATTCGCCATCTGCGGAAAGTGCTCTGGAAGGAATACAGGAAAGCTATTCGGCTGTGGGGCGTCCGGAAGAGTTTAACCAGGTGCTGGGCGTTGTCCGTAAGAACAATCCGGGTAACGAGAAATTGGAAGGCGTGGAGTTCGATAACGTGCGGAACTTGTATTACGCGGAGAAGTACGAAAATGCGATTACCGCATTACAGGCGTTTCTTCAAAGCTATCCGGCGAGCAAGCACCAGTATGATGCTACTTACTTCATCGCGTCGTCGTACGACAAGACCAACCGTGTGAATGAAGCGCTTCAATATTACAGTAAAGTAGTTCAGCAAAACCGGTCGCAGTTTGTGGGCGCGGCGGCGCAGCGTTCGGCTGAACTGGAAATCGGTCGCGGCAACTTTAACAACGCGGTAACGAGCTTCCGGGTACTTTCCCGCAATGCGGAAAACAAGAAGGATCAGGCTGCTGCCTGGACCGGCCTGATGGATACCTATTTCACATTGAAGAGTTATGACTCGACGCTTTATTACGCGAAAGAGATCATTAATATGGGAAATATTGTTCCGGCCAGCCTGGGTAAGGCACAGCTTTACCTCGGAAAGGTTCCATACGAGAAGGGCGATTTGAAAAAGGCCGGCGAAGAGTTTAAGAAACTATCGGCTTCGTCGAAAGATGAATTTGGTGCGGAAGCGGCCTATTGGTCGGCGATGGTCCTTTACAAAGAGAAAAAATACAAGGAAGCGGAAACAGCCATAATCGAATTGGGGAAAAATTTCGAAGGGTATGACTTCTGGCGCGCTCGCTCGTTCATTCTGCTTGCGGATGTGTATGTGGGCATGAATGAAAAGGTTCAGGCGAAGGCGACGCTGAATTCCATTATCGAGAATTCCGATGACAAGGAAGCAGTGGAACTGGCCAAGGAGAAGTTGAACAAAATTGAAAAATAACCCGTGAATTACGGTTTAATTAAACAGAAAAACTCGTTATCCATGACGCATTCCAAGATATTACGCTCCTCCCTGTTTTTGCTCGCATTGGGTTTTTCTTCCCAGTTCGCGATCGCGCAACGAGGAGAGATTGAAAGCCAGACTTACGAAATCTTAAAGGACAAGAGCATTGAATTTGCCCCGGCCGACCGGGTCTTCGATAAAGTACAGCCTGTAAAGGGCGAAACCGGTAAAAAGAAGGTGTCGTACCAGATTGTCGACCCGGAAATCAATATCGCTTCCCCTAAACTTACCCCGGCGGTAGCTGCGTCGTCGGACGAGCAAAGCCGCAAGGACGAACCCGATGTGCTGAATAACTACGTGAAAGCTGGGGGCGGCAACTACGGTCGGTTTTTGGGCGAGCTGTTTGTAGGCGGCAGACCGAAGGAAGACCTTGCATTTACAGCCCAACTGAAACACCTCTCGGCGGCCAATGGCCCGGTGGATGGCAAGAATTCTGCCAATGCAACCACTGGTTTTAAAATCGGAGGGAAGTACATCCGCCCGAAGTACAAAGTCGATGCAGGCTTCAATTTTGACCGCAATAACTATTATTTCTACGGCTACAAGCCGCAGCCGGAGGGAGTAGTCGTTAACCGCGATACGATCCGGCAGACGATTAACCAGTTTGGTTTCAATCTCGGGTTTGAAAATACCGACGCCTCGGTACTGGTGGATTACTCGGTGAAAACGGGGCTCAACACTTTGAAGGACCGTTACAATGCGTCCGAGATAGACTGGGGAACCAACCTTACTGCCTCCGTACCTATTTCCGAGACGTTCTTCGCATTGCTCGAAGCTGACGCGTACGTTTCGCAACGCGTCGACTACTTTACCTACAACCGCAACCTGTTTCGTGTTAAACCTACGTTCAAGTACGTGAACGATATGTTTTCTGTTTCGGCGGGTATCAATGCTGTAAATGAGACGGATAGTCAGCTGGACCTCAATCGCACGAAGGCATTTCCGGCGGTAAACCTGGATGTAACACCGTTTTCGGGCGTCCACATTTTTGCCGGCTGGAATGGCGATATCGTGCGGAACACGCTGAGAAGCATGCTGAGTGAAAACCAGTGGCTGGGGCCGAATGTCCTGGTGATGAATACCGAAAAGACGTCGGATATCAGTGCTGGCGTTAAAGGAGAGACCGGCACAGGCATTAACTATGAAGGTAAAGTGGCCTATACATCTTACCGGAATTTCTACTCCTACAATAACTCGCTCTCGGATACCTCACGTTTCTCAGCCATTTTTGATCCGGGCAAAACGAAAGTGCTGACGATTTCCGCGCAGGCAGGCTACAATTTCAACGAGTTGTTCAAAACATCACTCAAAGCCAATTTCTTCGATTACGCCGTGGACATGGTGGAGGAGCCGTGGCACCGTCCTGACCTTACTTTGAACTGGTTCAATGCCCTTACCATCAGCAAAAAGCTCTTTGTTACGGCGGATTTTTATATGTTGAGAGGCCTGAAAGCGAAAAATTTTCAGACCGGCGAGGTTACCAAATTACCGGTGGTTGCAGATCTGAATCTGAAAATCGACTACCTGTTAACCAGGAACTTCTCTGCATTTGTGAACCTGAACAATGTGTTGGGCAAACGCTACCAGCGTTATCAATACTATCCGCAGCAGGGTCTGAACTTTATTGCGGGATTGTCTTTTTCTTTTTAACTTCGCTGAGTTAACACCAAACTTTGCTTCATGATAGCAGTCGAAACAGTCATTCGGAAACTCATAGGAGAATACGAATTCGTAATCATTCCCGGCTTTGGTGCCTTGCTTTCGCATCAGGTACCGGCGGTTTATGACGGCAATTTGGGGATTTTCGCGCCGCCTGTTAAAAGACTG
Organism: Dyadobacter sp.; assembly: GCA_965227755.1. Taxonomy (GTDB): domain Bacteria; phylum Bacteroidota; class Bacteroidia; order Cytophagales; family Spirosomataceae; genus Dyadobacter. The sequence continues at coordinate 33,252 of CBDDGG010000005.1, forward strand.
GCATTTAATGAGTATCTGAAACTGGACGACGGCTTGCTCGCGAACTACATTTCGCGCCATGAGAAGGTAACACATGCTGACGCGGTCGAGTACATCAAAGGCTATACCGATCGGTTGAGATCCGGCCTGGATGTGAACGGAGAAGCGAGCATTATCGGCATTGGGGAGTTTAAGCAGAACGTGGAAGGGAAGCTGGTGTTTGAACCTAACACTGGTAAGTACTTTAAGGACGAATGGTACGGCTTCGAAAAGGTTAAAGCTTCAGAGGTACAAGCCCGCCCTGTGGCTGCACTAAACGCTGCACATTACATCAACGACGACATTGAAGTGGTTGAATTGGAAACCGAAAGCCGACCACGGCGCTGGACAGGCTGGGCTGCGGCAGCTGTAATCGCCGGTTTGCTTTGCGGATTGAGCTTTTTTCTTGTTAACACAGAGAATGAGTACATCAAAAGCACGTTGAACCCGTTTGCGGAGATGTTCAGCCGGAAGGAAGTTGCAGAAACAACCGTGGTAGCAACCGAAGAAGCTGAGGCACCCAAGCCGGCACCTGTTACCGAAGTCGTGGTAGCAAAAATCGATTCGATACCGGTTGATTCAACAACTGTAAATGCCGCAGAGGAGGTCGCGACCACTCCTGCTACTCTTCCTGCTGTTGCGGAGACAAAACCTGCGGATATTGCTTCGGCGAAGTTTTACGTGATTGCAGGTGCATTTAAGGGAACGAAACAAGCAAATGTTTTGCTTGCCGAACTGACAAAAAAAGGCTTTACAAAGGCTTTGATCATCCCGGGCAATGAGCGCAGCAAAAAAGTGAAGGTTGCCGTGGATGGGTTTGACAATGAAACCGATGCCTACCGTGCTTCCGCCAAACTCAAAGCTGTAATTGGGGAAGCAGGTTGGGTTTACAAGAAAAAATAGGGTTTTGAACCTGAAAATAGAGAAAGGAGGTCTTTGGCCTCCTTTTTTTGTTGCATACGTTTTTTACTACTTTTACGTTTTCCGAAAGAAAAACCCAGATTGATAAATGATCACATTACAGGCAGAAGACCGGCAGCGAATCGCAGTATCATGGGCGTGGTCCTTTGGGATTACCGCTGCCATGCTAGGCCTATTCTTTTTCATCCGGCTTAGCTCCTCACTTCCCAAGGTCGAACCTATGGAGTTGTTTGTGGAAGTGAACTACGGAACCAGCAAAGTGGGAAAAGGGGATGTTCAGACCTACAATAAACCCAACGACAGCAAGGTAAGGGAGAATATGAAAGCGGATGCTGACGAGGTCAAAAAAGTGAAATCGGTAGCGACACCGAAGCCCACTCCCCCCACACCACCCAAAATAGAGTCGCCAAAGCCCACAAAAACCGTCGCTGAGAAGCCTGCGATCACTTCGAAGGTGGAGAGCCCGGTGGAGGCGCCCGAGAAGACTGACGTTAAAAAATCGACAGGAAGCGAAAATGCTTCGGCACCGGTGGTAAAGCCCGCGCCCGAGAAGGCAGTCAACAAGGATGCACTGTTCAGCAAATCGTCCGGCAGCAAATCGGGTAGCAACGGTACCAATGGCACCAAAACCGGCATTGGCGGTAACAATAACGGCGACGATGCGGATGGCGTAGGCGACAAAGGATCCAAAACCGGCAGCCTTTTTGCGAAAACCTACAAAGGCGAAGGCGGCGGTGGAGGTACGAATGTGGGCCTCAACCTGTCGGGATGGAGCTGGTCGAGGAGACCGGTTGTTGACGACAATTCGGATGCTACGGGGGATATTACCTTTAAAATTACGGTTGACAAAAATGGTCGTGTGAAAAGTGTTATCACCCAGGCCACAACTGTTACTGATTACGCGGTAGTCAATAAATACAAAAGTGCTGTCAGGGACCTTACATTCGTGCCCAAATCAGCCAATGTACCTGATGAATCGATCGGTACGATCACTTTTAAAATACGTTCACGTTAATACTTAAATGACATATCAGGAAACGATCGGATATCTGTACGAAAGATTACCGGTTTTTCAGAATATCGGGGCCCGTGCTTTCAAGCCGGGCCTTCATACTACCCGGGAGTTATGTAAGTCCCTGGGCGACCCGCAGGACAAATATCCTACCATTCACATCGCAGGCACCAATGGGAAGGGAAGCACTTCGCACATGCTTGCGGCCATCCTGCAAGAGTCGGGATACCGGGTTGGACTCTATACATCGCCTCATTTAAAGGACTTTCGCGAGCGCATACGCGTAAACGGCGAGTGCGTACCCGAAGACTTCATTATTGAGTTTGTCGATGATCAAAAATCTAACATTGATAAGCTGTCTCCATCCTTCTTTGAAGTTACAGTTGCGATGGCATTTTCCTACTTTGAGAAGGCGGGTGTGGACGTCGCGGTGATCGAGGTTGGCATGGGCGGCAGGCTGGATTCGACCAATATCATCACACCGGAGCTTTCGGTCATTACAAATATCAGCTTTGATCATGTGCAGTTCCTGGGCGATACGCTGGGTAAAATCGCAGGCGAAAAAGCCGGAATCATCAAAAACGGTGTCCCGGTGGTTGTCAGTGAATACCAGAACGCAGAGATCGGGGATGTGATCATCGCCGCCGCTAAAGCGGCAAATGCGCCTCTGACTTTCGCTTCTGATATATTCGAAATCAGTTTTGTGACATTGGTCGGCGGTAAAATGCTCGTCGACGTAAAGGATAAGGCTTCCGGAGCAGTAGTTTCAGAAGGGCTTGCTGCCGATCTCACGGGCGCTTACCAATTGAACAATATCACGGGAGTGTGGGCGGCCAAAGATATTCTTATATCAAAAGGCTGGAAAATAAGCGAGGAATCGGTAAAAAGGGCATTGCAGTCGGTAAGTGCTATTACCGGGCTGAAAGGACGCTGGCAGCAGTTGCGCCAAAACCCCGACGTTTATTGTGATACGGCACATAATACGGCAGGGCTCACCATTACTTTGGCACAGTTTGATAGTGTTTGTAAAGGGACGAAGCGATTTGTGGTTGGTTTTGTCGGCGATAAGGACATTTCAACCATGTTGTCGTTGTTTCCGAAGGACGGGCAGTATTACTTCTGCGAACCGTCCAATATGAGGGCATTAAAGGCGGAAGAATTGCAATGGAGGGCGCTGGAACATGGTTTGATAGGGAAAACCTTCGGTAATGTGAACGAAGCCCTGGAAGAGGCAATTAAGGATTCAGAGCCGATCGACGCAATTTACGTTGGCGGTAGTACCTTTGTGGTCGCAGATATTGAAAGTTTATAGAGCATACAAGTATAATGGCAAGAAGAAAATTACATCATTACAAGTTTAGTGAGCAGGCAGAAAATGTGGTTCAGGCAGGGAAATCGCTGTATTCCGAGGTAAAGGGCAATTGGAACAAGCTGTACTTTAACAATGAGAGCCCGATCGTGGCAGAACTGGCATGCGGGAAAGGCGAATATACGGTTGGTTTGGGCCGAAAATTTCCTGAAAAGAATTTTATCGGCGTCGATATCAAAGGCGATCGGATCGCGCGGGGAAGTGCACTGGCTTCCGAGCATAATCTGTCGAATGTGGCGTTTCTGCGGGCAGGCATCCAGTATTCGGATGAGTTTTTTGGTGAAGGTGAGTTGAGCGAGATCTGGCTCATCCATCCCGATCCGCAGGTACGTGACCGCAATGAGAAATACCGCCTTACCAATCCCGCGTTTCTGGCTAAATATGCCACATTTTTGAAGGACGGAGGCATGTTTTTTCTTAAAACAGACAGCACTTTCCTTTATGATTACACTTTGCAGACAATCGGAGAAGCGTCGGATTTCAAAGTCATCGAGCATACCGATGATTTGTACCAGTCGCATTTGCTGGACGAGCACCACGGCGTGCGCACGCATTACGAGGGCATTTTCACCGCCAAGGGTTATACCATTAAGTACATTAAAGCTCAGCTCGCCTAAAACAAGCTGTAAAGAAAAAGGCCCGTTCCGGCATATACCGGAGCGGGCCTTCTCTATTGTCGTAAGCTATTACTTCTGGATCAAACCAGCGAAGTAGTAAACAGTTCTTACGAGCTGAGACACGTATGACATTTCGTTGTCGTACCATGAAACAGTTCTAACAAGCTGAGTATCACCTACTTTTTGAACGCGTGTTTGCGTCGCATCGAACAATGAACCGTAGCTGATGCCGATGATATCGCTGCTCACGATTTCATCTTCTGTGTAGCCGTAGCTTTCGTTGGCAGCCTCTTTCATTGCAGCGTTGATTTCTTCCACGGTAGTTTCGCGGCCGAGAACAACTGTCAATTCAGTCAGTGAACCTGTTAATGTAGGAACGCGCTGAGCAGAACCGTCAAGTTTGCCTTTCAGCGAAGGCAACACAAGACCGATCGCCTTGGCAGCACCAGTGCTGTTAGGAACGATGTTCTGGGCAGCAGCTCTTGCTCTTCTCAAATCACCTTTTGGATGTGGAGCATCCTGGGTGTTTTGGTCGTTGGTGTAGGCGTGGATGGTAGTCATCAAACCGTTAACGATACCAAATTTGGTTTCCAATACCTGCGCCATTGGTGCAAGACAGTTGGTTGTACAAGAAGCACCGCTGATGATAGTTTCAGAACCATCTAGGATGTCGTGGTTGACATTAAAAACGACTGTTTTCAGGTCGCCGGTAGCAGGAGCGGAGATAACCACTTTTTTAGCACCTGCTTTGATGTGCGCACCTGCCGATTCTGCACTGGTGAAGAAGCCTGTACATTCCAGAACCACGTCAACATCGTGTTGAGCCCAGGGAATTTGTGCAGGGTCACGTTGCGCATAGATAACAATGTTTTCGCCGTTCACAACGATTGAATTGTCGGTAGGTTTAACATCTGCGTCGAAACGTCCTTGTGCGGTATCGTATTTGAGAAGATGTGCTAATACTTTTGGACTAGTCAAATCATTGATGGCTACGATATCGATGCCCTCCATGTTATAGATTTGACGGTAAACAAGGCGGCCGATGCGGCCAAATCCGTTGATTGCGACTTTTACTTTTGACATATCGAGGTAGATTGGTTATTTCAGCCGCAATATTAATAAAAATGTATGCGGATGAAAAGTATTAAAAGAAATATAAAGAATAAAGGGTTTCCAAGACAAAACGGTAGTGAAATTAGTAAATTCATATAGGAAAGCTATTTTATTTAGCAATTCCGAATCATGGATTTGCTAATTTAAATAGTAGACTTATATTTATCACTTTTCCTCCCTGTATTATCTCTATTTTGATCCTACATTTATAACTTATATACTTGTGTTCTAGTTTCTATTCGAGGATTGTCTTGTGGGATTAAGTTTACTGCAATGATATTCTTTTGTTTATAGTAACAAGTTGAAATACAATGAATTGAATATTTTTTATTAACTCTATACTTTAACATGAATTTCACTGAGCAAATTGAGAATTACTGGACAAACCGGGAATTATTAAAGGAGGAATCGACAAAGAACTTTATTCGCGATATCATTGAAGAGGTTGACAAGGGGAGGCTCCGTGTAGCAGAACCGGATGCTAATGGTGGATGGGTCGTGAATGAAGCGCTAAAAAAAGCGATCATTCTTTACTTCCCAATCCAGCAGATGCATGTTAGCGAAGTTGGCATTTTTGAATACCATGATAAAATGAAACTAAAATCCGGCTATGAGCAACTCGGCGTAAGGGTAGTGCCGCCCGCCGTGGCCAGATATGGCGCCTATATTTCCAAAGGCGTCGTGCTCATGCCATCATACGTGAACATTGGTGCCTATATAGACGAAGGCACAATGGTCGATACCTGGGCGACTGTCGGAAGCTGCGCGCAGATTGGAAAGAACGTTCACCTTAGTGGTGGCGTAGGAATAGGAGGGGTGCTCGAACCAGTTCAGGCGGCTCCTGTTATTATCGAAGATGGCGCGTTCATAGGCTCGCGTTGCATCGTTGTGGAAGGTGCCCGCGTTGGAAAAAGGGCTGTTCTGGGCGCAGGAGTGACGATTACAGGCAGCTCGAAAATCATTGACGTTACCGGCAGCGAGCCTGTGGAATATAAAGGATACGTGCCCGAGGATAGCGTTGTGATCCCCGGAACACTGCCGAAAGAGTTTGCCGCAGGTACCTATCATGTACCTTGCGCGCTCATCATCGGAAAGCGTAAACCCAGCACAGACCTCAAAACTTCCCTGAACGAAGCTCTCCGCGACAATAGCGTAGCGGTGTAGTTCTCCCGGAATTCTCCGAAATAACCAAATCTAGTGCGGCATGAAATCCTCGTGTCGCACTTATTTTTTGCGCTATTCCCAGTTTACAATTGCTACAATTGCATTATCGGCACAGTTGACTTATATAAATTATAGTAATTTACAATACTAACTTAACGCTAATGTAAGTAGTTTACATTTATATTGTATCTTAATTTCCGATACTTTACATTTGTGGTGGCAATTCTAAATCACAATATGGATCTTACTGACAAGATTAAACAGATACTGATTGATAAGAACATCACCCCATCGCTCTTCGCTGATGAAATAGGCATACAGCGGTCGAGCATGTCGCATATACTGGCCGGACGAAATAAACCGAGCCTGGACATGGTGCAGAAAATTATAAAGCGCTTTCCGGATTTGGGAATCAGCTGGATCCTCGACGACGAGCCGCTACCGATAATGGCTCCTGAGGCAACCCGGGAACCAGTCGTAGAATCGCGCAAAAAAATCGTTTCCACTCCACAGCCCGCACAGCCGATTGTAGTAAAAGAGAAATCGCCTGCGCTACCGGAGAAAAAGATCGAAAAAGTGCTTATTTTCTACTCAGACGGCACTTTTCAGGAATTCAAGCAGGGGTAATGAAATGTGACCGCAGAATTTAAAAATTGAAACGTATCACTAGTACCGTCACGATTTTGCGTGACGGACAATGGAACGTACATGCTCTTGACCGGTACAACCTGTCCTCGATCATATTCCCTCTCTCACGCCCGGTAAATACCGCTTCTCATCATTGCGCCACCCGGTAGGTTAACTAACGGTTACATTTTACACCCGGCAGCCAACGAAAATTTAATTGTGTCCGCCGTACAATTTACAGCCCATACCGGACAGCACAGGATAGTATGGAATTCAAATACCGATACTATTGTGAAATAATATAATTCAAATCATTAATTGTACATATCAAACATATTGAATGATATGTAATTGACTACCAATCACTTTGTCCCATGGTAGCATATTTGAATTTTATTATTCTTTCCGGCCTCTCCGGCCACGCGTTCCACTCTAAAACAGCTTGCCTATGACTAAAAACAGCGTTTGAAACCCATTCTACAAACCAAATCACCAACTATTCCAATCCTAGACGTATGAATCAACCTCGACAATTAAGATTCAACACCAGGCTGCGTTCGCATTACATGCTGATGCTCGGCCCGGTGTTGCTAGGTGTCGCACTCGCGGGCTTCCCCCAGGCCCCGGCAACTGCCGCTCCGATGAAATACCCGATTAAGGTGAACGCCGACAGGTCGCTCGCCGGGAAAGTTACCGATGAAAATGGCGCCGGGCTCCCGGGCGTAAGTATCGTCGTCAAAGGTTCCAGCACCGGAACCGTGAGCGATACGGAGGGCCGTTACAACATCAATGTGCCTGAATCAGGCAGTCCGGTTTTAGTTTTCTCTTTTGTCGGGTACGTACCCAAAGAGATTAACGTGGGAAATCAGACGACTTTGGACGTTCAATTAGCCGTGGATAACAAAGCATTGGAAGAAGTGGTTGTGGTGGGTTACGGTACCCAGCGCAAGCGCGACATTACTTCTGCCGTCTCCAATATCAACATGGACGATATTGGTGAAGTCCCTAAGTCAAACGTTACGCGGATGATCCAGGGCCAGGCCCCCGGGGTCATTATTAAACAGAAAAGCGGTACGCCCGGTCAGCAGTTCGAAGTAAAGGTGCGGGGTATCAGCTCGCTCGGGGCCGGTAGCGATCCATTGTACGTAATCGACGGGTTTCCGGTAGGTATTTCTGTCGGTCAAAACCTCAACCCGAACGATATCGAAACCATTACAGTCTTAAAGGATGCGGCCTCTACCGCCATTTACGGTGCCCGCGGTTCAAATGGCGTAGTGCTGATCACCACGAAGTCGGCCAAAGAAGGCAAAACAAGCTTGAACGTTTCTGTCGACTACGGTATCCAGAATGTCCCTGATTCGAGAAAAACCAAGGTGCTGAATGGCCAGGATTTTGCGCAGTTCAAGAAGGAAGTTTTCATCGGACGTTTCGTGCTCGACAAAAAAAGGCAGCCGACCAATGAGGAGATACCGATCGACTTCCGTAACCCTGCCGACACCAAATATTCTACCAACTGGTTTGACCTGATCCTGAATAACAATGCAGCTTATACGGATGTAAATGTGTCGATGTCGTCCGGAAAAGGCCCTATTAAGTCAATGGTTTCCATTGGTTATTATAAGGAAGAAGGCGCATTGAAATACACCGACTATGACCGCGCTTCCGTGCGTACGAACCTGGCGGGCGACATTAACAAATACATTTCCATGGGGGTGAACATCGCCGGAAGCTATTCCCGGTCGAGCCTGGCGGCTACCGATGGCCGCAGTGCATTGGTGGGCCTTACGCTCATCAGCGACCCACGGTACCCTGCCTACGATCAGAAAGGAGACCTGATTCCGTATTACAATGGAGTCGGCGACATTTTCGGCTTCCCCAACCCGCTTTATCTGCTCAAAGCCATCGATCGGAACAGGAACATCGCCGATGTACTGGCCAACGGATACATTGACATTAACATTGCCAAGGGATTGAAATTCAGAACCTCGGTAAATGCGAAGATCAACTATAACAAGTACAAGGAATATGTACCATCCACAATCGGTCTGGCGATTGCGACAGGCTCCAACGGCGCGCCTCCGCGTCTGGCAACCGAACGTGATGATGCCGAAGAACTGCGCAACTATACAGCCGACCAATTGCTGACGTACAATGTGAATTTCGGTGAAAATCACCACCTGGATGCAATGCTCGGCTATACCGCCCAGCAAGAGATTGTGAAAGGTTTGTACGGTTCAGGTAATACTTTCCCGGACGACCTCGCACCTTTCCTGGGTAATGCGACGATCCGTTCTTCCAATTCCATGGAGCGTAAATGGACGATGCTTGCCTACCTGGCGCGTTTGAACTACTCGTTTAAAGACCGGTACCTGCTCTCCGCATCTTTCCGTCGCGAAGGAAGCTCCCGTTTCAGCGAAGGACATCAGTTTGGTAACTTCCCGGCGGTGTCGGTGGGTTGGAGGATTTCGGAAGAACCATTCATTCCCAAAGCCGCCTGGCTGACCGACCTGAAAGTGCGTGGTAGCTGGGGGATGACGGGTAACAATACCTACCAGGTAAGTGCCAACAATAACTTCGGTACGGGTCAGAATGCGGGTGACGACGGCAACTACGCCAGCCTTGCCTTCCTGACTTTGAACAACTATGTTTTCAACAATGCACTGTCGATCGGAAAGACCGTAAACCGTTTCGCCAACCCGGAGCTGACGTGGGAAAAATCCAACCAGCTTAACATCGGACTTGACCTCTCAACCTTCAACAACCGGCTCATTTTTACTGCTGAGTACTACAAGAAGATCACGGATGATATGCTGCTGGGGTACAACATCCCGGCAGTTTCAGGCTTTACCTCGACTTTGAAAAACCTGGGTAAAGTTCAGAATCAGGGGGTAGAACTTGCAGCCAGCTATCGGATGAAGATCGGGCAGGTAAATTTCAGGACCAATGCAAACATCACGTTCAACCGCAGTAAAATCCTCGCTATCCGCGGACAGAACGACTTTATCCTGCAAGGAAGCCAATACGGTGGCTACAACATCCAGCAGGTAGGCCGTCCGATCGGCATGATTTTCGGGTACAAAAAGCTCGGAATTTTCAACACCCAGGCCGAAATCGACGCCGCTCCATTGCAGGAGGGTGCCATACCGGGGGCCATGAAATTTGCTGATTTGCACGGTGCGCCGGACGGAGGGCCGGACGGAATCGTTTCTTACGATACCAAGGACATGACCGAAATCGGTAATCCTAACCCTAAATTCAACTGGGGATGGACTGTCGGGGCCGATTACAAACGTTTCGATGTGAGTGTCTTATTGATGGGTGCCCATAAATTCGATATTTACCGGAACATCGAGGCTTCGACCATGAACATGGACGGTGTTTTCAATGTGCTGGAAAAAGCGAAAGACCGCTGGCGTTCACCTGAGAACCCGGGCTCGAACCCGAATGCGAAGAACTCGCAGGGAGGTACCGACTACTTCAAATGGTCACGCGAGAGCAGCGAACGTTACGTGTACGACGGTAGCCATACCTGGATCAAAAACGTGACAATCGGCTACACACTTCCCAAAGTGGACGGCATACTGTCGGATGCACGCATTTTCATTAATGCAGCTAACCTGCTGCTGATCACCAAATATCCGGGTAATAACCCCGACGCGGGTGTGCGCGGCGGAACGGAACTGAACAACGACGACGAGTCGTATCCGGTACCCAGGACGTTCTCGGCAGGTATTAAAGTTAACTTCTAAAAATGGCGAACATGAAAAAAGTAACGATACTCGGAATCGCACTGGCACTATGCCTGTCGTCATGTAGCGAAGATTTCCTCAACCAAACCGACCCTACCAAGGTGGAAGTCGATTTGTTTTACAAAAACGAAGAGCAGGTAAAGCAGGCGTTGAGCGGCGTTTACAGCCAGGTACAGGCACTCACCAACACCGCATACCTGTTTGGTGAATTTCAAACCGACAACACGACCGTGGACCTGAACCCGTCCGACCGGGGGGGCGCAGGCGGCTGGGAGGCATTCGAATTTAGTACGGTCAACTCGGGTAACGGCGAAATTGCCAACCTGTGGAATGCTCACTATGCGGCCATGTACAACTGTAACCAGACGCTGGAAAAAATGGTGAGCGCCACCATGAGCGAAAACGCCCGCAAGGAGGCAGAAGGGCAGCTCAAATTCCTGCGCGCTTATATGTACTTCAATCTTGTCCAATATTTCGGCGATGTGATCATCGTCACATCCACACTGGACATCCCCGACCCGGCGTTCGATCTCGTACGATCGCCTCAGGCCGACGTTTGGGCACAGATTGAAAAGGACCTTAAGGAAGCGGCTGCGGCACTGCCCGTAAAATATGCCGCTGCCGGCGACAATGGACGTGCTACGAAAGGTGCCGCATTGAGCTTGCTGGGCAAAAGCTATCTGACGCAGAAGAAGTATGCCGACGCGGCTACAACGCTGAAAGAGGTAACGACACTGGGTTATGCATTGCAGGCCAACTACGCGGACAATTACAATCCGTCCAGGAAAAACGGCATTGAATCGATATTTGAGATCCAGTACCAGGGCGATAACGACAACGGGGAGTGGAGTAACTTCGAATATGTGTTTGCGCCAAGGGTTTCCAAAGGGGCCGTGACGGGCTTCGCGGCGGGCTCGAACGGCGGCCGGAATGTCCCAACCAATGACATCATGGCAGCCTATGAAAAAGGGGACTTGCGAAAGGATATTTCACTGAAACCCAATTTCAAGCTCGATACCACCACGTACAAAGTGCCTCACGTAATCAAATACAATTACCCGCACACGATCGTGAACCGGACTAATACCAACTGGCCGATACTGCGCTATGCCGACGTCTTGCTGATGCTCGCCGAAACCATCAACGAGCAATCCGGCCCTACGGCCGAAGCATTGGGCTACGTCAATCAGGTCCGGAAACGTGCCGGCCTCGCCGACCTTGCCGTGACGGATAAAGTGGCGTTCAGAACGGCTGTTTTGAAAGAACGAAGATTGGAACTGGCATTCGAAAACCAGCGCTGGTTTGATCTTAAAAGAACCAAAACACCTGCCGAATGGGCGGCTTTCATGAATGCGCACGGTGCGCAGGAACGCGCGAACCCGACTGTCGCCAGGGGCAATGTACCGTTCAACTCGACAGACTACGTCTATACCGAGAATGAGTACTTCCTGCCGTTGCCGGCGCCGCAAATCCTGATCAACCCTAAACTAACCCAGAATCCGGGGTACTGATCCGTGTAAGCGGTTTGAATACACAGGAGGGACATTCGATATGTCTCTCCTGTTAAATTCTATAACTAATCCTTGAATAAAATCGTTATACCTCTAATAGTCAATTCACTATATGAACGGCCATTTATATAAACCTTTTTAGAAAATCATGAATATTTACTATTTATAGCAAGACAGAACAGGATACTATTCCCTTCGCTGCATTTTAGTATTGTATGATATTGCGGAATACCCCCCGCGGTATTCCTGAACCACTAACCCCTTTGAACTTGTGTTACTCCAAGCAACCGAAACTTTCTGGCTTTGGCAATTTTTAGGACGATTGCACCCCTTGCTGGTCCATTTTCCAATCGGACTTCTTTGCATTGCATTGCTTTTTGAACTCATCGACTGGAAACATAAATCGACTGTTCTACGCGATGGTACGCGCATCATCACCTGGATCAGTGCTGGAAGTGCCGTGCTGGCCGTGATATTCGGCTTGCTGCTCGCCAGCTCGGAAGATTCCAGCGGTACCAACCTTGAAATCCACCGCTGGGCCGGGATCGCCACCATGGCGCTTTCTCTGGTTACCGCATTCACATTGCGCTCGGGAAAAAGGAGCCTTTTTCGCGGACTGCTTTTCACCACAGTGTTCGGCGTGTCGTTCGCCGGCCACTATGGTGCAATGCTTACGCACGGTGACGATTACCTGTCGGGCGTGCTGCCCGGTGCTGATAAAACGGTAGAGCCGGAGGGAGAAACCGAGGCTGATTTTGTGCTGACCAACAATGGCGCATTGACCCCTGAGCAGATACAAAACCTGAATGTGGAAGTCAGGACGATCCTGGCGCATAACTGTTACAGCTGCCACAGCGAAACCAAAATGAAAGGCGAGCTTCGCCTCGATAGCAAGGAAGCCATCATGAAAGGTGGCGAGGACGGCGTGGTGGTAGTCCCGAATCACCCGGACAAAAGTGAGCTGATCCGCCGGATTTCACTTCCAAAAGGCCATAAGGAAGCAATGCCGACAAAAGGGAAACGACTGACGGAAAAAGAAGTTAAGCTGCTCGAATTCTGGATTGAAAAAGGCGCTCCATGGCCTGATGGTAAAGAAAAAAGCATTTACCGGGTAGCCGAGCTTGCTCCACGCACACCGCAGGTGCCTGCCGCGACCGCCCAACTCAATAAGCCCGTCGACCTTTTTGTGAACGCCTATTTCCAAAAGAACAAAGGAACCTGGAAACCCGCTGTCGACGACCGGACTTACATCCGCCGCGTTTACCTCGACATTATCGGCCTGCTTCCGCCTCCGGAAAAGGTTGATGCATTTGTGGCGGATATCCGTCACGACAAGCGCGAATTGCTTGCAAAAGAGCTTTTATCTCAAAACGACGCCTATGCACAGCATTGGATGACGTTCTGGAACGACGCGCTCCGCAATGACTATGACGGGACAGGCTACATTACCGGCGGCCGCTTCGGCATCTCCAAATGGCTTTATGCGAGCCTGCTCGACAACAAGCCTTACAATTGGTTTGTGAAAGAGCTGATCAGCCCCAACAAGGAGTCCGAAGGCTTCATTAAAGGTATTAAATGGCGGGGAACCATCAATTCCAGCCAGCGCACCGAAATGCAGGCGGCTCAAAACGTAGCACAGGTGTTTTTAGGTTTAAATCTTAAATGCGCTTCCTGCCACGACAGTTTCATCAGCGACTGGAAACTGGCCGATGCCTACGCTTTTGCGAACATCTTTGCCGACACGCTGCTGGAAATCAACCGCTGTGACAAGCCTACCGGCAAAATCGCAGGAACCCGCATCTTGTACCCTGAGCTCGGCGAAATCGAAGTCAATGCAAAAACCGAAAAACGCCTTCGCCAACTGGCCGATTTCCTGGTACAGCCCAAAGACGGAAGACTTTATCGCACGCTTGTGAACCGGGTGTGGGCGCAGCTGATGGGCCGGGGCATCGTAGAGCCGGTGGACGCCATGGACAATATGCCGTGGAGCCAGGACCTGCTCGACTGGCTGGCATCGGATTTTGTTACCAACGGCTATGACGTCAAAAAGCTTATCTACACCATTGTCACATCGAAGACTTATCAGTTGCCGTCCACGTCGGTGAAAGAGGCGGGGGACATTATGGCTACCGATTTCAAGTTTACCGGCATGGTGCGCAGGAGGCTTACCGCCGAGCAGTTCGCCGACGCGATCAGCACGAGCTTCACTCCGATGTATGCCGACACAGCGCTTGCTTTGAAAAAGCTCCCGGAAGACATCAAGTCCCGGTTACCATTCCCGCGCGCGGCGTTCGTGAAAAATGATCCGTTCCTTACTTCGCTCGGCCGACCGAACCGCGAGACCGTGAGTACCGGTCGCACTTCCCAGGCCAACCTCCTTCAAGCATTGGAGCTTACCAACGGTTCGAAGTTCACTGAAACGCTCAAAGCGGGATCGAAGGCCTGGAAATCGCAGTACCCGACATCCGACTCGCTTGTGACGGCACTTTACAGGAAAGCGCTGGGCCGTGCGCCGGTAGCGAAAGAGCTCGCCGCAGCCCGGAAGATCCTCGGCCCGACACCGAGCGAGGAAGGGATTCAGGACCTCGTATGGGCGATCGCACTGGTGCCTGAATTTCAGCTGATATATTAAATGTGCGATACAGGTCAGACATATTCATAATATAAAATGAATAGTACTTTAAATACATCAATACCATTTATAATATATATAGTTAATTAAAAATTTAGTATTAATTATAAATATTAAAAGTATTTAAAGATAAAAAAGTAAAAGTAGTTAAACTATTGAAATACAATCATTTAAAATAAAGACCGAAATGAATATCCAATGGAATAGGAGGGAGTTCTTGCAACGGGCCAGCGCAGCCACCCTGGCGGCATTAGCGGCCGGGGCACCCGTATCAAACCTGCTTACCTCGTGCAGGGGCAAGGCAGGAGCCAATTCTTCGGCGGACACAGTGATACTTTTATGGATGGCCGGCGGCATGGCGCACACCGAAACTTTCGACCCGAAAGCCTATACGCCGTTCGAAAAAGACATGGAAGGCAACCGCGTTTTGAGCACTTTCAAATCTTTCCCGACCAAGCTTGACGGCATCCATTTCTCGGACGGCTTGCAGTCGATAGGGCAGGTGATGGACAAGGGGACGCTCATCCGTTCCTACGTCGCGGCCGACATGGGACACATCCTGCACTCACGTCACCAGTACCACTGGCATACCTGTTATGAGCCGCCTCAAACGGTGGCAGCACCGCATATGGGTTCGTGGATTGCCAAAGAGCTCGGGCCCAAAAATCCGGTGATCCCGGCATTCATCGACATTGGTCAGCGGTTTACGGTAGGCGAGGCCGAAGAGCTCAAAGCCTTTCATACCGCCGGCTTCCTCGGCAACGAGTTCGGTCCGTTCTTTATACCTGATCCGAGCCAGGGGCTCGAAAGCGTGCGCCCGCCCGTGGGTATGGACGCAAAACGTTTCGAGCGCCGGAACCAGTTGTACAATGAGCTGATCAACAACAGCCCGGTAGGCGAGTTTGGCAGTGACTACCAGCGCGAGTCGCTGAAACGCTCGATGGAGCAGGCATATGCGTTGCTCAATTCGCCGGAATCGAAAGCATTCGACCTCAGCACAGAGCCTAAAAAGAGCTACGACATTTATAATACCGGCCGGTTCGGATTGGGTTGCCTGCTAGCCCGCCGGCTGACAGAACAAGGCGCCCGGTTCATCAGTGTTACCACCGAATACGAGCCGTTCAAAGGGTGGGATACGCATGAAAACGGCCATACGCGCTTGCAGGACATGAAAAAGCAAATCGATGGCCCCATTGCCCAGCTCATCAAAGACCTCGACGAAAAAGGCCTGCTCGACCGCACGATGGTCGTGCTCGCGAGCGAGTTTAGCCGGGATATGATGGTGGAAGGCCGCCCGGACGCCAAAGTGAAGGAGCAGGTGGCTCAGCCCGATATTCTCTCGGACCTCAAATTCTACGGCATGCACCGGCATTTTACCGACGGCTGCTCGATGCTGATGTTTGGCGGCGGGATCAAAAAGGGGTTTGTTTACGGTAAAACCGCCGACGAACGCCCTTGCAAAACCATCGAAAATCCTGTCAAGATCGACGGTATCCATCAGACGATCTACCACGCATTGGGCATCCCGCCGGATACCCAATACGAAATTGAGAAGCGTCCATTCTATACGACCCCAGACGGAAAAGGTTTGGCCGTAAAAGAGCTGTTAACCTAGTTTCAATCCATTTTATCCGCCGGAGAATGCCGACAGCCAGCTCTCCGGCGGGATTTTACCACTTACTACCTCACCACTTCGTATCCTGTATTGTGGGCCGTCGCCATTACCGCGAACGGAAGGAATTCCTATGCCATATATAAGATATATCCAAAAAACTCATGTTAATTAAATATTAATCAAAACCAGACAGAGCAGGACAGTCTGTTCTCGCATTCCTTCTACTATTGCATAAATATTACTTTAAGTATGAATAATTGTCTTTTATACGTCACTAAGACATTTATTTCTTAGAGTATTCCAACTCTTCATCAACGATAAATCTGTGAGCTTTCAGGCCTGCGTGCCAACCGGGAAGCCAATTCCGTTTCGCGATCAGGCGACACCGTTGTTTTCAAAATACCTTAAAACAAATTCAGCTTATTCCCAACCCGACAATTTGTTCACTTAAACCGAAGACTATGAGAATAGAAAGCTTAACCGATTAACCCCGCTTCCCGGGCGTTTTAGACAATGCTCCGGGGCCTCTGCTAATTACTAAATCTAAAAATGAAGCTTATGAATCAATTTCGACAATCTCCTTATTATGGCCGATTGAATTCGATCCTGAAACTCTCCGTGGGCCAGGCGCTCATCGGGGTGGCATGCGGATTCAATGCAATGGCCGATAATAGTTTAAATCTTAACCCGCTCGTTGTTAGCAGCAATATCACCGCCGACCGGACGATCAAGGGAAAAGTAACCGATGATACCGGCGAAAAACTGCCGGGTGTGAGCGTGGTTCTCAAAGGAACTACAATCGGAACGGTATCCGATGCGGACGGTGTGTACAGCATCAACGTACCCGACAGGGGCGGTGTCCTCATTTTCTCCTCAGTCGGCTTCCTTTCCCAGGAAGTCCCGGTTGGAAATGGCTCAACAGTGGATATCAAACTCGCTACCGACGCCAAAGCACTGACGGAGGTCGTGGTGGTGGGTTATGGCAGCCAGTTGAAAAAAGAAATTACCGGTGCCGTACAAACCGTTAAAAGTGAAGAACTGAAAGACATTCCCGTGTCTCAGGTAACTCAAAAACTGCAAGGACGCCTTGCCGGCGTGCAGATCAACCAGACGACCGGTAAGCCGGGACAGGGGATGGCTGTACGTATTCGCGGGCAGGTGTCGGTTACAGCTGGTAGCGACCCGCTTTACGTGATCGACGGCTTCCCGATAACCGGTACCATCGGCCAGATGAACCCGGATGAAATTGAGGACATTACCATTCTGAAAGATGCCGCTTCGACCTCCCTTTACGGTTCGCGGGCGGCTAACGGCGTTGTTCTGATTACCACCAAGCGGGGCACACCCGGCAAAACAAGCGTGAGCTTCAATGCATACGCGGGTATTCAGAAGGTTCCGATGAGAGGTCGTGTAAAAATGTTGAACGCCGAAGAGTTCGCGCAGTTCAAGAAGGAACTGTATGAAGACGAAAACAAAGCAGTACCCGCTGAATTTCAGGACCCGTCTAAATACCGTGGTAAAAACAACGACTGGTACGACGCATTGCTTCGCACGGCGCCTATCCAGAGTTACAACCTGACCATCAGCTCCAACAAGGAGAATATGCGTACATCGCTCGTAGCAGGTGTGTTCAACCAGAAAGGGGTAGTACTGAACAACAACTACAAGCGTTACTCGCTGCGGATGAATACCGAGTACGACATATCGAGCAAGATAAAAATCGGTTTCAATGTGGCGCCCCAGTTTGTGTATGACAATACGCCAAGAACCGATGGTGACCGCGGTACGGGTGTGCTTTTCAATGCATTGCACACATGGCCTGTTATGCCTATCCGCGACGCGAACGGGGATCTGACCAAATTCAACACATTCCCCAGCAGCACCGGTAACATCTTCAACTATCCTAACTGGGTACGGGCTGCCAACGAGCTCACCAACGAGACGAAGATCAACAAATTGCTGGGTAACACTTACATCCAGTACAATCCGATCAAGGGTCTTACGCTGAAATCGACGCTGAACGTGGAGATGGAGAGTAACAAGTTCTTCTTCTTCAACCCGTCGACTGCCACCAGTGCGATCAACACTCCGATCCCTACAACCGCTGTTTCGATCCGTCAGAACTACCAGAACTTCTCATGGCTGAACGAAAACCTTGCAACGTACAGCCGCACCTTCAACGAAAAACACAATTTCGAAATACTCGGTGGTTTTACGCAACAACGTTTCCGTCAGGAGTTTGACCGTATCACGGCCAATACCTACACCGACGACCGCCTTCCAACTATCCAGGGGGCGATCAACATCGACCGTGGGGGCACATTTAACGTGAACGGTATCTCAGGTTCCAACACTTTCAATGGAGCCAACGAATGGGCACTGATGTCTTACATTTCACGTCTGACCTATAACTACAAAGGCAAATACCTCTTCACAGCCGCTGTCCGTGCCGATGGTTCATCCCGTTTCGGGTCCAACAACCGCTGGGGTACTTTCCCTTCGGCATCTGTGGGTTGGGTTGTTTCGGATGAAGACTTCATGCAGGATTTTTCCAAAGTGTCGTTCGCGAAATTCCGCGCCAGCTACGGGGTAATCGGTAACAACAACATTGGTAACTACACCCAGTATGCATTGGTTAACAACACGACCAACGCGGTTTTTGGAAGTACGGTAGCCACCGGTGCGCAGGTAACGTCGCTTTCGAACAGCAACCTTGGCTGGGAAACTACCAAGCAATTTGATGCCGGCCTCGACCTGGGTCTGTTCAATGACCGTATCCAGCTGATCTACGATTACTACTCGAAACGGACAACCAACCTGCTCTATGCAGTTCAGGTTCCTCAGGAATCAGGTTTTTCTAACTACAATGACAACATTGGTGAGATCAAATTCTGGGGCCATGAAATATCGCTTACTACCCGCAACCTGGTTGGCAGACTGAAATGGACTACCAATGCAAACATTTCATTTAACCGCAACAAGGTGGTGGAACTTGCGCCAGGCATCGACCGCGTGTATGGAAACTTCCACATCACCCAAGTAGGCAGGCCCTTCGGCCAGTTCTATGGTCTTGTAAAACAAGGCTTCTACACGAGTAAGGAAGAATTGGCTGGCAGCGCGATCATCCCCGGCCGCTCGGCCATCGGGACCATCAAGTTCAAGGATGTGAATGGAGATGGCGTAATCACCAACGGCGGTGATGCCGACGACCGCACGGTTATCGGAAACCCGTTCCCCAAATTCACTTACGGACTTACCAACACCCTGAGCTACGGAGGCTGGGACTTGTCGATCACCGGGTCCGGCTCGCAGGGCAACCAGTTATGGGTACGTCACCTTTACAGTACAGCCAACCTGGACGGTGTGTTCAATATGGTTGAAGGCGCGAAGGATCGTTTCCGTGTGAAAAACGGAGTAAACCCGGTAACCGGCGTTGTGGAAGCTCAAACGGTAATCACTCCGGGTAAAGGCATGTACGGCGCTACCAACAATGGCGGTAACTACACCGGTATCGAACGCGACTGGAACAGCTCGCACTTCCTGGCGAATGCTTCATACTTTACGATCAAGAACATTACGGTGGGTTATAATCTGGGTGGCATCAACAAGTTTTTCAAGTCGGCTCGTCTGTATGCAAGCGCTCAGCAGGTTTATGTTTTCACCAAATACTGGGGCGGACCTAACCCTGAAACCAGTGCAGCCGGTGACGGACAAGGAGATGGCGGTAACCTCAGCCAGGGTGTGGATCTTTCCAACTATCCGGTACCACGTACATGGACACTCGGTTTGAACCTCAACTTCTAAGCCCGACTTGTAAAACATCTCATCTTAATTACGATAGAAATGAAAACTAAATATATAGCAGCGTGGTTTCTGGCAGCAGGACTGATGGCCGGTTGCGGGGATAAGTTCCTGACCGTAAACCCGGAAACCGCATTGAGCTCCAACAACTTCTTTACATCTGAAAACGATTTCAAGCAGGCGGTAAACGCGGCTTACGAACCGTTCCGCCAGATGTTCAACGAGCGCGCATGGGTTTTGGAAGAAATGCATTCGGACAATACCTATTACGCCCGGAACAAACTGTATGGTGCTGTGGACCCTACGGAAAACGTGGCCGATTTTGCAGTACCTACCGCCAATGGCATTACCGCCAATGACAACGTGCTGGTACAGTACCGCCTGAACTTCCGCGTTATCGCCCGTACGAACCAAATCATCGCGCTGATCGACGGCGTGAATTTTGATGCCGCGTCCAAGGGTAATCTCAAAGGGCAGGCACTGTTCCTGCGCGCATTTGCGTACTTCGACCTGGTACGTCTTTTCGGAAAAGTACCTCTTCACCTCACACCTGTAACAGGTCGTGACGATGCACCGGCGAAATTGGCGACTACCGACGAGATTTATGCGCAGATCGAAAAAGACGCGAAGGAAGCGATTGCAGGTCTATATGATAAATCAAAGCAGGAAGCGGGACGTGTTACCTCCGGTACGGCCAAAACTTTGCTGGCTAACCTTTACATTACCCAGAAGAAGTGGGCACTGGCTGAACCTTTGCTGAAAGAAATCGTTTCGAGCGGTCAATACGCATTGATGCCGGATTACAACGACGCATTCTCGACCACTACCGGCAACAAAAACAACAAGGAGTCAATTTTCGAGATCCAGTATATGGAAGGTTCGTCGGGCTACAACGGTAACCAGATTTACCGCTTCATCCCGTCGCCTATCACTGCTGCCGAAATCGCACCGATTACCGGAACTTCCAACCCGCAGCCGACCTCTCAGGAAAGTAACAACATTCCTACGCCTGACCTGATCGCTGCCTATGAAACCGGTGATAAGAGAAAGGATATTTCGATCGGCTCGGTGACACTCAGCACTTCGCTGGCTGATAACAAGGTTTATCCTTATATCAAAAAGTACGCACGTCCGCACTCGCTGCACAACAACACCGGCCAGAACTGGCCTGTATACCGCTATGCAGAAGTGTTGCTTTTCCTGGCCGAATCGTTGAACGAACAAGGAAAGCCCGCCGATGCAGCTACTTACATCGACCAAGTCCGTGCGCGTGCAGGACTGGCGGCTACCAAGGCCGCATCGCAGGCAGATATGCGGGAAGCAATCTTCAAAGAGAGAAGGGTAGAGCTGGCATTTGAAAACAAGCGCTGGTTTGACCTGACCCGCACCGGCCGCGTTAAGGAAATCATCGGGGCGTATGGCGCCAAAGTAAAAGCCAATCCGGCCGCCTACTACTTCCCGGCAGGAGCTGTGCCACCGCCAAATGCATTCACGGTACTGGACGACTACTATGGTCTGCCAGCCGTTGAAGCTGCATTGACGCCAAATTTCTGATGGATGCAAAAGAATAAAAAAGTGCAGCAGGCGCAAGCTCGCTGCACTTTTTTCATGATGAGCATACTTATCCGCCCGATACCCCACAGAACAGGATAGTCGCACCGATGTTTCGATCTAATATTGCAATTATCAGATTATTTAAAGTTTTAGTTTGCTTTATTTAAGAACAAACAAATCCCGTCAGACGGAGCGCCAGGACACATCCGGCCAAGCGCCGTAACGCTTCATCCTTTTTTATCAATCATATTTACTTAAACTCTGAGCTGTAAAATGTACACAAAAAAAAAATGGTTAAAACTTCCGATGACGCTCGCGGTGCTGCTCGCCGTAGGGGTCTTTTGTGGAGTGATGCTAAGTAACCGAACTGCCAAACACCGTCCTCCCGGCTCAAAGGTCGACAAACTGAAACTCCCGGATGGCTTCAAGGCCGATCATTTATACAGTGTTTCCGAAGAAAAGAACGGCTCATGGGTATCGATGACGTTCGACAACAAGGGAAGGATGATTACTTCCGACCAATATGGCGGTCTGTACCGCCTGGTACTCCCGGCAATCGGGTCTACCGACAAGCCTCAGGTTGAAGTACTTAAAATTGAAGGAGATACCGCGAAAGTCGCAATGGGATATGCCCACGGTTTGCTGTATGCGTTCAATAGCCTTTACGTGATGATCAACAACCGGTCGAATGCGCGTTTTCCGAAAGGAAGCGGCCTTTACCGTTTACAGGATACCGACAACAACGATCAGTATGACAAGATCACGCTCATCAAACCGCTGAAAGGAGAGGGCGAACACGGTCCGCACAGTATTGTAATGGCTCCTGACCAGAAGTCACTTTTCGTGGTGGCCGGTAATTTCACCGACCTGCCTCAGATGGACATTTACCGTTTAATGCCAAACTGGAAAAACGATAACCTGTTCCCGTTCATCAAAGACCCGCGCGGCCACGCAACGGACCGTAATGCGCCGGGAGGCTGGATCGCCCATACCGATCCGGAAGGAAAAAACTGGGAATTGTACACCGCCGGTTTCCGTAACCCTTATGATATCGCATTCAACGAAGCGGGCGACTTGTTCGCTTACGATTCGGATATGGAATGGGATTTTGGAACACCCTGGTACCGTCCAACCCGCGTTTGCCACGCGGTGAGCGGTGGTGAATTCGGTTGGAGAACAGGTTCTGCCAATACTTCGCCCGCATTTGCCGATTTCCTTTCGCCGGTGATGAACATCGGACAGGGATCGCCAACCAACCTGATCTATCTAAAAGACGCACGTTTCCCTGCGAAGTACAAAAACACATTGCTTGCATTCGACTGGAGCTTTGGTATCGTTCACGGCCTGCACCTGAAACCAAGCGGCTCGACTTACACTGCTGATCACGAAGAATTTCTCTCGGGAGCACCGCTTCCTTTGACCGACGGTGCTATCGGCCCTGACGGCGCGTTGTACTTCCTGACTGGCGGCCGTCGCCTCGAATCGGATCTTTACCGCGTATATTATGGTGATTACAAGAACATTGCGCCAGGCTCCAACGCTGCAACACCGGTTATTACCAACGAGCACAAGCAGCGTACTGCTATCGAAGAATACCATGTTAAGAAAGATCCGAAAGCGATCGACCAGGCATGGCCACTGCTGAAAAGCCCGGATCGCTTCCTTCGCTACGCTGGCCGGTTGGCTATTGAACACCAGCCTGTTACCCAGTGGGAAAGCAAAGTTTACGCTGAAAAGGACCCTCAGTCAATCATTTACGCGGCCATTGCATTGGGCCGCCAGGGCGATTCTACAAAAGTAGGAGGGCCTCTTTTGAAAAAACTGACGACTATCGACTACGCGAAGCTCGACGACCTGAACAAACAGGCACTTTTGCGTGCCGTGGAAGTGATCCTGTACCGCACCGGCCAGCCCGATGCTGCCACGAAAGCTGCATTGATCGCTTACCTGAACCCCAAATATCCTTCGGCTAATGCTTTGCAAAACAGATTTTTAGCTAAAATCCTTGTAACCGTCGAAGCCCCGAAAGTGGTTGAAAAAACGCTTGCACTAATCGCGAAAAACGAGAAGTTCGATGACAAGGACAACGAAATGGTAACCGCATCCGCTGACCTGATCCTGCGTAACCCGCAATACGGCCTCGACCTGGCAGGTTTGTTGGAAAAAATGCCGCCGCAACAGCAGACATTCTACGCCATTATGCTGAGCAGCGCGAAAACTGGCTGGACACCCGCGTCGCGTGAAGAGTATTTCAAATGGTTCCACAAAGCATTCAGCTATCAGGGCGGACGCAGCTACATCGGCTTTATTGACAAGGCACGTCAGCTTGCATTGAAACACGTTCCGAGCGACAAAGTGGCTCACTACAACAAACTATCTGGTGCTGAATTACTTACGGGAACAGGAAACGACCTAGTGAAGCTCTATACCCCGAAAGGGCCCGGCCGCGGATGGAAAGTTGACCAGGCTGTTGAACTCGTAAAAGACAGTCTCACCAATCGCGATTTCGAACGCGGCAAGCAAATTTTCTCCGCTGTACTTTGCAGCCGCTGCCATACCATCCAGGGCGAAGGCGCAGATGTTGGTCCGGAGCTGACGCAATTGGGAACCCGTTTCTCGGTAAAGGACATGCTTGAAGCGATCATCGAACCCGACAAAGCGGTGTCTGACCAATATGCATCTATTTCATTCCAGATGAAAGACGGGCAGTCGATCGTGGGCCGCGAGGTAAACCAGGACGCCAACTTCTATTATGTGTCTCAAAACCCGTTCGATCCGAAAACGATCCGCAAAGTGGCTAAGAAAGAGGTGGTATCCAGCAAAATATCGCCCGTATCCATGATGCTCCCGGGCCTTATCAATGGTTTGAACCCGAACGAACTGAGAGATCTGGTAGCCTATCTGATGGCTGGCGGCAACAAAAACAACCCGATCTATTCCGAATCCGGTGCGCCGAAAAGCGGAAAATAGATCACATGATTTTTTGAGTAGATTATAATTAATTAGGCTTAAGATAGTGGTGCTGCGTGTTGGTCCTGATGCTTTCAGAGCAAAAATGGATCCGGCGGCATCACTACTTTTTTAGGGGAACTGCTAAACAGAATACCGGCACGAAATGAACGTATACAAATATACGTTAAGCGCCGAAAAAAGGGTAGGGGCGCAATGCGCGAATGGTCAAATATTATATTTTCAGATAGTTAACTCGTAAATGAAGTCACTCTCAAATCGAAGAAAAGCGCTTAAAGGCATGGCGGCAGTAGCGGGCCTGGGTACTTTTTCAAGCTCTCTCGCCGGCGCGTTCGCCGCGTCGAAAAAAGCGCTCGGCCCTCAGCTGAACGGCAAAATCAATCACTCCGTATGCAAATGGTGTTATAGCAAAATTCCGTTGGAGACGTTTGCGCAGGAATGCAAGAAGATCGGGCTTACATCTATCGAACTGCTGGGCCCTGAGGAATGGCCGGTCATTAAAAAGTATGGGCTTACCTGTGCATTACCCTGGGGCGAAGGACTTACGCGCAGCATCGACAAAGGCTTCAACGATCCGAAAAATCATGAGGAACTGATCAAAGGATTTGAAGATGTGATCCCCAAAGTACGCGCTGCGGGCTATGACAAAATCATCTGCTTTTCGGGCAACCGTCGCGGTATGTCGGATTACGACGGTATCCGTAACTGTGCCGAAGGTATCCGTAAACTGATCCCGACCGCAGAAAAACATAATGTGACATTGGTAATGGAGTTGCTGAACAGCAAGGTCAATCACAAAGATTACATGTGCGACCGGACAGAGTGGGGGGCAGCCCTTTGCGAAGCCGTGGGCTCTGAGAAATTCAAACTGCTCTACGATATTTACCACATGCAGATCCAGGAGGGCGACGTAGTGGCTACGATCAAAAAGTACCACAAATACATCGCCCATTATCACACGGGAGGTGTACCAGGGAGGCACGAGATCGATGAAACGCAGGAACTTTACTATCCGGCGATCATGCAGGCCATTGTTGAAACCGGTTACAAAGGATTCGTAGGGCAGGAGTTCATCCCAAGCCGGGGCGACGATCTGGCCTCGCTGAAACAGGGTGTTACCATTTGTGATATTGCCTAATTACTGATATTCAATTTATTATACTATGCCAACCAGAAGAAACGCATTAAAAAATATAGTCGCGGGAACAGTAGCGGGAGCCGGTATCATGTCCATTTCAGAGGTTTTTGCCAAAAACGAATCTGTCCTGGGTGCTAAACTGAATGGTAAGATCAACCACTCGGTATGCAAATGGTGCTACGGTAAAATCCCGCTCGACACTTTTGCACAGGAATGCAAAAAGATCGGGATCTCGTCCATCGAACTGCTCGGGCCCGAGGACTGGCCAACGTTGAAAAAATACGGGCTCACATGTGCGTTGCCTAATGGAGCGGGCATGGGTATCGAAAAAGGATTTAACGACCCGGCGTTGCATGACGAACTTGTCAAAAGTTACGAGGACATTTTTCCAAAACTAAAAGAAGCGGGATATAAAACCGTTATCTGCTTTTCGGGTAACCGTCGCGGCATGTCCGACTACGACGGCATGCGAAACTGCGCCATTGGTCTGCGCCGGTTGATGCCGTCTGCTGAAAAGTACGGCATTACCATGATCATGGAACTGCTCAACAGCAAGGTCAATCACCGAGACTACATGTGCGACCACACTGCCTGGGGCGCCGGACTTTGCGAGATGGTCGGTTCAGAAAACTTCAAGTTGCTATACGACATTTATCACATGTCTATCATGGAAGGCGACGTCATCGCAACCATCAAGCAATACCACAAATACATCGGTCACTACCACACCGGCGGCGTTCCCGGCCGTGCGGAAATCGACGAGACCCAAGAACTGTATTATCCGGCGATCATGAAAGCGATTGTCGAAACAGGTTTCAACGGATTCGTCGCACAGGAGTTTATTCCGAAGCGTGAACCGTTGGCTTCTTTGAAGCAATGCGTGAAGATTTGTGATATTGTTTAGCAGAACGGCACTTTTTACAGATCCATATTAATCCAAAATGCCCTAAATAGCGAGTTGACTTGTACAAATGTGCATCAAAATCGCTTATTAGGGCATTTTTGCATTTATTGAGGCGATTTTAACGAAGGCTAAAATGACCTAAATACCCCTCAATACCAATTCATTAGAAATCAAAATTGCCAAAAACGAACACCGGAGATTTGCGCAAAAATCATCGCCCGATAATTCGGGACGGGCTATTAAAATCTCGGCGTTTATAATGCTTGCCTAATGCTGGCTGTTCACTGCGTTATTTAACCACGAATAATTTGTGGGTAGTCGCGACACCGTTTTGGCGAGTGACTTCTACAAGATATATTCCGGCTGGCAGCATGCTCGTGTCGATGCGCATCTCCGGCCCGTTGCCGGAATCGTAGATGTTAGTGCCAGTCGAAGACGTTATCCTGATGCGGTTAATGCTCTTCCAGTCAGACGTGATTACGCTGAAATGGTCGGACGCCGGATTCGGGGCCAGCGATGTTGACGCGATTCTGGCGCTAACCAACCTGATCCTGCTATACGTGTTGGAGCCATCCTTATCGATCATATGCAACCGGTAATATTGGTCACCTCTGGTCAGGTCATTATCCACAGCGCTGTATTTGTGCGAAACAGAACTTTCGCCTTGCGCGCTTACCACAACGATCGTTTTCCAGTGCTTGCCGTCCAAGCTTTTTTCCACCTCGAACCGGTCACTGTTTCTTTCCTCAGTGGTTTCCCATGTCAATAATGCATGCCCCTCGTTGTCCAAAACCGCATCGAAGGAAACAAGTGTTACAGGCAGACTTGTCAAAGCGTTGGTGCTGCTCACCGCTTTTTGAACGTTGCCGCGAAAGTCGCCCCATTTGGATGAATTCGCTTTTGTCCCGAATCCTGTAGCATGGCACCGCAGCCGTATTTTGGCGCCATTATCGTAACTACCAATGATCGTCCCGGCCGGGAAAATTGCTTTTAGCGAAGCAACATGTGTGGGCGTCGCCGAAAGCGGCGCGCTGTTTTCTACCCGCATAAGCGCGACTTTGAAGCCAGCGTCGAAGTCTCCATCCGGTAATTCAAGAATGGTATTCACCGAACGCAACTCGCTGATCTGCGAACTTAAAATTTCACCAATATGCCCGGCAAGCTTGATGGTATCTGTTCCGGACCTGACCGTCCCATTCGAACCAAAGTCGACATCCATGCCTATGTCTACGCCCTGTATCCCGTAACCTTCGCCATGGGCTGAAACATAATCAACATATGCCTCACTCACAGACAGATACAAGTCATAAGTAAGGGCAGGGTACTGAGCGTCATTAAAAATTTTGGCATTTCGAATTTCAAAGAAGACATGAGGGCTGTTGTTCATTCCGCCCCCGGGCTGTGCCATCGTACGGGAACAGGTAAAAAGAACTAGAACCCAGAATAGAAATTTAATATTTGTTGTCATATCGGTTACCATGTCGGATGAGTGAAAAAAGATATTGGGCCTACAAGTGAACTGTAATAGCCCAGGTTGACATCAGTTACATCAAAGAAACCGTCCATGTTCAGGTCTTCATTGGCGTATCCGTGGAATGAACCGCTAAACTGCTGCAGCACTCGCTGATAGTCTTGTGAATTTATACGGGAATGTTCTTGCACATCGCCGACCCACTGGTCGCCTGTCCACATACACCAGACTCCGTTCCGCAAAATCATTTGATCGGGTTGGCCGGGTACGGAAGATGCCTGAGCCAGTGACGTAGTGAAATCATATTCAAAATCCCCGGACACAAAATTGTTGATTGGCGTACTTACGATCTCCATATGATTGCGGTGATTGACTACCAGGTACACAGGGTCTGCCGATGGATAGAACCATGGAGTTACTCCGGCAGAGTCGACCAGGTAGCCATCTGGCCGAACCAATAAATCCCTGGTTACCAGCGGATCTTTAAATTCACCCACTTTAAATAAATAGATCCTAATCCAATCGACGACTTCGCCTGCACTCCCGGTTGGGTTATTGATTTCCCAGTAAAACCGGTGCCCGTCCGCCGAACCAGTCAAGAATTCGTAGTCATAAGGCGTGTAGTGTGGCAGTTGGTGAAGATTTTGCAAATCATTCCGCATCTTAGGCTCATTCTCAGCCATCGCGCCCTGCAACATCACCTTGATTTTCAATTTAACAGGATCCACCGGCGCATAGAGAACAGTTACGAATATGTCCGTCGAATCCGTATTGAAGCAGCCGTTTCCTTGTACGAACGGATAGTATTTCCCGGCAGAAACGGCGTGAAAATCCGGGACCGGGTTTCCTGAGTGAGTCGGGTTATCATACCATAAAATATTGTAACCGTAATAATTGCCATTCACTTTGCCCAAGTCGACAGTCGTTTCCTGGAATTCGGTGTAAAGCGTGTCATTGTAAGGAGTAAGTTTCGGTCTGCGAACTATAACTCGGTATAACTCCCAATCTGAACTGTAACAATTATTTAAAGGATCATAAAAAAAAGGAAAGTATTCGCCGGGC
Organism: Dyadobacter sp.; assembly: GCA_965227755.1. Taxonomy (GTDB): domain Bacteria; phylum Bacteroidota; class Bacteroidia; order Cytophagales; family Spirosomataceae; genus Dyadobacter. Next base: position 62,500 of record CBDDGG010000005.1, read on the forward strand.
GCTGCATCTTGATCAAAAGGGTAGGGAGTACCGCTATGATCATCGGTTATGTACCATCTCATTTCACAACCATCGGGGACTGGCTGCCCCAGTTTTATGTTCAAATCCGCTTTTTCAGTTGGGCAAACCAGCCGGATTTCGTGATCCTGCTCATAATCCAGCATCATTCCTTTTTTTTCCGCACGACAATCGCCTGTCGGTCTATAAATCATCACGACTTTGGAAGTCGAATTGTTAGTATTAAATGGAACGGCACAATTGTCAAATTCCATAAAAGCCCAGTATTCACCTTCACCGACCGCCGAGGGATCCGCCACCGGCTGACCTTGGTGATTTGGATTGGTATACCAACGAATTCTGGTATCGACTGGTTGTTGAACTGTACGATTTAGATCGCCAGTGTTAACACCATATAAATTGTACAGTGTGTCTCTTTCAAGATAAACCTGCCCTATGCCTTTCACAGCGACATAATGTTGATATGGGTTTGCAATTCCAAAGCATTGATTCAGTGTATCATAGAACACTGGATAGTAGCTACCAGGCTGCGCGTTTTCTGGCGTGGCATACAGTTTATCCGGGGTTTTCTTAGAATCATCTGTGTACCAGCGCAAGATGCATCCGTCTGGTGGCGTGTTCAGAATGACCGAATTTAGATTTACCGGCTCGCCGGGACATAGCTGCGGAAGATCGTTAGTGCTGCCCTGAACCTCCGAGCCGGCAGCCAGGCACGTGAAGGTTTTTGCATTTTTGTTCTCCGAAACTTGTGCACACAGACTTGTGCCAACGCATGAAATGATAATCAATGCGCATAGTCTTCTGAAATGATGGGAAAATTCTCGTCTCATATTTTACGATTTTGTTTCGACAAATATGACGTCAATGCCCACACAGCGCACAAATGGATGAATGAAAGGTATATACGTTTATTACGCGGTGCAAATGCGTCATCAAGGTGTTGTATAATTTATATTATGTTAAATAGATATTTATAAACAAGGAGAGCACCGGGTAACCGGTGCTCTCTTCTATTGATGCGAAACGGAGCTTCGCATTTACTATTCTTCGATACAAGCAACTCCCTTTGCAGCGAATTGTTCGAGAACGCCGTTCAGGTTTGTCAGGTTGTCCTTAGCTTCCGCTTCGTCTTTTGCCTGGATCGCTTTTTCGAAATATGGTTTTGCTTTTTTGAATTTTCCGCAAACACGGCCTTCGACTTCCTTACCACGTTGCTGGTACTCAGTCATGTTCATGTTATCTACTTCGCCTTTCAGCTGTACCGCTTCGTTGAAGTAGAAAACGCCAAGGTTATAAAGGGCGTCGTAGTTGGTTGCATCGATTTCCAAAGCCTTCTTGTAGTTCAGTACCGCTTTGTCGCTTGCTTCTTTTTGTTTTGCTTTCGCGTCGGCAAGTTCCTTTTCCAGTGCAGCTACATCTTGTCCTTTCGCAGCTTCTTGCGCAGCTTTCACATCTGCTTCCAGTTTAGCGATCGCTTGTACGCTTTCTTTTCTCTTTGCATTCACGTCAGCAAGCTGGCGTTTCAGGTCTGCATTTTTTGGCTGCTTCTTGATCAAAGCACCGATGCGTTTTACCTCGCCGTCGTAAACCTCGATCTTGCCTTTTTCAGCGTCCAGTGCTTTTGCAGCGTTGGCAGCTGCATTGTTACCTGAACCAACTTTGCCACTCAGTTGCTTCACTTTGTCGCTAGATGTTCTGTACATGTTATCATACAAAATAGCCAGATTTACCACATTCTGGGTGTTTTTAGGATCAGCTTCGGCCAAAGCTTCTAGTTCTTTGATAGCCTGGTCCTCTTTACCCGACGCCAGCAAAATGTTCACCACTTCCGCTTTCAGGTCTTTGTTACCCGGAGATTGCTTCAAACCATTGTTCAAAGTCTCGATCGCTTTATCGAAGTTGTTTTCAGAACGGTACAGCTGAGCCAGACCGTAGAAAACGCTGGGGTCTTTACCGCCGTTGGCAGCGTATGTTTCAAAAGAAGTTTTAGCAACATCCTTTTTATCAAGCTGTTGCGCAGCGATACCACCGTAAAGAGACGCCAGGGTATCTTTTTTGTTTATTTGCTGTGCAGCCTGGAACATTTCCAAAGCACCGTTCAGGTTTTTAGCCTGGTATTTTTCAGCACCTTGCTTTACGAATGCGTTGAAAAGCTGGGTTCCTTCACCACCGGCGATCACGTTAGCCGCTTCTTTCGATGATTTTCCTGCCTCCCCTTTCTTCGTAACATCCAGCTCAACAACCTTCTTGTAGGCTTCCAAAGCCGTTTTTGCTGCACTAGAATCTACTTCTGAACCTTGTAGGGCTATGTTTTCATAAAGTTTAGCGCGTTCGAGCCAGAATGCAGCCTTAGCACTTGCTTTGGGGTCAGTGGCATCTTTATCGCTTTTCTCTTTATCCTTACGAAATCCATCTACCAAAGCCTTGTTCACAGCGTCCTGCGCTATCGCAGCACAGCCGAACAGGCTAAGTGCAGAAACAAAAAACAGTTTTTTCATAAATATTAACTTTGGTTGTGATTGATTGTTCGAGTTCTAAATATAAATCAATTAATATAAATTTTACAAAAATCATGCCTCTGCGTCGTCGGAAGGCTCTTCGTCGTCCTCCTCTTCGTCGTCAGCGACATCCTCGTCTTCCTCGTCCAACTCATCCGTCACCAACACATCCTCCGCCGATGCGCCTTCAACTTGTGCTACCGGTTTTGGAACTACGTTTCCGTCTTCGTCCAGTTCTTCGGCTTTTTCATCCGGATCTTTCAGAATGCGGGTTACCGATGTAATCTCATCCGAGCTGTTCAGACGGATCAGTTTCACACCCTGCGTATTACGTCCCGCCTGACGTATATCCAGCACGCTCATTCTGATAGCGATACCATTGCGTGTGATGATCATCAGATCGTCCTCTTCGGTTACCTCGCGGATAGCCACCAGCTTACCAACCTTGTCGGTTGCATTCATGGTTGAAACACCTTTACCACCACGATTAGTCACCCGGTAACTTTCTATTGCAGAGCGCTTTCCGAACCCATTTTCAGAAACCACAAGCAATTGGGCGTCTTCACGGCTGATACAAACCATACCGATCACCTTGTTGTCAGGATCGTTCAGGTTGATACCACGCACACCGGCAGCGGTACGGCCCATTGGCCTTACGCCCTTTTCATTGAAACGAACGGCACGACCGGCAGCAGACGCGATCACGATGTCGTTATCGCCGTTGGTCAATGCTACGTTCAGCAAACGGTCGCCCTCGTTAATTGAAATCGCGATGATACCGTTGGTACGCGGACGTGAATATGCTTCGAGCAAAGTCTTTTTAATGGTGCCCTGCTCGGTACACATAATGAGGTAATTATTGTTGATATAATCGTCATCCGACAAGGTCTTCACATTGATAACCGAGCGGATGGAATCACCAGTTTCGAGGCTGATCAGGTTTTGGATCGGGCGGCCTTTGGAAGTTTTGCTTCCCTCGGGTACCTCGTAAACCTTCATCCAGAACAACTTCCCGAATTCCGTGAATATCAAAAGGTAGTTAAGCATTGTCGCGGAGAACAAATGCTCTGTAAAATCGGTATCCTTGGTTTTCACACCACGCGAACCAACCCCTCCCCTTGTTTGCGTACGGTATTCCGAAAGCGGCGTGCGTTTGATATAACCTTCTTTGGAAATCGTGATGAGCATTTCCTCATCGGCGATCATGTCTTCGTCGCTGAATTCCTCGGCCGAGAACTCGATTTGCGTTCTGCGCGCATCACCGTAGCGTTCCTTGATTTCGCCCAGCTCGGTTTTGATGATCTCGTACTTCCGGAATTCATTGGCAAGAATGTCTTTCAAGTCGGCGATCAGGAGCATGATCTCTTCATATTCCTTCACGATCTTCTCTCTTTCCAGACCGGTCAGACGTTGCAAGCGCATTTCAAGGATCGCCCGCGCCTGGATTTCCGAAAGACTGAATTGTTCCATCAATCCAGTCTTAGCCGTTTCCGGATCACGCGCAGCACGGATCAATGAAATAACTGCATCCAGATTGTCGAGTGCGATCAGCAAACCTTGCAGAATGTGCGCGCGTTTTTCGGCTTCACGCAGTTCGTATTCCGTCCGGCGGGTAATCACCACGATCCGGTGGTCTACGTAATGCTTGATCAGGTCTTTCAGGTTCAGCAACACCGGGCGGCCTTTTACCAGCGCCACGTTGTTCACCCCGAAAGAGGTTTGCAAAGGTGTATATTTGAACAAGTGGTTCAATACGATATTAGGTATAGCATCTTTTTTCAAGTCGAAAACAATGCGCATACCGTCCCGGTCCGATTCATCGCGGATGTCGGAAATACCGTCGAGTTTCTTGTCGTTGATCAGCGACGCGATCCGTTCGATCATCGCCGCCTTGTTGATCATATAAGGGATTTCGGTAACAATGATCTGCTCGCGGCCGGTCTTGGAAACCTCAAATTGTGCCTTGGAACGCATAATAATGCTTCCCCGGCCTGTTTCCATAGCCGAACGAACCCCGTTGTAACCATAAATGATACCACCCGTCGGGAAGTCGGGAGCCTTTACGTGCTCCATCAGTTCCGGGATTGTAATGTCGTTGTTGTCGATGTAAGCGAGCACGCCATCCACTACCTCACTCAGGTTGTGCGGCGCCATATTGGTGGCCATACCCACCGCGATACCGGATGATCCGTTGACAAGCAGGTTAGGGAATTTGGCAGGAAGGACCGTAGGTTCGCTCAGCGAGTCGTCGAAGTTGGGCTGGAAGTCAACCGTGTCTTTGTTAAGATCGGCGAGCAGCTCGTCGGCAATTCTTTTCAGCCTGGCCTCGGTGTATCGCATCGCCGCAGGGTTATCACCGTCGACAGACCCGAAGTTACCCTGACCATCGACAAGCGGGTAACGCAGCGACCACGGCTGGGCCATACGTACCATCGTATTATAAACCGAGGAGTCGCCATGCGGGTGGTATTTACCCAAAACTTCCCCAACAATACGGGCCGATTTCTTATGAGACCGGTTGTAGCTTACGCCCAGATCGTCCATTCCATAAAGGACCCGCCGGTGAACGGGTTTCAGACCATCGCGAACGTCGGGTAAAGCGCGGGAAATAATAACGGACATCGAGTAATCGATGTAGGCGCCACGCATTTCATCCTCGATATTAATCGGGATAATGTTTTCACCAGAAGATTCTGCCATAAACGATTAGAAAAGAATCAAATTTTAAAGTGGGCTAACCGATAGATTCAATTGCCCAGCGGATTAATACAATCTTATTGGTACTAAAAAGTCAAATTTCGCTATTTTAAAGCATTCTAACAAACTATCTTTTGTGCTATTTTGGCCCCTGGCACGTATATGCGTGACTATCCGTACATTACCTCGCAGAAATATCCGAGGGAAAACTAATTGGGCATCTATCATTAAAAATCCCGTTCTTCCAGCTTATTAGCAAAAGCTTAATTTTCGACAATTTCACCTATGCCTTTACTATTAACCTTCATCGCGATTCTCGCGCTAATTTTACTGATTGCCTGGCTTAAAATCGATACATTCATTTCTTTCCTGCTGGTTTCCATCGCGTTGGGGCTCGCGAGCGGGCTGGATGTTGACACCGTGAGCAAAGCCATTCAGAAGGGCGTGGGAGGGACTCTGGGCGACTTGGTACTCATTGTCGGGTTCGGGGCGATGCTAGGGAAGATGGTGGCAGACAGCGGGGCGGCGCAGCGCATTACCGACGCGCTGATCGGCCTTTTCGGTCAGAAATATATCCAGTGGGGTATGGCACTTGCCGGGTTTGTGATAGGTATCCCATTGTTCTATAATGCAGGTTTTGTAATTGTAATCCCGCTGATATTCATGATCAGTGCAACCGCGCGGTTACCATTATTATATATAGGTATTCCAATGTTATCGGCATTATCGGTAGCACACGGGTACCTCCCACCCCACCCTTCCCCGGCGGCGATCGCCAGCCAGCTGCACGCCGATCTGGGCAAAACCCTATTCTACGGAATGATCGTTTCGCTGCCTGCTATCGCGGTGGCTGGCCCTATTTTCGGGAAGACCTTAAAACGCTTCCAGCCTAAGCCCGACCAAGATTTGTTCGATGTGAAACCGCGCCCCGCTTCCGAACTTCCCGGACTGGGGATCAGCGTCATTACCGCACTGTTGCCTGTGTTTTTGCTGACTACCATGTCAGGCGTCAAACGCATTTATCCAGGCAATAAACTGATTGCATTGCTGGCGGAGCCCTATTTCGGGATGCTGGTTTCCGTGCTTTTCGCCGCTTATGTATTGGGCGTAAAGCGTGGGCTGAGTATGAAAAAGGTTGGGAAATCGATGGAAGAAGCTTTCAAAGGTGTTTCTACCATTCTGTTGATCATTGCGGGAGCAGGTGTATTTAAGGAAATCATGACTGCCAGCGGCGTGAGCACCTACATTGCCGAAAGCCTCAAAGGACTGGACATCTCCCCGCTCCTGCTCAGCTGGGCCATTGCAGCAGTAATCCGCGTTTGTGTTGGCTCCGCTACGGTTGCCGGTTTGACGACCGTCGGCATTCTCGCACCGCTGCTCGCTAACGCCGGTGTACCGCCCGAACTGCTCGTACTCGCCATTGGATCAGGAAGTTTGATGTTCTCCCACCTTAACGACGGCGGCTTCTGGCTCTTCAAAGAATACTTCAATCTGAGCATCAAAGACACCATCCTGACCTGGTCGGTAATGGAAACAATTGTATCCATAATGGGTTTACTGGGCGTTTTAGTGCTAAATTTGTTCGTATAAAGCGGTCTGTAACCCGTTAAAACTAACGGTAAAAAATACCGGGAAGAGTATTCAGCACCAGCTTTTACACTCTTTACTTCAAAATCAATAGTCAATCAATTCCCGTTCTTTCAACGGACGGCATATTTTTCTCATTTACTACTATGGACAATACACCTGAATCAAACTTCGCAGCGCTTGGTCTTAATCTTCCTCCCGCTCCGAAGCCGGTTGGCGTTTATAAGCCGCTATTAATCGTCGACAAACGTTGGGTCTACGTCTCCGGCCACGGCACCGTGCAGGACGACGGCTCGCTGATTAAAGGGCGCATCGGCAAAGACCTCGACGCAGAACAGGGTAAACTCGCAGCGCGCCAGGTTGGACTGGCTATCTTGTCAACCCTGAAAGCCAACCTTGGCAGTCTGAACCGTGTAAAAAGAGTGATAAAGGTACTCGGGATGGTCAACTGCACCACCGATTTTGAAAAACACCCATTCATCATCAACGGATGCAGCGAGCTCTTCGCGAAAGTGTGGGGCGAAGAAAACGGCATCGGCGTAAGAAGCGCCGTTGGAATGGGTACGCTGCCTGACAATATCCCGGTTGAGATCGAAGCGATGTTTGAGTTGGAAGAGAAGTAATTTTGAATGATTGAATGACTGAATAGTGAATGGACCAGCGTCTATTCAATCATTCAGTCATTCAATCATTCAATCATTCGATCATTCGATCATTGAGTCATTCGGTCATCCAAAATTAACAACAATGTCCTGGTACCAGCTCAGCAATCCCGGGGAAGTGATTTCCCCCTCGCTCCTATTCTATAAAGACCGGATCGAAAGCAATATCCGGAGTATGGTAAACATTGCTGGCTCTCCCGAAAGGCTGGTGCCGCATGTTAAAACCCACAAATGCCCGGAGATCGTTGGAATACAGCTATCTGCGGGCATTTCCAAGTTCAAATGCGCCACGATTGCCGAGGCCGAGATGGTGGCAAATGCAGGTGCTCCATGGGTGCTGATCGCCTACCAGCTTGTAGGCCCGAACATCGACCGCCTTTTCGCGCTGCGCGACAAATTTCCCGATACAACGTTCGCTTCACTGATCGACAACGAGCAAACGGCCGCGTTACTGAGTGAAGCATCGCTTGCGCGCGGGCTGCGTTCGACGGTTTTTCTGGATGTTAACAATGGTATGAACCGCACCGGACATGCCACAGACGAGTCGTTACTTTCGCTCTACCGGTTCGTAAGCGGCCTGGACGGGCTGTCTTTCGGCGGCGTGCACATTTACGACGGACACATCCGCAACCCGGAGTTTTCAGAACGCAAAGCAGCTGCCGATGAAGCATACGAGAAGACACTACCATTGCTCGACCGTATCGAAACCGAATGCGGCTATGAACCGATGATCATTGTCGGAGGCTCGCCATCATTCACCGTCCATGCATTGCGCCCGGACGTTTACCTAAGCCCCGGCACGAATGTACTCTGGGATTGGGGGTACGGCGATCGGTTCGACGGCCAGCCTTTTGAGCACGCTGCCCTGATCCTGACCCGCGCCATTTCGAAACCTGGTCCGGGTATTGTCACGATAGACCTGGGACATAAAGCCATTGCTGCCGAAAATCCGATTGAAAATCGTCTTCGTCTGCTCAATCTGCCCGAATACACATTGATAGGGCAAAGCGAGGAACACGGTGTACTGCAAGTAAGCACCGAAACCTGGGAGACGATCCAGATCGGCGATGTCTTCTACGCCCTCCCCTACCACATTTGCCCTACCGTGGCCCTGCACGATTTTGCAACGATCGTGGAAGACGGCCAGGTGAGCGGAGAATGGAAGATCACGGCGCGCAGCAGGCGGATTACCATTTAGTGCCACTTTCGTCAGGTGTAGTCAAGTTTCGTCAGATGTAGTCATTTCTTATTTGCCAAACTCACCGACCACACCTGACTACCCATGACCACATCTGACTATAACTGACATTCACTCATTCAATCATTCAATCCGCAACGATGTTTCTCTTCGACGCACATCTCGACCTTTCCATGAATGCCGTGGAATGGAACCGCGACCTCACCCAAGACCTATATTCGATCCGCGACCGTGAAAAGAACCTCACCGACAAGCCCGACCGTGGCAAAGGCGTAGTGAGTTTCCCGGAAATGCGCAAAGGGAATATCGGTCTTTGCGTAGCTACCCAAATAGGGCGTTACATCAAGCCCGACAGTAAAATCCCGGGCTGGCATTCGCAGGCCCAGGCGTGGGCGATCACCCAGGCACAGGTAGCGTGGTACAAAGCTATGGAAGAAGCCGGCGAAATGGTACAGATCACCGGGCTGGCGGGCCTTCGCAGCCATCTCGAACTCTGGCAGAATGCCGAAACGACCGAAGGATTGCCCATCGGGTATATTCTGAGCCTTGAAGGTGCCGATTCACTTGTAAGCCTCAAAAATCTGGAAACCGCTTACGGCTACGGTCTTCGCGCGATCGGACCCGCGCATTATGGCCCGGGCGTGTACGCGTACGGGACCGATTCCGATGCGCCGCTGAGCGAAAGAGGCAAAGACCTGTTACGCGAAATGGACCAGCTGGATATGATCCTCGACGCTACCCATTTGTGCGACACGGCATTTTGGGAGGCAATGGATCTCTACAAAGGACCGGTTTGGGCGAGCCACAACCTCGTCCGCGCGATTACTCCCCACAACCGCCAGTTCTCGGATGAGATGATCAAGGTACTTCTCGAACGCGACGCAGTGATCGGTATGGCGTTCGATGCGTGGATGATGATCCCCGGCTGGGTTCGCGGCAAGTCGACACCCGAAAGTACCGGACTGAAAATCGAGCATATTGTACAGCATATCGACCATATCTGCCAAATTGCCGGAAATGCATTGCACGTCGGCATCGGATCCGATCTGGATGGCGCATATGGCAAGGAGCAATCGCCTGGCGATCTCGATTCGATTGCAGATTTGCAAACCATTACCGGCCTCCTGGCGCAACGCGGCTATTCGGAAAGCGACATCGAACGGATTATGTGGCGCAACTGGGTCACCTTTCTGGAAAAGAACTGGGCCTGACGGCATTAGCCTACTGTTTTAACAGAATTTATTAAATCTAATAAATTCTTAATATAGCACTAAAAGGAGTTCTCAAAAAAGCTTCGCAACTTGGCATCATGGTTGCGAAGCTTTTTGTTTTTATTCCAAATTTTCAATTCAAATTATTTGGAACGATTTTAAATAAGTAGTAATTTTAATTCATTAAATAAACAATCTGAACTCAACGGTAACATACCGACCACTAATTTCACGCAACAAATGATGGCTAATACATATAAGATCTTCTTCCGTACGCATATTCAGGCAAGCAAATCGCTGCAAAAACTGCACGATTGCCTGAAACAATTAAATGTAAAACACTGGGCTTACGATTTTCAGGATTTCCTGCTGACAATGACCTCGGAATTATCCGATTTCACGCGAATTCAGCTCGCCTTGCGCTCGGCGGGTTACGTTTGTCACTTTGTCAAACTCGAAAATATGAATGAGACCCGGTTGGAAACCCGGTTGGAAACCGGCACGGTTTCGATCGCGTAACATACTGACGTTTAATATATTCTATACGATTTCCACTCGCAGTCACCATAAAGTGACTGCTTTTTTTATGCACAAAAGGCCAGTGCAGAGATCCGCACTGGCTGGTATCAAACACATTTTCTGGCTAATAGATGCTTTGTGGTACCAGGTTCCGTTTTGCCTGCTGCATATGCCGCTCGTCGTGCGCGACTATGAATTGAAAAACGTCGCCGATCTTCATGCGAATAATCGGCAGCACCGATACAGGAATGCGGATTTGGTCGAGGTCTTTCTTAATACCCTCGCGCAGCAGATACAGCAGTTCCTCCTGCTGCCTGATAAACTCACGCACTACCGCCGCGGAATCCAGGTTCGATGGTGGAATATGCCCTTTGAAAGCTTTGAATTTGCGCTTACCGGTTTCCGGATCCATCATTTGCGTAAAATAGGCACCCATCCAGGTGCTGGTAAAATCTGCCTTTTCTACGGACGGCGCTGCGCGAAGTCTTTCGCGCATTCTGGGTAAATAGTAATGGCCGTAGCTGTTCAGATGGTCGAGACATTGCGCAATGCTCCAACCTCCGGTAGCCGACGGCCGGTTCAGGAACTCGTCGTCCCTGTTTTGAAACAATGCCACGGCGTCCGCGATGTGAAGCTCAACCTGATCGTCGAGACGTTGAAGCAATGCTTTCTTATTAATGTTTTTCATGGGCGTTCGATTAATAGACAATGCAAAGTTGCACAACAGGATTTTTGAATTTTTTGGTAAAAACCAAGATTTTCAAATGCGCACCCTGTTTACAAGCTTGCTGAAATTGGTAGGATCGATGCCGAGGTAATTGGCCAGGTATTTGTGTGGTACAAGTTGCAGGATATGGGGGCTTCGTTTGAGCAAATTCCGGAATTTATCCTCCGACGAGAAGCACTGCACCTCCACAAGCCGTTCCAGAATCCCCGAGAGCGTCTGCGTCATTCCCACAAGCAGCATCCGCTCAATGGCCGGGTGCTTGTAGGCTACCTCTTTGAATTCGCTGTATGGCGCGCGGATAAAGCTCGAAGGCGTCAGCGTCTCGTAATAATACCGCGACGGCATTTCCATGAGTACCGAATCGATAATGCCGCCGAACGATGGCCGGTATGTGAATACGATGGTCGCCTCCCGGTTCTGATCGTCCAGGTAGTAAATGCGTTGCACGCCATCCGTCACGAAATAGAGGTACCGCTCGGTTTCGCCGGCGGACGTAATGACTTCCTTCCTCCGCGCGCTGAACGGTTTCCAGATACCTGACAACGCTTCCCAATCGGCGGTGTCGAGCGGATGAATGGCCTGAACGACCGAGTGAAGCAATTTTAGCGATTCCTCCATAGAACCGCTAAAATACAAAAGCCTCTCCTACTCGCCTACGGGTGAAACCATAAAATGCAGGAAATGAAAAACCTCGTCCTGGCTGCGGATGTGGTTTCGGGCTGCCGACAGGTCGTCACCTATTTTAATTGTAAAGGAAGTGTCCGGCAATGCCTCGAACATGTCTTCGTCCGTGGTATCGTCGCCGATGGCCAGGATAAAATCGAAGTCACCTGTTTCCGCGAAGGTGCGCGTGGCGGTTCCTTTGTTGAATGCCGTTTTCTTGACTTCCACTACCTTGTTACCATCGATAACCTGCAAGTTCAGCTCGGGTTGGATGTAGTTTTTGAGCTGCCAAAGCAACTCCTGTGCGCGGCGGGTGGCATATTCCTTGTCATCGGCAGTGCGGTAGTGCCACGCAAGTGCCGTTTCCTTTTCCTCTACAAACGCACCGGGGCAGCGTTTGGCATAGATCTGCATCATCGGACGGATGCCTTCCTTCCAGTTTTCCTCGTAACTTTCATTCAACTGCCATTCACCCGAATCTTTGGCCTTGATCAACGCGCCGTGTTCGGCGATCATATGCACGGGAAGGTCGCTGAAAAGCTTGTCGAGAAAATAGCGGTCGCGGCCGCTGACGATCACCACTGTATCGCGTTTGGCGATATCGTTCAGCAATTTTTTAACATCCTCGCTCATTATTGCCTTCGCGGGGTCCGGAACGATGGGGGCAAGTGTACCGTCGTAGTCGAAAAAAAGGATCCTGTTATTGGATAGCTGGTAAGCATGCCGGATCGCGTCGATGCCTTTGTTGGTCAGGAAAACCTGGCGCAACCGGTCATGTTCTAATTCAAGCATTGTCATCTGGGTAAAAAAATCACTGGTCCATGCAAATACATCGTAATCACGAATCCTTTCGCGCATGGCCTCCATTCGTTTGTATTGCTCTTCTTCCGGCATTTCGAATGCGGTTTTGATCGCATCCGCAATATCTTGTCTGTCGAGCGGATTAATGATCAGGGCTTCACCGAGCTCGGCCGCGGCACCTGCCATTTCACTCAAAATCAATACGCCCCGGCCATCCTGCCTGCTTGCTACATACTCCTTGCAAACGAGGTTCATCCCGTCGCGCACGGGTGTGATGAGCGCGACGTCGCTGGCGGTATACATGCCCACCATCTCGTGGTAAGGCATCGAACGGTACTGGTATATGATCGGTTGCCAGGATATTGTCCCAAAGTTGGCATTGATTTTTCCGACCGTCTGGTCAATATCCGACTTCATTTGCTGGTACTGCTCAATCGTATCACGGGAAGGCACTACCACCATCACAAACGATACTTTTTCGTGCCAGCCGGAGTTTTGTTCGAGGAAACGCTGGTAACCATGAAGGCGGTGGATAATGCCTTTGGAGTAATCGAGCCGGTCGACGGAGAAAATGATCTTCTCTTTGAGCGACTGCCGGGCGTCGGCGCGCGCGGCAGCAACATCCGGGTCGTCGTAAGCGTCGTTGAACTTTTCAAAATCGATACTGATCGGGAACGAATCGACTTTCACAATCCGGTTGCCCAGGTTGATATAATGCAATTTATTCCCCAGTTCGGAGACAAGTCTCGCCGCTTTCAGGAAATACTCCACATAATCGTTGGTATGGAAACCCACCACATCGGCACCCAGAATGCCATCGACAATGGCTTTTCTCCAAGCCACCGGCAGCAGCCTGAATATCTCGTAAGAGGGAAAAGGAATATGAAAAAAGAAGCCGATCTTGTTTTCCGGAAACGCATTCCGGATCATCTGGGGAAGCAACATGAGCTGGTAGTCCTGCACCCACACCACATCGCCCGGCCGGATCACTTCCCGCACCTTTTCGAAGAACAATTGATGGGCGTCCCGATAAGCATCGAAGTAGACGTCATGAAATTGCGCCAGCGACGGGAAGTAATGGCAGAGCGGCCATATCAGATTGTTACAGAAGCCCTCGTAGTAATTTTCGTTGAGTTCGTCGGGAATAAAAACCGGGTGCGCCCGGAAGTTCTCGTTCTCCATCGACTGCCCTTCGAGCTCCTCTGGGGTATTCTCCGAAAAACCGATCCACTGAATCTTTTGATGGGCGTCAAAAGCCTGGTTGTCCTGGTCTTTTACGAGTGACAGCACCGCAGAAACAAGGCCGCCTGAATTTTGAAATAGTCGGGAGACATCACCGTCGCGGACAACCTTAAAAGGTAACCGGTATGCGACTATGATGAGCCTTCCCGTATTGACTGACTGAGATAAACTTTCCATAATACGCTCAAACGGCCTCAAAAGCCATGCCAAAATCTGTTTCTCACACTGAAATACTTCTGTGGATGCAACAAGTGCGGCGTATATTGCCATTTGGAAGGTTGACCCTGCCTTATCAAATTGAGTGGACTTCTCAATCCAATATGGTTTTGATGAAAGAAATGAATGTGTTACTTTCGCTATCGCAACCTCTTCTATCACATTACAGGAACCGTTGGTCCGTCATACGGATTTGCGGGTCGTGGCGCGAAAGCACACAAATCCACGGCAAGCAATTATTTTGCTGTTTTCCATGAGTTAATGTGATAGCTGACCACAAATACGGGCCTGCAAAAGGCCCAAGATTAGTCAAGGACTACAAAAATGTAATCGCAGATTAATGCTGTGCCACTCTTTGTTGTGGGTTGCAGGCGGCCAGAAATGGCCGCCATTTTTTCTCTTCGCCGGAATGCAGGTCGGGGCAGTTTTCAGCTTTGCAACGATACTTTCAGATTTAAAAACCTGCTTTCTGACTCCGCCCGAGGAACAAGTAGAGTATTCCACCGAAAAAGGGAAAGCAGATAATTACGATGATCCAAACCAATTTGTTGATATCCTTTTTGAAATCACTCTTGATAGCGTCGATCAACGCCCAAATGGTAACGGCAAGCGGAAGAATAATGAACAAAAACATAAATTCCAAACCTCCAAGACCCATAAATAACAGTATAGCTGACGTCATTGAACTTCCCCATTTTTAAGTTGTGGCTTTACTCCTTACCAAAATAATACAACTTCGGTTATCAACAAACAAAAACAGAAACATCATTCTCGCGATAATCGAACGGGGCAAGGAGCGCAAGAAGTACATTCAGAAGGAGACCTGAAAACTTCTAAAAATAAAGCCAACCACTATTGATGAGCTTCTCAAGGTCAAACAATGCTCCTTATCCAGGCTTCCGCGCGTGCGGGATCGGTAAAGAAACACTCGTTCGGGCTGCTGTAAAGGGATTGGTACTTCTCGATTTTCGTCTCGTCCTGATGGCAATGCGCCGCAGCCAGGCACCGGATGCCACGCTTCCTGGTTAGTACCAGTTTGGACGCTTCCTCTTCAAACATGGCCAGGTAACCCACTTTCCAACCATAATCCGCGAGCGTCAGCGGGACGATATTGCGGAAATATTTATGCGCATCGAGGTTTAGCGCCGTGAACCCGTGCAGGTTCACGAAAATGCGGAAAGTGCCGCCCTCCTCGATCCGGCCCAGCGCGTCGTGGAGAGATTGCTCCCATTGCATCACATCCGCAGGCCCCATGTCGCCGCTTATTTGCGTAATAATAAGCCGGGAGGCAGGCTCCCACGCAGTCTTTGCTATTTTAAAATCTGACATCTGAATATGCTGACAAATACGAAACTGAATGCATAATCAGCAAGCCCATGCATTTGTTCCATCCCGTCGACCGACAACACCTGATTGTCGACAAAGCGCTTGTCAGGCAATCGTTCCTTCTGTTTTCAGGTCGTCAAAGAGCAGTTGGGCGGCCAGCGAAACTTTCGGGCGATCTGCGTAGCCAAGCCATGAGACCTCATCGATTTCGGCCGCGGCCCTTACTTCTGCCCTTTCGGTTGTTGTATAACACCGGAGCCTCACCAGCACGCCTTCCGGTTGGCCATGCGCCTGCGCTTGAAATTCACCGTAGAATTTCAGGCGAGATGGATCCAGCGTCATGCTAAGCTCCTCGGAAATCTCCCGCACAAGGGCTTCCTCGTCCGATTCGCCCGGCTCCCGCTTGCCGCCGGGAATGTAGTAAATGTCGCGCCCGCGACTCTTCGCGGCCAGTATTTTTTGGTTTTCAATATAAATCAGGGCCAGTTTATCGATCATCACGTTATTTGTACGAATTGCGAATTTTATAACTCCTTGTAGCCAAAACTAAAAAATTCTTATATTACTACCCAACGGAAATCAGATTTACACCAACCAACACTTCATGAAATTAGTTACTACTTGCCTTTTTTTCTGTTGGGCTGGATTCGCTTTTGCTCAAAATTTACCCATCCCCGTCCTACACGCATCGTCTGACAGTCTGACCATGTATTTGGATGGCCAAAGGGAAGAATTCAATGGTATTAATAAATTGGGCAGGCAATTCGATTACAGCTTTGTAGTCCAGAAAGATTCGTCGGTATTTGCTCTGGTTTCAAAATCTGACTCGATATCAATGATACTCAGACCTAAAAGAAATACTGTGTTTAAAATTGTGAGAGCATCCGGGGGTGATACTGTTACATGCGTCTTCACGACACAGAAATTAGTTAAGCCGGCATCTTTCAGTGAAAAATATAAAGCAGAGAATGAGGGAAAAACCATCATCGAGATTCCCGAAGTATACGAGCTAATTAACATTGTCTTCGCACTTACCGAATACGGAAAAACGGGTGCTATCGAAAAAGGATCCAGCTATTTCAAGACAGTAATCAATCATTTTACACCATACAACCAAGATCCGGCTGTACGGTCGATAGATTCATTGTTGAAATTTGAGCCCGGCTATTTCTACCTTCATCTGAAAATGGATAGTTATGCATTTGTGTTTTCGGGAGATAAAATTATAAACGGAGGGATATATGATCGCATTGCAACTGGGAAAAAAAATGAGCTGGAATATTATATTCCATTACTGGAAAAATTTGCTAAAAAATCCGGATTCAGAACGTTTTACAAAAATAATTTAAATTACTATTCAAGTCTTAAAAAGGATTTCGGAGATAATATCAATATAACCGGCATGAAAAGTTGGCTCGAAAACCAATTCCCAGCCACCAAATATTCAGCTATCAAAGTAATTTTTTCGCCTTTGGTCGGATGGAACCAATCTGCGAACTTTTTTAACGATAACGGCTTTAAGGAGGCGCAAGCACACATCAACTACCCTTTTATTGATAGCGAAAATAAGAATCTGGCCGCCGATGTTCTGCAAGGCCGGCGTATGATGATTGCATTTACCGAAATTAATCATGCATACCTGAATCCAGAGGCTGAAAAATACGGCAAGGCAATCAGTGATGCTTATAAGGACTTATCAAAATGGACTACTGCCGGCAAGCCTTCTTCCAGTTACAATAATTCGCTTGTTTGCTTCGAAGAATACATGAACTATGGATTGGTCGCTTTATATTATTCAGATATTTTTGATAGAAAAACATTCAATTCTCTCACCATCAGCCTGGAAAGAAATATGGTCGACTTCCGTGGTTTTCAACGATTTGGGGAATTTAACCGGGAGCTGCTCCGCTTGTACAAGAATAAAAAAACAGGTCAAACTATTGCCGATTTGTACCCTACTATTATTGAGTGGGCATCCAAATATGAGATGCATTAAAAGACAACCCATTCAAAAAAAGCCAAAACCATGAAAAAACTACTGCTTCCGGTGATTTTGATCGGCTTTTCGGTCGCTTTATTTTCTTGCAAAAAAGACCCTGAGCCGGATTGCGGATGCGAGGGGCCTACGATGCTGATCATTAAGAACACGCGTGCTGTCTACGAAGGTGGCGGGTTGTTTACTTTCACCCATCCCATTACTTTAAACCAGACGTCGGCCTGGGCATGCTACGTGGACTCTACCTGGGCTAAAAGTGAAAATAGAAATGTTCCCGATTACACAATCAACGGAAACCTCAAAAAAGAATGTTTTTTCGGACCGACTATCATGATCGTATTTCCTTCCATTGAAATTACCGCGATCAGCAAGGACTAACTTTTCAGCTTCTTCGCAAAACAAACACTATTCTCCACACCTACATATTGCCCGTAATTCTCCGTGCGCCGGTAGCCGTTTTTCTCATAGAGCGCGATCGCTTCCGGCTGGCGTTTGCCGGTTTCGAGAACGCATTTGGTATAACCCATTTCTTTTGCCCAATCTTCCAGCTCCGCAAGCACGCGGGTAGCGATGCCCTTGTTGCGGCCTTCGGGCGAAACGTACATTCGCTTCACCTCCATAGCCTCGCCGTCGAATGCTTTGATAGCGCCACAGCCGATTGGCTCGCCGGTTTCGTAGCATACGACGGCGTGGCGGATCTTGTCGATTTTATTGAATTGGGAATAAAAACCATGGTCGGCGCCGTCGCGGACGGCCAGATCGGCGTCCAGCTGCCTTACTAGCGCTTTGAAATCTGCGTCGTCTGAGTCAGTTCTTCTTAAATTAATCATTGCAATTCTTCAAGTTCTACCACTTTGGGTGTTCGGGTGAGCCAATGGATAATCAGCCACGCCACAAGATAAGTAAAACCGCAGATTGTAAAAATGATGTTGTAACCCGCCTGGATATTCCCCGCCGCTTTGTAACTATCGAGCAGGTTGCCGATCAGGATCGGAAAAAGGATGCCGCCTACCGCCCCGGCCATCCCGCCGATGCCTACCACCGAGCTTACAGCCTGTTTGGGGAAAAGGTCGGACGGTAGGGTGAATACGTTCGTGGCCCAGGCCTGGTGCAGCGCAACGGCGAGACTGATGAGCCCGACGGCCATCCAGACGCCGCTGGAAAATTGGATCAGTATCACCGATAACTCACAAAAAGCTAAACCGAGCAAAACAGTCTTGCGCGCTTTGAGCGTCGGCCAGCCCCTTTTGATAAGCCAGGACGACAGATAGCCACCGCCGATACTACCGACGGTCGTGGCGGTATAGATAAGCATCAGTTCAAAACTTGGCTTTTTGAGGTCCAGATTGAAGGTGGAAGCGAAATAGGAAGGAAGCCAGAACAGGAAGAACCAGTAAATCGGGTCGATGAGCCCTTTGCCGGTAATATAGGCCCAGGTCTGTGGGAAAGTGAAAAGTTTGATCCATTTAACCGGCTGCTTTTCGGCCCCGTTTTCATCCTGGTCCTGGCCATTCAAAATGTATTGCAGCTCCTCCGCACCCAGGTGCTTCTGTTTTACGGGGATATCATAAAATATCAGCCAGAAAATCAGCCACACGAAACCCAGCGCCCCTGTAATCCAGAATACCTCTTGCCAGCCATAATGGCTCAGGATCCAGGGAACCAGTATCAGCGCCACCACTACCCCTACGCTCGTCCCGGCGTTGAAAAGCCCGGTAGCCAGCGCCCGTTCCTTCTTAGGGAACCACTCGGCAACTGTTTTGACTGCCGCAGGATAATTACCGGCTTCGCCCAAACCCAGCCCCACACGCGCAAGCCCAAACCCGAACGCGCTGCGTGCGACCGCGTGCAGCATCCCCGCAACACTCCAGAATATGATCGTGAACGAGTACCCGGCCTTGGTACCGATCTTGTCGATCAGCCAGCCAAAAACGAGCAAGCCCACTGCGTAAGCTGCCGTAAATGCCATGACGATGCGAGCGAAATCGGTTTCCGTCCAAACGAACTCTTTTTCCAGAATGGGTTTCAGTAGACCGATGATCTGCCTGTCGAGGTAATTGATGGTCGTGGCGAGAAACAGCAGGACCACGATGATCCATCGGTAATTCCTGATTTCACGCATTGCTAAGCAAGTTTTTGTGCAAATTGAAGGAAATGTGCTTTCAGTCCGTCCCAGTTTTTGTCCTGGATCAGCTTTCTGTCAAATAATTGTCCGCCAATGCCCAGTCCGTTGGCGCCTGCTTTCAGGAATGCTTCCATGTTTTCGAGACTAACCCCACCCGTGGGCAGGAGTTTCAACTGGCTCATCGGGGCTTTCAGGTCTTTGATATACCCCGGCCCCAGCGCGGTAGCAGGGTAGATTTTCACCATCGACGCGCCCAGCGACCATGCCTGGAAGATTTCAGTGGGTGTATATGCGCCCGGGAACACCGGAATGCCCTTTTTGACACAGGATTTAACAACCTTTTTACTCAAAACAGGTGTAACAATAAACTGCGCACCGGCTTCGAGCGCAGCATCCAGGTCATCTTTGGTGCAAACCGTCCCCGCGCCAATATTCAGACCGTAATGCTCGTTTTCCAGCGCGTACCGGATCATATCCGTCGCACCCGGCGTGTTCATGGTAATCTCGACGGTCGTCAGGCCGGCTTCCCGGTAAATGGGCAGGATTCGCTTGACGTCTTCCGGCGAAACATTCCGGATAATGCCGACCAGCGGCGCTTTGTTGAACAACTCCCATGAAAATGTATGCTCACTCATAAATTTGTTTTATTCAATGTTAAATGTTGGTTCTCAAAAATACGGATATGCCCCGTAGTGGCCGCCCGGTCTACAATCTCCGAAGGGATGATGGTTGTCCTCCCACCCAGCCCCAACGTCTCGATCGCGGCTTTGTACAAATGGTACAGATTGCCGCCGCCGCAAAGCACGAGGTGGGCGTTTGTCTCCTTCGTCAGATCGCGGATTTCGTAGCCGATCAGCAGCCCGCTCAGGAACATTCCGTTTTCCCGCTTATTCAATAAATCAAAAAGCTGGTTGGTTCTTACTGTAAATAATGCATTTAAAATATTCCCCGACCCCGACTCACGTATGCCCGACCGGAAAGCCACGGCCGCTTCCGCGTCTAAAACAGGTTGTCGATATTGGTCGATGGAGTCTTTCAGAATGCTTTGGTTGGCCATCAGATTGAATACCTCGCCCGTCATAAACGTCTTGAAATCAATCAGTAGACCGTCACGCACGAACATGTGCTTGGAATGCGTACCCGGGAAGATAAATATCGCGTCGCGGCCAGAAAGTTCCATCGCGGCCCCCAGGCCGATCAGTTGGGTTTCTTCTCCACGCATTACATCGTGGTCGCTTCGCACACCGGATATGAGCGTAATAGTGTGCGGAAAATGCGGGAGTTCATCGTACTGCCGAATACCGAGATGGCTTCCGTCCAAGGCAAACGGCAGGCGAGCGTAAGGCAATCCCTCCATGCCGATAGTCGACGATGCCATGCCCGAAAGCACAATGGGCACGCCAGCCAGATCGATCCCCGTTTGTCTGCCCAGCGCGGTGATCTGTTTCACGATGACCGTACGATAAAACCATGCTCGCGGAACGGGGTCTATCTGGTTAGCCTCTTGCCAGGCATTGTAAACCGCTCCGATACCGTCCTGGGACGTTACCTCTCCTACCACATCGTGATCCTTCACATTGACCAGCCTCAACCGAAACGACGACGTTCCCCAGTCACAACTTAGCAGGTGTTTACTCATAGCTTCTTTCTTTGTTAGGTACCGGAACTGAAATCCCGGGTTGTAAATGGTCGTACCACTGGCACTTCCTGGCTTTTTGTGCGTCTCCGTCGACTTAAGTCGACGGTCAGAAAGAGTAGTCAGGGGCGGTCGTTTATTGTCAGACGGTGTCAGGGTTGTGTATCGCAGTGAGAGATTGCAGTTGAAACGTCAATTCTTACAACTCCTGACATTACCTGACAATTCCTGACCACACATATAACCAGTCGTTTATTAAACGTTTAAGCATTCCGGCAAAAAATTAGCCGCTCAGCGCCGCTGGTTTGGCCTTCGACGATTCGCGGGCGATCAGTTTGGCTTCCATTAATATTTGCTTCATGCCCTCATCGGGGTTTTTCAGTTTTTTCAATAAAAATTCAACGGACGTTTTGCCCAGCATTTCCAGAGGCTGCCGCACGTAGGTAATCGGGCAGTAGTACAGGTCGAAAACCTCCGCCTGGCCGAAACTGACGATCGCCAGGTCGGACGGTACTTTAAGGCGCAGCTCGTTGATGTATTTCAGGGCATTGATAGCCAAGCCGTAGGTCGCGAAAATCATCGCGTCCACACGCTGCTCCGAGGCCAGTACTTCGTCGATAGCCGTCCGTACCTCGCTTTCCATCGCTTCGAAATGCACTTCTTTCAGCCACGAGTCGTGAAATTCGATCTTATTGTCGCGCAATGCGTGCTTGTAGCCGCGTACACGCTCCTCCATGTGGTACATGTTCGATTTGTAGGCCATTATGCCGATCTTCGAATAGCCACTTTGAATAAGGTGGATTCCTGCGTCGTAAGAGGCTTTGTAATTGTTGGTAGCGACAAAATCGGTCTGGATTTCAGGAAAATGGCGATCCAGCAATACGAACGGGATATTCCGCTCTTTGAGATAATGCACCTGGCTTTCGGAACCTTCGCAGGACACGATGATGAAGCCGTCGACCTGGCGGTTGATCAGCACATTGAGCAAGTCCCACGATTTCTCGGCATGTTCGTCGCAACTACCGATAATGACCGTATAGCCGTTTTTTTTAGCCTCGTCCTCCACCACACGGGCGATGTTGGCGAAGAACGGATTGGAAATATCGGCGATAATGAGCCCTATGGTGTATGTTTTGCCGCTTCTGAGGCTTTTGGCCAGGTGATTAGGCTGATAGTTCAACTCCTTGGCTATCAACCTGATCTTTTGTGCTATGGCCTCCCCCACCCTGGTTTCCTTCTCTTTCCCGTTGAGGACGTAGGAAACCAGGGCCGTGGAAACGCCCGCCTGCTGTGCAATATCTTTGAGCGATGTTTTTTTCATGGACGTATAAGCGTACCGTCGAATTTTCTTACTTGCCAGTTCGATTTTGTGCTGATCGGGAATTTGGCGGCGGCCTTTTCGTCGATGTCCACGCCGATGCCCGGCACTTCATTGACCGACATATAACCATCTTTCATAGTCGGGCAACCCGAGAACACCTCCAATGTTTTGTCGTTGAACTGCACGGCCTCCTGGATACCGAAGTTCCAGACAGCCAGGTCTATATGCGCGTGCGCCGAGTGACCGACCGGCGACACATCACCAGGACCGTGCCAGGCCGTTTTGACATTGAACCATTCCCCCAGGCGCGCGACTTTCATGGCAGGCGTAACCCCGCCGATCTGCGACACGTGAATGCGGATGTAGTCGAACCACTGATTGGCCATCGGTTCGAGGAATTCATTGATATTATTGAAAAGCTCGCCCATTGCCAGCGGTACCGTGGTACTTTGGCGCAGCAGTTTGAACCACTTCATATTCTCCGGAGAAAACGGGTCCTCGATGAAGAACGGGCGAAACTCTTCCAGTTTTTTGATCATATTGATCGCATTCATAGGCTGCACGCGCTCGTGAATATCGTGCAACAGTTCCACCTCCTCGCCGCATTGCTTGCGCACGGTTTCAAAGAGAATGGGGATGGCTTTCAGGTAGGCATTTTCGTCCATATAGTTGTCCGTAGCAACGCCAAAACCCGCTTCCTTGAAATCGGGCTTCCTGGTAGTGCTGCCTACTGCGCCGTAACCGCCTTGCTGAATGCGGATGTAACGGTAGCCTTGCTCCTGGATCTTCTTCACACTTTCCACGGTTTCCTCCGGCGTGCGCCCGTTCGCATGGGTGTAACATGGCACCGCGAAACGCACTTTACCGCCCAGCAACTGGTACAGTGGCATCCCGGCACGTTTGCCTTTGATGTCCCAGAGTGCCTGGTCCAATCCGCTCAGTGCATTGTTCAGCACCGGGCCGTTGCGCCAGTAGGAACTCACATAAGCGGCATGCCACATATCCTCGATATTGTCGACGTCCCTGCCGACGCAAAACTCATTGAGATAAGTATTGATCGCCACCAGCACCACTTCCGCCCGTTGCGTGAAGGTGGCACATCCCAGCCCGTACAGACCCGGCTCCGAGGTTTCCACCTTCACCACAATGAGGTTGGAGCCCTGCGGCGCCGTTGCAATCGCGCGGACGCTTCTGACCGTCAGGGGTTTCATGGCTTTCGCATACTGCGGCGTCTCGCCGTCGGCGGTCCGACGCTCGGCGGTCCGACGGTCGGCGCGGGCATTGGAAATACCTCCGAACAGGCCCAGCATTCCCGCGGAACCGCCCAGTCCCAGGGCTTTCATCGTGTCACGACGGCTCATTCCGTTCTCTTTCATTTGTTTCAGGTTAAAGGGTTAAGATTCGTTGCCATCCGGGAAAAAGAGAAAACGAGCGTAGATTTGGCTCGTACAACATTTCCTCATCACATCCAATTGGGTCAAAAATCAGAGTAAATAGCGCTATGCAACACACACTAAAACCGTAATCGCTCACGGACACGAGGGACAGGAACAGCAAGACAAATAATACGCAGCGCGCAGTCGGGATATACTAACGGTTTTATATATACGTAATCAAAAAGACCTTGTTCCGCCCCCCCACCGGATGCGGTCAGTAACAACAAATGCATGCATGGCGCTTGCAACCGGCTATGTATTGATGACTGTTTTTCTATTTAAACGATTAAGCAATTTATCGAAACAATATGCTGAATATCAATATCTTAGTCAGGTTTCTGTGATGGTACCGGGTAATTGAAACGGCTTGCCGAATAAGTATCAGTTGGCAAGAGGGAAAATATGAAATTGGGACATGTTGTGACCAAATGTAGATTTAAACGATTAAACAACAAAATTTACAGGCAATTATTTTTACATTTTTTCTAAAAATAAGCACATAAAGGTAAAGGGTGGCCTGAAACGCATTACATGGCTGAAATGTGTTTCAGATAACGATTCCCCCGCTTCGCGTAAATACGGGTTACTTCCCGTCGTCGAAACATTAGATTTGTCTGGAAACCATCCTTATGGTTTCCAAATCATCCATCCTGTCATGACCTTTTTAAAACGTATGTTGGAACAATCGGGGCTACCGCTTTCGGTCGGGCAGTTCTGGTGGTATTCCTTCTGCTATTGGAGCATTTTCGCGGTAATAACGTTCGGTCAGCTTATGATGCTGTGGCTTTTAAGGGAGGGTGTGGTCATGCGGCCCCACGAGATGTTCATCTGGCTGCTCGACGGGTTGTTCTGGTGGTCTACCACTCCCCTTGTCCTGTACGCTTCTATCAAAGTGCCGATTGCCTTCAAGGTCCGGCAGAGCTCAATCCTGAAACCGATCCTGATCCACCTGGCGATCGTTACGTTTCTCAATATCTTCATCAATCTCCTGCATTATTATATTACCAACCCGCTGATGTACCGGGCAGTGGGGAAATCCGTGCCGCTGGAAAACTACCTGTTTTCCTTTTTTATCGCATACACCGCAAGTTTTGGCCAGTATTTGCTACTGGTAGTCGGTTTTAACAAAGTATCCTACATTTACCGCTACCAGCAACTCAAGCAGCAGAATTTCGAAACCGAGCTGCACAACGAACAGCTCCGCGGCCAGTTGGCGAATGCCCAGCTGCAATCGCTCAAAATGCAGCTCAATCCGCATTTTCTGTTCAACACCCTGCATAGCGTGATCAGCCTGATGGTGAAAAACGACATCCGCAAAGCGACGCTCATGATCACCACGCTGAGCGACCTGCTAAGGGCGGTGCTTGTAAACCAGTCGGCGGATTTCATCCCATTGCAGGAAGAGCTAAAACTGACCCGGCAATATCTCGACATCCAGCAAATCCGCTTTCAGGACCGCCTGAAAGTGGAATACCACATCGACCCGGCTTCCGAACTTTGCCCGGTACCGCAGCTCATACTGCAACCGATCGTCGAAAATTCCATTACCCACGGCATTTCCGATATTGCCACTAACGCGCTCATACGCATTACCAGCAGCGTGAGCGCAACGGGCATGCAGGTCACGGTTTACGACAACGGTATCGGCTCCACACCCCGGAAACCTTCGAAAGGAATGGGCCTCGGCCTGCAAAACACGTTGCTGAGGCTGCAACAAGCCTACGGAGCCGAAGGCCGGCTGGAATTTGACCAACCCAGCGGCGGCGGCACTTCGGTGACGATGTATTTTGACGGCCGACCACCCTCCGCCGACCGCCGTCGGCCATCCAGCAACAACGAACCCCAAAACTCCGAAAGAATATGAAACACCGCTGCCTGATCATCGATGATGAAGTGCTGGCCAGGGACGTTATCAGGACATTTGTACAGCATGACCATTCCATTGAAATCACCGACGAGGCTGCCAACGGCTCCGAAGCGGTGGTAAAAATATTGCAGCACCGGCCCGATGTCATCTTTCTAGACATCCAGATGCCTGAGCTCGACGGTTTCGAGGTCTTGCGCGAAATATGGCCGCACCATCAGCCGTTCGTCGTGTTCACGACCGCGTTCGATCAATACGCATTGCGCGCATTCGAGGTAAATGCGATCGACTATTTGCTCAAACCGTTCGATGAGATCCGATTTCATCAATCGCTCGGGCGTCTTAAAGAGCGGCTCAGCCAAAAGTCGCAACCGCGGATCGAAGAGCTTGTAAACAGCCTTTTTCGTGACCAGAAAGAAAAGGAAGAGAACTACCTGCAGCGGCTGCTCGTAAAGGAGGCCGGGAAAATGTACCTGGTCAAAACCGACGATATCACGCATTTTTCGGCGGATGGTAACTATATATCCGTCTATACTTCCCAGAAGAAAGTTTACACGGTATACGAGAGCCTCGGCAGCCTCGAAAACCGCCTCGACCCTTCGGTGATGATCCGTGTGGGCCGTTCGAACATTGTGAACATGAATTTCATCTCCGAACTCGAAACCTATTTCAACGGGGAGTATATCATTCATTTATCCACCGGCGAAAAAGTAAAATGGACGCGTGGCTACCGCGACAATATAAAGGCATTTATTACCAGAATGGGATAACCTGCGGATACGGTTCACGATTTGAAATGCACGTTTTAAATCGTAAATAATCCGGATCAGACATTTTCTGTATGCATTTCAACGATTCGGGCTACAAATTTGTCAAACGGTATAGCTTCCGCCCCGGGCGGACGAGCACACCGAATATCAATTGCACATAAATCCATTAGCCATGCTCTTCAAATTTACTACCAACGTAACCTCAGCGGTACTCGCGCTGCTCCACAATCACAAAGGACAGCGGCAAGCCATTTTCATCGCGGCCGCAGTGGCGGGCATTACTGTCTGGAAACTGGGGGCCAGCCATGCCAGCCACGCGGGTACCCACGTAACATGTACGGAAGCCGCCCCCGCGACCGACCAGAAAATGGCCGGAATGAAATGGAGCTACGATGAAATGGCCCACAAGCTGATCATAGAAAATACAGACCTCGCCTATGCTGAAATCGGCGCGGGTTTCACAAAAGGAATCGGTCAGGCGCTTAGCAAGGTCACCCGACAAGGCAGCGGCAAGGGCGTGGTCGTCAATTTGTGACCCTCACGATGAGCTTCCCCATGACATGCCCGCGCTCCATTTCCTCGTGCGCCTGAGCGAGGTTATGCCAATCGTAAATTGTTGAAACGTGCGGCCTCAATTGGCCGCTTTCCACCATTTCGACGAGTTTTCCGAGCAACCTGCCCTGCCGGTTATCTTCCGTTGGACGCGACGGCGCCCCGAAAAACTGGTAGCTTAAGGTGACGTTCTTTAAAAGTAGCCGGTACCCTTCGCGTTCATCAACGGCGACAGGGAGGATGGTGCAGATGTGGCCGCCCGCAGCAACATAATCGAGACACCGGCTGAAAGTTGCGCCGCCCACAGTATCGAGTACCAGCCGCGCGCCCTCCCCGGCGGTAACCTCTTGAATGGCGGGGGTGAGTGCTGTTTCGTGATAGTTCAATACATGATCCGCACCCAGTTCCTGCGCACAATAAGTGAGCGACTCCGGCCTTCCCGCGGTGGTAATTACCTTGCATCCTGCATTTTTGGCGAGCTGCACCGCCAGGTGTCCTACCCCGCCAGCCCCGGCGTGTATCACAACCCACTCGCCCGACCGGGCGCACAGTCTGTCGAACAGCGCCTCAAAGGCGGTGATGCCTACCAGTGGGATGGCTGCGGCCAAGGTGTCTTCGAGATTTCCCGCGTGTGCGCAGGAACGATGATCGATCGCCACATACTCGGCATTTGCACCGTTCCGAAAGGGTGTCGGCGAGCCTACCACGCGATCGCCGATTTCAAAACCGACTACATTCGCACCCTTGTCGACCACAATGCCGCAAACATCGAAGCCGAGCACCAGGGGAAAATCCCTGGGTACAGAGGCTTTGTTCCGGATGCGACAATCGAGCGGGTTAATGCTCGTTGTCAGCACCTTTAAAACAAGATCATTGCCCGAAGGAACCGGATCGGGAACCTCCTGCATCGCGAAAACCGCGGAGGCCGGGCCGTGGCTGGTAATTACATTTGCTTTCATGGATTTGATTTTGGGCAAATGTAGAGGCCTCGACGGTTGCCGTGCTTGCGCGAACGGGAGCGCTATTTGCGCAGGCGGGAGTTCCTGAATGCGGTAGGACGCGCTCCATATTTGCGCAAAAAAGCATTCGAAAAAGCGGCCGCACTTTCATAGGCGCATTCCTGAGCGATGGCTGAAATGTCGAGACCGGTGTCAAGCAACAACTTTGCTGCGCGTTCGAGGCGGATGTCGTATTGATATTGGAAAACCGAAGTCCCCATTTGCTCGCGGAAGAGTTGTTTCAGGTAAAAAGTGTTGGTACCGGCCAGGCGGGAGAGCTCGGCGATCGTCAGATAACGGTCGGCCCGGCGAACGTGCCACAATGCTTCTTCCAAAATGTCCCGCGCACGGGTACGCGCGGTACGCGGATGGGCCAGCGACGCCAGGCCGAAAAGCTGTTCGGTAATGAGTTTTTCTTCAAAGAGATGCAGCAAGCCCGGATTTTCCCGTGAAAGGTTCTTTAATTGCAAGAAAGTATGCACACATTCTGCAGACAAACCCGATACTCGGAAATGCTTGTCGAAAACGAAGGGAGCGTCGCGTTGTAACATCGCTACATGTGCCTCGGAAAGGTGAATATGAATCACTTTAAAACGTGTGTTGCCGCGTAGTGCCACCTGGTACGACCCTCCCTCGGTCCGGTAAAACAGCGCCTGCCCAGTTTGAAAACCATATTCCGGCGAATGCCTGGGCACCGACCGCGATTCACCGGCAATACAAAGGACCATTTTATAAAAGCATGCAGGATAACTGACGCTTAACGTATGCGCCGCATTTGTCTGAAAATCAAACCAATGCACCCCCGACGTTAAAGCAGGCTCCGACTGTTCGTAATAGCTGTAAAGCTGCCGGTCTTCGAAAAAACGGGCGGGTTTTCCTGGGAAAAGCGGTTCATTCTGATAGGAAATCCTCATGTTGCGCACATTTCAATTCCTGCAAAATAAAAAACGCTCCCGGAAAACCCGCCCTGCGAGTTATTAATAGGCCGCTTCCAGCTCCGTTTCTTCCGTGGGAACCAGCTGCTCGACTTTTGGTGGCAAAAGTTTGTACATCACCGGCGTTACCAGGCGGGAAAGCAGCGTGGAGCTGATCAGGCCGCCGATCAGTACCAATGCCAGCGGCGAATACAATGCACTATACTCGATCACAAGTGGCAGCAAGCCGCCGATCGCGGTCATGGATGTAAGCAATATAGGTACGAAACGGATTTCGCCGGCTTCGATAATGGCTTCTTCAATGCTCTTGCCCTGCTCACGAAGCTGATTCGTGAAGTCGACCACCAGCAGCGAGTTTTTCACTTCGATACCCACCAATGCGATGAAACCGATCGTGGCCGTAAATGAAAGCGTTTCGCCCGTCAGAAAGAGCATGGCCAGCCCGCCCACGATACCCAGCGGGATTACCGACAGTACGATCAGAATACTCTTAAAGGTTTTGAATTCCAATATCAATACGCCCAGGAACCCGAACACGGTGATCAGTATGATCAATCCCAACCCACCGAAGCTTTCCTCCTGGCTCTCTTTTTCACCGGCCACCTTAAAATGCTGGCCTTTTTCAAATTTGAACTGGTTGAGCTTCGTGGTAATGTCGTCGTTCATTTTCTGGACATTATAGCCAGGTTTCGCAAATGCGGAAACGGTCACGTAACGGTCCTTGTCGTAATGCCGGATCTGGTTTGGCGAGCTCTCCATTTCGATGGTGGCGATGTTTTTTAGAGGGATGCTCGAACCCGATGCGGATGTAACATATAGTTTGTCAAAAACACTATAATCCTGAATGGCAGCATTGCGCGGGACCGAAACATTGATATTGTAGCTATCCGCCTTGCCTACATCCTCACGGAAAGTGGCCACGTTCAGCCCGGCAGCCCCCAGCCGCACCGTACGATCGATGTCGGCCGAGGAAATGCCCAGCGTTCCGGCTTTCTGTTTATTGATGTTGATGCGTAAGTCGGTCGGTTGCACGAGCAACGGGTTGTTGACGTAAATGGTGCCCTCGGTTTTCGTAAGTAAATCGGCAACGCGGAATGCGGTTTTGCGCAGGTCTTCCAGATCTTCCCCATAAATGCGGTAGGCCAGCGGCGCCTCGATCAACGGGCCTTGTTCAAAGTCTTTTACCTTGATTTCGGCACCAGGATAACGTTCCAGCTTCTTACGCAGCTTTTCGATCACCGCCACTTTCTCTTCGGTTTCAAGCCCTTGCACCTGTACGAATATCTCGGCAAAGTTCTCGCTCTCATTTCTTTGGATTACATTATAATAAACCCGCGGGTTACCCTTACCCACATTGGTCGAGAAGGATGTAATAAGCGGCTCCTGTTTCAGGACGCCTTCCACGTACCTGGCGATCTCGTTGGTCTTTTTGAGGTTGGTGCCCTGCGGTGTTTCAATATCAATCAAAAACATCGGTTTCTCCGACTTCGGGAAAAGGCTGTTTCCGATGAGTGGTACCAATGCCAGCGAGCCCGCAAAAATAAGCCCTGCAATGAGCAATGTGGTTTTAGGCCAATGCAATGCACGGTCGAGGACGCTGCCGTAGGTTTTGTGAATGCCTTTTTTCATACCGCGCAACAACCAGTTACCGTCCTCGCTCGCATGCGGTTTCAGGATTACGCTCGACAGGAAAGGTACAACGGTAAGCGAGACGAGCATGGAAGCAAATACCGTCGTAATCACCGACATCGGCAAGCTGCGGATAAAGTCGCCCGCGCCCTCCGGCAGGAATACCAGCGGCAGGAATGCGAAGATGAGCAGGATCGTACAGCCTACTACCGCCAAGCCTATTTGCGATGAAGCCTGAATAGCGGCCTGCACCTTGCCGTAGCCCATGCGCAGATACCTTTCGATGTTCTCAACTACCACAATGCTGTCGTCCACAAGAATCCCCAGCGCGACGATCATCCCGACAATGCTGAGCTGGTTGATATTGTAGCCCAGCAAATTCATGATCGTGAGGCCGATCGCCAGCGAAAGCGGGATCGAGATCATGACCACCAGCGACGCCCGTGTGCCGAGCGGCAGTAATGTGAGCAGTACCAGCAATATGGCTATTCCAAAATCCCTGGCGAAATGCGACAAGCGGACATCGACGCTACCCGCCTGATCAAACACCTTGATCATTTCGATATTCGAAGGCAGTGTTTTCTCAAACTCCGCTACCACCGGTTCCACCTGATCGCGGACGGCTATGATGTTTTCGCCTTCCTTCTGGCTCACATTCACAAAGCTGCACCGGAAGCCGTTCAGGCGGGTAATGTGCGTTTCGTCTTCATAACCCATTTTCACATCTGCCACGTCTTTCAGGTATACAATCTTGCCATTCGAGCGGGAAACTACCGTATTAGCAACTTCATCGAGCGTGCGGTAGCTGCCGCTGGTTTTGATGTTCAGCTTTTTGGTAGCCATACTGATGCTGCCGCCGGGAATGTTCACGCCTTCGCTCTGCAATGCGCCCACGATCTGGTCCTGGGTCAGTTTCTGCTGCGCTATTTTCTGTAAATTCAGGTTAACCTTCACTTGCGGTTCCGGGATGCCCGAGTACTCCACTTTTTTAAGGGTTTTGACCTTTTCCAGTTGCTCCTTGAATTCTTTCGAATACTTCTTCAACTGCGCGTAACTCGCATTCTCGCTAATGAGCGCATATTGGTAAATGCTGACGTCGGACGGGATCTGTTTGTTGATGCGGATATCGGCGATGTCGGCCGGTAGCTGCGAGCGGAGTGCATTGATCTCGCGCACCACTTCCTGGTACTTGTCGTCGGGGTCGGAGCTGTACTTGTACATCACCTGCATAACGGCGAGCCCGTCGCGGATGTCGGTGATCACGTGCTTCATATCGTCGAGCTCATTAATTTTCTTCTCCATCGGGTCCACCACGAGCTGCTCCATATCTTTCGGGTTCGCACCGGGGTACACCACCACTACAGTAAATTGCGGCGGGTGGATGTCGGGATCTTCGCTTCGGGGCATGGTGAAGAGCGAGTACAGCCCCAGCGCCAGCACACCCAGGAATACCACCAGCGTAAACTGGTAATTCTTGACTGCAAATTCGGGTAATTTCATGGTCTTAGCGGTTGAAACAGGTTACTGAACTACTTTAATCACCGATCCTTCGGCCAGGTAAGCCGAGCCTTCGCGGATCACCCGTGCACCCGCGTCTATACCTGCGAGGATAAATGCCTTATCGCCATCGAGGAATGCGATCTTCACGCGTTTTTTCTGCGCCCGGTTACCGTCGGCCACAAACACAAATGCGCTGTCGTTCTCGCCCTCGATCAATGCGTCGACGGGAATGGAAACCATGCTCGTTTTCTCTTTGGGATAAACGTGTACTTTGGCAAAAAGTCCGCTGGCCAGCTTTGCACCAGGTTTATCAAGCGTAATTTCGGCCTGGTACAATCCCGAAACCGGGTCGCTCACCTGCGCGAGGGTTTTTACATTGCCTGTAAATGTCTGCGGATACGCGTCGAATGTGATCTCCGCTTTCTCGCCGCCTTTGAGCCTCGCCCAATCCTTGTCGGTAAGGCCACATTTCACGACCCAGTCGCTGCTGCTGGTGCTGCTGATATGGAGAATTGGCGTGCCGCCCTGTACCTGCTCGCCGGCATTCTGCAATTTCTGCATCACCACGCCGTCGGCAGTCGAGAAGATTTTAGTTTGGGACAAATTGAATTTAACTATATCAACCTGTTTTTCAGCCAATACCAATGCAGTTTGGCTGTTTTCGAGCTGCTCTTTGGTCGCCACGCTGTCGCGGTAAAGGTTCTGCACGCGGCGGGCATCGCGTTGGGCTTTCAGGAAGTTTTCTTCTGCCTGGCCCATCTGTGCCGCAATTTCCGTGGTGTTGAGCGTCGCCAGCAACTGGCCTTTCCCCACTTTGTCGCCTTCCTTGACAAAAATATCCTTGATAATCCCTCCAATCTTGAACGATAAACGAGCCTCGTTTTCGGAACCCAGCAAACCGGACGTTTCAACAGCCTGTGCCTGGGTCAGTGCGGCGGAACTGATGACTTTTACGGGGATCGTGTCGTCGGTCTGTTCCGGTTTCTTTTCTTCCTTGCATGCGCCCGTCAGAAGCGCGGCAGCGAGCAGGTAAGCGTATATGATGGGATGTGTTGTAGCTTTCATATCATTTTAGTTTGAGAATAAATAGCTCGCCCGGGCCCGTTCCAGCTCGGCGGCACGGGTTTGGACATTCAAATAGGAAATACTTTGTTGAAGCTGGTCGTTGATCAGCCGGTTCTGGGCGTCGAGCAATTCGATGTAAAGCAGCTGGCCTTCGCGATAGAGCTTTTGCTGATCCTGGTAATACTGCTGTGACAACGCAGTCTGGCTTTTCGTAGCCCGGTAAGTGAGCACAGCCGATTGAAAAGTATTAGCTGCGGTTTTGTTTTGAAGTTGAAGCTGCTGTTCAACCTGGCTGATCTGCTCGCCCGTCGCTTTCTGCTCCATTTCGGCTTGCTTCACTTTGTATTGTGTGCGGTTATTGGCAAAAACCCGCCAATCGAGCGTCACGCCGAAAAGGTAATAGCGGGTATCCCGGTTAAAATTCACAAAATCACCCTGCGAACCGAGGTCGATGAATGTCGAGAGCTTCGGCAATGCACCCGCCCGCGCCAACTGGCCGGACAATGCATTTATTTTCGAAAGCGATTCCAGTTTCGCCAGCTCTTCCCTCCTACCCGCTGCTGCCGTGTCAGTTATGACCTCCGATTCAGTCGGCGTACCGATCTCCAGACTGGTTTCCAATGGGTTGTTCAGCAAAAAATTGAAGTAAGCCTTCGCATTCACCGACTGGTTCCGGGCGTCTACAAGCCGCGCTTCCAATCCAATCAGCTCGTTCTCCGAGCGGCTCACCACCGTGCGGATCGCCTTATCATTCTTTACCAACACCTGGTTGAACCGTAAATTCTCCCGTGCCAGTGAAACAGCGCTTTCCAGAATGCGGACAGCCTCGTCGGACTGCTGGCAGGCATAGTACGCGAGCTTGATCTCTTTTACTAACTCTCGTCTATAAACGTCGACCTCCGCTTGCTGCAAATGGATCTGCTCCTTGCGGATCTTTGTGTTATAAGTGATTTCCGCATTGTAAAGCGGCATCGACGTCCGGAATTTTGCATCGTAATAGTTCCTGGGATTAAAAGTCTGGCTCACATTCTCCACTTTCGGGAACGCCGACGAGTTGGTCAGTTCATTGAGCGAGTTGTAAACCGGGTTCAGCAGGTCGCCGATCGGAATGCTGATTTTCCGGCCACCGCGTGAATCGAGATAGGAAGTACTGAAATTGACCTCGGGATAAAAGAACGTCCTGGCTTCTTTGAGCGCAAACAGGTTCCGTTCGAGGATAAAACGCTGCTGTTTAAGGCCCTGATTGTTGCGCAAACCGTGATCAATATAACCTTGCAAATGCGCGTCCTGTGCCCGGACGGGAGCAAAAATGCTTAGCAAAGGCACAAGAAGATACTGCCAATGCCGAAGCATGGGTTTTAAGAATCGTATCATTTTAAGTAATGTTTAGTTTATAAACAGTGTTTAGTGAATGGCAAAATTTTTTACGTTTTCAGATTAGTCATAAAATGAGTGAACGAGGTGTACAAAACTTCACGCGTAGCATCGTCGGGTAACATCAGGATGCACATGCGCTCCCGTACGTAAAGCGAAACCAACCCGTGCACAAACGACCATACCATGATCGCCGTCACATACAAATCTCCCGGCCGGATCTTTTGCTGTTCCAGGCACTCCGACAGGGTCGTCAATAGATAACCGAACGCACATTCGCCTGCTTTCCATTTTTCTTCATTCTTGATCTGCTCCATTGGGGCGCGCATGATGAACATCAGATCATAGTAGTCAGGATTTTCCAGGCCAAACTTAATGTACGTTCTGCCAATAGCGAGCAGCCTTTCAAAAGGGTCGGCTATCACATCGTGTTTTCGCAGTTCCTTGTCAAGTAGATCAAACGCATTCTCATGTATGACATAGAAAATCTCGTCTTTATCCTTGAAATACAGATAGATAGTAGCGGGACTATATTCAATATCGTCCGCAATGATACGAATCGACGTCTTATCGTACCCCTGCTTCAAAAACAGCTGAGTGGCCGACTCGATGATCAGGTTCCTCATTTCCTGTTTTTCCCGCTCTTTCCTTTCCTTGATCGCCATACTTTTGTAATTACGGTGTGAATATAATAAACACTGTTTAGTAAATGCAAATTGTTTAGCAAAATAAAGTAGGAATGGCGAAAATCTACCTGTGAGCGGGAAAGAAAATTGAATGCAGGCTATTTCTGCCTGAAACGATCGTCGGTGAGGGCTTCGAGGAAGGCTACGATGTCGTCGACCTCTTTGTCGGAAAGGTTCAGCCCGCTACCCAGCGACAGGTCACGGTTGACGGGATTACTCACAAACTTGTCGGGCGTGTTATAATATTGAACTACCTCGCGCAACGTTTTGAACATCGCATTATGCATATAGGGAGCTGTAACGGCCACATTACGCAGGCCGGGAACTTTGAAAAGACCGATATGCGCGCTGTCTTTGGTGATTTTGAAGCGACCGGGATCATTCAATTCCTTTCCATTAAACAGGCCGATACTTTTGAAACGGTCAGCCGTGAAATCTTCGCCGGAATGGCAGGTCGCGCAATTGGCTTTGCCTATGAAGAGCATCCTGCCACGAACCGCCGCCGCAGACAGCGCTTTTTCGTCCCCATCCAGATACCGGTCGTAAGGCGTGTCAGTGGTTTCGAGCGTGCGCTCGAATGCCGCAATGGCGCCGGGCAGGTTCTTATTATTGACTTCCGATTTAAATACCTTCCGAAACGCCGCGCTGTAAAAATCGTCCTTTTTAAGGCGCTCAACAGCCTGACTAACAGGTAAATCCATTTCATCATGCGCCGAAAGCGGCCCCAATACCTGTTCTTCGAGCGACGCGGCACGGCCATCCCAAAAGAAATCCGTGCGGCCCGAAAGGTTCGTCAGCGCCGGACTGTTGCGCGTAAGCCGCGTACCCTTGTCGCCAATGCTGAACGCCGCCGTATCCGCAAATGCAAACTGTGGAATATGGCACGACGCGCAGCTGATCGCCCGGCCGCGCGAGAGGATCGGATCTGAAAACAGCTTCTCCCCCAATTCTTCCTTTGTATTCACCTCCACCGACGCCAGGTTGGATTGCCAAGATATGAATGCCAGTGAACCGCCGCAAAGCGCGGCCACCAGCCATTTTGTAATACCCATTAGAAACTGCGGATTAAAATCAATGCACTTCGAAAGACTCCTTGAAAGGCACGCAGAGGCCGTCCTCACTGGAACATAACAGCCCCTTGATCGTCCCTGAAACCTTACCTACGGCCTTCGCGACCTTGATCGTCTGCCGGAACTCTGCCTTGTCCGTAAAATAAGTGTAAGCCTTGTCCCAGGTCCGGTCCACCGCTCTGAGAGGCTTCACAGGCCGTATGTCGCCCACAAGCTGGTAGGCCTTGTCGGGTTTGAATGCAAATTCGGTGGGAAGCGGGCCGATATCACCCTTGAAATCGGACGAATAGAGCTTCCAGTTTTTATCGATATTCGCGGAAAATACCACCTCCACCTGCTCGCCCGGTTTGGCGTCACTTTTCGAAAAGCGCACCTCCCAGTGCGAAATGTCTTTCAAGTTCTGGCCGAAAACGCTTCCCGAACAGCACAGAACGAATAGTAAAACTCTGTAAATCATTGCACTACTGTTTTGAGATAAATGTTAAACAACTGCAAAGCATATTACACCTTGACGGCGGCGCCTTGCAGTTGTCTCAAATCACCACGTACCTAGTTTGTTGAACTCACGATTTAGTCCAAGTATTATCTTCTATATCGAGTGCCGGAGACACGTCGGATCGGCAGGTAAGGTGGCATTCAGGCCATCCAACACATTGTTGTTACATGCCTTACGGCATTTTCCTTGACGTCTCAATGTTCGGTTTCGCTGCCAATGTTACATCGCTGACGCGATTTAGGCGGATGCACCTTAAAGTGCCGTAAGGCACGCAACATTGGTAGAAGAACCTATCCGCAACCCTATTCAGAATCCCGTAGGGATGTAACATTCCGGCAATGGCATTGCTACATCCCCAAGATTACCCTACTTCGAACTTTTCGTCGTACCAACCGAAGCCGGGCTGACACCGGCCGGCACAGGCTCTGCGATAAGCTCGTTGAGGTCCTTGTTCCACTTCGCTGTATAATCTTCGAAGTACTTGCCCGTAACCTCGCCGGTGTATCCGGTGTGGATCTGGCGGACTTCCCCTTTACGGTCGATGAGGATGGTGGTTGGGAAAGCCATCATACGGTTGAGCGCGGGCAGTTTGTCGGAAGCGACCTTCTTATCGG
This sequence comes from Dyadobacter sp., assembly GCA_965227755.1. GTDB lineage: Bacteria > Bacteroidota > Bacteroidia > Cytophagales > Spirosomataceae > Dyadobacter. The sequence continues at coordinate 99,932 of CBDDGG010000005.1, forward strand.
CGATGCCGCCGAAAAGGATGTCATATTCAATCCCGTATTTCTTTTTCAGCGTGCCGAGCGTGTATTTCGCATATTCAAGATCGTCTTTCTGCTCGAAACCGATCGCGATCGCTTCTACGCCGCGGTCTTTATTGGCGCGGTACCAGGGAGCGAGGAACGACGTCTGGTCGGTACAGTTCGGGCACCAGGTACCGATGATCTCCACGATCACCACTTTGCCCTTGTACTTGTCATCGCTGAGCGAAACCTGCTTGCCGTTGAGGTCGGGCAATGTGAAATCGAGTTTTTTGTAGCCCTCTTTCAGGTAAGTCAGTTTATAAGGATCGGGCAGTTCCGCCTTGTCGTTTTTACTGCCTTCGAACTTGGTATTATCATAAATACCCGAGCTGATAACCCCGGTAATACTGCCGTCTTCGTTGATTTTCCCCTTGTAGACGCGCGGGTTCGGGCCTGAGAAGTGCGACAATACAAATTCATCGCCCTGCACCACCCCTTCCAGCTCGCGGCTATCCCCTACGGTGGACATGACCACGCCCGTCAGTTTGTTGCCCTCCTGTTTCAGAAGTGCCACATTATCAGGCATCTTGGCCTTGCTAAAAACCTGCAAATCCCATTTACCGGAAAGGTTATGCTTCGTGGGCTGCTCCTTCCCTTTCTCTACAAAACGGTAATCCTTGCCATATTCGGCCGAGAAAGGGAGCGCATTACCCCGGAAGCCCGGCACGAGGCTGCGGTACTCGCCGGTGATCTTGCCGTCGGTTTCCACTTTGGCCACGAGCGCGGCATCATAGGTGTTCATCTTGACAAAGATCGAGTCGGCACCATGCCTGGTCACTTTGAAATCATCGCGACGCGAACCGTTCAGCAAGGTCAGGATCGGGTGGTCCTTGTCTTTGGCGTTATATTCAAAGTTAAAAGGAATGTGCGTCTCGCTGATCACGAATTCGCCCCTCCATACACCCTGCTTTGGCGCTTTGGTGTCAGGACCGTCGCCTGCGAATGCTGCACTGCCAAACAATGTGGCCCCTGCCAATGCCACGGCTTTCATCTGGTTGTTGATTTTCATACAACTGGAAATTTTTAGGTTTTTGAAATAATGAAACTTGGTATGGCCGAGATGGCCCTCCTCTCCGAATGCACCTTGTCGGTAACAAGGAGGAAGTACTTTTCTCGATCCGAGGCATTTTGCAGGATTGGCCCGGATCATCGGCAGGTCGGTGGTGGTTTGTGACCGGCCGTTGAATCATGCAGCAAATATAAAACAGCGGATTTGATTATCTATAATTTTTGTAGACTAAGTAGAATAAACTCGTTTTTCGTACCACCAAACTCCTACGCGTGTACATATAATGCGGTCCGCGTATCTGGTGGCAACGTGTCCGATTTGTATTTTGAAAATCTTGATAAACCCGATCGCCCCGCATTACCTTTGTGCCGTCTTACAATTACTACCTGCAAAGTAAATGTGGATTTATAGGTGAAGCCAACCGCCGACCGACTGCCGCCTTTTTCGGAAACTATAAATTTACAATCATGTCAAAATCAACTCATTCAAAACATGATGTGCTAAAAAGCACTCCTACGCACCAACGTTGTTGTCCGGCTGACGCCTGGCGGAGTTGATGTTTTTTTAAATAATTTTTAGTCTATAAAATCCGTAGATTAAATATAATAACACCTGATCCGGCGGTGTGTGGAATGGCTGCCGACGGGACTGCAGGCTCTCCGTTGGTACGCCGGGCGCCGGGCGCCGGTGCGCCGGGCATTTCCGCCATCGCCGGATCAGGTATTTCAGCGGTTTCAAGTTCATTATACAAATAATACTTATGAAACATTTATTACTTTTTATACTTTTAATATCTACTCCCCTGCTTGCCCAGCAACGCACCCTCACGGGAACAGTACATGCCGAAGACGGCACCACGCTCCCGGGTGTGAACGTCACAATCAAAAACACGCGCCAGGGCACTATTACCGACACCGATGGCCGTTTCACGCTACCGCTCGTGAAAGGAGAAACGCTACTGTTCTCCTTTATAGGCTTCACAGCGAAGGAACTGCCCATTACTACTTCCAACGAATACAATGTAACATTACTTGCCAGCACACACACGCTGGGCGAGGTGCAGGTGGTAGGCTCGCGGAATGCCAACCGTACCAAAATCGATTCGCCCGTTCCGGTTGACATTATCGATTTGAAACCCTTGCAGGAATCGGCCCCGCAGGTAAGTATCACACAGCTTTTGCAATACGTCTCACCCTCTTTTCACTCTGTGAACGGCACCAATGCGGGTGATGCAGGCTCCGCGTTGAACCTTTCCCAGCTGCGTGGATTGGGGGTAGACCAGTTGCTGGTGCTCGTCAATGGCAAACGCCGGCATAAGAGCTCAAACATTAACTGGGGTGGCCTGGGCAACGGTGCTACGGGCTACGATCTCAATGCAATACCCACTGCCGCGATCGAGCGCGTCGAAATCCTGCGTGATGGCGCGGCGGCACAGTATGGTTCCGATGCGATAGCAGGCGTGATCAATATTGTGCTCAGCAAGAGCGTCGATCAGCTCACGTTAAGCTCCACGGCCAGTTCGCGTCGCCGCGGCGATGGCGTTACTACCCGTACCAATGCCAATTACGGCTTTGCGCTGGGCAAAAGCGGCGGCTACCTGAATACCACGGCTGAATTTGCCACACAGGCCATTTCCATCCTCCCCGGTAACGATAATGCGGGCCTGTACCTCGGCCCGATCTACGGCGGCGGCGCCAACACGCGCAACTACGATGCCATCTATACGAAGGAGATCGACGAGGCTATTCTGGCTTCCCGGGGTATCGACCGCCACCATTTCGACCGGCGCGGCGGCGGCTCCAACAAGGCAAAAGACGCGTTGCTGTTCTTTAATGCAGCCGTTCCCATCCGCCAGAATGCCGAACTCTATGCATTCGGGGGGATCAGTCACCGTAACTCGCAGTTTACCGCCGTATACAGGCTACCGGGATGGACCGAGCGCAACAACTCCTTCCTGTACCCCGACGGCTTCCTGCCCGCGATGGAGAACATCATTACCGATAAGTCATTCGCCGTCGGCATTAAAGGCAAGATCCGGGATTGGGACGTCGACATTTCCAATGTCTATGGCAAAAACGATTTCGGGAATGTGATTACCAATTCACTGAATGCGAGTTTGGGCCAGAAAACGCCCACCACTTTCGACGCGGGCAGCTACAATGCCAGCCAGAATACCGGCAGCATCGACATCAGTCGTTATTTTCCAAAGGCACTGAAAGGTGTGAACGTCGCATTCGGTGCGCAGTACCGTGTAGAAACCTATCAGATCATTGCCGGTGAAGAAGCTTCCTATTCCAAAGCCGACCTCCGTACGATCTATGGCCTCGATACCACGGCAGCGGGTGTTATCTACGAAACCGAAGAAGGCAGCATCGGCCTGAACGGCCTGTCGCCGGGCTCGCAGATCCACGCCGGCTTCCGACCTGAAAACGAAGTGAGCGTAAACCGTTCGATACTGGCGGGCTATGCCGACATTGAGGCTAACATTACCAGCAAATGGCTGCTATCCGGTGCCGTACGGCTCGAAAGCTTCTCGCAGCTAAGGAACGTAACCACCTACAAGGTTGCCACCCGGTATAGCATTACCGACTGGCTGGGCGTCCGCGCATCGCACAACACCGGCTTCCGCGCACCCGACCTGGCACAATACTACTACACCGAAACATCCACCAGCTTCCAGCAGGGCCGCGCGATAGACCAGGTTACCGCTTCCAACCAGAGTGCCGCGACCCGCGCGCTAGGCATACCCACGCTCACGCCCGAGAAATCGAAGGGGTATGCCGTCGGCTTCACATCCCAGCCATTCCGCGGCTTCGAGCTAACGGCCGATGCTTACCTGGTGGACGTCGACAACCGCGTAGGTAACACCGGCAATTTCTCGGCCACCGACGTAAATTTACCCGCCGAGGTGCGGACGTTGTTCGTCCAAACCGGCACTACGCAAGCCAAATTCTTTTACAACTCGTTCAGCACTCGTACGAAGGGGCTTGAAGTTACCGGAAGCTACCGTACGCCGTTCCGTAATGGCACCTTGAGCCTGCTTTTAGGCGCTAATTTTGTAAGAAATAAGGTGAGGGAGGTCAATACCCCCAAAGGGCTTGAAGCTTACCGCTACATTATTTTCAACGATGGCGAAAAAGCACGGGTAACGTCGCAAATTCCCGGTCGGAAGATCACGTTACAAGGCATTTTCAAGAAAAGCCGCCTTACCTACCTGGCACGTGCCGTGTATTTCGGCCCGGTTACCAATGCCTCCGCATTGAATGCGACCTTCCCGAAACCGGACTACTTTTATCAAAAACTGAAACCGATCTGGGTTGCGGACGTATCGGTAGCCTATGCACTTTCCAGATCCATTCAGGCCACACTGGGAGTGAATAACCTTTTCAATGAGCTGGGCGACTATTCCGATCCTAAACTGAGCGCTTTAAATAATCCTTCGGTTATCGGCATCCAGAACGGCAGCGCCGGGATCCAGCCATTCATCCGTGTTACCGCAAAACTTTGATCTTATGAAAACATTCAAGCGACTGGCCAGCCCGGCGTTCCGGCTGCTGGGCATTATCCCGGCCATTTTCCTCACTTCCGGCTGCAAAGACACCGGCTACCTCGACATCGACGCCGCAGACAGGCCTCCGCTAAGCGCCTACATCAGCTTTGTCAATGCCCGCCCCGTCGACGCGGGTCTCTATTTCTGGACGTTCACCGACAAAATAACGCCCGCACCCGTAGCCGTCAACAAGGCGTCGGAGTACCTGCCGACTGTTTTCGGAAATGTGCAGATCAACTTCACCGAAGGCGCCAACACGAGTTACAAGGCCTCCTACCAGTTCGGCAACTCGGCCACATTCACCGCAACAGGCCGCCCGAACGGCCCCATCGCGACGTTTTACCATACCGTAGTAGCCGCGCGCACCGCCAACAACAAGGCCGACTCGCTGATCCTCTTTTACGACGACCTCAAAGCCCCGGCCTCGGGTAAAGCCAAGGTACGGTTCATCAACCTGTCGCCCGGAGCAGGCGCATTGGACGTCGTTCAAAACGGGAAGATACTCTTCAACCGGGTAGCTTACGGGCGTGCGGCCAACTCGGCCCTGTCCGGCGAAGCATTAAGCGCCTGGTCGCTCGGCCCATTCGAAAGCGTCGATGCCGGCGCTTTCAACCTCGAATACCTCGACGCCGCAACCAGCAAGAAAGCGGGAACCGCGAGCCTCCAGCTGGAAGCCGGGAAAATATACACGGTATTTACAAGGGGCCTTACCAACGCCACGCCCGCTTTCGGCACGAGCGTTATCGAACATCCTGAAAAGTAAATAGTGATTGGACAAGGTGAAAGCCGCACTGCCAATTGGCGGTGCGGCTTTTTGTGGTATGTTTGTTATTCCAAAACCACCATTTTCAATTTTGAGAGTTGTGCAATTCTCCTGAAATCAGCTTTGTTAAAAGTGTACAACTCGTCGCAATGCCGTTCGGCGATGGCTGTATGGAGACAATCGTTGATATGCTGAAAACCAAGGTTTTTACACAGCGATATTGCTCGCTGCATTTCAGACACCTCGTAGCCCACCGGCTCGAAAGTCAGAAAGGTGGTCAGCGTTGATTCGATGTCTTCTTTTCCCAGGCCTAAACGATTTAAAACATAGGCGGTTTCCTGCATCGTTAGAAAAGACACTTTGAATTTTCCCGAAGAAATGACCTTATCAAAAATATTTTTAGCTACCCGATACTTTGAAATATCTTGCGGTACCAAAAAATGAATCAATACGTCTGTGTCGAGGTAAATCATAAATTCACCTCATCCGCAAGTTTAGAAATGTCTATATTCGGATCGACCTTCACCTCTTTGAACCGCTCTCGGAGTGCCATTAAGGATCGGTATAGGTCTTGCTGCGATAAGTCGTCTGTCTTAACGTGCTCAACGACTACCTTTAACTCTTTGTCGCCAAACATCTTCTTGACTAGATCGAAGAATGCCGGAGTCAGACTTCCGGGCTTCAAATGAAATGTGTGCTGCATAGCTTTCGGGGATTGCTTTTCTCAAAATTAACAATTCACAAAAGCCTGTGCAACCCGCTGCTTCAAGCAAGCCCGTTTGATAAGTCAGAAATGAGCAGACCTTACGCCACAGAAAGCATCCGGCGGCTGAGTGCGCTTACGCGGATGCCTTTCAAATATTTCGTGCGTTCTTCGATTTCGTTCTGGTAACGGAAAGTGTAGCCCGGGCCTACTGCGCGTTTGAATTCGCCGCTCGCCTCCAAAATTTCATTCCAGCAGCAGGTAGTTTAATGTCGAATTAAATAGTCTACTTGTTTTATAGACAAAGTAAGATTAAAATTACCAATCTTCAAAACACGGGCTACAAAAGTTCGTCAAATTTCCCGATCTTGCCGCATTCTCATTCCCTTACCTGAACCGCCAGTTAAACATGAATACCCGTTTTACCGCATGGCTGCAATATCTGATCATGCCGTCCGTGCTTCTCCTGCATCTCCAAGCCCTCGCGCAGTCCCCATTAAAAACCAAACCGAATGTCATTGTTTTCCTGGTCGATGATATGGGCTGGCAGGATACTTCCGTACCGTTCTGGAACAAATCCACCGATTTTAACCGCCGCTACCACACGCCCAATATGGAACGGCTCGCCCGGGAAGGCATCAAGTTCACGAACGCATACGCGATGCCTGTGTGTACGCCCACACGCGTGAGCCTGATCACGGGCGTAAACGCGGCGCGCACCCGCGTGACGCACTGGACCTCACCCGACAAGAATAAGAATACCGATTATGCCGACGCGACGCTGAATAGTGTCGATTGGAATATCAACGGTTTCAGTCCGGTTGCGGGCGTGGAGCACACTTTTCATGCCACCGCATTGCCCGAGGTACTACGCCAGAACGGTTATTTTACGGTACACAGTGGCAAGGCGCATTTTGGCTCCGCGGGTACGCCCGGTTCCGATCCGTTAAATGCAGGATTTGATCTAAATATCGCCGGAAGTTCGATCGGCCACCCGGCAAGCTATTCGGGCCGGGCCAATTACGATAGCCCCGTCGGCGGAAAGCCTAACCGCAATGCCGTGCCCGGCCTGGAAGCCTATCATGGGACGGACACTTTCCTGACCGACGCGATCACGACCGAGGCACTCAAAGCGATCGACAAGCCGGTGGCGAACAAGAAGCCGTTTTTCCTGTACCTGGCGCATTATGCCGTCCACATTCCGCTTACTACCGATCCGCGCTTTCTGAACAAATACCTGCAAGCGGGCCTGGACAGTACCGAAGCCAAATATGCGGCTTTGATAGAGGGTATGGACAAAAGCCTGGGCGATGTGCTCCAATACCTCGACGATAAGAAGATCGCCGACAATACGATAGTGTTGTTTATGTCAGATAACGGTGGCCTGAGCACTACACCGGCCCGCGGCGGCAAGGCATGGACGCACAATCTCCCGCTGAAAGCAGGTAAAGGTTCCGTCTACGAGGGCGGTATCCGCGAGCCGATGCTCGTGCGGTGGCCCGGGGTCGTCAAAGCCGGTTCAATAGCCGATCAATATGTGATTGTAGAGGATTTCTTCCCAACCATCCTGGACATCGCAGGTGTGAGGAATGCCAAAACCATTCAGAAAGTGGACGGAAAGACGTTTTTGCCGGTCCTGAAAAACCCCGCATTCAAAGACGATCAGCGGGGGCTCGTATGGCATCACCCCAACCGCTGGATCGCGGCAGAAGGCCCGAACATCCATTATGCGACCGCTTTCCGGCAGGGCGACTGGAAGCTCGTCTACGACTACCGGCAGGGTAAACTGGAACTGTACAATCTGCGCAACGATATTGGCGAAGAACACGACCTGGCCGCCTCCAACCCATCGAAAGTGAAGGCGCTGGCGGCGCTTCTCACGAGCCAGCTCAAAGCCTGGGATGCACAATGGCCTACTTTCAAAACAACGGGTAAGCCCGTGCCTTTCCCCGACGAGATAGCGCATAAATAACAAAACACCTCCCGGGAAGCCCCGAGAGGTGTAATCGCTTTACTCAACGTGTACGATAAGCTGTACGCCTATCGCACTTGAAAATATAATGCCTGCGCAATCCATTGTCATATAATTTTTTATCAAACGGATACTATCCCTCTTCACCGGCATTTTTCATCTTCATTAAGAGCGCATATGCATTGCGGATAACGACCTTCGATCCGGCTCCGATACCCGGCCCGCCGATCAGCTGAAAACCGTCCTTGATCATCCCAGGCTCGATTTCTACCATTTCAAAGTTACCGGAATCGCGTTCGACGAACACGAACGACTTGCTCTCCCAACGAACGACCGCGTCCTCGGGTACAGCAAGACCCTTTTTACCTTCAACCGAAACCTCGCCGTTCATAAACATCCCGGGTACTAGCGTGGCGCTGTACTGGTCGAAATGGCAATGTACTTCTGCCATTCTGTCATCGGTAAGGCTCTTTCCGATCAGGATAATTTTGGCCGTAAACTTCTCCGAGCCATCGGCATTGGCGTACGCCGTAACCCGCTGGCCGACAGACAATGCATTCAAATCTTTTTCGAATACATTCAAAGCCAGATGAATGTTTTTCGGATCCACGAGTTCGAAAAGCATATCCGTGGGCGCAGTGTATTTACCCACGTTCACATTCACTTTTGACACAAAACCATTGATTGGTGAAAGGATGGGGACGGTTTTGGAAATATTGTCCGGGGTCAGCTTTCCGGGTGCTATCCCGATCACTTCCAGCTTCCGCGCGAGCGCATTCATCAGGATCCGCTGTGTTTCCATTTCTGCTCTGGCCTGCTGAAAAACCTTGTCGCTGGCCGCTTTGCTCTGGTTCAGGTCTTTCTGGCGGGCATATTCATTCTCAGCCAGTTCGAATTTGGCATGGGCCGTAAGGTAATCCTGTTGGAGCTGGATAAACTGCATATCTTCCAGTTCCGCCAGCACCTGCCCCTTTCTGACCCGCATCCCCGGCAGCATTCTGGTCGATTTGAGATAGCCGCCCAATGGAAAACTGAGACTGATGGTACTCTGCGGCGGCACGTCGATCTTGCCCTGAAGCGTGACCGTTCCGGAAATATCTTTTAAGACCGGTTTGCCAACCTCGATCCCCACGTTTCGGATCTGCTGCGGATCAAATGACACAAGCCGCACCACCGCTCCGGCAGGCTCGCCGGGCGTCACGGAGGCGGCCGCTTCCGCTTGCTGTTTCTTATCGGGCGTGCTGCACGAAAGACAAGCCCAAAGCGTGGCGGAAATTAGAATGTATGTTTTCATGATGGCTTACTGATTGTTCAAATGGAGTAAATGGATGGCGGCTTCGTTGTAGGAGCCTAATGCGTTCACATATTCGCTTTTAATGGCGATGGATTGCCCCGCGAGGATCACCCATTGCAGGTAATCGATCTCTCCGCTGACGAACTGGCGGTCGGCCACGGTAATAATCGTTTCGGCATTCGGAAGCCCCTGCTGCTCGTAATAACGCAGGTTTTCAGCGAATTTCCGGACCTGCTCCCGTGCATTCCGCAAGTCGGAACGGAGCCGCTGTTCCGTAAGTTCGGCGTCGTTTTGCGCACGGAGCCACCCGATGCGTGCCGCGGAGATCTGCGCGGTATGAGCCTTGTACAAGATCGGGATACTCACTCCCAGACCATAGTAACCGAACCGGTCGCGGGCGGTCAGGTTTACTTCCCGGCCGTCGAACAGCTGGGTCCCGCGGAGGCTCTGGTTATTGTAAGATGCCGAAAATTCGGGCAACATCTTCGACTTCTCGGTCTGGTAACGGAAGTACGCCGACTGCATCAGCTGTTTACCGATCTCGATCAAGGGCAAATCCGACATTACCGTCGCCGTGTCGGGCAGATTCTGCGCGGGGATTCGTGGCGCATTCCATTTCGGGGTGTATGCCAATGAATCCTGCAACCAGAAATTGAACCGTTCGAGCACTATACCTAGATCGTGCCGGATCAGGTTGAGCTGGTTGGCAATCTGTTGTTTCTGTGAACTGGCGGCTGTTTTTTCGAGCACATTGGAAGCTCCGCGTTCGAAACGGAGGTTGGATTTTTTTTCAAAACCGGTGAAAATACTGTCGGCATAGATCAGCAGCTGTTCGCGCTCTTTCAACACCGCATATTCGTAAAAAACCTGCCGCACGCCCGTACGTACCTCCTGTTCGGTCAGCTTGGTCTGCGCCCGGGCTGCGAGGTAGTCCGCCTGGCGGGCCTTGCGCTGGTTGGTGTAAACCGACGGGAACGCGATCGCCTGCGTGATGCCGATGCGTGTGTCGTTGTTCGGACTGTTAAACTTGCCATAATCTGTGCTGATCCCGGTTTTGGAGATATCGAATGCGGAACGTCTCAGCTTTTCCGCAGCCTGCTCCCCCAGCCGGCTTCCTTTAACGTTCCGGTTGTGTACCCATGCTTTTTGCACCGCCCCTTCCAGGCTTATGGGATTGCTTTGGGCATGGACAGTGTTCGCGACCAGTATCAGTAAGCCTATTACAGTGGCGACACTGCGTTGCTTCATCTCCGGTTCATTTTTTGAATTAAACAATAAATACAAAGCAGGTAACACAAATAATGTGAGCAATGTAGCCGTTACCAGCCCGCCTATGACCACCGTAGCCAGCGGCCGCTGCACTTCCGCCCCGGCCCCGTTGCTGATCGCCATCGGCAGGAAACCGAGCGATGCCACGGCGGCGGTCATCAGCACCGGGCGTAGCCGGTTGCGCGTGCCCGTCATTACGAGTTGCCATGCGTCGGTGATCAGTCCTTCCTTTTTGATTCTGTTGAATTCGGAGATCAATACGATCCCGTTCAAAACCGCCACGCCGAACAATGCGATGAAACCAACGCCCGCCGAAATACTGAACGGCATCCCCCGCATGGCAAGCGCGAACACACCGCCAATGGCCGAAAGCGGAATGGCCGTGTAGATGAGCGCTCCGTCCTTCACCGAAGAAAATGTAAAATAAAGCATCATAAAAATCAGCAAAAGTGCCACTGGCACAGCGATTCCAAGTCGTGCTTTGGCCTGTTGCAGGTTTTCGAACGCACCGCCGTAAGTAACGGAATAACCGCTATCGAACTTCATTTTCGCTTCCACTTCCCGCTGCAACTCTTCCACGATCGATTGCACATCACGGCCCCGCACATTGAAACCGACGATAATGCGCCGACGCGTATCCTCGCGCTGGATCTGGTTTGGCCCTTCTATCTCCCGTACGGTGGCGACCTGGCTAAGCGGGATTTGCAGGCCATTCGGCGTCGATACCAGCAAATTCTGAACGTCGGCCATACTCTTGCGCCCTTCCGCGCCCACACGCACCACAAGGTCGAACCGCTTCTCGCCTTCGTAAATCCGTCCGGCGGCGGCTCCGGCGAACGCCGCATTAATCGTTTTGTTTAAATCGTCGACATTCAACCCGTATTTCGCGATTTCGGCACGGTTGAAGTCGATCACGATCTGCGGCATGCCGGTCACTTCTTCCACGTACCAGTCGGCGGTACCATCCACGCGCCGGGCGATCTGGCCGAGCTGGTCGGCATAGGTGGCGAGTTTATTCAGGTCCTCCCCGAAAATTTTGCAAACCACATCCTGTTTTGCTCCGGTCATAAGCTCGTTGAAACGCATTTGCACCGGATACTGGAAGCCGGTAGTAACCCCCGGAACCACCTCCTGGGCCGTAGCGGCCATTTTAGTAGCCAATTCGGGGAAAGTTCTGGCATTGGTCCATTCCGATTTGTCTTTCAAAACAATGATCATATCCCCACCCTCGATCGGCATCGGGTCGGTGGGGATCTCCGCGCTGCCAATGCGCGATACGACCTTGATCACCTCCGGATAATCCGTTTTCAGGCGGTCGGAAATGCGGTTGATCGCGTCGATTGTCGTGCTGAGGTTCGTGCCCACCAAAAGGCGTGTTTCGGTCGCGAAATCGCCTTCTTCGAGCTGCGGGATAAACTCCCCTCCCATTTGGCTGAAAAGCCATGCCGCCCCGCCGAAAAGCACAAATGCACCGGCGACCATCGCGCGCTTGAAGCGTAATGCACGGGCAAGCATTCGCTCATACGCGCGCTCGATCTTTTCCATGATCCTGTCGGACCAGTTGGGTTCATGACCGATCTTCTTGCTGATCAGTAGCGAGCTGATCATCGGTACATAAGTGAGCGACAAAATGAATGCGCCCAGGATTGCAAATGCGACGGTTTGCGCCATCGGCTTGAACATCTTACCCTCGATACCCGAAAGCGACAGGATCGGCAGGTAGACGATAAGAATGATAATCTGCCCGAAAACGGCGGCGTTCATCATGCGGCTGGCCGAACCCGACACCTCGTCATTCATTTGCTGCTGTGTAAGCCGGTTAATTCCGGCGTATCTTTTTGAGGTATGCAAATGGTGCAGGATCGCCTCGACGATGATCACCGCCCCATCGACGATCAGCCCGAAGTCCAGCGCGCCAAGGCTCATCAGATTACCGCTCACTCCGAACAGGTTCATCATCGCCACCGCGAAAAGCATCGAAAGCGGGATCACCGATGCCACGATAAACCCGGCTCTCAGGTTGCCCAGAAACAACACGAGCACGATCACGACGATCACCGCGCCTTCGAGCAAATTGTGCTCCACGGTACCAATGGCATTGTTCACCATTTTGGTACGATCGAGAAATGGCTCTATTTCAAGACCTTCCGGCAGTGTCTTACTGATCTCGGCAATGCGCGCCTTCACATTCCCGATCACTTCCGACGAGTTTCCGCCTTTGAGCATCATCACAATCCCCCCGGCAACTTCTCCGTAACCGGCCATTGTGAGTGCGCCGTAACGGATAGCGGGCGCCAGCCTAACCTGCGCCAAGTGGCTTACAAGCACCGGTACGCCGCCACGGTTCGCAACAACAATATGGTTGATATCGTCGATCGACCCGGCCAGTCCAAGGCTGCGGATGTACAGCACCGTCGGGCCCTTTTCGATGTAGGCGCCGCCGGTATTCTGGTTGTTGCGGCTTAATGCGGTGAGTACGTCGGTGATCGTCAGTCCCAGCGCTTTCAGGGCCGGGGGATCGACAGCCACTTCATATTGTTTCAATTCTCCCCCGAAAGTGGAGACATCGGCGACGCCGGGCGTGCCGAGTAACTGCCTGCGGATGAGCCAATCCTGCGTGGTACGCAAGTCTGCCAGGGAAAACTTTTTCTCAAAACCCTTTTGGGGCTTTACCACGTATTGATAGATCTCCCCGAGGCCCGTCGTGACCGGCGCCAGCTGTGGTTTACCGGCAGTTTCGGGCATGTCCACCTGCGAAAGCCGCTCGGTGACCTGCTGGCGTGCCCAGTAAACGTCGGATTCGTCGTCGAAGACGATCGATACCAGCGAAAGGCCGAAACGCGACATGCTGCGGCTTTCCCTGAGCCCCGGAATGTTGGCCGTGGCCTGCTCGATCGGGAATGTGATGAGCCGCTCCACGTCTTCGGTACCAAGCGATGGGGCGGTGGTGATAATTTGTACCTGGTTATTGGTGATGTCGGGAACGGCATCGATGGGCAACCGGGTAAGTTCATAGATACCGCAGGCAACCCACAGCAACATGAATATCCCGATCACCAGCTTGTTCTCCACGGAGAACCTGATGATTCTGTTCAGCATATTGTTCGAAAAATAAATACACGGATGCGTGCAAGACCGCATGGGCGGCCTGCCCGGAAATCGGGGGCGCTATCGGCCCCGAATCAAGTGTATTTATGCCCGCGGCGGGCGGAAGAGTGAGCCCAGGACGGTACTGTAGGTAATCTGCGGAACGGCGGGGCCATATTCGGCCTTCACAGGCAGGTAAACCCTCTTAAATGTAAAAACGGGTGTGTGGGGAACGAAAATAAAGCTGGACGTATGTGCTTCCACCTTTTTGAAGGGCAATTGCATGTCCTTATCGTCGTCGTTATCGTTAAGGTCCTTCCCGAGGTAATGCATGGAAAGGAAGTCGGTGAAAGTAATCTGGCTGTTAAGCGACTGGTGCTCGGCGAAATGTTTGAGCAGCAAAGGCATCTTGTACACCTGGCACAGCGAAGTAGTGTCCAGGATAACTATAAATAAAATGATATTTCGCAATAGCCTTCTCACGCCTGTAAAAGTAACTCAGGGGATCATTAAAATCAACCGCAGGCCACTTTTAAATAGCATTGTTGTTTTTTACACTACTAAAACCAATGCGTGCCGATCATTGGCCGGCACGCATTGATTTCAAAAAGTACAAATTTCTTCAAGCTTTTTCACATTTGCCTAACGGGCTCCCTGCAGCGAAGCAAGTTTGGATTCGTCGTCGGCGATCTTCTTTCTGAGCGATTCGATGTTCTTGTTCAGTTTCTCGAGACTCTGCACAGCCCGGCGCGCCCTTTTGGCATCGCGGCTCGCGGAGCCGGCACTTTTACTTGCCCTCCGTGCGTCTTTCTTGTCCTGCGGATTATCACCAAGCTTCTCCGCCGCCTTCTTGTTTTCTTCGGCAGATTTCCGCGCTTGCTCGGCGGTGCTTGCCACTTCGTCGGTTTTTTGAGGAACCTGGTTTTCCAGTTTGGCCAGTTCAAGTTTTCTTTCGTTCAGCCGCTTGCTGACTTCGATCACCTGCTTCTGGTCTTTCAGCATGTTGATAGAGTCTTTGGACACCACCTGGGCTGATACTGACAGCGAAATCAGCAAAAGTCCCAATACTCCTACTATGTCCCTGATTTTCATAATGGTATTGTATTTAAATAAATGATAGAACACCTACCGACGCAAAAACCGTGCCTGGGTGCATGCTTAAATATAATGTTACCGAAGGAATCAAACAACGATTTTCTGAGTTAATCGGAAACGCGCTCCCTGAGCGTGGAATCACTCTTATTCATCAAATCATCAACAAACTTGAAAAATATGCTACGCTGGGCCTGCGTCGGCCTGGTTTTGACACTCACTTCCTGTGACGATCTCTTCCAATACAATCCCAACGAAGAAACGCTTTTAGATAAGGACAAGAACCTCACCGCGAAGAACATCGAAAGGATTGGCCTGCTGCCCGTTTCCGATACTACGCGGTTCATTCTGATGGGTGATTCGCAGCGGTGGTACGACGAGTGCGAGGAATTCGTAAGGAGCGCCAACCAGCAAAAAGACATTTCCTTTGTACTGCATGCGGGCGACATTTCTGATTTCGGACTTACGCAGGAATTCAAATGGGTGAACGAGATCATGACCCGGTTGAAATATCCGTATGTGACGGTGATCGGCAATCACGACGTCGTCGCCAACGGGTCGGCCACCTACCGTAAAATGTTCGGTCCACTCAACTATTCATTCAGCTTCGGGCACGACAGGTTCATTTTTATAAATACCAATTCCCGCGAATATGCATTCGACGGCTCGGTACCCGATATTTCCTGGCTGAAAGCACAACTCGCCCACAACCCGGGAAAGAAGAATACGATTGTTGTCGGGCACGTGCCTCCTTTCGACGCGGATTTTGACAAAAACCTTGAAGAAGCCTACACGAATGCGCTCGCCGGCGACCCGACCGCGAAGTTCACGCTCTACGGTCATCAGCACCGGTTTTACGAAGGACAATTCTACGACGACGGCGTAAACTACCATCTCACCACCTCCATGGGGGCACGTGGCTACATGGTTATTTCGACCTGGAAAGGTGGGTACAATGTTGAACGTGTCGAATTTTAAGAGCCATGAAAAGATACCTGCTATCTCTCCTCCTATTCATCAGCCTCCACTCGCTGGCACAGCAGACAGGCCTCAGGTCCCGTCGCAGCTGGTACCTGCCCGATCACCTGAAATTGCAGTTTGCCGGAAATATCGGTTTTCTTTCGGGCGGCCCGGGCTATGTTTCGCGCAACAAGACGCTGGAAACCGATCTGCTTTTCGGGTTTTTACCACAAAAGTTCGGTGGGGACGCGTTGGTAACGACCACGCTTAAAACAACCTATTCGCCCTGGCGCATCGGGTTGAGAAACGGCTATTATGTCAGGCCGTTCTCGATCGGGGCCTATCTGAGCTACACTTTCGGTCCGCAGTTTGATACCAAGTGGCCTTCCTACTACCCGGCGGGTTACTATTGGTGGGCAACGTCAATTCGCCCGGGGGCTTACCTCGGCGGCAAAGCCGGGCGAAATGTGATCATCAATAACCGGCGGAGACCGCTCGAATTGTATTACGAGCTGGGCACTTACGATCTTTTGGTTATCAGCTATGTACAAAACAAGAGCTTTCTTAAACTGCGCGATATTGTGAGCCTTTCACTGGGTGTGAAATTAGGTTTTGACTAAATGCGTTCGGTTTTCGAGGAAATGTCGCGGATGATCTCGTCCAAGGCGTGCGCCGACGTGAGTACGTGATCGAGCAGCTCGTTTTTCTCGATGTCCGAATGCTGATAGTTACGGATCAGGTCTATCAGGCCCATCAGCCTCGCGAGCGGAGCGCGTATGACGTGCGACTGCATCCAGGCGATCTCCTGCAATTTGTGGTTCCGCTCCTCTATTTCGCTGATGTAGCGCAGGCGGTCGGTCACGTCGTGGCCGATCGCGATCCAGTGCGTATGTACCCCGCGCGCATCCGTGACGGGCAATAGCGCCAGGTTTATAAAGAACTCCTCCCCGTCGCGGACGTAGCGCAGCGTTGCGCCTTTGAGCGGTTCGAGGTTATAAATGGCGTCTTGCAGCTTATCGAAATCATTCCGGGCGGGGCTGAAACCTTTCAGTAAAGCAGGGCTCTTGCCTACTACTTCCTCTGGTAAATGTCCCGTAACCCGCGTAAATGCCGCATTGACATACAGAATTTTAAGCCCCGAAATATCAAGCGGGTCGGATTCGGCGATAAGCACCGCGTCGTTGGTGTTGGTAATCACCGACACGAGGAGTTTCAGTTCGTGCTGTTCCTGACGGGCCTTGGTTACATCCCTTAAAACACCGATCATGCGAACGGCCTTTCCCAACAGGTTGCGCCGGATATAGCCAATCTCTTCCACGTAAGCATATTGCCCGTCGGCCTTCAAAAAGCGATAATCGACACTCCATTTGTGCTGCCCGGGATCGGCAAGTTGTATTTCAAGGCTATTCCCGACTGTTTCCCGGTCTGCAGGATGCAGCCGCCCGGCCCAGCGCGACAGTGGGTAATGCACCATTTCCGCTTCGTTTCCGAAAAGCCGGTAAAAGCCGTCACCCCACTCGATATGGTCACGAACAAGGTCCCAATCGAAAATGGCGTCGTTCGTCGCCATGTTCACATATTCATAGCGCTCGTTGACACTCTGCACGAGCTCCGAATTTTGCCTGTTTTCAAAAATCACTTTCAAAATCGAGCCGACGCGCTCGATCACTTTCAGCTCGTCTTCGCCCGGCAAGGCGATGCGGTCGTAATATATCGCGAAAGTCGCCACCACTTCGTCGTCCAGAACGATGGGATGCGACCAGCAGGCCAGCAGGTTGTGCGGCAATGCGAGGTGCCGGTAGTCCTCCCAGCGCGGGTCCGTTGCAATATCGCCGACGATCACCTGTTGCCGCAGGAAAGCAGCCGTTCCGCACGAGCCGACATTCTTCCCGATCTCCCGGCTTTCAATGGCAGCCACATATTCAGAAGGCAGCGATGGTGCTGCCAGGCTATACAGTCTTTTGTCTTTAACCCCCAGCAAAGAGCACCTCGAATGCGGAAACATCGCTTCCACCCCTCTTATATACGTATCGAGCACGTTGGCCAATGGCGTACCCTTGACCGAGTTCATTTCGAGCACGATCTTTTCGAGGTGTTCGAGGCTTTCCAAGCGCTTCGCCTCCGTAACGTCGACCATCAGGCCCCTGAGTGCTACCGCCTTGCCATCCTCGCGGATCACCGACACCACGTCCTTGATCCACACCAGGCTGCCGTCCGCCTTTCTCATGCGGTAGTCGAAGGTATGGTTACGCAGGCCGCGCGTTTCCTGGTGGCAATATCCGATTGCCTGTTCGCGATCGTCGGGATGAATATGGTTTTGCCAGAAAGCCGGGTCGGCCAGCCACTCCTGCGGCGTGTAACCCAGGATATTCCAAACCTGATCGCTGATAAAGCTGAATTCAAAAGTTCCGGCATCCGCTTCCCACACGATCCCGTCGACTGTCTGAATCAGCGATTCGAACTTCCGGTGCGATTCGACGAGCTTTTGCTCGACGAGCTTCTGATCATGAATATCCTGTATGACGCCGTAAATCCGTGTACAAATGCCTTCCACCACTTCTGCCTTTCCGGTAACACGTATCCACTTCTCGCGGCCCTGCCCGGTGTTGATGATCAATTCGAGATCGAAGAGCCCACCGCTGACGATTGTCTCCTGCACAGCCTGCATAAAAGCATCGCGATGCTCGCCGGGCCGGTAAAACTCCATCGCTGTCAGAAAACCGGGCTCATAATCGGCCGGTACCTCGTGAATTTCCTTCACCACATCCGACCAGTTGATCACTTCGTTGATCAGATCCGCCTCCCAGCTTCCTATTCGTGCAATATGGAGGGTTTCGCTTAAAAATTTTTCGGATGTAAACGGACTGTGCGTCTGCCGCGCCACGGTCACCTCGGTCACGTCGGTTAACGTGCGGAGAATATATTCCAGTTCACCGTTCTCGTTCCTCACCGGCGTGTTGGTTGCGATCAGGTATTTAGCGCCATTCCAGGGTAAAAGGTGCTTTGTGACGGGCGATTGGTTGGGCAGACCGTCGGCCACCAGCTTTTCAAGCAGGTTATTCCATGGCGGCACGCGGTTGTATGGATTATTGGGGAATGCTTCATAAAAACCCTTGCCGATCAAATCATTACGGGTCATGCACACCAGTTCGAGATAGGCGTCGTTCACTTCGGTTATGGTAAATCTAGGAACGTCTGGCAACAGCACCAGGCTTGGCGCGGGTACGAATTTGAATACCTGACTCAGATAATTATTGATCATATCGCTTTCAGCCAAAATGGCCCGATGCACAGTTTCCCTAACGATACCTTATAAACGCTGACACACATTTTCATCGGCGCACGGTTGCTATCATTCGTACAATTTAATGATATTTTCGACCAAATGAGGCAATTTAATTACTATATTGGGGTTGAAGCCTTAAATTTTCTCATGAAAACCATTCTACCTATCGCCGCCCTGTCACTCCTGACGGGCATTGTCACATTCGAACGCCAATCGCCCGGAACCGAGCCCGCTTCCGGAGAGATCGCCGTGTGCGGGCCTGGATACCAGACCCTCCCGGCACCGCTCCTCAACGGCAAATACGTCGTGGCGCTCCCGGGCTGGGGCGATTTTTCCTATAAGGTTTCGACCAGCTCCGACAGCTCGCAGTTCTACTTCGACCAGGGGCTGAATATGTATTATGGTTATCATTTCAAGGAAGCCGTTGCTTCTTTCCGCGAAGCGGGGCGGATCGATTCTACCAATGTGATGGCATTCTGGGGGCAGGCGCTTGCTATGGGCCCTTACTATAATGCGGCACATACTTATACAAAACCCGCCGAAGTTGCCCAGGCGCTTGCAAAAATGAACAGCCTGACCGACCATGCTACCGGTAAGGAAAAGCTGCTGATCGACGCCATGAATGCCCGCTACTCCGACGACCCCACGGACGCCAGACGCGCGGAGCTGAACCAGGCCTATTCCGACAAACTTAAAAAACTTGTAGCCGATCATCCCGAAGAAAACGAATTCAAACTGCTTTACATCGATTCGCAGATGCTGATGCATGCATGGGATTTCTGGAAAAAGGACGGCACTGCCAAACCCTGGACGCCGGAATTGGTTGCGTTATGCGAAAAAGCGCTGAAAGCGGCCCCGAAACATCCGGCGGCCCTGCATTACCATATTCACCTTACAGAGGCATCGAAGCACCCCGAAGTGGCCCTCGCGAGCGCGGAGGCATTGCGTGACCTGCTCCCGGGTGTGGCGCACATGGTACACATGTCCAGTCACGAGTATGAGCGCAATGGCCTGTTCGCGGAAGGTGTGGAGGTAAACAACCTCGCCGACGACGCGCTGCTAAACTACGACATGCTCGCCAAAAACCTGTCTCTCGCCAAGCATTCCCCGCATTACTTTGCGGTGCAAACTTACTGCGCACTAAGCGCCGGCATGTACAGCGACGCAATGCGTTACGCACATCGCCTCCGCCGGAGCGTGGCGCCCAAGCCCGAAACTACCTACGACCAATACCTTTACATGCTGCCGGTTATGGCGCAGGTGAGGATGGGGAAATGGCAGCAGATCCTCACCGACTCCGTGATACCCGATCCGAAATGGAGCTATGCGAGCCTGCTGTCGGATTTCGCAAAGGGCGTCGCATTCGCCAATACCGGACAGCCCGACTCGGCAGCTGCGCGGCTTGAATCGCTGAAAATCAAAGCTCAGGACCCTGTTTTGACCAAGCGTAGAATCCCGTTCAATTCGCCCTCGGAAATAGCGGCCATAGCACAGAAGGTACTCGAGGGGGTGGTGGCCATTTCGCGGAACGAGCGTACGAAAGGCTTTGCGGCATTAGAAGAAGCTGTAAAACTGGAAGACAAGCTCATTTATACCGAGCCGAAAGACTGGCCGCTTCCCGCCCGCCAGTTCCTTGGGGCTTACCTGCTCAAATCGGGTAAAGCTGCCCTGGCCGAAAAAGTCTATCGTGAGGATCTGGTCTTCAACCCTTCCAACGGCTGGTCGCTGGTGGGGCTTTCACAAAGCCTTAAAGCACAGCGAAAAACGAAGCATCTACCGGGTATCAAGGCAAAATATGAACGTGCATTTGCCAAAGCCGAGCAGATTCCGACGGGCTCCGTCTTTACTAAGTAGGAGCGCTGTTCAACTTTATCCGGGATTGTTATGAGTGTTTTAAAAATTGGCAGATCGGGCCGGAATACCATCTTATCCGCCACTTTGGTAGCAGGCACGCTGGACATCCTGGCGGCATTTCTGGTGTACGCGGTCATATTGGAGAAAACCAGTCCGGCGCGCATACTGATGTCGATCGCCAGCGGCATTTTCGGCAAAGCCGCCTATTCGGGTGGTACGCCGATGATCATCGGCGGCCTGCTGCTGCATTTCCTGATCGCTTTCATTTTTTCAGTCTTCTATTACATTATTTACCCCGGCTTATCCTTTCTGCGTCAGCGCAAACTCCTCAGCGGCATTCTCTACGGCGTTTTCATCTGGCTCGTGATGAACCTCGGGGTGTTGCAGATCGTGTTCGAAGGCATGCCCCTCCCCGACCCCGGCGCAGCATTGCTGGGCATCGCGATCGTGATCGTCGCCGTGGGAATACCGATCGCATACATTGTGTCGTCTGCCGGCGACCGGCGATCCGGCGATCCGGCGACCGGCAACTGAATCGAATTTGAATGAAAGAAATATATCACGACAAAGTCCAGGCATACAAGACCTCAGCCGCTAGTCTCATCCCCGAGCTCAACAGGCTTTCCTACATGCGGCTGGCCATCTTTCTGACAACCGGCATCCTGGTCATGCTATTCGCCGCCAGCGGCTGGATTGTTCCCGTAGCCGCCAGCGCGATTACCGGTGCCATATTGTTTGTTTTAACACTACACAAATACAACCAGATCGCTGCCGACAAAAAGCGGATTGATTTTTTAGTACAAATCAATGAAGCTGAACTCCTGCGGATGAGCAACGACCTGTCCGGGTTTCCAACTGGCAGCGAGTTTCCGCACCGAAACCACGACTACGCCGCCGATCTCGACGTTTTCGGTCATCACTCGCTTTTTCAGTTGCTGAACAGGACCACCACCGAGTCCGGCGCACGGCTTTTGGCGCATTGGCTCGCAGCACCTGCCGACCGCCAAACCATCGCTGCCCGTCAGGCGGCCGTATGCGAACTGGCGCCAAAGCTCGATTGGCGGCAGGATTTCCAAGTTTCCGGAATGCAATTTGAATCGAACAACAGCGACTACCAATTACTGTTGAAATGGGTCGAAGAAGCGCCGCGGTTCCTGCCGTCGCGAGAAAGGTTGCTGACAATCAGCTTCGCTCTCGCCGCAGTATCCACCGCCGCATTCGCTTATTTCCTGTATCATTTCCTATTTCATCTCAGCGAGCTTTCCGGCATCCATTTGGTGCCTCTGGTACTTAGCCTGGTCATCAACTCCATTTATCTGCGCAAATTCAAACAGGCATCCGAGCACATCATACTGAGCACTCAGCGTAACACCGGCATTCTCGGCGCGTATCAATCGCTCATTGAAACGATTGAAAAACAATCTTTTAAATCCGAAAAACTCGGCGAGTTGCGCGCGGCCCTCACCCAGCCGGGCAATCCGGCTGCATCCGAAATCGGCGCATTGAAAAGGACACTGGAAATGTTCCAGCAAAAAGGTACACGCAACAGCGTCGGCAAGAATGCTTTTTACGGAATGATCAACAACCTGTGGCTCATCGACATCCGCCTGATCCTGAAAACGGAAGACTGGAAATCCAGGAACCGTGACCATATCCGCCCCTGGATCGCGTCGGTCAGTGAACTGGAAGCGCTCGCGAGCATCGCGGGGTTCGCGCATGCTAATCCGGACTTCACTTTTCCAGAGATCACCGCCGAACCATATCTGATTGATTTTCTGACAGTTGGACACCCGTTGTTAAAGGCCAATAAGCGAGTCTGCAATGACTTCACCATGAATGGCCGTGGTGCCACTACGATGATCACCGGCTCCAATATGGCTGGTAAAAGCACATTTTTGAGGACAGTGGGCATCAACCTCGTACTCGCATTCATGGGCGCGCCTTGTTGCGCGTCACGCGCCCGGGTGTCGCCCTTGCGCATATTCACGAGTATGCGCACGCAGGATAACCTTGAAGAATCGGTGTCGTCGTTTTATGCGGAACTGCAACGGATCGAGCAATTGCTGAGGCTCGTGAGCGAAGGCGAGCCGATTTTTTTCCAGCTCGACGAGATGTTTAAAGGCACCAACTCGCAGGACCGCTTCCGCGGCGGCGTGTCGCTGATCCGCCAGCTCGGCGAGCTCAACGCATTTGGAATGATCTCTACCCACGACCTCGACCTGGCCAAACTAACCAAAGATCTAGCGATCGAAAATTTCAGCTTCAACAGCGTCATCAGCGACGGGCAGATTTCGTTCGACTACCGGCTTACACCTGGGATTTGTACCGATTTCAATGCCAGCGAACTCATGAAACGAAGCGGGATACGCATACTGTCCGATAGCTGCATTTGATCCGTTTTCACCGACCTGTTGTCAAAACAATTTTCGTGCAGCCATTGCGGGCTCTTCCTTTACGGGAGAACTTTGGTATGCTCATCCTATGGACCGCCGTGACTTTATACAAACAACCGCGTTGGCAACGGGCGGTCTGTTACTCTCCTTCTTCGTGCCTGGTAAATCTGCGGTAGCGGCATTGCCAGAGCAAGGCTTTTCACCGAACGCATTGCTGCGGATCGGCGCCGACGAAACTATCCGCATTATTCTCAACAAAGTCGAGATGGGCCAGGGCGTATGGACAACACTTGCCATCCTCATCGCCGAAGAGCTTGATTGCGAATGGGCGCGGATACGCGTGGAGCACCGGGTAATCGAAGGCCCGCATACCGAGGAAAGCATGTGGGTGCTTTCAACCGGCGGATCCGACACGACACGCTCCGAATTTGACCGCTACCGAACAACGGGCGCCGTTGCCCGCACAATGCTCGTACAGGCGGCAGCACAACGCCTCGGCATTTCCCCGGATCAATGCACCACTGCCGGAGGTTATGTGGAAGCCGGATCAAAAAGGCTGAGCTACGGCTCCCTGGCTGCCGATGCCGCCCGCTTGCCTATCCCCAACGTAAAGTTGCGCGGGCGCAAAGAATGGAAACTGATCGGCGACGCTGCGCCGCCCAAGCTGGATGTACCGGATAAGGTCAACGGCAAAACGCTATATGGCATCGATATCCGGTTCCCGGGGTTGCTTACCGCCGTGCTGGAACGTTGCCCGGTGTTTGGCGGCAAGGTCAAATCTTTCGATGCGTCGGAAGCGATGCGCATTCCGGGCGTGCGCAAGGTGGTGCAGGTACCCGAGGGCGTTGCCGTGGTGGCCGATCATTTCTGGGCGGCTATGCAAGGAAGGAAAGTATTGCGTGTCGGATGGGACCCCTCTGGGCATATTAACCCTGATACCTCGGAGCAATTTGCGCAATACCGCGAGATAGCCAGGCAACCGGGCATCGTCGGACAATCCAAAGGGGAAGTTGAAAATGCCTGGCAGAATGCAAAACAGGTATATGAACAGGAATTTTGTTTTCCCTATCTCGCGCATTCCCCGATGGAAACGCTCAACTGCACGGTAAAACTATCGGCTGACAGGTGTGAAATATGGACGGCGACACAATCGTCTTCCCTCCACCGGCAGGAAGTAGCGCGGTCGCTGGGTTTCGGGGACGACCAGGTGGTGTTCTACACGCCGGCCATGGGTGGGAGTTTCGGTCGGCGCGGTTCATTCGGGAACGATTGGGTAATGGAGGCGGTGCATATTGCCCAGGCAACCGGCGAGCCCGTCAAACTGGTCTGGACGCGGGAAGACGATATCCGGGGTGGCTATTACCGGCCTGTGTATCTGCATCGGGTCAAAGTGGGAACGGATGCGGAAGGTATGCCAATGGCCTGGCGGCACGATGTAATCGGGCAATCGCTTTTTGTCAATACTGTTTTAGAAAAAGATATTGCGCCCAACGGGATCGATTACAGCACACTCGACGGCGTGAACGGCTCGCCCTATCTTGCCGGTTGCCCCGACCATTCCGTGGTTTTGCACACGACCACCAACAATATCCCGGTGCTGGCGTGGCGATCGGTAGGCAATACGCACACGGCGTTTGTGATGGAAACGGCCATCGACGAGCTGGCTTCCCGTGCCGGAACCGACGCCGTGGAATACCGCAAAAAATTACTTGCCCACCACCCGAGGCATTTCGCTGCATTGACGACCGCCGCCGAAAAAGCCGGCTGGGGCAACCCGTTGCCGGCAGGACATTTCCATGGCGTGGCCGTTCATGCATCCATGGGCAGCGTGGTGGCACAGGTAGTTGAAATATCCTATTTAAACGAAAACCTGAAAGTTCATCGCGTGGTATGCGTCATTGCCTGCGGACTGGCGGTGAATCCGGATGGCATTAGGGCGCAGATGGAAGGCGGGATCATTTACGGCCTCACTGCTGCGTTGTTCGGCGAAATTACGATTGAAAAAGGCGCAATCCGGCAGCGTAACTTCCATGATTACCGCATGCTGAGGATGGAAGAAGCCCCGGCCATTGAGGTACACATTGTCGAAGACGACGGCAAGATGGGCGGCGCCGGGGAGCCGGGCGTTGCGCCTGTTGCACCGGCACTGGCGAATGCCTTCTTCGCGGCCACCGGTAAGCGCGTCAGAAATTTACCTTTGCTTTCCAATATTTGATAAATTCGGGTATGCAAAAGGCTGTCTCCAAACTTTACCATATTCCATTCTGGCTCGCTTACCATTACTTGTGGTGGGTGGTAGCGATGGGCAATCCATGGACAGCGGCAAACAGTATCCTGTTTTCGCCTTATGCCGTCAAATTCGCGTTTTATGTGGTACTGCAAGCGGTGGCGGTTTATTTCAATTTGTATTATCTCATCCCGAAATACCTCGAAAAAGGATTATTGAAATCCTATATCGGCTATCTCGGCATTACCTTGCTTGCTGCGGCACTGGCCATCGTTTCGGGTTACTATGTGAGCGCATGGGTGGCGCATCAATCGGTGGAGACGCTTTTTGGCAGGGGCAACAACTGTTTCTTCTACTTCTTCGGCGAGGCTATGCCTTCCACCCTGGCGAGTACCACGCTGGCGATGAGTATTAAACTCACGAAAAACTGGATCAGTACCGAACGGCGGAAAGAGCTATTGGAAAAGGAGAAACTCGAAACCGAACTACGGTTTTTGAAATACCAGTTCAACCCGCATTTCCTCTTTAACAG
Source organism: Dyadobacter sp. (assembly GCA_965227755.1). GTDB lineage: Bacteria > Bacteroidota > Bacteroidia > Cytophagales > Spirosomataceae > Dyadobacter. The sequence goes on from CBDDGG010000005.1 coordinate 125,980, forward strand.
CATTAATTCCATCTTTTTTCTCATACACAAAAACCCCGACGCGGCGTCTTCGTCGCTGGCGAAGTTTTCGGAACTGCTGCGGCATCATCTGTATGAGTGCAACGACGAGCTGGTGCCGCTCACCAAGGAAATCGCTTACCTGCACAACTTCATTGCACTCGAAAAACTCCGCCAGAACCGTAGCGTCGGCGTCACTACCGATATTTCCGAAGAACTGCCTGCCGGCGCGGGCATCGCGCCGTTCATTTTAATGACTTTTGTTGAAAATGCTTTCAAGCACGTCTCAAAGGATAGCGCCCGTGAAAACCGCATCGAAATCCGGCTGTACGCCCAAGCGAATTGCCTCGAATTCGAAGTATCCAACACTACTTCCCCACTCACGACCAGACAGGCGCTGCATTATGGCGGAATAGGTCTCCAGAACGTCCTGCGGCGCCTCTCGCTGATCTATCCGGACAGGCACAATCTGACTATCCGCAATGCCGACGATACATTTGAAGTTAAACTCTCGCTAGCCCTCGAAGCACACCCGGCATCGCTACCGGTGCAACTCACCATTTGACACGGCGCGCCCCCACACAAGATAGCTTTCGCGGAACGAAAGAAGCAAAAGGCCCATAATGCGCATTGCATGCGGGCATAATTTTTGATCTTTAACGCGGGTGGCGCGAGGGTCTTCCTTCGTGACAAGTTATTTGCAGGCCTCTGGCCGGCCGTTCATGCAATGCCGTCTTTCGGTAAAGACCGGCCGGAGGCCTGCGAATAGTAGGCACGAAGGAAGACCTTCGCGCCATGGCATAACAATAAGAAACTGGAACACTTATGAAAAAAACATTGCAAGCAGCCAATATCATTGCATTGATCGTCACAGTAGTGGTCAATTACCTATCCAATACCGGCATTTTCAACAACAATACCATGGCCAGCGTCTCGGCGCGGTACCAAAACTTCTTTACACCATCCGGCTACGCATTCTCTATCTGGGGTGTGATTTACCTGTTCCTGGCCGCATTTGTGGTTTACCAGGCGCGGGGTATTTCCGGCAAGCGCGAAGTTCCCGCCGTGGTGGGAAAAATCGGCTGGATGTTTGTGATTTCCTGTGCTGCCAACTCGGCTTGGGTAGTCGCATGGCTTTACGATTTTACCGGGCTTTCGGTACTCATCATGATCGTGTTGCTCACCTCGCTGTGGCAGATCATCGTGCGTACCCGTATGGAAATCGACCTGATACCTATTAAAAAAATTGCCCTTACCTGGTGGCCATTCGCCATTTACCTGGGCTGGATTTCCGTGGCGCTCATCGCCAATGTAGCGGCATGGCTCACCAAGATCGGCTGGGATGGCTTCGGCCTTTCACCGGTAACCTGGACTATGATCATGATCTGCGTCGCAGGAATCGTGTACGTGGGCCTCACGTGGAAACGTAACCTGCGGGAGTCCGCGATGGTAGGCGTGTGGGCGCTGACAGCCGTCGCTGCCGCCAACTGGGGCACTACTCCGGCAGTTGTGAATGCGTCGCTCATTGTTTCGGCGGTTATTCTGATCAGCACCGGTATTCATGCATATCGGAACCGAGGGCGGCATTTTCTGGAAGAAGCACGGTAGTGAGGCCGAAGGTCATCCTTCGGGCCCTCTATTCGCAGGCCTCCGGCCGGTCGATATTGCAGCGTCGTCTTGCGATAATGACCGGCCGGAGGCCTGCGAATAGGTAGTGCAAAGCAGGAGCTTTGCACAAGCGATAAAAAGGAGGTTTGCACCAGCCAATTAAATGCAACCAATAATATAATAATTAAAAGAATATTTTATCCCAAACAGACTCCCTTGCACGCCGCAGGGTCAGGCGTGACAGCCGTTCGAAGATTTTAATCCCTTTTTAACATCCTTTTAACATGGAGTTAAGGATGAAGTGCGGTTTTTGTATGCGTATAAGAGGCACACACCTACGAAAAGAACAATTTCACAAACCGCGCCCATGACAAACAGCGCCTAAACGCATGCTCATTTTCAAAGACTTGAAATATTGAGACCAATTAAGGTCTTCAAAATATACAAAACACTCAATAGCGACCCGTTAAGATGATTAAAGAATTGCTGAAATATCTCCTGCCCCTGTGCATTCTCCTGGTGGACGGATACAGCAATATGTATGCGGGCTCACAGGAGCATCAAGTCTGCATGGCCCCCATTCAGATCCTTGCCCAATCGGAGCACCCGAATTTTGTACAGGCTTTCGATGACAACGCCCCTGCATTCCGCCTGCCGGATGCCGCCCGGAAGTTCACGGAGTTCGTCAGGACCATCTCCGAGGAAAAAGAAGAAGATTCCAGCGAATCGTTTTCCGCTAAAAAGACACCCCGCGCAGGCGGCATATTTGCTGCCCCGTTTGCTTCGCGCCAGTCCTTTCCCTTTTGCTACATCCCTAAAACCCGGCCCTTACCGCGGTTTAGCGCATTTTATTTCCCTCACCGATATCTGAGGCTCCGCGTTCTCAGGATTTGATCCCGCTCAGCGGCAGGCTATTCTACGGCCTGCTAATCCGGTCGTCGTGGCGCCAATCCCCGGTAGCTCACGGCTGCCCATTCCGTGCCGTCAGGCACACCCATACGAACAGAAACTATCAAAAATTCCATTTTGCTAACTCCAAAAATCATCATGAAAAGAATTCTCATGCTCGTGAGCTTGGGTGCATTGTTGTATCAGACAGGCTGTACATCAAAACACGAAGAAGAAAAAGAAAAAGAGGTTAATTATCTGGTAACAAGCCCCTTACAAAAAGACACTACCATTATAAAAGAGTACGTGAGCCAGATCAGGGCGATCAGCCATATCGAGTTGCGTGCGCTGGAAAGAGGTTATTTGCAGAAAATATATGTGGATGAAGGCCAGACGGTGAAAAAAGGACAGCTGATGTTCCAGATCATGCCGATGGTGTACCAGGCCGAGCAACAAAAAGCCCAGGCAGAAGCGAATTTCGCCGAAATAGAATTCAAAAACACCAAAGCGCTGGCCGACAGCAATGTGGTTTCTAAAAACGAACTCGCATTGGCCAAAGCGAAACTGGATAAAGCCAAAGCGGAACTGGGGCTTGCCTCGACGCACCTCGGATTTACCGAAATCCGTGCGCCGTTCAGTGGTATCATGGACCATTTCCAGGTACGGCTGGGAAGCCTCGTGGATGAAGGCGACCTGCTCACTACCCTTTCCGACAACAGCGAAATGTGGGTTTACTTCAACGTTCCCGAAGCCGAATACCTCGATTATAAATCCGGCGAAGACGGCGGTAACCTCCTGAAAGTGAAACTCAAAATGGCCAACGAGAAGCTCTTCGATTATACCGGAGCGGTGAAAACCATCGAGGCCGATTTCAATAACGAAACAGGTAATATCGCATTTCGGGCCACGTTCCCGAACCCCAAAGGCTTGCTTCGCCACGGCGAAACCGGCAACGTACAGGTAAGCGTACCCTTGAAAAACGCGTTGCTCATTCCGCAAAAAGCGACTTTCGAAGTTTTGGAAAAGAAATACTGTTACGTGCTCGACAAGGATAACAAGGTCCAGTCGCGCGAGATCACAATCGCTGCCGAGCTGCCGCACATTTTCGCGGTTTCACACGGACTTCAGAAGGACGACAAAATACTGCTGGAAGGCTTGCGTCAGGTACGCGAAAACCAGAAAATCAGCTACAAATTCCAGAAGCCCGATTCGGTTATTTCTCACCTCAGCCTGTACGCGGAATAATCAGGTCCGAAAGCAAAAGATATGTTTAATCAATTCATACGACGACCTGTATTCGCGATTGTGATATCGGTCATGATAGTCTTCGTAGGTATACTGGCTATCAAAAAACTGCCCATCTCGCAGTTCCCGGACATTGCACCTACCACTGTTAACATCTTCATCGCCTACCCGGGATCGAGTGCCGACGTGTTGGTAAAATCTACGCTCATTACGCTGGAACAGGCGATTAACGGTGTTCAGGACATGCGCTATATCGCTACCGACGCCACCAGTGCCGGTGAAGCGACGCTGCGGATCATCTTCGAACCCGGTACCGACCCCAACGACGCGGTGATCAGGGTAAAAACGAGGGTTGACCAGGTAATGCCGCTCCTCCCCGAACTCGTTCAGCGTGAAGGGGTTATTATCACGCCTATCCAGCCGAGTATGCTGATGTACGTCAACCTCTACTCCAAGACCAAGAGTATTGACGAGAAATTCCTCTTCAATTACGCCACCGTTAAAATGATCCCTGAAATCCAGCGGACCAAAGGGGTAGCACGTGCGCAGATCCTCGGTAGCCGCCGTTACGCCATGCGCGTATGGCTCAACCCCGACCGTATGCGTGCGTACAGCATTTCGGTAGAAGAAGTAATGAAGGCGTTGGGCGAGCAAAGTATCATCGGTCGTCCCGGCCGGATCGGACAAAGCTCGGGTATCGCCGCACAGTCTCTGGAATACGTATTGACTTACAAAGGCCGTTACAGCGAGCCGAAAGAGTACGAGGACATCATCATCCGTGCCAATTCCCAGGGTGAGAGCATCCATTTGAAGGACATTGCCAAAGTAGAACTGGGTAGTGAGTTCTTCGATATTTACTCCAACCTGGACGGTAAAGCCTCTGCGGCGATCGTATTGCGCCAGAACTACGGCAGTAATGCAAGCGACGTAATTAAAGAGGTAAAGCAGAAACTGGACGTCATGAAAGCCTCCTTTCCTCCGGGCATGGATTACAAGATCAGCTATGACGTTTCGACATTCCTCGATGCGTCCATTGAGCAGGTAATCCACACTTTGCGCGATGCATTTATCCTCGTGGCCATCGTGGTGTTCATCTTCCTCGGCGACTGGCGTTCGACCTTGATCCCGATCCTTGCGGTACCGGTATCATTGGTGGGTGCATTCTTTGTGATCCAGGCATTCGGCCTTTCGATTAACCTTATCACTCTTTTTGCGCTTGTATTGGCGATCGGTATTGTGGTCGATGATGCGATTGTGGTGGTAGAAGCGGTCCATGCCAAGATGGAAGAAGAGCCGCATTTATCACCATTTAACGCTGTTAGAAAAGTTCTTGGCGAGATTTCAGGTGCGATTATCGCGATCACGGCTGTAATGGTTTCGGTGTTCCTGCCTATTTCGTTCATGTCGGGGCCTGTGGGTACCTTCTACCGCCAGTTCTCGATCACGATGGCCAGTTCGATCGTGATCTCGGCGCTTATCGCGTTGACGCTGACGCCGGTACTCTGTGCGATCATGCTCAAAAACCATCACGGCCACGAGCGCAAGAAAAACCCGCTCACCCGTGCCCTCGACAGCTTTAACCGCGGTTTCGACAAGATGACCGGGTGGTATGTCCACCTGCTGAGACTGATCGTGAACCGCCGCGTGGTTACATTCCTGATCCTGGGTGTATTCTGCGCGGGTATCTGGTATGAAAACTCGGTGGTGCCGGCAGGTTTTATCCCTAACGAAGATCAGAGTACGATTTACGCGATCATCCAGACACCTCCGGGTTCGACTTTGGAAAAAACCAATGAAGTATCCCGCCGCCTGCAAAAAATTTGCGAGGAAGTTGAAGGAATCGAATCCGTATCGTCACTGGCAGGTTATGAGATCATGACGGAAGGTCGCGGTTCCAATGCGGGTACCTGTCTGATCAACCTCAAACCATGGCACGACCGTAAACAGAATGTGAAGGAGATCATGGAAGAGCTGGAACATGCGTCGAAAGGCCTTGGCGCGACGGTCGAGTTTTTCGAACCGCCTGCCATCCCAGGCTTCGGTACATCCGGTGGTTTCTCGATGCGTTTGCTCGATAAAAACACGGATACCGACTACCACGAATTCGATGAGATCAACAAGCAGTTCATGGAGGACCTAGGCAAGCGCAAAGAGCTGACCGGCCTGTTCACCTTCTTCGCTGCGAATTATCCGCAATACGAGCTGGAAATCGACAACAAGCTGGCGATGCAGAAAGGCGTATCGATCGGAAAAGCGATGGATAACCTCAACATCATGATCGGTAGTACCTACGAACAGGGTTTTATCAAGTTCAACCAGTTCTTCAAAGTGTACGTCCAGTCCGATCCTCAGTACAGAAGGCTTCCTAGCGACCTTTTGAAACTGTTTGTGAAGAACGATGCCGGCGAAATGGTGCCCTATTCCTCATTTATGAAGCTCAAAAAAGGTCAGGGACCTAACGAGATCACGCGTTTCAACCTGTATAACTCCGCGGCGATCCAGGGACTTCCGGCAAAAGGCTATACCACTGCCGAGGCCATTCAGGCGATCCGCGAAGTGGCAGCCAAAACGTTGCCGAAGGGCTACGATATCGCATTCGAAGGTCTTTCCTATGACGAATCGATCCGCGGTAACGAATCCCTGGTGGTATTCATGATCGTGTTGGCGTTCGTGTACCTGGTGCTTGCGGCGCAGTACGAAAGCTTCATCATTCCATTGGCGGTTGTGACTTCCCTTCCTGTGGGTGTATTCGGTTCATTCCTCGTACTGAACCTGATGGGCCTGGAAAACAACATCTACGCACAGATCGGTCTGATCATGCTTGTCGGTCTTTTGGGTAAAAACGCGGTATTGATCGTCGAATTCGCCGTTCAGAAACGGCAGGAAGGCGCGACAATCCTTGAAGCGGCCATTGAAGGTGCCAGGGTCCGCTTCCGCCCGATCCTGATGACCTCCTTCGCATTCGTAGCGGGTCTGATCCCGCTGATCATCGCCACCGGTGCGGGTGCGATCGGTAACCGTACCATCGGTGCCTCGGCATTGGGCGGGATGTTGTTCGGTACCATTTTCGGGGTCGTCATCATCCCGGGGTTGTATTACATATTTGCCAAAATGGCTGACGGCCGACAGCTGATCAAGAATGAAGACGACAGCCCGCTGTCCGAAGGATTCGTACACGCCATTGACGCTTTCCCACATTCAGAAGATAACGACGAACATGCGAAATAAAAGAATATTGAACTGGGCCGGTATCGCGTTCATCGGGCTGACCTACTCGGCCTGTAACATCCCGACGCTGCCCCAGAAGACAGAGAACAAAGTGGTACCTGTGAGCTACAACGGCTCACAGGACTCCACCAACACCGGAAAGGTAAGCTGGAAATCGTTTTTTACAGATCCTTACCTGAATGCGCTGATAGACACCGCATTCAAGAATAACCAGGAGCTGAACATCACAATGCAGGAGATCGCTATCTCGCAAAACGAGATCGGCGCCCGCAAAGGGGAATACCTGCCATTCGTAGGCCTTCGTGGCGGGGCGGGTGTCGAAAAAGCGGCACGCTATACCAATATCGGTGCCAGCGAAGCGACTACCGACATTAAACCCGGCAGGGAAACACCCGATCCGCTTCCCGATGTCAATATCGCGGCGGTAGCGCGCTGGGAGGTCGATATCTGGCACAAACTGCGCAACGCTAAAAAGGCGGCTGCAACACGGTATTTGTCGTCCATTGAAGGCAAAAACTTCATGATGACCAACCTTGCGGCCGAAATCGCTAACTCCTATTACGAACTGCTCGCATTGGACACGCAGCTGGCCATTATCCGCCAGAACATCGACATCCAGAATAATGCGTTGAAGATCGTAAGAATGGAGAAAGAGGCGACCCGTGTTACCGAGCTGGCCGTGCGCCGGTTCGAAGCACAGGTGCTGAAAACGCAAAACCTGCAATATGGTATCCAGCAGCAGATCGTCGAAACCGAGAACCGGATCAACTTCCTCGTCGGCCGATACCCGCAACCGGTACAGCGCACGGGCCAGGGCTTCGAAAACCTCGTTCCGAACATCGTACAGTCCGGTATCCCTTCGCAGCTGCTCTCCAACCGCCCGGATATCAAACAGGCGGAGCTTGACCTGGAAGCCGCGAAAATCGACGTGATCGTAGCAAGGGCTAATTTCTATCCTTCATTGGGATTGTCGGCCAGCCTGGGACTTCAGGCATTCAGCCCGATTTACCTCGCCCGCGTACCGGAGTCGATCATGGGATCGCTGATCGGTGACCTGGCGGGCCCGGTGATCAACCGTTATGCGATCCGCGCGGGTTATGCCAATGCAAATGCGCGTCAGATCCAGGCGATCTACAACTACGAGCGTACGGTTTTGAATGCGTATATCGAAGTGGTCAACCAGCTTTCGAATATCAATAACCTGGAAAAAAGCTACGACCTGAAAACGAAGGAAGTGGAAGCATTGAACCAGTCGACCGCCATTTCGAACCGGTTGTTTGCCTCGGCCCGTGCCGACTATATGGAAGTATTGCTGACCCAGCGCGACGCGTTGGAGTCGAAATTCGAACTGATCGAAACCAAAATGAAGCAGATGAATGCCATGGTGAATATCTACCGGGCATTGGGAGGCGGCTGGAATTGACAGATTAACTTAGGATGTGGTTTTTTCGTAAAGATTCCCCCGGCATTCGGGGGAATCTTTATTTTTTCAGAGGAGCAGGTTTTAACTTTTTCGCCAACTTATTGCCAACGAAACCTGTTTGCCGGGTATGGTATCCAAAATACTGTACTTGGTAATCATTATCGTGGCGGCAGCGGCCGGTTACGCAATGCATGCAATGCGTTGGTTACCCTGGCAAAAACCGGCTTTTGAAACAGCCATTCCGGCAAACTGCGTAGCCAAAACGCCGAATGCCATACTGGTATTTTCCAAAACCAACGGCTATCGCCACGCGTCCATCGAAGCGGGTGTAAAGGCTATTCAGGAAGAAGGTAAAAAACGCGGCTGGGAGGTGGTAGCGACAGAGAATGCTGCCTATTTCCATGAAATTTGCCTTAAATCCTACCGCGCTGTCGTGTTTCTTTCTCCCACCGGCGATTTTCTTACCGACGAACAGCAGCGTGCATTTGAAAAATACATCGAAAACGGCGGGGGCTACGCGGGCATTCATTCCGCGTCCGACTGCGAGTACGACTGGAAATGGTATGGAACGCTGCTCGGTACACGTTTCCGGAGCCACACTTTTTTACCCTACCCGATTCCCGAAGCAGAAATCGTAACCGAACCAGGCGCGCATCCCGCCACCGACGGCCTGCGAGCACGCTGGTCGAAAAAAGACGAATGGTATAATTTCCGCGAAAGCGTTCGCGGAAAGCCCGGTTTTCAGGTACTATTGACCGTCGATGAAGATACCTACCCGGCATTCTGGCCCGAGGCTATGCGCCGTGACCATCCGATTGCCTGGTCACGGCGCATGGGTGCCGGGAGGATGTTTTACACGGCTATCGGACACAATGCTTCTACATACAATGATCCTACCTCCATGAAACATATCATGGGCGGGATCGCCTGGGCCGCGGGCTTCTAACATTTCCGTAATGTCAAGCAATTATTACCCTACCATTAACCAAAAACTTTGATAACAAGCCATTTGGGAAACAAAATGGAGTCTGGCGTTATCATTCTGTTAAGTCTTCCCATACGCCCCCGCACCGTTTTGCCACGTGAGTATTTTTAGCTTTTAAACTACTCACAAATCAAAATGCAAAAGAAATCTCTACTTGCACTGTTGCTTGCGGCAGCTGTCATGAATGGTTGTACCGACCATGCGCCTCAAAACCCTGTACAGGAAGACCCTTCGGCTTTCAAAGAAGTAGCCGGCGTAGACCTGGGTAAAGTGGCCGCGGCTGAAATCTCGGCGTATGATCCTGCTTCTAAAAGACTATTTACCGTAAATAATGAAAAAGCTGCCATTGTGGATGTACTCGACCTCTCGGCATTCCCCGCGATTACCAAGCTGCAACCGATCGACGTTTCGGCGCTCGGCGGCGTGGCCAATAGCGTGGCGGTTTCAAACGGAAAACTGGCGATCGCCCTCGAAGCGATCAATAAGCAGGCAAATGGAAGTGTGATTGTAATGAATACGAGCACCTTGGCAATGATCAAACAGGTTACTGTCGGTGCGTTGCCCGACATGGTGACGTTCAGCCCTGACGGCCGCTTCATCGTGACCGCAAACGAAGGCGAACCCAGTGCCGATTACAGCGTGGATCCCGAGGGTTCGGTGTCCATCATCGATGTCACAAACGGTTATAGCGTCAAAACGCTCAATTTCGATGCATTCGAAGGAATGTACAACGCATTGGCACCAAAGGGCTTCCGCAAGTTTGGGCCCAAGGCAACCTTTGCACAAGATATCGAGCCTGAATATGTGGCGATCTCCGACAACTCGCAAAAGGCATTTGTGACCTTGCAGGAAAACAACGGTATCGCCGAAATCGACCTGATAAACGGTAAGATACTGAACCTGCACGCGCTCGGCACGAAAGATATTAGCTACATTCTCAACTCGCTCGACGCCAGCGACGACGACAAGAAAGTTGAACTAAAAAACTGGCCGATCAAATCGTTCTACCTCCCGGATGCGATCTCGTATTTCACCGTGAACGGCACCCCGTACCTAATCACCGCCGACGAAGGCGACGCCCGGGAATACAGCACATTCGACGAGCAGAAGCGTGTGAGCTCACTCAAACTGAACCCTGTCTACTTCCCCAATGGCGACGAACTGAAAAAGACCTCGAACCTCGGGCGCCTGCGCGTGACGAGCACACGCGGCGACTTTGAAAACGACGGTACTTATGAAGAACTGTACAGCTTCGGCGGCCGCGGTTTCAGTGTTTTCCATGCGGCCGATATGAAGCGCGTGTACGAATCCGGTAACTCGCTCGAACAAGAGGCCATCAAAGCCGGCGCTTACGACGACAGCCGGTCCGACGACAAAGGTGTGGAAGCCGAAGGCGTTACCGTAGGCTGGGTGAATGGCAAGCCTGTCGCATTCGTTGCTATGGAGCGTGCAGACGCAGTGGGTGTTTACGACCTGACCAACCCCGGCGCCCCCCAATTCTTGCAAATCATCAAAACCGGTGACGCGCCAGAAGGTGTGCTGTTTATTTCATCGGACAAAAGCCCGAACGGCAAAAGCCTGCTCGTAACCAGCAACGAGGAAGATGGCACAGTGAAATTCTTTCAGCCGTAACAGGCCCGTATCGTACATAGCGAAGCCGCCCGGGAACCTGGGCGGCTTTTTGTTTTAATTTAACTAAATTCGACAATGGTCACCTCGATATTCTACATACTCTATGAAAAATACGCTACTAACCGTTTGCTGGGTCCTGGCAGGCATTCAGGCTGCATGGGGGCAAGTCGGCAAAACCGAGCTGAATGCCTTCACATCACAGACTGGCGCCATACCTACGGTCGACCCGGCCACCAATGCGCTGAGTTTCCTCAGGTTCCCCGTCCAACGCGCCTATCCTGTCCCAGGTAATGATGTAAGCCAAAAAGCGGCAAGGTTTGTTTCCGGGAGCCGCGCCATGCTCGGCATGCGGCAGAACGACGACGATTTCAGATTTCGGGCACAGCGAACTGATGCTTACGGGTTCCAGCACGTGACGATGGAACAGACCTACCAGGGCGTTCCGGTGTTCGATGGCACTTACAAATTCCACTTTAACAAGAACCTCGACCTGACCGCCGTTAATGGCAACCTGATCACGAATATTAAAGTCAATGTGGTGCCGACGCTCGCCCAGCACGAAGCGGAAGAGGTTGCCGTGGCACTGGTCGAAGATCAGTTGATGAAAAACACCGGCAGTCCGCTGCGTGCAGAAAAGAGCGCGCTTTACATATTTCAAAAAGGGCTGCTTCAGGGCTATAACGGAGAGAAATCGCTGGTATACGAGGTAGCGGTGCGAAACGACGGCGGCGTCCGTGAGTTTCTGTACATCGATGCGCACAGCGGCGCGCTGGTAGAGCAATTCACAGGTATCCACGGTATTCAGCGGAAATTGTATGAAACGTCCGTCAGTCTGCCAAATCTCCGGTGGCAGGAAGGTGACACCTTTCCGGGCACCCTCGACGTGTGGCAGCAATCGGAAGTTCAATCGGCAGGTTTTATTTATAATCTGATGAAAAATACTTTCGGTCGTTTATCCTACAACGGTACCGACGCTCCAATGATCACGATCAACAATAACCCGCTTGTGGGCTGTCCCAATGCAAGCTGGGACGGTGTTTCGGCCAACTACTGCACCGCTACGGCCGCCGACGATGTGGTCGCCCACGAGTGGGCGCACGCATATACCGAATATACGAGCGGGCTGGTCTACGGCTGGCAGGCGGGCGCGCTCAACGAGGCTTTTTCAGATATCTGGGGAGAGGTTGTCGACCAGCTCGACGGCTATATGGACGGAGGCGAGAGCGCACTTCCCCGAAATGCCTGCGGCAGCTCAAACCGCTGGCAGGTAGGCGAACAGGCTACCGCTTTCGGAGGGGCATTGCGCGATATGTGGAGCCCGACCTGTTTCGGACAACCAGGAAAGGTATCCGACCCTCAATATTGGTGCCTGGGTGGCGACAACGGTGGTGTGCATATCAACAGTGGCGTACTCAATCACGCATTTGCGTTGCTGGTCGACGGTGGTACATACAATGGCCAGACCATCACCGGGATCGGGCTGGTGAAGGCCTCGCATGTTTTCTGGCGTGCGCAATCGGAGTACATTACCCGTACTACCGATTTTGCAGCAATAGCCGACATGCTCGAAGACGCCCTGCTTTCGCTCACCGCCCAACCGCTGCTATCGCTCACAACCGATGATGCGGTAGCCGGTACAGCTCCGGAGGTAATTGGCGCGAGTGATGCTATTCAGCTCGCAAAGGTGATCCAGGCCGTAGAGCTGCGTGCCGAAACCAACTGTGCTTACACGGCGCTGCTGAAACCTGCCGCTCCCTTGTGCGAGGGCGCCGAAGAGGGCACGGCGTTGTACTACGAGAATTTTGAAAGTGGATTGGGCGGCTTTACCACTTCCTTTCAAACCGTTTCCGGCACCTGGGAAGGCCGCAGCTGGGTACAAGCTGACGCACCCGGCGGGCGATCAGGCAAAGTAGCCTTCGGGATCGACTACCCGGGCGGCAATTGTATCAACTCGTTTCAGCAGGGCCTTATCCGGATGGAAAGCCCGGCCATCGCAATCCCGGCAGGCACTGCAGGGACCCTCTCCATGGCATTCGATCATTATGTGGCCACCGAGGAAGGGCGTGATGGCGGTAATATCAAATATTCGATCAACAGCGGGCCTTGGACCATCGTACCGGCCACAGCTTTTACTGCCAATGCCTATAATATGAACCTGACCACATCAGCTGCCGGCAACTCCAATCCTTTGCAGGGCCAGCCGGCATTCAGCGGCTCCGATGGCGGCACAGTGGCCGGTTCCTGGGGACAAAGCCAAATCAACTTGTCGGCCCTCGCTTTGCTGCCCGGCAGCAACATCCGTTTCCGTTTTGAAATGGGTACCGACGCCTGCAATGCCGTGGATGGCTGGTATATCGACAACATTCGCGTATACACCTGCGCCAGCACGCCTGCCGTGCACTTTCTTACGTCATCGGCCTCCGTCAACGAGGGTGAGGCAACCATTAACGCCGGTTGTCTGGATTATATTGACAAGATCGTGACAGTCCAGATCGACAAAGCCCCGTCACAACCTGTAACCATCACAATGAACACACCGGGAGGAACCGCGAAGCAAGGTACCACCGCCGATTATACCATTTCACCGACTTCCTTCAATTTGTCAGCTGCCACGCCCAGCCAGAATATCGTTGTCAGGGTCTACAACGACGCATATGTGGAAGGTACGGAGACCATCAACCTCTCCTATTCGCTCAATGCAAATGGCGGCAACGGATATGCGGCATCGGATTTCCAGGACTTGCAGCTATCCGTCACCGACGACGACCTTACGCCCGGGATTTACACCGATATTTTGCTCAATTCAAATTTTGACAATGGCCCGGGCGATTGGCAGGTACACAATGGCGGCAATAGCGCCCACACCTGGACCGTGTCTCAGTATTCCGATGCCGGGCTTGACGCGCAGCGCTCGCCGTTCTTCTTTATCAACAGCAACACCACCCAGGGCAATGCTATCCTCATCGACGAATACCTCGAATCTCCGCCTGTGAATACAGCCGGGCGCGAGAATATTTTGCTGACCTTTTCGCAGGCGTGGCTTCCGTTCATCGGTAGCTATGCCGAACAGGGGACCATTGAAGTATGGGACGGAAATAGCTGGCAGCTTTTGCTCACGCAAAACGAGGCAACGGGAAAACTGGGTGATTTGCTGACACTGACACCCGATATTCGCAACGTGGCAATCCCGGCACAATATGGCAATCCTAACATGAAGGTGCGGTTCCGTTTTGTCGCAAACTCGGAACGCTGGTGGGCTGTTGATAATGTAAAAATCGCGGCGTCGCGCGCAGATGCCATCCTAACCGCCGTCAATACCGGGAATGCCGACCAGCAGTATCTCGGCCCGAACGAAACTGCCGTTTTCTATGACCCTTCGAGCGGGAATATTATGGCGAAGATCAAAAATCTTAGCCCCCACGACTACGGGTGCACCACTGTGGAGGTCGACCGGGCCGGTACCGATGCCGTCCCATTTTCAAATTTCCAGATCACCAATAAAACTTTCAAGGTTACGCCCGCCAACAACAACCCTAACGGCAGCTACGAGGTCACGCTTTATTTCAAATCTTCCGAATTGCCGACTTTCAACGGAGCGCAAATCAAATCCATGGGTAAACGCGAAGGCGGTATCGGCACAGGTACGGGTAGCCCGGTATTTGTGGCCGTACAATCCGCCGCTGCATTGAATACCGATTACGCATTCACCTCGACCTTCAATACGGGGTTCTCGGGTTTCGGGCTCTCGGATGCCCCGCCTGGCAGCGCGCTTCCGGTGACGCTCGTCAGCTTCGATGGTAAAAACACACCCGAAGGCAATCGCCTGGAATGGGTCACGAGTGCTGAACAAGACAATGCCTATTTTGTAATTGAAGAAAGCACCAGCGGCCGGTCGTTCACGGAAACCGGCAGGGTCACGGGTGCCGGGAATTCTTCCGTGCAACACCGCTACCATTTTACAGATCCCGATTTCGGCGCCGGCATCACCTATTACCGCCTCAAACAAGTCGATACCGACGGGAAATTCGCATATAGCCGCATGGTCGCAATCGACGCACCGGCGGCGGGCAAATTGAAGTTCTATCCCAACCCTGTGCAGTCGACGCTGCATATCGAACTTCCGGGTAAAAAAAGCGGCCTGATGGATGCCAGGCTTATCAATGCCTCCGGGCAGACGGTAGTCGTGCGGGAGAAGATGGCTGTGCAGAATGGCATGTTGCAACTACCGGTAGGCAAGCTGGTTCCGGGGATTTACCAGGTAGTGCTTTCCGAAGGCGGGGTAACGCACCAATTCTCCGTTTTCAAGCCCTAAGCCGGTCACAAAACAAAGCGGCTGCACCGTAAAAGTGCAGCCGCTTTGTTTTGTGACAATTACCTGATTTCCTGTGCCACTTTCACCAGCCACTCCGATAATGCCTTGGCGTCGGGGTCGAGGTTGAACACATCGTTATCCCCGACACTTTGGAGCAGCACAGCAGTATATATTTTCTGGCCGGGGTCATACCGGTAAATGTAATATGCGCTCGCGCCCATATCCGCGCCGCGGCTGGAAGGCTCGCTGAACCGGGCATCACTCACCCGTTTCAATTTATCGATGCTCTGGGCGAGCTCGCCAGCCGGTACGGTATAATTCACAAGCGTGGTTTTAGACAGCCTTTCATCCATTTCAGCAGCGGAAATTGGCCCGGAATCAGCAAATTTCCAGTCTTTCGGCTTATCGAATGTCCGCACCAGGCCCTTTTTATCGATCAGGAAACCGTTGTTCTGGAAGCCCCACGCATAGTTTACATAATTGACCTCGAAAAGAATCTCCTGCTCGTCGGAAACGGTTATCTCATCGCCGGAACAGCCCAGGCAGAAAACTGCCAGCATGATGCCGTAAAGGGAGAATAATAGCGGTCTGGTTTTCATGACGTTATTGGCTTATCGTTAAAGTTAGCAAATTTCGACAAACTGATAGTATGACAAACCAGACCGTTAATTGGTTGCTCTTGTCGATGAGCTCACTGACTTGCACCAGGCGGCCCGGCTACTCCACGGCCACATATTTACCGGAGCAAGCTTCGATGCAGCCATAACCGAGGGTAACCTTGCTTGCCGACAAATCTGAATAAAACCAGATATGTGACGGCGAATTTTTATCGATCGGTATCAGCTCGATACGCTTGTCGTCGAGAACCTTGTAAGCATTGAACAACGGCACCGACGATTGTCCCTGGGCCTTCTTTTCCACAAATTCACCATTCTCTTTGAACTCGATGGTATGCGCGAGATCACTCTTCACTTCTTGATAAGTACCGCTACCATTACCCGGATCGGCCAGATATTCAACGATCTTCCATTTGCCGACAAGGCCGTTGTTTTCTTTCAGCGCCCTTTTGGTCGTGTCGTCCAGTGGGTCGGCGTTTTCATTTTTACAGGCCATTACAGAGCAGAGCAGCATCAACGAAAGGAGTAAACGGGTAGTTTTCATGGGCTAAATATGAAGTTGGTTTCGGTTACATAGATGCGCCCTGTGCTCCTTTCGTTGGAACAATTCTAAAATTTTGTAACCAATACGCGGCATTTGGCGATTAGCCATACCCTACCTGCGGATCGTCCTGAACGTCAGATTGATCCTCGGCCCGTTTTGCGTTTTCGATTTGGGAATCCGGTGGTCCCAGGTATGCTGCAAATCGCCTTTCATGATGAGCAACGAGCCGTTTTCCAACGTCAGCCCATATTTGCGGCTGTGGTCGGGCCGGTACCGGAATTCGAACCGTCGCTCCTGCCCCAAGCTCACCGACGCGATCACCGGATTCCGGCCCAGCTCCGGCTCATTATCTCCGTGCCAGGCCACCGAATCGTTACCATCCCGGTAGTAGTTGAGCAATACACTATTGAACGCAAAGCCTGTCTCCGCCTCTATCCGTTGTTTGAGACCGGCCAGTTCGCTCGTCCATGCGAAAGGCTCAAACCTGGTACCGGAAAACGTATACACCTTATCGGTATCACCAAACCAGGCCATCAGCCTTGGCGCAGTGACCTCCTTGCCGTACATCTGGATTACCTGTTCCCGCCAGGGTACCTCGGTAACCCATTGCCGCATGAGCCCGGCGCTTTCGTTAGCCGGCACGAAGCAAGGATAGTATTGGAGCAGGTCCTCGGGAAATTGCAATGCTTCCTGTGACCCAAAAAGACTTAGTTGTTTCATAATGTTTGTCGATCGCCGTTTCCTAAACACAACAACAAACTACACAAAAAATGTCTAACGCGGCTCTCTCAAACATGCTCCTCAGCCAATGGTAACGCGACGATGCTTCCCTGCCCTACCCATTGCACTTTCACATTTTGCGCATCGGCCTGGCGGCCCAGCTCTTCCTCCATTTGCGGGAACTGGTGATACATACCTTCTTTGTGAAAACCATAATGGATCGGCACCAGCACGTCGGCGTTCAGCAGGCGCGTGACCGTAATCGCCTGAATGGGTGTGAGCGTGATGGGTACCTGGCTGGGCGCCACGCGCGGGATATTCACCACCGCGCCATTTACCGGCAGGAACACGGCATCGAAATGCTGCCAGGTTTTTCCCAGCTGCCAGAACTGGTTATGCCACATGGTATCACCGCCATGCAGAATGCGCCGGCCATCGGCCTCGATCACCCAGGAAACCTGCTTGTCGCCTACACCGTCCATGGCAAATACGGCAGTGATCGTAAAGTTTCCGATCTGGTGCGGCTTGTTCAATGCGAGCGTAAGCGGGGCGAAGCCGTCGTTACGCACCTCGGCGGCAATCTGTTCGGAGACGATAAAACTGCCTTCCGGCTTCAATACCGCGCGGATCGCTTCGGGATCGTAATGGTCTGAATGCAAATGCGTGACGAGAACGACGTCCGCCGGTGTGTTTTGTACAAATTGAAAAGGATTTTCGGGTCCTATGGAGGCGCCGCGCTGATAATTCTGTACGGCGTCTATGAGTAATATTTGTCCGTTGGATTCAACTTTTAACCCTGCCCAGGACAATCTCTGAAGTTTCATGTGCTATCGATTTTTAGTACATGACAAAAGTATTGGATTTAGATATATGAGAAAAATGATTTATTTTTATAAAAACAATGAAAAATATTCATACAAAAAGCCATGCTGACGCTCCAACACCTTTACATTATCGAAAAGATCACGAGTGAGGGATCGGTAACCAAAGCCGCCGAAAAACTCAACCTGACACAATCGGCGTTAAGCCACCAGATCCGTGACCTGGAAGCCGCCAGCGGCGTAAAGCTCTTCAACAGGATCGGCAAAAAGCTGGTGCTCAACGAGGCCGGGCAGCGCGTGGTAACAAGTTCGCAAAAGGTGCTGCCTGTGATCCGCGAGCTGGAAGCGGAATTGAAAGAAATGCGTGAAGGCAAAAAGCAAACGATCCGCATCAGCACCGAATGCTACACATGCTATCACTGGCTGCCCCGGCTGCTCACCGGTTTTCATGAGGATTATCCCGGCACCGACATCCAGATCGTGGCGGAAGCAACCCGCCGCCCTATGGAATACCTCGAAGCCGGGAAACTCGAACTGGCGCTCGTAAATGGGACTAATAGTAATAGCAGCTTGCATTTCGAACCGCTCTTTGAAGACCGGATGGTGGTACTCCTTTCGGACAAGCATCCGCTTGCAATAAGAAACACCCCGCTCGAATTTTCAGACATTCATTCCGAAACGCTCGTGGCGTTTCAGACCGGCAGCAGCAACTCCCTGCTTTCGCCAGACCTGGTATCCAGGCTTTCTCCCAAAAAAGTCATCCACATTCCCATGACCGAGGCCATCGTGGAGATGGTCAGGTTCGGGATGGGTGTTACAGTGATGGCCGAGTGGGCAGCCCGCCAGTACCTGAGCACGGGCGGACTTACGACCCTGCCTTTCCGTTCGGCGATCGGTACACGTCACTGGTATGCCTGCACGCACAAGAACCGGAGCGAGTCGCTAAGCGGGCTCGTAGGCAGGATACAAGCCGCATTACTGGGGACCGAAAATCCGGCAGCAGCCTGAATTCAAGGAATTTCGTAGCCCGAAATTCCTTGTTTCTTCAACTTTTTCATGAGGAGATTTCGGCCTCGGAGCAACTGCGAACGTGAAGTACTGTCGGTAATGCGCAGTGTCTGGGCGATTTCAATGTGCGAATAGCCGTCGATCAGGTGCAGGTTTACGATCCTTTTGTACCCCTCAGGCAATTGGGCGATCATCTCGTTGACGATCCCGAGGCTAAGCATGTCGATAATGCAGTTATGGTCGTTGGACTCGAAATCCATGGGCGACATGTCCATCGAGTGGTTCATTGCCTCCTTTTTGGTGGTACGGTGATAATAGTTGATGGCCGTGCGGGTAACGACGGCGCGCATCCAGGACTCTATCGATTCAAGGTTCTGCACGTCGTGAATATGCCTGAAAATTTTCACGAACGACTCCTGATAAATGTCCTCCGCCTCCATGCGCGTCCGGGCGAAACGCACGCAAATGCGCATGAGCTCGGTCCGGAACCGGTTATAGAATAGCGTCTGTGCGCGCGGGTCGTTATTTTGGCAGGCTTTGACGAGGTCGGTCAGCGTGCAGTAGTTTTTTTTGATAGATGCCTTCATGTGCTGCGAAAGGAGTTGGGTAGTGACTGACTGATAATCTATGTCTGTTTATACCTCACGCCATCCAACCTTATCAGCATGGATCAAAAAAATTTACAAAAAACAAGGCCGGAAGCAAAAACGCTGCTTCCGGCCCCTGAAAATCAACTCATTTATTTAAAATTTATAAGCTACGCTCAACGTCGAATTCCGCGGCTTCTGCGGGTTCACCGACCAGTAACCGATGTAATATTCCTTGCTGGTGAGGTTGTTGACGTTCAAGGAAATCCGAAAATGGCTTGCATTATAGAACACGCTCGCATTCAGCAAAGTGTAGCTTGGTAGTACAAAAACACCGGTCTTGCTATTATCGATCACCTTATATTCGCCTGCATAATTCCCGCCAAATCCTAAGCCGGCGTTTTTCAGGCTACCACTGCTGATCCGGTATGTGGCCCAGAAGTTGGCGAGATTTTGCGGGCCCTGCCCCCCGATCGCGCGGCCAGGGTCGCTGTAAAAATCCTCGGGATCGCCCGAGATTACCTTCGTTTTGTTGTGGCTGAAACCTGCAATAAGGTTCAGGCCGCTCACCGGGTTGGCTACCACATCGATTTCGAAACCTTTGCTGCCTACTTTTCCGCCCTGGGTGTAATCGCGGATATTCGCGGGGCTGGGCATTACGCGGTCGGTTACCTTGATATCGTACACGGAAATCGTAGCCGCAAGTTTGTCGGAGAAAAGGTTGGTTTTCATACCATACTCCCACTGGTCTGCATGCTCAGGCCGGAATGACTTGACACGCGGATTACTGCCATCCGGATCGGTTACCTGCCGCGGTGCGACGTTGATGAAGGCATTCATGTAATTGGCAAAAATCGAAACCTTGTCGAGCACCGGCTGGTACACGATCCCGAACTTGGGCGACAACGCCCATTGGTCGAAATCGTCGTCGGAAGTGTTTCTCTCTCCTTTGGAATCAAAGTAATCGGCCCGCAAACTGACCATCGCGCTCAGTTTCGGTGTAATATTGAGCACATTGGAAACATATGTACCCAATGAGCTGTTGGTAGTATTGCTCGCGCTGTTTTCAAGGCCGGCGAGCAGGTTATCGATCGACGCCTGCGTGAGGTACACAGGTGCGAGCGTGTCGCCCGAGTATGGATCCACGTAATTCACATCGCCTTGCGGCGACACATTGCGCGCCGAAGCCCAGCCAGAGCCATTATCGATGACATTTCTTCTAAAATAATCCACTCCTACCAGCAGACGGTTACGCATGTTGCCGATCTTGAAATCGCCGTTGAAATTCTGCTGAATATCTGTGGTACTGGTCGTTTGCTGCTCTTTATGGAAGTATTGGCTAAACCAGTTGTCTCCTGACACGTCGTCCCAGATGTAGGTGTAAACCCCATTCGATTTCACAGTTCCTCTTGAAAAAACCGTCTGCGATGTCCATTGATCCGATAGCTTGTAAACCGCCTGCGCCTGCAAATTGAAACGGGGGTTACGGATCGTGAGGTCGTTCGAGGTGAATGAAAGGCGCGGGTTCAGGTTCAGTTCTTGCAGGTTTTTGAATGGAAGCGGGCTGAAACGGTCGGAATGGAAGAATACCGGCGCTACGGCCCTTTCCTCTTCCAGTATTTCGGTCAGCAAGTGGAACGACAGGCGGTCATTCACCTCATACACCAGCGAGGGCGCGATGAAGAACGATTTCTTGAAACCCGCATCCTGAAAGCTGTTTTCGGAATGATAGGCCGCATTGACGCGCAACGCGATTTTATCGGCTTTACTCAACGGAGTACCACCCAACGGAGTGCCGCCCAACGGCGCATTGATGTCCACCGTAACGCGGTTCAGACCGAAACTGCCTGCATTATAGCCGATCTCGCCGCCAAACTGGTGGTAGGGCTTTTTGGTAATCGTGTTGATCATGCCGCCGTAGCTATAAAACGCACCGCCGAAAAGCGTACTCGAAGGCCCTTTGATCACCTGGATTTCCTCCACGTTCGCCGGATCGAGGTTACCGCTCGTGAGGCCGGGAAGACCGTTGTACAGCGTCGGCTGGGCATCGAAACCGCGTAGAGCGAAGTAGGAAGCCCCATCCCCTGCCCTGCCGGTCGATTCCCAGGTACGCGAGATGCCCGGCACATTACGGAGCGCGTCGTCGTAGTTGGTAATCCCTTGCTGCTTCATGATTTCGGACGAAACCGTATTGTAAACCTGGGGGTTTTCGAGCTTTTTCAAAGGAATTTTGGCAACGATCACATTCTCGCGGTTCAGGTTGCGGGCGGATACGATCACCTCTTGCAACCGGGCCGAGCTTTCTTTCAGGGTAAAATCCAGCGTAGTAATGCCGCCAGCCGCCACTTCGATCGTCTGTTCCTGTTTTTCAAGACCGACAAATGACGCTATCAGCCGGTGCAATCCGGGTTGAATATTCCTGATCTGGTATTTACCGTTCCGGTCGGTCAATGCACCTTTTGCAGTGCCTTTCACATTGACCATAACGAGTTCCACCGGTTCGCCATCGGAAGTGCGCACCGATCCGCTGATCGTGCCGTTTTGCGCAAATGCCTTTGCCGCAACGAAATAGAAGATTAATGCGAGTAGAAATAGCTTTTTTGTCATACCGTAAATTTAGATTTCGTTCAAAAATATTATTTAAACTAAATCTAAACAACAAAATAATGCATGAACTTGGCTTACGTGCCCCGCTCGTGGAAGCAGATGCCGGAAGTGCTATTTCAGTTTACCCGAATTGACATAAAAATCGGACAGGAGCGACAGAAACTCATCCTTGCGACGCCGCGAAACCTCGATTTCGGTGTTATCACTCATCCAGACCTGCCCGCCGTCGCCCTTGACATACCGCTTGATGTGTTCGAGGTTGATGATGTTAGACTGGTGCACACGGAAGAAATAGTAGTTATCAAGGATCTCCTCATATTCTTTCAACAACCGCGAGACGACGATCGCCGGGCCTTTTACGAGGTGGAATTTGGTGTAGGAACCCAGTGACTCGCATTGGATAATGTCCGTCATTTGCACAAAATGGATACCTTCGGCGGTAGGTAATGCAATGCGCTGATTTTCATTGCGTTTACGCGTAATAAGCCTGGGTGCGCGAACGGGATCCAGCTGCTCTTGTAAAATCTTTAGTTGCTCGGGATTCACGCTCCCTACCCTGTCCCTGAACTTCCCGACAGCCGTTTGGAGTTCGTCCGGGTCGATGGGTTTGAGCAGGTAATCGATTGCGCTGAAACGAAATGCGCGGATAGCATATTCCTGGTAGGCGGTAGTAAAAATGACCCCGAAATCGACCTTCTCGAAGCTGGATAGCAGGTCGAAACCGCTTTTACCCGGCATCTGAATGTCCAGGAAAATCAGGTTGGGGCGCTCCTTGCGGATCAGTTCGATGCCCGAATCGGCGTTCCGCGCTTCACCGCACACCGCGACTTCCGGGCTCACGATCCGGATCAGATTGGTGAGTGCTTCCCTGGCATTGGTTTCGTCGTCGATAATGACTGCGCGTAAAGATTGGCTCATATGTTATACGTTTTCAATCGGGATTATCATTTTCACCAGCGTACCGGCCGGTTGGTTCTGGTCATCAATGAGGTCGATCATTTCGATACGGGCTTCGCTGTCTTTCTGCCGCAATGCTTCGAATATGCCGCGCGTCATTTCCTGCCCCCTTGAAATATGTCCCTCTGTCCGAGGCGAAAAGTCACGACCTACGCCGTTGTCGCCAATCGTGCAGATGATATGACGGTCGCTCAGGCGTGCTGTGATCGTTAGTTTCTTCTCGCCTTCCTTGGGCATCAGCCCATGCCAGATCGCATTCTCCACATAAGGCTGCAACAGCATCGGCGGCAGTTGCGCATCGAGGAGCACATCATTTTCTTCAATATCGAAAGTATAGGTAAACTCGTGGTTGAACCGGAAAGACTCGATCTCAACATACATCCGCAGCGTGTCGATGATTTTCTCGAACGACAAATACTGGTGATTAGAATTTTCCATAATACGCCGGACCAGTTTCGAGAACTTGGAAAGGTATTTGGCCCCCTCGACACCCCGGTTTGTGAGCAGGTAATTCTGCACCGAATTCAGGGAGTTGAAAAGGAAATGAGGGTTCATTTGCGATTGTAATGCTTTGAGCCTCCATTCCGTGATTTGCAGGTCGAGCCTGTTTCGCTCCGCCAGGGTGTCAACCCGCCATCGCATCATACCGACGATCAACCCGGCGATCGTGAGGCCAATGAGGATCCTAAAAAACCAGGTATTGGTAAAGTACGGCCTTACCGTGAGCCTGACCACCAGCGGTTCCTTACTCGCAACTCCCGACGCGTTGCTGCTACGCACGCGCAACGTGTATGAGCTTGCCGGCAAATTCGAGAATGAAACGGTATGCTCGTTACCGATGTCAGTCCAACCGTCGTCATAGCCTTCAAGCTGATAACTGAACCGGTTTTGCGAGGCCGGTTCGAAATTCAGCGTGGTGAAGCTGAAATTGACAGAATTTTCGTCGGGTTGAAGCACAATTTCCTTTGCCACATCCTGAAAGCGTTTCTTACCCTTTACCTCCACTGAGGCCAGCGCAATCCCCGGCGACCGGACATTGCTTCCAAGCCGCTTCATGTCGAGTATATTTAAAGTATTGATATAGCCAAGCAGCAATTCACCGGGTGCGTTATAATAAAAACCTACCGGCGCATTGCTTCGGAGGCCATCGATGGTTGTGAGGTAGCGAACCGAGCGCGTTTTCGGATCGGCGACATGAATACCCTCGTTGGTACTGAACCAGAACCGGCCGTCGGGCGTCTCGGCGATATCGGCGCAATAAGTGTCCTTCAAACTACCCGATTTAAAATCGAAGGAATCCCTGATCAGACCATTGGGTTCTATCCTGGAAACGCCGCCCCAGCTGGCCACCAGAATAGAACCATCCGGCGCTACCTGGATGCCGTTGATGCAATCACCTCCCAAGCGCCTGCCCTTATTCACAGCCAGTTCCTGAATATTAGTAAAAACAGCTTTTTTTTCGTCAAAAAAGAACAATCCCCGCGAGCAGGCGGCAATCCAAATTCTCCCGTCGGGCGTTTCGCGGATGCCTTTGATATAATTCTGATGGACCAGCTTCTTTCCTTGCTCCGGCGCCCATAAATGCAGCTCCTTGTTGGTGACCGGATCGAATACTTTCAGTCCTTCGTTCAGGTTCGCGATCCACAAACGGCCTTTGCGATCCAGCAACCCGTCTCTGAAATCGATATTCCGGGACGGTTCCGTTCCTGCCCGCCAGGTTTGAAAGCGGTCCGACTTTTCATCGCCAGTAAAAATTCCTTTCTCGGTAAACACAAATGCTTTCCCGCCGATTGTCCTGACTTTGTTGGTAAAAGCCTCCTCCTGGCCATAGCGGTAAAGTTTGAACCGGTTTGACGAGGGCAGCCAATGCAGCACTCCCGAATGCGAGAGTCCGAGCCAGTAACCGCCGCCTTTTGCGGGCTGAATGCTCGATACCTGCACGGGCTGGCGCACCACGCCGGCAGGTATCGCCACCGTGCGAACACCGATGTTCCGGTAGCGGTATTTGAATATGCCGTCACTTGTTCCGATCCACAGGATG
The DNA here is from genome assembly GCA_965227755.1 of Dyadobacter sp. GTDB lineage: Bacteria > Bacteroidota > Bacteroidia > Cytophagales > Spirosomataceae > Dyadobacter. Next base: position 151,200 of record CBDDGG010000005.1, read on the forward strand.
CCATTGGTCGCGTCGTCGTACATATCCTTAATGCGAATGCCTTGATTGTAGAATTCGGGGAGGTGGTACAGCTCGTTCCGCTCCGCGTAATAAACGCTGACGCCGTCATTGGTCCCGACGAATATTACTTTACGTCCGTTCTCATCACGCGACTCCCGGGCACAAACCACATCATTTTGCTCAAAACCAGCTTTTCGGATCGAAAAGCTGTGATCGGACGGTGAATATTTAATCAATCCGTATTCGTAACCACCGATCCAGAGATTGCCAGCGGAGTCCTGAGAACCACGGCTCAAACGAATATTGATACGGTTTTCAGGATAAACCGACGCGGGCCCCAGCACGCACACCAGCTTATCGTGTTTACGATCATAATAATAAAGCCCCAATTCCGAAACGATCCACAATACACGTTGCCGATCCTCGAAAAAGCTGGCATATTGGTAGACGTCGCCACCGCCGGATCCTGTAAAAGTGTAGCGAAAAAGCTTCCTTTGGGCAATGTCGTACCGTTGCACCGAAGTGTAATCACAGACCCACATCTGATCAAAGGAATCAACCATTCCTTGCTCATGCAGGTCGTTACCGGTATCCTGGTCGTCATAATTATTGTGAACCAATGTACTGACCTCCATCGTATTGCGATCGATCCGGGCAATGCCCCGCGTATCCACAGAGGTGTATAAATCACCTTTGGAATCCGCCGATACGCCGGAACAATACCCGAGTTGCAGACTGTCGAGCCGCAGGAACGTATAACCGTCGTACCGGCAAAGGTTACGCCCGGTACCGATCCATAGGAATCCCCGGCGATCCTTATTGAGGCACCACACATCGTTGGAAGGCAACCCTTCCTTGGTGGTAAGATGTTCGAGCGTGAGAACCGGTACCTGGGCACAGGCGCTCTGGCCGAGCAGGAAAATGAGGATCAAAAAACCGGTAATCCGCATGCGGGTAGAAGAAAGCTGAGCGAATAATATCTTTAAGCGAAACCGCCGGGCTTCTTACTGCTTCAAGTGAGCGGCTGCCACGCGCTGCCCCGTCGAAACCGGCCCATGCCGCGGGACAATATGCCCGGCGGCACTTCCGCGTAACTGGCTTTTCGCAGCCTCGGCATTTATTTTTTCAACATAACAGAGCGCGAGCAGCGCTACAAACGTAAGATAACCTAAAAATGTCTTCATAAGCGTATGTGTGACCGGCGTTCAGAAAAATACGAGGCTCAGCAGGATGATTAGCGTGATCAGCAACAATGCAATCCAGTCGAACTCCCGGTCAAAGAATTTCCTGATCTCCCCTTTTGCCAGCCTCCTCCCTTCTCTTTTTACCGGGTTACCGCCTCTTTCCATACGCCTGTTGTTGATTTTGATTGATTGATATCCTAAAAATCGCCAGAACGGACACGGCAAATGTCCCGGCTTCAAATATGGTGCCCCTGCGCGCATAGCTGGCGGAAAACATCTGATATCCGGAATAGCGCGCCCCGTACCTTTTCTTCCCCTAAGCCGACACTATCTCCTCCCCCGTCGCCCCCAGCCGTGCAACGGCTTCATATTACCAGGATGTGAAATCAAAAAAATTTAAATTTTTTTAGACATTTAAATTTCTAAATCTGAGCCCATTGCGAAATTTCCTGCATTTAAGCCCAAAAAATAGTGCTCTCAAAATTTGTTTGGTAAAATCCCAATTGTACTTTTGCACCACGATACGGCGAAACGAAAAACAAAAAACGCCAGCAGCGACACTGATTGTTACCTTTTCATGAAGTGCATCAGCAAGCCTGAAACGCAAGTTTTTCGAAGAACCTTAAATCGTCACGATTCCGTAGCTCAGCTGGTAGAGCAATACACTTTTAATGTATGGGTCCTGGGTTCGAATCCCAGCGGGATCACAGAAGGCGCACCAAGGTGCGCCTTTTTGTTTTAAAATGTATTCATTTTCAGCATTTTAGAAAAAAGGCGATTCATTTCGAAACAAAGAAAATCAAACGATCTGGGACCCCATCTGGGACCCCTCCAGAGTATTTATATTTGGGGCACCACGATTTTCTGAAACGACTTGTGAGAGAGAGTTTTAAGGAGCATCGATGTGTTTGCCGGCATGCCGGCTTAAACGTATTGTTCACTTAAAAATGTTGACGAATGAAAAGCAATCAGAAACTTTTCGTCCTTTTCTGGCTAAAAAAATCAAAAGCCACCACTGACGGCACAGCGCCTGTTTACGCCCGAATCACCGTTGACGGCCTAACAGACGAGATTTCGACTGGCCTGAAGGCCCCGATTGACTACTGGGATTCCAAGACGAAAACAATTTTTCAATCCTGGCCCAAAGCCAAGACGGCAAATCAGAAAATCCGGCAGGTTGAATACGACCTCGAACGGCATTTTCTACTGCTGCAAGAGCAACATGAGTGCGTGACGCCACAGATGCTCAAAATCTCGTTTACGGGAAAATCACCGTCAAGTAAAAAAGATGCAGTCAAACAGGCACAGCAAGCGGCAGGGCAAACGCTACTTGATGCCTTTGACACTTTCATTAGTAAGTTCGAAGAGCAGGTAAACCAACAAAAAAGAGATGGTGGGACCCTGAGACAATGGAGAACTGCAAGGCGCAAGGTAGCAGCATTTTTATCACACCATTACCGGCGGAGGGATTTAGGCTTGAAAGACATTGAGCCAGGCTTTGCGGAAGATTTTTATGACTACCTTACCATACATACTTCTGATCCAGTAGCGGAAGTCACCGCGAAAAAGCATGTTAAGCGAGTAAGACAAATCATCAAACCTGCGGTAATCAGGAAAGTAATAACGGCAAATCCGCTCGATACCTTCAATTGCTCTGCACCGGAAAAGGAAGTACAGCCGCTTGAAATGCATCAAGTAGAAGCTATCTATCGGAAGCACCTAACCATTCCTCGCATTATCGAGGTAAGAGATGCATTTATTTTTCAATGTTTCACCGGTTTTGCCTATCAGGACATTTACAACCTGACTACACGGAACATCGTTAAAGTAGGCACAAGAAACGAACAATGGCTTGTTAAGGAGCGCGGGAAAACGCAAGTATCACAGCCCGTTCCCATCCTGCCAATCGTAGCTGAACTAATCGATAAATACAAAAACCACCCGTACAGAAAAATGACAGGCCGTCTTATCCCCGTTAACAGCAACTATCGATATAATGTGTACCTGAAGGAGCTTGCTGACATTTGCGGCATCTCTTTTGACGGCATTACAATCAGTAAGCAAGAGTTCAACACGCACCTTGCAAGACATACCTTTGCACATATTATGCTAAACAATGGCATTCCCTTGGAAGATCTTAGCAAGATGATGGGGCACAAGAGTGTCCGCACAACTCAGCGGTATGCAAGAGTCAATAAAGCGCGAATAAGTGAAAACATATCGAAAGTCAAGGAAAAGCTATTTACGAAGTCTGGAAAGCTAAGAGCGGTTAAGTAGATAGCATTGTTATTCAAATTCGGTCCCGCAATTCAAGCACAACGATATCACGCAAACCGATATACTTATCCGGATCAGGAACTCGGTGATACTGCAAAAACGAAAAAGCTGGCATTCAAAGAATGTCAGCTTTCTACCAAACGAACGGCACAAAGCGTGCCAATTATCTTAAAAAAAGGTTTTCAGAAATAGTGCAATTGACTACATGGATAAGCTTTTTTGAAAGTCCATCAGGTAAAATACCCGATGAACTTTGAACTACCATGCTCATGACAGAGATTTCCTGTCAAAGATCTTGGGTCATAACTTTGCCGTTAGCTTCACTCCCTGCCTCAGATCGTTCCGGGCATTAACGACGATCTTATCGCCTTTGCGCAGGTTTCCGAAAACCTCCGTGAGGTTGGACGATTTTTGACCGGTCCGTACATCCACAAACTCTGAATTGCCGGCGGAATCGACGCGGATCACGTATTGTCTTTCAGTCGACGCTACCACCGCGGTAGCGGGAACGGTGAGCGCTCCCTCGGTCGCTTCCGGCATCAGTGAAACTTCCGCAAACATACCCGGCTTAATGCGACGGGAGGTATTGCTGACGTCGATTTCAACGGTCTCTGACCGGAATTTCAGGTTCATATTGCCCGAGCGCCGGCTAATGGTGCCCTTGAATGTTTCGCCGGGCATCGCATTGAGGTGGTAGGTAACAGGCTTGCCTTTTTTCAAGCCGAGGCTATAATTTTCAGGCACGTCCACGACCAACCTGAGGCGATCCTGCTGTTGCAGGTTCAGCATCGGGCCGGATTGCTTCAACCCCGCCCCTACCAATGCGCCCGGGTGCACATTCCGTTCAGTGATGATGCCGTCGAACGGCGCGCGCACCGTGAGATAGCTTTTAATTTGCGTCAATGCGGCCAGGTTGGCCTGCTCTCCCATCGCCGAGGCGCTATCGGCCATCATTTTGGCCTGGGCGCTTTCCAGGTCCAGGGCCGAAACCGATCCGGTAATGCGGGTACTGGCTTTGAGCCGGCGATAATGCTCTTTGCTGGCTACGAGTACAGCCTGGGCTTTCAGATAGTTGGAGCGGGCTGCCACGAGCCGCTGCTCTGTTTCCGGGGCTTCGAGCACCATCAGGATTTCGCCTTTATGCACCTGCGAGCCGCGGTCAACCAGCACTTTTTGCACAAAGCCGTCGGCCTTGGGATAAATACTCACCTCCTGAAATGCCATAAATTCGGCCGGAAGCTGGATTTGCTCCCCTACGTGGGTCTGCGACACTTCGCCGATTTTGAAAGAAACTGCTTTCTGTGCCGAAGGCTTCTTTACCGACTTCGTATCGGAGGATTCCGAAGAAGAGCAAGCCGAAAAAATGCCCAACCCGAGCAGCCAGAGCAAACTGTTATATCGATTCGTTTTCATATTAGGATAATTCTGTATGTAAGGAGCCATTGGATGCCAGCGCAGGATGCGCCGCTTCGCCGGAAGCCGGGAGCAGCGAAGGGTCTTCCAGTTTTGTTTTCTTTTGAAGGAACACATATACCTGAGGCACGATGTAAAGCGCGGCAAGCGTGGAGGCCACAAGCCCGCCGATCACCGCCCTGCCCAGCGGCGCCACCTGCTCGCCCGCCTCGCCGGTACCGAGCGCCATCGGTACCATCCCCGCGATCATCGCGAAACTGGTCATTAGTACCGGTCGCAAACGCAGCGCAGCGCTGTCCATCGCCGCCCGGCCCACATCCCGATATTCCCAGCGCAGACGCTCGGCATTGGTCACGATCAGGATCGCATTGGCGACCGATATACCCGTAGACATAATGATACCCATGTACGACTGCAAGTTCAATGTACTGCCCGTGAGCAAAAGCGCGCCGATAGCGCCCGCAATCACCGCCGGAACCGTAGAAAGGATCACGACCGACAGCTTGAATGACTGGTAATTGGCCGCCAGCAGCAGGAAAATCACCAACACGGCAATACCTAGCCCCACTTGCAGGCTATCGAGCGTTTCAGTCAACAACGAGGACATTCCTTTGATCTCGGTAACCACCCCTTTCGGCGCTGCACCGAGCGAGGCGATCGCCTTCTCTACCGTCCGGGTAGCCGTACCGAGGTCCTGGTGGTGAATGTTGGCCGAAACCGTCACAAACCGTCTCGGGCCGGTGCGGGAATATTCGCCCGGGAGCGTATCCACCGAAAATGTAGCTACATCCGCGAGTACCGGCCTCGCCTGCCCCGCCACGAGCGGGATCTCCTGCAATTGCGACAGGTTACGCATGGCATACTCGGGGATCTGGACCTGCACCTGGTAGGTATAGGCCGCCTTCTGGTCGAGCCATTGGTTTTTCTCGGTATAGCGGCTCGACGACGTGGACGCGGTGATAGAACGGGCGGCAGCTTGCAGGCTCATGCCCATGACCGCCAGCTTCTGCCGGTCGAGCTTGATATTGATCACCGGAAATTTGAGCGGCTGCACAATGCGGACGTCGCGCAGATGATCGTCTTCCGAGAGTTTTTGCACCAATTTATTGGCATACCCTTCGATTTCCTTCATATCCCGGCCTGCTACCTGCACTTCGATGGGCGTGAATGCGCCACCGCTCATAAGCTTTTCCGTCAGGTCGGCCGGTTCAAACGACAGGGTAATGTCGGGCATTTCGCGGTACACCAATTGACGGATACGCTCTTTCAGGTCCTGCATATTGGTTTTATATTCCTTTTGAAGACCGACTTTAATCACCGCATCGTTCGGGCCGCTGGTGCTTACGTAGAGGTTGGAAGTGGCGTAGTTGGTAGGCACCACGCCGACGTACGCGGATGACACTTCCAAATGCCCGTCGGAAGCGTCGTTGACCAGTGCCAGCAGCTTGCTCACCTGTTCTTCCGTGCGTTCCAGGCGGGTACCGTCCGGGGTTTTCATCCGGATCACCATCTGGCCCGAATTGATCTGGGGCAGCATATCTTTACCAATCACCGCAAAACCCCAGGCAGCCAGCGCCAGGATCAAAACGAGGTAAATGCCCACGACCAGGGTATTCGTGCGCAGCAGTTTCCCGCTTTGCGACACGAACCCACGGCGGACGCGGTCAAAGAAAGTGGAGGTTTTACTTGCATCGTCGTGTGTGGAATGGGTGTGTTCTTTCAGCATCCAGTTGGCCAGGATCGGCACCAGGCTCTGCGCGAGCAGGTAAGAAACCGTCATCGCAAATCCGATCGAAAGCGAAAGCGGCAGGAACATCGCCCGCGGTACGCCCGACATGATAAAGGAAGGCGCAAAAACAGCGATAATACACAGCAGGATCAGCAGCAGCGGCAAAGCCACTTCCTGGCAGGCATCATAAATGGCCCGCTTCCTGAGCTTACCCATTTCGAGGTGCTGGTGAATGTTTTCAATGGTAACCGTCGCCTGGTCTACGAGTACCCCGATCGCCAGCGCAAGGCCCGAAAGTGTCATGATATTGATCGTTTGCCCGGCCAGGTTCAAACAAAGCACCGCTGCAATCACGGAAACCGGTATGGTGATAATTACAATCAGCGACGAGCGCCAGTCTCCCAGGAACAGCAACACGGCCAGTCCCGTCAGCAATGCCCCCAGCCCACCTTCGAAAAGCAGGCTTTTTACCGAATTGATCACAAATATGGATTGGTCAAATTCATAATTGACCTCAATATCATCGGGCAGCAGGCTGCGCATTTCCGGCAGTTTGGCTTTCAGGGCGGTCACCACATCCCAGGTCGAAGCGTCGGCTGTTTTGACGACGGGAATGTAAGACGAGCGGCTGCCGTTCACGAGCGCGTAGCCCGCCGTCACGTCCGAGCCGTCGGATATGGTTGCAATATCCCGCAGGAAGACCGTCATGCGGCCTGCTGTGCTTACCGGTATTTTTTCAAAATCGGCCACCTGTTCTTCCAATGAATTCAGCGTGGTAATGTAGGTCGTATTGTCTACCCGGATGTTGCCGGAGGGCGTCATTGCATTGTTAGCGGCCAATGCTTCCACTACTTCATCGGGCGAAATGTTCAGCGAACGCACTTTCTGCGGATCGAGGTTGATCACCACGGTACGCGCATTGGTACCGATCGGCGGCGGGGCCGTCAGGCCGGGTACTGTCGAAAACAACGGGCGCACACGGGTAACGGCCAGCTCATGTATCTCTTTCAGCGGACGTGTCTTGCTGCTGAAAACCAGGTCCCCGATCGGCACCGACGAGGCATCATAGCGTACCACCTGTGGCGGCAATGCGCCGGGCGGGAAAAATTTCATGGCCCTGTTCACCTGAATGGCCACTTCCGCGGCCGCCTGGGCCATATCGCTTCCCTCGTAGAATGCGAGCTTGACGATCGTCAGCCCCTGCACGCTCCGGCTCGAAATTTCTTTGATCCCGCCGATGTATAGAAACTGGTCCTGCATACGGGTAGCAAAAAAGCCTTCCATTTGGGCAGGCGACATCCCGCCATAGGGCTCGATCACGTAAATGACCGGGGAATTGAGTTTAGGAAAAATATCGACCGGTATCCGCGTGGCGGACATGATCGAAAAGGCAACCAGCCCTAAAACAAAGACCAGTACCGCAATCGGACGTTTTAATGATAGATTCAACATAAGTTAATGGGTTTACGGCCGGCGGAAAAAGCTGAAAAAGTCCTCGAAATCGCTGGTGGCATAGGCCCGCTGCAACCGGAGCTCCACGGCCCTCTTTTCGATGTCGAGCGCCTGCCTTTCCACTTTGGTCAGCAGCTGCATGGCGTCGGTCAGGGCGAGAATGTTTTCGATACCATTATTATATAGGGAAAGCCGCTGCTGGTAGGCGCTCTCCGCGGACCGGATCGTATTGGGCAGCTCCTGCAAGGCCAAACGTACCGTCGCCAGCACCGAATCGGAAGAAGCGAGCGTATTTTCCAGTTTCAACCGCTCGAAATCCAGCCGCGAGCCGGCTTCCCTGATCTTCCATTCCTGCACTTCCGTGCGGCTTTTTGTTCTTTTAAAATCGGTGAGGTTCACCGTCGCGGCCACCCCCAGGAGGAAATTCGTACGGCTGTAACCAAAGCCGCGGCCGAGTGGGCCGTAATTATTGTCAATATCCAGGCTCGTGCCCCTCGCCCACCCCGAAGCGAGCAGCGACACCCGCGGCAAGGCCGTCTTGCGTATCGCATTGATTTCCGACTGCTGGCGGTTCAGAAGGGTGTTCTGATAATTCAGGATCGGGTGCGCGATGATCACTTTCAGGTCATTAGGCTGTCCCGAAAGCGCCTGCTCATGAAAGGTAGTATCGATCGCCAGCTGGCTCACTTTACGGCCGGTGAGCATCGAAAGTTGCAGGAATGCGCGCCTGAGGCCCTCGTCGATCTCGTAGTAGTTCAGCCGCGCCCGTGAGAGCTCCACGTTGGCCAGCGACGAGTCCAACCCAGGACGTATCCCGTTATGTACCAGGTTATTGATAATCCGGCTGACCGTATCCGCACGGGCGATATTGCGCGATTCGAGTTGCAGTATCCTGCCGCGCCAGATCACATCCAGGTAAGCGCCTATCACGGCCTGCCGGAGCATAAACTGCTCTCGCTGCACGCCGGCCTGCCCTACCGCGATATCCGCCCGGGCCAGCTGGTCCTCGGCCTTGTAGCGACCGAAATTGTAGACCTCCCAATCGGCAGTAGCCAATGCAATGTTGCCCGACGCCAGGTCCATGCGGTTCTCGTCCCTCCGGCCGCCGGAGGTTGGCACGATCAGGCCCATTGAAAAGTAGGAACCCGACAGCCCGTTGGCCGTACCGACGTCGATCTGGTCGTGCAGGCGGACATTCGGCAGGCGGTTGGCCCTAAGTACACCCACGGAAGCTTCGAAACCCGCCAATGCGGCGCGCTGCGCTTCGATGGTCGGGTATTTGGCCAGGGCGGCATCTACTGCCTGCTCCATGCTCAGGAGCTGGCCTTGCGCACTCATGCAAGTGATAAGGAGGCAAGAAATAATTGTAAGCTGTAAGCGTATCATCGGACGTTGATTCCCTTGGGATTATCGATCCTCAAAGTAAATCCCGGCCTGATTATAGGACGGTTAGAAGGTTATTAAAAGGTGATTAGAAAGCACCCGCGATACTTCTTGTGACCGGAAGCTCCTTAAATTTGACGCATCAATACTACGATCCAAATGAATGTCCTTGTTGTCGAAGATGATGTAGAGCTGACCCAGTTTATCCAAAAAGGGCTGGTATCCGAGGGAATATCCGTCGCCACGGCGTTCGACGGCATTATAGGCCGCAGCATGGCCAATGAAAACCAGTACGACGTGGTGGTTCTGGACGTCAATCTGCCTGGTATGAATGGCTTCGACCTTTGCCGGTTTATCAAACACAACTGGCCGGCCGTGCCGGTGATCATGCTTACCGCATTGGGCAGCCTGGACAACAAGGTACTCGGCTTCGAGGCCGGGGCCGACGACTATCTGGCCAAACCATTTGCATTTAAAGAATTACTGTTTCGTTTGAAGGCCCTTGCCCGCAGGCACCCGGCCAGGGCACCGCACCCGAAACGCCTCGAACTGCTCGACCTGGCCATTGAAACGGACTCGCACCGCGTGTGGCGTGCAGGCGAGCGCGTGGAGCTTACCGCCCGCGAATATGCATTGCTGGAATACCTGATGCTCAACCAGGGCCGCGTCGTAAAGCGGATCGATTTGCTCGAAAATGTCTGGGATGTGCATTTCAATACCAATACCAATGTCGTGGATGTGTACATTAATTACCTCCGCAGAAAAGTCGATCATACCGGCCCCAAACTCCTGCATACGGTTTTTGGCGTGGGTTATATGCTGGGGGCCGAGCCATGAGCATCAAGCAGCGTATCACGATCTGGTTTGGGGCGCTGGTTGCATCCCTGCTGCTGCTTTTTTCCCTGTTTATTTACCAGACCTACGAATCCTACCGCCAGTCGCTGATCCGTAACCGGTTGCAGCGCAGGGCCGTGGCGGGCCAGCTTTATTTCCAGAATCGTGCGGAATTTCACCGGTTTGGCTACCTCACATTGCCCGACCAGCACGAAACCATCATCGGCCCCGACAACAAAGTCGTCTATCATTCCTCCGGCCCTAACGACTACAAACTGACTGCCGGCCTGCTGGCGCGTGCGCGTGAGAAGGAAGTGTTTTTCAGCTATCCGGCCCGCCCCTGGAATGCGGATAAGGAAGGGGCGGCCGTATCGTTCGTGATCGACGGCACGCGTTACGTTTCCGTCGTGACAGCCTATGACCTGGGCGGCAGGCAGGCCAGCAACAGCCTGTTGTTCATCCTGATAGCCGGCAACATTGTGCTGCTGGGCATCGTCGCATTCGCCGGGTTCTGGTTCGCCCGCCGCTCGATGCTTCCGTTCGATCAGCTGATCAAGCAAATGAACCCCGCTTCGGTCAACGACTTTTCATTCAGGCTACAAAGCACTTCCAAAGCCGACGAGGCGGCCTATCTGGCTGGTTCCTTCAACGAACTACTGGGCCGGCTGCAAACCCTGGCCAACAGCCAGGAGCACTTCGTCGCCTATGCTTCGCACGAAATCCGTACCCCGCTCACGGTCGTTAAAGGCATTCTCGAAACTTCCCTCGCGTATGACGGGCAGCTCGCAGATGTGCGTGTAAGCATGGAAAAGGCATTATTCCGGCTGGAAGACGCCATTACGCTCGCCAATTCGCTGCTCCAACTAGCGGAAGTGGAAGGGTTGCAGTCGGTCAGAATGCAGCAGGACGTCAACATCGTCGATACGATCCTGGACAGCATTTCCTATTTCGGCGAAAAGCATCCTGATCAGCAGATCGAGCTGGTGCTGTCGGACGTTTTCACCGAGAAAAGCGACGTAACCCACGTCATGGGCAGTTCAGTATTATTAAGGACCGTACTGATCAACATCCTGGACAATGCAAGCAAATACTCGGGCAAGAAACCGGTGTTTCTCGATGTCGATCTGGCGGGCGATCAATTGGCTATCACAATAACCGACCAGGGAATAGGGATACCCAAGGAGCAGATCGCCGATGTTTTCATGCCCATGATGCGGGCCACCAATGTAGGCAAGATTCCAGGCTTCGGCCTGGGCCTAACCATTGCCCGCAGGATTATTGATATGCACCAGGGAACGCTCACCGTGTCCTCGGGGCTTCACCAGACCTCTGTTTCCATTCAGCTGCCCGCGCGGATCATGCGGGATCAGGCCAGCTAGTTCACATGCCGCACCTGAACGCGCTCCATCAGCATGTCGCGGTAAGTCCTGCTGACCGGAATTTCTTTTTTGCCGATCCAAATCGAGTTACCCTGAATGGCTTCAATCTTGGAAAACTGAACGATGTAGGACCGGTGCACCCGTATGAAACGCGTAGAGGGCAGTAGTTCTTCCAATTTGCCAAGCTGCAAAAGCGGCATCAGACGGTCGGTCCCGCGGTGGATCAGCACATATTCGCCGTATGCCTCTACATAGTCGATATCGCCAAGTGTAACGTTGTATATTTTTGAGTCCGCTTTGATGAATATTTGATCCAGCCCAGCATCGATCGAGGCCGGCTGCTTTATCAGATCACGCCTGCTCAAATGCCCGGTCACCTTACCAACCGCCTGAAAGAATCGTTCGAAAGCGATGGGTTTAACCAGATAATCGACTGCATTAAGCTCGTAGCTTTTGACGGCATATTCCGTGTAGGCGGTCGTAAAAACTACCAACTGGTCCTTTCCGAGCGCCTGCATAAAGCTGATCCCATTGATGTCAGGCATTTGAATATCCAGAAAAAGCAGGTCGAGATGGCGGCTTTGCAGCACGGCCGCCGCTTCAATGGCGTTGGCACAGGTGGCTACCAGTTCGAGCGAAGGAATTTTGGAAACATAATCCGTGAGCAGTTTACGCGCCAGGGACTCGTCGTCGACAATCATGCAGGTGATTTTCATAGGTTCACAGTCAGTAGGATCTCAAAGGTATCAGCATGATCGGCGATGTCCAATGCATGTCGCCCGGGATATGCGAGTTCCAGTCGCTTTCTCACATTGGCCAGACCGATCCCGCCTGGCTCGCTCTCGCGCCCCGAAGCAGCCTTTTTAGTGTTAATGCACCTGAAAGACATCGTATTCCGCCCGTCCACATGCAGCTTAATGCCTATGCTGCCTTGCGGGTTCATATCCAGGTCCGAATATTTGAAACTGTTCTCTAAAAAGGTTAACAGCAACAACGGCGCGATCTGATGGTCACCGCTTACACCCGCTGCTTCGAATGTGACCTGGCGCTGATAGACTTCGGATTTCAATTTTTGCATTTCCACAACGTTACGCAAAAAAGCCACCTCATCCTGTAATGCCACCCATTGCGTCTGACATTGGTATAGCATGTAACGGAGCAATTCCGAAAGCTTCATGATCATCGGCGCGGCGCTATCCTCTTTCAGGTAGGCCAGCGTATAAATGTTATTGAGTGTATTGAACAAAAAATGCGGATTGATCTGGTTTTTCAGAAATTGCAATTCACTTTCCAGTTGCTGTCTGGAAAGTTCGGTTTGCATTTGAAGGGTTTCGAAGCGGTCCGCCGCAAATTTCCGCGCGGTACTGATGATCAGCACCACCATAAACAACAGGTAGGCCCGCATAAACTGAAATGCCCTTGGATATTGAATATTGCGTTTCAGGATTAATTTCACGTCCGCGGGCACGAGCGATGTCTGGATTTTGGCGAACAGCACCAGCAACGCAAAACATAGGACACCGTAACCGATATATCGCCTTTTTTCCAGAAAGGTCGGGATCAGCAGCAGCATGTTGGTGTACACGATCCCTGCCTGCAAACCTACATTGACGGTCGCCGCCCAAACGGCATCAGTCTCCCGGCGGGCATTGGAAAACATCAGCACCCAGATCAGCCAGTAGCCCAGCCAGGCAAATACGGTCAGCGCGGGGATCTTATTGAATGCAGTCGTTTTCATTGTAAGACGTATTGGTGTTGCAATGGTAAGCCATATCGCCGAGAACCGAAACAATCTCCTTCGAATGGCGGGCTTTATCCTGTGAGTCTGCTGAATTCCCGGTTCAGATACATTTCAGCACATAATATTCCGTTCAAGGGAAAATACCCGGATTCCACGCCGGATTTGCCCGCGCTGATTGAGTTAAATTTTTGATCCCACATTCCTGCATTTGTTTTGGCGGAGAAACAAAACGACACGCCCAATGAAGAACCTGACCACAACTATCTGTGCCATTGTCTGGATATTCCTGCTGGCCGCCTCGGCACGCGCGCAGCAAGTCCAGCTGGCCAATATGCCTGCTGCCGAGCGGGCGCAATGGCAAACGCAGCGAATGAAGGAAACGCTCCAACTCGATTCCGCCCAAGTAGCAAAAGTATCCTCCATCAATTTAAGTTATGCCCGGCAAATGGACCCGGTAATCTCCGGTGGTGGCAGCAGGATCACCAAAATCAAAGCGTTCAGGCAGATTAATACCGCAAAAGAAAAGGAGCTGCAAGGGGTGCTCAGCCCGCAACAATTCAGCCAGTTCAAACAGCAACAGCAAGAGATGAAAGAACAATTGAAAAACGCAAATCGTAAGCCCAGATGATCAAACTTCTGAAAGTCCTGACAGTATGTACCCTCGTATTTTGCTCCTGTCGCACCGGCCAGGTTGAGCCGAAAGCCTCTGATGATTACGATTTTACCGAAGTCGACAAATTCATTGAAGCACATGCGGACGATTATAACAATCAGGTAATCGTGCTGGTGTCCCAAAATGGCCACCTGATTTACAGAAAGAGCATCGGGCTGGATGAGCATACCGTAAAGCCCATCGCCTCAGCGACGAAATGGCTTTCGGCCGCAGTCATGATGAGCCTGGTCGACCGGGGCAAGCTTTCGCTTTCCGACACGATCGGCAAGTACCTGCCGGTTTTCACCGCCTACCGGAAAGGCAGTATTACCATCCGGCAATTATTTGCCCATACTTCCGGATTCGGAGGCGACTCCCCGCAGAAATATGAGTACAAGCGACTGATGACCCTTGCCCAGGCAGTCGATTCCATCGCCGTTTATACGCCGTTGATCTCCCGCCCAGGCTCCGAATTCGATTACGGTAGCGCGGGCATGCAGATCGGTGGCAGGATCGCCGAAATCGTATCAGGTAAAAAATGGCAGGATCTGTTCGATGAGCGCATTGCCGGGCCCTGCGGGATGACAGCCGACTACCGCTCCGTTCGCAACCCGATCATCGCAGGCGGCGTTCACACGACCGCCGCCGATTATCTCCGGTTCCTGGAAATGCTGGTCAACCGCGGCACTTATAACGGGCATAGGGTACTAAGCGAAGAAGCGATCGATGCTATGCTGACCGACCAGACGGAAAATGCAAGGATTACGAGTACGCCCTACCTCCATAATCCGTTCTCGCCAACACCTGAAAGGCCGGTTCGATATGGTATCGGAAACTGGCTGGACGTTGTTGATACAGGCGGCTCGACGCTGGAAAGCAGTAGTCCAGGCTTATTCGGCACCCATCCCTGGCAAGACAGCAAGCACAGGTTAGCAGGGATCATTTTCACGCAAACTACGCCCAGACAAAGTAGCAGGACCAGCCTTGAAATCCGTGCAATGATCCGCGACAAGATGAAATAATTTGGTAAAGCTCCTAAGACCGAAGCGAAGTGAGAACAAACTAATAGCCTTTCGCAATGTATTGTTGAGCAAGTGGCAAAACGAAATAGCGAACACTGCGTCGCAGGCACGGTCCTGTGCTACAGTGTTCGCTCCATTACAAATACATGGCAATCCGCAAAGCGACCTACGCGTGGTAGACAATTCAAAAAATGGTCAGTAATGCTGTGAAACCTTTTCTGCAAACAAGCTTTATCTCCACAGCGTGCATCCCTTTAAAAAAAGTTCAGAATTGACTGCTAGGTTTGCACAACTGAAGCGAGTAACGAGAATTCAAAATTACCAATCTGTGTGCGAACGAGTAGCATTTCAGTGATCTGACAGCACCATTTACGCTCATCTAGCCAACAATAAACAAAGTATCAGAGATACCTAACAGATAGTTTTCTCCTATCCAGATTGATTGGAGGAAAAAAGCAGCATCATATGTTTATACTTAGTCTAATTAAATTTAAATATCACTTAATTATGCTCACGAGCCGCGCCCGCAAAATCTGGCCTACATTACTGACAGCGAAGGCATTGCCTCGCACAACTCTACCCGGAACTGGTCTTAGATTTCTATTGCTTTAAAATTTCGCAAATAGTTGCCTTTCGGGCATCGCGCACATAAGACGTAATCAAACATGAAAAAAATAACGACTACTAACATTCTCTCGCTGACGTTGGCATTATGCGCGCTGACATCACGAGCACAAAACCAATCGTCAAAAAATCAGAATGACAACCTTGACAGCCTGTGGAGTATATCATTGCAGGATGTGACGGTAACATCAAATGGACTGAACAGTAAAATCAAAAACTTTGCCAGCACAGTTAATATCATTAGCAGCAAACAGATAAGGGATCTTGGGATTCAGTCTGTCGGAGATGTCATAAGGCTAATACCGGGCGCGAATTATCAGGATGAAGACGGTCGGGGACTTAAACCGGGAATTGGTTTACGCGGGCTGGACCCTTCAAGAAATGGATATGTCGTAGTGCTCGTTGACGGTAAAATTCCTCTGGGGCAAAGTTACGGACAGTTAGGGGCATATTACATGTTACCTATCGCCTCCATTGAAAGGATTGAAGTCGTGAAAGGGGCATCACCTGTCTTGTATGGGGCGGGATCTATTGGCGGGGTAATCAACCTGATCACTAAGAAAGGAACTGGCAAACCTAATGCGGAGGCAAGCATAGAAATCGGCAGCTACAATTATTTAAACGCAAGCGCATCCGCATTTGGAGAGAAGGGAAAGCTCAACTACTTCGTAAACTATAATCGCCGGCAAGGTGACGGCTTTCGACTGAGCAGGTCGGAATTTGCAACAAATGATCTCACATTCCGAATCGGCACAAAATTTGATCATGGGGACGAGCTAACTTTTGCAGGAAACATATATTCGGAGAATGCCCAGACGCCAGGTGGACTAACAGAGCAGCAATACAAAGAAAATTATCGGCAGAGCGTGAACCCATTTGATCAGTTCTATGCGAATCGCTACTCCGTCTCGACAGTGTATAAAAAAAGCATCGACTCGCTCAATACGATTTCACTTTCAGTTTTCGCAAACTTCTTCAAACGAAACTGGTGGTATGACAATAACCGGAATAAAGAATCGATTCTTGGCGATATGCGGGATATCTTCACAGGAGGTTCAATGCTTGAATACAACCGAAACAACAGCATTTTCAATCTCAGGAACTCACTGATTGTTGGCTTGAAATACCTTGGCGACCAGACGAGTAGCATCAAATTGATGGGTTCAAACCCGACGCAGCACGTCGGCAAAACGACATTTTCGGTTACCATTCCGACAAATGTCCTTGAAGGATATATCCATGATGAGATCAATTTAACACGCAAGTTGAGCTTTACCCCTGGCCTGCGGTTTACATCTATCAAATATGGACAGAATAACTACATAAGTGCTGAGAAGCTTTCCACTAAAACCAGCGTCCTGATATATTCTCTCGGGTTACTGTATAGACCAATCGAGCAGTTAAGAATATACTCCACGGTTTCAAAGGGTTACAATCCACCTGTGCTCTATGCTGCGCTTGATCCGGGAACGATAAAAGATGGTAACAGTTTAGGTGCTGAGACCTCAACCAACTACGAAGTGGGTTTACGTAGCAGCCCCGTAAGTTGGATGGATCTGAATATAAGCGGTTACCTGCTTAATTTTGATCACAAATTAACGGAGGAAGGCGGCAGGTTCACCAATTCCGGAAAAGCCCTCCATCGAGGCCTTGAGTTCGAAATAAACCTGCTCCCTATAAAATCATTGCGGCTCTACGCTTCGGGAGCCCTCCAAAAGGCGACATTTAATGATGGCCCAAACAAGGGCAATCTGCTTCCCTACGCGCCAAAACAACTAATAACAGCCGGGATTCAATATGAAAGCCAAATTAGAAATGGAACAATAACGGTCAACGTGTACGACTCTTTTACGAGCAAGCAGTACAATGATGCACTTAACACAGAGGATGCATCTGCGGATGGCAACAACGGAGCTATTCCTTCATATAATTTGTTGACTGCGTCGATCAATTACAGATGGAAAGGCTGGGGTGTTGGCGCGACAATTAATAATCTTCTAAATGAAAAATACTTTACTCATCGATATGACTTCTGGGGCGGCAAATTTCCCGGAGCTCCAACAACCGTTAATGTCAAGCTGAGTTACAGGTTGAACAAGTAAAACTCGACAAATCAGTTGGCGCTCTGTACTAATTTTCTCTGGAAGCGCACAACATTCCTTGCATAGCATTGGCGCTGACCGTACGTGCTGTTGCTATGCGCCAAACATCAAATTGAAAGGTTGCTTCTGTGATGGAAGTAGCCTTTCAATCGTTGGTATTCAGTCCAGGACAATACGACCTGTTATTTTCATAAATTTTGATCCCTGGAATGCATTAGCTGTGAAAAGATTAGCCCCGAACACAGCACTATCTGGTAGCGACCGTCGCCAGTAACGCATCCTTTTCCTGTCCTTTCAAGCGCATCAGCCTGACCATGGCTCCGATATGATTTAAAAGAAGCTATCTACTTATCCGCGGAATGATTTAACGAACTTTGAAAGGGCCAGCAGCGAGAATAAAGCAAAATACGTTAGGCTCACCCAGTGGAAACGCTCCAAATAAGCATCGGGAGACGATGGCACGTAGTTCATAAGCATGATCGGGTAGGCATATGGAAAGAAATCGGCGTAACCTCCTCTCCCATTCATTAGTATGGCAAGCGCCATTCCAGCCAAGCCAATACCCAGAACCGAAACCAGATTTCTGATTTTGAGGCCTAGCCAGAAGTGGATAGAAATGATCGCCAAAACGGCAATCAGAACTTTGATAGAAAAATCTAACACTGTAAAAACATCTGGATTATGGCGCCGGAAGCCAAGTTCTGCCTTATAGAATCCAACCAACCCACCAGCGATCCATGTAAACAGCAGGAACAGTGTCATGAACGAAAAAACCATCGTCAGCACAATCAGGTATTTACCTAGGAATAGGGCCCGTTTCGAGACCGGAAGCACAAATAAATGCTTCCAGGCATTGGCTTTGTATTCCAGATGATAAGTCAGTCCTATTAACAGGATAATATACAACGGCATAAACAGGATTATACCGTTGAAAGCCCTTGCATACATCTCAGCCCACGGGTTTGCGCCCGAAGCCGGTATAAACATATGCCAGTTGTAGACGTAGGTGATCAGCATCGTAAGCGGAATGATAGCAGCACCCAATACAGTCAACCAGAAAGCAAATGTCCTGCGGAGTTTGATCAGCTCGGACAGATAAACATTGATCACATCTTTCATTTCAGCGCTTTACCATTTGAAGGAAAATATTCTCTAAATCGTTTGAGCCCGCATTAAGCCGGTATACGTCCAGGCCCTGTTCACAGAGCAAGCGACAAATTTGAGCGCACTGAGCCTTACTGGTGTAACGCACTCTTAGTGTACCGGCACTTTCTGTGAGAACCTGATAGTGCCCACTAAGCAGGGTTGCCGCAAGCGAATTGTTATTGGTTTCAAGCTCGACGACCGAATTTTCCAAACGCAAATCCTGCAAAGCCTGCATAGTTCCCTGAAAAACAAAGTCCCCCTGGTCGATGATACCGACATGGGTAGCGAGCTTTTCTACCTCGGCGAGAATATGGCTTGAAACCAGGATCGTCGTTCCGAGCTGACGATTGAGGGATTCGAGCAGTTCCCGCGTCTGAATAATGCCGTGCGGGTCCAAACCATTCGTGGGTTCATCCAGGATCAGAAGCTCGGGTCCCGGTAGCAGCGCGATAGCGAGCCCTAAACGCTGCTTCATTCCCATAGAAAACTCCCGGACTTTAACGCTGCCCGCAGCAGCCAGGTCGACGGTTTGAAGTACCTGACGAACGCTGGCGCGGGGAAGTCTTCGGATTCTCCGGTTAATTTCCAGGTTTTCTAATGCGGTAAGATGCTCATAGAGCGAAGGCGTTTCAATCATGGCGCCAATTCGCGAAAAAAGTGAGGCATTATCCCGTGAGACGGCTTGTCCAAACACATGGACGCTCCCCTGATCAGGCGACAGTAGTCCGAGCAGCAACCTGATCGTTGTCGTTTTTCCGGCGCCGTTCGGCCCCAAAAAGCCATATATTTCTCCCGGACCGATACTGAGGTCGATCCCTTTTACTACCCTGGCCTGTGGCCTGTAACCAAAACTCAATGCACTTGCAGAAATAATCGGGCTCATTTTCCTGGCTGATGTTCGCTGATCATTTTATGAAGTGTATTCGGGCTTGAATGGCCTATGGAACACAATCGCAATTTGATATCTTTCCTGCCGCCCCCCAAAAGACCGGACAGAACGATATGAACGGGTGCCCGGAAGGCACATTTTCATGCTCAAACCCGGCATTCGGCTCGGTCACAAACCTGCCATCCGCCATAAAAGCGTGCAAAGTTGGATTTCAACGAAGAACATTTTTAGCCATTGCCCGCACACCTCGAAAGAAACCGCTAATTTCCCGAACAGAAACTTACCCTGCCGGGACCGGTCAATACTTACTGCCTATGAAGCCTGCGGACCTTTTGGCATCCAGACTACTTTCATCAAAGCTCGGTATCCATGCCTTGTTTTGCCTGACCTTTGTTACCATATTTTCCATTCCGGTGGTACTCAGTGGCAATCAAGGTATCGGCCTTGCAGCAATATTTTGCTGCCTCTACATTCTGCTTTGTACTTACCTGGGAAGGTGGTTTGGAAAATTGTTATCCGCAAAAAAGCTCACAGCCTCCGTTGCCGTTACGGTGGTTGCCATCTTTTCGGTCTGGACAATTTTGGGCGCCATTGGAGCAGGGCTGCTATTCAGGGGTAACGCGCAGCAGTATTTTTTCGAGTACCTGTCGATCTGCTTTCCGCTGGTTGCTCTGTTCGCGTTTTTGGGCATCTCGATTTCCCTGGTCAGAAGCAGCCTCCAACGGCAGCTCCAGGACGCCAATTCACGCGAGCAGCAAAAACAGAGCGAGCTCGACCTGCTTGTATCCCAGCTAAGCCCTCACTTTCTGTTTAATACCCTTAATAACATATACGGCCTTTCGATTACCCAGCACCACCGCGTCCCTGCCTTGCTGATCAAGCTTTCAGAATTGCTGCGCTACTCGCTTTATCAAACAAAACAGCCCTTTATCCCTGTTAGCAGGGAAATTGCCTACATTAGAAACTATATTCATTTCGAAAGAATACAGACAGATGCGGCCGTCACCTTTGAAGATCAGATCGCAGATGTGACCGACGAATCCTTACTGATCGCGCCTATGCTGCTGATCGTTTTTGTGGAGAATGCCTTCAAACACTCACTGCATGCACAACTCCCCTCACCAAAGATCATGGTTAAACTGATTCTTTCGGAAAACTGGCTGTATTTTGAAGTCCGCAATTCATGCCGGTCAGCCGCCGGACCTTTTGCAGGATCACCTGACTCGGGGATGGGACTAAACCACACACTTCGAAGGCTCGAACTGATTTATCCGGGCAATTTCCGCTATCAGGCAGAGAAACAGAATAATGAATACCAAATGCATTTGGCACTAAAAATGATAACGCCATGATAAACTGCGCGATCCTCGACGATTCACCGATAGCACTGGAGATCCTGACCGAATACTGCAAGCTAGTCCCCAGCCTCAATGTGCTCGCCAGTTTAGGGGATGCCGTGGGTGCACGGGAGAAAATAGCCGAATGCGATATCGGAATTCTATACGTGGATATCAACATGCCTGTTTTGAGCGGCATTGAGCTTGTAAGGACATTAACCAAACGTCCGCAAGTCATTTTTACGACCGCATACAGTGAGTTTGCCGTTGAAGCATTCGAATTGTCGGCGTGCGATTATCTGCTGAAACCCTTTTCACTCGACCGGTTTATGGTTGCCACCGATAAGGCTATCAGAAATATCTCGGTCAGCAGCCTGCCGTCGCCGTCACCTGATAATTTTCTATTCATTAGAAACGAAAGGATCATACACCGCATCGATCCGGACAAAATCCTTTACCTGGAAGCCAGCAGGAACAACACCAAGGTTTTCACCGAAGATGAAATGCTGGTTAGCACGATGCACTTGTCGCTTATCGAAAAAAAGCTACCCGGCAGCGGATTCCAACGGGTGCACCGCTCGTTTATCGTCAATACCTCGAAAGTCACCAGCCTGAACAGCAACAGGATTTTTATGAAAAAGGACGAGGTTCCCCTCGGGGAAAACTTCAAGGCGGCGTTTGTAAAAGCGATCGGTTTGGACAGGCTTTAAGGATAAAATGGCATTTATGAGATCAATCCCTTCCCTGCTATTGGCCATCATCACCACGTGCGCAGGTGCTCAGAACAAATTCACTCAGATGGAACGGGCAGTCCAAGCCGGCCAGTACCCGAATGTGCACAGCATACTGGTTTCTCAAAACGGCCAGATGGTTTACGAGCAATATTTCAATGGCTTTAAAAGCGACTCGCTGCACGATACCCGTTCGGCATTCAAATCGGTCACCAGTCTGTTGGCCGGCATCGCTATCGACAAAGGGCTGATCAAAGATGTAGACCAGAAGGTAGCGGGCTTTTTTCCCGGGGACACCGCCTTTGGTTCCCATCCGCTCAAAAGAAAAATGAGCATCCGAGACCTGCTTGAAATGCGGCCCGGCTTTGACTGCGAGGAATGGGACGGCACACGGGACTGCGAGTCGGATATGGAAAAGGCGCGCGACTGGGTGAGCTTCTCCCTGGCGCTGCCCATGAAAAACCTGCCTGGGACCGTTTGGGCATACACCTCCTGCGCCCCGATGATCATCAGCGGTGTCATCGAAAAAGCGAGCGGAATGACTGTGATGGATTTTGCCCGAAAATATCTGTTTTCCAAACTGGGCATAACCCGTTACCGTTGGACTGTTGACCCAAGCGGCCACGGTATGACTGCCGGCTCGTTTTACATCAGCCCGAAAGATATGCTCAAAATCGGCCGACTAGTGCTCAACCAGGGTGAATGGCACGGGGAGCAGATTGTCTCACGCGCCTGGATCCGGGAGTCGACGCACGCGCAGATCCTGATCCCGGATGGCTCCTTCGTTAAAACAAGCATGTCCTCTGCCGCTACCCCGCAACCAGCCTATTACGGCTTTCAATGGTACAATGAGGTAATCCAAACCAAATCGGGCAGTTATCCCGTGATTTTCGCATCGGGAAACGGCGGGCAATACATCATGATCGTCGAGCCGCTGAAAATCGTAGCGGTATTCACCCAGGGTAATTACGGCAAAAGAGTGGCCAAGCAGGCTTTTGATATCATGGCCCGGTATGTGTTCCCCTAAAAGCCGCTTTCGCGTTATCGGGCTCACTGCTTGCCTCACTACTAATTCGTATTTTGGAAAACTTGATGCCTTTTATGACCATGAAAACCGTACTATTAACACTTGGGTTTTGTTGGTGGGGCTGGATCAGCTCTTATGCGCAAACCACGCCTGCGGATGTGAAGAATGAGGTATTCCTGAAAAAACTCTACCGGGACGCCTCCTACCTTGCCCTTAAAGAAAAGGTCTCAGCCGAATTCGCGCACACGCGGCCCGGCAGTTGGGGCGAGTTTGTCAAAGGGGTCGACGAGGACATTGTTACAGATAAAAAGCTGCTCGCGCTGACCTTCGACGCGTGCGGGGGCCCACACGGGAGCGGCTATGATGCCGAGCTGATCGGCTACCTTGAAAAAATGAAAATCCCTGCCACGCTCTTTGTGAGCGGCAAATGGATTGACGCGAATTATGATACATTTCTCCAATTGAGCGCCAACAAACTTTTCGAAATCGAAAACCACGGGTTGAACCACCACCCCTGCTCAGTCGACGGCGAAAGCGAGTATGGCATTAAAGGAACGCCCGATGCGGCAGACGCATTCGATGAAATAGAAGCCAACGAACGTAAAATACAGGCTGTTACCGGCAGTCGGCCGCTGTTTTTCCGGTCGGCTACCGCATTTACCGACGAGGCCTGCGCCAAAATCGCCCGTCAGCTAGGCGTTACCATGATCAGTTTCGACGTGCTTTCCGGTGATGCGGTACCCAATACACCGAAAGCAATTATCGAAAGCAGCATTATGAAGCATGTCAGGCCAGGCGCATTGATCATCATGCATTTCAACCATCCAGAATGGAATTCCTACGAAGCGCTGCAGACAGTGTTACCTGCCCTTCTCAAATCGGGCTACTCGTTTGTGAGGCTCAATGATTATCCGCTAAAAGGGAAATAACCGATCTGCTATCGGGCAATTAAGGCGGTAGCCACCCCATCTACTCATTCCGACCGGAGTGTATCGGCCGGATTGGTCATGGCCGCGCGGTAGGATTGAATTCCGATCGTGGCCAGGCCAATTAACAACAAACTTGTCAGACACCTTAAAAAGACGGCGGGGCCCAGGGGAACGTGGTAGGTAAAAATTTGAAGGAATAAGCCTCCTAAAAAATAACCTAGCGGCATCGCGATCACCGACGCTGTCAGGATCATTTTCACAAAACCGCTTCCGAGCAAAGTCATAATCTGCGGCACACTCGCGCCCATTACTTTACGGATACCAACCTCCTTGACGCGCTTTTCGGTTGTGTAGGTTACCATCCCTAACAGGCCCATGCCCGCAATCAGAAATACGATCATCACGATCACACCGGTGAAACGCTGATCACCGCCTTCGGCATAATCCTCATAAAGCTGCTGCTCATACCAGGCATACACAAAAGATTCACGGGGGCGAAGCCGCTTCCAGACACCGGAGAGCGCCGCCTCTACATGATTTTTATCGGCGGCCTGACCTATTTTAACAGACAAGACCTTTATCTCTGCGGGATCGTAAGCCAAAACCAGCGGCGCAACCGGCAGTTCATAACGCATGAAACAGAAATTTTTCACCACTCCTGCGACTTGTACCTCAGTCTGGTTTAGTTTGATGGTCTGCCCGACAATATCTCTCGGGTTCAAAAAACCCAGAATTTGGGCTGCCCTTTCATTAATCACCACAAAACGACCAATTGAATCCCGGAAGCTCTCCGGCAGGGTCGCACCGGCGACGAACTTTAATTGCATATTCTGGATAAATCCGCCGTCAGCAGCGTAAATGTAGGTATCCTGCGGCACCATTTGCTGCCCCTTCGAACCGATGCTGCTGATTTTAGCTTTTCCCGAGCCTTCGTTGAGCGTGGCCGACGCAAGCCCGACCCGGTCCACATCTGCCAGTTTTGAAACCTCAGCCGCCAACAACCTGAAGTCCCCGCTTGTAACGGGTATATTCAAAATACCTTTCCGGTTGTAATTCTGGTTATCGGTGGCCATGTATTCAAATTGGCTGTTTGAAATTCCGGTAAAGGTCATAAAAACGAGCGCCACCACGAACTGGATCACCACGAGTGACTTTCGAAAGCTAATCTTTCCCACACCAGACGGCCCAAGCTCTCCTTTAACGACCTGTGCGGGTTGGTAAGCCGACAAAATTCTTGCAGGCAGAATACCGGCAACGACACCTGTCAGCACTGCGAATACCAGAAAAGACAGCCACAATAAACCCGTATCATGAACCTGGTAATTAAGCCAGCCGACGTGCACGTAAGATTTGAAACCCACAAGGCCCAAATATCCAACACCCAGCGCCAATAATGCGATCACGACGGTCTCGGTCAAAAACTGCGAAATAAGCTGTCCCCTCTTCGCACCGGCTACCTTTCTTACACCAACTTCCCGGCCACGGCTGAGCGACCGGGTCAGCGTCAGGTTCACATAGTTGAAGCCGGCCAGCAAAATCACAATCAGCGGCACAAGGATACTGACCCCGATTTTCCAAAGTGGCTCTACGTAGGGATTGTTTAAAAGACCTTGCGAATCGAGTGGAATTTCTTCCAAGGGCTGGCTCCGGAAAGCATGCTTTTTGACATCCTTAAATGAAACTTGCTTGTTGTTTTCGGCAGCGATCGCGGAAATGGACTTATCCAGTGAGGCTCTGCTGCTTCCTTTTGTCAACAGCACGAAAGTGTACGTATTGTAATCCTGCCAGTTATCAGTATCGATAGTAGGGTTTAGCCCCGCGAATGTCGCCATCGAAATAACCAGGTCGGATTTCAGATGGGTGGTAAAGGGTTTGATCGGGGCAAACACTCCCGTGACCGTAAAAACGCCCAGGTCGGGACTGATCAGGGTCTTACCGATCGGATCGGCATTTGCAAAGAAGCGCTCAGCCAGTTCGCTAGTTAGAACAACCGTGCGGGGCTCCACGCACGGCTTTCCCTTTTCAAGCTTGAAACCGAAGATATCAAAATATGCAGGATCAACATACATCCCATCTGTTCTCAGCGATTTAATACCGTTGCTGAGGCTGCCGCCGAAATTACGCACTACCCTGGCGGACTTTTCGATAACGCTGTGCCCCGAGCTGAGCTTTTCTCCCAAAGGCATTGGAGAGGATGCCAACCCGTAAAGCTTCTCGTCCTTCCCGGTCACATCAGTGATAATGCGGTAAGTACGGTCGGGGTATGGGTGAAAGGAATCCTTTTCAAAACTGGTCTGTACCTGCATTAGTTGAAGGAAGCAGAACGCCATAGCCATGCCCAGACCAAGCACATGGATCACAGAAAACATTTTATGTTTCCACAGATTGCGGATAGCGATTTTCAGGTAGCTTTGGAACATGTCGATCAGTGTAAATTTCAGGACTTGCTCTTCAAGCCAAAATAAGCATAGCGAAAAAGAAAGGAGCTAGTTATCAAACACTTAAGATCACTTCAATGTCCAAAAACGGACAATACCGGTGCTGACTGAACAGTAAACCACTCAGAACCGGTCAACCACGTTAGAAACTCAGCTGGTAGGACACTGTCGCCCTTGCGCCGTTGCCTTTTACGTACGCCAGATTATCAACCTGCCACTGGGAAGGGATCGTATAATAATCCGCGTTGAAAATATTCTCTACGCCAATTTTGATAGAGTTTGTATTATTCAGGGCGTAACTTGTGTAAAAATTAAACGTGGTGAACGAGTTAATCGGGCCGGTCCCGCAACTGTACTTTCCGTTCACCGGCTCAAATCTTTTCCGGTTTCCGGCATTGAGCATTTACAGGCGCACCTGCCACTTGGGCAAAATGTTGACTGAGACAAATGCAGTAGTTTTTGCAGGGCTGATCCGGTCGCCGCCCAGATAAACTTTACTTCCATTTACCGTGCGTTTCCCTTCGGTCAACGAGTAAGAGCCCCCCAAGCTCACCGCGCGGGAAACGGTATAATCGGCCGAAAACTCCAACCCGCGGACATTCTCGGGGGACCTTGCAATTTGCGCCTTACCATCGATGAATACATACGAAGCCCCAAGCTTGGAGGTGCTTACATAGACGGCGGCCTCCAGATTGAGCTTGCCAAGTGTAGTATTAAACCCAAATTCGTAATTATTGACCTTTACTGCCCTTGTTGTCAGATCCGCCAATGTATTTTCACTCGCCGCCCGAAGCACAAGACCTAAATCACCGATGCTGAAACTTTGAGAAAAACTAAGGAACGGCTTAAAAAGCGCGAGCTTGTTATACCTGACCCCCGCGTTAAACACCAGCGCATTGTAATTCAAAGATCCTCCCTTAACGATCGTTCCTCCGCCAGTATACTTTCCGGTGCTGTAATTAAGTGTGGCAAGGGTTGAATACGTTGGTACGTTGATGTTAATATTCTCAAAGCGGGCGCCGGCCTTCAATATCAGGTTCTGAAAGAAAACAGACTTTAGCTGCATATAAGGCGCCAGATTCCGCATGTCCATTTCGGGCACCGAAACCCGTCCATCAGTGAGAACAGTGGAAGTTTTGTCCGAAAGCAGGTCCACACCATACAC
Organism: Dyadobacter sp.; assembly: GCA_965227755.1. Taxonomy (GTDB): domain Bacteria; phylum Bacteroidota; class Bacteroidia; order Cytophagales; family Spirosomataceae; genus Dyadobacter. The sequence continues at coordinate 178,654 of CBDDGG010000005.1, forward strand.
CAGGTTACCATTGATATTCTCCGACGCAGTTAAAGGTGTATTGAAATTGATGCGTAGGCCCTTCTTTTTGCCTACAATGCCTGGCTGCCCGTTGCCCTCAAAAAAATTATTGGAAGAAAGAAGCGTATAAAAGTCCTGCATGTACAAATTCACGTCAAGGTCTGTCTGGCCAATGATTCCCTGACTCAAATAGTGAAGGTTCACATTGTGATTGTACGGCGTGCCTTCCGGTTTTCCCGGGCGGTTTCCGGGCACATCCGTTGTGGGCTCATTGACATTTCCGTAAACCCCGGCCTTAACCACATAATCTGTGTGCTGTTTGCTGCTAAAATAGTTGTACATCACCTCAACGCGGTTCTTTGCATTGACATTATAACCGATTTTGGCAAACGCATTCCACATTTTCAAATCGTTGAGCCCGTATTCTGGCGAAAGAACACGCCCTTTCGCGTCCCTGGAAACGCCCGTCTGCTCATAGCGGCCTGAGACAACGTAGTCGAATTTTCCGGCTGAACCGCTCAGTAACTGCCCCAGCGATCCGCCAAAAGTGTTGGCCGGACTTACAAGAAAAGCACTCGCTCCGGCATTGGTCTGACCGCTTATCACCTTGCCTGTGGAAGGCTTTTTTGTGATATAATTAATCAATCCGCCATCTGCCCCATTGCCATAGATTGCGGTGGCGCCTTTGATTATCTCTACCCTTTCAACAGCTACCGGGTCCAAAGCACGAATATCACGCGCTCCATTCCGCAAGGGTGTTGATTGGGGAACCCCGTCAATCATAACCAGGATGCCCCTGCCCCGCATGGTTTGCCCAAGGTTACTACTCCTGTTGGTGTTAAAACCCATCCCTGGAACACTGTTTGCCAGAATGTCGCTCAAATTATTGTTAACCGCCTTCTGAACCGCCAATTCCTTTGCCCCAATGATGGTAATCGAAGAAGGAACTTCATCTAAAAACTCCTGCTTTCGGCTTGCCGAGACAATCACCTCGGCGAGCTGTTCGCTTTGCTTCAACTCAAAGTCAACAGAGCTGCCCTCACCGGTCGCAAGGGTCACTGTTTGCATCATCTTCTCGAATCCAACCGCGGATACTTCAACCTGATAGGTTCCAGCGGGTAACGATATTTGGTAGTTCCCTTTTTGGTCCGCGTTTACACCATCTGCAGAACCAAGAACGGCGATGGTTGCAAAGGGGATTGGTCGCTGCTCAGAGTCTTTGACCTTTCCCTTGAACAGCGCTGATTGAGCCATAGCGGACGAGAAACCTAAGGTCAGAATAATGAAAGTAAATAGAATCTTCATTTATTATTTGTAATCAGTTTAAATACAAATGAAGTCAACAATCATCAAATAAGAGCACCAAAAGGCTCTTTTTTAAAAATCATATTAGTTTTCAAAACTACAGCTACTGGGATTTAACCTTTTTCCGGCAACCGGCTGGTATCATAGTAAGCAATGCCTAGTGATGCAATGATCGCTGCCACTGAGCTCAGTACGAGCGTAACGAGCTTTTCCGGTTCCTTATCAAAATCAATAAAAAACATAAATGCTGAATACACGTATGGGTAGTAAATCGATTTATCCCAATCCATCAATATGATGCCCGAAATCCATAGCCCCAGACCTAGTCCAAGCGGAACCACAAAATTTCGGAAACGCAGGCTAAGCCAGTATTGTATGATCGAGACCGCAAGGCAGCCCAGGTAAATCCGGCTTGAAATCAACATTAAATTCTCCCAGTCTATACCTGCTGCCGTTAAGTGGTAGGCCGGGTTAATCCAGTGGACCAAAAGGCCAGAAATGATAACAAAAACATCAAAGCACAGGATGTAAAATGGCACCAGGGCCTGAACTACCAGCAATTTTGAAAAAAAGATGTCGGCAAATGACCTTGGTGAAGCGTATACCTGCTTCCAGGTGTTATTGCGAAACTCGATCTGCACGACCAGGTTGGTGATCAATATGATATACATCGGAAGAATTACAGCCGCGACGTTTTTCCAGTTAAAGCGCAGAAATGTTAGCCATGGGGTCTGTTCGAACTTGGCGAGCAGCATCTCCGGCCTTTCAAGCAGGATCACCGCGTTGATCGCCGGAATGAATGCGGCCGCAAGCAGCGTCAACCAAAGGGCAAAACTTCTTTTTGTTTTGATAAACTCTGCCAGGGTATTGGAAAGAAATCTTGATTTCATGGGGTCAGGCGGATATAATTTGTAAGAAAAGCTTCTCCAGGTCGTTACCGACAACGCCAAGCCGGCTCACGCGGATGCCACTACCGACGAGCATGTGGTTGATCAACGCAGCGTCTTCAGGGCCTGAATGGCCAACGCGAATGTTAAAACCGTCTGCTGCAAAGACGGAAAATCGGCCGGCAAGAATCTGCTCGGCACGGGTAATGTTGTCAACCTGGATCTCCAAAACGGAATGCCGGTGCTGCAGACTTTGCAGCTCGGGTAACGTCCCCTGGAAAAGCAGCTTGCCGTGGTGGATAATCCCGACATGGGTGGCGACTTTCTCGACTTCTGTCAGCAGATGACTCGAAACCAGCACGGTTTTTCCCTGGTTTTCATTTAAATCACGGATCAGTTCCCGGATCTCGATGATGCCATTAGGGTCCAGGCCATTGGTAGGCTCATCCATGATCAAAAGCTCCGGGTCGTGCAAAAGCGCAACGGCAATCGAAAGGCGCTGTTTCATCCCAAGCGAGTAAGCTTTGACCTTTTTGTGGGCAGCCTCGTCAAGGCCGGTAAGCCTCAGCACGTGGGCAACCCTGCTTTGGGCACATGCATAGGCGCGGCGAAAAACCTCCAGGTTCTCCTGACCGGTCAGATGAAGATAAAGTGAGGGCTGCTCGATCAGTGAGCCGGTGCGGGTCATTATTTCGATGCGGTTTGTTTGCAACTGGTGACCGAAAAGGCGTATGGCAGAATTCTCACTGCGCAAAAGCCCCAGCAACAGGCGTAGCGTTGTTGTTTTTCCAGCCCCGTTCGGTCCCAGAAAGCCATAGATACTTCCCTGAGGAACTTGTAGATTGATGTCATCAAGAACCCTTTCGCCTTCCTGGAAGCAATAGCTCAGATGGTCGGTTTCAATAACCGCTTGTTTCATCTCTTTGATTGTTTTGATTACAAGTCAAAGAAACAGGCAGGTTTTCACAAGCAGAAATAAAATCACCGACAGCCCCTTTTTGCCTTCAAACCCCTTGAATTAACCGACAAAAAAATGACTGAAACCGGCTAGCTTATACGCCGGAACAATTCGTCGCGAAACAAATCCCCGATCGGAACCCTGATATCTCCAATGCAAATGATGTTGCGCTCAATGGTGGTGATTTTGTTAAGGGCAACAATGAACGATCGGTGTACGCGAAGGAAATCGTTTAAAGGGAGCCTTTCCTGGAAAGCAGTAAGGGTCATTTGGGTATCGATCACCTGGCCAGCGGTGTGCAAAGCGACATAATCTTTCTTCCCTTCAAGTAACAATAGCTGATCCAAATCGACACGGATCATTCTGTGGGAGGACCTGACAAAAATATGCTCAGGCACGCTAGCAGCTGGTCTGGCGAGTTGCGACTGCGCCTTTTGCACCGCCTTTAAAAAGCGCTCAAACGAAAATGGCTTAACAAGGTAGTCGACTACGCCCGCTTCAAACCCTTCCAGCGCAAATTGGGGGTAAGCCGTGGTAAGCACGACAAGGGGCGGACTGACGATGGCCGGCAAAAAATCCAGCCCGTTCACCTGAGGCATGTTGATATCAAGCAGCAGCAAATCGCATTCGCTGTTATTTAGCATCGGAAGCGCCTCTAACGGAGATGAGAATGCACCTACCAGCTCGAGAAAGGGGCATTTGGCAACGTAATTCTCAATAATCTCCAGGGCGAGCAGCTCATCGTCAACTGCAATACATCTAATCATGGCTATCAATATTCAAATCAATGGAAAGCTCGGCAGTGAACGACTCCTTGTGCCGGTTTAGTGAAAGCTCGTGCGAATCGCGGTAAAGTAAAGTAAGCCTGCGCCGCAAGTTCGCCAGGCCTACGCCTCCCGAAGTTTCAGGCCCGGCAGCACGTAAATTGTTTTCAGTACAGACCCTGAGCTGATTACTGTCAAGGCTCACCCGGATAGAAATGGGAAGTGAACCGTGCTTAAACACATTCTCCACCAGCGGCAGAAGCAGAAGCGGCTCAATCATTACACCTTCCATGTTGCCGGCTGTCTGAAAATAAATCTTTCCGGCAGTGCTGGGGCGAATCTCATGCATAGCCACATAGGTGCGTATCATGTCGATCTCTTTTTCAAGCGGCACCGTTTCTGCGTTCGTCTCGTAGAGCAGGTAACGCATCATCTGGGAAATGCGCAAAATCACGCCAGGGGTTTCAGGAGCCTGCCGCAAGGAAAGGGCATACAGGTTGTTAAGAGAATTAAAAAGAAAATGCGGGTTTATCTGCGCTTTCAAGACTGCAAGTTCGGATTTTAGGTGCTCGTTTTCCGTTTCTCGGTCTTTTTTAAGTTTTCTTTGCCAATCTACAAAAAGCCTGACAAACAGACCTAACAGAGCAAAAACGATGTAGTTGCAGATTCTTGTCACAAGCGGCAGTAGCTCACCTGTCAATAAACGGTTGAGCGAATTACCCTCGGGCAACAAAACATTTTCCAGCACCAGGACAGCCGCTGCTAATGGCACCGCTGCCAGCAAATTAATCCCCAGATACCAGGCTATACTATGCCTTGGTAACGTCCGCGGAACCAGATAGCCGTAGTTAAGGTAAAAGCTGGACGCGTGCATCCCAAATGCCAGGCCATAATGTATAAAAAACACAGGTGGAGACATTCGGGCATAGTTTCCATAGAACACCAGGGTCGCATAGACACCCCAGGCAAAAAGGTGTAAAAGCGCCGGAAGTTTCTTTTCCAACACCGGCTGCCAGGCTTCTTTGGTCGGCTGAATCATACGCGATAATACCGAATTCCCTGATTACTACTAAAAAACAAGGTCAATGCCGGGTTTTCACCGGCCAACTGCCCGATCCAACCGATTATCGGAAAGGGCGATAAAATAGTAATTAGCCGTTTTTTGCAACTTTCTAAAGCCATCGCTGTCCAATCATTAGCAATGGACCAAAAAGAACCTCACCAGCCGACCGACCGCCTCCTTGTAGAACGGGTGCTCCATGGAAACACCCGGGCTTTCGGTGCAATCATCAAGCGCACCGAAGGGCTGATTACCCAGATTGTGTTCAGGATGATTGCTGACAAGGAGCAGCGAGCGGATGTTGCTCAGGATATTTATCTGAAAGTTTTCCAAAAGCTGGCCAGCTTCCGGTTTGAATCTAAACTCTCTACCTGGATTGCCAGAATCGCCTACAATACCTGCATTAACCAACTTGACAAGAATAAGACAGCAGGTTTGACTACGTATTATGACGTGCCGGCCGAAAGCGAAGATGATCACTTCTCTACCCTGGATCAGATCGCCGACCTTGCCGATCCGGAAAGTGATCTCTTTCAAACAGAGTTGACTGCCCTTCTTCAATCAGAAATAGAGAGATTACCCGCTGTATACAAGCTTCTGATAACACTCTACCATCAGCAAGAGCTAAGCTACGGGGAAATTGGCCAGATAGTCGCCCTACCCGAAGGCACAATCAAGAGCTACCTTTTCAGGGCACGAAAAATGCTCAAAGAGCGGCTTCAAATCATTTACCAGAAAGGACTATGAAAATAGAAAAACACCTATCCGACACTGAAATACAGCAATATGCGCTTGGAGAATTCCCCACTGACCAATTGCTCAAAGCCCATATTGAGCAATGCGCCCGCTGCTCGACCCAGGTAAGGCTTTATCAGCAAATAACGTGTGGCCTGGCTAGCGCTGAGCCAGAAGCATTTGAGGTTGATCTTGTGCCGCTGGTGTTGGGCAGGCTTCCTGTACCAAAATCCACCCGCGCAACCGGGTTGACATTCGTTGTGTGCATTTCGGTCATGGGCATTATTGCCGTCGCTGGCCTGTTCTGGTTTCTAAATGCCGGACTGGCAGGTAAAGTGTTTTCGGATGCTAGCGCGATCATGTGTGGCGCGTTGCTTGTTGGCGCTTTGTTGTTTTCGCTGCTGCTGACAAGCATCCGGTGGGAATACCGTCAAAAATTCCGTCAGCTCACAGGCCCGCAAAGTTTGCAACAATATCCCGGCGCGGCGGTCTAACATATAAAAGGCAAATCAGACATGAAAAAGAAGATATCAATTCTGCTTACAACAATCTTTCCAGCTCTGGCAAAAGTGGAAACAATAAAAAGCACATATATCGACCGGGACCAAGTTGCACTGGGGGTAACCATACTTCTGGTCGCATTCATCCTTCTGTTTCTGCTCGAACTAACAAGTCGGTATTTCCAGTACAAGCTGAAAGAAAAAGTTCTGGAATCCGGCGTGACAGACCAGTTGGCCACGCTTTTGCTCCAACCGGATCGAAAGCAGTCGCTACGCTCATGCATCAAATGGCTCGTAATTTTCCTGGGTCTGGCCCTGGGCTTTTGTATTATCGCATGGACCGATCCTAGTGTTTGGGCTGGGCTTGCCGCATTATCGCTATGCTTGTCGGGAAGCTTGCTGGCCTACTACATTTTCCTGAAAAGAACAGATCACAAGTAAGCTCTAAACCAACACGTCATGACACGATTAAAAACACCCATTTTATGGGAAGGGATTGTTATTGCCTTTTCATTTCTGCTGACCGTCTCAGCAGCTAGTGGCCAGCCGAAACCGGGTTCGGACTTAAACCCGACCCTGGAAGCCTCAAATTTCAAGAGGATTTTCAGTTCTTTCGAGAGGCATTAATCCGGCATCATCCCGATATCTACCGTTACAGAAATCAAGAGTCTCTGGACCGATTGCTGGATAGCTGCCAAGCCAGTATCAAAGGCCCGATGAGCCTTATTGAATTCAATAATTTGGTCCGGTTTGCTGTCAGCGCCCTTGAATGCGGGCACACCAGCTCTAATCTGCCGGGCGAACTAATGGAACGCTACGCGGCCGCTGTGCCGATGTTCCCGCTGAAAATCTGGTTTGCAAACAGCCGCGCGTTCGTGCTTTGCAGCAAAGATGAAAATGTGCCGACAGGCTGTGAAATCCTATCGATCGACGGAGAGCCGATTGAAAAGATCCGCCGGAAACTCATGCTATACCTGGCCTCAGACGGTAGAATCCAAACAAAGAAAAACGCGACGTTAAACAACGATGCCTTCGCCTTCCTGTATAACTTAATCTATGGTGTGAAAACCGCTTACCAGGTCAGTTTATCGACCGAAGGTGGCAATCCACGGGAGGTTAGGCTGAAACCTGCAAAATTTGAAAACACGCTGTGCCCTGCATATAAAACCGGCAGCAATGGAAAGCCACTTGAAATTGCCTATCCCGCCACCGCGCAAGCCATACTCACCATCCGCACATTCAGCAAAGAGCGAATCGAGAATGCTGGCCAGAATTTCCCCACGTTTCTGCAAACAATATTCCAAGAACTTAACCAGAGAAAAATAAACAATCTGATCATCGATCTGCGCGGAAACGGCGGCGGCGATGATATCTACGGCGCATTACTATATTCTTACCTGACAGCAGAGCCCTTTCGTTATTTCTCAGCGCTTGAATCCAAATCCAAACCTGTAATGACGGCCCAGGATCACCCCGGGCTTGCTGTCCAACAGGCTTCCAAAAACCACTTTTTGCAGAACGCAATTGTACTGATCGATGGAAAGACCTTTTCCACCGCTGCGGACTTTTGCGCTGTCGCCCGCAGCAGCGGCAGGGCTGTTTTCGTCGGCGAAGAGACCGGCGGCGGGTATGAGGGAAACAACTCGGGGGGAACCGTAAGGGAAACCCTTCCCCATTCGGGCCTGCAAATAGCGATACCCACCGCCCGGTATTCGAATGCAGTCAATCCCGTCAAAACACCTGGCAGGGGCATTATCCCCGAATTCGCGCTCATTCCCACTATCACCGATGTGCTCGAAGGCAGGGATGTTCAGCTTGAAAAAGCGATTGAAGTAAGCCTGGATAATTAGCGGACGGGTATCTACCTTTTGCCCTTAAAACTTGGAGGCTGAACGTAGAGATCCAGTGTCATCGCAAGGCCCGAAGGCTTTACCGGCAAGGCACCTTCGATCAGCTTGGTCGTTAGATTTTTGCGGTAACCCGCAGAAATCTCAACGCCAGCCCAGCTCCCGATCCGGCGGTTATAACTAAGGCCTAAATCGACATCGACCCGCCGGTAAACCGACGGCACTTGGGATCCCAAAGGATTAGTGTAATAAGTTCTTGTCACAGATTCCCCACGAAGGTAGAGGATATCATTTTTTGATAAATTCTGCCGCCAGGCCACACGCTTGGGCAGCATCATTTCCAAACCCGAACGAGCTGAGAAATTGTAATTAAAAATCAAGACTGGTAAAATGGTGGTTTTATAGCTCTGATTGACCATTAGTCCAGCTCCAAACTCCTTGTCTATGGATCTCTTCCGTAAAAGCGCCGCAGAGACGGTGTAGTTTAGCAGAACATCCTTTAAGGACATCTCGGCCATATTACCGCTCTTATTAAAGTGCGAAGTAGCTACCAGCCACAAAGTACTGTCCAGCTTGACAAATGAATTCAAGTCCAGCCCATATGAGCGAAGGTTGAAGCCTCCCATACTGCGAATAGGATTCTCTCCGGCCGTTTTGGATTCAAACTGTTCGGTCCGGTAGTTGGGCCCTAAAAGCACGGTCACTTTTTTCCCGTGCACCAGCGGTAGCCAGACCCTGGCGAAGTATTCCTCATAGGTGTAGGTTTTAGCGCCGGAGTTTGCAAAGTTGTACACTTTGCCAGGCGAGTGCGTATTTCTGAACGTTAGCCATTTTGAAGGGGCCATTCCCGAAAGCCCGGGTTGCAAAGACTGGCATATAGCATGACTACTGACAAGGCATATGAAAGCGGCAGCCACACTGCGGCAAAAAGAAAACATAGTAACCTCCTGAATAAAGTGTAAGATTCTGATTCCGTGAAATTTGAACCATCAAACCGCCAACATCTTAACTGACCTGCTAAGTTCCTGATTTCAGCCACGACAACATCTATTTCGGAAGAACGGGTAGATATAAACGCATGAAAATAGCAGCCTTTAAAATTAATTCAGATTTTGGTTTAATGTTTGCGAGTTTTGTGCGGATACCTTGGTTACATGGCAAAAATCGCGCATAATCACTTTGATTCGTTATATAAAACCATTGAAAAGTTCTATGAATTATCTCCGGCAGTTCTGGTGGAAAATTTTTACTGTAGTTATTCTCTTTTACGTATTTATTGCCGGCTTAATCAACCCGGTCCCTCAACTTCCGATATTAAATGAAACGATCCGGAATGCTTTCTACCACCCACCACTATGGATAGCGATGATGACGCTTCTGCTACTGTCGGCAGTTTTCTCGATCCGCTATCTGAGCAAAGGACAAATGCTTGATGATCTTTGGGCGATTGAATTTGCTAACACCGCAATCCTTTTTGGTATCCTGGGTTGCATCACCGGCTCTGTCTGGGCCTATTTTGCCTGGGGGGATTTTTGGCCCAACGATCCGAAGACCAATGGGGTGGCGGTGGGAATGCTGCTGTACCTGGCCTATTTTATCCTTCGGGCCTCTTTTGAAGATGAATTGAGGCGCGCCCGGGTGTCTTCGATCTATAATATCTTCGCCTTTGCCATGTTCATTCCCCTGATCATGATACTACCGCGGTTAACAGACTCATTGCATCCGGGTAATGGCGGCAACCCGGGGTTCAACCAGTACGACCAGGATAAGAGTATTACTATGATCATCCGCCCTGCATTTATTGGCTTTACCATGCTCGGGATTTGGATTACCCAGCTTCGTTTCCGCGCGCGTCGGGTAGAAATTGTCCTGGAAGAGCAAGAGCAGCAAGATCAAAAAGTTAACGACACCTCCATTCCCCAATGAAAAATAGTTCAAAATTCAAGCTTATACACCTGATTGTGGTATTGGTCACCTACCCCATCACTTGCATGGGTCAGTCACAGGGACCGGTCTCGCAAGCGCTACGGCAGGACGGCAAACTATGGGTAGTGATCGCAGTGATAGCGGTCGTTCTGGCCGGAATAACCTTCTACCTCTCACGACTGCAACGCAAAGTTAACAGGCTAAAAGGGCGCACCAGGTGATCAGTAGTTCGTCCCAATCAAAGCCCGCCCTACGAAGTCAAAATCACAACTGCTGCTAGAATTACAGGATTTCGGTCACGGGATCAAACTGGGTTTAACACTGGCGTTTCCAGTATACGCCCAAAAAGCCTAAACTCAGTCGAGCCTTCAAGACCACTTCAAAGATGGACCCGAAAATAAAATGGCTAGTGCCCTGAGTTTTGGCTTGTCACCTCCTACTTTATTGCGCCAATAATGTTTCTGGTTATATATTTGCAACCATGTTGCAAATATATAACCAGAAACAAACTAATGAACCTAATTAAGAGAGCTCTAACGCCGCTATCCCTGCTACTTACACTACTTTTGATTCAATGCAAGGACTCAGGCAATCAGTTAACACCAAATCAGGAAAACGAGTTAATCACTTCGGTAACCTTACATTTCAAACCGGTTGGCAGCGACAGCGTTTTATCTTTTTATTACAAGGATCCTGACGGGGACGGCGGAAATGCGCCCATAAGATTTGATACTATTAGGCTAAAAGTGAATGAAAAGTACGCCATCACCGCTGAGTTTTTCGATGAAAGCAAAACGCCGGCTATCGACATCACGCAAGACATAAGGCAAAACGCGAACGATCATCTACTTGTGTTTACAGCAAGCCCGGCTTCGCTGCTAAGCTATCAATACGGTGACCAAGACGGAAATCACTATCCAATTGGACTAATAGGAACAGTTTCGAGTGGTGTAGCCGGCTTAGGTAAACTAAAAGTCCAGCTACGTCATCAGCCAAATCAAAAAGACGGCACCCCCGCGCCCGGATCTGACGACGTAAATCTGGACTTTAATATTAAAGTTCAATAGGTTATTTCCGCCAGCAGTAAGCCAACAACTTGATTGGAGCTCAAATTCGAATTTCAAATTCCAAATCTCTTCAAACTCGCAGATTAGTTTTCCAAGAAACAGGTTAACTTATGATGCGTTTTCAGATAATACTAGCTGGGGTGCTAACAGCCACCCAATCTCTGGCACAAACAGATAGCACATCGTTTTTCGAGGCGAGAAAAATCTCGGAAAGCGATCTGGCAAAAAAACGAGAAGGGACCTTCCTGACCGGATTACCCGACTTTTCCTCCGATCCGGTGACTGGGTTTGGCTTTGGGGCCAGAACCAACATTTTTTGGAATGGTAAGCGAGATGACCGGCTCTTTGGTTACACACCCTATTTTTATAAGCTCAAAGCGAATGTCTCCTACTATTCGACCAACGCAAGAGAGCTTGCCCTGTCACTGGACGCGCCCTATTTTAAAGGCTCGCGCTGGCGGTTGAAAGTGGACTTCAAAGCGCAACAAAATCCCGCTAACCTCTACTTTGGCTCAACTGAAAAAACACTCGGACCACTGCACCTGCCATCAGATCCGGCCGCAACCTTTTCAAGCTTTGAAAGCTATGATCGCGCGCGCAAGCTTCTCAGGGAAGGTGAGCCGGGGGAGGCCAACCTGGTCACCGATGCACTTTCAAACCGTTTCAGGGAAACCGAGTTCATGCTGAATTTGAAGGCGGACTATGCGCTGGGAAATGGGAAATGGCGGGTAATGGGTGGATACGAGATCCAGAACCTTCGCTACAAAACTTTCGAGGGCACAAAGGCGGATGCTTTGGATCCGGCAACCGGAAACAAGACCGAGGCGCCAAACGGCTTCTCCTTACTTCGCAGGGATTTTGAGCAGGGCCTGGTCTCTGGCCTGACCGGAGGATGGGTCTCTATTTTTCAAACAGCGCTGATCTTTGACACCCGCGACTTTGAACCAGACCCGACAAAAGGCGCCTATTTTGAAATTGCCAACGAATTCTCCGGGCCTGTGATCGGCTCTCAGTTTGAATTTGATAAGCTTTTTATTCAGGGCCGGGTCTTTAAAAAGCTCCCTGTTGGCCCAAGGACGGTCTTTGCAGCAAGAATTGGAGTCGGCAATATATTTGGTAGCAACGCGCCCTTTTTTGAGTTCCAGGACCAGTGGTCGCCCGAAGGAAGCGTTAATGCAATGGGGGGACGCCACTCTCTACGGGGGTACCGGGCTAACCGGTTTCTAGCCAGATCGCTCTGGTTTTCTAATTGGGAACTACGGGCAAGACTGGCTGAATTCGCCGTATCCCGACAGCGCTTTTCGATTGGAATCACGCCGTTTTTTGACGCGGGAACAGTCCGCGACAAATGGCAGGATCTTGATTTCAAAAATGTGCGCTACTCATATGGAGGGGGCCTTCGAATCGGCTGGAACCAGTCCACCGTGCTTTGCTTTGACTACGGGCTATCCAAAGAAGACAAGCTGTTCTTTTTCGGTATCGGCCAAACCTTCTAGCAGCACTGGCGGTCAAGGTGCTCATTTCATTGCTGCATGAGCACCTTGGCCCCCTGTCGCAGGTTTTCAATACCTGAGATGACAATACGCTCCCCTGGTTTAAGTCCGGCACTGATCGCAATTGAGTCGCCCGTCTTTCTTAGTCGCACAATCCGGCGTTGATTCACTGTGCTGTCAATGCCGCAAACATAAACAAAGTGCTCCCCCAACTGCTCGGTCACTGAGCTTGCCGGAACCATGATGGTCCCCTGAGCCGTAAAGTATCTCACGCGAACAATCGCACTCATACCCACCCTGAGGCGCTGCTCAGGATCATCAAAACTCACGCGAACCCTGATCCGCCCTGTATTGGGATCTACTATCCGGTCCAGTAAGACAAGTCTGCCCGAATCAGGAAAAATCTGATCACCCAACCTAAGGAAAAAAGGTGACTGCTTTGCGCCCTTAGTCTGCAAGGAGTCAAAGCGGTGAACTTCGGATTGGTCCGCAAAGAACTCAGCAGAGTATCCTTCCTGAACAGAAATTGTATTAAGCACCGTCTGCCCGGCAACTACCGCCGAGCCTACCCTGGCATTAGAGATGCCGACTATGCCACTAAATGGTGCGGAAATGTTTACATATCTCAGGCTTGCCTGTGCGGCGTTGACGGCCGCACAGGCCCTGGCTAGCTCGCTTGAAGCGACCCGCAGATCGGCTTCTGCGTTATCGGCGAGTTGCGTTGCGATTGCACGGGCCGATAGCAACGCCCGGTAACGAGCAGCATCCTTCTCAGCCCTGCCGTGGCTTGCCTTACTCGCACGCCACTGGGCTAGCGCGTGCTCAAAAACTGCCTGGTGATACTCGGGATCGAGCGAGTATAGAAGCTGCCCTTCTCGTACAGAAGCACCATCCTTCACGTGAATTTTGGTAACAAATCCAGTGACCAGAGGCCTTATCTCGATCGATTTTCTGGCAATTAAAGTCGCCGGATATTCGTCATAAAAAACGTTATTACTGGCTTTTACCACAGAAATCTTTACAGGTATTCGAGCCGTATCCTGCTTGACTGGCTGCTGCTCTCCTCCCGCGCAAGAAACCGTTAGTAACCCAGAAGTTATCATAGAAGGCAGACGAGCAGAGAATGACATGGACGTGATTCTGATTTGTTATCTGAAAAGAATGGAAAATACATGCTGGCCTTTCCGGTACTGGTAATCGATAACCCAGCCGTGATAGATGCATACCTGCTTTGCAATGGCGAGTCCGAGCCCGCTACCGATCAAAGATTCAGAGACCTGCGAAAAGCGTTTGAAAAGTTTGCCGTCAGGCAGTGGTTGTTGTCCGGTGTTAGCAATCGATATTCTGTAATCTTCCAGGGTAATACTGACAGATCCATGCTCTATTGAACCACAAAACCAAAAATCAAAAATCACAATTCCAAATGTAAAAAACTACCTCCCCGACAGGATTGTACAAATCAAATAAAAGAGGCCCCTATCAGAGGCCCCGTTTACGCATCAGTCACACACTATTTAAATACTATTTAAACGCCTTAAAAAACCTCGTAGTCCATCCGTCCTTTGACATCACTGGGGTAAGCTGGTTTAACTTACGCTCTCCCAATATCTCCACCCGGCCATTCAACACGGCAATATAGACGCCCGGCTCATTAGGTGCAGGCAAGCTCGGGAGCAATACCTTAACCTTTGTCCGGTTCGCATAGATCGTTGCGGCGTCATCCTCCGACACTTCCACCACTCCATAAACGCAATTCTCTGTCGGGAATGCCAGGCGCTCAAACTCTTCCACCGTAGGCATAGCGGACAAAAGCCCGCAGCTATTCACTATTAATACCCTTTTCATGGTGTAACTCTGGGGTCTACGCCAATTACAACACCCCTGATACTTTTAATTGAGTAGGTCTGCGTCATACCTTCCCACCTAACCTGAACCGCCGTTACCAAAATATCGGAGATGACCACTTTTTGAGAAATAGGTATCCCGCCAATGTCACGCACTATCCGCGTGGATTTGATCGCTTCGGGGGATGCTGGCGTACTTGGCAAGTAGGAATCAGTACTTATAGTATATTCTTCCCACTTCACAAACATATTGACGGGCTTGCTTTGAATACTAGACCATGTTACTTCCCCAGACGCTTCTTCAATCATAGTGCGAATATCATCAGAAGTGCTAAACCCTGACAGAACATATAGTACATCACCCAGGGAAGAAAGATCACCAGGCGTCACTGATCGCAGGTCAGCGTCATAATTATTGATTCTCTCATCGATCACAGCCGCATTTATACCCTCTACGTCGTCCTTGTGGACAAAGCTGTCCATCCAATCGTGATAATCTTCTTGTGCTGGCTTTGCGCCGGTTAAAAACTTATTTTTTAGATATTCTAGTGCTCTGATTGCCATAATTACCAAGTTGATTTATAACCGTATGGCATAGTTCCTGCCACGTGGTTCGCTACATAAATATTCCCTTTAAATTTCACTTCCCAGGTATGTCTTTGGGTATCAGGTGCACATCCGTTCCAGAGCAAGAATGACACTTTACCAGGCTTATACCAGGCAATCGCAAGCCCGCGTTTATCCTCCCACGCATCCACGGCGTCCTTTACGCTATCATTCAGCGCAGGAATCCAGGGGCCACCATCGACGCGGAACTCGCAAAACTCCCTTGTGCCGCCGATATGGTTTTCAGCAAACAGCCTATCGTAGTAGTCAGACGCAAACCCTGCATCATCTTCGAACCCATTGGCCGGGAATACCTCATATTGATTTTGAGGCCCCCACACGCCCGATTCGTCAACGTTGGACGTTTGGGTTTCCGGGTCGCCATCCTTCACGAAAATACAATCAGAGTGCCATTGCTTATCCAGTCGGAGGGGCCGATCATCCTTTGCCGTAAATCCGAACGGTACGAATGCCTTTGCAAATAAGCTGGAAAACAGCTTAGAAGTAAATCCAAGGCCGGGCGAATACTTCATTTTAGACTGGAAGTAAAAGTCACCAGTCGGCAGCTCCCACAATGTTTTAATGTTAGGCCAACCCTCATGCATTGCCTGCGGGAACACAACCATGTATTTGCCAATTCTTAACCCTTGTTCTGCTTTATAAATAATGTCGTATCCAACATGACGAACGGCGTCAGGGTGCCCGATGTAAATAGGGTAAGAAAAAGCATTCATCGGTGCCAGGGTTCCTCCTGGCAGCAATTGGTCGTACGGCAGTTGGTTGATAGGCATGTCGAGCAGTGCCTTTTTCTGCTCCCTCGTACCGACCGTGACCGGTTGACCATACGAGTAAATATAGTTCCAGACTTTAAGTACTAGCCGATCCGGCCAGCGCTCGTCAACGCGATGCGCCCACCCTTCGACCCATCCTTTGCAGCAAGCCCAGTGCGGGCTTATGGCGTGCTCATTTTCGCCATTCTCGAACACATACAAAGTGTACTCGGCAGGATACCGCTCGCCTCGCCTTTTGCCTTCTTCGTATGACATCGGTTCGGTAGCACCGGGAGGTTGCTGCCAGTAGCGATTGTTCCAGATGTTGGGCCATGCAAGAGGCTGACCGGGTGGAGCTGTCCAGGCCGACACGCCCGTATCGCCAAGAAAAAACATCGTAGGCGTTTTTACTACGTCGTCGTATCCATATCCGGCATTTCGGTTTGCAATAGCCTCGGCGTCGCTACTTCCAAGCTCTCCCCGAGTGACCTGGGTTACACCTTTTGCGGCCAATTCTGCGATGGTATTTTGGCCTTTTGGCATGTGCCACGCGTAGCCAGGTTGCTTATAAACCTGATTCCTTATTTGATCCATCCATTGCACGCGCTGGGTGGTCGGGTTGTAGTTTGGCCCATAATGGGGCGTCAAGTCTAGTGTGATAGTGCTCATGATAATTGTTTGACGGCAACGACGTCGATTTGTGCGCAAGAAGTGTTGTGTGGGTAGAAAGCCTCAAAGGCATCCATATCGCCATTCCCCGGTTGGCCGTTTCCTGCGACACTTAGATTAGGGATGCCGATTTTGTTCTTATACTTCCTGATTGAAAGCTCGGAAGGGAAATGCCACACGTGATTAACAAGCCGTCCAATCCCTCGGTACTGATCCAGATCGCTACCGTTTATTACGTAGCTAACCTCTTTGTTTGGCCCCGTTGTTGTTTCAATAATATCAGTGACATAGAAGCCCCCACCGCCTGGCAGTGGATCAAATTGCAGCTTCATATCACCAGGAAAACAACGCGTCCTATACCTTACGATATAGTCCCCAAGTTGTGGGTCAGGATCAGGGCCAGGATCAACCGGGCCGGTATCTTCTTCGATTACTGTAAAGGTGTCACTCCAATCTATTCCCGACGAACATGAAACCCCCTCGGTACCGAGCTGGTAACTACCAGCAGGCAAAGGGGTATCCCAATTGACTACGGGTCGCCAGCTTGGGCTGAATACGCCAACAGGAACCCCGTTAACGATGTTCGCCACCTGCACTTCTTTCGACTGGACAATTTGCCCGGTGCCCATATTTTTAGCATGGACGCGAATACGGAAAACATCTTCCGCATCCATTTCCCATATCCATTGCCTTTGGGTTTTAAACACCACATTGCCCACGGAAGGCCCTTTTTTGCAAGTTCCCAAATTAGGGTCGTCGCTGATGTCTATGACCACAGGTGGATAAGGGTGGTTTGTGGTCGGAATCGGGATAATTCGCGTATAAACCGGGCTAGGATTAGAGGCCCGGACAATGAAGAATTTGTAGGATTTCCCAGGCGTCAGGCCATTAACACCAATTGCGGTAGGGTTTAGCCTGAACAGTTCCGGCCATTCTGCCGACGCCCATTCGTTGGTTCCTTCGATCCAGTTCTCTGAATCCCACGGTGCATTGTCGTGAGTATATCCTTGCAATGGCAAGCCGTCGAGCGACTGCACCCGCAACTTTACATCGACCAAAGCATTTACATACAATGTCGCATCACGCGAATCGGCATTATTTGTAAGGGCAAGGCCATTAAGCCAGGTCGGTTTTTTCGTCACGTATTCGATAGGGGCGGCGTTCACTGTTTTTGACAAACTAGCTACCTGGATCACCCAAAGCCCATTCGATGGCAAGGAATGGACAAATGCACCTCCACTGTATTCCAAATCCATATCCCTGAACACGTCACCATTGGTCAGGTTATAAATTTTAGTGGGATAAACTCCCGCCTTGTTTACCCCCCATTGTAACAGGTAGGTATCACCGACCAGCGTAACAAATGGATGACCAGGGAGAAACGCAAGGCCGGTGACCGGATCAGACCCGCCACTACCCCAATCAATTGAATCCGAAACCTCGTACCGCTTCGAGCGCATACGGCTGCGCTCCACCAGGCGAACCACTTCGCCGCGCTCCTGTTGGCTTAGCCCTTCGGGCACTAATACCCGGAAATCAACACGGGAACCGTCCCCGTCCAAAATCCGGATATTAGGGTGGACGTAATTTTGCAGGACAAACTCCAAAACGGCTACTTGCCCAGGCGTTCCGACATCAAACTGACTGTCATATACGAAGGCATTGAACTCGTCTATCAGCAACTCCAATGGCTTAAAAAGCACGGTAGCAAATGCAATGTGCTTGGGAAGCCGACGGTTTGGCGGCAGCAACTGCCGCACATATTTTTCGATGTCAATCAGTAGCCCGGCCATTAGTTCGTGTAGCTAATTTGTGAGTCAGCATGCAGGATCATGTGCCCGGCCTGGCTAAGCACCTCGCGATTAAACGCGTTCCAGGTTGTAGAAACTGGCCGACGCGAATAACTGGCCGTAACCGTAAAATCGATCACCCCCTTTACCTGTTGAATAGCGTCGGTGAGCGCGGTAATATTCAAAATCGAATTAGAAGGCAGGTAAGCCAAATAGGCGCTAATAGCGTCGGTTACCGGGAATTTCGAGGTGTCTGCAAGTAGAGTGCCGTTATTGCTAATTACCTGCCGATCTACCTTCACAGAAACGACAAGCTTAACGTGGTCGGCTTCCATGCTGATCGCGTCAACAAAAACACCGGCGTATTTAAACTTTCCTACATAGGACTTAAACGCCTCCATTTCGTCTGATCCAAGGGGAACAAGCCCGCTACTTTCCTTCTTTGCAACTTTCAACGATAGCCGCCCGTTGCTTTCTTCCGTAATGGCCGCCTGGGCGATAATTTGCTTTTGGGCATCAAACTTGTCGTAAGTAACGCGCCCGGAAACCACGCTGATCGTGTCCCCTATCTGGAAAAGTTTTGCCTGGGCGACATACCAGGAAAGTGTCCCGACCTGCGCATTAGCTATCAAGCTTGAAATTTCCGCTTTAAATACATCCTGCGCACTTTCCAGCATTTGCACCAGGAGCGCGAACATTTTTTTGATTTGGCCCCAAATACTAACCTCGCTTACGCTGTCAACCGTAGCGAGCACGTCAAAGCCCTGCTGCGCCGCGTCCATTTCGGCTAAGATTTCCTCTGTCTGTCTCATTGTAAAAGCCCTTTCGGGAAGTGTGTTATATAGTGATTAACCGATCTCAACTTCATCCAAACGCCAAAAACCAACGCCTTCCGGCAGGTCGTCTTTGGTGATTGTGGCAACGGTCGGGTAGCCCTGCAAATAGAACTTAACCCTGTTGTTTACTACCTGATCGCGGATCAGTAGCTGCTGGCCCGGATAAATGCGGTCAGTCGGGCCTTTTAAATCGGGGTTGTCCTGCAATAGCCAATTAATGCCAGAGACGTTACCGTAGCGCTCCACCGCAATATCAAAAAGGCTTTGGCGTGATTGTACGGTGTACTTTGTCATACGGCGACCCAATCATTAGCTAGTGCATCCTCCTGGGTAATGTAAAGGCTGGGGTCTACCATGCCATCGACGGCGATACGCACATATTGCAGGAAGCCTTCATAAAGCAGCCGGGACTTTTGTATAAAGGTCAGCGGTTCTCTTTGTAGCTCTTTCAGTTGCGCGTCCCAGTTGGCAATTATATCCGGCGTGCCGTCATTTTCGACGTCGTAGTAGGCTACTTTACCGGCAGGCCAGGCCAGGCGGCGAACGACAACCGCTTTCCGCATTTCCGTCTCTGCCCAATTGTGTGAGTTTCCGTTTTGCATTGTTATTTACTGGTTATAGTGTGCATCTATCTGGATACCTTCCTGGGAAACCGAAACGCTCTCGACGTTAGCACCGTCGCGTTCCAATTCCTGACGGATCACGCGCATAAGGCTGGTTGAGCTGCCACCCTCGTTAATGTATTCCTGCAAGGCCACGCCCAAACTCGGGGCGAAATGCCACCAGCCTTTACCAGCCCAAATAATGTCTGACTGATGTTGCAGGGTACTTTCGGTAAGCACAAGGTCGCCGTCTTGTATATCAAGGTCGCCGTCTTGGTCTATCTTAAAATCGATCATGAGAGCAGTAACGGGTATTTAGCTTTGAACTGGGTAAGCGCTGCAAGCGTATCAGGGGTAAGGGCCGTACTTGGCCCCTGGGCAGTGACCACTTTCAGGTTTTGAATCAGGCTCGACAAATCATCGAAAAGCCCTTTAAGGCTCGTTGAATCGTTCGAAACCTTGATCTTTCCGTCAGTCAATTCTATGGTTGTCGAACTGCTTTTGATTTTGACCTGACCGCCCGAAAGCTCGATACCGGTCTGATCCTGGACAATGCCAACTTTGTCCTTATTAGCCTTGATTTGCGTCTTTCCGATGACCAGCTCGATAGCGTCAACCTCACCCGCTTGCACCAAGAACGTATTGGAAATCTCGTTCTCAATGCAACCGACGAGCACCACGCTATCCACGGCGGGAACAACATAGAACCAGGCACCGGCATCCTCTTCGGCTACAAGGCTGACGTTTTCAACTTCCAAATCGTCAGGCAACAGTGTAACGGTGCAAAACAGGCCGCTCACGCTCTTGACGATGGCCCGCGAAACTTGAATCGGGGCATCCCGATTCAAGATCGCATCAAGGAGCATTTGCCGCTTATTCATCTATGAAAGCTTTGCACCCAATGAAGCAGACCTATACCCGCCATCCTGGCCAAATTCCACTTTGGTACCCGTAATATAGTAGCGGCCCTCCGGGTACGACGGATTGCGGATAATAGCAGTATCGCCTGTTGTACAAAAAGGGATCAGCCACCCGTCGATCTCTCCACGGTATCCGTCATAGACCCGCTTTTTAAGCTCTTCGGCAGCAATGTTATCTAAGGTCGCCCGGTCGCTGACGGTTGGCCGCTGTATGGTGATTTCGTCGCCTCCCTTCTCACCGGCTACGCCCTCGACTTTTGCACCTTTCGCCGTCCTACCGACGACAGTAACAAGCATTTTCTGATCTTCTGCCGTGACATATTTCAGATTCGTACTCGCTTCCACGTTAACGGAATAATCATAAATAACCTGCCCGTTGTTTTGGGTAAAAGCAAGATGGCAATGCAGCTCCGTTCCGCGTGCGTAGATCAAAAGGCCGGACTCCTGCCGTAGCTTGTCGAGCACCTCAAAACCCGTAGCGTTTCGGATGGCAAACGAATCCCATTTATACGAATCGCTCGACAGGTCAGTAACCAGGGTAAACGGCGTTTTGATTTGCGGGTTGACCTGGTCTAAGACATAGTTTAGAATCTGCTTGATATTCGTATTCTTGAATACTTTTGACACAACCGAACGGCGAAAAAGGTACACGCTATCCTCGCATTCCAGTACCACCGGCGTATCCGGGTAAATGGCCTTTAAATAGCCGGTAAATTCGGTAACCAGATCACCATTGTACCCCAACCTGACGGTGACGGCATCGCCCCGTTTCAGTTTGTCCTCCAAAAGAATAGGCTGACCGGCCACCATGCCGGGAAGGGTGATCTTACACGAGTCGCTAAGCAGCTCCTGGCTGGTTTCAATGGCTACCTTTTCCAGGGCCTGCAACTTGTAGTTGCCAATGGTGATTTCATAGTCGAGCTTAAACATCGGTTTCGCGGAAAGTGTGGTTACAAGCGCGATAAGCGCAAAACAGAGGGTTGTGAATCGCTTCATTACTTTTCAATTAAAAGGTTAAAATTGCTATCCGAGTAGGCGACTATCTCAAAATTCTGATAGCCAATGCCTGGCGTTTCGGGAAACCGGTAATCAGCAATTGCAATTTGCCCGATACCCAGCGCAGCCAGCAGCGCATTATCAATGATCAGCGGTTTTCCCAGACTGCATAGGCTGGAAAGTTTACTGATGTATTCTGTGGGTAGTTCGTTCGGCCGGTTGTGATCGAACAGGGTGCCATAAATAATCACTTCCCAATCGTCCTTTGTCCAAAGCTCCTTGACGGTTCCATAGCCGCCTTCCTTACGCTTGGCAATCATCCGGCGAGTGATCACATTCTTGCCCCGGACGGCAATTTTTGGCTCGTATGGCAGCAGCCATAAAGTTCGCTCGGTGTCTCCGATCCGGCAGGGCATTTGCATTACTACGCCCGTTTCGGCCACGGTAGCCCGGTCAATAGGTAAGCCGGTCGCTATATTTAAAGTGCCTGCCATTTTAAGATGTAGCTATCCTGGTTCCTGAATTCACTACCCGCAGCAGCATATCTACGAGCGTGCTTTCGATGTTGTCTACACCCTCCTGCAAGTCCATTACCGTCACTTCACTATGACCGATCAGGCTTTGAATGTTGATATTGATAACCGAGCTTTTCGAGTTGCCGACTGCGCTATCCAGGCCGGATTTATTGGAAAGGCCGGTATTGCTCGCAAGGCCACCGCCCCCACCAGCTCCCGGCACGACTACGCCCGGCTTGGGCATGCTTTGAAGTTTGGCCTGTTTTTCCGCATGTGCCCTGGTGATCCGGTCAGCTTTGACGGCCGCATTCGCATTTTTTGAGCTGTCTGCGACTACCCGGCCAACGATGGCGATAACTCCTTTGATGTCCCCGGTCAGGATCGCCTTTAAGAAGGAACCTATATTGGAAAAAACCGTTTTGATTACCTCCCAGGTCTTTAAAATACCCTCGCGAAAACCGTCGAATTTATCCCAGGCGTACATGATACCGGCCACCACGGCGGTAAGACCGATTACGACCAGGGCAAACGGGTTCATTGCCATGACCAAATTCAAAAGGCCCCATGCCTTGATGAGTGCATACATGCCGATCAAAAGAACCGAAAGCTTACTGTCAATCAGCCATCCTATTACCTGGGCGACTAAGCCGACTGCATAGCCGACCACCTGGACGACTTTCCCGAAATATTCCCAGGCGAATGTGAGCGCATCCATGACGCCCTGACTGACCGCCCCTTGCTCATTGAGAATACCCAAGGTTTGAAGCAGCCCTACAATGCCATCTTTAACGGGCAAGACGATTTGCCACAACTTGTCAAAAATGGCAACCACCGGCCCCGTCCCGTTTAGTACTTCCCCGAACATGTCAAGGAACATACTTTTTATAGGTAGCAGCTTATCCCCCCAACCGCGCAAAATCGCGTCCAACTTTCCGAAAGTGGCCTGCTCCCGTCCTTCCACAGTACCAGCCTGCTTGCGCTCGTAAGCGCCATCAAAACGCCCACCAGTTCCGGCATATGCCTGCATTGCCTGATTAAAAATATCGTAGGTAATAGCACCCTTCGATTGCAGCTTAGCAATTTGGTTTTCGTTGACTTTCATCACCTGGGCAATGAATGGGTTCAAGTTAATGCCTCGCTCTTTGAACATGTTGATCTCATCGCCCTGCACGTAACCCGTCGCCTTAATTTTGGCTTGAATCATTGCCAGCTCGTCAACGGATTGGTTTGTGATGGCTGATATGTTATTTAAAGCCTTCAAAGCAGGCATGAGCTGGTCGGAGGCGACACCGGCACCTGAAAGCATTTTAGCACCTCCGATTAGCTGCTCTCGCCGCTCCGGCGCGTACTTATCAATGTCACGGATCAAACCGGCAGTACCGGCCTTTCCCATCAGCTCGGTAAGGCTGAAAACCGTGGATTGGCTGTTTTGTGCCGCGCCGATTGTTTTTTCCTTCATCAGCCCAATCTGGTTCTGAATCAGGTTTGCGGCCTCGGTGACCATACCGCCCATTGCGCCCCCCAAAAAACCGCCGATAACCGCGCTTTGTCCCGTCCCTTTCATGAACCGGCTGAATGAATCGCGCAGGCGGGATACCTTTCTTTCGGCCCCGTCCACCTCGGAGGAATCCACCTTTAAACGCCCTCTCATGCCAAAAAGGCCGAATAGGTTCTGTCTTAGGCGGGAAACCGTTTGGCTCACCTGGGAAAACATGCCCGAAACCGCGCTTTTCTTGCGCTCCATTCCAGTTACGACACGGTCGTAAGTGCTCGCCATGTGTAGCATTTGCGGGCTAAGCATGTCTTGCAGTCGAAATATTAAATCATATACGCGATTCATCGGGCTTGATAGGCTTGATTTTCTGCATGAGGTAACTGGCCTCCTGCCATTGGGTTGCAAATTCTTCCGGCTCTAAGGCGTATGGATCGTTGTGAAAAAAGTACCTGATCCATGCAGCCATTATTTTGATTGCGTCGCTGTCGGACCCGTCTACCAGCGGCAACGAGTCCTCTATACTTTTTTTAGGCGTCCCTGACGGGTTTGGATCAATTCAATGACCTGCAATGCAGCAGCGTTCAAAAAGCTATCCTCTTTTCTCAAACGGTCATCGCCGCCGAGCCAACAGTTTTTAATGATCACTTTGCCAGCTTCCAGCATCATAGGGAGCTTTTGCATGGCGAAATTGATCACCTTATTGTCGGGTTGCCTGATGTAGCCAACAGCGGTGGGCAGGTCGTCCAATTCGGCCACCATGATGTGCGGATCGAGCGAAACGAATTCTTCGGCCACTTCAATCATGTGAATTACGCCGTGCTTCTCTTTCCATTCGGCTATCTGCTCCGGGGTTACTTGTGTGGTCTTTTCCATCGTTTAAATAGTGTTTATATAATGGTTAAATGGTAATTACTGCACTTCAAAATGCGGCATATCAATCAGCCGCTCGTCGGAGGTTTTCCAATTCCGGTTCCAGTCCGCGCCCCAGGTAATGCCAGGGTCAAACTCACGGATCATACGGGCCATAGCCGTGTAGAACTCGGGGTTTTCTGCGATACGCTTACTCACCGGCTCAATGAAAAGTATATCAATGGCCTTAGAGGGTGTTTGCTGGTGCTTGCTGGTGCCTGGTCTGCTATTAGTGACCTTTTTCCGGTTTTCCAGCTCCGAAATTGGGGCCAGGCCGACCGCCCGGCGCAAACTGTTTACAATAGCCACCTTTTCTCGTCCCTGGGCGTAGTACGCCCGTTGCAAATCGGGGGAGCGGTAGACCTCCGATAAAATAAATGGAGGGTAATTTGGGTGCGCTTCGGTAAAGTTTGCCTTGACGTGCGCCCAAGCCTTTTGCAAGGCTGGCACAGCGTCGTTAATATCTCTATTCCCCATGTTTTTGTTCGTATTGGGATAGCCTTTTACTAAGCTTATCGACTTGGTTTGTCAGGCTGCGGTTTTCAATTTTGAGGTTCTGATTTTCTTCTTTGAGCTGCCACATTTCCGTTTGCATCTTATCGACTTTGGCAGTAAGCATTTCGACTTTCTGATCATATTTGTCGGCATTTGCCCACCACATCGAGGCAATTTTTTCGGACAGCTCTACATCGGTCAGGGCGTTTTCTTTTCGCTCTTTTTGCCGTTCAAACAGCAACCTTCCAAACCAACCTACCACCGCAGGCAAGACCGTCGCTAAAAGTGCAGTCAGGATTTCAGCAAAGTAATTTTTAGTGTCTTGCATGCGATCTTTTCGATAGAGGAACCCGGAAGGTGTCGGGCTTGCGCCCTGGCCCCTTCCGGTGTTGTGTGTATAGTATGGTCAGCTGTGCGGTACAAGTAGCGCAAGGCCGGGTACATCGCAATTACTGATTTGACCTGTTCCATTTTTTAGGCGATCCGGGTCGAATCCAACGCCAAAAATGGCATTGTCGAAATGGCGACGGGGTCGTTTTGCTTGTGGTCGTGCGGCTCTTCGGTGAAGGCAATACCCTTGATGGTGTAGCGCACAACCTGCTCGCCGTCATTAAATGCCACCTGCAAATCGGCATTTTTTAGCCTGATCGCCTTGTTTTCCGGGCACTCGTCCAAAAGCGCTTCCAGCTCGCTTTGCATCAGGGTCAAAGAGCCGTCAACCGATTCGTTGCCCTCCTGGATCGCAAGCGCCTTGTTTCCCTTGCCATAGATGGCGGTTTTCTCCTGTTTGTGATTCCAAGCTACCCCCTGCACACTGGTGAGTAAGCGGCCGTTGAAACGGATTTCGCACTCACTCCAATTGTAATTTCGCGTGTCAATTCGTGCCATTATTAAGCGTTTGCAGGGTTTTCAAACCCTAGTTTAACGGTGATATACTTCAAGTAACCCAGCGGCCGAATTTTGACAACGACCTCGATTTTGTCCGTTGCCAGCACGTTTTGCGAAGGGTCAACACTGACATTTACAGCCGAACAGTTACCTTCGGCGACCATGCGGGTTTGTAGCGCCCGTTTGATCTGATCCTCAATGTAGCTGACCTTTGTAGGCAGCAGCTTGCCGTCATTGTCGATCTCAATCGTATCGTTAAGCTCTTCGACGTAGGTCAGGTAAGCCAAGCGGATCGCCTTATCCATCACCCGTCCACGTGCCAGGCTGGTAAAGTCGCTGGTCTCGGAGGCAAGCGTCAAATCGTCAGAGATAAACGCACCTGTTTTGCCGACGTAGTTACGCAAGGTCATATAACCCGCATCATGCAGCTGCCCTGGAACACCTACACTGTAATCGTCGAGCGACAGGCCAGAAGTCAGAAACCCGTCCGCACAAAACATACCTGATTTTACGCGGGCAATAGACTGGTGCACCGGTGCAGCGGCGAGCGCTCCCAGGAGCATTCCCATGCTTGCAGCACGTTTTCCTACGCTGGCCGCACCTACGAAAATCCCCACACGGTCGCCAGCTCCTTTAATCGAGACGATGCCCGTCAAGGGATTGATCAAGTAAGTACCGTCAAGGATTATACGCACAGGCGTATAGAGGGCGGCGTATGCGTTTGCCAGGGCTTGGGCTTCGGCCGCTACCGAGGCAACGTTAAAGTCAAGAATACCCGTTGGCGTTGCCACATAACCGGCAGCTCTACCCATACTCACGGCAGCAATGGTAATCCGGCCATGAGCCGCTTTCAAAAGCTTGTCCATCGGCCCGGTTGTCGAATCGAACACGTCGGCGTAAACCGTCGCTTCGGCAATCAACATAATCCAAAGCTCGGCACCTGGGCCGGTTTTGAGATAAAAGTCATTGATCTGGCCGTATGCGTGCGCGTGCGTGGCGGCGGTGATCCCCAGGCCGATTGCATCTTGCAGACTGAAAATCTGTTTTGCGACGTTCAGGCCCGCGCCGGAAGCAGCTACGCCGGTGAGCAACAGCCCCCCGACGCCGTCAGCGGTCGCCACACTGCGGCCCAATGAGCCGTCACCGACAATTATTGTAACATTTGGCAGCGCCATGTATAGTCAATTTTGGGGTTAAAAAAAGGGGGGTGCAGCCTTCCATGCGAAGGCTACGCCCCTTTCAGGATAATACTAAGGTGTTGGGGCTTCGATAATCGCGTATACGCCCACATTATCGCCACGGCGACGACGGCCACCACTCATCAGAAGGAATGAGTAAATATCTCCGTAGTAGAGCGGGTTGTCAGTATCGTCGAACATTTTAACAAGACCCAATGCACGGGCCACCATTGTCGGATGCCATGCCAGGGCAGCGGCGTTGTCGGTAGCAGCACCAGCTGCGCCGGGAGCTTTCAACACAGGGGTTCCCGCTTCGGTATAGGTCAAAGTTGTGGCGCGTTCGTATATTTCAAAACCATACAGGCGCTTGACAATCCCTTTTTCCAAATCCAACTCTTTCGCGGTGTCGCGTTTGAGCAGGTCACTATCTGATTCCAGGTCTCCCAAGAACTCGGACGGCAAAAGCAACTTGCGGCCTTCTTTGGGGACACCCGCCTTGTTCATTTTCTTTTGCAGCGCAAGGATAGAATCCTTGGTAAACATTTTGCGGTTACCGGTAACAGAGCCGTTTGCTTCACCGGCGCGGGCTGCACCCAATGTGCGCAGGAAATTGGCCGCTTCGATAGGTGCCCAGTTATAAAGCATCCATTCGGCCACCAGCTGGTTGAGCGCCGCCTGGTTTTCGCCGATCACGCTTTGGCGCTTGTCATAGCTCAACTGAATTTTGTCGATGTTCGGGATCAACATAGGATCAGTAGTGAACTCGTTGAGCGCGTAGGTAATATCGGTATCCGTGCGTTGCACGACGGTTGCCGGTAAAGACGTGCGGTCTTTTACGACGTTGGCGGGCGCTCCTGCCTGCGGGATGTGTACGACCTTACCGGCCAGCACATACTGATCCTCATTAGTGGACATCGTCAAGAACTGATTGTCCTTGTAAAGCCCTTCAATGATGTCATTCTGCCATACTTCTTTTTGAACTGCCATTGAAAATTTGGGTGTGTATAGTGGAAAATCTTGATAAGAGGTCGGGCGGTGTATCTATTAACTCCCGCCCGTCTGTGACCTCGTTGTAACATAGGGGCCGACGACCATATGCCGTTAACGGCCCCTTTCTCGCGCTGTGGGTGGTTTTATGCTTTGTAATCGACCCCGAAACGGGCCTTGTATAACTTATTAAATCGGGCAGGATTGGTAGCTTGGAGCTTTACCAGACCGTCGGCTTTGTCGAGCTTTTTGTACTCTTCGGCAAGCGCTTCCTCGTCGTCGGCTGCACCGGCAGCTTGCGCGCCATCCTTAGCAAACAAAGCCAGGTCTACCGGCTTAGCCATGTTGGCAAGCACCGTTTTGACATTGGAAGCATTCGCCGCCGCCATAGTCTGCCAAATAGGTTTGTCGGTTGCCTTGATCTTGCCATCAAGAACCGCCTGGTCAATTACGGCGTCGATTTCCGCTTTTTCGCGCTGTTCGGCTTCAAGTTTAAGCCTGGTGTTCTCTGCCGCCATGTTCTTGATGGCTATTGCCACCAATTCGTTCGTAGCACCTTCGGCAAGTCCGGCAGCAAGGGCAATCTCGACGGGGGCGACCGCAGGAGCCGTTACAACCTGTTCCCCCGGCGCGGGGATTGTCACCGGGGTTACCGGCTTTTTTTGTTCGCTCATAGCTTGTAAATTAAGGATGTGATTTTGAACGTCTGACGTGATCATTTCGCCCCTTGGAGTCATTAGGGCCAAAGCGTTGGCGTTGCTACCAGCATCTACGATACTGGTTTCTATGATTTCCCATTCAGTAGCCCAAAGCTCACCGTCGATTTCCACGATAACCAGCGGGTTGACACCCACCGAACACGCTTTCAGGTAGCCCTTTTCTACTTTCTTGGCAATCTTAGCCGCTTCCGGGTCGTCCATATCGAAATCCGGCTCGGCAAGCCACTTGCCAGCTTCCAGACGAATATTGACCCACTTACCAATCACTTTGCCCCTTACGTGCATGTATAGCATGACAGGGTTATTCAGGAATCTTTCCATTTTCCCACCGGACGGCAAAAAGCGTAGTCCAATGTCAGTTGGGGAGTCATCCAGGAGGCAAAATGTTTTAGACATACATTCGATTTGCGTTGCTTGTGGATTCAAAATTGGGGGCATTTTTGGGAGTGCGCAAACCAAAAATAGAACGGTTGTAGCCAAATGGATAACGGTAATCGTATAGCGTTTAACGGTAGTTTTTTGTCTATCGGTTTTTGCCCGCAATGCTGCAATTTTGAACAAACAAAAATCGGATGAACAAAGCAGAACAGCGCGCAGCCGCCAAAGACCTCTTTATGCTAGGATGGGATCAGGGCCGCATTGCCGCGACCGTACAGGTCACAGAGGCTACTATTTCAAACTGGGTAAACAAAGGCGACAACGGCGCAAGCTGGAAAGAGCAGCGGGCAAAGAAATTCCGTCTTGAAGATTCGATTTCTACCGACGTGCTCGAACTGATCGACTATCAGATCAGGGCCTTGCGGTCGCGATACCTGGAATTCGAAAACACGGACGCAAACGGCCAGCTACCGCTGATCAGCAAAGGGGACATTGACGCGCTTTCGAAGATGTTTGCAGCCGTCAAGCAAAAGGATGTTTCCTGGACTCACTATGTAAACGTCTGCCGCGAACTGGCCGAATACGTGGCGACCAAAGACCCCGAATTTGCCAAAGCCCTCACCGAGTTTACCGACGCTTTTCTGATGAACAAGCGCGAGCAAATCATGTAACCTATTTTTTCACTATAACCACTTTTTAAAATGAAGTTAAACGGCATTGGCCTGATCGTTGGCTATTACACAACCGCCCAAGATCAGCGCCGCATGAGCGAGCACGCTACCATTACCCCGCAGGAATATTTGCCTGCCGTGATCACCTCCATTGACGAGGAGCAAAAGACGGTCAACCTGCATTTATTGCTCGACGGCCCCGGCACTTACCACGTCAAAGGGATCACCGAGGGAACCGAACCCGGCCAGTTTGTAGCGGATTTCGAAAACTTTTTTGACGAGTACGACGAGGTTGAATCTTTCGACCTGGACGCGGTCACCAAGACGCTTACCGAAGAAATCGAAAAGCGTATCATGGAACAGGTACCGGCCATGATCGAAAAGGCCGTAAAAGCAGCGACCCCAAAAGCCCCGGCGAAAGCGAAAGAACCCGAACCGGTACCCACCCCGGCAGCGACAACCCCACCGGCGCAGTAACAGGCCGTTCTACGTAACCCACCCTATACACATCTATGCAACCGAAGGAACAAAAAGCGTGGCAGGAATATCTTGACAGCAAAAAGCGGATCGTTTCCGGTTCGTCTGCGCCTGTCAAAGAATCAGCCGAACAAAAGGCGGCCAGAATTAAGCGCCTATTGGGAAGCTTCAAGGATTTTTGCCCTTATTATTTCTCGCACTACATGAAGGCCCCGTTTGCCTATTTTCACTTACGGGACATCAAAACAATAGTCGAGAATGGCAAAATATTCGCTGTCCTGGAATGGCCGCGTGCACATGCCAAATCGGTTGTCATAGATGTGTTTTTAGTGCTCTACCTGAAAGCGCTCGGCCAGCTCGACGGCGTGATCCTGGTCAGCAACAACAAGGAAAAAGCAATGATGCTCCTTGCCGACGTGCAAGCCGAACTCGAAGCCAATGAGCGCTACATAAACGACTTTGGCAAGCAGACCACATTTGGCAGTTGGGAGGCGCAAAGCTTCGCCACGCAGGATGGTGTCGGCTTTTGGGCTTATGGCCGTGGACAGTCTCCCAGGGGAACACGTAACGGCGAAAAACGGCCTAACCTGATCATTGTCGATGACATTGACGACAAAGAGATTTGCCGCAACCAGGATCGGGTGCAAGAGGCTGTTGCCTGGATTTTAGAGGATTTGATGGGCTGTTTTGATATGCGGGGCGGCAGGTTCGTAATGGTCGGCAACCGCATTCACCGGCAGGCGATACTTGCCCACATTGTCGGAGACGTAGAAGAAGGCCAGAAACCCAAGGAGCATATCCACCACAGCAAAGTTTTCGCCCTGGAAAACCCGAAGACCCACAAGGAAGACCAGAGTATTACCGGCGTTCCCGCCTGGAAGGAATTTTACACGCGCGCCGACATTGACGACCGCATGCAGAAAATGGGTTACGACGCCGCCCAACGGGAGCTATTTCATAAGCACATCCAGAAGGGCAAAGTATTCAAACACGAGTGGATTCACTGGGGAAAAGCGCTGCCGTATAGCGCCTATCAGCATATCATTGTTTACAATGACCCCTCGTACAAAGATGCCAAAAAGAACGACTACAAGGCCCTTGTAGCCATCGGCAGGATCGGGGCCAAAGTCCATATTCTCAAATGCTGGATCAGGCAAGCCGCCAAAGGCGCGATGGTTCGGGCGCACTACGATATGGATGCCGAATTAAGGAAGGGAGGCGCGCAAGTGATTTACCATTACCTGGAAGCGAACTTCATGCAGGAGGATACCCACATGCCCGAATACATCAAGGAAGGAGAGGCACGCGGGTGGATGCTTGGAATATCGGGGGACAAGCGCGCCAAGCCCAATAAATACGACCGGATCGACAACATGTCGGGGCCATTCGAGCGAGGGATTTTCATGTTCGATGAAACCCTGCGCAATGACAAAGATGCAAATACGCTCGTCGATCAACTGCTGAACTTCCCGACCGGTCACGATGACGGCCCGGATGCGCTCGAAGGCGGCTATTACATGAGCAACCTTAAATCTGTAACCACCTTACCAACCATGCAGGGCGGCACACGCCGCAGCCAAAGACTTTAAAAACGATGGAGGACAAAATCAAAAAAATCGAAGAAGCCGCAAGGCTGGTTAATCAGCTCAACCATGTGCAAGGGCTGATCAAATTCATTAAAGACCACGGAAAGGTGAACAAACTGGGCTCAACTAAATGGGATTCGATAACCGGCAATCGGGGCACCGACATAGATATTGATCACTCCATTCAGCGTGTGATCACCGAGCACATTATGGACGGCCTGAAAGACCTTGAAAAGCACTATCAGGAAAGTATCACCGAAGCGCATATTTAACCATGTTCCTGACAAAGACAGACCTTTCAAGCGGGGTATTCCCCGAAATCCGCGACGAGCTTGCCCGGTATAGCGATTCGGTCATTTTAGGGCACTGCTCTACGGCTGAATACGAAGTAGAAGGGCGCTTGTCCCAGCGGTACCACATCCGGCCAGAGCTGGAAAAGTTGGAGACTGACCGCAATCCGCTGCTCGTACAGATCACCCGCGACATCGCCATTTGGCACTTGTACCAGGTCGCAGAAACTCTGCCCAACAAAGTAGCCAAACGGTATGAGGACGCACTGCAAACGCTGAAAGACATCGCGTCAGGGGTAATGATCCTGGCTAATGTGCCGTCAGCACCACCAGCATCGGAAGGAACGCCCGTAGGTGACCAAATCGGCTTCGGAAGCCGAACGCCACGCGCGCCGCTGTTTCAGTAACCTATTTAAACCCGTTTAAGTACTGTTTAAATAACGCGCAAGACATTTTCACGGACGTAGAGCCGTCCAAAACTTTTAAAGCGCCCTATGGCTAAAAAAAACGCTAAACCGGATCAAACCGTTATCCAGGATTTAAGGATAGAAATCAGAAGCGTTGACCGCACACGCAAAGACCTTAGTAATTGGCGGCATGCCCTGGAATCTGCGGAGAATCCCAACTACCCGACCAGGCAGCTGCTATACGACCTTTATGAGGACATAGTCCTTGACGACCACCTGCGCAGCGTGATGGATCAAAGGCGGCTTGCAGTCACCACCAGCAGCATCGTTTTCCGTAACGACGATCAGGAGGTTGAGAGCATCAATAAGCTGATCGATACCGCCCACTTCGAAAAGCTGCTTGAACTGACCCTTGACAGCAAATTTTACGGTTATAGCTTGATCAAAGCCGACTTTATCAATAAAAAGGTGCAGCTCGTGCCTCGCGCTCACGTACTTCCGTCCAAGAGCATGGTAGTAGCCAAGCCCTACGACCCGGAAGGGATCGTATACGATCAGCCACCCTATACAAACCAATATTTCGGAGTCGGAGAAGCTGATGACCTGGGCCTGATCCTGATCGCGGCCGTAATGGTTCTGATCAAGCGGGGCGACCTTTCCGATTGGGCGCAGTTTAACGAGATATTCGGCCAGCCTACCCGCGTAGGTAAGTACGACCCTAATTCGCCCGGCCAGCGCGAGCAGCTCATGGAAGCGCTTAAAAATGCGGGCGCGTTTGCCTACCTGGGCATTCCACAGGGCGCGGAAATCGAATTCATCGAAGCGAACAAGTCCGGCGCTACCGACACTTACGCCTCGCTGTACGACCGGATGGAAGCGGCAATTTCAAAGCTCATTGTCGGCCAGACGATGACCACCCAGAATGGCAGCAGCCGGTCACAGGCAGAAGTTCACGAGCGCGTAGCGAACAAGATCGCAACCAGCGACCGCAAATTTGTTACCCGCATCCTGAACACGTTCGTTAAGGATATTCTGATCGCCCAGGGCTTTGCTGACGCGGCAAACGGCGAATTCCAGTTCGTCGAAGAAGAAGAGCAGCTAAGCAAAAAAGACCGGCTCGAAATGGACTTAAAGATTCACAGCAGCGTCGGACGGCTCAAAAAAGACTATTTCGCCAAGGAATACAATGTCGAGTTTGTGGACGATTCCGACGAGCCGGAACCAGCGCGGAACCTGCACCACAGCCACCGGCCACCGATCCGAAAGAAGCCCCTAAGAAACCAGAAAAGGCACCCGCCAAAGTCGGACAACTTAAAAAGCTTTTAGCACTCGCTGGTGATTTTTTCGACCACGCCCGGCAGTGACCGGGCGAGAAATGAGTGCACGCATCAACGGGCTTTATTATGGCGGGTGCGGACACGGGCACCACCTGGAATTAAAAGCCGGTGAGGGCTTCTTGAAACTGCCTGCATGGTTAGACATTACTGGTCTGGTTGAAACGGCCCTGGCGCGGGTTTTCGAGGCACGTATGCCGGACGTTGACCCGGACTTGTTCGAAATCACCTTTGCGGCCCTGGATGACGCGGTAGACCGTGGGTTTGGCCGGATCAAATACGGCGAGCCTGATTTCGAAATGTCCGAGCGCCTGCGCGATTCGGCGGCGGTATTTGCGGCCCGTAAAACTGTGGAACAAACCCAGGAATTAGCGAAGCTGCTGGTAAGGGCCAACGGGGAGACAAGGCCCTGGGAAGAATTCCGCGAACTGGCAAAACCGATAGTAAAGGACTATAACGAGATATGGCTCGAAACCGAATACAACACGGGCATACGCAAAGCCCGGAGCGCCAAAGACTGGCAGCAGTATTCCGAGGACATCGACCTTTACCCCAACCTGAAATATCTGCCTAGCCGGGCGGCTACACCGCGTGAGCAGCATAAGAAATTTTACGGGGTGATTAAACCCGTTATTGACCCGTTTTGGACTACGCATTACCCGCCCATTGACTGGCTATGCCTGTGCGGTGTAGAGCAAACCGACGACGAAGTAACCGAGCCATCGCAGGATACGCCAATGCCATCGGACGGCCTGGACAATAACCCAGGCATAACAGGGAAACTATTCTCGGATAGCCACCCATACAACAACAAGGATTTAAGCAAGAACGAGCGCGAAGCTATCGACCAAAAAGGAAGGGACTATGCAGCCAAAAGACGTAAAGGAAATAGCCAGCCAAATTAAGAAACTGATTACCGTTGACGCTATCAAAATCATCGGTATTGAGGCCAAAAAGCATTTTCAGGAAGGCTTCGAAACGGCTAACCAGGGATTCACTGACGAGTCTCTCGAGAAATGGAAGGATTTGAAAGAGTCCAGCAAAAAACGAAAGACACGAGCCAATGGATCGACGCCCGGAATCCTGACCAACAAAGGGCACCTACGCGACTCGATCAATTGGGAAGGGGATTTTAACAAGGGGGAAGTGATCATATCGTCAGATCGGCCCTATGCCCAAATCCACAACGAAGGCGGCACTATTTCAGGAACCGCCAGCGTAAAGGCGCATACCCGGAACGGCAAGAACGTGAAGGCTCACACCCGTAAAGTGAACATCACCATTCCGAAACGTCAGTTTATGGGGCCGTCCAAAAAGCTCAACGAGAAAATACTTGCCAAAATCGACCGGCAGATCAAAAAAATCTTAGACAGTTAAACCATGTTCAGCACCTACCGAAGCATCGCCCACCACCTTAAAAACCAAGTATCCGAACTGAAAAGCATCGACCGGGACAAAGGCCAGTTAGAGAACGCGGAAACGTTCGAAAGCCTGGTAACACCTGCGGCGCTGCTGGACTTTTCGGAAATCAAATGGTCGGGAGGCACCAGGGGAAATCAGACCGGCACAGGAACCCTCACGGTAAGCCTGGTATTTCCGCTACCGGCATCGACCAGGCACGGGGCCGAATGGAATAATTACGAGCAGCCCGAACGCCTCACAGACAAGATTTATGACAGTTTAGCCCTGCACAAGGACGTTGGAGACAGGCGCACCGGGGGCGACTATTTCACAGGCAATTTTTACGTGTGTACCCAGGCTTTCGATTTGAAAGTTTACAAGGACATCGCCGTAAAAACAATGCCCAAGCCCTTCCCCGATATTGAGGGCAATCTGCAAGCAACCATAAACTTACCCGTATAATGAAAAAGTTAACCACCCTATGCACACTCTTGTTGATCTTTTCCATGTGCTCTTGCGCGAGCTTCAAGCGCTGTCAGCAGAAATTCGGCTCGACTGTTACCGATTCAGTCAGAATACAAGTGCCGGTTTCGGTTATAGTACCCCGCGACAGCGTCGTAACCAGCTTTCTAACAGATACCACCTATCTGTACAAAGAAATCCAGCAGGGCCGCGCCAAAGTGATCGTCGAGCGCACCAATACCGTCACCACCGTGCAAGCAAAATGCGACACCGTCACGGTGACTAAGCTTGTCCCGGTAAAAGTGCCTGGCCCTCGTGTGGTCTGGGGTGTCGCTCCCTGGTATAAAAATGCGTTTAAATACTCCTTATGCGCCAATGCCCTGCTGATCGTGATCATTATTATTCTACTGGACTTACTAAACAAACGCACCCATGATTTACCGCCCTCAAACGATCAACTTTCGCGAAGCGCTCGCCGGTGATACATTAAACGTTCCTCTTACAATACATCAGGCATACGAAATCAAGCCAAATACGAGGATTGTAATGACAGTTGCCCTGGCTACTGATGCCGAAACGATGCCAGTATTTAAGCTCGATTCACAGGAAAATGAAATTACAAAGAGTGGGCAAGTGATCACCCTTAACAAGGCGATCCCAAATAAGAAAGGCCGTTTCAATCACACCATTCAATTCACTACCGACGACGTAACAGTGACGCTATACCGTGGCATATTCGAGGTAGTTTAAATAGTTTCCATCACACAATACACACCCACAATGTACATCGAAATCGTTCACGACGACCAAGTAACTGTACCAGTTTTGTTCCAAGGGCCAAAAGGAGAACAAGGGCCAGCGGGGCCAGAAGGGCCAGCGGGGCCACAAGGCGCGAGTATAACCGGCCCTGCGGGGCCACAGGGAGTTCAAGGCCCGGCCGGGCAGCAAGGGGTACAAGGCCCACAAGGCCCTGCGGGGCAAACGGGGCCATCGGGGCCACAGGGAGTCCAAGGGCCACAAGGCCAGCAGGGGCCACAGGGAGCACAGGGGCCAGCAGGGCAAACCGGGCCAGCAGGACGCGACGGGAAGGATGGGAAAGATGGCGTACTAACATTGGATTTAGTCCAGTTGGCAGAAAATGTACTTGCCGATAAAATAGCCGTCGCCGAAGACAGACAAGCTATAAATGTCGACAAGGAACAGGTATCACAAGACCGTCAGCAGGTAGCCCAAGATTTACAACAATCCAGTGACGCAATTGTCATTACGACAGCGAACAGGAACGAAAGCGCCGCCTTACTAGACCAGGTAAAATCAGCGGTAGATCAGGTAAGCACAGGTGTAGGAACTGCCGAACCGTCAAGCAGCCCACAGCCTAATATAAAAATCGTGAACGTATCAACAGCGGGAACATATACAAACTTTGGCGGGATTGTGGTATCTGCTGGTGATCTATCGGCGGGGCTGGTGCAGCTTCGCCTGGTCGGTGGTATTTGGCAAAAGGTGATTACCCCTATATCGCTTGGCGCGTATTCCCCAAGTGTTGATCTTAGATCGAACACTTTATTTGAGAATTATTATGCGCTTGACAACACCTGGAAAGCCAGGGCACAGGGTATACTTGACTTAAAAATATACTCGTCGAATGTGACAGATGTATGGTATGTGGCGATAATCCGTAGCCTCGCATCAGGTAGCGGTACGTCTTTTTTTGTCACAAAGGCGGGAACAAATGGCGCTGTCGGGGCCAGCATTGCTAAAACCGAAGTTGACGCGGATTCAGACAAAATCCTTACAAAAACCGCCATTGCTTCGGACGGTTCCATTATCCACATTACTATTGACTTTAATCTTGTCATTGTCAACTGGAATAATTCGGTTTACGATGACCCGGCGCAAATGATGCTCACCGTTAGCAAGAACAGGATGCTTTTAAAGCCTGTAACCGCTATCGTGAATGACCTCACTACGGGCGGGGCAACTGCCGCTGCATCAGCTGAAACCGTAAAAACATTAAATACAACGCAAATAGGTCTTACGGAGCTGTCTACCCTATCAACCAATCTATTCACAGGCGTAGCAGGATTTTCGAGTGTGTGGCGCACCAGAATGAAAGGCATTTTGGACATTAAAATTTACACAGCAAACCTCGCCGATGTGTGGTATGTATCGGCCATCAGGACATTGGCAAACGGGTCGGCAGCGAAGTTCATAATTGCCAAATATGGTACCAATGGCGCTACTGCCGTAAGTATAGACAAAGCCACTGTTGACGCAGACGCCGACAAAATTGTCACGGCGACCACCGTGGCAGCAGACGGCACCCGGATTGATATGACGATTGACTTTAATCAGGTTGCCACAGACTGGAATAATACAGTTTACGACGATCCGGCACAAATGATACTGACGGTCGCCAAAGGGCGCATGTTTTTAAAGCCTGTTACCATTGTAAACGACCTGACAACTGGCGGCACGACCTCTGCGGCTTCTGCCGAGACAGTAAAAACGTTGAATACCACTCAACAGGGACTTACAGAGCTGTCCACTCTTTCGACAAACCTATTTGTCGGTGTAGCGGGATTTTCCAGCGTATGGCGGAGCAGAATGAAAGGCATTAGAGATATTAAAATTTACACAGATAACCTTTCCGATATATGGTATGTATCCATTATTCGGAACCTGGCAAATGCGAGCAGCACAAAGTTCGCTATCTCTAAATATGGCACGGCGGGCGCGACCTCGATAACTTTCAGCAAAGCGTTTGTTGATGCTGATGCGGACAAGATAATTACCCTGGCGCAGACCGCATTGGATGGAACGATAATTGAGGTATCCATTGACTTTAATTTGGTCACCGACGCATGGAACATTTCAGCTTACGATACACTAGCTGAAATGGTACTCATTGTATCTAGCGGCAGAATGTTTGCAAAACCTAAGGCGTTGGTCAACGATTTGACCACTGGTGGCGCTAACTCCGCGGCTTCTGCTGAAACTGTAAAAACTCTTAATACCCTGCAAAAAGGGATTATAGGCTTTAAGTCAACGGGCAAGAGCGCAACTCTTTGGAAGAACAGTTTTACAGACCCTTCATGGTCAAAAACCGGATGGACGGACGTGGCCGAAGGTGTTCAAACGGTTATTGCCGGGTCTGCCAATAAATTACTTTTAAACAGGGCTTACTTGATAGAAAAAAGACACGACAGGCTGAAATTCAAAATGTCAGCCGACGCCGTTTTATGTGTTCAATATCTGCCGAAGGAGAATACATCTCCCGCCGTCTGCTTGGAAGTGAATATAAGTTCAGCGGGAACGTTTAACCTGGGAAACAACACAGGCACGGGCGTCGGAGGGATGACAACACCATTTACTTTCGTTTCAAATCGGGAATATGTGCTTGATGTTACACGTATCGGCGCTGACATCACAGTTAAGATAACCGATATGGTAACTGCACAGTCTTGGTCATATGTAAGGAACAGTACAAACTACACGTCGTATATGACCCGCGAAACAATATCATGCTTCATGATTTCCGGCTCGTCGGTTACTGTGACCGGGATGGAAATTACTGTACCAAGGCTAAACCTTGTCATTCGGGGGGATAGTAACACCGAGGGTGTAGTTATCACCACAGCGACGAACCGTTGGGCCGATATGGTAATTTCTGCCTTGCCAGCGGGAAAAAAAGGCTCTGTGGCTGGACGATATGGAGGTAGAATAACCGGGCTTACCGAGGCTTCGAATAATGAATCATTGATCATGCTGCCAGACTATGAAATGATTACGATTGGAACAAATGGAGGCAATACGGTGTCAAACATAACAGCTTATTGCCAGGGCCTGTTAAATGCAGGTGTTCAGCCGATACTTAACACGGTCGTGTGTAGGGACAATGGTGCCCACACCGCCATTAATACCGATATATTGACAGTAGTCTCTGCGCTCAATTTACCCTGTGTCCGCTTCGATATTGCCACGGCTCTAAACAACGACCTGGCCCAAGGATATAACCCGGCGATATACGACGCGGACGGCATACACCTGAATGCGGCGGGCCAGACTGCTTTATTTAACCGTGTCAAGGCTGATGTGCCTTTTCTTTTCGACTAAACCACAAAAGAAAGAGCCGGGGCAATCGCTCCGGCTCTTATCCAACTACCCTCCAAAAATAAGTTCTTAAAATTCATCATATGCGCCGCGTCTAAATACAATTCCTTCCAGAGTATATTCGCTCAAAGCATATTTTTTAACCAGTTTTTGAATTATCCAGTCGTTGCGATACCCTTTCTCTGCTTCTTCTTTGTACTCCTTACGTATCCCTTCATTTCTACGATTTAACCTAGCGCGTTGATCCTTCTTCCGTGTCTCCTTTGTTCGCATATACTGTCTGATAGTTTTGGGTTATCTGATATGTAAAGTTCCTTCATATCTGGCATTTATTCCAAGGCGGTCACCATTTTTTTGATTTGCGCAATATTGTCGAACCAGGGCCGGTACCCGCGCCAAACGAACATTTCTTGCTTTTCGATTACCTGCTTGTCTGTCAGCTTCTTTAAGGACTTGTCAAACTTCCGCTCGATGGCGATCAGCTTTTTAGAGGGTAGCTTTTCAACGGGCAGGTGATATTTTGCGAATTCGTGGCCCTTATCCATGTATTCGCTTTTGTAACGGCCATTAATGAACAGCCAGATTTTATACTGCTTTTTTTTATCCAGGAAAGCCTGAAATCCGATTTCAGTCGTGCCGTGAGTTATAAACATGTAGAAATGCATCGGGGCTTTATCCCAGCGTTCTTTCACTTCCTTCCAGTCAACGTTTTTATAATCGTATTCTAGTTTCATTTTCAGAATATTATTTGGTTGTAAGATCTTTTTTTGGTGGGTTTTGCCGCTGGCCAGGGCCGGAGCTGGCCCTGATCCGGGCTAAGTAGCAGCTGGTGCGCCGAATTATCTTTGGATTTTGGGTTTTGTCGAATAGCTATCTTCCCACCGGCGACCATTTAGCCAGGTGGCGGGCATTGCCTGGAAACAGTTTGTAATCGTCATGTGCCGATGGTAGCGCGGTATTGCCTTGAAAACGGCTACCTTTTCGTCGTTGGTTAGCTCGTTCCACTTCTTTTCAACCGCTGTTTTGTTGCCCACTTTATTGCCAAATTCTTCCCAGAAACGACCAAAAGACAGGTCGGCGGCGATTTCTTCCACTTTGATGTAGCTGCTCGCTGCAATTACCAAGGCAGATAGCCCTTTTTCTGACACTGGCGGCGTCTTCCATATCGTTCGCCACAACTCTACCGGCCATTTGCCTTCCACGATCCAGGAGGTTAAAAAATGCGGTTCCTCACCGTCGTATTGCACAGTCATTGATACGCCCGGAACCGGCTTGCCTTGTTCTAAGAGGGTTATTAAGTACTTGCTCATGCTAAATAATGCTTATGAATGTCTCCAATTATGCGCTGGATCAGGTTTTCGGTTTGTGATGGGATCGCGGGCAGCAGATTGTCCGACTCTTCGTCTGATGGATTCACCAGGCTATAAAACGCAAGGGCCTCGTGCCGTTTCAGCGCTATTTTAATGGGCTTTCCTGGTGTGTAGCCGAAGCTGGCAATTTCCTGGTTCTTTTTATCAAGCTTCGTGTAAAAGTCATAGATGCAGCTCAAATACAGATAGACGTTCAGATGGTTCTTGCGAAGCTCGTTTATGTCATGGCTGGTCAGGACGTAGTTCAGGATATTCGCCATTATTTTCACTTCCTGAACGGTGAGGGATATTGTAAGTTTGTTCATTGCTATTTTGCTTTTTAGAGAGGATCAATTTTGTGATTTTGACTAGGCCCGACATTACAAAATGCGAGGTCAAGGCTATATCGATGGTAAGCTGAATTGGATGCTTCCATGCCATCCAGACCAGGAACAAGGAGAAATCGTTTAATTCGTTCATAGGGGATTGATTACATCTCTGTGAAGCCTTGCTTAACTAGCTCTTTCACCATTTTATTGGTTAGGCCATCACGCCACCGTTCCAGGGCCGTAATGCAGTGCCGAAGCTTGTTATAGTCCAATTGAAACAGGTTACTAACCTTGAATTTATTGGCGATAAAAGTGTTCAGGGCCGTATAATCGCTGCCTTTGATCAGGCCGATGTCCGACGCGATAGCGCGGGCCTTTGCCTGCATTTTCGCTATCCGGCTATCGTAGTTGCCCGTAAGCATGTCGATGGCCTTTTGCATTTCGTGGGCGGTCATATCTTTCGACGAGCTGACGCGGCCCGCACTCGCTTCCCGGACAATGGCCTTTTTCTCGTCGGCATCGTAGCCGAGTTTGCCGATAAGGCCGTGGAATCGTTGGTTTTGTGATGATAGTCTTTGCATGGCTTAGTTAATAGGGGTTCGACGCTGTTAATTTTCAAAGAATATTATGCTGCCATCAAGGTACATTCGCGGGTCTCGCTGCCTCCTTTTCCATTTCAGGCAGTGAAAGAAATATGTATCTCTAAGCCGCTCGGTAGTGGGCTTCTGTATTGGAGGATACCAAATCGGATACAGTGAAAAGGAGTAATTCCGTGGTAAATATGCGAGCCAGCCGAAGTAATTGAATTGGACGTATTTTGGTCGTTTCGTCATAAAAAGGATCGACTCGTTTAAAGCGTTGTATATTCATCAGGAAGCACTCTTACCGGCTCACCGACTCCCATAACCCACACGCCAAAACTGTGAGGTTGTCCAACTGGCGTCTCAATTATTTCGTGCTCTGAACCAGGCGTAAGATTACCAAATACCTTTCCGTTTGCTCTGCACCGTGTAATTCGAATTCGACCGGTTTCCGATTTCGGCAGCAAAGAACAACGGTCAATTCGTTCCTTGGAATAAGTACCTGGAATTGAAATAGTGGTAAGGGAGTAAGATTTCCCTTTTATTCCGCATGCGCATTCCAAGACATCGTAAGTCCTGCCACCGCCTGATATGGTGACCAAATTTTTCTTGTCCCATTTGTGTCCACCGTGGGACTGATCTATTCTGTACATAGGGGTTAAACTCAGTTAAGGTTTTGAGAAGCTTTGTTGGAGGTCGTAGCAGTCGATTTCCATTTCTGGCACGCCATCGACCACGAGCCAGAAAACATACTTTTTTCGAACAAGGTCAACCTTTGTGCCTGGGAATGCAGATTTAACAGCGGCAGCCGCGTCGTTCAGGCATTCAAGGATTTTCGGCCAGAATTCCTGTTTTTGAAGTTCTTCGGTAGTAATTCGCTTTGCCATTGGTTCGGGTATTTTAAGGTTTACAATTATCCGGCGTGACTCGCACGCCGGATAATATCGGTGTGTTACGGGCACGAGTATGATCCGGGGCCTTTCGTGGCACTCGCATAATAAATAATACTTTGCCCCGGCAAACAGACACGGGTATCAGCGCTACCGGTTAGATCAGCTAACCACACTTCGCCACCATTAGTAAACGTCATGCGTCCAGGCCCCCAAAGAAGGGGCGTG
The DNA here is from genome assembly GCA_965227755.1 of Dyadobacter sp. Lineage (GTDB taxonomy): Bacteria > Bacteroidota > Bacteroidia > Cytophagales > Spirosomataceae > Dyadobacter. The sequence continues at coordinate 221,911 of CBDDGG010000005.1, forward strand.
CTAGTACCGTTAATATACACACTACTAAATGTGGCTTTGCTCCACATGGAGCTGAACGTAAATTTACCGCCGCTTCCATGCAACTGGCCTCCGTTAGTAATAGCGGTCAGCCCTTGGGTGTAATTACCTGCGCCCATTCTAAGACCTCCCGAGGGGTAATGCTCGCCTCCGTTATTAATATTACCGCCTGATACGTGTACAAGTCCGTAATTGTAGCTCCGACCATCGATAACATAGCTAACCCCTGTCGGCACGAAAAAGCCCGCAAAGGATTGAATAGTCGAGCCGGAAGGAATGTAAATAGTAGCGGTACCGCCGCCCAGGTTGCTCCAATCGAAAGAGTTGAACCTTACACCATTTCCAAGGGTCAAATAGGTTCCTGCTGCTGGCCGAATAATGTCGTAATCATAACCCGGGTAGTTTAGGGTCATAGTCCCGGACACATCTAAAATCGCGTTGGTTCTCGCATTATCGTGCTTGTTGTCTATTCCTTTTAGCACCTCATTGCTTCCATCCTGGCACGCCAAAAGAGTAAAGAGGAGCGCGAAAACCGACAGCACTTTTGATAATTGTTTCATTTGAATTGATTGTTTATGGTTATTAATTGATTAAAAAATGCTTAGTAGACTGTTTTGCAATGCAGGCAAATGCCGCGTCGGAGGTCGAAGAGGTGGCCGCATGACTCGCATACGTGCCACACTTCATGGTTGAAAATTGCCCGTCTCATGGGTTAGGGAGAACCTTTGCAATTGCCTCCAAAATCGCGTAGACCATGAGGGCCATGACAACCATGACACCGATCCCGCCAACTGCCATCAAGACCGCGTAGATGGCTTGAAATATCCTAATCATACTGGTAGAGGATTGAGAGTGAATAATGATCAGCCTTTGAGCGGCTTGATGTCATACCGGGTGTCCTGTGCAACTTTTACACCTTGCCCTTTGAGGCCCTGCGCAAGAAACTTGTCGGCATTAAGTCGATCCTGGATCAGCTTCACGTTCAAATCGACTGTCCGGTAAGCCTCGGGAAGCAGCAGGGCAAGGAGGGCGCGCTGTGCTGGCTCGACCGTTTTCTCGTTCTGCTCATATACCATTTTGGGAGGATTAAGAGACACTTTCAACTTGCCCGTATCCAGGATTAGCTCACCCTCTACGAATTCAATGTATCGGGCATCAGCATGCATTGTAATGTCCGCTTTTAGCGTATCCATTGCTTTCTTGATACTTGCCGCCTGGGCGTGAAAATCAAGGTAGGTTTTTACCAGTCCTGCTAGTACATCGGTCATTACCGGCGCTGATGCCGTTTTTGCTTTTTTTGACATTTGTTTAATTGTTATTGGTTGATTATTAGATTAATTCACAGTAAGCCGGTATAGTCTTTTCGAGAAACCGGTCAAGTTCGGCCTGGGTGGTGACGGTGAAACTCATTGATCCTATTCGGGCATTTCGGTTGTTGCAAGACGGATCAATGACAGGGGCCGGGTTAAAACTGGTTAGGCTGTATTCACCGGTTGGAACCTTCCCCCATTTACCTGTTTCCGGGTCATTACCTCCTTTTTTTATGGGTGTAAACCCGATTTCTACCAGAGTGTTTGCGGTGATCCTGTCCATTTTAGAGGTATTTAGCAGCCCATTCCTGATACTTTTGCATTAGCTCTTTCGAGTAATAGTAGTGCGAGCCGATAGGCGGCAGACCGGTTAATTTGCGGTGCTCCGCATCCCATTCGTAGGCGGGAAAAAAGGTCGCCTTCACCTCTGGCAGGAACTCGTCTGGGAACACATGAAAGAAGCTGCTCCTTATGTACACCGCCGTAAACCCGTCAGGCACGTTATTCTCGTCGTTGCGGGTGATTACCTCGCCTATCTCGACCCGACGCATTAGCGTCAATTTTTCGACCGTCAAATGCGCGGCCATTTCCATTATTCCGTATTCCATAGTTGTTAAAAAGTGTAAGTGATTTCGTGATTTGGATTGCCCTTGCCGCCGATTACCGAGTGCACCTCTTCCGGTTCGCTGAAAATGTGCACGTCCATCAACTGACAAGCGTCGAAAAGAAGCCTATTAGGATAGTCAGCAAGGGCCAGGGCCAAGACATTAGCTATTGCGGTTGCGCCCCGGCCCTCGATATTGATTGTTACTTTTGCCATTTAAGTAGGTGTTTAAGTGGTTTAACTAGGCAGCAGCAGCCATTTTCAAGCGTTCGGCTTTGATCGCCCGTTTTACTGCCCGAAGGTCTTTTACCAGTTCCAGGTAACGGACGCCGTGCATTTCACGAACCGGGTGACTTTTCTCGAAAATGCGCTGAATTGCGGCCTCGTCGTTGATGCCGTTAGCCTGGCAGATCGCGGCCACGTCGGCTATGGTTGAGCCGATCAACCTGACGAAATTCCGGCCCAGGCGGCTATCGATTTCGTCGTATCCTTTGGCGGCAGTACGCACGCCCTTTTTGATCTCCTTTTCCAGGTTTTCGGTCCCGCATACCACCAGGCCGATCTGATCTTCCAGACGGTTATAGAGCGGGATCAGCACACGCAGAGCGGCCGGTTTGAGCTTGTCGGCTTCGTCCAGGATCAGCAGCGGGGAAACCTCCTTTGCCCGATTAAAAAAGAACCGGCTCACTTCTTCGAGCAGGGTTTCGGCGCTGTCATAACGGCCAGCCACAATACCAAGCTCTTTGCACAAGCGCATGAGAAAGCTTTTCTTGTTCCATTCCTCGCACTGGATCGAATAAACCGAGTGCTCGGTATCGCCGTTGACGTAGGCTTTAAGAGCCGTCGTTTTACCCGATCCGGCCACCTCTGAAACTGCCATAAAAAGGCCCTCGCGTTGGGCATCGCGCAAGGTGCTATGCACGATTTTCAGGTTTGAAGTAGCTACTAGCCTCCATTCCCTGTCCACCATGCTGACGCCCAAGGTAGCGGCTATATTTGACCACATTTCATCCGAAACGTTGCGCCAGTTATCCGCTTTAAGCAGGTTGTGGCTGATCGTCGCCGCACTGATACCCAGTTTTTGGGCAACCTTATTCATGCTGCCGAGCAGGTTCTTTTCCTTGATGATCGCGCTAACGATCTCATTCTTTTTGATGTCCGTAATCATTGTTTATCTTTGTTTTAGTTGGGTAGTTCATTTAGGCCCTGGGCTATGCTCGGGGCTTTCTTTATATGATCGAGTAATCGCGGGGGAACTGGTTATGGTCTGCAACTATGTAGCCTTCGCCCGCTGCCTCTTTCAGCATTCCGCAAAGCGTTTCAGCTTCGAGCACTTCCCTTTCTGCCATTACCTTTTTGATTTCCGCGTGCACCTTTTCATAAGTGCGTATGTCAGACAAAACTTCGGAGGCAACCGAACCTTGTTTGGCGACGTCCCGCATGTATGAAATCTTGTTTTCAAGCACCTGCAAGGCTATATTCAGCTTGCGATCTGGGACAAACACCAGTTGGCCGGTATTGTACCAATGGAGCGATTCTAATATGCTCATAGTATTGCTGTTTAGTTGTTACGGATCAGTACTGGCTACGTGCGAACGCTTCCGCATCGAAATCGTCCAGGGTGCTTAAAACCGGCGCTTTCTTCTCTTTTTTGACCGGCTGGATATTCCAATCACCGGCATGGTTGAGCAGGTATTGGGTTTGGGCGTCCTCGCTCACTTTTTTACTTAACTTGGTGGGGAACAGGGCCGCAGCTTCGGCTGGCAACTGATCCAGGTAAGCATCCAAGTCGGCGCGGCGGCGGGTATCGATGGCTTTATTCTTCTCTTTCCATTCTGATACCTTATTCCATTCAGCATCCGGGCCGTAAGTCTGGAACCCTTCCTGATTGCTGATTTCGTCCAAAAACTCACCGTTTGGCGCGAAAAGCATGATTTTCGACATATCGGCCGGGTCGTATTTTACCGTTAGCTTAATACCCTCATGCTGGTACTTTTTAAGGATGCTATAATGCTCCCGGTCAAGCAGATCGTAACGGTATTTGGTCTTCTTAACCTCAAACCGAATGCACCGGTTGCGGATACCTTCCTGGCGAGTCGCCCAGAACAACTCTGCCACCTCAAACGGGTCAATATTGCGACCTTTTGACTCGTCAGCAGCATTTTGGTACTGCTGCCAAGGGCTTTGGTCGATATTGGCGTGTTTTCGGCTGTAACGCGCCTTTGAAGTGTGATTGTAGGCAGCCATAACGCCGCAATGATCCATCCAGGCGGCGTCAAAATCCCATCCAGCGTTCTTTAATTCCCGGCTCACCTTGTAACGGTATGCCTCGGTAGGGTGAGCGGTCGCGGTCGTTGACCGTATTCCCTGGCCCCAGTATGCAAGATGTTCACTTTCAAATACCTGCTGCACGGTATAATAGCCCCTTTCGATACTTGCTTTACCACTCGCGACGCTAGTAATAGTTTGCTTGACACCCATTTTGTCGAGTTCCCTGGATACATGCTCCCACTCATGGGTATTGTAACCCGGAAACCTGTCATGGCGAAGTTCGTAAGGCACTTTTCCTGTCAAATTAACCGCCATTTTGAGGGCCATTCGGTAACCGTGAGAACTTTCTGCCATGGCGTAATGCCAACCCAAAAACGCTCCACTATATACGTCCCTGCACGATATGATATAAAGGAACTTCAAGCCGTCTTTCGTCTGGTGAGGTGCCAACTGAACGCGGGTACCATCCATTTGCCAGCAAACGTCCGGCTCCATCGCCTCTTTAAGGGGCATACTCGCCCGGTACCGGTGCAAATTCCGGTTGTTCAAATCCATGCGCTTATCGGCGGTAATGAACTTCTGGCTACGCAAGAAGTTGCGCACCGTTGATTCGCTGGGCGCTTCTTCACCCCGTATCTCTGCCAATTGGCGTAATTTCCTTGTAATGGCGCTTTGCGTCCTGTTACTGCCGTCAGTATCGAGGGCCAGGGCGGTACTTTGCCACCAGAATTCATTTTTGTGCTTAGCCCGGTTATCATTGCCGGTACGCGGGAGGGCAATAACCTCATTCAACGCCACGCCCTCGACCGCGTAGGCAAGAACCTTTTCTTTTAACCTGGTCGGATTGGTTGGCAGGTACTTTTTAGGGAAGTAATCGCCGTTCAATGCCACCCATGCAGCAGTCTGCTTTACCGGCTCGTATGCCTTCCAGCTAATCCCCTGCACTTTATACCACTCTGATAAAACCACTATCACACCTGCCGCCCGGCCCAGGCAACGCTGTTGACGCTGATCAGCTCCCCGATATAAGTGTAAATACTTCTTATATCCTTCATCACATAAATCCTCTAACTGATCAACCAGCGCCGCCCGTTTGCCAAGCTGCTCGTCCTGCTTTGCCTGCTCCCTCTCCATCACTAACCACTCGCTCGGTTCCAGGCCCCCGCATAATTCAGCACGTACGGCCTCCTTATAGCTCTCGCCTAGCGTCGCATAACGTACAAGCCGTTTGCGCCCGTCTTCGGGGTCTTTAATGGCCTGCCACTTTGGGGACTTCCGCTGAATGCCCATTTTTATGGTCACTTCGGCAATTCCCACTAAGTGCAGCTCATTGAATTCGAGCCATATTTCGTTTTGGAGGGTACGCACTTGCTAAATCGACTATGAGTTCAATTCTCTTTTAATAGCTTCCCGGCTCTGCAATAGCATTAGAGCCGCTTTCATTACTTTGGGATTCCTACGGCCCTCGTACACAGTCTTTTTTACAGTGCCGCGAGCTACACCGGCCATTTCCGCCAGAATGGGCACATCGCCATGTTTCAGCTGTTCACGTAGTTCCATTTCGTCTCAACCGTTTAATCAGATTTTCATTTAAATTTGTTTTGAGTAGCCATTTAAGGCTACGTTTGCAAATATGTAGACTATTGTCGATAACTCCAAACAATCTATAAACTATTTTCTATACACTTGATGAAATCTATCGAACGGTTGTTTAAGTACCTGGAATACAAGGGTATTAAGCACACCAGGGCAGAGAAAGATTGGGGATTATCTAACGGGTATTTGAATACTCAGTTAAAGAGAAATGCAGACCTTGGAGAGTCTGCGTTAAGGACGATTATAGACAATTGTTTAGACCTCTCGCCCGAATGGCTTCTGCTCGGTCGGGGTGAAATGCTGAATGAAACTATTGTTGATAAAAAAAATGGGAATATTTTAAGTGAGGCACCAACGGATGTATACCTAAAAAGTATACCTAATAGTATACCTATTTCCAAAAGTGAAGATTTAGGTATACAAATCGGAAGTTTCGGACAGACCTCCCCTAATAATGTTATTATAGACATTATAGACGTAAGGGCAGCAGCAAACTGGTCAGGCGTAGCAATTTCGGAGGACATGCCGGAAACGCTGGGCCAAATTGAGCTACCAACCCGAATGCTAAAAGCTGGAAATCATAAAGCATTTACCGTAGTAGGCGATTCAATGGAACCAACTTTATATCCAGGTGATTATGTGGTAGGTAGATTAGTGGAGAAAGGGGATTACGATCAAATTCGAGATCACTTTATATATGTAGTTGTTACCCGTGAGGGCGTTGTAATTAAGCGCCTCATTAACCGCCTTCGACAGCGTGGAGAAATACGATGCCGATCTGACAATCGAAAGTACAGCGCTTATAATATTCATGAAGATGACATAGTAACCATTTTTGAAGCAAAAGCGAAGCTTTCCTTTAATTTCACGAATGAACAGGGGAACCTGTTCGATATGTACCACGACTTAGAAGAGCGCCTTTCCGCATTAGAGCATTCAAACAAGAAATAGCTTCTTTTACTCACGTAAACCTCTATAAATCAATGGAATGGAATAAAATTAACACCAAGTATAAACTTCTTATAGTTGCGGCTATCATTGGCGCGGAATCTATTGTGATGGGGCTTGACGGGTCTAAAACGTTGACAAAACAGACCGGTACACAGGGAATCAGTGATAGTACACCTCTAAAAGAAGATGAAAAAATAGCCCCAAATGCGGTTATAGCGAGTTCGACAAAGGAGAATTGGGACGACGTTTCATATACTGTAATGGTCGGCAACCGCGAGTCTATTTTGGAATTAATGGCTCATGGCGAGGCAATACAGATTGAAAAGGGCACACGACTATCATTTATTGACTCTAACGCCACATCAAATTTAATTCAGGTTAGGATTAATGAAGGAGAAGAAAGCGGGCGCACCTGCTTCATTCCCCGGAGATACTTTGAGGAAAATCTTTGACAATACTGTCTGCCACCGGCCGATGTAGCAGCCCGTACTTGCGATGCTTCATAACCCACAGCACCCATTGAACAGAAAAGCGGCTCGTAAGGCCGCTTTTCTTATACCCAATTTAAATTATGTTCAAAAATCGTTTAAACGATCGCTGATAATTATAGTAGTGTAGCAGTTTTTTACATTTGGAATCGGGTATCTTTTCGACTCATTTTTCTATAACTTCCTTATTTATAGCCATTTTCGACTTATTTTTCTATAACTCCTTTTTACTTTTCGTTCTACCCCTCAATCTCTGCGGTGTATCTGACCGCATTGATAAGCAAATTACCAAGAAGAATATCTGTCAATGCGCTGTTTGCCTCTAGGCTTACCCGTTCTGGCATCCAATGCGAGATTTCTATATGCTTCTCACTGGCAAAGTCGGCAAATTGTTCAAGCAATTCATTGATCGCATTGCGCAGCTCAACATGCCCGGATTGCCGATCAAAGAATCCATTTTCGATTTTTGCGAGCAAAAGCAGGTTCTTGTTGATATGCATTACCTTGCCCACCGCGTGGTTGACTTGCTCGAATGCTTCCATTTGGTTACTGGTTAGCAGCTCGTCCTGCAGCAAAATATCAACTTTAGACTTGATGATTGCCAGCGGCGTTTGAAGCTCGTGCGAAGCATTTTGGGTAAATTCTCGCTGGGTTCTGTAAGTAGCCACGACAGTCTGAGTAAGGTCAGCCAATCTGCCGTTCAGCTCGTTAAATTCATATATCTCGCTGGCAGAAAACACAAGCGGAGTTTCGCTTTCCAGACGAAAAGACTTCAGTTTTCCGAGCGTTTCATAGAACGGCTTCCAGATGCGGATCGAGCTCCGCCTGTTCAGCCATACAAATCCTCCCAGCAGCAGCCCTAGAAAGAAAAATGTCATTGCTGAAAGCACAATGATGGTTTCGTCAATCTCTTCCATATTCGTTTCAATCAGCAGGCGGAACAGACGCCGGTTAACCGTCACATGTGTTCTCAGGCTTCTGAACTGCTCCCGGTCCTGCATGAAAGCATCATAGCGGATAATGGTGTACAAGCTATCTTGCAGGGGATGCACGGTGTCCTCGGTAAATGAGAAACCAGGCTGGATATGGTTAAGCATATCGATGGTCTTCTGCACTGAGCTATCCGGCAAGTGCATGGTGTTGATCCGCTGCTGGAGCTTCTGGCGGATTGCATAGTGGTGTTTGTCAAGCTCGCGTTCCCAGATGAAATCTATGATCACAAAATAGGTTGGAATGCTCAATAGCAAGACCAAAAGAGCGTAAACCGCAATCGGCTTCAAACTTTTATCAAGCAGCTTTTTCATGCCTCCCATTTATAGCCAGAGCCGTACACATTTCGCAGGTAATTCTCCGAGCCCGCCTCAGTGAGTTTCCTTTTCAGATTTTTCACATGGGCGTACACGAAATCATGACTATCAAACATGTCAGCAATGTCCCCTGAGAGGTGCTCGGCCAGCGCGCTTTTGGAAATGACTCGCTTCTGGTTGCCGATGAAAAACAATAGCAGATCCAGTTCCTTCCTGGTCAGTATCACCGGCGTCTGATGCACCAGAACAGTCTTTGAGAGCACGTCAACATGAATTTCCCGAAAGCTGACAATATTGCAGTTACCGAAGCTCCTGCGTCTTATCACCGAGTGTACCCGGGCGGCAAGCTCTGCCAAATGAAATGGTTTGGTCAGATAATCATCAGCCCCGACCTGTAGACCGGTGATTTTATCCTGATAGCCATCGCGCGCGGAGATAATAATGACTCCCTCCTGTCTATGCCGGCTTTTCAGCTCATGCAGTATCATCATACCATCACCGCTGGGAAGCATCATGTCCAGCAGTATACAGTCGTAGGTGTACAGGGCGACCTTCTCCATCGCCTGCGGATAATCAAAAGCATGCTCGCACAGATAGCCCGAAGAGCCAAGATACGCACAGATGTCCCTGGCAAGTGATGCTTCGTCCTCGATGATTAGAATCTTCATGAGCGAAAGCTACCCGCCAAATTTGAATTATTTCTGAACCACCTTGACCTGTTTTGGTAAGTGTCACCTACTGAGCGCCAGGTAATCTAAAACCGGACAACTCCTTTAAACCCGGACATCCATCTCTTCAAAAAAAATTCAGAATTCGCTCATAGGTTGGCTCTCAAAAGGCCATCGGGCCCCACTGACACCTCGAACATCGAATATAGATGAATGCTATCTCAGGACTTGTCTCACGTTTAAAGAAGAAAATAAGCAGGGCAAGTTTTCTTACTCCGGCAATGGCTATAACCGGGTTTCTGATCGGTATTTCGGCGCTGACAAGGCTTGCTTTGACGGTAAAGTCCTGGAATGGACTGGACGGTGATTACACAAGTCTGCCTATCGCATTTGCTGTTGGCTTTTTCTATGATCTGATAAACGCGCTGTATTTTGTCATACCGCTGGTATTGATAGGTTGGCTGACGCCGAAAAGATTTGTTGGCCGTCGCGGCTATCGATGGATCATAAGCGGACTTGTGTTCCTGCTGATTTTCATCCTGCTTTTCAACGCAGTCTCCGAATGGATTTTTTGGGATGAATTCAGCGCCAGGTTCAACTTCATCGCAGTTGACTACCTGGTGTATACCAATGAAGTAATTGGCAATATCCGGCAATCGTATCCGGTAGAAATAATTATTCTTTTGTTGACGGCCGCATCTGTCGGCTCGACAGCCGTGCTCATGAAGATGATCCGGCGCGCTCCTGCGCAGGCCCTGGGTTTCGGAAAAAGAACACTGGTATTTGGCGTTTACGCGATCACGCTGCTGGCCTGCTACAAGCTAATCGATAACAGACTCAAACAATTCAGCGCTAATACATTTGTAAACGAGCTGGCAGGCAACGGTATGTACGAGCTGTTTGCTGCCTACCGCAACAACGAGCTCAACTATAATCAGTTTTATGCAAGTCTTGATCAAAAAAAGGCTTTCACCGAGCTACATTCTCTGATCCGGACAAAGGAAAGTCATTTCACCAGTCAGGATCCACATAGCATCGAAAGGGACATCGTCAATACCGGGCCCGAGTTCAGGCGAAACGTTATTTTGATCAGTGTCGAAAGTCTGAGCGCTGATTTTTTGGGCTGCTTCGGAAATACGCAAGAAATTACCCCGAACCTCGACTCACTGGCAACTAAAAGCCTGCTGTTTACAAACCTGTATGCCACCGGCACCAGGACCGTTCGCGGTCTGGAAGCGCTCTCGCTGGCGACCCCTCCCACCCCTGGCCAGTCGATCGTCAGGCGGCCGGCGAATGAGGACCTGTTTTCCCTGGGCAGTGTGTTTAAGCACAAAGGCTACCAAACCCGCTTTATTTATGGTGGCTACGGCTACTTTGACAACATGGGGTACTTCTTTGACCATAACAGCTACAAGGTCGTTGACCGGACTGCCCTATCTAAAAAAGAAATAGACTACGAGAACATCTGGGGTGTTGCCGATGAAAACCTTTTCCAGTTGACAATCAAAGAGATCGACCGGACTACGAAAGAAGGACGGCCCATCTTTGCACATGTGATGACAACCTCCAACCACAGGCCATACACCTACCCTGAGGGCCGGATCGATATTCCTTCCCACACCGGCAGGGAAGGGGCTGTAAAATACACCGATTTTGCTATCGGTCAGTTCATTTCCAGTGCTAGTAAAAAGCCCTGGTTTAAAAACACAGTATTTGTCATTGTTGCCGACCATTGCGCATCAAGTGCCGGCAAAACCGACCTTCCAGTAAACCGCTATAAAATACCGTTGCTTATTTACTCGCCGGGCCTTGTCAAACCGGGCCAGATGCCGCGTCTTATGAGCCAGATCGACCTTGCGCCTACGCTGCTGGGCCTTTTGAACTTCTCTTACAAGAGCAAATTCTTCGGCTACGATATCTTTAAGCTCGAAGAAGGCCGCGAGCGTGCCTTTATCAGTACCTACCAAAGCCTTGGCTACATCAGGCACGACTCGCTGGTAATTCTGCGACCGCAGAGACTGACGGATACATTTCTGCCAAATTTCTCCGACGGCTCGGCAAAGCCAGTGAAAGCTAATAAACAGCTGGTTGAACAGGCCATTGCCTGGTATCAGTGTGCGAGTTTCCAATTTGGAAATGGGCTTATGAAAACAACCAGCACAACTAAAGTATCTGAGGACTATAAGTGGTCTGCCGGCCATAAAACAGCACAAATAAACTGAGCCAAACCGATCTGTAAACCTAACAATGACACCAGAAATCCTAATTCGCTATCACAGTGGTCTGGCAACGTACGAAGAGATTCTGGCCGTTGCCAGTTGGCTGCGGGATGACAAATTAGAGCTTCCGCTACCGTTTGCGTTTGAAAGCCCGGAAAAAGAAGCCGAAGTTTGCGCGCAGATTTGGAATAGACTCGTCGAGCAACGTGATGCCAAGACGTAGCGTGGTGGTCTGCGGCCATCTGAAACCATATTGGCCAAGATGATACGGCAAGCAAAACCAGTCTGGTCCCTGGTGGCAGCCTCTCTCTGCGAACCTTGCCACTTTCTGGCGGATTTTTACCAGGCAACTAACTATGTCTTTAGTGGAGAATCTTGCTTTTGGTTCTGGTGCGCACGAAAAATTCAGATTTTATCCGATTCTTCTGGCCAGCGTTGTTAAATTTAAGTGCCGCCCCTGAGGCATCAGGACATTTTCCAGTTGTGCCTTGGATCAATTAACAGCCAAATTTATGCAAGCCAGAGAAAAAATTTTCGAAATTCTCAAACGTCTGTCGGCGCGCTACCCGCAAGCAAGAATGTTCTACGGTAAAGGAAAGCCTTTCCAGCACCATGTGCAGATCGAGCCTGAAGCGCTGTTTAGCCATCCCGAATTAAGGGTCGAGCTCGATGAGCTTGTCAACGAGTTTACCCGGAGCTTTCCAGATACCGGCCTTTTGTTCAGTGATCAGCAGGCGGAACTCGGTGAAGTTACAGCTTCTCACGTAGCGTCCAAAGGGACAATCAGGCCGCATGGATTATCTTCTGCTTTATTGGATCAGATAACCGCAGGGCTTAAAACCGTATGGCCGGCAATGGAAGTCATCGTGCCGCCAATTTTCTGCGATGAACCCGATTTTCTCGCCGCCATATTTGCGAACATTTCTGTGCCTTTGGTTTTGATGGCAGATCAATCCCGCGATGGCAGGTACCTGGCTTTTGACTGCATGCGCAGTAAAGATCAGGATGCGGTGCGGGCTCTAAAAACTGAAAACTATGAAAGTAATTATCAAAAATCTGGTTTAAAATCCTTCCAAAGCTTTACAATTGACCTAACGCGATCAGCGCAGCAAGGACGCTATCTTGTCCAATATTATTCGGGTAAGGACAACAGCAGATCCGAGACTGAATGGCTTTCAGTCCAGGCGCTGATCAAAAAAATGCAGCTATGCGCTGAACAGGCCTGAGACCGCAGAAATTAGAGTTTGCACTTTTTAGCCCGCACCGTAGTGCCGGCTCATGAAGCCTTCTGGCATATTTTTGCAGGTAGCGTCTCTGCGGCATCCTGCCAGAAGCAAACGCTTTAAAAAAAATACAGAATTCATCTGTTACTTCGACCGTTTTGCCATCAGGGACAAAAGAGAGCCACAATCTTTGGCGCCTCCGGATTTTGGGTGATGTGCAAAAGTCTGACACCCTTTTAAAATCTAGAACTTAAAGGATTGGGGCTGGCGCGAGCTGGCTGCCTAGGGTGTTATTTAAATGGAAAACCAAGCTACCCAACTACTTTTGATCGAGGATGAAAAGGCCTTTGCCGTATTACTTGAATCCTATCTGCAACAACATGGCAACCATGTAACAACCAGATACAGCCTGCAGGGAGGAATCGAACAGACGCTGCTCAAAGAATTCGACTGTATCATCGTTGATATAGGGCTCCCTGACGGGAGTGGGCTGGAACTGATCCGAAGGGTGAAGTCACGACGGCTCACGTCCAGCCTGATTATCATTTCTGCCCGCAATACGCTCGAAGATAAAATCATTGGACTTGATTTAGGGGCGGATGATTATTTGATAAAGCCTTTTGATTTGCCCGAATTAAACGCACGATTAAAATCGGTGATGCGCAGAAGATATGCGCAACAAGACGCGCCGCTAATATTTGATAAGTTGGTATTGTATCCGGCCACAGGGCAGGTCAAGGTAGATCAAAGACCTTTACTTTTGACCCAAAAGGAATACGAGCTTTTATTCTTCTTTATGACCAATCCTGATCAGTTGCTTGATAAGCTCACGATTGCCAAGCAGGTCTGGGGCTACAATATGGATCTTGCAAGCAATGATATTTTGTATACCCATATGCGCAACATCCGTAAAAAATTCGTTGATGCCGGATGCCCCGAATATATTCATACACGCTACGGCCTGGGCTACATTCTAACGATGGCATGAAACTTTTGAACAAGACGGTGCTAGTCATCCTTGTAGTGATGCTCCCGTTTGGGCTAACAGGTGGCTGGTTGCTCTACAAGCTGGTTGATTACGCGATCATATCCGATGTTGACGAACAGCTCAACCGACGAATGATGCACCTCAAAGAACGGAGGGAGCGAATGCCGGATCGCCCATTGGAGTCCCTGGGTCTGGACAGTGATGTGGAAATCAGGTCTGCCGGCCCGGCCTTTCACCAGCCGCCTGTTTACGTAAGCGATTTTAAGCGTGGTCGTGATGGAAAAAAGATCAAGGTAAGAATTCTAAAATCCTCACTAACCATGTTGGGAAAGAACTACGTGGTCACGCTCAAACAAATCTACGACCAGCAGCAAAAATTGACCTGGAATATTTCCGTGATCGTAGTGGGTACCTATTGGATTCTTTTGGCTTTAACAGGTATCGTAATTTTACAAATTTCAAAGGGGCTTTGGCGGCCGTTTTATGAGCTACTCGACCGGATCAGGGAGTACCGCATTGATCAACCTGGTCATTTGAACGTACCGATTAGCTCTACGGCCGAATTCAAGGAGTTGAACCATACACTGACTGCCTTCACCCAGTACGTGACAAATCAATATATATCCCAGCGTCAGTTTTCTGAAAATGCGTCTCACGAGATCCAGACCCCGCTGGCAATCGCTCTGGGCAACCTGGATACACTAATGCAGTCGAACAATCTACACGAGAGCGACCTTCGCCGGGTATATCAATCCAAGGAGGCCTTACAGCGTCTTTCGAACCTAAGTCAAACTTTGCTGCTGCTGACCAAAATCGATAACCACCAATTTGTTGTCAACTCCCAAATCAATGTCTCTGCGATGCTCACCGAAATTGTGGCGATGTATAAAGAATTTACCAGTCATCAAAATCTTCACTTTCACACATCGATACAGACAGACATTATCCTTGAAGCCCACCCCTACCTGATGGAAATCCTATTTGCCAACCTTATAAAAAACGCGGTGCGGCATAACCTTGACGGCGGAAGCATCTACCTAAGTCTAACACCTTCTCATCTGTCGATTATCAATACAGGCCAATGCCTACCCTTTCCCGCCGACCAGTTGTTTGACCGCTTCTCCAAGGACCCGGCTAACCAAGAATCAACCGGGCTGGGCCTGGCGATCGTCAAACAAATTGTCAGCCTGCATAATATGAGAATCCAGTACACCTACGCTGGCGAGACAAGCAAGCATACTTTCCTGGTTTTCTTCGAACAAACGCTGGCAGTCAAGTCCGGCAATTCTGAAGAGTCCCTCAGAAAAGTATAATATTTTCGTTACCAGCATTTTTTTGCGGACCGCGGCCAGAAAGGCAATTTTGCACAGCGAAAAAGCCCAAACAACATATGAAATACTGGTTTCCCTCTCTTTTTACCACCTACCCGATACGGGATGCGTTTCTGGCGATCGTCCTATTATCGTCATCAACCGCAGTCAGCGCCCAACACTTGGCCGGCAAGGTTAAAGACCCTTCCAACAACGACGACCTGATCGGCGCAACTGTAACTGTAAGCGGCAAAAGTATCAGCGTCAGCAATATCACAGAACTCGACGGCTCATTCAGATTCAAAAACCTCCCGGTCGGTCCATATAAGGTTACAGTCTCCTACATCGGCTACAAACCGTTTGAAGAACAGGTAGAAATACCGCGATCGGGAGAGAGATGGATAAATGTCCATCTGAACAGCGAGGCCCAAAACCTGACAGAACTGGTAATTGCCGGCGCAGCCGACCGTGAATCGGATGAATCAGCGCGCAAAAGCGAGCTGAAAGCGGCTAACATTCTGAATATCGTATCGGCCAAAGCAATAGAAATTTCACCTGATATCAGCTTAGGAAATGTCCTTCAGCGCGTTTCGGGTGTATCGATGCTGCGTTCGGGAAGCGGAGACGGGCAGTTCGCCATTATTCGAGGCCTGCCAAACCGCTACACTTACTCGTCGATAAACGGAATTATCCTCCCTAGTCCGGACCCTCAGACGCGGGCTATTCCGCTGGACATGTTTCCTGCGAACTTGATGGAAAGAGTCGAGATAATCAAATCACTAACGCCGAATGTAGAAGGAAACGCGATCGGCGGGGCCACGAACCTGGTTATGAAAGAGGCCCCCAACTCATGGCAGGTCAACGGTAGTATTGCGACAGGAGCCAATACTATTTTTTCCGGCCGCGCCTTTTCCGGCTTCGACAGAAGTGGGTTCAGCTTACAGTCTCCATCAGAAAAACATGGCAATGGCTATCAGGCAAAGGTCTCTGATTTTCCGACGAGCCAGCTTCGGTTTAACCAAACGAAGCTGCCTTTAAATCTGGTAAGTAATCTAAGCATTGGTAACCGGATATTGGGTAAGAAACTTGGTTTCCTGCTAGGAGGCACTTACATCCGGGAATACCGCGGATCTAACTCGTTACTGTACACGGGGCAATCGATTATCACCAATAATACACAGGAAACTATTGCGAATAGCAGCCAGTTTACCACCGTACAAAACAGGCAGTACTCTTACCTGCAGAGCCGCCTTGGGCTACAGGGAAAACTTGATTACCAGATTGATGACCAAAACTCGATCAAACTATCGGGAATCTTTCTTCGACTCGACGAAAAGCAGCATCGCAATATGGTACAGACCGGTCTGTCGCAGGCAGACGAAATAGATTATTTTGACCGGGTCGTCTTCACAAGAAAGACAATCGCCAACGCAGCTGTCTCTGGCTACCACAAGTTCTCGCCTTCAGTCTCGGCCGACTGGACCGGATCATATGCGGTGGCTACGTCGACTCGCCCCAATTGGACCGAGTTGAGCACTTTCCGAAAAAATCAGTACTCGGACACACTGTATGTTGGCAACCCACTGAACTTTCAGTGGCTTAGAAGCAGCGATAAGGACAAGTCCGTATATGCCAACATCAGGTACATTCCTGATAAACGTGTAGACATAACCGTTGGAGGTATGATTCGTTGGAAAGACCGCTTCAGTTATTACAACAGATATAACTTAAATACCGTACTTGCAGGCCTTGGCGTCCAGCAATATCTATCTGCGCAACAGCTACAACTTTCCTTTTCTCCAGCCCAAAACGCATTTGCAGACTCAACGAACGCCAATAACTATTCCGGCACGGAAACTGTAGGTGGATTGTATGCAATGGGTAAGTTTTACCTGGGCAGCCGCGTTGAACTTCTTGCCGGAGTCCGCCAGGAAGTCACAAGACAACAATACGATTCAAGAATTTCGGATGTTCTTGACGCAAAGACCGGCAGCTACAAATATGCCGATCTGCTTCCGAGTGCGAACCTGAAATACAAGCTTACCGACCGCCAAAATATCCGAGCCTCATATTTTGCAGGTATTAGTAGGCCCAATATCTACGAACTTGTTCCAACGCTGATCAACGGCGATCTTTACTATGAGAGCGGCAACCCAAACCTGAAACACACAAGATCTCAAAATGTGGATGTCCGCTACGAGAATTTCTTCTCTACAACCAACTACGTCATCATTGGCGCTTTTTATAAAAACCTGATTAACCCCATCGAAACCTCGTTTGGCAGCGCCACTTCTACCGCCAAGGTAACCCTACAGCCCACCAATCCGGACAAACCTGCCAAGGATTATGGATTGGAACTGCTCTTTTCTAAATTCCTGGGAAACTTCGGGGTAAGCGGTAATTACACCTATATCCAGTCTTCTGTTACAACGCCTAAACTGATTCAGCAGTTAGACAAAGCAGGAAACACTGTCGGGGTGCTCAAAGACCAGAGACGACCTTTGCAGGGCCAGTCCAGCCACATCGCCAACCTTTCATTATTGTACAAAAGCGCGCGAAACGGTTGGAATGTTCAGGCAACCTACGTCTATACCGGAAAACGAATATCGGTCGTCTCGCTCTACTATGGCCTGGACCAGTGGCAGCGCGCCAATTCTCAGCTTGACCTTTCGGTCAATAAGTCCTTCATAGGCGGTATAACTGCGTTTGTAAAAGCGACCAACCTTCTAGGCGCCAATATTTATCAAGATATCCTTGCCAGCAACAGCGCAGAGCAAAATACATCCGGCGCGTCCGGCGCATCGAGCCGGATGTTGGTTCAAAAGGACGTCTTCAAACAAAGTGTGCTCGCCGGGGTCCGGTTGTCACTCTAGCTGATGGGCGCAGCCTCCCTCTCCATTAGATCAAAAAACTATAAGTAAAACAATGAGCTACAAGCAACTATTTAATCTATTTATCTGCTGTCTCCTGCTGAGCTGCACCGAATTCGATCAGATTAACCTGTCAACCGGGAAGGTAGCTGGGAGTCTTCCGGTAAAACCTGGCCCGATCTCGGGCTCTGTCAAAGGAACCCTACTTGCTGATTCAACCTACTATGTCACCGGAGACATTACGATCAACAAGGGTGATACACTGATTCTTCAGCCAGGCGTGAAGATCTATTTCAAGGGTAATTATGCATTTTGGGTGAAAGGTAATCTGGCAAGTATCGGTTCGAAGCAGAAGCCTGTTTTCTTCACCGTTCAGGATGTGGCAAAGCGCGACATTATTGGCCAGGATCCGACTACAGATCCGGCTTATTCCGGCCTATGGTCAGGAATTCAGGGGGACACCTCGGCGCGGTTTATGATCTTCAAATTTACGCATATTGAATTCGCGGGCGGAATAGCTGCCACCGGTCAGGTATTCGGGGTTGAAAACGGGAAGCCCACCGCGCCGGTTTCATTCAACAACGAGAAGGGAACGCTCATATTTGAAGACTCCTGGATATATGGGCATATCGATGGCGATGCGGCTGTAAACATCAAATCCGGCAAATTCCACCTGATGCGTAATATCTTCGAAAAATGCGGATACACTGGTGGGGAGGCCATTCAGATCCTGAACGGAAGTCAGGGAAATGTTGCCTATAACCTCATTATCGGACCTTCTACCAATGCGATCAAAGTTGATAATGGCAAAGGCCTGCTTTCTCAGGTCAACGCAGTATGTTATAACAACACGATTCTGAATGGCGGCTACCGGCGATTCATTTATGGTGGAGCGGGAAATTCAAATGGCCGCGGGTCATCAATTGGTTTTGAACGCTCCGGCCGCGGACTGGCCTATAATAACCTTTTCGTTGACGATAGGTACGGTCTTCGAATCACCAAGACGTTTAGTTATTTCGGCAAATCAACCTCAATTGCAGATACGGCTAATATCCGGTACGGAAACAATTTCTACTATGGGGATGCCCCTGAGATCACCGGCCAATTTTACCCCGAAAACTGTCTTGCAAAACCGCTTGCGAGCGACATCCCAATGCCTTCATCCTACCTGCCTGCGGGGTATATACCCGGAGACGCATACGACGGCAGTGTACTTGTAGGTAGAAATGACCCCAAGTTTGTAAACTACCCGTTACCTGTCAGGTATTCCGCTTCCGGGGTGCCGGCGGTACTTGGTACAATGTCATTTTTGGGAAATTATGATTTCAGGCTCCAATCTTCGTCCCCCTGCCTGGGAAAAGGGACGACGAAATTCAATATCTCGACAGCGGTTACCAAGGTAGACCCTATTTTCGGAGCATCCGAAATTACCCCGCCGGGCACCGATATCGGTTGCTATCAATCGAACGGGACCGGTTTGAATAATTAATATCTCTTCTAATCCATAACAATTACATTTTGAAAAATCTAGTTTTGGCAACAATGCTGTTGCCAACCACCGCCGCTTTTGCTCAACACGCCGATCGGGCCAAGATACCGGCAGTATTGCACGGAGTCAATTACAACTCGGACGGTAAACTCTCGGTGACAGACAACCACAAAACGTATGTCGACATCCTAAAAAAAGACAAGTACACTCTTTCGAACATGATCGGCACTGCTACCGGAAACGATGTAGGTATCCTGGTTGAAATCCCGATTCCGGGGTTTAAGGGATCGGTAACTTACGGCCCGCTTCAAGAAACGGACCGCTACCCAACCGTTGCATTTCAGGGCACAGCAGATATGGAAGATGGCAAGGCATTACTTGACATAAAGAATCTGTTTGTTAAGGGTGAAGACTTCTACCGGTTACAGGACAAAGACAAGGTCGTAATGGGATACCGCGTGATGAACGAAACCGGTAAGACCATCTACGAAGGACGCGTGGCATATTCGGGTAATGGTCCATACAAAGTTGTTCCAACCATTATCGAGGGACCGATGGTGAATGAGCTCAACGCGCAAGGATGCGTAGTTTCCTTTGAAACGCAACTACCCGTCAAAGCCAGCATCACAGTTGACGGTAAGGTATTTTCTGACAAAGAAGCTTTGACCCACCATGAAATCCTGCTTAACGGACTCAAACCGGCCAGCAATTATTCTTACATGATCGCCTACGCCGATCGTCAGGATTCTCACAGCTTCCGCACTGCCCCGGCCGCAGGTAGCCGTAAACCTTTCACATTTGCCTACACGGGAGCCAGCCGGGCGGCTACCGGCGGCGGTGAGCGCGAGTTCGGTGGGGTAAACTATCAGGCCAGCCGTGCAATTATGGCCCTTGCCAATCAGCGAAATGCGGCCTTCCTGACTGTAATGGGAGATTTCACAACCGGTGGAAACCCGTCCACTGATGGGCACCTTTTGGAGTATACCAATTTCAAAAGAGCATTTGAACCGTTTTGGTCAAAAATGCCCGTCTATACAGGTTTCGGCAATCATGAGCTTAGCAAGAGCATGCTCATCGGCGAAGACAAAAAAGACAACCGGCATATCGAGGCCTTCCCATATCAGACTTCATCTGGCGAAGCTGCGTTTGCCCAAGCTTTTGTTCATCCAAAGAATGGTCCGCAAAGCGAGGATGGCGCCAGCTACGATCCAAACCCAGCAGAGATGGACTTTCCTCCGTATCTGGAAAACGTCTACTACTTTACCTATGACAATGCCGCCTTTATTGTCATGAACAGCGACTACTGGCTCAGTAAGGAACCGAGCTCAACAAGCGGAAACTGTGACGGTTATATGATGGATCAGCAGGTAAAATGGCTTGCTGAAACAGTCGGCAAAATGGAAAAAGACGCAAGCATCGATCACATATTCGTTTTTCACCACAGCTCGGTATTTCCCAACGGAGACCATTTGATGAATGCTATGTGGTGGAAAGGTGAAAACACCAGCCGTGCATGGGTTGCGGGCAAGCCGCTCTCCAAAGGGATCATCGAACGTCGTGATGAAATTCTGGACATCCTGGTTAACAAGGGAAAGAAATTCGTAGGTTTTATCAGCGGAGATGAACATAACTACTCGCTGCTGTCGGTAAGCGACCAAACTTCGCGATACGCGGAAGGATATCAGGGTCCAAAAATTAAGTTAAACCGGTCATTCTACTGTCTGAACAACGGTGCGGGGGGCTCGACGCCTTACGGCGCGCTCAGCAGCCCCTGGTCGAAAGACTTCAAGTATTTTGCCGGTCCTCCTGTTGCCGGATTTATTACCATAGAGGGAAAAAATGTAACGCTTAACGCGATCAATGCGGAAACGCTAGACACGGTTTGTACTCAGATCAAGCTTCGCTAAACGATGATCAGACGGCCGAAGACTTGTTCTTCGGCCGCTTCTGCCCAAGCATTGCAAGCTGGTGCGAAGGCTTGTCGATCTGCCGCGAATACTGGGTAGATATCCCCAATACGGTATCCTGTGGCCCTGCCCCTGCCCGGCAATTGCACTATTCTCCATATTCAAATTCTGTAACACCAATCGGGCACTTACGCTGAGCCAAGGTATACGCTCAGCTGGGGCCATTTTTACCACCTGGCTATAAAGCCTTAGAAAACAAGAAAACTTATGCGGTTTGTACTAACTGGTCTCATCTGTGCGGCCAGTATCACATGCTCTGTTGCTCAAAGCATTAACTCTCCGGCGAATGTCCCGGATGTCCAAACAGAAGCTGTATCCCGCGGAAGCGGAAAAATTACAGGCTCAGTGCTTGATTCCTCCTCCCTTGGCCCGGTTGGCTTCGCAACGATTGCGCTGCACCATTCAATAACCGGCAAAATTGTTGACGGAACTGTCGCCGACGAAAAAGGAAGTTTTTCGATGTCAAGGATTTCGGTAGGCTCTTATAGGGTTGTCATCTCCTTCATCGGATACGCCACCAAATCAATAGAAAACGTTCAAATTACGAAAGCAGATAACATCGATTTGGGAATTATCAAACTGAGCAACATTTCACAAAATTTGAGTGAGCTGACCGTAACAGGTAAAAAAGCCCTTGTTGAAGATCGTGTTGACAGGCTCGTTTACAAGGCCGAGGATGATCTGGCGGCTAAGGGAGGCGACGCAAGCGATGTTCTAAGAAAGGTCCCCATGTTATCTGTTGATCCAAATGGGCAACTTTCTTTGCAGGGAAGCACTAACGTCCGGGTGCTGATCAACAACAAGCCGTCGGCTATTCTGGCTGGCAATATCGCAGACGCGCTCAGACAAATCCCGGCTGATCAGATAAAGTCAGTAGAGGTGATTACCTCCCCCTCTGCCCGCTATGACGCGGAAGGTACCGGAGGAATTATTAACATCATCCTCAAAAAAAACAACCTCCAGGGCCTGCATCTTGACCTGGATGGCGCTGCCGGAAACCGGGCTTCAATGCTGGCGTTAAACGGTGGATTTCAAAAGGGCAAAGTTGGGATCGGGCTGACCGGCAGTGGCCGTGCTAGCTATAACCCCTCCGAATCAAATCTTAACCAGACTACTTATCCAGTTCAGTCATCCACGCCGGTGAAAACCAGCCAGCATTCCACCGGATTTGATAAGGGTCTGCTGGCACAATACGCACTGTCGGCAGATTATCAGATTAATCCGCGCGAGTCCTTTAGCGGCGGCATTAGGTTAGGGGTCAGAAACATCAACCGTGACCAGCACCTGAATACGAGCCTGATCGAGTCAGAGCAAAGCCTACCCGGTTCTCTTCGCGATGTTCTGAGCAAGAACCTATCCAACACAATTGACGTAAATATCGACTACCTGCATATTTATCCGGACGGCTCACAGGGGTCCGGCAGAGAGTTTAGTCTATCGGCGCAGTATGGTCAGACCCGACTGACAAATAACTTTGATGCAAGTAATTTTGAAAGTTCTGCCACGCCTACGAGTATAGTAAGAAACCTCAATAATAACACCAATCATGAATTTATCTTCCAGGCTGATTACCTTCTCCCTATCAGGGAGAATCAGCAGCTCGAATTTGGATTAAAAAATACTTTCCGCCAGGTGCGTAGTCGATACCGGTATTTGACTGCAAGACCTGGATCGGATCTGGTCAACGATGCAAGTCAGCCAGAGGGAATTCTGGACTATGATCAAACCATTCCAGCAGCTTATCTGTCGTACGCGCTGACGATGCAGAACAAAATATCACTAAAAATGGGACTTAGATACGAGTACACTGCTATACAAGCCTCAGCAGGTATCCAGCGGCCCCTCGTGATCCCAAGCTATGGAAAGTTGATTCCCAGCATTAATCTTTCGAAAAAAATCGATGAATTGACCACTATTAAACTCGCATTTAACAGAAGGATCGAGCGGCCCGGCATACAGGACCTGAACCCAAATTTCAACGCTGCCAATCCCTACAATATCCAGATAGGAAACCCATATCTGAAGCCTGAAATCGCAGATCGCTTTGAGTTCGGATACAGCACTCAAATCCGAAAAACCTATTTGAATGTCTCGCTGTACGCCCGCTTCAACAAGGATGATATCCAATGGCTCAGCCAAAGGTCAGACACGCTGGCCGGAGCAGTGATCAGCCGCAGACAAAACATCGGGAAAGATTTTGGTTATGGCACTACCATCTTCGCCTCTATGGATCTGACCTCCCGCCTGAGCCTTAGCACTAATCTGGACTTTACCTATCGGTACGCCCAAAGTTCGATCCTGGATCTTTCCGGCCAATCCACGCTTAAACAAACAACGGGCCTACGCTGGGCAGGGCGCCTTGACGGCCAATTCAAATTTAATAAAGGGTGGACTGCTCAGGCCAATTTTGGTTACCGGGGTAAAAGCATTAATCTTCTAGGTTACGACATAGGTTTTGCCCAATACTCGCTAGGGCTCCGCAAGGCGTTCAAAAACAAACGAGGCAGCCTTGGTCTTGCCGCTGAGAATTTTTTGACGAATGGGATGCGCTTCGAATCGGTTCTGATCTCACCGCAACTCGAGCAGCGGTATCGCCAATACATCTACAATTCCAGTGTGCGCCTCAATTTCAGTTACAAAATCGGAAGTCTTAACCGGGCAAAAGCAAAAAAAGGCCGCTCGGCCGCTGCTGACCAGGATTAAGGTTCTAAATCAAGCATGCCGATGGGCTGTGGCCGCGCGATATTCTCGTGCGGCCTTTTTTGGCGTTAAATACAGCAAACCAACAAGTAATGCTGACCCACCAAATATGTGTTCCCTCCAACTAGCTCGAATACTGTTTTCCACGACTAACAGAAAATACAGTGACCAGATCGACTATAACGATTTCAACACTGAATGTAAAATGCCGCATACGAGTCAAAAAACATACAATTAAAAATTTATTTATAATCATTCTTAATTAACTTTGTAACGTCGACTGTCCCTATGATCAGATTTGACAACGGCTCGGTCGGTTAGGCCCAGCTGCCATTGATAACCTTTCCGCTACCCGCGGTATATTTTCGACTACCTTGAAAACCCGAATGCTTGACGAAGGCCATCAGCATGATTTCGCTACCAAGCGGGGTTTCGCGGCTATTTACAATATCATGTGGCGGAAGCTCTATAACATATGTTTTCATCACACGTCGAACAAACATCTTGCCGAAGAGCTTGTCCAGGAAATCTTCAAATCGCTCTGGGAACGCAGAGAGACCTTAAAAATAGAGGGCAGTATCGAGAACTACCTTTCACGTGCAGCCAGACTTAAAGTAGCCGAGCACTTCCGCAACCAGGCAATCCGTGCAAGAAACCTTCAAGACGCAATCCAAGATCATCCGCTGGCAGAAAATACGACCCAACAGATGCTGGACCTGCATTTTCTCGACGAACGCATCACCTCTTTGGTTGATCAGCTTCCAAGCCACTGCAGGCAAGTATATGTAATGAGCCGCCATGAGGGCCTTTCAAACACGCAGATCGCCAGCTCTATGTCCATTTCAGAAAAAACGGTAGAGAACCAGATTGGCAGGGCGCTGAGCTATCTGAGAAAAAGACTTGCCAACCTTTTAAAATAAATCTAACTTTTTTCGGAGCGTGCGTGGGGAAAAATAGCGGGCTGTGCAACTTAGCTTTGAAAAGGGTAAAACAAGGGCCCTTGCTAGAAAATGGAAATCACTCCTGAACTGCTCCGGCAATACTACCTGGGACTTTGCAATACCGAGCAACAGGCCGCTGTCAAGGCCTGGCTTGAAGCTTCCCATGTTGAAGAGCCGCCTGATTATGTCGGGCACCAGGAGGCCGAGCAGCTCCGGGCACGCATCTGGCAGCACGTGCAGTCGCTTCAGAGGCCTGGTTCAAGGTCGGTTATGATCACAAACAAGCGCTGGTGGATGCCCGCCGTAGCGGCCAGTTTGATATTCGCTTGTTGTTTTTGGTACCAGTTCGGAGCTCCCCGGCGCAAAAATCAACCAACTATCAGCTATCAGACGATCGCTAGCGCGCCTGGCGAAAGGAAGCAGTTCACGCTCACAGACGGGACGATCGTATACCTGAATTCGGGGAGCGAATTGCGCTTTCCCGCCCGTTTCGCAGATTCAGTCCGGTCAGTCTCGCTATCGGGAGAAGCGTTCTTTAAGGTTGCCAAAAATCCAGATAAGCCATTTATTATCGACGCGGGCGAAACCCAGGTAAAAGTACTGGGTACCGCTTTCAACCTTAAAAGCTACTCGGGCGAAAGCACGGTCGTGACAGTTCAGGAGGGAAAGGTGCGCTTTAAAGCACGCCATGCGAAGGCGCAGATGATCCTGACCGCAGGACATGCCGCTCGCTACGAAGAGGGCAAAAACAGCCTGGATTCAGCGAACGTATATCAGAACCGTTATTTTTCCTGGAAGGAAAGCAAACTTATTTTTTCAGCCACTCCGCTTTCAGAGATGAAAGCCGTTCTTGAACGCTGGTACGGTATCCGGATCATATTTAAATCGCCACAGGTGGCCGAGCGTCGTTTTTCAGGGACCTATGATAACCCCCGGCTCGATGTACTGCTCAAAGAGATGAGTATGCTGATGAAGTTTGAGTATAAATTCAGCGGCAAAACGCTGGTCATCGAATGAGCGGTTTTAAATACGGTATACGGGCCGTCATGCTGACATGGATGATGACAGGGATTGCGTTTGCTCAGGGCCACGGGCCCTTGCAGCGGCGCATTTCCCTGAATATCGACCAACTGCCGTTACATCGCGTATTGGAAATGATTAGTCAAAAAGCAAAGGTTACTTTCTCTTACAGCGATACCTTCCTGGACACAGGCAAAAAGGTCAGTATCCGCGTTGAAAACCAGCCGCTGGCCGAGGTATTACGCGAGCTTCTCGGCATCCCGGTTTCTAAGCTCTCGTGCACAGGCAACAGAATACTGCTTTTTGCCGATCGCGGGACAAACCTGCAGCCCACTGTTAACATCATGGTCAGTGTCCATGACAGTTCACAGGAGCCGATAGCGTACGCCGTCGTGGTTTGCAAGACGTCGGACCTGTACGCATTGACCGACGAAGGCGGCAATTGCAAATTGGCCGACATACAGCCGGGCGAGCACCTCGTGACCGTCTCCGCACTGGGTTTCATCACACAGGAAATAGCGGTAACTGTGATGGGAAATGATACTAAAAACCTGAAAATCAACCTGCCGGAATATACCCAGCAGTTGCAGACGGTGGAGATCACCGGCCGGAAAGAAACCCAATACACAAATACGCTATCTTTCATCGGCACCAAAACAGCCCTACCCGTGCGAGAAACGCCGCAATCCATTTCAAATGTGACCAAGGAGCTCATGCAAGACCAGGCGGCCACGCGCATCAGCGAAGTAATCCGGAATGTGAGCGGCGTGAACATGTATACCTTCTTTGACGATGTCACAATCCGCGGCTTCCGCAACCAGGGCAGCGCCTCCAACCAGCTTTTTAACGGCCTGAGAACTTTCAATGGCTACTGGCGGCAAGCCATCCTGAATTACCTTGAAAGGGTCGAGATCATCAAAGGCCCAGCCTCGGCGCTATACGGCAACACCTCGCCGGGTGGAACAATCAACAAAGTGACCAAAAAGCCGCTGGACCAACCCTTCCATTCGATCAGCTATACGATGGGTTCTTTCAATACCAACCGGCTGCTGGTGGATCTGACCGGGCCGGCTAACAAGGCCAGGACGGTACTTTACCGGGCCAATGTTGAATACGAAGACCGCAAATCATTCCGGGACCTGATTTTCGACAAAAACATCGTTCTGGCCCCTTCCCTTTCTTACCTGCCTTCGGCAAGCACACGCTTAAACGTCGACCTGGTCTACAACCGCTCGAAAAGCCGTATGGACCGCGGGCAGGCCATTCTAGGGGACAAAGGGCTGAGCTCCACCCCCATAACCCAAACCGTCGGAGAGGTCAACGATTACCTGCGTGAGCACATTTACATGCTCACAAGCTCATTTACCCACCGGTTCTCTGAGGCGGTCGCTTTTAACGCTTCTTACCTGAGAACGGGCTACATCCAAGACGTTTTCGAACACCGCAGCAACAACGCCTACGCCAAGAACAAGCTCGGTCAGGATGTCCCTTCGCTGCTTTACCGGCAGGCCAACTGGCGGCATATCGAGCAGTTCAACGACAGTTTTACCGCCTATTTCAACTTTGCTTTCAGCACAAGCAACATACGGCACAAACTGGTTGCGGGTTATGACTATGCCAACAGCAAAATTCCACCCGGTTCTTCCCAATCCAACGCCTCCGGCTACCTGCTGGCAGATGGCTCAGTGGCAAGCCAATACGTGGTCAAAGATTCGGCCAAGTACATTTTCTACAATTACAACGGGCAGATGCTACCTAAACCGAACACGCCCAGCTTCGATCTGGCCGCTAACCGGCATGGCTTGCAGGACATCGGCAAATACGTTTACACGCCGACTTATAACGGCGTGACAGTCCCGGTCTTCTCGGCTGTGCAGGGCCTCTATTTCCATGACCAATTACAACTCGGCAGGCTTCAAATGCTGCTTGGGCTCAGGTGGGACACCTATTCAGACAAGCTGGATTACAAAACCGCCCGGCAACGCAAAGTGCGCCAGCATATACTGCTTCCGCGTGTCGGGCTGGTGTACCCGATTTCACCCAACATCAATGCTTATGCGACCTACGCAACGGGCTACAACCCGCAGGAGGCGCTGGTCCAATCGAGCCCGACCAGCGGAGGGCCATTCCCGTCGGTCCGCAGCCGGCTTCTGGAAGCGGGCATTAAATCCGATTGGTTTGACAAAGAACTCAGTATCACAGGATCTGTTTACCATATTCTGCAATACAACACGCTTTACTCGGCCAATTCACCGGATAACCCCGACCTGATGCAGCAGATAGGCAAAGACAGGGCGGCCGGTGTGGAGCTGGAAATAACCGGCAATCTTCTGCCCAACTGGAAGCTCGTGCTTGTTTACGCGCACAACCGCGCCACCATTTTCGAAGGCAATTACAGCACCGATAGCGGCATTGCGACCGGCTTTGAACAAAAACCGAACGCGCCAAGGCATCAGGGCAACCTTTGGACCAAATACGACTTTCGCCCAGGCACCCCGCTGAAAGGTTTCGGGCTCGCATTAGGGGCCAATTATGTCGGCAAAAGGCTTTTCGGCCGCCACCGGCCCGGGACTGCGATAACCGGCCTTACCGGACCGGCATACCTGCTGGTCAATG
The DNA here is from genome assembly GCA_965227755.1 of Dyadobacter sp. Classification (GTDB taxonomy): domain Bacteria; phylum Bacteroidota; class Bacteroidia; order Cytophagales; family Spirosomataceae; genus Dyadobacter. Next base: position 250,467 of record CBDDGG010000005.1, read on the forward strand.
CGGGGGCATTTTACCGGATTCAGCGCGTGCAGCTTCAAGTGAACCTGAACAATATTTTTAATCGAACCCATTGGATTGGCGGCTACGACAATTACCGCGTGCATCCGGGTGCGCCCTTTAATTGGCAAACCACCATCCGATACCATTTTTAAGATGATCCTTTAATTACAGTTTCCCATTTACTTCATGAAAAATTGCAGATTATCATGGCTGCTCCTATTGATAGGGGTTACCATTACTATGTCCGTCGCCAACGCACAGAACACGGGCGGTGTGAGAGGACAGATCACCGATGAAACCGGTCAGGCCCTGTATCAGGCGGCTATATTACTCGAAGGTACTTCCCAGGGAACAACCACGGGCGAGGACGGCTCTTTCCAAATCCCGGATATCGCGCCAGGTGACTACACGGTACGCGTTACCTACCTGGGTTATGATGCGATCAGACGTAAGGTTAAAATCCGCAGCGGGCATATACACGAAATGAATTTGCAGCTTACTTCCAAAGACGAGCTGCTGCAAACCGTAGAGATCACCGGCCGGAAAGAAAAGGACTACACCAACAGCAACACATTTGCCGGCACCAAAACGGCTACCCCGATCCGCGAGGTGCCCCAGTCGATCGCTTATGTGACCAAGGAGGTAATGGCCGACCAGGGCGCAGTGCGCATGATGGATATTGTTAAAAACGTCAGCGGCGTCAACCAGCATACGTTTTATGACGATGTCAGTATCCGGGGATTTCGTAACCAGGGCGGCGTGGGCAGCAGCAGCTCAACGCAGCTTTTTAACGGGCTTCGGACTTTCACCGGCTTCTGGCGACAAAACCTGATCAACTATCTCGAACGGGTCGAGGTGATCAAAGGGCCCGCGGCAGCACTTTTCGGCAATGCAAACCCGGGCGGAACGATCAACAAAGTGACCAAGAAGCCGTTGGAAGATCCGCGCCACTTGGTAGGCTTCCAGGTCGGGAGCTGGAATACGGTGCGCATGACAACAGATTTCACCGGACCGATGAACAAGGACAAAACCGTGCTCTACCGTTTGAACCTGGGCTATGAAAATGCCGGCTCATTCCGGGACCTGCTTTTTGACAAAAACATCGTCGTCGCGCCATCCCTTTCCTACCTGGCCAGTAAAAAAACAAGGCTGAACTTCGACGCGGTATACAACAAGTCAATTAGTCGCCTGGACCGCGGCCAGTCCGTATTCGGTTCGAGCGACCTTTATTCTACGCCTATTTCGCTCAATGTAGCCGACATCAATGATTACCTGAACGAGGAAACGTACCTGCTTACCGCCTCGCTCACGCACGAATTTTCCAAACATATCAGCTTTAATGCGTCCTTTCTTCGCACCGGTTACCGCCAGGACCTGTTCGAGCACCGGAGCACGGCATTCGCAGTAGACAAGAAAGGAAAGGAAATCCAGGAGCTTGCCTTCCGAAGGACCATTCGCCGGCATAACGAGCAGTTCAGCAACAGCGCCACCGCTTACCTGACGGCGGACTTTAACACCGGCGGGGTAAACCATAAACTGCTCGGCGGCTACGACTACAATACATCGGTGATACCGATCGGTTCCTCGCAAATGGATGCGGCGGGCTACCGCTTGCTGGATGGCACGATCGCAACGCGTTACGTAGTGAAGGATTCGGCCAAATACCAGTTTTACAGCTATAAGGGACAAATGATCCCCAGACCGAATGTGGCGTCCTTCGATCTGAGCACTAATGCGCATGCCCTCCAAAACACGGCCGGCTATGTGGAAACGGCCAATAACACCGACGTGGTTGTTCCTTTCATGTCCCAGCAACACAGCGTGTATCTGCAAGAGCAGCTCTCGTGGGGACGTCTGAAAGCACTGCTTGGTCTGCGTTACGAAACCTACATTGACAAGGCGGGTTACGCGACCGCATCGGTCACAAAGATCATCCAGCATTCGCTGCTGCCTCGGATCGGGGCTACTTATGAAGTCAGTAAGCAGGTCAACGCTTATGCAACCTATGCGATGGGCTACAACCCTCAAAGCTCGTCAAGCCAGAATGCAGCGGCTGGCGGACCATTCGACCCGATGACCAGCGACCTGCTCGAAGCCGGGGTAAAAAGCAACTGGCTAGACAACCGGCTTAGCATCACGGCGGCCGTCTACAAAATCACGCAGCGAAATGTGCTCTACAATGCCCAGGACCCGGATAACCCGGACCTGCTCGTGCAAGTCGGCAAGGACCAGGCCAAAGGAGTCGAGCTTGACATCGTCGGTAACATTTTGCCAAACCTGAGCATCATTGCCACTTATGCATATAACAAGGCTTTCCTATCCGGCGCGCAAGCCACTACCGACAGCGCCTACAATGGCCAGCAAAAACCCAACGCACCCAAAAATCAGGGAAGTATCTGGCTGAAATATGAAATGGCCAAAGGCGCATTGCGCGGACTTGGTCTGGGCGCAGGTGCCAACTACGTCGGCAAGCGCACTTTCGGCTTCCAGGGGATCAATAATATTACGCCCACAAAAGGGCCTGACTACATGCTGATCAATGCGGGCGTGTACTACCGGGTCAAAAAGATCCAGCTTCAACTGAACCTGAACAATCTGACAGACAAGATCCATTGGGTGGGCGGCTATGACCGCTCCCGTTTGTATCCGGGCGCGCCACGCAACTGGCAAACCTCCATCACCTATGTTTTTTAAATCCAACCAGTTTACAATATGAAATCACTTCGAATTATGGCGTTGGCGCTGTTTACACTCTGCGTTTCGCAGGCGCTTGCCCAATCAAAAACCGCCTTGAAAGCCAGTAAGGGCAAGATCCTGTATATTTTGCGTACCCAGTACCGGGACCGCCCGATCGACGAGAAGGTCAAATCCCGGCTCGATTCGCTGGGTTATGTGACCACCTTCGCCGACGAAAGCGAGCCGGCGACCCGCGCGGAAGGCTTCGATCTGGTGATCATTTCCTCCACAGTCAGCTCGCAGCGCTTTGCGGGCAAATATGCCGACAGCAAGGTGCCGGTGATGATGTGGGAGAATGACATCCAGGATGATATGCGGTATACGGGCCGATACAAGGGCGTGGATTTCGGCGAAGTCGGCGGGGATGAAAAGGGCGAGCATTACATCTGGATTGTCAACGCGCCGCATCCACTGGCAGCAGGCCTTAAAGCCGGAACCAATGTGGTCTATCATAAAGACCAGCCTATGGGTTGGGGAAAGCCCGGACTGGGCGCTTCAATCATCGCTACTCTGCCCGGACAGCCTAACCGGGCCATTATTTATGGTTATGAAAAAGGCGCTACGATGGACTACGACTTTCTCGCACCAGCGCGGCGCGTGATGTTCTTTCTGGACAACACCACTTTCCCGCTTCTCACCGCAGACGGTCTGGCGCTTTTCGATGCAGCGGTAGCCTGGGCGATCGGGCGGTAATCAATACACAATCAAATTAAACATCATTCAAAAATGAAAAAGCAACTAATCACCCTGATCGTGATGCTGATACTGGCCCCGCTGGCCTGCCGGGCCCATTCGGTCTGGATTGAGACCTCATCTGTCGGTCAGCTTGGCAAACAGCAAACAGTCAGCGTTTATTTCGGCGAGTTTGGCAAGGATAAACGTGAAAAAGTGGGAAACCGTTTTACGGAAGTGAACGGTTTTACGGCCTGGGCGGTGAGCCCATCAGGTAAGCAGACTTTTTTAAAATTCACGCCGAAAACAAATTGCTACCAAGCCATTTTCACCCCGTCCGAAAATGGCACTTATGTGATCCTTTTGGAAAACAAAGTGCGTGAGGTGGCCGACTGGCGCAACACCTCGGGCAAGCTGGGCATTATCAAGCAAAACTATTACGCCCGTGCGACCGTTCAGGTGGGTGACCAGGTTCACGTCTCACAGAAAGCATTCACCGATTTGCTTGTCAGCAGCGTCCATGATCCGGGCGCAAAGAGCGAAGTCGTTTTTTTAGCCACCTTCCAGGGAAAGCCATTGCAGGCTACGACCCTGGTCGTTCGCGCGCCAGGCATGCAGGAGATCAAGCTGACAACCGATGAGCAGGGTAAAGTAAGCTGGGCGGGCGCCCGGCCGGGACTTTACACGGTGACGGCACTGCTGCGTTTTGAGACGCCGGGTACATACAAAGGTGTCTTCTACGAGGCGATAAGAGAAAAGGCCACCTTTACTTTCCATCTCATGTAGAACAGCGGAAAGTAAGTTTAAGAAATGAAAAAGGTCCGGCCCGGACCTTTTTCATTTTCCTTGATACTACTCAGCCATCGGCAACTGAATTTTCGGACTTTAAAAATAATTCCGAATCGCCGCTCACATTTGCGTGGTTCTTCCATAAATCCGCATCTGATGAGAATTTTAACACTATTGCTTCTTTTAGCAGCTGCCACATCCGTGGCAATGGCCCAATCCGCAAAAGTCACCCTTTCGGGTACTGTCAAAGACAGGGAAGGTAAAGCGCTGCCATTCGTCTCAATCGCGCTCAAAAAAGGTGCAGACAGTAGCTTTGTCCTGGGCGGCATTACCAACGAAAGCGGGCTGTTCACGTTGTCGGAGATCGCGCCCGGCAACTATATCGTCGAAGGCTCATACGTTGGTTTCAAACTGCTCAGGCAACCGCTCGTGATCGGGACGTTAAGCGCGTTTCTGGACATGGGCACGATCACGATGACAGAAGATATCACCCAGCTCAACGAGGTCACCGTAACCGAGCAGGCCGCACAGGGGCCTGACGCGAGAATGGACAAAAAGAGCTTTTCGGTCGCAGAGAGCATCTCTCAAAGCGGCGGATCGCTGTTGCAGGTCATGAAAAACCTGCCCGGTATCACGACCGATCAGGACGGAAAAGTGCTCATACGGGGCAACGACAAAGTAGTGGTGCTCATTGACGGCAAACAAACAGCGCTCACTGGATTTGGCAATCAGACGAGCCTTGACAATATTCCTGCCTCGGCCATCGAGCGCATCGAGGTGATCAACAACCCTTCCGCCAAATACGATGCCAACGGCAATGCAGGGATTATTAATATTATTTACAAAAAGAACCGCCAGCAGGGCTTCAACGGAAAAGTCGGCTTATCTACCGGGCTTGGGGCGCTTTGGGTGAAAAAGGACAACCTGCCCGGCATCCGGCCTCAGTACCGCAACACTTTCAAGCTCAACCCTACCGCTTCGCTTAATTACCGGAAAAATAAAACAAATGTCTTCTTGCAAGCCGACTACCTGCACACGCCCACACTAAACAAAAACGAATTCGTGGACCGCTACTACGACAATGGTGATCTCGTACGCCAGCAGACCAAGCGAAACCGAAATACCAACATTATCACCGGAAAGGCGGGCCTGGACTGGAACATCAACAGCAATAATACCTTTAATATTGCCGCCCTTTTCAGCAGCGAAAAGATCATCGACCGGGGCGACGAGCCTTTCTTTAATGCTTCCCTGACCCAGCGTAACAGGCTTTGGCAGTTTTTGGAAGACGAGCTCAAAACGACGGTAACTGCGACCAGCTCATTTCAGCACAAGTTTGCCCAGCCGGGACATCTGCTCAATCTGGGCCTGAATTACACCTTTCACCGGGAGGATGAAAAATACTTCTTCACCAACATCCTGCCCGAATCGACCGGGCTGGACGCATTCAAGCTGCTCTCGGATGAAAACGTTTTCGATCTGACAGCCGACTATGTCAAACCGCTACGTTACGGGCATTTCGAAACAGGGATCAAGGTCAGAAGGCGCTACATCCCTACCAATATGCAGTTCTTTCCGGGCAAAAACTCCCCTATCGATAGCCTGGCAGGCGGGTGGGCAAATTACTATGAAACTATCCCGGCGGTATATGGCAACTACGTGCTGGAAAACAAACATTTTGAAATCGAGGCGGGCATCAGGCTCGAATACGTGGATTTGAAATACACGGTCAATCCTAGCCACCCGACCTACAAAAGCAGCGGTTACGACTACTTGCAGCCGTTTCCCAATCTGCGGCTGGCCTACAAACTCGATGATAACAACAAATTCTCTTTGTTTTACAACAGGCGCGTGGACCGTCCGAACGAGGTGGATATACGTATCTTTCCCAAATATGACGACGCGGAAATTATCAAGGTGGGTAACCCAGGGTTAAGGCCGCAGTTTACCTCAACGGTTGAGGCCGGCTATAAAACCAGCTGGCAAAATGGCTACCTGTACGGGGCGCTGTACCACAAGATGGCCAAGGGAACCATCACCCGGATCGGAAGCATCGTGCCGGGCAGCACGATCATCTACAATATCTTTCAGAATGCGGGCAAGAGCTATAACACCGGCGCGGAGCTAATCTGGCAACAGCAGCTTGCCCCGTGGCTTTCGCTGACAACCAATGTGAATATTTACAAGAACACCGTAGCCGCATTCACCGTCGAGAACCTGTACCCGGTGCGCAATGTATTTTCAGCCGAAAAACAGAGCCTTACCTCCGGAAGCGGCAAGATCAATGCCAATTTCAAGTTCAAAAAATCACTTGAAGGCCAGCTTTCAGCCGTTTACCTGGCGCCGGACATTGTTCCCCAGGGAAAAACCGGGTCCAGATTTTCAATCGATGCCGGGATTAAGAAGACGGTGAAAAGCGGAGAATTTTATGTCAATGCGACAGACCTTTTCAACACGATGGTCATCAAACGCTCCGTCCAGGGTGATGGCTTTCACTACGTAAGTAACGATTACTACGAAACGCAGGTGATAAGGGTTGGTTACAACTTCAAATTCTGATCATTTCAAAGGGGCGGAACCACTACGGGTAAGAAAATATTCGGCCATCCGCCCCTGCCCTTTACACTTTTGGGCAAAACCGTTGTCGGTCAACCATCTCAGGTGCACATAAACTGCCGACTCGCTGATCCGGTACCCCCTCTGACTGAGCTCCAACCAGATTTCCTCTCCGGTGGCTTTCCGGTCCATTACCTGCAGCATATCAGCCACTGTCTCGCGGCCCTGGCTGTAACGGGCCCTTCGATGAGCGCAATAAGCTTGAATCGCCTTTGAAATTTGCATAGAATTAATCGGGTTTTATTTTTTGTAGCTGGCAAGGGCCAGCCAACAACATGCCATGGGCTTAACGCAAGGCTCATTACCGCATACTCGCGATCAGATTCGAATTCAGTGTATACCCAGCCCGAGCAGGCGCAGACCGGGGTCAGTATTCACGGGCAGCCTACAGCCTTGCGCGGTAAACGGTCATCTGCTTTCCCTGGCCTTGTTTTTCTACAAATCCGGCCGCTATCAACCAATTCAGGCTGTAATAAAGCCCGGCGAAACTGATCTTGGGCCCGCGTTGATAGATTAGCTCCCACAAATGGTCCGCCGTTGCCCCTTGCGCCAATGATTGCAATGTTTCTACAATCATTTCGCGCTTGGGATGCCTGCGAAGATTATTGGCGTGACAATAGGCTCGAAGTTTGCCGACGAGCACACTCTGAGCGGCGTTCACCGGAGTGCGGGAAATCTCTGTGGGGATCATCTGTATCATAATTTAAACTGTAAGGTCAGGTAAAAACTACGCCCGTCCGAGGGCAGGATTCCCGGGCCGGGATACCCGGTCGCGCGCCTTGTGAAATACATTTGATTGCTCAGGTTATTGACGCTGCCTTCCAGGCGGAAACGGTTCAGTTCATAGGATAAGCTCAGGTCCATGATCTGGTACGCAGGGATCAAACCCACCACTGAGGAGATGCCCCCATCCCGGGCATTGGTGGCCTCAGAAAACTGGTCTGAAAGGCGCGTGAATTGAAACGAGCCCTTCAAACGCTTGTAACCAAGCCGGAAGCCTGTTTTCAAATTCAGTTTCGGGACAAACTCTACCTGGTTACCTTCGACACCGAGCATCATGCTTTTGCGATACTCGGACTTAATCAAAGCCAGATTAGAAAAAACAACGGCATTAAAATCCTTCGCTTCCGGTCTGAAAAGATGGATCAGGTCGGCCTCTGCATAGGATTCCAGACCAAAAATGACGGCCTGCCCGACATTGGTCCTCAGGCGGAGGATCCTGTTGGCCTCATCGTAAAACTGGATTTCTCCGATGCGGTTGTTATAGTTGAGATAAAACAGGCTAAGATCGAAATTAAAAAAGGTGGTTTGCCGGCTTCTGAACCCCAGGTCGACAGAGTAGCCTTTTTCATCTTTCATATCCGGGTCGATCACCGAGGACGGGTTGGAAATCCGCATATCGCTGAATGTGATCGAGCGGTAGTTCTGCGAGAAATTGCCGTATGCTTCCAGTTGCGTGGAGGGTTTGTAGCTAAGGCCGACGCCTGCGAGCACAAACTGCCTGTTATTCTTTCTGAATTCCTCAGTCCTCGTAATATTGATCACGTTGCCGGCCAAATCACGCTGGATATTACCGTAAAAGCCATCGGCCTTGGTGCTGATAAATTCATAGCGCACGCCGGGAGTAACCGAAAACTTCTCACCCAGGTAGAATATATTTTCTGCAAACAAGGCGGTATTCCGGTTAGGAAACCGGTAGTCGTAGGTGATAAACCGCTCTGGCTCGACAAAACCGAAGTCGGCCCCTTTACCTTCGCTTCCCTGGCCCTGCTGGCTGTGGTTAAAACCGTGATAGTACCTTCCGCCGACCAGCAGCACGGATTGACTGCCGGCAATGCTGTACCTTTTAAGATACCTGGCCTCGGTGCCCCAGTTGGTAAACGCTCCTTTGATCAGGTCGCGGGCGCTGTTATCGTCGATGGTCGCCACCCGGTTAGGCCTGAACCCGAGCGAGTACCGGTGGGCGTTCAGGCCGAACACGCGAAGATTAAAGTCTGAGGTGGCATTAAAGCGGTGGTCCAGATGCAGGGCGAGCATATTCCACGCTACATCAAACCAGTTACGCTCCCGGTTGGTCTGCCTGGGGTCCTGGGCGAACATGGCGTCCGAAAGCCCGCCCGGCTGCTTGGCCAGATAATTCATATGGGTCACATCCAGACCAACCGATGTGTTGCCGGTCAGCTTGTAATCGATGTCGGTATAGAACGTGTAGCTATCAAAATGGGAATTGGCACGCCAGCCATCCGCTTTTTTGTACTGAAAGAAACTGTAATGGCTCAGCTTGCCATTTGTGCCGCTCACGCTGGTAAATGCGTTGTAGAAACCAAACGAGCCTGCGCTCTGACGCGCCGTCAGCTCGAATTTACGTTCACTGGGTTTACGCATCACAAAATTGATCAGCCCGCCGAACTGCGTGCCGTACTGCAATGAGGCTGCGCCCCGCACGATCTGAATCCGGCCAATCGCTTCGGCAGGCGGAGTATAGTAGCTCTCGGGATATCCCAGCGCGTCGGCTGAAATGTCATAACCGTTTTGCCTGACGTTAAAATTAGAAGTGCGGTTGGGGTCCAAGCCCCTGCCCCCGATATTGAGCTGCAAGCCGCCACCCTCGTTCTCCCAGATATTTAGCCCCGCCACCCGGGCATAGATCTGACGGGCATTGTTGGTCGAAAGGTTAGCAACCAGCTTTTCCGGATCGATTACTTCGGACTTCTTGCCCTCGTAAATACCCATGCTCTCTACCGCGCGCAGCCTTGAAAAGCCAAAGTCGGTTTTCTTTTCAGATACGACCACTTCGGCAAGGTTCTCACTGCGCGGGTTTAAAAATATTGCCAGCTCACTGCGCTGCTCGCGCAGTTGAAGTTCTTGTTTGAATGGCCTGAAATCATCCGAGAGCACGTGCAGGGTTAATTTTGTGGAACGTCCAGAAGTCAGCTGAAAACGTCCAAGGCTGTCGGTCAGCGTATGATTACCTGCCCCGAGCACGATACGGCATCCTGCCACAGGTGTCGAGTCAGCGGCCGATCTGACTGTTCCACTCAACTCATACTGAGCAAGGCTACAAGTGGTGATAAAGCAAAAAAACAGGAAACTATAAACCTTTAATTTCATCATTGAGGGGGATTATCCAGGATTTACTGCGAAAGCTGTCTGTCTGAACGCCAAGGTCAACATCCGGATCGACAAGTGGCCTACCAAGCCTGCCGTTGAGGGCAACATAGGAATCCACGTATACACGCGGACAGACAAACCCTTTGCGGGCATAGAAATCTCTGAGCATGTGCGCGTATTGCAGGATCATGTCCGGCTGTGTGGCCATCATTTTCTCCTGAAGGGTGGTTAAAAACTCGTTGTTGTTCACCGTCACCTGGCGCCCGCGGCTGTCTTTGACGGTAAACTGTGCATAGCCTGCCTTTTCGATCAGCATCACCCTCCACGAAAAACGGTAGCCTTGCTCAGACCAGAAAAGCTCGCCCGGATACAGCAAGTTGCGGAATGGGAAAACCAGTTGAAAAATAAAGAAGCCTAAAAATAAGCCCGGTACAAAAACGCGGGCCACCGGCCCGAAGCTGTATTGAATTTCACTGGCAGCTGCCCGCCATCCAAGCCAGCCCGATACACGGGCCAGCAACTTCTGATGCCAGCTGGCTGGAAAGAAGATCAACGCGGCCAGCATCATCACGTAAGGAAACATGCCGATCGGAAAAAGAAGCGCTGTCATCAAATGGAAGATTACAACTGTCGCGTAAGCGGCGGTTCTGGTACGGCGGTTAAGCAAAAAAAAGACAATGCTCAGATCATACAGGCAACCAAACCAGCTGAAAAAGTAGGCAACCCACCCTTTGTTAAACAGTGGCCCGAGCAGCGGCATATCATTTCTGGCAGGAAGCCAGATCTTTAATGGCATCGCCTCAGCCAGCCAATCGCTGTTCAATTTGGCCAGCCCGGCATAGAAGTAAAGAATGAACACCAGAAACCGCAAGGCGCCAACCGTCCAAAACGGGGCAAAACCTGCCCTGACGTTTTTGTCCCGGATAGCGTCGAGCGAAAACCGGGCATTTGCGGGAAGAAAGATCATCAGCAGGCACAAGAGGCTGACAAAATAATAGTGGTTCAGATAGGTGCTCTTGTCGATCAGCTCGATGTAGGTAAAACTGGCAAAAAGGCCGATAATGGCCGCCCGGTAGTAAAATCCAAGCGCCACCAGCAATGCGCAAACCATCGCAAATGCAAACAATAAATAAGTGACCTCCCCGAGCGGTCTGACCCACTCAAAACCATAAAAGGGAAAGTAAAAAACGGGCTTGATGTAAAGCTCGTAGATCCAGCCTTTGGCCCAAAACCGGGCAAGCCCACAGAAAATCATCAGCCCCAACGCTATGCGAAGCGTAGCGAGCGGGGCCGGTGATATTTTTCTTTCCATGTAGTGGGGCATCGGGCGCACGTGTTGCGGATTCTAGTCTCCGTCGTTGTCAGTGTAGGTGATGGTGATACTCATCGCCGATGTCATATCGACTTTCAGCATCCGCACCGCCTTTTGAAGTTCATTATAGACATCCTTCATAGCCTGGTTGTTGTCCAATATCTGCTGATGAAGGTCGGGACTGAGCGCTTCAATTTTTGTCTTGTTGGCCGTAAACTGCGCGTTAACGATCTCGGTGAGTGTCTTACCGGTTGCCCCGTCCTTGGCACCCAACGCGTCCAGATAGGTTTTAAACGAGGGGCCTTCTGCGGCTGTCTTTACGCTTTTGCCGTTAAAAAAGTCCACTGCCGTCTGGTGGGCAGCAAGGGCAAGGCTGCGCGAGATATTTTTTTTATAGTAAGCCTCCACTTTGTCGGCTGCGACCACGCCGTTGAGCATCGCCCCGGAAGGAATGCCGAATTTTCCCGAGCGGATATAGCGCTCGTAGTGCAGTACATAACCATTTACCAGCTCACCCATCGGCGAGCCAATATCGGTGCCGGTTTTGGTCGTAAATTCTTCACGATAAGCCCCGTTCCAATCCGCGTTCACCCCATCGATCAGCTGTTGCATGTGGTCGGTGATCCGTTTGATATAGGCTAATCTGCCTGCGCCCTTTGAAGGGTCGGTATAGTAGGTTATGATTGCAGCATCGCCGGTCCCCACCCCATTGAGCAGGTAATCCAAAGCGGGAAAGCCCTGACGATCAAAGGAGGAGGTGGTCTCCATGCTTTGTGAAGGGTCTGCTATATTGGCCTCAATGCCTGAAATGCTGCTTGGATAGATGTTGAAATAATTACGGATGGAGCGCTTGGAGGCAGGGCCTACATCAAAAAGCTCGACCTTCTGCCACTCTGTATAGGCTTCTACCCAGGCCTGCCGGAACCCGGTCAGCTCGGCGGCCGAGGGTTTGGCGGCAAAAGCCTTTGATTTTTCCACCATTGCGTCCAGCTTCACTTTGAAGGCCGCATAGGACGGAATAATAATGTTGTCAGCCCAGTTGACCAGGATGGCCTTCCGGTCTTTTCCCTGATCGACCGGCTCGGGCTCAGGGGTGGTTGAGCCGCCCCCCGAAGAGCATGCGTAAATGGCAAATACAGTCAGGGCACAGAGGATGGATTTGACCGGTTGAAATCTTATCATGGTTGTAACGGTATGTGGCGGCCGGCTAACGCCGGCCGCCACATACTTTAAAGATTAAAGACTTACAATTTGAATTTTGCCTTGATGGCATCTGATGCGGCAGTCACCTTGGCCGGCGTCAAATCCCAGATACCGTTCGCCGAAGCCACGCCAAGTCCGGCCAGGATATCATCCGAGAATTTGGCATTGGCACCATTAGCGTTTGCGAAACGCAGGGAATAGATAAAGCCGATACCCTCGCCGATGGCGTGAACGCGCGCCGCATCGGTAGTAGCGTCATTGTATTTTTTCAGGTAGCCAACTGCTGAGGCGGCAACCGCCTTCTCCGTTTCAGTTTTGATATAATCGGCCTGCGCCTTCAGCTCGGTCTTATCGTTGTTTACAATAGCAGCGCGTCCTTTCAAGAAGGCAGGGTAGATTTTAGCATATGCCCCCTTGTTGTATTCCCAAACGTAGGATCCCAAACCGAACTCGGTTGTTCCGCGGGTCGCGTCGGTTGAGCCGGCCAGATAGATCGGGTTCAGCGTCAAAAGACCGTAAGCTTCGTCCCAGTTCTGTTCGAGCTGCGTGTACACTTTGCCGGTTACAACTGCTTTGTTGTCTGCATCAAGTCCTTTGGTCAAAAGAACGTTGTTGATGTAATCCAGTTGCAATGCGCCGATCAGCGATTTTTGCACAACCTGAACCAACTCAACACCTTTGGCATCCACCAGATAGGTTCCAATTTTACCCGCTTTACCTTTCTCACCAGTCTGTGTAACAGATTTAGACGCCTCAGCCAAAAGACCAAAAAGCGCCTCAAAATTGGCCCGTACGGCTTCGGCGTCAGCCGCTGGCCATGACGAGGCCACAGTGTTACGGAGCTGTACGCCGGAAGTGTTCAGTTTCGTGCTGTCGGCAAAAGGATTTCCAGTGTTGCTGAAAAGGTTCTTGAGAACCGCGGCATCGATCAACTTGTTACCGCTCACGCCCGAGGTCATATTCGAGTTCAGGGCCTGAAACATCTTGTAACGGTTATTGCCGCTGCTCAAATCTACTGTAGATTTTTTATCCTTATCCACGAACGGTGTGCTATAAGGTGTCGTTGCTGTCAGGGTCGCGTAGTCGATTTTAGTCCGAAGAGGAGTCTCTTCAACAGGGGCGAGCGTTTTTTCATCGTCGCTGCAAGAGGTAAATCCAATAATGGCCAGAGCCACCAGCGCGTACTTTAATTTGTAGGCAATTTTTAGCATTTGAGTTAGAGATTGATTTATAAATTGTTTTGAATGAGTTATCGATATTTAGACTTTTTATAAGCAACGGATCAAAAAAAGAGACTAAACTCCCTCCCATTTATAGCCGATCCCATACACGGTCTTTAAATACGGGCGGCATCCGGCACCGACCAGCTTCTTTTTCAGGTTTTTGATATGAGCGTAAAGAATGTCCATGTTTCCGGCCGCCTGCTGGCTGTTTCCGGAGAGAAAACTGACCAGGTTTTCCTTACTGACCACGCTGTTTTTGTGCTGGATAAAATAAAGCAGCAATTCGAGCTCCTTTCTGGTCAGGCTTAGCTCACGCTCGTTGATGAACACCAGCTTTCCGTCCAGACTGATTCGTATCTCTTTGTAAGACAGATCGCTATGCGTCATCGCACGCACTCTCCGGACGAGGGCAAATATCCTGGCGGCAAGTTCTGTCATCTCAAACGGGATGCTTAAAAAGTCGTCTGCTCCCGCCCTGAGCGCTTCTACTTTCTCTTCCAGGCTGGTAGCCGAACAGATCAGGATCAGTCCGGCAGAGGGCTGGTGTTGCTTGATGTTTTCGACAAAACTGGCCACAGATCCATTATAAACAGACAGGTCAGCCACCACGCAATCAAAGCCGTGGGCCTGGGCATGTTTAAGAAAATCCTCGTAGCTTTCAACGGAAGCAATTCTTTCAACCGGCAGCAATTGCCCTATTTCATTGATCACACGCCGAGCTCTGTCCCAGATCAGAATTTTCATGCGGCGAAATAAGAACCCAATTCTGAATTTTTTCTAAACTATACTTATTCTAAATAACATTAATTAAAAATTCAGCAGCGGGCTGCCGGGCGTCTTTAAACTTTATTTAGATTTTTTGATTTCATTTACCGCCACTAAATGAAATTGATCTGCCATAATGAAATTACTATTGGTTGAAGATGAGCCGCTGCTGCTCGAAGAGATGGAGAGCTACCTGACAGAACAGGGATACCGCTGCGAGCGGGCGACCACTTTTTTTGAGGGCCAGGAAAAACTGCACCTTTACCACTATGACCTGGTCGTGCTTGACATTACCATCCCCGGCGGAAGTGGCCTGGGTCTTTTGCAGCAGTTCAAGCTTGATCACAAGAACACGGGCGTTCTGATCGTGTCGGCAAAGAATTCGCTTGATGACAAGGTCTCAGGTTTGCAGCTCGGAGCTGACGACTATATCACTAAACCTTTTCATATGGAAGAGCTTAATGCCCGCATCTTTGCATTGCTCCGCAGACGGTCGTTCAATGGCGAGAACCAGATCCGGATCGATGACCTTTCCATTAACATGGCCCACAAATCGGTCACGGTTGCGGGCCAGCCGCTGACGCTGACCAAAAAAGAATATGAGCTGCTGCTCTATTTTGTGATCAACAAAAACCGGGTGGTCAGCAGGCAATCGATCGCCGAACATTTATGGGGCGACCATTACGATATGGCTGATAACTATGACGCCGTCTATGTGCACACGATGAACCTGCGTAAGAAGATTGCCGCACTTTCCAGCACGGACTATGTCAAAACCGTGCACGGAATGGGCTATAAGTGGTCTTCTCAATAACAGCCCTGCTACCTGATGAAACTGCTGCAAAAGACCACGCGCGACTATTTAATTGCTTCGATTTCGATCCTGATCATCACCGGGGCGGCTTTGTTTGCCATGCTGCGCTACGAGGTAGGCGCGGAAATGAACGAGCAGCTTGAACTGCTGGCCGACGAGCTGTTCGAGCAGATCAGGGCCGGCAACTTCAACAGCGCGCCCATGAGCGTGATCGGCAAAGCTTCCCCGGATCAGCCGGAGGGCAATGTTTTCTCCGATTCGATGGTCTACGACCGCATTCAAAAGGAAACAGAAGAATACCATGTTTTAAAGCAGACCCGGCAGCTCGACCTGGGCCGCTACCAGGTAACGGTGATGACCTCCCATATCGGCTGGGACCGCTATTACCTGAGTATTTTCTTCATTTTTTCATTAGAGGCACTACTATTGACCGGCTCAGGGATCATTATTAACTATTACATCAACAAAAATGTGTTACGGCCGTTTCTGGGCAACCTTCGAAAGGTGCAGCAATTTTCAGTTAGCTCCACAGAGCCATTACAGCTAAATGAGTCCTCTATCACAGAATTTATAGAGCTCAACCGCACCCTGAAAGAGATGACCGACCGGAGCCGGAAGGAGTACCTGGCCCTTCGCGAGTTCACCGAAAACGCTTCCCATGAAATTCAAACGCCGTTAAGCATCATCCAGTCCAAGCTCGACCGGATGAGCCAGCTTGAAATCTCCGAGCAGATGGCCGGCTACATCGTCCAGGCCAAATCAGGCGTTGACCGGCTATCGAAAATGAACAGGAGCCTTTTGCTTCTGGCCAAGCTCGACAACAAAGCTTTCACAGGCCAGCACCCGGTAGAGCTTCAAGAAACCATCCAACAGCAGCTCTCCAATATGGAGGAGCTCTTTGAAAGCAGGCAAATCAAGTTGACCAGCGCATGCAGTGCCGCTACCGTAAGAGCCGACCCCTATCTGGTCGAAACGCTCATCTCGAACCTTCTTTCAAACGCGCTGCGGTACACTACGCCCGGCGGCAGGGTCGATATCGGCCTGGCTGATCGGACTCTGACGGTTTCCAACTCTGGGCCTGAGCTGCAGTTCGCGCCGGAACGCATCTTCGAGCGGTTTACCAAAAATGACAGCAATAGCCGCTCGACCGGGCTTGGCCTTGCGATTGTTCGTGAAATATGCCTGTTTTATAACTGGCCGGTCCGCTATGCGTATGCCGGGGGAATCCACCCCGGGGGAATCCACCGGTTTGAAATTGAATTTAAGCAGTAAATTCAGGCAAATACCCTGATTAAATATATTGAAGATGTGGCGATATTATGCTTTACTTTCAGCCCTATTTGCGGCCCTGACGGCGATTCTTGCCAAGATGGGTATCAAGGGAATCGGTGGTAATCTGGCCACTGCGGTGCGTACAGTGATCGTACTGATGGTAGCCTGGGGAATTGTGTTTGCTTACGGCGAGCAAAAGCAGTTAAAGGAATTGAGCCGCAATAATCTATTGTTTCTTGCCGCATCGGGCCTTGCAACCGGGCTCTCATGGATATTCTACTTCAAGGCCCTGGAAACCGGGCCCGTCTCCAAGGTAGCCCCGATAGATAAGCTCAGTGTGGCGATTGCGATCGTCCTCGCGGTGGTGATACTGGGTGAGCCCCTCGACTGGAAGACTGCTGCGGGCGCGGTGATGATCCTGGCAGGCACGCTGGTGCTGGTACTTTAAATAACGCCCTAGACAGACTCCAGAAATAATTCAGATTCACATATAATCTTTGGATATTGAAAATGAATGAACTGAGATTACAATGAAATTACTGGTCATAGAAGATGAGAAGGAGCTTTCAGATAGCATGTGCACCTATTTGAATTCAGAACAGTTTACCTGCGAGACGGCCTATGATTACCACTCAGCGATTGACAAAGCGCTGATCAACGAGTATGTCTGTATTATCCTGGATATTACCTTGCCCAATGGCAGTGGCCTGGACATTCTTTCCGAGCTGAAAGCGGCCGGAAAATCTGATGGCGTGTTGATTGTCAGCGCCAAAAATTCGCTCGATGACCGGGTAAGGGGGCTTAACACGGGCGCCGACGACTATTTGACCAAGCCCTTCCACCTGGCCGAATTGGGCGCGCGGGTTGCGGCGATCGTACGCAGAAAATCTTTTGAGGGCAAAACCCGTATTTCAGTCGGGCACCTTACGCTGGACCTCTCCGAGCGTGTCCTTAAATCGGGCGACGAGCCGGTGGCGCTCACCAAAAAGGAATACGAGCTGCTTTTGTACTTTTTGAGCAATAAGAACAGAGTGGTCACCAAGGAAGCCATCGTCGAGCACCTATGGGGGGATGATATCGACATGGCAGACAGCTATGATTTTATTTACTCGCATATCAAGAACCTGCGAAAAAAGCTCATGCAGAGCGGGTGCCCCGATTACATCAAAGCGGTCTATGGGATGGGCTACAAATTCAGTACTGACCTATGAAGCTGTTCACCAGGTACAACCGGATTAACCTGAGCATGATGGTCGCCCTGTTTCTGATATCTGGGGTGACCTACTACTTTCTGATCAACTACATACTGATCCATGAGCTGGATGAGGCGCTGGAAGACTACCGCGCAAGAATCGAAAGTTACGTGCGAGGGCACGGGGAGCTTCCCCCTGTCAGCGTTGCAGACGAGACCCGGGTTTCCTATCGGCCGACCAGCCAGGCCCCAAAGGTACTGCCGCCAGAGAACGTGACCATGCGCGATACGATCGAAAACGAGCTGCACAAATACCGCCAGCAGCGCTACATCCAAAAAGCGCGAACAGGCTCATACCTGGTAACGCTCTCCAAACCGATCGAAGGCACCAAGATGCTTACAAGGACTGTCGTTATTATCACCGTTGTCATGCTTTTAGTGGTCATTGTTGCTTCGCTGATTGTCAATCAGCTTGTATTGCGCCGGTTATGGCAGCCATTCTACAATGCATTGGCCCAGGTAAAGACCTTCAAACTGGGCAATAACCGCCTTCCCGCTTTTGCCCAGACAGACATTGAGGAATTCTCCTACATGAACACGCTGCTGGCAGAAACGGTCGGCAGCGCCGAGGCAGAATATCAGCTATTAAAAGAATTTACTGAGAATGCATCCCACGAGATCCAGACGCCGCTGGCCATTATCCGCTCCAAGCTTGACCTTGTCATACAGGAAGAGGGCCTTTCCGACCGGCAGGCAGAGGCGCTCAAAAGCGTTTATTCGGGCATCAAAAGACTCACCAAGCTGAACCAGTCGCTGCTTCTGCTGACCAAAATAGAAAACCGCCAGTTCAGTCAGACAAGCCGGGTGGACCTGCTTGAAAAGGTTTCCGAAAAGCTGGGACAGTTCCAGGAGTTTTGGCAAAACAACGATATCAGCTGGTCGCAAGAGCTAAACCCGGCCTGGATCGATGCAAACCCGGAGCTGATCGAGATCCTGCTCACTAACCTGATCTCCAACGCCGGCCGCCATAACAGGCCAGGCGGCAGCATTCATATCCGGCTTACAGCAAACGAGCTCCGGGTTTCCAATTCCGGCTCAGATACCGCCCTTGATACCAGCAGGCTGTTTCGCAGATTTTACAAGGAAGTACAAAACAGTCAGCATAACGGGCTGGGCCTTTCGATTGTCAAGCAAATCTGCGACCAGTTGCTTATCAGGATATCTTACCAGTATTCTGGCGGGTTACACCAGTTCACATTAAGTTGGGATTAAAATCTCAGAAAATTCTCCGCAGCCGAAGTTTTCTCTAAAAATTCTTCAGGATTGGCCTCTACGTTTGGCGTAACAACTAACACTCCAACAATGAGGCCATTTACTTTATGCATGATCGTATGCATGCTTTTATCGGGCATCACCAGGGCTCAAACCAGAAATGGCGCCCGGATAACCGGAAAGATCATCGACGCATCCAATGATTCTCCGGTCGAATATGCCTCAGTCGGCCTGACAGACCAGGCGACAGGCAAAGTAGTCAACGGGGCGGTTACAGATTCGGCGGGCATTTTTCAGATCACAGGCGTTGCAGCCGGTCGCTACACATTGAATGCCGATTTTATCGGCTACCAGAAAATTTCCCAAAAGGATCTTGTTGCATCCGGCAAAAACATTGATCTGGGCACGATCCGGATGCAGCCCGCGGCCAAACAACTGGCCGAGGTGACCGTTTCCGGCCACGCAGCTATCGTTGAAAACCAGATCGACAAAATCGTCTACAACGCAGCCAACGACATTACCTCACAGGCGGGCGTGGCCCTGGACGTACTTAAAAAAGTGCCGCAGGTCTCTGTCGATATCGACGGAAATGTAGAGTTGCAAGGCAACCCCAACGTTCGCTTTCTGATCAACGGCAAGCCTTCGAGCGTGTTCGGTAACAGCCTGACCGACGCGCTGGCCTCTATTCCCGCCAATCAGATCAAAAGTATCGAGGCTATCACTACGCCGGGAGCAAAATACGATGCCCAGGGTACAGGCGGCATTATCAACATTATCCTCAAAGAAAACCGGCTGCAGGGCGTGAATGGCAGCGTAAACCTGATCGCTGGTACGCGCCTTGAAAATGCCTCCATAAATCTGAACCTGCGGAAAAACAATTTCGGAATGAATGCATTTTTCAGCGGCAATAAGCAGATCAGCTCCCGGACACCTTCCACGCAGGACAGGCTCTCAACGGACCCGGCCGGGGCCAACACCCGGCTTTTGCAAGACGGCTACCAGGATTTTAAAAGAAGCGGCTACCGCTCCGGTCTGGGCTTTGACTGGGCCCTTTCCAAAAAAGACAATCTGATTGGCGCGGTCGGCTTTAACAGCTTTGGTAATTCCAGCTCGGGGCTGACCAGTATCACTCAGAGCCTTTTCGATGCGACAGGCAGTGCAGGCCCTCAGAGTCAGACAATCCGAAACTCACAAAGTCAAAGGGGCATCAATGCCCTGGACTGGTCTTTGAATTATATCAAAAAGCTCAAAAGGGATGGCCAGGAGCTCAATATCCTTTACAGTTCCAGCTTTGGAAAACCCCGGAGCAGCTACGAGCAGTTTCAGAATTATGCGGGCGAGCCCGCGCCTTTCACCGGCACGAAAGGGAACACGCCCGGCAGCGACAGACAAACCAACATCTCGGTTGACTATACCCACCCGGTCGGAAAAAAAATCACCTTTGAAACCGGGCTCAAAACCGTGCTTCAAAACATCAGCAGCATTGCCGACATCAGCGTGCTGCGCCCGGCATCGGGCACCTACTTGCGCGACCCTGCTCAATCCTACCGGCTCGGGTATAAAATGCAGGTATATGCGGGGTATCTTTCGGCCAGCTTCCGGCTATTGAATTTTCTGAATGTGAAGGCCGGCGCACGCCTGGAACATACCGATGTGAGTATCGACTTCCCTGGAACCCATATTCCATCGTACAATAACCTGGTACCGTCGCTTATTTTCTCGCACAATTTCAAGGATGAACAGTCATTGAAGCTGGCTTTTACCCGCAGGATAGAGCGCGCCGAATACCGGGACATCAACCCGTTCATGAACCTGAGCGATCCCTACAATATCACTACCGGTAATCCGCTGCTCAAACCAGAAATCGGAAACAACTTCGAGCTGGGCTACAACAAGACCTTTCAAAACGGTGGGAACATTTCCCTGGCATTGATCGAGCGGATTAACACCAGCGACGTAAAGCCGTATACAACGCTCTATCCGACCTACGTGATCGGGGATTCGACTTACACCAACGTCTCTATCACCCGGCGGGAAAATATCGGTATCGAGTATAATTCCGGTGTAAGCATGTCAGGGTCCATACCGGTTACTTCGCAGCTAAATCTTCGTGGTAACCTGATGCTCACACAGAAAAAGGTGGTCAACGATCTTCTTGCGGGCAATGTCACCAACGGCTTTAACTGGCGGTTTAACCTGAACGCGACCTATCAACTGCCCGGTGAGCTGGTGGTGGAAGGTTTTGGAAACTATTCTTCGGCGATCAACTCGATCCAGGGAAGGCGCCCGCAGGAGCTGACCTACAATTTCGCCCTGCGCAAACTGATCCTGCACAAAAACGCCAGTATTGGCCTAACTGCAACCAACCCTTTTACCAAATATGTCACCCAGCTGACCACCATCCGTACGGGCAATTATATCTCCTCCACTACCGTGCTTGTCCCCTACCGGTCCTTCGGGCTCAGTCTGAGCTACAAATTCGGAAAGCTTGAATTCAAAAAAGGAAAAGACCACTCGGGTGATTTCCTCAATAATGCCCCCAGCGGCGACAACTAACCACCTCTAGAACCAGAATATGAAAACCATTCAATTTGTTTTAATCCTTTTAGCCGCGTTTTTGACAGGGCCAAAGGCCGATGCCCAGCTGAAATCTGATACGCTAGCTAACGATAAGCCCCGTTTCACATTCCGTCAAACTTATCCGGCCGCCTCACTGATCCTGGCCGGGTTGATTTCCAATGGGCGCTCTGAGGAATCGATCAAGAACGAGCTGGCAGAGGAACGCAACGAGATCATCCCGCATTTCAAAACGCGGCTGGATGACTACTTGCAGTTTTCTCCGATCGCGGTGGCCTACGGGCTGGACGCATTCGGCGTTAAGTCAAAAAACGACTTTCTGAACCGCTCTGTGATTTTGGCCAAGGGCGAAATCCTCGCGCTGGGAACGGCGACACTGCTCAAAAAAGCAACCCACACACTTCGTCCTGACGGCAGCGCCTACACTTCATTCCCATCAGGACACACGACCCAGGCATTTGCTGCGGCAACCTTTTTGAGTGAAGAATACAAAGAGCGGCTTCCATGGATTCCCTATGCATCTTATACGGTAGCATCCTCGGTGGGACTACTCAGGGTGGCCAATAACCGGCATTATATCAGCGACGTGCTGGTAGGGGCCGGGATCGGGTACCTGGCGATGAAAACCGCTTACTGGACCCACCGCTACAAATGGGGGAAAAACCGCAATAACAGGGTTGTCCCCTACTAACGGCAATAACAGATTTTAATGATTCACTTTTAATTACTACTCAATGATCAACAAACTAACTTCTACGCTGTCCATACTCGCCCTGGCAGGTATGGCGCTATCCTGCAAGGGCGTTTTTGAGTTTTCTCCCAATCAAATTGTTTTGGAAGAAGCCGAAAAAAACCTGAGATCAAAAAATATCGAAAAAATCAGGGCCATCACGCCCGGCGATACGCTCCGGTTCATCGTAGCTTCCGATACCCACCAGTGGCTGGATGAAACCGCCGACTTTGTCAAAAGCGCCAACCAGCAGGCAAATGTCTCTTTTGTTGCCCACCTGGGAGATGTGACGGCCACCAGCACAACCCAGGAATACAAGTGGTTTAACAAGGCGATGGCTTCTCTTAAATACCCCTATGTTACAGCGCTCGGTGAGATGGATACGCCTGGCGATGGGGCGGTATATAAACAGATGTTTGGCGAGTTCAATTATTCATTTGCATTGGCCGGTCACAAATTCGTTTTCCTTAACACAAATTCAAGTGTTTTCCCAGCCTCAGTTGCCGTGCCCGATCTGGGCTGGCTGGCCACGCAGATCTCGGGTGACAATTCGGCGACAGATGTAATTGTGCTGGGACACACCCCTCCATTTGATGCTGATTTCAAAACTAGCGCCCAGCAACAGTTTGCCAACACGCTCTCCTCATCAGGAAAAGTCAGGTTATCTTTTTTTGGCCACCAGCACACTTTTTCTCAGTCCGAGCCCTATAAAGACGGCGTAAGATATTACGTTACCGCAGCGCTCTCAGTCAGGCAGTACCTGGTAGTCTCCCTGTGGGAGAAGGGGTACAAGGTCAGCCCGGTCACTTTCTAAAACTAGCCGTTGAGCCGGCCCAGCCTGGCTTGCAGCATCGACAGGTTTTGCTTTTTCCCCTCGTCCAGAAGCACCCTCGCATGATGCGTATGAAAATGATGCGCTTCAAGGAGCCGCATTGTTGCAGCAAGCCAGGCGCTTTCCGGAATTTGTTTCCCCAGGCGAATTTCTACTTCTTTCCGCATGAGCTGATCGCGCTCAGGCAGCTCAATGGTCCCGAAATGATACAGGTCGGCGTCACACACGATCTGCTGCAACAACCCGGTTGGTTGCTGCGGCAGTCGTGTAGCCAATATACACCCCTGTATTTGCTCGATTAACGCCCCGCTGACCCCACCGCACTGCAAGAACTCGCCGGCCGAATCAGCCCCTCTTAGCTCATGATCCTGCTGCGGGCCGGAAAGGTAGCCAATGTCGTGAAACCATCCTGCCGCTTGAACGATGAACCGTTGCTGTTGACTCAAATCATAGTGACCGGCAAGCTCGACGCAATGCGCTACCACGCGCCGGGTGTGAACAAGATTATGAAAGACAAGGCTCGCCTGTCCTTGCTTCTCAAAGCGGCTCGACACTTCTTGCTCAATTCTTTGCAGCTCTTGCTGGTAGTTCATACTTATTGAATCTATTTTAAAATGGGTGCTTCTAAGATGTATTACCGGTTAATATTAAGTGCTCAGCTGTTTGCACAGGTGACTGTTACATAAGTAGCAGTCAAGCTAGGAGCCAATTCTGAAATTTTTCTGGACAGGCCTGCCATTCAAATCAGCTACAGTTTTTTTCTGCTCTGCTCTCCTCTACGCAGCAGTTGAATGCCAGGTGGGGCAGCTGGTTGCTTTTTATTTTCAGATATTGAATTTCTCGACGCTTCCTGCCCGAAATACGTACAGTTCATGGTAGTGCTTCCCGATTCCGAAGACCTCTTCAATAATCATTTTTTCGGATCCTGCGCCCAGTTTTCTGGCCAGCTGCTGCTTTTGCTCATCAAGTTTATCCAGGCTGGTTTTCACCTCCACTTCCGGGCCTTCATCGATTTCGAATTCGAGCGTGAAAAAACCCTGACGCCACTGCACCTGGGTCTGAACCCCTCCTGAAATCGGGGTGAAGCTGATATAGCGCACGTTTTCCCGGCCGAGCCGGGTTACTGCGCCACCAAACAGGGTTAGCCCTGAAACGACCATGGCGATATATCCGATCCGCCTGAACAAACCAGGGCTTATCCGGGGTAAAACCCATTTCATTGCCCACGAGGAGATAATGGCCGAGCCGGCTATAAGCGCGCCAAAGCCCATTCCCCTAGCGGTCAGTAATCCAAAAGAGGCGTACAGGGCGAGCTTGATAATATGCAGCAGTATCTCGTTAGCTGCACGGGTGGCAACAATCTGCTCTTTGCTCATGCCGTACCGGAGATAGAACCGGTTGAAGAGCAGCCCGACAGCGCCGGTAAGACCCGAGACAAAGCCTGCGGCCGCGCCAATCACAGAAAGTCCGATCATCGGCAGCTGCCCGGCTGCCGGTTCGCCATCCTTTTTAAAGAGCATTGTCAGGTTGCTGACCAGAAATGCCCCAAGGATCAGTTCCAGATACAGGGGGTTGAAGAATTTTAACAGCCAGGCACCAAGCCAGACCGCCGGTAAGGCAGGCGGGACAAAGCGGGCGACAATTTTCCAGTTGATATGCGAGCGGAAGACCGCGATCCTGGAAAGTGAGCTACTGGCTGTACCAACAGAGAGCGCGGCCGGCACCTGCGAGGCAGGCACAACCGTCTTTAAAATTGGTATCAGGATCAGCCCAGCCCCACCGCCGCACACGGCAGATATCGAAAAGGCAAAAAGGCCGCAAATGGTCAACATCAAACTCGGTAAAAACATAGGTTTCTTAGGTAGTGAGCCCAAACCTAGCGCCGAATACTGAAGTTTTTTTGGAGGCGGTTTCTTGCGTCCCGCTGACAAAGATGTAACGGCGGCAGCAGGCGCGTACGCAATATCCAGCGCAAAGGTGGGGCGCAAAAGAAATATTTTCAGAAGCCGATTTTGACCCCACTAAGCCTGAAAAACAACCGTACAGGGATTTGTTTGACCAAAGCTTATCCCAATGAAAATATTACGGATTCTTGCCTTGTGCATATTGACTTTCTGTGTCTTATCCTTTTTAAACCAATACTTTTTTTGTCCGCAATTTACCTTCCCGAGGCCCGAGCCTTTCAGGGGAGATTCGATTCTGAACCCCTATGCCCAGATACGGTCCGAACAGTGGGTGAAGGCCAATTTTCACGCTCATGCGAAAGCCTGGCAGGGGGTGACCAATGGCCTTGGCAACGCGGCGCAAATTCACCAGGCCTACCAGCAACTTGGTTATGGCATCCACTGCGTTTCCAATTACCAAAGCATCGATTCGACAGGCAGCGGCGAGCCCGGCTATATCCCTGCTTATGAGCACGGCTATAACATCGAGAAAACACACCAGCTCGTTTTGGGTGAAAGTGCGGTAGAATGGCTGGACTACCTGTTGCCGCAGACGCTCTACAATAAGCAGGATGTGCTCAACCATTTAAAAAATCCCAACTCAGTGGTCATATTAAACCATCCCGCGCTCAGAAACGGCTACAAGGAATCCGACTTCGCCTCCCTGACCGGTTATGACTGCATGGAAGTGCTCAACCCTTCGGTAATTTCGACCAGGCATTGGGACGCTGCGCTGTCGGCGGGACGTAGGGTATTTGTGGTTGGCGATGACGACCTGCACGACATCGTCAACAGGGACCGGTTGGGCAAAATGTGTACTTTCGTTAACATTGATAAGCCCTCAAAGGAGCAGGTATTAAGCGCTTTAAAATCGGGGCGCAGCTACGGTGCTGTGCTCGCTGCGGATCAGAAACCCGGCTCGGTACCTTACTTAGAGCACCTTTGGGTGAGAGGCTCGACAGTTGAAATCCTGCTCAGTGAAAAGGCAGCCCAGATTCTGATCACAGGCCAAAATGGAAAGACGATAGCCAGATTCAAAAACACGGAAGTGGCGCGGTTCAAAATTTCCAAATCCGACCACTACGCCAGGGCCACAGCCCGTTTCGAAAACGGCACCGAGCTATTTTTTAATCCGGTATTCTTTTCAGATCAGGCCAGCCAGGTCCAGCCGGTCGCGCATGAGGATTTTTTGCAGACTATCTTTTACCGAACCCTTGGAGTGGCGATCCTGTTTTCATACCTTACTCTACTGGGTATGTTTCTGGTTTTGAAAAAACTACCGCCTCGGAGTTTTATCCCCAATAACACCCAATGATTCTCTCGTAAGCAGGCCACTAACCAAGAAAGGGATGACACGCAATGTCATCCCTTTCTTGGTTAGTGGTCAACCGTCGCCTTACGCGCAGAAGTCCAGCATTAGTTTGCCCCACCGCCCAAAGAGCGGTACAAAGCAACACCCGCGCTGAGCTGTTGCAGATGATCGTTGATGCTGTTAAGCTCGGCGGTCAGAAGGCTCTGCTGCGCTGTAAGCACCTCGGTGTAATTGGCGAACCCGTACCGCACCAACTGCTGGGTATAGTCAACTGATTTGCGCAAATTGTCCAGCTGGCTTTTTCGTGTCAGTATTTTCTCGGAGGCGGTATTGTATGCGAAAACAGCGTTCGAAACTTCACCGGCAGCGGTGAGCATGACTGACTTAAAAACAATTGCGGCCTGCTGCTGTTGCTGCTCAGAAATCCTCAAACGGGAGCGGTTTGCCCCGCGGTTAAGGATGGGCTGCGTCAGGCCCGCTGTCAGCGAACTAATCCAGGAAGCTGCGCTGAAAAATGAGGTGAGGCTTGAAAGGCCCGCCGCTCCGCCGATTGTCAGAGACGGATAAAAATAACTCCGCGCGACATTGCTCATCTCAAAGGCGTATCGAAAACCATACTCAGCCGCCTGCACATCCGGTCGGTTGGCAAGCATCGTCACGGCCAGTCCGGTCGACGGCGATTGCAAACCTTGCTGGGCATCCAGCGAACTGGCCACTACTGGCCCCGGAGAATTTCCGACCAGAAAGTTGAGCCTGTTCTCCTGCTCAAAAATGGCCAGTCTGATATCTGGCAGCGTTGCCGCTACGGCAAACTTGCTGGCCTCGCTTTGCACGATCGCTGCGGAGGTGACTACGTCGGCCTTTTTGAGCTCCTTCATTACATCAACCGTCTTTTGCCAGCCCGTTACGCTTTGCTCTGCCACATTCTGCTGCGCTTTGAGCGCGAGTAGCGAATAGTAAGAAGTGGCAACGTCTGCTATCAAGGCAGTCCTGACCGCCCTGCGGTTAGCTTCTGTTTGCAGAAGTGAGGCCAGACTGGCACGCTTGGCGCTTTTTAGCTTACCCCATAGGTCCGCTTCCCAGCTCGAGGTCAGCATGGTCTGATAAGAATGGGGGCTGTTTGCCGAATTATCAGAACCGGCCCCGCCAGCTGATATCGGCACGGATAGACCGGCAGAGAGCGTCGGAAAAAAGGCTTGCTTGCTTTGCTGAAAATCCGCCTGGGCAACCAGTACTTTGGAAAATGCGGTTTTCAGGTCCAGGTTGTTTACCAGGGCCTTTTCGATCAAGGTTTGCAAGGCAGAGTCTTTAAACATTTGCTGGTATTGCAAACGGCCAATGCCGGCTGTATCTGCTTGCGCTCCCACCCGAAAGACTGCTGACTTTTCAAGACTGCCCTGATCGTATGGCTTTAAAACGTTGCATCCCGCTAGCATTGCGCATAGCAATGCTGTCAGGGCTTGCCTGGAAATCAATTTTGTGTTCATTGTAAGTTGATTTGGGAAAACGCGGTGGCTAGCTGACCGGCAAGGCTTTTTGCCTGCGGAATTTTTCTTGTAAGGTTTGAAAGAGCACAAACAACACCGGGGTAATAAACACGCCCAGTCCGGTGCCCAGCAGCATTCCACCGACAGCGCCGGTTCCGATGGCTTTGTTGCCGTTAGCACCCGCCCCTGTGGCAAACATCAGTGGCAAAAGCCCAAAAATGAAAGCAAAGGATGTCATCAGGATCGGCCTGAGCCTCTGCCGCGCGCCCTCCAGGGCAGCCTGGGAAATTGAAAGGCCTTCTTTTCGCCTCTGAAGGGCGAATTCGACAATCAGTATCGCGTTCTTTGCCAGCAAGCCGATCAGCATGACCAGTGTAATCTGAAAGTAAATATTGTTGCTGACCTGAAATATCAACGAGAAAATGAAAGCCCCGGCAATTCCTGTCGGTATTGTCAGCAGGATCGCCAGCGGTAACAAATAGCTTTCGTACTGCGCGGCAAGCAGCAGGTAAACAAAAATCAGGCAAAGCGAAAAGATCAGCACGTTTTGACTTCCCGCAGAAATCTCCTCACGCACCAGCCCTGAGAATTCAAAGCCGTAGCCTTTCGGTAAGGCTGAAACGGCAGCTCGCTGAATGGCGGCGATGGCCTGACCGGTACTGAAAGAGGCATTTGGCGCGCCGTTAACGCTGATCGAATTGAAAAGATTGAAGCGCGTAATGGTTTGCGGGCCATAGTCCTGGGTCAGGGTCACAAATTCGGTGATCGGCGCCATCAGTCCGTCGGGCGTTCTGACAAAGATCCCATTCAGACTCTGGGCAGTCATCCGGTACTGCGGCGCTGCCTGGACCATGACGCGGTAGAGCTGGCCGAACTGGGTAAAATTCGATGCATAGATTCCGCCAAAATAGCCTTGCATAGTTCGGGTGATATCTGTCAGGTTCAGTCCGGCAGCCTTTACCTTGGCAATGTTGACGCTCATCAGGTACAACGGGAAATTCGGGTTAAACGAGGTAGACGCGAACTGGATCTCGGGTTGCTCTGAGAGCAAGGATAAAAAGTCCTTGCTTACCTTATAAAAACTGGCAATATCGCCTGCGGATTTGTCCTGCAGCTGAAAAGAGAAACCGTTGGTCGCACCAAATCCCTGAATTGTCGGCGGCGCAAAAAATTTCAGATCAGCCTCGGTAATACCTGCGGCCTTTTGATTAAGCTCGTCAATAATTGCCTGAACATCGCGCTTACGCTGGTCCCATGGCACAAGCCGCATCACAACCATGCCGTAGTTGCTTCCTGGTCCGGAGAGAGGCCCCTTGCCGGATACCGCCAGGATATTATTTATTTCCGGGATCGTCCTTGCCATTTGCTCAACCTTTTTGGTGACAGCATCTGTCCGGTCCAGCGATGCGTCTGGTGGCAGGCTGATATTGCAGCTGACCACGCCCAAATCCTCATTGGGGACAAAACCGGTCGGAGTTACAGCGCTTAGATAAATCAGCAAACAAGTCAGCGCCGCGAGCACCCCCAATGGAATCCACTTTTTACGGTTAAAAAAATGGATTATTCCCGTGTAGCGGGCCGTCATACGCTCAAAGGCGGCATTGAAGGCCAGGTAGAACCTTTGAAAAAAGCTCGTAGGAGCCTGATGGGGCTGATCTGCTTTCAAAAGCAGCGCACAAAGGGCCGGGCTCAGGGTAAGCGCATTGACAGCGGAAAGCGCGATTGCGATCGAGAGTGTAAGCCCGAACTGCTTAAAGAAAATACCCGAAGAGCCGCCTATAAAGCTAACCGGGATAAAAACGGCAGACATAACAAGGGTGATAGAAATGATCGCTGATGAAATCTGTTCAAGTGCATCGATCGACGCCTGCTTGGCAGATTGATACCCTGCATCCAATTTTGCATGTACTGCCTCCACAACCACAATCGCGTCATCGACAACAATTCCAATAGCCAGGATCGTTGCAAAAAGTGTGAGCAGGTTGATAGTAAAACCCAGCATGTTCAAAAAGAAGAACGTGCCTATGATTGCGACCGGAACCGAGATGGCCGGGATCAACGTCGAGCGAAAATCCTGCAGAAACAAAAACACAACCACAAATACCAACACGAATGCTTCCAGCAACGTATGGAGTACTTTATCAATCGAGGCCAGCAGGAAATAGTCGACATTTTGCAAGACAACGTATTTGATTCCTTTTGGGAAATTTTGGGCCGCCAGATCGAGCGCCTTGATGGTTTGCTGAATCACCTGGTGGGCATTCGAGCCTGCAACCTGGGCGATATCGATCGATACCGACGCATGCCCATTGGTACGGGTTGTATTAAAAATAGCTCAGCGCGCCCAGCTCGATTCGGGCCACATCCTTTAATCGCAGGATCCGGCTTCGGGCGCTGGAGCGGATAACGATATCCCCGAACTGTTTAGCATCCAGAAGGGTACCACTATACTTGATCACATATTGAAAGGACTGACCCGCCCTTTCCCCGATCTGCCCGGGAGCAGCCTGGATATTCTGGTCGGCCAGGGCGGCAGTGATGTCATCGGGCACCAGTCCATAGGAGTCCATCGCCTGCGCGTTCAGCCAGATTCGCATCGAGTAGTCCATTTGTGAGGGTACTGACGCGTCACCGACCCCCTGTATACGTTTGATAACCGGCAGCAAGTTGATGCCAACATAATTCTGCAAAAAAGTCTGATCATAGGTCGAATCCTGGCTGTAAACCGATAGCACGAGCAGGCTGCTCGTCTGCTTTTTCTGTACGGTAATCCCGGCTTTGACTACCTCCTGCGGCAGAACCGGGGTGGCGCGCGAGACGGCATTCTGCACATTGACGGCGGCCATATTCGGGTCGGACCCGATTTTAAAAAACACGGTAATATTTGCCGTTCCATCATTACCTGCGGTACTGGTGATGTAGTCCATATTTTCAACACCGTTTATCTGCTGCTCAAGAGGAACGACTACGCTCTTGAGCACCACATCGGCATTGGCGCCACTGTAACTGGCCTGCACCTGAATTGTCGGGGGAGCAATGTCGGGATATTGGGATATTGGAAGTGAGATGATTCCAAGGATTCCCAGGGTCAAAATAATAACGGATATAACCGTGGCCAGCACGGGCCGCTCGATGAATATTCTAAACATGTCAATTTTGATTGGGTTGGTCGGTAGCTACCTAGAAGTTCTGGTACACAGCCGAGTCACTTAAAAACTGGGGCTTGATCGCAACGCCCTCGCGCAATGTTCCGATACCGTCTGCGACAATTCTGTCTCCCGGCCTAAGGCCTTGCTGAACTACAAAGGACTGCCCGCAACTGGCAGTGGTGACGATTTCGCGGGAGCTGACTTTGCTGCTGTCGTCGAGCACATATACAAACAGCTTCCCTTGTATCTGGTACGTACTGCGCTGTGGCACCATCAGCGCCGAGTTGAGCTGGGTCGGTATGCGGACTACTGCGCTGCTGCCGCTGCGGACGAGCCCGCCAGGATTTTGGAAAGTAGCCCGCATGTTAATTGAGCCGGTCTGAGTGTTAATCAAGCCACTCGCAGTCTGAACGGTCCCTGTTTTGGCCAATTGGCTTCCATTGGCAAGTACCAGGCTCACCGCCGGCATGGTTTTAAGTTTCTCCTGCATGGTTACCCCTTTGGCAGAAACAAAAAAGTCAAGGCCTTGCCGCTCGTTGATAGAAAAGTAAGCATAGATCGAGCTGATGTCGGAGACAGTCGTCAGAGGACTCGCCGTTGTGCTACTGATCAAACTTCCGATTTTGTAAGGCAAAATCCCTATCACACCGCTAACGGGACTGTAAATAGTGGTATAGCTCAGATTAATTTCAGCGTTTCGCACAGCCGCGTTAGCCTGAGCGAGGGCGGCCAGCTTGGATTCAAGCGTATAGCGGGCGGCTTCCAACTGATAGCTGCTGATAATATCGCGCTCTACAAGCGGCTGAATTTTGTTTACCTGCATGCGGGCCGCATCGACTTCCGCCTGTGCGATTTTGACATTTGCCTGTTCTGTGCGCAGATTCTGCTCGTATTGGGGTGCGCTAATCTTGAACAGCTTCTGACCTTTGCTGACGCTAGCCCCTTCATCGACGTAAATGGCCTGCACGTAACCGTCTATTTTGGGCCTGATCTCCACGTTCTGAAGGCCTTGAATGGTAGCCGGGTAATCCGAAAACGTTTCTGCGTGCCTGGGTTTGAGCCTGAACACGGGATAGGATTTCACTACGGGGGTTGTATCCTGCTTGTGGTTATTGCAACTAAACCACAAAGCGGGCATTACAGCGAGAATAAAAAACAATGACCTTTTCATCGACTTGTCTGGAAAGCAAATCGGGCGCCTTTTTGCGTCCGCAGCTCAAAAGTCAAATGTGAATCTGGATAAAGTTTGGAGAAGGGTTAATTTTGTCTACCAAACGGCTTGATCCAGGCCGCGCGCAGCCTAATTTTTACCTAATAGTCACATTGATGAAAAGCAGCTTTTTGATTTCGATATTGATTTTAATTCCCGTGCTATGCAACGCCGACGGGTACTGGCTGCAAATCCTGGGCAGCGGCAAGCCCGGGGATGCTGCCCGGGTCCAGCTCTACTATGGCGGGGTCGACCAGGACAGCAAACGATACATTAAAGAGGGTAAAGAGCTTGACAAGCTCGCAGGGTTTGTGGTGTTCGCCGTCGATGAAGCCGGGAAAAAGACACCGATCAAGATCACCCGGCAAGCTGATCATTGGGAAGGCGCATTTGTTCCCGATAAGAAAGGGAGCTATCAGATCCGCGCGTTTGCCGACTCGTTACCCGTAGTAGAAAGGCCAGAAACGCCTGGAAGTAACATTCGGCCGGTGCACTATCTGTGCACCACCTATCAGGTCGGCGGCGCAGCCCCTGCCACGGCGGTAATTCAGCCACTGGAAATTCTGCTGCAAGAGAAGGACAATGTCGTGAATATCCAGGCGCTTCTGGCAAATCAACCGGTCGAAAACGGTACGAAGATACGGATATTCAATCCTGAGAATTGGGAAAAGCTACCGCTTACAGACGCTTCTGGGAAAGCTTATTTTATCCCGACCATGAAAGGAATGTACATCGTGCGCGTGGATTGGGTAGACAAACGGCCCGGGCAGTTCCTTGGCAAAAGTTACGATAGTGTTCGTCACCGGTGCGATTACACCTTTATATACCGCTAGCAGAGCAATCGGCAGCCAATCATATTGAAAAGCAGCAAACTGCAATAGATTCGCCTTGGAACTGAGCTGATTTTATTGCATTTTGAGAGCCAAATTCATGCCCAAAATCTAGATGAAACCAAGACGGGTACAGCACCATACAATCTTCTGGCTGGCAAGCCTGGCATTCTTTATGGTGTTACCTTTAACGGCGCGGCCAGCGGTATTTGGCTACTTTTTCCTTTTGGTCAGCGTATACACAGGCCGCTGGATTGGCACCCAGGCAGCGGCGGCGAGCTGGGTGGACATGTTTCGCATGTTCTTTCTGGGTTTGTTGACCCTGAGCCTGGGCGGGCTTGCCATCTTTGCAAGCTATGTGGAAGCGGATCTTGAACTGCTGCACTATTTAGAATCGTGGATTAATATCTTCTTTTTTGGAAGTATATCTGTTTTAGCTGGCTTGTTCACCTACCGCATAAGACAAAAAATTGCCGCCAAAGCCCTTGGTAAAAGGGCAGTTGGCGGCCAAAAAATGTAGCAGTGGTGTGCGTTAAAATTTTAGCGTAAGACTTCCCATAAACCGGGCCGGTGCCTGAGGGGTCAGACGCACCGACCATGCTTTTTCGCTTGTCAGGTTATCAACTTTGAAGCCGATGCGGTACTTGGGTTGATCATAAAAAATGGTGGCGTCCAGCAGTGTATAGGACGGAATGATAATCTTGGACGTTTTGGTGTTGGTCTGGTATGATTCGCTGCCGGCATTGCCCCCGAATCCCGCCCCCAGGCCCCTGAAATTCCCCTGGGAAAGGCGATAGCTGATCCAAAAATTAAGGGTCCTTGCCGGCCCGGACAGCGCCGGACGAAGCCCCTGCACGCTTTCATCAGCCCTGGTAAATTTACTGTCGTTGAAAGCATATCCGGCAACGATGTTCAGGCCCTTGACCGGATTGGCTGTCAATTCTACCTCGATCCCTTTGCTTTGCTGGGTGCCGTCCTGGATCGAGTAATTCACATCACCGGGATCTGTCCTTAGGATATCTTTAACGCTGATATCGTAATAGCTTACCGTTCCGACAATCTTGTGGTCAAGAATGTCTGCTTTCACACCGTACTCAAGCTGGTTGGCCTGCTCGGGTTTGAACGGTTTACCTTGCGCGTCGGACCCGGCGCGATTAAAAAACCCGTTCATATAGCTTCCAAACAATGAGACGCGGTCCTTTATGAGCTGGTAAACGAGACCGAGCTTTGGAGAGAGCGCTGTCTGATCAAATTTTCCGGTGGTAACCCCGGATTTCATATCGTACACACCCTGATTATGATACCTGTCAACGCGAAGGCTCAACATGGCCATTAGCCGTTCAGACAGGTTGATCACATCCGAGGCGTAGGCAGCGTAGGTGTTGTCTCCGTTATTTTCGGCCCGGACAGTTCCAGTTGACGCCAGTCCGTCGATCACCTGGGTATTAATCTTCGAGCTTGGCGAGGGATTAATGAAATTAACGGTCGGACCGTTGATGTGTATCCTGTCGAAGGTATTGGAATTATTATAGTAGTCAAGTCCGACTACTAGCCTGTTGCGCATGCGGCCGATAGAAAAGTCTCCGATAAAGTTCTGCTGAATGTCGGTTGCAATAAAGGCTGTATACCCACGGATCACCAGGGCCCGCAGCGTTGAGTCGGACCTTCCGTTAAGCGCCGAAATATACCCGTTAATTGAGGACCTTGCCCTGGAAACAATCGTTTGCGAGGTCCATTTCTCTGAAATCTTGTAATTGAACTGGGCGAATATGTTCAGCATCTGGGTGTCATAGGTCAGATCATTTGCCCCAAAGAGTTTGTCATATGGGAACTTCATCTGAGCAATTGACTGGGTTTTGTTACTGCCGGTGAAGGGGTTAAAGCGCAGCACCGAGGTTCCTTTGGCCTGACCGAATTCAATATCGAACCACATCGAAAGCCGGTCATTGATCTGGTAGGAAAAGCTCGGTGCAAAGCTAAGGCTTTTGGTAAATCCCATATCCTGAAAGCTCTTTTCGAAGGTTGTCGCCCCGTTTAGACGCAGAAGCATCGTCTTATCCGAATTGACCGGCGTGTTCACATCCAGCGTCAGACGATTGAAATTCCAGCTACCGCCGGTATAGGACACTTCTCCTGCGAACGCGTTAAACGGCTTTTTGGTGACACGGTTGTAAAGACCGCCATAGCTGCTGGAAACGCTCGTCCCAAATAACGCAGCCGAAGGCCCCTTGATAGCTTCCACCCGCTCCAAGTTTGCCGGATCGATCGCTGAAAAGGCTGCACCGGCCACACCGTTGCGGGCATTGGGCTCTGTTTCAAAACCTCGCTGCCGAAAAGTGACCCGCCCCTGGTTGGCCAGCATCGGGATTCCTGCCCCGGGAACGTTCTTGGAAATGCTGCCCAGGTCAACTGCCATCTGCTCCTGGATCAGTTCTTTGGGCACAGTGTTGTAGACTTGCGGGTTCTCCATATTTTTCAAGGGAAGACGGGCCACATAGATGCTCTCTTTCTTAGAAAACTTATTGGTCGTGCCCACAACGGTCACCTCCTGCAGTGCGCGGATGTTTTCCCTGGTAAACTGGTAATCCGCAGTGGCCGGCTGGCCACTGGTCACCTGCACGGAAATATCCTGCTCAGGCGCGCCAAGCATTTGGACGCGGATCGTGTATTGGCCATCAGCCAAACCACTGAATTGATAGTGGCCCTGGTTATCGGTCAATGTGCCCTTTTGCAGCTCGACAACAGAGACAGAGACCGATTCTAGCGGCTCGTTAGTCACCGAGGTAATGCGTCCGGAGATCGAGCCAGCATTTTGCGCCCGGCAAGTCAGCGTGAATACAAATGAAAAAGCAAGAAAAAGAAAAACAGACTTCATTACGATTGGGATGCGTGATTAATTCGAAACTTTCAGGCCGGGATGCTACTATGGGCGTTGGTAGAGGATTTTTTTGCTGCCTTTTTATTTTTGCCCCACCATATGATGAATCCGGTAACGGGCAGGCTTGTCGCGATCAGGCAGGCGATAAAGTAGAGTATTTTGGAGAATGTGCCCATGATCTCACCGTCGTGGATAAACTTGGCCGAGGAAACCACCTGGTCGGCCAGGCTCTTGTCGGCATAGCGCTGGACCATCAGGGCCTGTCCCGAATATTGATCAAGCCAGAGCCGGTCCACACCCGCAGAAACAAAAAAACCCGAGCGCGATTTCAGTATTGTAAAGGTTCCGGCTGAATCCTTTGGAAAAGTGATCTTAATTGTTCCCTGATACGGGTAGATTTGATTGACCCGGGAGACGACCTGCTCGACGCTGATTGGCTGGGCGCCAGCGCGGGGGTATGTCGAGGCCAGGTTACTCTCGTTATTTGAAGGCTTGGTACCCAGGGCAGCCGCAAAACTGGTTTTGTACCATTTGAATGCGAAGTACGGGCCGGTGACGGCCATAACTGTAACCAGGGCAAAAGCGTAAAACCCGGAAGCTTTGTGCCAATCAAAATTTACGCGTTTAAACTTTGCCCCCCATTTGACTGAAAAGCCGTCCTTCCAACTGCTCAAATGCTTCCACTTTTTGAGCTTTGCCGGTGCCCAAAGCACAATTCCTGTCAGCTGCAGGACAATCATCATCATCGCCGCACTTCCGGTAATAGCCCCGCCAATATCGTGGTTTTCGATCAAAAGCCATCGGTGCATTTTCAAAACGGTGGCAAAGAATTCCGAGGCAGGCGTCTGGGCATCACCTTTGATCACGCCCAGGTAGGGGTCAACCCAAAAACTCTTGGTTTTCTCTTTTTTAGGTGCCTTGTCGGCCGTGCCGGCCTTGGTAGCCTGATCATCTAAACTGACAGTGAAAGTCCATGAACCATCTTGCTGCTGTGGTATCTGAATAGCGGTTACCGTTGCCTTCTTTCGGGCTTCCACCATCCGCGTTAGTTTCGCGACTTCAAGATGAGACTGATCCGTTTTCGGCGCGATCCGGTACTGGCCGGCATCAACCCATTGGGTTATCTCCTTTTGAAAGACGTAGATAGTTCCACTCAAGCACATCACAAAAAGAACCAGGGCGCTGGGTAGGCCCAGCCACAAGTGCAAATCATTAACAAATTTTCGGAAGGTGTACTTTTTTTTCATTTCGACAGATTTGTGCCCGGCAATCTGTACACAGGCTTGGAGCTTTTCAAGGTGAGTTTGTGTATTATTTATAATTGAACCAAATAAATCAGTGAACTTCCAAAAGTTGTCCGTAATTCTGAATTTTTTCTAAACGGGCAGTTGCAACAGCTTCAAAAAGTTAGGATAGCCCACACAATTGTTTGGTTTCCGGCTTCACCGGGCGAATGACGGCGGATCATGCCAAATGGAGGGGTTCTCAAATGCCCCAGTGAAAATCTCTGCATTTGATTGAGAGTAGAATCACCTCGATCTGGCTTTGACCACCTGAATTATCATCTACTCAAATGAAGAACATGCGCAAATTCGCCATGAGAACGGCTCTTACCTTTCTTGCCGCATTCTTGACAATAATTACCCACGTTCAGGTGCGGGCACAAAAGTCAGCGCCCGGCAGGGTTAGTAATGCCCCAAAGAGCAGGGCTTTAAAAGTAATCGGACAGCATCAGGGGCCAGTAATAGCGGCTGAGCATCCTGATGTTGTTGCAGCAGGAATTAAGTCAGGATTTGAAACGGGCCAGGTTGTCAAGGTTGGAAACCAGTACCACATGTTTGTCAACGAAATGCTTGAACGCCCGCATCGCGACATGCGTATCGCCCATTGGCAAAGTAGCGATCTTACTTCCTGGAACCGCAAATCGACCATCGTCAATAGCATAGCCGGCCGAACGCCGGATAACCCTCGCTCAGAAGTTTGGGTAACCGGTGTGGTCTTCAACGAAACTGAGAATGCATGGAATATTTTCTACGTCGCTTACCGGGCAGGTGATGAGTCAAAAGGAGAGATTGCCGGCAATGACTACGCAGGAAGGATATGGCGGGCAATGTCGGTCAAAAGGGGAATGGAGGGCATTGGCGGGCCTTACGCAGATATGGGTATTGTGTTGCAGCCTGACCAAAATTCGCAGCTATGGGAAGGTCAACAGGCCGTCGCGTGCTTTAACCCCTACCTGGTAGGTGACACCTGGTTTACAATGTACGATGGTCACAATCATGTTCCGCGCGGCAATTGGCCGACCGGAATGGCGTTTTCCAAGAATCTGGAAGGCCCCTGGACACGGATGCCGGTCGGGATCAACCCGCTTCCGATCGCGAGCGAATTTATGGAAAATGAGATCGTTACCAAGCTCTCGGACGGCCGGTATCTGTTGATATTTGATTCGCTCGGTGATCAGCAGGTCGGCTATAGTATTTCCGACGACGGAATCAACTTCGACAAGGAAAAACGCCTCAACGTGCAATCAGGTAGCAACCTGTGGGCCCAGGCCGGCGATCACAGCATGCGAACGCCGCTTTGCGCCCTGGAGAATCCGGACGGCACATTCACCATGATTTACACGGCTAGAATGCTCGTCAACGGTAAACCTTTTTACGCCGTCGGCCAATGCCAGCTGGCTTGGGAAGAAAAATAATTTCCGACGCTTTTTTCTGGACAAATTGTGCTTCTACGCTGTGATCTGCCGCTCAGGATTACTTCCGTCTTTTAACTACAAGCAAGTGCTCTTGTGCCGGATCCTGATTAATCTGCGCTAAAACCTGATCGACAATTTCCTGCACGTCCTGCTTGATTTGCGAGAATGCTTTCCTGACAGAATCCTGGGAAACCTGCCTTACCAAAGGTATGGCTTTGAAGCTTTCCTGTTCTGCGGAAAGGGCTTTGTGATCGTTAATAATCCGGCAGTGAAACGCCTTGAGCGCCACGGGCTCATCGGGATTGTCGGCGACCATTCCGACAAACTCTCCTGAGCTCAGCGCAGCTATTTTTGAGGCTGGTACGGCCAGGTCCAGCTGCACAGAGCTCGCCACGGTGGTATCTGTCCGGTTTACAGAAAGCACGGTCCGTCCCTGCTGGATTTTGCCAAAGCGCTCAGAAAGCTGCTTTGCGGTATCCCCTGAAACCTGCCCGCTGACTAGGTTGCCGGTGATGTTCATCAGCACGTCCGCCTGCTCCTTGCCATAGTCTTTTCTTAGCTGGCTAAGATCCTGCACTGCCAGGGTAGTGGCGACTTTGTTTGAACGGGCAGTGGCAATAAGCGAGTCAATATTGTTCAGGTAAATGGTTGGGAACTCATCGAATATCAGACTGCTTTTGATTTTTTCCTTGGTGTTGACCAGTTTGATCAGCCGGGTAACAAACAGGGAAACGACGGCTCCATAGATCTGTACCTTCTGCGGATTGTTCCCGATACAGACAATCTTGGGGGCCTGCGGGCTATTAATGTCCAAGGTCAGGTCGTTTCCTGACAGCACATAATATAACTGAGGGGACGACAGACGCGCCAGCGCGATTTTGGCTGATGCAATCTGACCTTCGAGCTGCTCTGTCGCATCGTTCTGAAAAGCACTGATAAATGGGTTGACCAGCACCTGGATTTCCTGCTCGGTTCTGAGCACCGAGAAAAGCTGCTCGTAATCCATCTGCATCAGCTCGATCACATGGGGTAAAGTGCAGTACTCTCCATCCTGATAGCGGCGCAGAAACCATATAACTGCGGTCAGAAAATTAATGGAGGACTCTACAAAAAAATCACCCTGCTTTTTAATCCATTCCCTGTTAAGTCCCATCAGGATTGTTCTGGCAGATTCGGCAGCATCGGTGATGTCATGCATGCTTGCGGGCTCCAAAGGGTTGCACCGGTGTGTGCGGGAAAGATCGTCGAAATTGATCGTGTAAAACATGGGAGCCACCTTATATCGGGACTTGTTTTTAAGCCAGTGGTTATAGGCAATCACTGAAAGATCATCGAATTTGAAGTCATAGATAAACATCGAAAAGCCTTTAGCGATGTGCTGGGTGATGATGTGACGGATGATAAAATAGCTTTTCCCCGACCCTGGCGAGCCCAGCACCAAAAGGCCGCGAAAAGGGTTAATGAAATTTATCCAGCTCTTGCGCCGCTTGCCTTTCAGATTATATTCAGCGGGCAGATTCACCGAGAACTCGTTTTCAAGCAGGTTCTCCTGTTGAGGAAAAGACTCGTTTTCGCTGTTAAAGATATCTCCGCCCAGTTTAATTTGGATAACCCGAGAGAGTAGCGTGCCTCCTGAAAGGACCATGATAAAGCCAGTAGAACAGCAGCCCATGTATACAGCTGCCAGCACGGAGAGGTCCGCCCGCAAATACAGGACCAGCGCAGACACCCAGTACAGAAAAAGGCCAGGCATGATCACGCGCAGCCCCGCCTGAAAGCTCATGTCCTGCTGCTTTCTACCTTTGGTTCCAATCAGCGAAACCACCAGCAGGCCCAGGGCAACAGCCTTGGATTTTATCATGCTGGTAAATAGCCCTGTACGGATAATATTTTCCAAGACCCGATCGGTGAAGGGACTTCTCAGGCCGTGGCCCGCAAAAAAGCCATAGCAATAATAGTAAAAATGAAGCGCCAAAACGGCGATCGCGATCAGGCGTGTCATCTCCGAGATACGCGCCAAAGCCTGCTGATTCTCTGATGTCTGTGAAGCCATTATAGTTTGTTTTAGTGATTTACATTGATCTTTTTCTTGTCTTTCTTTTAGGCTTGCGCAGCTGGTATGGCACTGCCGACTCGCCTTTTTGCGATTGCAGCAAATCGTCAAAAAGCCCGGTAGACTCCTGCTCGCTTGCGCCCAGGGTCAACCGGCCTTCATGTCCTTCGTTACCTGTCCGCAGGCTTTGAAGTTGCCGGATTTGTAGCTGCGCAACGTATGCGGCCTGTTGCTCTGCGGCCACCGATTCGACGGCCTGCAATACCGATTTTGCGCTGTATGCCTTTCCTAAATCGCTGCCGTTAAATACAGATTTCGTGCGGTGATCTACATAGGTTAGCCCGTAGACTGCGCCTACCTCACTGGTACGCTTGACCACTGACACTCCCTGTTGACCAAGTGCGGCTGAAAGGGCGTCGAGCGAGGCGCTACTGCGTCTTGCAAGGGTCATATCAATCGTATTCTTTAATCTGACAGCATGCGGTTTGCGGGCCAGCGCCCCTTTCTCAAAGACTGGTTTGAGATTTTTCAAAGTGGGCTTGAAGTGAAAATCACTTGCCTTGATCGGAACGCCGACCCTTCTTCCATCCGGGGCTAGCACCCTGAAAACAAGGCCCTGGTTGGCACGGACACGGGAGCCTTCGCTTCCCTGATCTGCGCTTACTCGGTACTGACCCAGAACCGCGTTCAGCTCGGAAAGCGAGCTGAAATGATAGTCTTTGATCACAGTTTGCACCACATTGGAAATAGCCTGCTTGGTCTGGGCCCGGCCGTATTCCGCTGCTGACACGGATACTGGCGACAGCTTTAAAACTGACCTTTTATGGTCCTGGGCCCTGACCAGCCCATACTCTGTTTCGATCTGTTTTCTGGCCGCCTCAGAGCGCACCTTTCCGATATTGTGCAAGCTGATGGCCTTGCCATCTGGCCTGATGTTGGTGGTGACAATATGCACATGCTGATGAGCGGCATCCAGGTGCTCATAGAGCAAATATGGCTGGCTTTCAAAGCCGATCTTGTCCAGATAAACCCCCGCTATTTCTTTAAGCGCGCTGGTATCAAGCCGGTCCTGGGCTGCGAAATTCAGCGAGATATGAAGTGTATTCACCTTCACACGAGTATTGAGATCCATCAGATCCTGCAAGCGGGAAAGTTTCTGATGAAAGCTCAAATCGTTCGCATCACGGGTATAGTACCCGGCATCGATGCATTTGGCAACCCCGCGGCTGACTTTGTGTTCATTGTAGTTGACAGCTTCCCGCAGGCTTGCTCCACTATGAATTACGGCGACCATCTCTGGGCTATTTCAGCGATCCAAACGCCAGTCTTCTCAACCTGGGCGAGCAGCTTTCTGCGGTCGAGCTCATAGGTGAGAAGCCACTGCTCAAACTCTTTGATCCGGGCCAAGCTGTTGAGCTTTTTGACGGCCTGATTGTAGTTGGCAGCCAGCCGCGAAAGCTCTGTCCGCAGCTTTGCCAGCTGGTCTGTGAGCCCGTCGAGCGAGGCGTCGCGGGTCAGGATCTTAACAGGCCTGCCAAGCAGTTTCCTTCTTGCAAAATCACTTAACTTTCTCTCGGTTGTCAGCGCAAATTGCCTGGAAATTTCGGCAAACTCCGCTTCTGTCAGCCTCACATTTACCCATTTGCACCTGATGTTTTTCCCCTCTTCCATTCTCTTGAAATTTTGCTGTAACAGATTCTTCCTAGCCACAGGCCACACGAGTTCCGAGTGAGTGGCCCTGCCGAAAGGCAGCCAGATCCGTTGAGCGCGCGGGGGTGCCGCGTGTAACAACGATACATCTGGCCAACCACGGAAAGACAGGTGGTTGCAGCCGCCCCCTGTGGCGGCGCCCTTCACCTTAAAGCCTAGACTCCGACACCGATAAGCCCCGTATGAAGCGTGCCGGCAGGATCACCTTTTGCTCATGGCCGATGCGAAAATAAGCGTGTAACACCAGATATAAATGACCCCTTTAAATTCTAAATGGGTGAAAACCAGGTTCCAAATATTTCTTTGCAGGTAATCACAAACAATTAATCAGAAGACACATGGAGACAAAAATTGAAGTACGGATGCTTTTTGAGACGCTGCTTTCAAGCCCGGGAATGGCAGAGGTTGTCAAACTCGACTTGAAGATCTCGCGTCAGACGGCGCTGCTTTTGGCAACAGCCGTACAGGCTGGTCTTGCGGGCGCTAAAAGTGAAAGTTCGCTCTTATCGTTCGCTGACGCCTCTTTGGCAAGCGAATTGGCCGCTGTTCTGGAAACCATCCTTGAAAAGGCAGGACTCACCCAAACAAGCAAAAAGCTGTCGGCCCTACATTGAGCGCTTGCAGATGTGATTTAAATGAAGTGTAAAAAAACTCGCCTGAGCGCTCAGGCGAGTTTTTTCATTTTGTCTCGCTTTCAAAGCTGGCCCTGCTCGGCAAAGGAGTAGAACGACTCGCTAGTAAGAATCAAGTGGTCTAAAAGATCGATTTCCATCAGCTGTGCAACCTGCTTAATTCGCTGGGTCAGCTGACGGTCCTGCGGGGAAGGCGAGAGCGTACCGGACGGGTGGTTGTGAGCCAGTATCATACCGGTCGCTCCTGCCTTCAAAGCAGCGGCGAAAATCAGGCGGATATCGGCAGTCGTCGAAGTAATTCCTCCACGGCATACATTGTAGATTCCAAGCACGCGGTTACCGCGGTTTAATAGAAGGACTTTGAACTCTTCGATAAATCCCAGCTTACCCTTATTCCAGCTGCCTACCAAGATGTGATAAGAAGATTCAGGAGAGCTTACCTTTGGGCGCTCTGAGATCTTATAAGAAGGCGTGTAGATCAAATCAATTTCTGCAACCTTGAAGCAATCCGTGAAATTCTGAGTGGTTTCCATAATCTTAACGGTTAAGTGAATTATGGTGCACCCATCGCCACAGGCGCGATAAGAAGGGCAAAGCAACGGAATAAATGAAGGGCCGCGCACTGGCAGGGCCTATTCCATGCACCGCAGGAATGGCCCCGGGTTTATGCCGGAATTTTGCCCGGCTTTCCATCGCGGCCGGGGCGAACTTGGCATCATGAGTAGCGATCCGCTTACCCCCCCTTTTTCGGATTCTGTCCTGGCAAAAATCGTGAGAACCCCAGCACAAATATGCCCATGAGCGGGCGGCTAAAAATGTCAGAAAATATGAAGCTGCCCGCTCACACCGCTGTTATGGCCGCCCCGAATGGGGCGGCCGCGATTTTTCGGCGGCTACCATCAATGTCCAGGGAGGGAATCCCCTCCCTGGTTTTTACCAATCCTAATTTGCGCAAAAAATATCCGGGCCATAGTCTGCAAAACCCTGGCAGAGGTTAAATGCAGCCTGTCCCCGCTGGGCGGCATTACCGCCAAAAAGAATGGAGCTTACTTTATCCTGGGCAGTTTTGTAGTTTCTAACATTCTGAAAATATCCAGTGACGGCGTTGTAGGCGCCAAAGACTGTTCCTTCGGTGGTCACAAGACACTGCTCCGGGCTTGAAAGCGCATATTCAAACACACGGTCAACGGTATTGTTAAACTGAGTCGAAAGCGAATCAAGATCGCCATCCTTGATTTTGCCCAGCGTCTCCCTGCCCGGCGCCATAGCCATCTGGATCAGACGTTTCAACTGGCTGTCGGTGATTCGGACCTTTGCCCATTTGTTAAAGACGGCTTCGGTCGCAACCGAGGTCTTGGCGGCTAGCCCCATCAACTGATGCGCCTGGGCGAGGCGGTCTGTGGCGCTGGCCGTATGGCGTATTTTGACCGCTGAGCTTAGCCCCTGGAT
Organism: Dyadobacter sp.; assembly: GCA_965227755.1. Classification (GTDB taxonomy): domain Bacteria; phylum Bacteroidota; class Bacteroidia; order Cytophagales; family Spirosomataceae; genus Dyadobacter. The sequence continues at coordinate 294,934 of CBDDGG010000005.1, forward strand.
TGCCGCATTGAGGGTGTTCTGACAAACCACACGGACAGGTGTAAACGCGACTGTGATGCTACCTGACCCGTCGTGCGAATTAGTCAGAAACAGGTACTGCTCGATCAAATCATTTTTGCCCACGATGATATGATCGTCAATTTTGGCAGTGATAAAAATCCGCTCTCCTGCCCCGAGCGCCCCGGCGGTTTCGTAGCGGATGCCTTTCCCGTCTGCGATGCTGTCAAAGAAAGTGAATGCGTCAATGTTTTGTATGACCTGGTAGCCACTGCCAACCACGCCCAGGGGCTTTCCCGAGTCAGCGCGGCAGGTGGCGTAGTATCCCCTGATTTGGGTGAGCTCGTCTGGAAAGATGGTGATATTCCCGGGCAGCTCGTGATGGATCTGACTGGTGAAGAGTGGGGTTTTGACTACCTGATAATCAAGACCAGCGTGCCGGATCGCTTCGCTGCTTGACAAGCAGCCGTCCACAATCTGTCCTAAGCCGTGCCACGCTTTTTCTTTGACTGAGAAAAAAGCGTGCTTACCTGTGTTTTCATTGAAGTGAATGTTGTGGGACATGAGCTTTAAGATTTTGGATGAAAACTAAAACCGATCTTTTGCCCTTGCCTTCCGTGATCTGACTGCTGAAAAACAACAACTGTTTTGACCCAAAGAAAAACAAGAAAAAAAGAAAGCTCAGCCTCAATTCCGGCACACCTCGGCCAAAAGGAAGCGGAATAAGAAAGCACGCGCAGCAGTGCGGTTATGCCGAACACTTTTGGCGGGCTTTGCCCGCAGCTGTCCCTGCCGGGATTAGCTTAGCTGCACTTTTTGGCTTGTTTCGGGTCAAAACCTTCAAACGGCTTCATACCTGTTTACCGCGGTCTCGGCACCTCTTCCGGAGGCTTTGTCCCAGCATTTTTGTATGACCGCCTCCAAGTCCGTCATTGAAATATTGTAACCTTTCATTGACAAAACACCATGGACAAATTACGATCTCACCAGATGCTGATGATCAGACGGCCACTGCTGGCTGAAAACCTGCTCACCTCAGTCAACCGGGCGCTAAGGGCCGACCCAAGCTCACTTGAAAAACAGATCATTCGCGTGATGAACATCCCACTTTTCCAGGAGGCGCTCTACCTTGCCTCACCGGACTTGTGCCGGCATGGCATCGACCTGTCTGAAGGCATACCGGTCACGGGTAAGTACCAGGTTTTAATCTCGATCTACAAGTATCTGATCCGCGCCTGCACCCGCAGCACGCCCTTCGGGCTATTTGCAGGTTACTGCCAGGCAAGCCTGGCTGAGCTCACCCGGATAGAATTTGATGGGAGGCTTAAAAAGCACACTACCCTTTCCGGCCAGGTACTCACCCAGATAGGTAGCATCAGCCCGCAGGAAAGAACTGAGCCTTTATCACAGCCTTTGAGCATAAACAGTAGCCTTTATAAAAGTGCGGGCGGCTACCGGTACGCGATCAGAGACAGGTCCACGCCAGATGCACCAGGGCTCGCCTTCCGTGAAATAGAGGATGACCCGGATCTAAGAACTGTGCTAGATTGCTGCAACCCTTCTGCGAGTTGGCAAACGATCCAGCACGCCCTGACAGCATCAGGAGTCAGCCAGCAAGGGGCGCACGATCTGATCCAGGCCCTGATTAAAGAGCAGGTACTTATCTGCGGCAAAGAGCAGCCATTGAGCCTTCGGGCATTTCAGAGCCAGCTTTTTAGTCACGCAAGCGGCAGTTTCAGGCCAGTGTTTGAAAGCTATGACAGGTTAAGGCAAACAAAAGGGCATGGCGCCAAAAGGTTCGCATCCCTGGAAAAGGCCTTGCAGGATACGGGGATCACTGCCAGAACACCCCTGCAAATCGATTTGCAGCTAACAACCCGCCACTGCTCGTTGCGCTCCACAGAAATTAACCGCATTATCAAAGAAGTCGGCAAACTACTGGTCACCCGCCCGCCACACGATGAGCAGTTATCAGACTTTATCAAAAAGTTTACTGCCCGTTTTGAAACCCGGCAGGTCCCGCTGACGCAGGCGCTCGATCCTGACACGGGTGTGGGATTTGGCCAGACTTTCAGTCTGAGCCCAGAGTCGGAAATTGCGCGCGGGTTGACTGCAAAGGCTCAGGGCCCGCAGTCGCCCATTTCCCCCGCCCCTGCCTGGATACAGGATGCTTACGCTCACGGCCAACTGCACCCAGGAAAAACCTACATGCTTTCTGAGGCTGACCTGAACGTGGCCCGTACCAGTTCAGAGAGCACGCAGGCGGAGGGCTTCTCGATCCTGGGAAGCATCGTTACAAATAGCGCGGCAGGATTTGATAGCGGCAATTACCTGTTTGAACTAAAGGGCATCGCTGGGCCCGGCAGCGCGCAGCTGATGGCCCGCTTCGCTGACGCTGACGATGATCTTTGCCGCACTCTTAGAAAGATGGTCGTCAGCGAGCAGGCTGAGCACCCTTCGGTGATCTTTGCCGAAATTACCTACGCTCCTGATGGCGGTCAGGGAAACGTTACAAGGCGGCCGCCTTTAAACGATTATCAGCTTTGCTATCTGACCAGCGGAGAAAGTACCTGCATCCCGCTCGACGACATCGTAGTCACAGTCAAGGACTCTAAGGTCCTGCTCTATTCCCAAAAACACAAGGCGCGAATTCTTCCCCGTTTGAACAGTGCCCACAACTTCACCCAGGGACCGGCACTATACCGCTTTCTGTGCGCGGTTGCTTGCCAACAGGCTCCGCAAATGTTCTGGGACGGCGGCTCGACGGGCCACTACCCTTTCTTTCCCAGAGTCCAGTTTGGCAGGGTAATTATCTCCAAGGCCCGGTGGAATATCAGCAGCTCGTGGCTACCAGAACCACCGAAGGCGGATCAAGCTGATCTTAACTGGTGGAAAAAAGCGCGAAAGCTCCTGGGCATCCCCAGATTTGTCAGTGTGGGCGAAAACGACGCGCAGCTTCTGATTGACGGGGACTGCCCGGTCGCTGTCGCAATCCTGGCTGACGCGTTAAAGAAAAAGAAACTTCTGAGTATTAACGAGGTGCCGGGCTCACCTGGCCGCGGACTACTAAGTACTAAGAACAAGGCTTACCGAAACGAGGTTGTGATTCCGGTCCTGTCTGGTTCGCAGTTTCCGCAAGCGCACGACCACCCGCGGAGCACGAACCAAACCAAAAGATTTATGGGCCCCGAGGACGGCTGGCTTTTCTTCAAAGCCTACGGCAGTGAAAATTTCCTGCACCAGCTTTTGACCGCGAAACTGATGCCCTTTGTAATCAAACTACAAAAGCAAGGGCTTCTACAAAAATGGTTTTTCCTCCGCTACAAGGATCCCGATACGCATATCCGCCTGAGGCTTTATAGCCCTTGCATGCAAGCGTTCGAACCAAAAATAACTAAAAGGCTGAACGTGTTGCTGGAAGCGGAGCTTGCCAGTGGGGCGGTTCACCGGCTTCAATCACAGCTTTACGAAAGGGAGACCGCCCGTTACCAGTTGATGGACTATGCGCAGGTAGAAACCCTGTTTTTCATCGATAGCCAGGCCGTGGCGGGTCTTCTGCGTATCCAGCCGATGGGACTTGCGCCCGAGCTCCGCTGGTTGACAGCGATGCTCGCGGCCGACCAACTGCTGGACGCGTTTGGGCACAGTCTTGATAGTAAATTCAGATTTGTTAGTCTGGTCTGCCAGGATACAGGCGCATTAAGGGTTGATCATCTCTATCGGCAGTACAAGTCAGTTCTTGTAAAACTGATGCTGCACCCCGAGCAGCATCTGCCGCTGGCAGACACTTTGGGGACGCTGTTAAGTCGCAAGGCTTCGATCAAAAGCCAACTAAATCTGCTTCAAGTCATTGACCCAAAGGCATGCATCCCGTTTATTGCTGATTTAATACATCTGTTTTGCAACCGCTACTTCTGTTCATATCAGAAGACTCATGAATCCATCATTTATCATTTTTTAAAGAAGTACTACGATTTTCAACTGAATGTAGAAAAAGTTGTATCCATAGATTTTGCAAGTAACCAAATGTAAACTAATTTAAACATCATACTGACACCTATAGGGGCAATCTGCCGCATCAAAGCCATGAAAACGAGTCACGACCCGGCCAGCTCACTGAGCTGCGTTATTATTGACGATGAGCCAGCGAATCACAAGATCCTGAAAAGTCACATCGGCCAAATTCCCTGGCTGATGCTTTCGGGCAGCTGCTTCGATGCGGTTCAAGGAATGGAGATTATCGAGAACAAAAATCCGGATATCGTCTTTCTGGATATTAACATGCCCGAAATTAACGGCCTTGAATTGCTGGATATGCGCCCTGCATTAGGTTCATCGGTAATCATCACCAGCGCCTTTGAGAAATTCGCCATCCAGGGCTACGATTATGATGTGATCTCATTTCTTCCCAAACCAGTCACCTATACAGGTTTTGTCAAGGCTGTTACCAAGGCCACAAAACGCAAAGGGCGTCTTCTAACGCCAGCGCCAGTTGCGCCTGGAAAGCAAACCGCTTCCGGACTCCAAATCAGCGAAGACGCTTTGGGCAGTCTGCCAGCGTTTGACCAACAGCGGTTATGGATCAAAAGCGAAAAAAAACTGCAATGCATATTTTATAAAAATATCTCCTTTATCACTGGCGAGCAAAATTACGTTAGAATCTACCTCAATGACCGCTCCGTGCTCCGGACCCGCGCCACACTCAGTGAACTTGCCCCTAACCTTCCACCCCATTTCATCCGTACTCACCGCTCGTACATCGTCAACCGTTATCAGATCAGCAGCATTGAAGGCAACACCATTGAACTTTATAATCAACTCAGGGTAACGATCACAAAAGATGAACGAAACGAAATCATTCAGCGCCTGGCCTTCGGCTAACAGACCCGATTATTCACAGCTCCTAACGCTGCTCAATTTGGAAGGGCGCAGGCGCATCCGCCTGCACGCCCTGTTCTGGGCCCTTTTTGTCCTCTACCACCTTGCCTACTTTATCCCCGCCTCGGCCGGAGAGCTCCCTGAAAAGAAGCTTTTCTGTTCCTACCTGATCTACTACCTCCGGTTCATCCCTGTTTTTTATGCCGGGATTTGGCTATTTAAAAGATTTCACGGCAGGCTCAGCGTTCAGTGGCTGTTAATAGCGACATTGGCCGGTCTGACCCTTGCAATGCATGCGTCAAGCCTTTTGGTATACGGGCTTTTGGACAAAGTTTACGGTCTGACCTCGCTCGGAGGAGCCATCGGCAGTCTGGGCACTGCTTACCTGAAAGCGCCAGCGGCTCGCGGCTGGCGTGACTGGCTGGTGTTCATCTACGATTTGCAGGAGCTACAACTGCTGCTGTTTCCGGTGGGCTTGAAAATGCTGCAATATGGGCTCGCAGAAGGCCAGACCAAAGCGGCTATGCAGCGGCAGAAGATAGAAACCGAGCTGCGGCTACTGAAAGCGCAGCTGGAGCCTCATTTTATTTACAACGTGCTCTTGTCAGCCTACGCCTCGGTGCTGCCAGTCTCAGGCAAGGCAGCAGGATACCTTAACCGCCTGGCAGGCCTTCTCCGGTACACGCTTTATGAGACATCCACCGGTTTTGTACCTATAAAAAAGGAGCTGGCAAGCCTTAGAAGCTACCTGAAACTGGAATCAGTCCGTTACGGCAAAAGGCTTAAAATAACATGGCAGCAGTCAGAATATCTGTCAACGGCGGGCTACATCCCAACCCTGGTGCTGATCTCACTGGCAGAAAATGCGGTCAAGCATTCCGCCGACGCGCATGCAGGCATCAGCCAGATCCACATCGAGCTAACTGTGATTGACTCGATGCTGCATTTTACCATCACCAATAACAAGCCGTCGCGCCCGGTAAAAAAGCCCTTGCAGGGCCTGGGCCTGCCAACCATCGAGCGGCGACTGGCCATGCTCTTCCAGGATCGATACCCTTACCAGTTCGAAATCAGGCAGGACGCTGTCAGTTACGCGGCTGTGCTCTGTATTCCAATTCTTGCATCCCTAGATCTCACGGTTTCATCCGCAGAACCTTAACGCTTCGTACCTGAAAATAGGCCAGCTAAGCCCCGTGCGCTTCCTTTGCTTCTGTCAACAAAAAGTCAGAGCAATGAAAAAAGCAAGAACACCCAAACTGATCATTCGCCAGCTAGTGGTAAGCCAAACAGGGCTTAAAGGGCCTGATGGCGATGATCCGATTACGACTAGTGGCACCATTTGCACACTTATCGGCAAACTGTAAAACCAGCGTCCACCTGCCCGGACCCGAAGAGATTGTCTTCGGTTTTCCGGGCATTTTTTTGCCCTTTTTAATCTGTTAAGCTCCCTTGGATATGCTCGAAAAAAACTACTCGCTCGAATGGCTGGACTTTATCATCAACGTGACGCTGAATGTAGCCAAAACTGAGGTCGATACGCTCTCTGGGAAACAGCTTGAGACGATTGTCGCCAAAGCCGGCGAGGAAAAGGACCGCCATGTCAAGTTCTTAAAGCAGCAGGGCTTTCACGTCGATTCGCGCAGGAAAATGCAGCTGCTGGTCGGTCAGTACCATGCAAGCCTTGTGATGCTGCTCGATCAGGCTTACGAGAATGCAGCCAAGATTGGCCCTGCCCACGGCAGGCTGCACGCTGCCCTTGAAAGTATTTCAGGTTATCTGGATGAGCTGCTTGGCTTTGTCGAGGACCGGTTCAGCGACTTTTTAAGCCTGGACGAAAGAGTTCCTGCCTCCTATCTGGCCCAGATTAAAAACGAGCTTTCCGACCGGCTGGAGCTGCTGCGCGCCGAGCTTTTTGTGCGCGTTGACAACAGAAGCCTGACCGATATTGTCACAAACAGCCTTCACCACTTCATCTACGACTCAGAGAAAAGACCAATCTCTTTCCGGGAAGTTTTCTACAAGAAAGAGCTTGTCAGCTCGCTTGAAAAAATCAGCAGTGAACAAGACGAGACAAGGCTCCACCAGGCTTTTATCGAACAGCTGGTCTACCTGAACTTTAACAGCCGGGGTTTCATGAATTACTTCACCCAGAAGCTCGCGCAGAAAATCAACGCTTATGGAGCAGTGCATGAAAAGATGACTCAGCTGCTTTTGAGCTACAAGGAATTCAACCAAATGCATCGCAAGGCTGGGGTAAAACTAAGCCCGCAGCATGCAGATTTGAAGAAAGTACTTGGAAACTGGTTTGTGCAGGAGATCACTTATCTGGAAAAAAAGCATCAGTGGGATGTGCTGCCGCTCCAAAACCAGCCGCAGCAGTCCAAAGACAAACCCGAGCCTTTCAAGGTGATGTGCTTTCTGTCGGTGGATCAAATAGGGCTTATTCTACGCGCTATGGACGCTGTCAGGATCGTAAAGGCCAAATCGCTCAACGCATTCATGCAAAGCGTGGCCCCTTTTCTTTCCACGCCCAGAAAAGAAGAAATCTCCTATGAAAGCCTGCGTAACAAAGCATACAGCTATGAGGCGCAAGACAGGCAAATTGTCATTCAGACGCTGGAAAAGATGATTTCATGGATCAAAGAATCCTAGAACACCGCTATGGCAGCGCACGAGATGATCGATTGCCTGGCAAGGTACTACCCGCTCTCGGCGGAGTTTCGCGCGCAATTTAGCGCAGCACTCACCATAAAGAACTACCGTAAAGGCCAGAATCTTCTTCCACACAAAACCTTGTACTCGCTTTGGTTCATAAACAAAGGGCTGGCAAAAGGCTGCTACCACAGTCAGGACGGAAAAGAGCACATAACCCGGCTCTGGGAGCAGAACCAGATCATGCTCTTGCCACCGAAGCGTGATCAAGCGCCCTGCCCTGTCGAGCAAATTATCCTGCTTGAAGACTGCGTGCTAAGCAACATCCAGACCAGCGCTATGATGCTGATGTACCAAACGCTGTCAGAGGCCGCTAGACTCGCCAGCAAGATCATCACCGAAGACCTGCACAAGGCCAATTTAAAATCCTATCTGTCTGCCCTTCCGGCACAACAGGCCTACACCCGGTTTACTGAGCTCTTTCCGGCCAACCGGATTCTATTCAAAGACATTGCCTCATTTCTCGAAATCACGCCGAGCACACTTAGCGAGATCAGGCGAAAACGCGCGTAAAATTCAGCAGCATACAAAAAACAAATTGTAACCGCCTTTCGATTTCCGCAGTATTTCAGGGAATTATCAGGCGAAATTCACAAAACAATTCGCCAACAAACACTCACGAGCATATCAGTACCAAATCCTTATGAAAGCAAATCAAATATCCAGGTTTATCGCAGCTGCTCTTGTCATTTTATATTTCTACACGGCTATTTCTAAAATGATTGACTATACCGCCTTCCGCGGGCAAATGCTTAACCAGGCCTTTCCTTCATGGGTCGCGCATCTGCTGATCTGGCTATTGCCTCCGGCTGAGCTGCTGGCCGTACTGATGCTGACAACCCAGTCATTGCGACTGGCAGGCATGTGGCTCTCTACACTAATGATGAGCGCTTTCACAGTTTACATCGGACTGGTACTAATAGATTTTTATGACAGGGCACCATGCAGCTGCGGCGGAGTCGTGAGCCAGCTGAGCTTCCAGGGCCATTTCGTCTTCAACCTTTTCTTTTTAGCGCTTTCAATCTTAGGAGTGATGCTTGCCCGAAAAGGCGCTTTATCGCAAAATACGAACAAGCCGCAAGCCGGCACAGGCAGAACGCCTGCCCCGCTTGCGCCAGGCAATGCCGAAAACCTGAAAACCGAGTAGGCGACACCGTTCACTTTTCACATTTTAAACTTACAGTTATGAAAAAGTTCAGAATCGATTACCTTTTGGCCGCTTCGCTGATGCTTGCAGGCGGGATGGCTGCTGTCTCTACAACTGGTGCACCCAAGAGCAAAGTACTGACCCAGACCTGGGTACGCACCGGCACCCCAGCACAGCCCAACCGCGACAACAGCTGGGAAATAGGATCACTTTCCGAATCCTGTAACGCGGCAGAAAAACTGTGTAAGGGTGTCTTCGAGGACGGCTACAATCCTAATGCCCACACGGATGCCGAGAACACGTCAGCCAATCAGAGCGGCTCGATCCAGACCGGATATGTTCCTGAGTAATTAATCAGCTCTTGCAAACCCGGCAAACAACTTCGCCGGGTTTGCTCTTTCTCTGCCAGCAAATACGCTATTTCGCTCCCAAATCGACCCTTTCTGACTCCCAGTGGTCGCAAAAGCTATCGCAGCATACAAACTGCACATTTGGATTCTTCAATTCATGGATTAATCTATCAAGTCTTCTCAAAAGCTTTTCTCCGTCGCGCCTTTTGACGTACAACGGCAATTGGTAACCACTCAGATCAGCAAATTCCCAAGGGTGAAAATAAAGCATGAGGTTGCCGCGTCTATGCAGTGTAAACCGGCACAACCATGCGTACAAACTCAGCGGCAAATTCTTGAACGAAAGCCAGAACAATGGAAACCGAAGCCAGGGCACTGTCGAGCAAGGCAGCTCGATCAAACCATTCTTCCGGCTTGGCAGCGGATCTTCACTTAACAGATTGTAGCGCCCGGGTAGCCAGGTCGGGTTCAGCGATGAGTCATACCTTAGACCAAGGCGCAAGAGCGCCCCCTTGTCAAACGGTTTCAGACGCGGCATCCGGAAGCCCTTGACAGGTTGCCCGGAAACAGACTCTAAAATCTTGCGGGAATGCTCGATATCGCTTTCGCGGAAAATGTGCATGGGCGAATGAAGCAGCGCATGCGAGGCGATCTCATGTTTTGCTGCCAGAGCGCGGACCAACTGCGGATTCTCTGCCGCGAAATGCCCTGTGGTAAAAAATGTTGCCCGGATATTATGCTTATCCAACACGGAAAGCAGCCCTCGCAGCCCCCCAAGCGTGACTTGCATTTGATCCTGTTCGGAGACCTTCTGACCGTATTCCTCGGGGATGTCGAACTCTTCCAGATCGAAGGTGAGCATTACGAAAGATCGTTCCATATACCGCTTAGGATAGTGATTTTTACAAAATTAACCGCCTCGCGAAACAGAACTTTCATGCTGAAATCCGAGAATACGATCGAGGTGCCCGCCGAGACCTCTACCTTCTGTATGCCGATCCCCTTGCGGGCAAGTTTGCGGATCAGTTCCACCTCAAATACAAATGTATTGGTTTTAGTCCGCTGCACTTCTGGCAAGATTTCCCGCCGCAGCCCCTTGATCCCTGCCTGGGTGTCGGTAATGTGCTTGCTAAGAAAAAGCCTATTCATCAGCTGCAAGCCCCGGGAGAATAGCCTTCTTTTCCAGGGTAGCTTCCTGAAATATTCAGCGCTGCGGTTACCATAAACAAACCAGCAATCGGGGCTGTTTTCAAATATCCTGACCATTTCCACGATAGGGTCTGTGCCGAAAGGAAAATCGATGTCCGTATAAACGATGATTTCACGCTGGGCTTTGAGGGTACCTTTTCGGATCGCTGAGCCTTTGCCTTCATTGACTGCGTTATTCAGAAAAACAAGGTTCGGGATACGGCTTAATTCGGCTACCTCACACGGGTCCAGGCGGGTCGACCCATCGTTAGAAACAATGTACTCAATAGACAGCCCTGGCAGCTTCTGATCCAGCTCCTGGGCACAGGCGTGTAATGTCCCGCACCAGCCAGGCAGGGGATTGTAGCAGGGCAGCACAATGCTGATGCCCTGCGGATTTTCAGTTTTCATGTTGATGAAGCAGCAATTTTATTTGTAAAACCAACCAGACCAGAAGGCACGGAATCACCTTGATCAGGTAGGGCTCAAAAAAGTTATGGCGTAACTGCGGCGGGTAAATGTCGGTAGGCGCCAGTATGCATAGCACAAATACCAGGACAAGCAGTATCGTAGCCCAGGGAGCAAGTCGATGCTTGTTAACGATGTAAAACAGCACCACTCCCGCAACAGCGATTACATAGGTCGGCGATTCTGCCGCGTGATTGAACAGGATCACCCAAAGCGAGGCGTAGGCCAAAAGAAGCAGGCGGCCTTCAAGGGCGAGGTATTGCTTTCTGAAAAAACACAGCAGCCAGGTAATGCCAAACAGCGCCACGCCCGCAATCTGCACTTTTGTAACATCATCGGGTGAAAAAGGCGGAAACCATATCTTGAACAGGCCCATGATCGAAAAGCCGTAATTCACCGCGTAGTCGGCGAGAAGAATTCCGTACCAATCTTTATAAACCTGCGTAAAATAGTCCAGGCCCGTTACCGGTAACGGCAATAGCGCCAGTACCAGCGCCCAAAGCACCGAATACCCTACGTACTGCCCTTTGCGCGGGTAAAAAAGAAAAAGCCCCGCATAAATCAGCCCGTAACCTTTGATACAGAATGCGATAAGCGGAAACAGAGCCGCCCAGCGGGTCTTTCCCTGTTCGAGCAATGTAAATGTGTAAAGGCCGCAGGCCGCGATCAAAGGGTTGGTTTGCTGGCCATGAAGGGAGGTCACCAGCTCGAAAAGAATGAACCACCAAAACAGCACCTTTTCGGCGTATCTGAGCGGTAAACTGCGGATGGCGTAAAAAAGCGCCAAAGAGCAACTGACCAGCCACAGCACCAGACTGGCAGGCACAGGAAGCAACGAAAAAGGTGCAAAAAAAACACAAAAGGTCGGGTTGTATAAAAACAGGTCAAAGTACTCAGCCGGATACGGCTGATGCAGGTTCTGATGGGCTGCAAGGTGGCTTAGCGCGGCGCGGAAAATCTGGAAATTGTTGTACTTCAAAGGCCCTCCCAGATAATGCTGAATGGCAATAATGATGCTCAGCAGCACATAGACGGACAAAATGACCTTCTCAGAAGAGAAGAATTCAGCTACTTTTTTCATTTAAACTTACTTGTTAGCGGTGGGTTTTACTCCGAAATTGGTCGTTGGCTAATCTGCGGAAATGGCCAAGCACCCTGTTGGTATAATGTTGATTTTCACAATTCCCTTCAATGACAACTCAGCCGTCAACTACCCTAGTTATAAGGTAACCGGCCAGGACTAATCGGGATCTTTTTTCATGGCGGCAACTGATGACGGGTACTGCCGGCCTACTTTAATGGCTTTGCAGATACTGATCAGCCTCATCGGTCAAAATAGGGTATTCCGAAAGCTGTTTCACCTTCCTGTAATGCTGCTTTGCCAGCTCGGCCCTACCCTGCCTTGCGTCAAGAATGGCCATGATCTGATGGGTGTACGCCAGGACCGTCTCATCTTTGAGATCCATGGCTTGAAGGCGGCTCGCGCCAGCCAGAGCAGAGCCGCTGTCTCCGGTCAGAAGATCATATCGAGCCTTGCTTATCATGGCGTAAACCTGGTAGCCTGCTATTTTGCTTTCACGAAGCATTTCTATTAATGGCAGCGCCTTGGCCGGCATTCTTAAATGCAGGTAAAGCTCACATAGTTTACTTTGGATGTACAAGTTGTTGGGATAACGCTCAGCGAGCTCAAATAAGCCCTGGTATGCCTGCTGAGGCTTTTTTTCATAGTCGGTCAGCACATGGGCAAGGTAAATGCCGGCCTCGGCTTTTGAAAACAGCGAGCTCTGGCAAGCCGCTTTCATCTGGGCCAGGCCAAGCTGCTTGTCGCCATCCTGCATAAACCAAACCATTGCCTTATAAAATGGTTTTATGATCACATATTCCTGGCGGTAATAGTTATACAGCCCTGCTACCAGTAAAAAGTCCGGGTAGGTGTCCTGGTGGACAAAACTCTTTTTTATATATGGATAGGCATTTTTTGCATGCCCAACAGAAGCCATCGTCGCGTGAGCGAAGTTATCCATCCTTGCCAGCAGCGCCTCTGCTGAAAAGTAGATAAACATTGCCTCGGGAATATCTGCCGCCGACGAAGAAATCCATTTCGATGACTTTTCAGAAGCGTCTTTGAGCTCTGTGCGAATCTGGCTTTCAAGCAGCTTATCTTTTCTTTCGGGGTACCACTGCCAATACTTGTTTGTCGCAGACAGCAGACCTACGGCAGGATGCCCCGCGTATTGCCCCTCGATTTGTCGGCAGAGCGTCTGAGCCCGGCCAAAATTAAAGTTATAGATCTGCTCGACGCACTCAATAATTAAATTCCTTCCAGCGACGCTAGCGCTGATCACCCGGTGTTCCGCCATTGACTGCCAGGAAAGGGTCAACAAAAGCAAAATCAGCGTAATTCGGTTATTCATGATTCGTACCTGGATTAATTGTGATCCGTCATTACTCGGGGTAAATAAATTGGACAGGCTCTGAGCGGACATAATGACCGAAAACTCCCATGCAACCTTCGATGCTACTTGTCAGAAAAACCGGCTCGACAAAAGGGTTGGCAGTCGCAAGCTTCTGCCTGTCGAGCTGATCATAAAAGCGGGCCGAGGACGGGTCCATCGCTTGCAGGGAAACCGTAGCCAGAGAACCTTTATGGTGAGAATAGGTAGGCTCGACTGTGACACTGACAGGCCTTCCATCACCGCTTGTTTTGTCAAAATAGATAGCCCTTCCCACTTCCTGGACGGTAAACAGGCTGGCCCCGTTACACTCGCTTTTATAGCTGCTTTCGGTTTTGCGGGCGCTGCTGTCTATCTGGCGGTCCATTTGAATGCGGTAGGCGTTGATCTGGCCTGGCGTATCGGTAAAGTCAACGGTAACACCTTCGTGCTCGCCATAAATATCTTTGAATGCCGAGACGTATCCAACGCCCGAGATACGGGGTTGCTTCTGATCCACGGTCGTTGTAGCGCGGTAGGTTTTGCCGCCATAACTCACTTCCAGCTCGTAGGTTTTACCCGGGTTGATCTTGATACTGCCCTGGTAATAGTAGGTATCCTGGCACAAAAAGGAGTCGCGGCCCATGGTGGCCACCAGCGAATCGCGCAGGCCGCCAGAGCTGATAATTACCTTTGCCCCATCCAGGAAAAGCTCTTTCGGGCTTCGCTCTAAGGCGAAAAAAGCAGTTGACTGGCTCAGGTATAAAACCGGCACCTGACCAGCGGTAAGCATGCACTCGATGGAGACAAGCCCCTGATAGGGCGGTATTTTGACGTTAATGGTTTTCTCGCACCCGGCAGTAAGTATAGCTGCCACAAAGAAGGGCAAAAACGTAGCGATAATCCGGCGACGGGCCAGAAATGTTATTTGCTTCATATCAAAAAGTAACCTGGTAGCTGACAGATGGGATGATGGGCAGCAGTGATACCTGCCTGGCAACGGGTAGCCTTGTAAAATCATCGGTGGTCGTGTAGACAAAGTATGGGTTCATTCTGCTGTAAATGTTATAAGCGCTAAACACCCACTCGGTATCGATCTGCTTTTTGAACCATTTCTTAGCCTTTTTGTAGGTCAGGCTCAGATCCAGACGGTGATAAGCGCGCAGGCGGTAATTATTGCGGGACTGGTAATCCGAATAGATCGAGTTATACAGAGTGCTGCCGCCATCGATCTGAACCTTACCGACCGGAAGCGTGTAGGGCCTGCCGGTATAGAATGTAAAATTAGCCGCGACGGTCCATTTTTTCGATAGCTCATAGCTTCCAACCACGGCCAGGTTATGCCTGCGGTCGTAGGAGAAAGGGAACACTGCGCCCTTGTTAAGCTGATCGAACTGCTGGGTTGTTTTTGACAACGTGTAGGATACCCAGCCAGTCAGAGCCCCGCTATTCTTGCGGGCAAAAAACTCGATGCCAATACTTTTCCCGTTCCCAAATACCAGGTTCTGCTCAATATCGCTGCCGGTAGTTAATTGGGTTCCCTCTTTAAATAGGACCTGATGGCGCATTTGCTTCCAGTATGCTTCTACACTGAATTCATAGACGTGATCGCTGCTGGTGGCAAACCATCCGGCCGCAAACTGCGCTGAGGTCTGCGGCAGTGCCGACGGCCCGCTGGCTATCCAGATATCGGTGGGTAGCGACGCTGTCGAATTAGGCACCAGGTGCAGAAACTGGTTCATAAGTGTATAAGATGCTTTCAGTGAAGAGTTTTTCGAAAGCGATACCCTGCCCGAAACGCGTGGCTCCACGCGGGTATAACTGGCCGATCCGCGGAAAAAAGATGGCATACGCAAGCCAACGGATATTGCTATACGCTCACTAATATTCCAGTCATTGGCCATATATAGCGCTGTTTCGGTTGCCAATTGCCGGTGGATACTATCCAGCGGAAAGGGCGGGATCTTGCCGCTCTTGGGGATGCGTGAAGAGGCTGACAGCGGCGAGAATGCATGGCGGCTCACAATTCCGCCCCAATGCAGCGTATGCTTGGGTGAGAGATAGTACTCCCAGTCAGATTTAAAAGAGTAGTCACGAATTCCGGTATAGATCTGGGAGTTGTACCCGCTTTGAAGCGTAGATAAGCTCAACTGATACCGGTTGACAAGCACCGCTGTATTTACAAAGAGCTTGGGATTAAAAATATGCGTCCAGCGGGCGGTGGCGGTGCTGTTGCCAAAACTGATCCCGTAGTTAAGGCTGTTTACACCTGTGTACTGGGCATCGTCGCTACCGGTGAAAGCGCTTATAAAAACCTTGTCTTTTCGGCCCAGGCTATAATTCAGCTTCGCGTTCAGGTCATAGAAAACGTAGTTGGTGCGGTTCTGTTTTGGTAAAAACGGCTTTAAGAGAAGATCCAGGTAAGTCCTTCGCGCCGAAACTATAAACGAGCCTTTGCCTTTGCTGAAAGGACCTTCCAGTGTTAGGTTGGAAGAAATAAGCCCGATGGCCGCCTGTCCGCCGAATTTCTTGCTGCTGCCATCACGCATGGTCACATCCAGTATCGAAGAGAGCCTGCCGCCATATTGGGCGGGAAAACCTCCTTTGATAAGTTTGACCTGATTGATAGCGCCCGTGTTGAAGGTGCTGAAAAGGCCGAACAAATGGTTTGGATTGTAGACTGGCGCATCGTCTAGCAAAACCAGGTTTTGATCACTATTGCCCCCGCGAACGTAGAAGCCGGTAGTCCCCTCCTGCCCCGCCTGTACACCCGGCAATGTCTGAATGGTTTTTAGAATGTCGCGCTCGCCAAACAAAACCGGCAACGTTTTAACCAGCCGCATCGGCACGTTGATAGCGCTCATCTGCGTGCTGAGCACCTGACCCGCCTGATCTTGGGTGATGGTAACCTCCCCCAACTGGGTAGGGTTCTCGGCCAGGGAGAAGTCCATTCGCTGAGCCTGGGGGTGGGCGATACTTACACGCAAATCGCTGTAACCGACAAAACCTGCTATAACGACCAGCGAATCAGCCTTTTTAAAAGTAAGCGAGTAGAAGCCGTAATTATTGGTTGTTGTTCCAACAGGCTGGCCCAAGACCCTGACCGAGGCGCCGATCAGCGCCTCGCCGGTCCGAAGATCTTTCACGTAGCCGCTCAGCGTGACCGGTTGACCAAAGGCGGCAGCATGACATAGCAACACGAGCCACAGGGCGAGCACAACTTTTGACATCGGTTTTCAGTTAAGATGAGCGTAGATGGGAATACTGAACTTGGTATGCAGAAACGCCTGCCAGCCGGGCTCGGCGACACCCAGGAAAAACTCATCTCCCAAGTCGACTTCGTCCGAGCGGATCATCACATGGATCAAAAGATCAAAGACATCTGACAGGTAGTGGCTTGCGTCCCTGGGAAAAATGACGCCCGTATAGCTGCTGACAAATGCCAGCATCGATTTGACCTTTTCATCGGACATGCCAAGCTGGTCTTTGAAACTGGTTTCCAGTTTTACCCGCTCTGGAAGTATGCCCTGCTGAACCAAAAGGTAATGCCTTAGCGTATCAACGTTGAACTTCATAGCTGCTAGTTATCAAGGTTTTTTAGTGAAGGATTTAAAGGGAAGGGCGAGCAGTTTCCCAAAGCGGTCGAGCTCAGCAGGCTCTGTTACCGTATCGATGCCGAACCGGACCTGGTCTTTGCCGAGCCTTCCAAAAGTCCCGAATGCCCTGTCCCAAATGCTGAGCACGTCACCAAAGTTTTTGTCGGTGTACGGCTGCTGGTCGTGATGGTGCACTTGATGAAGGTTTGGCGTGATGAAAACGAGCCCGAGCACCTTGTCTAACTTCTCAGGAAGCCTCAGGTTAGAATGAGCCAGTACATTAGAAAAGATCTGAATCAATTGCCTTAGCATCACCGCCCAGAAGGCGGCTCCCGAGACGGCCACCCAGACCAGTGTGAAAGCCAGCCTGATCGCAGTCTCTGCCGGATGTTCCCTGAGCGTGGAAGACACATCCACGACTTGATCGCTATGATGAACCACATGAAATCGCCACAGGATTTTATAGCGGTGCATCAGCACATGATAGAGGTACTCTAAAAGATCCAGCACAAGAAAGGTGGCGACAAACTCTGTGAGCTGTGAATGGCCGGCCGGCAGCCAGTTGATTAGCCCGTAGTGATGCGTCTGGTTAAAATGAAAAAGCGCGTTGAAGGCTATGCCCAATAAAAGTTGTACGGGCGCAGCCGTCAATACGAACATTGCGTTTTTGGCCGCGTGCCGCCATTTCTGGTAACCGGTTGTCAGATTTTCTGCATTCCAAAGCAAAAACATTGAAATAGCAAGGATCGCAATTCTGGCCTGGTCCGGCGCAGTTTGAATGTAATCAAGGATCGTTTTCAAGAGGTGGGGTGATTTATGCTTTTGGAGTTGTTAAAAAGAAGTTTGGGCAGCAGCCCACCTGTTAGCGGCAGGCTTCCGGCCCTTCATCCATCTAAAATTTAAGCGCCATTCCCAGGCCCAGACCTTTGGTGCTCGGGCCAAAATGAAGGCTAACCGGCCGCGAGTTGTTGTATTGCTCTGCGGCCCTTTTGAAATTGATAGTGACCCGGTGGTCGAGCCAAATCCCTACAAGGCCCGTCAGCAGGCCTGCGCCGGCAACGATATACCCCGCCTGGGTTAAATCCCCGTTGTGGTGCTCGTCGTGGCGGTTATCTCCAATGCCGTTTTCCTTGTCACCTGGCCCCAGATTCCAGCCATGATGCTCACCGCCATTGCCCTCACCTGCCAATAGCGCTACGGCAAGGCCCCCGCCGATCATTCCGACCGCTGCCGCCGAAGTCAGGTAACTACCCATCCTGAGCGCCTTGCCCCGCTGGTAGTAGTCCAGCGCGGCCGGGGTGGCCGAAAGCAGCTGGCGCGTCTCGGCCCCGGACAGACGATTGCCCTGCGGTGAGACAAATTGGCCCGAGCAAAACCCTCTTCTGTATCTGAGCTGCTCGACAGTCTCAATCCTGGGTGAGTTGGGTTCAGGCAGCGCAGTGGTCACAGATGAAGACTGCGAACCGAAAACATCTTTGGTCCCATTGGCATATTTGATCAGCAGCACATCTTTAATCGAGTAGGTGTAAAGTGGCCCGTCTGGATTTTCCTGCTTTTTGTACTTGATCTGGGCAGAAGAAACTTCAAGCACCTTCACCTGGATTTCAGTGCCGTTTTTCAGGATCACACTATCCTGAGCCCAAAGCAGTGAAGAACCAAGCAAAAACAAGAAAAGCGGTAATAGCAAAGCCTTTTTAATTACACAAACCATCATATCGGGCAAAACAGGGATACACTGTTTTCACAAGCACATTACGGGGCCCGGAAAAAATTGGTGGGGTGCAAATCGTCAAAAATTGTGCTCCAAAAAAAATCCAGAATGCCACCCCACCTTTACCGCAAGCCTTCCGTATCGAGAAGGTGACGCCAAAACGACCCCGTCTCTTGTTGTTCAAAAAGAAAATCCGTTTCAACGAGCAGGACCTGAGCAGCATGCTCGACGCCTGCAAACTTGGTGACCCGCAAGCGCAGCGCTGCCTGATCAGGCAATTCGCAGGATATGCCAAAAGCATATCCCTCAGATATGCGGCTTGTTTTGAGGAGGCAGAAGAGATCGTCAATGATGGATTTCTCAAGGTATTTCTAAACCTGAATAGCTATGATTACGCTCAGCCCTTTAAAGCATGGTTCCGTGTGATCGTGATCAATACAGCCATCGACTATTACCGCAGGAATGTCAAGTGGAATGCCCAGTCAACAGGGCTTGAAGACGTGGACGTAGCTGATTACAGTAGCGATATCCTCAGCGAGATATCTTCTGGCGAAATCCTTGTGCTCGTGCAGAGCCTGCCTCCGGTATACCGCATGGTTTTCACGCTGTTTGTGATCGACGGGTATTCCCACCGGGAAATTGCATCGATGCTTGGCATCCAGGAAGGAACATCCAAGTCTAATTTGAGGGATGCACGGCGTAAGCTGCAGACGATGATAAAATTGAACCACCCGCATTTGTATCAACTTTACAATTTGCCTAATAAAGGACTTAATGCAAACTGAGCAATTTGACGACGAATTCCGACGGAAACTGCTGGCGATCCATCCTGAGCCCACTCCGGACGAGGTCGACAGGATACATGGCTATGTTTCTGCCGGCCTCGGAGGCACCTCCGCCTGGAGCTGGCAGGGCCTGACCGCCTACGCGGCTGCGGCAATGCTGCTGATCGGCTCGTTGCTATGTAACTATATGCAAAACACGACGATCAAATCACTGAGCCAGTCACTGGATTCCTTGAAGCTCAACGCGGCCACCTACACTCAAATCCAAGCCGGCACACCAACAGCATCTTCGAACACGATCGTCAAAACCGACACGATATACATCGAAAGGCTGCGCTATCAGGACCGCCTGATGGCAGGTTCCCAAAGTTCCTTGAATGACCCAATCATCCGGGATTCGACAATAGCTGCTATTTCCAATGCCTTGCCACAAAAGGTTTCGCAAGCGCCAGGCGTTGATTCAGCTTTAACGCAATTAAAGATTGAGCCCGGGCTTTCACGGGCTAATGCTGCAAGCGCGCGGAATTCAAAAAGCCAGTATCTGCCGCTCCAAACCACAGGAGCAAATACTTTCATAGGGCCGGCAAACGCAAATGTACAGGCAAGTCAAAACCCGATCACCGAATTGCACGAGCTCAGCCCGGCCGGTCACTTTGAGCTTGCCGTGGTGCGGTTACAACGGCCGGCGATTAAAGCGCCCATGACGGCCCCCTCAAAGGAATCAGTGGAAGCGTTCCCTGCCAAAAAACAGTTTCAATGGCCGGACTGGCATTATTATGCGGGCGCCGGATTTAATGCGGGCAAAGATGCTGCCGGGGCATCCGCGCTGGGCGAAATCCGCCTTAGCCCAAAATGGAGCGTGCAAACAGGTCTTGGCTGGCAGCAGATTACGGGGCCGGGATATTACACTGCCGAGCAGTACAAACAGCAAACCGGCGAGGATTTCAGAAAATTGTATGCCCCTTATGTGGCAGAAAATGTGGACCTTCTCAATATCGAGCACTCCTACCAGGTAATTCAGGTCCCTGTCGCCTTCGCCTACCACTACCGGCTGCATCCGGCCTGGGCTTTACGGTTCGGGCTGGGGACCGATCTGACAGTCTACGGCCAGCAGCGAATTCATTTTGACTACAAGGAAGACAATCTCTCATTTGATCAGGGCGAGTATAATGCAAGCCTTCGCGTTCCGGCATTTAGCAACCTGACTGCCCAGATCGGGATCGAAAGAAGCTGGAAGCGCTTTCTTTTCCGGCTAGGCCCGGTTGCCACCTGGCAACTGAGAAATGTGGCCTATGCCAAAAGCAACTTTTCGCCAGGTTTCCGCTTGCAGGTACTATACAGAATAAAATAACGGGCAACCGGCCAGCTTGCTGGTTGCCCGCTGGAATTACCGTTTCTTTTCTTCTTTCTCTTGCTGCTTTTTAAGCACCTTACCCTCTGGGGAGACCTCGACCACGTAAGAGGTTTCCCCCTTCTCTACTTTGAGCTCATAATACACGCTTCCCGGCTTTTCGACCTTTTCAACTTCCTCGGTTTTATAACCCGCAAAATCCTTGGCGATCGCTTTGGTGACTGCTGCGGGCAGGTCTGCCTTTTTGATCTCGGTCTCGGTGACTACCCATTTGCCCGAGGCGTCAAAATTGGCAGCCTGCTCCAAAGCGCCGTTCTTGAACTCTGCCTCGTATTCTGTCTTGCTTTCCATCGACCATTCTACGCTCTTAGCGCTTGGAAACTGCTTGGCAAAGGCAGCTTGTACGGCAGCGGGCACATTTACTTTCTCCGTCTTTTTCTGCGCGAAAACAAAGCCCGATACCAGCATCGCGGCGCATAACATTGCGGTCTTTTTCATATGGATAATTTGTTTTGGTTGATAATTCTAAGTAAAAACCAGATTCTGGAGAAAGATTGGATTTGGGCTGGAAGCTGTTAAAAAACAATCTTGAATCCGGTAAATATGCCAAAGCGACCGGAAGGATTTAGCCCGTTGTAGTTCAGCCTCCAAACCGCATCAATGCTTAGCACGTTGAAAATGTTCTCAAAGCCAAAGCCTGCCTCCGCATATGGGATTTTCCCGGTGGTTTGCGCCGGATTGAAACGGTTCAGGTGCTTGTTGGCCGCGGACATATCACCCCAATAAAGCCCTGCCAGCAGGCGCTCCCGGATGTTGAATTTTTGAAGCAACGGCAAATGGTCCAAAATCAGCCCGCCCATCGAGTAGCGCACCATCAGGCTCGCATACCGGTCGGCGGAGAACTCAAAGGGCCGCATATTATTGAATGTGTAGCGGCTGGAAACATAATAGGGATTGCCCCTGGGGTTGTGTAGCAGGATGTAGGGAAGCGTCCCAAATACTTTACCTGCGCTCAGGTTATAATAGAAAGAGCCTTTCAAAGGCATATTAAATTCCTGGCTAATGCCCACATTAACCTTATTATAGGCGAAATCGCTGCCGGGAAACATTTTAAAGCCGTGAACAAAACCAAGGTTCAAAACCGGGGAACGGGTGTAGATCCGGATCTTATCATAGTTAAAAATCGTGGTGCGCTCATTATGCCCGTAGCGAAGGTTAATGCCAGCTTCGCTGGTGCTAACCGTGTGCTGGGTTTGAGGCGCAGCCTCAGAGGCCGCGTAGCTAAAATCGAAGGTTGGGCTCATCTGCTTGTAGGCGGCAAAGAGCCTGGCCGACCAATTATGGTTAAGGTCGCGCTCGTGCAGCAGTTTAAATTGATTTGTAAAAATCTGGTAGGCTGGAAGATTCTTTCGCAGCCCGAGGGTGAAGATATTGTCCATATCCAACTCATCATCGTTTTCTGTGAGCAGATCATAGTCCTTTCGCCAGAAAATCTCGGTCTTCCGGTATGGCGCCCGCGAAGGGACATATTTAATGCCCATGCCGCCTTTCCATCTACCGTCCCTTAGGCCATAGGCCAGGTAGCCGTTCAGGTTAATCTGCTTGTTAAAGCCTTCCAGAGTCCAAACGCCTGTGCGTATACGCAAGCCTTCGACATAGTTGCTGCTGACGATGGACGAAAGCGGGCCAAGCCGGAGGCGGTTAGCAAAATCCCAATACCCGCTGGCCACAAGCGTGGCGAGCTTGATGTTTCTGTTAAAGGCCTTGTTGGTGCGAAGCGAGTCTACGGTAGCGTAAATAGCCTGCTCGTCCGCCGATAACGGCGCAAGGCGCTCGCTTTGTCCCAGTTCTTTCCCGGTGTCCTGCGCGGACGACTGAGGTGTTGGTTTAGCCCCGTTCAGCTCAAAGCCCGAAAACATCCCCTTAGAAGTCAGGATGATTTTCTTGCCGGTAGTGTCCTCACTAACCGGCAGGCCGAGCAGCTGCAATCCGTGCTGGAATGTGATAGCAGTGTTGTTGACAGCAAGCATCCAGACCGAATCGGGAACCGCGATGTTTCCACGGCCCGCGGCAGTGGCATTTTCCGGGTATGGAAGCTGCTGGTAGAGCTGCTCAATGCGCATCGACTGGATAAAGTTCAGGTTGACATCGGGGCTGGTGTGCATGATCACTTTCTTGACCGCATAAGTGTCATCTTCTATCCAGAGCGTGCCGGTGAAGGTGTTCTCCCCAGAGGACTTGGGCGCAAAACCGACTTTGAATGTCCTATGCGGCTCTGCTGCGAGCGTGTCGATGATCTGATAATGATAAAAGCCCAGGCCGATGTTTGAGACCGGGCCGATAAAGGAGGTTTTCAGGAGGGGGATGACCGCATCATAGATCGAGGGCACAATATAGAATTTGTCGAGTTTTGGCGCGAGCTGATCAGTGGACAAATTCATCGTCTTTCTTGCCAGTTCGGTGCGGATATCCGTGTCAGCTGTTTTGGCATGATAAAATTCAAAGTACTGCTCGGCAAAATAAAGCGGTAGTACTCCCATTGAACTGCTATCGGAGGCAAAACTCTCATAAATACGGGCGGCAAGCTGCAACGTGCCCCTGCCACCAGTTTGCTTCAGGCCAGAAAGATCGACCCTTGTTTTCAGGTATTCATTGCGCCTGAAACTTTTCAGACGCTCAGGGTCGTTTACCGGCTTGCGTGCAATCACTTTTTTGAGCAGCGCCTTTCCCGGGTCTTTGTATCCGATTACCTGGACCTGCTGTAACTGGCTGGCTATTTGACGCAGGGTAATTGCCATGCCCTGCGAACAGGCGCTGACAAAAATCGTTTTAGCTTCGAATCCCATGGCAGACACTCTTAACGAATCTGGCTTCAAAGGCGAGCTGAGCGAAAAGATGCCGTTTTCATCACAAACAGCGCCCGTTTTAGCCTGAACAAAATAAAGCGTGCAAAACGGGACAGGCTGACCAGATCCCTCTTCGGTAACTTTCCCGCTCACATTGACCGTCTGGGCTGAGGCCAAAAGACTAATCATCAGAGCCGCTGCAAAGCCTGATATGAACCCAATTAATTTGTTTCTGATCATTAGACTGCTTGTTAGATTGGGGCGGCTGGCGCCGGGCCAGCATCTGTGGTTACGTGGACTTACCGCTGGTGGTGGGGCGCCTAACTATTTTTTCCCCTCCACCCCACCAACCGGCCAAATGTGCCGTAGGGGATTTTGAAGCAGTCCGTATTAACGACTAGCATCCCAGACAGACCAACACCTTAATGCGCGAAAACAACTGGCTTTTAAGCCCAATGGCCAAACTGATCATTTGCACGAGCGCAATTAGGGTTCTTCTGGCCAGCAAGCTGAACTTAGGAAATGACGAGGTGTATTACTTCACCTACGCGGTTCAGCCGGACTGGAATCATTTCGACCACCCGCCACTAATCGGCTTGTTTATCCGTCTGAGTACGCTCAATCTGCATTGGATAACCGGGCTCTCCATGCGGCTGCCGGCAATAATCGGTGCGGCGGCGAGCACCTGGCTGATCGCCCTGTGCGGAAAGCAGCTCAGAAGCGAGCGCGCGGGCATCTACGCGGCCCTGCTTTATAACACCTGCATATACACCAGCATTATTTCAGGCCTTTTTATACTGCCCGATTCGGTGCAGCTCACTTTCTGGCTTGCCGCGCTGCACCAGATGCTGAAAATGGTAGCGTCCACGCAAAGCGCGGCAAAAAACAAAGCTGTTTTGAGCCTGGGGCTTTGGATTGGCCTTGCGGTAATGTCAAAGGTGCATGGGATTTTCCTATGGGCGGGCTTTGGGGGCTTTGCGATTTTTCATCAGCGCCAATGGCTGAAAAATCCATGGCTCTACGTCTCTGTTGCGCTTACGGCTGCGATCGCCTGCCCGATCCTGTACTGGAATGTTGCCAACGATTTTATTACCTGGCGCTTTCACGCAGCGCGCGTAACGGCTGACGATGGCATTAACCTCAGATCGTTTGGCCTGACAAGCATAGGCCAGATCGCCTATGCAAACCCGTTTCAATTTGCCCTTCACCTGCTTGCGCTGACGGCCATCTACAAAAAAGCAAATATTGCCAGCGGCGACAAGCAAAAATTACTGCTCTGGTGCGGCCTTCCTATTATCGCTGCGACCACGGTGGTGTCGCTTCTGCGTGAGACCTTACCGCATTGGAGCGGTCCTGGGTATGTTTCACTGATCCTCCTTTCAGGCGCGTACCTGGATTACCAGCATGAGCAAAAGCAGACAAAAGTCCTGACCCTTCTGCGCGCCAGCACGATTCTGATGGCGCTAATCTGTATAGCAGGTCCAGTCCTTATCAAATGCTATCCGGGAACGCTTTCAGAAAGACCGGCGCCCGAGACGGGCAACGGCGATTTTACCCTGGATCTGACCGGCTGGGAGCAGCTGCTACCAGCATTTGAAAAATTGCAAAAAAAAGACATTGCAACGGGAAAAATTTCATCTGACGC
Source organism: Dyadobacter sp. (assembly GCA_965227755.1). GTDB lineage: Bacteria > Bacteroidota > Bacteroidia > Cytophagales > Spirosomataceae > Dyadobacter. The sequence goes on from CBDDGG010000005.1 coordinate 320,040, forward strand.
CCCTATCGTAACCAATAAATGGTTTCCCGGCGGGCACCTTTACTTTTATCTGGCCTACCCTTTAAAGATCAGGTTTCTAGGGCTGGGAGAGCTCAAGGACCTTCATAAATTCTCCTGGCTCAACAGTAACTACGGGACTATCAAGCCTGGATCGGACGCATACTATATCAGTCCTTCCAATAACTTTGACGATCCAAAGCTGCTGTACGGGAAAGATTTCAAAAAAATTGAGATGGCCGCTGCCGTGCCGCAATACCGAAATGGCAAAATAGCCAGGTACTGGTATATCTACCGGCTAAGGGATGCGCTCTCAGAGCTTGCTGCGAAAGTAGAAATGCCCGAGCGCGAAAAGACAAACCAGCCCGAGCATAAACCCTCCCAGCACATCGGTCAGCCAGTGAGCACCCAGGTAAACCCTTGAAATGCCGACCAGAAATATCATAAGTGCAGAAAATAGGCTAACGCTGATCCGTACCGCCGAAGGAAGGCTTCTTAAATTACCCATCGCAAGGATCAGAAAGCCAAAGAAGACGGTGTAAAAGAGCGTATGGCCGCTGGGAAAGCTTTGATAGCGGGCCTTTTCGATGATCAACACCAGGTCCTGTGTTGGCCTTGGCCTGTTAATCAGGATTTTCAATGACCAGCTGACCAGCCCGGAAAGCAAGGTAAAAAGTGTGAAAAGCGCCTCCTTGCGATAGCGCAACATATAAAATGCCCCTGCGACAAGCAAAACCATGGCCACAGAATAGGGAGCATTTCCCGGCCAGCTGACAAGGCGCATCAGGCTGTCTAGCGCAGCTGCCCGCTGCTCCTGGATTTCATGCGAAAAATGCAGGTCGATAAATGAGACAGGCAGCGTGCTGACAAGCAAAGTCAAAAGGCCAAAGCCAGCCAGAAGTGATACAAGGACGGCTAACAGTAGCCTGTGTTTCTTAGTCAGCAGCGTTTCCAACAAATCCATGATGCGTAATTTTTTGCGAAAACTAGCTGGCAATTATGGAGAAAGTTTGAAGGCAGATCTGACCATTTAACGCAAATCATGAAGTTATGCTTACCTGCTCGCAACGCAAGACATTCTAAAAATGTGTCCCACACTACTGCAATCCAGCATTTCTAACAGCTGATTTTCTGACGGTCGGAATAATTTACTTAAAATTGAATTTTCTCTGAGTCACGAAGATGCTCGCGCAGAGATATAGTGCTCTCTAGAGACACCCAAGAGCTCAAACGCATCATTCTGCTTCTGATGGTGTTTCCGCTCAAGCACATTCCCTACAACCGAGAAAACGTACTCGTCGAACGGTAGTAGTCCCGGCAGTAGCGGATTTGCCGCGAAAGGGTTGTGCCATACTTCAATTTTACAAGCTGACAGCCCAAACACATGAAAATTCCGGCAGAAGGCAACAGCGGACACCATTGTATTGACCGGTAGTCCCTTTGTCATGAAGAATGAGTGTGTATTGAATGGATACAGGACCTGGGCAGAACCTGTTCCAATTCCGAATAATGCTGTTGAAAAATCAAGCTCCTTAGCGAACCCATCATAGGTGTTGACCATGATGACATATGGAGCAGACCCAAGCTGATAACGGCTTGCCTTCTTGCCAGACAACGCATTGGTCAGCTTCGTGACAGGATCGATCATTTTAAACTGATCAGTGTGGTACCCTAAACTTCTCTTGACCCGCCCATTTTTCCGGGCCAGCGATAATTGAATCTGCCAATTGTTATTTTCAAAACAGAATTCCAGGTCCCTAAGATCATCAGCGGAGTACTTGTCACAGGTCAGCCGCAGTTCTTCAATCTTGGCTTTGAGCTTTGTTTTTGAAATACTTTGATTAGACATCTCAACAAACTCAACATTGACGAAGTAAGGAAAATAGTCAAGGCCTTCAATTACCTCTAATACTTCATTTTTCTTTGCGTCATCTACTGTGGTGTTGAAAGAATCTGCCGAGAGGGTGCACTCTATAAAAAATTCTAGGTCAATCTCTTTTGCCGAAACCCTAAAATCTGGCATTTTATTTTCAGCACGGGGAAGTTTTACTACGCTAAGACCTGCGCCTCGCAGCGCAGCATGTGCGGTGAGCTCAAAAAGCGCAGCCTCATGATGGTCATTGCGTTTGGAGCAAAACTTTGAGATAAACTCAGCATCCATTTCAAAATCTGCCGCCCAATTTTCGACGTAAGATCGCATCAACTCAGCAAGCGGACGGGCAGACTGGTCCCAATAAAGGTAATTGGGGATAGAACCATACTGGGACTCATAATTGTCTCTTTTCCCCTGCGTAAATAACATCGTAAAGCTAAAAGATATGTAAAATGAACAATATGTGTTCAAGGATACGCCCAAAGCAAATTATGGAACTAAGTAAGGACATGTTGAATAAAAAATGTGACCGGAAAATAAGAAAGCTACTGGCATTATTGCCCTGAAATAGCTTAGATCGAAACTGCTCATGACGATAAGCAGGTAAATTATCCATTCAGTTCAGCGACCGGTAGTCATTCGGTGTAATCCCGGTCGTCTTCTTAAATAGCCTGGTGAAATGCTGCGGATATTTGAAACCTAGCTCAAATGCGATTTCACTAATCGATCTGTTCCGTTCCAAAATTTTCTCTTTTGCCAGATCCATGAGCTTTAATTGAATGTATTCCGTTGGCGTTTTTCCTGTTTCCTTCTTGACCAGATCGCCGAAATAATTGGCTGAAAGGTGCAGCTGGTCGGCACAGTAGCTGACCGATGGCAGTCCGATGAGCTGCGGCTTGTCAGACTGAAAATAGTCGTTCAACAAAGCCTCAAACTTTTCCAGGCTATCCTTATTGACATCCTGTCTGGTGATAAACTGACGGTCGTAAAACCGCACGCAATAGTTCAGAAACAGCTCAATATTGGAGGAAATCAGGGTCCTGCTGTGTTTGTCTGTTCCCTGTTCGAGCTCGTATTTAATTTTCTCAAAACAATCCAAAACGATTTTCCGCTCTTTTTCAGATAAATGCAGCGCTTCCTTACTCTCATATGAAAAGAAGTTGTAGTGCTCGATGTGCTTACCTAATGAAGTTCCCCGGACCAGATCAGGATGGAATAGCAGCGCATATCCCTGAGGCTTGTAATCCTTGTTGATGTCCACATTGATGATCTGGCCCGGCGCTACAAAAACCAATGTCCTGTCCTGGTAGTCGTAGGTATGGCGCCCGTACTTCATATCGCCGCATTTTACCTCTTTTAAATACACTGCATAAAAGCCGAAATTCATTCTCGACGCATATACCTCAGGTGTCCTGCCGGTGAAATCGATGACGCTTACCAGCGGATGAAGGTTCTGTTGGTGGTAAAATGCGTCGTGCTGACTCACGGTGTCTATCCTCAAAATGCTGTCCATATCCCTGATGATTTGTTAATGCAAATTAACCGGTAATGAAATGCAAACAACGTCTGGAAATCCGAACCTGTAAAAATGGTAGGCAAACCTGTAAACTGTATAAGCACAAAATATCAGCGCTGTATGACCTTTGTGCAGGGGTAAATTTAAGCTTGTTATGCCCCCTAAGTAATTTAAACAGAAAGGTAGTCGCACGATGAAAATAATGAAAGATAAAGTGGCACTGGTCACAGGCGCGGCATCAGGGATCGGGTTCGCTGCCGCCGAAGCTTTTGCCAAGGCAGGTGCATCAGTGGTACTCGGAGATTGGGATGAAAAACAGGTTAACGCAGCCGCAGAGAGGTTAGCCGCAGAAGGTCACAAGACCTTGGCGCTGGTATGTGACGTCTCTGACGACCGAGCCGTTCAGGCCATGATTGAGAGAACGGTATCGACCTTTGGGCGTTTGGACGCTGCTTATAACAATGCAGGTGTTCAGAATGCCCTTGCAGATGCCGCCGATCAGACCAGAGAGGATTTCGACCGGGTTACAGGTATCAACTTACGGGGTGTATGGAGCTGTATGAAACATGAGTTACAACAAATGCGCCGGCAGGGAAGCGGGGCGATCGTGAATTGCTCTTCGATCGGTGGTATCCTGGGAGGCGCTCAGCGCGGCACCTACCATGCAGCCAAGCACGGCGTGATCGGATTGACCAAAAGCGCGGCGTTGGAATATGCGCCGCAGGGAATCCGGATCAACACCATATGCCCCGGCCTGATCCACACGCCGATGGCGGATAAAATGATTGAAGGCGGGCAGCAAGAGGCGCTAGACGCGATGCTGAAACAGGTGCCGGTCGGCAGGCTCGGGCGTCCACAGGAAATCGCGGATGTCGTTGTCTGGCTGTGCAGTGATGCTGCCAGTTTAGTCGTTGGGCACACACTGGTAATAGATGGCGGTTACAGTATTCATTAGCCAAAAATTATGGGTACATTCATCAAAAACATCTTCATTTTTCTGTCAGCCGCCATCCTGATCTGGATGACTGGCTGCAGCATCAAAAACCAACAGAGGATCATGTCGGAGCAAACGAATTCTTCTATTTTTCCCAAGGGCGAGCCGCTGCCAGCCTCCTATTTCAGTGGTAGTGCATTTTTGTATGCCCTGGCTTCCAGAGACAAAAACAACGAGTTCGCGCTCGGAAGCGTGACCTTTGAACCGGGTGCCCGAACGAATTGGCACACGCATCCAAAGGGGCAGGTGCTGATTGTTACGGAGGGAAATGGGTTTTATCAACAGAAAGGCAAACCCGCGCAAGCCCTGAAAAAGGGAGATGTCGTGAATATCCCTGAAGATACCGAGCACTGGCACGGGGCGTCTGCGACCAGCAAATTTGTACACATCGCCATCACTAATTTCAAGGGTGAACAGAATGTGGTCTGGCTCGCGCCGGTGACAGATCAGCAGTATGCCGAAGTCAATCAAAACTAACAGGAACTATGACAAATCCCGGATTTTCGAAATGGATGGTAATTCTGAAAATTTTACTAATTGTAATGGATGTAAACGCGCAAAATAACGGCAATGAGGACCAGTCGCTGGATGCCCGGCAGCAAAGTATAGTAGCGATTTCCGCGGCCACAGCGACCGGTGATTTGTCAATATTGAAAACATCATTGAGTGCGGGCCTTGACGCTGGCCTTACCGTCAACCAAGCCAGGGAAATACTTGTACACCTGTATGCGTACTGCGGTTTTCCACGGAGCCTGAACGGTATCAATACTTTAGCAGCGCTTTTAGGCGAAAGAAAGGCACAAGGTATCGTCGATAAAGATGCAGCCGAGCCGGAAATCAGGGTGGATACAACGGACAAATACGAGAAAGGCCGAAAGGTTCTTGAATCACTGACAAAAGTGCCTCAGGCAAAACCCGCTCCGGGTTTTGGCGAGTTTGCACCACGCATAGATGCTTTTTTGAAAGAGCATTTGTTTGCCGACGTTTTTGAAAGTAATGTTTTAACCTACCAACAACGGGAACTAGCCACGATTTCGGCATTGGCAGCGATGACGGGCGTGGAATCTCAGTTGAAAGCACATCTTTCCATGGGAGCAAATACAGGCCTTACGCCGAAGCAGCTCACCCAGGTAATCAGCCAGGTGGGAAAACAGCAAGCTGGAACTGCACAGGTATTATCCGGAAAGACGATCAACGCGGGCACATGGATCGTTCGCCTGGCAAAACTTGAAATTGATCCCAATTTTCTGGATGAGTACAAAGCCGCCATCGAAGAGCACACTCAGGCCGCGTTGGAATCAGAGCCCGGCGTGCTGACACTGTACGCGATGACAGAGAAGCTGCACCCCAACCGCGTAACTGTTTTGGAAATATATGCCAGCAGTGACGCGTATCAGGCTCACTTGAAAACAGCACATTTCATTAAGTATAAGACAGGAACCCAAAAAATGGTGAAGTCACTCGAATTGATCGATGTTGACGCGATTGCATTTGGAGCGAAGTCCGGTATGCTGAAATTGGAAAAATAGTCGCCCGAACGAAGCACCTGCCTATTGCTTAAAATTAAGATACTGCTGCTCGGTGACCTCTTCGAGCCAGGTAGTTCTTCCTTGTGCGGTATTGGGGGTGATCGCAATCTGGGTAAAACCCCTAGTGGGTGAAGCGCCATGCCAATGCGGTATGTTGGCCGGACATTTGACAACGTCGCCCCTTCTGAGCAAGCGGACCGGTTCACCCCTCTGCTGGTAATAACCCACTCCGCCCGTTGCCAAAAGAAGCTGCCCGCCGGCATGAGAGTGCCAGTAGGTCCTGGCGCCTGGCTCGAATGTGACATTTCCTATCGGTATGTTAAAGGCGCTGTCCGGCTGAACTAGCTGGTGCACCCAAACTGTACCGGTAAAGTTTCTATGGAAAAAACAAAAGTAACGTCCGGCTTAACGGTCTCTCTCGATGGATTCTCTGCCGGCCATCATCAAAGCTTCGAAAAACCATTTGGGGACAATTTCGACTCGGACCTATTGGATCAGTGGATGTTTTCTGAGCCGGAAAAGCATAGCCATAAAAGGGAAATAGATGCTATTCTTGATGCGGGCGCGTTTATTATGGGCAGTAATATGTTTGGACCCATCAACAGAAGAGAAAGCCCGGAATGGAAGGGTTGGTGGGGTAACAATCCCCCCTACCATGCTCCGGTTTTTGTGCTCTCCCATAAGCAGCGCGCGTCAGTAGAAATGGAAGGTGGAACGATATTCCATTTTGTTACAGACGGCATTGAATCTGCGCTTAAAAAGGCCAAGGAAGCTGCATCGGGGCGCGATGTAAAAATCATGGGAGGAGCAAGTACAATCAATCAATATCTGGCTGCGGGCCTGGTTGATGAATTGTGGCTGCATGTTGTGCCTGTTACTATTGGCGCGGGCGCACGGCTCTTTGAGGGGGTGCCGAACCTTAAACTAGAGCCAGTCGAAGTAAGTGGAACCAGCGTTGTGACCCACATTAGATACAAAGTATTTAAATAAGGCAGGGCTTTTAAAGAACAATAGACATTATCACCCAGACAATACTTGCCGGCGCGGGCGCCCACCTCTCCTGCCCCATGCCGGCAAGGCCTGTCCCACATGTAAATTTACCCACGATCAAACTAGTTTTTCTCCTAGATTTCCAGTGAATTCCCTCTTAATAACCGGTGCCAAAATCTTTTTATTGCCGGCAACATCCACCATTGGATTCAACATACGCCTAAGTCGCAGCCAACCTGCTCTGATCGAGGGCTGCGCCTTTCAGAAGCCGAAGGTTTTATTATGGTCGCACGCCGTTTCTGAAAGAAATGTCGGCGGCTATTCTCTGATTGAAAACCGGGATCTTATTTATCAGGAAGACGTCTTAAATACAGCCCCTACAATATCTTCGATAAGCGTCTCGATTCTTTTGCGGGCGCCAGCAGAAGTTAAATCGATACCTAAATCCCGACCTTGCGCTCTGGCCAAAGCAAGGTAGCAGATCGCGCTGTATACCAATGCGGCCAGCGCGCCTTTCAGCGGGTTACCAGTACTGTCTTCGCAACCAGCACGCACTTTCATCGACAGATAGTCAAGCAGCACCGGGCTGCTGAGCTTACCCCTTGCGAGCTGACGCCGGAGCAAGGCCTGGTTTGCTTTGTTCTCCCAGAGCTGGCCGAGCAGCTCTTTCAGGGCAGAGATCAACAGGTCCGCTTCGGTCTCGATTCCAAAAGAGGCAGCTGAAAGAAGCTTGTCAGCACAGGGCATGATCCGCTGCAGATCATCGAAATACTGCTCGACCAGGTTTTCGACCGATCCAAAATAACGGTAGACAAGCACTTTGTTTACACCGGCCAGATCAGCAACGGATTGTGTGCTGACTTTACCGATACCACCGCCTTGGATGATCAGCCCGACCGCGTCGAGCATCTTCTGAGAGGTCCTTGCTTTATCGCGCTTCTTTATTTTGGGAGTCTTCATGGGTGAAGAGCTAGCAAAGCCCTACCTCAGCCAGTTGCCCGGAGAGATAGAGCCGCCATGCTGGGTGCTTGGTTTAAGGTTGATAAAATGGCAATGTAAATACTACCCTATCGCGGGTTTTGACTGATCCCGCTCAGGGCGATCTCTGTATCGGGGATGGGCAGCGTGTAGCGGTTATCACCTGGCAAAAGCCTGACCAAGCCGTCGACTGAATTGCGCTGTAAAGTTACTGCCATCACCGGATCCAAATTCAGCCGCCTGAGGTCAGACCAGCGAAGGCCTCTTGCCACAAGCTCCTTTCGCCTCTCTAAAAGAACAAGTCCCAACACACCCTGTGAACCCGCCACGATTTCCTTGAAAGTCCCCGCCTTATATCGCTGCTTTAAGAGTGTATTCAGATCCCTGAGTGCCAAAGAGGTCTGCCCTGTGCGGGCATAACACTCGGCGCGGATCAAATAAAGCTCGTCTGTGGCGAGCCCTGCAAACAGGGTAGCGCTGCCCAGATAGCTACCTTTAAAGCCAAATACTCCTCCACCCCTATCTGTAAAAAAACAGGCTTTGCGAAGATCATCCGCCTCGTAAGACTTGTAAAGAAGTGAATCGACCCCGGTTTCGCTCAGGATCGGGAGATCCATGCCCGGCATGGATGCGTGAAATATGATCTCAGGATTCAAGCCTGTGAACATAGCCGGAAAAGGCCGCCTGGCCGAGGCGTTAAGCGTATTGTAGTCCAGTAATTTGTCGTGCAGAGAAAGTGCTTTTGAGGCCGCATCAAGCGCCTTATCATACTCTGCCATACTCAGATAAATCCGGGCAAACAGCGCCTTGACAGCCGGCGCAGACGGGCGGTTAGTGTAAGTGACCGGCCCTGTCAAAAGAGCCTCTGCACGGCTCAGGTCAGAAATTATCTGATCGTAAGTCTGCTGCAAAGTGCCGCGGTCCGACAGCTGATTGACGTCCGCGGTCAGCCGCAAAGGAATGCCAGGTAAAGACTGCGCAGTCAACTTGTCAAATGGTGCGGCAAAGGAACTCACAAGGTTGTAGTGGGCAAATGCCCGAAAGAAAAGCGCGCTGCCCTGAATAGCGGCCAATTGCGCGGCGGACGCGCTACCGGTCACAACGCCATCCAGACCAGACAGCACTACGTTTGCATAGAAAATGCTTTTGTAAGGCGCATCCCAATCCTGACTTGATTTTCCCTCAAAGACATCCTTTGCCCAAAGGTAGGCGCCCCGCTCGGCGGGCGGAAGCCCGCCCAAAGCGCCTGGCAAACAATAAAAATCATCGCTGGCAATCGCGTGCAGGCCCGGGGCGGTATTCATCCCGTCAGGCACCGCGTCAAGCAGCGCCTGATAATCTGAAAGCTGCTGAGGGACAACCAGTTTTTTATCTGGCTTCTGATCCAGAAAAGCAGGCTCGCAACCAAATAGCAGGCCCATCAATAAAGGTAAGATCCAATATTTTTTCATCTGTGCTGAAATGTCTGTTTAGATGTTTGCTCTAATTCCTACTGCAAGGCTCCGCGGTGGCGGCGGGCCCAGAATGTAATCCGGGTCAAGCCCGCCTTTTGCTTTCTTCCAAATCAGGCCGAGATTATTTGCATACAGATATATCTGCACAGCGCTGAAGGGCAGTTTTTTCGAAGAAAGCGAGTAGCTTAGGTTCACATCCTGAAAGCGGATATGGTCGCCTCTGCGCACAAGTGCATCCGAGTAGGTGTAAAATTCGGTTCTGGCCACGTTCTCGGTGACTGGCATCGAGGGCACATGGGTGGAAAGCTCGTCCCCAGGCTTTTGCCAGCGAAGACCATAATCCGCATGCCCGCCTGAGCCGGAAAGGATTGTGCCGTAATTCACAGAAGGGAACCTGACCGCATATCCCAGCCTGAAACTGATGTTAGCCGAAATCGTAAACCCGCCATAAGACAATGTATTTCTGAGCGCGCCAAAAACCTGCGGCCTTGCAGGGCCGTTGTAGATGAGCCCGTCAAGTGTCGCCGAGGATTTGATTGCAGCATAGTCAGCGCTAACCTCACCGTTTAGGTAGCCTTGCGGATCACCGGTAGCCGGATCAAGGCCCGCCCAGGGGTAGCTGTACACCCCGTAAAGCGGTTTACCTTCGGCAGGCACCAGACTCCCACCTGTCAGATATGCGCTGGCGACCGAGCTGGGCTTGGTCAGATAGCGGGTGACGCGGTCAGCGGCATAACTGAAAAGCAGATCAGTGTCCCAGCGGAGCTTTCCTTGCAGGTTGCGGCTGGAAACAGTGAGCTCTGCTCCCCTGCCCTTCGTGTTGGCCGTATTGCCCCGGAGCATACTCACGCCAGTCTGCGGGGCAACCGGTGCTGTGCCGATCAAGTCCACGCCCTTTTTCAGGTAGTATTCCAGGCTCCCGCTTATACGTCCGCCCCTGGTTTTAAAGTCAAGAGCGAAATTGATCATCCGCACCCTTTCCCAGCGAAGGTCCGGATTGGGCGGATTGGTTATCGAAGCGTACGGCAGGCCTGTGCCGGAAAGGTTCGCACCCAGGTAAGTTGCTGTCGTATAGGCTGACACTGTTTTGTCCACGTTGCCATTGTAGCCAAAGGTGGCCCGAAACCCGAGTTGCGGAAGCCACGCGAGCTTATAGAAGCTTTCCTGACTGAGCTTCCAGCTGACACCTGCTGAGTATAGCGGCACCCCTTTCTGGTTGGCCTTCACGCCAAATAAATTAGACTGATCCAGCCTCGCGCTTGCTGAGACCCCATACCGCTCCCGAAATGTGTAAGTCGCGTTGCCATACCATGAGAGGTAGCGGTCTGCGAGCCCAATTAATGAGGAAGGGTCAGGAATGCGGTTGTTTTTAGAAGAAGGGTTTACAAAAGAGGTAAAATTTGTCAGGTAATCCACCTGGCTGCTGCTGGCAAGCTGATCGTTGTATCCGTAGTACCGGGTCGAGTAGCCATCCGTGTCCAAAGACCTGAACTCTGCCCCTACCAAAGCGTCGATACTGCTGCCGGAAAGCTGTCTATTCAAATTCAGCTGGCCTCGAAGGTTATGTCCCCGCGCGCTGCTCCTACCCAGGTCAAGCACGTCACCGTACGGAACCGGCCGGGATAAACTGCCGTCCACATTAACAGAAGTGAACCGGTTCACCAGATCGCGTACCGCCCAGCTATCCTTACTTTGACGGTTGCGCCGCTGGTTTTCACCCAAAGAATACTGATAAAGCACATCAGCAGAAAGCCATGGCTTCAGGCGGTAAGTCAGCTGCGCGTTGAGCCTGTAATCCAGCGCCTTCACGCGGTTATCCGCCATTTCAATTTCCTTCAAAGGGTTAAAGCCCCAGTCAAGCAGCCCCTTCTGCACGGCACCCTGCAAGAAGCTTTCCCGGTAAAGATGCGTCACATTGAAGGGCTGGCCCTGATCACCCGCAAGTCTCGCGTAGGGATAAAGCGGCTTTCCCGGCGAGACATTCAGGTCCGAAGCATCCAGCGCGTTTTGATCCGAAACACTACTGGAATAGTAAAGCCCGGTTGTTAGCTCAAGTTTCTTACCCAAAAGAAGGTAAGTATTCGATGCGCTGAGCGTAAACCTGCCTGACTTATCCCCTACCGAGCTGGAAAGAATTTTATCATATCCGGCCGACAGGGCATACCGCTGGGAGGCCGTCCCACCCCGAATCCCAAGCGAATACTGCTGGCTGACTGCGGCGTGGGTCAGATACTTTTCATAGTCTCGGCGCACGTCATTTTCCCGAAGGCCTTCAACGGCAGAGTTAACCTGATCAGAAGACAGCTTTCCGTCACGCCCCGCTATCAATAGCTCCACGACCGGTGTGAGCGCCGTTTTGGCATCGCTGTTTTCTGCGGATTTGTAATAGCCACGCTCAAAGAGCATTTTCTCCAAATCGATGTACTGTTCTGTGCTGATCTGGGGCATATAAAAAGCGTCAGGCCTGCTGCTGACTGTCACGTTGGAGTTAAATGACACCTGGGTCGGGCTACTGAACTTTCCCTTTTTAGTGGTAATCACAATCACCCCGTTACCTGACTGCGCGCCCCAGATCGAGGCTGCCGCCGCGTCTTTGAGAACTGTCACGCTTTCGATATCATTGGGGTTGATCTGACTGATATCGCCTGTGTAGGGAAAATTGTCGAGCACAATCAGCGGGTCTTCTCGGGCAAAGATTGTGCTCTGCCCGCGTATGCTGATCGCGCTTTGCGCGCCTGGACGAATTACCCCGCTCCGGTTCACGGCAAGACCGGGCACGACATCTTCCAATCGGGACAGCAGGTCGGCGCCCACCCTTCTGTTTAAAAGCTGCTCATCAACCCGCGAAAAAGAGCCAGTCGCACGCTCGGGGGCGATACTTTGGTAGCCACTTGAAACAACGACCTCTGCCAGCTGGCCAGAGTCCACTTCAAGCCCAATCAAAAGCGGCTCCACCGGTCGCGATGAAAGAACAAGTTCTTTTCTCTGGTAGCCGATAAAGGAGACCACCAGTACAGCACCCGCACGCGGGGCGCGCAAACGAAAACTACCCGAAGAGTCTGCGGTCACCCCAACGTTCTCTCCTTTCAAAACAACTGAGGCGCCCGGCAAAGCCGTTCCGGCCCCTTCGGCAAATACCCGGCCACTCACCGTAAAGCCCTGGGCAAACAGTGAAAATGGTAACGCGAGCAGTAGCAGCACGTAAAGATATCTTTTCATCGCCCTACTGTTTATCGCTGATCACAAGTACCTCCTGTTCTGCCTGCTTTTCGATCAAAGCCAGCCCGTACCGGGTCAGCTTCCGGTTTAGGCCCGAAAGATCTGAGAGCCCTGCGTCAAGGTCTATATCGATCGTGCCGCCAATCCCGGTCTGATCAACGATGGTCAGCTTATGGCTTTGCAGCTGATTGAGCCGCGATACCAGCCGCCCGGGGCTGACGTTGCGCACCTTCCAGCCCACAGGTCCGACCTCCAGAACAGGCTCCCCTCCCCTGCTTGCAAGCGCCCCTGAGACTGACTCTCGCACCAGGGCCAGGCATTGCCTTTTCTCAAAGACGACCTCGGCAGAGTACTGTGGAAAGAAATCAGCCAGCTGGGCCTGCATAAGCTGATTGGTTTTCTGCTGAAAGCTTGCCGGCACGATGATCTCATAGCAAAACCCATTACCGTCGCGAAGCCAGTCCAGGTAGCGTTGGCCGTAAAGCGGCGAAGAAAGCTTTACAGAATCCCGGGTCTGAATCCTGACGTTACTTTCATGAAACCAGCCTCCAGGTTTGCCGTAGGCAATTCGGTAAAGCCAGATCCTGGCGCAATTGGTGACAGTAATCCTTCGCCCGGAAAGCGAATCGATTTTCCAGGAAAACCCGCCGGGGATGCCTGGCGTGTAGCCGGTCAGCACCGAATGATAAAGAAGGCCCTTGCCGTCTCCCCCATTTCCACCTGCCAGAAAGGGCTTTTCTGCCGTATAAGGCGTACGCTTCTCGTCTTTTTTCTCGACCATTCCACCACCATTTTTATCCAGGAAAGCCGCAATTTTCGAAGCGGTAACCTCGCCGAGCTCCGTCACCGCGCGCACTACACCTGACTGATCGATCCAGACGTAGTGAGGAATCGAGGCATGATAAAAAAGTTTATGCAAAACCGTATCACCCGTTACTGTCGGTAGCTGTATACGTTTTCCGTGCCGCTGGGCATATTTATCCAAAAAACTGCGGACTTTACTTTCAGGCTCAGCAGTGACGGAAAGAAAATAAACTTTTCCTTCAAACTGTTTTTGCAGACTATCGATGCGCGGGATCATCGAAACGCATGGGGCACACCAGGTGGCCCAGAAATCAATGATGAGCAGTTTCCCCTTATAATCGGAGAGGTTGACTGTTTTTGCATCCATATTCATCAAACCGGAAACGCTCACCTGAGGCAAGCTGTCGCCGATCTGAAGAGCGCCCACGGACTGCGCTTTGGCTGGCCGCCAAAGACACATCAGGATATAGACGAAGATCAAATAAAAAATATAGGGCAATACCCGCCCTAATGAAGACAGAGCTGTTTTCATAAACATTGGAATTTTGGAGTGAAAAAGAAACCGAAGATCAATGCAATATGCGTCCTACCAACAGCAGCGCGCTGTTGATAGATTTCGGTCAAAAGCAAATAAGTTTAGAGTCCGGTCACTGAGGTTTACGGATCAACAAGCGGAAGATTGATTCTTTTTCCATTCGCTAATTGGTGTTTAGTTCCCGAAAACGGGACACGCTTTCAGGTATTGATCGGCTCCAAGCCTAATTATGATCTTATGGGAAGAACATTGGCGTGGAACTCGACTTACTGGTGCTGCGGCCCTGAGAAGCCTTGACTAACAATAAGAAGAGCAACCCACGCCTAGGTCGTGAGCTACCTTCACTTATTGTCTCATAGTCATAGAAATTTCTCAGGTTTCAGCATTGAGACGCAAAGCGAATAGCTTCAAATACACTTTTGAAGAATCGCAAGATACCAAATTTGTCAAACATCGGTGACTAATAAGGTAAACACAATCGTAAATATAGTACACATCAATGACTTATTTGTCATTGTCTCTAACTTTTTTTCTGCCTCATTTTGATCTCAGATGAGGCAAAGAAGAAATGAAATATTGTTGCGTAGCATCGCAGAGGTCATAAAAGACCTTCGGCACAAAAAGGGTGTGTCGCAACAGGATGTATTCAATGACATCAACATTCATGTCGGGCGCATCGAAACGGCCGAAGCTAATTTGAGCGTCAGCACCTTGTCTGATCTATGTAACTACTTCAACATCAAACTATCGGACTTTCATAAAAGGGTCGAAGAGCAGAGGTATAAGCCTTAGCCAACCTGCTTCAAAGGTTGTCCTGTTGGTCAAGGTTCGATTCTAGCGGATGTCAAATTAAAGTGTTTGCCGCTATCAGGTTTTCTGAATTCAGCAGCGGCCCGGTGACTTAAATTCACTTCCAATATCCTCAATTCCTGTTGTTGCGAGTCACAAGCCTTTAAATAACCCATATCGGCCGATAAATACCCGGCTCCGGCCAGATTACCCTATGCGCTGTATCTTCGGCAGAAAGGTCATGGCACAATCCTACCACCTTATCCAGGAAATTACCGATTTCGATCTGCTCGATTTCGACGCGCATCTCGGGTGGATTTCCTCTGAGTTGCTCTCCAAACGAATCTACACTAGGCAAAGCTCAAAGCATTTTTTCCTGCACGACGAAAACTCAAACCGTCTTTTCGAATTCACCGCGGCCCAGCCTGAATCCCTGAATTCGACCGAGAAATACCGGGAAGTGATCCGCTATTTCAAATCAATAATCCCGGAATTGTTTGATAATTAGAACTTTACGCCTACATCAAAAGCCCGTAACCTACAAGGCAGGACATTCAACTACGACAGAATTAAAGTAAGAAATCACGACCGCAACTCCGAAAGGTTGCAAAAGGGTTGCAACAAAGTTGTACTTTTTTGCAACCCCATCTGCCCGGTTACTTTGTATCAAACATCGGGAGAGCCGCCGGCACCCGACAAGGATCTCGAAACAATTGTAACCGTTTTAAATCATGGTCAAAGAAAGCCCCTGGCAATACTATGCCGTTGCCATCGTGTCGATCATCGCACTCTACTACCTGTGGGTTGCCTGGAAATTCTACCAGCAAGAAATCAAAGAAGCGATCAAATTCGGTCGACCAAGAAGGCGGCAAGCTGTTGACCCACCCCTAGACGAGCTAGACTCTGACGAGGAGTCCATAGACGAAAAAATCGAAGCCGAAGGAGAGCTACCGGCATGGCAAAACGAGCAACTGTTCGCAGATGTCGAAAAGCTTGCCGAGCATCTGATCGTCGAAATTGAAGAGGCGCACAGAAAGGACTACACCCGGCAGGATTTGATCCAAATGCTGCAAATTATTCTCAAAGAGTATCCAACGCTTAAAGGCACTCCGTTTCAGATTGCGGTCAATAACCGTATCGAGGCCGAATGCGCAAAATATGGCTCCATACACCTTAGCGAGGGTGATAAAAGAGAGGTTTGGAGTATGGTGTGATGGACGCCCTACCGCCGATTTGGCCCCTTCTGCTAATACGGAAGGGTGCCACCCGGCGGGTAAATGAAGCATGTTCAACTTAAAACGGATAGAGGAGTATGAAAAAGAGGAGCAAGAATCCACGGGCATGGTATGCCCTGATGTTGACAGTGGCCGCTACTGCCGCTTCAATGCAAGCGTGGGCCCAGGACGGGGCGGCGGGTATCCAGGAGGCTGACTCACAGGTCAGGTCGTATTTTGAGCCAGGCACCAATCTGATGTATGCGATCGGCGCAGTACTAGGCCTTGTGGGCGCTGTAAAAGTTTTCCAGAAATGGAACGCCGGAGATCAGGACACAGGAAAGGTCGCAGCGGCATGGTTTGGCAGCTGCATTTTCCTGGTCGTTGTAGCTACGGTGCTGCAATCGTTCTTCGGCCTGTAAGCATTACGTATATCTTAATCCGTAATGGCTCGGGTAATCTACGTAGTCAATAAGGGCATCAACCGGAGCATTGTCTTCCGAGGGTTGAAAGGGCAGTACATCCGGTATGCCGGCGGGGCAATGTTCTCGGTGATGATCCTTTACGCTGTAATGTATGTGCTGGGAATGAACACCTATGTGTGTCTTCTGATCTCAGTCTGCCTTGCCGCAGGATCGATCATGCTGATCTACCAACTCAGTGAAAGCTACGGCGAGCATGGGCTGCTGAAGGCTTATTCGGCCGGCAAAATCCCGAAAAGGATACGGGCGAGGTCAAGACAAAAGTTTCTGCTAAAATCTGAAAAATTTGGTATTCATGGAAAAGCTACTTGACGATATACTGCCGATTCTGGACGTTGAGCACGATTTGATATTATCGCGTCAGGGCGATGTGACGATTGTTTTCCGCGCGCAGCTCCCTGAGCTCTTCACACTCTCCGAGCCGCAGTACGAGGCATTTCACCAAACATGGGTAAAGGCAATCAGGGTGCTGCCCAACCGGGCGGTGCTGCATAAACAGGATTGGTTTGTCACAAGCCGTTTCACTCCAAAACGTGGCGAGTCGGCAAGCTTTCTAAGTAAATCCAGCGACGCCTTTTTTACAGGAAGGCCCTTTCTTGATCATGAGTGTTTTGTGATGCTGACCAAATCTACTGATGACAGAAAGCCGTCGAGCTCGCTGGCTAGTAACCTGATCAGCGGCTCGATGGTGCCCAAGCAGACGCTTAGCAAAGCGGCACTTGACGACTTCCTGGATATCGCCGGGCAATTTAAACGGATCCTGGAAGACAGCGGGATGATGCAGCTGAAACAGCTTAGCGACGATGCACTTTTCAGCCAGGCCCGCAAGGCCGGTATGATCGAAAAGTACGCCTTTCTTCTTACAGGAAGTGACCAGCGCATATTGCGTGACATCACTTTTGAGAAAGGTATTCAAGTCGGTGACCGTTTGTGCAGTCTGTACACGCTGGCTGACGCGGCTGACCTGCCTGGTCAGTGCAGCGCAGCCACCACCTACGAGCGCTACTCGACCGACCGGACCAAATTCAGCATTGGTTTTGCAACCCTTCTAGGAGAGCTGCTGCACTGCGACCACATTTACAATCAATATGTATTTACCGGGGACAGCGAGAAGGCGTTGAAAAGATTGGAAAGCAAAAGGCTCCGGCTACAATCACTTTCTCTCTATGCCAGAGAAAATAGCCTGGCCCTGGATGCGACCAACGAGTTCCTTAACGAAGCGATCCGCGAACAGCGCCTGCCGGTTAAAGCCCATTTCAACGTGCTGGCATGGACAGAAGATCGCAGCGCGGTCAAGGAGCTTAAAAGCCGCGTTTCATCTGCGCTAGCACAACTCGACACATCGGCTAAACAAGAATCAGCGGGAGCGCCTCAAATATTCTGGGCAGGCATCCCGGGCAACGCGGCCGATTTTCCAATCAACGACACTTTCGACACGTTTGCTGAGCAGGCTGCCTGCTTTTTAAATCTGGAAGCTCCTTACAGATCCTCGAAGGGACCATTCGGAATCCGGCTGGGCGATAGGCTAACGGGAAAGCCCGTGCTGGTTGATATCTCTGATGAGCCGGTCCAGAAAGGTATTTGCACCAACCGCAACAAGTTTATTCTCGGACCTTCGGGAAGCGGCAAAAGCTTTTTCACCAACCACTTGGTCAGGGCCTACTATGAGTCTGGGGCACACATCGTGCTGGTCGATGTCGGGCACAGTTACAAGGGGCTCTGCGATATGGTGTCGGGCTACTACTTTACGTATGATGAGAAAAATCCGATCCGCTTTAACCCCTTTTATATTGCCGAAGGCGATATACTTGACACAGAAAAGAAGGAAAGCATTAAAACGCTGCTGCTGGCGCTATGGAAAAAGGACGATGAGACCTTCCGCCGCTCGGAGTATGTGGCGCTTTCAGTGGCGCTGACCCAGTACTATGAGACGGTTCAAAAAAGCGATATCTTCCCCTGTTTTGACAGCTTTTACGAGTTCCTTAAACGCAGTTTCGTTAAAGTACTCAGGCAGGATCAGGTTAAGGAAAAGGATTTTGATATCGGCAATTTCCTGTATGTTCTCAGGCCTTACTATCGCGGTGGCGAATTTGATTATCTGCTCAACGCGAGGCAGAACATTGATCTGCTATCAGAGCGTTTTATCGTCTTTGAGCTTGATAACATCAAGGAGCACCCGATCCTTTTTCCGATTGTGACGATCATCGTCATGGAAGTTTTCATTTCTAAAATGAGAAAGCTCTCCGGCATCAGAAAGGTAATCCTGATCGAAGAGGCCTGGAAGGCGATCGCAAAAGAGGGCATGGCCGAGTACATCAAATACCTGTTCAAGACAGTGCGTAAGTTTTTCGGTGAAGCGATAGTGGTCACCCAGGAGGTCGAAGACATTATCTCCTCCCCGATTGTCAAACAGGCAATTATCAATAACTCGGATTGCAAAATCCTTCTGGACCAAAGTAAGTACCAGAACAAGTTCGACCAGATCCAGGAGTTGCTTGGCCTGACAGAAAAGGAAAAGTCTTTGGTCCTTTCGGTTAACAAAGCCAATGACCCGCTTCTTCGCTATAAAGAAGTCTTTATCAGTCTGGGAGGCGTGCTCTCGAAGGTATACCGTACCGAAGTCAGTCTGGAAGAATACCTGACCTATACCACAGAGCAAACCGAGAAGATTAAGGTGCAGCAGTTCGCCCAGACGCTCGGGAGTATGCAGGCCGGCGTGAGCGCGCTGGCGAAACAGATGCGAGAGACGAACAGGTAAATCAAATCCGAATTGCGATGACAAAGAAGATAATGCTCATAACACTGGTGCTCTTTTTAGGATCGACGCCGCTGAAAGAGGCTCAGGCAGCGATCCCGTGGGCGGAAATCATCAAGCAGGCTGTAAAAAGGGTTGTAAGGGCCTTTGACCTATTGGTTCAGCGCAGGCAAAACAGGCAGATCAGGCTTCAAAATGCGCAGAAAGCGCTTGAAAACACGATGGCGAAATTAAAGCTTGACGAAATTGAGGGCTGGGTAAAAAAGCAGCGGGACCTTTACCGCGAGTATTACCAGGAACTTAAAAAGGTCAAAGCGGTAGTCAGCTATTATTTCCGGGTGAAGGCTATCGCTGACAAGCAGGCCCAGATTGTCAGGCAATATCAAACCGCGTGGGCCCTGTTTAGAAACGACAAGCACTTTAAACCCGCCGAACTTGCGCAGATGCAGACCGTTTACGAGGGTATGCTCGCAGAAACAGCGCGAAGCGTGGAGCTACTCGAACTGGTCGTCAAATCATTTGCCACACCGATGACTGACGTGAAACGGCTTGAAATTATAGATCGTGCAGCAAAGGCGACTGACCAGATTTACGATGAGATAAACTCTTTCAACCAGGAAAACAAGGCGCTAAGCCTGTCCAGGGCCAAGAATGAGTTTGATGCAAAGGTTGTCAAGGAGCTATATGGAATTCAATGAAACGGCTATGAACAAGAAAACGATATTGCTCGCGCTCTGGCTTGCTTTCGCTCTTACCGACGCGAACGGTCAAAAATTCAAGGAATGGTTTCGCCAGAATAAAACTCAGCGGGAATATCTAAAAGAACAGATTGCCCAACTGAAAATCTATCTGGAACTTACCAAGAAAGGCTACAAAATAGCAAAAGAAGGCCTGGCAACAATCCATCAGATCAAGAACGGAGAATTCAGGCTGCACAGAAACCGGTTCGACTCACTTCTGATAGTCAAGTCAGCAATCACTTCTCTCTCTCGGTTACAGCATATCACCGATCTACACGGCAACATCAATGAGCTTTGTGAGAAGATGCCCGGCGAGCTATCCCGCTGCGAAGCGCTTGATGATCAGCAGAAAAAACACGTACTGCTCGCCCTTAAAACCCTGTATGACGATTCTCAGACGCTAATCAACGCATTCTTTGCGGTGATCAGGGACGAGCAACTAAAGATGACTGACGATGAAAGGGTTCAGCGGATCGAGGAGCTCTGCCAAGAGTTCGAAGAAAACTATTTGTTTGCCCAAAACCTTCGAAGAGACTTCACGGCGATCTGCAAGGCATCAACCGATGAACTGGAAGAAATTAAAAGCCGCCGCGCACTGCGCGGCATAGACTGATCAGCGATGAAAAATCTCATTCTTATCTTACTATTAGGACTGGCGTCTCTGCGCCCCTGCCACGCTCAAACCCAAGAGGTGACCCAGCTGATTCTAAACCTTGAAAAGCTGCGTGAGCTCAGGAAAATTCTTAAAGAACTTAAAAAGGGATATGACATCCTCTTTGAAGGCTACACGAAAATCAGGGACATATCCAGGGGAAATTTCAAGCTGCACGAGGCGTTCCTGGACGGATTGTTACAAGTCAGTCCGGGCGTAAAAAATTACGGACGTATAGCAGATATCGTTAAGATGCAGCTGGCCATTTTGAACGAGTGCCGCGCTGCCCGGTCAAAGCTTGCCGCTTCGGGTAATTTCACGGCTAAGGAGCTCGGCTATCTTGGGAAAGTTTACTCAGATCTGATCGCGGCAAGCATCAAGAATCTGGACGCGCTGACTGATGTGGTAACGGCCAAAAAACTCCGCGCTTCCGACGATGAGCGCCTGGGCATGATCGATCAGATTTACAAGGAAGTCTCCGGCCAGCTTATTTTCCTCAGGCATCTGAACAGCAACAACAGTGTGCTTGCCGCTCAGCGCAAAGACGAAAAAGCCTCGATAGAAACCACCGGCACGATCTACGGTATCAAACCTTAAAGAGCAAAAATCAATCATGAAAAAATTAAGTGCGACGCTGCTATTTGCAGCGGCAGCAACGCTGCTGCCCAAACACGGCTACTGCCAAGGGTATGAAGCGCAGATCCGGGGGTTAAATAGTGTGCTCGACGAGCTATATACCGATATGCTCCCGCTCTGTGAAAGGCTGATCAGCGTCGGTCGCGGGATTGCTGCTTTTGCCGCAATCTTCTATATTGGTCACCGGGTATGGCGTCATATCGCCTCGGCTGAACCGATCGACTTTTACCCGCTGTTACGCCCATTTGTGATCGGCTTTGTAATCCTTATTTTCCCGTCGGTGATAGGGCTTATCAACGCTGTACTATCCCCCGCTGTCAGGGGAACGTCCGCCATGGTCGCAGACTCTGATAAAGCGATTGCGCTGCTGCTTAAAAAGAAAGAGGATGCGATAAAAAGCTCAGAGTTCTGGGAGATGTATGTGGGCGATGACAGCAAGGGTAACCGTGAAAAGTGGCTGCGCTATATGTACGGGGACAGCTACTCGGAGGGCTTTACAGACGGGATCGCCAATGATATCAAGTTTTTTATGGCAAAGCAGAGCTATAATTTTAGAAACTCGATCAAGGCGGCGCTTAGTGAAATCCTGCGCGTCGTATTCGAAGCCGCGGCCCTTTGCATCAACACGCTGAGAACCTTCTATCTGATTGTGCTTGCGATCATCGGCCCGCTGGCTTTTGGAATTGCTGTCTTTGATGGATTCCAGTTTACGCTCACCAGTTGGATTGCGCGCTACATCAACGTGTTTTTGTGGCTGCCGGTAGCCAACATTTTCGGGGCAATCATCGGAAAGATCCAGGAAAAAATGATCGCTATGGATATCCGGCAGATTCAGGGATCGGGCGACACCTTCTTCAACGCCCATGACATGGCCTATTTGATCTTTTTGATAATCGGGATTGTCGGCTATTTCTCAGTACCGTCTGTGTCCAGCTACATCATCCACGCAGGCGGGCCGAGCGCGCTACTTCAAAAAACGACAAATCTGTTTGCAACCACCGCAACTGGCGCAGCCCGGATCGCCGTGCCCGCAGGCCCTTTGATGACACCATCTCAGCGAAGTTCTACTAAAAACCAGTAAGCTATGTTTACCAAGACACAGGATATTGAGCGTGCCTTCCGGCATATCCGCCTTTTCACTTTTGCATTGCTGTGTTGCTGTGCGGGTATCACCTGCCTCTCTGTTTACCTGGCGCTGAAAACGGCAAACAACTCCTCACAAAGGGTTTATATACTCGCCAGCGGAAAAGTGCTGGAGGCATACGCATCCGAGCGCAAGGAAAATATTCCCGTAGAGGCCAAGGACCATGTCGCTACATTCCACAGACTATTTTTCACGCTGGCCCCGGACGACAAGGTGATTACCGCCAACATTTCTAAGGCGCTATACCTGGCAGACGGCTCGGCAAAAAAACAACACGAAGACCTTCGCGAGTCAGGCTTTTACGCCGGTATAATTTCGGGAAACATCTCCCAGGACGTGGAGGTGGATAGCGTCAGAATCGACGCGTCCTCTCAGCCATATTTTTTCGAATGCCGGGCCGTTCAGCGGATCATTCGCCCGACCAGCATTGTCTCACGCAGCCTTGTGACCCAAGGGTATTTAAGGCCAGTTGAGCGTAGCGACAACAACCCACACGGCTTTCTCATCGAGCGGTGGGCTACAACAGAAAACAAAGATTTACAAATTCAAACCAGGTAGCACCATGTTTTATCCATTCAAACCAGCGAAATCCCCAGACTGCTCCAAAAGGGATCTACAAAACCTCGAAGAGACAATCCGGAGTGCCAAGAGAAAGTGGGCTTGCCGGCTGCAAGAACGTTCAGTGAAACTTGCGCCAAAGCGCCTACGAGCGATCCTTATCCTGAGTGGTCTGATCGCCAGCGCGACGGCAGGCGCGCTGCTTTATCGCGGCCTGACAGGCCAGCCGCCCGTGATCCACCGCTTTAACCTAAGCATTCCTTCACTGGCCGACCCCATCTCTGTTCCAAAGGGACCATCCCGGCAGCAAGTGCTGGATGACTATTTAGACAGCCTTGAAAAAGCCTTCATTCGTGACAGTTTGCAAAATTCAAAACCTCGAAATTAGCCATGGAAAATCTAGCTTACAGTGAAGCATTTCTTCAAAAAAGAAAGTTCTACACGTTCCTGCCGCTTTTAGCCCTTCCGTTCCTAACTTTTATCTACTGGGTTGTGGTGGTCAAAAATATTGACCACAAAGATTCAGGGCATGGTGACTTCCAGGGTTTACAGCTCACGCTGCCTTCCGCCTCATTGAAAGGCGACCAAGGAATGGACAAACTGGCATTTTACAAGAAGGCTGACCAGGATTCAGCTAGCTGGGCCCAGCAGATCAAAAAAGATCCCTACCGCTGGCAGGAAAATCTAACAGCGGTAGATTCCGCAAATTCCGCTCTGATGGGTCTTGGCGCTCCTGGTGGCAAACCACCACGAAACGCTGCTACCCCCCTATCCACAGGAGGGCATGAGCAAAATGACGCACTGGTTCACCAGAAGCTTGCCAGTCTAAACAAGGCCCTTACCAATAGCCAAAAGCCGGTCTTCGAGCAGGAAGCCGCGCCACCCTCTCCCGAGCAAACTGAGAAACCTTCCATTGCTAAACTGGAAAAAATGATGAATGAGCTCGGCAATGAAAGCCTTTTGGAATCGGAAGACCCTGAAATGGCAAAGCTCGACAGCATGCTCGACAAGCTACTGGCCATCCAGAACCCGCGAAAAAACCAAGGTCAATCGGCCGAGGACTCGCCTGTAGATATCACCAAAGCAATAACTGTCTCGACAAGCCAATCAGACCAGATCGTCTCACTGCTGGCCCCACAGGCGCAAGACTCATCTGGAAATACAGTTTTGCAAGCAAGCCAAACCGGATTTTATGGACTTGAGGAAGAACTGCCAGCTAAACCGGTTGAGGGTATTTCTGCGGTCATCGAAAAGACACAAGAACTGGTCAGTGGCGCGACAGTTCAGCTCAGGCTCATCCGCCCAATTTACATTTCGGCAGGCTCTGAGCCAGTCAGCGGTTTTATTTATGGCATTGCCTCACTTTCCGGGGAGCGGTTGAAAATCAAAATCAGCTCGATCAGGACCGGCCAGCAGGTCCTGCCGGTGAACCTTAAGGTCTATGACCTGGATGGCATTGAAGGGATTTACATTCCCGGAGCGCTTTCGCGCACTGTCACCAAGCAGGCTTTGGGCAGCCAGGTTCAGGGCTACGATATTGATATAGGCGGTTTTTCCGCTGGGGCTCAGGCAGCGTCGGCAGGCATTCAAATGGGCAAAATGCTGCTCGGGCGCAAAACAAGGCTCACCCAGGTGACACTGCGACAAGGCTACAAGGTTTTGCTTAAAGACGCAAATAGTTCCAATCCTTAATCAACAATCATGATGCAAACAGTAACCAAATACGCCAAACACGTTCTGGCGGCAATCGTCACCACATTTATCTGGGCAGCTGCCAGCGCCCAACAGACCAGTGTGTTTGTCATCGAGCCGCTTCCTATTGAGGTGAGTGCAAGCCGGACTGTTTCGATCAGCTTCCCGTCTGCCATCAAGGCCGTAGACCGCGGCAGCGCTGAACTACTGGCACAGAAGGCAAAAGCGGCCGAGAACGTTCTGCTGATTAAGGCAGCCAGCCAGACGATGAAGCCGACGAGCCTGATTGTAATCACCGCCGGGGGGCAGGTGCATAATTTCCAGGTCAGCTATCAGGAATCGCCCTCAGCAATTAGTGTCCAGCTCCTTCCTACCGGTCACGAGCCCAGCCCCGCGATCATTTCAGGACAAACAGATCAAGGCGAGCTTGAAGAAAGTTTACAGCTTGCCATGAATCAAAGCCCAAACATACGGCTCAACAGTCGTGCGGGAAAGCTTGCTTTCAACCTGGATGGGCTTTACATCAAAGATGGATTAATTCTGTTCAGGCTGAACCTTGAAAACCTGTCACCGATCGACTACGATGCTGAAACGATGCGGGTGTATGTACGCGATAAAAAGCAAGTGAAGCGTGGCGCAATCCAGCAAGAAGAAATTGTGCCTGTGGGTTCTGCCAGCACAATCAGCCAGGTCAAATCTGGGGATCATAAAACGATCGTGATCGCAATTCCCAAGCTGACGCTTCCCAAAGGGAAAAGGCTCTCTATTTCATTCACCGAACAAAACGGCGCCCGGCACCTTCAAATCGATGTCAACCCACGGAAGCTAAGCAATCCCTTCATTTTATAAAGTCTTCAACTTCAAACAGTCAATATCATGAATCAGAAAAATCTCGAATATCTCAAAGATCAGCTCAAATACACCGGGTTCGGAGAAGAGCTGCAATCCAAGCTTGCTGAAAACCTTCAGAAAGCACAGAACGAGTTCAGTATCAAGAACACGGCGAGTTATGGCAAAGACGAGCTTTCGGTCACGCTCAACTTTAAAAAGTCGACGAATTCTGACATGTACTTTTTTAACAGCTACAAGGCAGAATTGCAAAAGCCAGGAGCGGATGGAAAGGTTAGCCAAACCTTCTATATCAACAATGAGGGAAAGAATATTACCCAGAAAGAGGCGTACAATTTGCTTGACGGCAGATCGGTAAACAAAGATCTGGTAAACAAGGAAGGCCAATTTCATAACGCCTGGCTCAAGCTGGACTTCAAGGAAACAGCGGCAAACGGCAACTACAAGGTACGACAGTTCAGCCCGCAGTACGGATTCGAGCTGGAAAAATCGGTAGCCAAGCTGCCGATCAAAGAGCTTTCTGACGATACAGCAAAAGTAAAGCTTTTTGAATCGCTCGAACGCGGCAACCGGCAGACTGTGACATTCAAAACAGACCAAGGCGAACAAAAACGCTTCATCGAGGCCAACCCGCAGTTTAAATCGGTCACAGTGTACGATGAAAACCAGAAGCGTATACGCCAGTCCGAAGACCAGGGCAAATCCCAGGGCCAATCCGAATCCAGGAAACAGGAAACCAGCCAGAAAACCGAGAAAACAATCGCGGGCGATGAAGAATCCGAGCGAAAGGGAAAGCGGAAGGGCGTAAAAATCTGAGCGATGGCACTTAAAACACATCTGGTCGCATTTTTTACTAAAGCAATCGATGATCCGAAAATCGGTACCGCTCACATTTCTCTCTACCTTGCGATTGTCAGTCTCTGGCAGCAGCAGGGCGGTAAAAGTCCGCTCCTGCTGTTCTCCAAAGCCGTCATGAAGACGGCAAAGATTGCAAGTTCTGCCACCTACGTCAGGCTGATGAAAGCACTATGTGAGGGCGGATACCTGGCCTACGAGCCATCTTATTACAAAGGCATTCCCAGTAAGATCCATGTGCTGTCCCTGACAGCAGAAAACACAGCACAATCATGAATATCGAAATAATCACCAAAGAGGACTTACAGTTACTAAAAACTGAACTCTTGGCAGAAATCCGACAATTAATTGGCAAAGACAAGCCTCAGGCAGAAGAGCCATGGCTACGCAGTTATCAAGTCAGGCGCCTTCTTAACGTATCCTCAGGCACTCTTCAGAATCTTCGAATCCAAGGCCTTCTCTCCTATACAAAGGTCGGCGGAACCCTTTTCTACAAACGACAAGATATCGACACGATGCTCGCTAAGCACAACAAGAAGATTAGGTAGAATGTCCAAGGAGAAGGACCGATGATTTCCAGCTATTGCCAGTTCTGTGAACTTCCATTATTCTTTAAAAAACTTGTTTTGATGCGCTAGCCTCAGAAATCGCATTTCTCGGTCTACTTCCCAAGCAAGCACGTATGCTACGGAATGGCGTTGACAACTAGCCAGTTTGCTGAAAATGAGCACCGTATTGGATATTTCCGAACCGAACTTTTTTATATGGATACCATTTCAGTGGGAGTGGGCCTGACCGTCGGTGAGCCTGGTTGGGTGTGAGATATCCGATTGAGGCGTGCGGACGAAGGTTATTGTAGGCATGAATGGCCCGTTCGATGGAAGTGCTTGCTGCTGAAAAAGAAAGAAAACCTCTCAGTTTAAAATCCTCCTTCAATGTTCGAAAGACACGTTCGGCCATCGCATTCTCGTTCGGGTCGCCGCTTTCGGCCATACTGATGGACACGTTTTCGTTTCTCAACCGGTTGACGTATTTCCATGAGCAGTATTGCACCCCGCGATCAGAATGGTGGATCAGTGGTTGCGAAGGATTTGTTCTGGACAACAGGGCCATGTCCAAGGCTTGTACCGATCCCTGCGCCTGCATGGTTTTGTCCAGGTGCCAGCCCACAATTTTGCGTGAGTAAGCATCCAGGATCACCGACAGGTAAACGAAGTGCGAACCCAATGGGATATAAGTCATGTCAGCCACCCAAAGTGTATTGGGACGTTTGGGTATCAAGTTCTTAGCACGGTTTGGGTACTTGTAATAGCAGTGCTCAGAATTGGTTGTCCTCACGCGCTTGTCCTTTCTTTGAGATAGCAAATTATTGTCTTTCAGTAGCTTATGTAGCTTATCGCGACCAAGCTTTATCTGGTGGCCACGCACAAAATCCTTCATCAGATCATGCAGTTTCGCAGTTCCAATTCCAGGAATCTGCCGCCTGATCCGACGGACTTCACCGAGGATAAGGTCTTGCTCAAAGCATTTCTTCTCCCGACGCCTGGCAGCCGCATACCAGGCTTGGCGAGATAACCCAAACAATTTAGTCAGCTGTTCCATACCCGTGAGCGGGTAGCGACGGGTCAGCTTTTCGGTTGTTTGGTACCAGACTTTTTTAGGATCGGAATGTTAAATTGTTCTTCGGCGATCTGTATCGCAGTCTCAAATGCTTCGGCTTTAAGCCGCAGGAAACGATTTTCCTTTTCGGTTTCCAAAAGCCTTTGTTCCAGGGCTTTCAGATAAGACGCATCCGTTTTCTTTTTCATAGTTTGGATAAATGATTCAAGAAATAGATATGGCTTTAAGCGATGCTTGAAGTACCACCGGTTAAGACGGCGGAGCTCGGTCTGCGAAATGTGCAGGGTAAGTTGGATTTGGTCTGCGGTGGCAATCTCCGCCCTGAATGTTTCGACAACTTTTCGTTTGAAAAGCAGTGATTTTCTACTTTTTTTATTTCGACTTAATGCACTAATATACATAATGTTACCAAGTTATTGTACACAATAATCAGTAGCATATGGCAATTTCTATAAGTTATCTTATGTTAAATAGAGTCTGTAAGATATGGAGCTGAATTCCTAATGTTACAGGTCTTGATGCATCCCTATCCCCTACTTTAACGTGGTATGAGAACGTGGCCGCTACCTTTTCGGCAGCAGCCACGTTAATGTTCAGTACTCGCTTGGAAGTAGGATTACATTTTCAGAAACGTACATTTTGATTTCAGCTAGCGGAAAGTCGGTGTAAGAAATTTGCTTTGAATACAGGACCCTGCCGTTGCCGTCTTCGCAACGAAGTCCTGCCGTTGATGCTTCGAGATTGACCGTAAGTGTCCAGACTTGAAATTCCTGGGTTTTCACTCGCGGGTGGTACTGTTGAAATGCAATTTCGTCGATGAGCCAATATGCGCCGGCTTTGTTAATCATATACCTAATCCCATCGGTGTAATGCATCTTGCGGACGATCGGGTGGCGGTACCAGTTTTCGGTGCCCGTGAATTGTGAGAGCTCTGTCGATGTCAATTGCTGAGTTTCCATTTTCTGTTGTTTGTAGGCCTCCACCGTTGGAGAACAATGCCCACAAGCATGACGCAGGGCCTGGAAAGACAACACCAACACGGGAGCGAAGCAAATGGAGCGGGCAGCGTGATTGACGCCCAGGCAGCACCATGCAACTTGCGTTGTTTCTCTCAGATGGTAGACTCTCTAAGACTGGAAAGCGATATGCATGTCAAAAGATAAATTCGAGGCGGACATAAAACCACCTATAACTTCTTGCGCACGCCAAAAAACATCCGAATCACCTAAGTAAATTATTTCGTGGACCGACATAATTAGGTGATTATAAATATTTTGAATAAGCTCTCGGGCTCGTATCTTAATTTTAACAAGTCGATAAGGCCCAACGAAAAATCAGTGAAACATGCCGCTGTTACCAAGTCCTATATTTCTGCCTATGCTGTTTGGCCGCGCGTTCAGCATCTTCAAATGTTTTATACTCTCCGGGTAAGGCTTCGGGAAGAAAAGGAGCATACCAAGGACTTCTCACAACTCGATAAACGCCGTCCTTCTCGGTGATGTCAAACTCGCTGTTACCACCGGATTTGAAAAACATAACAACGATGTATGTTAAAATAATTGCGACTACTACACTCATATTGTAATCTGAATTTTTAAAAATGTCGTGGTGACATCCATCGTAAAAGGTATTATCGAGAGCTGACTGACAAGTAATTATAGATTGGACTCGTTACGAATGTAGATCAGTCATATCAATTGTAAGATCCCAGAACTTCAGGCTTGAACTAAAAACTCACCGTATCGCCTGTATCTGCTCAAAGTCCAATACAAGCCGTTGGATCTCATATTGATTAGAAGTGTAAAGCTCCCCCAGAGTGGTTGAGATAAATGCTTGCATATAAGCCCCTTCCTGTGCGATATTTCGAAAAAAAGGCATTATAGCGGGGCTAATCTCATAAACCCAAGAAACAACCTCTCCGTACTCCATCCTGATAGGAAAGTTTCTTTGCTCTGCTTCAAACATTATAAAAGCGTCGCCATTGTCCGCTCCCGGCATTTCTAATCTAGGATCAGTCTTAAAATATGGCTGAGAAAAATACCTAATCTCCTTTGTCAAATTGGTTATTGAAAGGCCAAACTTGGCCTCAGCATGATGTGGCGGAGCCAACCGAGCTTTAAGCATCATCGTCAAATAGAGGTTTGCTCCCACCACTGGCGCGTTTCCTAAATTTTGATGGTCTTTGATAGCATTCAAAATATCTGTCGGCAATGCCCTTATCTCGTTCTTAAAATTAATCAAAAAGGTTCTTACTTCCAGATCATCATTAAGATTGATCGTGATGGTGGAGCCGTGAACATCTTGAATTAACAAATTTCCGTCTCCTGTTATTCGCGCATCATTATTGGTCCCAAACATAATTACTTGAAAAAATCTACAATTTTCTCCCAATCAACAATTACAGCAACAACAAAGGCCAGTACGGCGATAAAAACACCGACAATCGCCCAAATATCTGTTGCTTTCTTGTTCGATTCACCACCATTGCCGATTCTGACGTCGGATCCACTTACCCCCGAAACTATTATGTTGTCATTGCCATGCGAAGTTATATTGTTTCCAACGGATATATGTCCCCGGTCTGAGGATACATTGTCTATCTTGTTGATATTTCCCATGATAATTTCATTGTGTATATTAATTGAGTCGTTTGGCCTGACAGGCTGTTCCACAGGAAACAGAGATGAGTCAGGCATTGAAAAAGACATGCTTCTCCCATTCATCAATGCATGTTCTATCGCCTCCTTAATAGTAGATACCTGAACGGGCTTAATTTCAAAATGATCAAATTCATCATGACTTGTGTCACTGAAAAAATTAAACAAGACTTTCAAAATCCTGTCTAGTCCATTGAAAAGGGAAAATAACAATACAAAGTCACTTCGCGTTTCGTTTCTGAAATCGAAATACATTTCTTTGTATTTCCTTACCGGCGCAACATCTTCATCCGCAAAGCCGTCTTTAAATCTAATAATAGCGCCATAATGGTCGTTCCAGAGACTGGCACTGATATCATTAGACCAAATATTTAGTTCAACCAGCTTGCTTTTGATGGGCTGTTCGATATTTCTTGATATAATGTCAATTTTTTGACAAATTTCACTTTGTACAGCATCCAGCCGAGCCTTTTGTCGATAATTGGCTTGCGGGTCCAAGTTAAGCCTTTCGACGTTAAGGTCTGCAATTTCAATACAAAGTGGAACATATGGCAGGTAGTTTGCCTTGTGCTTGTCTAAATAGTCAATAAATTCGAACAATTTTTGTATTTCAGGAGGTATCATAGGTTTCCGACTTATACTTGTCTCAACCAATTCCGTTGTTGCGTATAAGTAGGTAAATATAACTAATTTTGATGGTGCATGGTGCGAATGTTGACCTAGTGAAGTTCATGCCCTAAGAAGCAATTTCAGGACTGCCACCCATTTTCTGGTGAATTTCTTTCAGCTGCTTTAGAATCGTGTCCATTGTCTGCGAAATATGCTGCACTTCCGACGCCCTCTCCGGCACATCCTTGGAAAAATAGCTGTGAAACTTCCAGATTTCAATCACATCACCGGCGCTGATCTCATACGGCTCATACGCCCGGTTCAAAGATTCTAGCAGCATCTTATTCCCTTCTGCTAAAACGGTCACTTTCTTAAAGACAAAGTCCTGCTCACCATCCAAGATCACGATACATAGCGTGCCAGGCTTCAACGTAGTCCAATCCTCGACATATCGGCAAATGACGTCCGCACCCTCGGGCACCGGCAGCATCGAGTCGCCCGTCGTTGGAAACATCCGGAACGTCCCGGTCTGGGGAAGACCAGGCACTGAAAACTTGGGGAGCGAAGCGATGAATTCCGGGTTGGCATACCCGCTCCGGTAGCCTGCTTTCGCCTTTACCGGCACGTACTCGACATTCTCCTTGTTAGCCTTATCGGTCGAGATGGCAAGCACCCGAAGGTTGGTCCCTTTCATGTAGAGCTGGTTCCCCGCTTCCAGCTCGCGTAATGGAAGCTCCCCTACCCCACGCAGATCAAGGCGAAAAAGGTTGTCGATCGACAGACCGAAATAATCCGAGAATTTGATCAGGTCTACCGCTGACGGGTTTTCCGTCCTTCCGGCCTCTATCGCAGCAAGTTTGACCCTTGTGACGCCCAACTGCTCGGCGAAATCTTCCTGGGTTAGTTTCTTACGCTCACGCAGAAACCGGATGTTGCTACCGAAAAAAAGTTTTGTGCTTGTCATGGCATGATGTTATTATTGAAATCACATCACTGGTACTATTAATACCAAAGATAATAAAACATTCATACTATGGAAACTGCATTAAAAAAAAGTGAGCTGGTTGCCAGGCTCAGAAGCGATATACTCGCTTTGCAGGGCTTCCGTGCGCCGGCGTTGGGCGTCAAACACGACGACTTTGGCCTCGGGCCCGTAATGAAAGCCTTCCCGCAGGGGGTATTCCCCCGCGTGGGGATGCACGAGTTCATTAGCCAGTCCGCCGAGCAGACCGCGGCCACCTCGGGCTTTATGGCCGCCCTGGCAGGTAAGATGATGAAACAGGACGGGCTCTGCGTCTGGGTGGGCACCAGGCGCACCGTTTACCCGTTCGGGCTGAGCCAGTTCGGCGTATCACCGGACCGGGTGATCTTCGTGGATCTAAAAAAAGACAAAGATCTTCTATGGGCGATCGAAGAAGCGCTCAAATGTGACGCGCTCTCAGCCGTGGTCGGTGAAATCAAAGAGCTGAATTTGACCGAATCGCGAAGGTTACAGCTTACCGTCGAAGAAAGCAAAGTGACAGGCCTTTTGCATAGGGTTTCGCCACGGGTGTCCAATCCGGTTGCCGCGGTCTGCCGCTGGCGGATCAGCCCGCTTCCTGGCGTAGAAGACCAAATCCTTCCCGGGATTGGCTTCCCGCGCTGGCAGGTAGAGATCGAGAAAGTCCGCAACGGAGAGCCAGGTAGCTGGCCACTGGAATTCCGCGATGGCAGCTTCGAGCTTATTAATCAATCTGTTTCCTTTCACCAGTATATATCCAAGGTTGGGTAGCGGTCATGAAAAGATATGTGGCGATATGGCTTAGGCACCTATTGGTAGACCGCGTGCTGCTTACCCGGCCCGAGCTGGAAGGCAAACCATTTGTGCTTGCCGCCAAAGAGCGTAACCGGATGGTCGTGAAAGCATCCAGCCGGGATGCTTTAAAACTGGGTATCGAGCCGGGCATCGTGCTCGCCGATGCCCGCGCAGTGCAGCCCGACCTGGAAGTACTCGACTATGATCAGGCCTTACCTGAAAAGCTGCTACGCGCCCTCGCTGAATGGGCGATCCGCTACTCTCCGCTGGTGGCTGTTAACCTGCCTGACGGTTTAATCCTGGATGCCACCGGCTGCGCGCACCTGTGGGGATCAGAAGCTGCTTACCTGAAAGACATTGCAACCCGCCTGAAATCCTCTGGCTATGATGTGCGTACCGCGATGGCTGATACGATCGGCACTGCCTGGGCAGTTTCGCGCTACTCGCGCGCTTACCCAATCATTGCGCCCGGCCAGCAGCTGGCCGCGCTCTTGCAGCTGCCGCCGCATGCTTTACGACTGGAAACCGCTGTCATCGAGAAAATGCAGAAGCTCGGGCTCTACCAGATCAAAAGCTTCATCTATATGCCGCCCTCGGTGCTTCGCCGAAGGTTCGGGCAGACGACGCTTGACCAGATCGGCAAAGCGCTCGGTACCACCCACGAGGCCTTTGAGCCGGTGTGCCCAGCCGAGCCCTATCAGGAGCGGCTTTCCAGCCTGGAACCAATCCAGACTACCGCCGGCATCGAGATCGCCATTCAAAAGCTTCTGGAAAAACTATGTGAGCGCCTGGTTAAAGACGGCAAGGGCGCGCGCCAGGCCGTGCTGCGCTGCTACCGGATCGACGGGGAGATCCAGCAGGTTCAGATCTGGACCAGCGGGCCCTCATGTAGCGCCTCGCATATGTTCAAGCTCTTTGAACTCAAAATTGCCAGCATCGAGCCTGCCCTGGGCATTGAGCTGTTTGTCATGGAAGCACCGGTGACAGAGCCACTAGCCAACGCGCAGGAAGCGCTCTGGGATTTAAACAGCGGCAATAAGATCACGCAAATCGCAGAGCTGATCGACCGGCTTTCAGCGCGGGCGGGTACCGGCGTCATCCACCGCTACCTTCCCGCCCAGCACCACTGGCCAGAGCGCGCGATCACCGAGGCTGTTTCCTTGACCGATCAGCCGGAGATAGAATGGCGGACCGACCAGCACCGGCCGGTGCAGCTGCTCGCCCAGCCTGAGCGCATCATCGTCTCTGCGCCGGTACCGGATTACCCGCCAATGCTCTTCCGCTATAAAGGCGATATCCACCGCGTCAAGAAAGCAGATGGCCCTAACCGGATCGAGCAGGAATGGTGGATTGCGGATGGCATGCACCGCGACTACTACGCTGTCGAAGACGAGCAGGGAGGCCGCTACTGGATCTTCCGGCTTGGGCATTACAACGAAGAGCTAAGTGCCGAGTGGTTCATCCACGGATTTTTTGCATAAAACCTTCCCCTGCCATGCAGTACACCGAATTACAGGTCACCAGCAATTTCAGCTTCCTTCGAGGCGCTTCGCATCCGGAAGAACTCGTCGAGCAGGCGATCCACTATGGCTATAACAAGATTGCGATTACAGACCGGAACACGCTGGCCGGGATCGTGCGCGCGCATTCAGCTGCACGCGGCAAAGGGTTTGACATTATCCCGGCCGCGCGGCTGGACCTGATCGACGGGCCAAGCCTATTGGCCTACCCTACTGATAAGCCCGCTTATGCCCGGCTTTCTGCGCTGTTATCACTGGGCAACCGAAGAACCGAAAAAGGGAAATGTGACCTGTACCGAAGGGACGTGTATGAGCACGCGGAAGGAATGAAGTTTGTGGCCGTTGCGCCGATGACGCTGAACGCCTCCTTTGAATTTGAACCTGGCTTTGAAAGGGCGCTGCGCGAATACCGGGGCGAGCTGGGCTCAGAGCTTTACCTGGCCGCTACCCGCTCCTACGTGGAAAGTGATGTCAAAAAGTTCTTCCGGCTTTCTGAGATTTCTAAACGCCTGGACGTGCCGCTGGTCGCTACCAACGATGTGCATTATCATCATCCGGACAGGCGTCAGCTGCAAGACATCGTCACCTGCGTGCGCGAGAAATGTACGATCTACAATGCCGGCTTCCGGCTGCACCAGAATGCAGAGCGTTACCTGAAAGACCAGGGGGAAATGCTCCGGCTCTTCCGCGGGTACCCGGACGCGATCGCACGAACGCAGGAGATTGCCGAAGCCTGCACTTTCTCGCTGGACACGTTGCAATACGTGTATCCGGAAGAGATCACTGGTGGCGACCGCAGCCCCCAAGAAGAGCTGACATACCTGGCCTGGAAAGGTGCCAAAGATTTTTACGGGGAGCCGGTGCCTGAGAAAGTAGCCGCAGCGATCGAGCATGAGCTAAAGTTCGTGGCCGAAATGGATTATGCCGCTTACTTTCTGACGGTTTACGATATTGTCAAATTCGCGCGTGAGCGCGGCATCTTGTGCCAGGGGCGCGGCTCTGCGGCCAACTCAACCGTCTGTTTCTGTCTTGGGATCACCAGTGTTGATCCGACCAAGTTTGATCTTCTCTTTGAGCGGTTTATCTCATCAGCCCGTAATGAGCCGCCGGATATCGACGTGGACTTTGAGCATGAGCGCCGGGAGGAAGTCATCCAGTACATTTACCAAAAGTATGGCCGTGACCGGTCAGCCATCGTGGCCACTGTCACCCAGCTGCACCAGAAGGGCGCGGTTCGCGATGTGGCCAAAGCGATGGGAATGTCCGTCGATGCCATCAACAAGCTTTCCAGCTCGATCTGGGAGTTTACCGATGAGTGGTTTGAAGGAAAGCGTATTTCCGATCAGGGCTTTAATGCAAATGACCCGCACCTATTGAAAGTGCTGGATTTGACCAAACAGTTCATGGGCTTTCCACGCCAGCTTGGCCAGCATACCGGCGGGTTTGTGATCACCCAAGGCAAGATCACTGACCTTTGCCCAATCATTAACGCCAGAATGGAAGACCGCACCAATATCGAATGGAACAAAGACGATATCGATACGCTGGGCTTTCTAAAAATTGATGTGCTAGCCCTGGGCATGCTTACCTGTATCCGTAAAGGATTTGACCTTTTAAAAAACCATTACGGCAAGACCTACACCCTGGCCACCGTGCCACAAGATGATCCGAAGGTGTATGAGATGATCTCGCATGCCGATACGATCGGCGTCTTCCAGATCGAGAGCCGAGCCCAGCAGTCTATGCTGCCCAGGCTCAGGCCTGAAAACTTCTATGACCTGGTGATCGAGGTAGCCATCGTCCGGCCGGGCCCGATACAGGGAGATATGGTGCATCCGTACCTGCGCCGCAGGAACGGGGAAGAGCCGGTCGAATATCCGTCCAAGGAGCTGGAAGACATTCTTGGCCGCACGCTGGGCGTACCGCTGTTCCAGGAGCAGGCGATGAAGATCGCCATCGTCGCGGCCGGCTTCACCCCTGCCGAAGCTGATAAGCTTCGGCGCAGCATGGCAACCTTTAAGCTCAACGGGCTTGTCACCCAGTTTGAAAAGAAGCTCATTGACGGGATGACCGGTCGTGGATATACGGAAGAATATGCGCGCCGTATTTTCCGGCAGCTGGAAGGGTTCGGTAGCTACGGGTTTCCTGAAAGCCACGCGGCAAGCTTTGCGCTTTTGGTCTATGTTTCCTGCTGGATGAAGTGCTACTATCCGGACGTGTTCGCGACAGCGCTATTGAACTCTCAGCCCATGGGCTTCTACCAGCCCGCGCAGATTGTGATCGACGCGCGTATACACGGTGTCAAGGTGCGGCCGGTGGACGTGAACATTTCCAGCTGGGATAATACCTTGGAGGAACCAGAAGGGGAATATAGGGCAATCAGGCTGGGGTTCCGGCAGGTGAAAGGGCTGGCGGAAAAGGACGCTTTGGCCCTTTTGGCCGGGCGTACCGGGCCCTATAAGGCCATCCATTTAATGCGTGATGCCGGCGTCTCGCAGGAGGCACTCGAAAAACTTGCCGATGCAGACGCCTTTCGATCTATGGGGATGGACCGGCGTCAGGCAATGTGGGAGGCCTCTGCCCTCTCCGATCGGCCGATGGGCGCTTTTAAAGGTCAAAAGTCCGCCAGCGAATTCGAGGCTCCCGTCGAGCTTCCCAAGCTCTCGCTTTCCGAGCATGTCGTGCAGGATTATATGTCCACCTCGCTTTCGCTGAAAGCGCACCCCGTTTCCTTTGTACGCCAGGATCTTGCTGCGAAACGGGTGTTTAAGACTGCTGATCTTGCGGGGCTCCGCGACAAGCAGTTTGTCCGGGTGGCAGGTCTGGTGCTCGTGCGGCAACGGCCAGGTACTGCCGGCGGGGTTTGCTTTATCACCATCGAGGACGAATCCGGCGTAGCCAACCTGGTTGTTTTCCAGAGCCTGTTTGAAAAGTACCGCAAAGAGATCCTTCGCTCGCGGCTTCTAATGGTAGAAGGCAAGGTGCAAATCGAGGGCGAGGTGATCCACGTAATCGTCAGGCGCTGCTATGATATGTCCCCGCTGCTGCGGAATCTGAACCAAAAAGATGAAGACCCTGATGTGCTGACCCTCTCGCGCGCCGATGAAAAAGACGAATATGTATCCCAGGCTGTTAACCGGAAAACTCAGGTGCGAAAGAAGGCCGTGCAATTGGAAATTTTTCCTTCCGGCCGTAACTTCCGTTAACTCGTATTCTGTGCCATGGTAGCCGCATATAACCCTTTCGAAATCCTGAACCTGCCCATGATCCGGCGCATCACACAGCACGGCAACCACTTTATTGTGCTGCAGCGCTTCAACTGGCCGGGGATCAAGGAAGGCTTCGGGTTTATGGCAACACCTTACAAAGATGAGAAATCAGGTAAGGCGCATGCGGCGCAGCTCTCTAATAAGGAAGGAAAATTGCTTAGCCTTTCCGCTGATATCGAAAAGATCACCGCCCTGATCAACAATCCCCGGTACAGCCTTTTCCTTTGCACCTTCCGGGAAGAATCCTGGAACAAGAAAATGATCAAATTATATCAGCGGAATATGATATCTTACATCAAAGCTCATATGCCAGTCACTTCCAATGATTCGATCGTGATCCAGATGGATTTGAAACTTGGCAGGCTTAAAGCCACTGTCACCGCCAACGGGCCCGAGCATGAGTTTGACCTGTATGAAATGATAAAATAAGCACCCCTTTTAAATATGATCAAGTACCTTCTCCGACGTCAGCTTTGTTACGACATATCCCTTCACAGCGATATTGAGCTGACCAAGGAGGTTTTTCCCAAAATCAAAGACAAGCGGATCGTCCAAGACTCACCCGTCTATGACCACATCAGCTCTTTCGCGTTTCCACAGTACCCGGTGATCACCCGCCAGGGCTCAGAGCTGGTTCTTTCTGAAATGGAGTGGTCGCTGGATCCTGTTTACGAGAAAAACCCGGTCGAGCGCCGCAAGCGCCGTACCAAAATGGCTGACATCCAGTCTGAGCGTGTGCTGGGCGACAGTCGCTCCTACGCGCATCGAATCCGGCATAGCCGGTGTCTTATACCAGTAACAGGTACCTATGAGCATCGCGCGATTCAGGGATGGGCAAAGAAAGTCCCCTACTATATCTGGCCGAAAGACCGTCAAATGCAGTTTCTGCCTGGGCTGTTTCAGATTATCGAAACGACCGGACCAGCTGGTGAAAAAAGACAGAGTAGTAGCTTTGGGATGCTGACGCGGACGGCTAACGAGCTGATGGCGAACATTCACAATGATGGAGAATTCCGTCACCGGATGCCGTTGTTTCTCACGCCCGAGCTGGAAGAGTTTTGGCTTTCAGAGCATTTTACGGATGCAGATATGAAGGCAGTCTTCGAATACATGCTTCCTTCCGAGACGCTAGACTACCGCACCGTTTATAGCATTCGGGGGACTAAACCCCGGCCGGATAGCAAAGCGAAGTTCGAAATTTGGACATATGAAAATCTACCGCCGCTTGGCAAAGACGTGCCCCCACAAACGCAATTCTCACTTTTCTAGATTCTCTTAATTGTCAGAAGCACTTAACTTCTCAAGAAAAATTAAGATTTCTGATGATGGAATCGCAGCATAATATGGCAGCTTCCCATTAAATATGCCGTCCTTATGCTCTAATTGATCGCTAGCTATCCCAATAACAGTCCCATAATGATCAATAATTGGGCTTCCACTATTCCCCGGATTCGTTTTTGCAGAAAAAAGGAACAGCTTACTTCCTGAATAATCTTCAATGAATGAATTGACTTCCCCTTTATGAAAAAGAGCATTTGAAAATTTTGACGTAGCTACGGGTGGATAACCGATGGTTAGTACCTCACTCAGTATATTGATTTCCTTATGCAGCTTAAAATGTTCCACAGCCTGTACATGTTTGAATTGAATAATAGCCAAATCATTCACTTCATCTGTTATCGGGGTAAAGACTTCCTGCTCTTCATCGTCAGAATTAAAAACCTTTATCTTCTCTGCGCCATCGATGACGTGCTTGTTTGTCAACAGAAATGACTTCCCGTTACTATTTATCAGGAAGCCGGTCCCAATACTGTAGTCTTGGTTCTTTAAGATAGATATTTTGAAGACGCTTCCACCATACTTGCTAGAGATGTAATCAAATCCAAAGATCCTGTTAAACAAACAACCAGTCTGCTTATACCACCTTGAAATCCCATTAGTCGCGTGATACATAGGTTTGGTATTATACGGACTATAAGGAGGGATTCTATCAATAATTGATAGATCCGAAAAAATAGATAATATCTGTTCAACAAGAGCTACAGGAACTCCATTGTTACCAGGAATGAGATGATTGAGTGACGCATACTGCGAAAACGTAAGCGACGTAAAAAATCCGTTTTGAAGATCCTGAATATTATCGCCCAGACTCTGCAATGATTCAGCGTTACTTGTCTCTTTTATTAATGTAAAATATTCGCAATCATTTACTTGTGATGTAAAAAAAATCAAATAGAGTCTGGATCAACAGCTCGTTTTTTCTTAAAAATACCTGATTCATAGAAGAAGGAATGAAAGGATAAGCAACAAGAACCACTAAAAATTCAACTAGTTGTAGACCCAATAAATTCAATCAGCAAAATAAAGAATCCCATTATGCTCATATTTAACGTTCTCGTTAGAACCAATATCACGAATAAATTTTGTCGTACAACGATCGCAAGTAACACGCCTGTGATTCAGCCGTACATTGAGGTGTCGTCCGCAGTTTGGACACTCGACATTTCCCCACTTATATCCTGTTAAGTTTGAGCGGTATTTCGCAGATCTATAAGAGTTGTAATCTATGAGTTGAAGCTTTTGCTCAATCGTATTAGAGATCCCGAGTAGAAATTCAGATATGTAATTTTCTTCCCGAGTAAAATTCTCCAACTCTTGATGGATATCCTTGGTGGAAAATCGTATAACAATCCAGCCAGCAGCTTGAAGATTGACATCTTTCCGACGATCTTTTTTTTGATGCCGCTGCCGATGTGACCGCATTCCATCGCACTCAATTGCCACCTTGACTGGATTGTTGATTGCCCCACCGTACAACGCAAAGTCGATTTCATATTCAATACCCGGGCCACTCATATCGTATACATCGGCTATCAAAACCATTTCCGATGGTACAATGATGTATGGGCGGTGGTCGCTAGGAAATTGGTGAAGTAATAGAAAGAATGCCTTTTCAAGGTCTGTGTGATCTAAGTCGTTAAGGTAATGATCAACCCGCCGAAAGGGTTCAACAGTACCCTCTCCAAAATAATATTCATTATGACTTTCCTCAAACTTTTCCCTCAAACTTTTGATTAAAGCATTAAGATCAGACATCTACAATATGATTAATTTGAAAAATTTTGTTTATAAATGAATGCCTGATACTCGATTCTGACATATACATCAAAACGGAGCTATCATTCAAATGCCTCTTCCTCCTGATTTTGATTTCGTCTCGAAATCGAATCCTCTTCATCTTTAATTTTTTTTGACAGGACCTTTCCGGCTTTTTTGGCCCAACCTACAACGTTAATATCCGTAAACTCCTCCAGATCTTTGACTAACAGACACATCCTCTTCATAGATTCAAGTGAAGGGTTCAAAAATACATAGTCATCCATGATTTCAACCAAAACGTTAACGATGGATTTAACAGATAAGGCCACTACCACAAAGTCTCTCCATCGAATCCTATCTAATGTCTGAATACTAAGACAAATTGTTGTGAAGAGCAACGGGTACCGTGTGACGGCATCCCTATCGGCCCACTCGATAAGCTCACAGTCTTCAATTTGATTGAGAAGATGCTCCGATCTCCGCAAGTCGTAAATATATAATGTCCTTTTACACCAAGTATAGAATACTGTGTCAAGTAAAAAGTTACTAAGAAAAGCTTGTGAATCCTGCAGGGCAACCATACTTAGTGAATATGGGAACCATTCAAGTGAAATTTGGTCCTTTAATATTGCATCAACTACGTTTCTCACTAGCCGTTCAAAAGTTATTCCGCCATTTGTGAGCACGTACAGTGCTTCGATCGTTTGTGCATTTGCAAAGTCATAATCACGATTCTCTTTGTATTGCATGAACCAAGTCGATACTGTAAAATATCGACAAGCAGCATCAACTAACGTTGGGTCGGGATCGCCTAAAACCACTCGATTCAGTATAAATCGATTGTGTAACGCAACAATTATAAATGAATGGCCATTTAAAACGGTAAGAGCATCCACCATATATGACAGTTCTCTATCGGAGAAAAAATTATGTCTTCCTGAAATTAGGAGGCCAGAGTATTGAGCCACGGGAACCAAATTCGCATTAATGCTGAACTTTACTCTTGTCCAGGCGTCGTTGCTCCAAGGAACTGCACTTTGTAATGTGACTGTGTATTGCTTATAAGTGGGATGAGAGAGGAATGAATCTAACAGTTCATTACCTAGTGTTGAATTGTCATCAAAGCATGCACCCAGCCACCCACGCAGGAATCGCAATTCGCTACTACCGGATGGAAGCGCATCGTAGAACTCGGCAAAAATGTTCCAAAGGCTAGTATTGCCACCACTACCATGATAGTAACCGACCGCTAAATCGGTTAAGCGGTAACTTGATGTAACCGCCAAATCGTGCGACAACAAATCAAATGAAGCAGGATCCCTTGCTAGTTCACTGCCCAAGGAACGCAAAAAATTGGCTAATCGCTCCCTGTCTCCATCGAATTCATCGTCTGCTATGTCGAGAGAATGCCTGCTTCCTGCCAACACATATGTTCGGATACGGTCTTCGAGACAAGACGGTCGCAAATGCGATTCCAGTTCACTTGCGAGTACGAGTTCGTTAGGTGGAAGTCGTTCTTGATCAAGCCTTAATATGGTCTTAATAGCAACCCAACCACTTGCCCAAAATTTGATTTCTCTTATCTTTCGACAAATGCTGTCGATTTCTTTCACGGCTCGAGCATTGAGCCAAATTCCTCTAATTTTCTCTGCAAGTACATCACCAACTTGTTCACTATGAGTCGATTCAGTCAAAATAAATTTGGCTGCAAGATCCATCACTTTGCCATACCATTCAATTAATTTGTCAGCACTTTCGTATTCTAAGCCGAAACCAGTTGTAGAGAACCCAACCAATGGATTAAATCGTGGTCTAAAATGCCACGCTTCAAGCGCGGCCGCGAGGAGTTCGAGAGATAACTTACGTCTCTCCAGACGGTCTGAAACGAAGAGTACATGTATTACGGACAACCGAATATCAATGGGGGCTAGACTAAATGAAAACCTCCTATAAAAAAGAGCTTTGAGCAAATTTCGAGCCCCGCCAGTGTTGTTTGAATCATGCAAGCATGCGAGTATGAGTATCGTTACGCATCGGTAAAAAAGCTTCTCCTCGTATGCCAAGGTCTGCAAGATTCGTAAAAAAAAACCAACGCTTTGTTGTCCAACTCGAATTCTTTGCTCAAATATCGCCTCAATTCTTTGTAATGTATCTTCCTGGGAGACGAATGCCAAGTTCTCAAAAATTGATTGCTTAAATGGTGTCAAGGTGAGTAAGTCACCTGCAAACCAATCCTCGGAATCAAAAAACAACCTTACAATACCTTTCGCAATTGCTGGTTCGCTTAACTGACTGATTCGCCGGGAAAATGAAAGGATCGTTCTCGGTTGTTGATTAGACAAAATTTCAAAAAGAAATTCAGGCGGTGTACGCCGAATGGCATCTTTCGCAAGCCTATCGGCGATGGCTTGCGGTAAAATTGCTGACCAACGACCTTTCCTCTGAACTACTTTACGTTCAAATAACTCATTTTCATCACTATACAACTGCGAGACGTCACGACTGGATAATTTAGCTAATCCTGCCAATTCCGACTTATCGGACACATCAAGCCTGTTGAAAGAGTATAATATGGCCAAATATTCTGCCGATCGCTGCAATCCACGATCAGGATCGTCTCTTTGAAAGAATAAACGATTGAATAATTCTGCGTCTTTCAAGCCTTTTGCGGGACCATACTCTAGAACTGAATCTGCAAGCGCAAACGCGATCCTCGCGTTTCCATTAGAAAACTCGACAATTCGTTGTAAGATTTGTTCTTCAATACGGGTATATCTTTTTGATAGCAGATGAAATATTAACTGGTCACTAGATGGACCAAGCAAAAACACACATGTCTCTTCAGGAAGGTCTTCTCGAACATCGTACTCAACTGTTAAAAGTGAAATAAAAGTGTTTTCAGAACACTTTTTTACCAAGCGTCGATGCAGTTTTGGAGAACAATTATCAATAATAAGTACCAATCGATTTCGCAAGGCTATCAGTTGCTCAACCATCCCCTCAGGAGTCGGATCCGTAGAATCGGAAAAATCTGTGTAAATAACGGCATCCCTATTTAGTGTTGGAAAAGACTCAGTATGTTCAAAAAGTGCTTGCACAAACCTGGTCTTCCCAACTCCCGACATTCCGACCAATCGCACACATTGGCCTGGAATAGATAGTTTTGCTATCAACCGCTTCATGCCTTCTCCGATCGAAACCGGCTCATGATTTTCAGAGGCGGTGTCCACAATACGAGCTTTTTCGTCAAATTCAAATTTAGTGCTACGACCTGCGCTCCCGCACCAATTACCAAACGGCTCCCATCCTACCAAGGATTGCCCAATTGCATTTCTTACCCACAAAATAATCGAAGGATGCATTCGTACCCACGAAGCAATTCGCCCTGCATCCCAAAAATCTACTTGGATTGGCAAATCGCCGATACACTCGCGCATGGCCGCTATTCTTCGTTGCAAAGTTCCAGGAGTGGATTTAGCGTTCGCCGAAAAGATTAAGTAGGCACCCTTTTCAACTGCTAGATTAGCTATTGATGGCAACAATATGCCATTGGGCTTCATTTCCTCAATTATTGCATTCCTAGGCATGTCGGATGCCTTGACTTGAATACCCGTAATTCTATTAGGGATGAAACATTGGCTAGGTGGATTATCCGAACTTCTTACTGTAACATCAAAGCCCCCATCCTTCGCGTTGTGATGGCCGCTCCAATAAACGGATGAAACTGGTAAAGTGAATGATCGGTATTCAGCTTCACAAAGTCGGCCAACTAGATTGCGTAACTCGTCAGATGGGAGCCTCCTAATCTGTTCACTAGTTATATCAAGAATCGCATTCATATGACGAACATGCACAGGGTATTCGGTAACATTAAAATGTTAACTCGATTAAAATACTAACCATTTTAAAATGAACTCTAAGAGACAAATTATCAAAATATTCGCAAACGTCATTAAACTGAATATGTTGAACTGTTTATCATTTTGCCGATTTTTGCAAAGACGCCAAAAATATCCAATTTCCAGTATTCG
Organism: Dyadobacter sp.; assembly: GCA_965227755.1. Taxonomy (GTDB): domain Bacteria; phylum Bacteroidota; class Bacteroidia; order Cytophagales; family Spirosomataceae; genus Dyadobacter. Next base: position 364,895 of record CBDDGG010000005.1, read on the forward strand.
GTTGCTCAACCGTCTATCGAGAATGTGCTGAGCGGATATCAACACTGAAAATACTAGCCTCAAACACTTTTTCTTACCCGCTCCCACCCTTCTATCAATATTCCTTCATGGCGTAAATAATTATATAGTGTGGCTTTGCTCCCGATCTTCAATTGGTCGCAAATCTGCTTTGTAGTGTACTTTTTGCTTTGATATAATGTAGCAGCCAACCCGGCCAACTCCTTTGATTTCTTACTAAGTCCCTTGGGCCGCCCTCCCACTCGGCCCCTAGCCCTTGCAGCCTCCATACCTGCAATGGTTCGTTCCATTAGAATCTCCCGTTCGTTTTCTGCAAAGACCGAGCTGAGCATATACCAAAGTCTGCCCATTTTAGTCGAAGTATCAATACCCTCCGAAATGCTGCGAAAATCCACTCCCATCTCCTTCCACTCTACCATCAGCTTAATAAGCTCATAGGTGGCTCGACCAAGGCGGTCAATTCGCCAGACCACAATTACATCTCCCTTCCGAAGCTCCGACACCATTCTTGCATACTCAGGCCTTTCCTTGGATGCCCCTGACACTTTCTCGTGAAAAATCTTCTCGCAACCTGCGTTTTTGAGGGCATCAAATTGAAGGTCTTGATTCTGCTCATTCTTCGAAACCCGTACATAACCAAAAATCATCTCAAATTACATTTTAACCCCTATGATCGCAATATACTGTAATTTGATTTGATGTACCACTAAAATGAACTGCTTTGAGGCACTATTCGACGTGAAAGTCGCCTTATAATGAACAGCCGGAAGAGTACATAAAAACGACCGTGGCCGTTGCACAACTAGCAGGAGATTTCTGGTGAGTGAATTTCAATAGGTACTTTACCGAGAATTTCATGAGGTCAACCCAAAGCGATTAAAAGGCATTAGTAACACAGCGTCACAGTGTCCTATGACCTCTTTTGATGCACTCTGCACCAATTTCCTATTAAATGTTTTAAGGTACTTTTTAAGATTGAAGCAGATGGCCGACATGAGCATCACCTTGTGAGCGGCGGTCTTTCCTAGAACATTGATTTTGCTTAACCCGTAATAATGAACCAGACTTCCAAAGACCGGCTCTATTGTACTCTGTCGCAGTCGTTTCATCTGTTTGCCTTGCCTGCTGTGTTGCCTTTCATGAGCTCGATAGTAATAGTCTTCATAGGTTGTTGTGAATATTCTTTTAAACAGTGACTTTGGGGTACAGGAATCTTTGAGGACGCAGGGAATGCAATCTTTTTTAGAAGCTCGGTAATTCTTTATAGGCTGTCCATCAGAAGTCCGGCCAAACCCTTTGAATGGGATTTTCTTATTCATTGCGCAGATAAAAACATCCTCTTTCCTGTCGTAGGTGACCCATTCCCTTTCCGGTTTGTACTTTCCAAAAACAGGTATCCATGCTGTGATATTCCGTGATTCCAAGTATTCATAATTGTAACCGTTGGAGTAACCGCCATCTGCGAGCAGCTCTGTCATGCACAGTTCATTCACCTTTAGTCGGCTTTCGACCTTTTCAGTCATGGCTGGCAAATACTGACTATCTCTTCCATCCGCAAAATCAGCCTGTATATGGCTGATTACCCCCTGGCCTGTATCGACTGCCATACTACAGTGGTAGTTGAGTTTTCTTGCCTTGCCAGGCTTTACTGAAATCCGTGCATCTGGATCGTGGGGATTGTAATGTGTCTTATTGCTGAACAGTTGTGCTTTTTCATGAGCAGCGCCGCTAGCGCTGACAGGGTTTTCGCGAAGTTTTTCCTGGTGAGATTTCATGCGCCTGAGATGATGTTGGCGAGCAGTTATTAACCCGACTGGCGAAGTTATGCCAGGGCTTGTCTGCTGTTGATTTTCAGCATCAACATTCTCAAAGTGGTTCTTGATTGATTGAAATGGCCTTTTCAACTCAAGACTTTCCATTGAGGCATTCGCTTTGATCGGAGCGGAATCTAGGGCCTGTGTATGTCCACTGACCATGCCTTTATCAACGCACATGCTGAAAACCTTATCGAACAGGCTTTCAAAAACAGAGGCAGGATACAGTTGCCGGGTCCTGCTAATAGTCGAATGCCAAGGCAGCTGCTCATCAATATCGTAGCCTAAAAAATAAAGAATGTCCATTCGCATAGAGCAGTGCTCGATCAGACGCCGATCCGATGTGATGTTCTCCAAATAACCGGTCAGCATTAACTTAAAGAACACAACGGGATCGATCGATGGATTGCCGGTTTTACCGTAAAGATTGCTGGTATCTCGGTACAAAAACTGCATGTCGAGTGTTTCACCGAGCCTGCGATAAAAGTTTTCCTTCGGAATACGATCTGAAAGTTGGAAGCTGACGAACAGCTTTTCCGAGTAATTTTTCTTTCCTTGCATTTCTGAAGTTAAGAAAATACGCCCGCAAAGCAAAGTTGAAAAAGGATGAGAGACTACTTACGTGATAAAAAAACAACGCGATACTTCATTATCGTAATCCTCACATTGCTCATAAAACCGTGTGTCGGCCAGTATGCTGGGATAGAATATGCTTTTCCAGAATTGGTCACAGCAAAAATAGAAAACTATTTGTCTGCTAATAGATCGGCTTCAAAACAAAATGGATACTACTTATTACTTAGTACTGACGAAAATTACATACTAGAAGTAAATCTCATAACACCTGGCTACCAGCCAATAGATAGTCTATTAAAAATGTCCAACCGGTATATCAGACTCGGAAATCGCACCCTTCCGATTCTCTTCCATACTGACATGGCATTCTTAAATGCGGGAAAGGGTTATAAAGGAAGGCAAAAACGTGTATTGGTTCTAACTCATGGACATATAATTAGATTTGACAAATCTGGGAAATTGCTTGAATGATTTTGACGCAAAGCATTTAACACCTTTTCCGGGTTGTGCAACAGCCACGACCGATTAATTTGGCAGGTATTCGGTATCGACAATATCTATAACGTTGCGTTAAACACGGAGTGCCGTTGCCTTTCGGTAGTATACCCAGGTAAGAAATATTAGAACCAAAGTGAGAGCCGTGAAGATCAGGCTCAAATGATTATTGGTCAATAAAAAGCCGCCCGCTAATGCGCCAAATGCCGACCCCGCATCCCGGAAAGTGGCATTAATTGATACTGCGTGTGTCACATCGTCTTTCCCAGCGGATGCCGCTCCAGCTGCTAGTGATGCATTAACATTATAAAAGGTAAATACAAGGATCAATCCAGGCATTACCCAGCCACTTGTTGCCAGCAGCAAACCCAGGCAAATTAGCAAAATAGAAGCTGAGTAAATATCCGCAAGCCCATACCGGTCAGCGGACCAACCCGCAAAAGGCGAAATTAAAAGGGAACATATCCTCCGGAAGAAAAGAAACCCGGCAGCTGCGGCGGTGATTTCAACCGGTGACCAATCAGGCTGCGCGCTCATCAACAGGGTCCCAATCAAAACCACGAGCATTCCTTCCACTGCAAAAGCACCTAAAAACGCTAGCCGGTTAAAGACTGTTGGAAATGATATTTTGAAGTTAAATGGGCGAGCTAGCGACCGGTCTCTTTCTTTCAGCTTTAAGGCAAAGTATATTCCTGGAATCGAAAGCAGTGCAATCACCAAAAAGATCCAGCTAGGATTCATTACTTCAAAAAGCATCGGGCCGATCAATAACGCCAGCAGCGGCCCTGACTCAATTATACTTTGGCTAACCCCCAATGCCAAGCCTTTCTTAGGATAATCCATGGCATAAGTAATTGCCCCAACGCGAAGGACAGAATAGGATATGCCCCACAAGATCCTAAGAAGCAGCAAAGTTGCAATGCCAAAACCTGCACCATAGCCAGCTGTGGCTAATACGGATACAATCGCCGCAACAACAACAGGTATACGAAAACCTCTAAGACTGAAAACATGCAAAATAAGCGGGTTAAGCAAGATTCGTGTGAAGCGGTTAATTGACAGGATGGTGCCAATCCAAATGATTGGAACGTGGATACTGGAAGCATTTATTGGCAGAAAAGAATATAGAAATGCATCACCCATCAAAGCGAAGCTCAAGCTGAAAGACGCATACATGGGCAATTTCATTTCGGCAATATTCTTTCTCATCCCTCCCTTAATTCGGTTTATTTAGCTCTTACAAACCTTAATCTGACTATGTAGCTTGCGGCTGGATGATGATCAGGCAAAAATATCCTCTTTCCAGTCAGCTGCCGGATCAGATCGTAATTAAGCTTATCATCGCGGGTAAATACTTTCACTTTCCCTATAGCGCTATCTTCGCCAACAGAAAACTGTATTACAACTATACCGCCATTTTCACCAAGAACAGCAGGATAGTCAAGAAGGCAGGATAATTGATTGCCTATTTCATATGGCTTTTCCCATCTTGTTAAAGAATAGCAAGTTGCCACTGTGGTAAAAAAGAGAAGGAACAAAACCATCAAACCTTTCATCTGGATAAAGGTTAATATGCTTTTCTTAAATTATCTGCAAAAGCATTAGGAAGTAGGCTCAGCTCTACGGCCTGCGCTGCCTTTTCTACATCGTATTTAACCCTTACAAATTCAACCTGAACAGCATCTTGATCTGCTATACTGGCTGTGTGATCAATGGTAATTAATACATAACAAGCGCGCGCATCACCGTCCTTGGGTTTACCGACAGAACCAGTGTTAATCAGGTGATGAAAATGCTCACTGCCGTTCTCACCGGAATTGATGACGCGGTGATATGGTTTGTGCGAATGTCCGAAGCAAAGGATGTCCGCTTCAAATTCCTTGACTAGCCCCAGCATGTACTGCTCAGGTAGCTCCTTCAATAAATACTCGTTAATGCTGCGCGGGCTACCATGTACAAGCAGCATGTGCAGCTGCTGATCATTAAGCTGAAACTCTATTCGCAAATGCCTGGGGAGTGTTAACAGGTAATCCCTTTCCTTGTTTCCAACCAGTTTATAAGCATATTCGCTGTTTTCTTCTTTGCTGCAATCGCCTTGGGAAGGCAGTATTTTTGCAACTTTCAGGTCGTGGTTTCCTGCAATGGCTGCAATGCCGTGTTTGCGCACCAAACCAATTACTTGGTTAGGCCATACATTATAGCCCACAAGATCGCCAAGGCAGTAAACAGCGTCTGGCTTCTTGATTTCCAGATCCGCTAGCACCGCCTCAAAAGCGGGAAGGTTGGCATGGATATCAGATAGTAGTGCTATTTTCATTTCCCCAGACGTAATGATTCTGCATAGGCATTGGGAAGGATGCTGCCTTCTACGGCCTTGGCTGCCTTTTCAATATCATATTCAAAGCGTATAAACTCTACCGTAATGCTTTCCTTGCTTGATGCCAGTGCATCTGCATTAATATGGAGGATCACATAGCCGCCCCTTGGGTCACCATCTTTTGGCTTACCGACAGAACCAATATTGATCGCATGGCGGAAATGGTCTGTGCCGTTTGACTGAACTGAGCCCAGGATCCTATGATAGGGTTTATGGGTATGCCCGAAAAGCATGACATCTGCACCGGCCTGCTCCATAATCCGCAACATGCTTTTTTCATCGCGGTCCTCAAACAAGTATTCATTGATCCGTCGCGGGCTGCCATGCACCAGAAGAACTGATAACGGTTTCTCATTAAGTTGAAATTCCAGACGGATGTGTGCCGGCAAGGTTCTTAAATAAGCCCGCTGCTCGTCTTTGACAATTTCGTTTGTGTAAGCGATCGACACTTTGCCGTTTTCTTTTTCATCGTCTGTCTTATATGCACAGCCGCAATCATCGCTGCTCCTTCCGATGCCAAAATCGTAATTACCGGCAATAGTAGGAATACCACGCTTTCTGATTTCGTCAATAACTCCATTAGGCCATATGTTATAACCAACCAAATCACCCAGGCAATAAATAGCATCAGTATCTCTGGTTTCAACATCTTTGAAAAACGCATCCAAAGCCGGAAGGTTGGCGTGAATGTCAGAAAAAAGGGCAATTCTCATTTAATATGTAGTTAATTGGAAAACTTGTGCTGTTGTTTGAGTGCAAAATTGACCATCAGGATCAATACCGGCACTTCGATTAGTGGGCCGATTACAGCAGCGAATGCAGCCCCCGAATCAATCCCGAATACAGCGATAGCGACCGCGATCCCAAGCTCGAAGTTGTTACCTGCGGCTGTGAAGGCCAGCGATGTTGATTTGGCATAATCCGCGCCTGCACGTTTGGACAAGTAAAAAGCGGAGAAAAACATGATTGCAAAATAGATCGTCAGTGGCAGCGCAATGCGCAGCACATCAAAGGGGATACTGACAATCAGCTGGCCCTTCAAACTAAACATGACCACAATCGTAAAGAGCAAGGCAATTAATGTGATTGGGCTGATGGCTGGAAGGAATTTTGTCTCATACCACTGCTTACTAAATAGCTTTGTTAATACGATCCGGGAAATAATACCTGCCAAGAACGGGATGCCCAGATAGATAAAGACGCTTTGGGCAACCTGGCCAATCGTAATGTTTACCTCAAATCCTTTCAGTCCGAAAAGTGGTGGCAATACCGTTACAAAAACGTAGGCATAGACAGAGTAAAACAAGACCTGAAAAATGCTGTTGAAAGCAACCAGCCCTGCCGCATACAGGCGGTCACCATTAGCAAGTTCATTCCAGACAATCACCATGGCAATGCAGCGGGCAATGCCGATCATGATCAAGCCAGTCATGTATTCTGGCTTATCAGGAAGGAAGATGACGGCTAGGCCAAACATCAGCAGCGGGCCAATGATCCAGTTTTGAAGCAGCGAAAGCCCCAGGATCTTGGTATTGTTAAACACCTTTGGCAGCTCTGCATAACGCACCTTGGCCAGTGGCGGGTACATCATCAGCACAAGGCCAATGGCCAGTGGAACGTTCACGCCTGACCCCGAATTAAACTGGTTGATAAAATCCGGTGTGCCGGGTAAGAAATAGCCAATTGACACACCGATCAGCATGGCCAAAAAGATCCACAAAGTCAGGTAGCGGTCTAAAAAAGAAAGACGTGGGTTATTCATGCGGTTGTATGCGTTAAATCTCTTTTCATAACGACAGCAGATGTTGGGCAAAGACCGCTAAACTGCCTGGTTTGCTGAATGGCTTCCGGCACTTGCTCACGGTTTACGACCACAAAGCCATAGCGGTCAAAATAATGGTCAGCTGTGGTTGTGATCAAGTAGACCGCTTCAATTTCTTGCTTGTCAGCATTTGCCAGAAGCTGCTCGACCAATTTCCGGGCAATGCCCTTACCCTGATGATCGGGGCTAACTGCAATTGAGCGTAACAGTCCGACTTGTTCAAACAGCTCCATTCCGGCGACACCAACAAGTGCTCCTTCGTTTCTGGCTAAAATGAAATGTTCTAAACCAGTAGGCAAGTCATCAGTAAGAAGGTCTGCTTCTTTCAGCAGGCTGGTTACTAGTTCTCTGTCTGCTGGCCCTGCTTTATCAATTTGTAGTTTCATAGCTGGTTGTTTTGATTAGCAGCACCCAGAGCCAGGCTTGCAGCTGTCTCCATCAGAGGTAACCAATTCAAGTTCCTGTTTAACAGGCGAAGGTGCGCAGCACGATGCTTCGGCGGGCGACGTGCCGCAGCTTTGGTTACGGGTAAGTGCTTTGCATTGGGTGAAGTCCGGGACCAGGTTAACAGTGAATGTTTCACCATCGGAAGCAAACTCTCCGGGGTACATCTGGCGTGTATCAAACTTGGAATTACCAAACTCAATTTTAATTGTTGCGTTTGGGTTCAGGGGAAGGGATTTTTCAACCAGATCAACAATTTTTAGCGCTTTGTCAATTTTCATTGAACGGTCAACTTCTTTCTCTGAGGGTTCCCATAGCTGCACGATCACTTCTGTCCAGCTGTTCATTACCCCACCGCAATCAACTGAAACAATCGGTGCTTGTTTGATCTCGGTAATGTGGTAAGAGCTGTCTACAAACTTGCCTTCCTCATATTGGAATTGCAGGTGTAGATCTGGATTTTGTTTAAGGGCATTTTTAAATTCACCCCAGGTTAACGGATTTGATTGGCTCATGGTTTCTATTGGTTAAATGTATTATTACGATTGATATTTTCAAAAAAATGCCCTGCTAATTGCAGCAAGATTCACTTAGGGCAAATGTATCAAGCAGCAAGCCAAATGTTTTCTGCGCTTCTGACCACACGACCGGGTTAATGCAATAGCATACCCTTGGTGGATTGATTTCGCCATGGATGATCCCAATCCTTTTAAGCTCCTTCAAATGCTGGGAAACAGTTGCCTGGGCAAGTTCGAGCTCATCTACTAAATCACCACAGACACATGCTTTTCTGGAAATCAGCAGTTGCAGGATCGCAACCCTGGCTGGATGCGAAAACGCCTTGGCCAGATCCGCGATACGGTTCTGCTGCTCGGTGAATATTTCGGTTTTAGTTACTCCCATGCTGCAAATATAGATACCATTTAGCCAATTGCAATATTACGATTAATATTTTTTTGTCTTCTAATTTCTATCGTATCTTTACGATCAACTACAACTTACCTGATAAATATGCACCTAATCAATCTGTTACTTATAACTGTTTTTACCACTGCCGCAATCATGCCATCTATCAACTCTGACAACAAAAAAGCACTAAACCCAAAGCTCTCTTCCTACATCGAAACTATCAAAGACGACTTCTCAAAAATTCCGGACGAACGAACACAAGAGCTTGACAAAATAGCCGCATTTATCCAAAAGCAGGTTAAAGCCGCGCAGCCTGTGCAGCTCACCTACATCTGTACCCACAATTCGCGCCGCAGTCATTTCGGCCAAATTTGGGGCGCAACTGCTGCTGCATATTACGGTATCCCTAATGTGAAAACATATTCTGGTGGTACTGAGGCCAGCGCGTTCAATGAGCGGGCGGTTGCTGCTTGCAAGCGGGCCGGTTTTGATGTAACGAAAACATCAGAGGGCAAAAACCCGGTTTATCATGTCAGCTACGGGGCCGGAACTGAACCTATGAAGGCATTTTCAAAAAAATATGATGATGCCAGCAACCCGCAAAGTAATTTCTGCGCTATCATGACCTGCTCGCAGGCTGATAAAGCGTGCCCTGTGGTAAAAGGAGCAGCTGCCAGGGTTGCTGTCCCTTATGATGACCCCAAAGCCTTTGATGGCAGCGCGCAGGAGACAGCCAAATACGACGAGCGTTGCAAACAGATCGCAACTGAAACACTGTATGTCTTTTCAAAAGTGAAAAGGTGATAAGTATTTCATTACCCTAAATAGGACGGGATGCCGCAAGACTACGATTTAATAAATTTCCTGGAACAGGGACTGAAGAATGTTGCTCCGCTCGCCGAGAATTGCATGCGTCATCTGTGAAAGACTGGCAGGAATCTATGCTAACTCGCTCGCTGATTTTGCGCCCTGCCTACGTAACCACTCAACCAGCTCGTCTGCTCCTTCCCGCTGTGCAGCATCCAGGGGTGATAGATTTTCCCAGTCGGGTATCCAGTTTACATTGGCTCCCTGTTCAAGTAAGAAAGCAGCTGCTGTTTTCTGTCCACCATGACAACAGCTCCAAAAAGCGCGGTCAATCTCTCCCATTTCGGGTCCTGAATTCTCAGTGAAATAACCCTCTAATCTATCCATCAGGCCAAGCGTAGCAGCATCCGTTAAATTAGTTCGTGCGCCGAGCTCAACAAGCCGGTGTGCGGCTTTCCATTGTCCAAAAGCTCTTGCATCAGTAAGCGGGGTTCCCCCGGCAATGACCGCGCCTTCGGCTTCTATATTTGCGCCGGCATCAATTAAAGTATCAAGCGCTTCGATGTCATCACTACTAGCCGCCTAATGCAGGGGCGTTTCAATATGTGGACCGGTGAATTGTGCATTCACATCGGCTCCGGCATCAACAAGCGTTTTGATGGTTTGTGCGATATTAGGGAAGTGACCAGGCCAGTCTGTGGCAACGTGTAGCAATGTACGGGACATGCCACAAGGGTCATTATCACCAAGCCTGACTTTTGACAACCCAGGATTATCGGCCAGTAATCGGGAAAGGGCCAAGATATCCTCTGTTTGAATAGCCTTAGCAACTGCAACCGCAAGAGGATCATCTGTATCAATATAGTTCATTGATTATAGGCTTAATGGCAACAGCTTCTTTGCTCTTGGATAGGCGGGCATTTCTCAGATCCAAATGAACAGAAAACACAGCAATCGCCGGTCAAAGGCTTCAACAGGAGCTTACAAGAGCTGCACTCATAAAAATACATGCATGCGTCTGTCGGCATAATTTCTGTTTGCTGATGCCCACAATTCGGGCATGTAATAACAGATTCAAGTGTTGCGACCATTTTTAAAGTGTTTTTGTGGCTGTTACTTTGTACCCAGTCGCATCGACCGCTTTTTTAATATCAGCAATTGAGGTTTTCTTACTATCAAATTTGACGGTGGCCGCCCCTTTAGAGTACGAGACATCAACCTGTGAAACGCCTTTCAATTTAGCAACCTCCTTTTTAACATGATGTTCACAGCTTTCGCAAGTCATCCCTTTGATTGTTACATAGGCAACCTTTTGCGTCCCCTGTTGTGCAGGTTGTAAAACTTGCTGGCCGTTCTCTTGGTATAGCAGTTTTGAATAAGATGGGAAGGTTAACAATAGTAACGCTATTCCTGTTACTATGGCTAAGAACCCCCTGGTTTGCCAAAAGAAGGTTTTGTTTGTATCGCAAGCGCAGTCTTTCATTTTATTGGATTTAAATTGTTCATACCAAGCCCAGCCTAATGCGCCAATGGTTAGTGCAATGCTATATGGGCGAACGGATTCAAGCCACACTAATCCACTCGCTGAGCCAGAAGTGCCTAGAATTACAGCTAACAGCGGAATTGTGCAGCAGAGCGAAGAAGCAAATGCAGTGAAAAGTCCGATCAATCCTGTCGTTTTCATAGTTCAATTTTTAACCCAGGCTAACCGCTAGCTCTGACGACTTTTGTAAAGTGGTGAGATGTGCTAAAATCAAATGCAAAATATCTGAGGATTCTTCCCGGAGCGAATAAAACACGGTCTGTCCAACCTTTCTGGCTTGGATCAGTTGTGCATCTTTAAGCTTACGTAAGTGCTGGGAAACGGCTGGAATACTCATGGCTAAAATGTCAGATAAATCGCAGACGCATAGATTGTTTTCTTCTCGCAGCAGATAGATGATTTTCAAACGGTTCTCATTTCCCGCCAAGTCCATCACCTGGGCTAACCGCCCAAAGAATGGCTGAAATTCATTTATGGTTTCTACGTATTGCTGGATTTTGTCCTGATCCTCGTAAACCCGAATACAGCCTTGTTGATCGCCCATATACATATAATTTAATGTGTAAATATAGGCATATTTAAGTATTTAAGCAAATTGTTAAATACAAGACTCTTTTACCTCTCTTGTGACTTGAACGTGAGGTTACATACTTCTCCCACAAATAGTAAATATTTCAAATTCTTAATGAGACAGTAAATTTATTGAAGACCTATATATTTCAGAAACAAATAGGAAGATCTCAAGGCCGGGGAAAGATCGAACGGTTTTTCCAAACGTGTGTTTATTAATTATTAGGTTATACGATTGGCAGCAAGCTTATTAGCAAAAGCCGCGGGATATGGGCAAAATTGCAAAAAAAACCCTTACATACTGTTGATAAGTATATAAGGGACCTATGCGGGACAGATTTTTAGTTAGTACCCGATTTTTTAGGTTTATGTTTTTTCATGTCCATGTCCATCTTACCCATTTTCCCATCCATATCGACCATTTCTCCTTCTTTAAGCGGCTTATTGGTACCATCCTTCATCATTACGGTGCCATCTTTCATAATCATTGTTCCGTTTTTCAACGTCATATCTTCGGTCATCGTAGTCATCTCACCGCCTTTCATGACCATCATCTTCCCATCGTGCATCATAACACAATCTTTCATAGATGCATGATGCATTTTATCCATTTTCTTTTCTTTATCCTGTGCATATACAGTAACGGAAAAAAGAATTGCTACCATTAAGGCAAGTAATTTTTTCATTGTTCTCGGTGGTTAAAATTATAATGGAATACTGCTCAATAAGTATGCCTAAGTATTCTCTACTATCAAAATTTACAATAAAATGGATTTCACCAAAATCTGCCCATCGCGTTCAAAAACACAAAGTGAGGTTTTTTTATCAGCTATCAGGGCAAGCTTGGGATATTGACCCTTACCTATCGAAACGGTATTCTGCCCGTTAGCACTGCGAAATTGAATAGCCCCATCCTGTTGCCAGGCAATTGCAGCTCCTTTGCCAGTTTGCAAAATTACAGGGGTACGGCCAACTCCCAGTTTTATTTCCGGCTTTTCGGGCTCGGCTACATAGACATCCAGTTGGCGCCTCCAGACCGTGGTAACTCTCCCATTCTCATCAGCTGCCAAGTCGCCGCCATCCATAGGGCAGCCATCAATCATAAAATCACCTGTTCCAAGTTTTTGGGCTTTGCCAAAATGCTTGCCATTGTCCTTGGAACTGATCAGGTACATGTTTCGGGCTCCATCGAGCTTATTCCGGAACATAACGTGCATACTGCCGTTTTGATCAAAAGACACAGATGGCTTACAGCAGTCACAAATACCTTTCTGATCTCCCTGATAGATCAATTGATTTTTCTCCCAGGTTAATCCGCCATCTTTGGAAAGTGACCCGTATAGATTATTGTTGCCCAGCCGCGTATCCAGCCAAACAGTATATACATCGTTGCCTTTACCAGCACTTAGCCCAGAAAGAGCTTCTTTGGCGGTAGTATCCATATCATTGACCTTCACAGGGGCAGACCATTGATTATCTGAATTGGAAAGTCGCATTGCAAATAAATCACCATGATGGTCGCCGACAGTAACCACTGTATAGTCCTTTGTTGTTGAAATCTGCGGTCCCCTGCCCATCCCGAGGCCCATTTTCGAAAAGTTGCCTAACCGGTCAGGTTTGGAAAATGATTTCCCCCCATCATTTGAAGATACAAAATACAGGTCCCTCTGATCGCCATTTTTGACTCCATATACAATCCGGACCGTTCCATTTTGATCAATAGCGATTTCGGGCTGACTACCCATACCTAAATTATATTCTGCATCCGCCGGTCCAGGCCCGGGCGGATCTGTTTGAAAAATCAAAAAGACGGGAAGGGCAATCAAAAGTCCAAGCTTCGCTAAAAATATGTTCATGGTTGACATTTACTTAAATTTACCTAATTTAGTAAGAATTGACAGGCATTATTGATTAATGCTTATCAATCCAAAAATTATGTAAGTCTGAGCCAAAATTGTATAATGAAGTAAGATAAATATTTTCAAGCTTTGCACTTTGAGTCCATCATGAAAAAGCTTACTGTACTTTTCTTGACCTTTCTATACCTGGGTACTGCAACCGGTGTTACCTTACACCTGCATTACTGCATGGGGGAAGTGGTCAATTTGGAGGTTACAAAAGTAGATCATAGGCACTGTGAAAATTGTGGGATGGATAAAAACAAGTCCACAAAAAACGGGTGCTGCAAAGACGAGTTTAAAAAAGTAAAGACCGACGATTCCTACAAACTGACAGAAAATACACTTAGTAACCCACTGCTTTCTGTGGCAGTGTTAAACGAAGTGTTAATATATGATTTTTACGCAGCATCTTACCCGAATGTTTTAGGGGCGGGCAATCAAAGTAATGCTCCTCCCCGAAGTAAACCAGTCCCGGTTTATATTCTACACTGCAGTTATCTGATTTAAAATTTTGTGTCCTTTCTGTGCCAGGCAAATGTATTTGCCGGGCTCTTTGTGTTGCGCTCCTGTCAGCACTGATCAATCTTTCTTTCATTTTATTAACACACAAAATCTATGCTACGCATTACCTATGGCGCAATTCTGCTGCTTGCTATTACTTCGTTTTCTGCCTGTCGTAAACATGTTATGGATGATATGCCTATGGAAAAAAATATCGATTATCCCGCTGCTTATGTGGTCAATGGAGAAGATGCCACGATTTCTGTGATCCGGCTATCAGATCAAAAAGTTTCCGAAACTTTGGATCTGATGACCGGTTCTGCGGGAATGATCATGTGGCCACATCACATCTATCATCTTCAAAGTTTAGGTGAGCATAGGTTGACCGTTGCAGTTCCTGGAATGGATTTGAGCGCTGGCCACGCAGGAGGCATGGCAGGCATGACTGGGAGGGTGCTTGTTTTGGATGCTGTAAAGGGTACTGTTTTAAAAGATCTGGAAGTACCTGTCATGAATCACAACGCAGTATATTCTCCTGATGGCAAAGAGATATGGACATCTCAAATGGATATGGAAGGTAAAGTACTTGTCTATGATGCTGCTACCTACACCTTGAAAAATACAATCGCTGTGGGTATGGAGCCCGCAGAAGTGACATTTTCAGCAGATGGCTCTAAGGTTTACGTCGCTAACGGCGCCGATGATAACGTCTCGGTCATTAATCCTTCAAGCAAAGCAGTAATAACCACCATTCCTGTGGGCGATAACCCAGTTGCCGCATGGATCGGTTACGATGGCAAAATGTATGTGGACAACGAAGAAGGCCAAAGTATTAGTGTAATTGATGTAGCGACAGACAAGGTTGTTCAGACCATCGAACTTGGTTTTATGCCCGGCAGTGCCGCACATCTTGCTAAAAAAGAAGAATTATGGGTCACCGACCCGGATAACGCCAAAGTGCACTACTGGAAATGGGACAGTACTATGAAAGACTGGATGCATGGAGGAGTCTTTGATGCTGCGGCGGGTGCACATGCTATCGGCTTCACAACGGATGGCAATACTGCTTATGTCACCAACCAAATGGCGCAAAGTGTATCGCTTATCAATGTTTCCACCCATACCAAAATCAAAGATATTCCGGTCGGCAAAAAACCGAATGGGATCGTACTGAAACAATAATTACAAGTGATTTTTAACAGAAAACCAAACAGAACAATGAAACCATTTAACAAGATATCCGCTCTGCTCTTTGCAGCAATCTTTGCCTTCCCGGTCATCCTATTTGCCCAGGCTAACTATAAACAACCTATGAGCATTGCAAAAGATGGGAAGATCACTGATGCAGGCGGAACAACCATCGGATTGGTTACAAAGGACAAAATTGTACAGGATCATGACGGCCATAAGATTGCCTTTGTGGATGGGGAAGGAAACCTGGTCGATGCCAAAACCAACAAAAAAATGGGGCGGGTTGGTAAAAACGGAAAGACCTATTACGATGCAAATGGCGAAATCTATTTAACGGTAAAGGACAAAGGGGAAACCTGCGATATTTTAGATGCATCCGGCAATAAAATCGGAAATGTCCATTCCAGTTATAAAGGAATGGCCTGTGTTTTACATTGCTTTGAGAATGGTCTGGATGCCAGTCATAAAAAACCAGCGGTTGCTTCTACTGTATACGCCTGCCCAATGCACCCGGAGATCACCGGGAAAGAAGGGGATAGCTGCTCAAAGTGCCATATGAAGCTGGTCAAAAAATAGGTCAAATACATTCACTTTAACAGATCATCCCAATGAAAACAATGAGCAAAGTTTTCTTTTTGCTGACATGCATGTCGCTGCTGACAGCTTCGTTACTATTTGCCCACAACGGAAAAAAACACGGTAAAGCTAAGATAGACTCAGTCCAGGCGGTTGCGCCTGCTAGCCAGCACCAGCATGGCGGGCATGATAGTACAGCTATGCAAGTGGCTGTGAGCGCGGATGGTGATCATCAGCATGGCCTTAGTGAGTTTCCGACACTACACCCCTTGGTCGTACACTTCCCAATTGTCCTATTGATCTTTGCAGCCCTTCTCCAATGGGTTGGATTGTTGGTATACAAAAAGGAAATAACCATCGTTGCCTGGGCACTCTTACTATTAGGTTTTATCGGTGCTTACGCATCATCGACCTGGTTCCATGCCCACACAGCCCAGTTGCCACCGGCGGTTCAAGCTGTTCTGGAAGAGCATGAAAAGTATGCGTCTTATACACAATGGCTGTCAGGGATCGCACTACTGGTACAGTCGGTTAATTTGTTTTTCCTGAAAAGAAATGTTTGGATTAACGCTTCCATGGCTATACTCATGAGTGCGGCCGCATTCTTTGTTGCCTATACAGGGCATCATGGTGCAGAACTGGTCCATAAGCATGGCGTTGGGGCAAAAGGTTATTTACTGGAACAACATCATCACTAATAAATATTAGGACCTGCTAAGGGTAGGTTACAGAATTAAGTATGGTACATCGTATTATAGAATGGTCATTACAGAACCGGTTCATTGTACTGGTCTTATCGGCAGGACTGCTCGTATGGGGCACGTTTGCCATTAAGAAAAACCCTATTGATGCCATTCCGGATTTATCCGAAAACCAGGTGATTGTTTTTACCGAGTGGATGGGCCGGGGGCCCCAGTTAATTGAAGACCAGATTACCTACCCGTTGGTTACCAATCTTCAGGGGCTTCCTAAAATCAAATATGTACGTGGCACCTCCATGTTTGGGATGAGTTTTATTTATGTCATTTTCAATGATGACGTGGACGTATATTGGGCCCGTGAGCGGGTGCTGGAAAGATTAAGTACAGTATCCCGGTCGTTGCCCACCGGCGTCAGCCCACAGCTCGGCCCTGACGGGACAGGGGTCGGACATATACTCTGGTATACACTCGACGCACCTGAAATGGATTTGGGGGAACAAAGGGCTTTGCAGGACTGGTATATCAAGTTTGCCTTGCAGAACGTAGATGGGGTCAGTGAAATCGCCTCTTTTGGTGGTTTTCAAAAACAGTATCAAATTACACTAGACCCTAATAAGCTGCTTTATTACCGCTTATCTGTCCCAGAGGTAATAAATGCAGTCCGCGCCAATAATAATGAATCAGGCGGAAGGAAATTCGAATTAAGTGATATTGGCTACATTATCAAGACGTCGGGCTATCTTCAATCCATTGAGGAAATTGAAAATATACCGCTCAAAAACCAAGCCAGTGTCCCCATCAGAGTTTCAGATATAGCTTCCGTGCAGATGACAGGCGAAACCCGGCTCGGCATTTTTGATCAGGACGGGGAAGGAGAGCGGGTTGGGGGCATTGTGGTCATGCGATATGGAGAGAATGCGGCTGCTGTTATTGAAAAAGTAAAGACAAAAATGAGCGAAGCTGCCAAAGGTTTTCCCAAGGGCGTCAAATTCGATATAGTCTATGACCGGGGCGAGCTGATCCAGGAGTCCGTAGATTCTATCAAGCACACATTAATCGAAGAAATGATCGTAGTCTCACTGGTAGTGATCATCTTTCTTTTTCATTGGCGCAGTGCACTAAGTATTATCATCCAGATTCCTATTACCCTGGCGGCCAGCTTCATTTTATTGAATGCCTTTGGGATCTCATCTAACATCATGTCCTTAACCGGTATTGCCCTTGCTATCGGCGTAATCGTTGATAACGGCATTATTATGAGTGAGAATGCCTATAAGCATCTTTCCCAGCGGTATGAGCAGTGGCAGCATCAGCAGAAAACGACATAATTATGAAATGGTTTAAGAAAAGAAAAGATAAACAGCCTGACTGGATTACAGAATCCGAACGCCTGGCCATTATTGAAAAATCAAGCAAACAGGTATCCCGGGGAGTATTCTTTGCGACAGTCATTATTATTACATCTTTCCTTCCCGTATTTATGCTGACCGGACAAGAGGGTAAGCTGTTTCACCCTTTGGCTTACACGAAAACATTCATTTTGATCGTGGATGCTTTGCTTGTCATCACGCTGGCCCCGGTGCTGATATCCTTTATCATGAAAGGTAAGTTCCGGCCCGATCATGCCAATCCAGTCAACAGGGTTCTCGAACGTGTTTATGAGCCGGTGATCAGGGGCGTTTTAAAATGGCGCAAGACTACACTGGCTATCAACATCATTGCGCTTTTGGTCACTATACCGCTGCTGGCCAGTCTTGGGTCAGAGTTTATGCCACCACTCGATGAGCAGAGCATCCTTTTCATGCCTGTAACGCTGCCGGACATATCGAATTCAGAAGCCAAACGGATCCTGCAGGTACAGGACAAAATCATTAAATCCGTTCCTGAGGTTGATAAGGTATTGGGAAAAGCTGGAAGGGCAAGTACTGCTACCGACAACTCCCCCATCAGCATGATTGAGACGATCATCAAACTGAAACCAAAGTCCGAGTGGCGGGCCGGGATTACAAAGAAAGATATCATTACCGAGCTTGACGCTAAACTTCAGATACCGGGCGTGATCAACGGTTGGACCCAGCCGATCGTCAACCGGATCAACATGCTTTCGACCGGGATCCGCACTGACGTAGGCGTTAAAGTGTATGGGCAGAATTTGGATACCATCGCCAATGTGTCTGAAAGGGTTAAAACAGCGCTCGAAGGCACCGCAGGTATAAGTGATCTTTATGTAGAACCCGTGACAGGGGGAAAGTATTTGTCTATCAACCCAAGAAGAGAAGATCTGAGCCGATATGGGCTCGATATCGATGATGTAAACCAGGCCGTAGAATTTGCATTGGGAGGTGCGCCGGTAGGAAACACTATTGAGGGCAGAAAGCGGTTTTCAATCAGCGTCAGGCTTGCCCAAAATTACCGGAACAGCGTAGAAACCATCAAGAGGTTACCATTAATGTCGGCCACTATGGGGGAAGTACCCCTATCAGCAGTGGCTGATGTAGTATTCGAAAACGGCCCACCGATGATAGCCTCCGAGAATGCCATGCTGCGTGGCGCAGTATTGTTCAATGTCCGTGGCCGTGACCTGGGCGGAACTGTCCAGGAAGCCATAGAAAAGATCAGTAAATCAAATGGCATGCTTCCACCGGGATATTATCTGGAATGGAGCGGACAGTATGAAAACCTGATACGCGGCAAGCAGACACTTCTATGGATTGCTCCGGTGGTGCTGCTGATTATTTTCTTTTCACTGTATTTCGCTTTTCATTCCCTGCGCGAAGCTTTTTTAAGCTTGATCACTGTGCCCTTCGCCTTAATCGGTGGTGCGTATATGATCTATTTCTGGGGTGTTAACCTCTCGGTTGCAGTGGCCGTGGGTTTCATCGCGCTATTTGGTATTGCCGTAGAAACCGGTATCGTAATGGTTATCTATCTGAATGATGCCATGCAGCAACTGGTCACTAAAAAGGGGAATTCTGCTGAATCAATTACCAAGGATGACCTGCGCGAGTACGTAATCCATGGGGCGGTAAAACGGCTGCGGCCCAAGCTAATGACCGTGTGCGTTTCGCTGTTTGGGCTCGTGCCGGTACTCTGGGCCAACGGGGTAGGAACAGATGTGATGCAGCCTATTGTGCTGCCGATGATCGGAGGCGTACTTACATCATCTACGCACATCCTTCTGGTAACACCACTGATTTTTTTAATGACAAAGGAGTATGAGCTACGTAAATACGGAAAACTACAAATCCATGATACACAGCATTAAATATGTAAAATGGCTGGTCCTGTTTTTGCTGCCGCTCACAAGTTGGGCGCAAAAGCCGGTGTTTACACTGGATACTATTTTACAACGAATTGATAACAACAACCTGATGCTGCAGTCCTACGGGCTCAAAGCGGACAGTTACAAACATAGTGGTGATGCAGCCACAGCATGGATGCCGCCAATGGTAGGCCTGGGGACTTTCATGACCCCTTATCCCAATCAAATGATCATGGAATCCCGCGACAAAGGCAATCTGATGCTGCAGATCGAGCAGGATATACCAAATCCGGCAAAGCTCAGTGCAAAAAGGAGGTACATCGCTTCCCAGGGCAATGTGGAAAGGGCCAACCGTGATATTACCCTTAATACGTATAAGGCACAGGCAAAACGACTGTATTTCAATTGGCTCATAGCACGCCAGCGTATAAGCGTGCTTGAAGAGAATGAGAAAATTATGGTCATGATGAAAAAAATCGAGGAAGTCCGCTACCCGTATAACCAGTCACAACTTGGAGGGGTATTCCGGGCTGAATCGAAAATCCTGGAAAACCAGAATATGATCCGTATGCAGGAAGGCGCTATTGGAAAGGCAAAAGGATGGCTCAATAGCCTGATGAATGTAGTGGGTAATCAAGATTTTGAAATTGACACGACCTATAAACCTTCCTTCCAGCCGGCCATGTACTACGATACCGCTACGCTGGCTGACGCACGAATGGATGTTTTTAAAATGAATCAAAGTATCCGGTCCATGCAGCTTAATATCGAAAGCATGAAACAGCAAAAAAAACCGGATTTTAAAATCCGCTTTGACCACATGTACCCATTGGACGCAATGATGCCCAATGCTTACAGCGTAATGGGCATGCTTAGTATCCCGATAGCTCCCTGGTCATCTAAGATGTACAAGTCCGATATCAAAGCAATGCAGCTCAATATCCAAGGGATGCAGAAGGAGCGTTCTGCCATGCTGGTAGAAACCCAGGGAATGCTTTATGGTATGCAGTCAGAGATCGAGTCCATGCAAACCAGGGTCAGCACCATGCAGGAAAAAATAATCCCGGCCCTTCAAAAAGCAATGGACGCATATTTTGCCAATTATCAGGAGAATAAAGCCCAGCTACCTGTTGTAATAGATGCCTGGGAAGCTTTGACGATGATGCAAATGAATGTGCTGGACGAAAAATTGAAACTCTATGAAATGATTGTGGATTATGAAAAAGAAGTATATCGTTAGCCAGCTAATCGTGCTGTTACTGGCTACCGTATTTTTAAGCGCCTGTGAGAGTCAACCCCAAAAAGATGGGGATACGGCTCATGGGAAATCAGAGCAGTATACCTGTCCGATGCATCCGCAGGTAATTAGCAGCAAACCAGGCAAGTGCCCGGTCTGTGGCATGGGCCTGGTAGCAAAAGAGGCTAATAATGAGCTGATTGTTGATACTAGTTTCAATGCACTGTTAAAGCCGGTGAATGCCCAGGTGATTGCCGACATTCCACTGATCAATGCCGAAAGCGGGATGCGAATTTTTTCAGCCCAGGCACAAGGCGTTGTAACTTATGACAGCCGGAGCCAGGTCTCACTTTCATCCAGAGTCGGTGGCCGTATTGAAAAGCTGCTGATCAAATACAACTACCAGCCTGTCAGGAAAGGACAATTGGTGATGGAGGTTTATTCACCAGATCTGGCATCAGCTCAAAGGGAACTTTTGATGCTTGGTAACGATGAAGGCAGCCGGGATTTATTACTAAAAGCAAAACAGCGCCTGCTGTTGCTGGGAGTGACACCGGGGCAGATTGAGGATATTCTCAAGTCTGGAAATATCCTCTATAAGGTACCGGTATATAGTCCTGCCAATGGATACATCCTGGAACAATCAGCCAGCTTGCCGCAGGCGGGCGCGGCTATGACAGCGCCTTCCGGCAGTGATGGCGCGGCAATGGATGAGATGGCTGGCAGCTCAGCTGCATCAGCAGCTCCTACAAGGCCATTGGCGGCGGTTTCACCCGTCCTTTTGCGTGCCGGGCAATATGTTACAGCCGGACAAACCCTGTTTACTATTTATACGTCTCAGGGCTTGATTGCTGAATTCGCCTTATCGCCAGCTATATCTTCCCAAATCAAAACAGGACAAAAGTTGCTTTTTTATGCGGGCAATGACAAGGAAACGATGGCCAGTGGCCAGATTGGGTTGATCCAACCCGTCCTTCGAAGTGGCGAGAATTTCACCTTGGCCAGGGTTTATATTCCAGGAAAAAAGCTAACGCCCGGGCAACTGCTGACAGCGAGTATTCCCATTGTTTTTCAAAAAGGGTTATGGCTGGATAAAAAAGCGGTTTGGCAGAGCGGCAACAAGTCTATTGTATTTAAGCGACAAGGTAAAGTACTGGTACCTATGCAAATTAAAGCCGGGGCAGTTGTTGATGGGATGGTGCAAATACTATCGGATATCAAGGATTGGAAGGTAGCATCCAATGCCTCTTATTTGATAGACAGTGAAAGCTTCATTAAAGAAAACAGCATAGTTGAAAATTAAAATATGAAAAGAATCGCATTTTTAAAGCTAGCCACTTTTGCATCTTTTGCTCCTGGGATGCTTTTGATTGCTTGTAAAGATGATCAAAAAAAGCAAGCGGCAGAAGCCGGGCAGAAGACTTATACCTGTCCTATGCATCCACAAATAGTCCAGGACAAACCCGGCAGCTGTCCGATATGTGGGATGGACCTGGTTATCTTCGATAAAAGTAATAAGGATGCCTCTATCACGCTAGGCGAAAGTCAAATAGCATTGGCCAACATAACGACTATGACAATGGACAGTGGCCTTTTGTCAAATTCCAAAAGGCTCAATGGCCGTCTTGCTGTAAACCCTGACCAAACTGCTGTTGTATCCAGCCGCGTGGCAGGGCGTATCCAGGTGCTATATATCAAAGAAACCGGTGTACCAGTAAGGAAAGGACAGGCCCTTTACAAAATATACTCTGAACAGCTTTTGGCATTGCAGCAGGAATATTTGTTGGCATATGCCCAAATAAAGCAGTTCCCTTCCGACGCGCGGTTTGGAGCCATTGAAAAGGCCGCCCGTCAAAAACTGCGTTTATATGATCAAAGTGAAGAAGATATACAAGGCTTAACGACAAGCCAGGACCTGGAACCATACATTACTTACCGCGCACCGATCAGCGGCACAGTATCCGAGCTGTCAGTAACAGAAGGCCAGTATGTAAGTGAGGGGAGCGCGATACTGCGCCTTGAAGACTACTCTTCTTTATGGGTTGAAGCCGATATCTATCCAGCAGAAGCGGCCAGCATCCGAACGGGGCAAAAGGTACAAGTGCAGGTTACAGGCTGGGAAGATAATCCCCAGCCCATGCGCATCGACTTCATTATTCCGGCAATTCAGAGTGGCAGCCAGTTGATGCAGGTCCGGGGAACTGTTCCAAACCCAGGCAGCCGGTGGCAGCCAGGACTACAAGCTAATCTAATTTTACCCGTTGCCCAGGGCGGGACTGCCATGACTTTACCTGTCGATGCAGTGATCCATGATGCAAAAGGGGCACATGTATGGATTGAAACGAAGCCTGGTACTTTTTTGGCACGAATGATCTCTACCGGAATCCAGAATGCTGACCTGGTTGAAATAAAGGAAGGCATTTCCAAAGACGAAAAAGTGGTTGTTACAGGTGCTTATCTTTTATATAGTGAATACATATTAAAAAAGGGGTCGGATCCCATGGCGCTGCATCAACATGAATAACCAATTTTTAACCATAAATTTTAGTAAGATGAAAAAAGCAACCAAATGGGCCCTGCCGGTGGCAATGATAGTATTTCTTTCGGCCTGCGGCAGCAAAAATGAAGAAGGTAACACCGGTTCCCATCAGGATTCAACAGCCCATGAGCACCATGAAGGCATGGATATGGGTGGCAAAGAAACAAGTAAAGTCGTATTGAAAGATGATAAGCTTGATGCAGTTTACCAGCACTATATTCATTTGACCACGGCTTTAATTAATTCAGATGAAGCAGAAGCAAAAATAGCCGCCAGTGCCATAGAAGCAGGTTTAGGCCAGATTCCGCAAGGATCCCAGGCCGCTAAAACAGCTTCTCAAATTACAGAGGCCAAAGGCATTGAATCCCAAAGGACTTTATATTCTGCACTAAGTGATGAGTTTATACCCCTGGTTAAAAAAGCCGGGTTGAACAGCGGCGAACTGTATGTTGATTTTTGTCCAATGGCAAACAAAGACAAAGGTGGCTATTGGTTGTCTGCGCAAAAAGAAATTAAAAACCCATACATGGGAAATAAGATGATTTCCTGCGGAGAGGTAAAGGAGACAATAAATTAACAGTGGTATGTATTGGATCAGGACATAGCCCTGATCCAATTTTCAACAACATTTAAAAACACTTCTGATGAAACTAATCACTATACTACTACTACTATT
The DNA here is from genome assembly GCA_965227755.1 of Dyadobacter sp. Taxonomy (GTDB): domain Bacteria; phylum Bacteroidota; class Bacteroidia; order Cytophagales; family Spirosomataceae; genus Dyadobacter. The sequence goes on from CBDDGG010000005.1 coordinate 388,854, forward strand.
GCTGCCTGTTGGGGAAGCTTTCGCACAGCACCAACACGGTGCTGTATCACCCGTACCGACACCTGCTAAAAAACCGCTTTTAGAAAATTCAAAAGGTGGCAAGGTCGAATACCACCTGTATGTGAATGACACATTGGCTAACATCAGTGGCAAAAAAAAGGTCTCAGCGCTTGCCATGAATGGTCAGATCCCTGCACCGACCTTACATTTTACAGAGGGTGACACTGCCGTGATCCATGTGCATAATCTGATGCACCATGAAACTTCAATCCACTGGCATGGCCTTCTTTTGCCCAATAAAGAGGATGGCGTTCCTTATCTGACAACAGCCCCGGTCGAGCCGGGCGGGCAGTACACATTTACCTTTCCCCTTATTCAAAGCGGAACGTTTTGGTACCATTCCCATACCATGCTCCAGGAGCAAAGCGGATTGTATGGTTCAATCGTGATCCAGCCTAGAAAGAAAACGTATGAAGTAGACAGGGAGTTTGTGCTTTTGTTGTCGGACTGGACCGATGAGAACCCCCGGCGTGTACTGAATGCGTTAAAAAGGAATGACCCGGCTAGTGAGTGGTATTCAATTAAAAAAGGGTATGCCCAAAGCCTTGATAAGTTAATACAGCATAAAGGACTGGGCAACAGGCTAAAAAACGGCTGGAAACGTATGCCGCCCATGGATCTGTCTGATGTTTACTATGCCGCATTTCTGGCAAATGGAAAGCGCAAAGAAAGTATTCCGGATTTAAAGCCGGGCGATAAAGTCCGGTTACGTGTCATTAACGGCTCGGCTTCAACCTATTTTTATCTGCACGGCGGGGCAGGGAAGCTGGAATTGATTTCATCTGATGGCATCGACGTAAAGCCAATCAAAATAGATCGGTTGCTGATGGGCATCGCTGAAACTTATGATTTTCTGTTGACTGTACCAAAGGATAAAACCATGGAATTCAGGGCAACTGCCCAGGACGTGTCTGGATTTGCTTCTTTATATCTTGGGAAAGGGGATACGCTATCTGCTGCACCCATTCCCAGGCCAAATGTTTGGAATATGGATGAGATGATGATGAGCATGGCTGTTAATTTCCCGGATAGAATGAACCATTCAGCAATGGGCATGGATAAAATGGATCATAGCAAAATGAACATGGAACCCTCCCAAAAGAAACAGCCTGCCAGCAAACCCGAAAAGGGGCATGAGGGTATGGGCATGGGTAAAATAGATCATAGCAAAATGAACATGGAACCCTCCCAAAACAAGCAGCCTGCCAGCAAAACTAAAAAAGGGCATGAAGGTATGGACATGGACAAAATGGACCATAGCAAAATGAACATGGAACCCTCCCAAAACAAGCAGCCTGCCAGCAAAACTGAAAAAAGGCATGAAGGTATGGACATGGACAAAATGGACCATAGCAAAATGAACATGGAACCCTCCCAAAACAAGCAGCCTGCCAGCAAAACTGAAAAAGGGAATGAAGGTATGGACATGGACAAAATGGACCATAGCAAAATGAACATGGATGGGATGCAGATGGGTAAGACCGACTCACTGACCATCTTCAATTATGATTTATTAAGTGCAACCCAGAAATCAACCTTTGACAGCTCAAAACCTGTAAGAACTGTCCATTTAAAGTTGACTGGTAGTATGTTCCGTTACGTGTGGTCTATAAATAACAGAGTGCTCTCCCAAGCGGATAAAATCAGTATTAAAAAAGGGGAAGTCGTCAGGTTTGAGCTCGAAAACACTACGATGATGAACCACCCTATGCATTTACATGGCCATTATTTTAGGGTACTCAATAAAAACGAGGATTTCTCTCCTTTAAAGCACACCTTGGATGTGCCTCCAATGACAAGCATTACAATCGAGTTCGACGCAACGGAGGAAAAGGACTGGTTTTTTCATTGCCATATACTGTACCATATGATGAGCGGGATGGCCCGCATCGTCGAATATCAGGGAAGTAGCCGTGATACTTCTCTGGCCAGATATCCCCTCAAAAATTTGTTGAAGGAGGATAAGATGTGGTTTTTTTACGGAAGCATTGCAGCTAAATCGCATATGGCAGAAGCGAAGGCCAATTTTATTAATAGAAGCAGCGCCATCAGGTTCGAAGGAAATTATAACTATGGTTCTCAATATGAGGCCAATATCAGTTATGAAAGGTACATTGGAGACTGGCTGCGCCCCTATATTGGCTTTGGTGCTGTAAAACAGCGGTACTACAATATATTCAACGGGGAGCAAACCTTTGAGCAGGATTTTGACTTGCCGGTAATTGGAGTTCGGTATACACTCCCTTTTTTCATCGATGCTGATCTGCGTGTAAATTCCAATGGCCGGGTTCGTTTCGCCCTGGAAGGAGAAGAATGGCTGCTGCCTAAATTGTTTTTCAACTGGCGTATCAACACCGATAAAGAGTACCATCTGGACCTGGAATATATGCTCGGAAAATACATTTCCCTATCGGGTGGCTATGATTCCAGGTACAAACTGGGTGGGGGCTTGTTAGTAAGGTTCTAATAAGGGCGATTTCGTTACCATGTGCCAGGATTTTTCCCATTAGGTTGAAATCCTGGCAGTATACCAAGTTTTACGGGCCGACCAAAGATGTTGCTGCGGTTATTGCCTCTAAGTGCGTTTAAAGTTCCAGTTTTTAGACAAAATCAAATCAATGGAAAATCACCACCACCACGAGCATCATCCCAAAAAGCCAGCAGAAAGCATGCCGTCAATGACTGGATCTTCTCATGGGCACCACGGACCCACTGCGCAGGCTGATGAGCATAGCGACCATGATAAACATGCAGGGCATCACACCGAAGATTTTTTAAAGCGCTTTTGGATTTGTCTGGTCATCACTGTCCCGATCCTTTTGCTATCGCATATGATCCAGCAATGGGCCGGATTTAACTGGACGTTTGCAGGTGATCAATATGTGCTTTTGGCACTAAGTACGATCATTTACTTTTATGGAGGCTGGCCTTTTCTGACAGGCCTTATCAGGGAGCTGAAAAGCAAGAAATTAGGGATGATGACCCTGGTAGCAGTTGCTATTACTACCGCCTATGTGTATAGCGTAGCTGTCGTTTTTGGGCTGGAAGGGATGGATTTCTTTTGGGAGCTTGCTACTCTGATTGACATCATGCTGATCGGGCATTGGCTCGAAATGAAATCGCAAATGGCGGCTTCGCAGGCCTTGGAATCGCTGGTTGCTCTGCTTCCTTCAATGGTCCATGTTGAAAAAGATCATCAGGTAACTGACATCCCATTAAAAGACCTTCGCCGTGATGACATATTGCTTGTCAAACCCGGTGAAAAGGTCCCGGCAGATGGATTGATCCTGGAAGGTAATTCTTATGTGAATGAAAGCATGCTCACCGGGGAAAGCGTGCCCGTCCAAAAGCAGAAAGACGATAAAGTAATTGGCGGAGCAATCAACGGAGATGGTGTTCTGAAAGTCCAGGTTACAGGTGCTGGCAATGAAAGTTACTTACAAAAAGTAATTGACATGGTCAAGACTGCGCAAGGGGCTAAATCAAATACACAGAATTTAGCTGATAAGGTGGCGGGATGGTTAACATTGGTTTCCATTACTGTTGGCGTGGTCACTTTTATTGTTTGGTATACTGGCGGTCAGAATCTTGCATTTGCCCTGGAAAGGATGGTTACCGTTATGGTAACATCCTGCCCGCATGCATTGGGTGTCGCCATTCCCCTGGTGATCGCTATTTCAACCACACTATCTGCAACGCACGGTCTTTTGATCCGCAACCGTACAGCCTTTGAGAATGCCCGTAAATTGACAACCATCATTTTTGATAAAACCGGTACGCTTACGAAAGGCTCTCATGAGATTCAACAGATCATACCCATTGGAGATCAGTTTTCATCTGATCAGATATTGCAATATGCGGCGGCAATTCAGCAAAACTCCGAACACCATATTGCACATGGGGTCATGCGCAAGCTTAAAGAGAAAGGATTAGAGCTGTGGGCTTCGGCCGACTTCAACTACATGCAGGGAATTGGCGTAACAGGTACAGTAAACAATAAAAAGGTAGTGGCTGCCGGCCCCAATTATTTTATACAGGAAAACAACCCTGTACCTGCTATTCCGGATCAGGTAGACCAGGCGACTGACACTGTAAACTTTATTCTTATCGACGGCAAAACGGTTGGCATAATTACATTTGCGGACACTATCAGGGAGAGCGCAGCACAGGCAGTTGCCGAGCTGAAAAAAATGAATATCAAAACCTTTCTTTTGACCGGTGATAATGAGAAAATTGCGGAAGCGGTCAGTAGAAAGCTGAACATGGATGGGTATCTGGCTAATGTATTGCCCCATCAAAAGCAGGATAAGGTCAAGGAATTTCAAGATAAAGGAGAGATTGTTGCCATGACTGGCGATGGTGTTAATGATGCGCCCGCACTCGCACAAGCGGATGTAGGCATTGCCGTTGGTTCGGGCACCGATGTGGCAGCTGAAACCGCCGATATTATCCTGGTCAACAGCGACCCGATGGATGTAGTACAAATGATCACCTTCGGCAGGGCCACTTATAGAAAAATGGTCCAAAACCTGGCTTGGGCAATCGGTTACAACGTCATAGCAATCCCCTTGGCAGCCGGTGTGCTATATCCCAGTTTTATGTTAAGCCCTGCGATGGGAGCAGTCCTGATGAGTGCATCCACAATCGTGGTTGCCATTAATGCTAAGCTACTTAGGGTAAATTAAATGCTATGGCAATGACAAATCAACAATTTGATGAGCTTATTAAGAGCAGGCTGGAATCTTTCCGGCCTGTTTACCTGCGCAGGGACTGGCTTGAATTAAATGAGCGGCTGGAAAGACGTGCAAATAAAATGCCAAGGCCTTCTTATACAGCCGGACGCACTAAAGGAAAGCCGTCAAGGTAAGATCAGTGGCATTTCTCTGTATGTTAGCTGCATGAAGCGGTTTCTGATGAAGTTGATTTCACAAAACTATGCATATATCATACCTAATTGTGTAAGGAAATCTTGTGTGCTCCAGCTTAGTTTTGTATATATAAATCAAGACAATGGAAGCACTTATTTCAGATAAAGCAAGCATTAAAAAAGCTTCGGATAAATATATAAAGAAAACTTTCCCGGTCCTGGGCATGACTTGTGCTGCCTGTGCGGTAAGTGTGGAAAGCATGCTTAAATCCGCCAAGGGAGTCCACGATGCCGGCGTTAATTATGCCAATCAAACAGCCTGGGCTGAATATGACCAGACCCTTAAGGCTGTTGACTTACAAAATCTAATCCGCTCTGTGGGCTATGATCTGATTGTCGATTCACAGGATCCGCAACAGGAGCAGCATCAGGCCCAGCTCAAACATTACCAGCAGTTAAAAAAGCGCATTTTGTGGGCAGCGCTGCTGTCTGTACCAATTGTAATTATCGGAATGTTTTTCATGGACACAATGCCTTACGGGAATTGGATCATGATGGCCCTGTCAGCGCCGGTTGTATTTTATCTGGGACGAAGCTTTTTTACCAATGCCTTTAAACAAGCTAGGTACAGGAAAGCTAATATGGATACCCTTGTGGCACTAAGCACCGGGATTGCTTTTTTGTTTAGTGCTTTTAATACGATTTACCCGGAATTCTGGCACAATCAAGGTTTGCATGCACACGTCTATTTTGAGGCAGCAGCAGTTGTAATCGCTTTTATCTCCCTGGGAAAACTGTTAGAAGAAAAAGCAAAGTCCAATACTTCGTCGGCGATAAAAAAACTGATTGGCTTGCAGCCTAAAACTGTCAGGGCTATTGTTAATGGTGTAGAGCAGGAAATACCAATTGCGGCAGTAAAGCCTGATGATATCTTACTGGTAAAACCTGGTGAAAAAATCCCGGTTGATGGCATTGTAACAGATGGAAGATCATTTGTGGATGAAAGCATGATCAGTGGGGAGCCGGTTCCAGTTGAAAAAATTCAGGGAGAGTCTGTCTTTGCAGGGACAATTAATCAGAAGGGTAGCTTTCAGTTCAAAGCCCAAAAGGTAGGAGGTGATACGATCCTTGCCCAGATCATTAAAATGGTTCAAGAGGCTCAGGGTAGTAAAGCGCCGGTTCAGAAGCTTGTAGATAAGATAGCTGGTATTTTTGTGCCAATCGTGATCGGTATTGCTGTATTGACTTTTCTGACATGGATGCTGTTTGGATCAGAAAACGCTTTTACACATGCACTACTCACCTCTGTCACGGTGCTCGTAATTGCGTGCCCTTGCGCACTTGGGCTCGCAACGCCTACCGCAATCATGGTAGGTATCGGTAAAGGTGCAGAAAATAACATCCTGATTAAAGATGCCGAAAGTCTTGAATTAGGCCATAAAGTGAACGCGGTTATCCTTGATAAAACAGGTACGATTACGGAGGGTAAACCCGTTGTCACAGACATTTCCTGGAATGAAAATAACGAAGATCAAAGGTCATACAAGCAAATCCTGCATGCAATGGAAGGCCAATCTGAGCACCCATTAGCGGAAGCGGTGGTTGCTCATCTCCAAAAAGAAAGTTTCCTGGCCCTGCGTCTGGAAAAATTTGAAAGTATAACTGGTTTGGGAGTCAGCTCATTTTATGATGGAGGCCAATATTTCATTGGCAACCGCAAACTGATGGAGCTAAACACGATCAGCATAAGCAATAAGCTTTCCCATGAAGCAGAAGGATGGCAACAGCAGGCCAAAACAGTAATTTTCTTTGCAGACTCCCGGAAGGTCCTTGCAATCATTGCCATTGCCGATAAAATCAAACCTACTTCCCGCCAGGCCATTGAAACGCTACAAAACCGGGGGATCGACGTTTACATGCTTACCGGTGACAATAAACACACGGCAGCTGCCGTAGCAAAGCAGGTAGGTGTCTAAAACGGACATCAGCGGGCCAGTCATTTCGGAGTATTGCGGGCCAGCCCTAACGGAAATCACCGGGCCAAAATTCAGGATCATTTTCGGAGGCCGTTGGGCCAAGTTTTCGTCGGATCAAACTTGCAGACTTAGGCTGAAAAACGGAGGCAACTGGGCCAATAACAATTTTGATTTCGGAAGTCATTGGGCCAGTCCTTCGAGTGGGAATTGGCAGGAGCTTCTGAAAACGGAAGTCGATGGGCCAAAATCATCTTCAATCCGATCCTGATCTATTATTACCAGGCGATCCAACTTCTTAAAAACGGAAGTCATTGGGCCACTTTCCATGATTTATCATAGCCTTGTTTCTGAATTAAATCTCAGCGACATGGCCGGACAAAGGATCAATATCATGGAAATACGTAGCTTGATTGCATTAAAATTGAAGGGGTTAAGCAACAGGAAAGTCGCGGACCTGTTAAAGATTAACCGTAAGACCGTTGATAATTATACCAGCCGTTTTTCTGGAAATTCCGGCGAAACAGAGCCACCGTTCCGGGAAACAGAGCCGGTTTGTGGATTGGTATTGAAGTGATATAAAATTAGCTGTTTTTTGCTTTCCGCATTGACGCTCCTAATAGGTTTATTCTGTGAGCGTTCGCTGTCAGTCTGTCACATATCGCATCGGCCAGGCTCGGGTCATTTATGTATTCATGCCAGTTGCCCACAGGCATCTGCGCGGTAATGATCGTTGATCCCGAGGCATACCGGTCCTCCAATATTTGAAGCAAGGCCATTTTAGTATCGTGGCTGAGCGGCTGTAAGCCGAAGTCATCCAGGATCAGCAGGGGCGCTTTTGCAATCTGATTAAGCCATTTTATGTAAGTTCCATCGAGCCTGGCCAACGCTAATTGTTCAATAAAACGGTTCATTGGATAGTAAAGCACTTTATAACCTTTAATGCAGGCTTGCCGTCCGAAGGCGCAAGCCAGATAAGATTTTCCGCAGCCCGTTGCACCTGTGATCAATACGTTCTCGCCCTTCTGAATAAAGGAACAGTCGCTTAACCTGATGAGCTGTTCAGAAGTGATGCCCCTTTCAGGTTTACAGTTCACCTGCTCGACGTATGCTGTGTACCGCAACTTAGCCAGTTTTAAATAAAGCTGGGTCCTGTGAAGGATGCGCTGTTCGTGTTCTGCCTGTACCAGCATGGCTACCATGGCGTGGGCTTCGGGCTGTTGGTGCACCGGCTGCTCGGCTATGGCCGCATAGCGGGAGGCCATGCCTTGCAATTTTAATTGGGTCAATTGCTGACAAGTTTGATCGGTATTCATTTTTGCTTTGGTTTAATTGATACAATCTTTACTCGTATGCGGCAGCGCCGCGAATGTTATCGTGATCAGGCGTTTGGAATAGTGTGGTCTGGGCCATATCCGGGGCCTTGTCCAGGTTATTGGCAAGAATATTCGATAGCGTTTTGTAGCTGTAAGAACCGGCATGGATCGCGCGATGGCAAGCAGCTTCCAGGCGCTCTTTGCCGTAAATGGAGCCTAGGCGCAGTATTCCACGACAGGAGTTGAACGTTTGCTCGGTGAACTGCCGCCCCTTCAAAACTCCTTCTATATATGAGCGGGTTGCCGGGCCAACTTGAAGAGCCTGTCTGAGGAAGTAGTCGCTGTCCCATCCCTTTTGCTGCTGGTAGACGCGGTGGTTCTCAGGCATGTGCTCCTTGAGGGTCGTGTAGCCGTGCTCATTGAAAAAGCGCTTGTGGACTGCAATCCGGTGATGGTTCAGATAAATCTCAACGGTCTGTTGATCATAAATGATGGTTACCTGTTTACCGATGTGATGGAAGGGAACGCTATAATGGTGCCAATCCTCGCCTAAGGTGACGTGATAGTTCTTCTGCACCTTGGCCGAAGTGCTGTGCTTGATCATAAAGGGCTGGTCGGGCAGTGTTTGCAAAAGGTGCTGCTCCTGCTGGGAAAACTGCCAGAAGCGACTGTAACTTTTGCCCTGGAAGTTCTTATTGTTGTGCACTTCCAGCTGCCTGCGGATGCCTTCGTTTAACTCCTGGATACTGAAAAACACCTGGTCGCGTAAAGGCGCATAGATGCGCTGATAGGCGATCTTGACGTGGCCTTCGACAGGTGCCTTATCCTTGGGTTTACCAGGTCTGGTAGCGACCAGGGCAATATTATTGTGCAGTGCCCACTGTTGGATCAGCTCAGTGAACGCAGGTTCATAGCGGTTGCTTTTTTGCACTACCTGCCGCATATTATCGGTCTTTAACGACAGCGGTGCGCCTTTGAAGTAACGCAGACAGTTGTTGAGCGCTGCAATCAGGGCAGGCAATCTTGCATTAGGTAGCGCTTCCACGTAGGTGTAATTACTGAACGGAAGAACGCATATCAGGACCGGACAGTTAATCTGTTCGCCGGTCGCTTGATCAAAGTAGCACATCGGTTTTCCTGCAAAATCGATCATCATGATCTCGCCAGGCTGGTAGCGGATGTATAAACTGGCCCCGAGTACCTTGCCAGATTCATGTAGGTGATGACAGAACTGAGAGTACCGGTACCCATCAGGATATTCGGCTATATACTCCTCCCACAGTAATTGGCGAGTCATGCCCGTCCCTTTGAGCTCATTAAGAAAATAGGGCAGCCGCTGATGAAAATCCTCCTTGCGTTCAACCTCATTCTGAACAGAAGGCGAGTCTGCGTACAGCATTGACGATAGGGCATTATCATCCAGTGCTTGGAGCTGCTTGAAAGAGTACGGGCTTGTTAGAAGCCGTTCCCTGTAGAATTTAACTGTGTTGCGGGAAATATGAAGTTGCCTGGAAATGTTCCGTTCCGAGACATTCCGGTCCAGCATCTGTATAATCAAGCGCAGTGTCTGCATCGAAGTAACTTTGTTGGCCATCCTTTGCTTTTGTTTTTTTGCAAAAGATGGGTGGTTAAGTACTTCAATACCAATCCGTGGGTGGCTCTGTTTGCCGGAATCCTTACAGACATTGGTGGCTCAATATGCCGGAATGTCAGTAATTCCCAAGTGGCTCACTTTACCGGAATGCTCCTGGTTGCCCCGTTTATCGGTGGCTCAAGTTCCCGGAATTACCGGCTCAAGTTGCCGGAACACTGGCTCTGTTTGCTCCGGAATATCCAGTTTTTCGGCTCTGCATCTTGGTTTTGACGAGCTTATCAACCTTACCGAGCCAGATCTACGCGATCTTTTTACGGAGGAGCCACAGACAGAAAAGCAGCGTTACGAACTACTGGCGGCACGTTTTTCGTACTTCGAAAAGCAGCTTCGCAAGCCAGGTTGCACCCTTCAGACACTTTGGAAAGAATACCTGCAACAGAACCCCGAGGGTTATAAATACACCCAGTTTACTTTTCATTATCGCCGGTGGCGCTCCTTAAACAACCATAGTGGAAAGCTGGATCATAAAGCCGGAGAAAAGCTTTTCATAGACTTCTGTGGCAAACACTTATCCTACATCGATAAATCTACCGGAGAACTGGTTGAAGTAGAGGTGTTTGTAGGCGTTCTGCCGTGCAGCCAGTACACTTTTGTAAAAGCGGTTGCTTCACAGAAACGGGAGGACCTTATTCTTTGTCTGGAATCGTGTTTGCAATGGATTGGTGGTGTCCCACAGGCTATTGTATCGGATAATCTGAAAGCTGCTGTCAGCAAAGGCAGTAAATATGCTCCGGTCATCAACAGGACGCTTACTGATTTTGCGCTGCACTATGGCTGTGTGGTCGATCCGGCCCGCCCGCATCACCCTCAAGATAAGGCGCTTGTAGAGCGCAGCGTCGAGCTGGTATACCAACGGATCTTCTATCCTTTAAGCAAGCTGACTTTCTTTAGTCTGGATGAACTTAATAAGGCCATCAAAGTCCTTCTAGATGAGTATAATGACTATTTATTCTCTCATGGAGGCGGCACCAGGCGGAGCCACTTCGTGGACCTTGAAAAAGAATATCTCCAAGTTTTACCTGTCGGCTCTTACAGCATCCGCCATTACAGAAGGGCCAAAGTCCAGCGTACTGCCCACATTTTCCTGAGTGAAGATCACAACTATTACAGCGTCCCATACCGCTTTACCGGACTGTCTGTTGAAGTTCAGTATAACCACAACCATGTGGAGATCTTTTATAACCACGACCGGATTGCGCTCCACAAAAGGAGTTACCGGGCAGGCCATTACACCACTGTGGCCGATCACATGCCTTCTACGCACCGGGCCTACCAGCAGTGGTCACCCCAGCATTTTGAAGACCGGGCGCGAGAAGTCGGCAGTTGTACACTGGAATATATCAGGAAGTTATTAGGCCAGTACAGCTATCCCGAAGTCGCCTATAAGCAGGCGCAGGGCATCCTGGCTTTCCTTAAACAGTATGACCGCTCGCGTTTGGAAAATGCATGCAAGCGTGCACTACTGTACCATAAGGCATCTTATCATACGATTGAAAACATCCTCAAGAACAACCTTGATATGGAAGACCTCAACCAACAGCCTGAGCTGACTATTCCACAGCACGACAATATCCGCGGCGCAAGCCATTACAAGTAGTATTCCGGGCTATACTGGCCCGAGTAAATTTTATAAACCAGAACAATTATGAACGAACACAACACCCTTGAAAAAATGCGCCGAATGCGCATGAACGCGATGGCCACGCTCTACCATCGCTGCGTCAACGAACATCTGTACCAGGATTATTCCCTGGATGACTTCCTATCCCTTCTGGTGGACACAGAATGGGAAAGCAGACAAAGCCGAAACATTGAAAGCCTGATCCTCAGGGCCGGTTTTAAGCAAGACGCTGCCGCGTCGGACATCGATTACCAAACCGCCAGGAACCTGGACAAAACAAACTTTGAGCGGCTGCTCAGTCTAAACTTTATTAGTAAGAAGGAGAACCTGATCATCACCGGGCCCACTGGGTCCGGCAAAAGTTTTCTTGCTCAATGCCTCGGGATTAAAGCCTGCCAACTCCTCAATAAAACGATCTATTACAATACCGCCAGGTTTTTTGACATTGCAAAGCTGGCTAAACTCGAAGGCACCTATCATAAACTGATCAAACGTATACAGAGAGCGGAACTGCTGATCCTGGATGATTTTGGACTGGTATCTATTGATCAACCGGCCAGAAATGTCCTGCTCGATGTCATTGAAGAACGGTATGATAAATCGTCAACGATTATTGCAACACAGATCCCTGTATCAAAATGGCATGGCCTGATTGGGGAAAATACCATTGCTGACGCGATTCTTGACCGAATTGTTTTCTCTTCACACCGTATTGAGCTTGAAGGTGATTCCTTACGAAAGAAAAAACAGTTGAGTACTTAGATTTAAACTACTATTATTGCAAACGGAAAGTGGCCCAATGATTCCCGCAACGCTTGGCCCTATATGCTCCGAAAGGCCTGCCCCCATATCGCCGTAATAGACACAGGTAGGCTTGAATCACTATAAAGCAGATGTGATGCCCTCTGAAAAAGCAGAGTTCGTAAAACAACTGCAAGCAGAAGGAAAAATTGTGGCTATGGTCGGGGACGGGATTAACGACAGTCATGCCCTGGCGCAGGCCGATGTCAGCATTGCCATGGGCAAAGGCTCGGACATTGCCATGGACGTAGCAAAAATGACATTGATTACATCCGATTTGAACATGGTGCCTAAAGCGCTGAAACTTTCAGCAAAAACAGTTAAAACGATCAAACAAAACCTGTTCTGGGCTTTTATATACAACCTGATAGGTATACCTGTTGCTGCGGGGCTGTTATACCCGTTTAATGGCTTTTTACTTGACCCAATGATTGCAGGAGCAGCAATGGCGCTCAGCTCAGTTTCTGTTGTAAGCAATAGTTTAAGGCTAAAAGCGGCAAAACTGTAGTATCTGAATTAGTAGAGTGATTATATAATCTAAAATAAATAACCAATGGAAACTTTAAAATTCAAAACAAATATCAAATGTGGGGGCTGTGTGGCAAAGGTTACGCCTGGTTTAAATGAAACAGCCGGGATCGATCAGTGGGAAGTTGATATTAATAACCCTGAAAAAATCCTTACTGTAACTAGCGACAGTAAGGAAGATCAAATCGTCGCAGCTGTTAAGGATGCCGGTTTTGCGATTGAGAAGATCGACTAATTATCAGTTGCCATCGCGCTGGCATAGTTGTTTTAAAATCATGGGACTGAATACCAGCTAATTTGAGTCTTTAAATTAAACGACAACCCCATGAAACCAACGTACAAAATGCTAGGGCTTGCAGCCCTGATGGCCTTTTCAACTGCATGTTCCGACGACGACGACGACAACAAAATTGAAGTCCAGGCCCATGACAAAAATCAAATGATGACTATCATGCACGATATGATGGATGAAATGCAAACAATGAAAGCCACACAGGACCCAGATATTGATTTTGCTACCATGATGAAAATGCATCACATGGGTGCCATTGATATGGCCAAACTGGAATTAGCATCTGGAAACAACAGTGAAATGAAGGCCAAAGCCCAAGCAATAATCGATGCACAACAAAAAGAAATTGCTCAGCTGGATTCTTTCCTGACCAAGGCTACACCTGCAAATATGAACATGGACTTCCATATGAAAATGATGGAGGGGATGGACCGTATGGGTAAACAATCGGACCTTCAAATCATCAATGGGAACATAGACCAGGACTTTGCCACCTTAATGATCGAGCATCACAAGAGTGCTACTGAAATGGCACAGATGCAATTATTAATGGGTAGAGATGCTGGCTTGAAAGAAATGTCTTCTATGATCATTGAAGAGCAGAACAAAGAAATAGCCGATTTCCAGACTTGGCTGCTGGCTAACAGAAATAATTAACCACCAATTAACCTTAATTCTTATGGCACATCAGCAATTTAAAGAATGTATCGAAGCTTGTGTGGCATGCGCTATCGCTTGCAGCCACTGTGCAACTGAATGTTTGAAAGAAGAGCACGTAGGACATATGGCAAAGTGCATCCAGCTTGATTTAGAGTGCGCCGCTATCTGCCGTAGTGCGGCCGAAGTAATGAGCCTTGGCAGCAGTTTTAGTGCGCACCTATGCCGTGTTTGTGCAGATGCCTGCAATGCTTGTGCAGAAGAATGCGAAAAACATGCAGAAATGGGCATGGATCATTGCCGTGAATGTGCAGAAGCTTGTCGTAACTGTGCTAAGGCTTGTGAAGAAATGGCTACTCCGGTATAAAGGACAGCAATGACTTGCAGGCTACTACAATATTTAGGTATGAACTATCTAAATTGTTAGGGACTTACCATCGATTAAAAATAGGTTGAAAAGCCAAACTGGAACCCGGCAGTTTGCGAGGCCGGGTTCCTTAATAAATCAGTGTGCCGTTCATAACGGTAATTGGCCCTGATGACGGTTTGCGCAGATGGCCGGAAGCTGATGGCCGGAACCAGCGCGTACACATGATCGGCGATCCTTAAACCTAGCTCCTGAAAGTTGCCAACATTGTAATCTGCATATTCCAGGCGCAGGGCAATATTGATCACGCTTTCGGACCAGCCGAGCATTTTGCCTTTTTTTATTGGCTGGACAATATCCAAAAACCCACCTTGCTGGCGGTTGCCAAATTGCTGTATGTAAGTATCCGGCACATCCACATAAGCCCAAACCCATTCCCCGTTCAGGTATGTGTCTTTCAAAATGGTCGAATTAACGTCAACTGCAATAAAATTAAGGTGCCTTTTCTTATCAAGGACAATACCATCATCTTTGAATTTGTTATAGACACCCCCCATCCAGGACAGGCCAATCTCTGCGATATTCCTGTGTTTAATGGCCATTTTAATGGTTTTCAAAGGGACACCATTAAAGCTTTCCTCGAAGCGTTCCGCGTTTGCTTTGCTGGCCGGGAACCACGTACGGTTCTGGTTGTTGTTGATGATTTTATCATTGAAGCCGTTGGAAAGATAGGCCTCATATGCCCAAACCCAGTTCTTTCGGGAATACTTACCGAAAACCCCAAAGCCTACATTGCTCCACGTGCTGGGTATGATGGTCGTCGATGAAACCGGCCGGCTTACGAATTCCCATTTGGGCCCATCATGGTTTTGGTTGAACGAACCGATCGGGTTCATGATCACCCCGCCGCGCAGGTTAAATAGCGGATTGAATTCCAGGTCCAGTGCGGCAAATTCGATATTGATTTCCCGCCCACCTTCCTCAAATTCTATTTCAGTCATAAACTTGATGCGCTGCCGCATGCTGGCAGACATAAACATGGTGAGCCGTGGCAATTGAAAAGAGAGGCCTTCACTTACCCCATTTGTGCTGAAATAGCTGCTATTGGCTTCCAGGTACCCGCCTATTGAAACCGGCAACTTTCCCATCTGCAAGAACGGGCGGTTGTAAACCGCATCCATATTCAGCTTCAACTTACTGGAATCCTGCTTGACGCGGGTAAAGAAAAAGCTGGTATCAGTCTGGCCGTAAAGAAGCTGGCAAAAAAAGACCAGATAAAAGGAGAATAGAAGTTTCTTCATGCCAGTAGGATATATACCGATGTTTCATCACTGCGGACACTGAATTTGCGCAAGTCCTCTTTTGCAGGACCTTTGGTCACTTTTCCGCTGCGGTCGTATTCACTTCCATGTGCAGAGCATGAAAGCGAGTCACCGTGCACACTGACTTCATTGCCTTGATGGCTGCATTTGAGCCAAACTGCTGTGTATTTATCGTTACCATCATCATATACGGCCACAGGAAATTTCAGGTTTTCTACGTTGACGACCACGACCTGGCGGGCTATCTTCTCTCCTGACTTTTTGGTTTGAAAAAACGAATCCTTCGGAAATGAAATGGTTTTGCCTGCTACAGTGCCTTGTACCGAATAGACGCTGGCGCACCCTGTCAGGGAAAAAGTCGCCGTTGATAATCCAAGGCATGAAATACCACACGCTTTAATAAATTGCTTTCTGTCCATTTTACAGAGATTTTAAAAATTTGATAAGATCTGCCTGCTCACCCTGAGCCAGTTTTTTAAAACGGTTCTTGCTCCCTTCCGCTTCCCCACCATGCATGTCAATGGCCTGCTCGATACTCCTTGCCCGGCCATCGTGCATCAAAAAGTACTGGCCGCCCTGGGAGTTGGGCGACAGACCAAGCCCCCACAGGGGCGGCGTCCTCCATTCGGATGTTTTCGCGCTTCCTTCGGTGTAACCATCGTCAAGCCCGCTGCCCATGTCATGCAGCAGCAGATCAGTATAGGGATTAAAAGTTTTATTGGAAAGGGCTGCTATTGGGGAAAGCCCTGTTTTCAGGGTTTGCCGGTGGCATCCCTGGCAACCCAGGTCTATAAACGTCTGCTTTCCTTGCTGTACCTGTGCGTCGCTTTGGTCCCTTTGGATTGGCGCTTTTAAGGTTTGTAAATAAAAGACCACATTGTTAATCGTCAGGTTTGAAATCTCTGGGTCAATTTCAAGGCCTGAGTAGACATCCTTGGGTGCAAAAGCCGAGCTGATACCTATATCCTGGCTGTATGCATTTACAGTCTGGTGAAGCAGGTTATAAGTAGCTGCTTTTTTACCGAAACGATGGATGTATTTGCCATTCTTAGGGATTGCATTGGGCAAGGCATTGATAAATGAAGGTAGGTTACCATAACTGGGCTCTCCCGTTATCCCGTCTTTATCCATGTCAGAGGGATCGGCCATTGCCAAAATATCTTCATCGGAAACCAGCTCAATAAACCCAAGTCCTGTATTGGAAGGGGCGTGAACCTGGAAAAAGTAGCCCCAGCCGGTATCGACTCAGGTGTATAGCCAGGGATCGCCCTATTTTGTAGCTGTGGCCCACCCAAGTGCAGGAATTTATTGCCGGTCTGGTCAGTTTGGCCAAACCGGGTCAGCGTCGTAAACAATGTCCCTTTGCCGTCACCGGCGTGGCAGCTTCCGCAGCTCGTAGCTACAAAAACAGAACCTAAACCGGTTTCCCTGGTAAATATCTCATCATTGAAAGCCACATCACCTGCTAAAAAGCGGGTCTTTTCCGCAGATGAAAGCCCATCAATCGGACCGTCCAGGATCTGGTCGTCAGCTGGCAGCTTTGGTGTAATCCGCTCACAGGATACGATTAAAATGGCTTCGAGAATGATCGCAAAAATAAGTAACCGTTGATTCATTTAGATTATTCTTAACAAAGTTTTAGATAAGCCTAAACTTTTTATAAAGGTAGTTTAAATTTTTAAAAAGCAAATAATGGGCATAAAAAAACCTCCGGATGTCGCTCGGAGGTTTTCTAGTTGCATTACAGTAAGTTAGATCTCCTTTCTCTGAATTCGGAAGGCATTTAAGATCGCCAGTAGCGCCACGCCAACATCCGCAAAAACCGCTTCCCACAAAGTGGCGATCCCGCCTGCACCCAAAAGCAACACGATTGCCTTCACAGACATGGCAAGGATAATGTTTTGCCAAACAATGGAACGTGTGATCTTACCAGCCCGGATGGCGGAAACAATCCTGGATGGCTGGTCATTCTGGATTACTACATCCGCTGTTTCAATAGTCGCATCAGATCCCAGCCCGCCCATGGCAATGCCTGCATCGGCAAGGGCCACAACGGGGGCATCATTGACTCCGTCCCCGACAAAGGCCAAACGTTTACCGGCATCCTTGAAGGCCTGTACTTTCTCAACCTTGCCTTCCGGCAACAAATCCCCATATGCTTCATCGATGCCCAGTTCTTTGGCAACTTTTTGGGCAACAGCATTCTTGTCGCCAGAGAGCATTACCGTCTTAATGCCCAGGGCATGCATATCCTTGATGGCCTGGGCCGCATCTTCCTTGATTTCATCGGCAATGGTAATGTAGCCAGAATATTTGCCGTCAACAGCTACAACAACGATTGTCTCTTGGATTTGCTTGATTTCCTGGGGGTAGGTAATGGAAAATTTATCCAGCAATTTCAGGTTACCGGCTAGCAGCTCTTTACCTGCAACCTTGCCCTTTAAGCCATGCCCTGCTATCTCTTCGACATCAGTAGGATCTTCTAATTTTTTACCTTGCTGGTAGTCAATGACTGCCCTTGCTACCGGGTGCGTGGATACATTCTCCAAGGATGCGGTCAATCTCAGGAATTCTTCCTTGTCCATATCACTAACAACCTGCTGTACTTTGAATACCCCTTTGGTAAGCGTGCCGGTCTTGTCCATGACAATGGTATCCACCTTGGTCATCACATCCAGAAAGTTAGACCCTTTAAACAAAATCCCGTTACGGGAAGCCAGGCCAATACCACCAAAGTAGCCTAGGGGAATAGAGATTGTCAGCGCGCATGGACAGGAAATAACCAGGAAAACCATCCCGCGGTAAAGCCATTGGTTGAACACATAGTCATCTACAAAGAAGTACGGCAGCACCGTAATAGCCAAGGCCAAAAAGAAAACGATAGGCGTATAAATTTTGGCAAACTTGCTGATAAAAAGCTGCGTCGGTGCTTTTCTGGCCGTAGCATCCTGCACCATTTCCAAGATCCTGGAAAGCTTCGAATCTTTAAAAGCGGTCGTCACTTTGATCTCGATTGGCCTGTCCAGGTTGATCATTCCGGCAAGGACCGGGCTGCCTTTTTCTTTTGTATCGGGTTTAGACTCGCCTGTTAACGCAGCCGTATTGAAACTGGCCGATTCTGTCAGCAATTCGCTGTCCAGGGCGACTTTCTCACCTGGCTTGACCATGATGATATCGCCAATTACAGCATCAGAGGGGTTAATAACCTTGTTACCCTCGCTTCTCTTGACTGTTACCTTATCGGGACGAACGTCCAGTAGCGCTTTAATGGAGCGTTTCGAGCGGTTAACAGCCAGGTCTTGGAAGAGCTCGCCCAGCTCGTAAAAGATCATCACCGCAACACCTTCGGCAAACTCACCAATATAGAACGCCCCAAGCGTGGCAGTTGTCATTAAGGTAAACTCGTTGAAAAAATCTGCGCGCTTAACCCTTCTGAACGCAATTTGAATTGTTTTGTAGCCTGCCAGCACATAGGCAGCCACCATTAACCCTATCTCGACGGGCTTTGTTACCGGGATTTCGAGCACTTTGCTTACCAGCAAAAAACTAAGCAGGATTACAAGGCTCAGCCATAATGCCCACCGGCTTTTGATCAGGCTCTGGCTACCCCCTTGACCGCTATGATCGTGCCCATCGCCTTCGCTATGGTCGTGGTCATCATCATCTTCCTGATCATGATCTTCCCCTTCTGCATGATCATGGCCTTCGTGTTGCTGCTTTTTTGCTAATTCTGTATCAATTGGCTCCTGCTTTTCAGGCTCGTTGTTTTGGCTTTTTTCCATGATATAGTCCCTTTTAGATTTCTACAATAAAGTTTAATATGGCTAGGCTAATAAGCGTTAGCCCGGTGATGAGCTGCTCATAATGTTCCAGCCAATGGATATTGATGCTTTTAACGCCTTTACTTCCCAGGCTTACCATCAACATCATACCTGACAAGGTCAACACATTGTAAATCAATACAATTGTCAAAACCGCATACCATCCAATGGCCCCCGCGTTTAAGAAATAGGCATTGATCTCAAAGCAGGGTGAGAGAAACATCATCAGCATCAGTGACAACAGTATTCTGCGATGACTGCCATATTTCAATAACTTTTCGTCGATATGGCTATGTGCCTGATGGCGGTAATGCTGCATGATAAACCAGGTCCCCAGAAGCAGTAAAAACAAGGGTACAATCTTGCTTGCGATGACGCTTTGGTTCTCTGAAAGCTGAAAGCCTGCAAAGCTGACCATCAAACCAAAGATGGTCGTACTTAATGTATGCGCCGCCCCGGCCAAAAAGGTTGTATTTAAAACCTGCCGCCTGCTCCACCCCATTGACCTGCCAATGGTCACAAATGGGAGCCAATGGCTGGGGATCAGCGCATGGATTAGGCTAAGTGCAATACTGCCAAGGATGATCTGGTTCATAGGTTAGTGGCCTCCTTCTTCTTCCTCAGAATTTTTAAGTGTTGATAGCAGCGCATAGGCACCTTTAAGCACAATCTTTTGGTCCTCAAATCCCTGTGGGGATTTGATCTGGGTATACCCGTTTTCTGATACGCCCTTGGTCACCTGGACCATCTCAAAAGCCATTCCCTCAGATTGCTCGGAACTACTATCACTGCCAGCAGCTTCCGGGCGCTGTATAAAAACATAGGATGCACCTTCAAAATCAACAATGGCCTGATCAGGGAGCGCAAGCACAGGATTTGCTCCGATCTCGATGACTGCCTTCACAAAGTTCTGTGGCAACAGGCCGGCTTCGTCTTTTTCGAGGTGGCAATGCACACGCACGGTCCGGTCTTCATTGATCTTCTGGTTGATCAGGTAAACTTTTGCCAGGTATTCTTTGCCTGCGTTGTTGCTGACCGTAAAGCGCACCAGCTGTCCTAGCTTGATTTTAGGGATATCCTGCTCAAAAATGGAAAGCTCCACATGCAAGTGGTCGGTGTCAACGATTTCAAACATGACATCGGTCGGGTTGACATATTTACCCAGGTTCACATTCACCGTCGTCACCGATCCGCTGATAGGGGAATGTATCGTGGCGCTATTGACAATAGTTCCTTTCTGTAAGGTAGTCAGGTTGATGCCCGCCGTAACAAGCCTTTCTCTTAACCCCGCCAGCCGTGCTTTCTGGGTCTTTACTTCCGATGTTGCTTGCTGCAATACTTTTTGGGCATTGATATTTTCCTTGCTCAATTCCAGCTGACGGCTGTACTCTTGCTGCGCGTATTCGAGCTTACTTTCCGTTTCCAGGAAGTCTTGCTGGATCTGGATAAAGTCAGGGTTTTCGATTGTGGCCAGCAGTTGGCCTTTCTTGACGCGCATCCCCTGCAAGAGCTCGGTTTTTCTGACAAACCCGCCCAGTGGTGCTGATATGCTTACCAAGTTTTGTGGCGGGATATCGATCACACCATTAGCCGTGACAACATCACTCAAATTGCGGGTACTGGCCGCGCCCAGCTGAATAGCTGCCGTTTCGTACTGCGCTTTTGTGAGCTCAACTACATTACCTTCTTCCCCCTCATGGTGCTCTTCATCCTGATGGGCTGGCTGCTGGCTTTCCTCCTGTTTTTTACCACAGGACCAAATCCCTGTAAGCAGAAACAAGACAATTAATATATTTTTCATCGTATGGATCATTAGTATGATTGATAATTTAAAGTGGGTCATTGCTGTTTGGCTAACAGAAATTCAATTTCAATGACCGATTGGTTGTAACTGTCCAGTAAGTCCAGGTAAGTAGACCGGATGTTTAAAGCCCTGGTAAGTGCCTGGGAAAACTCGACATAACCAATCTCGCCTGCTTCATAAGCCTTTGTGGCATTGCCTGCAATGACACCGGCCAAAACCAAAGTTTTTTGTTCATATAAAGCCAGGCTCTGGCTCGCACTCTGGTAGGTATGCATGGCCTGCTGAAAACTGCCTATTAGCTGCACACGGGCAAGCTCCACCTGGTTCTGGGCCACCTTTTCATTGAGCTCCGAGGCTTTTATGCGTGCCTTGGAAGCACCGCTAAAAACCGGGATCGACACGCCCAGCTGAACCCCCTGGAAACGCTTTCCGGCCCCATAAAAAACTTCGGTACCATTGATATTCTGTCCACCGATTAAAGATTGGTTGAAGTATCCTATGCTGAAATCAGGTAGCAGGCTGGTGCGTGCAAGAGCTGTAGACTGTTTTTCGATGGCAACCTGCTGGCTCAGGTACTGCAAATAGGGGTTTAAACCAATGCCCGATGTATCTGTCAGGAGCTGACCAAGATCACGTCTTTCCAGTGTATCGGTCTGGGCTTCCACCGGTCCGGCGCCATTGATCAATGTCTGCAGCTGCCGCTGTAAGACTAGCAAATTACCCTGGTTTTGAATGATCTGTGCCTGGATTTCACCCTGCTCACTTTCGGCTACCGAGTATTCAAGCTGGCTTGTTTCGCCAGTCTTAAAGCGCAGCGCTGCGGCCTTGACAAAACGGTCTGCCCGCAGCCCTTCGGCAATCAATAGCTGCTGCTGCTGCTTAAAGCGTACCTGCTGATAATAATTGCTTTTGATTTGCCGGACGAGCTCTGCCTTGGTCACTTCAAGCCGGGCTTGCGCGCCGTTAATCTGGGCAGACAACAGCGCTTTTCTTTTTGCGCCTACCTTTGGGTGGGGCAAACTTTGGGAAATATTAAACTGGTTATCGAACCGGTTGCTGTTGTATTGCCCTCCCATCCAGGAAAGATCCGTTTTTGCGATCTCCACAGAAGTACCAATCAATGAACGCTGGTAATCGATTTGGTAAATACCTGCTTTTACTTCCAGGTTTTTGCCGGTCGCTTCACTGATGGCTGTTTCCAGGGATATTTTCCGGCTTGCATGCGTGGAGTCCTGCGCCTTTACAGCTGGGGCAGAAAAAGTAATTGCACCAAAAACAAGCACAAGTGCCCCGGCCTGTTTCATTGCAGCACCGCCAAAACGCTTCTCGACAATCAGGTAGAGCACCGGCAGTACCAGCAGCGTCAATAATGTTGCCGACACAAGGCCCCCGATTACCACAGTCGCCAGTGGGCGCTGCACTTCCGCGCCAGAGCTATTAGACAAGGCCATCGGTAAAAATCCAAGTGATGCCACAAGTGCTGTCATCAATACCGGGCGCAAACGGGTTTCAGTACCTTGAAAAATGACCTGCTTTAAATCGGTCATCCCCTCCTTGCGCAGTGAGTTAAACTCTGCAATCAGCACAATGCCATTTAATACGGCCACGCCAAAAAGGGCGATAAAGCCGATGCCGGCTGAAATACTGAAAGGCATTCCCCGAAGTGAAAGGGCAATGATTCCACCAATTGCTGACAGCGGGATCGCTGAAAGGATCAAAAGGCTCTGACGAAGCGAGTTGAATGTAAAATAAAGCAGTACAAAGATCAGCAGCAGCGCGATGGGCACTGCAACACCCAAACGGGTGTTGGCTTCCTGCAAGTTTTGAAACTGGCCTCCATAGGTGGTATAATAACCCGTAGGCAATTTTATCTGGTTATCTATTTTAGTTTGAAGCTCCTTGACAATGCTTTCTACATCCCTGCCACGGACATTGAAAGCTACTGTTATGCGCCGCTTGGCGTCCTCCCTTTGGATCTGGTTAGCACCAGTTTTCATCTCTACGGTAGCGATCTGGCTCAGCGGGACTTGCTCCCCGTGCGGTGTGGTGACAAACAATCCCTGCACATCTTCAAGGGCTTGCCGGTTCTCGCTTTTTAGCCTGACTACCAGGTCATATCTTTTTTCACCTTCATAAACCAGGCCTGCACTGCTTCCTGCAAAGCCCGTATTGATGGTACGGTTCGCATCTTCAATGCTAATGCCAAACTGCGACATGCGGGCACGGTCGAAATTAACGACGATCTGTGGCAGGCCGCTGACTTCTTCCACATACAGATCTTCGGCCCCTTCAACAGAGGCGACCAGTTTGCCTATCTTCGCTGCCTGCTGGGCCAGGACATCCAGGTCTTCGCCAAAAATCTTAATGGCAACATCTTGCTTTACCCCTGAGATCAGCTCATTGAAACGCATCTGGATTGGCTGTTGAAAGCCAAATGTTACACCAGGGATGGTCTGGGTAAGGGTGGCCTGCATTTTCTCTGCGAGCTCCTCCCGCCCTTTGGCTTTTGTCCACATGGATCTTTCTTTTAATATGACCATTACATCAGCGGCTTCTACGGGCATAGGGTCTGTGGGTATCTCGGAAGCACCGATCTTGCCTACCACTTCCACGACTTCATCCGGAAAATTCTTTCGCAATACACCAGCCGCTTTCTGCACGGCGTCCACAGACTCGGAAAGCGAACTACCTGTCAGCACGCGCATTTCAACAGCAAAATCACCTTCGTCGAGCTGCGGGATAAACTCGCCACCCATATTCAAAAACATCCAAAGGCTGATTCCGAAAAGTCCCAGAGCACTCGCGACCACAATCACCCTTCTACGAAGTGCAAAGGCTAATGCAGGCAGGTAGAGCCGGTGAAAAAAGGCAATAATGCGGTCTGAAATATTGGGTTTATGCTCATTTTGCTTGCTTAAAAACAAAGCTGACACCATCGGCACGTAAGTCAGCGAAAGGATGAAAGCGCCCAGTATGGCAAAACTGACGGTTTGCGCCATGGGGCGGAACATCTTTCCTTCAATGCCTACCAGGGCAAGGATCGGCAGGTAAACGATCAGGATAATGATTTCACCAAATGCAGCTGAATTCCGGATCTTGGAGGCTGATTCATATACCTCGTTATCCATTTCCTGCTGGGAAAGCCGGTGGGTATATTTCTTTCCCATGATGTGGTGCAGGGTAGCTTCAACAATGATAACGGCACCATCGACAATCAAGCCAAAATCAATTGCGCCCAGGCTCATCAGGTTACCTGACACACCAAAAAGGTTCATCATACTTACCGCAAAAAGCATTGCCAGCGGGATTACCGAAGCAACTACAAGCCCGGCACGAAGGTTACCTAGCAGCAGGATCAGCACGAAAATGACAATAAGAGCGCCTTCGATCAGGTTTTTTGAAACGGTGCCAATGGCATTGTTGACCAGTTTGGTGCGGTCCAGGAAAGGCTCGATGACCACGCCTTCCGGAAGCGATTTGCTGATCTGCTCTATCCTTTCCTTTACATTGCCGATCACCTTGGCAGCGTTTGCTCCTTTAAGCATCAATACCAGCCCGCCTACCACTTCGCCTTCATCGTTGCGGGTCATTGCGCCATACCGCACGGCGGTGCCGTACTGCACCGTTGCGATATCGCGGATCAGTATGGGAAGACCGTTTGAAGTTTCTTTGACCTGGATACTTTCAATGTCTTTCAGGTTTGTGATCAGTCCCTCGCTTCTGATAAAATAGGCATTGGGCTTTTTGTCAATGTAAGCCCCGCCGGTATTTTGATTGTTGCGTTCAAGTGCCGAGAATATCTCAGCCATCGAGATCTGGGCACTTCTTAATTTGAAAGGGTCGATTGCTATCTCGTACTGCTTCAAAAAACCGCCAAAGCTGCTTACGTCTGCAATCCCTTCGGTGCCCAAAAGCTGCCTTCTGACAATCCAGTCCTGGATGCTCCGCAGCTCCATAGGTGGGTACTTCTTCTCGTACCCTTTTTTGGTGTGCAGGACATACTGGTATATTTCGCCAAGACCGGTTGTTACCGGCGCAAGCTCGGGCGATCCGGCGCCTGGCGGTATCTGCTCCACAGCACTTTGCAGGCGCTCTGAGACCTGCTGCCGCGCCCAATAAACATCAATATTATCTTTGAAAACGATGGTTACGACTGACAGTCCAAACCTTGAAATTGAGCGGATTTCCTCCGTGCTCGGGATGGTGGCCATGGCCGTCTCAACAGGAAACGTAACTAAACGTTCTACTTCCTGCGCGGCCAGGGAAGGGCTGCTTGTAATGATTTGTACCTGGTTATTGGTAATATCCGGCACGGCATCAATGGGCAGCTGAGTCAGCGAATAAATGCCCCAGGCGACAAGTGCCAGGGTAAATATGCCGATAACAAGCTTATTATGAATTGAAAAATGAATGACCTTATCTAACATCTGGACTTAGAATTAGTGTAGAATGAGCCTATAACCATGACTTAGAAGCCACAGCTATAAAGCAAACCATAAATAAATGGGTTACACTAAATCCTGGGAGGTTGCCAGATAGATGTCATCTCGCCGCCGTCGTTGCGAGCAGCGTAGGTAAAATCCGGGTCACTAAAAAAAGGAGTAGATGCTACTTCCGGCAAAGACATAACGGGGTCTTGGAGCGTTATGCCAGCACAGCATGCACAAATACAAAATGGGGAGCAAAGGTCAACAATGCCCTGATCCTGATGATCGGAATTTGTATTGAGGGTAGTGGTAGTTTGCTCATATGAGACACGCAATACTTCGTCCTGGCATGGAATGCAGGAAAGTACTACCGTGTAAAAAGCTAATATGCAAAGAGCTAATCTCATAATACTGCAAAATTAGCTCAATTAAAAGTGCAACAGGTAGGCAAAAACAAAATAAGATCTCAGCCATCTTTGTAGGTCTACTTGTGACCACCCATTGGATTCGTACTTCAGTGCCAAATGAAAAGCAAAAAGGTTATCCCAAATTCGTCTAATCGTAGCAAACCGGCGAAGTCTCCATACCGCTCATTCATGAAGGTTTCAAAACAACCAAGGCCGTCAGTTTTGATGATAATTCTTTATGGCATAATTGGATCTTTAATGGTAGCTGCGATCATTTTGAAGCTAAGGCACTATTTTATCGCCCATTGAGATAGCGTATGGCCTGCGGTTCGAGCCTATCGGCTCTTTTCGTATTAATAATAAAAAAGATGAAGCACTTGGGCGGCTTTGGTTTACCTCCCACAAGCACTGCAAACCGAAGTACAGTTTAACGTGCCTGTTGTTGAAACGATCATTATACAAAATGTTGTACTTTAAGCAATTAGAGATTATTTTCTTCCAAACAGATGATTACTTTAAAACCACCGTATTAGTAAACACTTTTGTTTTCAACACTCAGTATTTGCACTTCATGTTAAGCCCTTAACTGCAAGATCGATTTTGGGTCATCAAGGAAACGGTTCGACATTTGTTTTCTTGTGTATGGGATGCTGTACTTCCTGCGTCCCCTAGGATAAGGGCAGATGACGAAAGCTGCAGTTCATGGCCTTCATCTACGCATAGCATTTACCCAGATTCAAATAAAATGGTGAATGTATTTCCCTTACATTCTCTTTTTCAAGACTGAGCGCCTCTTTGAATGTAACTTCATGCAACTTCAATTTTCCTGAAACGCTGGGCTTCATTCTGGCCACGTAATGGGCGGTAATGAATTACCTCACTGCCTGTTGCCGCATCAAAACCTTCTGCTCATGAAGGCCCGCATTTTCGAGTTGGCCTTCAAGCGTTATCCCCTAAGCTCATAATTTTACAATGGGGATCTGGATCAAAAAACATGCGGTGTCAGATTGAACGAAGCTGGTGTTGGAGATACCAGGATGGGTTAAGAGCCACGTTAACGTCAGCCATTACGCAGCCCTTTATTTTTAGACGCGGTTGCATCCCTCGAAATGACATGGTTTAAGTCGACAAGCGTCTAGTCGGAAAGCATCGAAATACCGAAATTTGCTATAATAGGCGACAGTATGCAAAATTGAGCGAACTCAAGTTTGCGGCTAGTCTCCAACTATTAACCGCCAAATCTTGTCTGCTGTTTAATCCATGTGACAATTTAAGTTAGATACTATGAAAGCTCGAATAGCCGCTGTGCTGCTGACCGCGTTTTGTTCAACCCCAATGTCTGGGTGCAAGGATAAAACGCAAGCGCAAGAGATTATATGTACGGAGGAGTTCAGATCTGCATCGCTTTATGTGCCTGGTAGCCCTTTATCAGAGTGCTACACAATACGATTATCAAATTCGGATACGATTAGATATTCATCAAACCTAGATGGACAGTCAGGTTACTACACTGTCCTTAATGACAATTACCAGCCCAAGCTTGAAAATCAAAAAGACACGTTCAACTTTATCGGCAAACGTGGCAACGAAATTGTAGTCTGCCAGGAGTACGTTTTCGAGGCTGACCAATGTCATATCACTAAGATAAGTGGCAAAAGCGAGTTGAAATAGCTCGCCTTCCTAAGACGTGCGCCAAAGCACGCCGTGCTACAGGGCCGTCGGCCCGAAAATCCGGCGTAACTGCGTTTGTCCAAAATTGCGGATGAACGGGAAATTTCAGTTGGGTAAACCTCTGCTTTTTCACTGAACTACCCTTTTTCTCAAGCAAATCGGATATAATCTCAAGTTTTGCTGACAAGGTTAGCGAACATGCCGCTATATCTTTGTTTGGTGAGCAGTGATACAGAATCCGAATTGTTGTGATAACAATGTCACATGAAGCTTTAAAGGGAAAAATAGAAATATGGAAAAATTCGAAATTACCAGGCAAGATGTTATTGAGGCTGAAAACAAACTTTTTTCGGCTCAGCTTGCAAGCAACGTTGATCTGCTCGACCGACTGCTACATGATGATTTGATCGCACTTGCACCAACAGGACAGCTTCTAACCAAAAAAATGGATTTGGACGCACATAAAGCAAAAACAATGATCATTGAAGACGCTTCGACAATCATTGATGAAATAAAAATAATGGGCGCTACCGCTCTTTCAATCGTCACAATGACAGCGACAGGCAAACTGATGGGAACACCGTTAGCGGGAAAATTCAGATATTTCAGGGTTTGGAAACGCTTTGGTGATCAGTTGAAAGTGATCGGTGCAAGTTTTATGCAGTTACCCTCGGATAAACAGGCCGCAAAGGAGGAAGGCTAGTTTGGGACTACGAATCGGGGCCTATGCAACCAACATCCTATCCGGCTTTACTACAGCCGCTGTATCATCTGGACCGGCTTTACATTGTCTATCATCTCATTCTCGCAGATAATGTGGTTTTAACGCAGGGTAATAGTCTTCAAATAAAGGCAGCGGCTTGCCTTCCCGCGAGGCCACAAGCATATCCAGATAATACTGCCAGCCGGGCCCGACATAACCGGCAAGCTTCAGATCGCTCAACGGCTGCACCAAGCGCAGTTCAGTCTGCTCATTCAGCTCCGTCAAAGACAGCTCGATGTGCCAAAAGCCCTGATCGTCGTTCATGACTACTACGAGACGTCGGGGAGCTTCACATTCCTTGATCAGAACATCGACCCAAGGTTGGCCCTTCTCATGCGCTAGCTGAACTTGAATGGTTTTGCCTGGCCCAGGCTGGCCTTTCCAACCGCCGAACCATTGCTTTGTGTACGCAGATTTAGTCAAGCTCATCCAGACTTCATCTATTGAAGCATAAAACATGCGACTGATAATCAAATTGTTGCCATGCAGTTGACCGGTTGGCTTGATAGTCATATATGTTCTGCGATTTGTTGGTTCTATCTGATGTTGGGTTGGAAAAGCAAAAGCCGGTACACGAATATCCCGGCGCAGGGTCTCTCGCTGCTTGCCTTGCTAGATGAAAAACTGCTCAGAAATAATTTTTCCGTCAGCAACCGTATACACGCATAGTTCTTTCAGTATCTGACGGTCCCTGCCCTTCATTTTCATATCCATCGCCAGCACAAAGCAAAACGAATTGCCGGCAATCAATGGCTCTGAAACCGTCGTACCGTGCCGGGATTCTACCATGGCGCTGAACTTTTCATCTTTGGCAAGCATGGCTTTCAGCCCATTGGTCTGCTTTTCAAAGCCTGGATATTCGAATGGTTCGATACTCACCGCGTTGTCTGAATATTATTCCCGAAGGGCCTGTGTAAATTGTTCTTTGCGGCAGTAATCCGCCAAACGACTAGCAATCTGCTCTACGGTCATAGCCATCTAGGTTTAGTTTTGAACTAATGTACTGATATCTAAAATAGTATACCACTCGCCACAGGCGCGATAAATTACAGGAACCGATATTTCGATGCCTGTTAAGAAAAGTACTATAGAAAAAGATAAAATTTTACTGATGCAGATGTAGCAAGCATGAGCAGGGAATGGCTCATCACCCAGGTCGTTATGTTACGAGCAGCTATCCGGGAACATCGGGATGCGTCTGCTCCCAAGCTTTGTTGGCACGACCTTAAGCTCTGGAGACTGCTCCCTGAGCAGATTTCGCCGGTGGTCGCCATCCCTAGATGTTTGAAATTTATGCGCGGGTGTATCAAATATCCTGAGTTGCTGGATAAGGAACTTGCGGGCTCGCCAGAATATGACCACGAACGCGTAAGCCTGCTTGAACACTTTGGGAGAAGCAAAGATATTTCAGCACGGCGTATCGCGATCTGCAAAGCAGTAGTCCCGCCATAATAAAACCTAAAAAATCCGCTTAACTCCTGTTTTTTTGTACTGTTAAGAAACGCTTCGCGTCTTTCAAAACGGTTGTTGCAAAGTTTGCGCGACTGTGTTACTAGTCAGTGACCTGGTCGAGCTGATCCAGCCGCACTTCGCACACCTGCTAGTCCTTTCTAACTCATCAGGATTAAGCCGCACTTCGCACACCTGCTAGTCCTTTCTGACTCATCAGGATTAAGCCGCATTCATTAAGAATCCTTATATGCTTTGCAATGGCCTGCTTACTGATGCCGAAATCCTCCCCTATCTGAGTAATGTTAAGGGCCTTGCGATAATTTATGAATAATCATCTTCGCGTGGGATCAGCTATGCCCTGGAAAGCATCTATTCTTTCTATCATAAAACAACCATTTGGTTGTCAAAACTTTCTCGTGGTTTACTTTAGCGCAGGGGTTTTCGCGGTAGGAAGAAGCTGCTGAACTAAACAAAAAGAGCCCTCCATGCGGAGGGCCTTTCGAAAACGGGTGCTGGGTTATTCAAGAAAGCTGAAAAGTACGCAGTAAACTCTGAATAACCAGTCACGCCAATGATGTCTGAGCTTAAAGGTTACCGGCAAGATCACTGAGTGTCCTTCGGTTGATGGCTCTCTCGCCCTGGCTTGTAATTAAATTCCCCTCGCCTAGAGACAGCATAAAGTCATAACAAAATTTGAGGATCTCTTGCAGCTGATCCAGGTACAACGTCGCATTCTGACCGGGATTGGCCTGGACGTATTGCAGTATTTTGCTGTGGATATCCCTTGCTGTCGAAATCAGTTCACTGTTGTAGGCGCATGAAATCCCAAGGGCCGAATAACTCATGTCATACTTACTATAAAACGTGCTTTTTAGATAAGGGTAAGCGCCGCCATAGGCACTGTCGGGAATGACATAGACGATCCGCTTCATCCGGCTGACCAAAAGCGCCGAAGTACAAAAAGGGCATGGTTCAAGTGTGGTGTAAATGGTGCCGCCAACCAAGACATTTCCAGGTGTATTGGGCGAGTTAAAAAGTAGCTCACGGTAATAAGTCTCCACCGAGGTTGTCTTTTCGTTTCGCGGCCGTTTGATATTTATCTTTTCAATCGCCGCTTTCAAGGTTAACTGCTCAGCGTGCAGCATCGGGTTATTTTGACTGTGGATAGCGTTCTGGCCGATCCCGACAATTTCGCCGTCGACATTGTCAGTAATCGCGGCAAAGATATTCAGGCCCTTGCTGTGGGTTACGCTACCGTTATTTTCAGGTGCTGGCACCGGGGCATCATAGTGCTTGTGGGCATAGGCCATCAGGCCCAAAAAAACGAGTGCGTCTTTTTCAGTTTGAAACAGTGACATACAGAGCGCTACAATTTTACAAAAAAACCTTCTCACTGAGCTGATATACTGTAAATTAGCATGCTTAACCTAACAAAACCTGGTGAGCTCCGGTGTGTAAATAAAATCCACCTGTTCTCAGTTTGGGTGAGCTGATCTGGATTGCGCCCCAAGTTCTGGTGACCACTTAGTGCTTGGTTTCTGGTTGGCACCTATTCCTCGAGGCGACCAGCACCAAACCGATATTGACACCCACGGTCACACCGCCGAAGTTCACCGGCATCAACAGAAAGATCCCAAGTTCAAATCTCGAGCAATCGCCGGAACTCGGAATATTCAGTCTTATCAAGCAGGTCCAGATCATTGCCTGTTGCCAGCCGGATAATTTCCCGAGCCTCCCGAATGCGGTGCAGCATGGGCATGATGATGCGCTTGCCGTGCTTTACAAATGAGTCCAGGTCCCTTGCAGAGGTCGGGATCTTATATCCGTGCCGGCCAGAGGCAATCAAAATGCCTTGATCCCTAAGATTGCCGACAACTTTCGTGCGAAAATACTCCTGCTGGAGCTTCACTGGCCGGTTCTGGTTCAGGTGTCCAAAAATTTCGCTAGTCGTGACAAACCTGTTTTGCGGGCTGGTGCGCTGAAGCCATAAAAGGAGTTTGAGAAAATTAATCTGGTCAATTTTCTGCTGGTCACTCCCGACTTCTTTGTCAAGAAAACCTTCCACCCTTAGAAAACACATTTTGGCAATGCCTGCATCAAAGCTTTCGTCCAGGTTTGACTGCCTGATCTCTTCAAAAGTAAAGCTGCGCGGAAATTGGTTAATACTGCTAATCTGACCTTCAAGAGCCTTTAGAAACTGGTCGCTGAAAGTTGATTTTTTGGACTCGTCGTAGACATAGCCCAACGTTCCGGCGACAAAATCGGCGAGCTGAATAAACTCGTTTTGCTTGCTGTTCTGGATGTTGAATTCAGCGCCCGAAAACAGGGTTTTTGTATGGTTTTTCTCGACATACTTTTTGAACTCCCGCATGAAGTCATTGCTCCCATGCTCGTCTACGTGCAGCTCAAGCTGTGGGAACGTCCTGAACAGCTCTTTGTAGAGCAGGTTATTAAGGAACTTGTAAAAAGACTTCTTGTAATTGAAGCCTTCGCCAGTGAGCCTTCGCTTGTCTATAACGACTGCATAAATGGAAATGTCAAGCTTTGCAATGTCTGCCAGTATCCTCAGCCGCCTGTTATGATCACCGGCGACTTTACTTGATTTAATCTCGCCGGTTTGAAAGTTGTGCTTCTGCCTGATTTCTTGAATCTGGCAGCTAAGCTCTAGCAGATATTGTTCTTTTGCGATTACGGTAGCAACAATGAAGTGAGAACCCTGGCTTGCGAACTCGAAAGAATTATTTCCGAACTCGTCTGCAAAAGCGACAATGCGTGGTAAAGACATGAATGATGATTTAGGATACGCAGAAGGGCCAATATAATCAGAATTACCAAAATTTTCTGATTAGGGAAATACTTCAAAGCAGCATAAAGCGGCCTTTGAAATCAACCGCGACCGGGATTGACACAATGGCAACCTATTTGCGCTCGCGGATGGAGGTAATGATAATCCACCTGCCAGCCACCTTACCACCGTCACTCTCGTCTTTTTTAAAGCGTATCCAGACAGGTGTATTACCGCCGCGAAAGGACTCTGCCACCTGGGCCCTGTATCTGACCGAGTCAACCAAAACAAACCATCCGCCACAGTAGCCGCAAAACGTAAAATCCATATCACCAATCACAGCCGCCTTTTCGCGGGATTCCGGCCCGTTAGAGCAGGCCAGTAAACCCGCTAATACAAACGCGACAAACAAAACGAATGTGATGGTCTTTTTCATGGTCATGACCGAAAGCTTTCAAATAAGACTACCTGACACGCAAAAACGTTGGATTCCTCGCATAGACCTTCGGGACATTAGCTACCAGACAAAAATGATTGGCGCGGTTTCTCTTGCTTCTTTTCTTGGACAAAGAAAAGAAGCGCCCAGCTATCGCCGGGCGCCTTCAGCTCAATCTTAAACCGAAAATCGGCTAGGCCGCTTCCTGCTGCCGTGAAAGTGCTGCCCTTGCCTGCTCGATCTCAGCCAGCCGCTTCTGAAACTTTGCGCTGCGCGTATCGGCAAGCGCCTGCTGGGTCTGCTCGATAGCGGCCAGATCAATCCCTGCATTTTCCGCGACTACCCTCAGGCACCAGCCGCTGATATTATCCGTGCTTTTACTGGCCGAGTTTCCCGCCAGCGATGCCCTTACCATGTAGCCAAACTGGGCGGGTGAAAGCTGAGCCAGCGTATCATAGAAGTGCTCTTTGTCCAGGGCGTTCGAAGAAAATCCAAGCGCCTGTATGACCTGATAGCGCAACTGATAGTCCAGCGAATGAAAAACAATCAACCTTACCGCAACCTCATCCGCGCTGGTGTAAATTGCTTCACCGACTAGCTGTGCAAACCTCTCGGAAAAAGCGGCATGCAAAGCCAATTGAATTTTCTGCTGGTCAATCTCTTTACTACGCTGCTCTTTGGCTGTTAACCGGTCAATTTCCGACTGGATGATTTGCTCAGTGACCGCGCCCTGTTTGGCGGCTAGCTGAAACTCTTTGGCCGAGACCGCAGCAGTACTTTTCGAACTAGCTTGCTGGCCCAGGTTAAAATAGCCATTCCTGACATGCCGGTCTGTGATCAGAAGCCCCTTCACAACGCCCGTGCTTGTTATCGCCTCTTCGTACCCGACCAGATCGGCCTCATAATCATCAACGGCAGCCGCGAAAAGCGCCTCTGCTTCGCCATTTAAATCATCAGAATCTGCCTGGATGTAATCATCAAGCTCAGGCATTTTCGGAGGCGTAACTTCCCTTAGCCCCCATTTGGGATATTGTGGCAGCTCAGTGAGCTCTTCGAAGCCTGAGAGAAGTAGGGAAATCTCTTCCAGCTGGGCGGCATGCTTGTAAACAATGGCCTGCGGCTCAAAACCCGAGGTCACTGTCGCAATTTGGCGGGCAAAATGCGCGCGCCGCTTCCGCTGAAAACACTCCCAGCCGCTGCAAACCACTTGGGTGGAAAGCTCTGGGAAAAGCGAGTGAAGCGTCGCTGAATTCAACGGGCAGCTGCTGCAGGCGCCCTTACCTGAGACCAACTCATTATCATTTGTATCAAAAGGGGCACTAACTAAATCACACCGAAAGCGGCTTATCTGGTAGCCAGACGGCATTTTAAAATCCTCGTCCTGCCAAGCGGAGCAGTATTGATTGTAGATTTCCTGCTGAGTTGCGCCCGACAGACTGGCAATCTCATAGGCCTGTTGCACACCCATTTTGCCAGCCATCAGGATCTTTTGGTGCGGCTCTATCAGGCCCGAGAGCTTTATTCTTGTATAAATGAATTTCTTTGACTTGCCAAGGCGTGCCGCGATTTCATCGATCGTCTTGCCTGACTGCTGCATCTGCTGGATCGCCTGCGCCTCGTGCAACGGGTGCGGGTTTTCCCTTTGAAGGTTTTCGACCAGCTGCACCTCCCGCGCCTGCTCGTCGGTAAGTTCAGCCACCAGCACGGGCAGCGCTTCGAGCCCCGCGATCCGGGCGGCCAGAAGCCTTCTTTCCCCGGCGACAAGTTCATAACGCCCGCCATCAGCCGCCCTGACCACAAGCGGTGAGAGCACCCCATGAACGGCAAGCTCTGCCGCAAAATCTTCGAGTGCGGTCTGGTCAAACTGTTTTCGGTAATTGAACGGGCTCAGGCTGATTTCTGCCGGGGCCACGCGCCGTAACTGGGCGGTCTGAAGAAGCTGCTCGGTTGAAATCAAAACCTGTGAGGTCTTGCGCTTGCTTTGATTTTTGATATCTGCTTTCATCCTATTATTCGGTTGATTGTGTGAAACTTGGATATAAACTGTTGCATAATTCGGGTCTTGCCAGCTCCCGCTGGAAAGCAGACGGGAGCCAGAAGTCCCCTAGAATGGCGGCTCGTCACTGCCTTTTGCGGCCGAGCCTTTTTCCGGCTCGGCCTGCTCCTGCCGCTGTTCTGCCCTATCCCGCAGGCCACCACTACCTGCAATGAGCTTGAATGCCGCGGTATGAAACTGCAGCCCCGCCTTGACCTGCCCATCTGACCCCTGCCACGCGCGCGCCGACATCCGCCCATAAAGCTGCACGAGCGCCCCTTTTCTAAGCACTTTCGCCGCCCCTTCATTGAGCCAAAAGGCGCAGCTAACAAACTCAGTCCGGTCAACCCATGTGCCCTGTTTATCGCGGTAGCCATCACTGACAGCCAAAGTAAAGTTGATCACCGAGCGCTCACCTTGAAGGTGCGCCACTACTGCATCCCTCGTAATTCTTCCTGTGATTTCCATTTTCTGGTCTGTTTTAAAATTGAAAACTGTTTTTCTCCCCCTGCCCGCCCTACCTGAGCTTTTGAGCTGTTTCTTGTTTTGCGGATTTTTTGATGGCCTTTTTCATATTCTTTTGGTTTTTTCTAAGAAGAGCCATACCGCCGCAGGGCTCTGAAGGCAAGGGTTCGTGGAAGGCAGCGGACCGAAGTGAAATGAAGGGAGCATCAGCCGCGAAAGCCCTTGCATCAGGGGCGGAGGCGGTAGCTTTCGCAGAAAAAAAATCGAAAAAGAAAAAGGCTGACCCCTGAAAACCGGAGACAGCCCGAAAGGCAAAACCGTGATGGCTACCACTGCGCATCGGCTCAACTAAAAAATGCTTGCAGCCGGGCAGGATTAGCAATTCCATTCATGTCCTTCCTACCACACTCAGACACCCTTGATGAGCCCACTTGCCACTTTTCGCACCGATGCCAAGAAGTACAAGATGCGAAATGAAAGCGGCCAACAATTGTTTTCGGCACAGACTTTTTTACCAGTTGCGCCCCATTGAACATGCTACTTATGACAATGGAAAATAGGACGCTTTTAGTGATGATTGATGACGATACAGGCGAGCACGAAATCTTTAATATGGCCGTTGAAGATTTAAATGAACCGATCGACTGCCTATATCTTATAGATTGTGAATCTGCAATTTCTCACTTTTCCCGGCCGGGTGTCACAGCGCCCTCCCACATTTTCGTTGATCTGAAATTGCCACGGCTGGAAGGCGATCAGTGCCTAAGGCAATTACAACAGCTGCGGCGATTCGATCATCCGTTCACGGTCATTTACTCTTCGTCCATTCCTGAGCATTTAAAGCAAAAACTCGCAGCTTCAGGCGTGCGCAAAATCATTCAAAAGCTGACTCGCTATCTGAACTTACCGAAACAATTCGCCAAATCATCCTTATGCGTTAAGTATTACAGAGAAGCGCACGATGACGGGCCGGCTTACTGGCTGTCTTTCTTCCGTTTAAAAAACTGCCTTGCATTTTTCAGCCCGGTTGCTATTGCAACACCTTCTTCGGCTCCGTCCAGCAGAAGGGCGTTTGCGATCTCGACCGCTTTTTCGCGGATTTTCTTTGACTGATTTTTATAGGATGGCCGATAGCCGCCATTATACCAAGGCATAAAATTGTAGTTTGAGGTTGAAACCAACTTATTGATCCAGCAGCTCGATCCATACCGGCGCATGGTCACTGGCTTTCTCCCAGCCCCTGACGTGCCGGTCAACGCCAGCACCTACAAGCCGCGGGTCAATTTGAGGACTTAGCAAAAGGTGGTCCAGCCGTAGGCCGGCGTCGCGACCATAGGCATTACGCAGGTAATCCCAGAAAGTATAAACCCTCTGCTCGGGGTAAAGATGACGCACCGCATCCATCCATCCTTGCCCGATGAGCTCTTTGTAAGCTTTGCGGGCTTGTGGAAGATACAAAGCGTTGTCCAGCCAGCGCTCGGGCTTATATACATCCAGCTCTGTCGGGATCACGTTGTAGTCGCCGGCCAGCACGACGGGCACCTGCTCTTAAAGCAAATACTTTGCATGCTTTTTGAGTCTTTTAAGCCAGGCCAATTTGTAGTCGAACTTCGGCCCCGGTGCGGGGTTGCCGTTGGGCAGATAAAGGCAGCAGACCAGCATCCGGTCTACGATCGCTTCAATGTACCGGCTGTGCTCGTCGGCCGGCTCACCGGGCAGCGTGTTGCGGACTTCTTGCAAATCCATGTCCTTAGCCAGGATTGCTACCCCATTCCACATCTTTTGTCCGTGCCAGACCGCATTATAGCCAAGGCTTAGAAGCTGGCGCTGTGGAAACTTATCGGTGGGCGCTTTCAATTCTTGAAGACAGACGATGTCGGGCTGCTCTTCTTGAAGCCACCATAGCAGCACGGGCAACCTGCCATTGATACCATTGATGTTGAACGTGGCAATCTTCATTTATCGCGTGCTTTGTTACAGCCCGTTCCCAAAATCCGTGCCCTGCTTTTAGATAGCGTCTAATTTGACATGCAGAGCGCTCATCCGGCACGGATTTATCACTAGGCATTAGCTAAAAACACTTTCCACGATATGAAAAAGCTAAACGGCCTGTTTGAGCGAATGGCCAATCAAATTACCGGCTGGACAGGGAGCTCACCGGCATTTCTCACCGCCTTTGTGATCGTACTGGTCTGGGCTGCGACGGGGCCGTTATTCGGCTACTCGGAAACCTGGCAGCTGGTGATCAATACCGGCACGACAATCGTGACTTTTTTGATGGTGTTCATCATCCAGAAATCCCAAAACAAAGAGTCCAAGGCGATCCAGCTCAAACTAAACGAATTGATCGCTGCCAGCCGCTTTGCCAGCAATTGGATGGTCGATATAGAGGACTTGACAGAAGAAGAACTTAACGTGCTGCATAAGTTCTACCAGAAGCTCTCCGAAGAATCTGAGAAGGATGAAGACATCCACAAATCTCACTCGATTGGAGCAGCTGACCTTTTGCAAAAAGAAAAACAACGCTTTCAGTCGCGCAAGGGCAACGGTGAGCAAACGATCGAAGAGGATTGACGTTGATTTTCGGCTCACCTTCAAAGTGTTGACCGGATTGGCAAACTGCATTAGCTGCTTGAAAAGTAAATGGCCGCTCCTAATAAGTATGCGGCCATTGGCGTTTAATTCTCACTTGGAAGCAGGATAACATCATTTGCAAGATAGATCTTAATTTCTGCCAGTGGGAAGCCGGTGTAGGGAATCTGCTGTGAGCAAAGCAACCGGCCATTGCCGTCTTCACAAGAAGTGTTCCGGTGCCTTCATTCAGGTTCACAGTGAGCGTCCAGACCTGGAACTGCTCAGTTCTCACGCGCGGGTGATACTGCTGAAAAGCAATTTCATCGATCAGCCAGAAGGCTGCACCATTAACCATCACGTGCCTGATGCCATCGGCAAACGTCCGGCGTAGGTTTAAAAATTAAAAAAGACTACCGGCAGCAACTGATGCCTTAAAAAGTATTATCAACGAATTAAGACTGATTATATTTGCGATATTTCCGTCAATACATATCGCATAATAATGAAGGCACTTTTATCATTTTTGACATTAACTATTAGCCTGCCTGTGTTTGCTCAGGCTCAGCAAACCTTAGATTCAGCAAGCAGCAGAACTTTTCAACTGGGAGAAGTGACCATTTCCGCTATCTCAGCAAAAGACAGTAATAACGTGCTTTCCTATCAGCGAATAGAGAAATTCAACCGGGCTGACCTTTCCAATGCACTCAATATCATGCCAGGTGTTAATATTGCCAATGTTGGCCCAAGGAATGAATCCGTCGTTTACGTGCGTGGATTTGACCTTCGTCAAGTACCTGTCTTCATTGATGGCGTCCCTGTTTATGTTCCATATGACGGTTACGTGGACATGGGCCGCTTTACCACCTTTGATCTTGCCGAAATAAGTGTCTCCAAAGGTTTCGCTTCTATTCTATACGGAGCGAACACGATGGGCGGTGCTATCAACCTGGTCTCCCGCAAGCCAGTTAGCAAATTTGAGATTAATGGCCGGGCAGGCATATACAGCGGCGATGGTTACCGTTGGAATATCAACGCTGGGTCCCGGTTTGGCAAATTCTTCTACCAAATTGGCGTTTCGCAGTTGAAACAAGAAACATTCCCATTGTCTGCGGACTTTAAGAAAAGAAGATACCAGCAAGCCGGTGACCGGGAAAACGCTTACCGCGACGACTTGAAGTTCAGTGTGAAAGCCGGTTTTACACCGAACGCAACAGATGAATATGTGATCGGATATATCAACCAACGGGGAGAAAAAGGAAATCCACCCTATGCGGGCGATGATTCTAAGATCATGACTCGTTTCTGGCAATGGCCAAAGTGGAATAAGCAAAGCCTGTATTTTATTTCCAACACTGCTACAGGTGAAAAAAGCAAAGTCAAGACCCGTTTATACTATGATACGTTTGTAAACCAGCTGTTTAGTTACGACGACACGACTTACACCAAGCAGACTCGCCCCTATGCATTTCAGAGTTTTTATGATGATTACACTTTTGGCGGCAACGCTGAATATGAGTCTAGGGCGATAGCGAGCAATGTTTTCAAGCTCAACGTGCAGTATAAGCGCGATGTGCACAGGGAGCACGATCTGGGTGAGCCCTTGCAAAGCTACATTGATAATACCCTTTCAGTCGGCGTTGAAAATACCTATCAGATCACTTCTTCCTTGGCCGTTATTCCAGGTGTCAGCTTTAACACACGCGGCAGCGACAAAGCGCAGGAATACAATGCAACCACCAAGGAGATAACTAATTTCGCAGCCAACAAAAATAACGCGGTCAATTTGCAGATTGGTCTATTTTGGGACATCAATGCCAGGCATTCGCTAAAAGGCTCAGTAGCTCGCAAAACCCGTTTCGCAACCATTAAAGACCGCTATTCGTACCGGATGGGCCAAGCCATTCCTAATCCTGACCTGCGGGCAGAAGCAGCCGTAAATCTTGATTTGAGCTATTCCGGAAAAATCGCTGATAAACTTAGCCTGCAAGCCAGCGTCTTTAACAGTAACATTGATGACATTATACAACAGGTCGACAATGTCCAGCCTGGACGGTTTCAGCTACAAAACGCAGGGAAAGCAAGGTTCTATGGCGCAGAAGCAGGCTTGGACTACCGGGTCATTTCCGGGCTTAGCATTGGTTCAAACTACTCTTTTATCAAAAGAAAAAACAAGACCAATCCAGTCATCCACTTCACCAATGTACCCGAGCATAAGGTCTTAGCATATGCTGACTATTCATTTTTAAAGCGGGCGACCATCCTGGCAAGTGTTGAACATAACAGCGACAGGTACAGTACGAGCTATGGCACCGAGGCGAAAGCTTATACACTCGTCAACGCAAAAGCATCGGTGAAACTATATAAATTCATTTCTGTCGAAGGTGGGCTGAACAATATTTTCGACGTTAACTATACATTAGTGGAAGGCTTTCCGGAAGCCGGCCGAAATTTCTTTGTAAACCTGGTATTTAGTCATTTTTAAGAAGTTTTGGTATTGATGAGCAGCCTGATGAAATCCGTTTTGAAGCACAAATCAGCTTGGCTTAGGGCCAGCCTGGTTTGTGCTGTTCTCACTTTGTCCGGGCTCATCCAATCTATTCAGGTTAAAAATGTAGAGCCTTATGATTTGCAGTACCCTGCGAACTTCGGTTCGCGGTTCGTTATTCCAGCCGATAATCCTACTACCAAGGATGGAGTTTATCTGGGGCGGTTACTTTTCTATGAAAAAGCTCTATCTGCCAACAACAACATATCCTGCGAAAGCTGTCATCAGCAAAGCCTGGCCTTTACGGATGGGAAACCGTTCAGTATAGGCACAGACGGCTCGCTTACTTCCAGAAGTTCCATGTCGCTGGCCAACCTGCTTTGGGTTAGAAACTTTTTCTGGGACGGCCGCTCACCAAGTCTTGAAGATCAGGCAAAATTTCCCTTAACAGATCCTCACGAAATGGGTCAACCATTGAGTGAGTCGGCCAAAAAGCTCAGCAACAACAAATTGTACCCACCGCTCTTCGCAAAAGCATTTGGAAGCAGCATCATTACCCAGGACCAGATCCTTAAAGCATTGTCCCAATTTGAACGGACTTTGATTTCAGCCGGCTCAAATTATGATCGATACCTGGCTGGCAAATACATGCCTACTGCTCAGCAATTAAGGGGTTTGCAGCTGTTTGAAAACGGTCCGGATCCAAAAAATGGGATTCGTGGAGCCAATTGCGGTCACTGCCACGGCGGCGTTAAAAACTTCAAGGAACTTTTTCATAACAATGGTCTGGACAGCGTCGCCGCTGACAGAGGCAGGGAGCAGTTTACGGGCCAAAGGACAGATCGGGCCAGGTTCCGCGTACCTACACTGCGCAATATCATGCTGACTGCTCCTTACATGCACGATGGGCGGTTTGCAACCATCGAGCAGGTCCTGGATCATTACAATGAGCACATTCAGCAAAGCCCGACGCTCAGCGCTTTTCTTCAAAATATTTCTAACGAACCTGACGGTAAATACCTGGCACTAACGAAGGAGGAGAAGTCAGATTTAACGGCCTTCCTGGTTATGCTGACCGATTCATCATTCATCACCAATCCTGCATTTTCCAATCCCCATCCCATTTCAAATCCATGAACTATGTTAAGTCCTAAAATCTTCAAGCACAGCTTGGCAGCCACCGTATTACTGTTTCTGTCTGTTACGTTTTCATTATTTGCCCAAAATACGGCAACCCTTTCTATTAGTGGGGAGGTTGCAACGCCCTTAGAACTTAAAATAGCCGACCTTGCCAGCTTTAAACAGTTAAGCCACAAGGTGAAGGATCGCGATGGAAAGGAGCATGAATTTTCCGGAGTTGCCTTAATCGACATCTTAGAAAAGGCAGGGGTTACCATCGGAAGTAAGTTACGTGGCGAAAACCTGGCCAAATATCTGCTGATCTCGGCCGCCGATGGCTATGAAGTGCTTTACTCCTTGGCAGAAATTGATCCTGATTTTACGGATCAGGTTATTTTACTAGCAACAACGAAAGACGGGCAAGCACTAGCCAATGGAGAAGGGCCATTTCGGATCATTGCGCCCAATGAAAAAAAGGCTGCGCGCTGGATCCGGGAAGTACGTTCTATGAAAATTGGTTTTGCTAAAAATTAGATACTGTCAAATTCTTTGAGGATGCATCGGGCACCGCGCAGTACATTTTTAAGGTACTCTATGTATTGTTCAATAAACTCAAATAAGTATTCAT
This sequence comes from Dyadobacter sp., assembly GCA_965227755.1. Taxonomy (GTDB): domain Bacteria; phylum Bacteroidota; class Bacteroidia; order Cytophagales; family Spirosomataceae; genus Dyadobacter. The sequence goes on from CBDDGG010000005.1 coordinate 431,184, forward strand.
TAGCTCCCAACCCGCATTTGTCACGATATTGCAAATCACATCTTAACGACCGAATAAAATCAGCATTCATGGCCAATGGTTATATCTCACACGTCAAGTAGTCAGTTAAATTTTAAGCTTATATTAATTACCTATCTCTCTTCAAAATGTCTTGCAAGTCGAGTAGTTACAAAGTTTACACACATTTTTACACACAAAAGCACTGGTTTATGGCCGGTGCTTTTGTGTTTTTAGCCATTACCCTAAGGCGTTAAGTTTATGTAGTCTCCGGACGAGTTGGCCAAGATTGTGTAAGTACCCCGTTTCTCAGACAGTCATTTGTTGGTGAATTTTCTTTTTCACCAGCGATTCCTTCCATTCAAATGGTGTCAAATTGCCCAGTCCTTCGTGTGGTCGTCGCTGGTTATATTCTTCAATCCATTCCGTTGTTAATTGCCGGACCTGATCCAGGTCGAAGAACAAATAAGCGTCTAATACTGCTTCTCGGTACAGTCGATTAAATCGTTCGATATAGCCGTTTTGCGTTGGCTTGCCTGGCTGTACGCTTCCCTAAAAACAGAGTGGTGATGAATTAGACAAATTTTCTAATTTTAATCTGCTATGAAACGAAACACATTCACAGAAACTCAGATCGTCAAAATCCTCAAAGACCTGGATTCTGGCAAACAGGCAAATGACGTCGCTCGGGAAAATGGCGTTTCCAAGGCTACATTGTACAATTGGCGCAAGAAGTACAGCGGCATGGGTGCTTCGGAGCTTTCTGAATTGAAGGCACTCAAGGAGGAGAACCGCCGTCTGAAACACATGTATGCGGAATTAGCTCTTGATCACAGACTTGCAAGAGAGATCATCGAAAAAAAGCTTTAAGGCCTGCTCAGAAGCGGCTAATTGCTACCGATATTTCTCAGGAAGCTGGATTTAGCATTGAGCGGGCATGTAGAGTTTTGCAGTTGAGCACGGGTGTTTTTTATTACAAAACGGTCAAGAACGACCTGCCTGTTATAGACATGCTTAATGAGCTGGCAGAAGAACATCCGACCCGAGGTTTTGATTGGTATTACGGCAATTTGCGGAATAGAGGCCTGCCTTGGAATCGCAAACGGGTGCTTCGAATCTATCGAAGTATGGATCTCAAATTGAGGCGTAAGCGAAAAAGGCGCATTCTGAAAAGACCAAAACAACCTTTAATTGAGGCGAAGACTTTGAATGAAACCTGGAGCATGGATTTTGTCAGTGATGCTCTTAGTTCTGGCCGACGTGTGCGAACATTAGTTGTCATGGATGACGCTAGCAGAGAAGCACTTGCAGCGCATGCGGACTACTCCCTTTGTGCAGGTAAAGTCATACAAATCTTGCAGCAGTTAGAATGCGAACGAGGGTTGCCACTGTCAATAAGAACGGACAATGGCCCAGAGTTCATAAGTAAGAAACTGGCTAAATGGTGCGAAGAAAAGAAAATTGAGCAAAAGTTTATTCAGCCCGGCAAGCCGATGCAAAATGGCTATAACGAAAGATTAAACAGAACTTACCGGGAAGACGTCCTGGATGCATACTTTTTTGATTCTCTGGAACAGCTACGCATTTTATCGGACAAATGGCTTGACAATTACAACAGTAACCACCCACACAGGTCAATGAAGGGACTAACGCCAAATCAGAAGCACATACTATTGAAAGAAAATGCCATGAAAAAAGAAGAATTAACCATTGAAATCAACAACCGAGTCTAAATCACAGCCCCTCTAAAAATGGGAAGCCTACATCTCACGGCCTTGGTGATCTCTACGGTTTCTGAAAACCCGAGCCGTTCGCTTTCGATCCAGATTTCTTCTATCATTTTCCAAATCGCCAGATATGGTAAGTCTTCGAGATCGTCGTTCAAATATTCTTTCGGTACTTCTGATGTCAAATCTGTAAGCTTCCCCACAAGTAACAATAACTGAAAAAAGGCAGGGTCAATGAACGCTGTATTCAATGGACCGCCTGAAATCGTTAATGCGACTGTCATTGAAAATGCAACGTGCAGGCATGCCATCCCCCAAAAAAAGTACTATCGCGCCCCTGACGTAAGTTGGAATCCAGGATCGAGCAATGAATGATCAAAAAGATCACTTGACCGATAAATAGGAGTTGCGAGAATGTCATAGCCGAAAGAGATTTACATTCAAGTAAGCCATAAAAGCAGCAAGCAAATATGACATTCGTCAGGACAATTGCGTAAGAAAATGCGGTGATTGATAAAGCAGCAAAGATTAGTATTAAGTGAAATAGTTGCTACAACTGGCTGCTATCTATAAAACGCCTCTAATTCTCCTGATTCAGGAGGCAAATTCCAGCTAAGAACTAAGCAATTCCGTTTTAAAATGCAGTCTAATTTCGCTGAAATTCGATAATTTTACGTCCACACAAAGACTCAATAAAATCGAATCAAAACGAGTCAAATTTCGTGGAGCCCCTTTTGGGACCCCGTTTTGAAAAAGCTTCGAAATTGCGCCGGAAACGCGGTTTTTTGTAATCCCAGCGGGATCACTTAAAGCGCCTCAAAGGGCGCTTTTCTGTTTTAAAATGTTCTGAAAATCAGCTTGTTTCAAAATTTTTGAGTCATTCCTGATCAAAGTAACCTATCCGATTCGGTTACCGTTTCGGTTACCTATCCGATTTTCTAAATTAGGTAACCGAATTTCCGAAAATAGCTTGTGTGATGTGGTTTTGAGGAAATCGATGCGCCGCCTGCGGGAAGTCCCCGCAGGGAACATAGATCACTTAAAAATGTGAAGGATGAAAAGCAATCAGAAACTTTCGATCCTCTTCTGGTTATTCAAAGCCAAAACAACCAAAGACGGCAAAGCGCCGATTTATGTCCGGATTACCATCGATGGTCTCGATGACGAAATCTCTCTCGGCAAAAAAGTGCACCCCGATGACTGGTGTAACCAAACCAAAAAGGCGACTGCCTCAGGAATGGAAGCCAAGCTGATCAACATTGCCATCGATCAGGCGCGCACCTCACTCACTTCCCAGTTCATGGTGCTGCAATCGCAGTTTGAATGCATCACGCCCACCATGCTTAAAAACGTCTACAAAGGCAAACCGGTCGAAGACAGAGACGATGCTTCCAAACAAGGTTTAAAGAAAGAGCAGACCCTGCTTCAAGCGTTCGACGAACACATCGAAAAATATCTGACACTACATAAGCTTAAACCTCTCGCGGAGGTGTCTGCCCGTAGGGACGTGACATGGACCAGGCAGATAGTAAAAATCGGCGTCAAAAAGGATTTTATCACTCGGAATCCGATGGAAGGTTTTAAATGCTCCGGCGGCGATGTTGAAGTGATTCCATTGGAATTTGAACAGGTAGAACGCATTCATCGAAAGAAATTACATGTTGAAAGGCTGGCTGAGGTGCGAGACGCTTTCATCTTTCAGTGCTTTACCGGTTTTGCCTACCAGGACATTTATGATCTAACGCGGGACAGCATCACGCTTGTCGGTCCAAAGAGAGAAAGGTGGCTGGTTCGGAAACGAGAAAAAACGCAGGTCGGCGAAATGGTACCGATACTGCCGATTGTAGAAGAATTGATTGAAAAGTACAAGAACCATCCCTACTGCCTAGCCCACGATAAACTTATTCCAGTGAACAGTAATTTCAGGTACAATACCTATTTAAAGGAGCTGGCAGACCTCTGCGATATCCGTGACATCACAGGAAGTATCAGAAGGCTTGACACTCATGATGCCAGACATTTCTTCGCAGATATGATGCTGAATAATGGCGTCCCCCTGGAAGACGTCAGCAAAATGCTCGGCCATCGGAACATTAGAACTACTATGCGTTATTGCCGGGTGAGAAAATCTCGCATCAGCAAAAGTGTCGGGCTAGTGAGAGATAGGTTATTTACCAAAACCGGCAAGTTGCGATATGCATCGTAAGCGTTGATAAAACAACCTGGCTCAGCGGCGACATTGTAATGCTGATTGCGGGTCAGGTTGTAGACGTCAAAATAATCTCACAAAATCCGTCCTATGGGAGAAAACAAAATACCTGGAGGCTATGAGATTTTGGACGTTTACCAAGATGAGCCCGATGAGTGGTTTAACAAAATGGTCTTCACCTTAGAAGATCATCTTTTTCGTCGCGCTTTGCAGGCTCGTGTTTCGCACGGCACCAGGACCCGTGAAACGAATTTGAACCCCGATAATCTCAGCGGATCGGTTCTTAATTTGAACCTGGTAAACTCTCTTCTGATTCACATAAAAGGTCATCAAACCTGACTGGCAACTTACTTGCAGTCGGGTCCACTGGCTCGGATGACATCCAAACCCACTTAAATTGGCCTTTCGACTAGACGCGTAATAGCCATAGGCGGCTAGATAGATGTCGCCGGTACAACCCGGCTCAACCAGTGGCACAACGAGTAGGTCATTTTTTGCGTGTAAGACCACATCCACTCGCTGGCAACCGCCGGACATTGAATCGCTTAGACTCTTAATCTCTGTGGCAAAGTCAAACTGATCGGTTTTAATACCCTGACTGACCTGCTGATTGACGAGTATGGTCTTAGGGGTGGCAGGCCCCCGTTTTATCCCATGCCGCTTAAGCATTTCATCTGTAACCTGAACCGTCTGATCATCGACAATTTCGGATGGCTGAAAATACAATGGTTCCTGCCCCCAATCCGCTTCCACCAGGCCGAGCCAGCCGTCCGTGTTGATTTGAAGATCGTGTTCCTTCACCACTTGCCCGCCAACCATTAGTTTAGCTCGGTAAAAGCCGGGGTAATAATAAATAGCAGAATGATGGTGGTCATTTTTATCGACCAATTCTTTGCGCCGAATATCCCAGCTCTGGCTAATGAATACTGAATCGTCGTCATACGCTTTAGTGGCATCAAAACTGAACACGACCGAGTTGGGCAAACCTCGGGTCAGCACCGTATTGGAGGTAAACCGAAAGTCAGCGGGGTTATAGGGTGTCTTTCTAAGTAACAAAAAAACGATTAACCCAAATAGAAAAACACTGGCAAGAGCCAGTCCTTGATTAAGCCGTTTGGTCTTTTTAGTCCGTAGCAAGGATATGGTATGCTCAACGGGGGTTTCGGATGTCTGTGTTGTTCTGAGCTGGAAATCGCGCCAATCCGCATACTTTAAAAATTGGGCTAAAGTATTGAGCGTGGTCGGGGAAGGTGAACTTTTGTAATCTACTTTACCCAGAATTCGCTTTAGCGTGGAGACACTCAACGATACGCCCGTCTGTTGGGCGATGCGTTCGCTCAATTGCTCAAAATCATAGTTACTCCAGAGTTCAGTGCTACCCCAACCTAATTGGCTTTCCAATTGGGCTTTCAGATCAGCGATAGTGGCGTCGATTGGTAAAAGTGACATACCCACAAAAATAAGTGAATAGGCCTTGAAATCAACTTGAACCGAGTTTGAATCGTCTTTGAACACCGACATTACGGGCGCTACCTCATCTTTGCCCAAACTCATCTAACCAACTACGAATGAAAAAGATACTTTCGGTAATGCTCTTTCTCCTAGCGATCCCAGGGCTAGCGCAAAAAAATAAACCCTCTCTGGCTGCTAAGCCGGTGGATTACCTGGTGCCCCTGACGGCGGAGCAATGGAGCTTCCAAACCGGAAAAGTTGATTTTGTTGACTACAAAGGCCGTAAAGCTATGCGACTGTCCCAAAACTCAGGACCTGTCGTCCTCAATGATGTCGTCTTCCAGGACGGAACGATCGAATATGACCTGGAACCGATCCGACCTGAGTCGGCCCAGTCAATTTATTTCCACCGAAAAGATGACAACGAACAGGAAATTGTTTATCTGAGAACCAACAGTACGACAAATCCGCTGGCCAACGACGGCATTCAATACTGTCCCTACGTCAAAGGGGTCAACCTTTGGGATTTGTACCCCGAATACCAGGCACCGGCGCTGCTGAAAACCAGTGAGTGGAACCACGTTAAGCTCATTATTTCCGGCTACCGTCTCCTGGTCTTTCTCAATTATTCCCCGCAAGCAGTGCTGGATATTCCTCAGCTAGAGGCCAACGTACGTCAGGGTGCTATTGCCTTTGAGGGAGCCTCGTACTTAACCAATTTGCGAGTTAAGCCTAATGTAGTTGAGAACGTGAGCCCGCTAGCCTCCCCCGATTTGACCAACCATGATCCCAATTATCTACGGACCTGGGCCTTGACCGCACCCCAGAATCTGCCCGAAGGGTATGAATTATCTGTCCGCCAGATACCGAACCCCGAGCAGTTTACCGATAGTATTCAGGCAGAACGGCGCGGCTTGGTGAATCTAAGCCGTAAATATGGTGCTGATAAAACGCGGCGAGTAATCTGGCTGCAAACCACAATTATCGCTCAAGAAGAGGTCCATACAAATTTACAACTCGGCTTTAGTGATGAAATATGGGTGTTCCTAAACCATCAGATGGTGCTTGTTGACAAGAACCTCTATCAATACAATATGCGTAAATATCCGGATGGAAGGATCTCAATTCAGAATGTGGTCGCTCCGCTCAAGCTCAAGAAGGGGGAAAATGATCTGCTGATTGGGGTAGCTAACGACTTTTTTGGCTGGGGCCTAATGGCCCGGTTAGAAAGCACTTATAACATCCAGACGACCGGTCAGGTTGACCGGATACTTTCACTAGCCAAAGATCTGAACACTTCGGATATGTCGCTTTATGAAGGCACCTATCGCAATGCAGATATACAATTTACACTGCAATTTACCAGGAAGGACAAAGCTCTACAAGTCCAGGTATCCGGTCAAGAAGGGGTAACCCTGCAAGCGCTTGGCCATCACCGTTTCCTGTATCCAGCATCCAGTGCGGCATTCGACTTTGATCTGGTCCATAAAAAAGTGATTCTACGTCAAGGAAATGATACCAAAGAATTTGTCAAAGAGTAGGTATCCGGCTGTGACGGAGCCTCATTATAGTCTTTCCAGCTCAAACCAGGCAAACTATCTAAACTAGCTAATCGGTCAGTATCTTCTCGTCGTCACCTAATTGGAGCAGCAAGCCTGCATTTTGACCTTCATTTGCGAAGTGTCAAGTTCGACAGAAAAGTTTCGATAGAAAATAGTGACCTAACTGACACTAAACATATATGGGTTGACATCCAGCCCAGTGCGGTGGTATTGGCCGTTGATGTAGCAAAAAACTGAAAGAGTTTGTGCAATAAGTACTCGCTCGGATGATACGCGACGGCTAGGCTCACATTGCCAAGACAATCTGACTTTCGCGGCGATCGACGATAGTAATTTGTTTTACAAAAGCGAAACAATTTTTTGGAGCATACTTAAGTTACTGAGAATAAACTCCCATGCATCCTTCTAGGTTTCAGCTTTTGGTATTGTCCGTGGCTTTGCTACTAATGTCCAGCTTAAATGCTTTTGCATGCAGCATGTGTAAGGTTACAATCAATGGCAAAACATATGTTGGTAATAACGAGGACTCCTGGCGAACCGGCTCACGAATAAGTTTTGTAAATGCCCCAGTTGGAAAACTCGGGGCTTTGTATATGAGTTACGGTGATATGTTTCCACAGGGAGGGATGAATGAGGCGGGCCTGGCTTTTGATGGGCTGACTATCTATAAGAAAAACATCAAAATTAATCCGTCCAAACAAAATGTGACCAACTTCTCAGAATTTGTTCGCGGCATAATGCAGAACTGTAAGACTGTTGAAGACGTAAGAGCGTACGCAAACCGATACAACCGGCACATCATTCCCAATGGCGAGTTGTTTTTCGCGGATAAATCGGGACGGTACCTGATTATGGAGCCGGATACTATGCTATTAGGAAACGATGGCAAATACATCATTGCCAACTTTTGCCCTTCCATCACACCTGAAAGTGAGCGCCTGAATTGGGCCCGCTATCGAAGAGGACGAGATTTTATTTCCAGGCACCCGTCTGATAACGGAGCCGACTATTGTCTGGCACTAGTCGATACCATGCACGAATGCCATGAAAAACTAGGAGACGGTACGATGTATTCTTCTGTTGCCAACCTTTCCGAAGGCGATTTCAGCCTGTACTTTTATCACGACTACACGAGAGAAGTTAAATTCAACTTGAAGCAAGAGCTCGCAAAAGGAGATCGGGTTATCGAATTAGCTTCTTTGTTTCCAGACAATATCGAATATGACCGATTGGTGAGGTATAAAGTACCCCAAAACGACCAGCGTATCTTCCTTTTCCTGCTTTCCTGTTGCGCGTTTTTTGGCGTGTCGGCTATATTTTTCCTGCTGAGCTATCTGATCTATATTTTTCGAGCGGCGCGCGCTCCGGATCCGTACTTAAAATTGCGGCTAGTAATGATCATGATCTGCCTCCCAATGCTATACTATATGCTCGCGCTAATCCGCACACCTGCTATGTTTTATAGTAAAGCACCATTTCAGGATTTTCAATTTTCATTAAAAAACATTGCTGCCTACCTACCGTTTGTTCTGCTGCTACTTATCGTTCCATTGATAAGGGTGAACCTGCATCTGCTCCGTCAAAAAGTATGGGGATTGTCTTCAAAGCTGATATTTACCCTTAATAACCTGGTTTATATCACTTTGATTTTGATGTTTACCTATTGGGGCTTCTATGACCTTCTGTGAACGCAAAGTAGCCATCACTGCCAAGCCTGAGGTAGTCAAAAAATGGTCTCACTCAACAAATCATTCTACGCGAATGCTTAAGTACCAAATTAAGTTAGTGCGGGTCAATCGAACTTTTCCATCACCTGACTGTATTGTCCTGAAATAGCTTTACACAAAAGCAGAACGGATGAAAGCAAAAGAGAAGGAGATCACGGTCAAAAATCGAAAGCCTTGGGGACGATTAAGCGAAACGGAAAAGAAAAAAATTGTTCATGAGGTAAATTCGGGGATAATTAGTCAGCGGGCAGCGGCTCGCAAATACGGTTTAAGTCGAAACAGACTTAGTGCATGGATAGTCGATTTTTCTTCGTTTAGTATTAAGCCACGCGAGGTGGCGGAAGAAGCCATTGGCAATATGACTGAAAGTGCAAAAACCCGAATTCTGGCCAAGCAAGTTCAGGACCTTACGAAGCAACTTGAAAAGGCTAACTTGAAGATTAGCGGGCTACAGACAATGATCGAGGTCAGCGAGCAAGAGCTTCATATCAAAATCAGAAAAAAGCCTGGTTCCAAACAGTAAAAAGAATGAGACAGAAGCATCCGGAAGAAAGCCTCGGAAGCCTCTGTGAATTGTTTGGTGTTACACGTCAGGCTTACTACGATGCGGCAGAGCATGAAAAGAAGACATCAATAGCCCACGTGCTGGTGTTGTCGTTGGTCAGAGAATACCGAAGTGATATACCATTGATAGGAACCAGGAAACTTCTCTTTCTGCTAGTGCCTGACTTAAAGCAACATGGGATCAAAATCGGGAGAGATCAACTGTTCGAGCTACTGCGTTTCCATGGCCTTTTAATCCGGAGAAGAAAGAGGATTGTAAAGACCACAGATTCTCATCACTGGCTTAAAAAGTATCCCAATTTAATCAAAGGGCTCGAAATTACCGGATCTAATCAATTGTGGGTAAGCGACTTAACATACATTAGAACCTTGGAAGGATTTAGTTATCTGAGCTTGATAACGGACGCGTTTTCAAGGAAAATTGTAGGTTATTCCCTTTATCAGACATTGGAGGCGGTAGGCTGTATTAGCGCGTTGAAGATGGCAATTGCTGGACGAAGCTGTGATTCTCCGTACTTTTTGATCCATCATTCCGATCGTGGAATTCAGTACTGCTCAGCAGAATATGTGAGTATTTTAAAAGATGAAAACATCGCGATCAGTATGACTCAAAGCGGAAGCCCCTATGACAATGCCCTTGCAGAGCGGGTAAATGGTATTATAAAAAATGAGTTTTACCCGAAACGGGTTTATCAGAATCACAAAGAGGCTGCTAAGGCAATCACCAAAATTATTCATACATACAATACCAAGCGCCCGCACGCAAGTATCGACTATTTAACTCCCGATCAGGCGCATACGCACGAAGGATTACTGATGAAGCGCTGGAAACAATATCAGAGAAAAAGGAAGAATGTGCCTAAGACCGTTGAAGTATAAGGCGAGCAAATTCGACGTCCACATTGTTCTTATAACCCCCATTTCCATTGGGGGGGATTATAAGAACAATGTTCAAAGCCAATTGAAAATCTAAGATAAAAATGGCGTATATTAAGCTTGCAAAGTAATTCCAGTATTAAGGAAATTGAGGTGTAAGGTTTTAGCAGTACTAACAAGAAGTCGAGTAAAGTTCAATCAGGATTATCATTAAAAACTGTAAGGTTTTTCCAGGACGACACAGACATTCTCTGCAACCATTCATAACTATGCCGTGCACATTTTACTAAAAAGAGCCTATCTATGCGCAAAAAAAAGAGCAAATGTCGAATCTGATTTCATGCCGCGCCTGTAAACAGCCAGTTTCGCGGACGGCCGAATTTTGTCCTCATTGCGGCGAAACCGAGCCGAACCAAACTGTATTCAGAGTCCAGTCAATATTTACGACGATCATCTGTTTAGTTGCATTAATGGTTATCCTCTACCAATGCGTTTCATAACAGTGGAAGCAATTTAAGGGCACTGGCATTGAAGATTACTGCTTTTTACCAGATCTCCACTTTTTCCAGATTGCCACTGATCGCTCTACCAAATATGAATACAAGACAATATCAAATAGTGCTGCTGCCAAGTAATAACTATTGCTTTCTGGGAAGCTAAAGTTCATCACCAGATGCCATAGAAAAAATGGAGCCATAATTACTACAGCCGGAAGGGATATTATCAGCGAGCCCAAGCTTGCTTGATCCTCGTTCGTGAAAAGGTTAGAGTAGTACGAGAATGCCCCAATGACTATAAACGATGCTATGAGCTTTAAGAACAATTTGACATTCATTGGGGACAGTGTTGGAATTAATATACCAAGCCAAAACGGTTTGTTACCACAAATACTCTAAAATAATCTACATTTAGAAGCTACATTTTTATCTATCGTCAACTAGCTAATTACTATCATCTATGAGGCATCTTGCAACAATTCTTGCCGTCATATTAACCGTCGCGTTGGGAAGTTGCAAAAAGGAAGACGATAAAATCCCAAGGGGTCCGGACGTGTATATAGCTGGCTATCAGTTCAACGGATCAAAAGAAGTCGCCATGTACTGGAAAAATGGTGTGGCTACGGCTTTGACAAAGGGGGTTACCAGTGCCAGAGCGATGGCCATAGAAGTAGTGGGGAATGATGTATTTGTAGCGGGATACGAGCGGGTTGGAGATAATATAGTCCCCGTTTATTGGAAAAACGGGATACAAACAAACCTTCCGAGTAAAGACGACGTGGCTTATGCAACATCTATCGCCATAGCCGGGCAAGATGTTTATATAGGGGGACACCAATATTCGGTACCGGGATACCATACCGCTGTATACTGGAAAAATGGCGTGGCTAACGAACTGACCGATGGAAAAAACAAATCTTCCACTTCGTCGATATTTGTCGTAGGGAACGATGTGTATATATCGGGCAGCGAGTTTACCGGTACGAATAGCCGTGCCAGGGTCTGGAAAAACAGCGTTCCACTTCCGCTGAATATCGATAGCGACGAATCCTATGGAGTGGAGCTCGCCGTTTCCGGCGGGAATGTGTACCTGGCTGGCTTTGAAAATGTTGCCGGAACATTTGCCGCCAGATATTGGAAAAATGCGGAAGCGAAGGTACTCCCGGATGGAAAACATATCTCCCAGGCCCGGGCAATCGCCGTTTCGGGTTCAGATGTCTACTGTTCGGGCTATGACAACAAGGGGGCCAAAGACATCGCTACGTATTGGAAGAACGGCGTGCCTGGATATCTCACCGACGGTATCTACGACGCCTTTACGGTGGCGATCGCAGTTGCAGGAAACGACACCTATGTTGTCGGTTGGGAATACCAGGAACCCAACTTCATCCCTATCCTTTGGAAGAATCAGGAAAGGATTGTTTTTCCAGATAAATCAATGCTTACGGATGTGTTTATCACAAATCCATGAGGAAGCAAGAAATGTGCAAGCTCGAATGACAAACCATCCAATGAAGTACTATTTAGGCGGGTATTATCTGGCAAAACTTGCCCCGGTAAATTTTGGTAGTTACAGCAACGCCATGATTTATACTTGTAGTAACTGTATTAATGATCATTTAGTCGACGTATGGTCGTACACTTGGGCCACAGGAAACGATGAGCGGGCCGTAGAGGCAAAGGAAATTTTTCAGCTTTCGGAAAAACAAATCGGCTTAATCAGAAATTGGGTTGATGAAAAACACAATGAAAATAAATTGGGCTGGATCAATGCGTTTACCGACCTTGACACGGCAATAGAATACAAGCAAAGATTCTTTTCCCATTTGAACGACATTAAGGTATTTGCCCTCTACTTCAACGAGGCTGAGCGCGAATACATCCTTGATGAGTACAAGCCCCGACCAGGGATGGGCGAAATCGGACTTCGACTAACTCTTTTGAAAGGTATTGAAGAGGCTGACAATGAGAAGTTTTTAGGCTTTGATTATATAGGCATCGAATTAGGCGGCGACTTTCATACGTTCCATTGTCATGATCTCGGTGAAGAATTTTCAAGCAAATTCGAAGTGACCTTGAACGAATATGGATTATTTGATAGCGACAAGAATTCCGATCAAGTCCTTGCCTACCTAAACGATGATAGCAACGGCTGTGAGCCTGTTCCTTGGCTAGTTGCGAAGACTAAACTGGTCTTATTTACGTAGTAGCCTGAATCGACGGGTAGTCTCGCCCTGTTTGAAATAGAACAACAAATCCACTGCTCAAAAAATAGTACCCTCAAATCTGTGTCGTATTTTTTGTCACCCAAACGGGGTCGGTGATCTGAGGTGGCTCCGAAAAGCGGCACACATTTTTGCACATTCATGATGCAAAATGAAAGACCCCAAAACAGTAAAGACTCGTAGGAGCTACGACCTTGATTTCAAGCAGGAAGTGACCAGAATGCTGATATCAGGTCGAAGCGCGAAGGAAATCTCCGAGTCGTTTGGAATTGCTGAGAAACGGTACGCCGTCGCGGCTTCTATATCGTTGGAAGAGAATGGCAACTATGAAGACAAAAACAAAGGACGGGCAGAGAGACAATAGCAGTGCTGGAAAGCTCGCTGCTGAAAATGCGCGGCATCGAGCGGAAAACGAACGTCTTAAAACGGACCGCGAGATCCTAAAAAAGGCGTTAGGTCTTTTCAGCAAGTCCGACTGAGGGACGTCTATGACTTAATATTGTCTCTATCCGAGAAGAATAAAGTGAGCTACCTCTGCACTCTTTTCGAAGTGAGCAGAACAGCTTACTATCGGTACCGGAGAGGCGAAAGTCATAATGCGGACAAAAAATATAACCGCCCAAAGCATGAGATACGAATCGAGTTTATCCGTAACCTGAAGCGATACGGTAGCAGACGAATCAAAGAATCCTTGAAACAAAAAGGTATTAGGATTGGTCGCCGAAAAATCGCTGAAATCAAGCGAAAAGAAGGCCTGAGGGCCATTCAGCCGCCAAGGTTTATTCCAAGGACAACCGATAGTAAACACGGAAAGCGAGTTTGTCGCAACCTACTGGCTAATCAACCAAAGCCAACTCGGCCCAATGCTGTTTGGACATCGGACATTACATATATGCCGTTGAAAGGTGGCAAATGGGCTTATCTGTGTACTTGGATGGACCGCGCGGGCGGCCCCGTTATATTCCAGACAAATTGTTGGCTGGCAGGTCAGTGACAATATGCAGGAAAGTCTTGTCAGAGAACCGTTGGTACGAGCACTTTTGAAGCGAAGAGCCAAGTGTGGCATGATAATACATTCCGATCGTGGTGGACAATATTTATCCGGCAAGATGAAAAAGGTCGTCAAAACTTTCAAATTGAGACAGAGCATGTCATGCGCGGATGATCCTTATGACAATGCCTGGGCTGAGTCGTTTTGGAGTAGACTAAAAGCCGAATTAGCTATACCAAAAGGCGGATATGAGAGTATCGATAAGCTGAAAACGATTAACCCGCAAAAGTGTAAACCAAAACGGAACCACGTCAGTTGTGGACCTCAATTCCGGACTGGTGTCTGTCTATTCGTTAGATAAATGGCACAGAGTATTATTTCCATCAAGGGTTAGTAGATACAATTTCGTCGTGCAAAATGAGCACAATGAGGGCGATGGGCTAGATGACTTCCCTTTGGGAGACCGATAATCGAATGGAGGTTAACGGACTGTACTCATCAAGACTTCTCATCATGGGGATACAATGTACTAAGTCCAATAGTCAAAATTGAAAGCAACAACTTTAAGTATGGACGTTTTAACAGATTCGAAACTATCGCGATCGACACATATCGATTTGACGTCTAAAACCCTATTGAACAACCAATTATACCCTCCGTGGACCTAATATTTAGTCCCCCTGGAGATTCTGAGGCAATCATGTCGACAATGGAAGCAGTGATAGGACCCTTCGCTTACCTGATGGCTAACAAAAATTTTACAGAAGATAAAAGTGAAAGTCTACTGCGGCTTAGAACAACTCTTAGAGAATTGGATTTTGACCCTGATCCGAACGACGAATGGACTGAAATCGCCAAATGGATGAAAGAATACTATCAGTAAATACTTTGGGCTAAATCGAACATTCTGCGGTCGATGTAAATATCTCGAACGAAAATTTGTCGTACATTGGAGGAGAAAAGTTGGTCAATAGTTAACAATTGTCATCATTCCGACCAGTAACCTATCCGGTAACCTGGAAATTGAAGTTAGAAACGAGACTGTGTTCGAGACAGTTAGGCGATAAAAATGATTCCAGCGGGATAACCGAGAGCGCCCTAAAAGGCGCTTTTTTCAATCGAAAAAGTCGTTATTGTGAGTTTTTAAAAAATAAGCCCATCATTACGGTTCAATCCATGTCAAAGGATCTGGTAACCTTTTCGGTAACCTGCTAAATTAGGCTGGCTATCCTTTATTCAAAGCACGCTAAGCTTTCTATCTAGCAGACCGACGCATTTCTCTGCCTTGCGTTTAATGGTGAGAGTCTTTGGTCAGGGCGCATCTTCCAACTCCATTCCGGCAAGCATATGCGTCAGTATAGGTTCACACTTTTCGCGGCAGGCCGGATAGAAATGCTGGTGTTTCCAAGAATCGGACTTTGGGGACTGGCCCCACCAGAACTCAGCCATCGCAACGGGTTTCATGCCGTACCGAAATGCATATTGTAGCATTTTGGGTGCGGCGCACTCGCCGGCACCCGCAGGG
Organism: Dyadobacter sp.; assembly: GCA_965227755.1. Taxonomy (GTDB): domain Bacteria; phylum Bacteroidota; class Bacteroidia; order Cytophagales; family Spirosomataceae; genus Dyadobacter. The sequence continues at coordinate 446,536 of CBDDGG010000005.1, forward strand.
GGATTTTTGTATAAGGCCCCTTCGAAGATGGCACGCAGGCTTTTCTCTTCCCCGGCCTGGTTTAAGAAATTATATTGGTCGTAAATCTTGTTTTGAAGGCGGTATGAGTGAATTTTTCGCGCTGTTTTCAATGATTGTATTTCCTGTTCGAAATTTTCGGGCTTTCGCGTTTCCAATGTCCTGATCTGCTCGTTGATATTGGAAAGTTCGTGCATTCCTGCATTCAGAAACCCACCGTCGGCCAATCCGTCGAAGATCGGCGGCACAAACCCTTCGTGGTGATTGCTACCTGCCAGCTTACCAGAAAAAGCAGACAGGTAACCGATCCTGCCATCCCGGGTCATTACCACCAGTACACCGAACATCTTGCCGATAACGGTTTTGTCACTCGCCGACAGGCCAAAATTATGTACCCAGTTTTGTTGTACTTCCAAATGCGATTGCAGCTTTTCGACGGCCAGCAAGCTGATCGCATGCGGCTGATAGTTAAACGGGAAAGTAAACTTTTCAGGAAGTGGAAAGTCCCCGGGTGTTTCGTTAAAATAATGAATGACAGAATGTTTTTCCGTTGAGCCTGTGTTCAAAAGTATGCAGCTTATTACCCGGGACGACCGGAGAATTTAGTCAATAAAAGGTTCGAATTTACAGAAAGTTATGCTGTCAATGATGGCTTTCCCGGATATTAAATGACTGTTACCAATCGCTAAAACGCGCGGCAAAAGTAGTACCCAGCGCTTTGAAGGCAGTATTATTGTGTGATGGTTCATAACATTCGCTACACCTACAGTCATTTCCGGTCCTTCAAAAAATCATATTTGGATCATCGACTAATTCCCGAAAGTCGTTAAATTAATGATCATTTTTCTCGCAATCCCTCTCTTACCAGACTGGGGCGCCAACATGCCTGACCTGATCAATGCCCACACACCTTACTTGGCGGAGCTATATAGCTCGGATACCGTCCGGTCGAACAAGGCAGCACTTGACTGTATGTCATAAGACCGGCCACAAAGTGCTCTGACCCGTGTTTGCTTTTGGCCAATTGACGATCCTTTGGCCTGATTAGACAGAAGGACCGGATCGGTAACGCCTTCCAGTGGTTAGGTTATAATGCCCTGACCTGTTTTCGAAAAGACATCCCTGGCTACATTAGCATATTTGATTTTAGCATCCTCCAAAAGATTCTGCAACCTGTTCTTTTCCTTACGACGTTCGTTGACCGGTTTCCTACGAAGCCGCAGCAACGATCTTAGCTTCCTCACAGAGCCATCCGGAACGAAGCTGTGTTTGAAAAGGCCGCTCAAAACGACTTTCATACTCGTGAGTGAATTCCCAAATTCGTTATAGCTATGTTTTTATTAAACGCCCCATCACCCTACTTTACTTCTCTTCAAAAACTCCGACGGAGTAATCCCTTCTTTCTTTCTGAAAAATTGGTTGAACGTCGCTTTGGAGTTGAAGCCGCATTCGAGGGCTATTCCAAGGATGGAAAGATGGCTGTTGCTTGGGTCTATTGCTTCTTTTTTGAAGGCTTGCAGGCGGTAACTGTTGATGAATTCGTAGAAATTCATATCGAACTCGGTGTTAATGACCTGGGATAGCTGGTGTTTGGACAGGGATAGCATGTCGCTCAGGTCCGAAATAGTGAGTGAGGGATTGAGGTACGGTCTTTCTTTTTGCATTAACTTCTGTAGCTTTTCAGCAATCTGGCTGGCTGTTTCTGCGTCGAGGCCGGTTTTTAAATATTTGGATTGTGGCTCTTCTTTCGTTGCGGACTCAAGCTGCACTTGCTCGGACTTCTCACCAATGGCTTCGTCCGAAATGGTAAACTTCACTTTCTCGCCCAACAATTTGTAGGCCAACCAATAGACGAAGATAACCGCAAGAATAAAATGCTTCGGATATAGGCCAGAGAGATACGTCCAGTCAAACTTTTTGGAATAAAAAGTAACCATAGAGAAAAGCAGGATCCCCAGAAAGATCCACAGAAACTGACCTAACCAGGTGAGATTGATCCGCGCGCTATCTGAAAAGTACTGAGAAAGCTTCTGCTTTCCGGCATAAAAAACGAGCAAAGCGGCGACAGTAAAAAGGATGTGAAAATAGTTTGTCAAATGGTTCATCCACCCAAAATCAGCCGCTGCCACTTTTGACGGATCGGATAAATAAGCGGTCTTGAAATTGGCGCTGGAAAGATAGTAAGGTGCCAGCAGGACCAGATAAGTAGCGAAAGGAAGAAGGTAGAGGGCATGCCGAGGCTTGAACGAAAACTGAACCGATACCAAGCTTTCCGTCAGGAGCAGGATCATTGGGCCGTACAACAATGGCAGCAGCCATGACAACCGGCTTAGATGTGGGTAAGCGACGAACAGATCGTTCACATCGATGGCGATAAGCGACAAATGCGCGGTTACCAAAAGGACCAAAGCCGACAAAATGCGATTGGGTACCCGGTTAAATTCCTTTTGAACCAGGAGCAGGATCAGGAAAAATCCCTGCAGGATGCCGGAAATGAGAAATGCTGATACCATTTGAAATATGAAAGCCAAAAGTAGTATTTATTAGGTCTTAACTTGTCGGGAAAGACGCACCATAAACCAAATCTGACCAGTTTTGCAGAAATTTAAACAATAGCCATGAACTCAAAATTTCTCATTTTCTGCATGTTCGTATTTTTCTACGAGAGTGACGCCCAACCCGTACAGTCCACATTCATGTCCAGGGAAGCAGCCCTAAATGACCTTGCTATCATTCGCAAATCCATGGAAGAGGTGCATCCCGGACTTAACCGTTTTGGGCAGGAGCCCGGCTTCAAAAACACATACGATTCCGTTCGTCAGGCCATTGAAAGGCAGGATTCAATTTCTTCGATCGCTTTTTTCAGAGCGGCTAATCCTCTGTTTGTGAAGGTAAAATGCGGGCATTTGAAATTCTTTCCGCCGATGAAAGATTTCCCGTTTTACTACCATCATGAACATGTCCTGCCATTGATCGTCCGGTTTGATGATCAGATGCGATTACTAATCGTTAAATCCATTGATCCTACTTTTACCGGAAAGTACATTGATGCCATCGATGGCCGGGACATTGCCTCGATACTCACTATTTTGCGTGCCAATATGTTTGTCGACGGCGAAATTCAGGCGTCTGCAGACGCGCAGATCCAGCAGTATTTCAGCGCCTGGTATGCTGACTTCATTCAGGAGAATGCTTCGTTTGACCTGGTTTTGAAAGATTCATCAAGGAGCACCAAGCAAGTTACCGTTCATGGAATTGCAAGGGACGAATGGAAAAAATTGAATGATCATGTCAAGGATCTCCCGGTTGAAAATGCACTAACATTCAAAGGTGATTCGATCGCTTACCTCCGCATTGCACATTTCTATGCGACTTCCAACAAGGCATTTGTAAAGTTCTTAAATGAATCTTTTGCGGCCATTGACCAAAAACCGATTCAGCATCTGATCATTGATGTGAGGGGAAATGAGGGTGGAAATGACGTGCTGGGAAAAGAACTCTACGCCCGCATTGCCCGGAAAGATTTCAGGTATTATGATCGCATTGAGGTGGCTGTTCGGCGCAAAAAAGACATTACATACCGAAACATGGCCTACATTCCCAAATTTGCGGGACTAGCAACGCTGTTTATTAAAAAACAAAAAGATGGGAGGCTATTCTGGAAAAAGCACCAGAATTTAGGAAATCATCAACCCAAAAAGAATGCGTACAAAGGCGACGTTACCTTCCTGGTTGACGGGCTGAGCTACTCGGTTACGTCCGAATTTCTGGCGGTTGCGAAAAGCGAATCTCGTGGTAAGTTCGTAGGCACCGAAAGTGGCGGCGCCTACGAGGGGGATAACAGCGGTACTTTCGTTATTTTCAAACTTCCGGCATCAAAATTCGATGTGGGACTTCCTGTCGCGGCCTACTACTCTGCTGTAAAACCAGCTCAGCTACCGGCCAGAGGCATTATCCCCGATGTTCAGGTGTTACCCACAACTGCCGATCTCTTGCATGGTGAAGATGCCGTGCTGAATTTCGTATTACAGCAATTAACCGCCGCTATCTCGAACATTTAATTTTGCACCTGAGAACATTCCTATCCGCTTTTGAACATGGACAAAACAAAAAAAGCCGCATTCTTGCTTAGAATGGCGGCTTTTTTGATGGCAAGGTATATACAGAACTAGATGAGATACGAATCTGTTTTGTCCAATACTTATAAGCTGCCTAGAAGACAAACTGACCTGTGTACGACACGAATACACGTCCCAAACTCAACCTGAAATGAATGGATGCGCCTTTCCAAAGCGACTCGTACAGGTTTGGTTGGTACACTTGATGCCATGGTGTTCCAGACGAAATCCCAGTCCTGTGCCACCTAGGCAATTGTTGTAAATGGCCTGAACAGAAATCGTCTGTCGGAAGTAAGCACATGGGATGGAATGGTCACCTGGATAAGACTATCGGAACAACTGACACTTCCGCCGGCCTGACCAATGGAAGCTTTAACAACAGAACCTGTCGGCGCGCCAACCGGGTTCATAGCCCCGGTGACCGGCCTCGGATCCTTATCTTCCTGGGCTTGACAGGACCGTCCTGGGTTTGTCAGAATGACAAAAACAAAAAAGAAATTTGAAGGAAATTTTTCATGGTTATAGATGATTTTAGAATTGGAAATAAATAAAGGAGCCCGAGCTCTTCTGAGTGAGAATAATCAGGATGAGCATCGCAGCCCAAACTGTCCCTGAGAACCACCAGAGAAGGGATTTGAAAAGGTCTTCCAAGGAGCGGTCCCGCATATTCAAGTGGCAAAGAATGGGACCAAGCGTGACAATCGCGATTTTCAACATATCAGGCGTACTGAGCATTCTGGCCCCCTTGGCAATGACGCCGAACATTCAAAGCAGCAACTAAATAGCTTTATTCATAATAGTCGTTATTGCAAGTTTTTAAAAAGATAGCCGTATCATTTCGATTCAATTCTGGTCAAAACATCCGGTAACCTTTTCGATAACCTGCCTTGCGTACACAAGTTTGGTTAGCATACCTTGTCAAATCGGTTAATGCTGAATATGTAGACAAGTATTGTTTCTTGTTGCCAGCTTAGCGGCTTACGCATTGTATTTTCATTATGTAGCTACTTGTAAATTAGTTAGACGCCCGCCCCGACCAAACCCAAAGTGGCCATCAACTCCCGGGCTGCTACCGCCCCGGCACGATTGGCTCCAATAGTGGAGGCAGACGGACCGTATCCCGGTAAATGGATGCGGGGTTCTTTTGCGACCATAGTAGCTAGCCGGCCAGACATGATAATGCCACCGGTTTCTTCCCTGGGTAAAACGGATTCCAAATGGTCCAGCGCCCCGCGAAAGCCGGTGTTCCAGAGAATGACATCGGCCTTTTCCTCCCTGCCATCTTCCCATTTAACACCATTTTGGGTGATCTCGCTGAACATGGGAAAGCGGTTCAGTACGCCCCTCCGTTTCATGTCTACCACTTCTGGCGAAAGAGGCAGCCCGGTAACGGAAACGACAGATGAGGGTAGCAGACCGTTTCTCACTCTTTCTTCCACCATCGCCACGGCTTTGTGGCCGGCCACATCGTCAAAAGGACCTTCTCTAAAAACGGGCGGGCGGCGGGTGACCCAGAAAGTCGTGGCCACTTTTGAAATCTGGTCCAGTAGCTGGATGGCAGATATACCAGCACCAACCACAATCACACGCTTTCCCTTGAAGAAGTCGGCTGTTTTAAAATCTTTTGTGTGCAACTGTTCACCCATGAACGTGTCGGCTCCCGGGTAAGAAGGAATGTAAGGGTTTTCCCATGTACCGGTAGCGTTAATAATCCCCATTGCCGAAAACAGCGTTTTCGACGAATCAGTGTAGAACCGGTCGTTGTGGAGGTACACCTTTTCTATTTTCACCGGGCGAAATACCCGGATGCCGAATTTTTGCTCGTAAAGGTCAAAGTAATGGGGGACCGCAGTGCTGGCTTGCACGGTCGCGCTAGCTTGATCTAGGGTTTCTTCGAAAGACATTCCAGGCAGATCATGGATCTTGTTCACAGTACTAAGTGTGAGCGATGGCCAGCGAAATTGCCACGCACCGCCCGGTGCCGAAGCAGCGTCGAGTACTATGAAATCCGGTCCAATCTCCAACCCCAATTTCTTTAAATGATAAGCTGCTGAGAGACCAGCTTGGCCGGCACCGATGATGATGATCTTTGTTTTATATCGAATTCTATCTGGCATTTACAACCTTTTAACGCGCCGTTCCAATTATAATCACTTAATCCGGAAGAATGAAACTCAGATTTTGCGGCTATAAACATCAATCAGGCCAAATTAATGAATTTGTTCTTGGTAGAAGCGTTGGGTCAATTCAATTACCAAGCCTGGTTGATCATTTGGAATATTGTGTGAGCTGCCTTCTGCGAGCTTCAATCTTCGATTTTTATTGGCCTGCACAAAAGTGCGCTGCGCATTTTGGAATCGCTCGTTCTCCTTTTCATCTAAAAATGGGCCATTTTCTGCCATAATATTCAGAACAGGTATATGATCCGGGAAAGGCACCTGGCGAACATAATCACTTCGATGTTCCATCGTCCGCAGCAGGTGATATAAATTCATGTAACCGGATTCAAAATCTCTGCGATCGAGAGTCAGGAAATGGCTTCTTGCAAAATTCATGTCTTCAAAAGAAGGGATTCTCGGATCTAACAAAACTACTCCTTTAACTTTGCTTGGATGGCGCGCGGCAAATACGCGGTTGTAGAAGCCACCTAGGGAATGGCCGACCAGAATGAAGTCAGATTTTCCATAGCCAAGTCTTGCCAAAGCCGATTCAAGACTTTCTATTTCGCGTAAAATAGTGTAGCTGGCGGAATCCAGTGTACTTTGTCCAAAGCCGGCACGGTCATAAGTAATCACAGTAGCTTGAAGCCGATCATGTAAGACCAGAGCAATAGAATCCCACTGCGACGCGTCCAACCCGCCGCCGGATTCAAAGAGAATGGGCGTATTTTGGCCCTTCACAATCTTAATGTGTAGTTTTGAGCCGCTTCCTTCTAAAAGCGTGTCCAATACCTGTCCATCGGCATTTCCGACAATCAGTAATAGTACAGCAAGAAGACTTTTAAAAATCATGGTCGAGAAAAGTAAATTAAACGCTTATTATAAGAAGCAGGCATCTTGCCTTTTTTACGTTTCATCCGCGTCTCGTGTATGAACTTAGTTACCCTATTGCTGCGTAATTTGCCAGTGAGGCGGTTTTACCTGACCTTATTGCTTGCATCGGCATCTTTCATCTGTCGGTCACAGCATTTATACAGCAAGTCGTTCGGGAGTCGAAGTAATCCTCCGATCATTTTCTTGCATGGTGGGCCAGGCAGCAGCAGCGTATTCTTTGAGGCAACGACGGCTCAGTTACTGGCTGACAGGGGATTTTATGTGATTGTTTATGATCGCCGGGGAGAAGGCCGGTCGGTTGACAAGCAAGCTCGGATGAACTTTACCGAAGCTTTTGCAGATCTGAATAACATTTATGCGCAGTATAACCTCGAAAGAGCGTCGTTGGTTGCATTCAGCTTTGGCGGCCTGGTAGCCGCTCAGTTTGCACAGCAGCATTCACATAAGGTCGCATCCCTGATTTTGTGCAGTGCGCTGGTATCTCAGCAAAAATCTTATGAAACTATTCTTCGTTCTGTCCGGGCTATTTACATGAATAAAGATGATCATACACATGTAAAAGAAGTGCTGGCAATCGCTAAGATGGACACTAATTCATTGGCCTACCGCACGTTGGTTTTCAAACATGCATCCACAAACGGATTCTTCTCGCTGTCAGCGCCAAATGAACGTGCGAAGGAGATTTATGCTACTTATCAAACAGATACACTCATAACCAGCTATGTGAAAAACGAGCGTGCAGTTTCGACATTCTGGGAGCATGAATCAAAACATAATATCGATATTACGCCTCAACTAAAATATTTGCGAACGCTGCAAATCCCCATTTATGCACTTTATGGTAAGCAGGATGGCCTTTTTTCAATCGAGCAACTCCATGAAATCGGCCGCACCATCGGCAGTGATAGAGTCCTATATTTGGATCAATGCTCACACACGCTATTTATTGACCAGCAGGAAGTCTTTTTATCGTCGTTAGCGATATGGCTGAAATGATCGCTCCTTGTGTGATAAACGACAGCAACCCGATCTCAAAGACCGCGACGGGCTGATTCTCGCGGCCTTAATCGCCTGAAAGTTAACGGTTGCGAAAGCGATTGCCAATGCTATCACAAGGGTCGCCGGGGGTAGAAATCTGGAAGCCTGCGCCTATACTATCCCTGCAAGGCCCTGCTTGTACCTTTCACCAACAGGAATACATTCCTTTCCTACATGCACTTCATTTTTGCCGATCATCGTCAAATGGGAAATGCCCACTACATACGAACGGTGAATGCGGCGAAACAGGGTATGAGGCAAAAGTTCGGATACCGACTTCATTGTCATATGGGTAATGTAATTGCCGTGAGTGGTTTTAACGATAGCGTAATCTTTTATGGCTTGCACTAACAGAATATTCTGATGTTCCAGTTTAAGCAATTTGCCATTCACCTTAAAATATGAATAAGCGATTTCGGGAGTGCTTGGTTGCAACTTTCTAAACCGGGAAATGCTTTTTACAAGCCTTTCATAGGTAATAGGTTTAAGCAGGTAATCCACCGTTTCCAGGTCATAGCTGGATGCCGCATACTCCGGAAATGCCGTTGTAAAAATGACGGCCGGGGGATTTTTGAGACTTGTAATGAAATCGATACCGCTTAAAACGGGCATTTTGATATCCAAAAAAATAATATCGATATCACCTTTTGCGACGGCGCCGAGCGCATCAATCGCATTAGCATATTGCCCTAAAAGTTGCAGATCATCTACTCTGGAAATGTGATTTTCCAGCACCTGCCTGGCCAAAGGTTCATCATCGACCACAATGCACTTAATCATTCCGCCTTCAATTTTAGGTTCAACTGGACCTCATAGCAATCACGGGCTGCCGTTACCTCGACCCGATGGGCGCCAGGGTACAGCAGGGACAACCGCTTCACCACGTTGGCAAGTCCCACGCCCACTTCCGTCGGGGTACTTGTATCTACTGCCCTGCTGTTTTTTACTTCCATAACCAGGTCATAATCAAAACAACAGATCAGAATCGATACATATCCGCCCGCGATTTCGTCTCTAACTCCATGTTTGAACGCATTTTCAACAAAAGGCAGCAGCAACAACGGCTCAATAACCAGTGCTTCCGTGATACCCTTGACCTCCCCCCGGCAAACGAGACAGCTGAAAACTAGAGATTTTCGGTGGCAAAAACAGGTCAAAATTGTAATTTGTCACTATAAAAAAGTCAAAATTCACGGAAGCGCAGATCGCTTTTGCGCTTAGACAATCGGAGACCGGCACACGTGTCGAGGAGATATGCCGTCAATTGGGAGTTTCCCAGGCCACTTTTTTCAACTGGAAAAAGAAGTACGGCGGCATGGGCGTAGCAGAGCTCCGGAAACTACGGCAATTGGAACCGGGCCGCCGGAGCGGAAGAAAACGCCCAGTTGAAGAAGCTTGTCGCAGATCTGAGCCTAGACAAGCAAATGCTTCAGGATGTTATTAAAAAAAAGCTGTGAGGCCGCCTTACAAAAAGGAAATGGCCAATTGGCTTATCTCGAACTATCGTGTCTCAATTCAACGGGCGTGCCGGTGCGTAAGGTTGGTCAGGGCGATGTATTATTATAAATCCCATCGGCGCGATGACACCTTGTTGACAATGCGCATGAAAGAGATCGCGAACACCAGGGTCAGATACGGATTCCGTCGGATTCTCGTGCTGTTGAAAAGAGAAGGATTTAACGACAATCACAAACGAGTTTATCGTGTCTATAAGGCCTGTGGGCTGAATTTGCGAACGAAGAGGCCAAGGCGAAGCCGTAGCGCCGAGCACCGACTGGAACGGTTGGACACTCAAGGAATAAACAAGGTGTGGAGCGGACGCCGCGTGGTATGGATTTTGTTCAGGACGCGCTCTTCAATGGCGAACGATTCAGGGTCTTAACTGTAGTGGATAATTGCAGTAAAATTTGCCACGGTTTGCTGCCTGGAAAATCCTTGAAAGGCGTTGATGTTGCTGCTGAACTGACCAGGATTTGCCTGATTGAAGGCTGTCGTCCAGAACGAATACAATGTGATAACGGTAGTGAATTTATCCGCGGCGGCGGACCGCTCAAAAGAAATGGACTTATGGGCATATTCAAACGGTGTAACTCTCGACTTTTCGAGGCCTGGAAAACCGACCGACAACCCATATGTTGAATCATTTAACGGGAAGTTCCGGGATGAATGCCTTTCCGTCAATTGGTTCTTATCTCTCGACGATGCCAGAGAAAAAATCGAGGACTTTCGATGGGAATACAACCACTTCAGGCCGCACAGCGCACTGAATGATTTAACCCCGAAGGAATTTGTTAATTTACATCAAGAAACACCGGAAACTCTACTTTCAACCGTCTGAAAACTTGGGAGGGGCTCATTGAAATTGTTCGCTTTGGTTCGAATCCGTTCGAAAAACAGGTGTCTTTAAGCAGAATAGCCGGCAATCTAAACTATTGGCCAACAACTAGCTAAGTATCGTTTCAGATTTCATCCTTGATTTCCGCACATTTTTAAATTCTCGCCCCTCTTCAGTTTATCAGCCTAGAATCTCCGATAAGATAACCGGTCAAAAACAGTAGCATCCAGGGCATGCCAGATAAAAATACTTAGGACGCCTTGAACAATGAGTTGGGAATATATGCGTCGACCGCCCCAGATCTGAATTCTGAGACGGTCCTTGATGCCTGTTTCAATTTGCTTTTACTTTTTGATCACTGTTGCTCCATAACTGCTGCCCACAGGATTTTTAATCAGTATCCGATAAACTCCCGTGGATAATTTGCTAGTGTTGATATGCACATTACCACCGTTGGAAAAATACTGCTTGTCTTCGAGTATAAGTCGTCCATTGACACTAAATACCTGAAAATGTACGGGCGCAACGCTAGCATCGGGCAGCTCAATAGTAATATGATCAGCTACCGGGTTAGGATAAGCGTTCAGCGGGCGTAATATCCGGTTATCAATGGCAATAATCCGGCTGAAATTCGTTGTGCCGTCTATATCGACTTGTCGTAGCCGGTAGTAGGCCATGCGTCCCCCGGCTTGGGTATCGATGAATTGATAGTCACTTTCCATCGCAGTTGTACCTTTTCCTTGGAGTTTGGCAATAGCCTGAAAATTCGCAGGCGTATTGAAAGCCCGCTCCACAATGAAATGATCATTATTGAGCTCCTCGGCTGTCCGCCAGGTCAGGTAATTGCCCTCAGTATCCGCTTTTCCCTCAAAGGATATCAGGCGAACCGGCAGGGCACTGGCATCAGCCAGTGTGGTCAGTTGCTGCTCAGACAGCGCGAAGTTATAGATCCTGAAATCTTCCAGCGTCTGGTTGCTATAAGGGTCATTGGCCCACTGCGAGCGGCCCAGGTAATTTTGGGTGGTCACTCCCAGATCTGAGGGTTTTACGGTGGCCTGCTGGTCAGTGAAAATCAATTTTCCGTTTACAAAAAACTTGAACGTTCTATCCTGCTGGGTAATAGCCAGATGCACCCACTGATTGGCAGGAATGGTGTACGGAATAAACAGGGCATAATTGCCTGAGGCGTGCCTAATCTGGTACCATACATTGGAACCGACCTTTGGAGCAAAAGCCATATAAGTACCCGTGCCGGAACCGAAATCGAACAGGCGGGCATTATCACCTAAATTTTCCGGCAATTTCACCCACGTAGCCAACGAGAAATCGGACAACGCACTCACGACGCCCGGATCAAGTTGCAGATAGGACCCTCCCGTTTCAGAAAGAACAACAGCACTATGGCCGGATTCTGATTCCATCGCTCTTTGGGAGATAACTTTGTTGGAAGGGACATTGATGCCTGAAGACCACGTAGCCCCATTTTTCAACTGGGCGTGATAGGCTCCCCAATCGTCGTAGGCAATGCTTCCACTATTCTCATCGAAGGAAAGATGAAGATGTTGTCCATTAACCGGAGTTCCTGAAAGAGTATCTGATTCGGGACTACTACCCAGGTCATTATGGGCCACTAACTTGTAATGATAAGTCTTTCCGTTTGTGATACCGGTATCTTCATATCTGGCTATTGGCAGATTTTGGGCCACACTTGTATAATCACCATCCAATGCCTCAGAACGAAAGACATCATAACTTGTACCAAAGGAAGAATCCCAGGTCAATACAATCTTCGCGTCACCGGAAGCAATGTGCAAATTTTGTATTTCAGTCGGAGCAGCCAGCAAAGCTTCAAACGACTTCACATTTTCTCCCGTCAGCAATAACCAGCGTTGTGATGTAGCTGCGTCTGTAAAATCGAATGTTACGGCACTTGTCGAACCATCTGAATTTGCCCCAAGGGTAGGCGGACTTAAATTATGCTGCGGGCTTACAATCCAATAAGCTTTTGCGTAGAAAGATTTTTCTCCTTCGCCGATCAACGTATTGTAACGGGCTCCCATGAGTTGAAACGACTGGGTTGTAGCAGAACTCGGAGCCGTCAGCCCAATGACATTGTTTCCCTGATAGGTGAAAAGTTTTCCCGTAGCCGCATTCCGGATTTGATAGTAGCCGGTAGACGGAATGAACTGTACATACCACGCCGCATGATTTTCATTCAGAACATCCGTAGCAGATATCACTTTATTTGCCAGTTGTCCCGACTCGTTTTCTACCAGGAAAGAGGTATTAAGTCCCAGTTCCTCATCTTCTACTTTGATATAATATTTCGACGTATCACTATCAAATGTATATGCTGGGGTAGCAAAACCGCCTGTTGGAGGCAGACCATCTTCGCCTAGCGCCTGGACTATGAGCGCATTGGCCGTGTACAAAAAAGCACTGTTATTATCCTCGTGCGCTCCATTGATCCCGTATGGCCACATATGAACGGCATCACCAGTCATGAATGCAGCAGGGTCGTTGTTTAAAAACTGTACTACTTTGTTTGCGCGTTCGCCTAACCATTTTCCTCTTGTCCCCTCGGCCCTTAGCGGAGAGTTTGGACCATACCAGATCCAATGTTGACCAACCCCTATTGTATGTGCTATCTCATGAAGTGCCGTTCCGGTTCTCTGATAACCAGAGCTAGCTCCAAATTGCATGTATCCACCATAACTTGCCTCTGCGGTAGGTGTGCCTGCATTATAGTTTACTGACAGATGATGCCCTGAAATGCTTGTCAGATTATTATAGTAGTCAACGGCGGACTGCATGGCGCTTGCAATGCGGGGATAGTGTTCTCCACTTCCTGTTACGCTGGATTGTAACTGATATGTAACATTTCCTTTGGGAATGGTGGTCACTTTTACTACCTCGCCGTAGCCCACAACATAATTAGGGCCTATGGCATAAGCCCGCAAGTAGTACACCGTCGCAGGCTGCAAGTTCTCAATACGGTAAATAAAGCCGTTATTGGAGAAATAGCTGGTTGTTTTATTGTCAAAAATAGTAGGCTCGGGATTTGTGCTCCAGCAAAAACCGCGTTCACGAATGGTACTGGCCTCAACTCCGGATATGGTACTGCGGCCAAACGCCATGGTTGCCCCACGGCCAACGCGTGAGTCGGTCACTACCACAGGCGCGGGACCTGTTGCATTGGCAACCCGGAAAGCTAAAATAGCCGCATACACGTCATCCGGAGCCTTTTGCACATCTGCGAGAGCTGCATCAAGATTATTGACAAGGGCCGTATTTTCGTCGATAACTGCAAGCAGGCTGGCCGCTCCATTACCGCTGCCATCACCATATGCGGCCACAGCAGAGTCGACAGCCGTTTGCAGGTTACTATAAGCTTCGATCGATGTCCAGGCTGCGCTTAACGTATTTTGCAATGCTACAATCCGGTCTGGCCATTCTGTCTCAGCGTTATTCACAAGGCTTTGTTCACCGGAATCTACGGCGTTTTGAAGCGGTGTCCGGTTGGCATTCTGCATTTTTTCATTTAACACAACCGTAGCGGAATCGACCAGGGCTTGAAGCTTTTCTTTGATTGCGTCCGTGGCGGCTCCCTGGTAATACAATCTGAAGTTATCGCAGGCCGCCCAGTTACCCTGGGAGTTTTCTGTTTTAAACCCAATGGTCGCGGTATTGTCAACGACCAGAAAGTCAACCGCATATTCGTTTTTTCCTTTCACCTCTGTCTGCGCATCATTGGCAAAAACAAAACCGCCGGGTTGTCCGCTCAACGGATTCTGAGCAATATGCTGGGCTCCTATTTTTAGTGAGTATTTTCCGTTTGGCAGGTCAACGATTTTCTGAGATACGCTCACGTTAGGCAGAGGAGGGCTGCTTACCCATTTTTCCGCATAAATGTTACCTGCTTTTTGTGGAATAAAATCTGCATTGGTCTGGGTGAGCAGACCATTATTTATCCAGCCGGTAAAAGACGATTCAAAGCTTGGGTTCACAATATGCTGGGTCATTTCAAGGGGAGCTGTGGCTGATGCATTAGCAAGCCGGAAGGCCAGAATCGCCGCATTGATTTCTTCGGGACCCTTTTGAAGGTCTTCGAGAGCTGCATCAAGATTATTGACCAGTACCTTGTTTCTGTCGATGACTTCCAGCAAGGTAGCTGCTCCAGTACCGCTTCCGTCGCCGTAAACGATATCAGCGGCGTCAATGGCTTTCTGCAAACTAATGTAGGCATCAATCGATAAGCTGACAGTTTCAAGCACACCTTGCAGCTGTACGATCCGGTCAGCCAGTTCATCGCCAGCGGCATTCTGAGATAGACTTTGCTGGGCGGAAGCTACGGAGCTTTCAAGGGCAGTCCGGTCTGCATTCAGCATTTTTTTTCCTGACACAATGGTAGCGGAATCAACCAGGGTTTGTAATCTAACCCTCATGGAATCCGTGGCTACTCCTTTGTAATACAGCCTGAAATTATCGCAGGCGGCCCAGTTAGCTTTTGAATTTTCTGTTTTAAAGCCAATGGTCGCCGTGCCATCAATAACCAGAAAGTCAACAGCGTATTCACCCTTTTCTTTAATTTCTTTCTTTGCATCATTGCCAAAAACAAAACCCCCAGTTTGTCCGCTCAGTGGATTTTGCGTGATATGCTGGGCTCCTATCCTCACGGAGTATTGCCCGTTAGCCAGCCCTGTTATTTTCTGGGATATGCTTACGTTAGGTAGCGGCGCACTGCCTACCCATTTTTCCACGTAGGTGTTACCCGCTTTTTGCGGATTAAAATCTGCATTGGTTTGGGTAGCCAGGCCATTATTTATCCAGCCAGTAAAAGCCGACTCAAAGCTTGGATTAACGATAAGCCCCGTCACGTCAACAGAATCAGCGTCAGCAGCACCATCAAAGATTGCTGCCGTGGCTTGATAGCCCGATAAGCTAAGAAGCAAGCTGAAAAAAAAGAGAAAAAAATGTCTAGAGTTCGTCATTTGCTGATTGATTTTGATACAAATGCAAATTTTTTCTTGATGACCATTCTGTGCTGGTAGTTCCTTTCTGATCAGTGCAGGTTTGGCTGCACTGATCAGAAAGGCCAGTGGTTAATATCCGGTTGGTGCAGCACCAGCAGTGGTAGTCCAGCCTGGATTTTGGTAGATCGGTGACGTAGTGGCATCTCCGGCAGTTGCGGTGAGCGTGAAATGCTGTGCCGCGATCGGACTCAAGTAATGGGCCATTGCCCATTTGGTCCCGTTGTAAGAATTGGCATTGCTTCTGATTTCATGAGGTCTCAGATACGTGCTCAACGCCGGATCGGAAACTACTGAATTGCTGACGGCACCTCCATAAACCAGTTGGGAAGCCGTGTACCATGCTTTCATAGGCCCCCAGAGTTTGAACCCTTCCACATGGTAAGGGGTAT
The DNA here is from genome assembly GCA_965227755.1 of Dyadobacter sp. Lineage (GTDB taxonomy): Bacteria > Bacteroidota > Bacteroidia > Cytophagales > Spirosomataceae > Dyadobacter. The sequence goes on from CBDDGG010000005.1 coordinate 462,520, forward strand.
TGATCATCTGGTCCATAGCCCTCCACCTTTTCAGGTCCATAAATCGCAAGCCTTCCGCCATCAATTCGTTACGACGTTCCCGGCGTATGTTGTACAACGTTGGAGACACAAGCCGATTGGCCGAATAAGCACCCCAATCAGCCGTTTCTTTGGACATTTGCGTAGCAGCGATCGTTTTGTCAATGTCGGTATTCACTTTCGCACGCGTGCGGACCTGCTGCCAGTAGCTGATCGCATCGCCGTCCAGTGATCCGTTTTTCTCATAGCTCGCCTCAATGTAGTTCAGGTAGGCTTCCACTGCCCGGAATGTGATGGATCCTGTATATCCTGCACCATTTCCGCAATGAATGGCATCGTAGGTCAGTCCTTTACGGATCGTGTAGCCGGTCGTATATTTTTTCTCGTAGCTCGATTCCCAGATCATAGGCGTCGGCTCGATTTCTGTGGCATGTGATCCTAGTGCCAGATTGAGCAACACGTTTTTCTGGCCCGGCTCTTTTAGGAACAGGTTAAGTCTGCCGTCACGGCCTGTGCGAACGTCGTTGATATAGTCATCGCCTTTGTAACCGCTTCCAGCCGCGTAAATAGGGAGCCCGTTTGCCATCAGAAAGCTTTCAACCATACTCCTTGTAAGTCCCACGGCATAGTTGCCCGCCTGTGCGTTCACCGGCACGTTGTGGGTTACCAGCGTTTTGTTGTACTGCCGCCACATTAACACTTCGCTGTATGAAGACATGTTTTCAGCACTGAACATATTGAAATACGAGTTTTCATTGTTAGCAGAGAGAATAATCCCGGTGTTGTTTACCAGCTGTACGTTCGATGCAACCTCCTTGGCAGCAGCCATTGCCTGGGTAAGGAAATAGTCGATCTCTCCATCAATACTTCCGGTTGGGAATGTGTAAGTTGAACCTTGCGGTTTGCTGCTCCCCGGCCATTCAGGTCCTTTCGGAACATAGGCCGTGCCTTTGAAATATTTCAGCCAGGTGCCTTCATACAATGCTACTCTTGATTTTACCAATTGCGCGACCCTTTTTGAAATGCGATTGGTTCCTCCGGCAGGTGCAATGTTCTGCATCATGAGTGCTGCCGAATCAAGGTCGGAAATAATAAACCGGGCCACCTCATTCCTTGGGCTTCGAATGCTGGCTGCTGTCAATGCAGCCTGGTTGTCGGGAAGGGTTGTGCGAAGGATCGGAAAATCTCCCAACGCCTGTAACTTTTTGAAGTATTCAAATGCCCTCAGAAAGTAAATCTCCCCAATGTAATGCCTGATGTTAGCGTCAGTTCCGGTAATTTCGCCATTTTTCAAACGAGGTATAACCGTCTGCAAAAAGTAGTTCATCTGGAAAATATTTGCGAAATCCCAGTCTCCGCCTGTCGACCCTGTCCGCCATAAGCCGGGTATATATTTGTTGTCCAAAGCAGGGATCGCCATATCGTCCGTATTCCCGTCGGTGCCAAAAGTACCGAAAGACCAGTTGCCATGGGATGGCAGGATAGCGGGGTAAGCGCCCACTGCATAGGCCGCAAGTTGCGATTCTTCACGAAGATAATCCTCTGGTGTAATGCTGGACAGGGGCGATTGATCCAGGTAATCATTGCAGGATACGGCCATAAAACCAATCAGTCCCAGAGCGATTGCACTTAGTTTTTTATATCTGAAAAAATTCATTTGTGTCTGATTTTAAAGGGTAATACTTAAACCGGCCGAGTAAACTTTTGACAGCGGATATACACTTCCGCCAGAACCGCCGTCCACAGTTTCAGGGTCAAACATTTTCGCTATTTTCGATCTGGTAAGTATGTTTTCACCAGAGAAGTAGATCCTCAGTTTTTGAATACCCGCTTTTTGGGTAATGCCTTGTGGAATGGTGTATCCCAGTTGGAGGTTTTTTAAGCGTAGGTAAGATGCATCCTGAAGGTAGCGGGTTTGCGTTTGCTGGTTTTTACCGCTGCCAAATACAGGGCGTGGATAATATGAGTCGAGGTTCTGGCCCAGCGGATGGTTTGCATCGGCACGGAAGTAGTCGGCATGGTCTTTAAATCCGGTCGACCACCAGATGTTGTCGGTCGCCCCCCAGAAGAAGTAGCTGCCCTGCCAGTAGTCACGTTTCAGAACACCCTGAATGAAGGCACGAAAATCGAAACCTTTCCAGTCCAGGTTCAGGTCCATACCGACGGTGTATCGCGGTGTGCTGTTGCCGATTTTACGCAAGTCGCCCGGGTTATCCTGAGTATAGGCACCGCTGTTGATCAGACCATCGCCGTTCAGATCTGCATACATGATGTCGCCTGCCCCCCACTGTGACCCGAAAGCGCTTTGACCTCCGTTTGTAAGTGCCGATAAATGACCATCCATCTCTTCCTGAGACTTCGCGATACCTACGGTTGTGTAACCCCAGATGTCGCCCATTTTTTGTCCTTCACGATACCTCGAAAGGTCTTTGGTCTCATTAGGGTAACGCGTGATGGTGGTTTGATAGTCGGATAACAGCAAACGCAGACTGTAGCCCAATCCGTTTTTCAGGCGATCGTTCCAGGCCACCTCGAACTCGAAGCCCGTTGTCTGTAAGTCGGTATTGTTGGTTTGAGGCACCGCAGTTCCCAGGATGACAGGCAATGTGGGCGCAGGGCCTACCATATTGAGCGTTTTACGGCGGAACCAGTCGAATGAGCCGGTCAGGCGATTGCCAAGCATTCCCCAGTCAAGACCCAGGTCATAGCTTTTGACAGTTTCCCATGTCAGGGTCGAGCTGATCAAGCCCGGCGCGCTCGCTGTATTTGGTCTCGCGCCGTTGATCAGCCAGGATCCGCTCGCCGTGCCTACCGGCATCGTCACATAAGTAGGATAAAAGTCCGCTGAACCGTCAGCGGGCTTTTGGTTGCCCAACTGGCCGTAAGATCCACGGAATTTGAATGTATTAACGAAAGAGATGTTATCCGAAAAGAAATGTTCTCTGGCCACATTCCAGCCCAGGGAAACGGACGGGAAAAGATCCCAGCGCTGTTCGGCACGATAGCGGGACGATCCGTCATAGCGAAGATTGGCTTCCAGGAGATACTTGCCGTCATAATCATAATTCAGACGTCCAAAGAAACCGGCAGTAGCCCAGCGCTGGTAAACACCGGTTACCGACGGAGCAACCGCCAGGCCATTTGCATCGGTACCGCTGGTAGTGGCAATCGTTGGCAATGAGGGCACGAGGATGCCATTTCTCTGGGCACCCAGGTTGTGATATTTGGTAAGCTCCGTCTGAAACCCGCCCATGATTTTGAAAAAGTGCTTTTGAGCAATGGCACGGCTGTATTCGGAATATAAGTTGGCGTTGAAATAGTTGTCCTTATTGGCATATTCGTACACGGCGGAATTGTTGCTGTATACATACGGATTACCATTCACATCATGGTTGTAGGTTTTCTGTAAATCCCAGTGTCTGAAATCATTCCGGGCACGGTAATTGATTTCCGCGAAAGACTTCCATCCTTTTACCGGTTCCAGCACCAGCTGAAGTTGATGATAAAGATTGTCGGTCTGGTTGCGGTCTTTCCCGCCATCCCTCATTGCCAGGGCCGGTGAAGGCGAGCTGAAAAGAAACCCGTTGGGATCGTACAAAGGCAATGTAGGCCAACCCTGGCGACCAAGGTCCTGATAAAAACCATTGGTAAGGTTGGCAGGGCGGTTGTAATCTTCGCGGATGAAACGTGTGGAATAATTAACCGAAAGCGCTTCGGTGAGTTTCGAGTTAATCTTTGCAGTAAGACCATACCGGGTAAAATCATCCTGATTGAACTTCATCAGACCTTGCTGCCCCATGTAGTTGCCGGAGATGTAAACCTGTGTTTTCTCGTTACCACCGCTCAGGCTGAAATTGTGCTCCTGAGACAAGGTTTTGCTTCTGAACATTTCCTTGTACCAATCCACATTGGCGTTACCGTAGCCATAGCCGTCGGCCCAGTAAAGCGGGTTGTTCGGATTAGTAATAACGGAGGTCGTGATTTTACCGCTCTGATAATCCTGGATGCGCTGAAGTTGGTCGGTATTGAAATGTGGTGCACTGCCTCCATTTTGTCCTGCATCGTTGAAATACAATGCAAAAGTGTACGAGTCCATCATTTTAGGCATCAGTACCGGCGTGGTTGCTCTAAAGCTGTTGTTGTAATTAATGGACAGTTTGCCGGCCTTACCTCTTTTGGTAGTAACCAGGATCACACCGAAAGCAGCACGTGAACCATAAACAGCCGCGGCAGCAGCGTCTTTCAATACTGAAATACTCTCAATGTCCTGCGGGTTAATGGCATTCAGAGACCCCTCCATCCCATCCACCATGATCAGCGGGCTCGAAGAAGAGTTTCCAATCGTTCCATTGCCACGGATGTTGATGCTCGGGTTGCTTTCCAGTGATCCGTTGTTTTGTGAAATGTTTAGCCCGGTTACCAGACCCTGCAATGCTTGTGTAGCATTCCGTACAGGCCTGTTCTCGATCGCTTTCGCATCCACAGTTGCCACTGCCCCGGTGAGGTTTACTTTTTTCTGGGTACCAAAACCAACGACAACAACCTCATCAAGGTTGTTGTCGTCGTTATTGAGTGTTACATCCAGCGCGTAAATTCCATTGGCCTTCGGTAACTGATCGGCAACTTTTACTTCCGTGGCGAGATAGCCGATAAATGTGAATACCAGGACGGCATTGTTGGCAACGTCAATTTTGTAATTTCCGTTTGCGTCAGTGATTGTACCAACGGTGGTTCCTTTGACGAGAACACTAACACCCGGGAGTGGGCCAGAAGCTTCCTTAACAACCCCTTGAACCTGTACCGTTTGAGCGTATACGTTGGTCGAAATCGCTAAAATAGCGAGCAGGATTATCGCCACGCCCATCCTGTAAAAAAAATAGAGTAGTCTTTCTTTCATTTTAGATCTGTTTTTGGGATTGAATCAATTGTTTCTCTTTCTTTGAAGGGCCCTGCTAGGGATCAAAACCGGATAGCCGGGGTCTGCTGTTTACTTTTTTGAACGCTGCCATTTTTGCTCAGAAAATGAGATTTGTTTTTAATGTATTTTTACAGAGCTTGTCACAGGTAGAAAGACCTTTTTGATCATCGTTCAGACTGACACGATCCGTGAGCAAAGGCTGTCAAATAATCATTTGAATAATTCAAAACTACGAGGACAGGTCTCTTGAAAGGAGGTGTTTTTCGTCAGTTAAAGGGTGAAATCTGTAGACTGTGAAATTTTTTTAGAATATTCCGCCTTTTCCTGATAACAATTCCGAATAAAAACCGACTGTAGAGAATGAGTAGCGCCGACAAAAAAACAGGGGTTAAAACTAGACCTGGAGTTGTTGTTCTTTTGCTCGTTCTTTTTGCTATTGGTGGCCCATTGACCGCGCAGAACAAATCTCCGAAATTTCGTTTCGAGCATATTACAGTGGACGACGGCCTGGCTCACAGCGACGCCATGGATGTCATACAAGGGAGTCGCGATTTCATCTGGATAGCCACCAACAATGGCATAGATCGCTTTGATGGCTATGATCTGAAACATTATCAGCTACCGCCAAGCGAGCCAACCGGCGTATCGTCTAACCGGGTGCAGGTATTATTTGTTGATCTGAATGGAATATTGTGGGCCGGAACAGAGCATGCAGGGATATATTATTACAATCGTAACACTGATCAGTTCCAAAGACCAGTATTCAAAAAAAGCCCGACTTTGCCCGGTCATATGCTTGACCGGCTGAACCGCGGTAGCGTGAAATCAATGGCTATGGATCAGCGGCACCGCCTCTGGGTCGCGACATTAAACAATGGCGTTTTTTGTCTTGCGCCAGATGAAAATGCCGTCATTTCCACTGTGAATAGCGTGGCACTAGGCAACCCGTATGGAGCCAGCTCTGTGCTGGTGACCAAAGCCCAGCAGATTTGGATAGGAACGCTTCAACATGGACTGTGGACAGTTAATTCTGATGCAAAAGCCGAAAGTGGCGTTTATCAAGCCTCTAAAAATAACACCATTTTAGAAACCGAAATTCACATTACCCGGAATGGTGCCAACGGAACTATCTGGATCGCCTCCGATAACTTCGTTTACCGGCTGTCACCAAACCCGGGAATGGCTACTTATAAAATCGAAAAACTTCCTGAGTTTTTTTATGAAATGCAATGCCTGTATCCGGACTCTTTCGGCCGGCTTTGGATTGGAACAAATTTTGGATTGTACCTGATCGAAAATCTTGAAGCTTACCTCAAAGACCCGTCTTCGCAAACCGTACATCATTATTCTCCTCAGGATTCTGACCCGTCAAGCATTAATTCGGGGCGTATTCATCAGATCATGGAGGATACCTTCGGAAACCTATGGCTTGCCGCGTCTGCGGGAGGAGTCAACAGGATCCGTCTTCAATCCAAAGGTTTTCACCACCTGAGCCGTGAGGTTTCAGGGAAAACCACACTTACCAACAACTTTGTAAATGCCATTGCCCGTGACGATGCCCGTAACCGGATATGGATCGGCACGCGCAATGGTTACTCGGTGTATGATGAAGGATCGGGTAGCTATCACAACTTTCTGAGCCTGTCGGCCAGAGGAAATGCCACTGGCAACGATGTATCTGCTTTTTGCCTGGTTGGTGATAATATGTGGGTCGGTACGCGTTACAAAGGACTGTACCTGGCAAGCGCAGGTAATCTGCAGCGGCCGGAATTGCTGGCCGAGCTTTCAGGACTTCCCCCCTGGAATTATTTAAGCATCGAAAGCATAGTCGCTGATGGGAAGGGCCGGGTCTGGGTCGGTACTTTTGGGGCAGGAATGAGTCTTTTTACCAATGATGGTAAGTATATCAGGACCTACAATCGATCTAACAGCCCTTTGCCAACGGATGGTATAAGCTTTCTTTTAGTTGATCCGTCGCAGGATGTAATTTGGGTGAGTACGCGTGACCAGGGGGTATTGAAAATGCAGGAAAAAAACGGAGTGTTGCGCCTCCTGAAACAGTTCAAACATGAGCCAGGTAACGAAAAAAGTCTGAAGGTGAATTTTGCGTGGCCTTTGCTACGGGACAGGGCCGGCAATATCTGGATTGGTACCATTGGAGGGGGGCTTCATAAATTATATGTAAGTAATGGGAAAGAAACGATTCAACGGTTTCAACACCTGGTTGCCGACAATGATATTGAAAGTATGCTGGCAGACAGTCGGGGTAATCTCTGGCTGGCCGGTGAGGGACTGAAGAGATTCACGCCTAAAACCGGGGAAGTAGTGCATTATGATGTGAGTGATGGTCTCCAGAGCAACTCGTTTAAGGTCGGGTCGGCTTTTATATCGGCCACAGGTACCATGTATTTTGGCGGGACTAATGGGCTCACCTGGTTCAAGCCTGAGGAAATACGCCCAAACCAGCTGCCACCTTTGGTAAGGATCACGGGGCTTCGAGTACTGAATAAAAATCCGGACGAGACGTACGGACAGGCCGGAAGCTCCATGGTAACAAGGTCTTTTTCGGAAGCGGAAGGCGTGACGATCAATGCCGCCGAAAACGACTTTTCATTTGAATTTGTGGGGCTTAATTACGTCAACCCTCAGAAGCAAACGTATGCGGTCATGATGGAAGGGTATAGTAAGAGCTGGATTCAACTTCCTGATGGACAGCGTTCTGCCAGCTTTGCAAACCTTCCAGCGGGTGATTATGTATTTAGGGTAAAGGCTAATAATGGAGAAGGGGTATGGTCGGTAACTCCCGCTTCGGTGCATGTGAAAGTGCTGCCGCCCTGGTGGCAGACCTGGTGGGCATATCTGGTGTATTTGATCATATTCGCAGCATTGCTTTTGTTGTATAGAAAACTGACAACCAGTCGGCTGAAGCTGGAAAACAAACTGGCACTCGAAAAGCTTAAAAGCGATAACGAGCGCGAAATGGCAGAAATGAAAGCCACCTTTTTTACGGGAGTCTCACACGAGTTCCGCACTCCGCTCACGCTGATCCTGGGGCCGATGGAAGAATTCGTCAATACACTTTCAGGGTCGGAAGCCATGCGAGAGAAAGTACTGATGATGCACAAGCAAACGCGTAAACTTTTGAATTTGGTAAATCAGCTGCTCAGTTTTCGTAAAGTCGAGTCAGGCACCATGCAACTGTCCGCGGCCAGGCAGGATATCGTCATTTTGATCAAAGAGATTTTCTCCATTTTCAAGATCAAGGCCGAGGAGCTGGATCTCCGCTACCAGCTTCATATTCCTCCCGGTGAGGTGCCTGTGTATTTTGATCCTGAAAAACTGGAAGTGATCATTACCAACCTGTTATCTAATGCATTTAAATACTCAAAAGCGGGTGGTAGTGTTAGTTTGACCGCCAAAATTATTGGCTCTCCGGAATGCGATGCGGAGTGGGAGAATAAAGCCCTGGCTGATCACTATATCGAAATTTCTGTGTCGGACACCGGCAAAGGGATTCGTGAAGAAGAACGGGAAAGGATTTTTGACCCTTATTTTCAAGCTTCAAACGCCACTTCGGGTATTACCGGCTCGGGTATCGGACTTGCATTGGTAAAAGAGTTTGTGAACAGACATTCCGGTCATATCCTCGTTAAAAGCGAGATTGGCGTGGGGTCAACATTTGTCGTTCAGCTGCCTTTTGGAAAAGAACATCTTCAGGAGCATGAGCTGGCTGATGACATTTCCTTACCATTACTTGCCGAAACGCAAACCGGGACAGTTGCGCAGGTTTCCAGACTAAAAGTTACAAAAAACGGAGCTGTAAAGATCCTGATTGTAGAAGACAATACCGATCTCAGACTCTATCTGGGCAGTTTGTTTCAGGATAGGTATGAGGTTTTTCTGTCCCCCGACGGATCTGACGGCTGGGCGAAAGCAACCGAAATTTTACCTGATCTGATCATCAGTGATGTGAATATGCCGGAGATGAACGGGCTCGATTTGAGTAAAAAGATTAAACAGAACTTGAAGACAACCCATATTCCGGTGATTTTGCTCACGGCCCGGGCCGCAGCCGTGCAGGAATTGGAAGGGCTGGAAACAGGAGCCGACGACTACATCGTAAAGCCTTTCAATGAAGATATTCTGAAAGCGAAGATTAACACACTGCTCCATAACCGGGGCAGGCTTCGGGAATATTATCAGCGCCAGATTCTATTACAACCCACCGAGATCCTCATTCCTGATGAGGACAAGATCTTCCTCGAAACGGCCATGGACATTGTGGAAGCAAATCTTACCGACAGTGATTTTAGCGTACAGTCGCTTGTGACCAGCATGCATATGAGCCAGTCGGTATTCTACCGCCGGATCAAAAGCATTACCGGGCAGACGGTGATCGAATTCATCAAAGATATTCGCCTCAAAAGGGCTGCACAACTGCTCACAAATCAACACGCGCGCGTTTCAGAAGTAGCGTTTATGGTCGGAATCGAAGATCCGAAGAACTTTCGGGTTTCCTTTCAAAAACGGTACGGAATGTCGCCCTCTCAATATGCCAGCGCACAAAGGGAACCCAGGGAAACAGCCGCTGAATCTGACGGCTAAGCATACTTTTTAGAAATTTAAAAGATTTGACCTGTTTCCTGACGAATAATACCCTTCGAAGGTTTTGATCTGTGCATAGTTTCGCATCATCAAAACTTCAATCAGAAATCGTTTGTCATGCAAAAATTTGTCTATCTACTCCTTAGCACACTTTTACTGGCCACTGCCGCTCGGGCATTTACCGGACAAGGCCTATCCGAAAACGAAAAAGATAGTGCCGTTTTTAGGCCAGGCGAAGTCTGGAAGGATGAGCATGGCAATGTGATCAATGCGCACGGTGGCGGTCTGCTTCACAATGGAGGTACATATTATTGGTATGGAGAGGTTCGCGGTGAAACGGAATCAAAAGGAGTTAATGTGTATTCTTCGAAAGACCTTTATCATTGGAAATTCGAAGGCCTGGGCCTGAAGACAAGCTCGGATCCGAAAAGTGACATCGTGAGCGGCTGCATCATGGAGCGTCCGAAGGTGATATTTAACCAAAAGACAAAAAAATATGTGATGTGGTTTCACCTGGAATTGAAGGGGCAGGGATATGATGCCGCCAGGGCAGCTGTGGCCATCAGTAACAAGCCGACAGGTCCATTTACGTTTGTGAAAAGTTTCAGGCCTAACGGGCATATGTCCAGAGATATGGGACTTTTTGTGGACTCGGACCAAACTGCCTACCATATATATTCGGCCAAGGATAACTACGACCTGAGAATTTGCCGGCTGACAGACGATTATCTCTCCCCCACTCTACAAGATAGCTTATTGTTCAGCAAGCACCGCGAGGCACCGGCGTTATTCAGGAAAGGAGATCGGTATTTTCTCATCACGAGTGGCTGCACAGGATGGGCACCCAACCGGGCTAGCGTCCATGCCTCAAAGTCACTATTCGGCCCCTGGGAAATGATCGGCGACCCAATGAAAGGCCCAAAATCTGAACTTACATTTGAGGGGCAGTCCACATACATATTGCAGGTACAAGGAAAAAAGGATGCCTTTATTTTCATGGCCGATATATGGAAGCCAAAGGATTTAAAAGACAGTCGGTACATCTGGCTGCCGATTGGATTTAGAGACAACAAACCAGTTATTGAATGGAAAGATCAGTGGGATTTGTCGGTGTTTGAAGAATAGCTATGCTGGATGACTGCCATGGAGATACCGTCTTTGTAGGACGTTGATAAATATGGGGCAACTAAATTTTCTGCTGACTTGCTTCTTGGCATCAAAAAGGCTTGCATTCGTAAATGTAGCAAAGAATGGGCTTGGCCAATCAAATCACATTAGCTGAATTACTCTTAGGATGGGCAGGTGCAAATGACTAAATTTGTTATGGAGAATATTTGAATTGAAGCCAAACAGCGTCATATTATTCGGTCCCCAAGTCAGTCACCTATTCGATCCGTTCGAATAAAACATCTGACTCTCAACCACTTTCGTCGATATTTTGCGATCCCAGCGGGATCACTGAGAGCGCCTCAAAGGGCGCTTTTTTCGTTTAAAACGTCATTTTTTCACTGTTTTCGAAGATAAGCATATCATTCTGATTCAATCCAGATCAAAGCATTCGGTAACCTGCTTTGCTTACTAAATTAGGTTACCGGATGGACATGTTTGACAGAGGCGATTTTGACCAAGGTTTCTCAAACATCAATGTCTTTCTAACCTTAAACTGTGAGGATGATGAATTTCAAACAGAACCTGACTGTACCCTTCTGGCTGTACAGACAAAAAGCGAAAGCGGACGGCAAATCTCCTATTTATGCCAGAATCACAATCGACGGTAAGTACACCGAAATTTCGACAGGCAAGAAAGTAAAACCGACATCCTGGGACTTGGATATCAAGCAGGTCACTGGCTCAGGACTGAACGTTGGCTCGTCAAGCATCGTGGGAAAACAGATGTCGGCGAAATGGTGCCTATCCTGCCGATTGTGGATCAACTGATATCCAAATACAAAGACCACCCTTAGTGTCTGGCCAATCGGAAGTTAATCCCAGTGAATAGCAATTACCGCTACAACGTTTATTTAAAGGACATTGCTCAACTATGCGAAATCCGGGACGTTAGTGGAAACATCAGGAGGCTGGACACACACGATGCCCGCCACTTCTTCGCGGATATGATGTTGAATAAGGGTGTTCCTTTAGAAGATGTAAGCAAGATGCTTGGGCATAAAAGCATCAGGACAACCATGCGCTATTGCAGAGTTAGGAACTCGCGAATTAGTGAAAATGTGGCAAAGGTTAGGGATAGGTTATTCTCCCTTGGGCCGCGGCCTGGTGACGGGGCGGATCCAGTCAAATGCTGAATTATCAGATAACGACTTTCGTAAACAGATTGGCAAATTTAAAGACGGGCAACTCGATAAAAATCTGGCCTTGATCAAGGAGGTGGAAGTCCTGGCCAGCGAAAAAGGCCTGACTGTCGCCCAGCTTGCATTGGCATGGTTGGTTGCGAAAGGAGCTGTCCCGATCCCGGGTACCAAAACGGTAAAATATGTTGAGCAGAACATTGCAGGGGCTCAGGTGGATTTAACCGGCGACGATCTGGAACGTCTGGAAGCGATCGTACCCATTGAAACAGAGACGGGCTACCGATATTAGCCCATGAGAAATCAGATAATCGCTGGTTGTGATGCATCATGGATTGTCGATAAGTTTATATCTTGTACTCAGAAGTGGCTTGTGTAAGTCACTTCTGCCATTGCTACATCTATGAAGAAGCAACCATCAGCACCGCATATCATATCGTCGATTTCTGCAATACATAAATGGGTTGGCTTGCCGAAGCCCTCCCACCCGCTTGTCAGCGTAATCGGTCTGAAAAATCTGTCCGTTCCAGTAGATGTAGTCGAACAGTCCTTTGCTTACTCATTTTACAGCATCAACCTCAAAAGGGATTTTGAAGGAAAAGTCAAATATGGTCAGAAGTATTATGATTACGACGAAGGAGTAATGACATTCATTGCACCAGCGCAGGTTGTAAAAATGGATTCAAATGGACCTGTCCAAATGGATGGCTACTCCCTATTTGTACATCCTGATTTTTTTAATGGTTACCCATTGGCTACCAAGATAAAGCAGTACAACTTCTTTTCTTACGCAGTTCATGAGGCGTTGCATTTGTCTGAGGCGGAAGAGCAGTTGATTATGGGAATCATGGAAAACATCGCCCGCGAGATTAACTCTTCCATTGATACTTTTTCTCAGGATCTGATCATATCTCATATCGATCTGCTGTTGAACTACGCAAACCGTTTCTATCACCGGCAATTTATCACCCGAAAACCTGCAAATTTCGACGTGTTGACAAAATTCGAAACGTTGCTCGACGCACATTTCAGCACTGATCAACTAGCCGAATCAGGACCGCCTAGTGTACAGCTGCTGGCCATCCTGACGACTACAACGCTATCGGTGAGTGAGATTGCTTTTATGTTGGGATTTGAATACCCACAGTCGCTGAACAAGCTGTTCAAGAATAAAGCCAATTTGACGCCGCTCGCATACCGGGCCTCTTTCAACTAAGGGAGAACACACTTTGACTTTTTTTGACAAAAAAGATGTTTCTTGTCAATCAGGCAGATAAAGGTCATCATATGAAAGCACTACTGAATCCGGCACAAACAGATACGAACACTATTTCCGTATCTGGAAATAGTGAGACAAAACCTTCGGTGCCAGGCGGGAAAAGTATAGCAAGCTTTGATATTCTGGATCTGAGTAGCGCGGGTGAGGATAGCCCGTTGTCTTTTGATTACAATAGAAAGACCTTTTATACAGTAACTTTATTGCAAGGAAAGTATACGCTCGAATTTGAAGAGAGAAATATTGAAGTATCAGGCAATTCACTGATTTTCACCAGCACTAAAATTCCCTTTGGCATACATGCGCCAGAAGGAGTGTATGCAGGAATAAGCTGCCTGTTTAAGGAGGATTTCATTACAAAAAGCAATAGCGGATACAGGCTGCTCGAATTCCCGATCTACAAACCAGGCAGGCAGCACATTTATGCACTGACCGATGAGCAGACGAAACATTTCATTGGAATATATGCCAAAATATTTGATGAGAAACACACTAACAGTGATTTCAAAGATAATCTGCAACGCACGTATTTGCTTGAACTTATTTTTAATGCACAAAAGCTTGATCCGTTCAGCTCGTATGTAAAAACCAACAACACAACCGAGGAGATAGCCTGCTCATTTATCCGTTTGCTGGAATCACAGTTTCCGATCGAATCCGCCCAGGATATGCTCAAATTGACAACGGCGAAAGATTTTGCGGATGATCTGGCATTACACCCCAACTATCTGAACCGGCAGGTGAAACTTTCCAAAGGAAGAACAGTCACCGAAATCATAGCGGCACGAATAATCCAGGAAGCGAAGATCTTATTGAAGGTCACTAACTGGAATATTGTAGAGATTGCCACATCTCTGGGCTTTGAGCAGCCATCCCACTTCAATTTGTTCTTCAAAAAGCACGTAAGCCTATCTCCGACAGATTACAGAAAAACCATAAAATAGCTATTTTATTGTGTAATAGCACCTTACGCGGAAGTTTGAATTTAGTAAGGATTGGTTTTATTTATGTTAACCCGGCCTTTGTGATCCTGTTCATCTTTGCATCGTAATTAAAATAATTTGCAAAATGACAAAAATAGCATTAGTAACAGGAGGAAATAAAGGCATTGGTTTTGAGACAGTTAAGCAGCTTGCGCAACAAAATATTAAAGTGTTACTGGGAGCAAGAAATGAAACTGAGGGGAAAAAAGCAGAAGAAACCCTGCATGCGGAGTCTCTGGACGTAACCTTTATCAAGCTGGATATCAGTAATTCTGATGATATAGAAAACACCAAAAACTTCATTGAAAACCAGTTTGGCAAACTTGATATCCTGATCAACAATGCGGCGGTATTTTTAGATAATGCCTGGTTTGGCAACAACACCGAAACGGTTCCTCTAAAAACGCTCCGTGATACCTTCGATATCAACTATTTTGGGACAGTGGAGCTAACCCAATCATTGCTACCGGCGATTAGAAAAAGTGACGCCGGACGGATCGTAAATATCAGCAGCCTCTCGGGTTCTTTTGGCGTTCATCTCGACGAAACACATTGGCTCTACGCATTGAAGCCATACGCGTACAGCGCCTCTAAAACTGCATTGAACCAGTTTACGGTATTTTTGGCCAATGCCCTCACAGATACTAAGATCAAGGTAAATGCAGTAAGTCCGGGCTGGGTAAAAACATCGATCGGCTCGGATCAGGCGCCGCTTACGCCGGAAGATGGTGCAAAAAGTGGTGTGGCACTAGCCCTACTGGATGAAAACGGCCCAACGGGCACTTTCTCTCAGGATGGCGAAGCCTTGCCGTGGTAAAAAACCATTGACTATTAACACCGCCCGGTATGAAGCTGTATTTTTGAAAGTTCGGCAGTCGCTGGAAGTTAACAGCGTATAACAGTCAACTGTATGAATATAGAAGAGTTCCGGGCGTTTTGTTTGTCATTGCCTGATACCCATGAAGGTATGCCGTTTGAGGGCTTTTTCAAGAATTCGCGGTCAATCCTTGTTTTTTATGTAGGCAAAAAAATGTTCTGTTTTTTCGACCTGGATAAATTCGATTACTGCACTTTGAAATGCGATCCTGAACTTATTGATGAGCTCAGAGAACACAATGACATCCAAAAACCATTCAATCTGAGCCCAAAACACTGGATCAGCGTTGCTCTGAATGGCAGTGTTTCACAGGAAATGCTAAAAGACCTTGTGACAAAATCTTATGATCTCGTAGCATCGGGGGCATCGGGGAAAAGGAGTTAAATCGGGTTGGGATTTGGTGAGGACAACTTCAATAGTCCCGAAAAGTGACATTTCTATCATTTTTATTACTCGGCGACCTATTACTTATGACCTAGCTTTGTACTATCAAACAAATTTTTAACCAATGGAAACAAAAGAAAGATAGCTAAAAGCTATGAGATCCGTAGCCCATGTGCAAGTGGGCCTTGATATGGCAGTGTTGACCTATCAGCTCTTTTCGAAGACAAACCTGATAGACATGGAATACAACTGCATAGAGGTCTTTCAGAAAGAAGAAGATGGTGAGTGGCATGTCATTCATTCCACATGGTCAATTCTCCGTCCGATGGAAAAGGATTTTAGTAAACTCAAAGACATCGTCTAGTAGTCTTAATTCGTTCAGTAGCCCAACTGTGTAAAGGCTAATCCTAATGAATTTATGAAAACCATTCATAGGTACAATTTCTTTAAGAAAAAATATGGAGAACATTTACTTGCAGATGTTGTTGCAATTTCAGACTTCAAAAAATACATTCAGAAAACCCCGATAAATGGTTTGAGCGAGGACTGCCTGAACCTCAACGTCTGGGCACCTCAGGGCGCCGGAGACGAACCGCTCCCTATCATCGTCTATATTTTCGGCGGCGGCTTCGAACTCGGTTCGAACACACAAACCACATCAAACCTCTCCGGACTCGCTGCTACCGGCCGCGCCATTGGTGTATCACTAAATTATCGGCTCGGTCCTTTCGGGTGGCTCTCGCTCTCCCAGTACGCGGGCGAATTCGCGGACACCACTAACCTCGGCCTACAAGATATTATCACCGCGCTCAAATGGGTGCGGGAGAACATCGCCAGCTTTGGCGGTGACCCTCAAAAAGTCACCGTCACCGGCCACAGCGCCGGCGCATATTCCACGATCGCACTCCTCGCCGCCCCGGCCGCAGACGGCCTGTATCAGCGCTTAGCTGCGTTTTCCGGTGGCGCATCCCGGATCGTTCCGGCCTGGTGGGCCGAAGAACTAGCAATCACGCTTTTGAACGAATTCGGCATTGCGGACAATCCCGAACAACTGCTCACCCTGGATGCGAAGCTTCTCGCCGAGACGCTCATTAAGGTCAGTCCGCGCGACATCGGCGACCGACACGGCATCGACAACACGACTATTGGCATCGTGAACGACCACTACCAGACCCGGGCTGTTCTCGCCGATACGCCGCTGCGCATACTCGAATCTGGACGTCACCGCGACGTCGACATTCTCTTTAGCACGGCGACGAATGAAGCAGACTGGTGGGTCATCAACGCAACAGAGAAGTTCGACCCGGGCAGCATCGACAACCTCGTCGACGAGTTGGCAACGAAGTCGCGGATCCCCGAAGCCGAGCCCGTCGCATCGTGGCCGCCTACGATGTCAACGGACGCACTCCAGTTGAGGTCCGCGGAGCGCTCTTCACCGACTACTTCTTTACCCTGCCCGCCACCCGCGGTGCGCTCGCTCACGCCGCTGCAGGCGGCCACGCCTACCTGCTCAGCGTGGGCCCTGTCGAGGGAGCACACGCGGTACACGGTACCGAAATGTACGGCATTGTCGGCCAACAACGCCCTCGACAAAGCGATGAGCAAGCCGCCCGTGACACCTTTGTCCGCGACACCCTCCTCGACTTCGCCACAGGCAACCACGACCGGCTTTGGAACACTGTAACCACGGAACCCATCTCACACGGCATCGGCAACTCACCATACGACCCCACCGCCCACGCGGCCGAGGTACTGCGAACCTTCGAGGGCGTCGAACGTACCTGAGAGCAAATAGCGTAGCAATGTCAGTTATATGGAATCTATGGCACGGGTGTATCAAAATCAGTGAAGGCTGTAAAAACTGTTACGTTTTCCGGAGCGATTCTCTTTATGGAATTGACAGCAAGAACGTCTATAAGACCAGAAATTTTGATTTGCCTTTAAAGAGAAAAAGAGACAAAAGCTACAAAATAGCCCCTGGTGAACACGTATGGACCTGCTTCACCTCTGATTTCTTTATAGAAGACGCAGACGAGTGGCGTGATGAAGCCTGGAGAATAATAAGTCAACGTAAAGACCTGACTTTTTCAATCGCAACCAAAAGGATAGACCGCATACAGCAATGCCTTCCGGGTGATTGGAACTCAGGTTACGATAACGTAAGAATTCTCTGCTCTGTTGAAAACCAGAAACAGGCGGAGCTTCGGCTTCCAGCATTTAAACAACTTTCCATTAAACGTAAAGCAATAATCTGCGAACCCATTCTTGGGCCAATAGATCTCACAGATCTTTTACAGGGGGAATGGATAGAAAAGGTTATAGCTGGTGGAGAGTCCGGGGACAACGCCCGTGTCTGCGATTATGACTGGGTAATCGGGATTAGAAACGCCTGCGTTCAGAACAATGTTTCTTTCACTTTCAAACAGACAGGAACCTTTTTTATAAAGGGGGGCAGAAAATATAAGATCCTTCGGAAACTTCAATCCTCGCAGGCCCGAAAAGCCGGGATAAATTTTGATCCGTAAATTTAAAAGCGGGTTTGTTTAATTCCCGGGAGAGGTATGGAGCTGGCCAAAACAAACGGTTCTTCAGGGTTATGCTTTACTTTTTGAAGAAGAGTTTCTTCTCTCTTTTTTCCTTGACAAGCATGTTTTAAAGAAAATTAAATATTTACAGAGTGACCGCCTGTTTTCGGTGCTAAGGGCAAGTGAACAACTTTTTGGTAAGCTACTTGAATATCTGGATCAAGTCCAAAATGAACTGGAAACAGGAATTAACAGCAATGAACACGTCCTTCGGGCTCTTGTCTATCTAATCCTGGCTCTACTTGAAAAGGCCGAAGAAGTGCAGGTTAAGATGGATACAGATCCCACAAATGAACAATTTGGTAACCGGTACCTTCAAGCTTTCATAAAGCTGGTGGATCAGCATTATTTAGACGCACATGAGGTGCTATTCTATGCGGATAAGCTCAGCATAACTACGAATTACCTCAATAGGATTACTAAGGAAATCTTGGGCTCATCAGCAAAAAAGTACATCCTTAATAAAATAATTCAGGAAGCGAAAAATTTACTCATCTATACGAGTCTGTCGGTTACACAAATAAGTGATGAGTTGAAATTTGATGCGCCAAGCTACTTTATCCGACTTTTCCGGAAACATGTGGGGATTACTCCCAAACAGTTTCGCGATGAAAATTGATTGCATACAACTATGTGAGTCCTTCCTTCTGGTTGCCGGTAAAGTCATCAAGGCCCGTAAAGTAACATTTCTATCCGCATATGTGAATCGATTTACCTAAATGACGAGCATAGCTTTGTAAAATAATATCAGAAGCTAAGCAAATCACAAATTATCAATCGGCTAATATGAAATACTACATAGAAACATTCACACCAAAACAAGCCTGGCTGGATTCTACCAATAAAAAATATGAACTTCCTATTGACTTGGCTTTTAATGTGTGGGTACCAGAAAATTGGCAATCCTGCTAGCCAACAGATATACAAAACTCCTCATGCATTTGAGTTCATGGAAGATTTTCCACTTAAACTTTACGATGGAATTTTCTTCTTTGATACGACCAATTTGCTAAAACAAAAATTTATATTCGTTGTCAGCGAAATTAGGATCGCTTATTTTAAACAAAGAGGCGGAATATTTATCGTGGAGTATGTGAATAGAGAAAGGAAACGATTTGGCTATATTGACCACTTTGAGGGCTCCGGATACAGGGTCAAATTGGCCGTTGTCAGTGCTAAGAAGGTTGCTGGAAACGGCATACTATATAATGAGATTTTGTCTGCCCGATCGTTATAAATCACACCGCCGATCCGCATAAAACTGAGCTGGCGGCTTGTCGCATCGCATGCAGCTTGCCGGGTGATACATCGAGTAACTTCCTAACCTCGCGAGATTTGAGCCATTGCTTGGATAGCTGAATGCCCCCACCCGAAAGTGGCCTTCTCATCTCAAAGAGCATTTGCTCTTTAAATTTTTCCAGATCCGCCAAAGTGACTAGTTGATGCGTGAACATCGCCGAACTCTCCTCAGATTGCTTGCCCTTCTTTTCCATTGCTGCTTGTTTTTTGTTACTAATCAAAAACATCGATTACCACGTGCAGTCGATGTTTTTGATCGGAAAATAGTAGTCAGCATTGGATACTTGCTTCCTCTTTTTCCCAGTGGAACAAAAAGAACAAAGTGCAGTTCGATGCGGGCCGCATCGAACTGCACTTTGCCTTCAATAATCTGTGAATAGATGGCCTTCGTATTCGCTGTACCCTTCTAAAAACAGGTCTTTGGCGAAGGCCTCGTAGTCGAAATAACGTTCGAGAGTCGCTGGAACTCCTGGCAACAAACCTGTGTCTTCGACTTATTGGTAGGCGTATTCAAGTGTAGCGTCTTTCCCTGAGCCACCAAAGAATCCTTGGTAGCTTTCCCGGAATCCTTCAAGTTGGTCCTCCAATTCATATCCGTTCGATGGCCAATAGTTAATTTGCTTGCAATAAATCTCGAATGCTTCCGCGGTCTCATCGTCCATCTCACTGGTGGCCTCAAAGAATGCGAACGCTTGTTTATGAAGGCTGCATTCCGATACCAAGAAATCCGGAATGTTCTCCCAGTCCTGAAACATGAGTTCTGGGTCTAGCTCATTCCGATAGAATTCATAGCAGTCCTGCAGGAAGTCTTTCAAGTCTGCATAGTCCGTCAGGTCAAACCATTTACCGAATAGTGATCCATTGTTGTACTGACCATAGGTTCCCACATAGACTCTTGGAGCATTTTCAAAATTTCTCATAATTGAAAGGCATTTAAGTAGCTATGGCCCGACGGGCCGCCCAGGCTTTGTGCTCAGGGCAATCGCTGCCTATCGATCGAAGAAAAAATAACGGGCTCGTCCCCTTGGTTGCAAGCCCATCCGGCGGTTTAAGGTGCGGCCGGCAGTTGTGAAGCCAGCTAAAAAGCCGGATAACGAAGTGCAGGCTTGCAACCGTCATTTTTTACTTTGTAACTTTCGTTTGCACTGATCGCATTGTTAACTTCGGCTCCCGTTCAAGTATCATTTTCTCAGCGGTTTATGAAATGTCCTTTACTGTTAGTTGCATTTTCCCTATTGGCTGGATTAGCTCATGCTCAGACATCAAAGGTTGATTCGTTGGTTATCGGGAAATTGCAAGACCTGCATATCCCAGGCCTTGCCGCAGCAAAGGTTGAAAACGGCAAGATCTCCTGGACACGCTATTTTGGCTATCAAGACATCGAGCGAAAAATACCGGTGACGGATTCAACGATTTTTCACATAGCCTCTATTTCCAAGACAGTAACGGCTGCCGCGGTTATGCAACTCGAAGCAAAGGGATATTTCAGGCTGGATGATGACATTAACCGGTTCCTCCCATTTCGCGTTGTGAATCCATCGTTCCCAGGTGCCCCGATCACATTCAGGCAACTGTTACGGCACCGCTCCTCGATAGCAGATAACACGGACTATCTGCTCCCATTTTGGAAGAATGAGTATTCCGGAGCCGATATACCGCTGGCAACATTTCTTCAAGATTATTTATCTGCCGATGGCAAGCATTATCATGCAGGCAAGAATTTTATCAATACCGAGCCTGGTAGCAGGTTCGAATATTCCAATATCGGCTTTGCGCTGCTAGGGTATCTCGTCCAGCGCATTTCGAAGACCCCATTCGACCAGTATTGCAAAACGCATCTGTTCGGGCCACTCGAAATGCATCATACCAGTTGGTTTTTAGAGCCGTTTCAACCAGACCGGTTGGCGGCGCCATATCAGTATTCCGACTCGCTTGGTCGTTATCAAAAACTGCCCCAAGGTAAATTTCCGGACTATCCCGCAGGTCAGCTCCGCTGCACGGTAAATGATCTGGCGAAGTTTCTTGCCTGCTGGTCAAATGATGGAGTGTATGCTGATAAGCATGTAATGGAAGCCAGGTCAGTGCAAAGCCTGACACCAAAGGACTTGAGTCTGGGTTTTCACACCTGGTTTATGTATTTACTTAACACCGAGACACCCATGTACAGCCATAGCGGGCATGGCCCCGGTATATCCACCTACATGCTTTATGACCCGTTTTCAAAAAGGGGACTGATTATTTTGATGAATGGGGAGCTTTCCGATTACTTCGAATGCAGGAAATTGATTGATTTGCTTTGGGAGTTCTAAACTGACCCAATAGATAACTTTACTAAAACCAGACTAGATGACCGCCAGAAAAGCACTCTTAGTAATTGACATGCAAAAGGGCTCTTTTACAGAAGCCACGCCTCGTCACAACACGGAAGGCATCGTACAAATAATCAATTCACTCGCTACAACTTTTCGGCTTAAATCATGGCCTGTATTATTTATTCAGCATGACGGTAGCGCAATGAACGAATTCGAGCCATTTACCACCGAATGGGAATTACTGGACGATCTGGAAATTGATGCCGGCGATTTTCGCATTGACAAATATGCCAATGATGTATTCTACCGATCGGGACTGCAACGGAAACTGGACCTGCTGGGTATTAAGAACCTGGTTATTACAGGCTGCGCCACAGATTTCTGTGTGGAATCCACGATTCAGTCCGCTATTTCCAAGGATTATAACATCACAGTCATCGAAGATGGTCATACTACCGGCAACAGACCGAGTCTGAAAGCAAGTCAGGTGATTGACCATTACAATTGGGTATGGAAGAACATGATCCCCACAAAGGGGAAAATTGAAGTTTTGCCTTATCAACTGTTTCTTCAACAGGTTCTCAATAACTGATATGCCGTTTTCCTTATCGCAAATGTGCTGTGGCTGGAATAATCGGCGAATTCAAGCCAGCAGCCCTTCGGACAGTAGCTTTCTGCCAAATTCTATGTGTAGCACACGGTGGCGATTCAGCCTGCAAGCGTTGTACCCGGAACTTAAGCACTGTACTACGGTTGAACCGTGCCTCCTCCAAGGCCTTATCGTAAGGGACATTGACATAGTCCGGTATCTCTGGTGTTTGCAGTGCAAAATATTGCGGCTTCTGAGACAGTTAGGCGATAAAAATGGTCCCAGCGGGATAACTTCGAGCGCTTGGGTTGACTAAGCAGATGATATCCTCGGTATTATACGTTAGGCTGATTTCTGCTCGGCGTTGAGGGAATTACCCATTGCTTTCGGGTGGAAGAAAGGCGAATGTCATCGATCAATTTGTGCAAGATAACAGCATCGTCAAACGAAGGGGCTAAACTCGTCCCATGTAAAATATCGCTAGCAACTCTGCCGTATATTTCTCTGACATTGGTATGGGGTCCAAAGGGATCATCTGCACTAGCAATGTTGATCAGCTCTGGCTGCTGGCTTGCCGGAGTATAATGGGTAATTTCAAACTCTGCCATCTGGGTGTGCCCGGTCTGGGCTGTAAGGACAATTTTACCCCTTGACCCTTCTATTTCCCAAATAAAAGGATCGCCATATTCCGGGTGACCACCCTGAAAATGAATGGAAAGCGGGGCTCCATTACCCAGATTTGCAATCACCGAGATGTAATCGGGAGCGTCAGCATCTATAAGCTTGCCGGTATCAAGCGCTTTAACTTTTGGATATCGTGTGTGAACTACTGCGGACAAATGCCTGATATCTCCTAAGACATCGCAGGCTACTGCAAGTGTATGAGCGAACGGAATTGTCAACAGATCAGCACCACTCTGCTCTTTTCGTAGATATTCCTCATTTTTTGTGCTGTTGATCGTATCCCCCCAGGGAGCTGCCCACCCCCGTATGCTGCTTGACAAGATAGAACCGATAAGATCATTCTTAATCAGATCGGCCACTTTACGCAAGGCAACAGAAACGCGGGCTTGCGTCCCTGCAACAGCAACGAGTGATCTTCCACGTGCCAGTGCTGCCAATTCTTCTGCTTCGGCGAGGGTGCGCCCGAGTGGCCACTCGCAATAAACATGCTTTCCATGCGAAAGTATTGTCTTGACAGCATTGTAGTGCAGTGGGACCCGGACTGTCACAACTATCAAATCCACTTCGTCCGATGAAGCCATTTCTTCAATGCAGCCGAAAGCCAACGGAACCCGGCAGGCTTCGGCAGCAGCACGTGAACTTTCCAGACTGGAATTCACGACACCCACAATTTCATATTGGTCACTCAACTGACCAAGAGCGGGCAGATGCGCAACGGCAGCCCAGCTTCTGCCTGCTTGCAGGCCAACAATTCCAACCCTTATTTTTGAATGATTTTGCATTGCTCTTTTTTGCTTACAAAGTTGACATCAGTATAGAAGGCATGCAATAAGAGCGATAATGTTCCACCGGGGATAATTTTGTCCCCTATATGCCGGGTCTGTATCTATGCTTACTTTTGTATATAAGACAAAAAAGAAGATGTACGAAAAAAAGATACCCCTGCCGCTCGAATGTGGCCTGGCGATGACAAGAGAAATCCTGGGCGGCAAGTGGAAACCGAATTTGTTACTTGCAATATCGGAGGGCATCAACCGCCCAAGCCTGTTACACCGGGCAATCCCACAGTCAACCAAACGGGTTTTAAATCTGCAGTTGAAGGAACTGGAAGAATTCGAAGTGATTGAAAAGAAAATCTATCATCAGCTACCACCTAAGGTCGAATATCGCCTTACCGAGCGCGGAGAAACATTGATGCCTCTTTTGAGGCAGATGAACGAATGGGGAGACAAAAATCGCCCATTCATTAAGAGTGTCATCTTAAACCGAAGAAAGGCACTGGATTAACCGATGGGTTTCGGGTACGAATTGGCGAAATGTACCTGCCCCATCAACTTTTGTCCATTCTCTCCCCTATTTCAGCCTGCCAATTTTGCATTCAGTTTAAAGGACGCGGCGCGGTGCCGCTCCCCTCACTTCAACTCAATGCATAATGAAAAGACAACAGAACCGCACATTAGGTGCATTCGAAAAAACATTTTGGCTGCTGGATCAAATTGATTCAAAAGACTTCTGCCTGGCCGCCGACATCTCCGGGACACAACCCGTTGAAAAGTGGCGGAAGGCCATCGACATGGCTCAGCAACGCCATCCAAACCTTTCGGTAAAGGTGGTGCTCGACGAGTTGGGAAGACCAACCTTGCAGCACGCGGACAACCTGCATATTCCGCTCAGAGTGGTGCATGCAGAGCAGCATTATCGCTGGGAACAGGAAGTCGAAAAAGAGCTTTCCATCAGGTTCAATACAGCCGAAGGCCCATTGCTACGGGTTGTTTTGGTTCAAAAAACAGACCGCACCGTCCTGATCCTGGCTGCAAACCATACCGTGGCCGATGGCACATCATTAAGCTATTTGACTCGTGATATATTGCTTGCCGTTACCGGAAAAGAGCTGGAATTAATGCAGCCGCAAGTGTCTAACGATGAAACCCTCGGCCTTCCGGAAGATGTGCCTGCGCAGGTTGTTGAGAGGGTGCTCGAACTGAAAATGAAGACGGATGTGGTTACCCCATTGGTTTCGTCGCACCGCTTTTCTGAAAGCACGACCCATAACCTTCTCGAACGAGCAAGAGAGGAAAACACAAGCGTTCATGGCGCCATTTGTGCGGCCGTGCTTATCGCTTCAAGAAAACTGCGTCCGGAATGGGATGAGACCAGAATGGAGTTGGTCTCGCCTGTTTGCACCAGGGCGGCGCTTGATCTGGACGATAACTTTGGGCTGAACATTACCACGCAATCCGTGTTTTTTGAAAACCAGCGACATTTATCCTTCTGGGATTTGGCACGGTTGGCGAAGGCCGGGCTCGGCGGGACCGGTTCTACGGAATATACAACCGGCTATCTGTCGTTTTTCCGGGACCTAGTTTTTGGTCACAATGATATGCAGCAAATGCTGGATGCTTTGAAACAGGCATTCAACCATCACATTATGGTGACTAACCTGGTGCGGGTGAGATACAAGACTGATTTCGGGTCGTTGAAGCTCGAAGCCTTGTATGGTCCGATGGTTCGGTCTGGAAAGGGAATGGAACAGACGATCGGCGCATTGACCACCAATGGTTCGCTTGGCCTGACCAATACAAGCGATACGCCGATTCCCGGCCTGCTTGATGAAATGGAGCGAATTTTGGAAAAGGCTTGTCAGGAAAATGTGGTTACGAAGACAGTATGTTCTTTTCGATAAGCTCCCGCAACCGCTGATCATGCTGATCGCCCCACGCGCCAATCGCACCGATGACGGGGATCAATGATTTCCCGAAATCGGTAAGGTAATACTCGACTTTGGGAGGAACGACCGGGTAAATGATTTTCCCGACCAGCTCGTGGTTTTCAAGCTCTTTCAATTGCACATTCAACACCCGGCGGGATGCGTCCGGAATTTTCCGTTGCAGCTCGCTGGGGCGTTGGAAGCCCTGGTGAATGAACCACAAAAGCCTCATTTTCCATTTGCCATATAGCACTTCACCGATCAGGTCGAGCCCGCAATTCAGGTTGGGCATTGTCTTTCTTTCGTACATGCTGCAAATATAAACATATGCCTTTGGCGGTTCAATAGGGATAAATTTATCCCTATATGAATCGTAAATCCGTACTTGTCAGCAGGAAGCATAGTGCTGAAATTTGTCCTAAACAAAACCAGCAAGGACATGGATTTCGATTTTCAAAACGAACTAAAAGATAAAATTGCGCTTGTAACCGGGGGATCAAAAGGCGCCGGAAAAGCCATTGCAGACCGGCTTTTGAAAGCAGGTGCAACGGTGATCATCACAGCCAGAAACAAGCCTGAGGAAGATAATGGTGTTCATTTTATATCGGCCGATTTAAGCAAACCCGAAGGCACCCAACAAGTGGTGGAAGAAATTCAGAAACGATTCGGTCGCCTGGATATTCTGGTCAATAACCTGGGCGGATCGGAAACACCGGGCGGAGGCTTTGCAGTACTTACCGACGAACATTGGGAAGAATCCTTTCAAACCAATCTGCTGGCACCCGTGCGACTGGACCGCGGCTTCCTGCCCGGCATGATCGAGCAGCGCGGCGGTGTGATCATTCACATTGCGTCGATTCAGGCGAAGCTGCCTTTGTATGATTCCACATTGCCTTATGCGGCAGCGAAAGCTGCTCTGGTCAATTATAGTAAAAGCTTATCGAATGAAGTCACCCCGAAAGGCGTACGCGTGCTCACTGTTTCGCCGGGCTGGATCATGACGACGGCATCCGTCCGAATGATGGAGCGCATTGCCGAAAGCTCGGGCGGCACGATGGAAGAAGCTGAAAAAAGCGTCATGGATGCATTAGGCGGCATTCCATTCGGCAGAGCGGCCTGGCCGGAGGAAGTTGCCGAGTTGGTCGGTTTCCTGGTTTCGCCAAGAGCAGGCTATCTCACCGGGACCGAATACATCATCGACGGCGGCACGATCCGCACGATTTAACCAGCATTGACCATCTTACTTCATTCTTTTTTTTCAATACCAAAATCATTTGTTTAACAACATTAACCATTCATAATCATGAAACTTCCTGAAAACATAGCAGGCTTTATCAAAGCACAAAATGAAGCAGACAGTATAGCATTTGCCAGTTATTTCACAGAACACGCAACCGTTTCCGACGAAGGCTCGTCCTACACCGGTAGAGAGGAAATCAAACAGTGGATCCAGGAGGCGACGGAAAGGTATAATATGCAAGTGACACCCGTTGATTTCACGCAAACCGGCACAAAGGGAACGCTTTCCGTGGAAGCAAGCGGCACATTTCCGGGGAGCCCGGCGGTGATGCATTATCATCTGGATTTCGATAATGCATTCATTAGCTCGCTGAAAATTACAGGTTAGCATGCTGTTACATTGATTCGCAGGATTGTTTCGCAAAAGTTTGGACCTCGGCGAAGCAATCCTGCATACATTTCACTTTAACTTAAAATATGATCAGAAAATTGCGGTTAACATCGACAGTTGCAGGTTTAGTAATGCTGTGTTTCTCAACATTCACTTTTGCGCAAAACGCAGATTTCGTGAACAATACGGAACCTTCCCAACGCATCAAACCCGCCCCCGAAAGCGTGTTCAAAATGTTCCGCGAAGCTGGAATGAAGCCAGTTAACCGCACGCTGACGTCGGCCGAAAAGGAAAAAGTGCGCAATGCATTTGCCTTGTTGCCACCGCTCCACCAGCGGATCTTGAAACAACATTTGCTCAGCATCAGCTTTATGGATAACATGCCCAACACCGCATTGACCTCACCGGTTGATCCGGTCGGCGGGATTAAAATGTTTAACATCACTTTTCGAGGCGGCTTATTGAATGAAAATGTTTCGGAATGGGCGACGTGGAAAGAGAATACTTGCTTTACGCCCGCAGCCGACTCCAGTTACAAAGTACGCGTGGAAGGCGGCAATATGGACGCGATGATCTATGTGTTGCTGCACGAGGCCACGCACATTGTCGATGTGGTAACCGGGATTACCCCGCATCCCGAAGATGCAGATGCAGTGGCGGAGCCGACAGCGTTCACAAAGGATATCTGGCGACTGATGAATAAGCCCGCCGAACCATACATTGATTCCTTACTGGAACAAACGCGTTTCCGAAGCGGGAAGCCAGTTTCGATCAGCCTGGCGCCGGATGTTTATGCGAAGCTTTCGAAAACGCCTTTTCCTTCCTTATATGCTACGGCCGCGTGGTCCGAGGATGCCGCAGAGCTGGTCACGATCTACCACATGACCACCCGATTAAAACAGCCGTTTTATGTGGTGGTTACCAAAAATAATGTGGAAGTGGCACGCTTTGAACCCATGAGAAATCAGCTGGTCAAGGCGCGATTGGCACAGTTAGCGGCTTTCTACAAGCCATAATTTCTCCTTGCGGGAAAAATGTACAAGGAGCTTGGAGTTTTATCCATTCTTCCGCGCGGTTTAACCTGCCACCTTTGTAATGTCAAAACGATATGACAATCGGCTAGCGGTTAGCGGTTAGCAGATTAACTCAAACATTCAAACTTACTACTCAGATGAAAACTATTGCCTTGACTATCGCATTCCTTTTCACTTTTATCCAAAGCCAATCCCTTTTCGCACAAACACGCAAGCCCGCAGCTTTTGGAAGAGAAGAATATATTGAAGTGGAAAAAAATGTAAAACTCCACGTGATCGACCTTGGCGAAGGCCAGCCCGTCGTACTCATCCACGGATGGCCGCTGAACAACGAGATGTATGAATATCAATACCAGTATCTGGTGGAGAAAGGGTTCAGGGTCATCGGCATTTCCCTCCGCGGTTTCGGAAAATCGGACAGACCTTACGGAAAATACGACTTCGATACTTTCTCCGACGACATTAAGGTGGTTTTGGAAAAACTGAAAATCGAGAACGCAACATTAGGCGGATTTTCAATGGGAAGCGCGGTAACATTGCACTTTGTAACTAAATACAATGGTGCGCATATCAAGAAGTTGGCCTTATTCGGTGCAACCGGTCCATCATGGAAACAACGCGAAGGCCATCCTTACGGCATCACCGAGCAAGGCGCAATCGATCTGATCAAACAGACCAAAACAAACCGGGAGCAATTGGTAGCAGGATTTGGAAAAGCATTTGAAGGACAGGAAGGCGGACTTTCACCGGAATCGATCAAATGGTTGGAAAGCATCAACCTGAATGCATCACCATACGCTACTACACAGGCGATCAGCGCCTTGAGTGACCTGGATCTGCGCCCTGTGCTTGGAAAAATCAAAATGCCGGTTGCGATATTCCACGGTGTAAATGACAAATTGTGTGACTATGCTCAGGCTGAGCAGCTTAACAAAGCCATCAAAGGATCTTACATCGTAAAATTCGAAAAAGGCGGACACGGGTTGTTTTTGGAAGAAATGGATAAATTCAACTCCGAGCTTGAAAAGTTTGCAAGAAACTAACTAAAAGATGACGCCTGTGAAGCAAATCAATGCTTCACAGGTTTTTTGTCTATTTTGAAAAAAAGATATCTTCACAAGCGTATATAGCCATGAGTACTGTTTTCAATAACAATTTAAAGACGCTGGGACTGCTGCAAGTAAGCAAGGAGCAAACGGAGATCATCAACGGACCAGCCTACAAAGAATACATCAAGATCCTCTATCTGCCCGCCGGCTACAAGCTGAGGGTTGATTTTGCCTGTTACGACACCCAGCAGCCTACATTGTTTTTTATCAGCCCAAACCAATATCTTGAACTGGAAGTCGCTGGTGAGGAAAGCGGCTATTTTATTTTCTACAACCGTGATTTTTACTGCATTCAGATTCACGATCAGGAAGTTGCCTGCGATGGTTTACTTTTCAACAACATCCGAAACATGCCCAAAGTGGAGCTCTTGGAAAACGAAATCGCTTTTCTCGGAGGCTTGTTTGAGGAAATGATCGGGGAATTTCAGTTGAATGACAGCTCGCTGGAAGAAATGATGCGGACTTACCTTAAACAACTCCTCATTCGCGCGACGCGCTCCTGGAAACGGCAGCATTTGACCCATGATGTGACGGATCAGCAAAGTGATCTGGAATTTTTCCGCAAATTCACCAGGCTTGTAGAGGAGCATTACAAATCCAAACACACCGTCGCCGATTACGCTGATTTTCTTTGCATGGCGCCCAAAACGATCACCCACAAGTTCAACCGATTACGGTTGCCACAGCCTAATGAGGTGATTAAAAACCGAATTATCCTGGAAGCGAAACGCTTGTTAGTCCATACTACGCTAACAGCAAAAGAAATTGCTTACGAACTCGGTTATAATGACCCAGCATATTTTAGTAGGCTGTTTCAGACGAAAACGGGTGAATCTCCATCGGGTTTTCGGGCAAACTTTTAGGCTTGAAACTGCTTTAAAAACCAAGGCGAGTTAGATTTGTCTAACAATCGAAATGGAGATATGGAGTTCATATCGTATTGCCGAAAATCTTATCTTTTTATTGTATCTGCTTAGATGTAAAGGCTCTCGAAGGGTATCAAAACAAGCCAAAAGAATCGGCTACCGTTTCGGCCATCCATTTTGATAAAAATTTCAACCAATTGATATACAGCCGTTTGTGACAATCAGATTATTGATTGAATTCAGATCAAAGCATTCGATAACCTGCTTTGCTTACTAAATTAGGTTACCGAATGGACATTTTTGACAGAGGTGATTTCAACCAAGGATTCTCAATCCAACAATTCTACAAAGCAGCACTTAGTCCAAAAAAATTACGCAGCCTTTCGCCCCAAAAGACCAGCATCTACAAGCAAATAGCAACTGCCTGAGCTCCTAATGTTGGAGTTCAGGCAGTTCTAACTTCCAATGGAAAAAACCCTACTGGGCAAGATAACCCCCATCTATTACGAGCTCAGCCCCGGTGACGTAACTTGCACCGTCGCTTGCCAGGAACACCACGCCGGCAGCAATTTCTTCTGGTTTTCCCGCCCTCTTCATTGGCGTGGCGTCGATCACAACTTTGTTCAGATCCTCTGCCTGCGCATCGGTAAGCGGTGTGCTGATAAATCCCGGATGCACCGAGTTGGCTCTAACATTGTGTTTTGCATACGTCACCGCAGCGTTCTTCGTCAATATCCATACGGCACCTTTCACTGCATTGTAGGCGGCAACACCGTCGGCTCCTACGATACCCCAAATGGAAGATGTGTTAATGATCGACCCTGCGTTTTGCTGCACCATATGCGGGATAACGTGCTTCATCCCAAGCATGACACCGGTCTGATCGACCGCAATCAGATAATGCCACCGCTCCATTGTTAATTCATGGATCGGTGTATAGTCAATGACCCCTGCATTATTAACGAGTATATCTATACGTCCTTCGGCATCCATTACCTGCTTCACACTCGAAATCCACTCTTCTTCCTTGGAGACGTCAACTTTGATGAAAGTTACTCCACTCCCATAAGCGGCCGTTTCTTTGATGTCAAATGCGTAGACCTTGGCACCTTGCTCTACAAATTGCTGAACAATGGCCAAACCAATACCTTGGTTTGATCCTGTTACGATCGCGATCTTTTTGTCTAATTGTCCCATTTTGCTTTTTTTAAGTTATTTTAAAGGTTAATTCATTGCTTGTTAGTTAGTTAATGAAAACCTACATATTGTGGGTGAAGCGTTAGGTGAAAGCTATTGAGGCATGTGCATCGTCTCAGCATCTCTGCGTACGTTGGTAAACCGGTATGCATACAGCAACATGGCCGTCACGTGGCCCAGAAGTATTTCTCTACTGAATTCATCCAGGAAATTCGAATATTCGAAATCAATGACATTGTGAAAGGCGCAGAAGGTTTCGACATCGCCAGAACTGAGTCTTAAAAACTTATCAGCATCCGGGGTTTCGAACAATCCCAACCGATGAATGTAAGTGCTTATAACATGGCCGATGATAAACTCCTCATGAATGAAGATTAGTTTACAACCCAGCGGGCTGCCCGGCTTTCCCAATAGCAGGCTTTCACCCGGAGTGTGAAACGCAAGCATAGCCTGCGAGCCATTACTTTCCTCTTTGTACCTGATCACAAATGCGTTGATCGTTATGTACTCGTCCAGGGCGGCGCTCTGTTCAAATTCAACGATACTGAACATTGGAATTCTGGGAGCTGACCATCCGTTTTCCTGATGTAACTGAGCAAGAGTTTCGAAGTGCTTCATCTGAATACTTGTTGGATAATCCGGCTACTGAATCTCATTTTCCAATTTTCAGCAATAAATCTGCAACTGCTTTTGGCTGGGAAAGGAACGGTGAGTGACCGGTGTTGACCTCATAAACCGACTTAATACCCGCTGCCTTCAACATCTGATCCTGCAATGCGGGGGAAATCACAACGTCTTGCAACGTCTTGATATAAGCCTTATCTACTGAACCAAAAGCCCCGGGGGATAGCAGCACTTTGTTTGTAAAGGGAATGGCTGGTTCTGCCCGGTAGTTAGCGATGACCTTGTCCTTCACATCCTGAGAGCCATCCGGTATAAACAAGTCGACAAGCCGTTCTTTTTTAACATCGAGGGTGAGCTGGTCGGCCGACTGCACCAGCGCCGGTCCGAGCTGCGAACCCGGATCTTGGATCTCGATCAGTGCCTGCCCGGAAACAGGGACGAAAGCACCGATATAGACCAATTTGCGGATTTTCGACGGGACTTTTTCCGCAACGTGTGTGACGACCATACCGCCCATACTATGACCTACCAGGATCACTTTGTCGCTTCCGGAACCCATTGCTTGGATTACCTTGTCTCGGTAAACGTCCAATGAGAGCTGGTGCGTCGGTGTCTGGTCGCTGCCATGTCCGGGCAACTCTACCACGATGACCTTGTTTCCGGCGCTGATGAGTTTGGCTCGGACGTCGTCCCAAACATATGGGGCTTGCCAGGCACCATGCACCAGGACATAAGTTTGCGAAGCGACTGGCACATGATCGTCCTGCGAGCATGACGCCATTGCCGAAAGTGCAAATGCAGCTGATAGCAATATTAAACTTGTTGTTTTCATGGTTTGATTTTCAATTGATTGTGTAAGAAATTGGATGCAGGAAGGCTTGGGAGAAGAATCTGCCAGATTCTGCTGAATTAGGCAGACCTCTCAGGAGCAGGCATATCGAAACCGTTCAGAATCACGGCAATGAGGCTATATCCACCGATTAAAAAGAACAACTCTGCCAAGCCGTCGGGCCCAAAAAGCTGTATGGCATGATTGTACGCGGAATCAGGAACAATGCGGCCGTTTAAGAGACAGGAGGCGATGCTGTGCGCAGAAAACTCCCGCTGATTAAGTCCGTAGGGAATCCCTCCGGCAGCAAGCGAGGCAATGGTGTCGGCCGACAACCCAAATGCTTCTGCCATTATCTGATGGGCATATAGTTCGAACCGAGCGCCGTACGCCGCTCCGACCGTTAGGATGGCCACTTCACGAACTGATTTGTCGAGTGTCGCGTGCGTGTCCAGCGTTCTTAAAAAGCTTAATGCCGGTACCCCGAACTGTGGATAATGCAGCATTGGCGCAAAAGGGCCGAGCAATGCACCGTCATCGCCGACCATTTTCACCTGGCTTTGGCTGGATGTGATAAGGGCAGATATTTCGTCGTGCACAAAACGAAGATCAGGGCTAAGTTCCTCCGGTTTCAGGGGATTGATTCGCATATTTGATGGATGTCTATGAAGGAGTGGTGAATTCGCCGTCGATCAGCACGAATGCCATCCGGCAAGCTTTGTCTGAACGGTTGGCCCAGGCGTGGTTCGTTCCGTTTTGGATCACAATATCTCCCTGGTAAATGGTCGTTTCAGCCCGATCGAGTACTAATGTAATTTCCCCTTCCAGCACGATTCCGTAATCTACCGTTTGCGTGCGGTGCATGAGTGGATGCGGTGCTCCTGCTGCGGCTGTGGAAGCTTCTTCGCCGCTGATCAGTTTGAATTTCGCCGCCGCGTCAGCGCCGGTCAGCCCACGGATTTCTTCCCCTTCCGGCGGGAAGTCAATAATTCGAATCCGTGTGGCATTCTTTGGTGGCGGCAGTACAAGCCCGGCCTCATCCGAATCATCGGGTTGATAGTGTATCAATGCCGGCGTTTCCAGCGTATGCCAGATTTCGTAAAAAGTGGGGCCACCCGGGCCGCCAACCAATTGCGCCCGCGTGGGTGGAGCGTCCGATATCAGAATGGCCTTTCCATCTGCATCATGACCGGTCACTACGCGTCTGAATGTTTTTGTAGATTCACTCATAAGAATATTAGAAATGATTGAAAGTTCGTCTGCGTGCATGCTGCTTATCGTCTCACGGGGTGAGCGCAAGAATGAATTCGCCAGCTTTTCTGATTGCATCCTTTCCCTCAGGCAGCGTCGAATGCCGTGCTATCAAAAGCTCTTGATACATAGTTGTTTCATATAAGGTTAAAATCAGGAAGTCCATTGGCATGTTGGAGAAGCTGCCTGCCATTCACTTCCGGGTTGCGATATCCGCGCCACCTCCGAGTGGGTTCGTGCGACAGCTTAACTGGAATCAAAATTAGAAGCCGTTCATTCGGTGAGCGAGGAATTGGGTCACTAAAAACGTGTGATTGCGGTCACAGATTAATAGTGACGGAATCCCTTGAACCACCATCCCATAGTCAGGAAATTTGCATCCAATCATCACTGATCAATAATTAGCGGCAACGCATGCAAAATCCCACCGTATTTCTGGCTGCAAATGCCATAGCTTCGATTCAATGGTTGATGCTGATCGTGTCTCCTCGCTGGCAGGTGACGCAATTTCTGGTTCGGTATGCGGTGGTGCCTGTGTTACTGTCCGCTTTATACGTAGTGTATATCGCATCATTTTTCAGCGTTCCGGATGTCGGTTTCGGGTCGATTGAACAGGTCAGGAACCTGTTCAACAATGATCAGCTACTGATCGCAGGCTGGGTCCACTACCTGGCATTTGACCTGCTCGTCGGATTCTGGATTCTTCGCTCTTCACAAAAAAAACATGTTTCGCATTGGCTGACGGTGTCCTGCTTAATCGGCACTTTCATGTTCGGTCCGTGCGGCTTCCTGCTATTTCTTATTACGCAACAATTCACCAAAGCGAATGCAGACAACCCTTCTAACCCGGATCAAGAATAGTAACCAGTCCTTGTACTATTGCGCCGTTGCTCATTTGATCCTGGCGGTCATTTGGTTCGGGCTTGCCATGGTCGATACTCGCGAATTATTAGGCGTTAATATCTGGATCAAACCGATCAAATTCGCGCTATCTATCAGTATTTACTGCCTTACCTGGCCATTGCTTCTGGATTTACTGCCTTTCGATAGAATCAAAGAGCGTTTTGCCTCGTACACCGTCTTCACCATGTGTTTCGAAATGTTTGCGGTTGCTTCTCAGGCTGCCCGCGGCGAATTATCACACTATAACATGACCGGTACTTACAATTCATTGCTGTTTGCATTGATGGGCCTCATCGTGTTTTCGCAAACGCTATTTTCCATCTACATCGGAATGCTGTTTTTCCGGATCCGGCCCGTCCAAATCAGCCCGGCAATGCTCTGGGCAATCCGATTGGGAATCTTAATGACCGCCCTTTTTGCCCTCGAAGGCGGGTTAATGTCTTACCGAATGGCGCATACAGTGGGCGGGCCTGACGGCGGACCGGGAATTTCAATGCCGAATTGGAGTCGCATTCATGGTGATTTGCGGGTCGCCCATTTCGTTGGATTGCATGCGTTACAGCTGCTTCCGCTAAGTGTCACCCTGTTTCGCATTAAGAAGGCTATGCCCTCCATTAGCATAGCCCTGTTGTACTTTATTTTCACCTCGTTCCTGTTCATCAACGCGCTACTTGGCCACCCCACATTTTGAAAGAAGTTCTATTTCTTTTTGAAATAGTCGGCAGTACCATTGGTCCAGTCCTCACGACGAGGCGAGAAAAAGTCAAGATCAATTGTACCCTCCTCCAAACTGGTAAAACTGTGCGGAAGGTTTGGAGGAATTATTACCGCTTGTCCTGCTTTGATAATCATGGTGGTGTCTCCAATGAGCGCTCGCACACTCCCTTTCAGGATGAATGAATACTGCTCGTTTACATGTTTGTGGACTGGGACCGACGCGTCCTTCTTCATGACAAAATAGCCAAATGTGCCCTTCGACCCAGACTCCGACCGGAGCGTAATTCCATCGGAAATAGCTTTTGCTTCCATGGAATTGATGTCTAAAATTCTGACCGGCTGTGATTGGGCAAATGTAGCCGCAGTAGACGCAAAAACTACACAAACGATTGATAGCCAATTCTTTTTCATAGCATTATCAGTGATTTACGAAAAAAATTAATTGAGCATTATATCAAAAATTTACGATCTCGTCCAACTCGATCACATGCACACCCTTGGCCAGGACTTTTGGTGCCTTAGCCATCTTTTTCGATAAAACCAGGGTCGGTAACGGGCGATATTTTTTAAAAAAGCCTATTCCATTTAAAATGCCGAGTAGTCCGGTCGTGAACCGCTCCACCGGCCGGTCGGTATTGGCCCTTAGCAAGTGACCCGGCCGGAAGATAATGTATTGGTCGAAGGTGAGACTGGCGATCTGCTCCTCAAGCTCCCCTTTTATTTTCAGATAAAGCACACTGCTAGCCGACGACGCGCCGTACGAAGATAACAGCACAACCCTGGGCACTCCGTTACGTTTCGCGATATGGGCGAACGTCAGCGGGATCTCGTAATCGATCCTCCACTGCTGCTCCTTGGAGCCGGCAGCACGCAGGGTCGTACCCATACAAGAGAACCATACATCTCCCTGGATGTAAGCAGCTACTTCATCAAGCTTGTTGAAATCGACAACGTATTCGGTTAGTTTGGGATGAACAATCCCCGCCGAGCGGCGAACAAAAGTGACGATCCTGGTGTATTCCGGATCTTGCAAAAGAATATTTACAAGATCCCTGCCAGTAACACCGGTCGCTCCAATTATTAACGCTTTCATATTTGATCTATGGTTACTAATAAGCGAATCGGAATTTTAGGATTAGGGAGCTCGCTGTATGCTGACGACAAAGATGAAATGTATTGGTTGACCAAAATGTGTATCAAATCACTATTTGCGTGTGATTCAAATCACACTTGTGAAATTAAAATTAAAACGGGAGCACAACTTGTTCGTTATCAATGCCTCGACGGAACTTTCCGCCGTTGGGCCAGATGGATCCTGCTTAACGTTTCACGGCTGATACCCAGATATTCGGCAATGTATTTTTTGGGAATGCGCTTGATGATGTCCGGAAACATGGCACCAAACTCCTCGTACCTTTCTTTGGGGTTTCTGCAAAGCAACGATATAATACGATGCTGTTGGGCGGCATAATCATTGCTGACTTTCATGCGGAAAAAGTGTTCCATTTTGTGCAGGTCGGAAGCGAGTTTTTCCCTCGAAGAAAGCGTAAGGCTGAGGACTTCGGCTTCTTCCATACAGAGCACATTCATGGTGGATTCGGTTTGATGGAAAAAAGCATGATAATCCGAAAGCCACGAGTTTTCCAGGGCGAATTGGACAATGTGCTCCCTGCCGCCTTCGTCGATATAAAACGCACGGAATACGCCATTGGCGATCCAGTATTCGCATGGAACCTTATCGCCGGCCTGGATTAGAAACTGATGTTTTCGTACCCGCTTTTTGGTAAAAAAAGTCCGGATGTATTCGAACTCTCCATCACTGACGGGGATGATTTCTTCGATGTGTTTTCTTAGCTTTTCCATGACGATCATCATCAGTACGTGACAGCGAGGTTAAATAGTAAATTTCATCATAAATGAAAAAATAATAC
Organism: Dyadobacter sp.; assembly: GCA_965227755.1. Taxonomy (GTDB): domain Bacteria; phylum Bacteroidota; class Bacteroidia; order Cytophagales; family Spirosomataceae; genus Dyadobacter. The sequence goes on from CBDDGG010000005.1 coordinate 500,154, forward strand.
CAGGTTCTATATCTCTGATCATCAATGCATTAAATTTATTCTAAGCGCTCTCTAATACGATATTTCGCCATTTTATGACGACGTTTTGAAATGCGAAAAATTGTCACGGATAATTGCAAAAATGCCCGGCAAAAGATTGTAATTTAGAGTGAGCCTCTCATTTTTTTCCTGAATATCAATTCATATTGAGGCACTTATCCTATGGCATTAAAGACTTATACAGCGATCGGGCTCCTGCTGGCCTGCCTTCATTTCTCCGCCGCTCAGCCGACAAAAGAACATGTCGGTACTACCCAATACCCGCATACGATGTTAGGTTCCTACCTAAGCAAATTGGCCCATACAAATGCAGATACGGCCAAAGCGAACCTGCTGCTCAGGATAGGGAATATCTACCACTCCAATGAAGCAAAGTCATCACAAGACAGCGCCATCCGGACGGGTCGGGCAGCGGCATCATTGAGCAAGTCGCTGAATTATGTTGGCGGCTATAATAATGCCATTTACCTGGTGTGTAAAGCACATTTGGCAAAAAACGATTTCAATGCAGCGAAGCAAATGCTGAAAGAGGTAAATGGAGAAATGTCGATTTGCCTGCTGTTAACCCTCAGCGAATACTTTGTTAATAATAAGGATGCCAAACGCGAAGATCTGCAGAAAGCATATCCTTTTCTGGAAGAGGCCCAAAAACTGAGCCTGGGATTACATTCAACGCGCTGGTTAAATGAAATCTATATTGCAAAAGGGAAATACTATTTCCGTTTGGGAAATATCGATCGCGGTAAAAGTTATTTTCACCGTGTAATCCAATTCCACAAAAATACCGGGGACAAACGCGGTGAAGCTCGCTGGTGGCAAGACCTTGCACGTTACCAGCCGGAAGTTAACGAAAGCACTTACCAAACGCAGATTTACAGCTACGGTAAAGCACGGGCGCTTTATCAGCAACTCGGTGATGCCGACGAAGTTGCAGATTGTTTGCACGAAGAAGGTAAAGCACACCTGTACAACGGCCGGCCCGATCTGGCGGAAGATTTGCTTTTGCAGGAATGCAAATTGATACAATCTGCCGGGCTGACGCGCAAACTCTCGCGTTGTTACCAGAAAATGTCCGATTTATACAGGTCTCAAAACAATTTCGACAGGGCATTACAGTATGCATTTCTTGCATTGGGAAGCCTCAAATCCGCGAAGGATAGCAGCCAGTTAAACCTCATATACTGGACCATCGGCGATATTTATCACAGCCTGGGCGATCACCCGGCCAGTATCCGATACTATAACCTGGTGCTATCCAGCAGCCCGTTGCATGTCGTCAAGACCTATTCGTTACTGAAAAACCTCGTCGATGCCCAGATCAAAATCGGCCATGCCCCCGAAGGACTACGGCTGCTAAAAACTTTCCTGAAAAATAATGCCCGCCCCGAAACGGCGCTCAACAGACAGCTGATTGCATTTATGTTCGGCAACTGTTACGCGGCCCTTAAAGATTTTAGAACTGCCGAAAAGTATTACTTGCAGGTGATACAGCTCAACAACGACGTGGAGCAATCCGAGAAATTCTGGTGGCGGAATGTCAACTCGATTTCGGGCGCGGAAGCTTTTTTAACGATGGGGCGCTTTTATACCCAGGTTGGCAAATACGATTCCGCCGGAAGGTATTTGAAAACGGCATTGACCTCCCGCAAAATAACACCCGCAGTTGAAAGGGACACCCGCTACCTGCTTTTTAAAGTTGATTCCGCCGCAGGCAATTACATGGTTGCGATCAGGAACTACCAGCGTTTTAAAATGTTGGGAGATTCCATTGAAAACAGTACAAAAAACAAGGAAGTATCGATACTGAAAGCCAACTTCAAAGCGGCCCAAAAGGAAAAAGACATCCGGATATTGACCAAAGAAGCGACCCTGAACAAAGAAAAGCTCGAACTGGCGGCCCGCGCCGAGAAATTTCTGTACGCCGGTTTTGCTGTATTGATTTGTTTGCTGGGCCTCTCATTGAACAGCTACCGGATGAAACAAAACAAAAACCGGCAGTTGGAAGAGCAGCAAAAGACGATCAGTATCAAGAATGCTTCGCTTATGCAGCTGGTGGGAGAAAAAGAATGGCTGCTCCGGGAGGTCCATCATCGGGTTAAAAACAACTTGCAGATCGTGATCAGCTTACTCAATTCGCAGTCTGCCTACCTGAGAGAGGAAGTGGCTGTGAATGCGATCGTCGAGAGCCGTCACCGCATACAGGCCATGTCGATGCTGCACCAGCGGATCTACCAGTCAGAGGACATGGCAAGCATCGGCATGAGCAGCTACATTCACGAGCTGATATCCTATCTGGACAGCAGTTTCAATACCGGGCGGCGTGTGATTTTTGATGTGGCTGTTGAAAAAATAGAACTGGACTTGTCCCACGCGGTTCCGCTCGGCCTTATACTGAACGAGGCCATCACAAACTCGCTCAAATATGCTTTTCCGAATGGGCGAGAGGGAAAAGTAAGCGTCTCATTTACCGTGTCGGGCGAAGAGAACATCTTGCTGCGTATCAGCGACGACGGCATTGGACTCCCCACCGGCCTGAACCTGGATGCCATAGAGACTTTCGGACTCAAACTAATTAAAGGATTGGCCGAAGATCTCGATGGAACATTGACAGTACAGAGTGGCCCGGGAACGAGTTTGGAGATCCTCTTCCCATTTCGTTCAACGAAAGCCTCACCGACGTACAGCTACTTGAACGTCAACATGTAATGTATTTCAATTCACGACGAACCGCCAGGTTATCCCCAACTTTTTCATTTTCGATACCAGCGTAGGCGCGGGCATGTTCAGCAGCTCGGCGGCCCCGCCCTTCCCGGAGACTTTCCCGTTACTTTTCGCCAGCATTGCCATGATCAGGTGCTTTTCACTTTCGGCTGCTGATTGCGCCTTCGGGTTGCCAGCTACTAGTTCGGGGAACGTCATTTCGTCGGCGGGCAGGTCCACCGTGGATATGACGCCCGAACGGGCAAGGATGATCTGGCGCTCCATCACGTTTTCCAGTTCGCGGATATTACCTGGCCAGGAATATTTGACCAACTGGGCGACGGCCTGGGGTTCCATGCGCTTGGGTAATGTCCCCGTTTGGCGTGCGTTTTTCTGCAAAAAGTGGTCGATCAGTGCGGGAATGTCCTCGGTACGCTCCCGCAGCGGGGGGAGTGTGATGGAGAAAACGTTGATGCGGTAGTACAGATCGATCCGGAACCTGCCCGCAGCTACTTCTTTGTAAAGGTTACGATTGGTGGCAGTCACAATCCGAATATCCAGTTTGATGGTCGTGCGGCCACCAATGCGTTCGAGTTCTTTTTCCTGAATCACCCGCAACAGTTTCGTTTGCGTTTCGAGGGGCATCTCCCCTATTTCGTCCAGAAATATCGTTCCGCCCTGCGCTTGTTCAAACTTGCCTATCCTTCGTTCTACGGCCCCTGAAAACGCGCCTTTCTCGTGCCCGAACAGCTCCGACTCGATCAAGCTGGGTGGTATGGCGGCGCAATTGAGTTTGATTAACGATTTGCTCCTGCGCCGGGAAAGCCGGTGGATAGCCCTGGCTACACCCTCTTTTCCTACCCCGGTTTCACCTAAAATAAGCACCGTCGTGTCCATAGGCGCCACTTGGGACACCAGGTCCAGCGCCTGCAGCAATTTCGGGCTGCTTCCTACAATATCGCCGAATTCCTGGGTGGATTCTCTTCGATTTTTATCAACGACTATGTTGTTGTTGGCAATGTTAGTTTCTTGGAAGCCGTGTTCGACTGCGTATTGATGCCTGAAAGTGGCGATGTCCAACGCGATGAGAATATCCTGCCGGCGGAAGGGTTTTATCAAAAAACCATCCGGTCGCGTTGTCTTCGCAGCTTCGAATGTAAGCGGGTCGGAGTTGGCCGAAATGTAGATGAATGGGATGTTGGCGGCGGACAAAAACGGGGCTAAATCAATACCCGTCTGGGGTCCTTTCAAAAATATGTCCAGCAACACGATGTCGGGCTTTCCTTTAAGAAGAAAGTCATGCGCGGACTGAACCGATTTGACGATCGCGCACACCGAATGGCCGGCACTTTCAAGGATCAGTTGCAGGTCGTTGGCCTCGATAAACTGATCTTCGACGATTAATACTTTTAAGCCCATAAAGCGGGGTTTCTGCGAGATTATGATTTAAAAATACAAAAACAGCGTGACTTTCGTTGCTAAATTCGTAGATTAATATCCTGGTTCAAAAGATGGAACTCACCGAAATTTATCCCGAAATCATCGGCCACTCCCCTGCCATTAAAAACGTTCGCATGCTTCTGTCGCAGGTTGCCGGCACCCACAGCAGCGTGCTGCTGCTCGGCGAAACCGGCACGGGAAAAGAGCTCATTGCAAAGGCCATCTACCGGACTTCTTCGCGCAGCGAACAGCCCATGGTCACCGTCAACTGCGCGGCCCTTCCCGTCGACCTCATCGGAAGCGAGCTGTTCGGCCACGAAAAAGGAAGTTTTACGGGCGCTTCGGAAAGGCGGATCGGCAAGTGGGAAATGGCCGACCGCGGGACGTTGTTCCTCGACCAGATCGGCGATATGCCGCTCGAAGTGCAGGCGAAGCTGCTGCGGGCATTACAGGAAGGGGAAATTGAAAGAATCGGCGGGAAGGAGGTGATCAAAACTGATGTACGCGTCATTGCCGCCTCCAATCAGGATTTGGCCGGCCAGGTGCAGCTGGGAACATTTAGAAACGATCTCTTTTTCAGGCTGAATGTATTCCCGATCTCCATTCCGCCCCTGCGCGAAAGAAAGCAGGACATCAAGGACTTGTCAATGCATTTTCTACACAAGCACGCCCGGCAGATCGGACGCAAGGTGCCGCGTATATCAGGCAAGGTTCTCAGAAAACTGTACGCCCACAGCTGGCCCGGGAACGTCCGCGAACTGGAAAACCTGATGGAGCGAACGATGCTGATGACAACCGGCCCAGTAATCGATCAGTTGTTTTTGTCCAGCTATGATGAGCATTTAAACTCCATCATGATCGGGAAGCGGGTCAAAAGCATCGATGAAGTACTGCGGGACCACATTTTGCAGGTATTGACCTTATGCAATGGCAAAGTTGCCGGTGCCGGAGGTGCCGCTGAGGCATTGCAGATGCCGCCCACCACCCTGCATTCGATGATGAAAAGGCTCGGCATCCGAAAAGCGTATCCGGGAAACGATCAACCCCATCCATCAGTGTGATCCGTGACACACTTTTAATGTGATTGAAGTCCTTGTCCGTCGGCGGGGTACCGCCGTAATTTTACTTCTAACCGGGCAGCTGCCAACCTCGCACGGTCGTCACAAGGCAACCCTATCCACATATCAAGTATGACAAACCTATCCAATTGGGACGCGACAGCGAAAGAGAACGCCAAAAAGGGATTTAGAATCCATTTGCTGGTATTCGTGCTTGCCACTCCCGCCATCTGGCTTATCTGGTACTTTTCAGGCAAAGCTTACCCTTGGCCATTATGGTCAACGCCCGCTTGGGGTATCGGGCTGCTGTTTCACTACCTCGGGGTATTCGTTTTTAAAAAGCGGACAAGCTGAACCCTCCTGACAATGACGCGGCAAGCCGGCTCGATATCGAGCCGGCTTGCTTTTTTATTAGTTTACCAGATACCACCGAACGTGCGTTAGTAAACGTTAGCGAACACTTGCCTCCTTTTTAGTCAGCCAAGCTTCTACCGCCCGCGAGAAATCGGCCACATCGATCGGGTGTCTGCTGGTGATGATATTTCCGTCTGTCACCACTGGCACGTCGCTTACAACCCCGCCGGCATTGGTCAGGTCTGTCTGAATATTCCAGTAGCCGGTTAGCTTTCTACCTTTCAGGATGTTGGCTGATGCGAGTACCACAGGCGCGTGGCAGATCGCCGCGATCAGCTTGCCCGATTTGTTGAAATCCTGGATGTACCGGATCACATCTTTGTCGTATCGGAGGTTATCCGGGTTCCATGCGCCGCCAGGGATGAAAATGGCGTCGTATTCATCCACCTTGATCTGATCGGCAGTGCGGTCCACTTTGATCCAGCCAACCGGGTTCAAATATTGAATGGCCATAATGTGGGTTTTCGCCATTTCGGGCGTGCTGAGTCCGTAGCGGGCCGGTGCCGGGTTGAACTTCGGCGCTACAATGTCGACCTGTGCGCCGAGCTGCCGGAAGTACCAGACCGGCCCGAGCAATTCGATTTCCTCGAAGCCATCAGCGGCAATTACGGCCAATCTTTTCCCTTTCAATGCGCTCTTGTTCTTTACCGGGGTAAAAAAGAATGCTTTAAGCGCCTCGTTACCCGGTGCATTCAATAATTGGGAAACGGGCATCGAGGAAACCGATGCATGAGAAGTCAGCTGGTTCATCACTTCCAGCTCATTTACGCTGTTTTGCTGCGCATTGGCATTCAGGGTGGCCAAAAGCATGGCCAGGCTGCCCAGAGATTGGATAGTCTTTTTCATTTGAATAAACATTTGGTTGTTAGTATTTGGATTGCATGTTACTCACGCGTCATCGGCGCAATTTCCACCAGATTGTGTAGGCCATTCTGAAAAGGTGGCTGTTTGACATTAGATTCCAGGTATTGGATCACCGGTTTGACCGGCGGAAAGTCGAGGTGGTATTTAAACGCGTCCTCATTTCGGAACTTCTCATAAGTCACAAAGTGGGTGCCGTCCCCTTCGATCTCAGAAAGCTGGTAGGTGATTACACCCGGCTCACTACGAAATTGCGGCATGGCAACATGATAAATATCCTTAAACTGTTGTTGGGTAGCCGGTTTCGCATCGACAAACAACATCACGGTAATGGGCTTATCTTCCCGTTTCGCGGCCGCGCGCCATTGTTGCCTAGTAATCGGTTCGAGATCTTTGAGTACAAATGTAGTCGGAACAGCAGTCAGCGACTCGCCAAATAATGCGCTCAGCTGGCGCGCATGGCTCGTCTTCGAAAACTTTTCAACCTCAGCGGACTTAGTCCAGCGTTCGATCAGCCACAATATGGACGGGTTGTCCTGCTCCTGATAAGCCTCCGCCATGATATTGCCGTCTGCGGCGATTGCGGATCGAACATTTTGTACCAGCGCATGACGAAATTGCTGCTCATGCCCTTTCTTCACCTCGAATTTCGTGAGCTTGGCCACAGCCGGCGCATCGTACATGAGGCTGGCTTCAAGTGCAGGCTCCCGGGTTGACTGTAAGCCGGGTGCAGCCACCGTCCCCAGCAAACACAATGTGATAAAAACCAATTCGTGCATGGTATAAAAATTGAAATAAATGAAAATAATTACCAGCAAGACGTCTACGCTACCACAGCTAGCTGTTCATTGATAAATTCCAGCTCCTGCCCGGACAATGAGACGTCGATCGCTTTTGCATTACTGATTGCCTGGTCTTTATTACGGGCTCCGGCCAGCACGATGGAAATTCCTGGTTGCAGGGTGGTCCACCTTAAAACAAGCTGAGATAATGTAACCCGCTTGTCCACGGCAATCGCCTCTATCTCTTCCAGCAACGTTTTGACTTTTTCCAGGTCAAATTGCCGGAAATAGTTGTTCCGGTGATCGGTAGACGACAATGCATTCCCCTGAAAAAACTTACCGGTTAATAGTCCTCTTTCGAGTGGACTGTATGCGATGATCCCGATCCCATTTTCAACGGCTGTGGGAATAACTTCCGACTCAATGCCCCTTTTGAGCATGCTGTACGGCACCTGGTTAGAGGCAAGCCGAATGCTCTTCTGAGCTTCCAGCATTTGCTGCCGGTTGTAATTGCTCACTCCCGCCGCCCGGATTTTTCCCTGATCGAGCAGCCGTTGTAATGCTTCCATCGTTTCATCAATGGGCGTCGTTGAATCCAGCCAATGCAGTTGAAGCAGGTCGATATAGTCGGTGCCCAGCCGCTTTAAGCTCTCTTCCGCTTCCTTGATCACATTCTCCTTCGATGCGAACTTGTAGACCGGGTATACAACACCATCCTGCTCAATGTCGAACATAAAATCGCCGCGGCCGTTGTTGCTCCCGTCCCATACCATGCCGAACTTGGTAAGCAACTGGATTTTGGACCTATCCTTGCTCTTGATCGTTTCGCCGATAAGCTCTTCGCTTAATCCGAATCCGTAAAAAGGTGCCGTGTCCAGTGTCGTGACTCCGTAATCCAAAGAAGCTTCAATGGCTTGTTTGGCTTCACTCTTCTCAGTACCGCCCCACATCGTCCCGCCGATTGCAAAGCTTCCGTAGGTGATCACAGATACATCGATATCTGTGTGCCCCAGTTTTCTGTATTCCATAGCAGATTGGTTAAGTAAATCTTGTGGCTATTTTTATCTTTCCCACACCACAAAACTACTGCCCCATCAACCTCGCTTCGAAGGAAGCGGATCACAGAAAATTTGTGACAAAAGTCACATTATAATAATCTACCGAAGTTGGCAAAATCATTACATGCATCTGGCAGGAAGATCCCTGCTTTTCCTTGGCGGGTTTTATTCAAATTATTCGATCAATTCGAGTTCTTCAAGTCGAACTTTCCCATGAGTTCGCTTTTTCGAAGGCCGGCATTTCTTCGCCGATATGATGCTAAATAATGTAGTTCCTCTTGAAGACGTCAGCAGGATGTTAGGCCACCGAAGTATCAGAACTACCATGCGCTACTGTCGGGTGAGAAAATCAAGGATCGGTGAGAATGTAGCCAAAATCAAAAATAGGCTATTCGCTCCGTCTGGTTCATTGCGTCAACTAACTTAAAGGCAGTGCAGTAAGTCTTACTTTTTGCATTCCTTGGGTCATCCTCGACTGCGACCACAAAGCCCCTAACAACAAGTTTAGGGGCTTTGTGATTTTGGGCTCGTCCCTATTTTTTATCCAACATATCCGGCTTTGCCCCAAATGCAATCGGATCGACGTCAATAAGTTGTAATGATTTCACCATTTTGAGCGTCCCTGTCTTGTATTTTTGAAAATGGGCCGTTTTTAAATGGGCTTCGTAAGCCTGTTTGCTGGCATATATTTCAAAAACCGTCACATGGGTCGGGTGCGCCTTATCATACGTGGCGTACAAAGCCAGTACACCAGGCTCGGAAGCAATGGCAGCCTGGGTATGCTCCCGGATTGCTGCCTTGTAGGGTTCCAGATACGCGCTATCGATTTCGATTTTTGCGATCCGCACCATCCAGTCCTTGTTTTGGGCCAGTGCGGGTTGCAGTGCAGAACCGAACATAACCAATGCAATTATTATTAGTAGCTTCATCGGACTAGTTTTTAGGTTAGATACCATATTGCTCCTCTGTAACTTTCTCCATCCATGTAACCACGTTGCCATTCAAATTCTCCTGAATAGCGATGTGACTCATGCCCGTTGCTGCAGTAGCGCCGTGCCAGTGCTTTTCATTGGCTTCGAACCAAATCACGTCACCCGGAAAGATTTGCTCCACCGGCCCGCCTTCGCGCTGAACCCATCCGCTACCTGCGGTGACGATCAGCGTTTGCCCCAGCGGATGTGTATGCCAGGCTGTCCTGGCGCCGGGCTCAAAAGTAACCAGTGCCGATGCGGCACGCCGCGCATCGTTGGGCTCAAAAAGCGGATCTATCCTGACCGCTCCGGTGAACCAGTCGTCCGGGCCTTTACCGGACGGTCTGCTGCCTATTCTTGTAATCTCCATGATCTATTTTTTCGATTGCTGAATATATTTTGAATGTACAAAGATCGTGCGTACGACCTCGCGCTGGTTATAATTTTCAAACGACTCTTTAAGAATTTCAAACTAAAATGGTTCGTAAAGATGCTTCGTGATGCGGCTTCGGAATAGCATTGTTATTTTTGTGGGACATGGTCGAAAGTCATGCAAATCTTAATGTCTGTTATGAAAAAAGCAAAGCAGCGGCCTTTATCCGATTTCAACAACCAGTTGAAGCTAAAAGGATTTAATGTGTTTCAGATTGAAGCGGACGGGAATGCCACACGCGTTTACAGCCGCAAAGATTTTTATAAGATCTGCCTGACGACCGGCAAAAGCAAGATCCATTATTCCGACCGGAGCTTTGAAACCGACGGTACGGTATTGTTTTTCGGGAATCCGCACATCCCGTATTCCTGGGAAACGCTCTCGACCAGCTATGTGGGTTACACCTGCCTTTTTTCCGAAGAATTCCTCAGTGCGGCAGAGCGCACTGAAAGTCTTCAGCAATCGCCGCTTTTCAAGATCGGCGGCACGCCAATTTTGCATATTTCGGAGCAGCAGCGGGAGTTCCTCAACACCCTCTTTCAAAGGATGATAGAAGAGCAAAAAGCCGATTATTCATTCAAGGATGACCTGATGCGTAACTATATTAATCTGATCATCCATGAGGCATTGAAACTGCAACCTTCCGAAAACTACCACCAGCAAAAGAATGCCGCCGCCCGCATTACTTCCGTATTCCTGGAACTGCTGGAAAGACAATTCCCTATCGAAAGTGCCGACCGGCCGCTGCAATTGAAGACCGCGCAGGACTACGCCACCAGCCTGAATATGCATGTTAACTACCTCAATCGCGCCGTAAAGCAGGTCACCGGAAAGCCCACTACAACCCACATTACCGAGCGGATCGTGACGGAAGCCAAAGCGCTTTTGCAGCACACGGACTGGAACGTTTCCGAGATCGCCTACGCGCTCGGTTTTGAATACCCTACCTATTTCAACAATTTCTTCAAACGGCTGACCGGTACGAACCCGCGTGCACTGAGAATAGAGACAGTTTGAAATTCTTAAGAATCGGTTTGATTGTCTTTACCCGCCGGACTGGCTGACAGAATACCTTTGTCCTAGATCATCAGTATAAAAAATCTATGATAATGGACAATCAAATTAAGCGCGATAAAACCGGTCATTCCAGAAGGAAATTCATCCTGCAAACTGCCATAGCCGGAGCGGGGTTAACGCTTGCCCGTTCTCCAAGGCTTTTTGCTCAAACTAAAAGCGCGCTGGCTCCCGGCAAAAACATCCAATCCAAAGGATACGCGGCCAAAGATGCATCAGGCAAGCTGAGTCTGTGGGCGTTCGAGCGCAGGCCCGTGGGCGATAACGACATTCTGATCGATATCAAGTTCGCCAGTATTTGCCATTCGGACATTCACCAGATGAAAGGAGACTGGGGCCCGCAGCAATATCCGCAGGTGCCGGGGCATGAAATTGCGGGAATCGTGGCAGCTGTTGGGAAGAATGTGACCAAATTCAAAGTGGGCGACCGGGCCGGCGTCGGCTGTATGGTCGATAGCTGTATGCAGTGCGAGAGCTGCAAGCATGGCGAGGAACAGTTTTGCGACAATGGTAAAACGCTCTTTACGTACGGGAATCCCGATAAAACCGCGCCCTCCGGCATCACGCAGGGCGGGTATTCAAACAACATCGTCGTAAGGGATCATTTCGCGATCCATATTCCAGACCACATCAGCCTTGAACAGGCCGCGCCACTGCTTTGCGCAGGTATCACCACTTATTCCCCATTGATGAAAGCTAACTTCAAGAAAGGCGATAAAGTGGGTGTCGCCGGCATTGGCGGGCTAGGGCATTTGGCGGTAAAACTTGCGGCGTCCAAAGGTGCAGAAGTGTATGCATTCACCACATCGGCAGACAAAGTGAAAGACATTCTCTCATTTGGGGCAAAGGAAGTAATTATCGTAGATGATTTGTCAAAACTGAAAGCCTACAAAGGCAAGCTGGATTATATGATCGCAACGATTCCTGCGCAATACGACGTGGCGGCATATGCATCGACGGTAAAGATAAATGGGTTTTATACGCAGGTTGGAATGCCGGTGGGCTTTAACCTTACGCTGAGCAATATCGGCCTGGCCAATACTCGGGTGAACTTTAATGCGTCATTGATCGGTGGGATTCCCGAAACGCAGGAGGTGGTCGCCTACTGTGCAGACCACAAAGTATTTCCGCAAATACAGGTGATCAAAGCCGCGGAGGTCAACGATGCCTGGGCGAAAGTGCTGGACAAAAAAGCCCGGTACAGGTTTGTGATCGATGCGGCTACAATTTAAATAACATGAATACCATGAAAACGCCACTCATAATTCTGGTCCAGCTTGCACTAGTATTAATTGGATTTATGGCTTGTAAAACAGACAACATAATGCCAACGCAGAACACAGACAGCGAAACCGGTAGCATTGCGGATTCTACCACTAGCCGACTGGTGATCCGGATCGGTTCAAAACGTTTCACCACCACACTAGTGTCCAATGCCACCGCTGCGGCGTTCAGGGCACACTTACCACTAACGGTCTCAATGACGGAGCTGAACGGGAATGAGAAGTATTACCGTTTTCCAACACACCTGCCCAGTAACCCCGCAGGTGTCGGAAGGATCGAAAGCGGCGATTTAATGCTGTATACTTCCAATACGCTGGTGCTGTTTTACAAAACATTTCCCACTTCGTATCAATACACAAGCATTGGTAAGATTGATAATGCTGCTGGGCTCGTTTCCGCGCTTGGTTCCGGCGATGTAATGGTTAGCTTCGAGTTAGAAAATAGTAAGTAATGGGAAATACAGACATTTTCGACCGCATGCGCGCAGGTGAGACAATCCGAAAGGATGATCCCGGTTATGAAGCATTCGGGCAGGTAGTAGCCAGCACGATACGGCTCTGCACGCAAATGAATGCGCAGGCTACCGATACCGATCAGGTACGAGCGCGGCTAAGCGAGATCATCGGCCGGCATATCGACGAATCGACCACCATTTTCCCGCCGTTTTATACCAACTTCGGACGGTTTACAACGCTGGGCAAAAATGTGTTTATCAATCACGCCTGCTCGTTTCTTGACATTGGCGGCATCACAGTCGAGGACGATGTGCTGATCGGCCCGCGTGTAAACATCACATCGGAAAACCACCCGCTCGATCCAGCGGATCGGAAAGCCTTAATCCCCAAGCCTGTGCACATCAAGCAAAATGCATGGATCGGTGCAGGGGCCACGATCTTACCTGGCGTAACGGTGGGAGAAAACTCGGTGGTAGCGGCCGGTGCGGTTGTCAGTCGTGATGTGCCGCCCAATACCGTGGTAGCAGGCATACCGGCGAAAGTTGTTAAGAGAATTTAGAATAACTAACCCTAGCAAAGTCCTTATCAAACCGACGCCAGGCTAAACGGCAACCTCCTAATGCTCTTCCAAGTCAAATTGAAATCGCATTGGTCAATACAGGTTTGAATGCCGGCAATCCCGGTTCGCTGACGCCGCCTGCATCCCACCTTCCAGCCTGGCCAGATCGCGGATCGCCCATAAAAGCGGCATCTGCGGATCAGCTTCAAAGGGGCTAATCCTTCTTGGTGATGTTTAATTTGATTTTCGCCATGGTGAAGGATTCAGCTGATGGTGAGATTATTGCTAAAGAATTTACCTACAAAAATTTGGAATAAAACTGGGCCAGCTTTTCAACAGCCTGATTTACGTAGCGTGGCTCCCAGTAAGTCTGGATATGGGTTGCACCATCGATCAGGAATAATTCTCTGTTTTTTGCGCTGGTAGCTTTCCCGTATGCCTCGTCAGTCATGTACTTTGTGTCCGCTTTGCTGCCAGCCATCATCAACAAGGGCTGATCGATCAAATCCATATTCTGAGAAGCATCCCAGGTCATTAAGTCAAGCAGGTTGCTCATTGGGTACAAGAAAGTTGAGTTGGGGTGCGCGTGAGTCCGATAGTAGTAAACGTATCCTTCACGGTATAAGTCCGTCGGGGTTTTCGCAATTTCTTCGTCCGTAATGCTTGCTACGCCAGCATAGATAATCTTACCTCCGGCGGCTTCCTGTGCGCGGGCATCGGAAGCTTGCTTCAAACGCTGCTGGACGGTTGCCAATCCAGAGTTTTGAAACCCATTACGGCGTACTTCACCGGAATTAAACATGCTTAGGGTCGCGACCGCTTTTAATCTTTTGTCGGATTGGGCGGCTTTTAAGGTATAACCGCCTCCGCCACAAATTCCCAGAGCCCCCACACGGCTCACATCAACCCCCTTGTACCGGGTGATAAAGTCAGCCATGCCGTGAATATCTTCGGTTCGGAATACCGGCTTATCGGTATGGCGGGGTTCGCCTCCGCTTGCACCCTGATAAGCAGCGTCGGCAGCAATAGTAATATATCCGGCCTCGGCCAAACGCTGTGCGTACAAGCCGGCTGCCTGCTCCTTTATTCCACCGTTGGGATGGGCGACCACTACCGCGGGGTATTTTTTTGCAGGATCGTAGTTCGCTGGAGTGTATACGTTGGCGGCAATATCGATCCCGTTGAGCTTATAGGTTACGGGGTGAATGTTCACCTTCCCTGCAACATTTTCTACAATGGCACCGGCGTACACCAGCGTAAAAGGATTCTTAGCCTTTGATTGTTGAGCATTTGCGGTTTCTATTGCTGTTGTCGGTATCATAAGACTTGCGATGGCAATTGCTATATTTTTCATTGTTTGTTATCGGATTTTAAACTGCCCAGAACTTCGGTTAAAACCGCATTGGCAGCCAGTGATTTGTCTTTACCTATGGAAGGGCCAATGACGGTTATAAACTCTTTCATCTGGCCAGGCGACCAGCCTGCACGCACCGAGATACTCAAATGGCTCCTTAGCATCGGGTCCGCATCTCCGATCGCACTGATGACCGAAATCGTCACCAGTTCCCTTTGGGCATAGGTTAGCAGGTCCCGTTCAAAAATATCTGCGAACAGGTGTTCTTTCAGAAATGTATCGATGGCGGGCGAAAATGCTGAATACCCCGAGAGTTTGTCGGGCTGGGGTACTCCCGTCAGTTCGCCCAGTATCCTTTTGCCACGTTCGTACTTGTTGCTATCGTTTGGAACCGGCGATGCTTCTCTTCCAAAGTTATCGCTAATACCTTTTGACTTCCGTTCTTCGATGAACTCCATAAAGGTCTGCAACCCACGAATGCTTCGCGGAAAACCACAGTAGGCATAGGTGTGCACCAATATTTCCTTGATTTCATTCACGGTTAAACCCGCGTCCAGACCGGTATTCAGTTCCGTTTTTAAAGCCGGAAGTTTACCTTGTGCGGTAAGGGCGGAAATCTTGATAATGCTTTGGTCTTTCACACTTAGCGCCTCGCCGCGCTTTGGCGCTTTCTGCGCCATTGTGCTGTGTGCCACTATCCATAGCAGCACACAGAGGCCCACCAGCCTGGGCATCCTTATCTCTTTCAAAACTTGATTTTTTTGCAAAACCATTCTCTATCATGTTACTTGTCCAGACCTTTTTGCCTTAGCCACTTTTCGAGTACGCCCGCCACTTCTTCACTGTTCAAATCAGACATCGGGAAATGGGTGTTGCCTTTGATCCCTATTTCGGGCAAATGGACGATGGTCGCATCGCCGCCGTGACTGTTTACCACTTTGGCCCATTGCCGGGCAGTAGCTAACACACTTCTCCAAAAATTCAGGGAAGCAGCTTGCGTTTCTTCCTTAGGGATAAAATCACCGAAATAGATGACAATCGGTATCTTCGTGAGCTTCATAAACTCATCGAACGGTACTCCCTTGCCGCCGCGATTGCCGTCCGGCACTTCGCCCTCGGGAAACGTAAAACCACCCGGCTCGTAAGCGACGATGGCTTTAACGCGTTCATTTTGGATAGCTGTCTTCCATCCGGGCGAACCGCCGGCCGAATGGGTAAACAAAATCCCGTCGCCTGACTTGTCCATGACGGCCGACATGGCGTCTACAATTGTAGCCTCATCCACATTGCCCGTGTTCGGGGTCATCATACGGAAGAAATTGTCGAGCGAGACGCTGTCTTTCGGAAACTGAACGCCGTCGTTGAATTGAGGATATAATCCGATACGAAACTGGGTGAACCAGGTTTGGTCGTCCGGCGTGGCGGGGATTTGTCCCGGCTTGGAAGTTTGTCCGGCGTGTCCGCGGCCGGGTTGATCTACCAGATAAATGCTGTACCCTTTCCGCAGAAACATATTGGCAAAGCCTTCCCTTCCATCAGCCGTGGTCTGCCAGCTTCGGCGCGATTGACCGTAACCATGCAGGAAAACCATTGAAAGTCGCCTGGCTTTTACAGGGACCTGGTAGAAAACGTCGGCATGATCACCGTGCCGTGTTTGTCCACCTTGCGGCACATTCCAGGCTTTGAGCGCGTCGAATGTGCCTTCACTTTTGACGACCGTGCCGCCAGCGGAGAAAGTGCCCTGCTGCTGGATGATTATTGGTTTCTGATTTTTAGCTTTTTGAGCCCTTACGTGTATGCTTAATGTGAATGAGATCACGCATAAAAGGCTTAAAATTGCTTTACTTTTCATATTCATTGCATTTTAGTCTGCGAGGCAAAAAGAATATACCATTCACAGTTGATAGGCATTATATCATGTTAAGCTTTCGCAACCATTCCTTCGGATTGTTGTCGATGTCAGTTTCAGCATCAATTCGCTCGGTTTGTGTAGAAGAACACGATGAAATGAAAAGTAGCAAAGCCAGCAGCAAGTGTGTCATTGATATGGTCCGTTTCATGCTTTCTGAATTGATTATTTATCCTCCCACCTTGGTAAACGAGAGTGATCCCAGTTTCCAATCTCCATTTTCCAGCACATACACTTCCGTCACTTCAAACTCATTGGTTACCTCCCGGCCGCCAACGACCGCTAACAGCGTGATCCTGTTCAACAGGATCGCAGTTGACCCAATGATATTTACGGACACCTTATGGATGTCAGCTTTTTTGTAATGAATGCCGCCGGACTTAATGATATCGACCTCACGCTGCTTTCCCCATGAGCCTCCCATGTGCACAAAAACAGCTTTTTCATCAAAGAGCTTGGCCAGCGAATCCGCATTTTTATCGGCCATCCATTGCCATTTCGTTTTTGAAAGGGTAATGATTTTTTCCTCGGTGCTGCCCGGCGCTTGTGCGAAAGCTACTTCGGAAAGAAGAAGGGCCAAACCCGCTCCAAGAATGAAGCAGGTAAACATTTTGGCGAGCTTTTTACTGATGATCGATTTCATTGTATCTGATTTAATGTTTGATGACATGTGTATCCCGCACGCTGCTAAATGTCAGCGCCAGCAGCTTCCAATCTTTCGCATTCTTCTTGTAAACTTCGGTCACTGTAAACTCGACTTTTGCCTCAGAGCCACGAACGGTGGATTCCAGTGTAATTCGGCTCCATATGATGGCAGTGTCATCGAAAAGCTCTACTGCAACGTCGTGCACATCTGCTTTCCTGTACCAAATGCTTCCCGTTTTAATGATTTCCAGCTCTTCGTCCTTTTTCCAGGTTCCGCTCATATGGACGAATTTGGCTTTGTCATCAAAGAGAGTTGCCAGCTTATCTACATTTTTGTCCGACATCCACTGCCATTTATCTTTGGAAAGCGAAATGATCTGTTGCTCTGCATTGCCGGCGTCCTGTGCCATTGAAGCATTGATAGTGAAGCATAAAAAGCATAATCCAAGAATGGGTGCTTTTAAAATTGACTTGACAAATGTTTGAGTTTGCATTGGTTTGAGTAGTAAGAGTTGGTTTAATGATTCAATTTTCTTTCGCCGAGCCATTTGACCATGGCAGGATCGCGGTGATCAAAGAAGGCGCTCGTATTGGTGTCCAATGCTTTAATCGCTTCCATATCCTCGGCGGTGAGCTGAAAATCGAAAATATCGAAGTTCTCGGCCATCCTTTCTTTACGGACCGATTTGGGAATGGCCACAACGCCTCGCTGCGTCAGCCAGCGCAAGACTACCTGCGCAATCGTTTTGCCATATTTTCGGCCAATCGATGCGAGAAGCTCATTTTGAAATAATCCATTCTTACCCTCGGCGAATGGCCCCCAGGATTCGATTTGCACGTTATTTTCAATCAAAAACTGTTGCGTTTCCAGTTGCTGGTGAAACGGGTGCGTTTCAATCTGGTTGACGGCCGGTACGATCTCGTTGTGGATGATCAGGTCGATCAGCCTGTCGGGCTGAAAGTTGCTGACGCCGATCGCCCTCACTTTTCCTTCTTTATACAACTCCTCCATCGCCCTCCATTCCCCATACACATCGCCGAAGGGCTGGTGTATCAGGTACAAGTCCAGGTAGTCCAGTTGCAGTTTTTTCAAAGAGGTTTCAAAGGCCTTTTTCGTATCCTCGTATCCGTTGGACTGTATCCAGAGTTTGGTCGTAATGAATAGTTCCTCTCTCTTTATCGCTGCGGCGAACCGCGCGCTCTTTTTGATAGCGTTGCCCACTGCCTCCTCATTTCCATAGGAAGCGGCGGTATCGATCAGGCGGTAGCCGGTTTCGATCGCTTCCAAAACACTTCTTTCACATTCCGCAAGGTCCGGGACCTGAAACACCCCGAATCCCAGAACCGGCATTTCAACGCCGTTATTCAATTTCACTGTTTCCATGATGGTTTTTGTTTTGATGATGCAAAGTTCCGGCCTTTTTCCAGCCCGGATGGTATACGGATTCCTGAATTGTCTACCAATATTCCTAGTTGGAGACTGGGTCTCCAACCGGGTCGGAAAACCTTGCCAGAAATGCACCCGCTTTATTTTTCCGCAGCTTTCTCCATCACATCCAGCCTTGCTTTTTTGGGATCGGGACCACCTGATGCGGAACCGTCCGGCCTGAATTCAAGGATTTCGCTCTTCTTGGGATCGTAAACCGGCCATTTCGGCAATCCGCCTCCATTCGGGTTTCCGGTTTTGGCAAAATTTGCCCAATAGGTGTTCATCATTTTGGCAACCTCCTTATCCCTGGGTGCGATCGAGACCCCGTTTCGCTCGATCAGGTTGTCAAATACATAGGCGATTTCGGATGCGTGCGACGCGCCGAAACGCATGCGCTGCCGCATAGCTTCCGCTACGTAAGAGAAGAGATAAATGTAGGCCGGGTTCCCTTTGGCGGCGAAGGCAGTCGCGGTGAACCTGGCCGGCTCCGCCCAAACCTTGTCCGTATTGACCATCGTTAGCATTTCAGCGAAGTCAGTTTTACCTTCCGGGTCGTATGCTGCAATCATTTCCTTTTTGACTGGCTCGAATTGCGATAGTAACTCTTCCTTGGAACGGGCATTCACAAATCCCGCCGGAACTTCCGCGCTATTCGAGCCAATGATGATCGGTACCCGTATTTGTCTGCCGGCCTTGTAAGCTGCCTCCGCGGTTTCAACGACCAGTTTTCCGTCCAGAATAGGTCCCGGATAGATGGGAGCGCCGCCCTGGCCATTATTTTCCAGCCCGCCGTCGACAATTTCCTCCACACTAAGCGCGCGAAGCTTTGTCAGTGCGGCTGCATCTTTACCTTCGATACCGTGTTTGGCCGCAAAGTTTATTCCGATAGTCTCGGCGGAAACAGGATAGTGCCGGTCGGCATTTTCTTTGCTGATCGGCCTGCCGGTGAGGACACCATCCCGGCCGCCGCCCGATTCGATAATCGCTTTTTGGAAAAGGCCCTTCGCCGCCGGAATGGTCAACAGCGAGTGTACTGAAACCCCGCCTGCCGACTCGCCGAAAATAGTGACATTACCCGCATCGCCGCCGAATGCCGCGATGTTCTGCTGCACCCATTTCAATGCCGCAATCTGATCCATGTAGGCATAACTCCCTTTTGGTTCCTCGGGGTGCTCGGCGGTCAATGCCGGAAAAGCAAAATGTCCGAGACGGCCAAGCCGGTAATTGAAATTGACCAATATGACGCCCTGTTTGGCAAACTGATTGCCGAAAGTTTCCGGATAAGAACTGCCGCCGCCCACAAAGCCACCGCCATAAATCCAGACCATTACCGGTAGTTTGGAGGTCGGCTTCGCAGAAACAGGCCGCCATATATTCAGAAAAAGACAATCTTCCGAAGTGTTTTCACGAATCTTGCCAGCTTCGCGCGGCCAGGCGGCCTGCGCGCAATCGGCGCAGAATTTGGTGGCATCTTTCACGCCCTGCCAGGCGGGAAAAGGCTGCGGCGGTCGCCAACGCAACGGTCCGACCGGTGCAGCAGCATATGGAATACCTTTGAAGCTTTCGACTTCCCCCTCGGCGGCCCCACGGACAGTTCCGGCGAGGGTGCGAACGGTGGGCTCCTGCTGCGCCCGCAGGGGAAACGTCATAAGAAGTATGAATGCAGGCAGTAGTAATTTCATGAGCTTCATCTGGTGAGTAGTTAGGATATTTCCATTTTTTAATTGCATCACAAAGTTCGCCCGCATCCCGGCAGCAAATGGTATACGGATTCCTGATTTGTCTACCAATATTCCTGATTTGCCTGGCGCAATTATCGCAGACCGTATTGAAACAGTAACTTAGCATCAGCTAAATGATATACGATCATGGAAGAGATAATCCGGTTTGACTCTGTGAGTCAATACAATGCATTTAACCAACAGGAAACCCTGCATCCCCTGGTAACGGTGATAGACTTGTCTACGGCCAATCCGAGACGCAAGACCAGCCAATACATGGGGTGCTACGGCATTTTCCTCAAAGACGTCGTATGCGGGGACCTTCGGTACGGAAAGGAATATTATGATTACCAGGAAGGAACGCTCGTTTTTATGTCCCCGGGACAGATTTTTACCGTGGAGAATGACGGGGAATTGTATCAGCCCAAAGGACATGCCCTCGTATTTCACCCGGATCTGCTATTAGGCACTTCCCTGAATGCGACCATGCACGAGTATTCGTTTTTTGGCTATCAATTAAATGAAGCGCTGCATGTCTCACGGCGCGAACGGCAGATTGTACTGGACTCCCTGGGCGCTATCAAATACGAGCTCGAACGCGCCATCGACAAGCATAGCAGAAGGCTTATTGTCTCCAATATTGAATTGCTGCTCGATCACTGCCTGCGCTTTTACGACCGGCAGTTTCTCACACGCGAAACGGTCCACAAAGGCGTGCTAAGCCGGTTTGAAGAGCTTTTGGGAAGCTATTTTATGTCGGACAAACCCAAAACCGTCGGCCTGCCCACGGTGGCCTACTGCGCGGGCGAGCTCAACCTGTCACCGAAATACTTTGGCGATCTGATCAAAAAGGAAACCGGTCAGTCCGCCCTGGAATACATTCAGTTTAAGGTAATCGAGGTAGCGAAAGAGAAAATCTTCGACGGCAGCAAGACCATTAACGAGGTAGCGTATGAGCTGGGATTCAAATATCCCCAGCATTTCAGCCGGGTTTTCAAACAACGCGTCGGTCAGACACCCAACGAGTACCGCATCTTCAAAGATTTGAATTAGAGCATTATTCCGGAGAATTGTAAGTATGGAATATCAGAAAAATTCGGCCAAATTACTCCTGGGCATAGTTTGTGTTTTCACCGGTTTTATTGTCAGCGCCCAGGACAAACCAGCTGCCACCGCTGATCAGCAAGCGATTTTCCCCAAAGGACGACGCGCACCGGAAAGCAATTTTACGGGAGCAGCCTTTGTGCATCCGTTAATCGACCCGGATAGCATCTTCAACATCCCCGTTGCCAGCGTTACCTTCGAGCCGGGCGCGAGAACGCACTGGCATACGCATGCAGGCGGGCAGGGACTGATTGCGATCGATGGGATCGGCTACTACCAGGAAAAAGGCAAACCCATTCAGATACTTCGGAAGGGAGATTCGGTAAAATGTCCGCCCGACACCGAGCACTGGCACGGCGCTTCTCCCGAGGTCGGGTTTGTACAAATCGCAGTTACGCCCAATACCGCCAGGGGCAGGGTCACGTGGCTACGGCCAGTGACCGATGAGGAGTACAGAAGCCTAAAAAAACAATGATAACACCAGACGTAAAGTGGGATATCAAAGTTTTAGGGAGTTTCTTCCCGCCTTTAAAGGAACCGTTTTGCCTTTCCAAACGAATTGGCCAGACGTCCTGGCCGGTAGATTAATTTCAGCCTGCATTGTTCCTTGCTTCAACTGATAACTGACCGAGATCGCGCCATTGGGATGCGGCATCTCGCCGCTGATCTCCGTTATAGAACCCAGATGTGGCGTAATGAGAACTTTTGAAAAACCAGCCGCGTCGCTGTCGATACCGAGAACCGTTCTGAAAAATTCAATGTTGGGGCTTGATCCCCATGCATGGCAGTCTGACCGGGATGTACTTACGTCGGAAGTTTCGGCCCAGGTCGTAAGCCCTGAGTCGATATTTTCGCGCCATTTATCCAACCAGCTCATGTAATCGTCGCCGAGCCCTGCCTTTACCAGCGCCTGATGCAGATAGAATTTGAAGTAAATGGATGCAGGTGCCAGGCTGTTGTCAGCCAGCATTTTGGTAGCCAAAGGCTTTGCCTGATTTGCCGCCACGACGCCTGAAAGAATCGCCAGCGTGTTGGCATGCTGCGAATAGTTATCCTTCTCAGGCGTGTTGGCAAAAAGTCCTTTTCCTGCATCCCAGTATTTGGCCTGAATAGTCTTTTTCAGCTGTGCCGCGCGAGCTCTGTAATGTGCCGCCAGGTCTTTCAAACCGAGGTTGCTTTCCAATTCCGCCGCCAACTGATATGTCCATAACAACTGCATGTCCAGCACCGCCGACTCGCCGTTCTTCCCCACCGGTGCCATGCCGAAATCCCAGCCCTTTCCCTGCGACCAGTCGGTAAAGATCCAGTACGGCACGTTTTTTAAAGAGCCGTCGGCCTGCTGGTAACGCTCGAAAAAGGACAGCACCTGCCTTGCCCCCGGAAGCTTGTCTTTGATAAAAAGACTGTCGGGACGGTACTTGTAATAGTCATGCAGCATCGCCACCCACCACAGCGAAAACGTGGGTATCTGTTGATGCAGATCCGTCGGGTAGCGGCTCAGCGTAATGCCTTCGGCAATGCGGGAGTGGTCCATTAAAGTCAGCGCATTGCGGACAAGCCGGTCGTCGCCCGCGTTGTACATGGACACCAGTGCCTGTATACGCGCGTCGCCGATGTACTGCAACTGTTCGTAGTAAGGGCAATCCATATAAGTTTCGAAAGCGCAAAGCCGGGCGGTCCGCCATCCGATGTCCAGCATCTTGCCCATTTCGCCATTCGGCGTTTGGAGTTTTGCCTTTTGTTCAAACGGGTAGCCTGTGAAGGTGCCATAAATATCGTCGATCACCAGCGGGTCGGCTTTTGTTTCAATGCTCAACCGGATGTAGCGGTAAGTTCGCCAGCTGAGCGGGGTGTATTGCTGCCCTGCCGCTCCATTGGACCGAACACTGTCGGCGCGGCCTATGAAAAGCTTCCCGTCCACTTCGTTGCGGTTACCTTTAGGCAGCATCGGCAGCCTGGGACTTTTGAGCACTTCTTTGTTTCCGATATAAAGCCCTTCGGCGTAGCCCATTGATATGCCCGCCTCTTTCCCTCCGCTGAATTCTAGTGTCGGATATGCGTTAGTCAGATGCCCCTGATCGAGCAAAATGACAGCTTTGGTATTGGCCGGAATGCGCAGGCTCGTTTTGGTGCCCGGAAATGCAGCCGGGACCTGGACGCCTTCTGATTGGCGTGTGGCGGCGAGACGCTCGACGGTCATCTCCATTTGAGGAATTTGCGACTGCACCAGCATCCAGCCCGTAGAGTTCACAGCCGCTTCTTTGGTAAGGCCCGGCCCGATTTGCCGCGCCTTTACCCATTTGCTATCGTCAAATGCAGGTTTTTCCCAATCACTTACATGGCTGTTCATGTCCACCAGCTCGGCCGGGCCCGCCACATAATAACCAAGCGCCCGCACGGCAAGAGGCTGGTAGCTTTCATCCTTGATGGTTTTCCAGCTATCGTTCGTGTTCATGATTTCCTCCGCCGCGGTGTTGCCTTGCAGGATGAAACCGGTCAGGTATGTGATCTGGGATTCCGGTTTAACCCTGCCTTCATTCCAAACCACTGCGGCGACGGTATTGCTTCCGGCGTTCAGATACGGCGCGATATCGACCGTTTCAAAATTCCAGAAATACAGATCCCCCCGCGCCGGACCTTGCGAGACGTGTTTCCCATTGACAAAAAGCTTGTAACGGTTATCCCCCGAAACATGCACGACGAACGAAGCCGGCTTTGTAGTAAGCTCGATCGTCTTCCTGAATTTATACACACCATAATCTTTCAATGTCAGATCGGAGGATGCATTAAAACGGTTGATCGGCTTGCCCGGGCCCGTGATCCATTGCGCTTTCCAGGGCTTTTGTTGAAGATCGTTGCTCAGCTCCCGGGAAGGGTCCGTTTGCCTGGTAACTGGTTGGGCTGCCAAATGCATTGCATTGAAAATGAATGCCAATGCGACCGCGTATATCTTTGATTTCATAACGAATCCTTCAATGGTTTAGGTTAAAAAGGAAGCGGAAGGCTAAACTTTACCGATCGACCTCCACATAGCCAATTCTTCGCTGAACCGGTTATTGATCACCTCACATTTGGTATCTATACGCATGGTCGGCCGGTTTTTAAGATCATAGGCAGGCCATTCGGGCACGTCTTTGGCAGCGGGTTTCCCCGTCCGGGCGAAAGTCGTCCAGAGCGCTGCGAAATGATGTGACGCCGTAAAACGTTCCGGTTTGTTCCCACCGAAGAAGCTCTCCTTCGGCTGGGAGCCATCGCGGGGCGGGATTTCATTGTTGAACTTAAAGGAAATGTCCATCGCGTGCGGCGTACCCATGGCGTAGTCGGTACCCGGAATCTTCTTCTCCGATTTATAACCAAAATTGTATAGGTAAACCGGTGCGCCACCTTGCCTGGCCTTTTTCTCGGCAATGTCCACAGAGCCAAGCCCCATCATGGAAATCGAAGAAATAGCCACAAAAATAGCCGGTGCCGTTGCACTGGGCGTCGCTCTGCGGTATGCCGCAATCATTTTATCGGTATCGGCACCATAGGTCGGTTCGAGCCTTTTTTTCAAACCGTCGAAATCCAGTTTGGCAAAATCCGTATCCTTCCGCTCCCAGGCAAAGAAGGTGTATTCATCCTCATTCCAGCCGACGAGCAGTGGCTTGTTCCGCGATATGTCGGGAGCCGTTGGATCAAATGGATGGTGGGGAAGCACCTTCCCGTCTACTACCGGGCCAAAGCCGCCTACGCGCCCGCGCATGCCGGTGAGTTTTTTATTTCTTTCGATGAATGGCGGCACAAAGGGTAGTTTCGCCTGCATGGCCAATAAGTCGGCAGCAGGCACATCGAGCAATTTCCGCCAGTCTTTGGACGAAATGTTCAATTCTTTCAGCAGCATGGCCGTCGTTTCCGCCGCTGTTTCCTGCGAAGTCATTCGCACGCCCGGGCCACTTTCGATGGACGCTTTATTAAAATACGGCGCAGCTGCCGGCATTGCGTAAAGGCAGGAAGTTTTGGCGCCCCCGCCCGATTCGCCGAAGATCATGACATTGCCAGGGTCGCCGCCAAACTGCGCGATGTTCTCGTTTACCCATTTCAGGCCATCGGCAATATCCAGAATGCCCATATTGCCCGAGCCCTGGTAGTCGGCACCGGCTATTTCGTCCAGGTAAAGGAAGCCCAGCAGGCCCAGGCGGTGGTTGGTCTGCACTACCACCACATCAAAATTGCGCGCGAGGTTGGACCCGTCCTGGCCGGGAGACGCGCCCGAACCGATCACAAATCCGCCACCGTGGCTGTAAAACATTACCGGGCGCTTTTTATGATCGTTGGCCGGTGTCCATACATTCAGGAACAAACAATCCTCCGCCGGTGCCGGCTCGTTGCGGCGCGGCGCCTGCATGGCTGGTGCGCCAAATTGGGTAGCGTCGCGAACACCCGTCCATGGCTGCACGGGAGCCGGGCGGCGAAACCTTCTCTCACCCGAAATTTTCCCTCCATAAGGAATGCCTTTGAACACATTCACACCATCCTGGCGAATGCCGCGGATCTTACCCGGTGCGATTTCGACTTCCACGGGTTCGTCCATCCTTGCGGACCGCGGATATCCCCATGAAGGCAAAGCCATTGCCGCCGTAACCAGCGATACTTGTGACAAAAATTGTTTCCTGTTAATGATATGCATGGACCGGTGATGTGTTTGGGTAAAAAGAACGGCTAAGGCTCCGAATGGGGCAAGGATACAAGTTTATCACCTAAAAGTCTAATTGCAATTTCTTGCGCTCTGATAAGTATTTCTTATCAAAATGTTTCTTGAATGCATGGTAAGAGACAAATGCTCATGGAACTGCGTCAACTGAAATATTTTGTAGGTGTTGCCGACGAGCTGCATTACGGCAAAGCTGCCCGGAAGCTCTTCATTTCCCAACCGGCGCTGAGCCAGCAAGTTAAACTGTTGGAGTCAGAATTGGGTGTGGAGCTGTTCGTAAAGCTCAAACGGACGCAAACCCGAAAAGTGGAATTGACTTCCGCCGGTAAAACCTTTCTGGCCGACGCCCGGCGTATTCTGCAACTGACGGACAAGGCCGTCCGCAGCGTTCGTCAAGTAGGTGCAAACCAGAAGGTAGTGACGCTGGGCGTTTTCAAACTCATCCTTCCAGGTAGGGTAATGGCCATTATGGAGCTTTTTTCAGCCCATTTTCCGTCTGTTGAGATTAAGCTCGTTGAGTTACCTAATCCTTTGCAGGTTCAGTTGAGTGTTTTTAATGATGAAATCGACCTGGGACTTTGCGTGCTTCCGCTGGTTTGTGAAGGCCTTACAGCGAGCCAATACACCGAAGCGGACTATACCATCCTGATGAACCGGAGTAACAAGCTCGCAACGAGGGATGCGGTTAAGCTTGAAGAATTAAATTACGAAAAGTGGATTGACCACGGCCCAGAGGCCGGCTTGTTTTATAGCCAGCTTGAAGAGGTTTGCCGGAAGGCCGGTTTTCACCGGGAGATTAACATTGTACAATACGTGCCTTCATTTGATTTACTCAAAAGCATGGTGCGTGTCGGAAAAGGCATTGCGTTTATACCTGCATCCCTGGACTTAATGCAAGAACCCGATCTGATGTCAATGCCGATTATCAATGCGGATGGGACGCCATTCAAGGAAATTGTAATCAGACATGTTCTCATACATAAATCAGAGCATTCATCGCCATTGGTACAGGCGCTGAGCGGGTTGCTGAGGCCTCAGGCACTTCAAACTTCTGATTTGCGAGAAGCCCTCCGGCGGGTAAAATCGGTCGCAAAATAGCCTCTGCGATTATAAAGGCATTGTGGTTTTTTGCTGGCTATCGAATTTGTCTTGTAGAAAGTGCCCTCACTTGCTGCTCATCAGGGGGCAATTGTCTCCCGTAGTGGCTAAGCCATTTTAATTGAGAACATTACAGTGCCCGTAAATATTGGTAGACATGCCCGTAATCTGTGTAAGTTCCATCTGCGGGATAAAGCTGAAATTTGCGCTATCAATTGGAATCTTAAAGGCATTAACAGATAATCATCAACATTAACAGATAAACAGACAAAAAGCGAAAGCAGATGGCAAAGCTACCATCGATGGCAGAATCACAATCGACGGTAAGTACATCGAAAGTTGATAAGTAGCGATGGCGATGAGTTTTATTTTAATAAGGCTCTAATCTTTCTTTGTGATTTTCACGTCGGAAAAGAAACCTTCCGTTCCCACTTCCACCCACAAGGCAATACCGCCAGTCGCATCAGGCCCGCGTTTAAGATCGTTTACGACCAGTGAAGGCTGCGGATTTGCGTCGATGAATAACTTTGCAGTTGCTCCTTTCACTTCCACCCGAAGCGTGATCCATTGATCCAATGCCATGTCCGCATAGGATTCATATTTTTCAGGCGCTCGCTTGCGAAGCACATCAAACTTGTAATCGGGATACGAATAGTATTGAATGGAATGGTTCCGCCTGACCTGATCTTCCGCGCGGCCATTGGTCGGACGGATGTAAATGCTCTCGTATTTCGAGTTGTCTTTGTCGATGCGAAAGGCAATGCCTATAAAACCGCGGGCAAATTCGGGCGCACCTTTCAATAACCTGCTCAGCACTTTCACCTCGATAGTGCCATCGTGAAAATTCACTCCTTTCACTCTGATAAAGGTGGGCTCATCAACGCCCTTTACCGCTGTATCCTTCACAACGCGCAGCGCCTGCCGACCCGCGACCGCGCTCGTGGACATGGAGGCCTGAACGGGCTGGAATGATTGAAGATCGGGTTTGATCCTTTGTGCATTTGCACTGCTGTAAGCTAACAGCAGGCCCAGCAAGAAAAACGGTTTACATTTCATAATGGGATTGTCAAATGTGTTTCACGTAAAAGCAGGTCAAGCTTTCAGTGGCGTTGCCCCGGCTAGTCTCAGGTACTCATTTTTTGATTGGCTAAGTCGGGTACAAAATTGGCGGTTCGCTCCCTGATCCACCAATAACCTGCTTTAAGAAATAGCCTTAACCTACATTAATGTTACGCATTCGAGGAAGCGATTTCTTTCCTGACTTTGCTGAGAAATTCAGGCGTGATACCCAGATAGGAAGCTATTTGGGTATTTGGCAGGCGCTGAGCAAGCGTAGGATACTGTTCCAGAAACGTCAGATAACGTTGTTGCGCAGTAGAGCTGAAATTTTGCAACACCCGGTTTTGCAGCTCCACGTATTTGTTTTCGACAATTACCTTGAAGATCCGGTCGAGCTTGGGAATGTTGCGGTACAGGAAATACAGATCTTCTTTTTCGATCTGAATAATGGTGCAGGGTTCAATCGCCTCGATAAACAACCGGCTGGGCAGTCCGGAGTGAAAGCTGCCGATATCGGCGATCCAGCGGTCTGCCTGACGGTCAATATCGGCCGCAAACTGAATGTTATGCTGAGCGCCCTTTTGATCCACCGCAAACATTTTCAGACAGCCATTCAGGACAAACGAATAATGCCTGCACGGAAAGCCTTCCTGCAAAATTGCCTGCCGACGTCTCAAATTACGGACCGTCGCCCTCTCCGTCACCAGCTGCCTTTCCTCCTCTGTAAAAGGAAGATAGGCTTCAAAGTGTTCGAGTAATGGTTGGATATTCAAAACAGATGCCTGGTTAAAACCGTAAAATTATCTTTTTAAAGGAAAGAAACACGCCCGTTGTTATCGTTAACCCTTAAACTGTAACAAGGGAATTTCTTAATATAGATTATGATTCAAGACCTTTCACATTTCCGAGCTTTGTATCGGTCTTAATTTAAGCAACATCCCATGAAAGCAGCGGTAATATATCAGGCAGGTGGACCCGAACAACTTGTATTGGAGGAAAGGCCCATCCCCCACCCAGGCCCCGGCCAGGTGCTCGTCAAAGTAAAAGCCTTTGGACTAAACCGCTCCGAGCTGATGACCCGCAAGGGCTATTCGCCGGATGTGCGTTTCCCAAGGATCATGGGCATTGAATGCACGGGGGAAATCGTGGAAGATCCAAGCGGTGAATGGCAGCCCGGCCAACAGGTCGCTGCATGTATGGGCGGCATGGGAAGGGATTATGACGGGAGCTACGCCGAGTTTACGGTCTTGCCCAAATCCATTGTGTATCCTTTCAAGAGCCATTTGCCCTGGCATATCCTGGGCGCTGTTCCGGAAATGTTTCAAACCGTTTATGGCTCGCTGCACACGGCCCTGGGCATTCAAGCGGGCGAAAGCATATTAATCCGCGGCGGTACGTCTTCCGTTGGTCTTCTGGCCATACAGCTTGCCCGACGGGCAGGCCTGACGGTCGCCGCAACGACCCGCAACCCGGATAATAAGCAATTGCTGACGGATCAAGGCGCAACGCAGGTGCTGATCGATGATGGAAATCTGAAAGCGCAGGTCAACAGTTTAAATACGGGTGGATTCGATAAAATCCTGGAACTGGTGGGCGCAAGTACCCTGAAAGACTCCCTGGCTTGCGCCAAACGCGGAGGTACCGTGTGCATGACGGGCATGCTTTCCGAAACTTGGAGCATCCGCGATTTTGCGCCTATGGACTACATCCCCGCGGCTGTCAAACTAACGGTGTTCGACAGCGGCCAGGTGCGGGTGGAGCCAAATGCATTCCGGTATTTTATTTCGGAAATGGAAAAAGGTGAAATACAGTTAGGTATTGGCCGCGTCTTCCAACTCGATCAGATCGTTCAAGCGCACCGGCTGATGGATAGCAACAACGCCGGCGGAAAGATTGTGGTGGTTACCGATTAGCTGTTCCAGGTTTGCGCAAGATTTCAGCTCAATCATAATTTATAGTCAGTTTCTGTCTTTACAATAATGCGATGGTCTTTTGCCAATTACCTTAAACCAGTTCCGATTTGATCTTTGTGAGAGCGCCCAGAAGCGCTGTGACCGGAACGGAAATTCCTCTCCGCCGTGCTGCATCGGCGACAGCAAAATTCAACGAGCCTATTTCGGTTTCCCGGTTGTTCAAAATGTCCTGGTAAGTTGATATCTTCTGCCCGTCAGACATTTCACTAATGCTCAAAATATTTCGAACTATCTCATCCTCAGTCAAGTTAATCCCGGATTCCCTGGCAACAACAAGGCATTCCCGAATTACTTCCCTCCCCACTTCCAGCGCTGATTCGTTCCGGCGAAACACGCCATTATCTACTTCCAAAAGTGGGCAGATCGAGTTGAACACGCAATTGGAAATTACCTTTTTCCAGATGAAGGGTTGTATGTCCGGCTCTGGTCTAAATGAAAAAATGTGGGTATTTAACTGCGCCACGATACCGGCAAGCATTTCCTGAGGATCGGCGATTACCCCGATGGGCGAGGTGGCAACCAACCTGAATCGCACCCTGTTTTCACCTGCCGCCTGACTGGTTGCCATGAGCACGCATCGGTACAATTTCTCGAAGCCCATCTCCAAAAAGGGGTTCTCGACATTCAACCCATTTTGCAGGAACACAATGGGCGATTGCTTAGCCCTGGAATACAACTTCCGGGCAAGCTGGGGGTTTCCGAACGATTTATTCGCCAAAACGACCAGTCCATTCAGCTTTTCATGGCTGCTTATTGAGCTAATCTTAATGCGGGCCTCTAATATCTCTTCACCGGTATCGACCTGAATCAGGTCATGGAATGTCCCCGGATTATCTACCGAACCTCGGAGAATGGTTACGCTCCGGCCATTGAGCGACAATGCAACAGCCAAAGCTTTGGCGATTACTCCGTTGCCAATGATGTAAATTTGATCAATACCCGATGCATTATGAAGGTTTTCAACTTCCATATCCAAGCGATTTTCGAATTAATGTGTTTCCGGGTTTTTCCAACCGGGTTTTCCTAACCGGGTTTATCCAACCGATGTTTTTCGCGAAACCAATGCCCGGATCTGTTTTTCAAGCAAATTAAAGGCAAGCCCCGCCATGATGAAAAGGCAGGCAATTAGCTTCCAGGATGACAATTCTTCACCCAGAAAAAACGCGGCACTCAAAAGCCCTACGACCGGAACCAGCAATGTAAATGGCGTAACTACGGCTGTCGGGTAGGTATTGAGCAGGAACCCCCAGATGCCGTAACCCACAAATGAGGATAGGTAAACTATGTATAATACCGCAACGACCGTGTCAGTAGACAGACTCTGCATGGAGTGCGCAATGAGTTCAGGGCCTTCAAAAAAATAAGATAAGATCAACATGAAGGGAGTGGCAACCAGACTTCCCCACGCAACCAGCGCGACGGGCGACTGCGCAGCGATTTTCTTGGAAAAAATGTTGCCGACCGCCCACGAAAGTGCCGATAGCAGGGTCAACGAAAGACCAATGAAAGTCGCGTTTCCATCCACATGACTAGCCACGATCCCGATACCTACGAATGAAATCAACGCCCCGAAAACTTTCCAAATGCTGGGCATATCACCGAAGATCAAGGCGGCTAATCCCATGGAAAAAAACACCTGGACCTGAATGACCAGTGACGACAAACCGGCCGGAAGTCCCAGATACATTCCTCCAAAGAGCAAACCGAACTGGATGGCAAACGTGAAGATGCCGTAACCCACAATCAACTTGAATGGCGCCTTTGGCCTTGGAAGAAAGAAAACCCAGGGAATGGCTGTCAACGCAAACCGCGCTGCGCATAAAAGAATTGGCGGCAATTTTTCCAAACCGACGTGGATGGCGATAAAATTCAGGCCCCAGGCTATGACCGTGACCAGGGCGAGCAAAAGATGCTTGGGCTTCAAATCGAACTACTGTTAGTGTTTACTGCTTTGCATGCAAAGTACCGCAACGGAAGCCAATGATAACAGATATAGTTTTTTCTTTTTTCAAGGGTACAGATTCAAATGCCGGAATGAAGTTTATCAATTATCAGGTGGAAGAGTAACTGCAGATCCTGGCGGCATGGAAAGAAGCCGGATCATTTTTTTTGATTATTTCTCAAAATCAGGTAGGGTATTGTTATAAAATTCTGTCTCTGTATCAAACGGTATACTAAATATTCGTCAGTTTGGAACAGAAGCAGAATATGAATTTGACTGAACCCTTGCGGGAAGGAAGTTTGATGCAAGCAAATTCTGAAAACAGCCAGGAAACAGGCTCGGATTTACCTGTTGACAAGGAGTTCTTTATAAAAAGCGTGTTTCAAACGGATGTCAAAAAGGGGTACGATCTATTATTCCGCCACTATTACACGCCGTTATGCAGCCATGCCGTCAGGTACGTATACTCCAAAGAGGTAGCTGAGGATATCGTCTCCGAAGCATTCCTGTCTTTCTGGAAAAAGGCTGTCCATGAGCATATCACGACTTCGTTTCGCGCCTATTTGTTCGTATCGGTGCGCAACAAGTGTTTTAACTATCTGAAATGGGAGCTAAGGAATGAAGTAGCTGAGGAGCTGGAAGACGCAACGCTCGCGTCCGTCCATATGCAGCCGGACCGTCTCATGGAATTCGACGAACTCTACATGAAAATCGAGCGGATCATTGCCGGATTTCCTCCTCAGAATCAGAAAGTCTTTATGATGAGCCGTTTTGGAGGGAAGTCTTATCAGGAAATTGCAGACAAACTTCAGATCTCGAAAAAGGCAGTCGAGGCGCATATCAGCAAAGCCCTTGTCGAACTACGGAAAGCACTCAAAAGCTATCACCTGGCGATTATTGCGGGCCTTTCAGAATTCATTTAACCCAGAATCTATGGACCAGAAGACATCCCTAAGTCTCTCGCACCATAGCTAAAAAAATCAAAAAATGAGACCAGAATTAACGAAACATACTGTATTCACCTACTTCTCTGGAGATGCGACCACGCTGCAGAAACAAATAATAGCGGATTGGCTGGCGGAAGGACGAAATGTGGAGACCTACTTTGAATGGCTGGAAGAATGGGAAAGAACGCAGCTTCAGTTTCAGCCCAATACATCGGCCGCATTGCTGGCAGTAACGGAAAAATTGCTTCGGGAGGAGGAATCAGCTCCAAGACGGCTAACATTCCCGGCTAAGAAAGCTATCACGAAAACGATGGTCTTCTGGGCGGCAGCCAGCTTGTTCATGGTAGTTTTTGGTTCGTACCTGGGCAGGGATTTTTTGATGTACCGTACTTACAAAACTGCCTTTGGAGAGCTGAACAGGTTTTGTCTTGAAGACAGCAGTATAGTGGTGTTGAATGCTAACTCGTCACTGAAAGTCCCGAGATGGGGCTTCGGCAAGTCCACCCGTCATGTATACCTGGAAGGTGAGGCCGAGTTTTCGATAAAACATACAACCGATCACCAGCACTTTAAAGTCCATAACGCCGACAACAGCCTTATAACCGTGCTCGGGACGGAATTTGTCGTGTACACGAGGCCGAGGCAAACCAACGTGGTACTTAACAAAGGCAAGGTCGAGCTTTCTTCCAATGCTGGCGAAAAGCCCCTTACCATGCTGCCGGGCGATCGCGCGACCATCGAAAAAAACGGTAAAATAAAGGTTGAGAAACTATCGGAAGCGCAGCTCGTGCAACACTCGGCATGGAAACAACACCGGTTCGTGTTCAATGATACTCCCTTGCGGGAAGTTGCCGCGAAGATTCACGAGGTTTTTGGAGTGGTGGTGAAAATAAACGATAAAGAGCTCGCAACCCGCACCGCAACGGGATCATTTCCGGCCGAGAATGCCGAAGAGTTGCTTTCAAACATGTCCTACATGTACAGTTTTGAAATAATGAAAGCCGAAAACAAGATCATACTAATTCCTAACCCGTAATTATTGTCTAATCCTAACCTGCCGATTTATGAATTTAAAGTTACAGATGATTAGGTTTTTCTGCCTCTGTCTTGCAAGCGGCACGATTCCAAATCCGGTTTTAGGCCAGCTCCTTGCCAATTCAAAAACGATTGTCCGGCAGTCGGACACGCGCCCGCAGTTGAAGGAGCTGGCGGATATGCTGTTGATACTTAAAGACAAATACCAGGTGGATTTGCTGTTTGAAGAAAAAATCCTGCATAAAGTGATGGTCCCGGCCAACAGCATCCGTCCGTCGGCCTCCTTCGAAGCCAACCTGGAATTTCTGCTGCGGTCCACGGGGATCCAATTCAGGAAAGTAAAAAAGGACACGTATGTGCTGCTTGATGAAAAGATAAATCCTGCGCCGATACAAAAACCTCTGGAGAATATTTCGGGTCAGTCGGCAGAGGGCAACAGCGTGAAAGCGTTTGAGCTCATGGGGAGAAAGATTAAGGAATTTTCGAAAACCAATGCGGATGTCCCGATTACCGGCCGTGTTACCGATGAAAAAGGGGAAATACTGCCCGGCGTGAATATAACGGTGAAGGGTACTTTGCGAGGCGTATCCGCGGATGCATCCGGGAATTACAGCCTGATGGTGCCCGAGGGCGGTGTAACACTTGTTTTCTCGTTTGTTGGGTACGTCACCCAGGAAGTACCGCTTGCCAACCGCAAAACACTCGATGTGATCCTGCGGCCGGACAACCAAAACCTGGACGAAGTGGTTGTCGTCGCTTTCGGTACCCAGCGGAAGGAAAGTATCGTGGGGGCAATCTCGACGATATCTGCCAGCGACCTGAAAGTGCCTGTCAGCAGGCTAAGCAATGCGCTGGCCGGTCAGATTGCCGGTATCGTGTCGGTTCAGGGAAGTGGCGAGCCCGGCTCGGGGTCGAGTTTTTGGATTCGCGGCATCAGCAGTTTCGGGGCCAACAATACCCCGCTCATACTGGTAGATGGCATTCAGCGCTCCATGGACCTGGTCGATCCGGAGGATATCGAGTCCTTTTCAATCCTGAAAGACGCCAGCGCCACAGCAGTTTATGGTGTAAGAGGTGCAAACGGCATTGTCCTGATCACCACGAAAAAGGGTAAATATTCCGATAAACCGACCATTAATGCCCGCTACGAAAGGGGCTTCCTGGCCCCCACGAGGTTACCGAAGTTAGCCAATGCAAGCCAGTGGATGGACTACTATAACGACATCAGCTACGATGCGAACGGCTCCACTCCTTTTCCCGACCACGTGAAACAGAAATATCTCTCGGGCGAAGACCCGGACCTCTACCCCAACGTGGATTGGATGAAAACGATTTATAAAGACGCGACAACCAGCAACCGCCTGAACCTGAATGTGTCGGGCGGGGGAAAAATCGCCCGGTACTATGTTTCCGGTTCATATTACAATGAAAACGGTCTTTTCAATCCTGTCGTCAGCAAGTCGTACAACCCCTCGGTGAGTTACAACAAATTCACCTTTCGGTCGAATCTGGATGTCGACATCACCAAATCCACCGAATTGAGCCTTAACCTTTCCAATACTTACGAAAACAAGAACCGCCTGGGCGTTAACATGGATGCCATGTATGTGATGGTGATGACGACGCCGCCTATATCTATTCCGCCCTATTATTCCGATGGTACGCACGCCCAGCCGCTGGTCGGCAGCAATCCTTACTATTCGCTGAACTCCACCGGCTATTCCCAGGATTTCTGGAATACGTCGCAGTCCCTGTTGAGTATCACGCAAGACCTGGGTGATTTTATATTACCGGGTTTAAAATTCAATATCAAATTTTCATGGGATGCTACCAACGAGTCGACATTGGACAAAAGAAAAAATCCTGCAACCTACTATGCAACGGGACGAGACGATAGCGGGCGGCTTATTTTCCATAAGAACACGGATGGAAGTGATTATCTGTCATTGGCAAGATCCAACCGGGGCACGAAAACCACCAATCTCGAATCGTCGCTGAACTATGATAATGCATTTGGCGATCACCGTATAGGAGGCTTGTTTTTATTTACAAGAAGAGAGCATACCAACAATTTTCCCGGCGACTATATCCAGGCGTTCCCCTACCGCAATATCGGTATTGCCGGCAGGGTGACGTACGCCTTTCAAAACAAGTTTTTCTTTGACGGAAACTTCGGTTATAACGGGTCGGAGAACTTCGCTCCTGCCCATCGTTTCGGGTTCTTTCCATCGATCGGCGTTGGGTATAACCTCAGCAAGGAGAAATTCTTTCAGAACTTGTTTCCGGCGGTCAACCTAATGAAGTTCCGGGGCTCGCACGGCTATATAGGAAACGATCAGATCGGCGGGAACCGCCGGTTTGCCTACAATTCGGAAATGCAGTATTCCGATTCATACACGTTCGGAACAACCGGCCAGAAATACGTTGCAGGCATTGCGACCGGAAATCCGGGGAACCCCAATGTAGCCTGGGAAGAAGCGATCAAAACGAACATCGGATTCGAGCTGGGTATATGGGATAAGCTAAAACTCCAGGTAGATTATTTCAACGAGCGCCGCGACGGGATCTATATTTTACAGCAAAGTGTGCCGTCGGTGGTGGGGATCAATGTAGCGCAGTACGTGAACCTGGGCAAAATGGCCAACCGCGGCGTAGACGGGTCTGTCGAATACAGTTATGTCAAAGGTGACTGGCTGCTTTCGGCCCGTGGTAACTTCTCGTACAACCGGAACAAGGTGATTTACAACGATTCGCCTACCCCGATATATGGCTACCAGGAAATTGCAGGACAAGCCTACAACCAACAGTTCGGTTTGGTCTCCATGGGACTATTTAAATCAGTGGAAGACATTGAACAAAGCCCCGTTCAGAAGTTCGGGTCTGTCGTTCCCGGTGATATCAAGTTCAAGGATATTAATGGGGATGGTGTGGTCGATAGCTACGACAGGATAGCCATCGGACGGACCACGGTTCCCGAACTATCCTATGGTTTCGGGTTGAGCGCGAAATATAAGCAGTTCGACCTGTCGGCATTTTTCCAGGGAACAGAAAATGTGACGAGGATCATCGGTGGGGACCCGCTGCAAGGGCCGCAGGGGAGCATACTGGTAAACGGACAGATCCTGGCCGACGCGGCCGAGAAAAGATGGAGCCTGCACAATCAGAACCCGAATGCCGAATACGCACGGATGTCCCTGGCTTACAATGAAAACAACCGCCAGGAGTCTACTTTTTATCAGAAAGACATGAGTTTCATCAGGTTAAAGAATGCCGAAGTGGGTTACACGGTACCGAAACGAATCGTAAACAAAGCGAAAATATCCACCGTGCGCATCTACGCACAAGCTGTTAACCTACTCACGTTCAGCAAATTCAAGCTATGGGATCCTGAGCTGAATGCCAGCTTCGGGAACATCTACCCGCAAATGAAAACGGTAAGCTTCGGAGCAAGTCTTAATTTTTAATACCGACCAACATGAGAAAGTTTTCCATCATATCTGCCATACTGTTTATTGTAATCGTCTTCACCTCTTGCAGCGACTACTTGTCGGTGGAGTTGCAGAATGCACTGACACTCGAAGAAACGTTTAATAAAAGGGCAACCACCGAAGCTTATCTTGCTCAGATTTACAGCTTTTTGCCGGACGATTCCGACATGGTAGGCGGCGAAGCGTCCGTCGTTCCGAGGTCGGACGAAGGCATGTTCTCCTGGTTGTCGGGCGTATCGTGGCTCAACATGAATAATGGCTCCTGGGGACCAACCACGTGGTCTTACGTAACCTGGAAAAATAGCTATACCGGTATCAACCAGGCGACTATTTTTATGAATAATGTCGATAAGAACGTGGAAATTGGCTCCGCCGAAAAAGAGGTAATGAAAGCCGAAGCCCGTTTTATCCGTGCATTTCTGTACTTCAACCTTCTCCGAAAATACGGTCCCGTCTATATCTGGGGAGACAAGGATCCCGATATTTCCATCCGTCCGGAGTCGGTGGACCGGCACACGGTGGACGAGAACTTCGCGTTCGTTTTGTCGGAGTTCGACAAATGTATAAGCGTCCTGCCTGCGACGATCACGGAGGAAGCGTGGGCAGGAAGGGCTACGAAAGGCGCTGTACTCGCGGCCAAAACCCGTGCTACGCTTTATGCCGCACGCCCGCTCTTTAACGGCGCCGAGTTTCTGAAAGGAATGGTCAACAAGGAAGGAAAACATATCTTTCCTGAAAATGCCGATCCGGGCAAATGGGAAACTGCCGCCAGAACAGCGAAAGAGCTGATCGACATGAATCAGTACTCGCTGTACACGGACAATACCGAAACCGATCCTATGCGCAAGGCAATTAAGTCTTACCAGGGCATATTTTTCAAATTCTGGAATTCGGAAGTGATTTGGGGCCGTTGGCTGGGTGCCGCAAATGGCTGGGTCGTAAGGGCCAACCCGCCAAGAGTGGTAAAAGAGGGTTACGGGGGATACTCGCCGTCCCTCAAACTGGTCGATACTTATCCAATGGCGGCCAGCGGGCGTTACCCCGTAACGGGTTATGACGCTAACGGCTATCCGGTCATCGATCCGAAGTCGGGATATCGCGAAGAAGGTTTTACGCCAGACTACCTGCATCCGGTCGACAACTGGAAACCCATTAGGGCGCACAATAGCACGGTGGGCCGGGATGCACGTTTTTATGCTTCTATCCTTGCCAATGGATTTAACTGGTACAATCGCGGGGCTGGTGACAAGGTCGTTACATTTCATACCGGCGGCACTTCGGGCTACCAGGCTTCCGGCGACTGCGTAAAGGCGGGCTACCTGTTCAGGAGAATGAGCGACCCGAACAACAATACCGAAAACGGGCAGTGGGGACAATTTTGCTGGCCCATGTTCAGGCTGGCGGAGATCTACCTCAGTTATGCAGAAGCGTGCAATGAAAAAACACAGCGCAACGAAGCGGATGCATTGCTTTACATCAACAAGGTCCGGAACCGGAGCGGACTTAACAATCTGCAGGTAGCCTATCCGGAGGTAATCGGGAACCAGTCGCTATTGCGGGAACTGATCCGCAAAGAGCGAATGGTTGAAATGGCCTTCGAATCGCACCGCTACCACGACGCCCGCACGTGGCTCATCGCGGAGAAGGAATTTATTGGCCCGAACTATACCAGAAACCTGGCTGCCACCAACTACGACGATTCCTGGAAGCGCTCCTCGACATTATTCCCGGGTACCAGGGTTTTTGAAAAGAAACACTACTTCTTCCCCATCAACCAGGAGCAGTTAAACGAAATGAAAAATTTCACACAGAATTATGGATGGTAGCCTTATGAACAGCCGAGCCTCAATTATGAACAAGAGAAACAACCTATTACCACTCCTGATGTGCCTGCTCGCCATGGCTTTACCGGGTTGTGAGGATCGCCGGATGAATAACATGGCCGAGGACAAGGTATCGCTCAACGATTTCGGCGAAAATGTACAAAATGTATTCAAATGGGAAAATTCTACCTACCAGCTTCAGGTCATCAAAAGCGGGGTCGGACAACAGAGCGGTGACGTTACTTTAAATGTAGATGAGTCTGTTCTGGCGAAATACGGTGATACCTATACGCTGCTGCCGGTCGAATTCTACAAGGTGAAGGCGTCGCAGATTTCTTTGGGGAAGTCCGATTACAGCGTCCCTTTTGAAATAGAATTTGATGCCGCCGGAATCGAAGCATTGCAAGCTGCAACCAAGCTGCTGTATGCGGTACCATTCAGAATTTTATCAAATACCATTAAACCTGCCGCGGAAAATCAGCTTTATTCCCTGGTTGTTCCCAAAATACTCAATCCTTACATTCATTTTAAAACAGCAGGCCTTGCTCCGGATGCGTCGACCGTCAGCACGGCAAACTCGCCTTCCGAAGCAAGGTTTTATGCTTTTCTTCAAACCAATTATCACAACAAAACAGACTTGCAGTATAAAGTAGAAGTAAGCGAAGCAGCCTTGACAGCCTATAATCTGGCCAATGGCACATCCCACAAATTACTGCCCGCGGAAGCCTACAAAATTGACACTCACAGTTTTGTCATCGCAAACCTGAACGATGAACAGGCCTTGATCTACTACCTGCTGAAAGGTAAAGTGCCGAATGGCGAGTACATGCTGCCGCTTGAAATCACAGCGGTTTCGAAATATGGTATCGATCCCGCCCGGTCAACGATGCTCATCCCCGTCAAGATTCAGGATTAGCCGGTTGTTGCAAATCACTTTTTCGCGAGAAATTATCTATTCCCGGATAGCCCCCGGGTCGGATAAGATGATATCGGCAATCTCGTCCTTTCGCTTAAAGCTCACGCCCTGATGCTGCTGGATATACCTGATCAGCTCATAAGTGGCTTTTACCATCTGAGGCGTTCCGCCAATCCGGTCATGGAAGCTCATTGACATGAGCCTGCGCCGGTGGGCGCCCTCCTTGTAAAGTTGGTCGAACTCGGATTTAGCCTGCTGGATGAACTGGTCGACGGAGAAATGCTTCCCCTCAATCAGTAGGATGTCGTTACACCGCAACGTGTAGGGTACAACGGCGAAATCACCCTTATTAAGTCGGACGATGAAAGGCTCATCCCGGCTGAGGTCATCGATATGGTACTTAAAACCAAGCTCTTGCAATATATTGAGTGTATTATCGCCCCGCCTGAGCCAGTTCGCATTGTAGCCGGTGGGAATAGTGCCGGTCACTTGCTTAATCGCATCCGCTCCGTCTTTAATAAACTCCTTTTCTTTCTGATACGTCATGTCGTATTGCGCACCCCAGTTCATGCCATGCGCCGCTGCTTCATGGCCCCTTGCAACAATTTCCCTGGCTAAATCGGGGTTTTTGACAACGGCAGCACCTACCATGTGGGAAGTTACCTTCACGCCGAGTTCATCCCAGTTATCCAGCATTCGTGGGATTCCCTCTTTATAACCATATTGATACCAGGTAGCCGCCGGAAGGTCCCGGAACCCGTGCCGCATGTTTTGTGGAAAAGGACTTTCGGCGTTGTCGGGCTGCCCGCCCGACTCGAATTGCATGGAAATGGAGACAACCAAACGCGAGCCATCCGGCCATTTATGTTGCTGATTACCATCGGCTTGCCCGGGCAGGGCCATCAGGCTACCAGGCCTGCCCAGCAAACCTGCCGCCCCCAACATACCCGTTTCTTTTAAAAATAATCTTCTACTGCTCATTGAAGTTGTCATTGTTTGTTTAAAAGTCTGTCGACCGCCCATGTGTTGCTGGCGATGAACTGGAGCAGTCCTCCAAAAAAGGCAAGGTGAATAAGCTGCGAGGGAAGTGCCTCCCAGTTTTCGACCATTGTGGTGCCCAGTATTAGTACGAGCATTAAAACGGCGCCTGAAACAATGGCTGTTTCGGTAAACAAGCCGATCAGGAGCATGAGCCCAATACCCAGCTCGGCAAATGGCAACACTAGGCTGAAAGGTTTTATCAGCGTTGCAGGCAATATCGATTTCGCGAAGCTTCCGACCATCCAGTCGCTGAACGCATTCAATTTCGGTAGCCGGACCATGCCGTGCCCAAACATGCTGATGCCGATACCCAGGCGCAGCAGAAGAAAAACTGTCGTATTCATTTTTTTAAGATTAATGTTTTATGCAACAAAGGTCGGGGCAATGTTGGCGCAAAAACGGTATATTTGATTTATATTTCAGTAAAATCAAAGGATGAAGGTTAAAAATCTATATCAGCCTTACGAGATCGAGTTGCTTGAAGCGGATCAGTTTAATGCCAGGCATTACAAGAATTCCTTTTTTGAACTGGTGTATGTTCTGGAAGGGACCGGCATCCAGCTCATCAACGATTACGAGTTGCCCTACGGCCCTGACAAGCTTTTCTTACTTTTTCCGCAAGACAGGCACGGATTTGAGATCAGCGGAAAAACGCGTTTCGTATTCATCCGCTTCAATGAAAGCTACCTCAGGACACAGCCCAAAGAATGGCTTCAAAAACTGGAATATATCTTTCATAACCACGACCATTTGCCGGGTTGCATCCTTAAAACCGTAACCGATAAACCGTTAGTAAGGTCCCTGGTGGAAGCGCTTTTGAGAGAACAACAGCTACCCGGGCCCAGCGGCGCGGAGGTGACCCAGCAATTACTCAATACCGTGATCACCATCGCAGCCCGAAATATCACGCTAATCCAGCATGCAAAGGCTTATCATCCGGGGTTACCGCTTTCGCTGCTGGGATATGTACACCATCACATCCATTCCCCCGAAGCGCTCAGAGTTGAAAAGCTCGCAGCATATTTCCACATATCACCAACTTACGTGAGCCAGTATTTCAAACGTGAAACCGGGGAAACCCTTCAGAACTACATCAGCCATTACCGTCTTGCCCTGATAGAGTCCCGTTTACTATATACTCATGCACGGCTGGACGACATCGCGGCAGAATTCGGCTTTGCGGATAGCAGTCACCTGAATAAGACTTTTAAAAAGCTTAAAGGTATATCGCCATCGAGCTACCGAAAATCCAATCTGGGATGACCATCCGGGCACCCTCCCGGACGGACAGTTCAGGCTCGTAAACGATTACAGAGCCTGCAAGGTCGCAACGATCGCCGCAACGAACCCTTTGCTCACACCACTGGCATCATGGACAGCGTCAATCACGCGGTACTCTCCCTGATCGTCCTTTTCAAAGATCAGCGTTTTGCCTTCGACCTGGATATGTAGCTGGTAAGTGTACCCGAGTGGTACAATGGTCAATGGTAGCTCATGAGAGTCGCCCATATATTCGACAGGAAGCATAATCGTTTCATTCATGCACAAAAATAGCCGACTTGATGCGGTATACATCCAAAATAGTCGTCGGCGCCAAAAAATAACAAGTTTATCTTACCGCACCGACCGCTCATTTAGCGCCCAGACTAATGCCTTGCTTCAAATCATTACGCGCATTGACAACGATTTTGTCCCCTTTCCGCAGGTCTCCGAACACTTCTGTGAGCTTGGACGATTTTTGCCCGATCCTGACATCGACAAACTCGGAATTGCCGGCATCGTCCACCCGGATTACGTATTGCCTTTCCGTTGAGGCCACTACCGCGGTGGTAGGAACGGTCAGCGCTCCCCCGGTAGCTTCCGGAACCATTGTGACTTCGGCGAACATGCCCGGCTTAATCCGGCGGGAGGTGTTGGTAACATCTATTTCAACGGTTTCGGACCTGAATTTAAGGTTCATATTCCCCGAGCGCCTGCTGATGGTCCCTTTGAAAGTTTCGCCGGGCATTGCATTGATGTGATAGGTGACGGCTTTGCCCCTTTTGAGGCCGAGGCTGTAATTTTCAGGTACGTCCACCACTAGCCTGAGCCGATCCTGCTGTTGCAGGTTCAGCATCGGCCCGGATTGTTTCAGGCCTGCTCCTACCAGCGCGCCGGGGTGCACGTTCCGCTCGGTGATGATACCGTCGAAGGGCGCGCGCACGGTGAGGTAGCTTTTGATCTGGGTTAATGCGGCCAGGTTAGCCTGTTCGCCCATCGCCGATGCGCTGTCGGCCATCATTTTCGCCTGCGCGCTTTCCAGGTCTAGTGCAGACACTGAACCAGTGATGCGTGTGCTTGCTTTGAGCCGACGATAATGCTCCTTGCTAGCTACGAGCACGGCCTGGGCTTTGAGGTAATTCGAGCGTGCAGCCACGAGTTGCTGCTCGGTTTCCGGCGCTTCCAGGATCATCAGGATTTCGCCCTTGTGCACGTGCGAGCCGCGATCTACCAGCACTTTTTGTACAAAACCATCGGCCTTCGGGTAAATGCTTACTTCCTGAAAGGCCACAAATTCGGCAGGAAGCTGGATTTCCTGCCCCACTTCTGTCTGCGATACCTCCCCTATTTTGAAGGAAATCGCACCCTTGGCTTCCGCCTTTTTCACTGATCTGGTGTCGGAGGATTCCGAAGGAGAACAGGCAGTAAAAACGCCCAGCCCGAGTACCCATAGCAAACTGTAATGTCGATTCGTTTTCATATTAAGATAGTTCTGAATGTAGGGAGCCATTGGAAGGGAATGCTGGATGTGACGCTTGCCCGGAGATCGGCAACAGCGACGGGTCGCGTAGTGGGGTTTTCTTTTGCAGGAATACATACACCTGCGGGACGATGTAAAGCGCGGCAAGCGTGGAAGCCACAAGCCCGCCGATCACTGCCCTGCCCAGAGGCGCCACCTGCTCGCCGGCCTCACCAGTACCCAGGGCCATGGGTACCATCCCGGCGATCATCGCAAAACTGGTCATCAGCACCGGCCTCAACCGCAACGCAGCACTGTCCATCGCGGCCCGCCCGGCATCGCGGTATTCCCAGCGCAGGCGCTC
Organism: Dyadobacter sp.; assembly: GCA_965227755.1. Lineage (GTDB taxonomy): Bacteria > Bacteroidota > Bacteroidia > Cytophagales > Spirosomataceae > Dyadobacter. The sequence goes on from CBDDGG010000005.1 coordinate 544,539, forward strand.
TGCATTGGTAACGATCAGGATCGCATTGGCGACTGATATTCCCGTGGACATGATAATACCCATATAAGACTGTAAATTCAGGGTGCTGCCGGTCATTAGCAACGCTCCGATCGCCCCTGCGATCACCGCGGGAACCGTTGACAGGATTACCAGCGACAATTTGAACGACTGATAATTGGCCGCCAGCAGCAGGAAAATCACCAGCACCGCAATGCCAAGACCTCCTTGCAGGCTATCCAGGGTTTCCGTCAGAAGTGAAGACATCCCTTTCACCTGGATCACTACTCCTTTCGGGGCTTCGCCGAGCGAAGCAATGGCTTTCTCCACAGATCGGGTTGCATTGCCAAGGTCCTGATGATGGATATTGGCCGAAACCGTCACAAACCGCCTGGGCCCGGTCCGGGAATATTCTCCTGGCAAGGTATCGACCGAAAACGTAGCAACATCCGCCAGCACCGGCCTCGCCTGCCCTGCTACCAGCGGAATCTCCTGCAACTGCGAAAGGCTCCGCATCGCAAATTCAGGAATTTGAACCTGAACCTGGTAAGTATAGGCAGCCTTCTGGTCGAGCCACTGGTTCTTCTCGGTGTACCGGCTCGACGAGGTCGATGCAGTAATGGAGCGCGCCGCAGCTTGCAGGCTAAGGCCCATGACGGCCAGTTTCTGCCGGTCGAGTTTGATATTGATCACCGGAAATTTCAGCGGCTGCACAATACGCACATCACGCAGATGATCATCCTGCGAGAGCTTTTGCACCAACTTACCCGCATAGCCCTCAATGTCCTTCATATCCCTACCGGCCACCTGCACTTCAATGGGTGTAAAAGCGCCGCCGCTCATGAGCTTTTCGGTTAGGTCAGCTGGCTCGAACGACAGGGTAATGTCAGGCATTTCCCGGTGCACCATTGTTCGGATGCGCTCTTTCAGGTCCTGCATATTGGTTTTGTACTCCGCATGAAGGCCTACCTTAATCACCGCGTCGTTGGGTCCGCTGGTACTTATGTAAAGGTTGGACGTCGCGTAGTTGGTAGGAACGACGCCAACGTATGCCGATGAAACTTCCAGGTGCCCGTCGGCGGCATCATTTACCAGAGTCAGCAGCTTGCTAACCTCCTCTTCGGTTCGTTCCAACCGGGTACCATCGGGGGTTTTCATCCTGATCACCATCTGGCCGGAGTTGATCTGCGGCAGCATATCTTTCCCAATCAAGGCGAAACCCCAGGCAGCCAACGCCAGGATCACGATCAGGTAAATGCCCACGACCCATGTATTCGCGCGCAGCAGTTTCCGGCTCTGCGAAGCAAACCGAAAGCGAACACGGTCAAAGAAAGTGGAGGTTCTACTTGCATCCTCGTGTATGCTATCTGCGGAAGGAGAATGTTCCTTGAGCATCCAGTTGGCCAGGATCGGTACCAGGCTCTGCGCCAGCAAGTAGGACGCCGTCATCGCGAACCCGATGGACAGCGATAGGGGCAGGAACATCGCCCGCGGTACACCCGACATGATAAATGACGGCGCAAAAACGGCAATAATGCACAACAGGATCAGTAGCAGCGGCAATGCAACCTCCTGGCAAGCATCGTAAACGGCCCGCATGCGCGGCTTTCCCATTTCAAGGTGCTGGTGAATGTTTTCGATCGTGACCGTCGCCTGATCTACCAAAACTCCGATGGCCAGCGCCAGGCCCGACAGCGTCATAATATTGATTGTCTGTCCGGCCATATTCAGGCACAGCACTGCGGCGATCACAGAAACCGGGATGGTGATGATCACGATGAGAGACGAGCGCCAGTCACCGAGGAAAAGCAATACTGCCAGCCCGGTGAGCAATGCACCCAAACCACCTTCAAAAAGCAGGCTCTTAACCGAATTGATTACGAAAACGGACTGATCGAACTCATAGTTGACCATGATATCATCCGGCAAAAGGCTGCGCATTTCCGGCAATTTGGCTTTGAGGGCGGACACCACGTCCCAGGTAGAAGCGTCGGCAGTTTTTACCACCGGAATGTAGGACGAGCGGCTACCATTCACCACCGCATAGCCTGCCGTAACATCGGAACCATCCGAAATGGTGGCGATGTCCCGCAAAAAGACGGTCATCCTTCCCGCTGTACTAACGGGAATTTTTTCAAAATCGGCGACCTGTTCTTCCAGTGAATTCAATGTGGTGATGTATGTGGTATTGCCCACGCGGATGTTTCCCGAGGGCGTCATGGCATTGTTGGCAGCCAGCGCTTCTACCACTTCGTCGGGCGAAATGTTCAGCGAACGTACCTTTTGCGGGTCGAGGTTAATCACCACCGTACGCGCATTGGTACCGATCGGCGGCGGAGCAGTCAGGCCTGGCACGGTCGAAAACAGCGGGCGGACGCGGGTAACGGCCAGCTCGTGGATCTCTTTCAACGGACGGGTCTTGCTGCTGAAAACCAGGTCACCGATCGGTACCGAGGATGCGTCGTAGCGAACCACCTGCGGCGGCAGAGCGCCCGGCGGGAAAAATTTCATGGCCCGGTTGACCTGAATGGCCACTTCCGCCGCGGCCTGCGCCATGTCGCTGCCTTCGTAGAAAGCGAGTTTGACAATAGTAAGCCCTTGAACGCTACGGCTGGAAATTTCTTTGATCCCGCCGATGTACAAAAACTGATCCTGCATACGCGTCGCAAAGAAACCTTCCATCTGCGCAGGCGACATTCCTCCATAGGGCTCGATCACGTAAATGATCGGGGAATTGAGTTTGGGGAAAATATCGACCGGTATCCTGGTGGCGGACATGATCGAAAATGCAACCAGTCCCAAAACGAATACCAGCACCGCGATCGGACGTTTTAATGATAAATTCAACATAATAAATGGGTTTACTACCGCCTGAAAAAGCTAAAAAAATCCTCGAAATCATTGGTGGCAAAGGCACGCTGCAAGCGGAGCCCGATTGCGCTGCGCTTGATATCGACGGCCTGCTTTTCCACCTTAGTCAGCAGCTGCATGGCGTCGGTCAGGCCGAGGATGTTTTCGATACCATTGTTATAAAGGGAAAGCCGCTGCAGGTAGGCGCTTTCGGCGGAACGGATCGCGGTAGGTAGTTCCTGCAATGCCAGCCGCACTGTGCTCAGCACTGAATCCGACGAAGCGAGGGTGTTTTCCAGTTTCAGCCGTTCGAAGTCCAGCCTCGATCCCGCTTCCCTGATCTTCCACTGCTGCACCTCTGTGCGGCTCTTGCCACGTCGGAAATCGGTGAGGTTTACCGTGGCGGCAATCCCCAGCAGGAAATTGGTCCTGCTATACCCGAAACCGCGTCCAAGCGGCCCATAATTGTTATCGATGTCCAGGCTCGTACCCCTCGCCCAACCCGAAGCCAGCAGCGACACCCGGGGCAACGCGGCTTTACGGATCGCATTGATCTCTGATTGTTGCCGGTTTAGAAGGGTATTCTGATAGCTGAGTATCGGATGCGCGCTCACTACTTTCATATTGTTAGCCTGGGCTAAAAGCGCCTTTTCATGGAAAGTGGTGTCGATTTCCAATTGGTTGACGCTACGACCGGTGAGCATGGACAGCCGCAGGAAAGCCCGGCGCAGACCTTCATCGATCTCGTAATAGCTCAGCCGCGCCCGCGAGAGCTCCACACTTGCCAGTGAAGAATCCAGTCCGGGGCGTATGCCGTTGTTTACCAGGTTATTGATAATCCGGCTGACGGTATCGGCCCGAGCGATATTGCGTGATTCCAATTGCAGGATCCTGCCACGCCAAAGCACGTCGAGGTAAGCGCTTATCACCGCCTGCTGCAGCATAAACTGCTCGCGCTGCACGGCTGCCTTCCCCACAGCAATGTCGGCCAAGGCCAGCTGGTCTTCGGCCGCGTACCGTCCGAAATTGTAAACCTCCCAGTCGGCGGTCGCCAATGCGATGTTCCCCGAGGCGAGATCCATTCGGTTTTCGTCCCTGCGTCCCCCGGACGTAGGGACGATCAGACCCATAGAAAAATAGGAACCCGACAAGCCATTGGCCGTACCGAGGTCTACCTGATCGTGTAGGCGCACATTAGGTAGGCGATTGGCCTTCAACACACCTACCGACGCCTCGGAGCCCGCCAGTGCCGCACGCTGCGCGTCTATTGTGGGATATTTGGCAAGCGCGGCATCCACCGCCCGCTCCATGGTCAGGATCTGGCCCTGCGCGGCAACGCGCGAGATTGTAAGGAAAATGAAGATTAAACGAAGCTGTAAGCGTATCATTGGACGTTGATTCCTTTCGGTTGATCGATCGCCAAAGTAAACCCCCGGCTGATTACAGGACTATTAGAAGGTTATTAAAAGGTGATTAGAATGGCATTGTTATACGTCTTGTGACCGGAAGCTCTTTAAATTTGAAGCACTAATTCAGCAAACAAATGAATGTTCTAGTTGTCGAAGATGATGTTGAGCTAACCCAATTCATTCAGAAGGGGCTGGTATCGGAGGGGATCTCCGTAGCCACGGCGTTCGATGGCGTCATAGGCCGGAGCATGGCCAATGAAAACCGGTACGACGTGGTGGTGCTGGACGTAAACCTGCCCGGCGTCAACGGCTTTGACCTCTGCCGCTTTATCAAACACAACTGGCCCGCCGTGCCCGTTATCATGCTCACCGCCTTAGGAAGTCTGGATAACAAGGTCTTAGGCTTCGAGGCGGGGGCCGACGACTACCTGGCCAAACCATTCGCATTCAAGGAACTACTTTTCCGCTTGAAGGCGCTTGCCCGCAGGCACCCGGCCAGGGCGCCGCGTCCAAAACACCTCGAACTGCTCGATCTGGTCGTCGAAACAGATTCACACCGGGTATGGCGGGCGGGTGAACGCATCGAGCTTACCGCTCGCGAATATGCATTGCTGGAATACCTGATGCTCAACCAGGGCCGGGTCGTCAGACGAATCGATTTGCTGGAAAATGTATGGGATGTGCATTTTAACACCAATACCAATGTGGTGGACGTGTATATAAATTATCTCAGAAGAAAGATCGACCATACCGGGCCTAAACTACTGCATACGGTGTTTGGCGTGGGTTATATGCTGGGAGCGGAGCCATGAGCATCAAGCAGCGTATCACGATCTGGTTCGGGGCGCTGGTCGCATCCTTGCTACTGCTTTTTTCCCTTTTTATCTACCAGACCTATGAATCGTACCGCCAGTCGCTGATCCGCAACAGGTTGCAACGCCGCGCTGTGGCAGGCCAGCTCTATTTTCAGAACCGGGCGGAATTCCACCGTTTCAACTATCTCACGCTTTCCGATCAGCATGAAACCATCGTCGGCCCCGGTAACAAGGTCGTCTACAATTCCTCCGGCGCTGATGATTTTAAACTCACCGCCGGCCTGCTGGCCCGTGCGCGGGAGAAGGAGGTGTTTTTCAGCTACACGGCGCGGCCCTGGAATGCGCATAAGGAAGGCGTGGCATTGTCCTTTGTGATCGATGGAACCCGTTATGTGTCCGTGGTCACCGCCTACGACTTGGGCGGCAGGCAGGCCAGCAACAGCTTGCTATTTATTCTGGTAGTGGGAAATATCGCGCTGCTGGTCATTGTCGCATTCGCCGGATTCTGGTTTGCGCGCCGCTCGATGCTTCCCTTCGACCAGCTCATCAAACAAATGAACCCTGCTTCGGTGAACGACTTTTCATTCAGACTCCAAAGCACTTCCAAGGCCGATGAAGCCGCATACCTGGCCAATTCATTCAACGAACTATTGGGCCGGCTGCAAACCCTGGCCAACAGCCAGGAGCATTTCGTGGCCTATGCCTCCCATGAAATCCGCACGCCGCTCACGGTCGTCAAAGGAATCCTGGAAACCTCGTTCGCATACGACAAACAACTTTCCGACGTGCGCACGAGCATGGAAAAAGCATTGTTCCGCCTGGAAGATGCCATTACCCTGGCCAATTCACTTCTGCAACTTGCGGAAGTGGAAGGCTTGCAATCAGTCCGGATGCAACAAGACGTCAACATTGTCGATACGATCCTGGACAGTATTTCCTACTTCGGCGAGAAGCACCCCGATCAGCAGATCGAGCTAATATTGTCCGACACATTTACCGAAAAAAGCCAGGTTACCCACGTAATGGGCAGTTCGGTACTGCTCAGGACCGTGCTGATCAACGTTCTGGATAATGCCAGCAAGTATTCAGGTAAAAAACCTGTCTACCTGGATGTCGACCTGGCAGACGGCCATATGGCCATCACCGTGACCGACCAGGGAATTGGGATACCCAAAGAGCAGATCGCCAACGTCTTTATGCCCATGATGCGCGCCAGCAACGTAGGCAAAATTCCCGGCTTCGGATTGGGACTGACCATTGCCAGGAAGATCATCGATATTCATCAGGGCACCCTCACCGTGTCGTCCGGGCTTAACCAAACATCCGTTTTCATTAAGCTACCTGTAACGACAGTAGGGGGATTGACGGAAGATTAATTGATATTCCGCTGCTGCACACGCTCCATCAGCGCTTCCCGGTAGGTTTTGCTTACAGGGATTTCCTTTTTACCGATCCATATGGAATTGCCCTGAATGGCTTCGATCTTCGAAAATTGAATGATAAAAGAGCGGTGCACCCGCATGAACTCAGGGGCCGGCAATATCTCTTCCATTTTGCCGAGCTGCAAAAGCGGCATCAGCCGGTCGCCCCCGCGATGGATGAGCACATACTCGCCATAAGCTTCGACATAGTCGATATCGCTGAATGCCACCTTGTAGGTCTTTGCATCCGATTTGATAAATATGTAATCCTGCGCATTGTCAGCTACGGCATTTTCCCGCCTGGTATGATGAGTCGCCAAATGGTCAATCGCTTTGCCCACGGCCTGAAAAAATCTTTCAAATGCGATGGGTTTAACCAGGTAATCGAGCGCATTGAGCTCGTAACTTTTGACGGCGTACTCGGTGTAGGCTGTCGTGAATACAATCAACTGGTCTTTCGCCAGCGTCTGCATAAAGCTGATGCCGTTAATGTCGGGCATCTGAATGTCCAGAAAAAGCAGATCGACCGGGCGGCTTTTCAGGACCGTCGAGGCTTCAATCGCATTGGCACAAGTTGCCACCAGATCGAGCGTGGGTATTTTGGAAACGTAGTCGGTGAGCAGTTTACGGGCCAGGGCCTCGTCATCAACGATCATGCAGGTCATGTTCATAGGTTCACAGTCAATCGGATTTCAAATGTACCGGCATGATCGTTGATTTCCAGCGCATGCCTGCCGGGATAAGTGAGCTCCAACCGCTTTCTTGCATTTGCCAGACCAATCCCGCCGGGCTCGTTCACAGCGGCCGTTGCCGGTCTTTTTGTATTGAGGCAAAAAAAAGACAGCGTATCCCGGTCGTCCACTTCCAAGCTGATGCGAATATGGCCTTTGGCGTTCAGGTCCAGATCACAGTGTTTGAAGCTATTCTCAAAAAAAGTAAGTAGCAAAAGCGGCACGATACGGTGACCGGGCCCTACGCCCGCCACCTCGAATACGATCCGCTGCGCGTAGGTGTCTGATTTAAGCTTTTGCATTTCCACGATATTACGCAAAAAAGCTACCTCGTCTTGTAAAGGCACCCATGGCCCCTGGCATTGATACAGCATGTACCGGAGCAGTTCGGAGAGTTTCATGATCATCGGGGCGGCATTGTCCTCTTTCAGGTAGGCGAGCGTATAAATGTTGTTGAGGGTATTAAACAAAAAATGCGGATTGATCTGGTTTTTCAAAAATTGCAGCTCGCTCTCCAATTGTCGTTTCGACAACTCTGTCTGCATTTGCAGGTTATTGAAACGGTCAATGGCAAACTTCCAGGCGGTGCTGATGATGAGCACAACCATAAAAAACAGGAATATCCGCATGAACTGGAATGCCCTCGGATATTGAATGTTGCGTTTCAGGATCACTTTCATATCCGCAGGTACCAGCGTAAGTTGCAATTTGACCAGGAGCACCAGTACCACCATGCAAAGCAGCCCGTAGAAGACATAGCGCCGTTTTTCCAGAAAAAATGGGATCAGAAGCAGGATATTGACGTACACAATGCCAGCCTGCAAGCCCACATTAACAGTCGCAGCCCAGGCCGCCCCCGCAACCTGCTGGGTATTGGAAAACATGAGCACCCAGATGAGCCAGTAGCCCAGCCAGGCAAACGCGGTCATCGCAGGGATCTTCTTTGGTGCAGTGTTTTTCATCTAAGGGCCAATTGATCCTGCAATGGTAAGCCATAACCGTCAAATCCGGAACAATATCCTGCGAATGTCCTGCATTATCCGATGAGCTTGCAGGTTTACCGGGTGAAACGCATTTCAAAATGGCCCGAAGGCGTTCAAAGGAAATCCACAGCTTTTCATCCAGGATTTTCCTACGCTCATTGACTTACTTTTTTGTTCTGCCGTCTGCGGGTTTGTTTTGAACCGAAATCAAACAATCTGCCCAATGAAAAACTTAACCGTCCATTCCATTCTGGTGTTGCTGCTATTCGCTTCGGGCGCTTATGCCCAACAAAACCGGCTTTCCGACATGTCTGCCGAAGAACGCGCGGAATTTCAGACCCAGCGCATGAAAGAAACGCTCGATCTCGATTCCGCACAGGTTGCAAGAGTGTCTTCCATTAATTTAAGCTATGCCCGCAAAATGGACCCGGTTATAGCCGGTAGCGGCAGCAGGCTTACCAAACTCAGGGCCTTCCAGCAGGTCAGCGCTGCAAAAGAAAAAGAGCTGCAAAAGGTGCTGAGTCCCGAACAATTCAGGCAATTCAAACAGCAGCAGCAGGAAATGAAAGAACAATTAAAAAAACGCAGATCTTAAAAGCAATACGATGAAAATACTGAAAGTCCTGACCGCATGCGCATTAGCGATCTGCTCTTGCCACACCGGCGAAGTCGGCCCGAAAACGCCCGACGCATATAATTTTGAGGAGGTGGATAAGTTCATAGACGCGCATTTGGCCGACTATAACAACCAGGTGATCGTGCTCGTATCACAGAACGGCGAATTGATTTACAAAAAGGGAGCCGGCCTTGACGAGCATACCAGCAAACCCATCGCATCGGCCTCCAAATGGCTTTCAGCCGCGGTGATCATGAGCCTTGTCGACGAGGGTAAGCTGACGCTTTCCGACAGCATAGGCAAGTTTCTGCCGATATTTACCGCCAACAAAAAAGGAAGCATTACGATCCGGCAATTGTTTGCGCACACGGCTGGCTTTGGTGGCGATTCCCCGCAAAAATACGAATACCAAAGAACGATCACGCTCGGCCAGGCGGTCGATTCGATCGCCGTTTACACCCCGCTTGTCAGCCGACCCGGCACAGCATTCGACTACGGCAGCGCGGGCATGCAGATCGGCGGCAGGATCGCTGAGATCGTGTCAGGCGAGAAGTGGCAGGACCTGTTCGATGCGCGCATTGCCCGGCCTTGCGGGATGACGGCCGAATACCGCTCGGTACGCAACCCGATCATTGCAGGGGGCGTGCACACAACCGCCGCCGACTATCTCAGGTTCCTGGAAATGATTGTCAACCGGGGCGTCAGCAACGGCCGCCGGGTACTGAGCGAAAACGCCATCGACATCATGCTTGCCGACCAGACCGAAAACGCAAAGATCACCGGCACGCCGTACGTCAACAATCCGTTCTCCCCTACCCCCGCCAGGCCGATCCGATATGGCGTCGGCAACTGGCTGGATGTGGTAGATGCCGACGGGAAAGTTGTAGAAAGCAGCAGCCCAGGGCTATTTGGCACGCACCCGTGGCAGGATTCCAAACACAAAATCGCTGGCATTATCTTCACCCAGACTACCCCAAAGCAAAGTAGCATGACCAGCCTGGAAATCCGCAAGATGATTCGCGATATTGTGGAATGAAACGGCCGGCATTTCGCCCACCGTCCCACCCGAAGTGAAAGGAAGTGGCCTGGGCCTCTCCATCGTCGGCCGCGTGTGCGAAATGCCGGGTTATTGAATAACAATAGAGGCTGTTATAGCATCCAGATTTCTTTTGACGACATTGGGTATATTTTGCCGTCCGCTGTTGCTATCGTCGTATTCGGACTTCAAGCGCGCTTTAATTGCATTGGCTACATTCTGCTCTATATTGGTTCCTTGAATAATATCCGTCGTGTAGCTGCTTTTGTCTTCCTGAATCTGAACAGCAGCCTGCCCGGTGATAGCCATGCCGTCCGGCCCGTAGCCCATCATCACAATAATGTGGTCGTCCTCTCCAAATCCGCCCCGGATATGGTCAATCTTGCTGGAAACGTATAGGCCGCCTTGTTTGGGCAGTAGCGATGTATCCTGAAGCCAGGTTCGATAGTTCGAATTTTTGCTTTCGTACTCCATGGCCATTTTATCCTTTTTGTCCCACTTATCGCCCATAGACGAGGCAAATTTATCTTTGTCGAAATGCATGTGATCTGTTGTTTAAAGAGGTAAGTAGAAAAGTGCTGTTTCAATTAGCTGGTCACGATGGAGGCGCATAACTTATTCAAATTATGGTTCACTACCGCGACAAAGTTTAATCGTCCCCCATCGTCATCCAGTTCGATCACTTCACCTGCCAGTTTGTTGTAGATTTTGCAACCTGTGCTGATCGCTCCCACCACTTCCGGAACCAGCGCGAGCGACAATCCGCCGTCAACCAATGCAGTGGAGGTAATGACAAATGCCGCCACCAGATCAACCGTCAGGACAGTTCCGGTCTGAATCTGTTTGTTGTTGCCATAGTTCCAGTTTGTCGACGTGCTTTGCAAAGCACCGGTGCTATCGAACACGGTCACTGTTTCGGCGTGGTCGTCCACTGCTCCGCCCCGAACATGGTCCTGCTTAAGTACGGCGGTAAACGTGCCATCGCTATTGCACACCCATGATGGCTTGTAAATCCGGTAATCGGAATCTTCGCTCGTAAATTTGGCGGCTGTGCCATTTACATCGTTCCAGCCATGTTCATACTGCTGGCCCAACGTAGTCAAATCAATTGTTACACTCATGGATTTTGATATTAAAGTATGATAAAGTGTAACAAAACTATGTAGTTCGTGCATAGGCCTGTTAGCGCCAATGTTGCAATTACTTGCTATAATGTCTCAAATATTAGCTAACAATTAAACAAACTAATTCTGCAATACATTAAAGAAACATTTGGGCTTGATTCATATGTAATTTCGACTCCCTATATCGAAGAAAGCAGCAAATAAGAAATCAGACTTCGCATAACGTGAAGACCGAAGTTCAGTAAAGCACGGACTAGGAAAGAGTAATCGTAGAAGGGGTTACCCCGAATTGTTCCTGAAATGTCTTCGAGAAATAGGACAGACTTTCAAAGCCTACCTGATAGGCTACTTCCGAAACAGTGAGGTTTTTTTGCGCGAGCAGTTCCGAGGCCTTGTGAAGCCTTATGGTACGCACAAACTCAGTGGTTGTCTGCCCGGTAAGTGCTTTGACTTTCCGGTGAAGGTTGGAACGGCTCATCCCCATCAGATCCGAGAAAGTGTCGGCACTGAAACTGCTGTCGCTCAGATGTTGCGTGACAACATTCCTGGCTTTTACGATAAAATGGTTATCCAGGTTTCGGGCAGTAGAAACGGGCTCACCCAGGGGCACCGCAGGCATCATTGTGAATTTCTCCCGGAGCAAAATCCTTTGCTGGATCAGGTTTTTCACCCGTACCAGCAACTCATCCTTGCTGAAAGGTTTTTCCAGGTAATCGTCTGCACCCAGGCCGAAACCTTCCAGCCTATCAGCCAAAGCAACCTTGGCGGTGAGCATTACCACTGGAATGTGACTGGTACGCTCGTCGGATTTGAGTCGCTGGCAAAAACTGAATCCATCCAACCGCGGCATCATCAGATCGGTCACCACCAGGTCGGGAATTATTTCGAAAGCGGAATCCAGGCCATCCTGGCCGTCAACAGCTTCGACAACCTGATATTGCCCATCAAAAACGTCTTTCAGGTAGATTCGCAAATCGACGTTATCTTCAACGATCAGCAGGATCGGTAGTGAGGCATTTGAGATTTGCTCCGTGTGACTTTGCCCAGGTGCGTACACCGCGTCACGATCCTTTCGCTCTGCTGGCGACATCAGTGGCAGGGTCTCGGATGCCGTCTGCGGATTTACTACCAAAGGCAGTGTTAATCTGAAACAGGTGCCTGCGCCCGCCTCGCTTTCTACGCCTATATTTCCCTTTAACAGCTCCACCAGTTCCCTGACCAGCGCAAGTCCGATACCAGTCCCCTCATAGTCACGCCTGGGTGAATCGTCTGCCTGGTAAAAGCGGTCAAAAATTCTGGGTAATTTTTGTGCGTCGATGCCGATTCCGGTGTCGTTAACCTCCATCACAAGCGATGGACTTGTGCCATGGACCTGATAAATCACGTTGACTTCAACCTTTCCAGTGGCTGGTGTGAACTTGAAAGCATTCGAAAGCAGATTTGTAACGATTTTCTCCATTTTATCCACGTCGAAATCAGTTTCCAATGATGTATGGCTCTGCTTGAAAAAGAAATGAATTTGCTGGCTCTGGGCCAGGGATTCGAAGGATGAAAAGATACAGGATAGGAAGGAGACGATATCGCCCCGGTGAGTCTCCACCTTAAACTCTCCTGCCTGCAGTTTGGTAAGGTCCAGAAGCTGATTGATCAACGCCTGCAAACGTGTTGTGTTACGCTGCATCATGGGGATCAGGTGCTCGTTTGGATACTTTTGCCGCATTTCCTCCAACGGACCCATCAAAAGCGTAAGGGGCGTACGGAACTCGTGCGAAATATTTGTAAAAAATTGTGTTTTAATATGGTCCAGCTCCACCAGCTTCTCAGCTTCGAGCTTTTCCGTCAACAAGGCCTTTTCAGTCTGAAACCGCTCTTTTTCCGTCGCTTGAATTACCTTCCCGATTACAAGCGACAACGCGAATATTTCCAGGAAATTAGTCGCATAAATCATGGGATAAATCCAACCGAAGTTTATAAGACCCAGCGCCTGCAGGTTCAGAAAAGTAAACGGTATCAGGGTGATAAAGCAAGGGATGAGCAAATAGGCGTTGAATGACAATCGTCGCAGCAGAGCATCGACGGTCGTCGCGGTGAGCAGAAAAACCGTAGACAGAAAAACGTACGTGTTGGACTGCAATAAAAAACTGCGGGGTACGACAACATGTGCCAATACCTGCCCTGCGCTTATGATGATGATCGTAACAAAGAGCCACCGGATCTTCCGATAGTTCTTCCAGACATTTAGCAATGAAAATATAAACAAGGTGTAAGTCGCCGGCATAAGCAGGTAAAAGGATGAATTCATAATACCGGCTACTCGCGGGAAATCATTCAATGCACCTCCGATCAGCCCGAATGAGCCCAGTACCGACAGTGTAACGATCACCGTATGAAATGAATACCAGCGGAACGACCCATTCCTGATATACCAGGCGAGAACGATATTATACAAAACCCGCAGCAACTGGATGCCTATCACCAGCCACATCATGGCAAAAGTCTTGGGGATTTGATCAATATAAACTTGGTGGCTCATAAGCCTGAGAGAGCCCAAAATGGTCTCGTCCGCTTTCAGACGTACAAAAAATGTAAGATTCTTCTTCTCTGGCAGGAAGCCGATTTTGTAGAGCGGAAACGGCCCTTGATAGGATTTCTCGTGGTCGGCAACCAGTAGTCCTCCCTTTTGTACCTTGTAGGTGCCGTCGACACCCGGCACGTATACGTCGATGTTATCTACGAGCGCGTTGCTCCACAAAAGATACCAGTTGTTTTCGTTCAGGCCGCTTTCATTTCTTATTTGAAACCGGAACCAAAAAATATCCCTGGAAAACGCATATTGGAACTCGGGCTTATTGACAGGAATAAAATGTTGTTTCTGAACATCTTTAAAGCTCATATGCCGGCTTGCATCCCTAAAAACAGCCGTATATCGGCAGAGATCGACAGAAGTGGTGCTATCGGAAATGATCAGAGCATCTTGTGCAAAAAGTACCTGCCCTATGCATAGCAGAAAGAGTATAAAAACAATGCGCCTTGTCATTTCTAAGAAATACCTTCCTTTCGTATGTTTTCGCTTCCTTGTTTTTCGATCTCGCGAGTAAAACGGAAAGGTACAAATATCAAAGGGCTAATGCCAAACCTGATTTTACAGATAAGCATTACCCGTTATGTATCTAATCAAATTAAAGAACTACTAAATAAACTTCGTTTTGGCAATGCTGGACACTGCCTCAAAGGAAAAACGTTTCGATCAATGATGTGTTTCGCAACGATGATAACACCAGCGTGTTCACAATGGGATTTGGAGTCACTGAATCAATACTTTGTGCTGACGGATGATCCCTCTTTCTTCCACAATTACCAAGTAGAGGCCGGGAACAACTCGTGCTAGCGGTTTCAACATTACGTCCCGCGAATTTAACGCTCGCTTTTCAATCGGTACCAGCTGTCCGTCGACACTGTAAAATTTCACCAAAGCAGTCTCGGGTTCATCCAGACTCACTGTAATTGTACTTCCGTTGATAACCGGGTTAGGACTTACACCATAATCCTGATCGCGAATCACCACCGAAGTGGCACGATATGTAGTGGTAGTCCCGTCGGTATCGATCTGCCTGAGCCGGTAGTAACTTGTCCCCGGTATAGCCCGCTGATCGATAAATCGGTAATTCTTCAAACTGTGGCTTTCACCGGAAAGCTCTTTCACGACGCCGGCAATTTCAAAGACCTTCATATCTCTACTGCGTTCTATAACGAAGCTTTCGTTGTTGGTTTCCTGGCTCGTCGACCAGGTAACCGCTACCGACCCATTGTTCAAAGGGGTAGCATTAAACGCAACCAAAGTAACAGGCAGAGATGTGTAGTCCGTCATCAGATAAAACCCGCTAAAACCATTTGTTGTAAAAACGATTTCCCAGCGACCAGATACACTGTCATAGGTAATGTTTCCGTCTTCCGGATCAATAATTTCCTGTGGTCCGGTATAGTTGCCGGGATTAGTGCCGGTGCCGTGGAATTGAACAACACGCAGGTTGGATATACCATCGGCGTCCAATGGCCCGGCCGGCAGTCGTTTTTCAACCTTTGGAGATTCATTGAATGCGTCAAACTCCGCCTGGGTAAAATAAAGGTGCGTAGTGGCGGTGGAAGTGGCTGCGTTTGCAGCGGGAACAATATCATAATGGCGTTGTACGTAGGGTCTGCCGTTATAGGTTTGCAAACTTGCATCTATGGTCACCTTACCCGTCACACTTCCGCTTAAAGGGGAACTTCCGAATGGGGTTAGCAGGGCTATCAGGCGACAGTCAGAATCATAAAGGTATGGACTATCGTTAGTGACGAGCGAAGTGCTGGTGGTATTGCTCATAGGCAATATCGCTGAAAAGATAGACAATGAAGCACTATTCGAAATGGTAGCGGAGCAGTTGTTGGTTACATGGACGTTATAGGTCGTCGCATTGTCTGCTACATTAGCGTTAAGCAAGTTCAGGGTGGCTGTTGTGGCCCCGGATAGAAAGGATCCATTCCCGGAATCGCCATCCGAAAGGGGCGTACTCCCTTTGTACCAGTGATAGGTCAGAGGCAGGTTAGAAGACGCTTCCACAGCAAATGTTGCAACGTTGCCCTCGCAGCCAGTAAATTCCTGCGGAGGAGCACTGATCAAAGGAGCTGTATCAACATTTAAAATTAAGTTCGCCGAGGTGTCCGGACCACAGCCGGTACTTACGATCACATTGTAGTTATCAGACGCATCGGCAACGGCCACATTGCTAATGGTCAACGTCGAGGTACTAACGCCTGAAATGACAGAGCCGCTGCCCGTGGTTGCATCAGACAGGGTGGCATTGCCTTTACGCCATCGATAATTAGCGTTACCGCCACCGGTGTGGGTTACGGAAAAGCTCGCAGTAGTACCGGCACATGCCGTCTTTTCGACGGTCTCAGTAATAACAGAAGGAACCGTATTTACAGTAAGCGTAGCCGGAAATGAGAAAGCTGCGGTAGCACAGCCATTATGAGTGATATAGTTATAGCTGGAAGACGCATCAGCCGCCGTTGCGCCGATAATTTTCAGGGTATCAGTTGTTGCCCCGGTAATCGTTGAGCCATTGCCTGTCGGGCCATTTACAAGAACGGTGGTTCCGTTTCTCCATTGATACGTAAAGGGAGGTGTGCCCGTAGCTTTGGCTACAAACCGGGCAATGCCGCCGGCACATAGGGTTGGGGAATTGGGCGTTGACGGCGTCGGCAGCGTAACGGCCGCCAACGACACAAAGTTTGATCTTACGCCGCTCGCGCTACACACGTTCATCACTTTTACGTTATAGTTCGTCGCGTTGTCTACCCCGCTCAGATTACTTATCGTGAGCGTAGGTGTTGTAGCTCCCGAGATGGCGGAACCTGTACCAGAAGCTCCATCGGAAAGTGCCGTGTTGCCTTTGTACCACTGATACGCAAATGGCGTTGTTCCGGATGTGGGTGTGACGGTAAATGAAGCGGCTGTGCCCGGGCAAGAAACAGTGGAAGCTGGTTGTCCGTTTGCGTTAATCACCGGAGGAGCGTTTACTGTGAGTGTTACATTTTCCGAAGTTTCCGAAAAGCCGGTGCCCGCAGACTTCACGATGACATTGTAATTGGCCGTCGCATCATCGGAAGTTATATTACTGATTGTAAGTGTGGCGGTGGTGGCACCGTCCATTGTCGACCCGCTTCCCGTCGGTCCGTCAGCCAGGTTCGTTGTGCCTTTACGCCATTGATAGGTATAAGTACTCCCGGCATTAGTGGTTACAGAAAAAGTGACGCTGGTCCCGGCACAACCCGTCGAGTTTACCGGCTGATCCCGAATTAATTCTTCAGTGTCATCGGAAGCACCTACTCTACCTGTTAAACTCCAAAGTTGATGATCCGCATCGTTCCGTGGTACATTGCTAACTTCATAATACCGGGCGCCATTTACTGCTGTATTTCGCATTAAAAAAATAAGGAACAAAAACTTGCCAAATTGGTAGAATCCCCTTCTGGTTGGCTGGAAAAAACATTTCATTCTTTGCTGATTAAGGTTGATGCACCAGTTTGTATGCTCATCAATATCTCAGGCCGGTCCGCAATTCGCCGGCGTCAAAATGTATTGAATCTGGGCCGCACAAACGTAAAATGAATCACCAAAACGATTTTAGCGCTGGTGTTGCAATCTTCTCCTCAAATGTTGCATTGAGCAAAAGTCTATGGTTTTAGAAGCAGTTTGGATTTGCGTGACGTTGGATTCGCTTTGACGTGGCAACCAGGGGACGATTAGTCAGGGATCCGATTTTGAAAAGTGGGGAAAGGCCCCTTCAAGAAGCCTCCGTATCTTCAAATCCGCACATCCAGGCGATGTCATGCACCTGCTCGCCTGGATGTTGCAATAAGTGGGCTGCCTGCTTTAACCGGATATCGGTAAGATATTGTTAAGGTGTAGTATGAAAAGCAGATTTGAACTGCCTGACAAGTTGCGGAACCGACATACCAGCCTGGGTCCCAATCGTCCGGAAGTTTCACTGTTAGCATCTGGCTTAAAAACCAGACGGGACCCGACAGACATGAGCAAAGTCAGTTCATGAAGTACCATTGGTCATCTTTGCCTCTGTTGCGTGTCAATAACTTGCAGCCGATTCAAATGATCACACCATTCCAAGCCAGCTACATATGAAAAAGATCCTTGTTCCTTTCGACTTCTCAGCACTTTCCATGTCCGCACTCCGGTTCGCCATTGAACTGGCCGAGTCGGCACAAGGCGAGGTAATAGCCTTGCATGTGGTAAGCATGGCGCCGGTCTACCTGGAAAGTCTGGACCCGAATGGCTATCCCATCGGCTCCGCCTCGATACTAGCCGAACTGGGCCGTGAAGCAACGACAAATTTCGCACAGGTCAGACGCTCGCTGAAAACACAAATAGAACCGGGCTTTCGCGTCGAACAGGGATTGCTGCATCAGGTTATCATCAAAGCCATTCACGAAACGGAGGCGGATCTGGTCGTGATGGGAACCAATGGCAGTAGCGGGATTGCGGAAGTAATCGTGGGTTCGAATACCGAAAAAATTATCAGAAGTGCCCCTGTACCGGTTATTTCGATTCATAAAGGACAAAAGATAAGTCAGGTCCGCAACATCGTTTTCCCTACGACCATCGATCTCAACCAGCACCGCTTTATATGGCAGATCAGGGCGTTGCAATCGTTTTTTGGAGCACACCTTCATCTGCTTTACGTAAAGACACCCGATTGCAAAGACTCTGAAAAGACACTTGCAGGCATGCTCAATGACTTGGCGGCATGCTACGAGCTTGCCGATTTCACTGTACATGTCACACATGCTGCCACCGAGGAAAAAGGGGTCCTCAAATTCGCCGCCCGCATGCCAGGCTCGATGATCGCCATGGCAACGCACGGCTACACCGGCCTCACGCACCTGATGCTGGGAAGCGTAGCCGAAAATGTCATTAACCACACCAACGAGGCTGTCTGGACATACAAGCTTTCGGAGCATGCCTGAAAATCTCAAAAAATTGGAGGTCGGCCCGAACCACAGCGTGCTTAACTCCCAGCAGGCCAAAGCCACCAGTTCTCGCGCTTAAACATGACACAGATCATATATCCGGGTAAGTCCTGTCAAGTTTTTTGACACAACATAACGCTTATTTTGAGACAGTTAAATACAATAACGATCTCAAAGCCGGTACTATGGATTCGCTCAAATTCTTTGACATGGTCTCCTGGGTCTTTTACCTGGCCTGCAACGGACTGGCCATATTCATGATCTGGATCAGCAAAGCACGTCCTTCCGTTGCACGCACAATCCTGTTCCTGTTGTTCTTTTTCGCCGCGGGAGTCAATGCCTACATAGCGCTGGATGCCCCATGGAGCTACCAGGACTTTGCGGATGGCGCCATACCGCTCTACGAACGGTTTATAGTGGGCGCATTCATTCCCATTATCACACCGATGGTGCTCACGATAGCCATCTGCCAACTGCTGATTGCACTGGCCATGACGGCAAAGGGGCGGCTATTTACGGCTGGCAGCTGGGCGGGAATTATTTTCTGCATCGCTATTGCCCCGCTGGGGCTCTACGCCGCCTTCCCGATGCCATTGCTGCTCGCATGGGCCATGTTCCGCCTGATGAGAATTTATAACGGGCAGCCCGGCCATTCAGCCGATCCGAAATCCGTCAAATTAAAAAACAAACACCATGTTCGACACATCCAGAATTAAATATAAAACACTGTCCTCCAAAATCATGTCGGCCCCGCAGGCAGCCTCGCTCATCGAGGATGGCATGGTAGTAGGCGCCAGCGGGTTTACGCGCTCGGGCGACAGCAAAGCGGTACTGGCCGCACTGGCCGGGAGGGCCGAAAACGATCACACCCGTATCACCCTGATGACCGGGGCGTCGCTGGGCCAGGGGACCGATGGCGCGCTGGCCACGGCAGGCGCAATCGCCATGCGGCTGCCATTCCAGTCCGACCCGGTTATGCGGACGATCATTAACGAGGGCAAACTGCTGTACATCGACGAGAACCTGGGTGAAACGGCCGCCCATATCCGCAACGGCTTCTTACCGCCGATTGACATTGCCATTATCGAAGCGGCGTCAATCGAAGCAGATGGCGGCATTGTGCCAACCACCTCGTTGGGTAATTCGGCGATCTTCGTGCAACAAGCCAGGCAGGTAATCATCGAAATTAATCAGGCGGTGCCTGTCGAAATCCGTGGAATCCACGATGTATTTCTTCCGGAAGATCCCACCGGCCGTGCCATACTGCCGATTACCGAGGTGTGGCAGCGCATCGGCCAGCAGGTGGTTGCCTGCGATCCGTCTAAGATTGCCGCAATCGTGTTTACGAACCAGAAGGATAGCCCGGCTGAGACTGCGACAGGTAGCGCGGCCGCCGAAGCTATTGCTGAGCATTTGCTCCGCTTCTTTGACCAAGAAATAGCTGCCGGGCGGCTGACGCGTTCCCTCAGGCCCCTGCAGGCGGGGATCGGCAAAATCGCCGATGCCGTACTGGGCGGGCTCGCGGAAGGCGACTTTGAGCATCTGACTATGTACTCGGAAGTATTGCAGGACAGCGCATTCAAGCTGATTGAGAACGGGAAGATGGATTTCGCTTCTGGAAGCTCGATGACGTTATCGGAAGCCTGCTACCAGCGTGTGTTCGCCGATTTCGACCTTTACCGCCATAAGATCCTGCTCCGCCCGCAAGACATTACCAATGCCGCCGAAGTGATCCAGCGGCTGGGTATTATCGCCATCAATACAGCCCTGGAATGCGATATTTATGGTAATGTAAATTCCTCGCACATTTCGGGCAGCCACATTGTCAACGGCATCGGTGGTTCTGCCGACTTTGCCCAAAACAGCTACATGAGCATTTTTGTAACAGAGTCGGTGACCAAAGGCGGCAAAATATCGCGTATAGTACCCATGGTAACCCACGTCGACCACTCCGAGCACGATGTGGATGTGATCGTGACCGAGCAAGGCTTAGCCGATCTGAGAGGGCTGGCGCCCCGGCAAAAAGCGGAGGCCATTCTCAGGCATTGTGTTCACCCCGATTACCACGGGGAGCTCTCCGCCTATTTCGACCGTGCCTGCCGCCGCGGAGGCCATACTCCCCACATTCTCGAAGAAGCATTCCGGCTACATGCCAACCTGGCCGAAACCGGTTCGATGAAAACCCATACCCTGCAATCCATCTAAATACCATATTAATATGAAAAACATTCGTCTTGTGATCGACGCCGGTCATCTCAATACCCATCACGTCCAGTTCGCCTGCTATCTGGCCTCGCTGACCCAGTCGAGATTGACCGGGATTTTTATGCAAAACGCGCCGTACCAGGAAGTTCCCCAGATGAAAGTCGCATTGGGGACGCCTTTTGCGGAAACACTGACGCTGAGTGACCTCCCCGATTTCAAGGAAAGGCAGGAATTGCTGAGCGAACACGAAAGTACTTTCCGCGCTATCTGCGAGCGCCAGGGCGTACATGTGAGCGTGCATGAAAACCCGCACGAGCCGCTTGAACAAATCCTGGCCGAAAGCCGTTACGCGGATCTGATGATTATTGGCAGCGATCTCGCATTTGAACCCTCGGATGCGAAAAAACCCAGCGCGTTCTTAAAAGATGTGCTCTGTGCCGTCGAATGCCCCGTGATGATAGCTCCTACCGTTTTCGAAGGGGTGGAAGAGATCGTATTCGCCTACGATGGGAATGCGGCAGCTGTTCATGCCATCAAGCAGTTCTCTTACCTTTTACCAGAGCTGGAAGACTGCCGGCTAACAATCGTGCAGGTCGTCGGGGAGAATGAACCGGAAGACGCTGATACCAGCAAACTGGCCCGGCTTGTGAGCTCACACTACTCCAACGCTCACTTCAAAAAACTTTACGGGCACCCCAATTCGGAGCTTTTTGCCTTTTTAATGAACAAGAAAAAGACGCTGGTCGTCATGGGATCGTACGGCCGCAACGCATTTTCAAATATGCTGGCACCCAGCACTGCCGATCCGCTGATCCGCAATCTGAACCTGCCGGTCTTTATCGCGCATCCATAAATCAGATACAAGCTTCCTGGAAACGGAAACGGGCTGCCAATGCATTGGCAGCCCGTTTCCGTTTATTCCGATATGGTCAGGCGATCTCAAACCACCCCTCGCTGCAAAACCGCTCCCGTCCGACGGACCAGTTAAGCTGAGCCAGCCAGAAGCCTTTTGCAAACTGGCGCGTTGAAATGCTTACCCGCGGGCCATTGCCGGGCGCGAGTGGAACAGTAAGCCCGTCATCCGTCGACTGCCGGGTAAATGTCACTTCTGCTTTTAGAAAATACAAGGGAAGTACGAATGTGACTTCTTCTTGATCTGCTTGGTAGGTCATAGTAGTAAGGTTTAATGTGATGCCGCCGCCTGCTGATGGCACGGCTGGCACGTAAAGACAGGTATTTTGGCATGGTTGACAATATCAGCCGCAACGCTCGGGCGGAACATGTGCGCGGGATCGGGATCGCCCAATGTTCCTATTGCAATCAAATCCGCTCCTTCCAGATCGGCATATCTGAGAATTCCCTCCGCTACCTCTTCTGCATGTATGACCGACTTTATGCAATGGGCGAGCCCCAGCTTCCGGCCACATTCCGCCAGCGACTCCACGGCTGCCTGTTCGTCTCTGGTTTGGTCCGTTTTTACATACAAAAGATGAAAACGCCCCTCAAACAATCCGGATAACTTCGCCAGACACGAGCGCAGTGCGGCGGGATCGCGATCAATATCGATGGGAACGACAATGTTCTTCAAACCTCCAAAGTGCGGCTGCTGATGAAAGGTAACGACCGGAACGGGGGAAACGCGCACAATCTTTTCGGCATGCGAGCCGACAAAAACGCCATCCCATCCCCTTGCTCCCCTGGTTCCGACCAGGACCAGATCTATACCCTGCACGGAGACCGCTTCCAGAACAGCAGTAACAAACCGGCCTTTTGCCTGTAACTTCCGGACTTTGATGTCGGGCAGAAAAGCTGCAAGCCACTCCCCTAACAGGCGGTCCGCCTTCAACCCTTCGCTGCTAGCCTGCATAGGATCTTCCACGGTCAGGACGAATACCTCGACAGGCATTCGCCAATCGAACGTGGCGCAAGCTTCCAGCGCCTGCCTGCAAGCCGGTGAATAGTCGCATGGGACCAGAATGCGGAATATATGAGTGGAATCTGTCATGAATTCAGTGACTTGCCTGTTGTGGGTAGGTCAGATTATCAGCTCATTGCATTACATAAGTCCAGACAGGTTCCGCCAAGTGGTTGACCACATCCTCGGCAACGCTGCCCTCCGTAAAATGTGCCAGGCCTTTGTGCGCGTGCGTGCCCATGGCGATGATCGAATTGGGAATACGGCGCGCATATTTAAGGATACCTTCCTGTACATTAAGTCCCCTGCTCACGTGAACGGTGAAGTCTTTCAATCCGTAAAGCAGGGCATAGTCTTCCAGCTTCCGTTCAGCTTCTTCATCGGATTCCAGACTAAAAGGAAACCCGTTGATGTAAAGCAAATGGATCACTGCCCCAAACAATGTCTGGAGAGCCTTGATCTGCTCTACCAACGGTTTCTGGTCGAGCTCCATCGTTGTTGGGAAAACAATATTTTTCACCCATTCCAGATGGAAGGGGCCGTGGACGGCCATAACCGGAACCGGCGAAGCGCGAACGATTTTTTCGGTGTGCGAACCGATGAAGAGCTCTTTCATTCCGGATGCACCGTCGGTGCCCATAATCACCAGGTCGATCTTTTCCCTCGCGATTACGTCACGGATCACATCGTTTACATATCCGGTTTCCAGCAGCAGTTCTACGGAGCCCGACGGGCGTCCGGTTTTTCTTTTCATTTTCTCAAATTCCTTTTCGCTGTACGCGATCCACTCGTCAATGGTCGATATCGGATCGATCGCTACATAAGGCTGTCCGGGCATGCCGTTTCCAAAAATATTCGGAACCTGCATTACTTTTAACACAAGAACATGACCGTCACAAGCTGCGGCCATTTCTACGGCAAACTGAAAGGCATGCCTCGCCGCCGCCGAAAAATCACAGGGAACAAGTATTCGTTTCATAGGCTCGGGTTTAAAGATTTGACTGCGCTACCTTGTATGGTTATACGCCAGGCCGAAGTTAGTTTGTGGAGGCTATCTTAGGGATGACAGCAGGCACGACAGAATATGATATTGCTCAGATCACCGCGGCTGCCAGCGCGGTCGGCATACCGCTACATGCTCATCACGACCCTTCCTTCAATCCGGCCCGCCTTCATATCGTCGAATATGCTGTTGATATCATCGAGCCTTGCAGTGTGGACCGTTGCTTTCACTTTGCCGTCGAGGGCAAAGCCGACCGCTTCCTGCATATCCTTGCGCGTGCCCACGATCGAGCCGCGGATGGTATGCCGGTTAAGCACCGTTTGGAAAATCGGCAAATCGAAACTGCCGGGAGGCAGACCGGTCAATGCCATCGTACCCTTTTTTCGAAGCGCCGCGAGCCCTTGCTGAAAAGCAACCGGCGCAACGGCGGTAATAAGCACACCGTGCATGCCCCCTGTCTCTTTTTTCAAGAAAGTGCCGGGATCTTGCAGCATCGCATTCACAGTGAGATCGGCCCCAAGGCGCCTTGCCAGATCGAGCTTATCTTCGCTCACGTCGATAGCCGCCACGTGCATGCCCATTGCTTTCGCATACTGTACAGCCAGGTGCCCCAAACCGCCAATACCTGAAATGGCCACCCACTCCCCTGCCTTGGTATCGGTTTCTTTCAAGCCCTTATAGACAGTCACGCCGGCGCACAGGATAGGCGCCATACCGAGCATATCGGTCCCCGCCGGCAAATGCGCTACGTAGCGCGCGTCGGCTAACACATATTCGGCATAGCTGCCATCGACGCTGTAACCGCCGTTCTGCTGGGCGTCACAGAGCGTTTCCCAGCCGGTAATGCAATACTCGCAGCAACCGCACGCGCTATACAGCCAGGGGACGCCTACAATGTCCCCTTCTTTAACACCGGTCACCTCGGGCCCCACCGCGGCCACATAGCCTATACCTTCGTGACCCGGGATCAACGGCAATACAGGTTTCACCGGCCAGTCGCCATCTGTGGCGTGGAGGTCGGTGTGACATACGCCACTGGCGACGACTTTGACCAAAACCTGGTGATTGCCAGGGCGCCGAACGGCAACTTCTTCGATCCGGAGCGGCTTGCCAAACTCGTGGACAACCGCTGCTTTCATGGTTTTAGGTAGCATAAATCTTTGTATTTCAAGTGGAATGTGCCGGTAAAGTTGGCTATTAAAAACCCCGGTGATCATGACATTTGTCAGTTTCAAAAATGACGGTAATAGCCAATACCCATGACCAACAACTCAAAACTTTAGTCAGTAAGCAGCATGACATAAATCATAAATGAATCCGGTGAATGGCTGGAAATTTGAGCGTACAGAACCACGACGGCCTGCTACGTACTCACTTGAAGAGCTCATGAAAACAATCCTTGCACCTATCGATTTTTCAGAAAATGCCGAAAAGGCGCTTTCCTTCGCCATCCGTATTGCAAACAAAACAAAGGCACGCCTGCTGATCCTTTATGTTTACCACCCTTTCGTGGATAACATTGCCCTACCTGAATACACCGGCTCATTGGAAGTATACAAGGAGCTCGAAGACTCCTACCGCGAAAAACTGGACGAAGCAGTGGCACTCGCTCGCCAAAAGGGAATCCATGCGGAAGGAATCTGGGAAACCGGCGGAACTCAGCCCGCGATCCTTCATCAAGCCCAAAAGAATGCGGTCGATTTGATCGTTATGGGAAGGACCGGGCAAGGCAGCTTTCTGGACAAATTACTGGGGAGCAACAGCGCGGCCATCGCTGCGGATGCTGACTGTGCAGTGCTGGTCATCCCGTCAATGGCTGCGGATGCCGATTTCAAAAATATAGTTTACGCTACCCAGCTGGAATTCGATGAAAAACCGGTGTTGGCACAAGCCATAGGACTCGCCCGGCAGTTGAAAGCACACATTACTTTCTTAAAAATCAATTCCGACGAGCAGCTCAATATCCAATCTGATAACCAATACATTCAGGAAATGAGGGAGTATTTTGGCATCCCATCCGAAGACATCGTAGTCCGTAGCTCCGATAGCGTCAGTGAAGGTATCCAGGCGTATTGTCATCAGACGCACGCCGATATGCTGGTGTTATGCAAGCGGGACAAAAATTTGCTGCAAGTGCTGCTGAACGGTCCGGGCCTTACCAGAAAGCTGGCACTTTCGACGGATACCCCCCTGCTGATATGCCACTTGAAAGAAGATACCGGCCAATAAAGTTCTCAAAGGATTCGTCCGTCTTCCATCTGAATGATTCGCCCGGTCTTCCGGGCGAATTCCTGGTCGTGGGTCACGATCAGGAGCGTTTGGCCTTGTGCCTGTGCCAATCCGAGAAAAATATCGAAAACGATCTCGCTGTTGCGCTTGTCAAGGTTGCCTGTCGGCTCGTCGCCCATGATAATCAGCGGATCGTTGATCATCGCCCGTGCGATGGCTACCCTTTGTTTTTGGCCGCCGGAAAGCTGATTGGGTCGCTTTTGCGCATGCTGGGCCATGTCCAGCGCCACAAGTTTGTCGTATGCCCGCTGCTGGATTTCGGCAGCCTGCCAGCGTCCCAGCCTGAGTGCAGGCAGCATGACGTTTTGCAGGACAGAGAATTCATTGAGCAGATAATGGAATTGAAATACAAATCCAATCTTTTCGTTGCGGACACTGGCGAGCTGTGGCTCGCTTTTTCCGTTCATACAGATACCATCGATGTACAGCTCTCCGCTGAAATCCGTATCCATCGTCGATAAAATGTAAAGCAGCGTGGATTTACCGCACCCGGATTTGCCTGTCACCGACACGAACTCTCCTCTTGACACCCTTAGATTAATATCGTTCAGTACCATCACCTCTGCCGGGTCGTGAAATGACTTGCTAATGTGATTGGTCTGTAAAATGAGCTCTTTCATTTCCCTCTGATGATAATAACCGGGTCGATTCGGCTGGCTTTACGTGCCGGGAAATAGCCGGCGAAAAAGGTAGTTGCCAGAGAAAACACGCCACCGATCAGGTAAAAAACAGGATTGTAGTTAACCGGGTATGTTTTAATGGTAGGTAGCGAAGATGTTTCAAACGGCACCTGGTCTATGAGCGCAGAAACCCCAAAACCCAGCAGCAGCCCGAAAAATCCCCCAAAAATACCAATACCGGCGGCGATGCCGGTGAAGATCATTTTAACGTCCATACCCGAAAAGCCAGTTGCCTTCAAGATTGCTATCGAATCCATTTTTTCATAGATCATCATATTCAAGATATTGTAGATTCCAAAACCGGCCACAACCAGCAAGGTAATCCCTACCGAGTACGAGATCAGGCTACGGATGGAGCTGCCTGTTTCGTACTGGGCGTTCTCGGTTTGAATGTCAATGGCATCCACACTGAAACGTTTGCTGAATTCTCCCGCCAGCACGGGCGCATTTCTAATGTCGTGCAACTTGACTTGAATATCAGTAATATAACTTGAAGGCTTTCCCAGCAGCTTTTGCGCGGTAGCGATCGAAACATAACTGTTCACCTGGTCTATTTCCCTTAGGCCCGACTGGAAATAGCCGACTACTTTCAGCGGCATCATTGCGCCGGTAGTAGTGGTAACATAAATGACATCACCTACTACGGCCATCATTTTATCTGCAATATCCTTTCCCAGGATTATACCGCCGGAGACCCTTTCCAAATCGTCGGCATTGCCCGAAGTGACATAGTCCTGAAAAAGAAAAAGTCGTTTCTCCTGCTCAGGGTGAATGCCATTGATGATCCCGTTTATCCTGACGGCCCCGATGTTGTAGAAGACCTGTGTAATCAGCTTGGGTGCTACGCCAACCACCATCGGGTCTTTCCGCAGCGTGGCCATAATAGCACGGCTGTTTCGAATTTCGGGCCTTTCGGCTTTGGGTTTGACCGACCTGATAAAATGATGGGACACGCCTTTAAAGCCCGCAGACAGCGCGACCGGCTGGACGTCCGACGCTTTGATATCGTTGTACAGCCTCACGTGGGGCGTCCGGTTTATGATCAGCCCGTCCAGAAGCTGGTTCAGTCCTGACATAAAGCTCAGTAGCGCGATGAACATCGTGATACTGAACGTGACGCCTATCGCCGCAACGAGGGTCTGTTTCCACCGGGCCAGCAGCAGTGAGCGGGATATGTCGATGAGTAACGCGTATTTCACTGTTCGGGCTGAATTATTTCGTCTTTTGCCGACAGACCCGACAATATCTCGACTTTTTCCAAGTCTCGGAGCCCGGGACGGACGCGAATCTGATCCCCATTTTTACCCAGGACAGTCGAATCATCGACCATGTAGCGCCTTGGGATCAGCAGGGCGTTTTTCTTATATGCGCAGACAATATTAGCTTCCAATGTCAGGTTCGGATAAAGGCCGGCCGGGCTTTCCCTGAGCGCAGCTTCCACTGTAAAAGTTCTTGTCTGGCTATTCATGATCGGGTGTATTTCCGTTACGATGCCTTCAAAGACCTGGCCCTTGTAGCTATCCATTGTGATAAAAACCCGGGCCCCGCTGTGGATCCTGGATATATCGTATTCATCCACCTGTAATTCAAGGATGTATTTTGCGCTGCTTCCAAGGATCGCCAGGATTGTTTGCGTCCCGACACTTTCACCCTTCTCGCGCAAAAGGTCAAATACTACCCCGTCGACCTCGCTTACAACCCTGTATTGCGCTTGCTGCGCGCGGGCGATCGCCCAGGCCAGCCGCGACTGCTTTGCATCCAGCGCCAGTTGTCGCCTCAGGTCTGCGAGCTGTCTTTGCCAGGCCTGCAATGCGGCGGCGGAGGCATCGTATTGCAGCTGCCGCTGCTCAACCTGCACCAGCGTCCCGACTTTTTGCAGCCAGAGCCTCTGCTGCCGGGCAAGCAGTAGCGAATCATTGCTGAGTTTCGCGGCAGCCAGTTCTGCATTGCGCTGCATTTCCTGCAAACGACCGAGGTTGGCTGGAAGTGAAGAATATTCGGCCGCAAGTAGCGCATTCTCGCTCGCCAGCTTCTGTTGATCGCTGACGATAGTTAATAACGTCTGTCCTTTCCTGACCGGCTGGCCTTCTTTTACATAGACGCTGTCGATAATGCCGGAAACCGCGGCGAAGGCCTGATACTGCCCAGCACTTTTTACGATTCCGGAAGCGTAGACAGATTCTGTGATTGCACCTTCAAGCGGCCTGATCGACTTTTGCTGCTGTCCGCAACTGAAAGCCGAAAAAGCACAAAGCGCAACCATCATGCCCCTCCCGAATGCTGCGAATGTCCTGGTCGGAAATACGTCGGTCATGGAAGCCCTTGTTTATTGCGCCAGGTAACCCCCGTCGACCGGATAGTACGAGCCTGTTACAAATGAGGCTTTGGAGCTGCTGAGCCATAAGACCAGTTCGGCTACTTCCTCCGGTTCGCCCATTCGGCCAATCGGATGCCGGCCTACCAGCCACTCCATTGTCGCCTCGTCAAGGTCTTTCAACAGCGGCGTTTTGATGAATGCCGGGCCAACGGCGTTGGCCCTTATGCCTTTCTCACTATATTCAAGTGCAATGTTTTTGGTGAGCCCGATCAGTCCGTGCTTGGCAGCAACATATGCCGGGCTATTGGCAAAGCCAACGCTGCCCAGAATGGAAGCCATATTCACAATGACTCCTCCACCCGAGTTCAGCATGGCCGGGATCTGGTACCGAACGCCGTAGAATACCCCTGAAAGGTTTACAGCGATCACTTTGTCCCAGGCATCGACCGGATACATGCCGGTTGGCGCCATTGCGCCGCCTACTCCCGCATTGTTGCAAGCAATATGCAGGGCCCCGTACCTCTCGATGGTGCTCCAAACCAACCCTTCGTTTTCTTCCGCCGATGAGACATCGCATTTGACAAAAAAGCTGTCGCCCTCCTCCTCGGTAATCATCCGGACGGTCTCCTGCCCCGACGCCTCGTCCATATCCGAAACAACGACCTTAGCACCTTCCCGGGCATAGGCTATCGCAACGCTTCGCCCGATTCCCGATCCCGCACCGGTAACAATGGCAACTTTATCCTTCAAGATTTTCATGGTTTTCCAGGTTAGTATTTAAATTAAAATGATTTGCAAAAAGCCTGTTACAGGGCTGGATTGTATTCTATATCGGTGATCGTAAATCGTGCGTAGGGAAAATAGCCTTCCGGCAAATCCCAGGCTGCTTCCAATACGGTCGGGATCCGGAAACCGTCGCGAAGCTGGTACTCGCTCAGGCGGGTGACCCATTTTTGTCGTGGCGCCTCGCCCATGTTCCTCATCGCGGTCATCCGCTCGATTTCGTGGGCCGCGTTAAACTTGACCATGAAGCTCACCAGCATACCCTGGTAACTATATTCCAGCCTGGCCAACCGCTCATCGATCGGATACCATTTCAAATCCCGCGAGGGTAGCAAGTTCGTCGGAAAACAAACGCTTTCCCCAAGCCAGCGCATTAGCTCACCCCGGTTAAACTGCGGGCCCTGGTTGTCCTGGATTTGAAAAAGAGAAAACAGGTGCACGACAAGTCGTCCCTTACCTTCAATGAACATGTCACGGGCTGTGAACGTGTTCGTTTTTCCTTTCCAGACAAAACCCGGACGGTGGGCGGTAAAGTATTCCTCTCCCGAGATCGCTACCCAACCCTTTTCAAGATCGGTTTTAAAAAGTCCGCTGTGACGGAGATGCACGCTTGAAACATAGGGTTGTCCGGGTTTAAGCACATGTTTGAAATACGCTTGTACCGGCTCCGGAAGCCCTTCCAGCTGACGATAATCGAATTTCTGGCCGGAAACATCGGTCGCATTCGCCAGCAACCTGGCCACGTCGCCGCTGAACTGCAAATACAGGTTCAGCCAGCCGCAGAAGAAAACAAGGATGAGTAAAGGAATGATGCGCAATACCCATTTCGCGGCGATGGGAACTTTACCCGTGTCCCCGCTAACAGGTCGGCCCTTCTTTGAAAGTGGTTCAATAGTGTCCATAATAGCTAACATTTAAACCGGCCCGCATTGATTTTGATCTTTGATATAAACAACTGGTATATCGTGCCCGGCTTCACGCGACCGGAGCATATTTAAGGATCACGGCCATTTGGCCGCCATGATGCGCGGTATGCGAAATGATCCTGCCCAATGATTCGGCCAATGTCTTTTTCCCAAACTCCCTGGTAACAATCTCACGTTGCCAATCCTGCTCAGCCTGCCTGGAAATCACCGATTCAAGGGCTCCTGCCGACTGCTGCACAAAAGCCAGCAATTCACCAAGATCCGTCCACTCTCCGGTATCTCGCTGGGCAATAAGGGTTTTAGCTTTCACCTGCACATCGTCGCCAAAGACATTCTTTGCAAAAAGCAGTTCAACCTCGCCGATATGCCTGATCAGAAAACCTACGCTGTTTTGCGTTCCCGGCAGCCTTTTTTTCAAATCCTGCTCTGTCAATGCTGGCAGCTGATCAGAAAACCGTGTGCGGGCCTGGCGCCACAATGCCAAAAGTACCTCGGTAGTTGTAGAGGAAGTCATTACTTATTTCGATTAAGAGTTTGAAGAAAACTTTAAGTTCAGTCCCGAAAGAGGACAGGTGCCTCCCGGACAAATATCAGCATCAGTATGGTCGCGACGATGACCGCATTTAATATCGTCCCAAAGCGGGCCTGCTCCCAGGCTGATGCGATGAGTACCTGCGAGCTAACGACGGCCACAAACGCCACCCAGGCCCAATGCTTTTCGTGAAGGATCAACAACACCGACGTGAGCCCGAACAGGGCTGCACAAGCCGCCCAGTAAATCCCCGGCGCCTTGTCAATCACCAGCACACGGCCAGCGACCGGGGCAAAAAAGCCCGCCAGGTGGAAAGCTCCGTGAAGCACCAGAAGGGCGAAAAGCAAGTAGCGTAGCATATTTTCCCGTGGTTGTTACTGCACAAAGTTGCTCCTTGCCGAACTGGCAAATTATGACCACAGTCATATCTAAACCAATTGGATATCAACCTGGTAAATTCCACTTATGGAAACTGCCCTGAGGCATCCTACTGCGCTGCGAGCTGGGCAACATATTTGCTTAAAAGATCCAGATATTTCCTGCACAAGCCCAGCGCCTTTCCCCGGCTTTTGCCATCGCGTGCCGTCATGGCAGTCACCGCGAAAACCTTGGCTCTGATATTAGCCCTGAGGCATTTGTAGTAAACAAAAATCATGTTGTCCGCCGCCGTTTGAAAACATGGAAAATCCTCGCTGTACAGTGAGAGAAACATTTCAGAAAGTGAGTACTGCTCAAAGGATTCCAGATCCATGCAAAGGAATGCTATTTCGTCGATTACGTCTATTTGCCGGAAGCGATCATTGTATTCGATGCAGTCGAACAGGATTGGCTTTTTATACAGGAAGATATTTCCTGAATGAAGATCGCCGTGAAGGTCCCTTCGAAATCCGAGCCGTACCCTTTCGTTCATCCGTGGTAAATAGATAGGCAAAAACTGCGTGCTGACGGCTACCGCATTTCCGATAAGCCCACCATAGTAAGCGCCCAGATTTTCTGTTACAAATGGGGTCACGGTAGATATGTCATCAAAGGTCACCGCCATCTCATTGAGCTGTAATGGCACCGAAATGACCCCGGCGCTACGGTGAAATGATGCGACCTGCTTGGCAAGGGCGGCTATATGCGTGCTTTCTACTTTTCCGGCAGCAAGCATCGCATCCATTTTCCGCCCGGACGAGAGCCGCCGCATCATGACAGCATAGTCAACAATTTCGCCTCCGGCGCCGTCGATGCAAAAGGTATTGCCTGTCCTTTTAACCGGAACTACGCGCTGATAAATTGGCGAAAAACGCCGATTGACTTCCAACTCCTTCTCACAAGCTCCTTGTCGGGCCTGAATCGTCGAAAAGTCCAGAAATGAGAGTTTAACGGGCTTTTTGATCTTGAACGCGCACTTACCACTGAGTAAAACCCAGGAGATGTGCGTCTGCTGCAAGGAAGCGTTCAGCGGCTTTCCCTGGAAGCTACCTTCATTGGCAAGACTTTGGATGTCAACACTTTCCATTATTACCGGTTAAATAGTCAACTGCCGCCGCCAGCATCTGTTCGATATTGTCAGCTTCCGATTCCAGCCTAAGATATGGCTGGGTAAATTCTTCAAACCGGGCCTTTATGGTTTGATACACCCCCAGGTCAGCTTCGCTGTCTGTCCTTGGCCGCGACAGCCGTTCTTTTACAAGCTCCTCAGAAGCCTCGATCATGATAAACCGGACCGGACATTGGTTTTGCAGGGCTGCCTCCATAAACAGATCGCGCATACTTTGATGATAAAATGTGGCGTCCACTACAACGTCTTTCCCCTGCCTGACCAACTTTACCGCCCTTTCGGCCATATGCCTGTAAATGCGGAACTTATCTTCGAACGAGTATTTTCCGGTCGCCAGCAATTCCCTGCGAACCCGGTCACTGTTGATGTAGGCCGCATTTAGCCTTTCGGCAAGGCGGGAAGCAAAAAAGCTCTTGCCTGATCCAGGCAGTCCAGAGACAAGGGTCAACATAGTGGCTGCTATTTTACCTTCGATACCACAAATTACATGCTAGCTTCTTCGAATCATTGCCCGCCCTTATTGCTCAAAACGACAAATTGAGCTGGTGAGAGCCTCAGTTTGATAAAGTGACGGTTGCCTTGTTCATTGGTCAGCACGTGCACGGAACCCGATTGCCCGTAAATAAAAACGAACGCACTGCCAGCGGGGTTGAGTAGCGGATCTACCAAAATGTACTCTTCGTCCGGCTCTGTCAGCGAACTGTTATAGGCGACAATCATTTCGTGATCGTATAATACCCTCGAAAAAGCAAGCAGGCATTTCTCAAACGTAGGGAGCGAAAATGTTTTGCCATCGACGCTGAGCTTGCGCATGTACATCCTCCCAAATTTCAGTACGGCACTATCCTTACGAATACGGGCAAGGATCGCAATTTGCTGGAAAATGCGGCATGACTTGTTCAGCGCATTTTTTGACTTGTCATCCAAATCAAACATCGCTTCCCTCAAATGGAAATCCTCGGCACCGGCTCCGTCAAACCCCTGTTCCGTTCCGTAATAAATACAGGGTGTTCCCAACGCGCAAAGTAAAAAACCAATACCTGCAATGATCTGGTCCTCGGAGGCCTGATTACCAAACCGCCTTTTAAAGGTCTGTCCGACCTGGTCATGATTGTCTATAAAAGTAACCAGGAATTCGCCAAACTCTCCCCGGCTCATGGCATTCTTTCTAAGGGACTCGTAACGTTCGATAAGCCCTTCGGGCGTAGAAATGCCGCGGATCACGTCAGCCAGAATATGATAAAGCGGAAAATCCAGAACCGAATTCAATCCAAAGTAGATCGCATGATCGTCTATTTGAACCGAGGTTTTCGGACCAATGTATTTATTGTACATTTCCTCCGGGCCCACAAACTCTCCGAAAAGAAAAAAATTCCGCTTTCCGAGCAGGTACGCGTACTCCCGTACATGGGAACAAAACTGACTGACCGTTTCTTCGCCCATGTGTTTGACCGCATCAATCCGGAAGCCATCGATATCCGTTTCCCTGATCCAGTAGCAATGGACTTTGGTCATGATTTGCTGGACGAGCAGTGCCTCCGGCGAAGTATCGTTCTTAAAGCTCTTCAAACGTGCGAAATCTCCCTCGCGGGTTTCGGGGTAGGAATCGAAATTTCGTATCTGTCCCTTACGCCAATACAAATCGGGATTCCGTAATTCGACCGGTACCGGAGACCGGGCCGAGCGCCAGGCCGAAAAAGGAAAAACAGCCCCCTGATAATAATAGTAGTCCAGATCCCCGGGATAAGACCAGTTATCGCCCGAATGGTGTAATACCACATCGAGGAAGACTCTGATGTCAAGCTCATGAGCCTTTTCAACCAGATGGACGAGATCCTCCT
Organism: Dyadobacter sp.; assembly: GCA_965227755.1. Taxonomy (GTDB): domain Bacteria; phylum Bacteroidota; class Bacteroidia; order Cytophagales; family Spirosomataceae; genus Dyadobacter. Next base: position 579,088 of record CBDDGG010000005.1, read on the forward strand.
TGGTGCCAAACCGGGGATCTATATTCAGGTAATTCTCAATGGCATAACCATGGTACGCCTTTTTGTTGTTTTCAAACACCGGACTTAACCATAGCGCAGTGCAGCCCAGATCGTGGATGTAGTCCAAATGCATGGTTATGCCGTTGATCGTGCCGCCGCAGAAATCTTGCAGCTGCCCGGCGTTACCAAACCCTTTTTGCCTGTCGTGGTGCTCATCAGGACTTCGGGAATGGTCATCATGAAAACGGTCTACGAGCAAAAAATAGATAAATTCCTCCCTCCATTCCCGGTTTGCCCCCGTCCAATAGTTCTTTCCGGGCAGCGGGCTCAAATCAATGTCAAGGATAGAGTTCATGCTTGTTCGTGCGGTTAGGATTAACGGTTCATTTCGAAGACACTACCCTAAACGAACCCGATTTACAAGTGATTGATAAATATCGCCTGTCTGAATGCGAAGCTCGCTGACAACGGTCATCTTTTGCGCGAACATTGGTCAGCGGAAGAAAGCGGGGATATCGAAACCTTTACTGGTCAGGATGGCTATCGAAAATGTAAAACGAGATGAACCGGTGTCGCATTAACCAAAGAGAATTGTTCAAGTGGCTTTTTGCTATAAGTCTATGTGTGCTGCTATCCGCATGCAATGGCCACGGACAACAAATAGAAAAGCCGGCTGACAGGTTATTGATCCAGTCATTTGCCTCAAAACAATTATTGGCGAGGACTAAAACAACCGATCGTGCGAATAAGGGCCGCGCGAGCAACTTCAATTTTCGATACGCGGCCCAACGGGCGACTCGATCAACGGTAAGGGTTACAACCACTTACTTAAAAGACATCCCAAAAGCAATTCCCGACTTTTACTATGATTTTTTTGATAAAGACGTTGTCGGGCCATACAACCTTTCCAGCTCGGATCGCTACAAGGACAGAAGTGGTTCCGCCTCCGGGGTGTTGATCAGTGAAGACGGGTACATTATCACCAACTATCACGTTGTTGAGGGCGCCGACAAAATTGACGTTACACTCAGCGACAGGAGGTCGTATACGGCAGTGGTAGTTGGGAACGACAAGGCGACCGATCTTGCTTTACTCAGCATCGAGGCAACCGGTTTGCCATTCCTCGAATTTGGCAATTCGGATTCTCTTATGATAGGTGACCTGGCACTTATCGCGGGGAACCCTTTGAACTTTACTTCTACTGTAACACAGGGCATAATTAGCTTCAAAGCGCGAAATATTGCCCAAAACAGCGGGACGTGGGTGCTGCAATCGTACATCCAGACGGACGGCGTCGTTAATATAGGCAACAGCGGCGGGGCGCTTGTAGATCTTGACGGAAAATTAACAGGTATTATCTCCGCCATCGCCTCACCAAACGGCGTTTACGCGGGCTACTCCTTCGCAATTCCGGTCGAGGTCGTCAAAAAGACCGCCGACGATCTGCTTAACTATGGCAGGGCAAAACGAGGAAGCTTCGGCATGAACGTCTCGGAAATGGACGCGACCAAAGCGGCCGCGCTACGTACGCTCGTGGTTGCGGGACTCTTAATTGAGGATATTGAGAAGGAAGGAGCAGCCCAGGCCGCTGGGCTGTCCGCCGGAGATATCATCATCATCATGGACAATACCCACTTGGAATCCACCGCACAGCTTAGCGAAATGATCGCCCGGTCGCATCCGGGTCAAAAAGTTGCGGTCACGTTTATAAGAAACGGCACCAGACATCGCGCCCGGCTTCAATTAGGCAATCGAACCGAGTAAATGACTGAATAGAAATACCCGCTAATTTTTCATTCGGACAAGCATATCATAATTTAGGACGGTAATGGTACTTCCCTTCATTTCGAGCAAACGCTCATCCTTGAAATCTGAAAGCATTCGGATTACCGTTTCAGTTGCCGTGCCGGACATAGAAGCGATATCATCCCTGGAAATGGCCATGGAAAAGGGCTTGGATTTATCGTCGTGATATCGGTTGACCAAAGATACCAGCGATTCGGCGACCCTCTTTCTAACAGAATCATAAGCCAGGTGCAACAGTTTCTCCTCCCGGTCACGGACATTGTCTGACAGCATGCGGATAAGTTTCGATGCCACGGCACGGCTTCCCTGGATCAGTTTCAAAAAGTCTTCCCTGGGGATGAGAGCCACCTCGCATGCTTCCAGGCAAATCGCCGACTGCTGATACGCCTCCGACTGAAGTAAATCCAGGTACCCTAAAAAGTCACCTTCCTTGCATAAATTCGTAATGTATTCCTTTCCCTGGTCATTGGAGCGGTATTCCTTGATTTTTCCTTTCTGCAAGAAGAAAAGGTTGGCGGGATAACTGCCTTCGGAATACAGCATGTCTTTTTTCTTCAACAGCTTCACACGTTTGTTCGCGCTAAGGTTCCCCATCCCGTTTACCCCGCTTGCTTCCTTCAAAAACTCGTCGATTCCATCGGCCGACCTCTCAAACCATCTTTTGAGGCGATCATTCTTGGCGAGTCGTGTCTCGACTGCGCTGAGCAGCTCGACGTCGTCGTAGGGTTTTGTCAGATAGTCGTCTGCGCCGAGTAACATTCCTTTTCGGTGATCCTGCTTTTCCGCGCGGGCGGTCAGGAAAATGAAAGGGATGTTGGAAGTACTTTCATCTTTCCCCAGGAGATGCAAAACCCCGTATCCGTCGAGTTCGGGCATCATAATATCGCAAAGGATCAGGTCTGGCCTGGTCTGGGCGGCTAGTTGAAGTCCTTCTTTGCCATTCTGGGCAGTGAGCACTTTGTAATTGGCAAGTTCAAGGATTTCAGCGGTATTCTCGCGCATCATGGGGTTATCTTCGATCAATAGAATTGTTTTCGTTTCCAAGTTAATCGGGCTAGGTTTGAATAGTTGAAGTATTTTCCGGATAATATCCCCGTCCGCTATTTCAGCGGTCAGGGGGTCAAAATTTAGCTTGCAGCCACGCCAAGTTAACCTCCTTACAGATAATAATCAACAGCCTTCCCCTCGCACACTTCCATTAGTGGTCGTTGAGCGAAAAAGCGCGTCAGCGGCCTGCTGCCTGTACTTTCAACTTTCGAAATATATACGAACCCCGATAAGAGCGAAAACACACTGATTGTGATCATATTAAACATTGATCACAATCCTACAAAGAAGAACCCTGGCGTGGTATCTTGGTAACCACTATTGATTCAGGCATGATAATCCTAGAGACGGTTAGTGCCGCAAATGACGGGTTGAAATACCTGGTGCGCGCAGCAGAATACGCCGCCCGGCCGACCAGAGAAAGCCATGCACATTGGGCAGGGATTTTAATGAAGATAAATAGCTGATTACTTACTCTTAACACATCTTTGAAATGACAAATATGCCAACCCCCAACCCTGAAATCGATCGGCCCACAAAGCCGGAATTTATCCCGGACGTTCCCGTTCAGCCACAAATACCCTATGAACCTGAGATAGTTCCGGAACCTGTTCCTAAGCCATTTGAGCAACCACAGGAACTGCCACCGCTCAAAGAAACAAGGCTCAAAAAGGCCTCAGTCAATTCTCTTATGCCGCCTGCGCGCAACCGGGCGCCTGTAAGGGCTCTTCCACTGTCCTTTAAATCCGTATTGCTGGTTTTAACAATGGTATTTCTCTCCTCCTGCGTCAAAGATCACCAAATCCCGGCGTCTCAGATCGAGATACGGACATTGCCGTTCAGTCTGGCAACGCAATCAACCGTTTTCAGAATGGAGGCCATCCAACTTGGAGATCAGGCGATTGTTGAACATGGCGTGGTATTTACCGCTTATTTTCGAGGTGTGGGAAATCATAATCAGCTACCCACCGTCGGCGACAACAAGGTTCCTTTTGACAAGAAACTGATCCTGGGCACGAATGAATATTCTTACGTGAAAGACATCATTGCAGGAAGGACTTTTTTCTATTACAGGGCATATGCAATTCTGGAAGACAATTCGATCGTTTATGCCAACAGGTTTAGCCACACGATTGAATAGCTGTGCGGCAGCGACAAGCCTCGTTCGGTATCCTGATTTCTTCCCGGCAAAAGCCATCCCACGACTTTCCCCGTGGGATGGCTTTTGTCGGCTTATTGCACCAGTGTAGGATTGACCGCAATGTGCGCCTCGGCAACATCCAGAATAGTCGGATAGTTATTGGGCGAACCAGCCAGGATCGTCGCTGTCGCCATGTTGTAGATCAGATACAGGACATTGCCTGAAATACCGGTATACAGGAAGTTCCCCGAGCCTTGGCTTTGCTCTGTCGCATGGTAAAAGGCATCGGCAAAAACGATCGATGTCTGATTGACCTGCATGTCAAACCTGACGGAGACCGGGGGAAAAACCGGCGGAAAGTGGATGATGTCAAATGTTTGCTGGCTGACCGGCAGTAAGCCTATCACTTTCGGCATGATGTATTCATAGGAAGAATTGAAGGACGGCGTCGATATCCTCTTTACATGAATCTTTACTTTGAAGGTCACATCCACCGTTCCCGGCGTTGGATGAAAATTACTCCAGGCCATTGCGAGCGGCAAAGTGATATTGGGATTTCCCGGAGTTACGGTTCCGAACACGTCATTGACGTCAAGTTTATTACAAAATTCGACTTTTTGAATTTCAAACTCGCAGGGATAGAGCCTTGCCGCGCCGCTTACAAGCTTGCAGCCCGTCTGCGGGTCAGGCTCGGTATGGTCGGTACAAGATAATACAGCCGCGATTGCAAAAATTGCCGACGCCAAAACAGATTTAAGTACTTGTGAAGATTTCATTCGAAGACGATTAGGGTGAGAAAAATTGCAGCCGTAGTGATCTCAAATAACCTGGCGATCGCACAAGCTGCCAGCAGGAAAGTTAGAAAATCGTCCCGCTTAAATGTACGGAAAAGATCACCCGAAATCGCGACATAAGTCATTATTTATCCATTGCTTTGCTGCATCCCTTGCTTCGCCAAGGATTCGCTACTGTCGCTAGCGAAACCCGGCCACGAAGAAATCGGGTACGCGTCGGATATTTCTTATCGCTAGTTACCAGGGCAGCAGGGCCCGCAAGGGCCATTTTGTACCATAGCATTATCACATTACGCCCCGATTGCGATTATAAAACTTGACTATTTCATACCACACCGTAAACAAAAATCCGGCACCTATGCTGATCAGCAGCTGGCTAAAATTCACCCTCTCGAGGCTAAAAAAGCGGGTAACGCCCGGTATGAGAAAGATCAGGACCGAGAGAATGACCGTAATGCCGATGATCATCGGGACCAGGTTGTTTTTATATCGGATGGTTTTCCAGATCGGGTGCCGGAATGACCGGTTCACTAATGTCAAACAAACATTGGCAGCCAGCAGACCTATAAAAACCATAGAGCGGGTCAGACTTTCACTATACGACTGCGTCAATGCATACTGGTACAAAAGCAGCATGCCAGCCGTGATAGCAAGCCCTTGTACAATGCTCACCGAGAGCTCCTTCAAGCTAAAAAAGGTGGATGTAAAAGGCCTGGGTTTTTGAAGCAACAAGTCCTTTTCCAGGGGTTCGTTTTCGTAAATGATCGAGCAGGTAGGCCCCATGATTATTTCAAAAAAGATGATGTGGACCGGCGTGAAAATATTGGGATATGTCCAGCTCAATGCCAGGGGAATAAAAACGGTCAGAATAATCGGGATATGGATGGAAATGATGTAACGGATCGCGTTTTTGAGCGATACATATATTTTGCGTCCCATCGCCACAGCATCCACCATCCGGGCCAGGTCGTCATCGACCAGGATCAGCGACGATGCCTGCTTGGCGATTTCACTCCCCTTTTTCCCCATCGCAATACCGATATGGGCAGCCTTCAATGCCGGACCATCATTGACACCGTCTCCGGTCATGGCCACAATCTGCCCTTGTGCTTTCAGGGCATTGACCACTCTTAATTTTGCCTCGGGAAACATTCTGGCAAAAATCCCAGTTTGCATTACTTTCTCCTGTAAAGCTTTTTCATCCATGGCAACGAGCTCTTCGCCCAGCATAACCTGCTCCGCCCCGTCAAAACCAATCTGCCTTGCAATGTTCTGCGTAGTGGCTGCATTATCACCGGTGATAATTTTTACCTGGATACCCGCCTGGCCAAACGCCTGAAAAACTGATTTAATGTTGGCCTTGGGAGGATCGTAAAAGGCAACCAACCCCAAAAAATGAAACGGAAGTTGCTGCTGTTTTTCGGGAAATACTCTTTCAGAATAGCTGCTTTGCCCAACTCCTAATACCCGGTACCCCTTGGCGGCAAGCGCATTGACAGCCTCCCATACCGTACTCATCTGATCTTCGGACAGGCCGGAAAGTGCCATAAGTGCTTCGGGCGCCCCTTTGGCAGCCACGATCCGTTCCGAGTTTTTATTTTCAAATACGTGGGTCATCATTGGCGGCTTCCCTTCCAATGGATATTCATACACCAGCTTATACTCGGGCCGCCGGTCGATAGCTGCAAAACTTCCATACGCTTCATGCAGGGCCACTTCCATCGGATCGAACGGCACCGGCTCACTTGACCACATCGCCATGGCCAGCAGGTCTTTGCCCTGTTCACTTAATGCGCTGTCAGGGGCATGGATCAGGTTTTGGGCATGGATATATAAACTGGCCAACTGCATTTTGTTCTCGGTGATCGTTCCCGTTTTGTCCGTGCAAATAACCGTTGCGCTGCCCAGTGTCTCTATGGTCTGGGTCCGCTTGACTATGATGCCCATTTTCATCAGCCGCCAGGCTCCCAGCGCCATAAAAGTTGTAAACGCCACCGGAATTTCCTCCGGCAAGATGCTCATCGCTAATGTGAGGGCCTTTAGAAGGCTATCTAAAAGGGCTTGTGTGCGTATGTAGTTGATCGCCCAGACGAGCAGGAAAACAGCGCCGCCGATGATGGCCATCTTCTTTACGAAGTTGGATATCTGTACCTGAAGTGGTGTGGGTTCCTGCTCTATGGATTGCAGGCTTGTCCCAATCTCAGCCAGTTTTGTTTGATTACCTATGGCGGCAACCTGGGCGACCGCTCTGCCGCTAGCCACCAGTGTTCCCTGAAATACCTGATCGCCGGGTTCATTTTTCGCGACAGCCAGGGATTCCCCGGTAAGAATGGACTCGTTGACGGAAAAATCATGCGCTTCGAGAATTGATCCGTCCGCCGGTATCTTATTTCCTTCTTCTATGATCAGCCAGTCACCGATCACAATATCCTCTCTCGGGATTTCGAGTTCCAGACCATTCCGAATTACCCTGCATTTGGGCTCTGTGAGCGATTTAAGCTCACGCAACGCATTACGACTTTTGGAGTCCTGATAAAGCGAGATGACAGAAATAGCCAGGATCGCACCGAGCATGAAAAAGCCTTCCCCCCGGGAGCCGGTGACAAAATAAATTGCTGATGCGGCGATCAGTAGTATCAGCATCGGCTCTTTTACAAGCCCTAAAATAGCACTCAAAAACCCGCTTTCACTTTCGTCCTCCACCCTGTTCTCGCCATATCTGTTGCGTGACTCCAGTACCTGGCTGGCCGAAAGGCCCCGAGCAGTGTTCATTGTGGGGATAGACATATAGGGTCGATTAATGCATATTGAAGGTCTATGATGATCACGGAAAGAGGTTGCGGAATTCCGGTGGTATCATCGGTATTAAAACCCCGTCAATACCCATTTCTACTCCAACGAATGCAATCAGGCACTTCCGGATGGCGCCCTTTAAAATAGAACAAATCCAAATTTCAATGATCTGCTCATTATCACGACCAATTCCGAAGAACTTAACGCCAGGCTTTGTAAATTTGATAACTGCCGCGGCGTCAGCTGCAATTTTGCATATCATCAGCACTGATCTGGTTGAAAAAAGTTGTTTCCATATTGCTCCTTTCGGTATATATGATCTCGACCACCGAGTTGGTCGAGTTCTCGAAATTACCTGTGCTTTTCAGGCATTACCAAGAGCATAAAGCCTGGAACAAAAAGATTACCTTTTTTGAATTCATGGTTGAGCATTATGCGGAGTCCATCGCAGATAACCCCGATTACGATCTTGATAAAAAGCTGCCCTTTAAATCGCACGTAGATCATTCGTTCGCCTTCAGCCTGGCAGCTCCTCCGGTTCCGCCCTTTCATTACAGCTTCAGTCCCCGGCTAGTGCCGGTAGTGGAAAAACAATCCTTTGCATTTTCCCAGCACGAAACATTCTGCACTTTTCTCGCCACCATCTGGCAACCGCCCAAGTTGGGTTAATCCAATTTAGTTTTTCAATGCGCACTCAAGACCACGGCTCCGCGGGCTGTACGCATTTACGCTAATCTATTCCGGATTAACCATAACATTCATGCTAAATAAAATTATTGGCTTCGCTGTGGCCAACAAGCTCATCGTGGGCCTGTTTGTCCTGGCGCTGATAGCCTACGGCAGCTACGAACTGACCCGGCTCCCCATCGACGCGGTACCTGATATTACCGATAATCAGGTTCAGGTCATTACCATAGCCCCATCGTTTGGCGCTACCGATATCGAACGGCTTGTCACTTTTCCGATCGAACAGGCCAACAATAACATATCAGGCCTCAAGGAGATCCGGAGCTTTTCCCGCTTCGGCCTCTCGCTGGTCACCATTGTCTTCGACGATGCCACAGACATTTACTGGGCCAGACAACAGGTCTCAGAGCGGCTTTTAAAAGTGCAATCACAAATCCCCCAGGGGATCGGTACCCCCGAACTAGGCCCGATCAGTACCGGCCTTGGTGAGATTTATCAATATGTGGTGAGGCCCAAGGAGGGTTACGAACACCGCTATAATGAAACCGAGCTGCGCACGATTCAGGACTGGATCGTCAGACGGCAGCTACTGGGTGTAAAAGGAGTAGCGGAAGTGAGCAGCTTCGGCGGAAAGCTCAAACAATACTCGGTGGAAGTAAATCCTGAAAAACTGCTGTCATACGGAATTACCATCAACGAGGTATTTGCCGCTTTGGAGGCAAACAATCAGAACACCGGCGGTGCCTACATTGAAAAAGGGCCAACGGTACTCTACATACGCAGCGAAGGCCTGGTCGAAACCCTGGAAGATATCAAAAACGTCTCCGTCAAAAACCTCAGTGACGGGCAGCCATTATTTATCCGGGATATTGCCGAGGTCAAAACAGGCTTTGCCACGCGCTATGGCGCCATGTGTTATAACGACCAGGGGGAAGTTTCCGGGGCGGTGGTGATGATGCTCAAAGGTGCCAATAGCAGTGAGGTCATTAAAAATGTAAAGGAACGTGTGGCGCAGATCCAGCAAACCCTACCGGAGGGCGTAGTGATAGAGCCATTCCTGGATCGCACCAAAATGGTCAACAATGCCATTGGTACCGTCGAGAAAAACCTGCTGGAAGGCGCCCTGATCGTCATTTTTGTACTGGTGTTGTTCCTGGGAAACCTGCGGGCCGGCTTGCTGGTCGCTTCGGTGATCCCGCTCTCGATGCTTTTCGCCGTGATCATGATGAACACCTTCGGCGTAAGTGGGAACCTGATGAGCCTGGGCGCGCTGGACTTTGGCCTGATCGTCGATGGTGCGGTCATCATCGTGGAAGCGGTCATGCACCAGGTCACCCATAGCAAGAAGTTCAGCGGCCTGACGGCCATCAGCCGGGCGCAGATGGATGAGGAGGTAAACGAGTCGGCCGACCGGATGATGAACAGCGCAGTATTCGGCCAAATCATTATCCTGATCGTGTACCTGCCCATCTTTACGCTGGAAGGGATTGAGGGTAAAATGTTCAGGCCGATGGCGCAAACAGTCGCTTTTGCGCTGCTGGGCGCATTCCTGCTCTCGGTTACCTATGTCCCCATGATGAGCGCATTGGTTTTGAGCAGGAAAGTGAAGCATAAACCCAACGTGTCGGACCGCCTAATGGCAGCGCTGGAACGCGGTTACCAAAGCGCGCTTGCACGGGTGATCAGCCACCCGAAGACCGTTCTGGCGTTCGTACTACTGCTTTTCGGATCGGCAATTTTCACATTGACCACCCTGGGCGGCGAGTTTATCCCGGCCCTGGAAGAAGGGGATTTTGCCGTCGATACCCGCGTGCTCACGGGAAGCAACTTGACTACGACTATCCAAAACACCCAAAAAGCAGCCCATATCCTAAAAACCCGGTTTCCGGAAGTCGAAAAGGTAGTGACCAAAATAGGTAGCGGCGAGGTCCCTACCGACCCTATGCCCATGGAAGCGAGCGACATGATGGTGATTTTGAAAGATAAAAGCCAGTGGACCTCTGCCAAAACCTTCCCCGAACTCTCCGAAAAAATGAGTGACGCATTAAAGGCGGTTCCCGGCATTACTGCCGGCTTTCAGTACCCTGTGCAAATGCGGTTCAATGAACTTATGACCGGCGCAAGGCAGGATGTGGTTTGTAAAATCTTCGGCGAGAACCTGGATACCCTTGCGCATTATGCGCAAAAGCTGGGAACATTGGTGAATCAGGTCGACGGTGCCCGCAACTTATATGTGGAAGCGGTCTCCGGCCTACCTCAGATCACAATCCGCTACAACCGGAGCAACATCGCACAATACGGGCTAACGGTCGGAGCAATCAATAAAACTGTCAATACGGCCCTGGCGGGGCAAAGTACAGGGATGGTCTTTGAAGGTGAAAAGCGTTTCGACCTCGTCGTCAGGATCGGTGGCGGGCAGAAGAAAAATGTAGAGGACATCCGCAACCTGCTTGTGCCTGCACCAGGCGGAGCACAAATCCCCCTACACCAGCTTGCCGATGTAAAAATCCAGAATGGCCCCAACCAGATCCAGCGCGAAGATGCCAAAAGACGCATTGTGGTAGGTTTTAATATAGCCGGAAGGGACGTGCAAAGCATCGTGGAAGAGCTTCAGACCAAAGTCGGTCAAAGCCTCAAACTACCGGCTGGGTACTACGTGACTTACGGCGGCTCGTTTGAAAATCTGAATGCGGCCCGGCAAAGGCTTATGGTTGCAGTGCCTATCTCACTGGTCCTGATCTTTATCCTGCTCTTTTTTGCCTTTCATTCCGCGAAAGACGCATTGCTGATCTACTCAGCCATTCCGCTTTCCGCCATTGGGGGAATTCTCTCCCTGGCCCTGCGTAACATGCCATTCAGTATCAGCGCCGGGGTTGGGTTCATAGCGCTGTTCGGAGTGGCTGTCTTGAACGGGATCGTGCTGGTAGCAGAGTTCAAAAGGATCAGAAAAGAGGGAGAAACCGATATCCGCAAGGCCATTATGGAAGGTACCATGCACCGGTTGCGGCCTGTTTTAATGACGGCGTTTGTGGCCTCACTGGGCTTTCTGCCCATGGCGTTCAGTAACGGAGCGGGCGCGGAGGTGCAAAGGCCACTGGCGACGGTGGTGATCGGCGGGTTACTGGTCGCTACCCTCCTGACACTTTTTGTGTTGCCGGTCCTGTATTTGTTTTTTGAAAGCGGCTCAGGTCCCAGGCTCAACAAACCGGGCGTCGCCATGATATTGGGACTTACGTTGCTCTCTACTTCCGTTTTGGGACAGGAGAAAATCAGTCTGAAAAGCGCGATAGAACTGGCGATTTCCCACAACCTGACGCTGAAAAGTGAGCAGCTGCGCACAGATTATCAGAAAGCAATGATGAAAACCGCCACCGCGCTCCCACAAACCAGTTTTGCGGTCGAGGCGGGCCAAATCAACAGTTTTTACACCGATACCCGCCTGAATGTTTCTCAGTCGTTCAGCCTTCCGCTTGTATATTCCAGACAAAAAAACCAGCTCCGGCAGGAACTTATAGCTAGCACGCTCAACGTGGCCGTCAGGGAAAACGAGCTGAAACGCAGCGTCGCTAAGCTCTATTATACTTTTCTATACCAGCAGGAAAAGCTGAAACTGCTTCGGTCACTCGACAGTCTTTATACTGATTTTTCACAAAAAGCACAGCAGCGGTTAAAAAGCGGGGAAACCGGAATCCTCGAAAAAACTGCCGCCGAAACACAGCTGGGCCAAATTCAAATGCAGTTGCAGCAGCTGGAAGCAGATCTGGAAGTATCGCGGCTGCAATTTCAGTTATTGCTCAATGCGGGAACTCCGGTAGAACCCTCGCCAGTTGACCTGAAATTCAATTTGGTTGTCATGCCGGATTCGGCGGCAATCACCCGCCATCCGCAAGCCAGGCTACTCCAACAGCAGCAGCAAATCGCGGCAGCTTCGGTTGAAGTTGAAAAAAGCAAGCTTCTGCCTGGGCTAACGCTTGGATACAACAATATGAGCATACGGGGAACAGGTGCCGACGATAAGCGCTACAATGCCTCGCAAAGGTTCCACGCCGCGCAGCTTGGCCTGGGCATACCTTTGTTTGCCGGATTCCAAAAGGCCCGCATCAGCAGCGCCCGAATAAGCCGCCAGATTGCGGACCAAACCTATAATGCCGGCTTGCAAACTTTACAAATCCAATATCAAACCGCGTTAACCGAGTATCACAAATTTGGAGTAACCGTGGATTACTACGAAAAAACAGCGCTTGCCAATGCAAATGTGATTACCCGCGCCGCCACCGGGCAGCTTACTAACGGAAGTATCAACTATCTGGAATGGGCGCAGCTGATCAGCCAGGCTGTCAGTATCCGCAGCCAATACCTGGACGCTGTCCTGAACCTGAACTCCCAAGCCATCGAACTCAATTATCTCCTGGAAAACTAATGCGAAACAAACTGAAATACGTAATCTGTATCGGCATGCTCGGCCTCACACTGAGCTGTACGAGCAAGAAAGAATCTCAGGCGCCGGCTATTTCCGGGCCGGAGGCGGAAAGCACCGTCACGCTGAGCGACGAGCAGCTTGCCAATGCGGGGGTAACGTTGGGGACTTTTCAAACCCGCACCGTTTCATCGACCCTCAAACTCAACGGCAAGATCGATGTCCCGCCGCAAAATGTCGTTTCCATCAGCGTACCATTGGGTGGCTATCTGAAAACAACCCGTCTGCTTCCAGGTACTCCTGTTAGAAAAGGAGAGGTTTTGGCGGTAATGCAGGACCAGCAGTACATTCAGCTGCAACAGGACTATCTGACTGGCAAAGCACGGCTCAGTTATCTGAAAAGCGACTTCGAGCGACAAAAAGAACTGAATTTGAGCAAGTCCAGCAGCGACAAGATCTTGCAGCAGGCCGAATCCGACTACCACAGCCAGCAGGTGATGATCCGCTCCCTTGAAGAAAAACTAAGCCTGATCGGGATTAATGCCGAAAGGCTCTCCGGCGAGAAAATTTCCGGGAGCATCAACATTTACTCTCCCATCAACGGGTATGTCTCGGCGGTGAATGTGAACATCGGAAAGTACGTATCCCCTACTGAGGTGCTTTTTGATCTCATTGACCCGACCGACATTCACCTTGCGCTGAAAGTGTTTGAGAAAGACCTGTCCAAAATCAGGATCGGGCAGCAGCTTACCGCCTACACCAATAGCGACCCGGACAAAAAGTACTTTTGTAAAATCATCCTGATCAGCAAGAACCTTTCGCCGGAGCGCACCGCGGAAATTCATTGCCATTTTCAGCGTCATGAGCCCACGCTGGTTCCGGGAACGTTCATGAATGCGGATATCGACCTGGAAAGCAAGCGTGTACTCACTCTGCCCGAGGAGGCGATTGTTTCTTTTCAAAGCAAAGAGTACATTTTTTTGCCTGGACAAAAAGGGAAATATGTGATGACCCCGGTTCACACCGGAACAACCGAAAATGGATTTACGGAAATCCTGGGCGGCGAAAATCTGGCAGGCAGGCGGGTGGTCGTAAAGGGAGCTTACTCCCTGTTGATGTCGCTCAAAAACAAATCCGAGGATTAACACCAACAGCTTTCATCCTAAACATTTATAACGATGGCCAACCTTAAAAACATCCAGACCGAAATTGACGCCAGTTATCTGTACGGCATTCTTGCCAGCCAGGAAAAGGATAAGGAAGTGGCAGCTATTTTCCAGCAGATGAGTGAAATTGAACGTGGGCACGCGATGGCCTTCATGGCAAAAAGCCAAATGGACACATCCCGTCTTCCACCACCCTCAACAAGGGCCCGCATTCTGAATTCGATTGGTAAACTATTCGGCTACGATTATATCCTGGGTGTATTGCTGGACACTGAAAAAAGCATTTCGAGCGCCGTGTCCCATGCCCGCAAAAACTCCGGATCGGCGGGCTCGATATCCGACAGCGCTCATGTGGCAATCCTTAAAAACATTTTGGACGGCCACCCGAAGATCTCCGGCAAAACCCTGACCCGGTTTGAAAAGCGGCACAGGTCTGTGGGAGGAAATGCGTTGCGGGCTGCGGTGTTGGGTGGAAATGACGGGCTGGTTTCCAATTTTAGTCTCGTAATGGGCATCGCGGGTGCGGTCAGCGGGCAAAAGGAAATCCTGCTGACCGGGCTTGCCGGGCTGCTGGCGGGTGCGTTATCAATGGCATTGGGCGAATGGATCTCAGTAAAAAGCTCGCAGGAGCTGAATGAAAATCAGATGCAACTGGAAATGGACGAGCTGGAAACGAACCCCGAGGGCGAGAAAAAGGAGATCGCGCTGATCTACCAATCCAAGGGTATCCCGCAAGAACAGGCCGGTCAAATAGCAGCAGATATCATGAGAGACAAAGACCATGCATTGAACATTCTGATAAAAGAGGAGCTGGGCATCAATGCAGAAGACTTGAAAGGATCCGCTATGGAAGCCGCCATCACTTCCTTCATTCTATTTGCAGTTGGCGCAATTATCCCGGTTTCACCTTTCTTCTTTCTGGACGGGACCAACGCGATCATAGCAAGCACGGTCGTCAGCGCCCTGGGGCTATTTCTGATCGGCGCCGCGATTACCCTGTTTACCGGCAGGAGTGTCTGGTACTCGGGGTTGCGACAAGTACTTTTCGGACTGGCTGCCGCAGCGATCACCTTTGGGATCGGAAAACTGATTGGGGTTTCCGTTGGGGCCTGAGTGCATTGTAATTCGCCGGGCTCAAAGTCAGACGCAGCTATTGAAAATCAATTTCCAGCTGACAGTCCTAAAATGACGAAGCGTTTACGTTGAAAAGCGGAATAGCGATCGGATTAAATTTCGATTAAAGTGTGCATTTTAGGAAACAAAAAAATATAATTCATCCGTTACAATAAAATAAAAAAATGACTTTCATCAGTTTCTTTATATTACTCAAAATTGTTTTATTTAGCTGATAATCAGATACATAATAAATAATCACAAGACAACACTCAGCGTGAAAACCACAGCTGAATATTGCACAAAAGAAGTATTTAGAATAAATAAAAACTCAGGCAGGCAAACGGCGTTTTAAGTTATTTCCGGACGACAAAATCAACACAACAATAGGGTATGCCTATTCGTATTCTATACCAGAAATTCAACGCCCTGCTAATTTATGATGACACGTCTTGGTTTTTTAAAATCCATCGGGTTTAAAGGTCCGGCCCTGATGGCGTTATTGACTTCGTGCGTGCACGAGGAAGATACCTTTGTAGAAGCTTTGAGCATTCAGGACCAAATTTCCGACTCCCCCGTTGCCGCCACTCCTTCCCTTGACGGCACTAGCGGTAGTGTCAAATTGAAATCCCCGACTGCGATTACAACGGAAGCACTCAATGCTATTACGGGTGTCAGGCTTAGAATCGACCTTACGCAATCCGCTAATGCCGGGTTACTCACCGTCAGAGGCTACCTGATCAGGAACGGAATTGTAGTCGCCCAGTCGTCATCGGGTGTGATAGTAGCGGCCACGCAGACATGCAGCCACGAGTCCAAGAACAAGGTAATTTTTAACAAAACAGAATTTTACTGCACCGAGCACGGTGCCAGGTTTAGTCTATCCGGAACAGGTCTAAACACTTTCGGAAGTGCCGGCCTGACCATTTACAAAACAGCAACCGACGGAAACACGGTTGTTGTGTACTAATCAAAAGAAAATATGAAAACGATTATCACTTCCCTGCTTGCCATTCTTACGGCATTGCCGTTAAACTGGAAATTGAACTTTGCCGACGCCCGGGCGGAAGCCGAAGCTTCACACAAAATGATCCTGCTCAGCTTTTCGGGCTCCGATTGGTGCGGGCCCTGTATCAAGCTTACCAAAGATGTTTTCGGGTCCGCAGAATTTACGGAGTATGCCCAGGAAAACCTGGTACTTGTCAGGGCTGATTTCCCCAGGCAAAAGAAAAATCAGCTGGATCAAAACCAGGTAGCACTCAATGAGAAACTCGCCGACCAATACAACAAAAAGGGCGTATTTCCCCTGACCGTCCTGCTCGACCCGAAGGGAAAAGTATTGAAAGAATGGGAAGGTTACCAACCCTCGGTGGGTGCATTTATTGCCGATATCCGCTCTTACTCGGGCAAGTAATATGAAAGAAATCCTGGTAAAGCGCTCGCTCCGTCTGATGGGGAACCGGTTCGACATAAGTGCTGTGGCAGACAACGCCGGCCGGGCCGACCAGTTTATAGATCTTGGCATAGCCGAAATTCAGCGCATCGAACAACTGCTCACTACTTTCAGCGACGACAGCCAGACCAACCGGATTAACCGCCAAGCCGGACTGGGCCCGGTCGTCGTGGACAGGGAAGTTTTTGATCTGATTGCCCGGTCGATCAGGATCTCGGAGCTCACCCAGGGCGCATTCGACATCACCTATGGCTCGATTGACAAATCACTCTGGAATTTCGATCTGACGATGACATCCCTGCCACCCGCCGCAGTCGCGAAACGGATGGTCAGGCTGATCAATTACAAAAACATTGTCTTAAATGCGTCGGACTGTTCCGTACTACTGAAAGAAAAGGGTATGCGGATTGGTTTTGGCGGCATTGGCAAGGGCTATGCTGCCGAAATGGCCAAAAAAGTAATGCGGGAAGCGGGAGCGATCTCCGGCGTAGTGAACGCATCGGGCGACCTGACCACCTGGGGAAAACAACCCGGGAACGCCGACTGGACTATTGGGATTGCCGACCCGGACGCGAAGAACTCGCCGTTTTCGTATCTAAAAATCAGCGACATGTCCATAGCAACCTCCGGAAGCTACGAGAAATTTGTCACGATTGACGGGCGCCGTTATTCGCACACGATCAACCCCAAAACGGGGTTACCAGTTACAGGGATAAAGAGCGTCACCATCTTCTCCCCCAATGCAGAACTGTCCGACGCACTGGCCACACCGGTCACCGTGCTGGGGGTCAGAACCGGACTGGATTTAATCAACCAAATGAAGGATATAGCATGTGTGATCATCGACGATCAAAACAAACTGTTCACCTCCTCAAACATTCATATCCATTAAAACGTATGGACATTATCGTCACCAGAAAATTTGTATTAATTAGTGCCCTCGTGGCCAGCCTGTCGTCATGCGTATCCGTGAAGGAATACCAGAAAAATCGTATCAACGACTCGGAAATGGAACTTTCGGCCCGCAAATCCGAGAAGTTCGAACAGAGTTTTTACCTGTACCGGGAAGGCGCTTCCGGAGCAAACGGAGGAAAAAGCGGCGGCGGCTGCGGCTGCAATTAACCCTACTATCAGAACCCTATGAAGAGAATAACCTATACCGTCGCGGCACTATTGAGCTTTTTCGGATCAGTGCGGGCACAATCATCAGATAGCACCGAAAATGGATACAAGCCCAAAAAGCTGAAAATCGAAGAAGTCAATTTCGTTTCAGGCTACTACCATCAGAATGGCAACAACTCCGCGATTACGGGTGGAATCGGCACGGAAAAGCTCTATGATTTTGCGAACTCGCTGGAAATACGCCTGAGCAAGACCGACAGGAGAAACCGAGTCCACACGATCTCAGCAGAAGCGAACATCGATTACTATTCGTCTGCTTCCCAGGACAAGATTGACCCTTTGACCATTTCTTCGGCTTCCAGAAGCGATACGCATATCTATCCGAGCCTATCCTGGAACATGAAAAATGATGCCAACCGCACGACCAGAGGGGCTATGTTCTCCTATTCGACGGAGTATGACTACAAATCCTATGGCTTCGGGATCAATTTCACAAAATCTTCCAAAGACAATAACCGGGAGATAACCCTGAAAGCCGGGACATTTCAAGACACCTACATCGCGATTCTACCTTCCGAATTGCGACCAAGCGGTTATAGTTCCGGAGCCGAGGGGGACAAATCCAATCTCTATCATAAACCCAGGAACACTTATAACGGCTCGATCGCCCTCTCGCAGATCGTCAACAAGCGATTGCAATTGATGTTTATCGTAGAACCAACCTATCAGGAAGGTTTGCTCGGTACTCCTTTTCACCGCACGTATTTTACCGACGGAAGCGAAAAGGTCGAGAAATTACCTGGCAGCCGGTTCAAACTGCCCGTTGGCCTGCGCGGAAGTTACTTTGTCGGCGACCGCATTGTATTGCGGGGGTTTTATCGCTTTTATGCCGACAACTGGGGAATGAGCGCCCATACCGTTTCACTGGAAGCTCCTGTCAAAATTACGCCGTTTTTGTCGTTAAGCCCCTTTTACAGGTTCAATACGCAGAGTGGCGTCAGATATTTTGCACCCTACAAGCAACATAACCCTGACGCCGCCTATTATACGAGCGATTATGACTTATCGTCCTTCCAAAGCCATTTTGGCGGCATGGGTATAAGGCTTGCACCTCCGGGCGGCGTGATGGGTATCCGTCATCTTGCGTCATTGGAGATTCGTTACGGCCACTTTTACCGCAATGCCGGGACAGGAATGCAATCTGATATCGTCACGCTGGCCGTCAAGTTTAAGTAGACGGCCCGACAGACTGATTGAATACAATGCTCGATTCACCGCAGGTGAAAAGGGGAGCTCCGCGTCAGCAATTTTCGCCGGGGCTCCCCTACCCTTTTTTAATCGCGGCCCGCGCCTGAAAGGATGTATCTGATCTGCTCCAGATGATTTATATCATGGCCGGCATAATACAATGCGATGTCCCGGATACTTTCCATTCCCCGCTCCTGGTGGATCCCATAAAAATCCCATTGCGCTGGCTCAAGCTGGTGATACAAGTTGAGATTGCTCTGCCTCAATTGCCTGAACAATGCAATGGAATCCCGCACCGGCACTTCTGCATACTTGCCTCTAATGGCCCACTCAGCCTGATCGAATGCCTGGATCTCTGTTCCCGGCATGCTAAGAATTGTACGTATCCTGTAAGCCCCGACAAGTTCATCGTCGGCCAGGTGCGCCAGAATTTCAGTAATTGACCACTTTCCTGGTAAAGGCCTGAGCAGCAATACCTCCGGTGGAACATTGGATACCAGGGATTCGAGAATGTCAGCGGTCTGCGCCTGCATTTGTAACGGCTCCCGTCCCTGGACATAGCTTATAATACGTTCCTTGTATGCCTCAAAAGATTCAGTCATAAAAATGTATTTTCATTGAAGTGCTTAAGTTCAATGGAATTTACGGAACAGCGCAAATCTCATCGACAGAAAGATATGTATTGTAGACCAAAACCTGACAACGGCAAACACTAACCCTCACGCCCGGTACCAGCTCAGTGAGGCAACAAACTCCAGCGCAAAATTCCACTTCGTGGAAACACCGGTGCTGATGGATTTTTAAGCCAAAATCGTTGAAAGTCGATAAAATCACTTATATTTGAATATTCTAATATAAGAACTAAACATGGATAGCCCACTACACCTTTATAAAGCCGAGTTCTTCAAGACGCTGGGGCATTCTGTCCGTCTGGCAATCCTGGATGCACTCAGAGAGGGCCCGCTTTCGGTGAGTGAATTGCAGGCTATTATACAAACCGAACAATCCATTCTTTCGCAGCATCTGGCCAAACTACGTGCAATGAAGTTTGTAAGCAGCCGCAGGGAAAAAACCACGATCTACTATCATGTCCATGACCGGGAAGTCTATCAGTTCCTCGATCTGGCGAAAAATATATACGCGCGCCAGCTCCAACAGTCGCAGGAAATGCTCAAAGAGCTTATTCCCTCAGATATTGGCTAATGGTTTATGCAGGAATGCGAGGAACCGATGAAGAAGATCGGGATATCCACGGATATGTTAGCGGTAGACAGCAGCAAAAGTAAATGAATGCCTCAATTAACGATAGTCGGGCCAAAAATGGCTTATACAACGAGCAGGAAACGCTTGCACTGCTGAGGCATTTTTTGCCTTCACAACCCCCGCTGAAAGATTTCATACACCACAACCCGCTACATGGCTTTCAAGGGTTAAAATTCGAAGACGGACTTGCCCGCGCCTCGAAGATTTTTGGTTACCAGCTTTACCTCCTTTTGGAAGAGTACAGGTCGCTTTACAGCTCGGGACGTATCAGTCGCTCCGCGTTGGAACGGGTGATGCTGGACGAATATCCCGGCAAAACTTTCGAAAGCTGGCAGGACAGGCTTTTTTCCAAACAATACAGCAGCCACAAGCACGCCCGTATCGGATCACTGCGATCCAACTGGAAGAGATTATATAAAATTGACCTTGACTCGCAAACACATCCGGCGCTGTTTCGTATCCTGTCCGGTTACCTGGACCAGGGGATCGCTACCTGGCGGTTTCCGGTAGACCCGGCAGGGTTTATCAGCTCTCTTCGCAAAATGGAACAGAACGGCCTGGTGAGTTTCTTTCGCAATAAACGTGCTTCGCGCCTCCTACTGGATACGTCCTGCGAAACAAAGGACCTTTTGGATACCCTTGTTGGCCGGCCCGCTTTATACCGGCAATATATCTTTGACCAGCAATTTGCCCATCCCGGATGGTCAGGAATGGCTTCCTGGGTCGAAAGCAACCCCGGAGGCCTTTCACTGGAAAGAAGAATCTCCGTCCGGGAACTGATTCAGCTTGAATTGCTGCTGGAAATCGACGCGCTGGATTCCCGTTTCGGGAACACCTGGCTGCCATTGGGCAAGCAGGTCGGGACGGTATCCGGGGATATTTTCGCTCCTGTGGAAAAGACCGAACTGGAGCAGGTACTGGCAATCTGGCAAAATGCTTTTGAATGGACCTACTGCGATCAGGTACTGGCTATGCTTTCCCGCCGGAAGGGCAACCATGAACAGCATAACAACCGATCCTCTCAGAGTTTGTTTTGTCTGGACGACCGCTCCGGCTCACTCCGCCGACATCTCGAGCAGGCTGATCCTGCATGCGAAACCTTCGGGACACCCGGCTTTTTTGGTGTATCGTTCTTTTTCCAGACTGAACCCGGCGGAAGTTATACCAAACAAGCCCCAGCCCAAAGCAAACCTACGCACCTGATCAAGCAGGTCGGCGCAACACAAACCCGCAAGACCAGCCTTGATCTGCCCATAGGCTCCAATTCTCTTTTCCGGGGCTGGCTTATTTCGCAGACACTTGGCTTTTGGGCTACATTCAAGCTACTGCTGAACATTTTCAGGCCCCAGTCAGGCCTGGTCACACCGGAGCCTGTCAAAGAACAGGACAACGCCCCCTGGCTCAGCATCGAAAACAGCGCCTCATTCGAGTTGGAGAATGGCTTGCAAATTGGCTACACAGTACCCGAAATGGCCGACTGCGTCGAAAGCATGCTGCGAAGCATCGATCTGACAGCTGATTTTGCCCGGGTTGTATATGTGATCGGCCATGGGGCGAGCAGTGTCAACAACCCTCATTATGCCGCATACGACTGCGGAGCCTGCTCGGGCAATCCGGGCGGGATCAATGCCAGGGTTTTGGCCTGGATGGCCAATCATCAAAAAGTACGCGAGCTGCTTAATAAAAAGGGAATCCATATCCCCGACCGCACTCAGTTCGTGGGGGCCCTTCACGATACCACCAGGGATGATCTCACTTTTTACGACACCCAAACGCTTTCCAAAGAAAACGGTCGGCGGCATGACATTAACCGTAAAGCTTTTGTCAGTGCCCTGGATCTGAATGCGAAAGAAAGAGCCGGAAGGTTCGCTTCCGTAGACCCTAAACTGACGCCTGAAAGGGCTCATCAGGCGGTAAGGTCCAGATCCGTCTCCCTGTTTGAACCTCGTCCGGAGCTCAATCATGCTACCAATGCGGTTTGCATCGTCGGGCACCGGAACTTGTCCAGAGGGCTCTTTTGGGACCGGCGTCTTTTTATGAATTCATACAATTATGCCAGCGATCCCGAGGGCAAGGCGTTGTACGATATTTTAAGCGCGGCAACGCCGGTTTGTGCCGGTATTAACCTCGAATACTTCTTCTCGCGGACCGATAATCATCGGCTTGGGGCGGGTAGTAAGCTTCCGCACAACGTCATGGGGCTTTTAGGGGTTGCCAATGGTATGGAAGGGGACTTGCGGACCGGACTGCCCAGCCAGATGACTGAACTTCATGACCCTGTCCGTCTACTGATGATCGTTGAACATTTCCCCGGTGTCGTCTCGACGGTGATCGGCAGGTCCGAAAAGCTTCGCGAGTGGTTTGCAAACCAGTGGGTCCATCTGGTAGTGATTGAGCCCGGCAGCGGAGCATTCCTCAGATTGAAGGACGATCGGTTTGTTCCTTACCACCCATCCGCTTATCATGAAAACGCCATAGAGCCATGACATGTTTTATAATCCTATTGCTCCTGATTCCGTTGGCCGGATTTTTGATGAGCCTGGTCGCGCCCGCCCGAAACGAGAGGCTGATCTCCCGCATCGTATTCATGACCACAGGCCTTCAACTGTTTATTTCCCTGGCATTTACGACGTTCTGGCTATCGAGCGGCAGCCAGCCCCTGGCCTCGGGGAGTATGGTGATATTCAAATCTGGCAGCTTTGAATATGCCCTGGATTTGTTCTTCGACAAAATCACTTTTGTCTTTCTTCTAACGGGAACCATACTGACATTCCTTGTCACTACTTACAGCAGGCGGTACCTGCACCGGGAGGAAGGCTACAAACGTTTCTTTTACACCATTCTTCTTTTTTATTCGGGATACGCCATCACTATTTTTTCAGGGAATTTTGAGACGCTTTTTATTGGCTGGGAAATCCTGGGCATTACCTCGTTCCTGCTGATCTCATTTTACAGGGACCGCTATTTACCCGTCAAAAACGCGGTCAAGGTATTTTCGGTTTACCGTCTCGCGGATGTGGGCATATTGCTGGCTGTGTGGGCGAGCCACCACTTATGGAACACCTACATTACTTTTGAAAAAATATCAGACTACCAACTGGTACACAGCCAATTACAAGCACACAGCCTGATTGGCGTCGCCGTTTCCGTTATGATTGTCATTGCCGCGGCCGCCAAATCCGCTCAATTGCCTTTTTCATCCTGGCTTCCCCGGGCGATGGAAGGGCCTACCCCTTCGACAGCGATCTTTTACGGCGCCCTTTCCGCACATATGGGAGTGTTCCTGCTTTTGAGAACATGGCCATTCTGGCAACACCAGCCCGGGATCCGCTTGTTGATCGGCACGATTGGGCTATCAACGGGCATCGTCGCGTCGGGCATTGCGCGGGTGCAGTCATCGGTTAAGAGTCAGATTGCTTACGCATCCATTTCACAGATCGGATTAATTTTTGTGGAGATTGCGGCAGGCCTGGAAAACCTTGCGTTGCTGCATTTTGCCGGAAATGCCTTTTTGAGGGCTACCCAACTTTTAATATCGCCTTCCATAGTGAGCCAGAGAATCGGCGGATATCCGCAGGCCGAAGAGCCCTCTTTTACCAGCATCGAAAGATGGATTCCGGCCCGCCTGCGGACAGCGTTATATATGCTCAGCCTCAAAGAATGGGGACTGGACCTTTTCATGTACCGTTATCTGTGGAACCCATTTAAGAAGCTTGGAGGGGCGCTCAGCTTTCTTACTGCGCGCCGGGCAAGCCTGGTCTTCATCCCTGCTTACCTGGCCGGCGCATTCCTCTGCTTTAATCAACACTACATTCCCCCGGAACTACGGGCCTGGCTGCCTGCTTTATTTTCTTTCCTCGGGCTGGTAATGGCTATCAAATCCTTTTCGGAAAGGAAAAATGTCTGGCTGAGCTGGATGCTGATTATTACGAACCATTTTTGGGTTGCATTAGCCGTATCGTTCAACGAAAATGTCCCGGCAGATCAGCTCCTGTTGTATTTAAGCGGGGTCGTCGTAACCGGTCTGACCGGCTACTGGTGCCTGTCGCGGCTCCGGAAACTGGAACGCCACATCGGGCTGGGCCAGTTTCACGGGCATATTCAACGGCATAAGCGAATTGGCATCGTATTCTTTCTTTCATGCCTGGGACTTTCAGGATTTCCCATTACGCCCACTTTTATCGGCGAGGATCTTGTATTCTCCCATATTCATCAAAATCAGGTCTTTTTTGCGCTTTTTGTGTCGCTGGGATGCATTATCAATGGTTTATCCGTGATCCGCATTTATGCCCGGGTCTTCCTGGGGCCGGGTATGCGCTCACAATACGAACTGACCTACCGCTCGTCCTGATCGCACCGGCTATGTTCAGAAAACAGGCAGGCCAGATTTATATAAATGTTAAAACAATCAAAGAAACCATTGAATCCAGCTAATGAATGATGGCAAGCAAGAGAACGGCAAAGTAGAACAGTCTTTAAAGGACAGCCCTACTCTTTTGGTTAATAGTATCCTGGGAATGAAGTGCCCCCGCTGCCGGAAAGGCCATCTTTTTGTAAGGAAAAATCCCTATGCATTCAGAGACAGCCTAAAAATGCCGGACTTCTGCCCAAACTGCCGACAAGACTTCAAGATCGAACCGGGATTTTACATTGGCGCCCTGTGGACCAGTTTCCCTATCGTGATATTAATTATGACCGTGCTTTCCGTACTCCTGCTCGTCGTGCTCGGTATGGCACTGGAATGGTTCTTCGTTGCGATCACCATCACGCTACTGGCATTGCAACCAGTGATCATCCGGCTGGGCAGATCCATCTGGATTCACATATTTGTGGGTTTCAAACTGCAAAGCGATAGGTAAAAACAGCTACAAGAACACATGCAACTCATTGAAAAACAAATTATTGATATTTTACACGACCGCTTCACGTCAATGGATTTGGCCATTACCCGTTGGATGAATTTACAGACGGACCTTGGACTCGACTCGCTGGATATAATGGAACTGGTTGTCATCCTGGAAACCGAGTTTAACATAATTATTTCAGATCAGGAGTCTGATGATATCCGGACCGTTGACGGAATTATCGAATTGATCCGCGAGAAAATACAGCGATGAGCCTACATATCCCGCGAGAGCAACGTACAATTGAAGGAAACAATTTTTGACCATATATGAATTTGAAACTTGAAAAAAGAAGCGGCAACGCGTGTGAACTATGTAAGTCGGATCAGCAGATCTCCGTTTATCAGATACCTCCGGTCGGTTACGCCGACAACGAGATCGTCGTATGCAAGAATTGCCGGGCACAAATAGAAAGAGAGCAGGAAATGAGTAGCGATTACTGGGGTTTTCTCTCCGAGGCTATGTGGAGCGAAGTCCCGGCTGTCCAGATCATGGCCTGGCGTATGCTTAGCCGGCTGAAAAATGAAAGCTGGGCTGCCGACAATTTGGATATGATGTATCTGGACCCGGATATGCTGGCATGGGCCCAGGCTAGTTCTGATCACCAGGGAGCGGCAGATTTGGCTGTTCACCGTGACAGCAACGGCAATATTCTAAAAAACGGGGATTCGGTTGTGCTCACCCGGTCGCTGGATGTAAAAGGCAGCTCGCTGAATGCCAGAATGGGTACTGTCGTAAAGAATATACGCGTTGTGGAAGACAATACAGAGCAAATTGAAGGCAAGATAGACGGTCAGCTGATCGTAATATTGACCAAGTACCTTCGCAAGCAAGCTTAAAGTGTCTAACCAAACTAAAAAATGCTCCCACCAAAGGCGGGAGCATTTAAGCAACACATTGTATGAGTTGACTCCATTATAGGCTTACATTGATCCTGTAAAAGAAGGGGGAGCTGTAAAAAGCACCTCCGGTAATGTCGATAGTTGTATTGGAGGCGGTGAACGATTTACCATTGGTCAGCAACATCGCACCGGTTACCTCAAACCTGTCGCCCGCACTCACCAGTTTGGGATCAATACCAGTGGCTTTCAAAGCGTCTTCGCCGGTGATGGTCATTGTCGCTCGCGGGTAGCCGGTAGTGGGGTCTTTGGCGTAGGAGGATGCCGCTATCTTCCGCAAGGTTACGTCCGCAATGTTATTGGTGCCGTTGGCGGGCGTGTTGTCCACAAAACGGATCGTCAGATCATAGGAAGCAAACAATGCCCCTTTATCTTTGGTGATCGCCTCATGCAGGCATTCCAGCTTAGTCCCCGCCATATTAGCCAGGCTGACGGTAAATGTGTTAGCCAGAACCGGATAAGGCGTAACCACACGCATGTAGCCCCCCGATTCCAGTGCAAATTCATCGATCCGCTCGTTTTCGAGTGGCGAATCGCACCCGCCGGCAGTCAGGGCCAGCAGGCAGATCAATAATACGCTTTGTATGTATTTCATAATCGGTATTTTAAAAGTTGGAACAAGTTCTGCTCAAATAACCACGCTACCTGAACAGCGTCGCCGGATTACTATCCCAGAATACCGGCTGCGTCACATCCGCTTTCTGCTTCGCATTGGCGTTCCGGGTGATGAATGAAGCCGGGTAGTAATAAGACCTGGCGAAACCACCCGGGTTTGCCTCCAATGCGGGCTGCATATTAAGCGGCATGCCCGTCCGACGGTATAGGTTATACGCTTCAACACCATTACCGTAAAGCGCCAGCCAGTACTCGGTGGCGATGATGTTCAATCTGGCTGCGTCTGTTGTCGCCGCGTCGTAAGCTTTGAGTACTGTGCCCAAATAGGTCTCCAAGTCTTTGCCCCAGGCAATCGCCTTGGCCTCTTCGAATGCGGAAATCTTGCTGCTTTCAATGGTCGCCAATGCAAAACTCCTTACGTCGGCCATCGACTTCTCGATCCCGCTTTTCAGTAATTCGCGCGGGTTCCCCGTGGTACCCAGCGTCAGGGCAGCTTCTGCCAGCATGAAGTCCACAAACGACCGCATCATGATCGGGTGTATACCTGCGCCGCCAGCCCCCGCGCCCAGGGAAACAGCTCTTCCCGCATCATTATCATACAACCCTCCCGCCGGATAAACTCCCCAGGCTGTTCTTAGCAAACCATCTGGCGGAATACCCTCGTTGCTGAGATGATCGCGGCCCCAATACCCCACCGATGTCGGTAAACAATAAACGTCCGTTGCCGAGTAGTGGGATGGTTTTTGATTGTTGATGCACCTGAGGGTATTGACGTCCGTAGGATTGACGATCGTCTGGCGGTACAGGTAATAGCGGATGCGGGGATCAGGAAACCCTTTCGACGAATACAATGCGGCCATATAGTGGTTGGCCTGGTAGTCGCCGCCGCCTGTCGGGGAATATTGGCCCGCATATCGTGGATGCCGGGTGTCGGGGTTGGTCAGGTTCGAGCCGAATTTAAACTGGAAATTCTCGGTAGCTGTGGTAATCAGCCGCCCGCCTGTAATTAAAGCCGAGATGCCTGAGGCAGCTTTCGCTTTGTCGGTTAATCTCAGGTTCAGCAATGCTTTCAATTTGAGCGTATTGGCGGCCTTCACCCAATTGTCGACATTTCCGGCATAGTACAGGTCCCCTGCCGCCGCCGAGCGCGAAGTGGCCGAGAAATTGGCGATGGCCTGGTCGAGGATCGTCAGGGCGGCAGCATAAATGGAGGCGCCTCCGTCAGTTTTAGGATTGAAATTATTGATATCCAGCGCTTCGCTGTAAGGCACGTCCCCGAAGGCATCGACCAGATTGAGCAGCACGGACGCCTGTATCGTGCGCGCAATACCCGCATGAACGAAGAACTCGCTGGATTCCGCGATCGGGATCAAGGTTTTGACATCGGTCATGATATTGGCGTAGGCGTTTGTCCATGCGTCATCGAAACCGCCGGGCGAAACGGCATTGTCATAGATGGCCGCACCCTGGTTGAGCATGCGCGTGAGGCGCATGCCTGAGTTGCCCATCTGATTGAAATGGTCGGCATAATCCAGCTCGATACGATTGAGCAGGTAATTCATGTCGGTATTACTGGTCGTAACTGCATTGGGGTTATCAAGCAGGTCCAGCGAACAGGCGCTGACCAGCAGGGAAATAAATGCCAGCAGGCATATTTTCAATTTGGATAACATATCCTTCTTCATAATCTGGATGGATTAATGTCAAATAAGTGTTTTGAATAGCGCCTAGAACGTTAACTTCAACGTCGCGCCATATCTTCTGGAGCTGGGCCCGGTCAGGAACTCGAAACCAAGCCCGTTGCCAACCCCCAGTCCGAGGTTATCCGTGTCGAAATTCAACCCTTTGGGAAAGTGAAGGGCTTTGTACCAAAGGTTGTTGCCTGTCAATGCAATGGATGCCCTTTTGATCTTCAACTTGCTCAACAAGCCTACTGGCAGCCGATAGGAAAGCGAAACCTCCTGAAGGCGGACAGTGCTGCCATCGTACATCCTGCCTTCATCCCCAAAGAAATAGATATTGTTGAACCCGACATCGGAAGCCGTCACCTGGTAGTTATTGGGGCTCCCATCCGCTTTTACCCCATCAAAAAGATAGGTCTGGGCACGGTCGTAGCCGTTTTTCAAACCGGTATCCTCAGTCATACCCCGGCCCATGAGAGCCCCGGCGGTAGATGAATACATCGCGCCGCCATGACGGTACGAGACCATTACGTCCAAAGTAATACCCTTGTAGCTGAATGTGTTGGACAAGCTGCTCGTAAATGCCGGATTGGGGTTACCCAGTATCACCGGTGACGTGGTCGCCTGCAGGTATCCATTGCTGCCGATCAGTAACCGGCCCTGATCATCCCGGCGGAAACCGGATCCCTTGATGATATTGAAAGGCTGCCCTACAATGGCGTAGTTACCCAGCGATGCCCCGAAACCACTGATCTGGACTTCCTGCAAGGTACCACCGAGGTCCAGCACCTTTGGCAGGATTCTGGAATATATAAGGTTCAGGTCCCAGGAAAAGTTACCGGTCTTGATCGCCGTGGCATTCATACTGAGCTCGATGCCCTCATTCCGGATCTTGCCGATGTTGATCGTCGTTGAAGTATAACCTGCCGAGGCATCCAGGGGCGAATTGGTGATCAGGTCACGTGTATTTCTACGGAACAAGGTCAGGTCAAAGCCTAATCTATTGTCCAGTATCTTACCTTCCAGCCCCAATTCATACTCCGTGTGCAGTTCGGGTTTCAGGTTGGGGTTACCCAGGTTGTTGTTGACCGAATGCGTCTGAATGGTCGAACCGGCGCTGTTGAGAAATGCCCTTGCATTCTGGTCAAGAATGTTCCGCGTGCTATAAGGCGAGGGAAAACCGGCGGAAGTTCCCACTCCGACGCGCACTTTCAGGAAATTCAGAAAACTCGACCCCAATCCTCTGAACGCGCTGGTAGGTACGAACGAAAGACTGGCGGATGGATAAAAGATCCTCCGGTTGGCAATCTCGACCGTCGAGGTCCAGTCGTTACGGCCTGCCACGTTCAGGAACAATGCATTATCGATATCAGCCGTGATTTCGCCAAAAATCCCGATCCGTGTTTGCTCGGTTTCGAAATCGGAGGCCGTATTGTCTATAAAATTATTATGACGGAAAAGTCCCCGGGCCAGCTGGTTCTGACTGGTGATTACTTTACCCTCAAATAGGTCATTGCGCATGTTCCCCCCGATTTTGGCGGAAAATGACAACTTTTCCGAAAGCGTTTTGCTGTACGAAAGGATCAGGCTATTGTCCCAGATCCTGTTGTTGATGTCAAAAGTGCTGTAAAACCCGTTGACGAAACTAACTCCACCCTTGTTGAGCATGTACCGCTGATTTTCAGTATAGGAATCCAGCCCTACCTTGTAAATGAGGGTAAAATCCGGGGCCAGCTGGTAGTTAAGGAGCGTCGAGGTGAAGAGCCTGTTAACAATGCCGGTGGTCTTGTAGTTTTTCAGAATCCACCTGGGGTTAGGGATGTCGTTGCCGCTTCGAAAATACACCGTGCCGCCGGTGACAGGGTTTTCATAGGGCCATCCCATCAGGTCAACCTGCCTGGGCGTGTACATCACATTGGCGAGCACCGACGGGAAATCGAGTGCATTGTTCCCCGTTCCTCCACTGAGCGGCGGCGCGTACTGGTCGGTATTGACGAAATTGAACGAGGTGATGATGTTGAGCTTTTTGCTGAGCTGGGCATTCAATCCAAGGCCGAGATTAAGCCTTTTCAATCCATTCTCCGGGATATACCCCTGCTCGGCGTTGTAGCCCGCCGATATATTGTAGCTCACTTTTTCCCCACCTCCCGAAACATTCAGCGACGTCGTGGAGATTTTTCCCGTACGAAAGAAATCCTTGACGTTGTTGGGATACACCTGCATTTTGTATGGGCTGACGGACGCAACATAATCCGCCATTGCCGCCCGAAGGCCTCCGGATGTCGTCAGGTTGGCATAGGGGTGAGTGGTTAGGGCCGCATTGGTGTTTTGGGACGGGTAGGTCTGAGCTTCCCCCAAAGTGGGCCCCCAGTTACTGAAAAAGTAACCCAGGTTTTGCTGGAAACCACCCACATAGTCGTTTTGGTAACGGGGCAGATGCGCCTGGTTGGCAAATACCGACTGTGTGACGGAGTACTCAGTGTCACGTGCCTTTTTGCTTCCGTTCTTGGTTGTTACCAGAATAACCCCGTTCCGGCCCTGGTCGCCATAGGTGACCGTCGCGGCAAGACCTTTAAGCACGGTGATATTCTCGATATTGTTGGGATCGATGTCCAGAAACCGGCTCGATGCGGTTTGCCCTCCGTTTGTGAAACCTCCGCGGGAGTTGGTATTCGAGTTGAACGGAATGCCGTCGACGACGAACAGGGGCTGATTGGAGCCGGTAATGGAGGAATATCCCCGGATCGTAATGTTGGTACCTGTGCCCGAAACCCCTGACGTGGACGTGATATTGACCCCTGCAATCTTGCCCTGCAAGACCCGGCCCACATCCGCCTGCGGGCGGTCCTCGATCGACTTTTTCTCGATGGTCGTTACGGCATACCCCAACGCACGTTTTTCACGCGCAATACCCTGAGCGGTCACCACGATCTCCTGAAGATTCTTGGTGTCGACCACCAGTTGCACATCGACAGTGGAGCGGTTACCGACCACAACTTCCTGGGTAGTGGTGCCTACAAAACTGTACACAAGCGTTGTGGCGCCGTCGGGCAGGTAAATGGCGTATGTTCCGTCGGTCCCGGTGTTGGTACCGATCGGCGTACCTTTCACCACAATTGCTACGCCCGGGAGATCACTCCCGTCGTCGGAAGACGTCACCTTGCCAGTGACTTTTCGTTGCTGGGCAGAGACAATCTGCCAGCAGGAGCACCCCAGCAGGATGCCCAGCAGTAAAAACTTTCCCATAAATCATTCTGTTAGTTAGGTTTTGGCAGTAGGTTACGAGTAACCTTTCCACAATGTCAGAAAACTTGATCAGCCATCATTTACCGGATATTAACCGATTTTTGCCAAAAATTAACAAAACAGAATTTTATTTTAACTTTTCAAATTTTAATTTGATTTATAACTTTAATATATAAAAACATCAAAATATAATTTGTCATAATATGACACTTAAAACATTTTAAACTATATTTTTATATCAAAATAATACCATACCGAAAAGATCGTGCTGTGAATAGATCGGGTATTCAGGCGCAGGGAATTATGCTTGATACGCCAGTTTTTTTCTGATACGACTCAAACTTTCGGGTTTCATTCCAAGGAAGGAAGCGATGTACTGTACAGGTACGTTGTGAAGGATTTCCGGATAAGAACTTAGCAGCTTCCGGTAGCGCTGCTCGGCGCCGAGTGTAGCAAGCTCCTTTGAACGGTTTTCATTGTAGGTAATCGATTGCTGGAAGACCGAAATACTGAAATCTTTCATCACCGGGCTGGCGGCGATCAGCCTGTCCAGTTCTGCCTTGGTGATCCTGAGCAGTTCACATTCGGTGACGCATTCCACGTTTTCAAGCGACTCGGTTTGGCCAATGAAATTGCCATAGGCAGTGAAGAATCCCGGCGGACAATTAATGTGCGTGGTCACCTCGTCGCCGTTTTCGTTGTAGTGGAACAGTCGCAGGTAGCCAGAAACTATATAATATAAATATTTAGGAATAGTCCCCTGCTCTTCGATGATCCGGTTCTTTGGAAAAAGAACCGGATCGAAACTGCTGCTAATCAGTCCTGCCTCCCGCTCGGAGAGAGGATGATATTGCTTAATAAAATTGATCAATTTCTTGTGCATGCTCCTGGCCTACCCTATCCGGGCCATCAATTTAAGCAAAACTATTGAAGCAGACCTTTATGCTCCATCAGATAAGCTAAGGCCGCTTCGACGGCTTGCTCGGGTTTACCGGGATTAAATCCGAGTTCCTTCCGGGCTTTACCGATATCAAAATTTTGTTGCAGCCCCGAAAACACCGCAATATCCTTCCTGGTCAGCAGCGGCGCTCTTCCTGAAATCCTGGCCGATAGCTCCATCACGCCGGCAACGGCCATCAACAGAAACCCCGGCAATGAGCCAGGTACTTTCAATTTCAATTCAGGGTACAGCCCGGCCGCAAGCCTGGTAGTCTCGGTGATAGTCATACATTGCTCGTTGGCAAGAATATACCGCTCGCCTGCTTTACCCTTTTGTGCGGCCATGTAGCATCCTTCCGCGACATCTTTGACGTCTATCCAGTTCAACGTAATCTTGGTATCCACCGGAATCTGCTTGTTCAGGATCAATTTCAGCACGCCGTAGGAGACATTCAACGGCAAGCTGGCCTCCCCGCCTATCATCGCCGAGGGCAATACCGCCACAAGCTCCACGCCAAGCTCGGCTGCCAGACGGAATGCCAGCTGTTCGCCGTCGTTTTTTGAATTATAATACATATCCCTTCTTTCAGGGTTATACCCAAAGCTTTCCTTTGTGGGCAGCTTTGCGTAATCCAGTGCGGCAACCGAGCTCACATAGACGACGCGCTTTACGCCCATTTCGGCCGCGGCCTCGATGGTATTGCGAACACCCTCCAGATTCACATCATAAATTTCCTTTTTCGGGTCCTTTGCCCAAAGTTTGAATGCAGCGCCCACGGCGTAGAAAACCGATACGCCCCGAAGTGCTTTCCGAAAGGATTGCTTATCACTAATGTCTGCCTGTACCACCTCGCAATCCAGACCGGAAAGGGTCTCTTTGCTGCCCATGTTACGGACTGTTGCCCTTACCGGAATTCCTTTTCGGATCAAAAGGCGAACCAGATTATTTCCCAAATGCCCGTTCGCGCCCGAAACCAGCGCGAGATTATTTTGTCCCATCTATAAACTGTTTTAATTGATGGAACAAAGGTCGCCGCGCTTCATTTGGCAACACTTGACATTTGTTAGGTAATCAGCCGGCTTTCAAAATTCCGGGCGGCAAGCGGGTACACCTAATTCCAATCCCCGCTAAGATCTTTGGCCACCAACGGGTTGGTGATCTTCTCGGATAAGGGAATAGGAAACAGCACATGCTTGTCCTGGAAGAAGGACTGGCTGGAATTCGGGAATTTTGCTTTCTTCTCCGCATTCAGTGTTTCTTTGGCGATCCCCCATCGGATCAAATCAAACCAGCGCACCTGCTCGCCGGATAGTTCGAGCTGGCGTTCCAGCATGATTTTCTTCATGGCTTCATCCTTGCTGCCCAGCGAGGAGTAAGCAAAAGCGCCCGAGCGGGCTCGCACCTTGTTGATCCATGGCAGGGCTTCCGCAATTTTACCGGTGCTCACCTGGGCTTCGGCAAGCATGAGCAGCACATCAGCGTAGCGGATCACTTGCGAATTAATGTCTGACTGGGGCAATTCTCCTTTCTCCTTGTATTCGTAAGGCTCATACTTCCTCCAACGGTAGCCATTGCCATTCTCCGCAAAAGGATACGGTTTGGCACCGCCTGTGCAATTGTCGCAATAGGTAACGTCTCCCCCACTCGCCTTATCGCCGTAAAACGTGTTCTTTGCCCTGGGGTCTACGTAAGGTTTGCCGGCCTCGTCCTTATAGGCGAATGCATGGACGGCAGCGTCCGAGATGAATACATTCCGCCAGTCGTTCCAGCCGTATTCCATGGCCCGGCCTGTGAGAGTATTCTTTCCGCTCCCCGAGCCCTCTTGCGAGCCGAACATATAGTAAGGGCTTCCTTCGGCCCAGCCTCCCCATGCTTTGTGCGGAATGTCGAAAACCGTTTCCGCATTCTTGGCCGGCGATTTGGTAAACAGCTCGTCCAGGTTCGGGACAAGGTCGTAGGTATAAGGCGCTTTGGTCAGCAGTTCGAATTGCGCGGCAGCTTCCGCATATTTTTTCTGGTATAAATAAGACTTACCCAGCAATGCAATGGCGGCGCCTTTGGTGGCCCTGCCCAGGTCCACAGCGGGGTTGGCATACGCGACGGGTAGCCCGGCGATGGCATTGGCCAGGTCCGATTCGACCTGTTTCCAGACCTCCTGGGTGCTGGCCCTGGGCAGATAAAATTCGCTGTTGCCACTGTAATCTTTCCGGATAGGCACCCTACCCCACAGCGTGACCAGCAAAAACTCGGCATATGCTTTCAAAAAATAGGCTTCGGCGGTATACTGGGTAAGCTTCGCCTTGTCCGCGTCCGTGACAGCAACGACTTTTGAGGCCTTGTCGATCACCAGGTTGGCCCTGAATGTGATTTTATAGGCAGTAGACCAGAGGTCATTGATCTGCGCATGATTGGGCGCGTAGCTGTAATCGTGCAACTGCAAAACATCGCCCAGCAGCGGCGCATCGGCTTCGGCTTCATTGCCTGTGAGATCCATTAAAAAATAGAAGTCTCTCGAATACAACCCTTTGTAAAGCATCAGACCGTAAGTTGCCGTTACTGCTTCCGAAATGGTAGCCGGTGTCGTAAAATAGGTATCGTCGTTGTAGCTTGTCTGGTTTACGACGTTGTCCAGCGAATTGTCGCACCCGGTCACGGTCAGGCAAGCCAGTGTTCCAAGTACTAGTATTTGTTTTTTCATGATGCCTCAATGAAAATGAATGATAGAATTTAAAAACCAACCTGGACGCCCAGCAGGAATGTCCTTGGCTGCGGATACTGGCCGGTATCTACGCCTTTTGTGAAAATAAATGACTTGGCGTCGTTCACGCTCGCGCTTACTTCGGGATCATATCCTTTATAATTGGTGAGCGTCAGCAGGTTCATGGCTGTGGCGTAAATGCGCAGGCTTGAAAAGACCTTTGTGCTGCCCGCATTCAGGAGTGTCTTGGGAATCGAAAACCCGATCGTCAGGTTACGCAGGCGCATGAACGAGCCGTTTTCAAGAAAGCGGTCGGAAGCACGCAGATTGGAAGGCGTATTCTGGCCCGATCTGGGCATGTCCGTTACGTCGCCGTCTTTTTTCCAGGCATTCAAAACTGCCGTTGACGAATTGAAAGGGCGGGTCGTGCCTTCGGTCCAGTAGCGCAATGCATTGTAGACTTTTACATCCCCGATCCCGGCCAGTCCCATCGAAAGGTCCCAGGCTTTGTAGGCTAAATTGACGGAGCCGCCGAAAGTCCATACCGGGATCGCCGAGCCCAGAAATGCCTGGTCCGAATCGGTAATTTGCCCGTCACCGTTCAAATCCTGGTAAACGATGTCCCCGGCTTTCAAACCATCCTGATAGGACTTAAAGCCTTTTGCGATGGCCTGCTCGTTGTAACGGGCGACCTCCGCGGTGCCGGACACCACGTGATCCACTTTGAAACCATAAAACGATCCGATTGCCGCACCTACATCCGTTTTGGTGATATTGATTCCGCCATTGGTGCTCCCACTCACGATCGGGGCGCCGTTACCCAGTGAAACCACGTTATTCTTATTGTAACCCGTGTTGGCAGAAATGCTGTAATTGAAATCGCCCGCCTGACCGGCATAGGAAACCGCCGCCTCAAAACCCTTGTTGACGGCATTGGCAGCATTCTGGACCATACTCGCTTCATTATAAACATCGCCCAGGCCGGTAGAAACGGGTAGTTTCACGTCCAGCAGCAGATCCTTACTGTCGCGTTTATAGTAATCCAGGCTTACCTGAAGCCTGTTTTGCAAAAGGCCGAAGTCAATACCGAAATCGACCTGCGTGGTTTCTTCCCATTTGAGGAACGGATTGGGCACACGGGTAACTGTCGCACCTTGCTGGAAAGCCTTGTTTTCGCCAAATGAATACACGATGTTGTTGTTTCCGTAGCCCCGGTAGACGGTCGGGTCGGTGAGGAAGAGGCCGATGTTCGCATTGCCGGTAATACCCCAGCTGCCACGGAGTTTCAAGTCGGAAATAAAGCTTACACCTTTCATGAAATCCTCATTGGCAAGCTTCCACGCCACGCCCACCGACGGGAAGTTCCCTTTGCGGTAAGCTTTGCCAAACGCCGGGTTAATGTCCTGCCGGAACGACGCGTTAACCAGATAGCGGTCATGAAATGCATAGGTAAGCCGACCGAAATACGACCGTGAGGCATAAATACCAGACCCTGCACCGGTAATGCTGTTGGATTTGGAAACCCCGATCTGCTTGATCAGGTCATTGGTAAAACCGGCGCCCGTAAGATTGACGCTCCGGCTTCTGTTGCATTCATTAAAGGTGTTGCCAGCCATGATGGAGAAGTCGTGACGGCCCAGGTTTTTGGAATAGGTCAAAATATTTTCAATGATCGGCGAGACAGCGAAGGAATAGCTCTCGTCAATCTTGCGATCTGTTTTGGTATTACCGTTCAGATATTCACCGGTATAGTTGTAACTATTGCTGTTTGAAAGGCTAATATTGGCCTGCGTCCTGAATTTCAGTCCATTGACAATGTCTACTTCGCCCCAAAGCTGGAAAAGATTGGAAACGCTCCTCGACAGTTTTTCAGTCAGATAAATACCAGGCAACGGGTTCAGTGCATCATTCTGGTCCAGAATCGTGGTTACCTTGCTATATCCTCCCAGGTTCGTCGGGTCCATGGTAGGCGCATAAGGCGGCATGCGGAGCGCTTCCACGAAACTGGCCGCATTTCCGGTTGTTCTGTTGTATTTAAAATTAATGGTCTGTCCGAGTCGTATCCGCTTGCCGATCTGCTCTTCCAGCTGCGTCCGCAAATTGATCCGCTGGTAACCGAAATCCTTCATAATGCCTTCCTGGTTGGTGTATCCGGCCGAGAAATTGTAAGTTGCCTTGTCACTTCCTCCCGTCACATTCACATGGTGTTCGGTGATCTTTGCATTTCTGAAGATCTCCTTTTGCCAATCCGTGCGGGTTACCAGCACATCGGGCGTGTTCAGCTTGTCGGGCACCTTGTTGCCCTGGGTTTCATCGATGTCCTTTACCAGCTGGACATACTGGGCGGCATTGAGCATGTCCAGTTTCTTCCAGGCTTGTGAAAGGCCCACATAGCCGTTATAAGTCACTTTCGGCGTTCCGGCCTTTCCTTTTTTTGTAGTGATCAAAACCACGCCATTCGCGGCGGAAGCGCCATATATCGCTACGGAGGAAGCGTCTTTCAGCACTGTAATATCCTGAATATCATACGGGCTGACCGAATTGATATCTCCACCCTGAATGCCGTCGATCACATACAACGGGTCCGAATTCGTAAGCGAGCCCACGCCACGGATAATGATCTTGGCATTGGAACCCGGCAAGCCTCCTGTGTTGACGATCTGCACCCCGGCGATCTTGCCCTGCAAAAGCTGTTGGGCGGAAGTAGCCGACACATCACCGAACTCCCTGCGACCTACCACGGAAACTGCGCCGGTAAGGTCCTTCTTTTTAGCGGTCCCGTAGCCGATCACCACCACTTCCTCCAACGCTTTGGTATCTACCGCAAGCGATACATCCACCACCGTGCGGTTGCCGACGACCTCTTCAACCGGGAGGTAACCCACAAATGAAAAGATCAGAATATCGTTCGCACCTGTGCCTGCTATTTCAAATCTGCCTCCAATATCGGTCGTTACTCCGCGCTGGGAGCCTTTCAGCACCACGCTGACGCCCGGAAGCCCGTCCCCGCGCTCATCGGTCACTTTGCCTTTCACGGTAATTTCCTCCGGGCTGGCTTTCACGGGTTTGGCCAGGGAAATATCGGGCTTACCAGAGGATTCTGTCGACATCGCCGATGCGGTAGTCGCACTTTCGATGGGAGCGGCTTCGACGGCCGAAGTTCTTTTTTCATACTTCGGGACTATCACATAGGCCTCTTTTCCGGCTTTTTTAAAACGCAGATTGAACGGTTTGAGCAAGTCGGTCAGCTGCTTTTCCAATTTGCTGCCCTCCTGGCGGTAATCTGCACCGGTTACCGTTATATTGCTTACGGTTTCTTCTTCAAACAATATGCTGACCTGGTATTGTTTACCCAGGTCGACGAGCAGGTCTTTCAGGTTTTTAGCTCTTGTGCGGTTTTCTCCGCGCTGCGCCTGGGTTGGTATCGGCTGGGCCGCACCCGGCTGGGCCGCACTAGGCTGGGCCGCACTAGGCTGGGCCGCACCCGGCTGGCTGGCCAACGAAATACCCTGCGCCACGCAAAGTTGCTGAATAGATAGCATGATCAGCACGATGCGGGTTTTTTGTAAAAATCTGCTACTCATGATTAGGGTTGGTTACGGATTTTCTTAATTCGATGAATTCGCTGTGTTTTACTACTTCCAGATGGAGTAGCTCGGATAATATGG
The DNA here is from genome assembly GCA_965227755.1 of Dyadobacter sp. Taxonomy (GTDB): domain Bacteria; phylum Bacteroidota; class Bacteroidia; order Cytophagales; family Spirosomataceae; genus Dyadobacter. The sequence goes on from CBDDGG010000005.1 coordinate 617,790, forward strand.
TCAGCAAGTCTTCGGCTTGCCTGGCTTTGTAAACGCCACCGATACGCCGTTTCCCCAAAACGGGATCCAGTATACGCACATCGACCTTAAACCGTTCGTTCATTTGCTCCACCGCTTCCGACAGAAGCGTGTTATCGAAATAGAACATGTCCTGCTTCCAGGCCAGGAACGGCTCGGCCGTGGCCGAAGATGTAAGCGTAAACCCGCCGTTTGTTCCAGCAGCGAAAAGATTGCCGGGCTTCATATAAAGCTGCTTGCCTTTGGGCAGGCTCAGTTTCACTTTTCCTTTTGTCAAAAAGACTTTCGTACCGCGTTTCCGGGAAAAGGCAACAAACTCGGTACCGAGCACTTCGATAACGTAATCCTTGTTCATTCGCACGATAAAACGACTGTCGTGCTCGGTATGCACCACTTTGAATTCGGCTTCACCTTCCAACATTACTTCCCTGTTGCCCGAACCGAAGCCCAGCCTGGGGACACGCAAAACGGAATTGGCATTGAGCACGACCTGCGTCCCGTCGGACAACTCGTAGGATGAGATCCGGCCATTGCCGGACACCAGCGACTTGTACAGCAGCTCAGTTCTGAAAACAAAACCTGCGACGATCAGCAGGCACGCCGCCGCCACGCCGTATAGCCAGGCGCTTTTCCAGATGCTGGTTTGCCTTACTTCCGGCTGGGATAACGGCATTTCTCTGCCTACGGCTTCGTTGTTGATCAATGAAATGTAATTGGACAACGCTTGGTCCATTTTGGGCGCAAACTGCGGATGGCGGCTTTCCCACTCGTCCAGATACTGATAGTAAAGCTCCTCGTTATGCGGGTCGGCAAGCCAGTCCTCGACAAGCTTGCGCTGAATGGATGTAGTCCGGCCGTCAAAAAAATCGAACAGGACATCTTTAGATAGGGAATCTTTCATTTTATACTTTTTAGCTTTTACAGGGCTCCTAGGATCGTTTCAGCCAGCCACAAATCATTTCCCAAAGGGACAGGGCTCGTTACTCAGGTTTTTTCAAGGGACAGACAAGTAGGATGTGCACAACCCCATACCAGTCTCACATTTTTATTGAAAGCAAAAAACAATACATATAAACCAGCTGTCTTTTAAACCGTTACGAAGCCTGGCAATAGCCCGGGTGATGAGCGCCTCGACCGATTTGGGTGTGATTTGAAGTTCAGTCGCGATCTCTTCCAGTGTTTTGCCTTCCACGCGTTTCAACAGATATGCCTTCCTGCATTGCGGGGGCATCTCCTGTACAATGCGCTCGACCTGCTGATACAGCTCGCTGTATTGCAGAGCCTCGCAGGGGTTGAGCGCATGGGTGGCAAAAGGAGTCATCACCATTTCCATCGGCGACGTGCGGTTCAGGTCCCATTTCAGGTAATTGTAGGCCCGGTTCCTGACGGATTTGTACAGGTAAGCGCGGTAGGAAGTGTTGATCAGCTCAAATGTTCGGTTTTGCCAGAATGCCGCGAACACCTCAGATACAATATCCTCTGCCACTTCTCCCGAATGCACAAACCGGATCGCATGGTTGCACAAATTGGTATAGTACTTCCTGAAAAGCAGTTCACATCCCTTTTGAGGGTCCTTTCCGAACATTTCCCTGATCAGGTATTCGTCGTGAAGCATCACCGGTTCGTTGTGTTGCGCGGAAAGATCCACGGACGCGGGCGATGCGTGCAGTAATGTTTTGGTAGAATCAATGGCCATAGCTTTTCATTAACCCAGTTGCAAATTTGCAGTTTGATCATACAGACAAGTCGGTGAGACCCATCCCCATACTATAAATAATATTTTTTTTTCAGCAAATAATTCAATTTGATAATACGCAGGTAAATGGAGCCAGCAGATCGCTAAAAAAAGCCCGGATCAGCTTTCGCCGACCCGGACCGAGGTAGTTTACCATTAACAGTCGTAAACACTAAGGCTTGACAATCTTCAACACCATCACTTCCTTCGAAGAAGCGACCCTGATCAGATATAGTCCTGCATTTTTGCCCAGCGGCAACGCATGGTGCTCATTGTCAACCGGTCTTTCAACAGACTTTCTAAACAATGACCTGCCATTCGCGTCTGCGACCGAAATGCTGAGCGGCGATGCATTTGCCCCGGAGATCACAATATGGGCATGATCTCCGACAACCGGATTTCCAAGCACGCCGACATTCAGCTTTGCAGGCGCAACCTCAGGCTCGGTTACCCCGAACCGGCCATTGCCCTGACCTGCGGGTTCTTCACCGTATACCAGCTGGCCTTTATAGTATATCGTGATCTTGTTGTTCTCCGCGATGGCGCCCGCTGCCTTATACGAATGATCGTTGCTTTCGTCAAGTACCGACCAGTCCGACTTGGCGATCCGGTATTGAATGTTGCCGGTACTGCTCAGCGGGTACAGTTTGCCAAGCGAAGATGCCGCTTTCAGTTCGAAATACGTGTCGGCTTTGAGCTTCTGTTGGTTACCTGTAAACTGGCCTGAAATATTGCCGGCTCCGAGTTTAGCGAAGTCGATCCAGTGGTTCAGGTTTGCGGCGCCATCCGGCGTGAACCAGTAGCGGATGGAGAGATCGGCATAGTCGACAGGTACAGTTCCATCGTTTTCCACTTTGATCCACGTGCTTAGCGAGGTTGGTGACGCATTCGTATTTTTGTTTTCCGAATAAACCTTCAAATTCAGCACCGCCGCCGTCGTGTCGGGTTCAACACCCCACCAGAGGTTACCATTGCGATACAACGTAATATGTTCGTTAACAGCATATTCCGAACCGGCTTTGAATGAATAGTCGTCGGTTTCGGAAAGGTTTTCCCAGTTCGAATTGGCAAACCGTGACTGTATCGCACCCGAATTCGCCCCGGCGTTCAGACTACCGGCAGAAGTATTGAATGCATACTCCACATACCCCAATGCCCCCTGGCGCGGTTTTGCCAGCTCCACGTAGGTCATGGACACCTTGCTATTGCCCATCTCCGCGTAATCGATCCACTTGCTGATACCCGCATAATTCTCGGCGGTAACCCAGTACCGCGCGGTAATTTCGCTGTAAGGGATAGCAACCTGGCTTCCATTCGAAATAGTCAGGTAAGGTTTGATATTATTGTTATCGACCTGCCCGTTATCGCCGTCCTTGTAAAGCACTTTCAAGCCCGATGAAACCACCAGCGTGCGGCTTGAAGGCTGCGCCGGATTGTAGGTGGCGTTGCCGCTTTGCGAAGCGGTGATCACCGTTGTACCAGGTGCAAGAACCTTCACTTTTCCATTCGAAATGATAGCTACCGTCGTATCCGAGCTCGTATAACTTACCGGCAGACCGGAACTCGCCACCGCTCCCGGATCGAAATCGGCATCTCCAAATGTCCTGGCAGACAGGCTATCCAGTGAAACCGTTTGAGCGATCATCGGTGGGGCAGCAATTGTCAGACAGAAATCATCCAGTATAAGCTTTCCGTTGGGGCCGGCTTTTGATGCCCATATCCCGATCGTTGCGGCATTTGCAGGCGCCAACTTGGTCACGGAGTACCTGGTATATGCTGTTTTTGGCGGATCAAACGGATGGACCTGGAACTGTGTGGTGCCGCTTGCAATTTTGACTCCTTGCGCATCGTAAAAATCGATTCCGATGCCGGCCCACCAGGGCAATATCAATTGGGCGGGATTAGAGGGGTTAGGCGTGCCTTCCACTTTGGCCCAGACTTCGAAACTGATTTCCGTGCCTCCGGTCACTGTAATTGTTTTTCCGTAATTAATTGCTCCGCCGTCGGTCGTAATGACCGCACTCTTCAATCCGCTCTGCGCCGATGTGCCAATGGTTGCAGCGGCAGTGTTCGGGTTTCTGATCCAGTTTACAAAACCACTTTCAAAGCCATTGTTGGTAAGCACACCGCATGATCCGGCGCTAACCACCGTAACTGCCGACCCGGCGGAAACACCGCCTGCATCCTGCGCAGTGGCATTAATAGTAGCACTGCCGACGGCGATAGCCGTCACGATTCCGGTCGCATTCACCGTAGCAATGGAGGGATTCGAGGAGCTCCACACCACTGTTTTGTTGCTCGCATTAGCGGGAGCTATCGCCGCTTTAATGGTAGTTGTATCGCCCACCCCGACGGTAACAGCCGCTTTATTCAAAGTCACGGATGTGATCAAAACGTTGGATACGGTGATCGTACTGCTGGCTGTTTTGGCTCCGTCCTGTGTGGTAACGGTAACCGTTGCAGTCCCGGGCGAAACGCCTGTCAACACGCCACTTTGACTTACTGTAACAACGCCTGCGTCGGAAGTAGACCAGGCCACGGTTTTATTGGTAGCATTTGCAGGCTGAACAGTCGCAACAAGGGTTGTTGAATTATTCACGCCAACGGCGGCATTCGGGGCGACCGTAACACCGCTTACCGCAATGTTCGCGGCGGTTACCGTAGACGAAGCGGTTTTGCGGCCTTCGTCGGTCGTAGCAGTAATGGTAGCCATACCCGGTGACATTCCCCTAACAAGTCCGCTTCCGTCCACACTCACAACGGATGTATTTGAAGAACTCCAGACCACCCTTTGATTAGTGGCATTCGCTGGTAATACGGTGGCCGACAGTCTTGTCGTGTCACCTACACCTACGGAAGCGTTCGAAGGATTTACAGCAACAGAAGTAAGTGGAGTAAGCCCAACTTCAATCGCATTGACAGCCGGGTAATTCAGATTTGCAATCGGCCTGAAAACCATCCGTATCTGCCCCGCAGAAGTAGATTTGATAGCAAACTCCCGGACGATGGCCTTATTTCTGCCGCCAGCTTCAGTGAAAATGTCAAAGTTTTTAAGCAGTGTATCCGCACCGACCGTCATATGGAATTTTCGTTTTCCCGCTGTGATGGTCGTTGAAATCTCTGCAAAATGCAGCCTCACCACATATAATGAATTCGGGATCAGATTATCATATTGGTAAATCAGCGGCTGCCCGGCAACGCGCTGTGTCTTATAGGCATCAGCTGGCGCAGGTTTTACCACTCCGCTCAAGTCTATCGCCGTGGTTACGGTCGCGGTCCACATCGATGCGGATTGCGGGGTATCAGCTATAAAATTGCCAATGGTAGGTCCTCCGCAGTTGTTCGCAATAACAACCGTTCCAACCGTCAACAGGGATGCCGCGGTTTTGGCCCCGTCTTCTGTGGTGACGGTTATGGTAGTCGTACCCAGTTTTAAGCCGGTGACCAACCCGCTGGAATTGACCCTGGCAACAGTTGTATCTGAAGAAGCCCAACTTACTTTCTTGTTCGTTGCATTGGCAGGAAGCACCGTTGCATTCAGATTTCTGCTGATACCTAATCCTATTGTAATCGCCGAGTCGAGTACAACACTTGTTACACCGATGACGGGCGTAACTTTTATACTGCTTTGGGCAGTTTTTCCGCCATCCTGCGTCGTCACGGTAATCGTAGCAACGCCCGGAGCGACGCCGGTAACCAGTCCACTCGCATTAACGGTTGCAATAGCAGCATCTGAGGATGCCCAGCTGATTGCATTGTTCGACGGATAAACTGGCGTGAGTGTGGCTTTGAGCTGTTTGGTAAAACCTACTGTGACGGAATCCGCAGTTGGACTTACCGCCACGGAAACGACAGGACCGCCCGACGGCTGGCCGACAAAGATCCCGTTTCCTCCAATCCCAAGGTAAACCCTGCCGTGCAAATCCGCCGCCATGTTACTCACAATGCCCGGAACCGGGTTAATGATCGTTGTCCAGGTAGCGCCATTATCGTCGGAGCGAAAAACGCCGTACGAAACGCCGTTAATGGCAGTTCCCTCTGAACTGACATAGATTACCGGATTGGAAGATGCCGTTGTATCAGCCTTTCCCACAGCAATCCATTTGGGTTTTGTAATAACCGTAGGGTTTACTTTGGTAAAAGTTTTAGCCGTATCGGTCGAATGGTAAATTCCGTCACCAGAGAATGAGATCCAGATATCTCCCTCACGTCCGGGGGTAGTCTCCACATTCATTTGGGCCACATTTCCGACATTGGGTAAATTAGAAGCTGTCGTGGGAGCGAAATTGACACCGCCATCCGTGCTGACGTATACCTTACCGGCTGCATAGATGTAAAAGATATTGCCGTTTACTTTATCGGCTGCCAACGGCTGCATTCCGGCCCAGATCTCGTAAATACTGCCCGGCTTTAAAACCGCATTGGGCACGCCGTTACATGCCGTCCAGCTAGTACCCAGGTTGTCGGAATGATAGGTAAGGCCGCCTTGTGTGACCCATACCATTTTCCTGCTGGTGGCAGAAACTGCGATCCTGCCCCTTGCTCCGGGCAGGGACGGGAATTTTGTGTAAGAATCTCCGCCATTGGTTGAATAGCCTCCAATACCCGGACCATTCCAGCCATCGCTTCCTACACGCGCGATAAAATTCGGGTCTGAGTACTGAATGGCCCCGCCGCTTGTATTGGTACCGGTACTGGTTGCAAAAAAGCTTGATATCCCTTTTGCAGGCGGCAGATCCAGTGATTTATGGTCAAAACCACCCACATCGCCCGTTGTTGATACCAGGAAGTTAGGGCCCGAAGGTGGGCAAACCAATGGACCGGCCACGACAATTTCTTCCAGTCCGTTATCGCGTAATTTCCAGGTCACCCTGCTTGCCCACACATTGGTCGTCTGCGCAACATCGAGCATATCCGAGAACCAGACATGACCGGCATTAAAAGGGTCCCAGGCAAAACCATTGACATTGTGGCCTATGTTTCCGTCAGCGCCATTTCCGGAAGAATGCGGTGCTTCCGAGACATCGCGGGTTGCCGGCACCATCGACGACCAGCTACCTGCACTCCCGCCGGTCGTGCTGCGGTAAGAGACATCATGGTTCCATGAAGCCGTGGTTGATACGATCACTTCATTGCTGTTGGCAGGATTCACGCCTACTCCGCTGAATTCCTTGCCGGTTACCGGACTGATATCCGTCCAGCTGCTTCCATTCCATTTGTATAACCCAAAACCTCCAAGAGGAGCCCAGGGTAAGCGTGTCACAAAAAAAGTGCCGTCGTTGCTGATACTGGCGCGTCTCGGTTCGGCCGGACTCCCGATCATCAATGCGAACGTGTTTCCTCCGTCTGTACTGCGATACACACCGGCCTTGGCCCCCAGAAAAATGTTTTTGGTAACGCCATTGACCATACCTCCGCTTTTGTCGAAAAAGATAAACCGGCCTGACACCGAATCCGGCAAAGACGTGTTCACCTTCGTCCATGACCCTACCGCTCCTGCGGCTGTGCTTTTATAGGTGCCATTTGCCCGGGTTGTTACATACACTACATTACTGTTGCTGGGATCTACTACCAGGCGGTCTGTGAAAGTCTGATCACTATTAGGCAATACTGTTATGCGAAGCTCGCAGTCGGTCCAGGTAGCGCCCCGGTCCACCGACTTCATGACCGTCCCGGGAGAGGCCCCACCTCCGGGAACCGTTCCTTTGCCTGTCTGATGCGTTGCATAAAGGATATTTCCGGTTGCGTCGTTGGGATCAAAAGCAAGGTCCCCGCATTTTGCGGCGGCTTCCCAGTTCCAGTACGTTGTCGGCATTTTATCATACCACATCAGATCTTCCCATTTCTGAGCTGCATGGTTCCAGCGGTAAGGCGTGCCGACGTCGGTAGTGATAAAAAAAAGGTTGGGTACTTTCGGATGCGCCTTAATACTTGTGACGTTCCCGCCCCCGCCTATTCTCACGGGTCGCCAATTGTAGGTTTGCGCGCTGGCGAAGAAATTCAGGGCTCCTGTTAATGCGATTAACAGGACCATAATTCGGATTGATCTTTTCATAAATGTTGCTTTTCGTAAGATGTAACTCGTGAAACACCTCTTACAGACAAGCAAAAAGAAAAATCCCCATATTCAAACTTGATATTTTACAAAAAATATCAGTCGTGAAAGAAAAATGCGGAGCCAGAGAGAGGTATACCAAACTGGCCGGCATTCCGGATAAAGAAGAAGCCCGGTCCTTCAAAAGTCTGTTTTAGTCAAAAAAAAGTGCTTTTTCCGTGCAATTTTTTCTAATAGCGAGACCTAGTTTTGGCACTTGGTTCGTGATCGAAAATGGATTGATCTGCACCACAGTAGTCATTCTATTCCCTGTTGGCCTTCTTCATGCGTCGACGCAAACAGGCATACTATTAAATTGTCAAAAGAATATGCTCAGAGGATTATTAATTGTATTGCTGGCCACGCAGTTGTTTGGGAATTGTCTCGGGCAACCTGCCCCGCCCAAGCCATTTGGCCCCGTGCCCACCAAAAACCAGATCAGATGGCAGCAAATGGAATACTACGCATTTATACATTTGTCTACCAACACATTCACTGATCAGGAATGGGGATACGGGGAAGATGACCCCAGGATTTTCAACCCCGAAAAGCTGGATTGCCGCCAGTGGGCCCGGGTGTGCAAGGCAGCCGGGATGAAGGGCATTATCCTGACAGCCAAACATCATTCCGGGTTCTGTCTCTGGCCTTCGAAGTACACGGAGTATTCCGTAAAAAACTCCGGCTGGAAAGGAGGAAAGGGTGATATCGTCCGGGAATTGGCGGACGCCTGCAAAGAATACGGCCTCAAACTGGGCGTTTATCTATCCCCCTGGGACCGCAATTATGCCGATTACGGCAAACCCGAATACATTACCTATTTCCGAAACCAGCTCACCGAACTGCTCACCAATTACGGTGAGGTTTTTGAGGTCTGGTTCGATGGTGCGAACGGGGGCTCAGGATATTACGGCGGCGCTAATGAAACACGCCGCATTGATGCCAAAACCTATTACGATTGGCCCAATACCTACAAATTGATCCGAAAATTGCAGCCAAACATCGTCATTTGGAACGATGGCGGCGACCGGGCGGACCTCCGCTGGGTAGGAACCGAGGATGGGCACGTAGGCGAAAAAAACTGGAGCCTTTTGAATGCGACCGGCGAAGTCAGCAGGGACATGCTGCGCCATGGTCTCGAAAATGGGGATTCGTGGGTACCTGGGGAAGTCAATACCTCCATTCGTCCGGGGTGGTTTTATCATGAATATGAAGACAGCAAGGTTAAGACATTGCCGCGCTTACTGGAAATTTATTACAGCTCCTTTGGCCGGAACGGCACGCTGCTACTCAATTTCCCGGTCGATAAAAGGGGACTGATCCATGAAAACGACGAAAAAGCGGTTTTGGAACTGGCCGAAACCGTCAAAAAAACCTTTGCCGTAGATCTGGCCGCAAACCAAAAAGTCGTTGCGTCGAATATCCGCGGCAACGCCAAAATGTTTGGTCCCGACAAAGCGACTGACGGAAAGAAAGACACCTACTGGGCTACCGACGATAACCTGACGTCTGCTTCACTCACCATTGATTTTGGCAAACCGACCACCTTTAACCGCTTCCTGGTGCAGGAATATATTCCACTTGGTCAACGCGTAAAATCCTTTCAGCTGGAAGCCAAGGTAGGAAACGAGTGGAAACAGCTGGCTTCCCAAAGCACGATCGGGTATAAACGCATACTCGTTTTCCCGACGGTTCAGGCAACGCAGCTCCGCTTCACGATCACGGATGCAAAGAGCTCCCCTGTCATTTCCAACATCGGGGTTTACAATGCGCCCCAGGTGCTCACCGCACCGGCCATCAGCAGAAATAAGGATGGCGTCGTGACGATTGAAGCGGCTGATAAAGAATCGGATATTTATTATACGCTCGACGGCAGCGCGCCGGGTAAGCATTCAACAAGATATGCCGCACCGGTTCAAACAGACGGAAAAATCGAAATCCGCGCGATCGCCGTCGATTCGAAATCGGGCGCGGGTAGTCCCGAAGCCACGGAGAAATTTGATATAACCCACAAAAACTGGAAGCTTGTGAACCTTGCCGACGAAAAAGCCAATGCAACGATCGACGGAAACGCCAACACGGCCTGGTACCAGCCGCGGGAGCAAAAAATGCCGGTGGATATCGCCATTGATTTGGGCAAGGAGGAGCCATTGACCGGTTTCAGGTATCTTCCGGGACAGGGAAGGACGGACGGTATCATCTCCCATTTCCAGTTTTATGTGTCAACCGATGGTCAGACATGGAAACTGGCAACTGAAGGGGAATTCTCCAATATCAAGAACAATCCATTAATCCAGATCAAACAATTCGACGTCGTTAACGCACGGTACATCAAGCTTCGCGCGCTCCAAAACACACAGGGAAATGGCGATGTGGGCTATGGCGAAATCGATGTGATTACACAATAGCCGATCGATGTTGTTGAAATTTCAGCCTGGTTATGATCACGAAGCCCGCGAGCAAGTTCGCGGGCTTCGTCTTTTCGCTCCGGCTAAAACCTGTACCCCAGGTGGATCGTCGGAAAAATGGACCAGCTCGCTTGCGTATAGGTATGCCCGCTTTGGGTAACGACCGAGGGATTAAACGAATGTATCAAACCAACCCAGGGCACCAGATAAAGACCCTTAAATTGACGTTCTTGTTTACCAAACATAAACCGGTAACCCGTTCGCAATCCAAGGGTCACACCGCTTACAGACTGGGTGTCTTCGTCGGACTTCAAACCAATCTTATCGTTGGCATAATCTGATTGCAGACCAAAGAAAAGCCCCCGGTTCGGACGCAGCAGGTAATCGACCTTTACTCCACCTCCTGAGCTAAAAACCGAGAAAAGTTTATTATCGAGGGCAAAATCGGGCTGTCTAATCCCGAAAACACCGGCATCAAACCGCAAATGCCCCTTCGTATAGCCGACATGAAATGAGTACCCGTTAAGTATGAAAGCAATCGGGTCTGCCTCTACCTCAAACCGATCGGAAGAAGGAGTGCGTTGGGCATTGCTTTGAAAGGACATAGACATGACAATCAGGATGATCATCCAGGAGCGATTCATAGTATTTTTTGTTTTTTGATGAGTCGCAAAGATATTCCCTGTCGAAAAGGTTATTCCTTAACAAAAGATAAGAAATCAGCCCGACTGGGCAATCCGCCGGCGGATCCGGCTGAGCGAAACCGGCGTTATTCCCAGAAACGTGGCCAGGATGTAGAGCGGTACGCGCTGGACCAGATGCGGATACTGATGCGCGAACAGCTCGTACCGTTCCTTGGGACCAGCCAGAATGTAAGACGACAGCAGTTGCTGCGAGGCAACAAAACGGGCCTCCATCACTTTTCGCATGAGCACATGGGTCTTGGGAACCTGCTCGTAAAGTGCGTCAAGCTTATCTTTGCTGAGCACCAGTAAGGTGCAATTTTCCAGTGTTTCAAGATTTTGTGTGCTGGGTTGCTGCCTGATGAAACTTTCCAGGCTGCTGGCGAACATGTTTTCACAAAATATAAAAGCAGTGATCTGATCATTGTCTTTGGTATTATAAAATAGCCGGACCAAACCAGAGGCGATGAAATAGATTTCCTTTTCAATTTCTCCTTCACTGGTAATGACCGTTTTGCTGTCCACGGCCCTTTCCGTAAAAGCACCGCCCAGCAAGGCCCATTCCTCCTCCGAAAGCGAGACAAGACTTTCAACCATTAATCTGAGGTTATTGTGGGCGCTCGAATTCGTCATTGTTTTTTACGGTAGGCCGGATAGATAAAGTAATACCGATATATTTAAAAGTGAATGGCACCAGCATGCCCACACCGGGCAAACTAATGCTTGGTAAAATACCAATTTTTCCGTTTCCAATTGGCCTTGTCGGTTTGATATTTTCGCCTGATAGTCTCACAGGGGGGCGTTCAATGGGATGCGTTAAAAAAAACAGGACTAACGCCGGTTCATTACCGGAACATGCATACTGGCAGCCGGAAGTGACCCTCGCCCGGGAGCATACACGGCAATGCCCGTAAAATATCCGGAAACTTCCCGGCAGATTTACATAAATTGCCTTTTTAACAGAACACCTCTCCGTATGGCACATACTACCTCCAATCCGAAGATCCACGAAGGCCGCAACGTCAAGCGCTTTCGGGAAATGCTCGCGATCAAACAAGATCACCTCGCGTTTGAGCTCGGCGAAGACTGGAACCAGCAAAAAGTCTCCCTACTGGAACAAAAAGAAAGGATCGATTCCGACATTTTGGAGCAGGTTGCGGCGATTTTGAAGATTCCGGCTGAGGCTATTCGGAATTTTGATGAGGCACAGGCGATTAATATCATCTCCAACACCTTTGACAATGGGTCAGCTGTATATCAAACCATTAATCACCCTGTCGACAAATTAATGCAGCTTCATGAGGAGAAGATTGCTTTGTATGAGCGGATGTTGAAGGAGAAGGATGAGATGATGGGGCGGTGGGAGCGGTTGATTGGGGGGAAGTAGCGGAGACACCGATTATTACTACAATTAAATTTAAATGGAGTAATAATAGTCCTGATTTCTGCAAAACTCCGGAAAATGAAAAAAGGGGCCAACGTTCAGTTTTTCCGCAAGAAACAATACGCTCTTATAGAATCATTAGGTCAAGGTGGGACAGAAAAACTATCCTTATTAAGGACGAAGTAATAGACGGATTTTTTGTTTATAAGAAGTACTCGTCGTACTATCCTGAACATCAAGATCAGTACTTAAATACTGTATCGGCGATAATTAAATTACTTTATACCGCATACCACAGAAATGTTGTTCGAGTCTTCAATTACTACTTGTATCCGAATCGAAAACGGGATGTGTTTTAATGGAATATATTGACGGAAAATCAATAGACAAACATATTGCAGATAATCCGGAAAAGATTAATGACATCTTCTTACAAGTAATTGCATAATTCAAGCATCTCCAAGAAAAGAATAGTTTACATATAGGTATTAGACCTGACAACATTCTGGTATCAAATGATGGCTTTGTAGAAATAATTGACTTGGATTTTGGCAAAACAATAGATTTTCATGATCCTGAAAAAAGCATGTCGCTGAATTGGCGATACTCCGTTCCAGACGAATTTCGTGATCAAGTATATGATTATATAACCGAGGCATACTTTGTTGGAAATTATTTAAGGAGCTTATAACAAGCAATAAGGTAAGCGTCTTCAACTTTGAAAAGTTAATTCTACACATGATTTCGTTTTATATAGGTAGGACTTCTTCTTTTTTTAACGTCTATAGGGGAATTGTGAGCACGGATAAATACAAGTCAAATTTTAACATTTCGGATAAGACAAAGTATAATAATCTCGCAGACAACCTACTATCCATAATATCTAAACTTGGCGGCGAGGTAAAATACGTGAGTGATTCAGACAAGATTCTCAAAAAAGTGCCTTCCATCCTCGATCTCTGAAAATATCGAAAAATAGTCTGTAACTTCCTCTGAAAAAGATAAACACATCTACCTTTCCTACATAAATCCGGCGGCCAGGCAATTATCAAACGCAAAATGCTATTTTTGTAACATGTCTCAAACTGTACATATCAACAACACACTTCTAGCTGAGGCCGTTAGCTCTGCCGAGGAATCTTTATGGAAGATGTTTCCGGCTTTGCAGCAATGGATATCCGGGGACAAGCAACCGACTATCAATCAGTTGGCCGAGCTTGCCAAAAAAGTAAATATTCCTTTCGGTTACTTTTTTCTTAAAGAGCTTCCAAAAAAAGAGTATATGGTCCCGTTATTCAGGACTGGCGAAGTGAATCCTACCTACCATTATAGTCCGGAACTGGCTGAAACAATAGCGGTTGTCGAGACTCGACAAGACTGGCTTAGCGAGTTTCTTCGCTCCGAAGGTCATGAACCCCTAAATTTTGTAGGCTCTGCCACAGATCAGGATCATATTGGCGACATCACCCACAAAATCCGGACGACATTAAATTTGCCTACGAACTGGGCTAAACATCTTACTAACAGAGACGAAGCACTAATATATTTGCTCAATAAAATTGAGGATGTTGGGATTTACGTCATCATGAATGGAATTGTAAGAAATAGTACAAAGAAGACGCTCAATCCATTAGAATTTAAGGGATTTACGATGTGTGATCCTTATGCACCATTCATTTTTATAAACAGGCAAGATTTTAAGGCGGCTCAAATTTTCACTCTTTTACATGAGGTAGTCCATGTGTGGCTCGGCATCTCCGCCGTCTCTGAGCTCGACCAAATGCAATCTCCTGCTAACAATCAGGAAAAAATTTGTGACGCCGTTGCGGCCGCTCTTTTGGTAGATGAAAGCGAATTGCGAACAGCCTGGCAAAAAGCAAGACACCAATCAAATGGCATTGAGCTACTTGCTAAACAATTCAAAGTGAGCAGTGTTGTAATTGGAAGAAGATTATTAGATATAGGTATCTTCAATTGGAGAGAATACATTCAATTTTATAAATCCGAGAAACAAAAGTGGGAAAGTCGTGAACAAAAAGGAGGAGGCGGAGATTTCTATCTAAATCAGCCTAACCGGGTCGGCCGGGCATTCTTCAAAATGGTTGACTATGCTACAAGATCTGGCAAATTATTATATAGTGACGCATACAAATTAACAAATCTTTACGGCGATACTTTCCATAATTTCCAATCCAAGTACTAGATAATCATTTACACTAAACTGCACACCTAATTTTGAAATACATTATCGACACCAGTAGCTTCACCCAAGCTCACCGCACATACTATTCATTTAAAATTGCTCCAACATTCTGGAAGTTTCTGGATGAACAATTCAGAAGCAAGACAGTAACAAGCGTTGACAAGGTCTACGAAGAAATAAAGAAGGGCAAAGACAAATTATTTGAATGGATTTGTCTTGATGGGATAAGATCAAACATTGTCGATACCAAAAACGAGCCTGGCATAATGCAGCACTACGGCAACCTCATGCAGTGGGCAAACGAAATTGATCGATTAAAACAAAATGCCCGGGATGAATTCGCAAATTTTGAAAATGCAGACCCTTGGATCGTATGCTGCGCAATGCATCATGAATTGATCGTTGTATCCCAGGAAACATCTTCACCCTTAGCGAAAAACAGAATATTTATTCCTGACGTATGCAATGCATTTAGTATCCAGCATATTAACACTTTCGAATTTCTGGAAGAAGTGGATTTCAAAATGTGATTTTTTCGCAGCGCGACTTCCATTCGCGATCTCAAAAACATATAGGCAGAATATTCTGTAATACATGTGCCTTCTCCACTCTAACCCCAATCAACTCCACACCCAAAACGTATCATGGAATCTCTTACCCTAACCTTACCGCAGGTAAGGAAAATCATCCTGGAAGCAGCCGGACTTACCCGTAAAGCGCAATTCGGGACAGGGATTGAAGCTGTCTATCGGGTCATCGACCATTTGGGGTTTGTACAACTCGATACAAATTACGTAGTTGAGCGGGCACATCACCATGTGATGGCTGCCCGTATCCCTGACTACCGAACGGAATGGTTGGCCGAACTCTGCGAGGATGGTAGCATTTTCGAATATTTCACATCCGACTCCGGTTATCTTCCCATGCATGATTTCCGCTTTACGCTGCCGGTAAAAAAAGCATTCAAAACACAGCGTAAACCACTTACCCAGGCAGAGACAAATCTGATGAAACAGATTCTTGACCGGGCCGAACGCGAGGAATCGCTCATGGTAGGTGATTTTGAAAACGACCGCATAGAAGCGAGCTCAGGCTGGTGGGACTGGCGCCCGGCCAAGGTAGCGCTGGAAAGGCTTTATTTTGCAGGAGACCTGATGGTCAGCCGCACCCGCGCTTTCCAGAAAGTGTATGGACTTCCCGTGAACCTGGTGCCCACGGAAACGGATTTGACGATGCCGACGGATGAAGAATATGCGCGTTTCGTCATCCGCCGTACACTCGGGGCGCTGGGAGTTGCCTATACGAAAGAAATTGCATGGCGCGCCCGGTACGTAAAAGGAAATCTGGTTAAAAAGGAACTCGAAAAAATGGCGCGCGCGGATGAGTTGAAAACGATTACTGTCGAAGGTCTGAAAGGTCCGCTTTATATGCTGCCCGATCAGAAAGTCGATGTAAACTTGTCAGGCGAGGTTTTTATCCTTTCACCATTTGATATTCTGAATGTATTCCGTCACCGCTTGAAAGACTTTTTTGATTTCGATTACCAGATCGAATGCTTCGTGCCTGCACCCAAACGCAAGTATGGTTACTTTTCATTACCGATACTCGCCGGCGATAAGTTCATTGCAAGAATGGATGCGAAAGCAGACCGAAAAACGAAAGTTCTGACCGTCCATAACATTCATTTTGAGCCCGTGGATATCAGCGAAACCATCATCGAAAAGTTGATCCGTGCCCTGAATGCATTCGCCCGGTTTAATCAATGTGACGATATCGTTTTCAAGAAGTCCAACAACGACGCCTATCTGGAAACGATTAGGTCGTCTAGCTGATAAGGCAGAAAAGGTTACTAAAAACGCAAAACACCGCTCCGGAAGCCCGAAACGGCATTTTCTTCCGTTAAATCGGGGCATTGCCATTTGGGTCAAATTCCACGATCCATTCAATGCCATACTTGTCCCTGAACATTCCGGCGTAGGTACCCCAGGGACTGTCACCCATTGGCCCTTCAATGTCTCCACCTGCCGATAGTCCGTTAAAAAGTTTGTCTGCTTCTTCACGGGTTTCTGCGCTGACAGCTATTTTAGACCGGTTTTCATTTTCGTTTACTCGTCCCATAAATTCCGGAACATCATTGGCCATTAACACATTGTGCTTTCCTATGGGCAAAGCAATGGTCATGATTTTATTGGCCTCGTTTTCTGGTACCGGAAATTCAGGGCTTGACAGGTCTTTGAAACGGATGATCTTTGCGAATTCTCCGCCAAAAACTGATTTGTAAAAATTGAATGCTTCCTCAGCATTTCCATTGAAGTTGATCCAGGGATTAATTGCTCTCATAATTTTTACATTTAAGTATTTAATTTTCAAGTAAGGTTTTCCGCTCGCCCCATAGCAGAGAAAGACCAGCATTTTTATTTTTTAGCCATGATCATGCAGAATTTAACAGCTACAAGCGAAAAAGCCGTCTTCCAATCAGGAAAACGGCTATTCGGTAGAGTTACAGGAAGTCTGCTACACCTCCAATTTTCAAATGCTATTTTTTGAAAACCCTGAAAGATTTTGACCAGCTTACGCCTTTTGCCTTCACTACATACAACCCCGGTTTCAGCGCGGATCCCAGTGTCAATCCATTAGAATTAGCTGAATGCCTGGTCGTTTCCACCGCTCTCCCCGTCATGTCAAAAAATACAACTTCAAATGGCTCGCCGGAATCCGGTACTTCGAGCTTGAAACTGGAGACGAAAGGATTGGGGTAAAATTTGATGTCGGAAATCTCAGGGCTATTTGAGTCAGGCATGAATGCGCTTTGCCTTGCACCAGACGAACCCACCGTGGTGATCGACCATTGCTGATTGGAGCTGCCGCTGGTCTGCCATTGACCTAGATCCGCGCCGTCCTGTGATGTCCCCAACCCATCAATATATTGCCCGGTAGCACGGTTTTTATACTTTACGTAGCTTCCCGCTGCCTCCTGTGACCATTGCTGATTGTTACTGCTGCTACCTGGTTTTTGAACAACACCGGCTCCATTGGTGGTGCTTCCATTGCCATCCAGGTAGAGGCCTGATGCCCGGTTCTTTATTTTCACATAGCTTCCGGCTGTTTCAAAGGACCATTGTTGTGCCGTGCTGCCACTGGAATGCCACTGGCCCGCAAGCGAACCATCCGAATATCGGTACATGCCGTCCATCAACATTCCGGTAGCCCGGTTGTTAAAGGTAACATAGGTAACCGAAGGTGCTTTCAGCAGAATGGCGGTTGTAGAAAGCGCAGGAACGGTAATGGTCAGTGAATTTGAATTGACGGATACAGTGCCTTGCTGCAATGCATTTTGGGTATGCGATACGAACGTCTCGGTTGCCGGAAGGGAGGCCAACCGCAAAGTTTGGTAATTTCCATTGGCAACATTGAAGTTGCTGAGATTGATCGTAACCGTACGCGAACCGCTCATATCGCGGTTTACCAGCATCACGGTTAAAGAGTCGGCGCTTTCGTTTACCGAAGAATAGGCGGAAACCGTATTTTCGAGGGAAGAAGTGCTCGATACACTATATTTCTTGGCGTTCCTCGCGAAAAGGTGCAATGTTTCCCACATGCCGATAGACCAGTTCCAGGGTGAAAACAGTTCCACGCCATTGTTGGCAAATGTGCCAAGGTGCGAAGCATAGATCACGGATTCCAGACTTGGGTTGCTGCCCGACATCGTACCCCACTCGCTCAAACCGGGGGTTATGCCATGGTTTGCTCCGAAATGTTCGGTTAACCAGCCGTCGATACGCTTGAAGATGTACTGTTTCGTAAGCGAGGTATCCCACCCGCCGGTACTGGTCCTGATACCGTTCGAGCCCGGGTAATCATAGGTTTCATCGTAATAAATCCGATGGCCCTGCAATGCCTCGGCATCGTTGTTATAATAAGGATAGTTATGAATATCCAGTACATCTACGAGTTTGATACCCGTTGCCTTGTACTCGTCGCCGAGGCGTTTGATGAAATATTCCATCCAGGGATAATACCTACCGTTGATGTATATACTTTCATTAGACCACTTGTACCAATGCCATTCGGAGGTGTTAACCGGACCGCAAAGCTTGATGCCCGGATAAAGCGCTTTCGCTTTCTTCGCCAGGTCTATGTAGCGGTCGACAAAGGCTGCGGCTGACAGCTGCGTCGGCATAGCCCAATCATGCGTGCCGCTCCATATGTCTACCTCGTTGTCCATACTCCAGTAAACAAACTTGTTTTTGTTAAACCCTTTACCATTGGACCCGAACCAGGAATTAAGAATCGCTACCGAAGAGTCCGCCGGCCAAGGCTTACTGAACAAATCCTTGTTTCCATCTACCAGGGCCGCTCCCGCGGCATCCGGGTTAGGTGTGCCGCCGCCAGCTAAATTTTGATGATAACCATTCCACCCCGGGTGGGCCTGCATGTAATCCCAGTCAGGGAAGTTGTTCTGCCCGCTGGACGCTACCCTGCCCAGTAGCTGAAAAGCAAACATGCCCTGGATGTTGGAAAAGTTGTTATTAATTCTCTGTGCATTAGCATCCCAGTCAGCACCATAAACGTTATTAAACCAGTCGGGATGAACGGCCAATTTTTGGCGCCAGTTATAGGCGGACGCATTGTTACCCCCGTTCATGCGCGCGAAGCGCAACCCTGCATCCTTGTAAAACTGGTCTGATTTGTCAAAACCTTCGTTGCGCCCGTAAATGTAAGGTGAAATGAGGCGTTTGTTCTGAGTTGCGTTCACTGAAATCGTGACGTTCTGTGCAGGGACTGTGGTCGAAATAGCGCATAACAATGCCCATCCCAGGCACATTTTGGCCAGGTAAAGTACTCGTTTTTCCATCTTTACTTTCTTTTAGTTGGTTTGCTTTCTCTTTCCTTTTTGAGTGATGGGAGGGCATTCTGCGGGATTCCGCTGGCCGGAAGGAGGGGCCAGCGGATGGGAGTGAATTTTGTGGACGGTCTCGACCTTTTTATTCTACCAAAACATTAAATGTGTAGAGCCCCAGTGAAATCAGGTACAGGCCTTTGGGAAGATGCGAAGTATCATAAGAACTCGCCGAAAACTCAGCTTTTTCGTCTACGACGACTCCTGCCGTATTCCGGACAATCAATCGTCTTTTGGCAGGCGGAACATCGAAATTCAATATTCCCTTGACCGGATTGGGGTAAACGATCATGTTAATCCCCGACTCATTTTTTACATGGATACTACGCGAAAACGTGAAATTCTGATCAAAATCCAGCTGTTTCAGCCGGTAATAGGCATTTGCCAGGGGTTTTTTATCGATAAACTGATAGTCAACGCGGGCCGACATCGTGCCCTTCCCCGGTACAAAACCAATTTTTTCGAACGTCACACCATTCTGGCTCCTCTCGACTTCAAACCCCTCATTGTTTACTTCCTCCGCCGTACTCCAAAGCAATGTATTCCCCTCGGATGAGGCTTTTCCGGAAAAACTGATCAGGTTGACCGGCAAAACGCTTTGGTTAGCCAGCAGAATAGCTGTTGTAGATAGTGCGGGTACGGTTATAGCCAATGAACTGGAATTTACCGCCACTGTGCTTTCCAGCGAGGCATTTTGGGAATGCGACACAAAAGTCTCCGCTGCCGGTAAAGAGGCCAACTGCCATGTCCTGTAAAGTCCATTGGCAACACTGAAATTGCTCAGATTAATCGTAACCGTGCGGGGAGCATTCATATCACGATTTACAAGCATTACAGTCAGGGAATCGGCATTTTCGCTTACCGAGGAATAAGCAGAAACCGTGTTCTCATCGGAAGAAGTACTTGAAACACTGTATTTCTTGGCATTCCTGCTAAAAAGGTGCAGCGTTTCCCACATGCCGACAGACCAGTTCCATGGAGCAAACAACTCGACACCATGGTTGGCGAATGTGCCGAGGTGCGAACCGTAGATCACAGATTCGAGGCTTGGATTGCTGCCCGACATCGTGCCCCACTCACTTACACCCGGCGTTATTCCGTGGTTTGGCCCGAAATGCTCGGTCAACCAGCCGTCGATACGCTTGAAAATGTATTGTTTTGTGAGGGAGGTGTCCCATCCACCGGTACTGGTCCTGATGCCGTTTGAACCGGGATAATCATAGGTTTCATCGTAATAAATCCGGTGTCCCTGCAATGCCGCGGCATCATCACCATTATACCAGGCATAGTTGTGAATATCCAGTACATCTACCAGTTTAATACCGCTTGCCTTGTATTCATCGCCCAGACGTTTGATGAAATACTCAATCCACGGGTAATACCTGCCGTCTATCCATATACTTTCGTTGGACCATTTGTACCATTGCCATTCCGAGGTTGTAACAGGCCCGCAGATCTTGATCGTAGGATCTATGGCTTTGGCCTTCTTCGCTAGTTCAATGAAGCGATCCACAAATGCGGAGGCCGATAACAACGTCGGCATAGCCCAGTCATGTGTCCCATTCCAGATATCTACCTCATTATCCATACTCCAGTACCGGAACTGGTCCTTGTTAAGTCCCAAACCGCCCGTACCAAACCAGTGATCAAGAATTGCTACCGAGGAGTCGGCTGGCCACGGCTTGCTGAACAAATCGATGTTTCCGTCAACCAGGGCCTGGCTCCCGCCGTTGGTATTAACCTGCCCCCCACCCGCTAAATTCTGACCGTGGCCCGACCAGTACTGGGATTGGTTGAAAGCCCAGTCGTTGAAGTTATTACTGCCGTCGGATGCAACTCTGCCGAGCAATTGAAAGGCAAACATCCCCTGCATCGCTGGAAAATTGGTATTCACTTTCTGGGCCAATGCATCCCAATCAGCGGGATAAACATTATTGTACCAGTCGGGATGGACTGCCAGTTTTTGACGCCAGTTATAAGCTGACGCATTGTTCCCCCCGTTCATCCGCACGAAGCGCAGCCCCGCGTCTTTGTAAAATTGTATAGGGTGGTCAAGGAAATCATTTTTCCCGTATATCAATGGTGAAATCAGGCGTTTGTTCTGCGTTGCATTCACTGAAATTGTCACATTTTGAGCAAAGGCTGCGATCGACATGCAGCACAGGAATGCCCAGACAAGACCCGTTTTTGCCAGGTAAAATATTGGGTTTTTCATTTTATTTTTTTGATTGATTTGTTTTCATTTTTCTCCCGATTTGGAGAAAATCATAGTGCGCGTGTTATCCATTGGCGCCTGTGTCTCACACGGGCGCCTTTATTTAACTCCCATCCAAGGGCATCGATGTTAGGCTTTTACTCTACCTCATAAGCCGCACTGGAAGTGTGGCACTTCCAGTGTGGCTCTTCCAGTGCGGCACTGCCAGTGTGGCCCCAGTATCCCACCAAAATGGTACCACGCTGCGCGCTTTTTGCCTGTTTGGTTACATCAATTAGCCAGTGGTCAACAAAATTATTATAGGTAACATTTTGCCCCGGTTTGCACCTTCATCCGGGGCTGTACACCCGGGGAATGAATCCCACTTTTCTATGAAAGATCGGGGCATGCAGAACTGCTGATTACTTCCGGATGTAGTTGTGAATGGCAAATTCCGCTTTGCCCGGATCCTTGAAAGCGAGTTGCATCCTGTCCGCTTTGAGACTGATGACATAAGCTTTGGACCAAACCTGATCCCTGCCCATATTAAGTGGGACGGCATTGATGAACGAGATGGTTTTTGTCTTGATGTCAAAGAAGTAGGTACCCTGAAAAGTCCCGTTCTTGCTTATCCCTTTTTGGACAACTTTTACAACAGCCTCGGCCGAACCGCCTTTGATGCCGAATGTCATCGTACCGTAATCCTGAACCGCACCCATCCAGCTTTCATAATTCGGATCATACAGCCAGCAATCCCCTCCTGTTTTGGTACACTGATTATCCCAGCCATAATCTACACCCGAGAAGTACAACGGGCCTTTGAATTTGGCTGAACTACCCTTTGCATCCAGATCGAGTACCCAGGTTTTTTCTTTACCGATCCCGCCGGCGAGCAGGGTAAACAAAGGGTCTTTATAGTATTCCAGGATTGCGGGATCAAAAATCCGGATGGAATAATTGATTGTGTCGACGGCTGTGGCATAGGTGATCTTGTTCGCCAGTAAGGGATCGGACCCGGAAAAATTCGCGGGAACTTTGACGATCACACTCGAATCGGTGTAAATAGCCCCGGTCAGATTGGCGGAAACTCCCTGGAATGCTATTTTCGTAGCGTTTTTGAGGTTATACCCAACAATGTTAACCGTCTGCCCCGGAACCAGCGTGTTGGCAATCGTATCTTTGGGCGCGGCGGCGTAATTTCTTACGCGGGAAATCATAGGCGCCCCTGTGATGTTGATCGTAAAGGAAGCTGAACCACTGCCGCCGACAACCGTAACGATGTTCACCTTATCTCTCGCCACGGAATCGAACGGGATCGTAGGCACCTTCACCACAATGCTCTGGGCGGTCATTAAAGTCTGATTGATCGACGCGGGGATACTGCCGAAATAGACCTGAGAAACCGCTCCCAGGTTTTGCCCGAGCAACACCACCCATTGACCTGCTATCAGTGTTTGCACCAGCGTGTCGCTGGGCGATGCCGCGTAATTTCGTATTTCAGTGATAACAGGTGGTGCGGCTACTTCATCCTTCTCGCATCCTGAAAGCAGCAGTGAAACCGCAGCGACGCCGCAAAACAGAAGAAAACAAATTCTGTTATATATGATCTTTTTCATTTCTCTTGATTTTTAAAACGAGTAAGGCACGGGAGCTTCTAACAATTTGGGATTTGCCGTCGCTTCCGGCGAGGGTATCGGGAACTTGAATGTAGTGGTGTTGGCCGGCGTAATGGCTGCCAGCGGATCGCCTTTCGTGACTACGCCACCCTCGTAGGTAAACAGGATCCTCTCCTGTTCGTTGAGCTTTTTGATCGCCTTGGGCTCGTTGTAATAAGAAAGCCTTACCAGATCCTCCCAGAAATGCCCTTCTGCCGCCAACTCGACTCTTTTTTCCCTGAACAGGGTTTCGGCGTCGAGGGATGTTACCGGCGCAAGACCGGCCCTTGCGCGCACCTTGTTGAAATACAGCAGCGCATCCGGGTTGGTTGTGGAGGCACTGTTGCCCATAACGGCTTCCGCATAGGTCAAATACACTTCGGCAAGCCTTAGCAATGCATTGTGCTCCGTAGAGGACGTCAATGTCATCGTCGGGGCACTGTTATCGACCCTGGTACCAATAATGTGCTTTTTCAAGCCGGCATTACCGCCAAATTTAAAACCTCCGCCTGCCGCATTCAGCTCAGCGTAATAATCGCCCTTAAGCATGATGGTGGCTTTTCGTCTGACGGTGTCTTCCGCCGCATATTGCTTGTACAAATCGTAAGTAGGCGATATGGAATACCACCCCGCCTGCCCGGCGGCCGAAATCTCGGTACCACCCGGGGAGTAGATTTGCAGCATATTTCCTTCCAGCCACCCGGTACCGGCAGCCCACTGCAGCGCAAACAAAGACTCTTCATTATCGTTAAACTGCGTTTTGAAAAGATCCGCATAATTGGGAAGCAACGACAACCCGCTTTGTTTGCAGACGTTCCCGGCATACAGTTTAGCGCTGTCGAGAAGTGCCTGGTTACGTGGGCCGTTGCCCTTCGCATCCAACCCCGCCCAAGCCAGGTATACTTTGCCCAGCATACCCTGCGCTGACCATGTGGTAACCCTTCCGACATCTTTCACAGGAAGGTTTTTTGCTGCAAAAAGCAGGTCATTCGCGGCAAACCGGTAAACGTCATTGACTGTATTGCGGTACACCAGCGGAGAATTGATCAGCTCCGTATTGTCCTCGATAATGGGAACGTCCCTCCATAGCAAGGCTAGGTTATAATAAGCATATGCCCGTAAAAACTTCGCCTCGGCAATAGCTGCATTCCGGTCTTTTTCAGGAATGGAGGCCGGTGCCTTTTCCTGAATGGCTTTAATGGTAACATTGCAATGCGCGATGATCTTGTACATGGCTTTCCAGTTCGCAATCATAATTTCGTTGCTTCCGCTGACCGAAAAAGTGTGCAACTGGACAGCGTCGCCCCAATAATTCAGGGCCATATTACCGCTGAGAACCTCACCTATAGGCAGGTAGCAGTTGTAATTCCATTCTCCCCACGGCTTGCCACCGTATAAGGCAGCCGTCGCCAGTCTCAGGTCATTGGTAGTCTGGTAAAAGTTGTCCGCGCTTATCTGCGACAAAGGAGGACGATCCAAGAAGCTTTCATTGCATCCGGCTGTGAACACGCCCACGAAAAGCAAGGCCGACGCCAGTATATTTTTTATTTTCATTGCTCAATATTTTAAAATTCACATCACTAAGAAGAACTGACACGGGGACGTTATTTGGTCAACTGCAAGCTCGCGCCCACGGTAAATACGCGCGGCTGCGGATAGAACCCGCTGTCGTACCCTGCATTCAGCGGGTTCCACGAGCCGATTTCCGGATCCATTCCTTTGTACTTCGTGATCAGGAACGCATTGGACACGTTTACATACACCCGCAGTGCATGAATGTGTGCTTTTTCCAGTAGTTTATCCGAAACCGTGTACCCCAGCGAAATGGTCTTGAACCTGATGAAGGACCCATCCTCGACATATTTGTCCGACGCCCTCGTGTTTCCGTTTGTATTGTCGTTTCTGACACCCGGAATATCCGTTTCAGGATTGACCACATACACATTATTGATGTCCGTGGCAGGTTTCTCCGGATCGATCAGGGCCAGTTTTGCGTAGTTGTTCAATGCTTTAAGATATCCGAAGCTTGTACCCGGGTACTCACCGTTCATGCGCATCTGATTGAATACTTTGTTACCGTAGTTGCCGGTTAAAAACACATTCAGGTCAAACTTCTTGTAGGATACTGAGTTGTTCAGACCTAATTGAAGCTTCGGGATCGGCGATCCGAGATAGGTTTGATCGCGCTCGTCGATCACACCGTCACCATTGAGGTCCTTAAACTTAAGGTCGCCATACCAGATACTACCTCCTGCCGCGCCCACCGGCAAAGGCACCCCGTTCTTGGTTGGTAACGCATGGGTCTCAAAATCCTCCTTTTTCGCGAAAACGCCGTCTGCCTTGTATCCGTAGAATTGACCGATCGAGTTTCCTACAACCGTCCGGCTATATGGAGACCCTACCAATGACGCGCCGTCGGTATTCAGTTTCAGGACTTTGTTGACATTGCGTGATACCGTCAGGTCGGTTTTCCAGGTCAATTCCTTTCCCTGGATATTGGTGGAGCTTATTTTAAAGTCAAATCCTTTGTTGTTGATCGTTCCGACATTCACGTACGGGGCATCCAGCGCGCCGGGTGACCATCCCACGGTCGTCCCCGAATAATAGGGCAACGGGATCTGCATTAAAAGGCCATCCGTTTTCCGGTTATAGAAATCGACCGAGAAACTCAGGCGCCAGGATAACAATGCCGCGTCAAGACCAATATTGGCGTATTTCGTTTTTTCCCATTCCACGTAAGGGTTTCCAATGTTTTCGGTGAGCTGGGATATGCCCGACAAACCAGTCGCAACGGTCGCTAACGTCGATGTATATGCGAAGTCCCGCACGTTCTGATTATTCGTCAAACCGTAGCCCAACCGAAGCTTCAATTCGTTGATATCTTTGAAATTTTTCAAAAAATCCTCATTCTGCATCTTCCAGGCAACGGCACCGGAATAGGTAGTTACCCACCGGTTTCCAGCGGCGAATCTGGAAGACCCGTCGGCACGTACGTTACCGGTGATCAAGTACTTATCGAACAATCCCAAATTCAACCGGCCAAAGTATGACTCCTGGGCATTCTGGCTTTTGGAACCTGAGTTGGTAGCCGAAGTAGGGTCCCCGCTGCTGATCACCTGCACATTGTTGGATGGGAAATTCATACGGCCCGCCGATACGTTTTCCCCTTTGCTCAGTTGCGCCTCGTGTCCAACCATTAAATTCGTATTATAACGGTCGTTAAAAGTGTGTGAATAGGTGAGATAATTTCTGATGGTCGTGTAAATGCTCTGACTGTAACCGTACGATCCGCTGTTGCTGTTGTTTTTCACAAGGCCCATCGTGTAGCTGGGATTAAATTTATCCTCTGTGGCCATAGAAAGGCTTCCCGTCACCTCATTTCGCAATACCAATGATTTGCTGAATGCGATTTCGGCGTAAGCATTTCCGAATAACTGATTTCTGTTTGCCTGATCCTTATTGATCGTCGCCACAGCAAAAGGATTGATAGTACTGTTCACCCAACCGTTAGGGTTATACGCACCACCCCAGCTACCGTCCGCATTTTTTACCGCTATGTCGGGAGTTTGGCTCAGCGCCGAATTAATGACGTTGGAACTGGTCGCATTGACATTCTCTCGGATATTCGCCAGTTGCAGACTGGTACCGATCTTCAACCAATTGGTCGTCTTGTTGTCGAGGTTCAGTCTGACGGATATTCTCCTGAAATCGGAGCCCGTGGCAATTCCTTCCTGTTTGAAATACGAACCTGAAAACAGGTATTGTGTTTTGACATCGCCTCCGTTGATGGTAACGGTGTGGTTGGTCATCGGCGCATTTCTGAACAGCTCGCTTTGCCAGTTGGTACCCTCCCCCAGGTATTGAGGATTGGCCAGTTCAGGCCGGGTATCGAATCCCCAGCCCAAACCGGCATTCCTGTCGTTGATGAAGGTGGCGTATTCCCGTAAATTCATGGTAGGGATTCTCTTTGGCAACTGCTGGAAACCCGTATAAAAGTCGTAGGAGATCCGGGGAGGCGTTACCGCACCGCGTTTCGTAGTAATGATCACCACCCCGTTGGTAGCTTGCGACCCGTAAATAGCGGTTGCGGAGGCATCTTTCAGTACATCCACCGACTCTATTTCGGATGGGTTAATGGCAGCCAACGGGTTGGTACCGGCGCCCATCGACGTCGCTCCGCCGATGATCACGCCGTCGATGACGTATAACGGCCCGCCGGACCCGAAGGAAGATATCCCCCTGATCTGCACGGACACCCCTCCGCCGGGTTGTCCCGATATCTGTTGCACGACCATCCCCGCCACCTTGCCCTGCAATGCCTGATCGAAGGTAACCGGGTTCGTTTTACGGAGTTCGGCACCGCTTACCGAGGATATGGAGCCGGTAACATCCTTTCTTTTGGATTCGCCGTACCCGATCACCACCACCTCCGAAAGGGTGGCGATATCCGGCTGAATCGTAATGTCGAAGTAGGTCTTATTTCCCACGGCAATTTGCTCCGACAGATAGCCGATGAAGGATATTTTAAGCACATCCTCAGGCATTGCCTGAATAACAAACTTCCCGTCAGGATCTGTTGAGACTCCCATTGTTGTCCCTTTCAGCAGAATAGTCACGCCCGGCATCGGGCTTCCCGTTTCGCTTTTCACAATTCCTGACACCTGACGTCGCTGCGCGTGGGTCACGATACACGAAAGCAAAACGAGGGCAGCAATACAGAAGCATCTGTAAATTTTTTTCATCATTGATTTTTACCTTAAGCAGTTACACAATGCGGTTTGAAAACGGATTCACCTAATCACAACAGTCCCGGGGCAGGCGCGCCACGTACCTTGTCCGACTATCACAATAACAGGGTTTCTTTGCATCAAAGGTAGATCACCATCGAGCTATGGATGGGTATGAATTAGTCCGAATGAGGGGGATAAAAAGTCCAGAATAGTGTTAAAGAACCAAAAAACAGAAGAAAATTAATGTTTTCCCGGTTACTAATCTGTACGCAACGGTCTGAAAGGAGATCCGACGAGGCAGCCCGGCTGGGGCAGCGCCGCCGGGGTCTGCTATCTGCTTACCTCCCGTTTACCGCATGAATATTCGGAAGGGAGTACCTGATAAAACTCTTTGAAGTAACGGGCAAAATACTTGGGGTTGTTAAAGCCGACCTGGTAGGCAATTTCTGAAACGGAAAGCTGGCTTTTTTCTAATAACTGAGCAGCGTGCTGCAACCTGATATCCCGAATAATTTCGAGTGGAGATTTGCCTGTAAGTGACTGAACTCTCTTGAAAAACTGTGACCGGCTTATACCCAACTCACGGGCCAGATCGGTAACGGTAAACTCGGCATCGGAAATATGCCTCTCGATTGCCTGAACCATATCCCGGACAAATTGCTGATCCAGCGGCGTGATTTCGAGTTCACTCGCCCTGATGCCACTCCTGGACGCGAACAGAGCGTGGAGACTTTGTCGTGACGAAATAAGGTTCCGGATCCGGGATTCCAGCACCTGAAAATTGAATGGCTTGGGGATGTAATCATCTGCTCCCGCCTGAAAGCCTTCGAGGTATTGTTCGTCCTCCGACCGTGCTGTGAGTAAAATGACCGGTGTATGCGAAACACGTTGATCCGATTTCACCATTCTGCAAAAGTCGAGCCCATTCAGGCCGGGCATCATAATGTCGGTCACGATCAGCGCGGGGCGTTGTGCAAGGGCCTTATCCCAGCCCTCCTCCCCCGTTGAGGCCTCGATCACGGTGTACGACTGTTTGAGATTGTCTTTCAGGTAGAACCGAAAATCTTCATTGTCCTCGACTATCAGGATAAGCGGCTTGCTTGCCGACCCATGTTCCGATTGAATTTTCTGGTCCGTCACGGCAGGCTGCACAGGCTCGTTGATGACTTCATGCACCGCCTGACTTAGTTTTTTCAAAGACAATACCACTGCAAAACAGCTTCCTTTTCCAACTTCACTCTCCACCCGGACAGACCCGCCGTGGATCCTTACAAATTCCCGGGTAATGGCCAGCCCGATACCGCTTCCCTGGTTGATGATCGTATTCGGCAAATCATTCTGAAAGAACCGCTCGAATATCAGCTCATGCCTTTCGGAAGGTATTCCAATGCCCGTGTCTCTGACGTAGATCTCGACTAGGCTGTTCTCTCCATCATCCCTAACCTCCACCGTTACAGACACTTCTCCGGGGCCGAGTGTAAATTTAATGGCGTTTGAAAGCAGGTTAAATAAAATCTTTTCGAGTTTGTCATGGTCAAAGAACGTGTGCAGTACCGCAACATTCGAATGGAAGGTAAGCCGGATATCCTTTTTCTCAGACAAGTCCGAAAATGAATAGACCGTATTTTTAATGAACTGAACAATGTCGCCGCCGGACGGCTGAAACCGGATTTCGTTCACTTCCAGCTTCCTGAAATCGAGCAGCTGGTTGACGAGGTTCAACAATCGCTTCGCATTTCTTTGGATCAGTTCGAACTGTTTACGTTCCTGACTGTCCACGGCCCTCTCGGTCAGCTTTTCAACCGGCGCGAGAATAAGCGAAAGCGGTGTGCGCAGCTCGTGGCTCACATTGGTAAAGAACCTGGTTTTCAACAAGTCTAGCTCCTGTGAACGCTTTGCCTCCTCACGGGTCTGCCGGATATCAAATTTCATTCTTTCCCTGTCCTGGATGAGTTTCCGGACGGCCAGTAGAAGCAGGACGATTGCCAGCGCATACAGGATATAGGCTACCGGCGATTTCCAGAAAGGAGGAAGCACTTTAATGGGGAGCGATATTCCTTCATCGTTCCAAAGCCCGTCGTTGTTGGATGCAACGACCCGGAAAACATAGTCACCGGCATCGAGATTGGTGAACGTTACTTTCCGGTTGCCCGCATCGGTAGTCAGCCAATCCTCATTGAAACCTTCCAGTTTATACTTGTATTCATTTTTGGCAGACTGGATAAAGCTGAGAGCAGCGAATTCAATGGAAAAGACATTGTCGCTCGCCTGCAACACAATGGAAGGGTTTGTCGTGATCGAAGCAGGCAGCGGCGACTCACCCTGAGCGGGCGGTATCGGAACAACACTGCGGTTAAACAGTTGAAAATCGGTGAATGCCAGGCGGGGGACAATTTTATTTTGACCAAGATCCTGCGGTCTGAACAGGTTGAACCCATTGGCACCGGCAAAAATCAATTCTCCATTTCTGGTTCTGAGCGCCGCATTCTCGGTGAATTGCCTGCCCTGCAAGCCATCCATCTCCGAATAGTTCCTGAAACTCAACCGCAGGCCTGCCTTGCCGGAAGAAATGGTCGCGCAGGACAGCCCGTTCGCGGTGCCCAACCAGAGCCGGCCATTTTCGTCCTCCACCATGGACAGAACCGTTTTATGCGAAAGGCCATGCTTTTCGGTGTAATTGATAAACGTGTTGGATTCCGGCTTCCAAAGACTGAGTCCTCCCCTCGAAGCGATCCATATCCGTCCTTTCGAATCTTCCAGGATCTCAAAAATATCATTGTTGGCAATAGAGGCAGGATTGTTCTTTTCTGTTTCATAATGAACCAAATCCCCGGAAGTCTTCATCACTACGTCTATGCCGGTGGGAGTTCCAAACCACATGTTACCTTTCGAATCTTCGAAAATGGTGGGAACATAGGGAGAATACAGCGCCCGCTGCTTGGGATGGTGATACCGTGTAAAACTTTTTGTACTTCGGTCGAACAGGCAAAGTCCCCCGTCGAGGGTACCGATCCAGAGTCGTCGCTGCGAATCTTCGAATATCTCCCAAACGCTTCGCCCCGGAAGGCTGTTGGGTCTGGCAGGATTATGCTGGTAGCGGGTGAATTTTTGTCCGTCAAAACAGTTCAATCCACCGAGAAAAGTCCCTATCCACAATTTGTTTTCATGATCGAGGCACAAACTGACGATGCCATCGGTGCTTAGCGACTGCGGATTCTTCGGATCGTGCGTGTAAGTCGTGAATTTTCCGGTCCGCCGGTCGAAATAAATCAGTCCCCCGCCATTGGTCCCGAGCCAGAGGTTGCCTTTGGCGTCTTCCACAAACGCGTTGATGTCCTCATAAGGCAGGCCCTCGGGCTTCGAATACCGGTTGATCAGCGGGAACCGTTTCACGTTCCTGTGAAAGTAATCCAACCCGCTTTTGTACGTACCCACCCATATCACCCCGTCATCATCTTTGAACATGGCGGAAACCGAATTGTGGCTCAGCGAATGATCATTCTGCGGCACATGCGGCATATGGGTCATCGACAGGGTCCTTTTATCCAGCACATCGATTCCCTCCTGCCCGGTGGAAATCCAGATATTCCCGCCGTCGTCGCCCACCACGGCCGTAACCATATTGGAACTCAGGCGGGGACTTCCAAAGGTTTTTCCGAAGTACTGTATCTTGTTGGTTTTCCTGTTTAAACAGGCTACGCCCATATCGAAATTAGTGGGGTATACCCAAATATCCCCGTCGCCATCCGGTACCAGCCTGCAATGCAGCTGGTCGTCCTTGCCAAGCCTGCGATCATAAAAGAAATTGACCCTTTTAACCACGCGGACAGCGCTTTTTTCAAGAACTATATTTTCGACAAGCCCGTTGCCATGTGCTATCCAGTAAGTGCCGTCGGCGTGCTGTGCTATCGAAGTGACGTCATTGCTGGCTATCGAAGCGGTATCACGATCAATATGCTTTACCGAAATGGCCTTTCTGGTTTTTTCATTGTAACAGATCAGTCCGTCGTTTTGGATAATGAACCAGTAATTGCCCCTGTTATCCGGCACGGCAGCTTTCAGATCGACAGGTTTACGAATGGAATATGCCTGAAAACCTTTGGAAGGCCTCGAGAAAGTTTCTGTGACGGGATCATAAAGGCAAGGACCGAGGGTGGTTATAACGGCCATCTTGCCGCCGGGCATCCTGAATAGCCCGGCAATATCGTCGTGAAAAAGTGTTGTTGAATCGGATGCGTCGTTGCGAAAAACCTTAATCGTGTAGCCGTCAAACCGGTTGAGGCCCGATTCGGTACCAATCCAAAGAAAGCCGGTTACGTCGCGATAGATTGCCTTTACATGGGCGTGGGAAAGGCCCTGCCGGGCATCAATGTGTACAAACCGGCGCTCTTGCCCGGATAACTTTAATGCGGTGTGAATCAGTAAAAACATCATCAACACGCGAGCAGTCACCAACAAACTTGATCGTTTCACCACAGAATTTTTAGACTGTCCACATTTATCCATTCTAACTGACTGTCAAAACTAGCCTGCCTGGCCAATTTAAATTGTACTAAAACAGACTATTTTTTGACTAAATCAGATTTTATCTATTTTTAGGCCTATTTTCTCGTGGATTATGAACAAGCGGTTTCTCAGACAGACGTTGTCACTTCTCAATACGGACTATGTAAAGCTCGATTCGAGGTGGAATTACAAAAATGTGATCAGTCCCTACCATCGGATCTACTATATCGATGCGGGAACGGGCAAGATTTCCGACACATCCAAAACGTTGCCGCTGGAAGCCGGCTACCTCTATATTATCCCGTCCTACACCCTTTGCAACCTCATTTGTGAAGGCCATCTGAGCCAGTATTTTGTACAATTCTTTGAAGAGTCGACAGACGGCACGTCCTTGTTTTCCGATGTCCGCCTTGTCCACAGGGTAAAAGCCAGTGAAATCGACCTGATCAACTTCCGTCGGTTGGTCGATATCAATCCGGGGCGGGGAATCAATCGCTCCGACAATCCGCAAGTGTATGAAAAAAACATTTATTACAAGGAATATCAGGAGCTCAATAATCATCAGAAAATTTCCGACTTTCTTGAAACCCAGGGCATACTTTTTCAGTTGCTGTCACGCTTCACCATTCCGGAGATATTTCAGGCAAGAGAACCGAAGGTTATCCCTGCCAAAATTCTGGACGCCATGCGCTTCGTATATGTGAACCTGCATTTGCCGCTCAAAGTCAAATTATTGGCGGAACGTGCCAGTCTGAACCCGGAGTATTTCTCGCGCCTGTTTGAGAATCATACCGGCACGCGCCCATTATCGTTCATTTACGGCGTACGGATAGAGCGGGCAGTTCATATTATGGCAACCAGCCGGGCTTCCAATGCCGAAATCGCCTCCCTGACCGGCTTCGAAAGCCTGTCGCATTTTACGCGGGTATTCAAAAAGGTAACCGGCCTTCCTCCCAGCATTTACCGGAAGCAAGTGAACCTCCCTCCTACCGAAGAATCGAATTGAAAGCGCAAAATTCGGAGTTACAATCGCGGCCATAACGGCATTGGGTGGGGCGGCCGATATTTACCGCAGACTATCCAGGTAGTGCCTCACTTCATCAAAAATATGCTTGTTACCCGTATTGGGTACATTGCATTCCAGCAATCTTGTCAAAAGATCGATAGGTTTGGACGTCAGTGCTTCCAATTCCTGCATCAATGCGAGATTCAACCTTTCCGAACTTAAATGCCTGTTGCCATCCAGGATCGGATAAACCTTATCGGCGATTTGTTGGGCCAGTTTCATGTTGTTTAGTTTTCATTTATCCCCAGAATCTCTTTAAGTGCGAGCACGTTGTCGATGCCCAGCTTGGCAAAAATCGCAGCTTTGAATGTGCTGATCGTCGATAAATGAAGGCCTGTTTTTTCGGCGATGGACGAAGTCGACATTCCCTGTACGAGATAGTCGGCCACTTCTTTTTGCCTTCGCGTGAGCAGGTCCCACCGTTTTTGGGGCGTGTGGCTTGTGATCAGGTATTCAAATATGAAAGCCATTTGCGCAACACCCAGATACCGCTTCCCGCTCAATACCGCGGCAATGCAAGCCAGCATCTCCGACATGTCCGCATATTTGGACAGATAGCCGTTAACTCCCTTCTTGAAGTAGTCGATGATTACCTCCGGTTGCATTTCCGAACCGTACACGATGAGGTACGAACCGGAGTACTTTTGCCTGATTTCCAGGATGGAAGGATATCCCTCTTCCTCAAAATCCGCATGGAGGACATAAATAACCAGATCTGGCGTCAGCTTCCCGGCATCCTGGTCATATTCGGTTATCTCCTTCGAATCGACTATCTCCGCTTCCTTGAAATTTTCCCTCAAAAGAATGGCCAGCCCCATGCGCATCACCGGATGGGTATCGAAGATTACAAAGGTCGGATGGCCTGGTGCCGGGGGGATATTCATAGGTAAAGGTAGCTGCAATTAACATAGTAATCACCTTTTCCCGGGGCTTATTACAATCGTTCCGAAATATCGAACAGCATGGATAAATCAATCCAATTTATTGGAGAAATTTCTACAATAAATATTGATTTTCAGCGTTTTACACTAAACGGCCCTTGCCAGAGCAGATTTAGCATCCCTGTATCTTCCCGAGTCTTTTTACAACACGGACTTAAACAGGAAGGCCATGCAAGCAGAGACAAAAATCAAATTTGTCGCGATCGACAAGACCCTTTTCTTCCCCACGCTCAAAAGAAGGGTTGAGCAATATTTCATAGAAAATCGCAAATCCAAACACGCCGATTATACGATGGGCCTTAAAACCGTCATCCTGTTGGCAGCCTACATATTGCCCTTCGTGGCCATCATGTTGATTACGCCTCCATTCTGGATCAGCGCGTTCCTGTGGCTTTTGATGGGCGCAGCCATTTCGGGTATCGGCATGAGCGTCATGCATGATGCCAATCACGGCGCGTTCTCCAAAAATCCTGTTGTCAACAAGTGGCTGGGCTTTACCATTTGCCTTGCCGGCGCGGGGGTATCCAACTGGAAATGGCAGCACAATATCCTGCACCATACCTACACCAATGTGGCCAACCTGGACGAAGACATTAAAGACCGCGGGGTTATGAAGCTGTCGCCGCACGAGCACGTAAAACCGGTACACCGCTTTCAATGGATGTACGCTTTCTTTTTTTATGGCATTCTGACGTTGTACTGGGTTTTACTGAAAGATTTTATCCAGTACGCTCATTTCATTAAATCCGGACTGAACCGCCAGACAAAACGTAAAAACCTGCAAATGCTTGCCGGCATGATCTTGATGAAGCTGGCTTATTTGGGCATATTCTTTGCGTTGCCCACGCTCGTCTTTCACATTTCGTTCGGTCTGATCCTGGCCGGTTTTCTGGTCATGCATTTCTCGGCGGGCCTGGTTCTGACGGTGATCTTTCAGCTGGCGCATTCGGTGGAAGGCACTCAATATCCACTGCCTAATGCCGACGGTATTATCCAGAAGGACTGGGCTGTGCATCAAATGGAAACCACGGTCAATTTTTCGCCGCGGAACAAATGGCTCAGCTGGTACATCGGAGGCCTGAACTTTCAGATCGAACACCATCTTTTTCCGAAAATCTGCCATATCCATTATCCGGGAATCGCCCCTATTGTCAGGAAAACGGCCAAGGAATTCGGATTGAATTACATGGAGCACCAAACTTTCTGGCTGGCCGTGAAATCGCATATCTCCACACTGAAAAGATTCGGAATGCCCCGATTTAACGAGGGAATTGTTTAACTTCCATGCGCTCTTCATATTCTTGTTCCTAGTATATCTGTTCCTGAATGGAATGCTTACAGGGTAGCGAACATCGCTTTACATACCGTCGCCTACCTGTTAAAGATTACTATGACATTGATAAGCATTTTCCATAAGACCGTTTACAGCTACGACAGAAGCACCTTTCTTTCGGCTCATCTGGTAAGGCTCAAACCGGCCGCCCATTCACCAGCCAAAATTGAATCCTATGAACTGGTGGTTCAGCCTGCGAGGCACGTCATGCATTGGCAGCAGGATGTGTTTGGCAATTTTATCGCCCGGGTAGATTTTGACGGCCCCATGGAGTCCATGACTTTAACGGTTCAGCTGACAGCCCGGTTGAAGGCTTTTGACCCATTCAATGTCCGCATTGATGACTATGCACAGAAATTTCCATTCGACTATCCGTCCAGGCTGCGACAAGACCTTCTTTCATATCTCGAAGTTGTCGATCAGGGCCCCGAATTTGCTGCATTTGCAGCTCGGCTGCGCTTGCCGGATCAGGACATCCTGGGTTTTCTTGTCTCGCTCAATAACACGATCTTCAAGCGCATCGCTTATATCAAAAGAGAGCAGGAAGGTGTCATGACTTCCGAGCAGACACTGGAGTATGGTACCGGCTCTTGCCGCGATTCTGCCTGGTTGCTGGTACAAGTAACGCGTTACCTGGGGCTTGCGAGCCGTTTTGTTTCGGGGTACCTGGTACAATCGGATGCGAACAGCCTCCCGGTATCTGTGGATTTGCACGCCTGGGCGGAAGTGTTTATCCCCGGAGCGGGCTGGATAGGATTGGACACCACCTCGGGATTATTCACCAGCGAAGGCCACATTCCGCTCGCGGCAACGCCCCGCCCGGCCGATTCGGCACCTGTTACAGGGACCACGGGCCCTTGCATTGCTTCCATCCGCTATGAAAATACGGTATCGGCGGCTTGATTTGTCAAATACCTGAATGCCATCGGGAGCCAGCGTTCCCCTCAAAACCAAACACTATGAACGCACATCATCATATCGTATCAATTGGCGCCTCAGCGGGCGGCATGGAAGAAATAGCTTCGTTTTTTGATCAGAAACCACTCGCCGGCGTGTCCTACGTCATTATTCAACATTGGTCGCCCGATTTCCGCACGAGAATGGCTGAATTGCTGGCCAGACATCTGGAACTGGTGATACGCGAGGCCGAAAATGGTATCCTGGTGGAGGCCGATCATGTTTACATTATTCCCTATGACAAATACATGACCCTTCAAAAGGGAAGATTGCTCGTCACGGACAAGGGGCGCGAACAACGTCCGCATGGGACGATAGACAGGTTTTTCAACTCCCTTGCTGCCGATCAGGGTGAAAAAGCGATAGGAGTTATCCTTTCGGGCACAGGCAATGACGGCACAGACGGTATTCGGTCCATCCATCAGGCTGGCGGCATGGTGATCGCACGCGACCCGGAAACAACCGAGTTTGGCGGTATGCCCGCCAGCGCGATTGCTACCGGGTTGGTGGACTTCGTCGCCGAACCCGAGCTGATGCCCGTAATCATCGAGAAATATGTACTTCAAAGCCGGACAGCCCTGCTGGATCAGAATGAGGAAATGACCATGCAAATGATCCTGGACCTGATCCGCGATAATACCACATTTGATTTCTCCGGTTATCAGCATGCCACGCTTTCACGCCGGACCCGAAAAAGGGCGATAAATCAAAACTTCTCCTCGCTGGCAGACTACTTGTCGTTCCTCAAAGGAACCCCTGAAGAAATGAGTGCACTCGCCAGAGAATTCCTCACTGGCGTTACACCCAACTATCCTAATCAGCACCTGCGACGTTGACCGGTATCTCTTTTTCTCCGAACAGGAGAATGGCATCTCTGATATCAATACATCGGCTCTCCGTGTACTGCAGGCTGCATTTCGGCCAGTTTCTTTTCATCCTCCTGAATACTGGCTTTCAGCGAGCTGATATCCCTGTCGAGC
This sequence comes from Dyadobacter sp., assembly GCA_965227755.1. GTDB lineage: Bacteria > Bacteroidota > Bacteroidia > Cytophagales > Spirosomataceae > Dyadobacter. The sequence continues at coordinate 655,574 of CBDDGG010000005.1, forward strand.
TTTTCCAGACTATAACCCGCTTTCCGGGCTTTCTTGGCATCCGCCTTGGCTGAACCGGCGCTGTTATTAGCCCTGCGGGCCAATTTGCGGTCCTGTGATTCGTCTCCGAGTTTGTCTGCCGCCTGTATATTGGCATCTGCCGATTTCTGCGCATTCTCGGATGTTTGCGATACCGCCATTGCTTTTCCTTCCCGCTCATTTTCAAGCTTGGCCAGCTCCAATTTGTTTCCGTTTAACCTTTTCCCAATTTCCAGCATTTGTCTTTGCTCTTTCAGGTTCGAAAGCGAATCCTTTGAGACTACCTGGGCGGTTAAGGGAAAAGCGAGCAGTATTAAGCTCAGAGCGGATATTATTCGATTAGTTTTCATGATTCCATGTCGTTTGAAATGTATTTTTCTTTTCCGGAAAGTCGGGCAGCTACCGGTCTGCCATGACCGGATAATGCTCTACGATCAATTCGTTGTAAACGATCTCGACCCCGGGGGCCTTCCAGGCTTGCCGGGCAGCTTCATCTTTTTCATACCAGGAGCTTACAGTGCCCGTCAGAATGACTTTGTTTTTAACCACTCTTACATGAATATCTTCTTCGGTGATGGAACCGCTCCGGGCAAAGGCTCTTTCGATAGCCGCCTTGTCAATTTCAGCCGATGGTTCGGATTTGATCGTGATGTGGTTGGACATGCCTTTTACCCCTGAAAGTTCCCGGATCAACCGTTCGGCGGCATCCCGCTGATAGTTCCATTGCAGATCGCCTTCCAGTGTTATCCAGCCGTTTTCGACTTTGACTGTAACGCGGTCGGAAGGTATTTCCTGGGTCCATTGATAAGCGTTCAGTATTTCATTGCCCAGATCGGCATCATCGCGGATCGTCGCTTCATCGCCCGTATTAATGCTTATCTGCTCAATTACCGCCATGACACCTTTCACGCGCCGGGCGGCCTCCTCCACCTCTGATTTTCGGGCAAAGCTGTCTACCGTACCCGAGAGGGTGATCACCCCGTCTTTCGCGGTAACGCTTATCTCTACCGCCTGCAACAATGGCTCCCATTTGATCGATTCCTGAACATCCTTTTGCAAATCTGCATTAGTTTTCATTTGTGTGGGATTAAAAAAATTCAGTCTAACGCTTATTCATATACGAAATACTTTTCCCGATCCAGGCGAAAACCCGAAGGTAAACGCCACGGAAGCGGCCGGTATCCAACCGAATACCGGTCAAATCATTCATACCCGCTCTTTATGACTGTCGAAATCATTTTAAAAGGCTCTTTGGCGCAAAAGGAATTCCGCTGGTGGGCAGGAATGATAATCCCGTGGCCCAGTGCGAGTTTATGCTTCCTGCCATCAATGACAATTTCTGCGGAACCGTCGATAATCTGAATGTAGGTATCAAAGGCAGAAGACTTCTCGGCGATTTCCTCTCCGGCGTCAAAAGCCGAAACGGTTACATTACCTGTCGTTTTCTTTATAATAGTCCTGCTCAGTACCGCGTTAGGTACGTACTCGATGATCTCCACGATAATATGGGCCTTCGCTTTTTCCATCTCCTCGCTATCCATAGCTTTATTCGCTCTACTTGTTCGTCGTTGATACCTTTGTAAAGGTCGGCATTGTCAAGCCCGGAACTCTTACACAATAGGCCCCAAAAGTTACATTGATCACTGATAACCGCGTTATCCGTTGCCGCGGGGCCTGTCCTCGCTGCTTTTCGAAGCGGCTTGGACTACTTCCTGGAAAGACTTCTGGGCAAGAAAGGAGTCTATTTTTTCTATGGGTTTCGGGCTCGTTTTTTCCACGTCGCTGGTCGTGGCTTACCTGTCGGCCGCAATCATACCAGGTTTTACCCCGGCATTGGGCTTCGTGCCGGGAGGAATTATCTCTCCGCCCGATGCGGTCGCGGCAGGTGCTGTTTTGAACTCAATTATATGTTTTCCAGGTTACTGTCGCGCTTCTGCCGGAGTTTTTTGTAGTACGAAGGCGAAAGCCCCGTCACCTTTTTAAACTGGTTGGACAGGTGCGCTACACTGCTGTAATGCATCTTGTAAGAGATTTCCGTAAGGTTAAGATCCTCGTACAGTAACAGCTCTTTCACCTTCTCTATCTTGTGGTGAATGATGAATTGCTGGATATTGATGCCCTTCACCTCGGAAAAGATGTTGGAAAGATAGGTGTAGTCATACCCCAGTTTTTCTGCGATGTAATCCGAATAATTGGTTTTAGGAAGTTCATCCTGGTAATGGATCATCTCCACGATGATATTTTTGATTTTTTCAATCAAAATGCTCCGCTTGTCGTCCAGTAGCTCGAGGCCCGATTTAAGCAAATTCCTTTTAAGCGCTTCATGCTGCTCGGGGGTAATATCTTCCAGGACCTCAACACTTCCCAGGTCCACAACCACGTAATGCAAGCCGAGTCTTTTCAGTTCTTGTTGCACCATCATTTTGCACCGCAGGCTGACCATGTACTTGATATACAATATCATAATAGAATAAGCTCAATAATTGTACCGACCATGAAATCCAATTCCGATCTGATACAATATAGCTGATTCTGCCGAGGTTACAGTAATGTCGGGGTCGATTTGTCGGGCTTAACGCCCTTGTTGAACGTCAGGATAAAGCATGTGCCGGAGCCTGCCTGGGACTCCACGTCGATATCCACATTACTGGATTTTAAGATTTTCAAGGTTGAGAACAGGCCGATACCGATACCACCCGGTTTATCCGAGAAACCTTTTTTAAACAGATTTTTCATGCCCGCATCATTGATCCCGCAACCATTGTCTTCAATCCGTATCAGGTGCGTGGCGTCCGTCGATCTGGTAACCAGTTTCAACTCGCCTTGCCGCGGATCCATGGCCTCGATGGCGTTGACAACGATGTTTGTCAGGGCGATTCTTATTTTTTGCGCGTTAATCGTCATCACACAATCTTTAGAGTCATAATCCCGCGTCACCTTAACCTTCTTGAGAGCAATACGGTCGGTGGCCAGCAAGATCACTTCATCCAGTATGGTATGCAGGGAATGATCCGCTCCGCAGCTGTTATTAAGTTTTTGATGACCAACCAGATCCTTCAAGATCTTGCCGATCCGGTCGGAGCTTCTTTTGATAATGTCAAGATAGGCCCGAAGATCGCCATCCTGAATTTCCTGAGAGAGCATTTGCAATGACAAGTCAATGTTTGTCAGCGGATTACGAATTTCATGGACCAGCGTGAGGGCAAAATCGGAAATTCCAGCGCCGTCGGGTAAAGTGTCGGGATCATTCATAGCAGAGAGCTTGATATTAATATGCCAAAGTTCATACATCTACGGCATAAGACTTTACATCCCTTATTATTACAGTTGCATATATCACAGGTGCGGGACAGCTTCCGGAATTTCAACCGGCTTTCAGGCTTTCAGCTTCGGTGTGGCAAGCTGGCAATTTCGATAGGTGTGCGTATAGTACCAGTTATTTAGCCTCATGCAATCGCTATTGTTTAACCATTTTCATTAATACAATATTGCCGCTTTTGTCGGTAACACGCACAAAATACAAGCCTGCCGGAATATGCTTCAAATCAATACCTGCGGACTTCCCTGTTTGAAATTTCAATGGCTGATCATGTAGAACTTTTCCGTTATTATCATTCAACTGAATCCGTTCCGTCTGGCTAAGATCGTCCGATGCCAATGTTATCCAATCCCTGGCGGGGTTGGGATACAAACTCATCCGGGACGCAGTGGAAGCTTTAATACTTCGAATACGGCTATATGAGAAGGTTTCGTCCCGATCAATCATTTTCAGGCGGTAGAATTGAATTCCGTTTCCAATCATTGCATCCGTATAAAAATAGGAAGTTGATACGCTGCTTTCTCCACTTGCCGCGGCAGACGCACGTTTTATCCATTCGCTTCCATTAAAACTCTGCTCGATTTCGAAACGGTCGCTATTGCGCTCTTCCGCGGTAGTCCATTTCAATAAGACTGTCTGCCCTTCCCCCTTTTCAACTGTAAAACTGACCAGTGTTACGGGCAAAGATGATTCCAGACTTACAATTTCATTATTGTGCAAACTGATCGCCCCGGCTGTTGTTAATGCCCTGCCCACAATTGCGGATCCTTCCAGCAACTCAATTGCACCACCGCCCAGCACCGTTCCGCGAAAAACAGAACCCGCACCTAAATCGAACCTTCCTGTGATCTGCCAGTAAACATTATTAAAACTGGCTGAATTGATCAGCGTGACCAGGGACAATGCATTGGCCGACAAGGCACCGTCAATCTTGAAAATGAATACCGCATCGGGGTCGCTCTGACCGTCCAAAATCAATGCGCCATTTAATGTGGAAGCTGCACCCAGGCAGTAAACGCCCGGGATAAGAACCTGGCCGTTGCCTAATGTAGTTCCCAAAACGGAGCATTCATCCAGCGCGCTGACTGCGTCATAAGCAATGCCCAGATCTGTGGCCGCCTGAGCGGAAATACCGTCTGCAACATGCGTTTCACCTAACACAATACCTGGTGGAAAACCATTAAACGCCCCTGCATTTGTACCAATGTCGCCGACTACGACACTTGTTCCCTCATTGTTAAATGCACCTACGGTCGTGAATGCTGCGAAATCTGCCGCACTTCCTAAATCGGGTGCTTGTCCGAAGCCAAGGCCTGGTAATAACAACCAGGTAGCGAACATTGAGATTTTTTTAGTTGTGCTAATCATAGAAATAGTTTTAAATGAATTGATTACCAAATGTGAACTATTTCTAATAGGTTATTTTATACAAATTGTCTAATTTGTTATACAAATCACATTTGCAGTATTGTGCGGATTACCGTCGGAAAAAGTACGCGCTAATCATTAACAGTAGAAGTTTTTAAATGATCAAAGCTTGGATCCGGACAAGTTCAATACAAAACCAATCAGCCCCATTCAGAACTCGACGAGACAAGTTCCGAATGGGGCTGATTGGTTGAATTCAGGATTTATTTTAGCTGCCAACTAATTGTATAACGCCCGGTCGGGCCCGGTCGCCAAAACACACTCTTCAATCATCTTTTGACCTGGTATCCCGCTTTTCTTTCTTGTCGGCACGCTTTTCTTTCAGATTTTTTGTGGCCTTTTTCTTGTCGCCTTTCTGCACGGTTTTCTCTTTGGACATGGTTTTTCAGTTTTATTGTAAGATAAGCCTTTTTACCTGATTTACAGCACATTTCAAGTATTAATACTGCTCCGGAAAACAGTTCGGCCCCATCTCAAATAATCCCGGGTAATGCCGGTTAATTAAGCTATATTAGAAGATAATCAACAGACGACCGGAATGAAAATAGCATTCATAGGAACCTACCCGCCCAGGGAGTGCGGGATCGGAACATTTACCCAAAACCTCTACGATTCGATGATCGGAATCGATTCGTCGGGAAACACGAATCAGGGCTTCGTAGTCGCTATCGACGACAACGGGCTACACTACGAATACCCGAAAGAAGTGAAGCTCTCGATCAGGCAGGAGGAACAGACCGATTATCTGGAAGCGGCAAATGTGATCAATCTGAGCGGTGCCGACGTATGTGTTCTGGAACATGAGTTCGGCATATTCGGAGGCCAAAACGGCATCTATATCCTTCCGCTGCTTTATCGCCTGAAAATCCCGCTGATAGTAACCTTGCATACCGTTCTGAAAACGCCTTCCTACAATCAGAAGGCTGTTATGACGGAGATATGTAAAATTGCCCAGTCGATTGTCGTCATGAGCCAGACGGCCGTCGACATGCTTTCGGAAGTTTACCACGTGCCGGCCGAAAAGATCGCGCAGATAGCCCATGGCGTTCCGGACATCCAGTTTGACCAGGCTTTGGCAAAAAAAGAGTTCAAACTCTCCTCCAAGCAGGTGTTACTGACGTTCGGCTTTATCGGCAGAAACAAAGGGATCGAAACCGTTTTGAAGGCATTGCCCGCGGTGGTGGAGAAATATCCGCAGCTTGTCTACATTGTGCTGGGTAAAACACATCCCAATGTGATCAGGCACGCGGGCGAGGAATACCGCGTGTACCTTGCGGGGCTCGTGAAGCATTTGGGGATCGAAAAGCACGTTGTGTTTCTGAACGAGTTCATCGGCCAGGCCGAGCTTTTCAAATACCTTTCGGCTTCGGATATTTACATCACGCCCTACACCAGTGAGGCCCAGATCACCAGCGGCACGCTTTCATACGCTATTGGGGCCGGAAATGCGGTTATCTCCACACCTTACTGGCATGCCGCGGAATTGCTGGCCGGCGGCCGGGGAAGGCTCTTTAACTTTCATGATTCCCTGGCACTTACCGACATACTCCTGGATTTACTCGATCATCCCGAGCAAATGCGGGAGCTCCGGAAAAATGCCTTTGACTATGGCAGGGAAATCATCTGGCCGAGAATAGGCGAAAAATACCTGGAACTCGCCGCGCAAATAGCGGAAGCGGGGCTCGACATTACGGCTGGCGACGAGATGATCCTGGATCCGCTAACCTTACCCCCTTTTCTGCTCGACCACGTACAGCGGCTTACCGACGACACAGGCATTATCCAGCATGCCAAATACGGGATTCCCAACCTGAAAGAGGGATATTGCCTGGACGACAATGCGAGGGCACTCCTGATGGTTCTGATGACTTACAAAAGGAATAAACACCCCCTCGCGCTCAAACTGTCGCCCACCTATCTGAGCTATGTCAACTACATGCAAACCCAGGACGGCATGTTCAGGAATTTCCTGAGCTTCAACCGCAATTTTCTCGACGAAGTGGGCTCCGAAGACTCCTTCGGTCGCGCGATCTGGTCCTTGGGTTATTTGCTGGGCAATGCCCCGAACGACGCCTATTACCAGACAGGACGGGAAATTTTCTTCGACGCCGTCCCGAATTTCACCAGCCTTAAGTCCATCCGGAGCATTGCGAACACGATCGTCGGGTTATGCCATTACCTTAAAAGCAATCCGTCGGACGAGGGTATGATCAAAATCCTGAAGACCCTCACCGACAGGCTCATTAGCGAATACGACATCCATAAAAGCGACGACTGGAGATGGTTTGAATCGCTATTGGCCTATGACAATGCATTCCTGCCCCTGGCGCTTTTACACGCTGCCGAATTTCTGCACGACGACCGGGTGCTTGAAGTAGCCCTGGAAAGCATGGATTTTCTCTCGGAAATTACGCTTCGTAATGGCTACTTGTCCGTTGTCGGTAACGAGAACTGGTACGCCAGGGACCACGAGCAATCGAGGTTTGCCCAACAGCCATTAGATGCGCTGGCGATGGTTTTGATGTTTCACCAGGCTTTCCGGCTGACCAATGACCAGGCTTATATCCAAAAGCTCTATACTTGCTTCATGTGGTTCTTAGGTGAAAACGACCTTCGTGTAAGCCTTTATGATTTTGAAACGAAAGGCTGTTGCGACGGACTGGAAAGCTCGGGCGTTAACCGGAACCAGGGTGCGGAAAGTACACTAGCTTATTTAATCTCGCATTTAAGTGTCCTTGAAGCATTTGAGGAAATCACCAAGATGGAGGCCGAACTGGTATGAGGGTCGCGATATTGTCATCGATAGCCTGGCGAACGCCGCCGCGGCAATATGGCCCCTGGGAGCAGGTGGCGTCGTATCTGACGGAAGGCCTGGTCGAAAAAGGCATAGACGTAACGCTTTTTGCGACAACCGATTCTGTAACCGCTGCCAGGCTGGAAGGAACCTGCAAAACGCCCTATGCCGAAGACCGGGATGTTGACCCGAAGGTTGCCGAATGCCTGCACATCAGCCATTTGATGGAAAATGCCGCGCAGTTCGATCTGATCCACAACCACTTCGATTTCCTTCCGCTAACTTATTCAAAGCTGATCGGCACGCCGATGCTGACAACCATCCACGGGTTTTCCTCTCCCAAAATCCTGGCAGTTTATCAAAAATACAATGCATCTGCATACTATGTATCCATCAGCAATGCCGATCGCAGCGAAAAGCTGGATTACATTGCCACAGTATATAATGGTGTCGATGGGAAAGACTTCCCGTTTGAAATGAACCCGCAGGATTACCTCCTCTTTTTCGGTCGTATCCATCCCGACAAAGGCACCTACGAAGCGATACAAATCGCCCGCCGGGCGGGTAAAGTGCTCCTGATAGCCGGTCTGATCCAGGACGATGCCTATTTTGAGCAGAAAATCCGGCCCAGCATCGATGAGAGGTCGGTATTTTATATCGGTAACGTCGGGCCCGGAGAACGAAGAACTTTGCTGGGGAAGGCGTTGGCTTTGCTCCATCCGATCCTGTTCGACGAACCTTTCGGGTTAAGTGTCGCAGAATCCATGTTTTGCGGCACGCCTGTAATTGCCTACAACCGGGGCTCAATGTGCGAGCTGATTGTCGACGGGAAAACAGGCTTTCTTGTAAACACGATGGATGAAGCCGTAAAGGCGGTTGAAAAGATAGCCGGGATCGACAGGCAGGAATGTCGCCAATGGGCCAAAGCCATGTTTTCCAAGGAGAAAATGGTAGATAACTATCTGGCAGTTTATGACCGGATACTCAGCCACTAGCCACGCACGACCGTGAGCTCTTCCAGTAGTTCGCTGAGGTTAACCACCGCGTATGTCGACGCATAGTCGGAAGTGGCGTAAGGAATGATCAGGCTATCATGATGTATGAACGCACCGCAGGAATAGACCACATTGGGCACATAACCATCCCGCTCCGTCCCAGTCGGGATTAGCAAGGGACGATCAAGGCGCCCTATTTCAACTTCAGGGTTTTCCAGCTCAAAAAGAGAGGCGCCCAGCACATATTCCCTCATAGGTCCGACGCCATGGGTCAGGACCAGCCAACCGGCCAGCGTCTCGATGGGCGAGCCGCAATTGCCGATCTGAACAAACTCCCAGGGATATTTCGGAGCCTGGATCAAAACGGCATTCCGCCATACGCTGATGTTATCGGAGTAAGCGACGTAATTGTTGACCCCGTCGATCCTGCAAAGCATGGCGTATTTCCCGTTGATTTTCCGGGGAAAAAGGGCCATTCCCTTGTTTTGCGCAATCTCTCCGTGAAGCGGCAATACTTTGAAATGATAAAAATCCTTGGTTTTCAACAGCTTCGGCAGGATAATCGTGCCGTCGTAGGCCGTATAGGTAGCATAGTAGGTTTGCTGCTGCTCCTCGTCCGTGAAGCAGACAAACCTGGCATCCTCAATGCCCCTCTTTTCCGTATCGGCAATGGGGAATATGACCCGTTCGGAAATGTCGGTATCCAGGGAGAAATCCATTTCGTAGTGCGAAGATGCCAGCCACATGAGTTCGCGCAAAAAGAGTTCAGCAGCGGGGTCCATTCCGGGCAACCTTCTGGTCTCGTCGACATACCGCTTTAACTCTTCATAAGTAAAAGTCTCGGTAAGTTTCGCTTCAATGGCCGGGTAAGCCAGGCTATTGAAATCCAGCATTTCACCCAGTTTCAACAAAAAGGAAGCCTTTTTGTACACGTGATTGCGCACCAGCTCGGGAGAATCAAGCAGACGCCCCGGCTTATCGACGGTAATGTGGTCGTCCTGGTCGATCAGCGCCGACCGGAAGACTATCGAAGAGATGTGCCCCTCTCCGGTAGCCCGAAAACTCAGGATAATGCGTGTTTCGCCAGGTTCTGTGCCGGATTGGTCAGGATCGGCAACGATTGACGGGTTAAAAAAAGCCGCGGCCTCGATCGAATATTCCATCGTGAAGTAAGCACCGATCAGCAATCGCTGGTTTGTTTCCAGGCCCTGCGGGTCGATCTCCATCGTACGCAGTAATCCGGTCAGCTTTTCAAAGTGGCGTTCAAACACCCTGAGGATATTCCGGTGCCTTTTGGCGTACTTTCTCAGGGTATTGTTCAACTGCTGAATTTGACTGCTTTCGTCAAGAGCGAGAATATTCGAGATCAGCTGCCTGCCCCTGTCGTCGCCGTTATAGAGAAACCGCGCAATCACCCGGCTGGAATCGGGTTGAAAAATAACGTCCTTTCGTGTAAGCCGTGCTGCCATGACAGATGATTAAGATGGGTGGATGGTGGTAGCTGCCTGACCTTTCCACCGGTTGTGTGACCACAGCCAATAACTTGGAGCGAGGCTTATACTCCTTTCCAGAAAGCGGTAATAGGCCTTTGTAATGCTCATCGGAACCACGCGGTCGGTGTTCTCCATCGTCTTGAAGGTGAACTCGTAGCTGAATTGCGCGTTTTTGCGTGATTCTACATATACGATCGCGGCATCGGACGAAGCAGCCATTCTTTCCCCGCCGGTTTGGACGGCGGTGTCTTGGTCCAGGAACGGGATATGAAATTTGTCATTGCCGGGCGCGGGGCGCTGATCCGCAATGACGACCAGCAGATTGGGGATTGCGGTCTGCCGCAACAGCGACAATGCCTGGCGGTAGAAACCCTTTTTAGGAATCAGCCTTACGCCCAGGAATGATCGTAACCTGATCATCAGCCGATCCAACGGGCCACTTTTGATAGGTGAATAGGCCGTGTAGACCTGATAGTTGGTGACCTGTGGCAGGTTGATCAGATATTCCCAGTTTCCGTAATGCGACGCAAATACAATAACTGGCCGGCCGGTCTTGTACAACCTCTCCAAAACCTCGGGATTGGTGTACGTGGCCAGACGCTTTCTGAGCATTGCCGGCGCCAGGTAAAACAAAAAAGGTTCGAGCAGCAAATCGCTCATATGAAGATAGTAAGCATGCATCAGCTTACCGATCTCACGTGTTGACTTCATCGGGAAAGAGCTCGTCAGATTTTTTCGGATAACTGCTTTCCGGTATTTTAATATAAAGCGGAGCGATACAAAAACAAGAAACGACAGGATTCTGGTAGCCCAAAGCAGGAATTTACCAAAAAGTGTAGCCATTGCACTACCCGGCAACTCGCCGGCCGTTCGCCACGAGGATCTTGTAATTGAATTTGGATTGGATTTCATGGGAAACGCCGTCTAAAACAAAAAATCCTCCCTGGTGAGGAGGATTTTGCTGCTTGCATGTATGGTTGATCAGATAATGTTCACATTAACTGCATTCAGGCCTTTTCTTCCTTCTTCAACTTCGTAAGACACATTGTCATTTTCGCGGATGTCATCGTTGAGACCTGACGTGTGTACAAAAACATCATCTCCGCCATTTTCCGGAGCAATGAAACCAAACCCTTTGGTTTCATTAAAAAACTTAACTGTTCCTTTATTCATAACATTATTTTAAAATATTCAACAAATGTAAAATAAAATTTTGAAAATAAAAAGGAAAACAAAAATATTTAGAATATTATTTTATTTCGAAACAAATAAAGCTTCATTGTTCGATGAGATCTCCCTTTCAAAAAAAGCATATTCCTTTTCCGACCCATCCGCATCCCGGCAGTAATAGATCCGGTCGTAATAGCGGCGGATAATCAGCTTCCGGGATGGATTGACTTTGGCATACACCAGTTGACCGTCAATGTATTTACTATCAAGACTTGGCTGTTTCATCTTACCATACCTCCTTGCACGCCTAATAGTCTTTTCCCTTTTTCCATGATCCTCCGAATTCTGTACCCCGCTTTTCCGGAACCAAACGGTAGCCCCACGGCGACAAACAACGAAGCCAACACCCACCCAAACGTTAATTTTTCAGTTTTCATATGATTGTTTAATTTGACAAATGGCAGTAAGCCCGTTCCGGTGTAATGCTTGTTCATCGGACCGGGTTACAAGACTTGTAACAAATATCGCCAGGGCGATGGGCGTACATGTTACATAAGCAGCTCTAAAAGTTGCAGTTTTCACTGATTTTGGGCTGGCCGCAGACACAGAGATGTCGTTTGCAGTGCTTTCAAATATTTTCCAGGTTAAGTTCCCGCTTGCGCCTGAGTTTTTTGTAAAATGAAGGAGAAAGCCCGGTAACCTTCTTGAATTGATTGGACAGATGCGAGACGCTGCTGTAATGCAATTTGTAAGAAATCTCGGTCAGGTTGAGGTCTTCGTAGAGCAACAGCTCCTTTACCCTTTCGATTTTGTGATAGATAATGAATTGCTGGATATTAATGCCCTTGACTTCGGAAAAGACGTTGGACAGGTACGTGTAGTCATAATCCAGCTTTTCGGCGAGGTAGTCCGAGTAATTCACTTTGGGCAGCTCATCCTGATAATGGATCATTTCTATGATCACATTCGTGATTTTCTCTATCAGTATACTCTTTTTATCATCCAACAACTCCAGACCGGATCTCAGCAGGTTAACTTTAAGCGTCTCACGCTGGCCGGCGGTGATCGTCTGAAGAATTTCCACGCTGCCTAAATCCACAACGAGATGGTGCAAGCCGAGTTTTTTCAATTCCTCCTCTACCATCATCTTGCACCTCAGGCTGACCATGTACTTAATATATAGAACCATAATTTCGCAACGTCCTGTTCTTCAACAATTCTAGATCGCGATCCGCCTCAGATCATGTTGCTACGTACCGATGCACTGATAACTCGTGTCACCTTTCCACCTGACCATTACCTGAGGTTCACTCCATAAGGTACCAAGAATTGGTTCAGAAAAAGCATTTTATCAAAAATTGACGACGCCAGCCGTACCACTGAACCGTCCTCCATTGCTTGCCGGTTTTCTCCTACAAAGTTGCTTTTGCCTACCTGTTGCATGTTTCTATGCCGTAGATTTGCGCCATGAAATTGTCGCTGATCATATTGGCCTTTTACGTCGCGGTACTGTCCTGCTTTCCCTGCCAGGATCTTCCCGACCGCCCGGCCCATGATACCGGCCAGGATGCCGGTTGGGCACACGATGATGCTCATGACGAAGGTCAGGCGGGAGATTTCTGCTCGCCTTTTTGCATTTGTTCCTGCTGTGCGAGCGTGAGTATGCCGCCGGTGGTTTTCGGATTTGTACTTTCCTCGCCTCTCCCGGATAGCCCGGAGAAATCTTTCCAATACAAAGCGTCATTTAATCAGACCAATGCCCATTTGATCTGGCAGCCGCCGCGTCTGGTGTAACCCGTTACGTTTTCAGTTTGGTCTCTTCACCTGTCGTAAGCACAGGTGGTGGAGGGCTATTTCTGCACACTTTTCATGTTACATTCAAATGCTGGATAGAATCATTCATTTTTCGATCCGCAATAAGCTTATCGTGGGCATTTTTACGCTCGGGCTTATTGTGTGGGGGCTTTGGAGCGCGTCGCAGATCCCTGTTGACGCCGTGCCCGACATTACCAACAATCAAGTACAAGTCATTACACTGACGCCCACGCTGGCAGCCCAGGAGACTGAGCAGCTGGTGACCTACCCTATCGAACAAAGCCTCGCCAACCTGCCCGACCTGGTCGAAATGCGGTCCATTTCCCGTTTCGGGCTATCGGTTATCACGGTCGTTTTCGAAGACGACATCGATATATACTTTGCCCGTCAGCTTATCAACGAAAAGTTGAAAGAAGCGGAGCAGAAAATCCCGAAAGGTCTTGGCACGCCCGAACTTGGCCCGGTTAGCACGGGTCTCGGGGAGGTTTATCAATATGTTATTCACCCTAAAAAGGGTTCTGAAAATAAGTACTCGGCAATGGACCTGCGCACCATGCAGGACTGGATCGTCGCCCGGCAACTTTACGGTACCAAGGGCGTTGCGGAAGTAAACAGTTTTGGCGGCCTTCTCAAACAGTATGAAGTTGCCGTAAATCCTCAGAGGATGAAAGGGATGAACGTCACGATCGCCGATATTTTCACCGCTCTGGCAAAAAACAATGAAAACACCGGTGGAGCGTATATCGACAAAAAACCCAATGCATATTTCATCCGCGGTATCGGGCTTGTAACATCATTGGATGATATCCGGACCATCGTGGTCAAAAACGTGAGCGGTATCCCGGTGCTCGTGCGCGACGTCGCAGACATACGTTTAGGCAATGCCGTTCGCTATGGGTCGGTGACCTACAACGGTGAAAAAGAAGTTGTTGGCGGTATTGTTATGATGCTGAAAGGCTCAAACAGTGCCGCGGTGGTGGAACGGGTAAAAACCAAAATGCTGACCATCAAAAAGTCCCTTCCGGCTGATGTGGAGGTCGAGGCTTATCTGGACAGGACAGACCTCGTTGACAGGGCGATAAGCACGGTCAGGACCAACCTGATCGAAGGGGCGCTGATCGTCGTTTTCGTACTTGTTTTGTTCCTGGGCAATCTGCGCGCGGGGCTAATCGTCGCGTCAGCCATCCCGCTCGCTATGCTGTTCGCGCTGGGTATGATGAACACATTTGGTGTTTCCGCCAACCTGATGAGCCTGGGCGCGATCGATTTCGGACTAATTGTCGACGGGGCTGTGATCATCGTCGAGGCCGTACTCCATCATTTGGCACTTAGAAAAACAACAGAGAGGCTTAGCCAGGATGAAATGGACCAGGAAGTATTTGAATCCGCCTCAAAGATCCGCAGCAGCGCGGCATTCGGCGAGATTATTATCATGATCGTATACATCCCGATTCTTTCGCTGGTTGGGATAGAGGGCAAAATGTTCAGACCGATGGCAGAAACGGTATCCTTCGCCATTCTTGGGGCGCTCATCCTGTCATTGACCTACATTCCAATGATGGCGGCGCTGGTCTTGCCAAAAACCCTTTCGCTTAAAAAGACGCTTTCCGACAAGATGATGGACCGCATTCAGGCTGCCTATCAGCCCATCCTTACCTGGGCGATCCGCTTTCGCATAGCTGTTGTTTCAGCTACCGTAGCCGTTCTCGCAATTACGGTCCTCCTGTTCTCACGGATGGGCGGCGAGTTCATCCCCCAGCTTGAAGAAGGGGACTACGCTTTCCACTGTATCCTTCCTCAGGGAACATCGCTCTCGCAAAGTGTGGAAACTTCCATGCAGGCCAGCAGGATTATCAAGTCGTTTCCGGAAGTGAAAATGGTGGTTGGAAAAACAGGCAGCGCCGAGGTACCCACCGATCCGATGCCCCCGGAAGCGACCGACCTCATTGTTGTTCTCAAACCCAAGGATCAATGGACTAACACCAAAAGTTACTCCGAACTCGCCAGTATGATCCAGGAAAAACTGGAAGTGATCCCCGGGGTCTTTTTTGAGTCGAATCAGCCCATTCAAATGCGTTTTAACGAGCTGATGACGGGTGTCAGGCAGGACGTTGCCATTAAAATCTTTGGGGAGAACATTGATACGCTGGCCGCTATCGCCCCAAAGGTTGCCCAGGCAGTGCAAAGTGTACGGGGCGCTACGGGTCCCCAGATCGAACGCACTACCGGACTTCCGCAAATCACGATTCAATACGACCGCGCTAAAATCGCGGCTTACGGAATGAATATCGGGGATATAAACCAAACTGTCCGCACCGCATTCGCAGGCGAGGCCGCGGGTGTGGTCTTTGAAAACGAACGCAAGTTTGATCTGGTCGTTCGTCTCGACAGTGCCAACCGCTCTTCGATCGAGGATGTCAGCGACCTTTTTGTGGCCATGGCCGACGGCACACAGATTCCGCTTTCGCAAGTTGCTGCGATATCCTTTAAAGAAGGCCCTGCCCAGATCAGCCGTGAAGACGGCAAGCGTCGTATCGTGGTCGGTTTCAACGTGCGCGACCGTGATGTTCAAAGTGTTGTGCAGGATATTCAGGCCAGGCTCTCGACCGCAAACCTGCTTCCAACGGGCTATTATTATACGTATGGCGGCACATTCGAAAACTTGCAGAAAGCAACTGCCCGGCTGCAAATCGCGGTACCGATTGCACTCATTCTGATCTTTCTGCTGCTCTACTTTACATTCGGTTCGTTCAAGGAGTCGTTGCTGATCTACACCGCCATTCCGATGAGCGCGATCGGAGGCGTATTTGCATTGCTGCTCAGGGGCATGCCATTCAGTATTTCGGCGGGCGTGGGCTTCATTGCGCTCTTTGGAGTTGCCGTACTCAATGGTATTGTATTGATCAGCACGTTCAACCAACTCGAAAAAAGCGGTTTCGATAAACTCATCCCGCGCGTTCTCGAGGGCACTAAAATACGGCTGAGGCCGGTATTGATGACGGCGACTGTTGCCTCGCTGGGCTTTCTTCCGATGGCGTTTTCTACCGGAGCCGGTGGTGAAGTGCAAAAACCCCTGGCGACCGTGGTGATCGGCGGACTTGTCTCTGCTACCTTTTTAACGCTCGTCGTGTTGCCATTGCTTTATATTCTGTTCGAGAAGCCCAAAGGAAAGTTTCCCGGTGCTGCCGCGGCCGCATGTGCATTGCTCATGATTACCTCCGGGAACGCAACGGCACAGGACAGCAAACTCCCCGACCAACGTGTGCGGATCGAGCAGCTTCTGGACGCCAGCAAAGCCAACCTGGAACTGGAAGTAAACAGAAAAGCTGTACAACAAGGTGAATATCAGGTCAAATCTGCCGGTTTGATTCCCAAAACCGGTGTTTTTGCAGAGAATGAAGACCACCGGCCAACGGATAGCAGGGGTATCCTAAAAATCGGTCTTTCTCAAAGCCTTCCATGGCCGGGACTTTATAAATCCCAGAAAAACCTTTATCAGCAGCAACTCGAAGCAACAAAAGTGAACGGTGCGCTGATCGGCACGAACCTGAAAAGGGAGATTCGCTCGGTATTCTACCAGCTTTGGTATTTGCAGGACAAGGCCAAGCTCCTGCAAAGTCTGGACAGCATTTACACGGCGCTCAATCAAACAACAACACTACGGGTCCGCACCGGCGATACGCCTGGTTTGGACAGTGTAGCATCAACCGCCCGTTCGCGCGAGCTGAAAGCGTTCATTGCCCAAACGACAGCCGATGTGCAGATCCAGCAACGGCTTTTAATGCAGCTGCTGAACATGCAACAGCGTTACCTCCCGGCTGATAGCGCCTTACAAAAGCTGCCGCTGCCTGAACCGATCGCGCAGGCTCCTCACCCGGTGATCGAGCTGCAAAAAACGAATATTGCCATTGCCGATGCCGGCGTCTCCGTCGCCAAAAACGAAAACAGGCCGGATTTCTCGGGCAGGTTCTTCTCCCAGCGCCTGTACGGGCTCAGCGATCCGTATACCGGATTTTCCGTGACTGCGGCTTTCCCTATCCTGGGTTCCGGCGCCTATCGAAGCCGCGTAAAAGCGGCAAAGGCGCAGGTCGACGTTCAGCAAAGCCAGCTCGCATACACTGAACAAGTCTTGCAGACGCAACTGGCCCAAACCCGGCAGGAAGTTGAAAAAAATCTGGCATTATTAACCTATTACGAAACTACCGGACTTGCCCAGGCTTCCGGGATTATCAAATCATCGACCCTTGCCTACCGCCAGGGAGAGATCAGTTTCGCGGAACTGTCACAGTTCCTGGCGCAGGCGATCGACATTCGTCGCAACTACCTCGATAGTCTGAACGCCTACAACCAGTCGGTTATCCAATTCAATTATTTTCTGAATCGATAAAGAATGAAAAAGCTATTAATCATAACAAGTCTGCTTGTTTCCCTGTCACTCCTCGCTTCTTGCAAAGGAGAAAAAGGCGCAGGCCAGAAAGAAGAACCGAAAACGGAGCTGCACGCCGGTGAAGATCACCATGAAGCGCATGAAAATCCGGGCACAGCCAGCTTAACCGCCGGGCAAATCAAAAGTATTGGTGTGGAAATGGGTTTGATTGAAGAAAAAGAGCTCACCGCGGCGCTCAAAGCGAACGGTACCCTGAAAGTACCCAACCAAAACAGGGCGACGGTTAACACCTTGTACGGAGGGGTTATTCAGACTTTGCATATACAGCCCGGCGATAACGTCAGAAAGGGGCAGACCATTGCCACCCTGGCCAATCCCGATTTCATGAAGTTGCAGGAGGAATATGTGGCCGTGAATGACCGGATCGAGTTGGCCGGGCTCGAATACAACCGCCAGAAGGAACTATCGGCTGGAAACGCCGGCGCGCTGAAAAATTTTCAGGCGGCTACCACTGAGCTGAAAACGCTTCAGACACGCCGCAACACACTGGTCCAGCAGATCCGGTTAATGGGTATCGACCCGTCTCAACTTAGCAGCGGGAAACTGGTTTCCGTCCTTTCGGTTAAAAGCCCCATTTCGGGGGTGGTAAGCAGCGTAACCGCCCAGATCGGCAGCTATGTGGATTTAACCTCGCCTATCGCCGAAATCGTGGACAACAGCCAGCTTCACCTCGATTTGTTCGTCTATGAAAAAGACCTGCCCAAGATCCGTAACAACCAGATTATCCACTTTACCCTTACTAATGCACCCGGCAAGGAATACGACGCACGGATTTTCTCGCTGGGATCTTCTTTCGAAGGCGAGAGCAAAGCCGTTTCGGTACACGCGAAAGTGATGGGTAACAAAACGGGCCTGATCGACGGTATGAACATCACCGCGGCAGTAAGCCTTGAAAAAGCCAGGGTTCCCGCCGTGCCTACCGAAGCGATCGTCAATTACCAGGGACAAGACTACATTTTCATCCTTACAGGCCCGCACACCGAAGGCGGCCATCAGGAAGAAAGCAAACCGGACGCCGAAATTACCTTTGAAAAGGTGCCTGTCGCAAAGGGCACGACTGATGTTGGCTATACCGAAATCACATTACTGAAACCTATCCCCAAGAACGCAAAGGTCGTAGTAAAAGGAGCATTTTTCGTTTTGGCTAAAATGACCAACTCGGACGGCGGGCACGAACACTGACGGCTCTCGCAACGACCACCATTTATTCTATGGTTTCCACCCCGTACCGATTGTTCCGGCAGGAGGAGGTATTGGTAGGGTTTTCCCGCCTGATTCGTCCGCACCGATGTCGGGCGTGCTCCCTCTCGCATCGCCGTCGTAATCCCGCGCGACCATTCCCGAGATGGTACCGCCCTTCAATGCAGGACTTCCGGCACGGAGGTGGAAATTGTTATCAAGCAGCGGATCGGCTTCCCGACTGTGGGCGTCGAACCCGGTTGCGTTTTGCCACGACGTTCGCGAAAGGTTGTCACTCTGCCGGTTTTGGTAAAAAGGGGAATTTCCTGTTTTGTAGTAAATGTTATAATCTACCTTGTTATTTCCCGCGAGTGGAGGGGCCATGCCGTCGTTCATACTTCTCAGGAAGATCATCGGGCGATCCGAGTCGCTCGGCTGGGTAAAGATATTGTCTATGATTTCCAGATTGCGGCAGGGCGGAGCCAGAGGAGCACCGGAGCCCGTATATATTTCACCGGCGCTGATGTGCAGGGGTGCCATTGTCTCCCCTCCCACATTCACAAAAGTGTTGTGATAAACCTTCGATCCGACTGCCGCAAAAAGGCCTATCCCACCCCATTTCGCATTGATTACGATATTGTTGCGGATGATGATGTCGAAACTCTCCTGATAATCCGGATTTGTATCTCGATTGAACCATTCGGCATCCGTATCCAGGAATCCCGCAGCCATACCGAATTCACCGCAGTTGATGATCAGGTTGTTTTCCATGATACAGTTCCTCGCTCCCCCTTTGGCATACATGCCATTGGTAGCAATGTCGTGAAAGTAACAGCCGCTCACGATCATATTATCGGCATTGACATTGTCGATTCCCTCGGCATTTTGAGCTTCAACGTTCGCAGGCCCTACACCCGACCTGTATATCTCACAGTTCTGGATGAGAATATCCTTGCAGCCCGGGGTGATCTTGATGCAATCGCGACCGGTATCGTGTATTTTACAATTCCGCACCATCACATTATTGATCCCCCGACGCTTATCGAAAGGCACCGAGCGATCGTCGTCCCAGTTACTTTCAAATTTGATTCCGTAGTAGTAGCCACCAATGATTTCCAGGTCTTCCAGAATAAAATTCCCGGTCCCGGGCTCGCTGAACCAGAGGCAGCTAGCCACATCCTCCATATTCGTAACGGCACGGATAACGGCCCATTCGCCCGGATAAGAATGAATTTTGATATTGGAATGGCGTATTCTGATCTCGCTGCTGGCATATGTACCGCCGCGCAGGATGATTTCCAATCCGTCCTCTCCTGCTGCATCGGCAGCCTTCTGTATCGTTTTCAAAGGCTTCCCTTCGCTTCCGTCGTTGCTATCGCTTCCGCTTGGAGAAACAAATACTTTTCCACGGATCTTAAGGGTGTCGGGCTCTTCGCCAACCTCGCAGCCTGCCGGCGCCTCCGAGCATCCACACGCAGATGGGTCGTCGGTGCATTCATCGCGGTCCACACCTTTGTCTTTGCATTGAAAGAACAAAAAGGTAATCACTAACAAAATTGGCAGGTGTTTCATGTCGATTTAACGGTTGGCATTCTAATCGAACCCGGCGTGTCGTTTCTGTCAAAAACCGGCTAGGCGCTGGTGCGCATTTCAAAAATACGCGACCGGCCCCGGCGCGTTCAATCACAGATCGACGAATGACGTTTTAAATAGACCGACAGCGTAACCCAATGCCCCTTCCTTGGTACCCTGCTAAAATTTACAATACCAGCCAGTCGGCTACTCAAAAAAACAGAACAGAAACAACCCGTTTGTACAGCGCTTATTTTTTAACCAGGGATTTTCGAAAAGCGGATGGATTTTGCCCCGTATGCTGCTTGAAAATGCGGTTGAAATGGCTTTGATCTGAAAAACCCGTCAGGTAAGCGATCTCGGCCAGGCTGTTTGAGGTATTGGTAAGCAATTCGGTAGCCTTCTCGATGCGCAGCTTCCGGATGTAGTCTCCGAACGACATGTCGCTGAAATATTTGGAAAACTCCCTGGAAACGTAAGCAGGATTCATATCGAGCCCCGCGGCAACTTCTTTCAGGCTCAAACTCAGGTTGGTGTCTATCTGATCCTGGATAATTTCTTTGAGCTGCCTGGCCCACTCCGGTGCTTTGCCGCGCTGCAACGACTTCTGGCGATTATAGGCGTTAAAAACTTCTAGCAAGAGCTTTTCGGTCGGACTTTGGGTGTGCCTTTGCTTTTGCAAATGCTTCGCCCAGCTATAAAGCGCATCGTAAATCAACATACCTTTTTCCAGAAGCTCATAGTCATCGCCGAAGTTGAAACTCAACCCTGCCGAGATGGCCCAAAGCCCTGAGCTTTGCGCCGCCAGCGAATGCGCGTCGGTATCGGCTCCCCGGACGATTGACGCCATATCCTTCACTGCGGGATCGTCGATATTGAACTTTTCTATGAAGTAGTCGAAAGTACAACGGTCTTCATAGTGGGTAAACTCTACGCCCGGAATGTCAAATGGGATCGCGTCCAGTTCGGCTGCTTTGGTTTGAACTTGCTCAAAAGGCACGTAGTAGAAAATGGCATCCGGGTCGATGAACCTTCTGATCAGCCACGGACAGGCGATTCTATCGATCTTTGGACGCTCTCGGGTAATCCATTTCATACCTATTGGTGATTCACATTTGTTCACCGCAAATATGTCACTTTTTTTCGCCCGGTATTTCCGGCAGCTTCGGATTAAGCCCCGAAAAAGTCGGAGCGGTTGCCGCCGGAAACGGTAGCGACGAACCAAACAGTAAATATGGTGCTATGCAACGCTTCTAATTGTATGCCATCTGAAAGAATATATCACCCGAATCAAACCGCACAGCTCATCCATAAAGCGACCAGGGGCTGGCTTTTGTTATTTTTAGTGTTGGTAACGGCCCCGGGGAACGCCCAGGTTTGGCAACCGACCTTTCAAATAGGGCTCAACGCCGAAGCAGCTGCCTGGGGTGAAGACATATCGCTGAGCACCTACCTGAGTCGAAATGCAGCGTACAACGCGGGCGATCACGGGTGCTATTTAAAGATATCGCTTTTCTATTTTCGGGTAAATGGCTTGGGGGCGATCGACAGCGTTTACACGAGCGGAAACTTGAATGAAAATCTGGTTGCCACCGTCACGACCAACATTTTGGCAACAGAAGGAAAGTGGAAATTGCCGGAAAAATCCCAGGTATCCGACAAATGCTGGTTCATTTTCCCGTTCATTGACCCCGGAAAATCCAAATCCTGCCTCGCACAACAGCAGCTCAGCCGCAACGCATTGGAGGAATTACTCTTGCTTTATTCCGCGGCCGGGCCAATGAAAGATCGACAGGGACGGGTCATGCTACCGCCGAATGCATTTCCTCGGTTTGATCAAAAGTAAATCTCAAAGCCGTTCCCGGTAACCGATCAATAAGGTTCTGTAACCGCAGGTTTTTTACCGGAAACTAACATTTATCTGCTTCGAGTTACATTATCCGGCAGCCGGGCTTTTTTTGAACAAACTTTGATACTACTTTCGCGGTTTAACTCCGTACCTCCTACTAACGCTTTCATGCCTAAAACCTTTACTGAAATTTCCGGCTGGATCGCCGCGAATATCTCGAAACACGCGGAAATAGACCCTTCCGCAGTGGCGCTCGATGCCGACATTGTCGATTTCCGCCTGGATTCACTCATCCTCGTCAACATTACAACCGAACTCGAAGAACACCTCGGAATGGAACTAAGCCCCTCCATTTTTTGGGAAATGCGCACCATCGCTGCCACCAGCCAGTGGATTGTCGAGAATCAGGAAATATAGAATGCCAGTTCCTTCGTAGTTATGCAAACGCCTCTGATGTCTGCAACGTCGATCTGGTCAGCCAAATCGGACGTAAATCAAAATTATTCCCAGCTCATCGCCGACGTGCGGAAGTCGGATCCCCTTCATTTCAATATGTTCGGCGATCTGGTGGCGATGGATTATGCCAATGTAAAAAAGATCCTGTCCGATTCGGACAACTTCAAAAATTTCGATTTCACCGAAAGGTTCAAGATCGTATCCGCCCTCTCCAACAATGACCCCGGCCTGCTTGAATTCGGCGAAAGCCTCAGGTACTGGTTATTGTTCATGAATGGCGAAAGACACGCGGAACACCGTCGTTTCGTAAACCAGAAATTCTACCAGGCCGATTACGAAAAAATCACACTCGATGCGATACAGGAAATCATCGCCGGGTTGGACGGGCGGGAGGAAACGGATCTTGTGGAAATGGCGCGGCAATTCAGCTTCCTGATCATCAGCAAGATCATCAATCTGGAAAAGTCGGATTACGACTTTATTCAGAAATTTTCCTACGTGATCACATTCATTTTCGAAAAAACACTGTCGGTCACAGAGTTACTGGAATGCGCCTCGATGTCGCGGCGCTTTCATGGCTACATTTCCGAAACTTTCACACGCCACGAGAACGAAGCTACCAGAAGCCTTTTACTCGAAATGAGGGAAATCATGGGCAGTGACAGGGCACCCCAGCTGATCGGTACCTGGGAGTTTCTGGTCAATGCCGCTACGGAAACCACCACCCTGCTGCTCACCAAGAGCATTGCGGCGCTAATTGCGAACCGCGACAAGGTGATCAACTGGAATGCGCATAACGAGTGCGCCATCGCCGTGGAAGAACTGATCCGGTATGTCAGTCCTGTGAACTGGATACCCCGGCAGATCGCCAACGACATGGAATTTGAGGGACTAAAACTGAACAAAGGCAAAACGGTGCTGCTTGGCCTGGCCTCAGCGAACCGGGACCCTGCTGTATTTCAGGACCCCGATACATTTAATCCTGCCCGCAAGCCCAATCCCCACATCGGCTTCGGCTTTGGCATGCATCATTGCCTGGGGGCCCGGCTATCCAGGTTCGAGCTGCAAAAATTCCTTCCCCGATTCATGGCAGCATTCCCGGAGATCCGTTTGCATCCTTCAAAAGACCCTCAATGGGATTCCAAAATCTTTTTCAGAGGCTATAAGAGTTTGCCTGTGCTTCTAAAATAAAGGTGCATGGTCAAATTCACGGACTTCACATATTTACTCCTGCTATTACCTGCCGTTGCCGCCTACTACAAAGTCCCGGAGACAAAAAAGTGGGTGTTCCTGCTGATCACCAGCATTTTGTTCAACCTTAGTTGGAGTGGCCATTACCTGGTTGTTTGGCTGGTATTGGTCCTCATCTGCTATGTATCCGGCAAAGCACTGAGCAATCAGGGTTATTCCAAAAAGCACCGGAAAATCTTGCTGTCGCTCTCCATTACGGTTTGCCTGTCGCCGCTTTTGTTTTTCAAATACCTGGTCCCCGTCCATAATTCCATGTCGCTGGTAGCGCTCAACTGGATCGCGCCAATCGGTATTTCCTATTACACATTTCTGATCATCGGATACCTGTATGACGTCTACCGCCGGTATATCAAGCCCGAAAACCACCTGGGTTACCTGATGATCTACCTCGGATTTTTCCCCACGCTGCTCGCGGGTCCGCTGGAACGGACACGCCAGCTCGTTCCCCAGCTCCGAAGTCCGAAACCCTACCAGGAGGACAATATCAAAGCGGGTATTTACTTCATTGTATGGGGGTTATTCAAAAAGATAGTGCTCGCAGCCCGGTTTGCCGATATTACGGGCCCCGTTTTCGACCGCCCCGAATCCTACACAAGCGTTTCCGTCACATTGGCCATTCTGCTCTTCTCCGTTCAGCTCTACTGCGATTTTTCGGGTTATTGCGACATCGCTACCGGCTCGGCGAGGTTATTCGGGATCAGGCTGAGTAAAAACTTCTCAAACCGGTACTACTTTACGCCGTCGCGAACAGAATCATGGAGTGCCTGGAACATCACCGTGACGTCCTGGTTCAGGGATTACATCTTTTTCAACATCAGCAAAGGTGTTACAAACCAAAAACGCCTCGAATTCAACAGGCTGGTGACCTTCATCATTACCGGTCTGTGGCATGGGCCGAGCTGGTCGTTCGTGATCTGGGGATCGCTGCAATGGGCCTACATTAATTTTGAAATGCGCACAAAACATTTCTGGCAGAAGCTTTACGCACTAACAGGGCTTTCCCCCGGCTCACAGGCACTCTATCTCTGGCGCGTGGTGGTAAGGCTTCTCACCGGCACGCTCATCATGGGATGGTTTCGCGCGGCGGAGTTAGGCAGCGGTATCCGCCTGTATAGCAGCATGTTCGGGCTTAAATCAGGTGCGGGATCCTTGCTCACGTCCGGCTTCGTGCTGACGATCGCATTGTTCCTCGTCATGGATTTTTTTAATTACAAAATGGGTGAGAAAGAGGATATTGCTTCCTATATGCTGAAAAAAGGGACATTTTACCGGACATTGTCCGTGCTGCTGCTGGTACAGCTGGTGCTGATATTCGGAAGGCCCTCGGTAGCAAACTTCTATTACATCCAGTTCTGATTAATCGTTAGCTAATGTCGGCATCATGATCGTTAAAATTACCAAGTGGCTGCTGCTGATCATTGCTTTCAAAATGATCGTCGCGGTGATCGTCGCGCAATACTACACCGACCCTCGTCGCGACGTTGCTGCGAGGAAGCACCTTTGCCGTGCATTCAACCCGGATGTGGTTTTCATCGGCACCAGCCGCACGCTCTACGGGATTGACCCGGCGCTTTTCGACTCCCTAAACCAGCAAAAAACACTGAGTTATAATTTCGGGATATTCAGCCTTTCGCCTTACAGTTCGATGCAAATCGCGAACGATATGCTCTCCGACAGTCCGGCTGTCAAAACGATTTACATCGAACTGAGCGCACTGGATTACAGCACCGTGGCATTGCGGCCGCAACAGGTGATTCAGGACGCTGTTTTCAGGGCTAACGTACTGGCCGACTGCCCGAACATCGCTTTTCGTGACAAGGCTAGCAGCTTCCTGGACGGCCTCAACACCACGCTGTTTCAAATGGTATCCATCGCTCCGCAGATTTCATCGGCCAAAAAAGTCATTTACCCCGGGGACGATCCCATCGAAGACATTGCAAATCTGCCGGCTAACGGACACCAATCCGTTGCCTCGGCGATTTTAAAGACAAACGACCGTATCCTGGCAAACAAAAGCGCAACAGAACAAATGCAGGCCATGCAGCCGTCGTCGGCGCGCAATACTTATTATATCTCCCAAATCAATAAGCTGATCGCACGCGCCAGCTTGCTTGGGCGGAAAGTCGTGTTTTATTATCCCAACAGCATTACCCGTGGTGAAACCCGGATACTATTGCAGGTTGCGCCTTTTCTGCCCGAAGAAAACCTGATCCGTTTGCCGGAGCATACCTTGTCGGATGTGCTTTTCAAGCCTGAAAACCTGTTCGACGCACATCATTTGAACCGGAAAGGGGCGTCCGTCTACACGCGGTTTTTGCAGGAAAAGGCTATGCATTAATGACGGGGAAACAATCCGCGTATCGCGGCCTGGTCGAATATATTCTGTAAGTTAGAGTTCCAAAACGATTCAAACCCATGAGTGAAACCAAATTCAACATTGCTGTATTGATCGATGGGGACAATGCGCAGGCCAAATTGATGAAGGAGACTTTGGAAGAAGTTTCCAAATATGGAAAAGCAACTATCCGGCGCATATACGGCGACTGGACCACGTCCCAGATGAACAGCTGGAAGGAAATTGTCAATCAGCATTCGATCAGCCCGATCCAGAAGTTTTCATACACCACAGGCAAAAACTCAACCGACAGCTCGCTCATCATTGATGCGATGGATATTCTGCACAGCAAAAGCGTTGAAGGCTTTTGCATTGTATCCAGCGACAGCGATTACACAGGGCTCGCCAAGAGAATCAGGGAAGAAGGGCTTTTCGTAATGGGTATAGGGCGGAAAAATACACCTATCGCATTTGTAAATTCCTGCGAGATCTTCACATTCAGCGAAAACCTCGTGGTCGAGCTGGATACCAATGCAGAGGAAGCCGAGCCTCTTAAAGTTGAAATCACTCCGAAGGAAATCATTAAGAAAGAGCCGAAAAAACAGGATACCAAACGCAAGTATCCGAAAATTGATATGACCATTATCGACAAAGCCTTCGAAATATCAGCCAACGAGGAAGAAGAGGCTTTCATTTCCAAAATAGGCTCCTCGCTCCGAAAAATCGACCCCAGCTTCGACTCACGAACCTACGGATTTAAAACATTGACCCAGCTATTCAAGAGTCTGGACAAATATAAAATCGTCAAAAATGATGTAAATGGCCTGAACCATCCGCTGGTGAGGTTGAAATGACAGGCGTATTATTGAAGGCCGTCAGCTCCGTAAACCTCGCCGGGCCGCAACCAGGAACAAGCTCACTTCAACTGAAGCCCCTGAACGACCCCAATCACACTATCGGGGTAGATACCCAGCCATATCAGGGCGAAAGTGAGGACGGAAAGGACCACCATGCTGATCCCCAGAAAGACGGGATACCTGGCCGGCGGCTCGGGCAGCAAATCGCGGGTTCCGGCGAACATCGTCGTAATCACACGCAGGTAGTAATAGAGGCCGACAACACTGCTTAGCACAAGCACAACAGCCAGCAACCAGAGTCCCTGGCCGATGCCGGTAGTCAGTATGTAGAATTTACCTGTAAAACCCGCTGTGAGTGGTATACCTGCCAGCGAAAACATGGCGACGCTTAATATACAAGCCAGCGCGGGATGCCGCCAGAACAACGCTTTGTAATGTTCCAGCTCCTCGGCATCCGATTTCGCGCGCGAGAGGATCGTAATGACCCCGAATGCAGCGAAGGTGGTAGTGAAATAAGCGAGCAGGTAAAAACTGACCGCCTGCGGCACCACGGCGCTTTCCGGTATAAATGCAACCAGCAAATACCCCAGGTGCGCGATAGACGAATACGCAAGAAGTCGCTTTATATTTGTTTGCCTCAATGCAAGCAGGTTACCGGCTACCATGGAAGCAATGGCGATGGCGATCATAACCATCTGCAATTGTTCGGAACGAAAAGCGTCGATAGCCACAAAAAAACGTAGCAGTGCCGCCACCACCCCGCCCTTCGAGGCGGTGGCGATGAACGCGGTAACGGGTACAGGCGCGCCCTGGTACACATCGGCCGTCCACATATGAAAAGGCACCACCGCCAGCTTGAAACCCAATCCGACGAGCATAAGGCCCAGTCCCGTGAGCAGCAATGGCGGCACGCTAACAGTCGTTACCATGTGTGCCATTCCGGCAAACGACATGGTTCCGGTTTGCAAATACACCAGGGCCATTCCGAAAAGCAGGAATGCGGACGAAAATGCGGCCAGAACGAGGTATTTGATCCCGGCCTCGATGCTGTGGTTCCGAGTGCGCAGGTAGGCAATCAGTGCGTAAAGACCCACGGTAAGGATTTCGAGGCCCAGAAAAGCGGATACAAAGTGGTTGCTCACCGCCAGCACACATGCGCCCAGCGTACACAGGAAAAGGAGCACATAATACTCCCTGGGCCCTTCCTCTTTTTCTTGAAAGTAAATGTAGGAAAACACATTGACCACCAGTCCTGAAAAAATGACCAGTCCGATCATAAAAGCGCCAAAGCTATCGATCATAAACAGGGAACCCACCTGGTACGGGAGCATTCCGCGGATATTCAGCAAGGAAACGAATGCGATCACAAAGAGTAAAAGGCTCACCAGCTGAATGATGCGGTGACTCAGCCGCACCACGATCAGCAACATCACCAGAACGGATGCGCCTGCCAGCACCATCAGCGGCATCAGCGCGTAAAAGTCATTATTTGACATAAGATTGATCGTGTGAGGCCGTACTTTGAACATCCATAAACCGGATAAGCTCCGTAATGGCAGGCTTGGCGGTATCGATCACCGGCTGCGGAAATAACCCCAGCCAAACCACCGAAACCGTGAGCGCCCCCATGATCAGCATTTCCCTGACGGAAAGATCAGAGACTGGTTCCATCGTCTTCCGGGGCCCCAGAAATATCTTCGCGACAATACGCAGCGAGTACACCGCCGAGAATATCAGTCCGGTTGCCGCGGCTACGGTGATCCAGGGCTGGGCCTGAAAAACACCCAGGAGGATCAGAAACTCGGCCACGAAATTTCCCAGGCCGGGCAATCCGAGCGACGCCATCGCAAACACCAGTCCGATCGAACCCATTTGAGGCATAGGGCCCCAGAGCCCGCCCATCTCTTCGATGTTGCGCGTGTGCAGCCGCTCCTTGATCATCCCCGCCATCAAAAACAATGCGCCGGTACTCAGGGCATGGGTAACAAGCTGCATGACAACCCCTTGCAGCGCGAGCTCATTCAATGCAAAAACCCCAGTGATTACAAAACCCATATGACTGACGCTCGTAAATGCGACCAGCCTTTTCAGGTCCGTTTGCGAATAGGCCATCACTGCCCCATAAATAACCCCCGCCACGCCCAGCACCATAGCCGGAACAGCCACCTCCCTGACCACCTCGGGAAACAGCGGCACCACAAACCGCAGCATTCCGTAAGCCCCGGTTTTCAGAAGCAGCCCGGCCAGAATGAGACTTCCGGCGGTAGGCGCCTCCCCGTGTGCGTCGGGCAGCCAGGTATGCAATGGAAAGACGGGCAGCTTGACTGCAAAAGCGATCATGAAGCCGGACATCAGCCAGAATGCCGTTTTAAATGGGATCACCATATCGGCCAGTTCGAAATACCCGAATGTATAAACACCGGTGTCGCGGCCGTGGATGAAATACAGGCCCAATATGGCCAGGAACATCAGCAAGCCGCTCGCTTGTGTAAAAATAAAGAACTTATACGCCGCGTATACCCTGTTTTCGCTTCCCCAAATCCCGATCAGAAAATACATCGGGATGAGCATTACCTCCCAGAAAAAGTAGAACAGGAACAAGTCCATCGCCATGAATACCCCGGCCACGCCGGCCAGGATCCAGAGCAGATTGAAATAGTAAAAACCGGTCCGCTCCCGGATCTCGTTCCAGGAACAGAGCACAGCGAGGAAGCCCAGAAAAAACGTCAATGCCAGCAGTAGCAAACTTAGCCCATCGACAGCCAGGTGAAAGGTAATGCCAAAGGACGGGATCCATTCCTTGCGATAATGCACCAGCCACTGTCCGTCGGCAACTGAATGGCCGGTCTTAGCCCATAATAATATGACTGACAATCCCCCGACGGCACAGGCCGCTAATGCAATCCAGCGCGGGAAGTTCCTGTTCCACGCTCCGGCGACGACCGCCATCGCAGCGCCGACCATCAAAACCGCGATCAAAAGAACCAGTATCATAGCATTATCTGAATACCCAGGATGAGAATTGCACCAACCACCAGTCCCATAATGTACCACCGGAGCGACCCGGATTGCGTTTTTGAAAGCAGCTTGTACATTTCCCCCGTCAGGGCGGCCATGCCCGTGTACAGCTTATCGGTAATATCCGATTTGTTGATCCTGGCTATGAAAACGAACGGTCTCACGAGTATACGGTCGTACAGCGCGTCGAAACCCCAGCCTGAAAACCAGAAACGGTGAAGCCCGGCCAGCGGACCATTCCGGCGAAGGCTTTCGATTCGTGCCGGTTGCTGGTAATAATAATAGTAGCCAAGAAATATGCCACCCAGGGTAGCGAATGCTGCCAGAAGCTGAAACAGCCATTCCGAAGGGATATTTTCCCGCATCGCCGTTTCGGGTAAAACCGGATGCAGCAGGTCCGAAAAGAGCGTAAAATGCCCGAAATTGTGCGGTAACTCAATAAATCCGGCGAGAACCGAAAACACCGCCAGTACTACAAGCGGCGTAGTCATTCGTTTGCCGGGCTGATGGCCAACCGGCGTATGCGATTCGCCCCAGAATGTCAGGATCATCATGCGGGTGGTGTATACGGCGGTGATTAAGGCCCCGGACAGAGCCACAGCCCATAGTACCGGATTGCCGCCATCCGCCGTCCAGGAGTACCAGAGAATCTGGTCTTTGCTGTAAAATCCTGCGCTGACAAGCGGCACTGCGGCGAGGGATATCGCTCCCGCCAGAAAGGTCCAGAAAACAACAGGCATTTTATCTTTCAATCCTCCCATTTTAAACATGTTATGCTCGTGATGAAGGGATTCAATGATAGCTCCCGCAGCCAGGAAGAGTAATGCTTTAAAGAATGCGTGGATCATAAAATGGAACACCGCCGCCGTCCAGGCGCCTACGCCGAGTGCGAGGAACATATAGCCTATCTGACTGATCGTCGAATACGCCAGCACACGTTTGATATCGTACTGGGTGAGGGCCGTCAACCCCGCCAGCAACAAGGTTGCCGCTCCAATAACGGCGACGACGAGACAGGCGGTTTCTGAAAGGGCGAAGATCGTATGCATGCGGGCAACCAGATACACGCCCGCGGTCACCATCGTGGCCGCATGTATGAGCGCGCTCACGGGAGAAGGGCCCGCCATGGCATCCGGCAGCCAGGTTTGCAGCGGCAGCTGGGCCGATTTGCCGAGACCACCAGCCAAAAGCAGCAGGGCTGTCACGGTAACGACGGTGCTGTTGGGCTGCCAAATTGCATTAGCATTAGCCCCGATGTCGGAAATAACCAGCGTACCGGCCTGCTGGAAAACCATAAACAGCCCGATAGCCATGGCCGCGTCGCCAATCCGGGTGACGGTGAATGCTTTCCGGGCCGCATTGCCGTTGACAGGTTGCTCGTACCAGAAGCCGATCAGCAGGTAGCTGCACAACCCTACCCCTTCCCAACCCAGGTACATCAGCAACAGATTGTCGGCCAGCACCAGTACCAGCATGGAGAACACAAACAGGTTCATACTGGCAAAAAAGCGCGCATAATCCCTGTCCGCTTCCATAAAAGCGGTAGAATAGACATGGATCAGCGCGCCGATGAATGTGATTACAAATACAAAAACCAGTGAAAGGACATCGAGCGTGAGGGTGATCTTCGCATTCAATTCACCCACTTCGAACCACGTCCACAAAGTTTGCGTGTATACAGCGTTTTCGGGCATGCCGGAAAGCAATGCACCCCCGACGGCGATTGCCGCCAGTGCGGAGAGACAGACACTTCCGGCCCCGACCACCGCCACCGACCTACGGGTAAGATGGTTTCCTGCAAACGCGAGGATCAGAAATCCGGCTAGCGGAAGGGCCGGTATGAGCCATAGATACTTGTCCATGAGCTTTTAGTTTGTGGGTTGCTTACCCATTCATTTCTTTCAGATTATCTATATCCAGGGATTTGTGCTGGTGATAGATTTGCAGGATCAGCGCCAGACCGATGGAAACCTCCGCTGCGGCCATCGCCAGAACAAAAACGAACATAACCTGCCCGTCGGGCTGGCCCCACCGGGAGCCCGCGGCCACAAATGCCAGACCGGACGCGTTGAGCATGATCTCAACCGACAATAGCATGAAAATGATATTCTTCCGGATGATGACCCCGACGATCCCCAATGCAAACAGGAGACCTGCCAACAGTACCACCACTTCTACGGACACAGATGATTTCATAGCACCACTTCTTCGTGTTTCTCTTCTTCCCGTTCGTTTTCTTCCTTTAAGAACCGGTGCAGCACCAGTCTCTTATGGCGGCCGATATGCGCAGCCCCCACCACCGCGGCCATAAGCAGCATTGCCGCCAGCTCGACGCCGATCAGGTATTCCCGGAACAATGAAACAGCCACCTCGCGCGGGCTCACGGTAGCCGGGCTGTAAACACTTTGCTCCGACGATAAAACGAGCGTCAGGAACTCCGCAAACAATATCGCGGCCAGCAACGACGGCCCCACCCACACTTTGGCTTTCAACCATTTACGTTCCTGCTCGGCGGTCTCTTTCCCCAGATTCAGGAGCATCACCACAAAAATGAAAAGCACCATGATCGCACCCGCGTAAATGATGATTTCCAGTAATGCTGCAAACGATGCACCGAGCAGATAAAAAAGCATGGCGTGCGCCAGCAGCGATACGTTCAGGTACAGGAGCGCATGAACGGGATTGTGCCGCGTGATCACCATTAAGGTGGCAACAATGGCGACAGCACCGGCGATGTAAAAGGCGATTTCCATCATTCAGGGTATTAAACTGCGTATATCCACAGGTGGCTCTTCATTCGCTCCTTCCCCTTTTCCCTTCACACCGGCAGCCAGCCCGGCCACCTTGTAGTAGTTATAACCCGGGTATTTTCCCTGGCTGTCGATCAGCAGGTCCTCTTTTTCATACACCAGGTTTTGTCGGTCGTATTCACCCATTTCAAAATCGGGGGTAAGCTGGATCGCGTACGTCGGACATGCTTCCTCGCAATACCCGCAGAAAATGCATCTCGAAAAGTTGATCCTGAAAAAGGCAGGATACCGTCTCCCGTTCTCGTCCTCGGTCGCTTGCAGGGAAATGCAGTCGACCGGGCAGGCGGCGGCGCAAAGGTAGCAGCCTACGCAGCGCTCGCCCCCGTCGGGATCACGCGTGAGCACGATACGCCCCCGCCAACGCGGGTGCAGTACTATTTTTTCTTCCGGGTACTGGATAGTCTCGCGTTTCCTGAACATATGCAGGAAAGTGAGGCCGATCGATCTGAGTAAGCTGATCATGACACATTGGGTTAACGGTTAGTCTTTCAGCAATGTAAATGCACCGGTTATGAGCAGATTGAGCAGGGCAATGGGCAGGATTATTTTCCAGCCATATTCCATCAGCTGATCGTACCGGGGGCGGGGAAGCGAAGCGCGCAGCAGAATAAAGAAAATGATAAAAACGAATGTTTTGAGCGTGAACCACATCACCGGAGGCAATACCGGCCCCAGCCATCCTCCAAAGAAAATGGTGACTACCATAGCGGAGATCAGGATGATGCCGAGGTATTCCCCTATGAAGAACATCCCGAACTTCATACCCGAGTACTCGGAGTGGAAGCCTGCCACGAGCTCGCTTTCCGCTTCGGGGATGTCGAAAGGGAGCCGGTGCGTTTCGGCTATTCCGGCTGTCAGAAAGAGCACAAAAGCCACTGGCTGCGTCACCACAAACCAGAGATCCTTTTGTGCCATTACAATGTCCGTCAGCCGGAATGAACCCGAAAGCATCACCACACCCATCAGAGAAAGCCCCATAAAAACTTCATAGCTGATCATTTGCGAAGCGCCGCGCAATGCACCCAGCAGTGAATATTTGTTGTTGGAAGCCCAGCCGCCCAGCACGATGCTGTAAACGCCCAGGGACGACATTGCCAGAAAAAACAGTAATCCGATATCCAGGTCTGCCACCAGAATGTCCGGCGCAAACGGTACCACCACAAAACTCAGCAATACAGATGCCGCCACGATTGCAGGCGCAAAAGTGAAGATAGCTTTCTCGGCAAACGGCGGGACCCAGTCTTCTTTAAAAAACAGCTTGATCGTGTCCGCCACGACTATGAACAAACCGAAAGGCCCTGCGCGGTTAGGCCCGTAGCGGTCCTGCCATAGCGCCAGCATCCGCCGTTCCAGCCATATCAGCCAGGCCGCGATCGTGGTGAGCGTAAACAGGATGATGACGATCATCAAGGTATATTTCAAAATCTCGTTCATACCATTACTTTGGTTAGGACGCCTTTCGCAGGCCATGCGATACCCGACATCGAGGGCAGATTGTACGGTAGCCCTGCCAGGCCTTCGGGAAGTTCGTCTTTTCTGACAACCGGCAGATCGTACACCTGCGCGCCAATCCGCATCTGTAAAACATCGCCCTCTGCCATTTGCAGGCGTTCGGCGTCCACCGTGTTCAGGGCAATGTAAGGGCGGGTCGCACGACTTTCGACCGACGCAGAAAGCACGCTGAGTTCATCGGAACCAAAAATGTGCGGCAATGGCACCAGGGTCATTTCATTCGGCGAGCGTTCAAATGCCAGCGGAGCAGTACTTTGAAAACTGTTCTCGAAGTGCAGGCCTTCTCCCGACAACCGCACACCCGGATCCCCGCCGCGCAACGATCCGCCGGTTTCGCTCTGGTATTTATGAACCGACTGGCCGGAATTCCATCCGGGCGACCAGTAAAACGGGATCAGAGGCGCCGGGGGCATGCCCCGGTAACCCTCCATGGTGAAGGAAAGCGGCGAATCCACATCTTCCGGCGGCTTGGGTTCACTCACAGCGACATTGGCCAATATGGCCGTGCGACCACTGAACCGGTGCGGTTCCCTCGGGACTCGCTGCCCATTGATCCGGAAATCGGATGGCGGTGCGGCGCTTTCGATTCCTTTAAATTGCGGCATCGCGGCAACCAGCTCTTCGAGTAAATTGTCCAGTTCCCGCAGTTCGTCGGGCTTCGTACCGTCGTGAAATTGCCGGAGCTCGTCGAGCCACCTCCAGCTTTCCCGGATATGTTCGTTTTTAGGCATAAAAACCTGGAAAAACCGTTGTGCACGCAGCTCATTATTGACGAGCGTTCCTTCTCCTTCCGCAAAAGTGGCGGCGGGGATCAAGACGGTAGCCTTGCGGGCAGTGTCATTTTGGAGGTGATCCAGCACGATGATATTCTTAAATGCGCTGAAAAACCGGTTTACCTCAGACCGCTCCGCCCTGCGGTACAAGTCGTTTTCCAGAATGACCGCCGTAGTGAATCCTCCGGTTTCCGCAGCTTTCATCGCCGCTGTGAGCGACGGCGCCTGCATCATGCCAAGCCCGGCGGAATTGCATTCGGGAAGTATAAAACACAACCCGGCCTTCATCTCACCTTTTTCCAGAGCCCGGCCAATCTGATATGCCGCCTGGATAATATCTTCATTAAAAAGCGTCGTACCCGATACAATCAGGGGTCTTTTGGCTTTTTGCAGGGATTCAGCTACGTACCTAGCCGATTCCAGCGTTTGCCTATCCATTCCTTCGGGCTCGGGTGTTTTGTCATCAATATAATGGGCAACGGCAAAGCCGAAACGGGCGATATCCTGCGGCGCTGCGTGAAGTTTGCCCGATGCCAGCTCGTCCAGTTTGGTGTGAATGGGGTAGGCCATGAAAAGCAAGCCCTTACCATCCTGGATCAGCTCCCTGACGGCGGCATCATGCCAGAGCGGGATGTTCGATCCGGAGATGTTCTCCAATGGTTCGGTACGCACCGCCTGCCGCAATGCCAATGCGAGCCTTGGTGCCGAATTCGTCGGGTCTTCGCCGAGGACCAGTATCACATCCGCATATTCAGTTTCTTTTAATGATGGCGTATACACGTGCCCGCTGTGCTGTATCGCAAGCACTTTCCTGAGCAGCGCCGCTTCGTTTTCGGGAATACCCTGGTAAAACTGCCCTGCCCCGACGAGGCGACGCAACGCGAAGTTAGCTTCCAGCGAAGCCCTCGGAGACCCGATCCCGACCATGCGGCCTTCTCCCAGAATGCTTTTCAGGCTTTCGAACAGGTTCGGACTTTCATTTTCAGCCCGAACGACCAGTTGTCTCACCCGTTCGGGGTCGTTCACAAACTCATAGCCATACCGGCCCCGGTCGCAAATAAAATAGCCGTTTACAGCCCCATTGAACCGGTTGGTAATTTGCCTGAGCGCCCCGTACCGCTCGCCCGCGATGATGTTACACCCCAGGCTGCAATGCTGACAAACCGAAGGGGCCATTGTCATATCCCATTTCCGGGTATAGTGCTCTCTCAGGGACTTATCGGTAAAAACGCCGGTCGGGCAAACCTCCGCCAGGTTTCCGCTGAATTCGCTTTCAAGAACACCGTCCTTTTCTCTTCCAAAATACACGTGGTTGTGGGCTGCGAACACATCCAGGTCTTTCCCGCCCGCATAATCTTTGTAAAACCGCACGCAACGGTAACACTGTATGCAACGGTTCATTTCATGGTGCAGAAATGGCCCCAGATACTGGTTTTGATAAGTCCTTTTGGGATATCTAAAACGGCGGTAAGCGTGCCCGGTCATAACGGTCATATCCTGCAAATGGCAGGAACCACCTTCGTCGCATACCGCGCAGTCGTGCGGGTGGTTGCTCATCAGCCATTCTATATTCTGCGAACGGAAGTCGCGTGCGGTGGGGTCATTCACAGACAGGTACATATTATCCCGAACGCCTTCCATGCACGCCATCACCAGCCGGCCTGTCTTGTCATTTTCGTCCTTGAGAAGCTTTACAGCGCATTGGCGGCATGCTCCCACCGACCCCATCGCCGGATGCCAGCAGAAATAAGGCAGATCGAGCCCCAGCGCGAGGCATGTTTCGAGCACGTTTTTACCCGGCTTTACGTCATAGGGCTTCTGATCGATGTAAATGCGTACCATGATAATTTACCGCCAGGGGCATTTTTTTTGATCGATATGCTTTTCAAAATCTTCTCTGAAATATTTCAGCGCACTTTGCAGCGGCTCCATCGCACCCGGCGCGAGCGCACAGAACGTATTACCCGGCCCTAAAAACCGGGTATGCATTTCGAGCAGGTTCAAGTCTTCCGGCCTGCCCTCACCGCGTTCGATGGAAAGCAGTATTTTCTCCGTCCAGGGCAGCCCTTCCCGGCAGGGCGTACACCACCCGCACGATTCCTGCGCGAAGAAATGTTCGAGATTATGGACAAATCCCACGGGGCAAGTATGGTCGTCGAGAATGATCATCGTACCCGTACCCAGCCTGCTTCCGGCGGCGGCGACAGATTTGTAGTCGAGGTTAATGTCCAGGTGCTCCTTCACCAGGAAGTCGGTGGAAGCGCCTCCCGGCAGTGCCCCTCTGAAACCGTATCCGTTGGCCATTCCGCCTGCACAGTCCTCGATCAGCTCCCGCATGGAAACACCCATCGGCAACTCCCAGAGACCCGGTCTTTTCACTCTTCCGCTTACGCCGTAAATTTTCGTCCCGGCATCGTTCCCTTTTCCCAGGCTTTTAAACCAGTCGGGCCCATTATTGATAATATGCGGGATATTGCAGAGCGTTTCGACATTGTTGACGATCGTAGGCTTGCCAAACAGGCCGCTCACCTGCGGAAAAGGCGGCTTGGCCCTGGGTGTGGCCCTTTTTCCTTCCAATGCATTGAGCAGAGCGGTTTCCTCACCGCAGATGTAGCGGCCGACACCGGTATGCAGGTACATTTCCAGATGGTAACCCGTCCCCAGAATGTTCTTTCCAAGATAACCCGCTGCATAGGCCTCCTCTATGGCGTGCCTGAGCAGCCTGCCGGCCTTTTTATAAGCCCAACGCAGAAATATATACGAAATGTTGGCCTGGATCGCGAACGCCGAGATAATCATGCCCTCGATCAGCTGATGCGGATTGCCCTCCATCAGCATACGGTCTTTGAATGTTCCCGGCTCCATTTCATCGGCATTCGCAATCAGGTATTTCACCGGGAAATGGCCGTTCATCGGAACGAAACTCCATTTCATACCCGTGTTGAAACCCGCTCCTCCCCTGCCTTTCAGATCCGACGCCTGGACGATGTTCGTGATGTTTTCGGGCGACAGCGAGAGCGCCTTCCGCAACGCCTGATACCCTCCGTTTTTTTCATAATCGCGGAGATTGTAGCAGGGCCGGTCGAAGCTGATATGCTGGGTAAGAGGCGTTTCCATATCGTCAGTGGTATCTGTCCAATATTTCGTCCAGGTCGTTTTCCGTCACGTCGCGGAACAGCTCGTTGTTGATCATCAGCGCGGGCGCGTGGTCGCACGTGCCCAGGCAGGCGTTAGGCAGGAGCGTAAACCGTCCATCGGGGGTCGTTTGCCCGAAAGCAATGCCTAACCGGTCGCGGAGCTGCTCGTATATCTTTTCATAACCCATTACATAACAACTGATGCTGTCGCATAAGAGGATGATATTTCTTCCGACCGGTCTTCTGAAAACGAGGTTATAAAAAGTAGCCACGCTGTCCAGCTCTTCCGGCGATATTTCCAGGTAACGGGCAATCGCCTGCAGGCTGTCGTCGGAAATCCATCCGCGGTGCTGCTGCACGATTTTCAGCGCTTCGATAGCCGCCGCCCGGCGAACGGGCACCAGCGCGATCTCGTGGTCGATCTCCGCCATTTCTTCCGGGGTAAGTGTCTCCTGGGCGATCATGACAAAATTGTTTGTTGATTATCGGTCTATATCAGCCAAAACGTAATCGATACTGCCGAGAATGGACAGCAGGTCGGCCACCGTATAACCCTTACTGATATATGGAAGCATCTGCATGTGCGGGAACGACGGGGTCCGTATCCTCACGCGGTATGCCGACGTGTTCCCGTCGCTCGTCAGATAGTAACTGTTGGCCCCTTTGGTCGCCTCGATACAGCTCATAGCCTCGCCCGCGGGAATCACCGGGCCCCAGCTTACATTGAGAAAGTGGGTAATGAGCGTCTCGATGTCCTGCATCGTGTTTTTCTTGATCGGCGGCGTGGTAAGCGGGTGATCCGACTTATACGGTCCCTCCGGCATATTTTCCAGGCATTGCTCAATAATTCGCAGGCTCTGGCGCATTTCTTCCACCCGTACGAGCGCGCGGTCGAAACAATCGCCGTTTTGCATGGTTGGAATCTCGAAATCAAAGTTTTCGTAGCCGGAATAGGGTTGTTTTTTCCTGAAATCCCATTCAAAACCGCACGCCCGCAGCCCCGGGCCGGTTACGCCCCATTCTATCGCTTCTTCGAGTGTGTATATGCCAATGCCAACGGTCCGCGCCTGGAAAATGCTGTTGCGGATCACCATCTGGTCGTATTCACGGAGCCGTTTGGGAAAATAACTGACAAAATCCCGCACGAGCTTGTCCCAGCCCGCGGGCAGGTCCTGGGCGACACCGCCGATACGGAACCAGTTGGGGTGCATTCTTGCGCCGCAAATGGCTTCTATAATATCGAATATCTTTTCCCGGTCGGTAAACATATAGAATACCGGCGAGAGCTGCCCCAGATCCTGGGCAAATGTGCCGTACCACACCAGGTGGCTGGCAATGCGGAACAGCTCGCATAGCATCACCCGTATTACCTCGACGCGCGGCGGTACCCGGATGCCCGCCAGCTTTTCCACCGCGAGCAGGTAAGCCAGGTTGTTCATCACGCCACCCAGGTAATCCACCCGGTCGGTATAGGGTATGTAGGTGTGCCAGGACTGTCTTTCACCCATTTTCTCGGCCCCGCGATGGTGGAAACCGATGTCGGGTACTGCATCGACGATGTCTTCGCCGTCCAGCTGCAGAATAATCCGGAGCACGCCGTGCGTACCAGGGTGCTGCGGCCCGAGGTTGAGGAACATAAAGTCCGCATCGTCGCTATGCCTTTTAAGCCCCCATTCTTCGGGGTTGAACTGCAATGCTTCCTGCTCCCGGTCCTGTTTTTCATCCCAAAGCCGGAACGGCCCCATTTCGGTCGCCCGGGCGGGATGCTCTTTTCTTAAAGGATGCCCGGTCCACGTTAACGGCATCAATATACGCCGGAGGTGCGGATGGCCTTCAAACCGGATCCCGAACATATCGAAGACCTCCCTTTCATACCAGTTTGCATTATTCCAAAGGGAGCAAATGGATGGGATAGAAGGGTACTCCCCCTGCAATGACACTTTGATGCGGATAAACCTGTTACGGCCGAACGAAAGCAAATGGTAGATAACCGTAAAATCCGGCGGTACGGACCCGTTCAGCGCTGCTTTTGCCCGGCTGCGCTCGTCAATGGCGCTGAGGTCAAAGAGCATATTGTATGGACGGGCTACTTTCGCTTTCAAATGCGTCAGTAAAGCCACTACCTGTTCTTTCCTGACGATCAGTGTGGTTACTCCGTCTGTATTAATCTGTATTTTAAAAGCTGTGTCGCCAAATGTGGCCCTCAGCTCATCTTCGAGACCGGAATCTATATCTTCCATGTCAAACAGTGTCAGGCGTACGAAAATCAACGACCTTTTTTCTCTCCTCTCTCTTTTCAACACGCATTACAGGCTTTTCGGGCCTGATAACGCCCTGGGGACCAATAGCCCAGCTCAACGGTCTCTGCTCCTTCCCCACCGATTCGGACAGTAGCATGAGCCCTTGCATAAACGCGTCCGGCCTAGGCGGGCAGCCGGGTACATACACATCCACGGGAAGAAACTTATCCACGCCTTGTACCACGCTGTATATATCGTACATTCCTCCCGAATTGGCGCATGAACCCATGGAAATCACCCACTTAGGCTCCATCATCTGCTCATGTAGCCTTTTAATGATGGGTGCCATTTTCACAAAAACAGTACCCGCGATCACCATCACATCGGCTTCGCGAGGCGTTCCCCGGATCACCTCGGCGCCAAATCTTGCCACATCGTATTTGCTCGTCAGGCTGGTCGCCATTTCCACAAAACAGCAGGAGAGCCCGAAATGGAACGGCCACATGGAATTCCGACGTCCCCAGGCAAGCAGGTCCTGGACTGTGGTGAGCATGACACTCTGCCCGACAGCCTCTTCGAATGATCCTGTTCCCTGCATCGCTGCTGTGGGATCGGACGGTTTACTTAGCCACCAGTTCATGGTATGCTTGCCCTTTGGGCAGTTTACGGTAAGCTTTGAGGATTTTCTTTCCGTCGGGCCCGAAGTTCAATGCGCCGATACTCCATTCGTAGATCAGCACAGCAAACAGCAACCCTATAAAAACACAAATGCCGAGGTACCCTGGCCACCCGAGTTCACGGAATGCCAGAGCCCACAGCACGATAAATACCACCTCGATATCGAATATGACAAACATCATCGCGATCAGGTAAAACTGCGCTGAAAACCGCAGCCTCGCCGAGCCCGTTTCGAGTATCCCCGATTCGTAGGGCTGATCGGACGCCGCTGTGCGGTGACGTTGACCGAGAAAGTAAGAAAGCGAAATAATCAGTGTCAATAATGCAAAAACCA
The DNA here is from genome assembly GCA_965227755.1 of Dyadobacter sp. Lineage (GTDB taxonomy): Bacteria > Bacteroidota > Bacteroidia > Cytophagales > Spirosomataceae > Dyadobacter. Next base: position 697,054 of record CBDDGG010000005.1, read on the forward strand.
GTAAAGTATATAGCCAAAACGGCCACCCTGGCGTGCCAGACGCATTTAAACGATCCATAAGTAATCCAATTTAGAAAACGGGAACAGCAACAAAACTGTATTCTCTCAGATTGGCGTGATAAAATGGGTAAGATGATGGAAGTGAAGAAAAAGCTCAGATGCCCGTAATGTAATGTTTCAGGTTACCGATAATGTATTCCTGGTCTTCGATGATGAACTTTACTACGTCTCCAATGGAAATGATACCTGTGAGTTGTTCGTCGTCGATAACAGGGAGATGCCTGATAAATTTGTCGGTCATGCAAGCCATGCAGTCTTCAATAGATGTATCCGAGGATACCGTAAGGGGATTGCTTGTCATAATTTCCCCCACCAATAAATCTTTAGAGGCCTTACCTCTCAGGATAACTTTTCGTGCGTAATCCCTTTCTGTGAAGATTCCAACGACTTGCTGCCGTTCCATAACCAGCAGCGCGCCGATGTTTTTTTCAGCCATCAGTTCCAAAGCTTCGAAAACAGTATTGTCCGGCCGAATAGACACTGGTCCTGTTTTCTTTGTTTCGAGAATATTTCTGACTTTCCCCATAATTAACTCCTGCTCTAAACAGATTCAGCGATGAATTTTGGTTAACATAAATATATTTAGCAATCCGGTAAAAAGCTAATATTCAAGCATTTTTTTATATTTTTTCTTGAGTACGGGAATAACAAATGATGAAAACCGAAAAGGAGTATTTTGATCTTCCCATCGAGCAGCTGCAAGCGCTGGGTGCATGCGAATAATCGAATAGCCGAATTGCTAAAAAAGATGCCGGAGCAAAATGGCAAGGGCAAGAGAATCAACCAACTCCTGCAAATGCTTGACCAGGGAATACGAGAAAAATTCAAGTTGCCCTATTCACTCCAAACCGCGAGCACATTACCGTCCGGATCGGCAAAGTGAAATCTTCTGCCGCCGGGGAAAGAGAAGATATCGACGGTAATGGTGCCTCCGGCGCCGATGACTTTTTCCTTCATACCTTCCAGATCTTGGGTGTACAGAATCACCAGCGGATTGCCGCCTGCCGTTTCCTGCGAATTCTGGTGAAAGCCGCCGGATAATGCGCCGTCTTCAAAAGCAGCATATTGGTCGCCATAGTCGGTGAAGGTCCAACCGAAAGCATTGGCATAAAAAGCCTTGATGACCGGAATGCGTCTGCAGGAAAATTCGATGTAGTTGATGGATGTCTGGCTCATGGTGGTTGAAATGATGTGTTGATACGCCTTTTTGCAAATGTATGTAGTTACCGGCCCATACTCGATATTTTTTGTGTTTTTAGGGTATTAGGGGCTGTTTTTCGACTCTTTAAGATATTCCTAAATTCCGCGACTTTAAAAAATGATGACAAAGAAACCAACCGAACCTGCACCGGAGGCCGCAGATTCGCACCCAATCCTGACCAGGCGCAAAATGCTCGGCATAACCGGCATGGCCGGTCTGACGGCTTTAACCGGTATTACAGCCAGAGCTGCTCCGCGTGCCGCCCAGGCAAGGCCCCGCATTGCGTGCCTCGTCACGTACTGGGGCGCTACCCGGTCCCATGCCGACTGGATCATTGCCAAACTCATGGATGGCTACTGGTGGCAAGGCGCCCACACGCCTTCCCGTATCGACGTGGTATCGGTATATATCCACCAGTTTGAAACCAGCTTGCTGGGTCAGAAAATATGCAAATCGAAGAACATTCCGATATTTAAGACGGTCGGGGAAGCTGTTACGCTGGGGGGAAAGGAACTGGCTGTGGACGGTGTGGTGATCGTCGGAGAGCACGGCGACTACCCTACCAACCTGAAAGGACAATGGATGCTGCCACGCTGGTGGATGTATGAAAAGGTGATCAGGGTTTTTGAGCAGAGCAAGCGCTCGGTGCCCGTCTTCAACGATAAGCACCTTTCTTACAGCTGGGATGAAGCCAAATGGATGTTCGACAAATCCCGCGAGCTGAATTTCCCTTTGACAGGAGGCTCTTCGATACCTGTCCACTACCGCAAGCCCGACATTGAAATGGATATCGATACACCCATCAAAGCGTCGGTCATGCTGGGTGGAGCGCCGGATGAAGGCGCACTCTTCCATTGCGTGGATGTATTGCAGGCATTTGTAGAACGTCGAAAAGGTGGCGAAACCGGCGTAAAATCAGTGCAATGCATCCGCGGACCGGAAACCTGGAAATGGACCGAAAAGAATCCCTGGGCGGCGAAGCTCCTTGAATCCGTTCGTACGAATTTCAATCTCAAACCCGGGCATTTTCAGGAGATAGAAAGACCTAACGTCTGTATCGTCGAGTACAACGACGGCACCAAAGCAGCCATATATAATGCAAAGGACGTCGGCTGGACCTACGCCGCCGAGGTCGAAGGACGTAAAGAGGCCACGATCATTTCGATGCTCGAATGGCCGGGGCCGTTTTCCCAATACCACGCCTCGAACTCCCAGCCACACTGGATCGTCGAGACGATGGTCACCCAAAAGGAGCCATTCAATGCGGAGCGACTGCTTTTGTCAACCGGCATTACCGCATTCAATATGGAATCCAACTGGCAAAACGGGGTCTACTCCCCTGTTGGACGCCGCATTGAAACGCCTTTCATGAACATGACCTACCGCTCAACGCGGGGCGCGCAATTCAACAAAGGAGAACGGCCACCGAATACGCCTTACATGAGAGGCTTTGCGGAATAATTTTGAATGATTGAATGAGTCGGTCTGGAATAGAATCAGCGGCGATAGCCCGAACGCCAGGTGATGGCCCTATTAGTGCGTAAAATGCCGTCAGGCATGTGATATTGGTAGCAAATAATTACAAGGGCGGTTTTGAAAATGCCCTTGGGCATGTAACAACCAGGTATTCGGCTAGCACTGCTTTGCCGTTGCATCCCTAAAGGGATTTTTCAGAAACGCCTAACCTCTTGGTTGCTACCAATGTTACATCGCTCCGCGATTTATTCAGTTATTGATGATTCATTCATTCCCCATTCCACGGCAAATTATTCACTCATCGCTCCTGCGACCCGGTCCAATCATTCACTCATCGCACCGGCGACCCGGTCGGTCATTCGGTCATTCAATCATTCCCCGTTCCACGGCGGATCATTCAATCAACGCACCGGCGACCCGGTCATTCAGTCATTCAGTCATTCAATCATTAATTCCCCCCATGAAACGCAGAGACGCTATTAAAAGCCTGGCACTTTTGCCGGTAACCGGAAGTGTTTTTCCAATAAAATCAATGTCATCCGCTCCCATTACCGGAAATAATATGCCTTTGGCTTCGCGCGGGCCCATGCCGGATTTGCATCGCAATGCATTTGTCATGGACGGGCATACGCATGTGATGAGCCGCGAGTTGGTGCTGAAAACCAACATTGGCCAGCGTTATCCGGATGGGACGGTCGATTTGCCGAGGGCTAAGGAAGGCGGGCTCGATGCGATGTTTTTCTCGGTTTACACCCCTGAAAACTATTATCCCGGGAGGTTCGAGACCAAGAATACTTTCCGGGTAGTAAACCTCGCATTGGACCAGATCAGAAATAACAATCCGATGATCGAACTGGCCCTCACGGCCTCCGACATTGAACGTATCAATAAAAAAGGCAAAATGGCCGCCTTCCTGGATCTGGAAGGCGGTTATGACCTTTACGGCGATCTGGATCTGCTGCGTGCCCTTTACAAGCTTGGCCTGCGCTCCATGCAACTGACCGCCCACAGTACTACCAATGCCTTTATCGATGCCTGCAACGATGTGTATACCTGGGGCGGCATTAACGATCACGGAAAAGCGGTGATCAAAGAAATGAATGATCTCGGCATGGTCATCAACGTCGCCCACGCATCCGATGCCGCCATTATGCAATCCGTAGCAGCAAGCCGTCATCCTGTGATTTACAGCCATGGCGGCTTTTACAAAATAGTCGACCATCCCCGCTGCATTTCCGATGAAGCGGCAAAAGCGATCGCCGCAAAAGGGGGCGTTATCGGCGTTCATTTCGGAAGCCTTTTCAACAACCCGAAATACTGGGCCTGGCAGAAAGCGAACAACCCCGTGAAGGTACAGCCCGATCCCCAGCCCAAAACGCCGCGGATCCTAAGCTCACAGGTTACCACGCAGACTATCGAAGACGTTGACAGGGAGTTTGCGCGCGAGCTCCCATTCACATTCAACGGAACCATCCCCGACGAGTACTGGATGCACGTAGACCAGCTGGCGAAAGTGATCGACTATGGCGTAAAACTGGTTGGCGAGGACCACATCGCCCTGGGGTCCGATCTGGATGGCGGCCCCGAACTGCCACGCGAGATCAGGGACATCAGCGATTATCCGCAGATAACCATCGCCATGCAAAAGCTGGGTTACAGCGATCAGCGGATCAAAAAAATCCTGGGTTTGAACTGGCTTCGCGTGATCAGGCAGGTAACGGAGGGGAAGTAACGTCGGGGTTTTGCCGAACCGGCGATGTACGCAGCTTCCCCGCGCGGTAGTTGCGATTGCCCTTGCTATCCCGTGACTTTCCGCCTGAGCAGCCAGATCCCCATCGTTGAAGTCAGAACACCGAACAGAAGGCTGATTAGCAGATAGCTGAATCTCCATTCACTCATGTCGAGTGTTGCATTCAACATGGCCGTCGGCCAGAGATAGGGTGATACATCGCTGGCTGCGAATCCCCGCGAAACTGCGCCGGCCATTGTGGCGAAAAGTCCGAGCGCCGCAGGAACCAGGAAGCTTTCAAAGTACAAACTTACCAGCCATTGAAGTGCTATCATCCCTAAACCGGCCACAAACAAGGATGCCGATGCTGTTGCCAGTACATTATGCAGGGAATAATACTGAAACCCGTAGCTGGGCCGGACCAGCCCCAGTATCCATCCGGCGCCCTCGGCGAAGAAAAAAAGCGCTATGTGACTCGTTGCAACCAATGCGGCCAGCATGATCAATTTGGATAGATGGATTGCCCATTTCGGGACAGGCAAGCTATAAAGATATGCCCACGCCCGGCTTTGGTGTTCGATGCCCGCATACAGGGCCGATTGAAGCGAAAGATAAATGGGGAAAACAAATAGCGACCATCCCACTAATACGTGACCAGCAAAGTTTTCCCATGCATTGATTCCCGGCCTGTAAACCTTTTCACCGCCCGAATAGGCGGCGACAAAGGCAACGGTAACGACGAATAACGGGGCCGAGAGCGTCAGCCAGGGAACCAGCGTGTTACTTATTTTGAGCTTCTCGATGGTGAGTCCGCGCAGAAGATATTTTTCGGTCTGTTTCATTTAGCAGTGAGGTTTAAGAATATTTCTTCAAGGCCGGGCTGTTTGTCGTGCTCAACCTTACTACTGCCTGACACCTTCAAATCCGCTATTGCCCCCTGAAAAAGCAGATAACCTTTGTGAAGTATTGCGGCGTGGGTCAGCATTTTCTCCATTTCGTTAAGCAGGTGACTGGAAACAAAGATGGTCTTGCCATGGAATTTGCAAAGACGCGTAAGCAGCAAACGTATTTCGTGGGCTCCCGCCGGATCAAGCCCGTTGGTCGGTTCGTCGAGGATCAAAAGCTCGGGATCGCCCAGCAACGCCAGCGCAATCCCCAAACGCTGACGCATACCCAGCGAGTAGGTTTTAACCAGGCGGCTCGCGTCATTTGTGATCCCCACCATGTTGAGTGCCTGATCCACTTCCGGCTTCGACGCGTTGCGGGCAAGGCGGGCGATCTCCATGTTGGCATAGCCGGACAGGTGCGGGTAAAGCACGGGGGTTTCGATCAAAGCGCCCACACGTTTCAGTATTTCCAGCTTCTGGCCGGCTATGCTTTGCCCAAATAATGCGATCTGCTGGCCCCGAGCGTCGTTTATGCCTAAAAGTAGGCGGATCGTCGTTGTTTTACCGGAGCCGTTTAGCCCCAGAAAGCCGAAGATGCTACCGGCTGGCACTGCCAGGCTTACGTCGGCGAGTACGCTTCTGCTTCCATAAGCATAGTTAAGGTTGGCGGTCTGAATGATATAGTTGGTCATGACAGGAGTTTTTCTTCAAATCAAATCATACTTCTGCAAACCGGCGATTTCAAAACGCATACGCCTGTCAAAAGGCCGGAAAAGCTGTTTCTGACAACCCCGGGGATTCTACCGGCTGAAAAAGGGAGTCCAGGCCCTGATTCCGGCATTCCAGGAAAGCTATGACGATCATTCTTGTCAAAATGCTTAATTTCCCGGGATATGCAGGTACACTCGACGCAGATCGATCTCAACCGGTCACCCGGCTTCATTCCATGGCTTGTTCACGGAGCAGTCTGGCTTTTTTATGTCGTCTTTATCATCTACGTAAATACCTACCAGGGTACCGACTTTGTCATTGGGCATCCAAGCATTCATATTTTCGCCCAGGCTGCTGTTTTTTATATCAATTACCTGTACCTGATCCCGGCTACGCTTGCCCGGCGGCGGATTCTTGTTTTTGCAGGCCTGAACGCCGGATTAGGGATGATTTTGGTAATCGTTTTACTTCCTTCGTACGACTTGCTCAGGCACTGGCGTTTGGGCGACCAATACTTCCCCCCGCCTCTTTCCTATTCCGAACAATTCTCGCTTCGATTTTTCGAACTGCTCTTCGTTGTTCTTATCGCTTGTGTCGTCCGGTTTTCGGTGGATTGGTTCGGCTTTCAGCAAGCGTCCCGTAATTTTGAAAATGCACAACTGAAGTCTGAACTTGCTTTTCTTCGCTCGCAGCTGAACCCTCATTTTCTGTTCAACACGCTCAATGCCCTGTATGCGCTGGCAATCCGGAAAGCCCCAGAAACTCCCGATGGAATTATGCAGCTTTCCCAGCTGATGCGCTATATACTTTATGAAACGAACGATGGCCGGGTGAGACTTGCCCGCGAAGTGGAGATGATTGAAAATCTGCTTGAATTACAGCGGCTCCGTCTCCCACTTGATTTTCCTTTGCGTTTCGAAGTGAATGGTCAATTCGATCAGGTGATGATAGAACCGCTGCTGCTCGTTCCAGTGATAGAAAATATGTTCAAACATGGGACCGGTTTTATTTCTATCATCCTGACAGTGGGCATATCGAACCTGACACTATCGACCGAGAATGGCATCGCGGCGAAGACCATGGGGTTAAAAGGAGGAATCGGACTCGAAAATCTGCGTAAACAGTTGTTACATCTATACCCAGGCAGGCACGAATTCACTGTTACAAGTGACCTGCATCTTTTTAAAACTTCACTTACATTACCCATAGATCCTGAATCATGAAAATTAGTTGCCTGGTAGTCGACGACGAGAGGCTGGCGCTGGAAGTCATGGAGGCCTATATAGAAAGGGTTCCCTACCTCCGCCTCGCCGCGCTGTGTCCAACGCCCCTGGAAGCGCTTGACTACCTTTCGAGGAACCAGGTCGATGTGCTGTTTCTCGATGTAGAAATGCCAGGTTTGAATGGGCTTCAACTATTGAAAACCCTCAAAGATCCACCCCGCATTATATTAACAACCGCTTTTCCACAATTCGCTGTCGATGCGTTCGAGCTCGACGTGTTCGATTATTTGCTGAAACCCATTCCATTCCCCAGGTTTCTTCAATCTGTACAGAAACTGAGCGGAGCAGCTGTCAGCCCACAGCCGGACGTCCATCATGGCCCTCCCTCAAGTCATTCCAGGGAGTCATACTTTTTTGTAAAATCCGGCTCGAAGACGCTACGGCTCGATTTTGACAAAATCCTTTATATTGAGGGCAAAAAGGACCATACGCTTATCCATTTACTGGATGGCGAAGCACCTACATACCTGCCGCTAAGCCAGATACTCGACAGACTCTCACCCGACCGGTTTCTGCGCGTTCACAGGTCTTTTATTGTAGCCATCGAAAAAATAGCCTCTATCGAACAAAACCGCATTCAGATTGGCAAGGCTGTAATTCCGATCGGCGAATACTATCGGGCAAACTTTTTGAAACGGATCGGGTAAGCTCTCTTACACAAGCAAAGTCCTCCCACGTCAGCCGCGGGAGGACTCCAATAGCGTTCCCAGTCAGTACCTTATTTGTTAATAGGCAGCGGGTTCCAGTAATAGGCATGGCTTACGTCATCCGGCTTGTTCAGCAAAGGCACTTCCGCGGGGTCCCGCAGTGCGTTAGCCTTGGCCAGTGTTTCGGTCCGCATTAAGTCAAACCAGCGAATACCTACCTCAACTGCGAATTCCCATCCTCTTTCGGCCACAACACTATCCCGGAAAGCAGTTGCGCTCAGACCTTTCTGCAGGTCGGGAAGGCCAGCCCTCTTTCGTACCTGGTTGATAGCATCGTACGCAGTGGCATCCGGCGACGACGACATTGCTTTCGCTTCCGCATAAGTGAGCAATACTTCGGGATAACGGATGATAAACGTGGTAGCACTCCCCCACCAATCATTCGTGCTGTGCGTCGCCCAGTTATAGCTGTTGTCGTCACGGTACTTAAGAAAATAAGGGTGCTTCTGGAGGGTTTGCTGCCAGGTAAGTACTTTTTTCGGATCGTTTTTAAGGAAATAATCTTTCTGGTAGGTCGCATCCTTTCTGGGGCCTGCCGGGAAGCGGTTGTAGAAGCTCAGCTCTCCAAAACCATCTTCCCATCCTCCCTCCTCATAGTCGGGGGCCAAAGGCAACGGCCCGATCATATTCCCGTTTTCCCAGCTCCATTGAGGGATGTCGTTGTTAAAGTAGCATGCAAACACGGCCTCTTCATTATACTTGTTGCCGATCTTCCATAAATCGGCATAGTTTGTCATCAGCTTATATCCCCAGGTTGCGCTCCCGTCTATCACTTCGCGGGCCTTTGCAGCCGCAAGCGCGTACTTGTCATTTTGTTTAAGAGGCCATCCCGCCATTGTAAGATAAACATTGGCCAAAAGCGCCTTCGCCGAGCCCCTTGTAGGCAATACATTAACACCGTTCTGTTTTCTTTCACCGTCCCATTGGTCGGGCAGCATGGTTTCCGCCTTTAACAAATCGGCCACAACGAGGTCATATATTTCCTGTACTTTGGCGTTGGGCCGGTTGTTGTCAATCGTTGGTTCCGTCGGCATCGGCACTTCTCCCCAGGTTCTGGTGAGGTAAAAGTAGGCCATGGCCCTCATAAAGTAGGCGTGGCCACCCGTGTTGTTCTTTTCCGATTCGGTGGCTTCGGTGGCTTTTTCGTAATTCTGGATAATGGAATTGGCGGATTTAATCGTAGCGTAAAAATACTGCCACCAGTTTGTCAACCTGCCATTGGAGGAGTTCGCGCGAAAAGTATCGAAATCCGAAAAGTCGATTTTATTCCCGGCTCTTTTGGAAGTAATATCATCGGCGCCATAGTAGTTTCCCGCCATTTGATTAAATGCCCCATTGAACTGCAGGGCCAGGGCCGCCGAAGCCATTTTCAGGTCGCTGCCGGTTTTATAAAAGGTGGCAGGGGTAATGCTGCCTTTCGGCTCCTCTGCCAGGAAGTCGTCGCTGCACGACGTTGCAACCAGCGAAACAGTAATGCCTAGTGAAATAAGTATCTTTTTCATTTCAGAATATTTTCGATCTTAAACTGATTTATCAATTAAAAGCCCAGGCGCAACCCAACCGTGAATGTTTTCGGAGAAGGGTATGCTCCCAGGTCGATGCCTGCGTCGGCATCGCTGTTCGACTCGGTCGAAGTCGCCTCGGGATCATATCCCTTATACTTGGTGAGCGTATAAAAGTTTTGGATACTGACGTACACCTTCGCCGAAACACCTTTCAGCAAGGTGGGCGGGAGCTGGTACGAAAGACTCACATTTTTCAGGCGCACATATCCGCCGTCCTGTAAAAACTGTGTCGATTCTACCCACGCCTTGTTTTTGCTGCCGGGGTTGGCCCATTCGGAACTTGGATTGGATGGCGTCCAGTAGTTGGCGGCTTCGGCCAGGGTAATAAACTTGACGTCGCTTGTCGGAACAGCCGTGCCTGCATAGGTGGCATTGAAAATCTTATTCCCGTGCGAACCTTGTACGAAAACATTCAACTCAAAGCCCTTGTATTTAAAGCTGTTGTTGAAGCCCCATTGCAACGTAGGTGTAGCGCTTCCTGAAACAACCCTGTCCTCGAACCCGATGGAATTGTTTCCGCTTACATCGGTGTATTTATAGTCGCCCGGCTGGGCGTTAAGGGCACCGTCGGCTTGCTGATGAACGCCCGCCCAGGGAATCAGGTAGAAGGCACCCAATGGTTGCCCTACTTTGACTACCTGTATGTTATTGCTGATCAACCCGCCTCCTATGATATTGCGGACAATCATGCTGTCCTGCCCCATATCGATCACTTTATTTTTATTGATGGAAAGGTTCACGGAGGTATTCCAGGTTAAACCGTTTCCGGATACCGGTGTCGCCTCCACCAGCAATTCAAAACCCTTGTTTCTTACCTTGCCGATATTCTGTAAAAAGCTCCCGCCCCCATCATACACGGGTACGCGGCTGAACAGCAGCAGGTCCCTGGTATTTTTATTGTAGTACTCGGCAGTGATATTCAGCCGGTCGCCGAAGAAACCCATCTCCAATCCGACATTGGTTTGCGCGGAAGTCTCCCATTTCACTTTCGGGTTGGCCGGGTTCCCCAAGGTATATCCCTGGTAAACAGTGCCGGTACCATAGGAGTAAATGGCAGGGTTCAACAAACCAAGCGTGCTATAAGGCGCTATCGCCTGATTTCCGGTCACTCCCCATCCCGCCCTGAGTTTAAGGTGTGAAAACAGATTCAGGTTTTGTATGAACGGTTCATTGTTCAGCTTCCATCCTACGCTGAACGACGGAAAGTTGCTCCACTTGTTTTTTCCCTGGAATTTGGAAGAGCCGTCACGTCTGACGGTGGCCGTTATCAGGTACTTGTCGTTATAGTCGTAGGCTATTCGTCCCATATAGGACAACAACGACCAGTTTAAATAGGAAGAGGAAATGGACTGTGCGGCGTTCAGGCCGAGGTTGTTGTAGCCGTTGGAAGTGGAGGCCAGCCCCGAACCGGATGCGGCGAATCCGCTGTTGGTATTAGACGTGGACTCCATCAGCGCAGTCGCCGTGATATCGTGCTTATCAAATGTTTTGTGGAAGTTAAGCACGTTGTTGTTTTGGAATGTATAGCTTTCCCCGTAGTTCTGCCCCGAACCCATCGAAGAGCCCACCCATTGATTGTTCAGGTAAGCGCCCTTCGACGTCCGCATGTCAAGCCCGGCATTGATGTTCAGCGTAAGCCAGTCGGTAATGTTATATTTCAGCACGCCGTTGAATACGCCGACATTGGCAAAGTTCTGGCTCAGCCTTTCCTTGATGGTCATGTAGGGATTACTCCAGATCGGCGACACTCCCAGGCGGTTGTAAACACCGGGGCTGTCGTACACCGGTTCCGTAGGGGCCCAGGTCAATGCGGCTGTAACCGGATTTCCTTTCGAACCAATGTCGCCATTGTTAAGGGAATTGATCCTGCCCGCGTACAGATTCACTCCGAAGCTCAGCTTTCTGCTGATTTTGATATTCACATTGGTACGCAGGCCAAATCTTTTCTGGCCGCTGTTGATCAGGAGACCTTGCTGATCGATGTAAAATCCCGAAACATAATATTTGGTGCTTTCGCTGCCACCGGTCGCCGAGATCTGATGGCTTTGTGTGACCGAATTATCGAAAATCAACCGTTGCCAGTCCGTCGATTTGCCTGTATATGAATTGGGATCCGGAAAGCTTCCCGGGACTACCACATTGGCCACACTGGCATAGGTGGGCGCATCCATCAGCTTGTACAGCTTCATCGGCCTGTTAAAACTGGCAAAGCCGTTATACTCTATTTTGGGCGGGCCCGACTTGCCGCTTTTTGTGGTGATAATGATCACCCCATTCGCACCTCTTGACCCATAAACGGCTGTTGCAGAAGCATCTTTGAGGATATCCATCGATTCAATATCGTTTACATTCAGCTCCTGAATGCCTATGCTGCTGAGCGCCACGCCGTCCACCACATACAGGGGATCGTTGCTCGCATTGATCGAGTTGGCCCCCCTTACCCGGATTTTCACGCCGCCTCCCGGCGCGCCCGAGTTATTTACCACGGTAACACCCGGTACCCGCCCCTGCAGGGCCGACGACGCATTGACCACCGGCTGATCCTTATAGGCCTGCGCCGAAAGGGTGGATACCGCCCCTGTCACATCCTTCTTTTTGGCAGTACCATACCCGATCACGACAACCTCCGAAAGGGCCTTTTCGTCGGTGACCAGCGTGACGTCCAGGGTTGTCTGGCCGGGTTGCAGCTGAACCTGCTTACTAACATATCCCACGTAAGAAAAAACCAGCACCGCATCCCCGTCGGCCACTTTAAGGGAAAACTTCCCGTCGGCATCGGTTATTGTGCCCGTGGTTGTCCCCTTTATAGCAATATTAACGCCCGGCAATGCCGCATTTTTATCATCGAGAACCTTGCCCGTGACCAGCTTTTCGTCCGCTTGCCCTGTTCCCTCGGAAAAGGTGCCGTCGTATAGGGGATCGCCTACCTGAGACGATCCGGCCGGCAGGAGTTTGAGTACGATTTTTTTGTTGACGGTCTCATAGCTGATGTTGTCGGGAGAGAACATCTTGTCCAGCGTTTCGGCAAGGGTCTTATTCTCGACGTCGATCGAAACACGGCGGTTGACCGGAAGTAACTGTAAGCTATATACGAACTTTACGTTGGCCTTAGCTTCGAGCGTCGTCAATATTTCCTTAATCGGCTTATGATCAGCCTGAATGCTCACTTTTTTATACAGAAGCTCTTGCGCCCTGCCTTCGCGGGCGAAACTTGCGGCCCCGGCCAGAAAAGCCAGGAAGAGCTGTAAGGCTGATAATTTCATAATAGTCCACAAAGGATCTATGATTCCAGATACTTTTTTCATTGTTTTGTACCGTTAAAACTTAAGAAGGTTTGACAAAAAGACCAGGCTCTTGCTTGACTGTCAATCGCTCAAGAGCGCAACTGGACTTACGGCCGGTAAATGCTCCAACATTTTCCGGCCTTTTTGATGGCGGGCTTGCTTTGATAATTATTGTCTCATATCTGTGATTTAGGTTGAACTTATTTCAGCTGTCAGCGGCATCCCGGCCCCGAGATTAATATATGGCCGTCCCTTACCTCAAAATCTGCATTGATTGCGGCACAGAGAATTTCGAGTTTTGAAGTCAGGCCCGCATCCTGCGACATATCCGCCGTGACGATACAATTTTTCACTTCCTGGGAGCTTACGACAAAAGTGACCCCGTAGGCTTTTTCAAACAAAGAAAGGATATCTGAAACCGCCACTTCCCGGAATGTGAATGCTCCTGTGAGGTCGGTATCGCTGTATTCAGGCAACAGGGCCGGTTCGTCCATCAGGCCGGGCACAAGGCTGTCGTCATGAGAAAGATAGGTCACTTTCTTGTTCGGTGTCAGTAATACCGACTTCCCGGGTGCATCGCCATCCTGCTTTGTGGTTTTCTCCACGATAACTTTCCCCGAGTATACCGCCACCTCGATATTGCTGGTCCCTTTCAGCTTTTTAACCGTAAAACTGGTACCTACCACCCTGGTTACGATATGGTCGGAATACACGAGGAACGGCCTCCCCGCATCCTTTTCAACTTCGAAATACCCCTCGCCCTTGAGGTACACGACCCTGCTGCTGTCTTCAAAAGTGGAAGGGTAAAAAAGTGAAGAACCGGCGGCCAACCGGCATTTGCTCCCGTCAGAAAGAGCGATGGTGAGAGAGGTATCGTGGTCGTTGGTAACCGCGTTGAGATGCGCGACCGCCTCGGCGGAAATACCCGCGATCACCGGTTTACCGGCAGACCGATAGTTGTAAATCAGGAAAACACCGATCAACAGCAGTACCGCCGCAGCGGCTGCCCTGAACCAATAGGCTGGCCGCCAGGAAAGGCTATATCCTCCCGCTTCCGGCCGGTTTTGTCTTTTTTGGCCGATCCGGTCCCAGATTTCGTGCTCAATGCCCGGGTCTGCATTCAGCGAGCTATCCTTCTGGTCGTAATCGATGGCGTCGTACCAGATATCCATCACCCTGGTTTGTTCCGGGGTGGTCTGCCCTTTCTGGTATTTCCGTAAAAGATGTAAAAACTTCCTGGGCTTCTTTTTCATCGCGGGCAAAGCTTAATATCCGACTGTCATATACCCAGTAGGCAAAAGCCTTCCCGACCGCAAATGGTATAAAAATATATTTGAAAGTTTATATTAATATTACCAAAAGTCGCAAAAAATCTTTCTATAATCCAATGGTCGTGCCAGGGATCACAGACCTTTGCGTATGAACAGCGAGGTAGCCACGGTAAAAAACAAGACGATATATTCTTTGAGATGCCCGCGAAGATGGCGCAGGGCCACGGTGATGTGGTATTCGACGGTCCTTTCCGGTAAGTTCAGTAGCCGGGCTATTTCGATTACAGACCTGCCTTCCAGGCGGTTGAGCGTAAAAATCTCGCGTGTTTTTTCTGAAAAGCCATTAATGCATTCCAGGATTCTTCCGTTGAGCTCTTCGAAGGCCAGCTGATCTTCGACCGAGTCGGTCACTTCCTCCCCGAATTTCGCCCAAAGCGCTTCGCGATGCCGTTTACCGACTATTTGCTTGTCATAGAAATCCAGCACCTGAAACTTTACGGCCTTGAAAAGATATCTCTCCAGTTCCAGAATTTGCGCACTTCCCTTGCGCTGCCACAAATCCAGGAATATGTCCTGAACGATCTCTTTGGCGGCATCATCGGATCCGGTTTTGGAAAAAGCCTGTTTGAACATCTTCTTCCAGTATCTGCGGTAGATCTCGGAAAATGCCCAGTCCTCTCCCATCGCGAGGTTCCTCACCAGTTCATCGTCACTTATCAAGGAGGTCACTGACATAGCCTATGCCAAATTTTTAATCACGAACCGGGTTTACCGTACTAAATTCATATGCATGAAAATGTCCGAACCCCGGGTCCATTCAAGAAAACCTGGTTCGGCACCTCAGCCTGATATTAAACAATACAAAGGAATAATATTTATTTTAGAAGACTGATACAATTTTGCCCAAATCACAATGAAATTTGGTGATTTGCTGTAATAGCTGAACCCGATGAAGCCCGTGTGACCGGTTTCATCGGGTTCATTTCATCGCTAGTGCACAAATACCCTGAAACTATAAGCTCCAATGGAAATCAGGTACATTCCTTGGGGAAGATGTGAGGTATCGTAGCTGCTTGCAGCATAATTGCTCTTTTCATCGACAATCACACCCGCCATGTTACGGACAACCAGCTGGCGACTGGTTTCGGGCACATCCAGGTACAACAGCCCGCGTACGGGGTTCGGGTAGGCCCGCACCTGCAATCCCGATGCGTTTTCCACGTGAATGATCCGTGAAAATTCGGCTTGCTGGTCAAAATCCAGCTGTTTCAGCCGGTAGTATGCGCTCGCAAGCGGCCTGGTATCCACAAACTGATAGCCGGTCTGGGAAGTTACCGTACCATTACCGGCCACAAACCCGATCTTTTCGAAATGCTTGCCGTTCCAGCTTCTTTCCACCTCGAATCCCTGGTTGTTGACTTCCCCGGATGTCGTCCAGGAAAGCCTGTTTCCTTCGGCGGTGGCCTCGCCGGAAAAATGCACAAAATTGACCGGCAATGCATTGTTGGACATCAGCTGATTGACCTCGCCGACAGACAACGCGCGGTTGTAAATCTGGAACTCGTCAATGGTTCCGTTTAGTATCGGGTCATTGAATTGGGCCTTCCCGAGCCAGTTTTGCGTTGTATTGCCCAGCGAGGATGGATTCAGCGACATGGCGGTATTTCGTGCTACCTCCACGCCATTCATATACAAAATACCGGTCTGCCCCTCCTGCGTGACTGCAATGTGGTTCCAGGTGCCTGCCGCCAAAGCTGCTCCCGGCGCGGTGAGCTGTTGCTCGGCCGGGCTTCCCTGCTTGATCGCGTACCGGACGGTTTTGGTGGCACCATTCCGCACGGTTATAAACATGTAGCTGGTCGTACCAGACCCGAAATCGAAGGCGCGCATCCAATCCGTGGCGACATCAAGTTTCACCCACAATGCGATGGTAAAATTGGTCAGACCGTTCACTACGCCTGCCGGCAACTGCATATTGGAGGTCGCGGTACCATTCAATTTCAATCCATTCCCTGTTTTACCCGCAGCCCATGCCGCTCCTGCCGCGAGCGTACCGTCGCGTCGCGACCAGGAGTCGAGCGCAGTGCTACCCGCCGATTCGTTCAGGCCCCAATAGCTGTGACGTCCCAGAACAGCCGAAACCGGCTGCCACAGGCTTGCTGGGCCATTTCCTCTTGCATTGAAAGCGACCACAGAGTAGTAGTAACGGACGCCATTTGTTATATCGGTATCCGTAAAGTTCGCCGAACTTGAGGTAAGTTCGACCTTGTTTTGCGATCCGTCGACCGAGGTCGACCGGGTAATTTTATAACCCTGTACATCCGCCACCGGGGACCATGTCAGAATGATCTTTGCGTCCGCGCCCGCGACGATCAGGTTTGTTATTTCCGACGGTATCGGGAGCTCCGTCGTGGTTACGGAGGCAACACCGGAGTCATCGCTTGTCCCCGCCATGTTTTTGGCGACTACCTGGTAGTAATAGGTCGTTTCCGCAGCCAGCGGCTTATCCAGGTAAGTCGTCAGCGCAGTTTCTGTAATCGTCTCAAAAGGACCGGAAGCAGCAGTGGCGCGTTTAACGACGTACGAAGTTACCAGGTCCCCTGCGGGAGCTTGTGCCCAGGTGATGGACGCGGAAGTTGCGCCCTGAGCCGTGGCGGCAACACCGGCTACAACCTGCGGCTTGCTGAGGTTGAGTTTGACCAGATCCCGGATTTCCTGAGCAGAGAGCGCCTTGTTGTAGATCCGGAACTCATCGACGGTTCCGTTCAGGTTAGGATCGCTCGTGAACTGGCTTTTGCCGAGGTAGTTTTTCGCAGAACCTGCTATGACCGAAGGATTCAGGGTGAGTGCGGCGTTTCTCGCTACTTCGGCACCGTTGACATACAGGATCACAAGGTTACCGCTCTGGCTTACGGCAACGTGCGTCCAGGTGTTCAGGGGCAATGCGGAGCCGGGCGCGGTAACCGATTGTTCATTGCCGGTTGCCGCTTTGATCGCGTATCGAACAGTGCCAGTGTTGCCGTTGCGCGATGAGAGAAACATATAGGCCGAGCCTGCTCCGAAATCAAAGACGCGCTCCCAGTTGTTGCTGGCGTCGAGCTTGATCCAGAGAGAAGCCGTAAAGTTTGTCAGGCCATCCATTACACCATTGGATACAGTCACAAAGGACGTGGGCGTACCGACCAGTCGCACACCGTTATCCGATTTCCCGGCCACCCAGGAAGCCGCCGCGCCCAGCGTAGCATCTTTCCTCGACCAGGAGTCGACTGCCCGCAGCCCGCTTGTCTCACCGAACTGATAATACACGTGCTGTCCACCCTGAGGCGTCACCGGGTTGAATGCCGATTGCGGCCCCTCGCCTTTTTGATTGACGGCGGAAATCCAGTAATAGTAGGTTACCCCGTTGGTAACGCCTGAATCGACATATGGATTTGTGCTTGCGGCCAGTTCAGTGCGGCCCTGTACACCATCGGACGACGTAGCGCGGACGATTTTATAGGCGGTCACATCGGCGGGCGTCGTCCATCCAAGATACACTTTGGCGTCGGCACCGGTTGCCAGTACGCCTTGGAGCGCTCCGGGAACAAGCAAATCATTCGTCGCCGCGGATACTGTATCCGACGCCGGACTTTCACCCACATAATTTCGGGCTGCAACAGTATAATAATAGGTGGTTTCGTAATCCAGTCCGGTGTCTGTAAAAACAGTATCCGCAAGCGCCGCGATTTCCTCGAACGAGCCAGATGCCGAGGTACTTCTTTTCAGGATATAGGAAGCAACTACATCGGAATCATGGGACTTTTTCCACGAGACTTCAATGGTGCTTGTACTTTTGCCGGTTGCCGCCAGGCCGGTTATTTTTTGGGGAACGGCGGTAGTCACCGAGCTCGCTTCCAGTAAAACGATGTCGTTACCGGTGCCACCCAGGTAACTGATCCGGAACGGAAAGCCGTTGACATCCAAAAGCGCCATTTCTCCAAGCCCCGCAAATGTACCCGTTACGGGGCTGGCTGATGTATTATCGACAATCAAGAACCGCGAGCCTGCTTCAACGGCCCCTGCGCCCAGGTTGGTTACTGAAAGAACAGCATTATTCAGCACCAGTCCGTTGGTCACCAGTTTATCCGTAAACATTTCGGACCAATCCAGCTGAACAGCAAAAGTTGCATCCGCATTGATCGTCGTTTTCCCGCTGGTGGTCAGCGTCCCGATCGCATTTTGGGTTTGACCCGGTACCAACTGGCCGCCATTGCCGGTACCGACGATGATGTCGGCGATACAAGTCCCATCCCCGCCGAATGCGCCGCCTTTCACGGTCACCACACTCGAGATCTTGCCGCTGTTGTTGACAAACACGCTGCCGTTCTCGACATTCAGAAAGCCAGTATTGGCATTCGTGCCGGTCATTGTAAACGAACCCGTACCTACCTTGGTCAGGGATATGGCATTCAAAAGCTGTCCGCTAAACTCGGTATCGGTATTGAGCGCCCCGATTTTCAGAACGGGCGCGGGACTTCCGGTAATGGTACCTCCCCCCGAGAAAGCCCCAAATTCGATTTCGCCCGTGAAAAGCATCCGCTGGCTGTCACGGCTGAAATTCGCATCCAGAAACCAGCTTGCCTTCGCGCTCCCGGCTTTGGGGTTCGTGAAGTTGCACCGCTGCCGGCTGCTTCGTCTGACAGCCGAAAACGTGCCGGTAAATTCACTGTTATCGCCGTTCAGGTCAAGTCCGCTATAACTGGAACCGTCGTAAGTGATATTTCCGCTGCCTTTCAGACCACCCGTAATTTTGATATAATCAGATTCCCAGCCATTCAGGAACATCACATTTCCTTCAATTTTAATATCATTGGGAATAAAAGTATTGGTCACATCAGTCGAATTGAGCGTTGTCCCGTCTTTGAGCGTCAACAGGCCGCTTCCGAGCGGGCCCACCGGCGAGCCGTCCTGTCCGCCCGTCACTTTGAGCGTACCTGCGCTTACGACCGTGCCGCCTGCGTAGGTATTCAGCCCGTTCATCTGCAGGACGCCCGCACCCGATTTGGTGATCGCGTTGGCACCCGAAATAATGCCTTCGAAGCGGACGTGGCCATTGGTGATCATCTGCACATTGTTACCCAATGCTACCGGCGCCTGAATGACCTGTGTTTTGGCTGCATTGTTTTCCACGCCATCCAGGAGTGTAAATGCATTACCTGCAATCTGGTAGGCACTGTCGGCAAATGTCAGCCGCGCCACCGACAGGTTTGCGATATCATTTTGCAAAACTGCGGTCGATTGTGAAGCACCAAAATAGACCAGCGCGGGCGATGTGGGAACGGCCCCCTCCCAGTTGCCTGCTTCCGACCACAGCTTACTCGCCGGATTGGCTTTCCAGACACTGGAGGTCGTCCCCGGTACCCCCAGGCTCTCGGGCGAATTGGCACTTTCAAGGCTAATGCCGACCGCCGAAACAACGTAATAGTAGAGGCTTGCATTCGTCACAGCCTGATCGGTATAGCTCGTCGCGGTCACGCCGGTGGCGATTTCGGTATAAGGGCCGCCAGCCGCGCTGCTTCTCTTCACTTTATACGTCAACGCGGCTTCGGTCGCTTGCCAGGTGAGCGTAACCTGGGCGTCGCCATTGCTTATGGTTGGACGTGCAGGCGAGAGGGGCGGAAGCTCGGTGGACAACTCGTTGGACAAATCACTTTCCAGCGCACCCGAAAAAGCCGTGATTACGTAATAATTCATTCCCGCCCTGGCGTTCAAATCCGTGAAAGTTGTCAGGTTAAAGCCGGACGCGACCTGCTCATACGGCCCGCCTGGAGCCGGTGAGCGCCTGATCGCGTAGGTATTCGCGCCAGCGGATGCCGCCCAGGTCAGGTCAATCCGATCATTGCCGGTTCTGCTTACGCTCGTCAGGTCTGGCGCAGCGGGCGCGGTGCCGGTGGTGACGTCAATGATCAGGATCGCTTTACCTGTACCGGCGGCATTGGTCGCGCCCAGGGTTACATTGCGGCTCCCGGTTTCGGTAGGGACGCCGGAAACGAGGCCGGTGGATGTGTCAATCGTAACGCCAGCCGGGAGGCCGTCGGCCGAAAACGTGGTCGGAGTACCGCTTGCCTGGATTTGGTATTGAAAACTGCTGCCCACCTGTGCCGCCGCAGCTGTGGCGCTTTGGATAACCGGCGAACCCTCGGGGGCCGAGCTGGACATTTGAAGGCCCGAGAATGTGGCGGTAGCAACTTCGGAAGTACTTCCCGAAGTCACGCCGATGCCGACGTGTGCATCGGCATTCATCGGAATTTCGACTTCCGCCAAGGCCGTCCAGTTCACGCCGTCGGGGGAATCGAATGCGGTTACCCGGTTACCTATTCGCTGCATTTTCAGCCAATAGGGTGCAGAAAAGCAGCCGTGGGCCAGATAACCCCTCGGCGGATTGTTCCAGGAGACATTGGTTTTGCTCCAAGCGGCCGCCCCGCGCCAGGTAGAAGACACACCACCCTGCGCGTTGATAAAGATCCCCACATATTTGGAATCAGCCGCCAGCGATTCCCGTATCAGGATTCCAGCCCTTGCATTGGAAGGGCCTTCCACCGTGTCGACTTTCGTAACCAGCACCACATCGCCGGTTTGCTTTTGAAATGCAAAGTTAAAACCATCGGGATTTGTGAGCACAGGTACCGGCAGACCGGTACCCGCTCCTTTGGCCGTCCATGTCCCTGCGCTGTACGTGGATGAACCTACCGTGCCGACTGTCCCTATCCCGAGATTTGTCAGCGTTTCAACCGGTTTAGCCACAGGAAGCATCAAGGGTGGTAATGCGGCCGCCGTTGAATTATCTGATGTTTTGTGATAAAAGAAATTACCTGTATTAACCACTCCTTCGGGCCGCTGTAAAAACATATCGGCATAAGGCGTTGCAATGCCCTTGCGGTTGGCATAGGCATTATGAATGATTTCGTAAGCATTCAGATTGAGTTTGGCAGAACCATCGCTCCCCCAATTGGTCCAGCAGGCATAAGTACTACCCGACAGAATGTATTGATTGATAAAAGGTGCCTTATCCTGATGAAAATGCGCATACAGCTCCACGATCTTCAACATGCGGTTATCCAGCTCCGAGTAAAGATCGATTCCCTGCTTCCATACAACTTCCAGGCACCATGCCAGCGCCTCTACCTGCCCGCGCCAGTGGCCTTCGTCCCGGCCCGAGTCACCCACCTGGCCATTGGCAAGGCTGTTGGCCAATCCACTCGCGCCTGCCCTGAGCGAATGTACGGCAGCATTCCATTTGGCAGGATCCTGCAAAAACGCGGCAATTCCTATCGCCGCTTTCAGCTGGATAGCCCCCTGGTTTGCTCCCCTGGTCGGGTTGGGAACGTCCACAACCGGCCAGAGTACGTTGGTAAACCATGCATTGACCAGGTCTGTGTCCTGCGAGGTCCAGCCCGGATAGGTCGATTTCAGGATATCCGCCGCGACGGTAAACTTGTCGGCGTAGTCGCCCAAATCGAGAAAATCTTCGTCCCCGCTCCATTTCTTATTGACCCTAGCCCAGTCGATGAGGATCTGCTTCGCCGTCGCTGCGTAGGATTCCTGGCCGGTGAGGGCATATACCATGCTTAAATTGAAGGCCATGTTCATATCGCGGCTCCACGCTGTGCGGGCGGCGTCGATGTTCGGTGCGCGGCTCACCTCGACCGCCGGAGCGGCTATGTACGAGAGGTTGGCGCCATTTTTGAAGTTCTGATAAGGTGTTTTCCATGGCTCGGAGTTAATATCGATCCGAAGCTGGGCCAGGTCTTGCGCATTGAAAGGAACACCCGGATGGACAGATTGCGCACGCAATTGAAATGCAGCCAGACAATACAGAATGACTGCTAATATGAAGTATCTTTTATTCATGAATTCAGCATTTTACCTGAGTTTTTGAATTAGCAAGAACAAGTGGATTTCCCCGAAAGACGGCCATGGCCTTCCCGTACAGCCAACAACTAGCCGGCCATCAGGACGATGAAAGAAAATTCGGGAAAAAGTGGTCAGGCGGCCGGGGAATATTCAGTCGCCTGACGGCGAGCTACCAGGATTTGTTCTGTACCAGCACGCCATTAGAGGAAGTGATATAGGTAGCAGGGATCGGGAAGCGGCTGTGCTTTTCAAAACTGAAATTCGTACGGCCATAAGTGTTCTTCAACAATGCTTCCGTGTAGCCGGTCCCGTCGCTGCCGTCTGCGGCGGCTACCTTGTTGTAGCGCACCAGATCGAACCAACGGTTGAATTCGAGCGCCATCTCGACCCTCCGCTCACCCCAGATCGCCAGCCGCAGGGCAACTTTGCCGGTGGCCGTGATTTCGGGAAGAATACCCTTTCCCCCGTTTAACCCTGCATCCGCGGTTGCCTTAAAGGTCTTGCCGCCGCGGGCGCGAAAACGGATTTGTTCCAGGTATTTAAGCGCATCAGCCGTGTTACCCAGCTCATTGCTCGCTTCGGCGTTGATCAGCAGGATATCCGCGTAGCGCAAAAACATCGGGTTTACATTCTGGAAAGAGAAATTGGACTGATTCCAATAAGAAAATGGCCATATCACCTTTTTGTTGGCAAAATTGGTATTCGCAGGAAATGCCACGGGCTTATTACCGTTATAACCCGCGATCGAATCGGCCTTAGTAAAAATAGTTGCCTTCATCCGCGGATCGCCGCTTTCGTAGCTGTCGACCAGGCCCTGGGAAGGGTAAATGACGCCATTGGCAAACCCGGGCAGCCCCTGGTATTGCAGGTACGGGTTATACCAGCGGCCGGGACTGATCGAAGAGTTAAAAGTGTACCCTCCCGGCATCATATTCTCGGAACCATAGAGCTTTTCAGGACTAAAAACCGCCCGGTAGTCGGGTTCCAGGCTGTATTCGCCCCCGTTCACGACCGCATCGGCATAAGCTTTCGCATTGGCATAATCACCTTGATACAAATATACTTTGGCGAGCAAACCCTGCGCGGTGCCTTTTGTAATGCGGCCCAGCTGCGAAGTGCCCCATTGGCCCCGGGTGGGCAGGTTGTCGATAGCGTATTTCAAATCCGAGATCACGAGCTTGATAATGTCCGCGCGGGAGCTTTTGGGGATATTGTATTCGGCCACAACCGGATCGTGGTCCCGCAATGGCGCATCCCCGAAAACGTTGGTCAGATCAAAATGGTAATAGGCCCGGAAAAACTTCGCCTGCGCCTCAAATAGTTTAGCGGAAGCCGGTGCACGCTCGCCGAGGCCGGCAGTACGATCAATCACCACATTGGCATAATGGATGTTTTGATAAGTCCTGTCCCAATATTGCTGGATATAGGCATTATCGGCCAGGTAAGCATAGCTTTGGAACAGGTTCATGTTGGCGTCCGTGCCCGGAACGAAGTCATCGCCGGACAGCTCGTGGGTGCTGAACTGCTGGCGGCCAATGGTATATTCGCGCCACGATAGCGTACCGTACAAGCGGTTGACGGCAAGCCCCAGCGTGGTTGTGTCGTTCTCGAATGAAGCCGTAGATAATGTGCCCAGCGGCGCCTTATCCAAAAAATCCTCCCCGCAAGAACCCAGTCCCAAGGCCAGCAACGAGGAAACTATACCCAGTTTTATATTTGATTTCATCTGTAAGTCAAGTTAAATTCCTTAGAATGTGACATTCAAACCAATTCTGGCAGTCCCTGAAACCGGGTAAGTCCTGAAATCGTCCCCCATGGTGGTAACGCCATACGAATTGGACACTTCCGGAGAAAAGCCCTTGTACTTGGTCCGGTAAAAAGGATTGGTTGTGTTCGCGTAGATCCTCAGGCTCGAAATCTTCGATTTGGCCAGCAACCTGGGGCTTAATGTGTATCCCAGTTCAATGAACCGGGCCTTGAAATAATTACCGTTGGCAATGGTAAAGTCCGACTGCTGGGATGTGGATGTATTGAATGCATACCGTGGAATATCGGTGTTCCTGTTTTCAGGAGTCCAGGAATCGAGCCATTCCACGTTCAGGTTGGTGAGGCCCGAAGCCAGAAACTGGTTACGTGCGCTGTTGTTGATCTTGGCGCCAAAGCTGCCCATCAGATCGGCCGTCAGGTCGAGTCCCTTGTAAGAGGCTGTGAGCGTGATCCCGCCAATAAATTTAGGATGCGGCGAGCCGATCTCGGTTTTGTCTTTAACATCAATAAACCCGTCTCCATTCAGGTCCTGAAATAGCAGATCGCCCGGTTTCAGGCCAGGCCAGAATTGCTTGCCCGCAACGCCGGACGCAGATGCCGCCTTTTCATTAAGCTCGTCGATTTGCTGCTGGGTTTGCGCAATCCCCGCCGTCTTGTAGCCGTAGAAAACACCGATCGGAAGTCCGGCTTTGGACATGTGGGTAGACGGAACCATCCAGTCGCCGGTGTACACGGTCTGCCCGCGGAAATCAAGCACCTTGTTTCTGTTGGCTGTGCCCGTCAGTCTCACGCCATAGTTGAAATCGCCGGCATTATCCTCCCAGCTGAGCGAGAACTCGTATCCCCGGTTACGAACCGTGCCAGCATTGGAAAAGCCCGCCGAGCTCAGGCCGGTAGAGTTGCCCGGTATGGGCAATACCAGCAGCAGGTTTTTAGTATCACGGCTGTAATAATCCGCCTCGATTTTCAGGCGGTTATTAAGGGTGGCAAATTCAACGCCCAGATCCGTTTGCTGCGAAAACTCCCAGGTAATGTTGGGATTGGCTGCCGTGGTAATGGTCGCGTTGTTGTAAAAAACGCCGTTGAAAACCGCATTGTAGGTTGGCTCCTGATAAAGCGTGCTGTAAGTCTGGTAGTTGGCGATTTTATTATTACCGATCTGCCCCCAGCTTCCGCGCAGTTTCAGGTTATTGATCCAGCGGATATCTTTCAGAAATGCTTCTTCCGAGGCACGCCAGCCCAATGCGACGGCCGGGAAACTCCCCCACCGCTGGCCGGGCGCAAACTTCGAGGAGCCGTCGGTACGGAACGAAGCAGTGAGCAAATAACGGTCCTTGAATGTGTAATTAGCACGCACCAGGTAAGACAGGATCGACTCGCTGGTCGGCAAAGCCGGGTTCATGCTCAGGCTCGATGAAGGCACACTCTGGAGATACCGGTAGTCCGGGTCGGCCGACAACAAACCGCTTCCGGTATAGCTAAGGATATTGTAATCGTAATTCTGCGAGGTATAGCCTGCCAGCAAATTGAGATGGTGGTCGTTTCCGATTTGCTTGTCGTAAGTCAGCGTATTCTCCCAAAGCCATGAATATCTGGTTTCGAAGCCGCTTTCGAGCGAGTTGCTGGCTTGGATCTGGTTCGGGCTCGATACATTGAATGCCGGGGTGAACGAGTTGATTTTGTTCAGCGTATAATCAGTACCGTAGCTGCTGCGAAAGGTAAGGCCTTTGAAAATCTCGAAATTCAAAAATGCATTGCCTACAAATTGCATCGGGCGCGTGTGCACGTCTTTGCCATAATACAATGCGGCATAAGGATTGACTACGTCCGGGTCCTGTCCTGCCGAGAAACCGCCGTCAGCCTTTCGCACGGGTATCAAAGGCGAGATCCGGTAAAGCGAGTTAATCCCCCGGCCTCCGTTCCAGCCGGCATTTCCTTTATAGTTACTGCTTGAAAAAGACAGATTGCTGCCAAGTGTAAGTTTGCTGCTGATCTTGTATTCATTGTTGGCGCGAAGGGTAAGCCTGTCGAAACTGGTGTATTTCAGCACGCCGTTTTCTTTATGGTAAGAGGCGCTTACATTGTAGCTGACACGGTCGGTGCCGCCGCCCACCGAGAGCTGGTAATCGCTCACATAACCCTTCTGAACCGACTCTTTCGTCCAGTCGGTACCCTCACCGAGCGTATCCACATTGTAGAGCGGCGCCTGCCCGGCATTGGTCTTGAAAAGATTTACCAGCTGCCCGTATTGTCTGGCATTACCTACCTCATATTTTCGTGTCAAAAACTGAAATCCATGGCTGGTGCTGAGATTGACAACAGGCTTGCCTGTTTTTCCCTTTTTGGTGGTGATCAGGATAACGCCATTCGCCCCACGTGAGCCATAAATAGCCGTCGCCGACGCATCCTTCAAAATCTCCATCGAAGCAATGTCGCCCGGGGCGAGGTAAACGATGTTATTCACCATCATACCGTCCACAACGTACAGTGGCCCCGCGTCACCATTCGTCCCCAGGCCGCGGATAAAAACGGTAGGCGCAACGCCCGGCCCGCCCTGGTTCAGGATCGACACCCCCGGCACTTTGCCCTGCAATCCTTCGGCCGCATTACTCCCGCCGATCTTGGTCAGCTCCGAACCTTTGATGCTCGTCACCGACCCGGTCAGGTCCGACTTGCGTTGGGTGCCGTAGCCGACAACAACCACTTCTTCGAGGGATTTGTCATTGAATTTCAAATCTACATTCACTACGGAGGCGGCTCCCAGCCTTACTTCCTGGCTTTCGTAGCCGACATAGGAAAAAACCAGGATCGCATCCTGCTCGGGAACGTCTATCGAGTATTTTCCATTTACATCCGTCGTCGTTCCCCGGGTAGTACCTTTCAGTGTAATATTTGCGCCGGGCAACGTTTCCTTACCGGCCGACGTGACCGTCCCGGTCACCGTTTTTTCGACCACTTTTGCGTCATCCATTGCAACTATCTGCTGCATCACGTCTTCGAGCGCGGCGGTTGGTTTTGCCAATTTGAGGATGATCCTGTTTTTAACGATCCGGTACGTGATATTGTCGGGACTGAACATCATGTCCAGGATTTCGGACAAAGGCTTGTTAATGGCCGTCAGCGTAACTTTCCTTGAAACCGGAAGTAACTGTTTACTATATACGAACTTGACATTCGCCGCTTGTTCCAGCTCGGTGAGGATTACCAGTATCTGCTGTTGCTGGGCTTCGACGGACACCTTCTTCATCAAAAGCTCCTGCGCGTGCGTCCTGCCCGCATTGGCATAGCTCGCCACGAGTATGATAAAGAAGAGTTGTAATGTTGACACTTTCATGATAGTCCACCAAGGGTCTATGATTTGTAGCCTTTTTTTCATTGCTTTACATTGTTTGATCAAGGTGTTGATTTAAACGATTCCCAGCATTTCATTTTTCCAGAATGAAATAGCCTCGTTTGCAGGTTTGGGTCTGGACCGAAGTATGTTTCCAGCATCTTCGGTCTTTCTTTTGCGCTGATTTAATTCATAGGGTCAGAAGTTTGGTTAAATTATTGCTCGGAAGGGCAGCCGTCGCCGTCGAGCACGATCTTTTCGCCCGTCACCTGGTATTGGGCACCGATGGCACCGGTGACAATGTCCAGTTTCTCAAACAGGGAGCCGGGTTGCGAAACGTCGGCGGTAATGCTGCAATTTTTAAGCTTTCCATTCGAAAGTTCGATGTCCACGCCATAGGCCTTTTCCAGAAGCGAAACAATGTCCGTAAGGGCCGCATCCCTGAAATTGAACTGCGCCTCTTCGATGGCCCTGATATGATCGTCGATCACGACAGGCTGCTCCACCAGCCCGGTTACCAACGTTTGGGATTGGGGCATAAAGGTTACTTTTTTATTCGGCGTCAATGTAACTTCCTGCGCCGGGGCGTCGCCTTCGACATTCTTTTGAACCTTCACAATGCCGGTCAAAACTGCCACCTCGACACTTCCTTTCCGATTTTCCCTGATGACAAAACTCGTACCGACGACACGGGTAATGATGTGGTTTGAATACACCAGGAATGGATGCGATTTATCCGGCGCCACCTCGAAGAGCCCGTCCCCTTTCAGATAAACCTTTCGTTCCGCACCTGTGAAAACCCTGGGATAATACAAAGTCGCCCCTTTGAAAAGCGAAACCGTACTTCCGTCGGAAAGCCTGACAATCCTGTTCGGGCCTTGTGGATTGGTGTATTGCAGCATTCCTTCCATTGCGCTATCCGGTACGTGTACGATAATGGTGGAGTTATCGGCAAACTGCTTGTAAGTAAAAAAGCCGATCATTAAAACCAGGCACGCAGCAGCCAATTTAACATAAACCGTTTGCCACCAGCGCCTGGCCGGATGCAGTACTTCCTCCCCGCGCTCCCGAGCGACCCCCTGCCGGATACCAGCCCACATTTCGTCCTTTAACCGAAGTTCCTGGTCTGTGGGGAGCGCTTCGTTGCGCTGCTCCGATCCAAGCGAATCGTACCAAAAATCCATTACCTGCTTTTTGATCGGGTTAATAGTCCCTTTCTGGTATTGATCCAGCAGGCGGTAAAGCCCTTTCCAATTTTTACCCATAGCGCGACAATCCAAATAAGACGATTTATATATAGAAGTAGACGAACCCAAGCATATGCCACATATGATTTCAAAAAATATTTGAAAAATCATATAAAAAGACCTGTCTCACCCCGTAATAATTGGAATTTTACAGCTCGTGAAAGGCATCGGAACGGCTATTTGAGATACTGGTGCAGTACTACCAGAAGCAGTATGATATAATCCCGGAGATAAAGGCGAAGGTTTTGGAGGCCCTGGGCAATGTGATACTCTACCGTCCGGTGCGAAATGCCGAGTAGGTCTGCGATCTCCATGTTAGACTTGTGCTGCAACCGGCTCAATTCAAGGATCTGCTTTGTCTTGGGAGGCAGTTGATCAATGCAGGCGATAATCGACTGGTTCAGGTCGTTGTAGGCAATCTCCTGCTCGGTATCCCAGTCGGCATCGGACTGGCTGAAAGTAAGGAAATCGCGATGGTTTTGCCGCACGATCTCATGCTTGAAATAATCGAGCACCTTGAATTTGACGGCGCTGAACAGGTAATGGTCAAGGGTTTCGATATCCAGGTCGGCATGCCTCAGCCAGAGATCCAGAAAAATGTCCTGCACGATTTCCTTGGCATTCTCAATGGCCTTCACCTTGCCCACCGCTACCCGGTAAAGCTTGTGCCAGTAACGGTCGTAGATCTGCCGGAAAGCGTCCTCGTCGCCTGCCTTAAGTCCGAAGACCAGCTGGGTATCGCTGACAAAAATGCTTGGCATAGGAGACGGCGTCTGATTAGAAAAGAATGCACAATACAAAGGAATAATATTTCATAATGAAGATTTGGCTATATCTTAACCAAACCTCATTCGATTTTAACCACGCCTTCTTCCGTAGCGTCGCAGGACGAAAAACAATGATTTTTGAATAGCATGCATTACTTTACAAATAAAAAACAAACGAATTATGAAAGCGCTGATCATAGGGGCGACGGGAGCGACCGGAAAGGATCTCGTAGATGTACTGTTGCGCGACCCGGATTATACAGAAATCGTGGCTTTTGTACGTCGGCCCGGTGGGGTCACTCATCCCAAACTAACGGAGATCATCACCGACTATAACAAGCTGGAAGATGTAGCTGGCGAAATTAATGGAGATGTGTGGTTCTCTTGCCTTGGGACAACCCTCAAAACAGCGGGTTCCAGAGAAGCGCAATACCGGATCGACTTTGAAATCCCCGCCGGGTTCGCGGCGATAGCGAAAAGAAATGGTGTTTCCAGATTGGTCCTCTTGTCGTCCTATGGCGCTTCGGCTACCAGCAGGGTATTTTATTCCAGAATAAAGGGGCAACTAGAAGAGCACCTGGCCAGCCTGGCGTTCGACCAGCATATTGTTTTCCGGCCCGGACTTTTGCTGCGAAAAAATACCGACAGGCTGGGTGAGCAACTTTCGGCAGCTGCATTGAAATTCTTCAATTCACTGGGACTGATGCGTAAACTCCGACCGCTGCCCACCTCGATATTAGCCGAAAAAATGGCCAAAGCTCCCAAGGTATTCGCAAATGGGCTGCATGTTGTCGAACTAGCGAAAATTTGGGAGCTGTGACGACCGGTCGGCTAAGATTTGCTTTGTATCAACCCTGACACGACGTTGATGGTAAGCGCTACAAGAAGCGTGTTGAATGCGAAAGACAACAACGCGTGGACAAGCGCAAGCCTTCTGAGTTCCCTGGAAGAAATAGTCACGTCCGAGACCTGGAATGTCATGCCTATTACAAAGGAGAAATAGGTAAAATCAAGGTAGTCTGGTTCCGTTTCACCAGGGAATTCCAGCCCCCGCTGCTGCTTGCCGTTGCCGCCGCCTTCAGTTGTGCGGTAATAGAGATGGGCATAACGTAGCGTGAATATGGTATGAACCAGGACCCACGAACAGATGATGCAGGAAAACGAAAGGAGCAAATGCACGGTCAGTTCCGATCTCGAAGCTGCCTTTCCCGCGCCTTGCAACAAAAATAATATGGCGAGAAGGCTCACAAATGAGGCAACGATTACAAAGAGGGAAATCATAATCCGGTTCGAATCCTGCCCGTCCACCTCGCGCCGTACCTCCGATGGGTGCGAGCTGAGTATTGTGACCCATGCCAGGCCCAGGTGCACGGTACCATACGCGAGCCAGCCGATCATCCAGTTGATGGGCTTCTCGGCAACAGGAGCGACCATGATAACCGCCAGAATACCGCAAATCAGCGATATGACGAGCTTGTGATGGGCATCTAGTCGGTTAATAAATCTGGTGACTCGCATAGAAGATCGGGGACGCATTTTCAGAGGGCAAGATAGCATAAGCCAGCCTAATTAAACAAAAGCCGCTTAATAACATTTCCCAGAAAAAGTAGAACTACTTTGGTATTCCTTTATACCTTATAGATCCGTACCCTAACGAGCCAAAATCCTCCCGATCAATGCGACCCCCGGTTATACTTTGTGCATTTTCGAATTCCGGTGACGCCTACCTGTCACAACTTGAAAAGGAAAAAGAAGCTATCTCGGACGCGCTGCGTGAAAGACAGGGTAAAGGCCACCTCTTGCTCGACACCGATGCCCGCACGATCAAGAAATTGCGGGACCGGCTGCTTTTGTATCAGCCCCAGGTCGAAATCATCCACTACGCGGGACACGCGAGCGGCAGTCAGCTGCTGATGGAGGACGCCACGGTTTACGGCGCCGGCCTGCTCCAATCGATCCAGTTGCAAAAGAATTTACAGCTCGTTTTTCTGAATGGCTGTTCAACCCAGGACCAGGTCGACCAACTCCTCGACGCCGGCGTCCGCGCTGTGATCGCGACGAGCGTCGACATCGGAGACGACACTGCCACGCGCTTTGCCGAGGACTTTTACCAAAAGCTGGCCGGCGGACATTCCATCGACGAAGCTTTCAGGCTGGCCACAGAGGTGGTTACTGCCAAAAACAACGCGGCACTTAGCAGCACCGAAGATCCCGACCGTGGCATTGCACGTCTGATCAAAGCGCCCAATACGGGACCCGCCTGGGGGCTCTATCTTCACAAAAGCCAGCAAGGTACGGCGAGCCACCGGCTATCCGACAAGAGCTTTTACGAGCTGCACATCAAAAGCCAGATCGATACGAAGTTCAATACATCCGAAGACGCGATCCTGGCCGCGCTTTACAATGTCCTGATGACGTTCAGCGACGAGCTTCCGATGTTCGAAGACCTTGAAAAGAAGTACGGGGAACAATGGGACCCAAAAAAATTCGATGTGAGGGAAGTAAAAAATGCGATTATCAATAGCCTGCCCTCCCCTATTGCCGAGCAGGTGCGGAAATTGCTGGTCACTGAAGACGAACCCCTGGCAAGCGAACGCCTGCGATTTTTGATCAATACCTACACGGTAATGGCCGACCTGCTGCTGTTCATCATGTTTTCCCAACTCTGGGAGGCGCTGGTGCAAGGTAAGGTCCCCGTCCTGGAAGATCACCTGAAAGAACAGATCAGCGGATTCTTCCTGCTCAGTCATCACGACAGGCAGGCCTATGACGTCATTCCGCTTGTAAGGCTTATCCACGACAAGCTGAAAGCCCATGACGTACCGTTGTTCGTGAACGAAATGTCTCATCTGGCCGACCTCATGGACGAGCGGGACAGCGAATTCTTCGGAGCTTACCTGAATATCACACGCATCAAAAGCAAATACAAGGACCTTACCGCGATGGAAGATCTCGACGACCGGGATATCCTGGACGATTGTCAGAAAGCCGAATCCAGCCTTTGCATTATGTTCAAAGAACTGGGATTTTGCGCGAGGTACAAATTCGCGACCATCAAGAATATCTATATCAATAAAAAGAAGAACCAGCCGGCTGTTTACCAGCACAAGATGGTGAAACTGGACTACGTACTGGTCGGATTCACCGACAAAATGGAAGACTTCGAGAATTTCACGGATTCCAACTCGGTAGTTATTTACAAGATCGAGAACAAGAACCTTTCCGCATTCAACCTGTACCCGTTTGTGATCGACATGAATGCATTGATCAGCGAAAAGCTCTCCAAAATCTACTTCTTCTATAATTATGATAAAAGCGCTGCTTCCGCCACATGCACCTACAATTTCATCAAGAATATCAATGAGAAGAAAGATCGTCTGCAAATACCTGCCCTGCCCACTTTTTTAAGAACCAAGACCGACTTAAAAATATCGCAGGAAGAACTGGACACCATCGGCCCGGAGATTCTGGAGAGCGTCGAAGTTTTTATTTCCTATTTCAAATAGCGACCGATCATGACACCTTCGCCATTC
Source organism: Dyadobacter sp. (assembly GCA_965227755.1). Lineage (GTDB taxonomy): Bacteria > Bacteroidota > Bacteroidia > Cytophagales > Spirosomataceae > Dyadobacter. The sequence continues at coordinate 729,766 of CBDDGG010000005.1, forward strand.
AAACTGCTGGACTCGTTTGAGAAGAATGAACGCAGCGCCTTTTTTGAAAGAGAGGACGAGATCAGGATCATTTACAACTACATTCACGAGTCCAACATCGTACTCGTAAACGGTCCGCTGGGCACAGGAAAATCCAGTATCATCAAATGCGGGCTCGCGAACTGTTTCGAAAAAACCGACTGGCTGGAAATATTCGTCCGGCGGTACGACAATATCAACATTTCGCTGAGAAAGGAAATCAACGTAAAAAACAAGAAGGACTTCCCGCTCGATTCCGACATTCTGGATTGCCTCCGGTCCCTCTACCTCGATTTTTTCAAGCCCGTATACCTGATCTTCGACCAGTTCGAGGAAATATTCATTTTTGGAAATGCCGAAGAACAGGAGACGTTCTTCAATGAGCTGAGACGAATACTCGACGCGAGGGACATTCCGTGCAAAGTGATTTTCATCATGCGCGAGCGATACATCGCGCAGTTGCAAAAGTATGAGAGCATCGTGCCGGAAATTTTCGACAAGCGCGTGCTGATCGAACGGATGACGGACAACGATATTAAAAATGTCATCCAAAAAACCTGTGAACACTTTGAAATAGAAACCGACGACGCCACCGTCGAAGCGATCGTTAAAAACCTGAAAATCGACGATAATCTGATCGAGCTGCCTCATCTTCAGATTTACCTCGACCGGCTCTGGCATCAGGCGCCGGGCCCGCGTAAAAGTTTCAAAATCAACCTCCTTGCCGAGGTGGGCAACATCCAGAACGTGCTCAGACAATTCCTGGAACAGAGGATAGAGAAGACAATTTCGGAAGTCTCGGCGGTGTACGGATCGGTCAATTACAATACTGTCAGGGACGTGCTCTACTGTTTTGTCAGCGACGAAGGCACCAAGCGCCCGCAAAAAATCGAGGACGTGATTTCACAAGCGGCCCCGCTGGACATTGCCACGGCTATCGTCAAATCGCTCGCCGGTAAGAACATTCTCAGGCTGGACAAATACGGCGTTAACGGGACAGACAGCATTTATGAAATCGCGCACGATAGCCTGGCCCAAATCATTTACGACAAGTTCAGCCTGGAAAACTCGCATATAGCCAGGACGATTAAGACCATTAAAAATGCCTACCTGAAATACGAGCAGTCCAATAAGATATGGTTTTTGAGGTCGTACCTCGACCGGAATGATTTAAGGGATATCAAGCGTTCGGCCAAAGATATAAGAGAGAATGTAGCCCTGAGCAAGCAGCCGACGAAAGAGGAATGGAAATTCGTTAGGGACAGCAAACGGCGGCTCACGACAATATACGGGCTAAGCTATGCCGCAGGCGCCCTGTTTCTTTTAACCATATTGACCTTTCTGACCATATGGAGTTCCGAAACAAGCACACGCTACCGGCTCCTCATTAATCTTGCCAAATCGAAAACCCAGCAGTACATTCTCTATAAACAATATGAACAAAACAGCGTGCTCTCCGGGCTGTTCGGGGATGGCATGTTTGATGAAATCAAGCGCTATCCCGAACACGAAAACCTGTATTTCGCTTCCATATTTAATGTGGAACCGATTACGGATATGGCTTTCGCCCACGTAGGCAAAGGCAAAAAGCTTCTGATTATTGCAGGTCCCAACACCGTAAGTCTGTACGACGAGCGTTTGGGAACGCTTGAAAACAGGTACAACCTTGTCAAATATAGCTGGACCAGGGACCGTGCCAACCACGGTATAAGGGTGGTTATTAACAGCCACGATACTACCCTGGTTCGGATCTCATACGATAGCGGAAAAATATTGCTGATGAAGAGGGTTATCGACAGCACCCGTACCGGAGAATCGTTCAGGCTAACCTCGGAGGGGATTTTGAGCGACAGTACGCAATCGCTGTATGATATCGACAACGAGTATAATTACAATTCGCTGAGGAGGTTCCCGCACGACTCTGTGATAGCCATTTCAGATACCCGAATGGGAATAACCCGCCTGTTCTGGACCGGCAACAAAAAAATCGAACCGAGCACACGTCTTCTTCCCGAAACCAAAGTGCGTTTCCTGCTGCCGCTGGATGTAGAAGATCTTGAATACCTGAAAAGAAATTCGGGTATCGCTGCCAAAGAGGACTTGTGGGCCTATCTGGAAAACGAATACCTTACTTCGATTGACAGACTGTCGAGCCATTTCTTTTCTTCCGAAAACTCAGGTTCCCTCGTCAATCTGAGAGGTGTCCTGAGTGCGCTGGTGAGGCAGGTAGACGGGCAGTACAATTACGCGCTGTGGACGGCGCTGTCAAGAAAAATAAACGCCGACCGCAACAGGCGATTGAATGAAGTCTTTTGGGATGCGCGCGGGGAACTGGAAAGTAAAATCCAAAAAATGCGGGAAGACGAGCGTAACGCGCTTTTTTCCTTTGTGCGCATGCAATCGAAACGGTATGCGAGCGACGACCACATTCTGTTCCTCGAAGACATGCGCGAGAAGCTTCCGAATGATACCTGCCTGAATCACTACCTGTCGATCGTCTACAACAATGCATCCTGGTACCGGCTGTTCGACCGGAACTTCAAAAAATCGATCGAATATGCCAAAAAAGGCACGGCGGTCGCTATTACGCCCAAGTCGCGCCTCGACTATATCTACGTGAACCTGGCCCATGCTCACCTGTTATCCGGCAACGTCACAGGCGCCAGGCGCTATTATCAGAAATATGCCGGCAGCAAAAATTTCAGCGAGAAAAATTGTACATATGCCGAAAGCGCTATTTACAACCGCGACGCGATGATCGCCGATCTGCAAACATTTGCCAAAAAGAGGATAATCCCCGACTCGCTCAAAGACGATGTGGCGTCGATCGTCAAAATGCTCAACGCCATGGAACTACCCGCTTCCGCGCCGGAAGGCTATAATAATTTAGCCAGCGCGTTAACCGATTCGTCGATGACGAAATAGTTGAGATGGTGGCACGACACCTTTTGCGGCACGGCGGCCGTCTTCGCAAGGAAGATGCTGTCCGTGCTCACAGCAATGTCGTTGATCGTATCCTTGTAAACCCAGGTGCCTATTTGCGTCACCACCTTCTCCATCAAAGGCAGGCCGTTGCTGGCCCGGAGATAGGCATCGAGGTCGCCCCCGACGATGAAATAGGGAATCGGTGCGGCATTTTTGTGGGTTAATTTCTTGATAAAATCACTGCCGGCGTCCATTTGTGCCAAAGTATGCAGCACTTCTTTATTCCCGACTTTCAGTACCGACGACAAAAAGCCGGCCACCGCGCCCACCTGCGGAGGAAACAACCTGGTTCCCAGCGCAAGCGCGACGGACATCCAGCTGACGTAATCCGGGATCTGGCCAAACTTGCTGCCACCGTTTGGCGTACCCGCCATGATCAGCTTGTCGACGAACTTGTCGCCGCCCAACTCCTCGATCATATACCGCGACACCAGTCCCCCCATCGAATGCGCGACCATAACCAGCTCTTTTCCGTCATTCTCCTGAAATCCGAGATTGGCCAGCTTACCTTTCAGAATTGCCGCGATCTCTTCGATCGGGGTGTTCAGGTTTTCATAGTCGTAGGTCATCACGAGGTCGTAACCGCTGTCGATCGCCATCCTGAACGTCTTGGCCATATCTTCCGTATCGCCGATAATGCCGTGCACGAGCAGCAATACCGATTTGGCCTGGCTTACTTTCTCTTCGAGCCTCAAACTTTCGCGGGACGCATTGTTGGCATAATCCACCCAGCGCAGCTGATTCGGGTCAGTCTTAATTCCCAGCTTGCCCGCAAATTTCAGGAACACCATCCGGAATGCACCGCCGAGGCTCCTTGTTTTCTCCCCTGCTTCCTCTGGGATGGTATCCACGCTGATTTGCATCAATCCGGGTTCCAGGATGGCGACGACGCCCATCGGCAAAAAGTCCTCGCCGTCGAAAAAGAACGGTAATACCAATTCGTCCTCTTTTTCGGGCCTGATGTCGATGATCAGCGGGTTCTGCTTCAAAGCCGCGACGTCACTGATATCCACCACCTCGGCAATACTGCGGTCCTCGCCTCTGGTACCTTCGTCGAAGTTGACGATCTCGAACCACGGATTGCCCGCTGCATATGCTTCATTGATAACCGGTTTGTCGACGCTCCTGGTCCTGGAAACAAGCGGTGCCCAACCAAGTTTCCCTCGGAACGACGGGTGCGGCCGGACCGTAATGCCCTTGCCGATGGATACCGGCTCGGCTCCCAGTTCATCCTCCGCTTTTTTGACGAGCCTGATACTTACTGCTTTCGTGATCCAGTCGGATTTGCCGCCACCGATCGCCTTCGACTGCCCGAGGCCCCTCGTACCCGACGGCGTAACTGTGGCGCCTATTTGCAGCGGTTCCTGAACAAACAAACTGCTGTCGATGGCCTCCGTCGAAGCGATCAGCTTGAGGGTATCGATTTCCTCTTCGCTGTTCAGGGTGAAAACGTCGCTCGTGAGCACAACCGAGGCATTCGGATTCACCGGTTGCGAATCGTTGAAAATGACTGTCACCCCGTAATCTGGCGAGAGGTACAAGAGGCAGGCGTACAACGGCCGGGCTGTACCATTACTGAAATTCACTTTAAACGGGATATCCTCTCCATCGTGGTCGAGGGTAATCATTTTCTCCGAAAACACACTGGTCGATGAACCGTGGCCAACTTCTACATTGAAAGTAACCTGCCGGGGTTGAATGGCCGGTTGCGCGTTCTGCAAATCGAGCAGGCGTTGCCAGCGGGCGAGTGTTTGCAGGATGCTCAAAACGTGTGTTGCCGAAAACTTGTCCGTCCCCTCCACCGTCTGTATCCTCACATCGCTTCCCGCGTGATAGGCTGCGATATTGCCGTTTTCAATTTTTAGTTCAAACGAGGCGGCAGCGGGAACATCGGTCAACGCAATGCCCGATTCGGAGGCGCTGGCCAGCGTTTCCTGCATTACCTGAACGACCGCACTATCGCCGTAAATAAAAATCGGCTGAAGCCGGAGGGATTCGGGCTCACCCCAATAGACGTTGTTCGCATCGAGGGATAATGCACCGGCCTGCAAGGTGCTTTCCGTCACATTCATGACATCCAGTACGGCAGTTCCGACAAGCTGGCCCTCCGCTACCGCATCGTATATTTTGATTGTGAAATGCTCTCCTACCCGCTGCTCTATGCCCATACCCGCGCCCAGGTCGATCGTCCACTTGCCCGCTTTCAAATATACACGGTACCGGGTGAGCCGCCCCTTTTCCACGTTTCTTCCGAGAAAGCCCTTACTAATATTGAAAACACCGACGGATTCCATTTGAGGCGTCTGGTTTTTCAGCGCATTCCGGATGAACGCCCTCACCTGGACGAACAGGTCGGCATACGTTAACTGTCCGCCATTTTTGCCCAGCACAGAAATCAGTGATTGTGTAAATTGCCCGTGCCCGTTGCTCTCCCACGCACGCTCGACACGGTCGCACGCGGCCAGCAGCAGGTGGTCGGAAGAGGGAATATTCAGATTGGCCCGTTGCAGATAGGCACCTTCCAAATAACTTTCAAGAGGGCGGGTATCAGAAGTCCCCTTTTCAAAACGGGGCTGCATTTGCAGAAACTGTTCGAGCTCCCTCGTGACCGAACCGGAGTGGCAGGAGTCGGCAATAACCACGATTCTGGGGCCGCGGGTACTCACTTCTTCGATTAGAAGCGCTATTTCCTTGTCTGCAAGGTCATATTTACCCGGCTCCCGGCTGTCGTGCAAAACCCAGGTCTGTTCCTGGCTGTCGGAGGTTGCCGCCTGGAATTCCCTGGCCGTAACGCCGGTCGATCCGTGTCCCGAATAATATACCACGGCAATGTCATCAGGCCCTGCCTGGGCAAGGTGTTTTCTGAATCCATCGATCACATTCGCACGCGTCGCATGGGCGTCCGTGAGCACGATAACCTGCCCATCGTCGGGGATCAGATCATGATAATTTTCTTTCAAGAATTTCCCAAAATCGGAAACGTCGTTCAAACAACCGTTCAGCCCCCTGATAGCCGGATTCGAGGAGGGACTATACTCGTTAATGCCAATCAGCAACGCGAAGATTTTCATAGGATAACAGGTTGGGTGGAGAAGGACGGTCGGCGCATTTTTACGAACCGGCAACCGGGCAACATAAGACTCGTATCGCCTGAAATTACCTGCCCGATGCATTAAAATCAATACGCGCCTTGCTTTGTTATTGAACGGAAAAAATGGCACATCGAAGACGGTCCCGCCTTTTGCGGCCCGGTTAATAATTTCTTTCGAAGCCACCCCGAACACCCCGGAAAAATATCGAAATTGAAGTTTAGTCAGCGAAATCACCATCATGGGCATCGGGACAATCACCCCCAGGCAGAATAAATCACGACGGAACCGCCTGTTTTTCGTCGCGATCGACAAATATGACCACTGGACACCGCTCCAATACCCGGTATCCGACTGCCAGCGGTTTTTTGCGGTGCTCAAAGAGTTTTACGGTTTCTCGGATGAGAACTTTATTATTCAGCCGCTTTTTGACGAAAATGCTAAAACCGACATCGTTTTCGATGAGATCTGTTACCTGGCGGATAAGGATGAAAACGGCGAGCTTCGCGTCAGGCCGGACGAGAACCTGATCATCTATTTCTCGGGGCACGGCCATTTCGATAAAAATAAAGAAGGCTATTGGGTACCGTCCGACGCACCGATGCACATGGGAAGGCCCAGCGATCTGAAAAAGCTCATTTCGGTCAGTGAAGTGATCAGGATCCTTTCCAATATAAAAGCCCACCACATTGTCCTGATCGTCGATGCGTGTTTCTCGGAAGCCTTTGCTACCATGGAGATTGATGTCGCGCAACAAAGCCAGTCGGCCGAAGCGGAAGAAGTTCCGTCCAGGTGGGTACTTACGGCCGGACGCAATGGTGCGGTTCCCGACAAGAGCCCGTTTGCCGAAGCATTGATCGACATTCTTCACGACAATGCCGATGCCAGTGTGTCCATCAACTGGCTCGGCGCACAGGTTACGAAGCAGGTACGCGACAAAGGGTTTAATCTGGAACCTCTTTGCAAGAGCCTCGTCAACCAAAAATACAAACTGGGTGAATTTTTCTTCCATCGCGCGGAAAACACCTCACAACCGTCCGCTCCGTTTGATCCCGCAAACCTGCAAGAAACACTCCGCGCGGGCTCGAAAGCACAATTTGAGCGACTTCAAAAGGGCCGTTATAAATACCTGAATATCGAGAGCATTCTGGTTTCGGAGATTAATCTCGGGAAATACCTCGATGTGCAGGTTAAAACCGACGCCCAGGTTGCCTCGCTCGAACTGGCGGTAGAGGCTTTGTGGAAAAATAAAAAGTCGCAGGCGCTGCTCGTCGGCGACGGCGGTATGGGTAAAACGGTATCGCTGCTTTTGTTATGGAGGGACCTTCTTTTCGAAGGGAATGGCCCGGTCCCGGTTTTTATTCCGCTAAACGAATACAACTCGTCTTCCGAATCCGAGCGCAACGACTTTATTGTCAGATATATTTGCAAAAACCTCCTGAATATCCCCGAGCCGCTTCCCGAGACTGTCAATGCGCTCTGGAAGCTTTTTGAAACCTCCCGCAACGGCAAGCCGTCGCTCATTCTGCTGTTGGACGGCCTCAACGAAGTGACCGTTCCGAAAGGCCGCCTGATGGCCATCGTGAACGACCTCGCGGCCAGGGCCGGCGGTACGCAAATGGTGATCTCGTCCAGGAACAAGCAAATCGAGAAGCTGGATCTTTCGAGCGAAAGCGCCGCACTGATGCAGATCCTGCCCTTAACTCAGGAAACTGTCATTGCTTACTTGCAAGAAAAGGGTCAGGAAATACCTGCCAATAAGGATCTGCTGGGGCTGTTTGCCAACCCGATGATGCTAACGCTTTATTCCGGGGCCAATAATATTGCATTGAGGTTCAGGGACGACGACCGCTTCCATTTTAAAAAAGTGACCACTTACGGCGAACTGCTCTGGAATTTCAATGAAGCCCAGCTCGCGCAGTTGACCGACGCCAACGAGGAAACCGAGATCCGCTACCAGACTTTCCTGTTGCGCGTACTCGTCCCCTACATTGCTTACCGAATGGAAGATAGGGGCAAATACGCCATTACGATCCGCAAACTCACCGATCCTACTTTTAATTTCAAAACACTCCTCGACGAAGCATTCGCTGAACTGGACACGGAAGAGCTTACCGAAATATACCCCGAGTTTGAAGGAAAACGGAGGGAAATGGGTCTTGGCGTGCTCACCGAATTGGACGATAAAGAGCAACGTGCGGGGAAAGTAAAGCAGTTTCTGGTCGAACGCCTACGGGTACTGGTGATGGAAGGGGACGATCTCCGGTTTTTACACCAGAATTTCCGGGATTTCTTTGCGGTATGCCATATACGCAACATGACGCAGGTCGCGATGGTGCGGCGGACGCTGCCGGATGTGTTTTTCAGGAATTATATCCCGGTGTACCTACGCCGCCTGCTGGGAGAAATCGAAGGCGAACATCGTGTGGTACCGACCTGGAATGCCGCCAAAAACCGGCTCGAATTGGCCGAAAGAGAAAACCTGCTGTCCAGCCTGATGGATTTATGCAGGAACGATTCGGGGATTAATGCGGGAGAGGCGGAGCGCGCATTCGTGATCCGGAATGTAATGACGATCTGGCTCGATCTGCGCCAAAGCCTGGTCGGCGCCAACCTTACCAACCTGGACTTACGCCAAATCCAGTTCAACGGCCTGCCATTGACCCGCCACAAAGGCAGCGCCTACCTTCCGGCGCGTTTCGAGGGTAGTATACTGGACGGAGACGGATTTATCTTTAAAGGCCATTATGGCCAGATCAACCAGGTGCATTACAGCCCTGATGGTAAAAAGCTGCTGACAGCCTCGGACGATGGTACCATTAAAGAATGGCTTACAGCTACCGGGAAACTTTTGCAGACGTTTTCCGGCCATACCGACAAGGTTATCACCGCCCGGTACAGCCAGGATGGCCAGAAAGTGGTCTCAGCGTCGAACGACACTTTCGTCAGGGAATGGGCGGTCGGCACCGGCACCGAGCTGGCCGGTTACGAACACGAACATGCCAGGGTAAACAGCGCGGTATACGCCCCCGACGGGACCAAAATCCTCACCTGTGCCGACGACAAGCTGATCCGCGAATGGAGCACGGCTACCCGCGAATGCATTAAAACCTACGCCGGCCACACCAAAAACGTCTCTTCCGTTTGTTACAGCCCGAAAGGGGATAAAATCGTCTCAGCCTCTGCCGATACCACCGTGCGGGAATGGTCGGTAAAAACAGGAGAATGCCTCAGGACGTTGACGGGCCATACCGAAAAGGTCAACAGCGTTTGTTACAGCCCCGATGAAGCATATATACTGTCTGCTTCCGACGACCGCACGATGATCGAATGGTCGGCGGAGAGCGAACTGCCATTCAGGACATTCAAAGGCCATTCCGACCAGGTATATAGCGCCGTTTACAGTGCCGACGGTGAGAGAATCCTGTCGGCATCAAAAGACAAAACCATGAGGGAGTGGTCGGTAAAAACCGGCCTGGAAGGTCGCACCTACCCGGGACATACCGATAGCGTCAACTTCGCCAGCTACTCTCCCGATAAACCCCGGGCCGTTTCGGCCTCCGACGACAAATCAATCCGGGAATGGAGCCTCGAAACCGGTACGCAGCTCTTCGCGATCAGCGGGCAATCCGACTGGGTGGTTAACAAGTGTGTCGTTAGCCCGGATGCTAAAAAATTCCTTACGGTAAACTACGACCGCACTTTCAGCGAAATACATATTGAATCGGGCATCGTGTTACAAGCCTTCCGCGGGCACGAAAAATGGCTGCACCGGGCAAGGTACAGCCCCGACGGCACTAAAATAATCTCCACTTCCGACGATCTCACGATCCGCGAATGGCTTGTCGGAACCGGTGAATGCATCCGCATTTACAGGGGCCACAGCTATGGCGTGGAGGATGCTACTTACAATGCAGACGGCACCCAAATCTTCTCCCGGGACTTCGGGTACAACTTCCGCATTTGGTCGGCAGCGACGGGCGACTGCCTGGAAATCCTGGAAGACGAAGTGAAAAAAAAGCAGCTGCATTCGGAAATGCAACTGCTCGTGGCCGGGGTACCCAAAACCTTCAATATCAAATGCAGGTACGCCGAGATTACCGTTAAAGACTCCGCTTCCAAGCCCGTTCTTTCGTTTGTCAACGTCTCGGGTCTGCTCGTGCAGGGTTGCGATTTCCGGAACGTAAGCCCGGCCTCGAATTTCTCCGAGGCCGTCAGGAAAAACCTGAGAAGTTACGGCGCCATTTTCAACGACGAGGATGAGGCAGCCTGGGAAGCCGCAAAAACAGCTGGCTAATTGTCTTTCAAACCATCGATCACATTTAAAAAGCTACCCGCCACAGCTTGAAAACCATCCTTGTTGGGATGGATCTCATCGTACCACTGGCCGTCGGCCACGAGCCCGCGTGCATTCACGTAATGCACATTGGGGAACTCGGCCGCCACCGCACGCAGGCGATCGTTGAATTCATTCAGAATATAGCTAATGACCCCTTTTCGGTCCGTCTGACTGGTCATACCTTTTTCGATCATATAGCGCCCCAGCCAGCCCTTATCCGTCTTTTCCAGCGGGGTAATGTAATCGTATCCGTGGCAAAGCGCGTGAATATCAGGACGTAGCGAAAACAGCTCGTTGAACATCTTACGGTAAATAACCTGCAAATTGTCCAGTTCCGCGATCAGCGACGATTCGAGATAATCCTGGGGTGGAAGGCCTGGCTCGTGGGGCCCCGCCTTGATATGGTTACGGAACTGTTCGCCCAGCACATCGTTTCCACCGCCGCTGATGAGGAAAAACCGGGGGCTTTTGTCTTCGACGGCTTCCAGCCATTCTCCCTCGCGGTCGTAGTTGGCCAGCGTGTCGCCGGCCGCCGCCACGCAGAAGATCGGATAGATTTTCGAGAGGTGATCGATCGTGTCCACCACGAGTGGATGCTGAAACCACGAATCGCCTTCGGATACGATTTTGGGTGCCCGGGGAAACCGCAGGCGCATGATACGGTATTTGGAATTGCGTATCAGTCGCGCCGTTTTGTTGGCCACATCCAGCAACTCGTCGCGGATGAACCCTTTTTCATCCAGGTGCGCATCGCTTTTGCGTAGCCGAACATCCGGTTTCAACTGATATTCGGGCTGCAAATCCAGCCTGGTTTTTACTTCGAAGTAATTCCCCAACGCATACTCGGCGAGATTTTCGTCTTCCAGCATGGTGGCAAGGTCGCGTTCGGCTACGATATTGTATTCAGGGTTAATGTATTCCAATGTCAGCAACTGCGTCGACCAGCTTGCCGCAACACTTTTATCGGTTTCCTTCGCCCCCGCGCCGATGCCGCGGGTCGAGCCTTTTTTTCTCACCGTGAAGGGTGCTGGCAGGCTTTCCAGCGCCAGTTCTTCGATATTCGACAAGTCCTCGGCACTCACGATGAATTGCAGATATTCTGCGTTTTTGGGCCAGTTATACAGCTGGACATAGTTATCGAGCGAAATCGGAATGGTGGTCTGCCCATTGTAGGCAAGCTCCCGGGAAGCGCCGGGATCCAACGGAGTAACGATCGGATCCAGCAGGCCCAGCGACGCACCGAAACCCGCATCCAGAAATACGCAGCAGCAATACAACTTGCGGGAACTGGTATTGGTTATTTTGATTTTTATACTTCCCTTCCATTCCCCATCCACCTGCTGATAATGCAGTCTCACGACATCGTTATCGGAACCGATCGGGTTCCCGCCGGCATCGCTCACCTCGATTCGCAGTGGAGTACCCGCAGCTGCATCGTTCCGCAGGTTTTTCAGGAAATGCCAGTTGGAAATATGTTTGAGGTCTTTTACCAACTCGGAAGCAAATGCCTCCGAATCCAGCTCTATCTGCTCCACGACCGGGCGAAAAGTATCAAAAGGTTTCGTCAATACGGCCCGGCCATTCCGCAACGATAATGTATAATCTGCCTCCGCCTCGCTGGCTTCCAGTCTGGCCTGGGCAGGTATTTCCGACATTAGCTTTTCGGCCAACAAAAGACTGTCTGTCAAGATATTATCGACATTATTGAGATGAATTTTAAGTTGCTGACTCATCAGCCCCTCTACGTACCCCTGGTAAATCTTCGTAGTATCGAGCTCCGCTTCCACCGCATTATCGAATGCCAGAATGGTGGTGTCCGCCCCTACCGACCGCACTTTTGCCTCCAATATCTTCTCACCGTCCCGCACGGTAATGCCGCCCGTGGCCCGTCCGATGCCGTGAACAGCGCCCCGTTGCAGGACCCAATTGCCCGCGCCGTCGCGGATCACGTCGGCATAGGTGGTATTGCCGGCCCTACCGGGCTTGTTGAACACGTTGTTCAATGCAAGCTCCCGGTGGAATGCGGGCGGAATGTACATGACGGGCGTCTGCTCGAAAGCATTATTAAGCATTTGCTTCACGCGCCCGTGCAATGCCGCATAGGAGAGCTGCCCTCCCGACGCTTCGAGCGATTTGAGCAGGTATTTGGTAAAAACACCCTCACCGCTAACCTCCACCGCCGATTCGTCGGACTCGCACGCCGAAAGGCTCACGTGCCTGGCCGGGGGAAGTATTGCATCGATATGCGTGCCCGCAAAATCACCGGGAGAAAGCTCGTCGCTGAAAATGAATTTCTCCCAGGTCCGCTGCGGGAAAACATAAGGGATCCGCCGCTCGATCACCTCCTCATATGTCGATTTGATCAGCCCTGCATTGCGGGTATTATCCCCCGAATGGCAGCAATCAGAAATCACAGTTATATGAGACCCGTTTTTGGAAACGTCCCCGATCAGGAACCGCAACTCCTTATCAGATATCAGGTAATCATTGGCATGGTCCTCGTCATAATAGCTCACCAGGCATTCGAGCTTGCCGTCCTGTTCGGATGTCCACACGGTTGCATCCGCCACCTCCTGAGTTCCATGTCCTGAATAGTAAAACACGATAACATCGTCTTTCCCGGCCTGCTTCAACTCCTGAAATGCCTTCACAATCTCCCTTTTTGTTGCCTGGCGGTTGGTCAGGAAACGGATTTGCTTCTGATCGAACGTCGCGTCATTTTCCAGGTAACGCCGAACTTTCGTCGCGTCGGCCACGCAGCCCCGGAGTTTTGGAAAAGCCACTTTCTGGTTCAGCACTACCTGATCCTCGTAGGCATCGATCCCTACCACCAATGCATATAAATTCGGCTTGACCGCAGCACCTTCCTCGTCGTTAAAATGGGATTCGAAATCCTCCGGCGGGGCTACTTCCACCCCTCTGGGCTCGGCCCATTGCGCTTCCAGCGATACTTCATCGGTAATCAGCCCTTCTTCCGCGACCAATGCCTCACGTGTGGCGTTCGCAGGCTGATATGCCTGTGCCTGTACGCCCGAGATGACCTGCTGCCAGTCAAATGCAGGCCCAAGGTCCCATTTGCCGCTCGTGCGGTAGTTGACGTGGGAAACAATGCCCTTAAAGGACAGCACATCCTGCGTGCCCTGGTACCGCACCGATTCGTCTAGAAACTGGCGGGGGATATTGTATTTTTTGGTTAAAAACCGCAGCAATATGATCAGGCTTTCGTATTGCTGCTGCGTGTAGGAAGCATAGTATTTCTGCTCACGGAAGGGTGCGTTCAACTTCTGATATGCCTCCGTCTGCGTCAGCGGGCAGTACAGGTCAACGCGCCCGGGATTCTCCCTGGGCCGGGAATAGATCGTTTCAAGGTTAGCGCCCCGCTCCACCAGGTAACCGTAATTGATGATCTCGATCGCTATGGTCACCTTGTCCTGCGCGTTACCGGTGCCCGCATTGCCAATGCCCGCGCCAATGTGCCCCGACCAGTCCTTCGATGGAAACAACTGATAAATAGTGCCGTCACGGGCGATGACAAACGGCACCGAAACCCGGAAGTTCTGCGTGGTAAGCGTGTTGATGCCTCCACTCAGGTTACCGGCGGTAAAATGGAGCACGATCCGTTGCTTGCCATGCGGCGGCTCGGGCGTGTTGAAGTAACCCGAACGGCTTTTGGGCTTGCAAAATACCCCGCGCAAAGACAGGCTTTCTCCCGCCACGGGAACAGAAAATGGCGTAAACGTATAATCAGTCCGGTTTTTGAAAGCCGCCTCGTCGGCAGCAAGTGTATCGTAGCGCATGAGATAAGAGGAAAAAGGGTGAGAAAAGCAGTGACTATCTGCGAGCGCAGCCCGGGCCGGCACTGAGATGAAGACGATTTACCAAAAACGGGAGGCATTATGAAACAATTTCCTCATGATTTATTCAATGGTTTCGTAGAAATAATCCTATCTTTCCAATTGTTCCTCAGCTCTTTAAACACCGTAAACTTTAACACTATCACAAAAAATGGAAGACATAGACCCAAGGAAGTACATTAAAGGACTGGCACTTCAAAATTCCAGGGAATCATTCATTAGCGAAAGCGAGCGCGAAATACTTTCAAGAGATCTCACAACCACGGAAATCGAGACGAAGACGGATGTCGAACAGTCGTTCATGAACGACAAGAGTCTGGTTTCGTTCGTATCGGAAGTATCGGAACAACGCCGGCAGGATGTCCTGCATTCAGTGTTGTTGGCCCAGCTTGCAGCCAACAAGAAGTTTCCCGAGGAAGACCAGATCAAAGAGTGGTATAATGAATTTGTGAACGTGCTGAGCAATATCGGCTGGGCGATGCAATCCGCGAGTTTCACGCCATTTACTTCCGAGGGCTCTACGATTGAGGTCGATAAAGCCATTATCGACCTGGTGGCGGCGGCTGTTGGCGGCTCGGCGCTCGTGCCGCTTGTCACCAAAACACTGGATGCCATTAAAGGCCTGAGCGATACCAGCGGGAAATTCATAGCCTTTGAAAAAAACACGCATACCGCTACAAAAGGCGCATTCCAGATCGGGATCGCCAAGGAAGCGAATAATACCGTCGCCCTTCAGTTGGGCACCTTTCTCATCACATCATCCGATACCATCAAGCAGATTCTGTTCTTTAAATCGTCCAAAACCAAAACAACCCTGGAATTCTGCTCGCGGGTGGGTACGCTTGATGAAGCCGTTTATGTCACTATCCGCGACGCGGTTCAGGCGAAACTGGGATTAAAGGCAACTGATTTTATTGCGGGTATCGACCTTGGTTAAATGATATGCCGTGCCCAACGGCGAATATAGTGGCTGCTTTTGCCGGGCGGCCACTCGCAAAATAGACCCCTCTGTGGGCAACAGCGCGGGTAGTTTTATTCACACACAGCTGTTCTTGATTTATTTCATATTTTTATTAAATAAATCAAACCTCGCTCTATCATGAACACAGCACCTGAGACTCATCAGATTACCCCGGCGCGCATTATGGAAACCGCAACGGCCTTCTTCGCTTCCAAAACGCTCCTGAGTGCCGTCAACCTTGGCGTTTTCACCGCACTGTCCGGCAAATCCCTATCCGGCAAGGAAATACAGAACGCATTAAAACTACACGACCGGGGTGTTTATGACTTTCTGGATGCGCTGGTTGCGCTCGGCTTTTTAAACCGTGAAGGCTTGCTTGATGCAGCCAGCTATTCCAACGCCCCCGACACCGACCTGTTTCTCGACAAGAACAAGCCTTCGTACATCGGCGGATTCGTGGAAATGGCCAACGACCGCCTGTATCCTTTCTGGGGCTCGCTGGAAGAAGCATTGCTTACCGGCAAACCCCAGAATGAGATCAAGCATACGGGCAGGTCGATGTTTGATGAGCTTTATGCCAAACCCGGGCGCCTGAAACAATTTATAGATGCGATGTCGGGCATCTCGATCGGCAACTTCATGGCCCTCACACGGAAGTTTGATTTTTCACGATACGCAACCCTGTGCGATATTGGTGGCGCGGCGGGTATACTGTCCGTCGAAGTAGCGAGGCAACACCCCAACATGTCCTGCACTTCGGCCGACCTGCCGGCTGTCGAGCCCATTGCAAAGGACTACATTGCGGCAAAAGGCATGAATGGCCGGGTAAAAACGGTAAACGTCGATTTTTTCACAGACGAGTTTCCCAAAGCGGATGTTATTACGATGGGTATGATCCTGCACGACTGGGACCTGCCCAATAAAAAGATGCTGATCCAAAAAGCCTTCAATGCACTGCCGGAAGGCGGCGCATTTATCGCGATCGAAGCGCTGATCGACGATGACCGCAGGAAAAACGCATTCGGCCTTTTAATGTCCCTCAATATGCTGATCGAGTTCGGAGTTGCGTTCGATTTCACCGGTGCCGATTTCGAACGATGGGCGAAAGAGGCCGGATTCCGGAGGGTCGAGGTGATTCCCCTTGCCGGGCCGTCCAGTGCGGCGATTGCATATAAATAGCCCGTAATGCAAAAATCCCGGCACAATGGCCGGGATTCTATAAAAGGTTAACGTCGGTTGTCCTCGACTTTTTCTTTCAGCTCCTTGCCTTCCTTTTTAGTGGCATCGTAGGCCTTTTCGGCTCCTTTCTCGACCTTTTTAGCGCCTTTTTTAACACCTTTTTTAGTCGCCTTGTAAGCTTTTTCCGACCCGTCCGCTACCTTTTCAGCGCCTTCCTGGGCCTTTTCGCCCACCTCTTTAGCGCCTTTCTTAATCTCCTTTCCCGCCTTACGGCCTGCTTCTTTGGTCTCAGCTGCGGCCTTGTCTGTTTTTGACTTTGCATCATCCTGCGCGTAAGCGACGGATGACAGGATGGCGAATGCCACCAAAAATGCCAGTTTCTTCATGATTTTCAAGTTTATTGGTTCTCAGCCTGATGGCCGGTGCAGTTGAACAAAAATCATTCCCGAGGCCGGCAACCCCGGACAATCCGTCCGCCGGATGTTACACCAAGCCTGCATATCAAGTAACCGTTAACTAATAAATCCAATACAACGCGGTTAACTTATACTACATTCTTCCTTAGATCATAAAACTAGTTCTAATCACCAACGAGCTAGTTTTAATATCACCTTCTATTCAACAACCGCAAAATGACTTTCAAACAACGCCTCAGCAACCTCTCCGGCAAGCCCGACATTCTGATTATCCTTACCGACCAGGAAAGGGCAACGCAACATTTTCCTGAAAACTGGGAGCAGGAAAACCTCAAAACACTTACGTTCCTGAAAAAGAACGGGTTCAGCTTCGACCGGGCATTCTGCAACACCTGCATGTGCTCGCCCAGCCGCTCGACGCTGCTCACCGGCCTCTATCCCGCCCAACACCATGTAACGCAAACACTTACCGAAGGCGGAAGATATTCTCCTGCCGAAATCGAGCTGGATAACACGCTCCCCAACATAGCCCGAATGCTTTTCGATGAAGGCTATGACGTGCAATACCGTGGTAAATGGCACGTAAGCAAAGGCGCCGATGGCCGTAGTCCGGCCGCTTCCGATATTGCCATGTACGGCTTCAGGGGCTGGATCGCACCCGACGCCGGAGAGGATACAGCTCCCGAGAATTTTGGGGGTGGCTTCGCCAACCACGACAAGGCATATGTGCAGCAGGCCATAGCCTACCTGCAAAACGTACGGAAAAGAAGGGAAAAAGGCGACAAGCAGCCTTACTGCCTGGTGGTATCGCTCGTCAATCCGCACGATGTGCTTTGTTATCCCAAAGGATTCAACTACGGCTACGGCGACGATTTCCTGAAAGGCCCTATCACGCTACCGGAGACAGTGGACGAAGACCTTGCCACCAACGGCAAACCCTCCGCGCAGGCACAGGTGAAGGCGACGGGTGCGTTAAGCCTGGGCCCGCTCAATACGCCCGATAAGCAAACCAGCTACATTAATTTTTACGGGAACCTGCTGCGTGTAGTCGACACCGAGATCGGCTTTCTGATCAAAGAACTTTACCAGGAAGTGGAAGGCAGCAAACTGGCCGACCAGGCGCTGGTAATCCGCCTTGCCGATCACGGCGAAATGGGTATGGCGCATGGAGGCATGCGGCAAAAGGCGTTTGTTGCTTACGAGGAGGCAACAAGGATCCCGATGGTGATTTCGAATCCTGTCCTGTTTCCCGAAGATGCAGGCCATAAATCCACCCATCACCTGTCGTCGCTGATCGACATCCTTCCGACGATCGCGGCGATTGCCGGGGCGGCGGCCCCGCAGGGCATCAGGGGTACAAGCCTCCTGCCACTGCTCGAGACCGACCAACCCGTTCAGGAGGCGATCCTGTTCACATTCGACGATACGAAAGCCAGCGCTTCCAATAAAGCGAGTGTGGTGAAAGCTGCAAACCGGATTCGCGCCGTACGCACCAAAGACTGGAAGTATACGCATTACTTCGATGCACTCGGCGGCTATCCCGATGAATTTGAACTATACGACCTGCGCAACCCGGATGCAACGGAGTACGACAACCTCGCCCACAATCCCGAGTATGCCGACGTAAGGAAAAAAATGGCATTGCTGCTCGAAGAGCAGGTCAGGCAGAAACTGCTGCTGAAACCGGAGCCTTTCGACAAAGAGAAATTCCTGGAATGGTACGACAGGCAGGCGTAGAAGGACGGATGATGGGCGGTCGCCGACCACGGTCGGCGACCGCCCATCCCGAACGTGATTACCGCAAAAACGTCCATTTTCGAACAAAGTAACTTCTCCAATAAACTAAAAATCAATTACTTAAAAGACAGGAACGAATTTTGCAAGGCCGCTTCGAACACAATCCGGACCCGATGTTAAAAAACTATCTCAAACTGGCTTTTCGTAACCTGGTTAAAGACAAATTTTACAGCCTGATCAACATACTCGGGCTTACCATAGGCGTTACCTGCGGCATGCTGCTCTTCCTTTACGTGGCAGACGAACTAAGCTATGACCGTTACCACAAAAATGCGTCCCAGATTTACCGGATCGTTTCCTACATCCGAGAACCCGACAAGGTCAACAAATGGGTCAGCACACAGCCGCCGCTTGTCAAAACCTTGAAACAGGACTACCCGTTTGTGGAGAACTACGTGCGGTTTTTCTCCAATGGCCGGATGATGTTCCGCCAGGGTGAGCGTCAGTTTTACGAGGAAGACATTTACGCCGTCGACTCCACTGTTTTTGATGTTTTCACATACAATTTTATTGAAGGCAACCCCAGGGCATTACAGCAACCCGGCAGTGTCGTACTCACCCGGCGTGTCGCTGAACGCTTTTTCGGTCAATCCCCTGCCCTGGGACAGATTCTCCAGACCAACGACAGCACCTCCTACAAAGTCACCGGCGTCATCGAGGATGTACCCAAGAACTCCCATTTCACATTCAATGCATTGGTTTCGCTGGATCAAAACCAACGTAAGGCCGACGGCTGGGGCGGCTTTTATATCAATAGTTATTTGCTGCTGTCTAAAAATGCCGACCTGAAAAAGCTCGAAGCGGGTTTTCCGGGCCTTTATGAGAAATATATGTCCGGCATTTTCAAACGGATGGGCATTCACATCACTTACCAGATGCAGCCGCTCACCAGCATTCACTTGCATTCCAAATTCGACGGCGAATCGAACGGCGATATTGGTTACGTCTACACGTTCAGCGCGGTGGCGTTTTTCATGCTCCTGATTGCCAGCATCAACTACATGAACCTCGCGACGGCGCAGTCGGCCAGGCGCGCGAAAGAGGTGGGCCTGCGAAAAGTAATGGGCTCGCTCAAAGGGGCGCTCGTCCGGCAGTTTCTCACCGAATCCATTCTGATCACACTCATTTCCCTTGTGGCCAGCCTCATCCTGGTGGCATTGCTGCTGCCGTTTTTCAATAATGTGTCCGGCAAGGCGATCAGCTATATGCAGTTGCTAAGCCCGCAATTTGTCATCATTGCCTTGTCGGTCGTCGTGTTTACCGGGCTGGTCAGTGGAAGTTACCCGGCATTCTACCTGTCGTCGTTCGAACCTGCGAGCGTGTTGAAAGGCACATTCAAGGCGCAGGGGGGTGGCTTTTTCAGGAAAGCGCTGGTGGTAACGCAATTCTCGATCTCGCTGATCATGCTGATCTGCACCTGGATCGTCTACCAGCAGCTCAACTATATGCGCAATAAGGACATGGGCTACGACCGCGAGCAGGTGCTGACGATCGACTATCAGAACAACCAGCCCAAGGACAAATACAACGCATTCAGAAAGGAACTGCTCGATAACCCGAATATTCAGAGCGTCGCTTCCTCGTCGGCACCGGTAAGCAACATCGGCGGCAGGATCATTTTCACCGTCGAATCCAACACGGGAATGAAAGAGATGGGTTTCAAACCGACAGCGATCGATCATGACTATCTCAAAACAATGGGCATGAAGCTGGTGGCCGGCCGGAATTTCTCGGATGAGCTGCCCGCCGATACCGCCAACAGCGTGTTGATCAATGAGGCAGCCGTGAAACGGATGAACTGGAAAGATCCTATCGGCAAGAAGATTATCCTCGGCACCGTGCCGGCCGATGGCAAGAACCCGCCGCCAACCACGGTGGTAGCGGGTGTGGTGCGCGATTTTCACCAGCAATCGCTGTACAATCCCATTGAGCCCCTGATCATGGTTTACCGCAGGGCCAACGGGGTAATCCACATCAAAATCAAGACCCAAAATACTGCGGAAACCCTGGAATACATTGGTCAGAAATGGCGGCAAACCTATCCGGACAAGCTTTTCGAGTACCGATTCCTCGACCAGGATTTCGAAAATGCCTATCACGCCGACGAGCTGCGCGGCAAGATCTGCACGACTTTTTCGGGCCTTACGATCCTGATCGCCTGCCTTGGGCTGTTTGGACTGGCGACATTCACGACCGAGCAGCGGGTGAAGGAAATAGGGGTTCGGAAAGTACTCGGCGGCTCGGTTTCCAGCGTGGTATTGCTGTTGTCGAGGGATTTTACCCGCCTCGTGTTATTCTCTTTCCCGATCGCCATACCCGTTGCCTATCTCGCGATGAACCGCTGGTTGCAGAGCTTTCCTTACAAAGCAGACATGAGCGTCTGGATTTTTGTCGCCTCCTGCATCGCTACGCTACTGATATGCTGGCTGACGGTCATTTATCAGTCTTTGAAAGCAGCGTTGGCCAATCCTGTGAAGTCGCTACGATCGGAATGAAATGTGCCCGCCGGGCTAAACCTAATTCCCGGGTAATCTGTTGGTGGTGGTAAGGTATGCTGGATTTGCCTTGTGCAGACCGAATAATGCCCTCATATCAACAGATCATCATGAAAATCAGTAAATACGGGAATAGCGTTCAGCCAAAACGGGGTGTCGCCACATGGCTATTTGCTGTTTTGGCGGGCGTTATGTTTTCCTGCAAAGTAAGCGTGCCTCAGGAACACGATGGAAATTCGGCTTACAATAACCTCCTTTTACACGGCGGCGATTCTGCCACGGTGGCGCGGCGTTATATTAGTTTGGAAAATACAGTCAATTTCAGGGACCTCGGCGGCCTTAAAACCAAAGATGGCAAAACCGTCCGAAAAGGCTTCATCTACCGTTCCGACAATCTTTCGAAGCTGAAAACAGACGATTTCGGCCGGTTCAACGCATTGCGCATCGCTACCGTGTACGACCTGCGTACCGACCATGAAATCGAAGGCAAAGAAGATCATTTACCTCCCAACGTGCGCTATATGCATACGCCCGTGGTGCAGGACAATGCGGGAGAAATCAAGGGGCTGAAAAAACGTGTGCTAAACGGCGAAATCACCGAGCAGCAGGCGAAAGACATGACGGCCCGGTTTTACGCCGACGCTGTGACGGTCAACATCGGCAGCGTCAAAGATATCCTAAAACAGATTACCAGCTCCGATCAGCCGGTGCTTTACCATTGTTCGGCAGGAAAAGACCGGACCGGCATCATATCCGCATTGATCCTCTCCATATTGAATGTCGACAGGCAAGTGATCGTCGACGATTTCATGGTGTCCAACTACTACCGCCGCGCCCGCGCCGAAAAAACCCTCGGAAAGGCAAAACTCGGACGCATTATCAAGCCGAAATTGAATATGGACGCCATCGAAATCCTCTCGACAGTCGATAAAAGTTTCATTAATGCCACATTCAGTGCCATTGACAGTACCTACGGCGGCATGGAGCCATTTATCGAAAAGGAACTGGGCGTAGATAAAGAGGCCCGGAGGATCCTGATTGAAAAATTGACGGATTGATGCCAGGTGGGGAAGACGGGCTAGTACGCCTCATACTCCAGAATCTCAGTCGCGAAACCAGTCCTCGTCCGCTTCGTCACCCAGTCTTCCGCGTTGTACTCGTAGGCGTACGATGAAGAAACGACGTCCGAAGTAACGTGGTTGGTTACTGTAAAATCGACGACGTTGTTGTTGCTCGCGGGCATGGTCAGGTAGCCTTCGGGGTAAAAGCTGAACATATTCCTTTTGTCGTCGAAAGTGAGGTGCGTGGTAGTAGTGGTGAGCTCGTCGCTGGCATTGTAATGTCTTATTTCGATGATCTGGCCCGCTGAATTGAAAGTATAAGCATCCGTTCCGCGGAAAAGAGAGCCGTTATCCCAGAATCTCACTTCAACCACATTGGCCAAAGGGTAGGTAAAGTACCAGATCCCCGACGTGCAGGTGGGGCCGCCCACGCAGTACTTTCTGATCCTTTCGATTTTACCGTCCGCCGCCCGCTGCACTTCATGGCCGAGGTCGTTCAGCGGTGCCGGGAAGTTCTCCACGGCCTGTGCCAGCCGGTTATCGGCCGTGAAGCCGGTGAATGCAACGTCGTAAGGCGAGATCGCCACCACGGGCTCGAAAACCTCGGTAGCGAGCCGGTTCATCGCGTCGTGCGTGTAACGGTAAGCGCCATAGCCGACCCGCTCGCGTTTAACTATCCTGACATTCCCGGAGGGGATTTCGTGATCTTCCAGGGTGCAGCCGGCCAGGCTTGTTAGTAAAAAGGCGATGAACAAAATGAATCTGTACTTCATGATCCGGGAACGTTTTAAGTGCTGCTTTGAAATTAAGCAATAACCGCAAACGCTTTTAGCGTAAAATTACGGGTATGATTATCCCGCCACGCCGCACGTCCCTTTAAATCCCCAGATGTAACATGGACTATGGTAAAATTCACGTAAGCGAAAAAAATGCTTAGTATTGCGTATGAAAAGTATCCTGTTATTGGCCTTTATGGGAGCATTGCTGACCGTATCCGGGTGTATCAAGCCGGAAGCGGAAAACATGGAGGCCGATATTCTGGTGATGACATTACCCGATTCCGTCCTCATTTCCCCGCCGTCCATTACGAATACCAGCGTTACGGCATTCGTCAATTTCTCGAAGCTCGATATCAAAGCGGTGGCGCCGCAATTTACCCTCACAGAAGGCGCCCGGATACAACCGGCGTCGGGCACGCCCCAGGATTTTTCCAGACCTGTGACTTACACAGTTACTTCCGAAGATGGGCAATGGAAGAAACAGTACCGGGTCAGTTTGCTTCAAAATGTAGCGCCGGATAATTTTATGTTCGAAAACTGGACAATCAATCCGGACGGAAACTATTACATTCCTTATGAATTGGTCGAAGCCGAGCACCAGAACATCTGGGCGTCGGGCAACAGCGGCTTTTCGCTGATTGCGCCGGAAAAACGGCCGGATGCCTACCCTACCCAACGCAGCGCCGATGCCTCGCAGGGCCAATATGCCGCCTACCTTGAAACCAAATCTACCGGTGCGCTGGGCGCAATCGTAGGCATGCCAATTGCCGCGGGAAATCTCTTCCTGGGAAGCTTCGACGCCGCCAAGGCAATGACCGCCCCCTTGGAGGCAACCATTTTTGGTGTTCCATTCAACAAAAAACCATTGCGACTGACTGGTTATTACAAATATGTTTCGGGTGGTGCCGTAACCGACAAAACAGGTAAGCCTGTGACGCCCGAACGGCAGGACCTCTGCGACATTTATGCGGTGCTCTTCAAAGCTTCTCCTGAAAAACCCTTCCTCAACGGCGCCAATGTGCTTAGCGATCCCAGTGTAGTCGCTATTGCTCAACTTGCGTCCGGCATAGCCACGCCCGGCACCGGTTATCGAGCATTCGACCTCGCATTCAACTATAAATCCGGGGTAAATGCAGATGACCTCGCAGCCTTTGCCTACAAAATCGTCATTGTGTTTTCCTCCAGCAGGAATGGTGCTGTTTTTGAAGGTGCCGCCGGCAGCAAGTTGTATATCGACGACGTGAAGATCGTAACACAATAGTATTTCAAAATGATCCCGATGAGACGTCTCCACTTGTTGATTCTATTGCTGGCCATTGCACTCGAAACCGCGGCCCAGGACGGGAAGAAGGTTTCGTTCAATGTCAGGGCGGGCTTCTCGGTCGGAGCGGCGGCGCCTGCGGGCATACCGGTGTCGATCCGGAAAATAGAATCTTACAATCCAGGGTTCCAGCCGGCTCTGGAAGCGGCGTTGGGCTACCGGTTTTCTCCAAGGTTCGGGCTCGCTACCGGCCTGCGTTTTGAGCAAAAAGGCATGGCAACGGATGCGCGCGTAAAGGCTTACTATACTACTTTCAATGAAGAGAGCAGCAGCGGGACGGAGTCCGTAACCGGTTATTTCACCGGGCGGGTCAAAACCAAAGTCAAAAACAATTACCTGACGCTGCCCGTGCACTTAACTTATCATAACAACAGCTCATTCACGCTCAAAGCCGGCGGATTTGTATCGCTGCTGCTCGATAACCGCTTCTCAGGCGACGCGCGCGACGGGTACATACGCGACCAGACGCCCGTGGGCGAGCGGGAAGATATCGATGCCGCTTCGTACGATTTCTCGGAAAGCGTCCGGCGGATTAATGCCGGTGTGGAAATCGGCAGCGACTATCGTCTCAGTTCCAGCTTTTTCGCTTCGGCAAATCTGAACTACGCATTGACGCCCCTCATGAAGCCCGGCTTCCGGAGCATCGATTTTGGCATGTATAATATTTACCTTAACCTCGGAATCGGATACCGGTTTCACTGAACGCTATTTAAACCATTATGAAATCACAATTTTTGCCCGGCCTTTTGCTTACCGCACTTCTGTACTCCTGCGCGGGCAGCAAACCCGGGCCCGCTTCCGGCTCCAAGGCAATAGAAGTAGGAATAGATCTGGTCAACGTCAATGCCGACCGCGTGCGCGTAACCGTAACGCCACCCGCGCAAACCGGCGACGTAGCCACCTATAATTTTCCGAAGATCATCCCGGGCACCTACGCGATTGCCGATTACGGACGCTATGTGCAGGATATTCAGGCATTTGACAAAAAGGGTAAAGCGCTGCACGTCACCCGAACCGATTCCAACACCGTCACTATTTCGCCTGCACGGAAACTCGCCCGTATTTCCTATCTGGTGGGCGATACTTTCGATACGGAAGTGGAAAGCGATCCGTTTTCCGAAAACAGCAAGACCATCTTCTCTCCGGCCGGGACCAATATCGAAGCCGGAAGGCATTTCCTGCTGAATATGGCCGGATTTGTGGGCTATTTTTCAGGACAGACCGAAACGCCCTACCGGATCACCGTTTCGCATCCTGAGACGCTCTATGGCACCACGGCCCTCGTGGATGCCGACAATGATGCCCGCAAAGACGTGTACCAGGTCCCGCGCTACCCCGACGTGGTCGATAATCCCGTAATGTACGCCGCTCCCGATACCTTTTCCTTTAAGGTAGATGGAATGGAAGTGCTCCTGGGCATTTACTCTCAGCGTGGCAACATTCACGCATCCGCATTGAAACCGGATCTTGAAAAGATGATGCGCGCCCAGAAGAAATTCCTCGGAAAAATGAATGATACGCCGAAATACGCCGTGCTTACCTATGTGTCGTCCGGCGCCCAAAACGACGCC
The DNA here is from genome assembly GCA_965227755.1 of Dyadobacter sp. Classification (GTDB taxonomy): domain Bacteria; phylum Bacteroidota; class Bacteroidia; order Cytophagales; family Spirosomataceae; genus Dyadobacter. The sequence goes on from CBDDGG010000005.1 coordinate 755,631, forward strand.
AAGGGTATCGGCGCTTTGGAGCACAATGCTTCCACAACCGCGGTTTTCAGAGAGCCCATGAAAAGCAAGGACCTGATCCACGTCATCAGCCACGAGTTCTTTCATACCCTCGCCCCGCTGAAAGTGCATTCGAAGGAAATCCATTATTTCGATTTCAATGCACCTAAAATGAGCCAGCACTTATGGTTCTACGAGGGCGTAACCGAATATTTCTCCAATCTTTTCCAGGTAAACCAAGGCCTGATCGGCGCGGATGCATTCTATGATATGATGGCCAAGAAAGTAGAGCAGTCGCACTCCTATTCCGATAGCCTCTCCTTTACCGAAATGAGCCGCAATATCCTGGATCCCAAACTCAAACCCCAATACCCGAATGTGTATGAAAAGGGCGCACTCATTGCCATGTGCCTCGATATCGTGATCCGCGAGAAAAGCCAGGGCCAGCGTGGCCTGTTATGGCTCATGGGCGAATTATCCCAAAAGTACGGTCCTCAAAAGCCATTCGACGACGCCGAGCTGATCCCGGTCATCGCGCAGATAGCCGGCCCCGAAGCAGGCGCATTTCTGGATAAACATGTGGTGATGGGCGAACCTATCTCTTATGAGGATTTCCTGGGTAAAGTTGGGCTCCAAAAACAGCGCATACCGTTCCCCGAGCCAATCGTTTTTCTTCGGGACGATGTCATTTATATTAAGCCCGACGCCTCTCGCACCCACGTACTCGCACACGTGGCCGATAGCCAAAACGAATTCTACAAAAGCCTGGGCATTCAGGACAATGATATATTCTTGGAATTCAACGGGATACCCGTCGATCCGAAAAACCTGATGTCGCTCGTCTACCTCGGCTACGACCTCGATGAAGGCAGCCCGATCACCGTCAAAGTGAACCGGAATGGTCAGGATATGGAATTGAAAGGCACTGTCAAACTCAACTATAAGGACGGCGACGGTTTCCGCTTCGGCAACGATTCGAAAAAGGCACTGAATGAGGCCTGGCTGAAAAACTAGCCAATAATGTACGCCAGCCCCGTGTGCACGTAACGTTAAAGGATCTCGATGTAGCCTTCCGTTCCGTGCACACGTATTTTTTGTCCGTCCCTGATCAGCCGGGTCGCATTATCCACGCCTACCACAGCCGGTAAGCCGTACTCGCGGGCGATCACCGCGCCGTGGGTCATCAATCCTCCCACCTCGGTCACCAGGCCTTTGATCGAAACGAACAACGGCGTCCAGCTGGGGTCGGTGAATGCGGTTACCAGAATGTCGCCGGGTTCCAGGTCGGCTTCTTCCATATTCAGGATCACACGCGCCCGTCCTTCGACAATGCCCGCGGAAACGGGCAGACCACCGATAGCGCCCACGGGCAGGTTTTCATGACGATGCTTACCCCTTATGATTTCGCCGTCGGACGTCATCACACGCGGCGGCGTCAGTTTCTCAAAGTACCTGAACGCCTCCTTTCGCTTGTTAATAATCTGATAATCAGCCTTTTGATTACGGATCACATCTCGTATTTCTTCTAATCCAAGATAGTAGATATCTTCCTTTTCAAGAATGACATTCGCATACACAAGCCGCCCGGCCTCCTGCATCAACGCCTTTTTATACTCAAAATACCTGCTTATGATGGCATACTTGGGATATTCGCGGTAACCTGCCAGGCTCCGCAGCAGCCCGATCATCCGCTTTGTTTCCTCCGCTTTTTGTTCACCGTCGGGCAATTGCCTGAGCCGGTATAGCAAGTCGGCTTCCTTTTGGGCGGCTTCCCGTCGGCCGTGCTCAAACTTCCGCTTGCCTGCACCGGGCTCCTGGTTTTTGATATTGCTGAGGATCAGCGGAAACAGGATGGCCGGTCTTTCGCTCCAACGCGTCCTGGTAACGTCGATCTCCCCCGTGCAACGCATGCCGTACTTGGCCAGAAATGCTTGGATCGCCTCCACCGCCTGCGTTCCGCCGTGCAACCCCGCCATACCGTCGGGAAAGTTATCGCCCGGGTCCCGCAGGTAGCTAACGACCTCCGGGTAAGGCCGGATCGCATCCGCTACATCCAGCAACGCCAGCCCCATTTCCGAAGTCACGTTGTTCGGAACCGATTGTGAAAGGGTATCTGCGACATTTTTTTCGCCAAGCCATTCATTCATTTTTTCATTGATCCAAAACGCGGCATTCATGGCGGTCACGATCACCCCAAAACTCTGCGGATCGGCCTGGCTTTTCCTCTGCTGGAAATCGTCCAGGATAAAATCGATAACATCCGTTCCCGTTTTTGCCCGAATGTTTTCACCTAACGCACTGATGGAAGCTTCACTACGGCTGATCAACTCGTTCACAACGGAAGGATCGTAAGCATTAAGGGTGAAAAAATCGTGCGACGGCGGGCCGGGATCCGGTTCTTCCATATTGGCCTTGACAAAATCCCCGCGTTCCAGAATTTCGATTACGGCTGCCCTGACGAGCGGATCGGATTTCCCGAGGACATCCAGTACTACTTTCCTCCCGGCTGGCGAGAGCAAGTCCTGTGCGACGTCGACAAAAATCCGCCCGCCCGCAGTAGCCATCGGCCGGGGCGACGTCAGCTGCCACGTCGACAAGCCTAATGGCTTCATCGCATCCGTCATCATCTGCTGGTGGCCGACCGAGACGTAAATGTGATTTTCCGTGTCACTGGCCTCCGGGACCGGGTACAAAGTCGTAATCGGTCGGCTTTGCACGATATAAAATTCGTTTCCGGCCAGGCACCATTCGATATCCTGCGGGCTCCCGAAATGCGCTTCGATTTTCCTGCCGATCTGTTCTAACCGCAGAATGTCCGCGTCGGCCAGTACCTGCCGCTGCCGTAATTCCGGGGCTATTCCCTGTTCTGTTGTTCCGCCGCCCTCCACGGCATAAATACCCCGGTCCTTGGGAGGCACATTCTTGTCGATTACCTTACCGTCGCGCACCTTGTAGCTATCCGCATTCACCAGGCCCGAAACCAATGCCTCCCCCAGCCCGAAACCGGCATCGATGGACGACACCTTTCTGTGTGCACTAACGGGGTCGGCAGTGAACAAAATCCCGGCTGCTTCCGGAAAAATCATCTTTTGAACCAGCACAGCCAACCGTACACTTCGATGATCGAAACCGTTCTGTATGCGATAGGTGATCGCGCGATCGGTGTAAAGCGATGCCCAGCACTTGCGGACATGCGCTAAAATGGCGGTTTCCCCGATGACATTCAGATAAGTATCCTGCTGTCCCGCAAAAGAGGCCGTCGGCAAATCCTCCGCGGTAGCACTCGACCGCACCGCATAAGCGCCCTGCGCTCCAAGGCGCGAAACATGGCGGAGAATCTCCTCCCGAATGTCGTCCGGAATGCGCAGACCTTCGATCAATCCTCTGATTTCCAGACCTATCGAACTGATCTCCCTCCTGTTTTCAGCCGTCAGGTCCGACAACCGGGCAAACAGGCCATTCGCCAGCGCCTCATCAATGACCCTTTTAAAAGCCTCCGTAGAAACACAAAATCCATCCGGTACTGCTATTCCCCCGATCCTGCACAGTTCTCCAAGGTTCGCACCTTTGCCACCGGCGACGGTGAGCATGGATTTGTCCAACACCTTAAAATCAATTACATAAGCTCCCATAGCGATGATTATTGTTGGTTGAGTGTGCTGGTTGTTTCATTCATCAGGTCGATCGCTTTCAGGAAATAGGTTTCTATCACCTTCATTTCTTCCTGGGAAAATGAAGCGATCAGTGCTTCCGATTTGCCGCGGAATTCTTTGTAAAGCGGTTCCAGGAGGGCCATGATGTTTTCCGTGATTGGTTCCACCAGAACCTTCCTCCTGTCGTTTTCGGCAAACTGCCTTTTCACCAGATTTTTCTTTTCAAAACGGTCGATCAGGCCCGTAACGGCACCGGTTGTCAGACCGGTAAGACTGGAAAGTTCGCCTGCGGTCATTTGCCCTTTTTGCAGCAAAAAACCCAGGTATTTATGATCCGTACCCGAAAGCCCGGCCCTGCGGCCAACGGTTTCGTGCATTTGCAGGGAGCTGTAAGCATAATGCTGGCTCAACCTCCTCACCTTGGTAACCAGGTCGTCTTCCATTATTTATCTTTGTTAGTAAATATCTTAGTTACAAAGATAAATTTCTTTACAGCAATTTTCCAAGTAATTTTCCGGGAATTGAAAAAAAATCCACCCAAAAACGACAAATCCCCGCCGGGGCTGCCGGCGGGGATTTGGAATACGCATTATGCAAATGACCTCACTTGCTGATTATTTTAAATACCCTCTCACGATCCTCCGAAACCACTTTGAGCAGGTATATTCCCGGCGTAACGGCACTGGAAGAAAGGTCTATCTCCTTTTTCTGCATACTTCCGTCAGTCACGGCATCTCCGGTAAAAACAACCCTCCCATCGATGTCGGAAATACTGAATTTCAATAACTTACCAGCTTTTTCCTCAAATTCAACGAAAATCCTTTTATCCGCCGGGTTCGGAAATACCTTCCATTGCTTTTCGCCATCAAAATTAACCGAGCGAATGGAAGAATATTCAAAGCTTCCATCCGCGTGGTCCGTCGCACGGTCGACCATTTTAAGCCGGTAGTAGCTGGTTCCTTCCACGGAAGGGGAATTATCTGTAAATGAGTACCTTGCCGACGGAGCACTGCCTCCTTTTCCGCTCACTTCTCCAATTTTTGAAAACACCTTTTTCAAAAGGCTTTCCCTATCCCTGGCAACCTCAATCTCGAAATGGCTGAATGCTTCTTCCCGGGTTGTCTGCCATTCAAGGAGGACGGATTGCCTGTTTTCGGCATTCCGTTGCAACTTGGCCGAAAAGGCGCTGAGCGTCACCGGCAAAGGGTCGCCTACACCAATGTACCCGCCGGCCAGCCAGAATTCTGAAAAGGTTTTTGTCTGGAATTCAATGTAGTACCCATTCACATACGGCGCTATTTTCAACGCCGGGTTCGGGTAATAAGACCATACTTTGCTGGCATTGTTTGTCAGGTCGCCGTCCTCATTGATCCCCGAGTATTGCGACACCGCCAGTTCATAGGCCGAAGCAGGTTTTGAAACCCCAGCCTTGTCCGGCGCTTCAATAAGCCGTTTCAGTTCGGAATCTGAAAAATAAAGACGCACTCCGACAGGCTTCGAAAAGCTCTGCTGGGATGCGGTAAATTTGTAGGTCCTCCCCGGATAGTATTGCCCGTTAATGTGTTTAATTTCATCGTAATCGATATAAGTCCTGGCAGAAATTTCGCCAAGGTCCTGTCCGTTCGGCTGAATAGACGCCACCATCTGATCGTTGACCCTGAAGTTAAGCCAGTAGTAGCCCTGAACATTTTGACGGGCGACCTCATCTGCAAGAAGCGGGTAGTTAAAAATAGAAGGTCCGGTTTCATGGATGTGAATATTATCGATCGCAATGCCCTCCGTGACCTTCGGAGAGCCTTTTACCACGAAACGTAGCCGTGTGGCATGAGTGGGTACCCCCACAGACCCGACACGCCAGCGACTGCGATCCTGCGGATTCCCCCAATTCACGGAGTTCAAACTGTACCAGCCGCCCGCGTATGAATACTCGATATCAGCTATTTCGCAATTAGTCTCTCCACAAGCGTCGGGGTCAACTGAAAAACTGAAACTCATCGTTGCCGAGTAAACTCCGCTCAGATTCAGGCAAGGGGAATACAAATATGAAACATCGTCATTCTGGTACGTCCCGGCCAGGTTGGTTTTCCACGCATGCGCTCCGCTGGCAGCACTTTTAATTTTCGTACCACCCGGCTTTCCAAACTGCCAGGAGGAATTGGGGTCAAGCGTCTGCCAGCCACCCGGCCCGTTTTCGAAATCTTCCAGATAGGGAATTACGGATATCGACGGCGGGGTATTCACTGTTATTTGCATAGAATCATTCCCGGGTGCGATGTCAAGACCATTGAGGACCAGCGCCTTGATCACGTGGTCTCCTTCTACATATAAATCAGAAAAAAAACTGAATGTATAAAGAGTGTCTTTCCCGGCCCTGACGACCGGAATAATGCCTTCGTACACTTCATTGCCATCCACTGCCAACCGCAACGGCAAATTGTAAAAGTCTTCCGCTCCGTTATTTTTTACATCCACGGTAATTGCGGCATACCCTCCATTGCAAACAGACTCCGGGGACTTAATGATTCGGGCTAATTCAACATCGCTGCGGGTCGCGAACAACCGGATATCATCCACTGCATATCCGTCCGTCGGGGCCGCATAACTTGTCTTTTGGCGCCACATCACCTGAAAACTCGTGCTGTAATTCTGCGAATTCTTGTTCAATAGCTGACTTACAGCCACTGTCGCTAACTTGAAACCTTTGTCAGAAGGCAGATAGGACTCCTCGTTGTAGTCAAATGCAAAAATCCATGGATCGGTATCCTTCCCGCGTACGTACACACCTACGTCGCCGCCATGAATATAGAAGTCGCTCAGCCGGCGAAACCGGAAGGTAAGCCGGATTTCTTCACCTTGTGCGTCATGGCCTGCCAGGTTATAAGTTCCCGTAAACGAAGTTGAATACTCATTGTAATTCCAGTTATCAGCGTCGAGCGTCAATGCCTTTTCCCCGGAATATGCCATTTCGGGCCCGAAGTCAGTTCTCAGCCGGCCAATATTATCTTGCGAAGTAAAATCATAGCGGGAAGCGTATCCCATACCAAACGTCTCAGAACGAAACGTCCGAGGCGGCAACGACTCGAAATCTTCCGAGTACGGCAATGTCAGCAAAGGGTTCGTGACGTGATTTACTACAACAGTTCTTTGATTGTTCACCTGGACAAGATCGCCATCGAGCTTTGCGAAAAAGTTCACCACATAGGTTCCGGCAGCTTGCAAATCAACAGTTTTGTTGAAGGTATATTCCAGGTACCCATTCGCGGAAATGCCGGAAGTTATTGTCTCCCAATGAACAGAAGCGCCGGACTGTCCTATGGAATATCCAACCTCAAAAGGTCGTGTTAATGGCTGGTCGTCGAAATTACGGATACCTATCGTAACCGGCTGGGTGCCAGAAATTTGGCTTGAAGTGAGCATTCTGCCTGATTTTGCAGGCGAAATGATCGAGTCGATACCCACGTTGTTATCCGAAATATTACCGGCACAGGTGCCGCTGTCGGGCTTTCGCTTGACCGCAATACCTCTCCGCCCGGGGATTCCATCCAGTCGCGGGCGAACGGAGAAATAGTAGGTTGTGTCGCGGGATAGCGCATCGAATGTATATTTCAGGGCCGTGGTCACGCCTACCGACTTCATTTCCGCCCCCTGCAAACGCATTACCTCGTAATCCGAAGCGCCATTTACAGCCGTCCATTGCAGAGCCGTATAACCCTCGCATTGAACTGATGCCAGGGAAACCACCGGTAGTGCCATGATCGAAAATGCCCCGCTCTCTTTGACAATGCCCGTTTCGTTCTGTACAAGCCTGATTTTAGCGGTGGTAGTGAAAGCATCCGGCACGGTCCAGCTCAGCTGGGTCGCACTGGCCGGAACAGCCGCATTGATCGTCGACCAGGAAGCTCCGTTGTTAAGCGAATAGGAAATCGCAAACGTACTCGCCGGGTTTCCGTAACTGTCCCACGAGATATAGACCACATCCCCCTTTGTGAGACGCTCCGAACCGATCGGATAGGTCAGGACGGCTGATTTTTCGATAATATCATATACCAGGTAATAATCCTGCGGGCCGGACGGAATTTGGGTACCCGTTACTTTCAGGGTGTAAGACCCCGCTTCCGGGTTTTCGATGACAATCTGCTCTGCATTGTTGGTCGTATCAACCCCAGCCACAGCGGCCTTTTCAGGAGTCGCCGGGTTTGGGACCAGCGGCAGCTGCCCGGAACCATTGGGCCGTACCGCTTGCAGGTCCAGGTTGTTGACCAACGTTTTATTGCCCGCCAGCGCGGACGCGGGGCGGTCGTGCCAGTATAGCATCACTTTTATCACCGCCGTGCCTGCGGGGACATTCACCTGGAATTCGTTCGTTCCGTCATGCGCCAGGCTGCCGTTAAAATAATGCCCTTTTTCAAGCATTGTGACAGAGCGAAGCAGGTTCATCATACCAAAACCGTGACTGAAATCCGGACCTGCCAACCCTCTGTCCGAAGCGCCATTGCATAGCAGGGCTTTCACCAGGGCACTTTTGGGGTTCTGCTCGCTATGAAGTTGCTTGTATCGCTGGTAAAGCAGCGCTGTACCGCCCGTCACAGCAGGCGTGGCCATACTGGTACCCGAGCCCGACTGGTAAGCGTCATGCTCGATAGTCGAAAAAATTACACCGCCTGGTGCGATCAGGTCAGGCTTGATCCGGCCATCCATAACGGGGCCTTTACTGGAAGCCGACGAAACTTCTCCGGTTGACGCTGTACGTCCTACGCTGATGATATTTTTAGCCGAAGCAAGGTCACCGTGAACATTGCCAAATCCGGCAGGAGCCGGGAGGCCGTTACACGGCCCGGACGCCCCGCTATTGCCTGCCGCGAATACATGTAATAAGTGTGGGAGCTCTCCGGCCTGCCTGTCGAGAATACCGGAATAATAGCTGTACCACCCGAAGCCCATACACCCGCTCCCGCCCCAGGGACTGGCGTAAGCATTGTTCGTTACGACCATTCCAAAATCCCGGACGAACATTGAAGCTTGTTCCCAAATCACGGCATTGCCCTGCATTACGATATTTGCCTTTGGCGCATAGCCTTTATACTTTTCATTCACAATGCCGGCCCCGGCGGCCGTTCCGGCAATATGCAGTCCGTGCCAATAGCTTCCCTGCCTGGGAAAACTGAGAATACGGCCCGTCAAATCCCCATGATCATACAGGTTCCCGACGTCGCCTATCCCGATCACTACGCCCTCTCCATCCAGCTTGCGCCCGCCAGGTAACCCGGATGCCAGCACATTGGCCTTGCTGACGGCTTCACTTTTATCATTGAGCAACTCGTCGGGAGCGCGGACGGCCTCTATATATTGCAACCAGGGCAGCGCAGCGAGCTCTTCCAATCGATTTTGCTCCACTCTCACTTCGAGCATCTGGTACGCTGCCAGGGATTCGGATATCGTTTCGATATTATTTCTTTGAAGATCCGCTTTGACCTCCTTCAAATCAGCAGAACGCGGGTAACTAATGCATACATCCACTTTCCCCGGCACCTTTACCGCATGTTCGGGAAAGGCGGGACCTTTCAGCGCAGGGTGTATCTTCTGGGCCGGCGTCAATTCCAGAATGGAACGTGCATTCACCGACCGGAGCACGGCAATATCCGGCTCCCCGCTAACGGTGGCGGTATAAGCGTTGTCTGGGATGTAGTCCAGCAGTTCCATGCCGGCATTGCGCAACCGCTCCACCGACTGCTGTTGCGGTATGTCGTAAAATTGAAGAATAACCAGTCTTTTGATTCCGGAAACACTGTTCTTCCGAAGCATCGGCCCAGCACTCCCCTCCAACAAATTGGACGGCGGCTCTATGATGCCGTTTCGCAAATACAGCCTGTAGTTCTGATTCTTCTGAGCAAAAAGGGCACTACCAATCAACATGGCAACAGCCAGCAACGGCAAACAACGGAATGGAAACAAGCGCATACTGAGGGAGGAGATTCGACAAGCAATTTTCAAATCTAGAAAATCTTTTTGTCGACTCCTCGTTACATCGCATTATTCCGCTCCCAGCCACACCAACAGGTTAATCAACGTCGCCTTATGCTCTGTAAACTGATCGCGCACAGCGTGATAACCCATGGGACATCACCGCTTCGGGCAAATACCAGTTAGAAACCGGCCTCCCGGCGCCTTTTGTTACTGAAAATCAAAATTCACCCGAGATCGTGTTTGATATCCCATTTGACGAAAAACACCGAACGGTGCATTCAGGGCTATGTTCCCGTCCCGCAGATAGCCATCAATTCCAACCCAAAACTGAAACAGAACCCGGATTATAACTCATGGATATGAAGCGAATGCTGATCGGTTGTCTATTGCTGTTCCCCACCAGCTCCGGCTATGCGCAGTCCGCAGACGCGAAGTCCGCAGACGCGCAGTCCGGCGCCAGGTCCGGAGACTGGGCCAAAGTCCCACAGCAGGTCATGCAGACCATTTTTGAGGAGATTAAAACTCCTTACAAATACGGCGTGGTTATCCCCCAGCCCGACCGCGGGCGGATGGTCGACAGCCCTACCGTGTTCCGGAAAGGCAGTGTCTGGTATATGACCTATATTATTTTCGATGGCAAAGGTTATGAAACCTGGCTTTCCAAAAGCGACAACCTGCTGCAATGGACCTCGCTCGGCAAGATCATGCCATTCACCGAAAATACCTGGGACGCGACACAAAAGGCAGGTTATGTAGCCCTGGTCGACACCGAATGGGGAGGCAGTTATGAGCCCGAAAAATTCGGAAACAAATACTGGCTCTCCTACCTCGGCGGCTCCGAACAAGGGTACGAAGCAGGCCGGCTGGGCATAGGTATCGCCACGAGCGAAGATTTAACCAGGCCCAAAGAGGTGACACGCCTTCCGCAGCCGGTACTCTCGGCGGTAGACAAGGAGGCCCGCTGGTACGACAATAAAACGATCTATAAAAGCCTGGTAATCCGCGACAAAGCCCGTAAAACCGGCCATTCGTTCGTGATGTATTACAACGCCAAAGGCGAAAAAGGCGACGACAAAGGCAATGGGTTCGAAAGCATCGCCATGGCCGTATCGAACGATATGGCACACTGGAAACGCCTCGGCGACAAGCCGCTGATCACCCGCAATACCGGCATTTGCGGCGATGCCCAGATCGCCAGGATCGGCGACGTGTACGTCATGTTTTATTTCGGGGCATTCTGGAAACCGGGCGCATTCGAACGCTTCGCCTGCTCCTACGACCTGCAAAACTGGACCGACTGGACCGGCCCCGATCTCATTTCTTCCACCGAGCCCTACGACAAAACTTACGCTCACAAACCCTGGGTCGTGAAATGGAATGGCGTGGTATACCACTTCTACAACGCCGTAGGAGACCAGGGCCGCGTAATCGCATTGGCGACCTCGAAAGATCTAAGCAAAGAAACCGCCCCCTGACCACTCTTAACAACGCCTGACAACACCGGCGACGAATTCATGCTCGACCTCGGCAACCTGATCCACCAACAAACCTTCGATTACACCGTATTCCTGAACACCGATCTGCCATGGAAAATGATATTGTGCAGAGTCCTTGTGGCGGTACCAATCTCCGGATTTTGCAGTTTCCAGTTGTCCGTAAAAAGTAATTTCTTTTGATTAAAACGACTTTTGAAATGCAGTTAATCCCAAAAACATATGTCGGCGCAGCGCTTGTATGGTGCATGCTGGCGTTCCCTGCACATGCCCAGCAGCGTATCCAACCCGTGCGGTTCTCGGAGGTCAACATTACCGACCAGTTCTGGAAACCCAAACAGGAAAAAGTGGCCACGGCGACGTTGAATGCCTGTATCATTCAAACCGAGGAAAAATCGGGCCGCATCCGGAATTTTGAGAAGGCGGCGCGCAAGCAGGGTGAAAAACACGAGGGGATTTACTACGACGACAGCGATGTGTACAAAGCCATCGAAGCTGTGGCTTATTCTCTTAAAAATCGTCCCGATGCCGCACTGGAACGCAAGGCAGATGAATGGATCGACAAAATAGCCGCCGCCCAGCTGCCGGACGGGTATTTGAATACCTACTACACATTAACCGACCTCAAACAACGCTGGACCGACATGGAAAAGCATGAGGACTACTGCGCGGGGCATTTGATGGAAGCGGCGGTTGCCTATTACAACACCACCGGCAAGCGCAAGCTGCTCGACGTGGCCATCCGCTTCGCCGACCATATCGATTCCACTTTCCGCATCGCCAACCGGCCGTGGGTTTCCGGACACCAGGAAATCGAGCTGGCGTTGATGAAAATGTATCACCTTACCAAAGAAGACCGCTACCTGAAACTGGCCGACTGGTTCCTCGAACAGCGCGGGCACGGCCATGGAAAAGGCAAGATCTGGGACGAATGGAAAGACCCCAAATACTGCCAGGACGACGTGCCCGTGAAACAGCAGAAGGAAATCACCGGCCACGCCGTGCGCGCGATGTACCAGTACACGGGCGCGGCCGATGTGGCATCCGTTACCCAGGACCCCGGCTACATGAATGCCATGACCGCGGTATGGGAGGATGTCGTTTACCGTAACATGTACCTGACCGGCGGAATTGGTTCTTCCGGCCATAACGAAGGCTTTACCGACGACTACGACCTGCCTAACGGCGCCGCTTACAGCGAAACCTGCGCGTCGGTAGGAATGGTATTCTGGAACCAGCGCATGAACGCGCTCACCGGCGATGCCAAATACATCGATGTCCTCGAACGCAGCCTCTACAATGGCGCGCTGGACGGCCTCAGCCTATCAGGCGACACTTTCTTTTACGGAAACCCACTCTCTTCGGTGGGTAGCAATGCCCGCAGCGCGTGGTTCGGAACGGCTTGCTGCCCTTCCAACATTGCGAGACTGGTGGCTTCGGTGGGAGATTACATATATGGCAAGTCGGAGAGCAAGGTTTGGGTAAACCTTTTTGTGAGCAGTAATACCACTTTTCAGGTTGGCAAAACGGCGGTGCCGCTGAAAATGGATACCAATTATCCGTGGGACGGCCATGTAAAAATTAAAGTATCTCCCGCACAGAAAGTCAAATACGCATTGAACATCCGCATTCCCGGCTGGGCGACGGAAACGCCCGTGCCCGGAGGGTTGTACAACTTTGCAAGTGCCGTTAATGCGAAGATCGAAATACTGCTCAATGGCAAGCTCGTCACTTATCAGATGGACAAGGGGTATGCGGTGATCGACCGTACCTGGCAGAATGGCGATGAAATAGAAGTGAAACTGCCGATGGAAGTGCGTCAAATCAAGGCCCGCAAGGAGGTAAAGGCGGACGCGGATCGCATTGCGCTGCAACGGGGGCCTATCGTATATTGCATGGAAGGCGCCGACAATGGAGGCGAAGTCTGGAACTTGCTGGTACCCGAAAACCCTTCATTCCATACCCAAAGCAGCCAGATCCTGAACGAATCCATAGTCTCCATCCAGGCGAACCTGCAAGTGGTAAAAGCCACGCCCGACGGCCTGAACGTAAAACCGGAACCGCAGACTGTGACTGCGATTCCGTATTACACCTGGGCAAACCGCGGACGCGGCCCGATGCAGGTATGGCTGCCCGTGAAGATGAAAAATATCAGAATTGCGGAATAGCGCACGGCGTATCCCCGTCCCGTCTAACGAACTACCGTTACTTTAAGAAAAGTCGCGGGAATGGATGTGGTATTCTTATCACCACTCCGGTTTTGACTATCGAACAGTGCTGCCAGTTCCCGTTCCAGGTCTCCGGCCTTGCCATTCTTCTCCGCCGCTTCGAATGCATTCATCGTCGGCCCGTAGTAATCACGAAATCTGGCGAGGAAATCGCTTGTCGGAAAAGGTGCTTCGAATGTGAATGTCTCCCTGCTGAATGAAATATTCTCTTTCGACGCGCCGGCAGCTACAAAACGCTCGGTTACTTCCTTCTCAACTCCCCAGAGCATCGGGCTGATAAACCCTTCGGGCGGCGCCGGCGTGTATGCCGAACTGACCCGCAGGATTTGCGCCACGAGGGTCGGATCACCGGGTATCCAGTTGCCCATCACGATCTTTCCGCCCGGGCGCGTTACGCGGAACATTTCCTTCGCAACGTCCAGCGGCCTGGGAGCAAACATCGCCCCGAAAATACTGACCACCAGGTCGAACGATTCGTCCTCAATGTCGTGCAGACCAGTCGCATCGCCTTCGCGGAAGGAGATATTGGTGAGCCCCTCCTCTTTCACGCGCCGGTTTCCGGCCTCCACAAGGTTGCTGGCAATGTCGACCCCCTGCACGTTCGCGCCGAGCCTGGCTTCCGGGATGGCCGTAGTGCCGTCGCCGCAACCCAGATCGAGCACGTCCATACCCTTTTTGATACCTAATGTTGCTACCAGCTCCGACCCGCTCCTGCGCATGGTTTCCGCCAGCCGCGTGAAATCACCTTTTTCCCAGAGTGCTTTGTTTGGATTCATGTGTTTTTTGGTTTTCGTTTTTAATGCGGTCGCAAGTTCAGGAAAGCGGCTTCACTGCCCAATACTGATAATTCAGTATCCCCGACCGGAAACCATCATCTGCCGGCACTTCCGCAGGTCAAATGTACATTCATTGTCAGACGATTATCCTCACTTCCATTTTTTTTCGAGTTAACGGATGCCGCCGTGTGCCTGATTGATTGAACGGTCGTTGCGGAGTACAGGAACTCGTCGCGGCTTGACCGTTAAATAACTAATTCTACAAATAGATCGAATTAGTAAGTAAAAAATAAAGCTACGGTTACTTCGTCTTTCAAACAACTTTCATTTCCATGAACATAACAAACGACCGACAACAAATTGAAAAACTACGGCTCATCGTCCAGGAAGCGGAAAACACGGGTAACCTGGATATGATGACCGCGATCCTCGCCGATGATATCACGGTCATCGCCCCCGGTTCACCGGTAATCAACACCAAGGCAGGCGGTGTGGAGTTTCTGCGGTCCTGGTTCGATGCCTTCCACATTCAGATATCCTATGAATCGCAGGACATCGAGATCCGGGAAGACCTTGCCTACGAATGGGCGATTTACCAGCAGACTACCACCGACAAAAAAACAGGCGAAAAGGCATCCGAAACCGGAAGAATGCTCTGGATCTACAAGAAGTACAATGGAGCATGGCTGCAACATTTCATCATCTGGAATACAGCCGCTTAAAGAATCTTATCCTCACAATAAATTAAAGCATCATGTCTTATCTTCATGCGCCAAGGCTCGTGTTTACGGGCGACTTCCTGTCCGATGTCAGTACGGTCAACAACGACACGGCCCACTACAACAATACCACTTTCCAGCCCAACTTCCAGGAACCCGGCAAAGGTGCCACCAATGGCTGGTGGAATCCCGAAGGAGGTGCGGTTTTCGATTTCCAGAACTGTTCGGTCAAACAAATCTTCCTCCCGGATGGCACTACGCAGACTTCTTAGTACGACGACATTATCATAGGCCAGGCCGTGGTTGGTGCCGAAGGACGCCCGACGGGTAAAATGGTCGACCTGGACCCCGATGCCCAGATGTATTCCGCACTTTGGTGCGTCCAGCTCCGCATTTGCACTGCCAATGGCGACCTGCTTTTCAAAGGCGACATTACTACCACCTCGTTCCGGGACCTTCAGATGAGGCAACTCGATGGCGGCAAAAGCAACGGCCAGCCACTGGGAGCGAGCTGGACATCGGTGATTACCAACATCGAATGGGGCAAAGCGGCCGAACAGTCGGCCTTCCTGAAAACATTACGCGCGACCACGCAGAACAACACGCTGGCCATCAACATGAACCCGTTCGGGTATTATTACAACCACAACGACGGTCGTTTTTCGCTGGGCAAGATTATCGGTTCCATCGGGCCGTATTTCGAAGGCGAACCGCTCACTTTCGCGGCAGCGCGCAGGTTGTACGGCATCAATTACACCCCGAGCGCGCGCGGCACGTATTTCAGCACTTCCAATTTCCTGGTTGAGTCCGATTCCAAACGCGTGAGTGTCGATTTGGGAGCGAGCTTCCCCGTGGCGGATTCCATCGGAACGATCAACTACAAGCAGGATTTGCGCCTGGCCGTCAGCAAAGTGCCGCAAACCGGAGTGGCAAGCCGCCAGACTCCGACTTTTTACATCAGTCCAAATGATTTTATTGAAATCGGGGTGCTGGATTACCAGTCCGATCCTAACTGGCTGAACCAGACAGGCGGGATCGTTTCATTTAACAATCTGCCTGACGCCACATTATCCGCATTGGACAACCACCAACTGGTACTCGTGACACCGTCGGCGAGCCAGCCGGGACAATATGCGATCATCGCACGCGAGGCGATCGACGGTCTCGTGGCCAGGGCCGACAATTTCATACAGCGCCTGGACTACGGCCAATCGGTCGACGTCGATTTTTATGCCTATCAATGGGGAAAACCGCTTCCGGGCACCGGTATCAGCGCTACCCTCGACCCTCCTACCCCGGACACGCCCGTCGGCCCGCAAAACCCGATCTCCGAACTGTACGGGAACAATTTCCCCGTAGATGGCCTGTCATTCAACGGCCAGGTTTCGACGGACCCGCAAGGCAAAGCGCAAGTGCTGCTAACCGGTAATGCCATTTACAGCCCTCGGGTTTACATCGACGGGCAGATCTACTTCATTACCTACCAGACCGCAGCCGTTGATCCGGCATTTGGTCCGGAACAACTCGTAGTGCACCTGCGCGATTATTTTGAGGAAATAGCAAGCCCTGTTTGGGACGATATTTCGGAGATGATGATCCAATACAGCAACCTGTACCCGATCATGAGCAAGTACGTCGTGAACCTTGCCGACCCGGTAGCACTAGCGGAGAAAAAGAACATCCTCATTTTCGCATTCTCGCGCGGTATGAACGACACGATGCACATGCCCGTTACACGCGACCTGTCGGATACCAAGAGGAATACCATTCTGAACTGGCTCAATAATCCGCAAACCACCCCGAAAGGTGTGGTGAAATCCGAAGCCAGAGAGGCCAAAGCCGCCAATCCGGTTGCGCCAGGCACTGCATTGACCGACAAACAAATCCTTTATCGCGAGGCTGTGAAGGCAAAAAACGGGTCGTTCCCGGGTTTCTCGGCCACCAACGATTTGTTTGAAAATCTGTGATTTACGGTTTAAAATTGATTCACCATGCTACAAATAGATTCAAAATATATTGAAAAGGCATTGAGCGCCAATGCCATCGAAGAGCTCTATCCGCTGCTTCAAAAAGCCATCGAACTGGAACATTCGACCATTCCTCCGTACCTGACCGCCATGTTTTCGCTGAAACCCGGTACCAACCTGGTGCAGCGGCAGATCATCCATTCCATTGTGATCGAGGAAATGCTGCACATGACTATCGCGGCCAACATTCTGAATGCGCTTGGCGGGAAACCGAAGATCGACAAAAGCGATTTTGTACCGGAATACCCCGGGCCACTGCCGATGGGCATAGGTAACGGACTGATCGTGGGGTTGGAAAAATACTCGACGGATGTCGTCAAAAATGTGTTTATGGAGATTGAAGAACCGGAGAATCCATTGGTTTTCAAATCCGTGAGCCTGGCGGCATTGCCAACGTTCAGCACGATAGGCCAGTTTTACCAGGCCGTACAGAAGAAGATAGACGACCTGGCGCCGGATGATCTGCCGGGCAATAAAGACAAACAGGTCATTTCGTCGTTCTTCCCCGCCGACGAGCTTTTCCCTATTTATACCAAACAAAATGCGATCGACGCCATCAACATCATCATCGAGCAGGGTGAAGGAACTTCCACTTCCCCGCTCGACCAGGAAGATGAGCTGGCGCACTATTACCGTTTTGAAGAGTTGTATAAAGGCAAAAGACTGGTAAAAAACGATGCCGCACCAAACGGCTACTCATTTTCAGGCCCGGACATCCCGTTTACGCCCGAAGATGTATTTCCATTATTTCCAAACACCAAAACCAGCATGCTTCCTGCCGGTAGTGAGGAACTGAACCGGATGAACGAGTTCAACACAAGCTACTACTCACTGCTTGCCGGACTTCATACCACGTTCAACGGCCAGCCGGGAATGCTCGACAACACCGTGGGCGTCATGTACGACCTCAAACTAACCGCTCAGAAGCTTTGCGCAACGCCTTTCCCCGGCAAACCCGGGTACACGATCGGGCCGTCGTTCGAGTTTATCGTTCCAGTGGGAAGTTAAGGGGCCATTGAGTTGTCACAGAGCGGAGTCGAAGCGGGGAGCGATACCGGATCGCGCTTCGACTCCGCTCCGTGACAAAAAACGAGCCGTCGATCTATCAAATCCCTTATTTTCCTTCAAAAGCTTTTATCAGAGGCGCTATTTCGAGCCTTTTCATTGGTAACAATGCCTGAATAATCCGGTTGACCTCCTCCCGGGTGCCGTTTACCATCATTTCTTCGAGTTCTATTGGAGAGATTTGCCACGAGACCCCGAACTTATCCTTAATCCACCCGCATTGCTCCGCTTCCGGGACCGCCGAGAGTTTTTGGCTAAAATAATCGAGCTCCGCCTGGTCCTCGCAGTTGACGACTATCGAAACACCCTCGCTAAAATTGAATTTATGCTCATGCGCGCTATCCATGGCCGTGAACCAGGAATCTTCCAGTTTGAAATCAGCAAACATGACGGTACCGGGCTTATCCGGCGCCATACCTTCCGGATAGCGGTGTATCGAGCCCAGTTTGGCATTTCTGAAAACCGAACAATAGAAATTGATCGCCTCTTCGGCTTTCCCGCATTGATTTCCCACGAACATCAGCGAGTTAACGATCGGTGGCCGTGGCTCTCCTTCCGGATTGGTAAGAATCAGCTGCCACGAAACGCCATACTTATCCTGCACCCAGCCATACCGCTTGCTGAACGGATATTCGTCGATCGGCATCAATGCACTTCCGCCTTCAACCAGCTTGCTCCAGACCTCGTCAATTTTCGCGCGCGCCAACTCCTGCGAACCGCCGAAAAACAGCGGATCGAAATTCACCATGAAGGATATGGAAGGATTGGGTTTGAAAATCGGACCGGCGCTGATGGCCATAAACTTCTGGTTCCAGAGCTCAAATATCACCATATCGGCGTCGCCCGACGGCGTGTCTTCCATCCTCGTAATGCTGGTAACCCTCGATTCCGGAAATACCGACGCGTAAAACTCCGCCGCTTCCGCAGCTTCCTTATCAAACCATAAATGCGGGACGATTTTCTGCATGACCATTTGATTTAAGATGAGATTCGAACGGATGCACTGATAGCGTTGGGGTAAAGGTAAGAAATTGGTCAATTTATTTCGACGGCTGTTTTGACCGTAGTACCTTGTAGTAAGTGTTCGGGTACATTAAATTGCTTCCTGAAATTACCACCGCATTCAACCTAAACAATGACAAACTTGAAACAACTTCGAAAATGGGTGATGGTCGGCTGCATGGGCCTTGCCTCCTGCGCCAGCTACCAGCGAACCGACCTCTACTTTGGCAGAGACATTCCGGGAGGCGGTGGAACCGTAAGCGAGCAGCAATGGAAAAATTTCAGCGACAGCGTCATCAGCAACTATTTCCCCGAAGGTTACACCGAATGGGACGCCAATGGTCGCTGGAAAGATACGGATACCAAACAGACGATCACCGAGCCAACCAAAGTCGTTACTTTTTTTGGCAAGAAAACCAGGGCAAGAAGCACCGCACTCGACAGCATCGCGCAACGTTACCTGCGCCGGTTCCGCCAGCAAAGCGTGCTGCGTACCGATATGAAATCCAAAGTGAAATTTATCGGCAAGACTCCCTGATCGATCAGAATAGCCGGTATGCTACGCCGAATTGTTTTGGAGCTTGTCGAGGATGTCCAGAATAGTCCTGTCTTCGACCCTGTTCGACTCATTATCGTGGTAATGAAATTCTTCCAGTTTCCGCTTACGCTTTGTGTCGCTGATCCCCCTTTCTACTTTTTGCCGGTATTCTTCCAGCGACCGGCAATAGTAATGATTGAGTTGGATCGTGTCTACGCTCACGTCGGCCAGGGCTCCTTCAATGGGCATAAAATGTTCATTCACGCAGGAGAACCCGGGCTTGAATTCGAAGCAATGTGATTTATAGGCGGACTTTACATGCCGTGGCTGGACAATGCTTTTAATATGCCGGTTGGCCAGGAAAGAGGTTTCCGATCGTCTCGTAAAATTCTCCAATTGACGACCGGCAGGTTTATCGACATGATTATTAGAACCAAATATCAGCCAGGATAATCCCAGCCCGCCATAATCCTCATATTTTTCAAGTAATTGCGGCAGGCTCGCACTTTCGTTTTTAGGCACGATAAACTCATCCATATCAATGAACCCAATCCATCTCGACCTATAACCGAAGTTATCAAGGCAATGCTGGTAAGCTTTCACATGCCTATTGCGCCCAGGCATGCTCGTAACCGTCACAAAATCGGCATAACCAAGCGTATTAATAACATCCCTGACCGGCTTTTTACTACCGTTATCGTAAATATAGAAATGTTCGACGCCGATTTTCCGGTGGTAATCCAGCCATTCCGCCAGATAATCATTTTCGTCTTTTACGATACAGCAAATGGATAAATAATACTCAGGTTCAGTCTGTTGGTCCGCACGGAAGCTACGGAATTTTGAAAGCAGTTTCTTAATTGAAAACATAAATGGCTAATCAGATTTTGTCGATGACGCCCCCAAAGTTATTGTTTATTGATCGGAATATTTAAACCTGCTTTTACGATATCGAGTACAATGCTGGTTTTGAAGTTTTTAACATTATTGTTCCCGAAAAACAATTGCTCGGTTAATTCTTCATATTCCTTCATACTATAAACAACCAGCACCAGAATGAAATCTACATCGCCCGTTACGTAATAGCATTGCTGTACCTGGGGCGTGCTTCTGAAAATATCTTTGGCCTGTTTAACAATCTCCACCTTCTCGACTTCCATCTTCACCTCTGTGAAAATCGTGATCGGCCTCCCCAGTTTGTCGGGATCGAGAATCGAAACGTCCCCCTTGATAACGCCAGTTTCACGAAGGCGCTTGATGCGCCGCTGAACCGCAGGCGCCGACAGTCCGATCTGCTCGCCGATATCCCGCTGGGGTGTTGTATTATCGGCTTGAAGGATCGTCAGAATGGAGATATCAAATTGATCAAGTGTAATCATAATGCCTGCCGGACGAAACAAAATTGCAAATATGCCCTCAAAATCGAGTAAAAATTACGCTATACCAAAACTAATTTTGCACGACAATTTAATTCTATCAAAGGCAAATGCAGAATCAGGCGGGGAAGGGAATTGCTATGGTACTGATAGGGGCCAGCTTATGGGGCGTATCAGGCACATTCAGCCAGTTTTTATTTCAACAACAGCATATCAGCGTCGAGTGGCTGATGTCGGTCCGGATGCTGATTTCCGGAATAGTGCTGGTGGCAATCAGCGCAGCAAGAAAAAATGCGGACACTTTCGCTCCGTGGAAAGACAAACGCGACGCGATCCGCCTTTTATCCTTCGGCATTCTAGGAATGCTGACGGTACAATACACCTACTTTGCGGCCATCAAGCATTCCAATGCGGCCACTGCTACCATATTGCAGTTTACCAGCCCGATTATGATCGCGGTTTACCTGGCCGTCAAATTCAAAAAGCCGCTACGACCGCTAAACCTGGTAGCCATCGCGGTCGCCATGCTTGGCACATTTCTCCTCGTAACACACGGAAAACCGGGCGAACTCGCCATTTCGGGCACCGCGCTGGCCTGGGGGATCGCCTCCGCTGCGAGCCTTGCGATGTACACCATTCAGCCCGGATCGCTCCTCAAAAGATACCACGAAACCACCATTATCGGCTGGGGCCTGCTCATCGGCGGCCTGGGCATTTCGCTCGTACGTGCCCCCTGGGAAACCGACGGAATCTGGGACACCCACACCTACGCGTACACCGCTTTCGTCGTGCTCTTCGGCACCCTCATCCCCTTTTACGCATACCTTACGGGCGTAAAGCTGATTGGCGGCCAGAAAGCCAGCCTCCTCACCTCCGCCGAACCCCTCTCGGCCGCGGTGCTATCCGTAGGCTGGCTGGGCGTGCCATTCCTCCTGATGGACTACATCGGCGCAGGGCTGATCATTTCGACCGTGTTCCTGCTGGCTATGGAGCGGGATGTAGCGTTGGATCCGCCCTCGCCGTGAGATTCAGGCGGCCGGACATGCCAGGAAAATCCGGTACCATACCACCGGCGACGACTGGCTTCTATAAAACCGGAACAATTAGCCACATATATAGAAAGGACGAACGGTAATTGATATACGAAAATACATTCCCGCCGGCTTGCGACTCATAGTGGGCGCTGTTTTCTGACAATACTCAGCTTCACGCCCGCCAGTTCCGTCACCACCCGCACGCAATTGCCGCGCTCATAACTATAAATGCTTTCCTTGCCATTGGGCAATTCCACGCTGTAATGGCCGTTCCCGAGCTTTGTGATCTTGCACATCGCCCCATACTTCTCGGAATACACCGCAGGCACCTGCGCAGGTTCCTGGTAATAGAGGCCGGTGATGGTATGAGCGTAGAATGGCACACTGAACTCCGCCTCGATCCGCTTCCGCAGCCGTTCGGTACCGTTCGGTTCCAGCACCTTCACCAATCCGATCGTATGCCCGGCCATAACGACATCGAACGTGGCAATCTGCGCACGCGCAACCATGGATCCGAGGAGAAAGGCGATTAGTAGCGTTTTTGTCATGGCAGCTCATGTTAATTGACCCGGTGATTCATTTCGAAAGCTCGCTTCGCTGGTCCTTCGACTTAAACAGCGGGTATCCCAGCTGCACGTACCAGGCTTCTTCCTGGTAATCTTCGAGGCCGATGTGTTCTGAAAATTCACGCGTGATTTTCGCGGTACCGAAAAGCATGTCCCAGATAAAGAACATGTTACCATAATTTCCATTGATAACGCCAATACCATCCGCGTCGGTGGCGGCGTGGTGTGCATGGTGCGTTGCAGGGGTGGAAATGGTGCGTTCGAGTACCCACATAACCGGGTGCAGCCATTTGACGGCGTACAGCGGCTTGTCCCAGCGCACGCTCGAATGCGCGGAAATACCTATTAATGCCTTGAAAAAGTAGCCGACCAGAAACGCCTGCCCGAAACCGAGAAAGATCAGGACCGTGGAAACGATACGCGGCGGGAAAAGCAGCAGGTACACCCAGGAGTTGCGGCCAGTCAGGAACACGCTCATTTCCGGCGCGCTATGGTGTACGCGGTGGCCTTTCCAAAGCCATGTATAGGTATGCGCGGCACGATGCCACCAGTATTGTGTGAAGTCTTCCAGCAATGCCGTGACCAGCACCCCCGCCCATAGCGGCACACTTTCGAAGACATTATAGTAATCCGCAAAGAAATAGTTGAGCACATACGCCGAGAGCAGGAAACTGAGTGGCCGCGTGATGATACTGGACAGGAATAGCCCCGCAAAATTGATATACCACTCATTTTTAGACCATTTCTCGCTTTTGTAAAGGCCTGTCAACGCTTCTGCTATGCTGATAACCGCAAAAAGAATGAGGATTTCGTAATAGATATGGCTGTCTGTGAATTTCATGTTGCATAGAAAGTCCGGGCCGCGCCGGTGACGGGCGACGTGTTGGAAAAAAAGAAAAAGAGGGAGCCTGCCGGGAACAACCGGCACGCAAAGACTTGACTAGCAACAACAACAGCCTGCGCCATTGGAAGCGGACAGAACGGCGGGACGGCCGGATGAGGGGGCGATATGTGAAATTTGAATCGAACGCATTTGCGATGTCGTTAGGAAATGGACACAGCTTCGGGTGGTTCTCAGCTCGATTGATTTATAAGACTGCTTGCAAAGTTAATGCAGCAGATGTTCAACTTCCAAACATTTTGCCAAAAAGTATTTAAAATCTATGGATTTAATAGATTTATATACAAACAACCTTTGTCAGAACTTCGGAAAACTCCCATAACTCCCTCGCCAGCACCCTGCTCTTAGCCTTTCCAGATGACCGTGCAGGCTTGGAATTGGCAAAATAACGGCCTGTAACGTTATTCAGCTCTGGTGCTGTGGCCACGTGAACAATACCGGCTGCCGCTTGTTCGGGCGTACGGAAAAACGATCTGAAGGATTTCATAAACCAGGACGTGGCCCCGGTGCCTTCGCCGCCGAAGCTGCTCGACACCGTACCCGGATGCACCGCATTGGAAGTAATGCCAAATGGCGCCAACCGCTCCGAAAGCTCATTGGAAAAGAGGATATTGGCCAGCTTAGAGCGGCTGTAAATCAGCAGATCGTGGTAATGCGGCGGGTTGGCGAGCTTGGCCGTCTGGTACCTGAACGCAAAGAAATGCGCTGCCGATGCCAGGTTTACTACCCGCGCAGATTCAGCCGCTTTGAGCAAATCGACCAGCCCCGTCGTCAGTATAAACGGCCCGAGATGGTTGGTTGCGAACGTCAGTTCGATGCCGTCGGCGGTGGTTTGCCGGTGCTGGACGATCAGCCCGGCGTTGTTGATCAACAAATCGATCCGGTCATAGCCGGCTTTAATCTCTTCGACGGCCCCTTTGACGGACCCAATGCTGGAAAGGTCGCATTTAATGAAACCCGTGCTCACCGCACTCCCTATTGCCAATTGCAACTGGCGGGCTTTTGCTTCATTGCGGGCAACGAGTATCAGGTCATAACCCCTGCGCGCAAGTTCGAGGGCAGTAAAGCGGCCGATGCCCGATGTGGGCCCGGTAATCAGTGCAGTTTTACGCATTGAATTGAATTGACAATATCGGGGTATGCTGCCGGAAATACCGGCGTCTGTGGCACCTAAGGTAAGAAGGGAACCGGAGCAAAACCAGAACCCCGGCTTGATTTATTTGAAAAAGCGGATCGCCGGTATTTTTTCTAACTTTGGTAAATGCATACCGATTTCGAAAACTATCTGGCCGCTCAAACCGATCTGCCCGCCGAAACAATCAGGCATGTCGGCAGTATGGCCACTTTACGGCAATTGCACAAAAATGAAGTGCTCCTGAATGCAGGGGAAATATGCCGCTACAAGGTATTCATCGTCGATGGCCTGCTACGGACCTACCATATTAAACCAGACGGTAATGAGCATATCCTGCACTTTTCGCAGCAGCGTACCTGGACGCTGGATGTGGAAAGTTACGACAAGCAAATTCCTTCGCTGATCAACATCGAAGCCATCGAACGGAGTACGGTTTTGCTCTGGACCAAACCGGATTTTGACAAATTGCTTAAAGATATTCCGGAACTCAAACGCTTTTCCGAGCGGCTCATTTCCCGCACCATATACCACAACCGAGACCGTATCCTGACGATCCTGAGCGGCACCCCGGAGGAACGATACGCCGATTTTGTGAACGCCTACCCTGATTATCTGACCCGCTTGCCGCTGCGGATGATAGCCGCCTACCTTGGCATCTCCCTGAAAACCCTCACTCGCATACGCCACGCGCAGCTGCAACGCGAGACCGGAATTATGGACAAATGACCTTGTTTGCCCGTGGGCAGGATTTCAATTTTGCATCAAACAAAATTGAAATCAATATGCGTGTATTTGTGACAGGGGCTTCGGGATTTGTAGGCTCCGCCATTGTACAGGAACTTTTAAAAAATGGCCATGAAGTACTCGGGCTTGTTCGGTCGGAGAAGTCGGTTGAGCAATTGGCATCCATCGGCGCGACGCCGCTCATTGGCGATGTAAACGACCCCCGAATACTACGCCGCGGCGTAGCGGATTCCGACGCCGTCATCCACACCGCTTTCAACCATGATTTTTCCCAGTTCAAAGCGAGTTGCGAAGCCGACCGCAAGGTGATTGAAACGATGGGCGAGGCGCTGGCTGGTTCGGGTAAACCGCTCGTGGTCACCACGGGGATAGGCCTTTTGCGGTACGACCGGCCTGTTACCGAAGAAGATCTGCTGAATGTGAAGTCGGATGCGATCCCCCGTGCGGCCACCGACGAGGCGGCGGATGCGGTAGCAGCCAAGGGCGTGGACGTGTACATGGTACGCCTTCCCCCCAGCGTACATGGCGCGGGCGATCATGGTTTTGTGCCTATGATCATTGATATCACCAAAGAAAAGGGCGAATCGGCTTACATCGGTGACGGCGGTAACCGGTGGCCGGCAGTACACCGCCTCGATGCCGCCGTGCTTTACCGGCTGATCGTTGAGAAACGTCCGGCGTTGAAAGTACTGCACGCGGTTGCAGAGCAAGGCATTCCGTTCAGGGATATTGCGCATGTGATCGGAACAGGCCTGAAATTGCCCGTGGTAAGCAAAACCGGCGAAGCCGCTTCGGCCCATTTCACCTGGTTCGAACATTTTGCTGCCATTAGTTGTGCCGCGTCGAGCGCAAAAACCCGTGAAGTACTCGGTTGGCAGCCGACCGCCCCGGGCCTGCTGGCCGACATCGCGACGGCAGGTTATCTCGCGGCATCCTAGCACGGCGCGTTTCCGGGAATTGCATTTCGAAAAGTTCATGTGTAGCCAACCGTGCCTCAAAACCCGCAACGGGCTGACACTGCGATGAAATAGATTTTCACTATCGAATTATAGAATTAATCGATTTTGACAATAAATTTCAGTATTATACCTTTATCCCGCTGCATAAATACCAGACGCAGGCAATATGGTTTAACACATGAACTTATCGTAATGGAAAACGGATCAAACGACATTAGCAAATGTCCTTTTCACAATGGGACACTGAATCAAAACGTAGGCGGCGGCGGTACAAGGAACCGCGATTGGTGGCCAAACCAGTTGAAACTGAGCATCCTGCGCCAGCATTCGTCCCTGTCCAATCCG
Source organism: Dyadobacter sp. (assembly GCA_965227755.1). GTDB lineage: Bacteria > Bacteroidota > Bacteroidia > Cytophagales > Spirosomataceae > Dyadobacter. Next base: position 782,153 of record CBDDGG010000005.1, read on the forward strand.
ATGGGCGAGCAATTCGACTACGCAGAAGCATTCAAAAGCCTCGATCTGGAAGCAGTCAAAGCAGACCTTCATGCACTCATGACCGATTCGCAGGACTGGTGGCCGGCCGACTTCGGGCATTACGGGCCATTGTTCATCCGCATGGCATGGCATAGTGCAGGAACATACCGCGTGTTCGACGGACGCGGCGGCGGTGGGTCCGGCCAGCAACGCTTTGCGCCGCTCAACAGCTGGCCCGACAACGTAAGCCTCGACAAGGCGCGCCGTTTGCTTTGGCCTATCAAACAAAAATATGGCAACAAGATTTCCTGGGCTGATTTGATGATCCTGGCCGGGAACATTGCGCTTGAATCGATGGGCTTCAAAACATTCGGTTTCGCCGGCGGGCGGGCGGATGTGTGGGAAGCCGACGAGGACGTATACTGGGGCTCGGAAACCACCTGGCTGGGCAACGACCGCCGCTATGCCAATGGCAAGCCAGGCCCCGCGGAGCATGCTGTACTGCCTGCCGACGAGAACGCCGACAGCGGCACTCACTCCCGCCACCTCGAAGAACCCCTCGGCGCGGCGCATATGGGCCTCATTTACGTAAATCCAGAAGGTCCGGACGGTAATCCCGACCCGGTTGCCGCCGCCAAAGATATCCGCGATACCTTCGGCAGGATGGCCATGAATGATGAAGAAACCGTTGCATTGATCGCCGGTGGCCACAGCTTTGGAAAAACCCACGGCGCAGCCCCTTCCGACCACGTCGGTGCGGAACCCGAAGGCGCCGATCTGGAACACCAGGGACTGGGCTGGAACAACAGCTTCGGCTCTGGTAAAGGTGCGGACACGATCACGAGCGGCCTCGAAGTGATCTGGACCACTACACCGACGAAATGGAGCAACAATTTCTTCGAAAACCTCTTCGCTTTCGAATGGGAGCTTACCAAAAGCCCCGGCGGCGCCCACCAATGGGTAGCCAAAGACGCGGGCGAGATCATCCCCGATGCCTACGACAGCTCCAAAAAGCACCGTCCTACGATGCTGACAACCGATCTTTCGCTACGCCTCGACCCGGAATATGAAAAAATATCAAGGTATTTCCTTGAAAACCCGGACGCCTTCGCCGATGCATTCGCCCGGGCGTGGTTCAAGCTTACGCACCGCGACATGGGGCCGCGTGCCCGCTACCTGGGCGCGGACGTACCGGCGGAAGTCCTGATCTGGCAAGACCCTGTTCCGGCAGTGGACCACGAACTGGTGAATGAAAATGATATCGCCGGCCTGAAAGCCAACATCCTGGCATCGGGGCTGAGCGTTTCCGAGCTGGTTGCGACTGCCTGGGCGTCGGCTTCGACATTCCGTGGCTCCGACAAGCGCGGCGGCGCCAACGGTGCGCGTATTCGCCTGGCCCCTCAAAAGGACTGGCAGGTAAATAACCCCGCACAGCTGCAAAAAGTACTGCGCACGCTGGAAAGCATTCAGCAGGAATTCAACAGCACGCAATCGACCGGCAAGAAGATTTCGCTCGCCGACCTGATCGTACTCGCAGGTGCCGCCGGTGTGGAAAAAGCCGCGCAGGATGCCGGACATGCCATAACCGTTCCTTTCACGGCCGGACGGACAGATGCCTCGCAAGAGCAGACCGACGTAGAATCGGTAGGTTACCTGGAACCGGTCGCGGATGGTTTCCGCAGCTACCGCGGGACAAAGATCAGTGCAGCGACAGAAGCTTTGCTGATCGATAAAGCCCAGCTACTTACGCTCACCGCGCCGGAACTGACCGTCCTGCTCGGAGGTTTGCGGGTATTGAATATCAATTTTGACGGTTCCAAAAACGGTATTTTCACGCAGCGCCCGGGTGTGCTCACCAACGATTTCTTCGTGAACCTGCTGGATATGAACACCTCATGGAAAGCCATGGGCCCCGACAGGGAAACTTATCTGGGAACCGACCGCGCTACCGGCCAGCCCAAATGGACCGCTACCCGTGCCGACCTCGTGTTCGGTTCGCACGCGGAACTCAGGGCCCTCGCCGAAATATACGGCAGCTCCGATTCGGGTGAGAAATTTGTCAAAGACTTTGTTGCCGCCTGGAACAAAGTCATGAACCTCGACCGGTTCGACCTCGCCTGATTTACTAATTCACCGTGAACAAAGCCGGTCGGGTAATTCCTGGCCGGCTTTCTAGATTCTGTATGAAAGCAATAGTCTCAACTTTTCGTAGTCGATCTTCGAATTGTGCCGTGGGTCTCGGGGTATCTTGGGCACAAAAACAATGTTCGCGAATGCCTCGGGCAATGCTGCAACAAGCGATCTCACCCTTTCCCGCCGTGACGGATCGCTTAACTCAATAATTGCAGTGAGCTGATCACCCAGCATCATAACCGTACCCATCTCCACGTCGCCGATCGCCTGGAAATGGTTTTCCCAAAGGAATGTCGATAGCAGTCCGTTCGGCGTGCGGATCAGGGACGCGCACCTGCCCGTGAGAAAGAGATTTCCGTTGTGCCCCCGGAACCCGCTGTCGCCGGTGCGGTGCCAGCATTTTGTTCCTGCAAATATCTTGTTGCGCTTTAAAGCATGCGGGTTATTGAGATAATCCCGCAGCACATGCTTTCCCGATACGATGATCTCCCCGATCTCGCCCGGTGCAACTTCCAGCTTTGAAAGTGCTTCCTCGTCGGCCACGGCGATGCTGTCGTCGCTGACACGGATGATTTTTACTGTTGCGCATCGCTCCACTTTTCCTACGTTCAATCCCCTTTCCGTTTCGGAAGCGATCAGTTCGCCGGCCGCAATCATGCTCATCGGTTCCGCCTCCGTAGAACCGTACACAATGCCGATATGCGCTTGCGGGAACGCATTCCGGTAAACCTTCGCCTCCATGGGAAAGACAGGAGCGCCACCGGTATATATTTTTTGTATGGTATTTAAAACCAATGCATGATCCTGACAGTATTTCGACAATTGTTTCACAAAGAACGGCGAAGCAATAATCGAACTGACTGCATACCGGCGAATCTGGCCCGCAATTTTCTCCGGCACCATGCCATCCGGTTTTCGCGCATTGAAATCGGCGATTACCGAAGTTACCCCCGCTCCCAGATTAATAAGTAATACGATGGGTAAAACAGGCATGCATACGTCGTCCGGAGCCGGGTCGATAAGCGGTATCAGTGCTTGAAATTGCTCGAAAAGCAGGCCGTGGGTCCTTATCGCCGCTTTCGGAATACCGGTACTTCCCGTCGTGAAGGTAATCAGCGCAATATCGTCCCGACCGGTTTCGGGGAAAGATGGGACGGGCCGTCGCTTGCGGTATTTCAAACCTAAATGTAAAGGGATCGATCTCAAACCAGGTAATAGCCGGGCCAACACCCGGCCTTTGAACGTTCCGATAAATGCAGCACATTGCGCCACGCCGCAGCAGGCCACAAGCCTTTTAATACTCACCCATTCATCCAGAAAAACCGCCACAGCCCCGATCCTGAAAAGTGCCAATACGATCCGGTACAGGTCGTCGCTCATAGGCACAAATACCAGCACGCGGTCGCCCTTGCGGATGCCCTTGTCCAGGAAATAGGCGGCGGTTTCGCTTACCGCATTTTCAAAATCCCCGAATGCGATCGCCCTGTCGCGGTAGATGATCGCGGGTTTATGCTGGTTTCTGCGGGCGGCGCCGTAAAAAAGATCGACGACGTTGAAGCGGTCAGGCAATGTGTTTTCCATACAAAACGTAGTTCCTGTAATGGCTACCGGAGAAATGGCTCGATAACTTGGTCGACGTGCCCTGCTCGTAAATAAACGAATGAATGGCGCTGGTATAACCCAGCTCCGCGGCCTTGCGGTAAATCACATTCCCGATCACATGCCCCAGCCCTCTCCATTCCGCGCCCGGATGCCGTGCCAGGGTTTTGACGATCAAGGATTTGCTTTTTGTATTATAAAAATCGGGAATGCAGAAAAAGTATCCGACCAGGTTACCCGCCTGGTCCTCCGCCAGAAGCGTCAGTTCGGGATTGATATAGGCCTTTGTTTGCATATACTTTTTCATAAAAGCTTCCCTGCCAATGGGTGTGTAAAGAAAATTGGTCTTGAAAGCCAGCAAGTTAAAATCATAAACGCGCCCGATTTCCGCCTCAAAATTGGATAGGTCAATCGGCCGGATCGACACACCCCGGGCCTGCAACTCCCGCTCGCGAACCAGGATTTCGGGATTATCCGGCTCCAAACCGTGGTCGATGTTGCTGTAATAGTGCGCCACAGCCTCAAAACCGGCCTGTTTGAACTGGTTATGATAATACAAATGATGATAGGGTTCCGTAAAAAACAATGGGTTGTCGTGATCGGCCAGAAAACGGTAGCCCTCCCATGTACTCCCATTCATGGGGCCGATCAAGTACCTGCCTCCCCAGCTTTTAACAGTGAACACAATATGCGCCAGAAGCGCCCCGGCATATTCCATCCGATCGGCGCATTCATAGTTACCAACCGAAAAAGCGTGATCTCCCGCATATTGCAGGAGCGGATTATCGTAAATACTCGCCCTGGCTACTACATTTTCGCCATCTTTCAACAAATAGCAAGCTTTGAGGAAGTCGGTCGGAACGACGTCCGGGACTTTGAACCGGAGGCTGTCCTGCGGGTAAATGCTCCGCGGCAACGCTGTGAACAAATGGAAATCAGGGCGTCCGGGGCCGGTTTCTGTGATCGTGATCATCCTGTCAGACAGAGGGTTAATACAACGCTTGCCGGAATTGTGAAGTTATCCATTCCTTTCACACCCAACGCTTCGGCAACTGTCGCTATGGGGGGAACAAGCAAAATGAGCAGTTTTCCCGACGGCACATCGTTCAACGACAAAACCGTGACGGCCGTCACCAGCAACGCGCTGACCAGGAACGCCAGCGATCCGGCAACCGATTTGCCGCCCCCCATGATCCGGTACCGCCCGAAAGGAAAACGCTTCCCGACCAGCGCCGCGACCGGATCGCAGACGGCGAGGATCAGGATCGGCAGATAGAATATGATCAGGCCTTTACCCGCCATTTGAAATACCAGAAAAAGTGCGTAGACGATCATGGGAAACAATATACTGCCGCATGAAAAACGGTCGATCGCATTAATGGAGGGCAGCCAGCCGAATTTCAGACTGGCCAGCAAAATCACCAGGAAGCTCGCACACAGGAACAGTACCTGCCAATGGCTGGCCAGCACAACAGGGAAAAGCAATGTCAGCAAGCCGGTACCGGCGTGCACGATCTTGCGCGTCCATTCGGCCCTTACTTTTGCAACATGGTACAGCCATTCGGCCAGCCCGAACAGTGCCAGGAAACAGCAAGCGAGAATGAGCGGAGCGGTAATTTCTTTCATAGCGATCAAAAGTGCGTGTTAACGGACTACCTTATCGATCATAAACCCTTTGTAAAAAAAGCCTTTATCGATCGCTGTCAGACTTTCGGCATTCGTTTGCATGTACTCGACGCTTTCGGGTAAAATCTGCGAAATCCGGCGCGGTACCATCAGGTTCCAGTAGCCAAGCCTGCCATCCTTTTCCGTACCGTCGACCAGCGTCCGGGCCGTTTCGCGGAACAGCGCGGCATCCATATACTCAAAAATATCGGAGAGGTTCATACAATGAAATTTGCCATAATGCCCGATAGCGGCCTGCGCGAAACCTTCCTTCAAATACAGCCTGCGGACGTTCTCCCGGATCAGCGCGTAGTGTGCCTTTCGAAGGTAATGCGGCAAAAGGCCGTCGAAGCTGCCCGTGAGGGTGTATCTCAAAATGTAATTGTCCTGTGCCGCCACGGAAGCAAGATGTGCTGCGGCCTTTTCAAATATAAATTTGGAAACAGAGCCTTGCACCTGTTTCTGAAACTCGGGATCGCGCCCGTATTTGCCCATTACATATTTGCTGAAAAAGATGCGAAACAACAGTCGCCAGCGCCAGGTATTCCACTTGTTTTGATAAAAATACGCCTGCTCCTCCGCAGTCTTGTGCTTAAAAAGTGCATCCACCACGCGCCTCGAATGGATCCATGGAAGTATTCTCCCGCTGAAAAGCTGAAAATACTTCTCAAATTTCCCCTGATGGATGACGCCGCCGGCAATCAGTGCAAGGTTGGATTCCCAATAGGCCCTCGTGGCGCTGCCCAACTGACTTTTCAAAGAATGGAAGCATTGCAAACGGTTTTCGGAGGGTAAAAACCCGAGAAATGCCAGCGTCTCCTCCCATTCCAGGTTTTGAATACAAACCTTCTTTAATTCGATCAGGAACAACTGGGTAGGGTTGATATCCACAGCCACAACCAGCTCAGGATCGGTAACGAGGAACGAAAAACTGTTGTCCCCGGCAGAGCCTATCGAAAGGACTTTGCTCCCCGAAGCGGGCGAAAGGCCGGCCAGCAAAATATCCGCATCCTCCCAGCAGTTGGCATACCGGATAAGATCAAAATTGACCCTTTTGGTTAAATCCTGTTTCGTCATCGTGAGATCGTCCTGATTATGCCCGTACTGCCATCCATTTCGATTTCATCACCCGTTTTGAGGGTTTTCAGCAAGCCGGTTACGCCTACAATGCAGGGCTTGCCCATTTCGCGGGAAACGATCGCCGAATGGCTCAGCAAGCTTCCCCGCTCGACGATAATGCCCAGCGCGCCCGGAAAAAGCGTGACCCAGCCCGGATCGGTGCTGGAAGTAACCAGGATGTCGCCATTCAGCGAAGGCACCTCCGCCGGGTCCATCACGATCCTGACCCGGCCCGTTACCCTGCCCGGCGAACAACCGATCCCCTTCAGATCACCCTCCTGCGTTTCGATCCGGTCCATACTAAAAAAATCGTTTCCGTGATAAGGTACACCATACGTAGCAAACCGCTCGGACAACGGGCCGAGCTGTCTGTAAGTTTGAAATGCGTCTTGTCGCAGCGCGACCAGCGCTTTAACATCCTGTGTGACTGCCGTGCCTTCGATATAGGCAAAAATTTCCTCCCTGGTCAGGTAAAAAATATCCTTCGCATTGTGGAGCAGGCCATCGGCGTAAAAGCGCTTTCCGATAAAAGTAAAAATCTCACGCACGATCCCGAACGCACGCGTACGCTCATAGCGCAAGTTCTCGCGGGCGCTTACAAGCTCGCGTGTGTAGCGCAGCGTGAGGTCCATTTTCCAGCGTCGCAGGATTTTGCCTTTCAGGAACTTACCTATTTCCTGTTCCGCATTCGTACGGATCACATCTTCCCTTGCACCCGAAAACTGCGCTCCGGTAATGCCCGTTTCCACGTAGGATTTCAGTACTTTAACGAACCTTGCCGGCTCCTGGCCGTAGGAGATCGTTTCCAGTTTCAGCTCTCCCACGCAACGCTCGCCAAAATCGGCGATGTAGCGGTCGATGTCGGCTTTTACCGCTGCCGATTCAGGATCGGTACTGGTGCGCAGCGTCTCGTAAATCTGATGTTCATTTTGTTGAAAAAACAGGTTTTTCAATGCGGGAACGGCGGCAATGCGTGCAGCGATGGCAATGCTGCGGTGCACAGGCTGAACCGAAATAATATCGTTGCTACCGCATAGCAAGTCGTTGTGAAGGTTGGGGTTCCGACTGCCCGTAAACTGTTCGCATTGCTTTTGCAGCATACCGAACCATATCATGGCAAAAAAATCGTTCAGTAGCGGGGCTTTCCATTCCAGCAGCAATTTTTGTTCAAAATCGAGGTACAGCTGCATGAGCTCATCGGCCCTCTTTTCCGCGAAAGGCATTGCCTTATATTCGGCGATCGTACGATCGACCAGCTGCATAAATTCGCGCCGTTTCCGTGGGAGGGCTTTGAACCGGAAAAGCATTTGCACTGCCATTTTCACAATACGCCACCAGGCCTTTCCCCTCGGCAGACGGTAGGACTCCGGTATATCGAACTGCTCCTTCACACCCATCATTTTCTCCATATAACGGGCATTGATGCTGTAACCCGGCAGCATCGCCAGCATATGGTACCAGGTTTTGAGGTTATAGTAAACGCGGCCGTTGAGAAACCCGAGCGTGTTGGCAAATACCCTTTCATTTTTCGCGATAACCGATTCGCTTACACCCAGATAAGCACTAAAAAGCTTGTAAGCGACCTCGTAGGATTTGCTGATAAAAGAGAATGTCAGCGGCGTGGTCACACCCGGATACGACTCGATGATGTTGCTGTTGTCCCAAAGAATGTAATTGCCTGCCGGCTTCGTTTTTAATGTCGTGATAGGCCTGGTTTGAAGTAAATAAATCTGATCATTCCGAACGGCGAACTCTATGTCCTGCGGCTGGCCTAATTCCTTTTCAAGCGTATCCAGTATTTCCCCCAGCCGGTAGATCTCCGCATTGGCGAGCGTGGGCCTACCCTGCTCATTTGCCGGAATAAACTGTATTTCAACCCCGTTCAAAACAAACTGGTCGGCATTGCGGTCGCCGGAGACCAGTGCATCCCCCAACCCGAAAACGGCGTTGATCACCTTCTCCTGCCGGTTGCCGCTCAACGGGTTTGCCCCGAATGCAACGCCTGCGGCATCCGCATCGATCATTTCCTGAACGATCACCGCCACGCCGCCTGCGTCCGAAAGCCCGTGGTGCTTCCGGTAGGCCATTACCCGTTCCGAAAACGCAGACCGGCGGACATCGTCGATCCGCCCGGCGAGTTCATCCGGCCTCACCGACAGGTAACTCTCAAACTGCCCCGCAAACGAAAATGCCGTACCATCTTCGCCCGCCGCCGAGGAGCGCACCGCGAACTGGCGTATGCCCTCGAAAACGCTCAGTAAGCCGGGAATGAGCTCCGATTCCGGAACACCGGCGAGCAATGTCTCCCACGGAATCACGACGAAACGCGGTACCGGCATTCCGAGCCTTTTGAGACGGAAAAGGTTTTCGGCTTTGCCGCCGATGGTAACGCCGGTCGCTTTGTGTGGCTCGGTATCGGGTATGAAATGCATCAGTGGAACAGCAATTTTGAGATCATCGGCCCGGCGCCGAGCGTAAGGTACATCGCGATCGTCCAGGCCGCCGAGGCATATTCGATCATTTTTGAAAGCTTCACATTACTGCTCCTTAAAAAAAGTACCGCCGGAAGCGCGCACATCAGAAACACCAGGCCCAGGACCATCGGCACCGCCTTGCCATAACCTGCAAATACCGAGGCTGCAATGCTCAGCGCCAGGGTTACCACGAGCACGGCTAGCCAAAGCCGGATGGCGCCGGGAATACCCAGCATCGAGGTGTAGGTTAATACGCCTTCCGACTCCCTTTCAGGCGCGCGGATTTTCCGGCCGACTTCCAGCACGATACCATTCATATACGACACGGCGAAAAAGAAGAACAACCCCGCAGGCGCCCTCACGCCGGCCAGGAGCCAGTCGAGACCGCTGGCATAAATATCGATCAGCGGAATAATGAACATATGCGACGTCACATACCAGAACTGGTGCTTTTTGAGCCATTCGGCTACAAAAAACTCCTTTCCCATCAGCGAAAGGTATCCCACGACCACCGCATATATCCAAAGCATTTCAGGAAAAAAAACCAGGTTTACCACGATCTGCGCTATCGCGATTGCAATGCCCGTTACGGCAAGTTCGCGAAACGTAACGAGCCCGCGGGGAACCGGCAGTTCTTTACGGAACCGGGCGTCGTCCTCCGCATCTTTAAACTCATCGAAAATCCTGACCAGCAGGAAAAGCGATATCGTGGTAAAAATCCCGACCGCAAATGTCCGGACATCCACAAAACCTTCCGCACCGCGGCATATCCGGGAATAGGAAATGGCCGAGAAGCTAAAAGCAGCTACCAGCAAGCCATGCCCCAGCAACGGAAAACGCTCCTTTTGATAAATATAAAACCGGCGGAAAAACGGCGCGCTGTTCTCCCCGGCATTGCTGAATTCATTTCCCTGAACCGGTAGCTTCATTTTTTCCGGCCGAATTTCTGGTGTGCTGCCGTAAACCGGCCCGCCGAAAGCGCGGCAGCGATGGATATTTCGCCCGCCAGTACCAATGCGCCGCATATTTCGGCGAACTTCCGCGTCTTGCCGGTGCCGTAGCAACCGAGCAGTTCGAGACATTCCTTTTGGGTAGGCAGCGAAGTACCGCCACCCACAGTCCCGACGATCAGATTTGGCAAGGTAACCGACACATACAGGCCGCCGTCGGCGGTAAGTTCCATGCGGGTAATACCCACGGATGCCTCCGAAACACAGGCCACATCCTGCCCGGTAGCGATGAACAATGCAGTGAGGCCGTTGGCGTAATGCCCTTGCGCCCCGATGGAGCCGCTCTGGATGGTACCGATCGTCGACGACCGCCAGTATTCGGCCATGGCCTCAGGGGTTGTTTTGAGCACGTCGGTCACGATTTTTTGCGGGAGCGTGATTTCGGCGGTGATCTTCTTGCCCCTTACATTGGCAAATGACTGGGAGGTTGCTTTCTTATCACCCGAAAAATTGCTTTCGATAAACCAGAACTTCGGCTGTACCGGCGCGTTCCGGATAATGTACTGGCAAATAGCGTCCGTGCATATCGTGACCATATTCTGTCCGGAAGCGTCACCCGTATGGTATTCGAATGTGAGAATGAGGTGATTACCCTCCACATTGGATTTCATGTCGATCAGCTTCGCATAGCGGCTGGCCGACTCGGTAATACGGCGGAATTCTTCGAGCTGGCCTAAAATCCAGACCAAAAAGGTGCCCAGGTTGCCCAGATTATCGAATTTAAAAACCGGTGACCGCTGTACGCCGTCGATCAGGCATACCGACGTTGCGCCCCCAGCCATGTAGCACGCCCGTGCGCCGCGATTATACGATGCGAGCAAGCTGCCTTCGCTCGTAGCCATCGGAATATAAAAGTCGCCTTTGGCCATGGAGCCGAGGACCGACACCGGGCCGATCACGCCCGTGGGCACCATCGACATTCCGATGTAGTTTTCGATATTGCCTTCCAGTCGCGAAACCTCCGAAAACTGTTGTTTCCCGCTTAAATAAGGAAAATCCTGCTCCGTCTTTTCCAAAAGGAATGCGAGCCGTTTCCTGATACCCTCGACCGAAACAGGTATTTCGGAAGGTAAACTTTCCGGCAAAATTTTACTTACCGGTTTGTTTTTAATGTCTTCCAATAACTGTTCTAAGTCCTGAAGGGCACTCATGGCGTGGAGCGCCTTTTTGGTGGTTTCGCTGGTTGAAGACATAGGATAGAGAAGTGTTTGACAGCAAAGGGTTTTACGCCAGTGAATACATCAGTTGGCAACCGCTAACATACTAAATTTCACATACCTATCATATTTAAGTACAAATCACTTAGTAAACAGATAAGCTTGTCCAGCCTGCGTAATCGTCATTTCCTTTACATCGGGCCGGAACTCCATCGTCAGACCGGCGGCATCGAACTTGAATACATCCTTTTTAACGGGCGTCAGCAGGAATGCGGGCTGGCCTGTCGCCTGGCCGTACAACTTGTTGTTCGAATAGGTAATGGTCATTTTCAGGGGAATCTGCCGGCTCGCATAAATGCCCACATACGGATCCAGTTCCTCCGGGCTCAGTTGCATTGCTCTAAAATCGGGGATCGCGACGGGTACCTTGTAATAGGCGCTGAGCATTGCGATCAGGATATCGTTCAGCGGATAATCCACCCCATTGGAAAACACGGCAGCGGCCAGGCTGTCGCCGGGAAAATAGGCGACCACCGTTTGGAAACCGTCCAGACCGCCGGTGTGGCCGTAACCTTTTCTCTGGTAAAAAGGAGTTGGCGCCAACCCCATACCAAATATGTCGACAATTCTTGTCATTTCGCTCAGGCTCTCGCGGGACACCAGCTTTCCATTAAAAAGCGCACTCACAAATGTTGTAACATCCCCTGGGGTCGACACAATGGCCCCTGCTCCGGCCGGCTGGCTAAGATCGGTCTCTTCGCGTTTGTCCCAGCGCTTTCCAAATGAGTATGAATAGGCGTCACCAAGCGCCGGATCGATCTTTCCGCCAAAACGGGTGTTTTTCAACCCGACAGGTGACAGAATACGCTCTTGGAGGTTCTTTTCATAGGATTTCTTCGTAACATCCTCGATAATGTATCCCAGCAGGATATAACCGGTATTGCTGTATTTTGCCTCGGCGTCCGGGGCGAAGTCGGCTTCGTTCTTCGTAAAAACGGCGAGCATTTCAGAGCGTGTCCTGGGTTGGGTTTGGGCCTTCCAATAGGCGTCGTCGTCGGTGAAGTTGTGGATACCGCTCCGATGCCGCAGCATCATCTCGATCGTGATCTGGCTGGCATTCGGGATGGTGGGGAAGTACTTGTTCAAATGCGTATCCAAAGCGAGCTTTTTCTCTTCCACCAGCTGCATGATCATCGTTGCGGTGAAGGTTTTGGTGATGGACCCGATACGGTAACGGGTGTCTGGCGTGGCTTTGATGCTGCGGGCACTGTCGATCACCGCGTAGCCGATCGCACGCTCATATATCTTCTGTCCCTTGTGCGTGAGCAACACGCTTGCCATGGATTTGTTGTGGACGGAAAGGGAATCGAAAAGCCGGTCGAGGTCGGCGGTATTCACTTGCTGGGCCGATGCGGGAAGCGTAAAAAGCAATGCAACGATAGCTGTCAATTTGAGTTTCATGGGAGGAAATGGTCTTTTTTGCAAATAAACCACATAGCCCGAATCTCAGGTAACCGATCGTCACATTTTTGTTAATTTAAATTAATGCATTATCACGATCTTGTGACTGCTTTGGGAACCGTCGGCATAATGAATTGTAACCCAATGCATTCCCGAAACCAGCTTTTCCACATCCATCACCGACTGATTTTCCGCCGAGGTGTACAACGTCGTGCCCGAGGCAGTATGCAGCCGAAACTTCGAAAACTGCCTGTTTCCGCTCCGGATATAAAGCTTGTCGGTAACCGGGTTAGGGAACAGAACAACCGGGGAATTACCCGTACCGGCAAAATCGACCGAAACAATCTGGCTGTAAGCAAAAGGCTGGTCCAGGCGGTTCGCCGCGCGATCGACCATTTTCAGCCGGTAATAGTTAATCCCCGACAACGGTGAAGCATCGGTGGCATTGTAAACGTGCCCTCCCTCGCCTATCGCCGGCGTCTGGCCAGGTAGCGATGTCCAGGTCCGTGCATCTGCGCTTCGCTGTATTTCAAAATGGCTTACATTCTCTTCCTCGGCCGTACGCCATTCAAGCTGCGTATTGTTTTCAACAGGCGTGGCCGAAAAGCTGACAAGCCGGACGGGCAGCGGCGTACCCGACCCGATGAAGTCTTTGGCAAACCAGAACTCGGAAAAACTTTTCGTGGTAAATTCCAGATAATATCCCTGGGCATACGGCACTTTTCTCACGGCGCTTTTGGAATAGTAAGTCCAGGCGACACTGCCGTTGTTGGTCAAATCCCCGTCTTCATTGCTGCCGGAGTACTTGGTAACAGCCAGCTCATAAGCCGACCCCGGTTTGACAATACCGACCTTTCCGGGCGCCGAAATGAGTTTTTCGCACTCTTCGTCAGTCACGTAAAGCCGCACGCCCACCGGTTGGGCAAAATCGGAACGCGATGCGGATATCGTAAAGCTCCTGCCAAGGTAGTATTGCTTATTCTCTATCCGCATAATGCCGTTGTCCAGGTACGTCTTCACCGAAACCTGCCCCAGCGACTGGCCGTTTGGGTTGATGGCCGCAACCAGCGAATTGTACAACGTGAACGGCACCCAATCGCTTCCCTGGACGTCCGTCGATGCCGTCGGGTTATCCGGAAGCGCATTGAAGTACACCATCGATTGCGAATCGTAAATATGGATATCGTCAATCGCTATACCCGCCCGGCCGGTGGCCGATTTACTTTTTATCACAAAGCGGAAACGAACGTACCCTCCCGGGAAATAGTTGGGGATCGGCACAGTGGCCACATGCCACCGGGTATAGTCCTGTACATTCCAGACATCCGCATTCTCCTGCCGGGCATTGTACCAGTTGGTCCCGCTGTTGACCCCACCCAGGCGCATCCATGTGCTTCCGCTCACATTGTATTCCACGTAGGCAATGTCGCAGGCGCCACCCGCGCAGGCTGCCAGGTCGATCGACGCACTGAAACTCAGGGAAGGCTGGGCCATTCCATTCATCGTGAAGCAGGGCGAATACAGGTAGGACATGGCCTCGCCCCCACGAGCCCCTCCCAGGTTGGCCGTCCACGCATTGTTACCGCTCGCCGCTTCCGTCACTTTTCCGGTATTGGGTGTACCAAATGTCCACAGCGGACTCGATTCCGTCAGATACCACCCACCCTGGCCATTTTCAAAATCTTCGAGGTACGGGAACCGGGAAATGACTTGCGCAGCCCTCGCAAATGTGCCCGAAAAATCATTTCCTGTGTTACTGTCGAATGCTTTTTTGACCACGACTTGTACATTCCGGTCACTGCCGAGGTTTTTGGTGGAAGAAAAACTGAAAGTAAAAAGCGTATCAGCCCCTGCGCGGACGGCCGGCACGTACCCCTGGTGGGCAAGCTCGTCGTCGATCAGCGCTTCGAAAGCTACCCGGTAGCAATCTTCGGCACCATGGTTTTTTATAACCACATTGTATTCCTGATAGCCGTTGGCGTCGCAGGAAGGGATTGCCAGCGCATTAACCCTGCTAACTTCCAGATCGCTCGTGCTGGTGTACAGGCGGATGTCGTCGATCGTCGAACCATCCGTTTGAGTAGGAGCCCTGAAACTCTGCTCCCACCTTACCTGGAAGCTCGTCGAGAAATCCTTGCCGTTACGTCTCAGCACTTCACTGATTTCCACCGACATCAGCCAGTAGTTATTGCTTTTGGTAAAATAGGGAACGATGCTGCTTTCCAGTGCCGGTATCCAGGGATCGGTATCGTTCGCACGTACGAATACGCGCAACGGCCACACGGGTGAGGTCGAAGCATAGAGCCGGTAACGGAACGACAAACGTATTTCATCCTTGTCGGCGTGATAGGCTGCGAGATTATAAGTGGCGTCCAGGTAGGTCGGGTACTGGGCATCGGTCGGGCTGTTAGCATCCACTGTGAACGCCTTGGTACCTGAATAGGTCAAACCTGGCCCGGCGGCGGTCCGCAACCGGCCGAGATCGCGTTCCTGGGAGAAATCATACCTTTCCGTACCTCCCACACCCATCGTATTCGCATTCATTTCCACGCTTTGCAGCGATTCGAGATCGTCCGCAAAAGGAAGGTTTACCGGCGCATTGGCAAGCTGACGGATCACGACCGATTGTTGGTTGTTGGCAGCAACCTGGTCTCCTTCGAGCTTCACCTGCACCGTGAGCGGGTACGAACCTGCATTGCGGACGTCGATGTGCTCAATGAAGGTATAGTCCAGGTAGTTGTTGGCGTCGATATCCGTATTTACCGTTTCCCAGTGAACCGCCCCACCTCCGATTGCATACCCAATCTGGAACGATTGCGTCACCGGCTGGTCGTCGAAGTTTCTGATCCGGGCCTTCACCTCCTGGAATTCTCCAAGGCTGGTGGAAGTGAGCAACCTGCCCGATTTGGAAGGAGACACGATCGCGTCCACAGCCAGGTCGCCGTCGGAAATAATGCCCTGGCAAGTACCGGAGTCCGGTTTTCGGCTGATAGCCACCGCCCGTCTTCCAGGCGTACCGTTTTTCCGCGGCCTGACGGAAATGTAATAGGTTGAATCACGGGAGAGGCCGCTCAGCACGTATTTCAACTCGCTGGTTACCGCCACCGACCGCATTTCATGGCCTTGCAGGCGCATTACCTCGTAGTCGGTAGCACCGGTCACCGCGGTCCACTGCACCGCCGCATAGCTTTCGCACTGGTTGGCCGACAAAGTGATTACCGGAAGACCCATAATCGCAAATGCCGCGCTTTCCTTCACAACCCCCGTGCTGTTTTGGGTAATGCGGACTTTGGCCGTTGTCGTGGTAGCATCGGGGACGGTCCAGCTGAGCTGATTGGTACCCGCAGCCACCGCAGTATTGATGTTAGTCCAGGACACGCCGTCGTTCAGCGTGTAAGACACGGAAAACGTGCTGTTTGGATTACCATAACTGTCCCAGGAAATGTCGAACACATCGCCTTTCGTAAAACGCTCCCCCCCAATGGGATAAGCCAGAATGGCAGATGTTTCAATGATATCGTATACCAGAAAATATTCCTGGGGCCCGCTCGGCACTTTCGTACCCGACACATTCACCACATAAGTCCCTGCCGCCGGGCTATCCAGGACGATCTGCTCGATATTATTAACGGTATCCACGCCGGCCTCTGCCGCTTCCAACGGTTTGGCTGCCCTGGGAAACGAAGGTAGTATCTCCGCGTTACCCGGCCGTACCAATTTCAGGTCCAGGTCATTAACCAGGCTTTTCTTTCCGGTGAGCATCGCCGGGGCGACATCGTTCCAGTACAGCGTGATCTTGACCTGCGCGGTATTCGGCGGCACCGGTATTTCGTAACCATCCTTTGCCTGATTTGCGAGCCTTCCATTAAAGTATTGCCCTTTTTCGAGCATAGATACCGACCGCAGCAGGTTCATCACACCAAATCCATAGGTAAAATCCGGTCCGGCCAGCCCCTTATCGGTGGCTCCATTGCAAAGCAGCGCCTTCATCAGCATGTTTTTGGGGTTATTTCCGCCATTCAGTTGCCTGTAACGCTGATACAGCAAGGCAAGCCCGCCGGTCACGGCAGGTGCCGCCATGCTTGTTCCCGACCCGGCCTGGTAAGTGTTCCCTGGAAGCGTCGACGTGATCAACGTACCGGGGGCAATGATTTCAGGCTTGATGCGACCATCCTGCGTAGGCCCCTTACTTGATGAGACCGAAATAAGGCCGTTAGCGCCGGTACGACCGGTACTGATCACGTTCTTTGCCGAGATACTCCCTCCGATGATATTGCCAAAGCCTGCCGTAGAACCTTCGCAGGGAGCTTCCAGACCGCTATTGCCGGCAGCAAAAACGTGCTGCAAACTGGGCAATTCGCTCGCCTGGCGGTCGAGAATATAGGAGTCGAAAGTGTAGGAGCCAAAATCCGGGCACACGCTGCCGCCGTAGGAGTTGTTGGTAACCACCATACCGAAATCCCGCACAAGCTCGGAAGCCTGTTTCCAGATTTCAGAGCTGGCGCGCTTCACGATCGACGCCTTTGGTGCATATCCTTTGTATTTTTCGTTCATAATTCCCCCGCCTGCCGCAGTGCCCGTAACGTGCACCCCGTGCCAGTAAGTGGTTTCCTGGTTATAGCTGAGGAGCCTCGTGCTGATATCGATGTGTTCCAGCAGGTTGCCACCGTCGCCAATACCAATTACCACGCCCTCGCCATTGAGCTGCCGCTGGCCGGACAATGCCGATGTGAGCATACTCGCCCGCGTGGCCGCTTCACTTTTATCATTGAGGAGCTCTTCCGGCGGGGGCACCGCCTCGATATACTGGACCCAAGGCATGCTTGCGACCGCCATTAACCCGTCGATAGGCACCCTCGCTTCCACAACCTGGTAAGCGCTCAGGCCGTCGGATAGCAACCGGGCATGCAGGCTGTCGAGGCCTCTCAACAGATCGGCGGGGGCCATCGTCTTTATATAACTGATCCTTACATCGACTTTCCCGGCTTCCTGCACGGCATGAGCAGGCATATGGGGCCGCAGCAATGCGGGGTGGATCTTTTGGTACGGTTCCAGTTCAAAAATAGCCCTTGCTCCGGCCAGTTGTAATAGGTTCCGGTCCGGCTGACCATGGATCGTGGCTGTGTAAGCGTTCTCGGGAATGTAGTCGAGCAGGTTAATTCCTGCCCCGTTCAAGTGGCGAACCGCGGACTCGTCCGGAATATCAAAAAATTGGATTATTACAAATTTAACTTCATCACTGGCGGCAACCCGAAGCATGCTTTCCAGCCGCTTTGCAGGGAGTTCAAGTGCAGGCAATGGCGCAATTGTACCACTTTTGAGATAGAGGTTGTAAGCCCTATTTTGCTGGGCCGTAACGTTAGTTAATTGCTGTACCAGTAGTACTACTACGAGGACGCAGCGATACTTCAACAAATACATATAGAGGAGGAATGATTGTGTCCATTTTTACTTCTGAACATCGAATGTAACCCTTTTCCTCACATTTCACAATCTATATAACTATTTGTTTTTCAGTAGTAGTACTTTATAATTTCGATGAAATGCACCTGGTATCCATCAACCCGAAGTAACTGGAAACGCTGGCCGTTTCGCGGGAGGCGCCAACCTGTCTGGGCATGTTATTCAACCGCCGGCTTCCCCCCTTCTGATCCATATCGGAAGAAAACCCGGGCGCTGCCGAGGGTCGGGTTCCTATCACCATTTTTTGCGAAAAGTAATGCGCGAATTTTCTTTTGCACCTGCGTTGTCAGATCGGCTAACCCGCGATTACACCCATGAATAAGTACAGCTTGAAATATTAGTTTTATACAATTAATCTAAACCACAAAAATGAGACCTATTCTATTATTTGTAGTAGAACCTGGTTCTCTTGTAATGAAACTACAGTTGCCTGGCAACCCGGTAGGTATTCGCATGGGCCTCGATGATCGTTCTGAGTTGTGGCGAGTAGCCGCCGCCCATGCTGCACTGTGTGGGTATGCCGTGATTGAATGCGGTCCGGAGGACAATTTCGTCGCGTTGGCGGCAGCCCTCGATGGTACAGGAGAGCCTTCCCAGCTTGTCCGTCGAAAGGATGTCGACGCCAGCCTGGAAGAAGATAAAATCGGGCTTAACGCGCTCGACAAGGCTTGGCAATGTGTCGCGGAGCAGGGTAAGATAAACGCTGTCGTCGGCGCCGTCGGGCAGCTCTATGTCGAGGTCGCTCTTCTTTTTACGGAACGGATAGTTGTTCTTCGCATGCATGGAGAACGTGAAAACCCGCGGTTCGCCGGTAAAAATAGCTGCCGTTCCGTTGCCCTGGTGGACGTCGAGATCTACGATCAGTACCTGTTTCGCCTTTCGGTGATCTACCAGGTATTGAGCTGCAACGGCCTGGTCGTTGATCATGCAAAAACCTTCGCCGACATCGCGGGAAGCATGGTGTGTGCCGCCGGCTATATTGAATGCAATACCGGTTTCCAGTGCTTTGAGAGCTCCATCCACGGTTCCGCGGGCTATGCGCAGTTCCCGCTCGACTAGCAGAGGCGTTTGCTCGAAACCGATCCGGCGCATTTCCTGGCGACTGAGCATACCGGCCACGAAGCGATCCACATAAGCGCGGTCGTGCACCGCGTATACGGGAAGCAGTTCGATGGGTTCGGGACTGAAAAAATCGGATTCTCCCGCGATCCCTTCCCGCAGGAGCTGCAAGGGTAGCAATTCATATTTGTCCATCGGAAAGCGATGGCCTTCCGGGACGTGATATTTGAAAACGGGGTGAAAGGCAATCGGGAACATGCAAACGGACAATGTTGAGGCGCAAATTTGCAAAAAAGAAAGCGACCCTCCGAAAAAGGCCGCTTTCAAAAACGGGTGCTGGATTATTCATTGTCACCGGCAATTACGCCAAACTCAACGAATTCAGCATAATTAATTCGATGGTATGGGGCAAACAACCATTACCGTGGGGCGAACATCGGGAAACAAGGGATGAAATTGTTTCAACCGGCGTCCTGAAATTCATTCTACCACGGTTTGCCTGTTCCCTGCACCAACCACGGCTTCGACCATTGGCTATTTTTCTTGCGAGGGCCCGAGAAATTAGTCTCTTCCAGCTTCTCAACCGCACTACGGACATTATCGCCGTTGTTATTCATTTCGTTGTTGCTGTAAATAAAACGGAGCGGCAATGCACGGGAAGCAGGTGCCAGGCCCGGCGTCAGTGCAGGCAATGCGGTACGGCGATAGTCGAACCATGCTTCGGTAGAAGCCGTCCAGCTTGCGATCCATTTCTGTTCCATAATTTGTGCCAGAGTGCCCTTGTAAGCCACCGCTTTCACATAGGTATCGTATTGGTCGGCCACACCCCAGGTTTGCAGCGATTGTTTGATACCATTGTTGTAATGGGCTTCTGCACCGCCGGCAGCCCATCCTTTTTGTGCCGCTTCGGCCAGAATAAATGCCGTTTCGGCCGCCGATGCCAGACGGGCTTTCAACAAGCCGCCTTTGGAGGCCTGGTAGGCATAGCTTAGCTGCGATGCGTGCTGGTTTTGCACCTGCTGACCAGTCGTCGGGTTCTCATTATAATACGTCGGGTCGATCATACCAGCCGGGATACCTACATATTCTCCGGTATTCAGCGGGCCGTTGAACAAATCGGCGCGCGTCGGCTTGTAGAGGGTCGGATTGAAATGGCGGGTGAATTTCCGTCCCGCAGCAATCTGCTCGCGCAGTTCCTGCTCAGTAAGCGATTTCACACCATTCTGGATCACACCGTCCTTGCGGATGAACTCATCCATACCCGTTTTCAGCGTCGCGTCGGACACCCAGCGCACGTGCACCGGCTGGAACCATACTTTCATGCGGGGGTCATTGCTGGCTGCCATCGTGTTCAGCAATGCAGCGGCAGGTCTTCTTCTCCGCCAGTTCGATTGGCTCACATCGAATGCAACGGCAGTAGGCCATGAATCACCGGAAGCTGCACCGATGTAGTCCATCACCGCGTCGTCGGATGCTTCTTTCAGATAAATACCCGAAGTATAAATCTGCTCGATACCGGCTTTGGCAACATCAGGCAGTTTGGAAGACACCCGCATGTAGTAACGCAACAGCAGCGAGTTGGCAAACTTCTG
Organism: Dyadobacter sp.; assembly: GCA_965227755.1. GTDB lineage: Bacteria > Bacteroidota > Bacteroidia > Cytophagales > Spirosomataceae > Dyadobacter. The sequence goes on from CBDDGG010000005.1 coordinate 802,885, forward strand.
CCATTTCAGCTTATCGCCATTGTAAAACACATCATAACCCGGCGCATAGGTTGAAACATCGGCGGTAGCGAACAGCGAAGAAGCCTGTTTCAAATCCTCGATAATACCTTTGTAAATCACTTCCTGGCTGTCAAATGCAGGCAGCATTTCACCCTGGTCGCCTTTCAATGCATTGGTATAGGGCGCATCACCCCACAGGTCGGTGATGGTCCCGAAAATGAATGCTTTCATCGTAAGCGCCACACCCTGATGGAAGGTGAAACCCATTTCCGTAGACCTCTTGTAGAGCAGGTCGTTGTTACGGAGAAAGCCGTACCATGCTTTCCACTCGTCGTCCTCTTCGGACCAGTTGTAGTCGTTAAAACCGTCTTTCCAGGCATCCTCCTGCGTGTGCTGCACCACGCCCGCAATGCGACCGTAGCCCAGTTTCAGGTATTGCGTGCCCACGCCCGTCATCACGGTTGGCATAAGCAAGTTCGGATTGGCGGTGTTAGGATCGACGCCGTTCGGGTTTTCATTGATTTCAGTGAGGCTTTCCTTACAGGACGAAGCTACCAGCACAGCCAATATGAAAACGATTTTGGGGATATATTTAAAAATTTTCATCGCTTTGAATTTTCAGGAATTGATCAGAAATCGAAATTGAGCTTGAAACCGAATGGGATCGTCCAAGGCATCACATTCTGACGCTCGACACCCTGGCGGAAGCCGCCTTTGTTTGGATCGGCCCAGAATGCGCGCTCAGGGTCGATGCCGATCTTGGCCGCGTTCCAGAGCATGATGTTCCGCGTGTACAGCGACAAGCTCGCATTACGCACCGATTTGAAGAGCGTCGGGATTTTGTAGGTCAATGTGATTTCACGCAGTTTGACAAACGACGCGTCGAAAGTTACCTGCTGGTTGAAGCTCCAAGGGTACATGGCTGTGATCGGCATGTATTTGGTACCCGCTCCGCCGAGCCATTCGTGGTAATTGCCTTCCTCGTCTTCCCAAACACCCGGGATGAATGCACCGTCGCCATCAGCTCCGAAACCACCGGTTGCGGCAGTGTGCCCTCCTACCCGCGGGAAGTTTCCGTTTTGCGGGATGATGTATTTCTCAGGATCGGATTTCAGCAATGCAACAAGCTGATCGGGCGAATAAAGGCTGCCCGGGATCAGGTTGTCGATCTGACGCTGCGATTTCCAGTCGGACTCGCCATAGCGATAGGTGAACGACATAAATTCACCGCCCTGGCGCCAGTCGAGGCTCAAACCGAGCGAGAAACGTTTGTATGAAAGGTTTACCTGGCCGCCTACCATAAAATCGGGGTTGTAGTTACCTACCTTCACATTGTTCTGGCGGCCACCCAGCGATTGCCAGTCCATATCGCCGCCTTCGCCATCATATGCGATGATCGGCCAGCGGTAGTAAGGCGAATTCGGGTCGGTAACGGTCGCGAAACCGCGGCTGTAAATATTGCCGATCTGCTCGCCTACGTAGGTGTAAGCGCCCGCACCATTTTCGCCCCATTGTTCGAAATACGGGAAGTTAGGCGCCAGTTCTTTCACAGTTACACGGTTGCGGCTGAAATTGGCATTCACATCAAGCGTCCAGCCATTAAGATTGCTGATAGGCGTACCACCGATACCGATTTCAAGGCCGCGGCTCACGAGCTTACCGGCGTTGATATTTTTGCTTTCCCAGCCAGTCGAGGGAGCCATGGGAACGGTGAAAATCTGGTTGGTATTGGCACGGTCATAGTAAGTCAGGTCAAAACGCAGACGATTGTTGAACATGTTCAGGTCTACCCCACCTTCGGTTGAAGTCGCGATCTCCGGTAACAATGTCGGGTTCAGAAGCGTACCTCCCAGGTTAGTGGTTACGAGGTTACCCCAGTTACCGGTTCCCAAATTTGGATACAACTGATAAGGATCGGTGTCGTTACCCACCTGCGCCCACCCCCCGCGGAATTTCAGCATCGAAATGTACGACGGCATGTTGAATGTCGTACTTGCAAGCCAGCTAAGCGATGCCGAAGGGTAGAAATACGAGCGGTTCGACGCCGGTAATGTACTCGACCAATCGTTACGCGCGGTCAAATCCAGGTAAAGCTGGTTTTTGAAACCAAAAGAACCCAGTGCATACAAGCTGTAAATCGCCTTTTTGTAGCTGCCGTTACCCACCACACGGTTGGCCACGGGGATATTGGAGATATTGTAAAGGCCGGGCACGGAAAGGTCACGACCTCCGAGATTGGAGCTGTTCCCTTTTTGTCTCATGATATTACCACCGCCGGAAATATTGATATCGAAATCACCGGCCTTGATGTTCTTTGTCACAAGGAAATCAGCGTTTCCTTCGTTGCGGCCTACGTTTTCAAGATAGTATCCTCCTTTGGCCATGCTTTTGTAACTCCATGGAATTTTGGTTTCACGGTCTTCGTCGTACATGTCATGCGAGTAACGCACGAACGCGGTCAGGCCGGGAGCGATCGTCCAGTCGAGTTTCAGGTTCCCGTACAGGCGGTCGCGTACATAGGCGTTTGTAAGGTGCTTGGCAAGAAAGTAAGGGTTATCGGTTTCGCCCGGTGCCACGGTCAGCTGTTCGATCTCTTCGCGGCCTGGCTTCCATACGCCTTTAAGGTCGCGTACGTCGTAGCTCGGCGAGTAGTAAACTGCCTGCAACGGGTTACCATCGCGCTCGGATGTCTGCGGGCGGCTGTTGGAGTTCGAACGAACGAAATTGATGTTGGTGCTCAGTTTCAGATTCTTCGACATATCGAATGTCAAAGCCGAGCTCAGAGAATTACGGTACAAATCCGAATTCGGGATCAATCCGCGGTTACTCATATTGTTATACGAAACGCGGTAGGTAGCCTTCTCGGTCGAGCCGGAAACGGTCAGGTTATTGGTAGAAGTGATTCCCGTCTGGAGGAAGTTCTTCATATTGTCTTTGTAAGATCTCAGCTCGGTAGCGACCGGCTTGCCCTCCGCATCGAGCGGGGCGTTCCATTGAACCTCCTTGATACCCGCGTCCAGCGGCAGGCCACCCCAATAAGCCGACGATTCGTCCAGCTGGAACGGACGCTCGCCATTGGCATACTTGTAATGCAGATCGAGGAAGCGGTAAGGCTTTTCGAAAACATTGGAAGTCGAGAACGAAACGCCAAGCCCTTTGCCCTTCTTGCCCGACTTGGTCGTAATCAGGATCACGCCGTTACCCGCGCGAGAGCCATACAATGCAGCCGCACTCGGCCCTTTTAGCACCGACATGGTTTCGATATCGTCGGGGTTAATGTCGGAAATCGCATTTCCGTAATCGACCTTGTTGCCACTTCCTTTTTCGCTCACGTTGGCGAGGCTATTGGCCAGCGGTACGCCGTCTACTACGAATAACGGCTGGTTGTTTTTCAAAGAAGCCGCGCCACGGATGACAATGCTGATCGACGAACCCACGCCGCTTGTCTGGTTGATAGAAACCCCGGAAACACGGCCGGAGAGAGAGGTCAACACGTTTTCATTGGCCACATTGGCGACATCGCGACCTTCCACTTTTCCTACATTGTAACCCAGCGATCGCGTGTCGCGTTTGATACCCAGCGCGGTAACGACCGCTTCCTGCAAAGTAGCTACGTTTTCAGACAGCGTCACATCCAGCACACTCTTGCCGCCAACCGGCATTTCGATGGTATTGAACCCGATATAAGAGAATACAAGTACGGCGTTTTTGGACTCCACATCAAGCGTATAGACACCCGCCGCATCGGTGGTGGTACCTAGTTGGGTGCCTTTCACAAGCACATTCACGCCGGGAATCGGCGAGCCATCGACGGCCGAGGTTACTTTACCTTTGATCCTGTCGGCAACAGGTAAGACGGCATTTCTGTCTGCTCCGCGTGCCGGTGTTCCGGCGGCCGGCGCACCGGCCGGCCGGGCTGAGATATCCGGACCGGATAGACAGAGTGCGGCCAACATACATCGTGCCGCCATTTTCAGGGTAGCTTTTGGTTTCATAGTATTAGTATTAGGCGAGTAGGTAATAAAATACAGTCCTTTATACCGGTTCTAATCTGGCAGGGCGCTCTGTTTGCCGGATTCCTCTGCAAGCAGCCGATTGAAATACACTTCCAGCGCATCCGAATAGGCCTGCTGCACGGTTTCATCGTGCGCGCCGGCAAGCAATTCAGACAGTTCTTCCGCCGTAAGACGGTTGCTGACGAGCTTTTCAATCAATATTTGAGCCCTTGAAACTGACATCCTGTTTGACTGTCGCGGTATGTAGAGGATACTTTACCGCTGCCGTAACGGACTACTATCCGGATTATCTTTCGTATTAAATAAATGTTACCAACCGCTAAAAACGGCCTATTTTGAAGAGGATCAGGGCCTAGGGAGGCATTACTCACGCCCCTTTTCGCCAAATCCCGCTAACCTCAGCCAAACATCATGAAGTCGCTCCGAACAGGAGGCCCGGCGGGCGATATTCAGCTAACCTCCTCCCATTCAGCGGGAAGCACAAAACTTAGAACAATCCAATTAAAGACCTTCCACTTTTTTAATCTATTACTCCGATAGATATTAATCATTTTAACTTATTTTTAATACATTTACAAAATATTTATTAATACAAACTTTACAATAGCTTCATTTTAATGGATTTAACGGAATTAAATTTCAGAAAATCCAGTTTCAGTAAAATCAATTTTAATATCAGCCAACCAAACACAAGAGAAAATTCCAAAACAACAACTCAACAAATCCTCACCAAAATACAATTCATGAAAACGAGATTTATCTACTTCATTCTGGTGACTTTACTTGCGACCGGGCTCGTGCATGCACAGCAGCGGACGATTACCGGTACTGTCACCGACGCAAACGACGCCAGCGGGCTTCCCGGGGCATCCATCACCTTAAAAGGCTCATCGACAGGCACATTGACCGACGTAAACGGTGGTTTCAGCCTGGAAATCAACAATGACTCACCGGTACTGGTGATATCGTTCATCGGCTACGTCACCCAGGAAGTGACTTTGGGCAACAGCGACAAGATCGCCATCGCATTGAAACAGGATGCGAAGATCCTGAACGAGGTGGTGGTAACCGCATTGGGTATTTCGCGTGAAAAACGTGCGCTGGGTTATGCCGTGCAGGAAGTGAAAGGCGAGGCATTGCAGACGCGCCCAACGAATGCACTGAGCGCATTATCCGGAAAAGTAGCGGGCTTGCAGGTGGTAACCTCCGGTGGTAACATGGGCGGCTCGTCACGCGTGTTGCTGCGCGGTATCAATTCCATTTCAGGTAACAACCAACCCCTGTACGTGATCGACGGTACGCCGATCGACAATGCGGACCTCAACAGCGCGGCTACGAGCGCGGGAAGCGGAGGCAAGGACGTGGGTAATATGATCCAGGACCTGAACCCGGACGATATCGAGAACATTTCCGTCTTGAAAGGACCATCCGCCGCGGCGCTTTACGGTACCCGCGCTGCAAATGGGGTGATTTTGATCACGACCAGGAAAGGCAAGGAAAACAGCAAGGTGAATATCACGCTGAACACCGGAGTAGAATTTGAAAATATCGTACGCCTCCCGAAACGCCAGAAATTGTACGGGGGCGGCTTTTCGAGCACGTTTCAGAAAGCCACTATCAACGGCACCGAATACAACATTGCGGAATATGCCGTAGACGAAAGCTGGGGCCCGAAACTGGACGGCACGCCTGTATTGCATTGGTACAACCTCGACCCTGAAAACACAGCCGAATACCTGAAACCGCAGCCGTGGGCTTATCCCAAAAACGACGTGCATACTTTTTTCGAAACCGGTGTTTCGAATACGAACAGCCTCGCGGTGAGCGGCGGCAATGCCAACTCGACCTACCGCATTTCATTTACCAATAAGAATGTAAAAGGTACCATCCCGAACTCGTCGCTGAAACGTAACTCGATCAACTTCTCGGGCTCTACGCAGGCAGGTAAGTTCAAGTTTTATAACAATTTCAATTACATCAAAAACCAGTCGACCGGACGTCCGTGGACGGGTGCTACCAACCGGAATATCATCCTCGAAGCGTTTCAGTGGGGACAGGTGCAGGTGGATTACGAAAAACTGAAAAATTACAAGCGCGCCGACGGCAGCCAGATCCTCTGGAACCGCAGCGGCTACCAGGATACGCCCGCCGGCAAAGCTGCGAAGTTTATCGATAACCCGTACTGGTCGGCTTACCAAAGCTACCTGGAAGAAAACCGTGACCGGTACTACGGCAACGTGGGTGTGGTTTACGACGTGAACAGCTGGTTGAAACTGAGCGGCAAAGTAAACGCGGATGTTTACCAATACCAATACCAGGACCGCATTGCCGTATACTCGCGGACGCAGTCGCAGTACCAGGAGTACAACAACAATTTCAGCGAATTCAACTACGAATTACTCGCTTCGGCAACGAAGAGCTGGGGCGATATCTCCCTGAATGTAAACGCCGGTGGTAACATCATGAGCCAGCGCCGTCGTATCAGCGATGCCGTAACGCAGGGCGGGTTGATCATCCCCGAATATTACAATCTGAAAAACGCGAGCTCGGTACTTGTGAACTCGAATGCTTACCGCAAGCAGATCAGCTCGATCTTCGGCAGCTTCTCGCTGGGCTGGAAGAGCCTGCTGTTCCTTGACGGAACGTTGCGTAACGACTGGTCCTCTACCCTGCCGCTCAACCGCAACTCATTCGCATACCCTTCACTTACAACAAGTTTGATACTTACCGAGCTCAATGGCGTAAAGGACATCAACTGGCTCGATTTTGCCAAAGTACGCCTCGGCTGGGCGCAAGTGGGTAACGATACCGATCCCTACCAGCTGCAACGCGCCTACGAAGCAAGCCAGTCGTTCGACGGCCTTCCTTCCTACAAGCTGCCTGCGCAGCTGAACAATCAGGCGCTGAAACCCGAGATCACAAGCTCGTGGGAGGCTGGTCTGAACATCCTGGCGTTGAAAAACCGCGTAGGGCTCGACATTACCTATTATGACAATGTGAGCCGTAACCAGATCATCAACATTCCGGTGTCGTCGGCATACGGTTATGATTCTAAGGTGATCAATGCAGGCAAGATCAATAACAAGGGGATTGAGGTAACGCTTACCGGTACGCCTGTCCGCGCCAATGGTTTTGAGTGGAATTCGAGCCTGAACTGGTCGAGAAACCGCAACAAGGTGATCCAGCTTGCACCGGGCGTGAATACTTTCCAGCTTGCCAACAGCCTCGTGACGCTCGTTGCGCGCGAAGGGCAGCCGTATGGACAGATTCTGGGCAATGATTTCGTTTACGCGGCCGACGGCCAGAAGGTGATCAAAGCCGACGGTACTTACGAGCGTGCACAGCAGCTTACCCCGCTGGGAAGCGTGTTGCCGAAATACCTCTTCGGCTTTCAGAACAACTTTACTTATAAGCATTTCAACCTCGGCTTCCTCGTCGACGGACGTGTGGGCGGCAAGTTCTTCTCGCAAACCTACAAAGTGGCTATGTACGCAGGTGTTCTGGACAAAACCGCTGCGAACAATATCCGCGAAACCGGCGTGGTGCTCGACGGTGTGAAAGGCACCGTTACCTACAATGCGGACGGTACCTACCAGGTAACCAACACCACGCAGAACGATACCCGCATTACCGCACAGGCATGGTCACGCGGGGAATACAGCGGCCCTACCCCGCAGACGATTTTCGACGCAACCTTTGTGAAACTGCGCGAGATCACATTCGGATACAACCTGGCGCTGAACAGCAAGGCCGTGAAGCAGGTCTATTTCGGGGTTTACGGACGTAACCTGGCCAACATTTACACCGCCAGCAAGTACATCGACCCTGAGTTCACCAGTAGCGGCGGCAACATCCAGGGCCTGGAAGGCGGCAGCGTTCCGGTACCCGCCACTTATGGCCTGAACGTAAATGTGAAGTTCTAACCACCACATTCAAATTGAAGATCATGCAAAAGTTCCTATATCATAAAGGCATTCTGACCCTCGGCCTCGGGGCATTGCTGGCCGGCTGCTCCGACAGCCATTTCGAAGAGATCAACAAGGACCCGAACCGTCCCGAAAACGTCACCACCACCACCGTGCTGCTCTCAGCCGAAAAACAGGTGATCGACAACATCCGCAACGAGAACAGCTCCCTGCGCGGCTCTCAGCTTTTTGCACAGTATTACAGCCAGAATATTTACAGCGACCAATCGCGCTACGATATTCCCCGCTCCTATTCGGACACCTATTGGAGCAATGCGTACAAGGCGCTGAACAATCTCAATGAGATCATCAAGCTGAATAGCGATCCGGCTACCAAAGACGTGGCCGCCGCCGGAACAGCGGGCAGCAATGCCAACCAGATCGCCATTGCACGCATTCTGAAAGCATATGCGTTCCAGAACCTGACCGACGTTTTCGGGAATATCCCCTACCAGTCGTATGGTAACCAGGACCCGGAATTTCAGGCATTGCAGCAGCAACCGGAAAACCTGAGCCCGGCCTATGCCAGCCAGCAGAAGATCTATCTCGACATTCTGAATGAGCTGAAAGCCGCCGGTGATACGCTGATCAAATACAAAAGCGCCACGACTTTCGGTAATTACGATGTGATTTACAAAGGCAAGAACGACCTCTGGGCCAAGTTCGCGAATTCGCTGCGCCTGCGTATCGCGACGCGCATCCGCAAACAGCTTCCGGCCGAGTCGAAGACGCATTTTGACGATGCATTGGCAAAGGGTGTGTTCACCTCCAATGCCGATAATGCGGTGTTCAAATACCAGTCACTCGCGCCAAACGAAGCGCCGCTTTACCGCGCTACCGTTACCGCCAACCGTAAGGACTTCGCCGTTTCGCACGTGATCGTCAACGTACTGAAAGGCGATCTGGGCACTGTGAAAGTTCAAGATCCCCGCCTGCCTGTTTACGCTACCAAAAATGCGGCCGGCAACTATCTGGGACAACCATACGGGCTGCCCGTAGCAGCGGCGGGCCTGCTTACCGCTACCGACGTGAGCCTTCCGGGCACGGTTGTGAATGCGGCCAATTATGGAGAGGTTTTGCAAGAATACGCCGAAGTGGCTTTCCTGATTTCGGAATACAAAAACTGGGACCAGCAGGAGTACATCAATGGAGTGACCGCTTCTTTGCAAAAATGGGGCGTCGCGCAGGCCGATATCACTGCCTACCTCGCCGCGCTCCCGAAAGCCGACAAAGCCAATGTACTGAACCAGAAATACCTGGCGCTTTACACGCAGGGCGACGAGGCGTGGGCGGAAATCCGCCGCACCGGTTACCCGACTTTCCTGGTGAAACCCGGTGATATTGTCTGGCGCCGCACCGTGGACGGCAAAACCACCGATTACAAGTTCCAACCCCTCTTCGGCGAAGGCGTACCGCAACGGCTGTACTACCCGCCCAAAGAACAGAGCGTGAACCTGGCCAATTACCAGAATGCCGTGAAGGCGCAAGGCAATGATGATATTACGACTGCCTTGTGGTGGAATAAGTAAAAATCATAATTCGTAAAAAAAAGCTGCTCATTTAACTATGAGCAGCTTTTTTTTGTCGGGATTTAAATTTTGTTGCCCTATATTTGTGGTACAACTTTTATACTTTTGTAGAATAAGTTGTATACAAAGGCATCCTTATGAAAAACTTTACGAACGACGACATCCTGAAAATGGCCGTTTTCCTGCCGGTACTGGTGCCGATTTACCTGGCATACGCCTGTTTTAAGGCGGTGAAAGCACTGCTCGAATTTCAGGACTGATTCGCTGCGGATAGTAGCATGCGAAATTTCCGGCTCTTTGGAAATTTCTTCATAAGTCTGGCCCTCGATTTTACCCTTCCCATACACGCGCATCCGCATTTCGGGCAACCGCAAGATTTCCTTCGCCTTGTCCTCTGATCAGCATTTTTTTATCCCTTGCCCGAATCTGCATTGCTTGTCGCGGCATCGTATAGTCCCCGTGGATGCGCCGACAAAGTCGGTAGCGCAATATATTAAGGAGCGATTGTACCGGCAGAATCCCGAGGTTAAGGCATTCCAATCCGAAAAACTACAAGAGCCCGACCTTCCCATTAACAAGTTCCCTGAAATGCTGTTCGAGGCCGTTCGACCGGCAGGCCCATCGTTTTATACAGCTCCGGGAGGTCTTTGACAACTCAGATTGCGCGCCGTGCGTCAAAAGGTAAGAAACCAATCAATAAGTTTAACTTAGATAACTGGCCAACAGGCTAGAAATGTTTGTACAACCCATAGAAATTATTGTAAAACTAAGCTATTATTGTACCCTTGATTCCGACCTTAATTTGTCATTTCAGGACAAACCCATCTTGTTGACCCAGCTATGAAAACTGCGAGGATTACTACCCTTCTCACCCTCCTCACGGTAGCCCTACACGTATCTGCACAGGAGGTTTCCGATTTCACCGAAAACCATTATACAAGTGACAACGGCCTGCCTCAGAATAGCGTAATGCAGCTTCGGATGGACAAGAACGGTTTCGTTTGGATGACTACCCAAGGTGGTGTGGTGCGGTTTGACGGCACCCATTTCGTCACCTACAACCTCAGCAATGTACCGCAGCTTACCAGCAACCGCATTATCGACCTGGATCTCACGGGCGATAGTACCATTTACTTTAAGGATACCGGCTTTAAAGTCTTTTCTTTCGATAAAAATAACCAGCCGTTTGTACTCAACCCTCGCATCCGAAACAGGATTGTGATACTCCAATCGCCCAAAGATCAGTTTGATGTCTTTCGCAACCTTGTGCCAAAAGACCGCCTCCGCATCGAATCGCTGTTCGAAGGTTTTGCGGCACAGGTTGTTTATCATCGTGTCGGAGCCCGCGGGGATGGGTTTGTGCGGGTCGGGGATGCTGTACTGGCTTACTTTTATCAGAAAAAGATAGTCCTTTTAAAGACCTTCGTTGAGCCGGCAATGGCCTACAACAATGCGGGGATGCTGAACAAGAGGGTCTATTTTTTCAATCGGCAGGGCGGGATCGACTGTATCGATTCATCGGGGCGGGAATATGCCGTTTCCCCCAAAATAGCGGGCGGCGGCACACGGGAATTCCGGGGAACATCGCGGTTTTACCAGCAAGGCGAACGCATTTTCCTCCACAACTCCAATACCTTTTATGAGCTTCATGCCGCCACCGGTAATGAACTTATCTGCAAACCTGTCCTGGAAACAGAAGATCTTGGTAAAGTAACCTGTTATCTGAACATCCCGGAATCTGGCATTCACATGTTGGGCACCGATACGGGCGGACTATATGTTTTCAAAAAGAAGCAGTTCAAAACCGTTCGGATCCCAGGTACGAACAACAATTTTTACAGCCAGCATCTATTTCAAAACAATGGCATCCTGACCGAGCTGGGGGCAATTTTGCCTACCGCGACGATTTCCGGCGCACCGTTTCCGCTCGCCTCCCGGAGCGGCATCCTGGTCGACAGGCAGGGTAACGTGTGGATGAACAGGCTACCCAAACGCGTGGAGCAGCGCACGCCCGATTTAAAGCTGGCCCGGGAGTTTTATGCAGAACGCGAAATTGCCAAGTTTGCCCAAACACCCGACGGGAACATCTGGCTGAATACCTTCTCCGGAAGACTGGGCAAAATATCCGGAGATTCTATCCAATGGCTGAATTTGCAAAAGGGAATTAAAACTTTTTCCCCTGTAAATAATACGAGTTTCTGGGCATCGGACGGCAATGGCCTATTTCAGATAGATGTTCAAAAAGCCACATTTAGGGAAATCCATGAAATGAAGGGCCGGGAAGTCAGGGCGTTTTATTCAGATCAGAAGAAAACACTCTGGGCCGGAACCTATGGACAGGGATTCTATGCGATCCGCAATGGGAAATCCAACGCCTTACCGGTCGACCGCAATGGCTATTTGCTCGTCGTGCACACTTTTCTGGAAGATAAAAAGGGCTTCATGTGGATGAGTACCAACCATGGGCTGTTCAAATGCAGGACGCAAGACCTGTACGATTACCTCGACGGCAAAGCGAAAAGCGTTTTCTACTATTATTATGACAAAAGCAATGGCTTCGGCAACAACGAATTCAACGGCGGCTGCGATCCGTCTGCGATCGTTTTTCCGGATGGAAAGTTCTCCTTTCCGTCGATGGACGGGCTGGTGCAGATCTATCCCGACAGCATCACCGACATTCTTCCAAACGCCCGGATCCTGATCGACAAATTTATCGTCGACGGAAAAGAACAGCCATTTGCCAACGACCTGCGGCTGGAACCTTCCTTTAACCGCGTTGAGATTACGCTCGCGTCGCCCTATTTCGGGCTGCCCGACAACCAGCTTCTGGAATACAATATCAAAGGCCTCGATCACGAATGGTATCAGTTAAACAGTAGCCTGACGATCACCCTCAACCGCCTGGGCCACGGAAAATATACGATACAGGTGAGAAAAAAGGCGGGTTTCGGCCACGATAACGTGCATGTACTGGCCAAGAACTTCACGGTAACACCATTCTGGTATCAAACCTGGTATGCTACGCTTTTCGCGCTATTCCTGCTGGCATTTTCCTTCTATCTGGTGGTGAAGCTGCGCTACCATTATCTGACACAACGAAAAAAACAGCTTGAAGCCCAGGTCCGGGAACGCACCAAACAGCTCGAATACAGCAACCGGTTGAAAGAGAAAATCACGCTGCTGCTCGCCCACGACCTGCAGTCGCCGCTGCATTTTCTGAACCTGCTGTCGGACCACGTAGCCGCTGCGCTGGAAAAGGACCGTCTCGACGATGTCAGGGCTGGAACTGCGGAGATTAAAAAGGCGGCGACCAGTATTCATGCTTTTGTGAAGGAGATCAATCTCTGGACCAAATCGCAGCAGGATGGTTTTTTCCTCAGCAAACGCCCGTTCCCGTTCGATGGCCTTGCCAATGAGTTGAGGGAGTTTTTTGAAGAAATGCTTCTTTTGAAAAACAATACGCTCGAATTCGTGAACCCCGGTAACCGGGAGCTTGTAACGAACCGCGAGATCCTGAAAGCCGTCATCCGCAATCTGATAGACAACGCCAACAAATACACTTCCGGCGGGCACATTCGGGTGGAACTTGACAAATTGGATGAACAATACCTGAAACTCACGGTATCCGACAACGGGCGGGGCATGTCGCCGGCCGATCTGAGCAAAATCAACCGGCGGATCGAAAATGTACTCACAACCGCCGGGATCGAGCAAAGCGGCCGCCTGGGCTACCAGATCATTATCGATTTTGTGGCCCGCCTCGAATGCAAGCTGGAAGTGGAAAGCACCGTCGGAAAAGGAACGTCCGTCACCATTTCCGGGCTTTTACCTGGCCAACCTGACACAACAGAAGCTATTTTGACGGATATTTATCCGCCCAATTTCACTACGTTATGAAAAAGATATTGATTGCCGACGACCATTCACTGGTTCGCTACGGGCTCAAAGCAGCATTACTCAACCATTTCCCCGACGCCCAAATCGACGAAAGCTGGGACGGCCAGTCCATCATGACCCAGCTGAAAATCAACACCTATGACCTCGTATTGCTCGATCTGAGCATGCCCGACACCGATCCGAGCACCGTACTCCACTGGATCAGGAATCATCATACCGAGACCAAAGTACTGATCGTATCGATGAACAGCGAGATGATTTTTGGAAAAAGGGCGCTCCAAATGGGCGCACACGGGTATCTTGAAAAGGACGCATCGCCCGAAGAGTTGATCAGGGCCGCGAATGTGGTATTTTCCGGAAAGAAATACATGAGCGCCGATCTAGCGGAGATTATCGTAAACGACACGCTGAACCGGAAATCAATGAACCCGTTCGACGAGCTGACGCCCAGGGAATTTCAGGTCGCGATGTATATCATTCAGGATTACACCATTACGCAGATCAGCGAGCTGATGCAGCTGCAATACACCTCTGTGAGCACATTCAGGCGGCGCATATTCGATAAACTGAATATCTCCGACCGCAAAGCCCTGGTACAGCTGGCGGAAGCCTACAAGCTCAGCTGATACAATGCCGGTGCCGCCGCAGGAAAATTAGACTGTCACTTGAAAATCGGTTTTCGTTGCAATTTGGGTTAAATACCAAATCCTTTAAATTTAACGCTCCCAGAATATGTCTTCCAACGCAACAAAGTCTGTATCCAAAAGCGCTTCCACTCAGGCGAAACGGCAAGGATATCAAGGTACTGAACACCCAGGCGACCCCATTGTCACGAAAACACTTCGAATGGTCGAGGTACTGAAAAAATATCCCAAGCCTACGAGATAAACCATACCTCTCTCATTCGCCGAAATCCGGCTCATTTTTCCACATCCACAATCGTCTTCTCGTTTTCGGTTTGCGGCTTACCGGTGGCGTTCGGCTTGCCGGCACCGGTTGTGATCAGGTTGAAGAGGCTGTCTTTGATGTAAAAACTCCATGCATCGCGACAAATATTAAAGCATTCATAGGTCGGCACGAGCCCCAGGTGCGTCATTCGCAGTTGCGTCTGGTTATCAATGCGGGTGATGTCGAAGATGACCTGTGTGGCTGTCCACTCCTTTTCGTCTTCTGTAAATTTGAAATAGTTGTCCAAAATGAGCCAGACAACCTTTTTCGCAGGCACAACTTCCGTCAATCGTATATGGCAGCGGTGTACGTCTTCAAATTTGTATTTGAATTCATCATTGAGGGCCGCTGTATTCCCTTCAATTTCTTCCGACCACCATCCGCGGACATTGGTAACGGCTTCAAAAACAGCCTCCGGTGTTTGATCCACCAGGATCGTTGCGCTGAAATCTTGTGCTGACATAATCTGATGATTTTAAGTGTTGACTTCTGATTATCAATGAAGAACACAAAATTACAGCCTTCGTTTGTAGCAAATGCGGTGCGAAACGGACATTATCACGGGGCAATTCGGACAGGAACTAATTCTTTACGGCCGTTTTGATGCAACGGGCCGACGCGCCTTCTCCCTTTCCCATTCCGTCCTGGCAATGTAACGCTTTGCCTCCGGCACCAAAATTAAAATTCCAAGCTGTTTGCGCATCGATTTCGGTGGTTGTCCAATAGAACCCATGGGCGTTCAATCGGGCGAACAGCCCACCGTTCAGTTCCCGATTCCCACCTAATGTAGCATTGAACCCGGATTCGCCACCCGTTTGCAGTGCTTTATACGCCGCCCTGCCCCAATCCTTCGATTTGTTGCTGGCGCCTCCGTATGCGTCAGACAGAGCTTCCCAGTCCTTCCGGGAAGGCAAATGCCATCCGTCGCCCAACATTTTGCAAGCGTCTATTGCTGAAATGTAGGTATACAATCGTCCGTAAACCTTACAATTCGCAGGGTCATTGGCAAAGCACCAGGAACTATCGACGCGGATATTCAAATCCTGGGTCATCCACTGGTTTCCGTCGGGCATTACCTTAACGGTATACGTATTACCGTCGCCATCGCGGATAGTACTCAGCGACTGAGACTTTGTGGAAATGCAATTCAAATGCGCGCCGGCTAGCAGCAGCAATGCTATCAAGAGTTTGCTTTGCATGACATAAGGCTTTTTGAGAATGAACTTTCATAAATTTAACAATATTGGTAAGAAACCCCACCGGTCAGGCAGGGTTTACAGTTGGTACAAATATTTTAGCCGATGAGTGATAATAAATTAATTTACAATGCATTATCAACCAAAATAAAGATCATGGCCATTGCTATCATCATTTGGCTGTTCATTCTAGCCTGGTATTGCGCGAAAGCATACCGGACAAATCCCGAACACCCTGATTTGAACAAAGCATTCGTTACCGCTATTTTGTGGCCATTGTCGTTGCTGATGAGGCGCTATCGCTAGGCACGGTTCCGAAGCCATTCAAAGCGTCTTTTCCATATAAATAGCGTCTGCATGGGGATTGTCATAGTAAGCTTCTATGATTCTGAATCCAAATGACTCATACAGCCTGCGTGCACTGGTCATACTGGCCAGCGTATCGAGCCGGAGCTTCCCGTATCCCAAATCCCTGGCGGTGGAAACGGATCGTTCCAGCAACAACCGCCCGAGATGATGGCCGCGAAATTCCGGCTGAACATACATCCTTTTCAACTCCGCTATCCCCTGCCCCTTGCTGCGCACACCGGCGCAGCCAACTGCACGCGAGCCCGCATACACAAGCACCAGCGCGCCCGACGGCGGCCCGTATTGGTCCTGCACGGTATCGAGCTCTTCCTCAAAGCGCTGGAAAGCAAGGTCGATGGGCAACGACGCGGCGTATTCCATGAAAAGCTTCTTTCCGTCTTCAAAATGCACTTCGCTCTCAGCGATGATCAGTTTGAGTGTATCATTCATCCGGCAAAGCTCACAAATTCTTCCCAATATGAACAGATACAGATTGGGAATTAACGGCAAGAACAGCCTTACCCGATCCTGGGCAACCACATCCCCGCTATCGCGCCAAAAATCCCGACGGCCATCAACGCGGTAACCATGAATATCAATAGAGCGATAGCCGTTATAGCGACCGGCTTCTTCGTTTTTTGGGCATAAAAATACAATTCGAGTAGCAGGAGCGATACCGGCAGAGCGTAAACAAGCACGGCAAGCGCCGTAAGAAAAGGCCCGCTGAATGTCTTCGGATCAAAACCAGCCGGGCCGCCGTTGATAACCAGCCACCCCATCAATCCAATCCTGAAAAACCACACGCCGCTGACCACCATAAATAGCCTTATTGCCCATTTACGGTGTTTATCAAACTGCCTGGCGCGCGCAAAGCGCCAGGTAAGCAAGGCGAAAATGAGGATGTAGATCGTCTGAATACTAATGCTGACATGCTGCACCTGATCGCCGACGGCGCCACGCGTCCACACCATTACAAAACCGCCGGTGGCTGCAATCACCGCTGTGGTAACGTAAATGCGCCCGAGCCATCGGTGAATCCCGGGCGCTGCCCTCCGAAGGGACGGCAGCAGCTGTAATGGCCCACCGAAGACCAGGATCGCCGCAAACAAGACGTGGATCCCCACAACGAGGTTACCCACCCAATCGCCCTTCACATAGCCATGAGGCAAAACCTCGTTCCAGCGCTCTAAATCTCCTGAGACAGTACTTTTGCCATAAAATGCAAGGATATAGACGCCAAATGCCCACTGGCCTATCGTGGTAACGGTGAACCACGTGGCTACGGCTACGCTAAGCAGTTTTCGGGGATAACGCGTTGTTTTATTAGGAAGAACGTGAATTTTCTCGGCCATGATCTCGGACATTTAAGTTTGGCCAAACTTAAAACCCTGCATGACCCGCGCCGTTAGACAAATGTCCAATGCGGATGGGCGGTTCTATTGCTGTGTGAAAGTATCCGGCTGGCCGGTGCTCCGCAGCCGGCTCAGGTGCCGCTGGGTAATACCGAGATAGGAGGCGATGTATTTCAACGGCACGTGTCTGATGATATTAGGATTTGCCTGCACAAACTTCGCATAGCATGCTTCCGCGGTCAGGTTCGCCATATCGTTGATCCGCTCTTTGTCCTTTTGCAAATGCTCTTGCAAAATGCGGATCGTGTAATCCTTCTGGGTGAGACTGCTCGCAGCCGTCATTTCCGCATCATCCCGACTGATCCGCAAAAGCGCACAATCCGTGATACAATGCAGGTTCTCGTTCGAAACCGTCCGGTTCATAAAATGAAAATAGGACGTAAAAAACCGGGGGCCGTCGTTCAGATCCGTCGTAATCTCATTATTATCCTTATCCAAATGAAAGTTCCGCATGAACCCCGACACGATGAAATTATGGTAACCAGGTACCTCCCCGGCTTTTTCTATAATCGTGTCTTTGGGAACAAACACCGGTTTGAACGACCTCCGTACCGATTGCCGGTCGACCTCGGGCAACGTAATAATGCGCGAAATGTATTCGAAAAGCGTAGCGTAATAATGTTCCATGATGACCTGAATTTGGACAAAGCCCGTGACCCTTCTCACGAGCGTCGAAAGCATTTGCAAAATAAGCACATTCCAATGATCTGCCGCCGCACGGATGCCACCTGATTTTATTTCAAAATTTTTACACATTCCGCCGGCATTTGCGTATCCTATATTTGAAATACAATCGTTTATGAACAAAAGGTATAGTTGAGTGAATATTCGGTCAATTCAAAAATCAGGAAACTCATGCAGCAAAGAATACCTCAACCGCTTCTCCGAAAATGTATTTTCCTAGTCCTGCTAGCCCCGGTCGTTACATCCGTAGCAGCGGCCTCAGAATATAAGACTTCCGACAGCCTGGACGTACGCCCGGCTTTTTTGCAAACTATCCGTATTCTGGGCAAAGTCGTCGACGAATCGTCAAGGCCGGTGGCGAATGCTGCCGTACTGATCACAGGATCGGAACGCGGAACGGTGACCAACCTGACAGGCAGTTTTGAAATCGCGGACGCACCGGTGAGCGGGACACTGGTCATCAAGCATCCCGATTTTGAATCGCGGCAAATCCCGATTGTAAAATCCGTCGGCGAGTATCTCATTTCGCTGAAAACGCGTCCGCAGACGTTAGCCATGCGCATGAAAGCCCAGTCAAAACTCTTAAAGAGGGACGTGGAGGCAAACCAGGGAAGCGAAAGCGGCTCTTCTATACGGCTCGACCGCTGGCCCTATTTCAAGGGGTTAACCAAATTCCTTGCCAACAACCTGGAATATCCCGACGAAGCACTGCGATCGGGCGTTCAGGGCCCGGTGCAGGTTTCTTTTCTGATCGATGAAGACGGCAATATCAGCAGCGGGCGGATCATCAAAAGCCCCGGCATTGAACTGGACGAAGAGGCGCTTCGGCTCATCCGCATCATGCCCAGATGGACGCCTGCGCAAAAAGACGGCAAACCGATCGCCGTTTGGTACACCATCAGCATTCAGTTTGACCCTGAACTGGACAAGTTGCCGCTGAAAGTCAAGGAAGAAGTCCCAAAGCTTTTCAGTAAAAAAATGAAACTGGAACCCTGGAAGGCACCGGTACTGATCAAGGACGAGTTCGAAAAGCTGTTCCGGAACCGCAAAGTGAATTTATCCGCTCACGAGCCGCCCCAAACGAAACTGTCGGTGTACGGCTATGGCGTTACTCCTGCACCCCTATTCGTGCCTCTGCGACCTAATTTCAATGTCTTGCCTTGAAAAAAACGCCCCTTATTGCATTATATAAATAACTTTTATATTTTTATAAAGTAATTTTCTGCTTGTAAAATTCGATTGTTCAGCCTAACCGGAGATTGAATGAAAACTTTTACAACCATCTTACTGATCTCCATGGCGGCGGGTTTTGCCGCGCATGGCCAGCAGCGGGCCGATATGGCCACGAACCAGCAAAAAATCATCCCGCAGCGTACCCGGATCGCCGTACGCGTTCTCGACAAGTATACGCTGCAGCCCATACAAGCAACGATCATGGTCGTAGGCCAGCGTCCCGAAGACCTGGTTGTACCCCTTTACGAAGACGGCGTCTACCAGTTCAAAATGTCGGCCAAAGACATGGGCGTTATCTCCATCCACGCCAGTGGCTATGAAACGCTTTCCGAGGTCATAGAAGCCCGTAGCCTTCGCCCAACGAAGATTTTTTATTTAACACCGATAGAAAATGACGATCCGGGCAAAATAGCCGCTTTTACCGGATCGGACCTGGATTTGAAAGAGCAGATCGAAACCGTTCTGCTCTTTACCCAAAGCGAGCCGGACTTATTGCCGGAGAGCAATTATGAGCTGGAAATCCTGGCCGACTATCTTGTCAGGAACCCGGCCCCGCGGATCGAGCTTTTCGGACATACCGACGACGTGGGCGATCCGCGAAAAAACCTGCTGCTTTCCTTCGATCGCGTGGACGAGGTGAAAAAGTACCTGGTATCGAGGAGTATAGAGACCGCCCGCATTCGTGGAAAAGCCTTCGGCAGCGGCCTCCCGATCGCGCCGAACGATTGCGAAGCGAACCGCCGGCTCAACCGACGTGTCGAAATACGCATTGTCCCGTAAAATTTTCTTCCCAAATTACTTCCCAAAAAATCCATTGAAAGGTGGAGAAATGAGCACTTTTGTAGTGCATATTTGTTGTTCAGGGCAAGAGAATCCCCAAACAGCGAAATTTACCAGTATTAAAATCGAATATGAAACAAGTAAAAGCCTCCATTTCAGGCATCGAAGGATATGTACCCGACTATATTCTGACAAATGCCGAATTGGAGACACTGGTTGATACCAGCGACGAATGGATCGTGAGCAGGACCGGCATCAAGGAACGCCGCATCCTGAAAGAGCCCGGACTCGGAAGCTCGCACATGGGTGCCAGAGCCGTGAAGGGCCTCCTCGAAAAAACCAACACCGATCCCGCTGAAATAGACCTCCTCATTTGCGCAACCATTACTCCCGACTTCGTTTTCCCAAGTACCGCCAATCTGATTTGCGACCAGCTGGGTATTCGCAACATCGGTAGCTTCGACGTGAATGCGGCATGCTCGGGTTTCATTTACGGCCTCGAACTCGGCGCCCAGTTTATCGAAACCGGCAAATACAAAAAAGTAGTGGTGGTGGGTACCGATAAAATGTCGGCTGTGATGGACTACACCGACCGCCGTACGTGCATTCTCTTCGGCGATGGCGCCGGTGCCGTGCTGCTGGAACCCAATACCGAAGGCTACGGGGTGATCGACACGCTCATCCGCTCGGACGGTGAGGGGTACGACCGCCTGGTGCAGCGGGGCGGAGGAAGCCGTTTCCCGGCAAGCCACGAAACCGTCGATGCCCGCTTGCATTTCCTGCACCAGGATGGTCAGCAGGTGTTCAAATCCGCCGTTCGCAATATGGCCGATGTTTCGGCTGAAATGATGGAACGAAATCACCTCAGCCACGACGATGTTGCCTGGCTGGTGCCACACCAGGCCAACCGCCGCATCATCGAAGCGACTGCCAATCGAATGGGTGTTGGCATGGACAAGGTGATGATGAACATCGCGCACTACGGAAATACTACCGCGGCGACGATCCCGCTTTGCCTGTGGGACTACGAAAAACAGCTCAAAAAGGGCGATAACCTGATATTCTCGGCATTTGGCGCCGGCTTTACGTGGGCCTCCGCTTACGTAAAATGGGCTTATTAATGAAAAAGGCCGTCAGGAATTATGAATGTTCATAACTCCTGACGGCCAATCGCTTGCATATTAGGTCACTACGCCGACAACGCCATTCTTCCCAGTATCTCGTGCGTCTCACGGATGCGCCTGCGGGCGATAGGGATCACTTTCCCACAGCTAAGGTGAATGTAATCGGGCCACCGGGATGCAATGTGGCGTGCATTGATACTGTATGACTTGTGGATACGTAAAAAATCGCTGCTAAGTTCTTCCTGTACTTCTTTCAGACATTTCGAAACCAGGTGCTTTTCATGCCGGGTGTATACGAATGTGTAATTACCGACGCCTTCCAGGCAAGTGATATCGCTGGCTTTAACGGAGATCGCTTTCCCAAACTTGTAGACTGTAATCGTGGGAACGTTTTTGACTTCGCCGGTGGCGCCCGAAGGCAGGATGGATAGGTTTTTCATGGGTGAAAGGACAGGTTGATTTTTCATGGATTGGTTTGGCAATTGGTTATTTACTTTCATGGCTAAAATTTTGATTGACTTTCATGGCTAACAGACGGCTCACATCAAGCCTGTCGTTTGGCTGCGATACAAAAGTGGTATAAGAACAGCCCCCGGGAAACAGCGACCTGGGTGAATTGTAACTTTTACCTCTTGAATACGCTAAATCAGGGGGTAAACTGAAACAGCCGTTTAGTCGGCAGACAATGCCTTTTGCAGTTAAAATAACAATAAGGCTGATTTTTGCGACGGTTTGGCACGCAAATACGACGTTTAACGCCTCCCCCTTTCTGATTGGATCGTACGCGCTTTATTTTTGCATGAAATGAAAATGTGCGTCCATGATCCTTGAAAGTTACCTGGCAAAAATAGGCCCGAGACAGGTGAGCCTCACTTCATCGGCACTGATACTGGCCGCAGCGACGTTGCTGGCCGGGCTGGGGCTTTGGCAGGGACGCTATTTTTCAGATTCGCGCCTGTTTGTCGTCGGAAGCATCATTAATATGGCTGTGATAGCGGCCGCATATCGTGTCGACAGGGCACTTGCGCCGAAAGTCGCCAGCCTGCTGCCGGATACCGACCATTCCATTTACCGTGTCGCGCTGTGGTTCGGGGTGTACGGCGTTGTAAACGTGGCCTTTTTCTGGGTTGCTTTACCTGTATACCACCAGATTGGCCTGACTGGTGCGGATTTCGATCTCTTTTGGGCACTTCGCGTCAGTTTTTTTATTTTGAGCGGCTCGCTCATCGGTGCCGGGCTTACCGAACTGGCTTATACTTTCAGACAGTGGCGCACCAACCAGAACGAGGTGGAACAGATGCAGGAAAAGCAGTTGCAGGCCGAACTGGAAGCCGTCAAGCAGCAGGTTAATCCCCATTTTCTTTTCAATTGCCTCAATTCGCTCTCGGTTCTGATTGCGGATGCGCCCGTGACGGCCGAAAAGTTCGTCAATGAAATGTCGAAGGTGTACCGTTACCAGCTGAGCGTGAATGGTCCTGACAAAGAAGACATTCTGGTGGCGCTCGATTCGGAACTTCGTTTCATTAAATCTTACATTTACCTGCTCGAAACACGGTTTGAAAACGGCATCCGGATTACGCTCGATGTCAATGATGTATTCCTCGGAGGACAAATGGTGCCGCTGACCTTCCAGTTGCTGATCGACCACGCGATCCATTACAATATGGTGTCCCCTGTACGTCCGCTGCACATCAGCATTTCCACCACAGAGACCGGCCAGCTGGAGTTCCGCCATAACCGCCAGCCGAAAGTGATCACGATGCCGCTCGAAACACCGGGGATCAATGTTTTGATAAACAGGTACAAATTCCTTTTCAACCGCGCCGGGGCCGTACAGCTGAAAGAAGACGACCAGGAGTTGACGATCATCCTGCCTTTGATATTTACATGACACCTACCTTCATTTACAACGGAATCGGCCGGCAGATATGGTTGAGCCTTTTTGGCAGGTGGATTTTCACATTGCTGGTACCCTGGTTTGTACCGACGATCAGCTATCTGCTCATAGGCGACCCTTATCTGGGCAGCATTTACAATTTCATTGGCGGTACGCTGATGATCTTCCTGATGACGATCATCGCATTTGTCCCACACGACTGGGCGGCGCGGTACATCGCCCAAAAATACCCCTCGTTCGATTCGTCGTTCAAACGAAGCGCCCTCACAGCCGTCGCTTTCTGGGTCCTGACGTTCGTCTTTGTGACGTCCTATATGCTCTTTATCATGCATTTCAGGCCGTTCGAAGCCCTGCTCGACGCGCGGATGATGATCAACGTCTATATTTTCGAGTTTGTGGCGGTACTTTTGCTGACGGGTCTTTATGAAATCAACTATTCATTGAACGAATGGAAAACCTTGCAGATCAACAAAGAAGCCATCAAACGAGCCGGCATGCAAGGACAGTTGCAGAGTCTCAAGAGCCAGGTTAGCCCGCATTTTTTGTTCAACAGCCTGAATACGCTTTCCGCATTGATCGCCGACGAGCCCGGGCGGGCCGAGCAGTTTGTAGATGAAATGGCCAAAGTATACCGCTACCTGCTTCAAACCAACCAGCATGAACTGACTACGCTTTCCGCGGAGATGCGGTTTGTCCGCTCCTATTACCATCTGTTGCGAACACGTTACGATACCGGCTTCGATCTCGTGATCGAGGTGGATGAAGAGGACCTTGATAAAAAAATACCCCCGCTGACATTGCAGCTGCTTCTCGAAAACGCCGTCAAGCACAACAGTATCCTGGAATCCAATCCACTGCGGGTATCAATCCGTTCCGTTGGGGAAGATATGCTTGAAATCAGCAACAATCGTCAGATTAAATCGACGCCCGTCAGATCGACGCGCCTCGGGCTGGCCAACATCATGGCCAAATACGAGCTCCTCTCCGACCGTATGCCCGTAATCGACGACAGCGCGTATTTTTTCAAAGTTACCCTGCCGTTAATCACGCTAAAAACCGCAAATGCATGAACATATTAATTGTAGAGGATGAAAAACTGGCCGTACGCAAGCTGACCAAATTGCTGGAAGAAACAGCGCCGGAGTTCGAAGTGCGCGGCATTACGCCCAGCATAGCGGCCACCGTGGACTGGATCACCGAAAACCGCACGAACGGCCAGCCGGAGCCTGACATTATTTTCCTGGATATCGAGCTCGCCGACGGGCAGAGCTTCGAGATATTCAACAGGGTCCAGATCAGGAGCACGGTGATTTTCACCACTTCTTATGACGAATACGCCTTGCAGGCATTCAAAGTCAACAGTATCGACTATTTGCTAAAACCCGTGCAGCAGGAAGACCTCCAACGCGCCGTGCGCAAATATTATGACCTTACCGCGTCCGGCAAACGGCCCCCGGCAACGTCGCCGGAACTCAATCTGGAGGCCATATTAAAAAGCCTGCATTTGCATTCGCCGGTGCCCGAGTACCGTAAAAGGTTCCTCGTCAAGCAAGGCGCGCGCCTGCTATCGATCGAGACTTCCGAAATAGCCTATTTCTACATCGACAACGGGCTGACGCTCTTCAAAAACCACCAGGGGCAGAAGTATGTAGTGGATTATAAAATGGATGAACTCGACGAATTCCTCGACCCCGAGCGCTTTTTCCGCGTAAACCGGGCGCTGATCGTGACGCACCAGGCGGTGGTACAGATGCAGGCGTATTACAATCACCGGCTGGCGCTCACATTGCACCCGGTGCTGGACAAGGAAACGATCGTCAGCCGGGAACGTGCTAACGACTTTAAAGTCTGGATGGGTAAATAAGGGTATTTAAAATGACAGCATCGCGTACTGACCCACGAGATCAGGGTAATGCATGGTGACGGCCTCCTGCAACTGTGCCCGCGCACGTGCGTATTGTGAGCGAACGGTAGCCTCGTTGATTTCGAGCATGGCAGCGATTTCCCTGTGGCTGTACCCATCCACGGCGTACATGAGGAATACTGTTTTGTAGATCGGTTTCAGCTCGTGAATGAGCTCCATAATTTCGCCCGCGGTAATGGCCGAAACGGCGTCGTCGGCAACGCCCGGCTCGGGGATTTCATCGAAAGCCGTCCGCGCGGCATAGTGCTTTTTGTTTCTCCTGAAATAGCTGATCGCATTGTTGACCATCACCGTCCGCAGCCAGGCTTTGAAAGGCTGCTCGGGGTCATATCTTTCCAGATTATTGAAAACCTTAAAAAAACCTTCATTAAGCACTTCCTCCGCTTCTTCCGGTGAATAGGTGTAGCGCAGGCAAATGCTTTTGGCATACCCGAAGTATTTTTTAAACAAAATATGCTGAGCCTGGCTGTTCCCCGCAATACAAGCCGCGATGACCGAGCGAAAATCGTTCGGGTCAAAAATGATTTTATTCAGGAATTTGAGCATACATTCTTACTTTTCAATGGATCATTCAGCAGGTCTGCCTGTTCTTTCCGGGACTACCCGTCTGGGACTACCCGTCCGGGACTGCCCGTCCAGGACTACCCAATACAAAGAGAATTGATGTAACCCGCGAATAAAAGCCGCATGGACGGAGAGCCTGAAATCGTAGCTGAATGGCCTGTTTTACCCGACAAACCGGCCGGTTGCAAAGGCGGTCCGGCGTTCTGGCGGTCCGGCGGGCCGCCAGTCCACCGGCCTGTCGCCAAAGAGCGGCCCTTTAACCCGTGAAAACCGCGATACGTCG
Organism: Dyadobacter sp.; assembly: GCA_965227755.1. GTDB lineage: Bacteria > Bacteroidota > Bacteroidia > Cytophagales > Spirosomataceae > Dyadobacter. The sequence goes on from CBDDGG010000005.1 coordinate 828,685, forward strand.
AAACAACGACCAGCTATAATCGAATACCGCGGTTTGCCTGTTATTTTTACATCGATGACCAGAGAAAACACAAAAGGCGGCGTAGTGGTCGCCATGCATTTGCTTGCATGGGCTTTACTCGGCTTCGTGCTCGTATTTTACCAGCCGTTATCGTGGGGCGTGAGCCTGCCTGCCGTATTTTGGGTAAAACAATTCCTGAATTTTGGGCTGCTGGTAGCATTTTTCTATTTCAACTCCCATTACCTGGTTCCGCGCTACCTGCTGAATAACAGAATCCTCGTATTCATTCTTTGGGTAATAGCATTGGTGGTATTAATGCTGGTATTGAGCAAAATAGTCGACCAGCAACTCGAAATCCGGCGACATATGGAGCAGATTATGCCCCGTCCCAGGCACCGCGGCGGGCCGAAGCCCCGGCACCTGATCGACGGTATTCTGCTCATGACCACCCTGCTCGTAATAGGCGTGAGTACGAGCATGGCTGTGATCCAGCGCTGGCAGGCGGATGCGCACTTGCGCGATACCGTTGAAAAACAGAACATTACTTCCGAGCTGGCGCTCTTAAAAGCACAGATCAACCCGCATTTCTTTTTCAATACACTTAACAATATATACGCGCTGTCGTACACCAACGTAGAGGAATCGCGCGAGGCCACGCTCACGCTCTCGCGTATGATGCGCTACCTGCTTTACGAGACGCAGCAGGACGTGGCCCCGCTCAGCCGGGAATTCGCCTTCATCGACGATTACATCGAGCTCATGAAACTGCGTGTCCAAAGCAGCAGCAATGTGCAATACACGCGCGACGAACCGGTACCCGACTACCCCATTGCACCGATGCTGCTGCTGCCATTCATTGAAAATGCGTTCAAGCATGGTATCAATGCTTCGCAGCAATCCGAAATCAGGATCCACGCCGGATTATCGGACGGGGCATTGAAGCTTCACGTAGCAAACCATATCTTTCCGGTGCAAAACGTGGTGGGAACGGAAAGCGGCGGCATCGGTCTCACCAATACACGCCGCCGCCTCGACCTTTTGTACCCCGGAAAACACCGGCTGGAAATCCAGACCGACGAAAGCGCAAATACCTACACCGTAAACCTGACCATCAACCTGGCGTAAACCCAATCAAGCATGACCCTGAATTGCATTACCGTTGACGACGAACCGCTCGCGTTGGGCCTTGTGAGTTCATTTGTCGAGCAAACGCCCTTTTTGCATTTGCATGGCAGGTATATCAATGCGCTGGACGCGCTGGAAGTGATCACGAAAGAAAATATCCATCTGGTTTACCTGGATATTCAAATGCCTGAACTAACGGGAATGGAGCTTGCGAAGGTGCTCAGCCAGAGCCCGGAGACTAAAACGCGGATCGTATTCACGACGGCCTACAACCAGTTCGCGGTGCAGGGCTATGAGGTCGACGCACTGGGCTATTTGCTCAAACCATTCGGCTATAACCAGTTCCTGGCGACGGCCATGAAGGCTAAAAAGTATTTCGAAAACCTGCGCGAGGGCTCGAACGAGCCTGAGCTGGATTCGAGTGAAACCTACCTGTTCGTCAAATCGGACTACAAGCTGGTGCGGATTGATTTCGATTCGATCCTGTTCATCGAATCATTCAAGGATTATGTCAAAATCCACCAGGCCAGTGGCAACCCGGTGGTTTCGCACAGCAGCCTAAAAGCCATTGAAGAAAAGCTGCCGACCGGCAAATTCACCCGCATTCACCGGTCGTTCATCGTAGCCGTCGGCAAGGTGGATTCGATCAGCAAAAGCGCCGTGCACATCGGCAGCGTCGATATTCCGGTCGGGGATTTGTATAAGGACGCTTTCAGGGAACTGCTAGGCAAGTGGCAGTAAAGCATCCAATTTCACATGACGGCTCAAAACGTAATCCCGGCCGAAATCATAATCCCTCTGGATCGGGGAATGGCATAGCTCAAACCCGTAAAGGCATCGTTAAACCTTTCCACTTTTTTAAGTTGTTCAATCCAGCGCACGGTAACGGGGATCGTAACTTTGCCCAGATCGAACTCCACCCCGACGCCTGCCAATGCTGAAAAGCGGCCTTTTTCAATCTGATTGTTCCCCTTGTCATCGAAGTTGTTCGGCGTACAAGTGCCGTTCGCGCACGCAAGGCCCGAGCCTTTCACCTTCCAGTAGGTCCGCAACGCATAACTGGTACCTGCTTCTGCAAATGGCCGTATTTTACCATCGAGGATCGTGTAACGGACGAGCAAGGGGAAATTAATGGCGGTAGTTTTCCACTTCCAATTCATATAGTACTCGCTTCCCTGTTCGCCATTGACCTGATTGGTTTTAAACCGGTTGATACCGGGTTGCAAACGAAGCGACCAGCCTCGGCTGGAATTTTGCAAGGCATAGCTGATATCCACCGCCGCCATGATCCCTAAGCTATTGTCGCTTTCCGTAATTTTGGGTACGATCATCGAAAGCTGGGGACCCAACATCGCGCCAAATTGCCAGCGCCTGTTATCCTTCGCCGACTGCGCAAACGCGGTCGTTTGAACGATGGCGATCATCACGATCAAAATAGAGAAACGTTTCATAACTATGCCGGTTTACATTGTAACCTATTGACACATAAATGTAAACATTTGTTGCATTGAAACTTAGTATATTGTAATTCTTTCAAGAGAAGTCAATAGGTGACGATCAGTGCAGACTAACGGCCCGGATTGCAAAACCGCGTAGCGATGTAAACTTGGTAGCAATGATTTTTTTGCATCAAAATCGGGAAAATCCCGTCAGGGATGTAACGGCAAAGAATGCGTTTGCGCCGTTGTTGCATGCCCAAGGGCATTTGCCGATATCTCATATCGTATCTGTCTACCAAGATTTCATGCCTGACGGCATTTGGCGTACCTGCGTTTCATCAGCGACTCCGGCAATCGTCTTTGTGCAATCCTTTAACCTGACACTGTTATGAATGCAACAGTCAAACAAATAACACCTCTCCTACTGGTTACCAACCTCGAACGCGCCATTCAATTCTATATGGAGCAATTGGGCTTTACGTTGGATTTCAGATATGAAGATTTTTACGCAGGTATGGAAAAAGACGGACATCCTGTTCATCTGAAAATGGTCGACGCAATAACAGGAGAAGATTTTATGCGGAGAAATGACGAAGATGTATGCCTGCTTTTTTCGGTGGACGATATCGCCGGGCTATTCCTGGAAATTTCCGAAAAGCCCATCAACATCGTCCAGCCGCTTCGCGAAATGCCTTATGGAAAGGAGTTTTACATTGCCGATCCGGATGGGAATTTGATTGCGTTTATGAGTTGATACATTACAAAGTAAAACCAGCACTCACCTGAATCAGCTTGGTCCTCAAATTGGAATAGGTCGGATTAGGCCCCTGATCGTCGTTAGTTTTGGGTTGCAGAATACTGTCGACGAGGCGTATACTTATGGGAATCGTAACTTTACCCGCGTCCACCTCAACGCCTGCGCCTGCAAGGATACCCAGCTTATCTTTATTGGCGACATTCTGTAAGCTTTGCCCGCCGCCAGCCGAAAAGCACGAGACAACGCCGCAAATATGACCCGAGTTTCGGAAAAACAGTGCCGTCCGGAACCTGAAATTGAGCCCGAATTCAACATACGGCTTGATAAGACCCGTTGTAACCACTAACCACAAAATCGCGTAGCGATGAGACATTGGTAGCAAGAAGTCCATTGGTTCCCTGACCACACCTAACTACCACTGACAACACCTGACCAACCCTACCCCAACTCCACCAACACCTTCTCCAACAACGCCTTAGTCTGCCGGACACCCTCATCGTTAGAAGGCTTTGTCGTATCCCCGCCCATGTCGCGCATGAGGCCACCTTCGTATTCAATGCCAACAATGCCGTTGTTCCAGCCAGAGTCTTTGATGATTTTAAACATCTTGATAAAATCAGTCTCAGGATCATTGCCATTCGCATCGAACTGGTGCGTTTTCGCGCTGACCCCTTTGGCATAGGGCATCATTTTCTTCACGCCCTCGTATTTTTCGTGCTCCTTCACGCATTTGGTCGCCATAAAGCCTTTGATATCCTGCGTTTCCGGCTTGCTCCTTTCCGCACAGAAATTACCGAAATCGGGTAATAGACCTTTATTGGTTGCTTTTAATTGCTTCATAATCCCTACCAGCCAGTCAGGATCGGTGGAAACGCCGAAGTGGTTTTCAACAATCACATTCAAACCCGCCTTACCGGCATATTCCAGCAACTTTCCGTAGCCATCCACCGCAGCCGTAGCGAGTTGTGCGGGCGTTCCCTCCTCTTTTTTGCCAGAGATCATCGCCATCGCATCGCCCAGGTTGACGCGGATCGCCGAACAGCCGAGGAATTTGGCGGCGTCCACCCACGGATAATGTGCCTCCACAGCCTTCAAACGCGCCGCATCGTCCAGGGCCGTGAGGTTTTCGCCGTCGACCATAATCAGGTGATTCTTCAAACCGAGATCATCGCAGCGCTGCTTCAATTCTTTGAGGTAGGCCTGGTCTTTGTGTTTATTATTGAAAAAACCCGAAACATATTCGAGTATCGTAATGTCATAATCATTCTTCGCGCGGGCGGGAAAATCCATATTGGTCATCTTGCCGCTGAAAAGCTCGGAAGCGAAAGAAAATTCGGCCAGGGAAATGTCAAAACTGAATTTGGCTACCTGCGCGGCGGCACCGACAGTCGGCGCACCGACGGTCGGCGCCCCGACGGTCGGCGCCCCGATTAGAGCATCGATCGAGACGAATCCTAGCCCCGCGGTGGTAAGCCCGAGCTGGCTCAAAAATTGACGACGTGAATTGTTCATGAGTAGATTAGTTAGAATTGAGAATCATTTCGAAACAAATGTGACCGAGAACGGGACGAACAAGGCGCCTTTCGCATTGTCGTTTTTGAAAACAAAATACAGATCACGGACGCCGCTTTGAGGAGAGAGTGTTACGTGGAATGGCTTGGGCGGTGTTTTGGAAGTGAATGCGCTGGCGTCGTCGGTGGGTGGAATCCATTCGGTTTTGCCCAGCAATACGCCTTCGGGCGACCCGTCGTGCACTTCCACCACGCCGCCCTGTGCATTCAGCTGATCTCTCGGAGCAGCTACCACCATATCGAGCTCGGTAATGCCTGTCAGGTCAATACCTTTGAAAATAGCATAGGTGTTGGGCTGCGTGACGATCAGCAGGTTATTTTCGCCCATTTTGAAGCGCATAATGTTTTTCGACGCGTCATCAGCATTGCCGAAAAGCAACGTCGGGCTCTTTAAAACGAGCGTTTTTTCGCTCGTTTGGGAAGGCATTCCGTTGGCCCCTTTGTCGGTGTAGCTGGCTATGAACTTGTAAATACCCTTGCCTGCATCGCCTCCGTCAGGGATTTTAGCAATGACCTCCCCTGCCGGTTGAAGCATTTGCGCGACCTGTTTTTCGTCGGCCAGGCTCAAAATATACTTCACCATCTGCCCCGCCTCGGGCAAGCCGATCGACGGGTGAGCCGACATCGCCGTTTCGCCCCATACGCCCGCGCCGCCTTTGATAATCTTTTCCGAAAGCGATGCTACCGCATTGGCGTCCGCCCTGTACTTTGCGGCAACATCTTTAAACGCGGGCCCGATTGATTTTTTATCCGTGAAATGGCAGGCCTTGCAATCGCTTTTTTCGATCAATGTCTTTCCGGCCGTGAATGTCACCGGCGCCTCCTGATGCCCGCCCGCATTAGCCGCCTGCTTATCTTCGGCATCCTGGTAAGCCGCCGTAATCTTCACTTTCGATGCGGCGATGGTGTTTTTCTCCAAACTTCCATCCTCCTTATCCGACACATTTACCCTATAATGAATGGGTTTATCGGGAAAGAAAAAGGTCTTGTTCCCACCCGTCAGTTCCAGCGAAACTTGTGGCGGTTCGTTTCCAGCCTGGACGGTCAGGCTTCTTGAGTCTTTCAGGCCTTTGGAATCGGTAACCGTCAGCAAAACCTTGTAAATGCCCTTCTTTTTGAAAGTATAAGCAGGGTTTGGTTCAGTCAATACGACCGGCGCACCGCCGCTTACCGAGGTAATTTTCCATTGATATTGCAGAGTATCTTTGTCAAAATCCTCGGTTCCTGCGGAGGAAAACTGCGCCTGGAACGGCACCGCGCCTGCCTTTTTATCCACCGAAGCCGCCACTGCCGGCTTGCGGTTACCGCCATTGTACTCGATACGCACCAGCTTCGACTCCGGGTTACCCATAAACCAGCCCTGACCGTATTCGAGCATATACAAATCGCCGTTGGGTCCGAACGCCATATCGATCGGATGTTCCAGTTTAAGATTCGGCAGAAAGCGCTCCATTTTTACATAATCACCTTTCGGACTGAGCGTTACGGCCATGATCCAGTCGCGCATCCATTCGTAGATGAACAGTTTTTTATCATAATAGGATGGAAATGCCCGCTTTGCGTCCTTGAAATGATCGGCATAATAAACCGGGCCGGCCATAGCGCTGCGCCCGCCCGACCCGAGCAATGGAAATCGCTTCGTCTCCGCGGCGGTGTACCAGATCAGCGCCTTTTGCGCCGACGGCAGTTCTGTCAGACCGGTGTTGTTCGGCGAATTGTTGACCGGCTTTTCAGGATTAAACTTCTCGCCCGACTGCTTCGTCTCGAAATTAAAGTCCCAATAGGCCTTGTTATCGCCCACGAAATAGGGCCAACCGTAGTTTCCAGCCTTCCGCGCCTGCCCGAACTCATCCTCTGCCGCAGGCCCGAGGCCGGTCGAATCCTTGCCGGCATCCGGCCCGACGTCGCCCCAGTAGAGGTAACCATTCTTTTTATCCACCGAAATACGATATGGATTGCGATGGCCCATCGTGTAAATCTCGGGCCTGGTTTTCGGGTCGTAAGCGCCTGAGGCATTCTTTGGAAAGAGATTACCTTCCGGAATCGTGTAACTACCATCGGCCTCGGGATGAATGCGGATGATCTTTCCGCGCAAATCGGCAGTATTCGACGATGATTTCTGTGCGTCGAACGGGCTGCGGCCCGGACGCTCGTCGATAGGCGCATACCCGTCCGACGCCCGCGGGCTGGTGTTATCGCCCGTCGAAAGGTAGAGGTTGCCCTGTGCGTCCCAGTCGATGGAGCCACCGGTATGGCAGCAGTTATCGCGCTGAACCGGGATGCGCAGGATCACCTTTTTCGAGGCCAGGTCGAGCCCATTGCCTTTCAATTCATACCGCGCCAGAATGTTCTCGGCTGTCGTGCCCGCGGGGGAATAGTAAAAGTAAATCCAATGGTTCTGGCTGAATTTCGGATCGATATTGACACCCAAAAGACCATCCTCGGCTTCGGAATCGTCGCTATATTTTGTACTGACGGGTATTGTAGCAATAACCGTCGACTTTTTAGTGACCGGGCTATACAATTTCACCGCCCCGTGCCGCTCGATAAACAATACTCGCTCGTCGGGAAGTACTGTCAGTTCCAGCGGCTCATTAAGGTTTTCCGTCAGGACAACCTTCCGGAACCTGTTCTCCTCAGGCACCTGCGCATGAGCGAGCGTTGCGCAAAAGAGTAATGAGAAAAGTGTAGAGGTTTTATTCATGAAGCAGATGTTGTTGGTTAGGTTTGTTGGCAGAAATGAAAAGTGGCCTTTGAGTCACATACATAATATTTTTACCAAAAAATTGAATTTTATTAATCCAAAACATGGATACAATGATAAAGAAAATTTTCTTTGTGTAAAATTTACGCATTGAAATTTTTTCTCATTGTCAGTCCTTTACCCTATGGAGCATAATTTGAAGGATTTTTTTGACAACGTATTGAAGGAGGTTTCACTCGACTGCACAGTGTTCGGGTTTCATGATGGCGAACTGAAAGTGCTGCTGCTGCGCTGGAAAGGCACCGATGAATGGAGCCTGCCGGGCGGGCATATATTGCTGGATGAGTCGGCTGACGACGCCGCGAGCCGCATACTCACTCAGCGCACGGGACTTTGTGATGTATTCCTGCAACAGTTTTACACATTCGGCAATGTAAACCGTTATGTGTACCATCCTGAAAAAGAGCTGCTTGAAAAAATGGAAATGACATTTGGAAAGGGTTTTTTCGACGGCATTATTTTCCGTCGCGTCGTGTCGATCGGCTATTTCGCCCTCGTGGAATTCGACCAGGTGCAGCCCACGCCCGACTGGTTCACCGACGAATGTCGCTGGTGGTCGCTCGCCGACGTCCCCCGGCTCCTGTTCGACCACAACGAAATGATCGACCGCGCATTAAAAGCCCTCCGCCAGCGCGCCCGCAACCAGCCCGTGGGCTACAACCTGCTGCCCGAAAAGTTCACCATGCCCGAACTCCAACGCCTATACGAAACCATTCTCGACCGCCAGTTCGACCGGCGGAACTTTCAGAAATTGCTCATGAGCTACCATATTTTGGAGCGCCTGGAAGAAAAACGCGTCGGCGCCGCCAACAAATCGCCGTTTTTGTACCGTTTTGTCAAGGAGAAATATGACCGCGCGGTAGCAGAAGGGGTTTCGTTTTCGATGTGAGATTTTTTTACAGGAGAAAAGAAGGAAAGGGAGGAAGGAGGAAAGGGAGTAGTTATTTTTAGAAACTACAAATTATTTGTTGTTGCGTGCCTACGGCACTTTTCAGGATAGAGAATTTTCTTATCGGCTACCAATATTACATCCCTGGCGGGATTTAAATGCGAAATAGCAACGCGAGTCACCTTCCCCAACTTTGATGAACGAGGTGAGTCCCGCTAGGGACGCAACATTGGTAGAAAATAAGCCATACAACGCAAATTAAAGTGCCGTAGGCACGCAACAACATAGCAAAATTTCTCTATTCCCTTCCTTCCATTCTCCCCACCTCCAACTTTTGAAAGAAAAACACCAATTCCCGAAATGACAGGAAAATTTCGGTTATGCGTGGGTTGTGGCCTGCCTCTTTTTGAAATGCCATATGATCGCTGTAAATGACCCAAAGGTCCTCGATCCATTCGGATGCGCTGCTTTGGCTTAATAAATCCTTGACGCCCCGACCGTAAGCGAGGCAGAGTGCATCATCGGATGCTGAGTTGTGCGTTGATGTTTTCATACTATGAATTTTGGAAAAAGGTAAAAAAAGCCCTGTCTTAGGTGTCCAAACGTTCATAGAAACGTTTAGGGGGCTTTCGCCGATCCTCACCATAACAGGGCAGAATTTTGAAATTTTTCATAATCTATGATTTTTTGGAATGCGCATATTCGAAAGACGTTAAAAGAAATGCAATACCTTGTGCCATATGAGTTTCCAACCGTACCGAATAAATTATCAAGCATAACTTTCCTCCACAAAACCCCGCTCGATCCCGGCCATTCCCATCCACATCACTCCTACTTATTCCATCCTCCCTTTCCTCCATCCTCCCCTTCCTCCATCCTCCCTTTCCTCCTTCCTCCTTCCCCAAATCAGTAACATCCGGCGCCCGCGACCTTTTATCCGTACTTTCTCAGCTCAAAATCCTAAACCACCGATGACCCAATTCCCGAACCGCCGCGATTTCCTTAAAACAGCCGGGCTTACTACGCTCGGCCTCACCGTTTTACCGAACCTGATCACGCGCGCCGCGCCCAGCGACCGCGTGCGTATAGCGCATATCGGTTTGGGTGGGATGGGGAACAACCATATGAAGTGGTTTGCCGACCTTCCTGATGCTGAGATTGTGGCACTTTGCGATGTGGATGAGCTGCATCTGGGCGAGACCAGGCAGCGACTCGAAGCGATGAAGCCCGGAATTAAGGTGGATACCTATGGTGATTTCCGGCGCATTCTCGAAAGGAAGGATATCGACGCCATTACCGTCGCGACGCCCGATCACTGGCATGCGCAGATTGCGACGCTGGCGTTTCAGGCCGGGAAGGATGTGTATGGCGAAAAACCGCTTTCCTATTCTCTGAAAGAAGGCAAAATGATGCTTAAAAACCTGGAAAAATGCGACCGCGTGTTTCAAATGGGCAACCAGATCCATGCGGGCGATAATTTTCACCGGGTCGTGGAGCTGATCCAGTCGGGGTCTATCGGCAAGGTGCATACGGTGAGGCTTTGGAAGAAGCCGAGTACGAAGGAGCTGGGTTCCCCGACGGTACAGGCCGTGCCCAAAACCCTGAATTGGGACATGTGGCTCGGTCCGGCGCCGTTTACCGAATACATTCCCGAGAAGTGCCACTTCACTTACCGCTACTTCCTGGACTATTCAGGCGGCGAGTTTGCCGATTTCTGGTGCCATATTGCCGATGTAATGTATTCGGCGATCCATCCGACGGGCTTGAAGAAGATCAACGCACGCGGTACCGCATACGCAGGCATCGCCGACGCGCCCAAAACGCTCGATGTGGATTATGAATTTGAGGGTTTGAAAGTGTATTGGTCGTCTAACCCGCCCGACGTCCCCGGCGCGGCCGACCGCGGAATCGGTGCTTTCTTTGAAGGCGACAAGGGTACGCTGATTTGCGACTACAACACCCGGGAACTGACGATCAATGGCGAGAAAATGACCGATATTTCCACGGTTCCGATCACCAATCCCCGCTCGCCCGGCCATCAGCAGAATTTCATCGATTGCGTCAAATCGCGCAAGCAGCCGGAATCCAACCTCGCCTACGCACGCGAAATGACGATCCCGATGCATTTGGGGTTGATTTCCTATCGTTTGAAGCGGGAACTGACCTGGAATGCCAAGAAGGAGAAGTTTAGCGGCGACAAGGAAGCGAACCGGTTTTTAAGCAGAAAACCGAGGAAAGAATGGGACCTCACATGATGTAACCATTGATAGCTATTTTTGTATATTGGCAAGAAATAACTAGCCATTGCCATGAGACGTTCTTTACTAACCTTTCTCATTTGCAGCACATTGCTACTAGGCTGCAAGGAATCGTCGCCGCCGGTAGATGACATGCCGGCGATCCAAACCATTTCTTTCGAAGGGCTACCCGATCAGCATGTCACTTTCGACGCACGTAACTCGGAGATTACCGTAAGGATGCCGGCTGTGCTGGAAGGTGGCCTGAAACCGGTGATGAAACTGACAGAAGGTGCGGAGGCTATCGGGTTGCTGCCTGACGGTAACGTCGACTTGTCCGCATTTTGCGGGTCAAACATGCCGAACGAGCCTGTTTACCTACGCATTGGCAACCGGACAAAAACTGCCACATACCGCATGAACATTGTTGCTACCGGCGAACTTGCGCCGCAGGACATTTATGAAGAAACGATATTTTCACGAAAATCAGATGCTTTGAAATTGAACTTACCTGTTCGCAATCAGTACAACCTTCCTCATTTAGACCGCATTACATTCGAGCGCGAGGACGGCACCGACAGTGCGGTGATCTACGCCGACGGCGCTCCGCTTGCCGGGTGCGCTTCGGAACCGAACAGGCTTTCCATCCAACTTTCTGCACCGATCCAGAGCTTGCTCAAACCCGGTAAGTACAAAATCCAGGTAGGAAACATTAAATTTCCGCAGCGGTTGGTCGTCGTCGACTGACCGCAATCAACACGCTCACACGTTTCTTCATTACATCTAACCTTAGGATAAATACCCCGGCTCAATATTATACAATCTGTATAATTATCGGTATCTTTATTTGCGGGAACATGAATGTAAATGTTTTGTGTGTTTCAAGCGGCGAAAGCGTTGCCGCGCGAATTACCAAGCCAGGGAAGCTGGTATTGCCGTCCATCAATGATGGCTGGCGCTTTAATTTTCATAAACACGCTCGGAAAAAGGGTTGCGAAACTTATGTATTGGTTTGCGATGATAGCCCGGATATAATTGAAGGCTGTCTGGTTTTTCAGATGAAAAATAGTAGTGAACCGTATATGGCTTTTGTCGAGGTTGCCCCTCATAACAAAGGAAAACAAAAGGCGCTCGACAATGTGGCGGGATGCTTAATCGCATTCGCATGCCAGCTTAGTTTCGTGTACGGCAACGACCACTTCCGCGGCTGGCTGGCTTTCGATGTAAAAGAGCATCGAAAGGAGGACGAAGTGAAATTGATGGCGGTTTACTGCATTAAGTATGGCGCATTGCGCTGGGGAGATACCACCATGTTCATTCCACCTGAAAAAGGGAAAGACCTGATAGCTAAATTCTTAACTTCTGTATTATGAAAGATGACAATGAAATTCTTCTGGAAGATCTCTGGAATGAGAAGAGACTGGAAGGGCTTAAGGAATTTATGATTGCGGAGTCGGTATTCCAATCACCGGAGCAGCAATTGGAATACCAGATGCTCGGGCTGCGGTTTAAGATTGAACACTATATCCATGACCTTCTCATCGATGTCGAAGGAGACGGGGCAACCGATTATCACACAATCCATGACTTTGTAAAAATGTATTTGAAACTCCTCGGTGTCACACAAAAACAACTCGCTGAGCTGTTCGAAATGAGAGACAGCAACCTGCATAAGTACCTGACCGGAGAGCGGAGATTGAGTACCGATATGGCGTTCAAGCTGGCATCTTTTACTAAAACTACGCCGGAACATTGGCTTAGGTTGGAGATCAGGAATGAATTGAAAAAACTGGGCGTAGCGAAGGCAGCGGAATTTGAAAAGTACGGACATCAGAACCTGGCGACGGCCCAGGAATAGATCGCGGCGCGTTTTTTTAATGCGTTAGCCGGAATTTAATGCTTTTTGCAGGGGTTGTTGAAGTTGAATTGTCATGCTAAAAAACAGGCTGTGCGACGAACCATACTTCATCCAACAAATGCAGAAATTCATCCTATTATTCGTTATCGCCGTCGTCTCAATGTCGGCAGTTGCTCAAACCAAGTGGAAACTCATCGCCGATAAAGAGCAGATCCGTATCTATTCTTCGGCTGTGCCCGACTCAAAAATCAAGGCCATTAAAGTGGATTGCGTCGTGGATGCTTCGCTGGCGCAGATGGTTTCGCTGCTCCTCGATGTCGAGACCGGGACGCAGTGGGTTTATAAAACCAAGTCCTGCAAGCTGATCAAAAAAGTGTCCCCTACCGACTTATATTATCATTCCGAAATAAGCCTGCCCTGGCCGCTGGATAACCGCGATTTTGTGGCACACCTCGTCACGCGGCAGGATCCGGTGACAAAAGCCGTGACCATCGACGGTCCCGTGGTGGCCGGAATGGTGCCGGTGAAAAAGAATGTGGTAAGGGTTAGCGATTCGAAGGGCCGGTGGGTGCTGACGCCGACGGCAGGCAAAGTACGCATCGAATATATGCTCCATACCGATCCGGGGGGATATGTACCCGCCTGGGCAGTGAATGCATTTGCGGCGGAAGGGCCCATGGAGACATTTAAAAGCATGAAACAGCAGCTCAAATTGCCTAAATATAGAAATGCCTCCCTTACATTTATAGCCAATTAGAAGGTTATACAATGTAAAAGAAAAATAGCATGAAAATCAGAAGCTACGAGCTGTTCCAGGTACCTCCCAGATGGTTGTTTTTGAAGATTGAAACCGATGAAGGCATTATCGGATGGGGCGAGCCGGTGATCGAAGGCAAGGCTGCGACGGTGGCTGCCGCCGTGCACGAATTGATGGAAGCATTGATCGGCAAGGACCCGCTCGATATCGAAGGCCACTGGAACACCATGTACCGGGGAGGCTTTTACCGGGGCGGCCCGATCCTCATGAGCGCCATCGCGGGTATCGACCAGGCGTTGTGGGATATCAAAGGAAAATTCTTCAATGCGCCTGTTTATCAGCTTCTTGGCGGCAAATGCAGGGACAAGATCAAAGTCTATTCATGGATCGGCGGCGACAGGCCGGATGAAGTGGCGGGAGCAGCGAAAGAATGTTTCGACCGCGGTTTCAAGGCTATTAAAATGAATGCGACCAATGAAATGCAGTACATCGATTCATTTGAAAAAATCGATCTGGCGATCAAAAGGGTGGCATCAATCCGCGAGGCACTGGGCTACGGACTGGAAATCGGGGTAGACTTCCACGGGCGCTTGCATAAGCCTATGGCCAAAGTTCTGGCAAAAGAATTGGAGCCATTCCGGCCGATGTTCATTGAAGAGCCGGTATTGGCCGAAAACAATGAGGCATTACGCGAAATTGCCGCGCATACCTCTATCCCCATCGCAACGGGCGAGCGGATGTTCAGCCGCTGGGATTTCAAAAACCTGCTCATGCACGGTTATGCCGACATTATCCAGCCCGATCTCTCGCACGCCGGCGGCATTACCGAATGCAAAAAGATACTTTCGATGGCTGAGGCATTCGACGTAGCGGCGGCCCCGCATTGCCCCCTAGGGCCGATCGCGCTCGCAGCCTGCCTGCAGGTGGATGCTACCTGCCACAATGCATTTATCCAGGAGCAAAGCCTGGGTATCCACTACAATCAGGGAAGTGACCTGATGGACTACCTGACCGACAGAACGGTATTTGATTATCACGATGGTTTTGTAAACATCCCTTCCGGCCCCGGCCTAGGTATCGAAATCAACGAAGCGCAAGTCCGGAAAATGGCCGCCATCGGCCATAACTGGAAGAATCCGTTGTGGACGCATGAAGATGGCAGCGCGGCGGAGTGGTAGGAAATGGCGCGAAGGTCAGCCTTCGTGACGAAGTATTCGCAGGCCTCCGGCCGGTCCATACGACAAGTCGCAGTACCGACCGGCCAGCGGCCTGCAAATAAGGCACGCAAATCAAGAGATTTGCGCTAGCGCTGTGTTAATAGCCCGCTCCACAGGACTTTCACCATTAACAGACAAATCTTCCCGCAACAACAGCGGCGGTTGGGCCATGAATTTCGGCTCAGTACCATGGTGCGGTTGCGCGGCGTGCGCGATGAACGGGTGGCAGAGGTACACCGTGCCTGCCGGGCCGGTCGCGAGCGCGATTTCGCGTTCGGGCATCGCATCGAGCTTGCCGGCGAGCTCCATAAATGCCAGTCCGGCTTCTCTTTCCGGCTGCAAAGCGCGGGCGACGTCCGCGTGCGAGCCTATACGTATACGCGTGGGCGCGTCGCGCTCGCTCACGTCCGAGTAGAGGAAAAGCATGAGCAGTCCGCGGCCTTTTGAATGGATATTTACCCGCCATTCCGAATAGTTGGCCGGATCGGCGCCGGGGAAACTGGCGTCGACGTGCCAGCCTGCATCGCCCGGATCTTCATCCGACGGAAAACGCACTGGAAATGTGCCCATACTACGGCAGGGCAGCCATTTACCTGCACCCACCAATTGATCGAATGCGGCGTGCAGCACCGGCGCGTTAGCCGATGCAATGAATAGCTCCTGACTGTACATCCCGAGGCGGATTACCGGTTTGTTCCAGGTGGTTGGGGCGTTTTTATCAAGACCGAGATCCTTCCATAAAATGTCCCGTGCCTGCGAGGCTATTTCGGCTGAAAAAGCATTGTCGATGCGGACAAAGCCTTGTGTAATAAACTGATCTATTTGCTGAGAACCCAGTATTCCTTCCATGAGATTTCAATATTCAATTGATTGAAAGATTGAGATAATAAAATTCTGATCCCCGAAAACCGGGGATGATGTGCAACGGCCGCACGGGAAGGAGTGTCAGAGTGTTGGTGCGAATCTCATGGTTACAAATTTAGGCTTTTGCTTTCTGTTTTGCCTGAAAACATTCCGAATTCAAACCCAAAAATGCCATATTCAGTTTCGGCTGGGTCACTGTCAAGTACGGTCTCGTATTTGCGGGAGAACCAGACTGATACATCACATGAAAAACATTGCACTTTTTCTTTTTTTACTATTTCCCGTAGCTGCCAGCGGGCAATATGGTGCGAACAGCATTCTCGCTATCAAGGAAATCCATGATGGCGTTGTGTGCGATACCTGCATTGTCACGATGGCAGGCAATGTTAGTGCCCTTCCCGATAAGATTTCATTTCTCACACCTAACCACGACAACCAGTTTCTTTATACGGATGCTTTCTTAACGAGGGAGCTTTCAACAGTCGACCCCTCGAAGTTTTTCGTGTCGATGGGACGTTTTTCGCTCGATTTTTATCCGTTTGGCAAAATACTTGCCCACCGGGGTGAGCAAATTCCATATATCGATTTTAAAGATTTGCAGTTCAGGACGGCTGTTAATGGTGTGCTTAAAAATGATTGGACTGACATTCTTTCACTCAAAAACGATCCGGATTTTTACATTGGTCATGCCAGCGTGGACGTCCGCCATGAGATTAAAGACGTCGAAACCACGCCAGCCGAGCATTACCACGCCGGAAAATTCGAACTTCGGCTCGGCGATTCGCTGACTGTTGCTTTCCGAAACAAAAATACGCTGGCGGATATGTACCACTTCTCCGTCACCCGTGTGCGAAGTGTACCCGATTATTTCAACTTCGTGGCGTTTTCGTCGGAGAAAAACTTTCAGGAAATCCTCAATACTGAAATTAACAAGGCACGCACTGAACAAGGTCCGCAGGCCAGCCATTTCGAAATCGATGCCGGGCATTCGGCATTTCTCCGGTTCGCGAATGACGAACAATACTATTTTTTTGGCAAGATGCCCCGCAACAGCGGGATCGAATATGCGATCGGCAAGCCGGAAAAATGGCAGCGGCTGGGCGGCCAGGACGACATTAAGTTTAGCCGGGGCTACTCCTACATTTACCTGGACAAACCTGAACCAGGCAAATCCGTCAAGATATTTCTCCGGTACAAACACCAGCTGGAAAGTATTCATGAAGTAACAGTCGATGTAAAACCGTTACCGCGGCACTCGGGCTGGATCGATGTCGCGCTCCTGATCTCAGGAGTGATTGTCCTCGCATTGCTGGCCATTTTTATTCAGAAACAACGCTATAAAAGGCAGCTGAAAAAGGTCAACCACAAGAAAAACGAAATAGAAAACCAGCTCCAATTGCTTAGCGGACAATTAAACCCACATTTTCTTTTTAATTCCCTGAATGCGGTACAGTCGCTGATCCGCCAAAACGACCCGGAAGCGGCCAATCAATACATTACCGAGGTGGCCACTTTTATGCGAACGATCATGGATAATGGCCGGAAAGAACTGGTTTCCCTCGCCGAGGAAATCGGTATCGAGGAAAGGTATATTGCATTAGAGCAAAAAAGAAAAGCATTTACTTTTACCTTCCGGAATGAGTGCGGGAATGACCTCGCGTCGATCGATTTCCCGCCACTTCTTTTGCAGCCGCTTATTGAAAACAGCATCCGCCACGGTCTCGCAGAAACCGTGCGGAACCCGACGCTCACGCTTACTATCCGCTGCGATGCTGCCGACCTTATTGTGGTCATTGCCGATAACGGCATCGGGTTCGACAGTTCGGTAAAAGTGCCGGGGCATGGTCTTTCCTTAACCGGCAAACGAATTGCATTAATCAACGAAAAATTGCCCGCAATGCAGATTATCCTTCAAACCAAATCCGATCCGGGCTCCGGGACTGTCACAGAAATCAGATTATTGAAATGGCTCTCCTGAACCCGATCCGCTGTTTTATCCTTGACGATGAGATCCAGGCGGTGCATAACCTGCGCCTCGCATTGGAAATGCATTGCCCCCAAGTGGCAGTCGCGGGTTACGCGTATAACGTGAGCGAGGCGTATGATTTTCTGACCACACAGCAAACGGACATCCTGTTCCTCGATATCCGTCTGCAAAATGAAACGGGTTTCGACCTGCTGAAACGGCTCGAACACTACCAGGGGAGCATTATTTTCACGACGGCGTACGACCTCTACGGCATTCAGGCCATTAAATTTTCGGCAACCGATTACCTGCTCAAACCGCTTGATCACCTCGAACTCGCCGAAGCCGTCGGAAAAGCGGCAGACAAAAAGAAAGAACGCGACCAGAGCGCCCAGATCGCAATGCTGATCCAGTCGTTCGAAAACCTGCCTTCCCAACGGCAAAAGAAAATTGCTCTGGCCGAGGCCCACGAAATTCATTATGTATTGATAGACAATATCATTTTTTGCAAATCGGATAATAGCTATACTACTTTTTATTTATCAGAAAACAAAAAAATAACAGTCAGCAAACCTATTTCAGAATACGAAAATATTCTTGAATCTTATGGATTTATACGGACGCATCAATCCTATTTGATTAATAAAAACAGGATCGTATCTTTCAGAAAAGAGGATGGCGGATATCTGCTGATGGAAGGTAATTATCAGGCTATTATCAGTAAACAGCGAAAACACCTCCTAAAAGAATTATTTACCTAACTATTTATATAATCAGCCATGAAAAAACACTTTTACATGCTGTATTTCGCGCTACTGGCTGCATCCTGTTGCCTGGCGCAAAAACAGATCACCAATTTTAATAACATCAATAATAAACAGGCCCTTAATCCGGTTTATCAATCGCAGATTGGCAACCGGATGATCTTTTCTTCGTTTTCCGCCGCAAATGGCAATGAACTTTGGGTTTCGGATGGAACGAAGGCGAACACAAAGCTCCTGAAAGATATTGTTCCGGGCTATCAAAGCTCTTACTCATTCGATTTCACCAAGGCAGGCGACTTTTTGTATTTCGTTGCCAACGGGCACGAAATCTGGAAAACCGATGGGTCTCCCTCAGGTACTCAAAAACTGTTGCGTTCAGACAGCACATTATACCTGGACATTGTATCGGGAAAGCTGCTGGTAACTTTCCGCAATGTCAATACACAGCGGTATTCATTCGCATGGCTAAGTGCCGACGGCCAAACTGATTTTTTAAATGAAGACGCTACTTCTTTCAGATACTCGGGCGGGAATCTTTATTATGGCTTACATGATTCGACGGCGAAAAAATGGACATTAAAAGTGGTCGACAGTGAGGCTCGCATCCTTGCCAGCCAAATCGGACCGCCGTTGAACGAAATTATCGTAGAAAAGCAAAACGGCTACGAGTACATAGCCGTCGATGTCAGTTATGCGGAAAGAAAATTGATAGTTGCCAATACAAATCGGGCAGAAACCCCAAAAACATACGACTGGAACCGCGGCCCGGCGCCAGTTCTGCTGAGAGACAAGGCCGGATCGCTTTTTCTGATCGATGACGGAGGGCATTTCGATAACAACGTGACATTGAAAATTTTCAAAGTGAACGAAGGGCAAAATTGGGAGACCGTCGCCGATGTAACAACCAGTATGCTATACGCCGGTACGCCCACGGGATTCACTGAAGGCCCGTTCCATACCAATTTCGTCATAGAAGGCGAGCAGCTTACCTTCACCACGCTTTTTGGCTACGAGAGCATTTATTCCGCTTTCCTGGGTGTTTTTGATTTTAAAAAGAATACAAAACGCATCTCCCAAAGGCTTCCCAGGGAGGTCACGGCCCGTGAGGTAAAGCTTATTCCGCAGTCGCGCGATGTATTCGAGATTCGTTCCGGCTACACCAAATGCACGTACAACATAGCCGAAAACAGGCCCACTTCCCTTGAACAGCTTCCCTATCAGATCCGGAAAGTCAAAGTCGCGAATACGGAATACGAGCTTTCCGATAATGTCTATACTTCCGACAACACCCTCCGCCTACCGCTGATCACCCGTCGCCCGATCTATAAGGAAAAATTTCTTGCTCACCGAACAGTGCTGAACAACAAATTGCTGTTCTGGACCAACGATGAGGAGCAATATACCGGAAAGTTATGGGTGAGCGATGGCAAAACGACATCCGAATTATTGTCGTATGAGGGCGCATCGGTTTCATGGAGAATGGCGCAGGATTCGAGCAGGGTTGGAAGTCAGATCGTTTTTTCCTCTTCCGCCCCAAACGCTGTCCGAATCTTCAAAACAGACGGCACCAAGGCGGGCACACGCGAAATCTACACCTATGCTAACGAAGCCGCAGCCTTCGTAGCCAAAACAATCACGAACAACAGGATGGCTGCCTTTGAGCTGAACGAATCAGGAAAAAGGATGCACCTTATCACCGACCTCGACAGTGTGTGGAGAATCGACGGTTCTAAATTTCCGTATCACGAACTCTACGCGACGTCCAACGATATTTACCTGGTCCATCAATCCGTCAAAAATGGTCTGGGTTATAATCTTATTTACAAAATAGAAAATGGCGGACTCAAAGCGATCGAGCTAAACAAAGGCGGCGCCGACGCTATGTATGAGCAAATCTACGATAACCGCATTTTCTTTACCACGCGCAACAGCGGTGGCCAGTTGAGCGATATCTGCTATTCGGACGCAGGCTCCGACAAAGTCAATCGCCTTTTCACCGGTCCGGTGAGTTATCTGGTCCGTAGGGGCGATTACCTGATCGCGGGCACGATGAGCGGACCGGACGTAAAAGTTTACAAGGCAAGCACTGCCCAGTTGCTCGGCGAGTTCACCGATATGCACCAGATCGATGCCGTAGCGGGCAACGCTGTGGGCCTTTGGGGTAATCGACAGGCGGTGATCGTGCATAACGACCACATTATCAGCCAGAAATTCACAGAGGATATTGAATTTATGAACCCGATCCCGCAGGGTATTTTGATCAAAGTAAAAAGTAATGCAGGTGGTTCCTGGTATATATATGACCTGAAACGTGAAAAAATTACCACGCTCTTCAAAGATCAGCCCGTTGGGTTCTCCATGGCCGGCGCAGGCGACCAGTTGTTTTTCGAGGATGGCGGAAGTAATCGGCACTCCGTTCTTGTCGACATTGCTAACGGAAAACGCATCGATTTTCCTGCGGGCGTTTTAGCAACCAAATCTTTAAACGGGGACCTCGCCGTGGTAACTGACCAGACTTATACCAATCCCTCGGCCGTATACTCGACAGAAGCCAATGTACCGGTTAAAAAGTACGAGCTGCCCGGCTGGTATGACTTCGGTAACGGGGCTAGCCCGAGTTACACGGTCTTCAATACCACAGCCACCGGATTCGAACTTGCCAGGTTCGACCGCGACTCGCTTTATCATTTCCCCGAAATCGTCAAGGGGCCCGAGGGGATGCTCCTACATGAAGCCTTCCATTTCAGGGGAAGCGTATACGCAGCGGCCTTTACCTACTCGAAAGGCCTGCAAGTTTGGAAAATGGACGAACTGAACCTTGTCCCGGACAAGGATGACGAACTGGTAGTTACCCGGCCTGAAATACCCGACCGCGGCACTTACCTGCCCGATGACGCACTGCTGAATGCCTATCCCAATCCGGTGGTGAACGAGCTCAATATCGATCTGAAAGAAGGTGGGTTGATACGGATTCTCGATCCGAAGGGTTATGAACAACTGAAAACCGTCGTAGGGAAAAGCAAAAGGCTCGATATGAAAAACCTGCCTGCCGGCCAGTATATTATCATCTATTCCGGAGCGAACGGGCACGTGGTCAAGAAGATTGTGAAACTTTAAAGTCGGTTTTGGCCCGGCGGCTTATTTTGCCGTTTCCAATCCCCTCGCTTACCGGGCCAAACTTTTACAAGCGCTTAACATTCTTTTACAATCAAAGCAATGTCGGAATGCGGCATTACGGTAAGTTTGGAGCAAGACCGGCATTCAAGTAGTTCAACAGACCAATCCTATGCGCTCCATTATCAGCCACTTATCTCTGGCATTAAAAACTCTTTCCCGAAAAATTACCATTCCTGTATGGATGGTTCCGGCAGCCATCGTGCTATCGGCGGCCACCTTTAATGAGTGGAAACAACCAGGCCATCCCTTTCCCGAAACCCGTATCGGTAACCAAACCTGGATGGCCGCCAACCTCGATATCGCTACTTTCCGAAACGGCGACCCGATTCCGGAGGCGAAATCAAAAGAAGAATGGATAGCTGCCTGCAAAGCCAAACAACCGGCCTGGTGCTATTACAACAATGATCCTGCCAATGGTAAAAAGTATGGGAGAATGTACAATTGGTATGCCGTTAACGATTCGAGAGGGCTGGCACCGGCAGGCTGGCACATCCCTACCTTGCAAGAATGGATTCAATTTGAAAAATCGGTTGAAGCAACGGGCGCCGGAATCCTCTTTGAATGCCCTGATGAAGCCAGTGGCTTTTGTGCAAACGGAGGCGGCTATCGTTTTTCGAACGGCAATTTCTCCGGTTTGGAAGAGTTTATTTATCTGTCGGGCGCTACCGGGGAAATCATCAACGATGCCAGTGGGACACCGTCGCCAGTTCTATGGGGGCGTGGAATACACGTAGTCGATCACACGCACATGCGCTGCGGGCTTGGAAAGGATTTTGGCCTGTATGTGCGCGCTGTTAAGGATTCTAATTAATTATAAAATCACGTTGACTGCCCCCCGCAACCACTAAAACTACGGAATTTCAAGCTCCCCGTGGTTCTCCGGATCGAACGCTTCATACCGATATTCAATATGATCGACCCAATCATTTTTGCGAGAATAGCGTTCACCAGTCAAAAAACCGGCCCTGTACGAGCGGACAAGTTCTCTGTCTGTTTCCGACAGCCTCGTTGTATCGACTTCACGCTTGTTACGCATATTTGTGGTGTACCGGTGCCGCTCTGTTGCGAGCCGCCCCTGCGGGTCGTAGTTGTACACAATCGTATCCGGGCCGGGCGGTGTGTAGAATCGGCCCAGGTACATGCTTTCAAACCAGGTCATTTTAAGCCGCCCTTTCGGATCGTAGAGATACCGCCGCATGAAGTGCTCGGTAGTGTCTTGAAATGATCCTTCTATTACGTAGAGCTTATAGTGACTCGTAACCCGGTTTCTGGCATCCTTTTCCCAGCGATTTACATGGATGATTGTCGAAGGCAATGGTTCATATCTGCCTTCCCACTTTTTGAGCAGTGTATCGCCGGACATGGTGTATTCCCAAAACAGCTTGTAGACTGCCCGATCCGTAATGGAATCGTCCGTCGTAATTCTCCCCAGCCGATGCGTTTCAGCCACTACACGGGTCTGTTTATCATATTCAAACAGAACAGTATCGACGCCGGCATTACCGGGCTCGTCGCTATCGCCGTGTACGTAGGCGATCGTCTTGTCCACGCGACCGCTCTTATAAAAATATTGCTTTTTGGTGCTCCATCTCCCGAATTGGAATGATTCCAGAATATTGTTTTCCCTGTCATAAAAAACAGTGCCGATATGCGCCCCGTTTCGCCAGGTAGTGCGGAACCAGGCTATCTGACCAGCCGGTGTTTGCAAACGCGGGATGGCTTTATCCAGGGAATAGTCTGCGTCATCGCAGCCTGCGAGACCGACCCAAGCCCCCAAACACAAAGATAACTTTCTTAATATCAAATAAATACCCTTCACCGTGTCAACTTTTACAAGTGATTTACATTGTTTTACAAAAGGGCCTTTGCCTGGTCGGCGCCGCATCTTAGTTTCGACCGCATAAACAAATCCCAATATGCACAAAACCAATTTATGTTCAAGCGCCAGCACAGCTACCTTCTTGCTTCTGGCGATATTGCTGGTTTCCTGCTCTACCTGAAAAATGAAACAATCGCCATCCTGCCTTCAATATACGGTATTGAAGAAAGGCCACGGTCCGAGGGCCAAAACGAGGCAGCACATTATGCTTTTTGAAACGACGAGCTACCGGACCGGCTACCCGCCGACTGTCCACCCCGACTCAACGTTGGTAATCAAAATGATCCTGCATAAAATACTGTAAAGGCCTGTTAAACAAGAAAGGAGGCATTTACCAGGGTATTTGCCTCCTTTACGAACTTTTGATAAAACGAATGCTATTTCGTCGATTCCGTCAGTTTCACTTTCACGGAAGTGTAATACAATGTGGTAGTAGCCTCAAAGCCCGAGTCGGTGCCGAAAATCAGCCATAGGTTACCGCTTGCATCGGTTTTCCCCTTAAACTCGCCCGTTTTGGTGAGCAGTTTGTAGCCCACTTTGTCGGTTCCATTGCCGATATCGCCAATCACTTTCATGTCCTTACCATCGTTTTTCTGCTGGATCTTGTCGATGTTCATGCGGTAATGGTCCAGGTTATCGACTGTCGTTTTCGGCTCCACAGGCACCGCCCCGATTCCCACGCTTACCGCATTAGGCGCGCCGCCTACGCCCGCCCAGCCTTCCGAAGGCGCATCAGACGCAAATTCCAACGTAAATGCCGCATTGTACTCCTGGTTGGGTTTCAGGCCTGTCATTTTCTTTTTGAAATACATGAACAGGTCGTCGCTGTGGTTGTTGCCGGAAATACGGAAACCCTTTTTCTGGCTGTCAAGCGGCGCTGGCAAACTGGCAATACCTTCTTCGAGTTTCCAGTCCGAATCCATTTTGACCGGATAGTCGGAAAAGCCGGCGATCCACCCTTGCTTGTCACCGTTAAACTGGTCGTTGAGCTCCATCTTCGGAGGCAGTACCACGTCGCTGTCATCGTCGTTGCAGGAAAGGAACAGGAACGGCAGTCCGAGCATTAAAACTAACTTTTTCATGAGCTGTTATTTGGTTTTAAAATCAGCATAGTGATGCAAAACCTCGTTACATTGGTTGGAAAGCCCTCAAAAAAGTTGCTCCGGCCCGGCACTGCCGTCCTGACAGTGAACGACCTAGGCTATGTTAAATTTTAATGATTCCCGTACCAGCCTGTTTCGTTACGATGCGGCTGCTCGGGGCGTCCGGCCATATTTTTTCCGGTTGAAAAACGTGTAAGTAATGGGAAAAACGAGCAGCGTCAGGATAGTCGCGGTGATGAGCCCGCCGATCACGACAATGGCTAAGGGCTTCTGCGTTTCGGAACCGATGCCGGTCGACATGGCCGCGGGCAGCAACCCGATCGCCGCCATCAGTGCCGTCATCACTACCGGCTTTATCCGCGATTTCAAACCCTGCCGCACGGCCTCTTCCAGCGGCATTCAGTCCGCCAGTTTTTTGTTGAACACCGAAATCGGCCGGTTGAACTCCCGGATACTTTCGTTGTAGGTTTCGATAAAATCGATGAATTTGAGTAGGGTTATCGTTTTCTTCATTTTCATACATGTTCCGATCAGGTTTGCGTCAAAAAGAAGTGTCAGGAGTAATGCAAAGATTGCCGGTCGGAATTTGGAACGCCCGATGAAAGTGGTTAGATTTTAATTAAATATAGCGTCGAATGGCATCATTTCGCTGATAATCAACAATTGAAAAAACGACAATGCGTCTGTCCCCCTGGCAACAGGGTCAAAACTACCGTACTACTTTATACGTAATATAAAAACCGTTGGAAAACCCGGTTACCATCAGACAAATGCAATTTACCGACGTGCCGTTCGGTATGCAACTTGTGCAGCAGGCGGGCTGGAACCAGCTGGAAGCTGACTGGCACCGCGCGCTGGCAATGCATCCGGAGGGGTGCTTTCTCGCCACTGCCGCCGGGGCGCCCGTCGGAACCGTTACGACCTGTATTTTCGAGAAGGTCGCCTGGATTGCGATGGTTCTTGTAGATGCGTCGGCGCGGAACCAGGGCATCGGCAAAAAACTAATGGAGCGCGCGATCGGCCATTTGGACAATATGGGCATCGAAACACTCCGCCTGGACGCCACCGTTTTCGGAAAAGGGCTTTATGAAAAACTGGGGTTTGAGGAAGAGTACGAAGTGGTAAGGATGAAAGGCGTTGCCAAAATGCCCGACCGTATCGACGAAGAGGCCATTCCCTGGACACAAGATACGCCCTCCGCTCCTATTCTCGGCCTCGACCTGCGCGTGACTGGCACCCGCCGTGAGGCATTCCTTCATTCGCTTGTCAGCTCCAATGCGTGCTATTATTCCATGTTCGAAGATGGCCTCGCGTACGCATGCTCCCGCAAAGGCCGCAATGCGGTACAGCTCGGCCCGGTCATCGCCTCAACCCCCGACGCGGGCCGGCAGATTAGCGACGTAATGCTCCATCATTTCAATGGAATGCCCGTCTTTGCGGATATTCCTGTCCCTAATAAGCCGGCATTGCGCTGGGCCAGGTCAAACGGACTGGAAGAACAGCGGCGGTTTATCAGAATGTACAGGGGCAGGAAATTAAATGATTCGCCCGAATCGATCTGGGCCAGTTCCGGTCCTGAAAAGGGCTAATGAACCAGCTGTTCCGAACGGTCGTTTCTAAATCATCGATAATTCATATCTGCCGTTAGATTATTTTAACCGCTCCATCACTCATCGCAAAAAATACTTGGGCCTATTCATTTATTTTAATCAAATCCCCGTTTATTTGCCTGCTACAAATTAGTTTGATCGACTGCCTGTTATATCGCATATGCCTTCCGTTCCAGTAATATCCGAAACGACATCAGCATGATTTCCCCCAAGAAAATCAACGTGCGGACGATCCTAGTGGCAATGATAATGCTAATGATCAGCCGGTTCTGCACCGCGCAGTCTTTTTATGCCGTGCTTGTGGCCGACACCAAAGATCCGTCGCTGGGAGCGAGTTGTGAAAAAGACCTCGAAGAAATGTCGGGAGCGCTGCGGCACATTTCTAAAAAAATCGAATACAATTACCAGGAGATCATTTGTATCCAGGACAAATTCGGAAAGGGAGGCATTCAGGAGGCCATTTCCAAAATCCAATGCAAACCGGAAGACATCATTTTCTTTTACTATACCGGTCACGGAATTAATACCAATACACAAAAAAGCAATTTCCCTGTTCTTTATCTCAAAGATGAAAACCTTGAACTGGAAACCATTCACCGGCTGCTAAAAGAAAAAAAGCCACGCTTTTGTTTGACGCTGGGCGATTGCTGCAATAACATTCTCGCGGGCACGCGAAGCATGCGAACGGCACAGCCCGTTGTGAGAGGGATAAGGGTGACCGAGGATACCAGGATCGCCCGCAAGCTTTTCCTGGAATCGAACGGCGACCTGCTGATCAGCAGCGCCAGGAAGGGCGAAAGGGCCGCCGCACACCCCAGTGAGGGCAGTTTTTACAGTAATACCTGGATTCAGGCGCTCGCCTACGCGGAAGGCCATAACACGCATATTTCCTGGGAAACAATGCTTGCCGATGCGGAAAACCGCTTACAGGCAAGTCTGAAAAGTTTACCCGATTCATTGAAACATCATTCTCAATGGGTAAGCAGCTTTCCGGAAACGGCATCGCCCTGCGCGGAGGCCAGTTTTATGGAAATCAACAAATTCCTGAACGTGCTTGCCGATGAAAAACTGAGTTTTGCCGACCGCAGTAAACTTAGCAGGCTTGGTCAAAAGGGCTTTTTCGGGCCGGCCGCAAAGGTGAATATTTACATGGATGATCCCGACACACCGGTGGAAACCCAACCGATAGAACATTTCCTCAAAAGGATCGTCAACACGGCACCGCTCATCGATGAGTTCAATTTCGTAGAGCGGCTTTCATCCCTCGGAAGCGGGTGCACCTACGATATCGTAACGCTGCAGGAAATCCGCAAGGCGCGATGAGCTGCTATACTGACCAGATATGACCAGATATTTCACCTCCCTCTTCGTCCTCATTTTCGGCCTCGGCCAGTTACTCGCCCAACCCGTTATGGACAAAAAAAGACTGGCGGAGTTCGGAAAGCTAACCGGGCAGCGGGTAACCGACCTGCAACAATACATTTCCCTGATCGCCGACAAAAACAACTCGATAGAACAGCGGGAGCAGGCGGTAGAGTTGGCCGTCAGTCTGTTCGAAAAAGATCATCTGGTGAATGGGAAAAGGCGTTCTCCGCATGTACAGGTATCGCGCAGGGACGGTATCGTATCGTCCGTTCCCGTGAAGATCTATTT
Organism: Dyadobacter sp.; assembly: GCA_965227755.1. GTDB lineage: Bacteria > Bacteroidota > Bacteroidia > Cytophagales > Spirosomataceae > Dyadobacter. Next base: position 856,315 of record CBDDGG010000005.1, read on the forward strand.
CAAAAACCTGATGAATGTAAAGTTCGACAAGGTGGAAATCACCTCATACGATGCAGCCGTCGTTTCAGAATTCGAGAAAGGGGCCGGCGGAGATTACCGCGCCATCGCCACCTATTACCAGCAGTTCAAAGGAATGGACGACAAAGGCAACCTCATTTATGGCAGCCGCGACCGCAAGGATATCCGGGTGACCGCACAGAGCGCAGCCGTATACGCGCAGGCAGGTAAGGAAGACCTGAAAATATTCTTCGGCGATATTACTGTCAGGGATACCGTCCCGATCCCGGGTTTTTGAACCGGAACATTGTATTATCCTAATCGAATCGACCTGAAATGAGGTTTAATGTCAAAATCGCCGTATTAGCTGCACTTGCATGCTTCGCCGTTCTTCGGACTTCCGAATCGCAGGCGCAAAGACGCGGCATGGGCTTGAAGATGGACGACTCGAAATACCTTCGGCTTCCGCGCAAATCGCCCGACATTCTGCTTAAAAGCCCCTTACCCGAATCATTCGATATCCGGGCACTCCTGCCGGAGATCGGCGACCAGGGCATGGATGGCACTTGCGTAGGCTGGTCGGCCGCGTACTATATGCGCACGGCCATGGAAGCGGCCAAACTGGGCATCGCCAACCAACCCGCAGAGATTTCAAGCACGGCGTTCTCCCCCGGCTGGCTGTACGGGCAGCTCAAACCAGGACAGGACAATGGGTGCGCGGAGGGTATTTTCCTTGAAGACGCATTGGAAGTCATGAAAACGAAAGGCTCCGCATTCCTGAGCTGCGCGCCGGGAAACTGTGACACCCGCTATGAGCAATGCGACGAAAAAGCCGCCAACTACAAAATCGGCGACTACGCCACGCTGTTCAGCCCAAAGGATGGGGACAGTACGCCCGACCAGCGCGTAAACGCCATTAAATCAGCGCTCTTCGAAGGCAAGCATGCCGTACTGATCGGGATGCTGGTACCACCCTCGTTTATCGACGAGGCTACGGGCCACTGGCGGGCTGCCCCGGGCGAAACGACCGACAATGCCGTGGGAGGCCATTCGATGGCCGTAGTAGGTTATGACGACCATATTAACGGAGGGTCGTTCCTGATTGCCAACAGCTGGGGAAAAGCCTGGGGCAGCAATGGCTACACCTGGGCCCGGTACACCGACCTGGCACGCTTTGCCAAAAATGCCTATCAGATTTATTCCGGGACGATTACAAAACCACTGGCCCAGACGGTAACGCTCAAAGGAAATGTCGATTTCGTACTTGGAAACGAGGCGATGGCCGTACAGTCCACGGTCGACAAGGGCGCGCAGCAGACTCCTACCCCGTCTGCCGGCAATGCTGAAATGGTCACCTACACGATGAGCAGGCCCTACCCTTCCGGGACGCGGTTCAAAATGATCGTCAACAACACCAGGCAATCTTATGTGTACATTCTCGGCTCCGACAAGGAAAACCGCGTGTCGGCCATCTTCCCCTATCATTCCGAGGATCTGGTAACAAGTGCGGTCGTACCGGCCAACAGTTCGGTTGTAATGCCGTCGCTGTATTCTTCTTTCACGCTCGACGAGGTTACCGGCGAGGATTATTTCGTCGTATTTATTTCCCAAAACGAATTGAATCTCGAAGAACTGGCTGCAAAAGTTAAGAATTCGACGGGCACTATCGTTCAGAAAGCCTATGCAGCATTGGGTGAAGAATTTATTTCATCGAAGGAAATCGATTATCAACCAGAAAAGGTCGCCTATCAAGTCAAAGGGGGACGAAAGGGAAGTGTAGTACCTATTCTGGTGAAGATCGTTCACCGATAGCGTGCGCCTGTTATCAAGCATCATTCTTAATTGGATAATATTTTAGACCGATTTGCTTTCAATTACTTATTTTTAAATCCTATTACCAATTTAATCCCTTCGTTTTGGATAAGTCTTTGTATACCAGTCAAAGCACAGGCAACGCATTTTATTACGGCCAAACAGCTTCCGTATGGAAAGTAATGGTCGTGCCCGCCATGGTGGCATTATTGGTCATTCTATCTTCGATAACCGCCAGTGCCCAGGACAAAATCATCCTGAAAGACGGAAAGGAAATTCAGGCGAAAGTATTGGGTACCGATTCGAAATACGTTCGTTATAAAAGATTCAACAATCCAAACGGCCCCGACTATTTCATCTTTCGTTCGGAGGTTTCGAAAATAACGTATGAAAATAAAGATGCCGGTCAGAAAGAAGAGCCGCTTAAACTTGGCAGGGCGCAAGCAAATACCGAACCCCCTGCCGATCTGCAACTTTTGGAACGCAATGCTTTGAAATACAGAAAACGCAGCAACACCCACCTGGTTCTCGGCACGGCAGCGATCGTCGCGGGAGCGGCGACGTTTATCAAGCTTGGTGGGGACTATAATTCCTATAAAAGCGAAATCGGTAAAACCAACGACGCCTACACGGCATGGTATAAAGCTAACTATCAAAGTTCACCACCCGCAGGCGACCTGCAAAAGAGGGAAGGCTTTCTTGCATTCGCTTCACCGGGCATTTACTTTGGGGCAGCGGCCATTGCGGGAGGTATCGCATTGGAATGGATAGGTATCAAAAACTTACGATTGGCGAGGAATGCACGCGCGGAGCTCGCCCGGAATAAAAAGGAATTGTCTTTCCAGCCATTTTACGAACCGTCGCGTAAGGCAACCGGTCTCACGATCGCGCTTTCGTTTTAGGCTCCTTTCATTATCCATTATCAACGTCATGAAGCACGTTTTTACATTACTGGTTCTTGCCTGTACCGCCCTTGTTACCAAACCGGTATTCGCTTCCCGCAGCACGGTGGCGGCAGATACGATCTATTTGAAATCCGGCGACAAGAAAGTAGCGGAAATCAGGGAAGTATATCCCGACGTTGTAAAATACCGTTCAGGCGACGCCAAAAGTCTGGTTTCATTGCATGTCGCTGATATTACGGAGATCGTCTACAAAAATGGTAGCCGGGATATTTTCAATCCGCTCCATCCCGGTGGAAAGCCTGAAATAAGGTGGCTGACGAACCCGGCACAAAGTGAAAAGCCGGAAATAAGGCTGAATGCGTGTGTGCTGAATGAAGCGGACAATATCCGTGTCGAAGTAAACGGCACGACCAATCCGGTTGCCACGCGGTCGTTCAAAACGATGGCGGCTCAGGAAGAAGGCTGTGTGGGAGGCACGTTAATTTCCCCTCAGATCGTCCTGAACGAAGGTAAAAACGCCGTCAGGCTTCTTGCCAGCAATGGCAAAGGGACCGGCTACTCGGAAACCTGGTCGATCGTTTACGAAAAAGCCAAAAAACGTATTGCGCTCGTGGTGGGCAACTCGGGATACCAGGCCGGCTCAAAGCTGCAAAATCCTGAAAATGATGCCAGGGCCATCACGCAAAAACTGACCGGCCTCGGTTTCGATGTGATTGAGCGTATCGACGCCAACCAGGGCGAACTGCGCGCTGCGGTAGCGCAGTTCGGCAACAGTGTACAGAGCCATGATCTGGAAGTCGCGCTGTTCTATTATGCAGGCCACGGAATGCAGATAGCCGGTAAAAACTACCTGCTCCCGGTCGATATCAGCCCGCAAACAGAAACCGAGTTGAAAGTACTGGCGATTTCGGCGGACGATATCCTCGACCAGATGGCCGTGGCCGACGAAAATTCTCAGCGGACCAATATCATGATCCTCGACGCCTGTCGCGACAATCCGTTGAGCCGCAGCTGGACACGCAGCTCGGGCAACAAGGGGCTCGCCGGTATGAGCGCCCCCCCGGGTACACTCATTACGTTTTCAACCAAACCCGGCTTTACCGCGCTGGACGGCGAAGGCCAAAACAGCCCGTATACTTCCGAGCTCCTGAAAGCGCTGGATGTACCCGGCCTGCGGCTGGAAGATATCTTCCGCACGGTGCGCATACGGGTAATGGAGCTGACCAACAGGCAGCAAATCCCGATGGAGAACAGCCTACTTACCCGCGAAGTGATCCTGCACCGGTCCAATTAGCATTTACCAGCCTGCCCACCAACTACGAAATATGCTATGAAAGGGCTGCTGATCGTCCTGATCGTTATTTTCCCGCTGCATTGCTCGTTCGGGCAGGCGTTGAGCCCCTATCACAAGATCAAATCGGCGGAGCGCGCCAAACAGGTCCTCAAAGACTTTGAATCGGCGTTCGGCCTTCTCACCAATCCCTATATTACCGACCGTGAGGAACGTGACGAAGCCAACGACCGCATGTATGCGAGCCTGCGAAGCGATGCCCGTTTTGAAAACGACCTCATCCCCGATAATAAGGGCACCAGAACGATCGATTTCGACGAATACAAGCGGATAGCGTTTATTGGGTATAAAAAAAGTGGTCTTGCCTGTCATTTCGACTGGGAAGAAGCTGAATTTCAATCGATCCCAGAAGGTTATCTGGTGTTATTTTATGGTAAAAAATCGCTTTTCGGCAACTATCAGGGCCAGAAACGCCTGCAATTGGAAAATGTTCCCTGCCGGGCTGGCATATTCCTGAAAATGGACGGAAACCAGGTAAAAGAGGCCAGAATAGGCTTCCTGGACACCGATTTAAAAAAGAAAAGCAATTCCACTGTTTCCCTTACCGACCAACGCAACCCGCTCGAACTGCTTACGCTACCCGAGGTAATCGACAAACTGGCCGGGCAAATCATCCGCTCCCTGCCGGAAAAAGAAATTTGGAAGCTCTTTATTGAAGAAATTACATTCGACGGACTGGGCGTCTCCAATGATTTTTCAAAGCAGCTGACCGGCACATTGAAATCGTCGCTGGCACGGTTGAGCGGTAACATACAGACCGACCTGACCGGCAGCATCGGCCCCGGCTCGCAGCTCAAACTAAAAGGCCGCTATTATAAATCGGGCAACTTTCTGAAAATCGGGGTACAACTCTTTGATGGTCTCGGCCACGCCACGGGCTTTGGCCTCTCATCGGAAATCTTGCTGGCTAATATCCCGAATGCCGGAATAGAACCCGCCGGACAGCTGATCGAGGATGCGTCGCGCGTGCAGGCAATCGTCGCTGCGGGCAAAGAGGATGAGCCTGTTGCCAGGGACGATGATTTGCTGCTGGAAGTAAGTACCGACAAGGGATACGGCCCGCAATCGTACCGCGAGGGCGATATCATGACGCTGAAAGTTCGGGCCAACAAGCCCTGCACCGTCAGGATGATCTACCAGGACGCCTCCAAAAACATCGTACAGCTCCGAAACAAGGATTTCACCATTACCACCGATGCTGTCGGCAAATGGATTTATATGCCCGAGCAATTCGAATGCGCGGCGCCTTTCGGGTTCGAAATGCTATTTGCATATGCGACGGAAGGAAAATTCAAACCTATTGAAAAGACACAATCGCAAAATGGTTTCACATTTATCCTCGACGACTTGAAAAACGTCGTGGAGCTGACAACCGGAAACGGAGAACGGCAGAAAATCGCGAAATACACAATTCCGATCACCACACAACCCCGGAGAAAAGCGCCTTAAAATCTAAAAAGAGAGCCCGTCGAAACCGTCGGACTCTCTCTCTTTGTAATAACCCACAACCCGAAAACTTTCGGCCAACCGCAATGCCCGGGGTCGGCTTCCTGATTTTCGGGGTCGGCTGTTTATCGGCTCAACACCGGAAACCTTATCACCATTTTGCAACTTTTTTTAATTTGTTTTCCTGCAAACTTCCCGAACCGGCTCTTTTTTGTTTTTTTGTGTAAATATCGAGCTGAATGACACCCCAAGATTCCTGCAAACGCTATCGTGATTCTGACCTGTTATTTTACGAAGAACTGCTTCTTGAAAAACACGAAGCATTCTCTTGTCTGTACCTGCAAACCTACCGGCAATGCGTTCCGTACGTGGTGAAACGAGGTAGCGACCAGGAGCAGGCAAAGGACCTTCTGCAGGAATGCCTGGCCATCTTTGTGAGTAAAATACGGGACCGCAGTTTTATATATCAGGAGGGAACCCGCATTACTACTTATTTCCAGAGCATTTATATCAACCAATGGAAAAAAAGCCTTGATCTGGCCGCCCGCCGCAGTGAAGTAAGCCTGGAAAGCATAATTGGCCCGGACGAGGATGCATTCGAAACGAGCCTGGCGGAAACTGTTTTACTGGAATATGACGAGGACGAACGGAACTGGGTTTTCAAAAAACTCGACCGCGCTTTTCACCTCCTGGCCGAAGACTGCCGCAAAGTGCTGCGGTGGTTCTATATCGAGGACCGGTCGTTGCGGGATATTGCAGGGGAACTTGGCATGACAGAAGCCTCTGCCACAGTGAAAAGGTTCAAATGCGCGAAATATCTGAGAGAAAAATTTCACTTGTAGTGATAAGAATCGGCGACCTGAGCGTATCAACCAAATAAAACATTACCAGCGAATCACGATTTGACATATGGAATTGTCGGAAGAAGCTTTTCATGAAATCCATCAGTACCTGAGTAGCGGAGGCACTGCCGAAGAACGCGCGGACTTCGAAAAACGGATGCGTGCGGACAAGGCGCTGGCCGGGGAGGTCGAGGTACAACGCCGCATTCGTAATGGGCTGAAAGCGAATGAATACAAGAAACTGTTTAAAGACATTCATACCGAACTGCAAAACGATGGCCTGCTTCCCGACGCGTCGGGAGAAGACGATCCCGAACTGAGTAGGACAATTCCGTTGAACCCGGAAGGCCGTCCCGTCCTGCGCTGGCCATACATTGCCGCGGCGGCAAGCGTTCTCATCGCGATCGGGCTCGTGTGGTATTTCAATTCCCTGCCTCAGAGCACCCCGGTAGCCTCCGATGTTCCGGCGGCAGAAAAGCCAGCCGAACCAGACACCGTGAAGCAAATACAGCCTGCGGCGAAGCCAGATACAGTAAAAACGCCGCCCCGGCAGGAGCAGAAAAAGCCCCAAACGCCTCCGGCCAATGTGGACAAAACCGACTTTTTCGCCGATTATTTTGACGGAAAAGTCGAGCTGGAAAGCCCGTTCTCGAAAGAAAAACTGGGTCTAAGCCCGGCCGCCTTCAAACAATGGCGGTCGGACACCGCACACGTGCAGCAGGGCGTCCGCTTGCTCGCAGCGCGGGATAGTGATACGGCCCTGCGGGAATTGAAACTTGTGGAAACCAGCCGGTTCCCACAAGTTAAGAACGCCGCCGCCTGGTATATTGCCCTCGCCTACCTCCAACAGAACGATCTCAACAATTGTGTGGAACAGTTGAAAAAAGTCGCGGCAGATCCTGATAATCAGAACAGTAAACAGGCGACCGAATTACTCACAAAAATCCAGTAACTTTACAATACCTCCCTACCAACGTTTGGTCCATGAAGAGATTTTTTACCTATATTCTGCTAACATCGATCGCCATTGCATGCCACATCGAGACCCCACAAAGGCCGGCTTCGCGATTTACATTTACGCCCGGTAGCGGCTGTAAGGCCCCGTGCACGGTAACATTTACCAGTGACGTGGAAAATCCGGAAAACCTTCAATGGGATTTTGGCGACGGCACTGTCTTAGCTGGCAAAGACTCGGTAAGACATGTTTTTGCCACAGCAAAAAGCTACCAGGTAAAATTAATCGTGAGAGGCCCCGACGGAGGCAGCAGCGGCAGCACCCAGACTGTAAAAGTCGACGAACCGGCACCCGTTGAAACATTCGGTCTTCCCGGAGGGTACAATTTCCCGACGGACATACTATCTGACCCGAGTGGAAACATCTATATTTCAGGAACTGGGCGGGGAACAATCGAATTTGGAAATGGAAAGAAGTTCACTTCGGTGTCTGGCTCCGATGACTTCTTCGTGGCCAAATACAACAGCTCCGGCCAATGCCAATGGCTATACACCGATGGTAGCACAGGCGAGGATCACGCCAATGCAATAGCATTGGACAGTAATTATAATGTCTACGTAACGGGGTTTATTAGTGGGCCTCTTGCCAATGAAGGCCCAGTAGCAAAAGGTGGTGGCTACGACGGTTTTATAGCCCAACTTGATGGTTTATCCGGCCAGAGCAATTGGTTCAAAACATTTGGCGGACCTCTAAATGACCAGGGAAGGTCACTCGCGTTTTTCCAGGCTGCCGAAGGTCCCAAAATTTATCTGGTCGGTACTGTTGAAGGCGATAATTTGACCAGTAACGTGGACTTCAACGGAAAGACCCAGAAGGCCCCTAACGGCCGCGATGGTTTTCTGGTTATATTAGAAGCAAGAGAAGGCAATTTTGGAGATCCCTATATGATCCAGGGGCCCGACATACAGGCGCCGGAAACAGTTACAGTCGACGATCAGGGAAACGCTTACATCGCCGGGGCGTTCTTGCAGTCAATCAAATTTCATAACACGAGTAAGGAACTGACAAGTGTTGACTCCGTTGATGTTTTTGTTGCCAAATGGGGCCTTATTACTCAGAATTTTCTATGGGCAAGTCGAGCAGGTTCAAATGGTGTCGACTTTGCTTACGATATTGAAATGGACAAGACTTACAAAAATGTATTTGTTACCGGAATGCATAGCGGCAGCATCAGTGAGCTTAATGGACTTTTCAGTGGCGGAGACGAAAATGTCTACCTCGGCAAATGGAGCGCCGACGGCAAGATGCAAACGGCCAGGAACGGATTCACCAACGGAGGAAAAGACTACCACGGCGGAATCGCCCGGACTCCTAAGGGCAACATCATCATCGCGGGGTCGTTCTATGGCACCGGTAGCTTTCCTATGGCGGGCGCCTCTTCTCTTACGAGCATCGGCAGTACCGATATCATCATCACTGAGGTTGAACCCAATGGCCTCAATCGAGCTAGTCAGTTCCTGGTTAGAGACGGAGGAGCCACCGAAGACAGGGTAAACAAAATCTGCGTCACCAACACTGGTTATGTCTATGTCGCCGGTTGGTTTTACGATCGCTCGACTTTCAACAAAGTCACTTTAAACGGAACGAGCAAAGAGAGAAATACCTTCGTTGCCCGTTATAAACTCTAAGAAATCTCCGTTTTACCCCCACATCAAAAAAGAGCAGGTGAACCACCTGCTCTTTTGTTCTTGATTGTGAAGCCATTGCCTACACTTGACAATACCTAGACGAGTGAAACGGCGTTTCGTTACACCCGTACCGATTCTTTCTCTTCCAGCACCCCGTCGATCACCTCGTCCAATGCTTCATTCAAAGCCTTGGGCGATTCGAGCATCGGATAATGGCAGGTGCCCGGTATCTCGATCAATGCGTAGCCGTTGACTGCATTTTGTTGCAGGGCATCCAGGTTGGTGGGCATGTAGTTGACGTTGATGAGATTCATTTTAAGTTTCATCGATGGTAGCACGGCCCGCTCGATACGGTCCATGACGAAAAATTGCGGCAAAGTCTGCTGGCCCATCGGTTCGTAGGAATTGCGGTAGGCATCTACAATTTTATCGGTAATCCATTGGGGCGTCTGTGCTGTGACAAGCACCATCCGGGCATAATGCTCGTTGGTGTCGGCATAGGCAGTTTTAGAACTCGTGATAATATCGTTGATCTGGCTTTCGTATTCCGCCGGTAGTGGGGTCGCGAGGTTTTTGAAATTGTCGACGGCGATGAACCCGATAATAGGGCCGGGATATGAACTTGCGGCCATGAGTATCAGGTTCGCACCAAGCGAATGACCGATCAGGATCACGTTTTCAAGTTTCAATTCCCTGATAAGGTTAACAATGTCCCCCGCCATCCCTTGAAGTGTCCACTCTTCCCGGTTGGTCCCCGATTCGCCGTGACCGGCCAGGTCCATTGTCACAACGTGGTATTTTTCTTTAAAAAACGAAACCTGCTCCTTCCAGTAAGTCTGATCGATGAAGGAGCCGTGGACGAAAAGTAACGTAGCAGGGCCGCTGCCGCAGGTGTTATAGCTGATGGGTGTTCCGTTGCTGATGATCGTTTTCATAGGGTTGCTGGTTGAAGTGAATATTAATTTACTCCAAAGAAACCGCGCCGGAATGACAACCTATTGTCAGTAATGTGTTCATTGTTTTAAAAAAATCTAGGATGTAACAACAATGACAACACCCTACAAAATCTTCATAAACGATACCAATGCTCGTTTCTCGGAACTGGTCAAACTCAGCTTATCGAAAGGCAATGTCTGGTTTTCAAGATTAAAACCTAACCCATTCCCGCCGCCGCGATCGTAGAAATCGACTACTTCCTCTAATGTCCTGAAAACCCCGTTGTGCATGTAAGGTGCGGTGAGCGCTACATGGCGCACAGTAGGTGTTTTGAATGCATAACGGTGCGGCTCGCGTTTGGTGAGCACAAACTTTCCAACATCGGGATCGACGGTTTTCCCTTCCGCCGTAGCCGGCGTGCCGAGCACTTCGCTTTCCGTTTCGAGGTAAGCCGGCGGCACGGTGCCGTTAAAGAGCGGGAAGAAATGGCAGGTGGCGCATTTGGCCTTTCCCATAAAAAGGTTGAAGCCTGACTTTTCCTCGACGGTTAAGGCATTTCCGGAGCCACGAAAATGACGGTCGAGACGCGAATCGAATGAAGAAAGCGACCGAATGTAGCTGGCAATGGCATTTTTGAGGTTGCTTTCGGTGACCCCGTCGGAATAGGCTTCTTCGAACAGCCGACGGGATTCGGGTTGCTTGTGCAGGGCCGCAGCGGCGTCGGGAAGCGAGCCGTGCATTTCCTGCGGGTTGCGGATCACATCGCTGGCCTGATCTTCCAGAAAGGTTACGCGGGAGTCGGCGAACTGGACGGCCTGGAACGAGGCATTCAACAAGGTAGGCGCATTACGGCTGATTCGTATGCCATTGAATCCGATCGCGAAGCTCTTTGGCTCGCCGTCGGTGAATGCCTTTTCGGGCTGATGGCAAGTAGCGCACGTACGGCCCGAATTACCGGATAGTATCGGACTGAAAAACAACATTTTACCCAATGCGACGCGCTGGGCGGTCATGGTTTGCTCTTCAAAGTTGACGAAGTAACTGGCATTGAATACGCCCGAATCCGTAAGCGTGCGCGCAGTTGGCGAGAGCAGCCTCTTTTCGGTAAAAACCGGGATACCCAGTGCTTTCTGGGCATCGAGCAGTCGGCTGCTGAGTGGGTTGGCGTATAGCTTGATAAATTCCAGCCGGTCGAACGCATTGAAATCCGGCGATTTGCGGATATACCCGATGGCGGCGGCGAACGAGCTATCGAGCTGCGCGGCCAGTGCATTACCGGCGGTATAATGTCCCAACTGCCGTTGCACACTCCCGAGCGCCGCGGCTACTTCGGGCAGAGAGTGGAATGCCACCGGCGAATCGAAACCGGTGATACCCATTGAAATAACCCGGAAAATTTCCAGGCGCATTGCATCGAATATGTGGCTGGCGGTGAGATCATTGGTCTCCGAAACCTTCCGCAGGCGGTTCACATTTGCGCGGATAACGTTGGCTGCATGCAGCATATCGGGATACGCATCCGTCGCCACTTCGGGAAATACCATTTCTTCCAAAACCTGGAAACCCTGCGGCTCATTCACACGCAGGTCGTCGTCGACTTCGGGGATATTGGGGCCATCGAGGGCCCGGGTGGTTTCGGGGCTGTAATAGGCCGAAATGAATTCCACACGCTTGTAAGCCAGCCGGGCACGTTTGAACGATTCCTGAATAGCTGCCGGACGTTTTGCGCGGATATCGGCCTGCAAACGGCTCACGGCACTGTCCAGCGAAGTGATATTCTGCATGAAAGTATGTTTCACTTCCCGCGCTGGTGCTGACTTTCGACTTGTCGGCCCAGGGCTCGTGAGCCACCAGATCAGGCAAACGATCAGTGGGATGACGATGATCAGCAGTATTGAAAAAAGCAGCCTCCTGTGGCGGTAGATGAATGAATTGGGGTTGCGCTCGAATTTCAGCATGGTGCAGGAGTGGGTATTAATTTAAAAGGAAAACTCCTGGCCCGAAAATTCCGGCCAGGAGTCTGAAAACTATGTAATTAACGAGGCAGACCTTCGATAAGGATCAGTTGGCTGGCCTGGTTCTCCGATTTACGGACAGAACCGCCGTCGGCACCCTTGTATTTATCACCGCGCCAGGTATGCGCCTGAATGCCGAGCATGAAAGTATTGGCACGGCCTGTAACATCCGACACGTCGATCATGCCGCTGCTTTCCCATGAACCAAATGCGGAACTTCCGCCAACATTGTATTTGGCCGCATCAGCCTCGGTACGACGGTGATCGATTTCGAGAACAGGTGTCAATTGCTTTGTATTGAGATTGAATTGATAAACATATCCATCATGCTTTTCGTCGCCGTAACCGTTCGGATCCTCCATAATATATACGTAGTCGAAGGTCACGCAAACGTTGTCCGGGTTCTGGAAAGTTTTGGCGACGCCGTTGCGGTCATCGCCGTCGAGCAACACTTCCAGTTTGCCTTTCGTAGGATCGTTGGCATCGAGTACCACACGGTAAATACGGCCGTATTTCGACCGCGAATAGTCGGCATTCACACCGCTGTTGTCCTGGCCGGTTACAGCGAAAATCACCTCGCGGCCCTGTGCTGCGCCGCCTTTGCGGTAATCCACGTCTTCCACACGTCCGAATTTGATCGCTTTCAGGTCGTTCACTTTCGCGTTGATCTGCGCCCCGGTCAATGTCTTGTGGTTATCGATTTTAACAAACTCCACATCATAGGTTGAACCGGGCTGCATGTCCCTTTCTTTCTGATTGTTATCGGCACGTTTCAGCATATAAAGCGAGCCGTTATCGAGGTCGCCCACGGTGTTTGCCAGATACATCGCCACCTGACCGCCATTCACGTCCGAATCGTCGTCGCCGATCACGATCACCGTCTTGCCGGGATATGCAGTTTTAGGAAGCGGAACCGCATTTTCGGCGCTCCAACGGCCAAGGCCAGCCACTTCGCGGGAGATATTCGCCTGGCTTACGTCCGAATCCACGTTCACCGCATGCGTACGCGACTCCTGACCGCTTTCGCCGGAAGTCAGGAAAACGGGGCCAAAACCATGTTCGATCGGCGTCACCAGTGTCGCCGAACACAAGCGCCAGGTTCCCCCGTCGGAATTGAGCACATACTCCCCTTTTACGGGTTTGAAGCCTTTGTCGAGTGTAATGCGCGATACGGCGAAATTGTCCTCGTTGTTCACCAGGATCGTGTAGTTACCATCCGGGTTCTGGAAAAGACCGGCGCCATCGGCGGAGCCGCCGAACACGTAACCCGGAGACTGTTCGAGCTGGTCGTCGCTGCTGAGTAGTGAATAGAGCTTCACGTTGTTGGCCGAAACACGGCCATTGGTAGCACCGGGGAGCAATTTGGCGAGTACGGGTGTTACCGAGCGGTTTTGCAGGGTAATATCCGGACTGTTCGGATCGCGGTGGTCCTGGCATGCGCCCAGCGCAAGAATACCGGCCAAAGCGGTGTAAGTAAATAAAGGCTTCATGGTGAAGATAAAACTGATTAAGTGAAATAGCAGCACAAAGAACAGCCATTCACTTTTCGCGGAGTTTATGCATTTATTATCAGTTTGTTAAGAAGGGCGGCCTGCCACCTTCCGCGGTCAGCACAAAACATTTTGCTTTGCCGCGGCAACACCTCTATCTTTGCGAGCTTACCATCAATCTTATGCCGAAGCTTCAAAAAACACTTATAACAACGCTCATTGCCGGCGCTTTACTTACGCCATTCGTAGCCCAGGCACAAAAGAAAACCTGGAAGCTCCCCTTTGTTCAGGCCGAATGGTCGAAAGACTACCGCCCTTTCCGCATTGCTGGAAACCTCTATTATGTAGGCACTTACGATTTAGCATGCTATCTCATTGCGACGCCCAAGGGCCATATTTTGATCAATACAGGCCTCGAAGGCTCGGTACCGCTCATTCGCAAGCATGTGCAGGCGCTGGGCTTCAAGTTCGAAGACATTAAAATATTGCTCGCCACGCACGTGCATTACGACCACGTGGCCGGTATGGCGGCCATCCGCCAGGCTACCGGCGCCAAACTCATGATCCAGGAAAAAGACGCCAAAGCCATGGCCGACGGCGGTGCTTCCGATTATGCATTGGGCAGCCATGGCGCCAGTTTCGAGCCGGTTCAGGCCGATCAGCTGCTGAAAAACGGTGAAATTATCAAGCTGGGTACGATGCAGGTGAAGTTGCTGCATCATCCCGGCCATACGCCCGGGGCCAGCAGCTTTTCGTTCACGGTGAGGGATGAAAAGCGAGCTTATAAAGTATTGATAGCCAACATGCCGAGCATTCTGGATGAAACCAAACTCTCGGGTATGGCAGGCTATCCCGAAGTAGGCAAGGATTATGCGAAGACACTGGCATCGATGAAAAACGAGCAGTTCGATATCTGGCTTGCGTCGCATGCAAGCCAGTTTGACCTCCACGAAAAACACAAACCGACCGATCCTTACCGCCCGGAAGCATTTTTTGATAAAGCAGGCTACGACAAGGCTATTGCCGGTCTCAAAAAGGCGTACGACGAAAAGATCAGACAAAAATAATTACGCGGGAGAGAATGTACCGACGTTCTCTCCCGGCAAAAAGATGTGAAACGTAGTGCCGCTCCCCTCTTCCGTTTCGAACCAGAGCTTGCCTCCGTGCGCCTCGACAATCTTTTTTGAAATATATAAACCCAGACCAAAAGCCTGTTCCCCGGCCGTACCAGGGCGCTTTGAGGTCGTGAACGGGTCGAAAAGGTTGGGAATCGACTCTTTGGGAATGCCCAACCCGTGATCTTCCACTGAAATCGTAACGCCGTTAACCGACTGTTCCATATTGACCCGGATCGCTTCGCCATCGGGACTAAACTTGATCGCATTGACAATGAGATTATTAAAAACACGAAGCAATTTATCGGGGTCGACATTCACTATCATGTGCGAAGGATCTTCGAGTATAAGCCGCTGGTTCTTTTCGGCTGCACGGAATGTCAGCAGGGTCACCGCCTGATCGAGGAAGACAGACAGGTCGACCGGCTTTTTCTGTAATTCGGTTTCCTTGAAATCAAAATCGGTCTGGAGTAAATCGCTGATCATGTGCAGGCAGCTCGTGCTCGACTCGCGGATAAGTTCGACATACTGGCGGGCCTCTTCAGCGGTGGTATCCCCTTCTTGCAGCAACGAACACAGTGCATAGATGCCACCGATCGGATTGCGGAGGTCATGCGCAACGATCTTGATCAGCCGCGCATAGTTCTGATTGCTTTTCTCCAATGCTTCGGTGGTCGATTCCAGCTGCCGGAACTGCATCGTCAGCACCCGGTTGGTCTTTTTACTCAGCTTCCAGTTTCGCCAGAGAATGACAATGCTCAGCAAGGTCAGCACGCACACGGCTACTGCCAACGCAAGCAGCTGCGCGTTGTATTTCGACTTCAACTGCTCGGAAATCAACTGCTGGTCTTTTACTGCATATTCAATGTAATCGATCCCCGAAACGCGGTCGATATCGGCCTGTTCCTCGAATAGCTTCAACAACTTTTGGCTATAAATAAATGCATTGGCATTTTCCTTCCGGCCCTCGTAATAATCATACAGCTTTTTACAAACATCGCGTGCGTACATACGATAGTTCTTTTGTTCGGCCAGATAGAGCGCTTTGTTATAGAATTGAATGGCCTTGTCGCGCTCCTCGGGGAGATAATAATCGCCCAGATCAAGCAGGATATCCATACTGAGATAGTTCAATTCCAGCGCCAGCGCATTGTTCAGGGTCTTTTCAAGTAATTTCAGCCCCTGTTCGCGTTGGCCCGATTCAATAAGCGCGGTCGCCCTGAGCTGATCTATCGCCAGTTCGAGACGGACGTCCCGGTATTTTTTTGCAATGCCGTAAGCCCGGTCGATAAGCGCATTACGACGGCTCCCTGTAAATTTTTGAGGATAGAGCAATACATAATTGTAGATAACCAGCGCCGTGATCGAATCGTGCTCGATGCGGTCGCCAAGCGCAATAGCACGGTCATAGCTGGCCTGTGCCTTATCGTGGCGGCCGCTGATATTGTACACCGAGCCAATGTTCATGAGCGTCTGCACGATGTTGGACGAATCGCCCAAGGTTACATACTGATTATACGCGTCGTTATAGTAGCGCAACGCCAGCTGGATATTCCCTTTGATGTCGAACACCACACCAAGGTTGTTAGTCGCATCCGCAAGTCCTTGCTCGTAATCGTTCCGAAAGGCTATTTGCCTGGCTTGCAATGCATAGTATAGCGTACTATCCGCATTTTGTTCATAAAAAAGCAGGGAAATCCGGTTTACAACATCGACGTAGTTCGAACTATCCCGGATCGAAGGAAGGCTCTTTTGCAGCTCGCGGATCTTGCCAACCTGCGCCCAAACCGACCGGGAAGGGCAAAGAGATAGCACCAGGAAAATCAAAACTGCTTTCATGGTACCAAGTCGCGTCATATTGGGATCGAAAACACTTCGAATAAATATTACAAACTTTCATTGCAAATCCAAAAAAAAGCGCCCTTTTGAGGGGCGCGCCCACCGCGCGACGAGCGGCGTTCAATCATCGGTTTTACTTATTCATTCTTAGCCGTCGACCCGGCGCAACGTTTGCTGAAAGGGAAGTCTTGGCTGGAAAGAAACGGATGTTTCGGCACTTCCATTCAGCCTCTGAAAAACTGCCGTTTGTTATCTCGTAAAAAACTCTCCGAAATGCCACAATATTCCGGAAGGGTCATGTACAAAACATTCCCGTCCCCAATGCTCGACGCGGATAGGCGTAAGCCGCACATTTTTGTATTTCGCTGAAAGGTCCAGTTTCACGAGCTCATCCCAAAAACGTTGAACATCTTCGACTTCCAGAAACACCATTGTGTTATCGACCCAATCGCGGTTAAACGCATTTTGCAGGTAGAAACCATAGTTACCGGTTTTAAAAAGAGACATCGCAGGCGTTAATTCCACTTCCTGGAAACCCAGGTCACGGTAAAATGCTCTCGATACTTCAAAATCAGCGGCCCCGATAAACGGACGGATAGACAGTGCTTGATGTTCCATTGTGACTTCGGTTGTTTTCCGCCAAAAGTAAAAAATTGGCAAGAGCATTCATCTTGATCGAAATCAAGAAACGGCACCGCTTGCAATGGCGTTCCTAACCCTGCTGAGCGTTTCGGGCGTGACTTTAAGATACGAGGCAATTATTTTCAGCGGAAACGCCTGGATCATCTGGGGGTTACTGCCAAGCACAGACAGATACTTTTCTGTTGGCGTCATAGATTGATCAAAAAATTGCATCCTTCTCAATGCCCCCTCCAAAACCCTGTTGAGCTGTAAAAACGCCGTTGACTTGCCTGTCAGGTAGTGGACTGCTTCCAGGCTAATCTCGATAATCCGGCTGTCGGCAAATGCTTCGATGAAAACCCTGGAAGGGCGCTGGGCGATCAGGCTCTCATAATTGAGGAACCATTCACCGGCAACGTGCAGGTCGATCACATTATGCCCCGACTCCGAGCCAATTTCATATTGCTGAACAGCTCCATCCAGCAGATAGTACAAGGATCTGGCTACCTCGTCTTTTCTAAGAAGAAATTCATGTTTGCCGACGTGACGGACCCGGGTCTGTTTTTCGAAAAGCAGAACTTCATCATCGAGGTAACTCCCCGTTGCCCTTAAAATATCCGAATACATAGACAGGTGTTTTTCACAATTCCCGAAAATACGGGTTTTGCTTTATAATGGAAAAGCATCCGGGGCCCGGGTCAGAATTTGCTTTTTGTGTTAAAATATGAGAAAAATTTAAAACTGATTAAACGGTAAATGAGCTTGTACGTCAAGTGTTTAAATTAAGGGTTGATAGCAAATCAAACCCTCCCCGACTATGACTGAAAACGAATTCCTTGAGCAAGCGAGAAAGGTAATTAATCCTGATATTTCCAAGCGATTGCCCCCGAAAGTACGTGAGGTTCTCAAAAACGGAAATTATGTTTTCGACAATCACGTGCATGTTTTCGACAAATCTTCAGTCAATGAAGGGTATTTTTTGCTTCGCTCGTTAGCGGGCATAGTCAACAATATTTTTTTATTGGCCCGGGTCGCTGATCGCCAATCTCTATTTACTGTAGATTTTAAAAGCTTTAAGGCTTCCTACGAACCGTTCAGGCAACAGGCAATCGAAAATCTTTATAAAAAAATAGAAAACGACGAGCCACTTCCCAGTTGGGATGAGATCGAGAAAGACTTTGAGGCGCAGGAACAATTTTTTGAGGAAAATAAACTCTTCACCGATTTTGCGACTCAAAAAGTGACGAAGTCGTTTTTTCGATTTCTATTGAAAGTCTTTTTCAAAACCAGAAAGTTTGCTGATATCTATGATGATTTTATTAATAGGCATGCATTGACCGTGCTGGACAGATTTAAAGGCAAAGAATTGATCTCAACAGTACTGATGATGGATTTTTACGATGAATGGAAAAAACTTGTAAAAAAGCCTCTCTGGGATCAAATAGACGAATTCAATGCATTGGCAGATCAACAGGCCATTTTACCATTCTTTGCTATTGACCCCCGAAGGGCGGATGATTCTAGAGAGAAAGAAAACCTTTATCATCTATTTCTCAAAGCTTTTGATAAATCGACCAGTCGGTTCTTTGGCGTTAAGTTTTATCCGGCCCTGGGCTATTCGCCAAGCGATTATCGGCTAGATCCAATCTTTAAGATCTGCAATGAATTCTCCATCCCAGTAGTTACACATTGCGGAGGCGAGATTGTGTCGACGTTTAGGAACAAGGTGACAATTTTCAATAACTTCGATCGCAACGATTCTCAAGTTGTTCCAGGCACAAACAGAAAGGAACGTGCCTACTTCTTAAACGATCCGGAACGCTGGTCACCGGTTCTTGCGAAATACAATAATCTGCGAATAAATCTCGCTCATTTTGGAGGTAGCGATGCATGGATGGGCAATCCACAAGCTATGAGCAGACGTGTTCAGACCATCACCGACTTCATGAAAATCTATCCGCAGGTCCACTCGGATTTCGCATTTAATCTGATTGATTCAGATACCTTCAAAAACTTTGTACAGACAGTTTCAAGTAATCCCTTAGTTGCTTCAAGAACAATGTATGGCACAGACTACTGGGTTGTATTGTTTGCCGGAGATTTATTGCGCGAGCAAAAAGCCTTCTTCGACACGCTGGCGCAACAAGGGGGAACTTTGATTCAATCTATGACCGTAGCTGTGCCCGGCCAATTCTATTTCGGAAACAGCGCTGTTTAAACAGTTTATCATCCCGGGTGAAACGGCGAGCAGCGTTCCATTATGCTTATTTGTCAAATGGTTACCGGTTGCAATAAATTAATTTATACACCCAACCTCCTCAATTGAAAAAACTTCTGCTACTTCCGATCTTCGCCTCATTGCTATCCTCCTGGTTATACACAGGAGGATTCGATCTGGATTTGCATCATATATTCGGCCGTTGTTCAGGTAGCAATGCTTATTGCTCCGCTTGCAGCAACTGCTCCTCTTGCAAGAACTGCTCCGTTTACGGAGGTAGTTGTGCAGTCTGCTATACGCCCAAAGTGTCGAGATCCAAACGCGTAGCCGTACCTCGTTCGGCTGGCAGTTCGGGACGTTCTTCGTATAACCGATCGCACAGCTATAATCGGGTTTTGCATTCGCCCCCTACTTCACCCGTTCTGAATAGCCAGACCATTGGCATTCCAAAGCAGCTCCCGGAGCAATCGCAAACATTGAATCGAGAAGCAGGAAGTAAAATTGCCACAAAAGACATTGCAGAACCACAAGATATTTTTTTGGAACCTCAACCCAAATCAAATGGATCCTTTACAATATCAATTCCGGATGATGCTGAGATAATCATGGTTATAACGCCCAAGGCCAACCTGAGGCAATCGGCCACGACTAAATCAGAAATCGTTGAAGAGGTGTTGTACGGCACCTTACTAATGAAGTTGGGGGAAACCGGCGACTGGGTAAAAGTTCAAACCATTGATTCCGGCTCCGTTGGCTTTGTCTTTTCGGAAGTGGTTCAGTAGCGAGCAGGCCAAATAGTGCATCTAATTAATGCGAATAATATGGTTTCGAAATTGCTGTTTTGGAGCTCGGTCTCGCTCCGCTTCATATGTATACTTTTCAGGTCGGACAAAAAAGTCAGACTTCATAGGATGCGGTCTAAGGATGGCGCTATGGTTTGTGAATGGACCAACATGCTTTGGATCGAGCTGCCGTCGGGTCTGCGAACGCTGGACAGAACGATCACAACCCCAAGACAAGCCCTCCATCCGGAAGCGCAAACAGTAATTGTAAAAGGTTTTTATGAAAATCAGTCTTATCCCCTGACAGCTTTGCTGCTTAATGATTCGATTTCACTGCAGCCATTTCACTGCTCTTCTAAAATACCTGAAATTTCACTTCGGGCAGAACGTAAAGTGATTCGCATTCAATCCATTAATGTCTCCTCAAAGATTAATCATGTCAGATCCAAATCAGTTGAAATAAAACATAACACCTTCTCCAAAATCGAATTGCTATGATCCGCGACTACTACGAACTACCAAAACCGGGATGGTTGATGCGTTTTTTCTGGCGGTGTGCCGGAGCCGATAAATATCTGCTTGATCGGGCCACTTACACGGACCAGGTTAAGTACATGTGCCTGGGAGGCATCGTCATGGCGACCGGCGTTCTTGCGGGAATTGCCGGTGGCTATGCCTTCTATACCATCTTCGCACCCAAAAGCGCCGATGTTCTGAACAAGACCAAAACGCTCGTGGAAAACTCAGAATATGTTGGCACGGACACGGCCACCGTCATTGTCGCTGCTGTATTCGGTGTTCTTTGGGGACTTATGATTTTCAACATTGACCGCTTTATCGTTACCAGCACAGGAAAAGGAGATGGCACTGAAGAGATCACGTGGGCTGAATTCAAGGGTGCCCTACCGCGGATTATCATGGGGATGATCATTGCGATTACCATTTCCAAACCTGTTGAAATCAGGATGTTCAAGACGGAGATTGATTTGGCGATAAAAAAGGAGCAGGATAAAGAGAAAGCCTCAGGAATTAACGATGCCAATGAAATCTACGAACGGAAAGTTCTTGAAACAAAACAGAAACTTGGAAAGATTCAGGCAGAGATCGACAAAAAGCAAGATGCTATCACTGATCTACAATTAGAAATATCAAGGGAGATTACTGGAAAAAACGAGAATGGAAAGGGTTTTGGGCCACGGGCAACCGAACTTGAGCGCCAGGTCAAGATCCAAGAAGAACAGGTAAACAAATTGAAGGAGACTGATGAATTTAAGCAGGTTGTTGCCGAAAAATCAAAATTTGAAAAAGAAAAACTAGCTGCGATCAGTGAGGCCGAGACGAAAGCTGCAACTCTTGACGGATTGCTAATCCGCATCCAAAAGGCGCATGAAATCGCTGGATTGACGATCACCATATTTATCACGCTGCTTTTCATGGCAATTGAGCTGACTCCGATCTTTTTCAAATTAATGCTTACCAAAACGCCCTACGATTACCTTTCAGAAAATCGAGATGAACTGATCAAGGCTGAGCACGGAATTGAAACGAGATATGATTTTTACAAAGATAAATCAGGTCAGGAACGTCATTTGACAATCAATCATCAGGCTGAAAAGGTGCTGTTTGAAAAAGCAAAAATTATAGAAGTACAACGGGAGCTTTCAGGTTACGCCATTGAAAAATACAAGGATCAGGAAAAAGAGAAAATAGATAAAAACCCGGCCGATTATGTTCAAACTGCCTGATCGATTTCGTTTATGGACGCAAAAGGCATTGCAACACCTTTGGGCGTTGTCGGGCGAGGATAAATACATTATCAGGGAATCGTCGGCAAATGTTCAGAAGCGCTTTACCCGGATAAGCCTGATCGTTGTGGTTATCGGGCTCGTGTGCTTTACGGGTAGCTTTGCTTTTTTTGAGTATGCATTTGACCTGCCGGCGTTGTTTGAATTTTTCCTCGCATTGTTTGTGGCCGTGGTCATCGGGAATCTCTACGTATTACTGCTTTACACGATTACTCCGTTGATTTTTGAAAACAGGAAATCCCAGCCTTCCCACCAACAGAAGTACACACTGTTTGGCGCTTTTACCATCAGGATATTTTTTATTGTTCTGATTGCAACCAGTATTGCCCAGCCGATCGGTGTCCTGGCGCTATCCAAATATACTGACAGGCCGATTGAGGAATACAAAAGAAAATACTTCCGTGAAGCATTGGATGGTTCCGTGAACGCCATTACCACCATTGACGCCAGTCATGCCGAGCTGACAAGGCAGATGGATGCTGAACGGCGTATTGTTTCATCCTTGCTTGATTCGAGCCATTTTTTTGTACAGAGGGTCAGGATACTGGCCGGCTCAAATGCGTTGTATTGGCTGATAGTGCTTTCTCTATGGGCGCTGTTTTTCTATCCGGTTTACGAGAAGTACGACATTCGAAATCATAAGCGGTTTTATGTCCAGAAGAAGGAGCTTGAAAATCAGCTGGTCACGGAGGCCTACGACGCTTTCAAGGCGCATTACGAGCGCATTATGAATGAGCGCATCGCGGCCTGCAACTCTACACTGAAGCATGCACTTGTGCCTGTCATTCAATCCATTGAAAACACCCACAGCCGTACCGCAGCAGATATGTATCACGAGCTGTTTACCGTGACCGAAGAAACGCTGTTTGAAAAGTTTGAATACTGGCTCGACCCACCCTTCAGGACAGTCAGGAAAAAAGATGAGAGACCGGTTCAGCCGGAAAAAGTGCTTTTAGATTCGCTGTATCCTTCGGAGCCAAAGAAAAGCTAATAGTGACGAATCAGCACCTATATAGTCCCAAACAAGCGCAAATAGCCGGAGCTAACCAGGCAAATGACCCGGCTGTGCTGACAATGGAAGCTGAGGAGGTTATCCGTAGCGAAGAAGAAGTCTATACCGATGGCCGCGGAAAACGGATGCGGAAAGTCACGATTACCCGGAATGTGATCAGGCGAACATTTTTAAAGGGTAAGTTGAAAGGCAAATACTGGGGCTATCCGGCTGCAAATTGTTCAGGCCGCGGAGATATCGGCGATTTTTACGACATTCAGATTTACGAATCTGAAATTACCGTCGGCCAACACGACATCCTCACCGACAAGCAAACAAATTACCAAGACCTTATCTCCGAATTTTCCCGGAAGCATTCCTGCGAAGGTCAGCAAATCGGCTTCAACCAGTTCTCCGAGAACATCCTCGTCTTACTCGACGGCGATAGCGCACTACGCTATAAAATAGACTTGCACGAGCCGACGCTTTTTAATCCAAAACTGGTTCATGCTTTGCATCAATCGAATGGAGTGGAAGTTTTTGGAACCATTGAAAGTCCCATTTGCGGCTACCTTGTGGACTACGTGGAAGAAGTCGAAGAGACTATAGAGGAGTTTCAGGAGCGGATTCAACAGAAGCCGCCAATGTCGCCGCCATTACCCCCGCAACCGCCAGAACCGATAGCAGATCAGATAAAAGAAGCTAACAATCAGCAAGTTACAAATCAACCCAAAGCATGGTCACTTGAAAAAGCTGCTTCCCTTCTAGCGCTTTTACTACTTCTTGGGCTTGCAGGTTTGCTATTATTGAGATTTCAGCTACCCGGGATTCTTGTGCTTGTAGTTGCGGCATTGGTTCTCTTTGCAATACGTCCTGCATTACAAAACAAGTCGCCGTGGTGGTTGCTCGCCATTATTGCCTTGCTCCTTGGCCTTCTGATCTGGACTACGGTCCGGGACACTCCGGCTATATCGGACTGGGGCAAAGAAATGCTTACAGAAGAAACCCAGCCTGCGGAAACGAACGCGAATGACGTAGGCAAAGACGCCGGAGGTCAAGGCCCGGGCCAATCAAAAACCGATAAGGATAAGTCTGAGATCAAACCAGTTCCAACACCCACTTCTCCGCCCAGGCCCACACCTTCGCAGCAATCACCGGGTTCTTTTGAGATGTTCTTAAACCGTGGATTGAAAGCGGTGGCAGACGAAGAGTATGCATTAGCCAACGAAAATTTCAGGCAGGCTTCGAGTATCGCCCCAAAACATCCCAGACTTATGGAACTCGCCGCCTCCTACAAGGCAATCGCGGACGAGAAATGCCGGGAGTTCAAACAGGCCGATGCCACGAATCTCACTTACATCCCCAATAATTATTACCGGTACGCAGCATCCCTCACTCAAACAATACCATTGAAATGCGATTGACGACTACCTTCCTTGCTTTTCTCATGTTTGCAGCTTTCAGGCCAGCCTGGTCACAGGAAAGATTTCCCAAAAAGGAGTTGTATGCGGTCTGGATGGCGGCGGAAGAAAAGCTCGATCAGGGACAATTCAACGAGGCATTGACCTTATACAAGGCCTATCCAAAGGATTCCAGTTTCCTGCTCCGCTCCCGGCAGGCGCGGTTGCTTAACGAAGTAGCTACGGAAGGCGAGCGACTATTCAAGCGGAATCAGTCCGCCGAAGCACTGGATAAATTCAAAGAATACAGAAAATTCAAAGACATTGGTACGCTTCGCTTTTTTGAGGAAAAAATTGAAATGTGCCTTCAACAGATTAATAAGGAAAAGTTAACCGAGCTTACTTCACAGCAAAGAATTATCACGGGTTTTGAATTCGCACACCGGGGTCGTCAAAAATTGAGCAGGCTCGACACCGCCGGTGCAAAACGGGATTTTAATAATGCGAAGGCATTGGGTGGCAATCGGAATAACATCTTAAAAGAACAATATACCGACGGTCTTACAGCTACCGAAGATGTTACCAATTGGGGAAAGAAAAATCTTGGTACCGCTTCCCAGGCACGTTCGAATGAGGAAAAAATCAAGGGATTAGAGAGCTACCGCGAAATTCAAAATGTTGATCTCCCTGGAATCGAAGATGAAATTAAGCTTCTAAAAGCGGGCCTTCGTGGTGATGCATCCCTTGCCGGTATCGCCGAAATATGTGATATCGATCTGTTAATTAAACAGGTAGAAGCGAATAAGTCGACTATAAATGGCTCCGACTTTTTTATCAGCCGACTAAGGGAGTTCCAAAGCATAAGGCAAAAAATCGCAATCCTGAAACAAAGCTCGGCCCATGTCGAAACGGTCCGCAGCGCATATGCCACCCTGTCTTCATGGGCTGACGATTTGCCGACCGAGGTCCGCCAGGGCGTTAAAACCTGTATCGAGAAAGAATATGCGGCGTATTCGGCCAAATACCCAATCGTACAGTCTGCGGGCCCTCAAAAGTGTGAAGGCGAAGATAGTTTCAAACAAACAATAGCGCTGATAAGAAAAGAGCTGTCAAACTGCAATCTGAACAGGTCGAAAGTACTTTGGGCACAAGCAGCGTCTTATATCCAGAACTGCGAAAGTTCCGGTTCTTTATTGAAGGCCAATGCGAGTTTAAAAGATTCGATCTCCCGCTTTATTAAAAACGACAGCTTACTCGCCAGATACCGCGTCAGTATGCAAGAATTTGCCAATGCAAACGATTGTCAGAGGCTCCGTGAAGTTTATGTAAAAATGCAATCCCTCAAAACATGTGATGCGCCTGCGCTTGAGACGGAAGTAAGCAACGGGCTTTCAATGGTAAATAATTGCAAGTCAAATAACTGGCTGAAGGCGCAGGTCGTCGGCAGTATCTACGGTGTCAGCCCTCACTACAAAATCGGTGACGCAGAAAAAGATATGGCCGTGGGTTGGATGGCAACCGCAGGCGTTGAGCTCGCTTACATTGATCATAAAAACATCGCAGAATTCGTGGCTGGCATTCAGTATTTCAGGACAAATTATTCTTCAAACGGTGCCTTTGGCTCAACTAATGAGGATTTTACGATCCAGGGGATTCATGGCTCGTTAGGAATTAAGCTTCACCTGCCCAATACACAGCCAGCCAAGATAAGGCCATACCTCAAATTCGGTCCCGAGATTCACCTTCCATTGAATTATAAGTATCAGGATTATGCCAGCGGAGTGAATTTTGATGGTGTTGATCAACTTCAAAAAACTGCGTTGTCAATTTATGGAGGCCTCGGTATGGAGATTCAAAAAAAGCAGTTTGGAGCGTTTGTCGAAGTCGTCGCCGCACCGGGTCTTGGAAATATTTATAACGCCGGTGTGTCTCATTTATCGGCGTCGAAGGAAAAGGTCGAGGCTTCCCTGGCAAGATTTGGTATTAAACTGGGATTTCGATTTTGGTGAAGTAATCCTCCACGCATTGCAAGTTGGAGGCAACTATAAGAAAAAAGCACTTAACAATCTTGTTAAGTGCTTTATCTTCAAGAGCCCCCAGTCGGGATCGAACCAACGACCTACTGATTACAAGTCAGTTGCTCTACCAGCTGAGCTATGGAGGCCTTTTCTCTTTGTGATACCGTTTGTTATTCCGTTATCATGGTGCAAAAGTAGTCGAGCGGGATATACGATGCAACCTTTTCAAAAGAATTTTTTTAAACTTTTTTTCAGGTTTTAGATAGCCTCCTGAATAATAGTAAGTTGGTGTTTCAACTCGTTCAACTGGCTTACGGCATTGTTGATCTTTCTTTCGAACTCTGCTTTCAAACGGTCGGAAGTTTTCGATTTCGCGAAGAATTCGATGTTATTCTGCCAAAGGGCGATGTCATTTTCAAGCTGCGTTATCTTACGGCGAATGTCGTTTTCCTTACGGTAGAGGTTCCGGCCGCTATCACCGTCGCGTACGAGTTCCACTTCACTTTCGAGTACAGCCTGCTCCTTCTCTTTCGTTGAAAGCTGGCCGATCGCACTCACGTAGGTATTGATAGCCGCGATATAACGCTTCTGAATGGTTTGCATGTCCTTCTTGGGCACAAAGCCTATCGACGACCATTCCGACTTGAATGCGCTCAGTAAATTGAGTGAAGATTCGTCCTTGCCCTTCGCTGCGGCTTCGATCCTTTCGATGAGATCGGTTTTCAGCTTGAGGTTTTGTTCAAATTCTTCCTCTACTTCCCGGTTCTTGGCGCGTTTCTGGTCGAAATAGGAATCGCAGGCCTTTTTGAAGCGGTCGTAAATGGTGTCTTTGAATTTTTCAGGAACCTGTCCGATACCCTTCCATTTCTTTTGAAGCTCGATCACCTTCTGTGTGGTCGACGGATTATCGTCGCCCGTTGATAAAACGGCTTCGGCTTCTTCGCAAAGCTGGTTTTTCAGTTCGAGGTTTTGCTCGCGCTTCGATTCCAGCTGGCGGAAGAACTCACCCTTATTGTTGAAAAACGTTTTCAGCGCAGCCCAGAACTTCTTGCTCAGCTCTTTGCCTTCCTCACGCGGCATAATGCCTTTCAAGGCCACCCACTGGTCCTGGAACGCCATGATATCTTTCGTCTTGGCATTCCATTCCTTAATGCTCCCCGAATTGTAGGTGGTAAACGGAACAATCGCTTCGTAGATTTTCTGCTTCTGTTCGTAGTTTTCCTGCATCGATTTCTTCTGCTCGGCAAACTGGCCGCGCTGCGCATCATAGAGCACGTCGAGCGCCTCTTTGAAACGTTGCCACAGTTTTTCCTGATCTTCTTTCGGAGCCGGCCCAAGGTGTTTGTACTCCTCAAAAATATGGTTTGCTTCGTTCAGGATCTCGCGGGTCATCGGGCGGCTTTCCAGCGATTTGCCCAGTTCTTCTACTTTCTCGCACAATTCGGCTTTCAGTTCGGCATTGCGGCGACGGTCGAGTTCTTTGAGTTCGAAATAGATATTCCTGTTGCTGAAATAACGGTCGATCAATGCATTATACGTTGCCCAAAGCGTACCGTTGTGCGGCGAAGCGACGTTTCCGGCGGCCTTCCATTCTTCCTGGATTTTCTTGAATTCCTCCCAGCTCGATTTCAGCCCACTCGCGTCCGTTTCGCGGGTGCCTTCTTCGTCCACGAGTGCGCGCAGGCGCCCGAGAAGCGTGGTTTTTACATTGAAATTCTTTTCCTTTTCTTTCTCCTGGCTTTGGTAGAATGCATTTTTGAGGCCACGAATCTCCCGGCTCAGCGAGTCGATCTTCTGTGTATCAGCATCGTATTTGTATTCGAAGCCGTCTTCGCCGCCTGTCTCTTCAACAAACGTTTTCAGCGCGGCTTCACGGTCTTTTTGTTTGATCTGATCGACCACCGTACGGACACCCTTTGCGACAGCTTCCGCCTTTTTCAACTGAGCGGCAGTTGCTGCTTCGCCACGAATGGCTGCAAGTTCATTCTCTAACAAGTTAACCAATTGCTCCTTAGATAATTGGCTGTAATCCACATCAGGCGTTTCCTCCTCGTGCTCTTCCGTCAACTCATTGTTAAGATCAATTTCAAGGGTATCAATCGTTTTTGGTGCCAGGTCGTCCTGCTCTTCGCTTTTGACCCCTTCTTGTTGTTCTTGTGCCATCGTGATGCTTGTTTCGTACGTACGGTCTCTTATAGATTACAAATCTAATAATCTTTCCTCTGAAATGGCTACTTTTGGCATCGTAACATTGAACATATTAGTATCCAATGGATCATAACATTGCAAATATCCGTTACGATTACCAACTCAAAGGTTTGCTGGAAACCGATCTCGACCCTGACCCGCTGAAACAGTTCAGGTTATGGTTTGAAGACGTGCGTGAAGCGGGCATTACCGAAGCAAATGCGATGCTGCTCAGTACGGTGTCGGAAGGGCGCCCGACGGGCCGGATCGTGCTGCTGAAAGACCTTGATGACAGGGGTTTTTCTTTCTTCACCAATTACGGCAGCAAAAAGGGGCATGAGATCGAGGCCAATCCGCAGGTAGCCCTTACGTTTTTCTGGAAAGAGCTTGAAAGACAGGTACGTATCGAAGGAAAGATTGAAAAAACTTCCGAGACGGAATCGAGCGAATACTTCGCCGTACGTCCCCGTGGAAGCCAGATCGGCGCCTGGGCTTCGGGCCAGAGCGAGGTGATCCCCAACCGCGAATTCCTGGAAGAAAAAACAAAGGCATTGGAAGCGCGGTTTGAAGGCCAGTCAGTGCCCAGGCCGGCGCACTGGGGAGGCTACCGCGTCGTTCCGGATTATGTGGAATTCTGGCAGGGAAGACCCAGCCGCCTGCACGACCGGTTAGCTTATACGAAGCAGCCCGACGGCAGCTGGAAAATAGAAAGGTTGTCGCCTTAATTAATGACTGAATGATCGAATGACTGAATGATTGAATATTCGGTCATTCAATCATTCAGTCATTCGATCATTATTTTCTTTCACTCATCGGAACGAAATCTCTTTTCGCTGCTCCGGTGTAGATCTGACGCGGACGGCCGATCGGCTCTTTGTTCACGCGCATTTCTTTCCATTGCGCGATCCATCCCGGCAGGCGACCGATCGCGAACATTACCGTAAACATGTTGGTTGGGATACCCAATGCACGATAGATGATACCTGAATAGAAGTCAACGTTCGGGTAAAGCTTGCGTTGTACGAAGTATTCGTCTTCCAAAGCTGCCTTTTCGAGTTTCTGTGCAATTTCAAGAACCGGGTCATTGATGCCAAGCTTGTTCAGCACATCGTCCGCCGCTTTTTTGATAATCCTTGCACGCGGGTCGAAGTTTTTATAAACACGGTGGCCGAAACCGAACAGACGGAAGCCGCTGCTTTTGTCTTTGGCCATATTGATGTATTTCTGCGTGTCGCCGCCGTCAGCTTTGATCGCTTCGAGCATTTCGATCACCTCCTGGTTGGCACCACCGTGGAGCGGCCCCCACAATGCGCTGATACCGGATGAAATGGACGAGAAAATGTTGGCGTGTGATGAACCTACGAGTCTTACAGTCGATGTTGAGCAGTTTTGCTCATGGTCGGCGTGGAGAATCAGGAGTTTGTTCAATGCAGCCGAAACTACCGGGTCCACATTATATCTGGCTACCGGCAGCGAGAACATCATATTCAGGAAGTTCGAGCAGTAATCGAGTTCGTTTTGCGGGTAATTGACCGGATGCCCTTGCGATTTCTTGTAAGACCACGTCGCGATCGTCGGCAATTTTGCAAGCAGGCGGATGATATGCAATTGGGTCGCCTCATCCGAATTCTGCGCATTAGCGTCCGGGTAAAACGCGCTCATCGCGCTCACCAGCGACGACAGTACGCCCATCGGGTGCGCATTCACGGGAAAACCCTCGAAAATCTTGCGCATGTCCTCGTTTACGAGCGTATGCGTGCGGATTTCATGTTCAAATTCAGCGAATTGTTTTTCGGTAGGAAGCTCTCCGTAAATGAGCAGGTAAGCTACTTCAAGGAAAGAAGATTTTTCGGCCAGGTCCTCGATCGAGTAACCCCTGTAATTCAGAACGCCTTCTTCTCCGTCCAGAAATGTAATGGCGCTTTTGGTCGCACCGGTATTCTTGTAACCTGGATCAATCGTAATATACCCTGTCTGGTCACGTAATTTGGAAATATCTATCGCCTTTTCCTGCTCACTTCCTTCAATTATCGGGAACTCGTACTTTTTACCTTCAAGGGTCAATTCAGCTATTTGGGACATAGAAATAAGAATAAAATTAAAAGGGTTAATGACAAGGCAGGCTAATCGGTCAATTCAAGCCAAAGTTTTTCGTTAACAGCGATTTACTTGCCCAACAAATTAATTTTGTGTTAAATGGCTGCGGGTTTAACCATTTCCCGGTCCGACACAAGCCGCAATATCCTAAAAAACCGCGTACTTTCTATTATTATCCGTGGTTTATTTGTGAAAATTCAAGACAAGAGCAATAATATTTCACAATTTGAAGTATTTATGAGAATATTCTATTGCCACAAGGCTTATGGGCAACAATTCGTCATTTTATTACCCCTTTAAACCGCCTCAGGGCCATTTTCCCCTTCTGTTAAGGTATCGTTAACAGGCTCTTTCACCAGTATCCGTTTGAAGAGATACCTGAGGTTCAGCCCGGTCAATATTACCGGCAATAAATGCGCGCCGTAAATGAATGCCTTGCCTGTGATCCGGTAGGAGAATGACGAAAAAGTCACGAACACGTACATAAACCAGAACAGCGCGACACCCGTTAATGCCAGATAGCTGAAAATAGCCGTCTTCTTTTGGGTAAACCTGTAAATCAGCTCGCATATAGCCAGCGATACACCCACTACGATCATGACAGTGAGCAGCGCCCGCGGGAAATTGCGGATATAGTGGTGCTTGTATACCAGCACCCCGATTTTTCCGATCAGATTCGGATGCGCGAGGAGGTATGCATCCGTGACACTCAGTACCAGCAGCAACAACAGGCTACTCCATTTACGATTCATTTATTTTGACGACGTTTATTTGATTGGTTTACACTTACATATTACCTGCATTTCCGCTTTTAAATTCCCGGTAATGCTGAATAATAAAACGGATTTTCTCCCTTTCCGGCCATTCGTTGGGTATCCAGTTGATTTTCAAGCCATCCTTTTCCATTTTCCTAAAAAACGTCATTTGCCGCTTGGCGAAGCGGTGTATCTCGGTTTCCAGTTTCAAATGCATTTCTTCATGGCTCAACTCGCCTTTAAGGTACAGGGTCACGTATTTGTATTCCAAACCATAGTAGATCAATGAATCGGCGGCAATTCCTTGATCTAAAAGACTTTGAACCTCTTCTATTAAACCTTGCTTTAACCTGGCAGCAAGTCTCCTGGTAATGCGCTCCCGGCGTATTTCGACCGGCGGGCTCAGGCCGAATAGCAGCGCAGGATAGGCACCGGATTCAGAGCCAAAGTCTATTGCTGTTTCGGGATGTTCGTTCAGGAAAGTGGCTATTTCCAAGGCGCGGATCAATCTTTTGCGGGTCGAGGTGTCCGCCATTGCATGATAGCGGGAATCAGATCCGTGAAATTTTGCAAAAAGCTCCTCATTCGAAAGAGTTTCCAATTCGGCCCGGAGCGTTTCGTCCACCGGCACGGTATTGTTGGCGTGGCCTTTCAGCAATGCATATATATAGAACCCTGTTCCGCCGCAAACGATAGGGACGTGTTTTGCGGCAAGTATTTCCCGATACGAAACTTGGAAATCATGTTGAAAATCATTGACATTGTATTTTTCACCGGCATCACGGATGTTGATCAGGTGATTCGGGATGCTGGTCCCATCCACCATGTACTCGTCCAGATCTTTGCCTGTACCGATGTCCATTTGCCGGTAGACTTGCCGGGAATCGGCGCTGATGATCTCGCCGCCGATCTCATGCGCTACACGGGTGGCAAGATGCGTCTTCCCGGAGGCCGTTGGTCCGAGAATGACCAATATCGGAGTTTCAGCATTCATCGGCGTGGGGAGGTTTAATGGTCCTGACGTATTTGATACTGCCCAAATTGTACACTGTTAAATATTCGACCGGCGGCTGTTCCGGGGAATGCCCCTGCCCTACCCTGGCCCTGAGCATGGTTTCCACTTCGATAAGAGCCTTTCGGGGCAGGATGTTTCCTCTCTCTTCAAATCCCAGCCGCTTGTAGCTGCGGCCGTCCGACCATTCCAGGTCGGCGTAAGTCATGATATCGTCCGGTGATTTTTCGCGGATGAAAGCATTCAGTAGTTTATCCAGCGCGCCTATGACATTCGTACCAAGCAAGCTCGCAAACCGGATCAGTTCGTGGGATCTGAACGGCCCGCCGTTCTGTTCGAAAATGCGCGCATTACTGAAAGTAGCGACAGCCACCAGCAACTCATCCGCCGATCGGTCGAAGATGAAATCCTGCGGTAGCACGCGGTAATAACGCTTTGGCAGGAATAGACCGTAACGAAACTTCGACATGGTGCTGCCGTTCAGATGGTTGGATTCCAGGAATTGGGATGTTGCCGCATTGTCGGTCCTGCGTGCGAGTGTCAGGCGCGCGGGTATTTTGGCCGATACACCGAGCATTGCCGCCAGTCGCGATTGTACAATGCTCTTTTTTGCCACCCAATAATCCTCCCAAAGCACGATGGCCGGAAAGCCCTCCGCGCGCGAGGCTTCCAGAAGTCCCCCTAACCGTATTAACAGGCTGTCCTGATCGCCTTCTCGCCAGGTATTAAGGTCAACGGGAATAATCTTCATTACCACCTGCTCCTTAGCCATTACATTCAGAACAGGCCACGCAAAATCCGGTTCATGCATTACATCGCATTGAAACGACCTGGTAATCAGCCAGTTTTGAATTTGTTCTGAAAATGATATTGCTTCTGCCAATGGGGAGCCGGTAAATGAGCAGGCAAGTTAATGCGGGATTCGATCACAACAAAAAACGCGCCGATGTGGCGCGTTTGCATGATGAATGCTTTACCGGGAATTATTTGCCGCCCAGACCGAATATGATACCGACGTTCACCCCGCCGAATTTAGACGTGGATTCAAAGTCTATATTATTAGGTGACCCGGTTTCGGAATCATGGTTTTTGTTGCCAAATACAAAGTGGTAAATACCTTCTACCTGAATGCCCAAGTTTCCGAATGCGAATACCAGACCCGCCCTCGGCGCGGCGCCAAAGTTGCTGCGTTTGGATGATTCCAGGATCGTTTCTCCGTTCCATTTAGCTTTGTATTTCGAAAAATACACACCGGCGTCACCACCAATGTAGGGCCGTATTACACCTTTGGTAAAGAAGTAGTCCAGGGTACCGGTCACAGGAGTGAGCGTCCCGGTACTACTAAGCGTCTGCCCCGCGACGGTGTAGTCGCTTCCGTCGGCGTAGATCTTCCCGGCTACCCCGATCGCAAATTGCGATGAAGCAAATACGCGAAGGTTCACACCGCCACCCGCCACTGTCTTGGAATCTTCCACGTTCGATTTGGCGATTCCACCCTGCAATCCCAACGAGAACTGCGCAAAGCTTGCCGATGTGGCCGTTACGATGAGAGCTAAAACCGCCAGCGATAGGATTAATTTCTTTTTCATGTCGATGTTTTGATTTTGGTTGATAGTTTGGAAACTATGCATCTATAATCAGTCCAACACGGAAAAATTGCATTGTGCAGGTTCTATCAAATTGTCATACAATTCATTACAATGACAATTTATTTTTATTGTGCTATTTTACATCGCCTGTTTCTGTGCAAAATATTCCTCATCCTGACGGGCAGCCTCCCAACCGATCAGCGCCTTTTTGCGCAAACTGCCCCAGCGGTATTCGCCCAGAATCCCCTCCTTGCGTATTACCCGGTGGCAGGGAATGATGTAGGCGATGGGATTGTCGCCCACGGCGGAGCCTACCGCGCGAACCGCTTTCGGATGGCCGATCCGTTCGGCGATCTGCTGGTAGGTGGTTACGGCCCCCTGGGGAATACTGAGCAATGCTTCCCAAACTTTTAGCTGGAAATTAGTGCCTTGCACCAGCAGCGGGAGCTTTTCCAGGGATTCCCTTGCAGGACTGAAAATGCGCTGGATATAACCGGCAGTCCGGTCCTGATCGGAACGGATGGTAGCATAATGCCACTTACGGGCGAGTTCGATCAGCTGGAAGTCCCGTGTAGCATCATCTACAAACGCCATAGCGCAAATCCCCCGTTCGGTGGCAGCGATAAAGCAATCGCCGAAGGGCGTTTCATGAAATCCATAATTGATTACCAGTCCTTTGCCGGAGCTTTTAAACTCTTGCGGTGTAACACCTTCGATTGAAATAAAATGGTCGTACACCCGGCTCTGACTCGACAGCCCGGCCGACTCGGCCAGTTCGGCGAGGTTGTTCGATTCCCTGATCCGGTCTTTCAGATACCCTGCTGTAATATATTGCAGGAACCGCTTCGGACTGACGCCGGCCCATTCCGAAAACATGCGTTGAAAGTGAAACTGGCTGATACTGACCTCATCGGCGACTTCGGTGAGTGTCGGTTGTTCTTTTGCATTGGCCACGATGTATTCGATGGCCTTGGCAATTTTTTCGTAGTTATAAGCTTGCTGGTCCATTGGATGTTTTAATTTGTTGATACAAATTTGGCCCGCGCGGCCCGGGTAGCCAACCCGAAACTTGCGCAAGTATTTGTACCAGTCACTAAGCCGGCCCGGCGCTGTTTATGTACGCCGGTTTATATTCGCATCAGTTTTAAATCTCAACAACAGCACGTTCCTCAAAGCCATGAAATTATTTTTTGCCAGCCTTGTTATTTTGCTGATAGCGCACCGTGCCCATGCGCAGAACTTCAAAGCCGAACTGCGGAAACTCAACGGGCAGATCGAGGGGGCTTACAAAAGCCGCAAACTTACCGCCAACGAATACGCCAAACTGAAAAAAGAGCGTAATGCGATCGAGCTGACGATCGACAAGGCGCTGGCCGACGATATCCTGACGCCCGACGAGAAAAACAAGATCCATTCGAAAATCGTCCGATCGCGGAAGCGGCTCTCGAAATACAAGACCAACAGGGAGATCTATTAGAACCAAAATGGCTCCTGCATTGCGTTGCGGGAGCCATTGGGAAAGGACGTTCCGGATGGGTCAGTACTCTTTTTTACCATCCTTTTTGGCCTTTTTATCGGCTCTTTTTTCTTTCAGGGATTTAGTCGCCTCTTTTTTGTCGCTACCCTTGTCCAGGTTTTTTCCTTTGGCCATGACTATTGGATTTTAGAGTTTTGTAATCCTTCAAATAACAGCAATAACCTGCGCATTTGTATCCCGAACGCGAAAATTATTGCTTTTGGGTGATCCTGTCCATGATCAGGTTCGCCCGTGCGCCGGTATCGCCGCTGCTCGGGCTCTTACCTTCGCCCCGCAATTCCCTGACGATCGATTCGATAAGCGGCTGCTGAACATGCTGAGGGTAAGGCACGTGAAAGACCTCGATACCTTCCGAGGTTTCGACGTGGATATCGAATTTTTCGAAAAATGAAAAGGTAATGCGGCCTTTGGAGCCGATAATCTGTGCCTGGTCTTCGCGCTGATCCTTATCGATGGTATAGCACCAGCTACCCTTTCCCAAAATGCCCGATTCGAATTCGAAGTTGGCCACCACGATATCATCGGCCTGGTACAAGCCCGCCTGGTTACGCGCGATGCCCGACGCGTGACGAATGGGCCCGAAAATGAATTCGAGCAGGTCGAACTGGTGAGACGCGAGGTCATGAAAATGCCCACCGCCGGAAATTTCCGGCTGCACGCGCCAGCGTGGCTTGGGATCTGGCCCCACTTCTTCGTCATAGGGCTGCCATTGGAGGCAAATGTCTACAAAGCGAATATCCCCGATTACTTTTTTGTCGATCAGTTCCTTTACTTTGAGGAAGTAATCCAATGCGCGGCGGTAATAGGCTACGAATACGGGTACGCCGGTACGCTTGCTTTCGGCATTGATCCGGTCGCATTCGGCGGCGGTTCGGGCCATAGGCTTTTCGATGTAAACCGGTTTCCCGGCGTGCATTGCCATGAAGGCCAGGCTTTCGTGGGCATCCGGCGGTGTGGCGATGTAGATCGCGTTGACATCGGGGTCGTTGATGAGCGCTTCGGCATTGTCGTACCATTTGGGCACTCCGTGCCGTTCGGCATAGTCTTTCGCCAGTGCGCCGTCGCGGCGCATTACCGCTACCAGTGAAGAATTGGGTACCTTATTGAACGCGGGGCCGCTTTTGACTTCGGTCACATTGCCGCAGCCGACAATACCCCATTTTATCTGATCCATCGGACAGGTTTTAGATTTTGAACTAATCAACCTGCATAATAATTATTTATACACGGAAATCTACTTTAAAAGAGACAGCAACATTTTTCAAAAGTTACGCATGGAATCACAACCGAATAACCCGCTCCACGGCAAGACACTGGAAGCTATTTTAAACGAACTGGTGGACTATTATGGCTGGGAGCAAATGGGTTATCATGTAAACATCAATAGCTTTCAACACGACCCCAGCGTGAAATCAAGCCTCAAATTTTTGAGAAAAACACCCTGGGCACGTCAGAAAGTGGAAGAATTGTACCTTAAAATGCTGGAACGAAAGTAGGTAACTGATTGTAAAACCGTTATTCACCTCAAAAGATGGGATATTTATGGCTTTTGTAGATTATTATCAAATTCTCGGACTCGATAAAAATGCCGACGAGAAGGCCATCAAGAATGCATACAGAAAACTGGCCAGGAAATACCACCCCGATCTGAACCCGAACGATAAGGAAGCGCAAAAGAAGTTCCAGGAGCTGAATGAGGCCAACGAGGTGCTTAGCGACCCGGAAAAGCGGAAGAAATACGATAAGTATGGCAAAGACTGGCAGCATAGCGAGGAATTCGAGCGTGCGCGGCAGGCGCGCAGCCAGGCAGGCGGACAGGAAGGGCAATGGTCCGGCGGAGGCAACGAAGGTTTCTCCGATTTCTTCGAATCGATGTTCGGTTCCGGGTTCGGTGGCGGCCGCCAGGTCCGTTTCCGCGGGCAAGACTACCAGGCGGAGATCCATCTGGGCCTTCGCGATGCGTACGAAACACACAAGCAAACGTTGACCGTGAATGGCAAAAACATTCGCATTACCGTGCCGGCCGGTGTCGAAAATGGCCAGACTATCAAGATCGCCGGGCATGGAGGCCCAGGAAGTAACGGCGGCCCGAATGGCGATCTATACATTACCTTTTCGGTAGGCACCGATGAAAAACTCAGAAGATCGGGCAATGATTTGCATTTGAAAACCGACCTGGATCTTTACACAGCCGTGCTCGGCGGCGAATTGGTAGTCGAGACATTGAGCGGGAAAGTAAAACTTCCCATTAAACCGGAAACACAGAACGGCAGTGTTGTGCGTTTGAAAGGTAAGGGCTTCCCGGTTTACAAACAGGACGGTAAGTTTGGTGATCTCTATGTGACTTTCGATGTCAAGATACCGACTAACCTGACCGACCGGCAAAAAGAATTGTTTACAGAATTGTCTAAATCCTGAAAACGATATGGAAAATGACCAGTTGATTGCTATTGAGGTGTTCTGCGCCAATTATGATGTGGAATATGCATTTGTAGAGTCATTGCAGGAACACGACCTGATCGAAACCGTGATTGTCGGCAATACCCGCTTTTTGCAGGTGCCTCATCTGGGCCGGATCGAGCGTATTATCCGTTTTCATCGCGAGCTCGACATTAACCTGGAAGGTATCGAAGCCATTCAGGGCCTTTTGAGCCGTATCGAGCACCTCGATATGGAAATTGCCTCGCTCCGTAACCGGCTGCGGTTTTACGAACCGGGCTTATAATAAATCATGCATTGCCGGATAACCGGTTATCTTTGCACTCCCATTAAAACGAAGGGCGGGCCGGTGCTGGTCTGCCCCATTATTTGCCTATGAAATTTGAAGATTACCCTATTGCCGCCGAAATCAAGCGGAGCCTGGAAGCCGCCGGGTTTAAAAAACCTACGGACATTCAGTTCAAAGCCATTCCGGCGGTGATGAAGGGGGAAGACGTGCTGGCCATCGCGCAGACAGGTACCGGTAAAACCGCCGCTTTTGCGATCCCGGTGATAGATAAACTGCACAAACAGAAATCGTCGAGCCGCTCCGAAGGCATCAAATGCGTGGTAATGGTACCCACCCGCGAGCTTGCCATCCAGATCGCAGAGGTGTTTACCAGCATTTCGAAATATACCAAAGTGAAGACATTCAGCGTCTTCGGCGGTGTAGAACAAGGCCCGCAGATCGCGAAACTTGAAAAAGGAATTGATATCCTCGTTTCGACGCCCGGCCGGATGTTCGATCTGGTGAGCCAGGGTCACATTAAGCTGGACCGCGTAGATACCCTCATTCTCGACGAAGCCGACCACATGCTAGACCTCGGTTTTATCAAGGATATTCAGGACCTGATCCGTCATTTACCTAAAAGGCGGCAAACGCTGTTCTTCTCGGCGACTATCGATGAAAAGATCAAGAAACTGGCCTATTCGCTGGTGCGGAATGCGATCCGCATTCAAATTTCCCCCAAAAATCCCGTAGCGAAGAACATCGACCACTCCGTTGCATTTGTGGCTATGGACGATAAGCGGTTTTTCCTGGAACGTGTCATCCGCCAGAATGCCGACAAAAAGATCCTTGTATTCGTACGCACGAAGGTGCGCGCGGAACGTGTGTACAATGCGCTCGAACGTATGGAGATTAAAAGTCTCACTATTCACGGCGACAAGGAGCAAGCCGATCGCCTTACAGCGATGAACGAGTTTAAGAAGGGCAACGTGAAAGTGCTGATCGCAACCGACGTCAGTGCGCGGGGTATCGATATCC
This sequence comes from Dyadobacter sp., assembly GCA_965227755.1. Taxonomy (GTDB): domain Bacteria; phylum Bacteroidota; class Bacteroidia; order Cytophagales; family Spirosomataceae; genus Dyadobacter. The sequence goes on from CBDDGG010000005.1 coordinate 895,463, forward strand.
CGAGTGTGGATTACGTGATCAACTACGATTTGCCTGAGCAACCCGAGAATTACGTTCACCGTGTAGGCCGTACCGGTCGGGGGACGCAGAAAGGAATCGCCGTTTCATTTTGCAGCGAAGAAGAGAAACCGGTTCTTGAGCAGATACAGCAGTACCTGGATAAACCCATTGCCGTGCTGAAACTTAGTGCAGACGAATATGCCCAGACGCTCGAATTTACCACCGACGCGCCCGACGACCTGGGAGCGTTGATGCGGGAAATCCAGGAGTTTGAGACGAGGCAAAAGAAGAAAGGGAGAAAATAAGGCAATAAAAATGGCTTTCAGGACCGCTCCCGAAAGCCATTTTTATAAGGTAAAGTGTTTTCTTATTCTTCGAATTTATCCGCCAGGATCTGTCCGCGGATTTCACCGTATGGATATAGTTCCGTAGGGATATTAATGTACATCATGCCCAGGATCAGTTGGGTTTGTTGCTCGATGTTCAGTTTAACCGTACCCTGAACCTGCGTAGTGGCGTTTTCAGTCAAAGTCTGGATGATTGGGCCCCTTTCCCATGCAGGGTTAGCCACGTTAAGGGTCACCGACGTCGGTACGATGTTCTGGAAATTGATATTGTATTTCAGATCCATAGTGTTTTTGTTGTATTCAAACACCCCTGTGCCTTGTGCTGATGACGTAGCCTTTGGAACGGTTGGGCTACTATTGATTACAGCCGAGAACTTCACAATGTCATCTTTGTGAGGTCCTTCCTCTTTACAGGAAGTTACAAATCCTAACATCAAAACCCCCGCGATTAATAGTAAAAAACGTTTCATTGGCTTTTTCATACAATTTAAATTTAAAAATTTAACTCCTAAATATACATACAAACTTAAATGCTGCAAAAATGATACCAGTTTGCTGTCATATATTCCAAAGATCACTTTTCCGGATATAAACGATCCGGTTGTTCCAAATAACCCTGTCCCAGTGGTCGACAGACCCGATTATTGTCAGTTTATGCCCTTTTCCCACCTTTTCAACGACCCCCGCGGCCGAAGAGGGTTCATTACGCAGGAAAGTATTTTCATTCACTATAATGCACGTTTGATAAAGCGCAGGCACATTTAGTATTCCCAACAATGCAAGCAGATAAACAATGATGGAAACCTTGTGAATCGGCAAAATGGGCTCCTTCCTACGTGTCTTTGTAACCATTATGACAACTATATAGGTGCCCAAAGTTAGAAGCAATATCGGAATGTAATCACCATATTTTCGATAAAATATTATGAAATAGTTGTAATCGTCGAATTCATAGCCACTTAGATTCTGCTCCTTCGCGAGCTTGTCCATTTTTTCAAAAAGATGCCTTGAGGGTTGGACGAGGGCCAATTTGCTGAGAAAAAAAAGGCAGTCGGTATAGTTGTTGGTTTTTTCGGCCAGGAAAGCCAGCTTTAAAAGCAAAGCCTGGCTATTTTTTTCAGTCAGGCTGAAATTTTTTTTGTAGAGCGTCTGGGCCTCGGTGTATCTGGCGATAGCGAACAGAGAATCAGCCATTTTAAGCTCCTTCTGATTGGCACAGAAGGCAGCGTCCGGCGTGAAAAAGGCCAGAAATAAAAACGAAAAAAACAGGTTTTTCTTGTAGGGTACTTGCATTATACTTTAAAGAATTCTACTTTTGCATCGCAATTACGGAAAAGGCCACGGCTAATCCAAGACTGCAAAACTTCGAAAGCGAAAAGAGCAATTAGAAATTGATTCCGTAGCTCAGCTGGTAGAGCAATACACTTTTAATGTATGGGTCCTGGGTTCGAATCCCAGCGGGATCACTTGAAGAAATAACAAAAAGCATCAAAAGCCTGTAAATCAAACGATTACAGGCTTTTTTCTTTTCCGGATTATGCCAAAATATTCAATTTTCCACAAATTTTTGGTGCGTAATTCGGTGAGTTCAAAGATCTGCAAACTTTACTCACCAGAATCGCTGTAACTTATTGTGAGTGAAGATGTTCACGCCGTGAACATCTTGCGCGGATCAGGCTTGCAAGACTACTTTTGTTCAACTTTTTAACCTGATGAGGGGTATGAAAACAAAACTGAGTCTGCTTTTCTATTTGAAGAAGCCGAAGAATTATCTAAAAGGACCTGTGCCAATTTACTTGCGGATTACTGTTGAAAGCAAAAGAGCAGAATTCACGACTGGGCGAGAATGTGAGCCAAGCCGGTGGAATGCGGTTGCAGGCAGAGTAACTGGTGCGAAAGAGTCCGTAAAATCTGTTAATGCCTATCTCGGCAACCTCGAACAGCAATTGTTAGATGCACAAGCTGCATTGGTTCGCGACAATGCTTTGATAACAGCGGAAACGATCAAAAACAAGTTTTTAGGCGTCGGCCCCAAACAGCGGTTATTGATGGCAGTGATCGCTGACCATAACGAGCGGATGAAAGCATTGATCGGCCAAGAATATGCGATAGGCACATTTAACCGCTATAAAGTACTCGAACGCCATACATTGGCATTCTTGAAAGATCACTTCAACACAAGCGATTTTGACATCAGCCGCATCGATTTCGCTTTTATAGCTGATTACGAATTCTATCTGCGCTCCGTTCGTAAGATGGGGAACAATGCGGTGGTCAAACACATGAAAATGTTTCGCAAGATCGTCAACATCTGCCTGGGCAATGGGTGGATGAACCTTGATCCCTATTTGAATTTTAAGGGTAAGTTTAAGAAAGTCGATAAGGCGATCCTTACCAGAGATGAGCTTGACTTAATGGCCGGTAAAGAATTCGCAAGCGACCGGCTCGCACAGGTTCGCGACACTTTTCTTTTTTGTTGTTTCACCGGCCTGGCCTACTCCGATATCCAGAAGCTCGAAAAAAGCCAGATAGCGCGAGGAATTGATGGCGAGCAATGGATATTCAGCCAGCGGAAGAAAACAAATGTTAAATCGCATATTCCGCTGCTGCCTGAGGCTCTTCAAATTATTGACAGATATAAAGACCATCCGCTTTGTGAATCGCGCGGGCTTGTCTTGCCTGTGCCTAGCAATCAAAAGATGAATGACTATCTGAAAGAGATCGCTGTGATCTGCGGGATTGACAAGGTTCTCACTTCACACGTAGCCAGGCATACGTTTGCCACGACCATTACTCTTCAAAATGGCGTGCCGATTGAGAGTGTCTCTAAAATGCTCGGACATACGAACATTCGGACTACTCAGATCTATGCGAAGATCCTGGACACGAAGGTTAGTGAGGATATGCAGGCTTTGAAAGGGCGGCTTTCCAAACGTTCTGGCACGGAAGGTTAGCGCTGCACCTTCTCTCTCATGACCCCTCCTATTTGTGAGAGGGGATCGCGAGAGAGAAGGTGAAAAAAGTGAAAACTTACTATGGCACAATAAACTCCTTTCCACCGGGATCACACAAACCGAATAATAGCAAAGTTTTTCAATTTTCCGTAACAACATATTTTTTAAGTATATTGAACGGTACACAACCCCTCCTCAAACTTGCAACTTAATAACCTTGCCCAAAACGAACCTCCGTATCAAGAAGTTGATTTCCGCTCTTTTGAAAAAGGCGAGCTTCACGTCCACCTGAACGGACTTGTATCATCAGAAACCATTAAAGAGATTTTAGCAGCAGAAAATTCAGTTTTACCCGTTAATTTCAATTGTGGTACCGATTTAAATCACACAGTTCCATGCGCTTCTTTGGAAGACTATTTAAAACCATGGCAGGTTCTTAATCTAATTCCTAGTCAGCGCGCGAATCTTACAGCCCTTATCGAAGATGCTTTTGCAGCCCTTGATTCAGACAAGATATCGTTCGCAGAACTCCGTAACTCAGTTCTCTACCTGTCAAGAAATCTTGGTGTTTCTGATGAACAAAGTCTGCAATGGCTGATAGATGACATTTCTATTATGCAAAACAAATATGGTATAAAGGCTGGCCTTATACTAACCATCTCTCGAAGTCCATTTGCTAAGCAAAACCTAGCTCGCCTACTAACCGCCTACCAAGAGATTGGGTGCCCTGAGCTGGTTAGGGGTTTAGACCTAGCTGGAAACGAAGATGTCGAAATTGATAAGTCAATAAGCCAGTTGTTTGTGCAGGCGAAAGAAAAATATGGATTAGGCATCACCATTCACGCAGGAGAAACAGGTAGTTTACAAAACATAGTAGAAGCAATTGAATTGTTTCGAGCCGACCGAATAGGGCACGGCACTGCGGCGAGTAAAAATCAGGGTATAATGAAAATTCTCCGGGAACAAGACATATGTGTAGAGGTCTGTCCAATTAGTAATAAACTCACAAGCGCTGTAAAAGTTGGTGAATCTCACCCAATCAGAGCTTTTTTAGAACATGATGTGCCATTTGTAATCTGCTCTGACAACCCGGCAATACATAAGAAATCGTTGAGTGACGATTACTCTTCTGCATTTTCCGAAACAAAAAGTATGGAGATGCTGGAACATATGCTTAACAAGCAGAAAAAATATTCATTTATTTCGCTATTATGAAACTGACATTTATTACAAACAATGAGCATAAACTAAAGGAGGTACAAGCTCTCTTTTCTACCACAGGTATACACGTTATTCAAGACAAGCAAAAAATTGAAGAATTACAAACTCAGAATGAAAGTAAGCTTGTTAAAGACAAATTATTAAAGGCGTTTTCATTGTCCGGTAGGCCGGTATTTGTGGAACATACAAGCCTACATATTGAGCATCTATATGATTTTCCGGGTGGTTTGACAGAAATTTTCTGGGAAAAATTGCAGCACGACAGATTTGCAGAAGTTGTGGGAGGCTTTTCCAATCCGAAACTCAGGGCAAAAACTACCGTAGGCTATTGTGATGGAAAAAATGTGCATTTTTTTGAAGGCGAAATCAGTGGGCATGTCCCTGCTGCTCCACGTGGTCCCCTAGATTTCCAATGGGATGCGGTATTTATCCCTGATGGATTTTCCCTAACCTTTGCTGAAATGGGAATGGACGAAAAAAACAAAATCTCAATGCGAAGAATAGCCTACGATAAATTTCTAAATTTCCTTGAAAATGTTAAATGAACTTGCCAATTCCTATGCAAATGGCGATGTAATTCTATTCGTTGGAGCCGGAGTGTCGGCTAATCTCGGTCTTCCAACTTGGAAAGGGCTTATCGAAGAAATAGGCATACAGCTGGACTTCGATCCTGATGTATTCATGACATATGGCGATTCCCTTGCCCTGGCTGAATATTATAAGATTGTAAAGGGTAACATTGGTCCACTAAGAAGTTGGATGGATCGAAAATGGCATCCGTCAACAATTGATATAACAAAGTCGAAGGTTCATGAAATTATAGCTAAGGGAAATTTCCCGATCGTGTATACAACAAATTACGACCGCTGGCTGGAATTAGCGTATACAAGTTATTTTCAAGACTTCAAAAAGATTATAACGGTCAATGACCTAGTATCCTTAGATCCATCGTTAAAACAAATTGTAAAATATCACGGAGACTTTGATGATGATAATTCAATTGTACTTGCTGAGTCAGACTACTATGATCGGCTGCAATTTGAAACACCATTAGACATTAAATTACGAGCAGATGTCTTGGGAAAGACTGTCCTTTTTATTGGATATAGTCTTAATGACATCAACATTCGACTTTTGTTTTACAAATTGACAAAAATGTGGTCGTTGCACGGCCTTCAATCAGCAAGACCTAAATCGTACCTTTTTTCTGCAAGACCTAATCCAATACAGAAAACGATTTTGGAGACTCGGGGTATTCATTTGTTGGCGTCAGATGATCCGCATCCGGGCAATGCACTAGTTGATTTTCTGACAAATTTAAACAGCATGGCAGGAATAACATGATCTTGTGAAATCAACGAGTTATCCTAAAATGACATTATCAGAGCTCATTAGCTTCATTGCTTCAAATTGTCACGAATGATATTGTTAGCACTCAAACAAAATAAATCAGTGAGTATTTATTGTACTTAACTAAGATTTCGCCGCATCTTCTATCGACCAGCAGTTTGTCAAAATAGTATGTATTTGCCTCTTACATGCAATCGGCCAGATGTCAGGTTGTATCACAACCTAATCTATCCCGCCCAAACACTCCGGAGTCGATGGCTAAGAGTTTTATAAATATTCCAAGGCAATTAGCTACCGGTGCAGAGCAACCAAAAATGAATAGCTAGTTGAAGGGATTACCCGATCTGCGAGGTAGATAAGGTTTTCACTAAGTGACTAAGCATACTTTGGCCACAAATAAAATGGTGTTTATCAAGAGCTTTTTAAAGTACTCGGGCATAAAACCATTCGTACAATGCAGATTTATGCGAAGATTCTCGTCACGAAGGTTGGTGAAGATATGCAGGCTTTGAAGGCGACTGTCTCAGGGTTATAGCACGGGAGGCTAGCAGTATCCACGGTCATTCACGCCCCATCCTGTCCGTGAGAGGGGATTTCGAGAAAGAAGGCGAAAAACAGAAGCCATTGAAAATGGCTCACTAACTGCGTCTGAAAACTTCTGAGAAGGCCAGGTATACGAGCTAACGGGCTCAAAGAATGAAGAAATTCAATGTCAACGTGCAACATATGCTAATGTTTTTTATTGAAATATTACTATTTTTACAATCTAACTCTCCCTGTCACAATGTTTCTATTATTTTTGATTCTTCAGCAGTCTCCCAAATTTCACATCCGTAGTGATACTTTTTGCTCTCCTGCTAACATGGTAACCCTTACCATACATCCCAACAAAGTAGAAAACAGAAAAAAGGATCGATAGGAATTTAAAGATGGAAAACTGTACAAATTGCGGTAAGACATTACCGACCTCAGGTTTTTTTTGTGGAGGATGTTTAACACAGTTCAAGTGCAAGGCCTGTGAAACAATACTTGAAGCAGACTATGTGGGCTGTGTGAACTGTGGGACACCAAAGGAAAACCAAGTTAATGCTACTATTATCACGAATACTAAAAATCTAAATACTTTTAGATTGCATGAAACTTCCACAGACAGAACGATTGAAGCAACTTTCAGCGACGATGTAGGTAAGGATTTAGCCGGTATTTTGCGCGATTCCTATGCGATGAGGCATGCGGGGAGGCTTATCAAATCAACTACGCATGCAACTCCGGTTGATTCCGACAATTTTGAAACCGCAGAATCCATGAACAGTGCAGAGATTCCGGCACCTAAGGAACCTGCAAACAATTCTGTTTCCGGTAGTAATTTGAACGAGCCTAACCTTGAATACCCTTCGTTAAGGGCTATCGGTATGAAGAATTTACCTGGTTCAGAGACCGAGTGGGTTGTGGTTTATGCCTTCTATGCGTCTGAGTTTGGAAAAGAAACCTTTACGCGACAAGACATTCTCCAGAAGTATGAAGAGTCAAATAGGATGACGGCGGTCAAAAAGAGGGATCTGAGTTCAAATATCAAAACAGCCGTACGATCTGGATATATCAATCCATTAGCTACAACTTTCGCCCTACTTGACAAAGGAACTGAAAAAGCAAAAGAAATTATAAATCGCACCACGGCATCGAGCCCCAAACTGTCTAACGCCCGTCCGAAAGCAAAAAAGGATTCAGATGACGTAAATGAAAATCTTAAAGCTACAAGAAGCAGAAAAAAAAACGTAAGTATTAAGCGACTAAGCAACCTAGATCTCGCGCCTATTGGAAAAGAAAGTCTTAAAGAATTTTACAAGCACTGGCCTGTAAAAAACAACAACGCGAACAATCTTCTTTTTGTCCATTACTTGCAAGAAATTCTGAAACTAGACAACATTTCACATAGCCACCTTTACACTTGTTATGATGCTCTTGAATTGATAGTTCCAACAAATATTGGACAGAGTATAAAGAACACAATACATCGAGACGGTTGGATTGAAACAAATAATGGTATGCTGTCGGTCACGGTAAAAGGATCTAATCAGCTTAAAACTTGGAAGAAGGTATGATTTTCGAGCAATTGGTGTTTAAGGACCTAATAGTTGATAAGAAATCGCCTACCTTGTATAGATCTAATAGTTTCGAAATAACAACCTAATAAGAAATCAAGGCTAGATAATCCTGATAAAAATCAGATAGATGATGAGTCCCGGAAATGCCGCCTAACTTTCTAATAATTCAGAATATATGCGATTTTAATCAAATACCTCAAAATCAGAACACATGGCAGCAAAAGAATTTAAACTTCCCATTAGCTCAACTGGTGAAGTAAAAAAGTTAATAATCGCATACTCCAAAAGCAAAAGCCCCGCCTCTCTCGCAGAACTAGCGAAGTTAACAGGAATGAACGTAACAATGATTAGTGGTAACAATGGATTTTTAGATTCTATTCGTGTTATACAAGGTGGTAACTCAAAAGAAGCCACAGTCATCGGAAAAAAACTAGGGCTTGCTTTTGCAAATAATATCGAATCAGAAATTGAATCAAACCTCCGCCAACTTATAGAAGCAAATGACTTCCTAGAGTCCATGATTACCGCTTTGGGAATCAAACCAAGAACGAGTGAAGATTTTCAATCGCATTTCGCATACTCCTTAGGAAAAGAACTCAAGGGGAATATCGCGACAGGAACCAGAACAATAGTGGATTTCTTAAAGGCGGGCGGGGCAATTGAAGAAAGAGAAGGTCTACTATATCCTAAGCTACAAAGTCAAAAGGATGAAGTGAAAGAAGACAAACCCGTTGAATCTCCTCATATAAGCGTAGAAGATCAGGGCAAAAATAACACATCTCTTTCAAAACAATTAACTGGTAAATTAGGGAACAATGTAACCCTGAATATTAACATACAGTTGACTATCCCTGAAACAGAAAACGAAAAGGTTTATGAAAGCTTTTTCGAAGCTATGAAGAAGCATCTTTTATCATGATAAGCATATGAAAGAAATCTTCGAAGTTGTTAAATCTTGTAGAGAATTTAAGAAAGAGGCAATCACAATTTTTGGAATTGAACAAAGTCTTTATACTCAAGAGGAATTTCACGGGCTTTACGAGACGGTAGTGCTTACAGCAAATATTGACGAGTTTGAGGCAATAAAAGCTGTTTTGGACAATGTAAAACAAACATCTTTTAATACAAATGATTCAACAATCTATTTCACTGGTGAAATTAAGATAAAAAATAGGGTTTCAAAGGTCGTACTTCCATTACCTTATACGATGGGAGTTGAAGCAGCTTCGGCATTGACGACAAAAGTTATAAGTATTTTCAGGCCAAAATATCTTTTTATGGCGGGCAGTTGTGCTGGCAACAAAAATGTGTCTAAAATTGGAGATATTATTATTGCAGAAAAATCATTGAATTACCATGGAATTGTTGCAATCGAAAAGAAAGACGAAACACCCGATAAAAAGTTTATGCATAATATATGTTCTATAAATGGGAATTTAAAGAACAAATTCGAATTATTTTCGAAGTCGTCGGCATTGAAGAAGATTAAAGAGAACTTCCCTTTAAAAAATGATATTGAGACTGATTTATCCTGTCATGTAGGTCTTCTAGTGACAGGAAGTACCCTTGTAAGAAGCAGTAAAGTAATGGACGAGGTGAACTCTACTTATTTAGGAGTAAAGGGGCTTGACATGGAAACATACGGACTTTATTACGCAAGTACCCAAGTTTTCAAAGATTATGCACCAAATTTTGTTTCAATCAAGTCAGTATCTGACTTTGGAGACAACTCGACCCATACACTTTCTGCGAAGGACAGAAAGGAATATGCCCTATATACTTCTTCAAATGCATTGAAAATTTTTATTAATGATTTTCTGGATTAGAACTGCGCATGGAAAATGGACCTCTACCGCGATGTAGGTTGCAGAGTTGTGTCTTAGCCCTCTTCTGAATTAAAGGCTCGCTAGCCGTTTTCATGACGTATGACGTTACTTCGTCCTGGCGTTCTTTGAAATTGCATCCCGATCCTAGTTGTCGTTGGGTGTCAACTTAGAGTTAAAATTTTTTTCACAAAAATTTTAACATCATCAATTCCGTACTTATCGTATGAATCTCTGCACACCCAAATTTCGGCAACGATTCCATGAAATAGGATCGTGACTTGTCTTCAATAAGGCGATGCCGGGCGATCTGAGCCTCCCCGGGGCATCGAACAAAGCAAAAATGACCAAGAAAGATGACATGTATCTTACCAAAGACCTTGAAGCTAATTTCCCATCTAGCCTCTTACTCGCAATCGGCCAGATGTACAATTGTCGGACAATTGAATCCGGCCGCCCAGTCGCTCCGAAGTCGCTGGCGGAAGAATTTTATAAATATTCTTATCTTTGAAGCAATTGCAAGCCAGCCACCACAATTTGGTGAGTGACTCGGAGAGTACAGGATTTGACAGGATATAAAATGTTGATAATCTTTTAGTTATCCCAAAAGATATGATCCCAGCGGGATCACAGAAGGCACACGAAAGTGTGCTTTTTTTGTTTAAAATGCATTGATAATCAGCACATTTTGCAAAAAGGCAGGTCAGTCTGAATCATAAAGAACCAATCCATTCGGTCACCTATTCGGTCACCTGTTGGATTGGGTAAATTAGGTGACCGAATCAGATGTTTGATTGAGGCGGTTTTGATTTAAGGTTCTCCACGGAACAAATACCAACCTTAAAATGTGCGAGCATGAAGTTCAAACAAAATCTGTCATTACTTTTCTGGCTGTACCGAGGCAAGGCCACCAAAGACGGAAAAGCACCCATCTATGTCAGGATTACCATCGACGGAACCGACACTGACATTTCTCTTGGCAAAAAGATCCATCCCGACTTCTGGAACAGCGATGCCAAGCTGGTGACCGCTACGACAGCGGAAGCCAAGATAATCAACCTGAAAATCGTTCAGGCGCAGGCTGAGATCGAGAAGCATTTCCTGGTACTGCAATCCCAGGTTAACCATGTGACGCCTGTGATGCTAAAAAATGCCTATCTGGGTTTACCGTTGTCGCATTCAAAAGCAAAGCCCGAAAAGGCCGCAGGGCAAAGCCAAACGCTACTGGCAGCCTTCGATGAATTCATCACGATTTTCGAAAAGAAGGCCAAGAAAGGAGTCCGCTCAGAAGGGACGCTCAGACACTGGCGATCCACCAAAAGGAAGGTTGAAGCGTTCATCTGGTTCCGGTATCAACGCAAGGACATCGAAATGACCGAGATCGACCAGTGCTTTGCCGAAGAGTTTTACGATTACCTGACCCTTCACCTGGATGAGCCGCTTTCTGAGGTCACTGCCAAAAAGCTGGTGAAATGGACACGGCAAATCGTCAAAATAGGTGTTAAGAAAAAAGTTATTACGATCAATTCACTGGAAGGGTTTGTATGCTCGGGCGGCAATAAAGAGGTTTTGCCTTTGGAGCTATTTGAAGTGGAAGCAATCCATAAAAAGCAGATCGATATCGACCGGATCGGCGAAGTGCGTGACGCGTCCATCTTTCAGTGCTTTACTGGCTTTGCTTATCAGGATATGTACAATCTATCGCCAGAGAATATCGTCAAGGTCGGGCGATCAGGAGAAAAGTGGCTGATCAAAGATCGTGGCAAGACAGAGGTGACCGAAATGGTGCCGATCCTTCCCGTTGTCCAAGAACTGATCGATAAATACAAAAATCACCCGTATTGCAAGATCAATAACCGGCTGATTCCGGTTAATAGTAACTTCCGATACAATGTCTATCTGAAAGAGCTTGCAGTGATCTGTGGGATCAAAAGACCACTGAACACCCACCTTGCGCGTCATACCTTTGCGGACATGATGCTCAATAATGGCGTGCCGCTGGAAGATGTCGGTAAAATGCTTGGGCATCGAAACATTAGAACGACCCAGCGCTAAGCGCGCGTAAGGAAACAGCGGATCAGTGACCATATGGCGTTGGTAAAGCAGAAGCTATTTACAAATTCGGGGAAGCTTAGGCCCATAGTAGCCTAACGATAAAGCCGCTGGTAAAGACGCCAGCGGCTTTACTTATTGAAATTGCATGTTTTCTTTCAAGATTGCTGCGTTCTTTATCAAACAGTAATTTCGGGCATTGATACGAGTTCACTGAAAAGCCGGGCGAATATTAATGTTGGTCAATTTGCTGGATCATCAGATCGTCCTAAGGCCTAAACAGGTTATCATCATAAACGCGCGAAAGTTTACAGCTTTCACCTACATTGTTGGCTTTATTTCCAGTTTTTCGGCTTCCTTAAAGCGCATAGGCCATTCTCTTGTATACTGATCTCATCGAGCGGCTGCCTTAAAATCATATTTGCCCCAACATTTCCTTTGCTTCTTTATTGTCAGCATTAAATACTAGTACTTTTTTTAGATATAGTTTTGCATTTTAAAAATCTTTCAAGGCGAGTAGCCCTTAGCAAGGACCACCATTTACCTACAAACTGATTATCAATTAAATGCCTAAGTCAATTCAATTCAATTATTTCATCATCTCGCCCGGTGTTTAAGCTGAGCCTATTTGTTTTCAGGCCGTGATCAAAGACTGGTCGAATATAACAGATCGGTCTCTTGTTCGAAGACTCAGAAGGCTACCAATTGTCCATACTGTTGAAACGATACTTATTCACTGAATTGGGGTGTTGGGCCCTTGAAAAAAAGGAAACCAAACAGTCGAATTTCCGGCCGCAAAGTGTATTTTTGGATTTCGATCTATGAAAAACATTCTCATCGCCGATGACCATTCTCTGATACGTTCCGGGCTCCGTATGGTGCTCGACGGCATGGCTCTCAAGACAGACATAAGCGAAGCCTGGGATGCAAAGACCGTGATGGCGAAATTAAAAGAGAAGCCGTTTGATCTTGTATTACTCGATATACAGATGCCCGCAACTGACTCCGTCGTACTGATGCATTGGATACAGACCTTTTACCCAGACACTAAAATCCTTATTGTGTCTCAGAATCCCGAGAACATTTATGGCAAACGTTACCTGCAATTGGGAGCAAATGGCTTTATCAGCAAAACAGCTCCGGACGACGAAATGGTCAGGGCTATCACTAAAGTACTGAATGGCAGCACCTACGTCAGCGAAGACCTGTCGCTATCGATCGTTCATGGCACGATCAACGGCGCCTCGGCCAATCCGTTCGATCAGCTCTCGCAGCGGGAATTCCAGGTGGTAATCTGCCTGGCCAAGGGATACACGATGAACGAGGTCTGCGAAATGCTGCATGTACAATATTCCACGGCCCATACACATAAACGGCGGGCCTTTGAAAAGCTCAATATCGAAGAAAACAAAGATCTCGCGCAATTAGCCAGCGCTTATGACTTGCTTCACTAGTTCCTGCGACGCTTCCGTTCCACTGACCTTTCCCTGAATACGAAGTGTTACAGACGTCCCTTTCCCGCGTTCGCTCTGCACTTCCAGCTTTGCAGCAAGCCGCGTGGCAAAATCTATAATCATCTGATATCCAAGCCGACTGTTCCGTTCTATGCCGGCTGCGGTGGAAGCCTGTGCAATCCTGTCATGTATCCTTTTCAGAACAGGTTCGCTCATCCCTTCACCCGTGTCGGCAATGGTGATGGCAATATAGCCATGGGTCTCTGCGCTTACCGATATGCTGATATCACAGCTTTGCGAATGCTTGTTGGCATTGTCCAGGACATTGCGTAGGATCACTTTCAACAATTCACGGTCCGTATCCAGGATATAATGGGCGGACGTAAGTAAAAACAGCCTGTTACCATTGGATTCCAGCATCTCCCTGAAGAAGAGACCAAGCTCCCGCAACAGCTCATCCAGCGGGAATGTGGCTTTCTTGATCGTAAACCCTTCTGTAAACGATGACGCCCAAAAGTTGAACTCTTCAATAAAATGGTATACCTGGTCGGCAGTATTCTTAATTTCGCTGCTGGCCCGGTCTATTCCCTGCCAGTTTTCCTGCTGCACATTGTACCGCAAACGTCCGGTGATCTTTGATAAAAAGTACAAGGGCGATTTCAGGTCATGGGCAATCATCACCGTCAGTTTTTCCATAAGCTTGTTATGGTATGCCAGCTCGCGTGTCCTGTCCTTTACTTCCATTTCCAGGCGGTTACGCTGGCGGACTAGGTACCTGTACCGCATTCTTATAGTAATCGAAATGACCAATGCCAGACCGGCAACTACCAGGATACCGAACCACCAGGTCTGATAAAAAAAGGGCATGACAAACAAGGGAAGCTCTGTCATAATATAATTGCCGGTACCGAACCCCGCTTCCTTTCGAAGCCTGAGCTTATAATGTCCATACTTGAGCGTGTTCAATACAACGCGGTTATTTTCGCCTAACGGATACCAGCTGTCGTCGAGGCCATCGACATTATACTGGATATTTAGGTTGTTTGGATGCCCGAAATAAGGGGTTGAAACAGTAAGTTCCAGCCTCTTAAATGAAGGGGATATTTGTAAAAGCGCTGGTCGGCTTACCGGTTTTCCATCCAGTAAAACCTGCTCAATAAAGAGCTTGCTGGTCGGGAGTGCAGGTTTTATGCTATCCGGGTGAAACAACACGACACCGTTCATAGAAGGGAATGCAAACAAACCGCTGGCTAGTTCCAAGCCGCTGGGTGTACAACCTCCATTGAATTCACTCGTTTTCAGGCCACTTTCTTTTCCGTAATAATGGTGATATACTTGCCTGGTCGTGTCGGAGGCATAACGGTATAGGTCTTTGACAGCACATTGAAATAGGCCGTTGTTCGTGGTCATCCAGATAAAGCCCTTTCGATCCTCGAGAAAGCAACTGACTATTTTCAGGCGGTATGCCTCATCCTCGGGCATTTTCGTAAAACGGCCGTCGCGGAAAAGATAATATCCCTGGCCGTAGCTCCCCAGCCACAGGTTACCCTGTTTGTCGCGATACACCGTCCTCAGTTCAATATTATCGAATTCATGGTAAATGCGTTGCCGATGATGCTTCACGTCCAGCCACATGCATAATCCTTTACCCACCAGCCAGAATGTCTGGTTACCTAATGGGATGAAACTCTGAATGGTTTTATCCGCTAGACCTTCCAGCTTATAAGGTATGAATGTATCCTTTTGTACCCGTCCAAAATTACGGTGCCCCTGGCTAAGCCAGATCGTCCCTCGTTCATCTTCCTGCACACAGGCCAGCCATTGCGTTAGTTGAATCGTTTTAAGCACACGGAATCGTTCATCCGTTTCCAGCAGCGATAACATACGGGCATACCAATAATGCCGGTTACGGTCCCGCAGAATGCTGTACCGGTTAAGCGCATCGGTTGTACCAAGCTCCGGCCTGCCATGCGGCAATAGCCCGTTGGTGGTGAGTACCCGGTCATCGCTATACGGAGCCAGCGCGTAGAAGGCATCCGGGTTCGCGTAATTTTTACCGACAGATACGAGTTGTTGCTTCTTAAAAAGGAACAGCCCCTCGGTGTTGGAACCGATGATCAACAGCCCCTGCTTTGGATAATAGCGAATGCAAGTAATAAACTGAATATCTTTCACGGTGATCAGGTGGCGAAATTCCAGTTCATCGCCGGAAAGCCTCACTTCATAGACGTCGCCGTCGAGGTTGAGCATCAATTGCTGCTCCTGCCTGAAAAAGGCCACGGACGACCTATTGACTAACGATTTGCTCCAGGGGAACGCGACCGGGATTTTTTTGCGTGAGCGCACACCATTGGAGTCGATCAGGACAATGTCGCGGTTTTGGCTGATATAGCAAAGTTTATGGCCAACACTGCCAATCGGTTGGACCATATTTGGGTAACAATCCAGGGAGTCTATTCGGCGCACCTTGCCATTCGAGACATAACCTGAAATTGTACCATCCCACACGATAAACCCCTTTCCCCTCACGGTACTATGATAAGAGAAAGCAATGGCATCCTCCCAGGGTTGACCCGAAAACTTTTTCGTGTGAGGGGTCAGCTTCCCCATATCGAGCTGGTTGACATCGATCAGTCCTCCATCTGTCGCGCGGACCAGGCCTGATATCGGCTCCGGTTTTGAAAATCCAGCCTGGGAATTATAGAAGGCCGTTTTTAAATAGTCGTCCATGCAGTAAATACGCCCCTTGCTGTCTTTGCCCAGCATGAAATACCGGTTCCGCAATAGGGAAGAATTGGTATCGTCATACAGGCGGAAGCGTTGGCCGTCATAGCGTACGATGCCGGCCTGCGTGGCCAGCCAGAGATAGCCGTCATCGTCCATTTGGGCATAGGTGACGCTGTTTTGAGGCAAGCCATTTTCACTGTTAAAATGGGTTCTCGTCCACGATCCTTCATCGCCGGCGTGTAGCCGTAACGGCCATACCCATACGAAACTGAGCAGGTAAAGCGGGTACAAAATTCTCATAACGGTATTGCGGCGCTCCTCGGCCGGGAGCATATCGGTATTCAAGCTAAATCTGTTTGGCTGGAAGTAAAACTAATCTTCGTGCGAATATTTTGTTATTTATGTAGTAAAAATTTGTACATAAACTTCAAACTATCTTTTACTACGGTTTCATTTGTCCGAATCGACATTTGTGATGCCGTTTTGGCTATCACAAAAAACAATCGACCATATGAAAAAGCACTACGTCCTGGCGGGCCTTGTATTGCTCGCCGCATCCCCGGGGTTTGCACAAGTAAAAATCGGTGCAGCCGGCGCCCCCGACCCCAGCGCCACCCTGGAAATCACCGCCGGTGCCTCCAACAATAAGGGCCTGCTGCTACCCAGGCTGAATACCACAGAGCGTGACGCCATCGTCAATCCCGCCAAAGGCCTGCTGATCTATAACTTAACGACAAACGAGGTTCAGGCCAATACCGGGGAGCCTGCTTCGCCTATATGGGTGACAGCGACTGCTGCCGCCTGGAACACCACCGGCAATGCGGGTAGCGATCCGGCAACCAATTTCATCGGCACTACCGACAACCAGCCGCTGGTCATCAGGACAAACAACACTGAACAGCTACGCGTAACCGGGGCCGGCTCCGTGGGCATAGGTACAGACATACCGACTGCAAAATTACAGGTCAACAGTGGCGGGATAACGGTCACCAACAACGCCGCCATACCAAGATCAGCCATCGACATCATCAGTGACAACGCAGGTGGACTCAATCCCGACAATGTCAGTATCACAACCTATGGCACCTCGAACGCAATATTCGGCATCAGTGCTGCACGTGGTACACTCAGTGCCCCGGAGAACAGCCAGGTGGGCGACAACACGGGACAGCTTGCTTTTGCCGCACGGATAAACGGTGCTTTCGTTCCAAACACACGTATCTCCACCAGCTATCTGGGAGATGGAACTACCAATCAGACGCGCATGTCCTTCTTCACGAGCAACCAGCTCGCCATGATGCTCGACAGCAGCGGGAATGTAGGTGTGGGCGTAGGCCCAAAAACGAAACTTCACGTGGACGGCGGTATTTTGTTTGGCAGGGACATAAACCCGGCCCATGGCAACGGCACTTATCTCGTATGGAGTACGGTGCGCTCCGGTGTAGGGGAAGCGGAATTCATCAACTACCGCGGAACCGGCTCGGGAGGGTTTCGCTTCTATGACGTTGATCCCGGCCCCAGCACAGGTACCGCAGCATTTAATACGAATAACATCGCCTTCATCGCGCCTGTTACCGGAGCATATACCAATGTGTCGGACATGCGTGTAAAAACCAATGTGAACGTCATCAACGACGGCCTGCAAAAGGTAATGGCCATGCGTCCGGTTTCTTACGATTTCCACAGCGGCAGAACGATCAAAAACGGTGTGGTGCGATTTACAGAGAATGACCGCGTAGTCAAAACCATTGGATTCCTAGCGCAGGAATTGGCGAAAGTGGTGCCTGAGGCAGTAATTATACCCAAAGACCCTGCTAATGAATTATATAATGTCTCCTATGCCACAGTAGTGCCGGTGCTGACAAAAGCCATCCAGGAACAGCAGGCCGAAATTGAAGACCTGAAAGCAGCGCTGGCCATTTCCAGAGCCGACAATGCCGCTATGAAGGCAGACGTATCCAGGATCTCAGCGCTGGCCGAAAGAATGCAGCAACTTGAAGCATCCATGGGTACGAAAGCTACCGGCAATACAGTAGTATCCAAATAGTCATTCATACTGATTGTTCACATTCAAACAAACAAATGGTATGAAAAAAAGACTGATAGCCCTGGCATTGCCCTTGTGGGTAATGCAGGCGTACGGACAAACATTTACCACCTATGGACCACCCGATCCGGTAAGCATCGACGCTGGTTATGTAAGCGACTACTCCCCGAACGGAACAGTTGTACAACCGGGCGGAAGCGTGACGTTGGCCAATGGATCGACTTATGAACACGGTAACCTGAGCTTTCAGAACAATGGCACCTGGCTCGGCCAGACGGGCAGTACGGATCTGTTCAGCGCAGCAGGAGCTCTGACGATCAGCGGATCGACCGCGCCGGGTTTCCTGAACCTTCAATTTCAGAACGGCAACACCGTATCGCTCACCAATATTGCCGGCGCCAATATCGCCGGGCAACTCCTCTTCGGAACAAGCGGAATAACCAGCACTACACGCAATACGCACACTACCAGCTCCTTTCGCTTTGGCGACGGGGCGACTTATTCCGGGGGAAATACGGATGCACAGCACGTGAATGGCTACGTTACCAAAATTGGCGACGATGCATTCGTATTTCCTGTTGGCAGCGGCACCGATCTGCGAACACTCTCCATTTCGGCCCTCGCTGCGCCGGCAACGCTCAGCACCACATGGTTCGCTGGCGATCCCGCAACGGTAACCGACCCTTCCGATGGCACTACGCACAGCCCGGCAGCCGTAGCCGCTCCTATTGAAGCGGTTAGTCCGGCGGGCTTCTGGGACTGGATCAACCCCGCGGGAAGTGATGACAATGTCTCCGTCACGGTTTCCATTCCGGACCTATCCAACTTCGCACTGGCTGCCAACCTGCGGCTGGTCGGGTGGAATGGCACCGAATGGATTGGGCTGAGCGCTGGCTCCAACGCTAGCGGGAACACCGAAAACAGCACATTAACCGGTACAATACCTGCCGGAGTTGCCATTAGCGCGATCGCGATCGGCAGTGTGGAACCAGCGCTTCCAGTGACGTTGGTCAGTTTTACGGGCAAGGCGGTTGAAAATGCAGTTGTGCTGCAATGGGCAACGACCGAGGAATTGAATGCATCGCATTTTGAAATCCAGAGAAGTGGCGACGCGAAAAACTTCGAACCTATCGGAAATGTCGATGCTAAAGGCGAGAGCAAAGTCCTCATAAATTACGGGTTGGTCGACCAAACACCGTTGTCGGGGATCAACTATTACCGGCTGAAACAAATCGACAAAGACGGCTCATATGCCTTTTCAAGGACTATTTCCATCCAGTATGATACCCGTATCAAAATCAACGTTTACCCCAACCCGGTAACAGACGTACTACGCATCGATTCCAGTGTGGGATTGCAGTCACTGGAGGTTTTTACTGCTGACGGCCTTAAAGTAGCAGGCATAGGAATACAGTTAGAAAAGGTGGCAGCAGGCACTTCGGGAACGATTTCCCGGGAGATCAACTTCCGCGATCAAAAGGCCGGTATTTACGTGCTGGTCATCAACGGCAGAAGCTTTAAGGTACTGAAAAACTAGCTCTGGGAAATTGGGCTAAAAGACAGCCTCATTCGGAACTTGTACCAACGAGTTGCGAATGAGGCTGTCTTTTAATGCCGGAGAATGATGGCATTGGCCATATTCAGGCGACAATCAACGCACAATGACAAATCGGTGGCCTGAATTTTCCGCTTTCCGGGGATTCTCCCGGATCAAATGAGTACCATTTTCAAGGGTACCTACATTGACACGACCGTTCAGCACTTTTGCTTTTAGGCGAAGCCGGCCGGCCAGGTCATAAATAAGCATTTCCCGTCCATCCGGCTGGGATACATTGAGCGTTTGGGAGGTCGTATTCGGAAACATTCCAGTTACTGCGTTCAATGTCACCTCTTTGATAGCGCTTAGGGCAAAGGTTTACAGGGCTTTTCTTCAGGGATTTCGCAGAATCAAGGGGTCGATGACGGTACTGGCAAAACTCCCCAACCAAGCGTCTATTGAATCATTTTTCTGGCATCTCCGGTGATTTCGGCGGCATATGATATGATCTGTGGGCCACACATAATCTAACACGATGGTCATCAGTGCGTAACCAGTGCTCCCAACGGTTAGCCGGGAGACGAAGCTATTCTCCACGCAGACTTTTCACCGGATTCACCCATGCTACTTTCACAGCCTGAAAACTTACAGTAAACAACGTTATCGCAAGGGCACAGACTATCGCTAGCGCGAAAATCCACCAGGATAGTTCTGTTCGGTAGGCATACTTTTCCAGCCAGCCTCTTAACAAATAATGCGAAACCGGCATGGCCACCAGTGAAGCAACGCCAACCAGTACGATAAAGTCCCTGGAGAGCAATCCCCAAAACGCTCGCTACCGACGCGCCCAGCACTTTGCGGATACCGATCTCTTTCTGCCTTTGCTCGGCCAGGAAGGAAACCAGGCCCAAAAGCCCCAGGCAGCTGATTAAAATTGCCAGGGTCGTAAAGATTGCCGCAAGCTGGCCGATGCGTTCCTCCGCGCGAAACTTGCGGTCATACTCATCGTCGGCGAATTTGTATTCAAAAGGACTGCCGGGGTTATACTTCCGGAAAATAGTTTCAAGAGAAGACAGCGCCTCACCGCGGTTCTTTGCAGGATCAAGCCGAATATGGATAAGTTCGGCCCAACCCTGCCTGATTAGATAAACGGTAGGCCTGATGGGTGTGAATGGCGAACCGGTAATAACATCCTTTATGACACCTATAACCTTGTATTGCAGGTAACCTTGTATGCAGGCCGTTCCACTGGATGGTCATCCCAACCGGATTTTTGATCCCCATAAATTGGGTAACACTTTCATTTAGAATAATACCGAGTGAGTCCGTCGAGAAATTTCTGGAAAAGTCGCGCCCCTGGACGAAACGCCAACCCACAGTCTTTCCATATTCGTGTGTGATTCCTACGGTGCCAAAATCGCCCAACAGATCAAGATCTTTGCCCGCCCAGGCAAAACTGGCGTCGCTGCTCCAAACCTCGTCGACTGGTGATGACGATTCTGCAAGTTCAACGACTGCACCAGATTGCAGCACTTCTTGGCGGATAACCTGATAATGCGTTTATTGATCGGCTCGGAATTGCCAAATAATGCTTTCGCAACCGTTTGGGAAAGCAAAACAGATGTTGGATCATCCAGATGTTTTGCCGTTCCACGAAGCATTTTCAACGACATCATAAACGGGAAATCCCGCTAGACACAATTGCCCTTTTTCGTGAATTTCGCGCCATTATAGGCCAGAATATGATCTTCCGTCCAGGAAGACAATGCGATGTGACTGAAATCGCTCCCAAACTCAGCAGCTAAGGCATTTCGCAAGGGAAGTGGAGTCGCGATACTCGTAAAAGTCGCGCCATTTGCAGTTTGGTGCTGCATCACGCGGGCGAGGCGATCGTAATGCTGATGATATTTATTAAATGATATTTCGTCCCATAACCACAAACCAATTAGGATAGCGGTAGCCATTCCTATCGAAAGCCCAGTCACATTAATAAGGGAGAAAGCGACATTTCGAACCAAATTACGCCAGGCGATTTTCAGGTAGTTCTTTATCATACTTCGGTCTTTGTTTTTAGCGGCAAATACCAGGGATGTAAATAAGAAACTACCCGGTGAAAGCAATTGTCAGCAAATAACAGGCCTAAGTCATGATTGCTTCAAAATCACTCCCAATCACACCGTAAGTCCTTTGAAATTCTTTTTCATGTTCAATAACGAGCGGCTACATGTTCAAACACGAACAGTTTCTATCATCAATTAGGCTACCTGCAACTCCTTCACTCCTCGCCTTTCCCTACGCTTTAAAAAAGCTCATTCGTGCCATTATTGGCCATAATAACGCGTATAATATCAGGCCCGAAATCCGACGCTTTGGCCTGACCAAAATTTTTGATTTGTGATAATTGAGTTAAGGTACCTGGCATTTTCTGAGCGACCTGTGCCAAAACAGTATCCGACACGATCGTGTACTGCTGCACATTGCGCTGCTGCGCTATATCGGCACGCCATTCAAGCAGTTTATCAAAGAGCGGTCCCTCTGCCACGGGGAGTTTTTTGGGACCATCCCCAGGTTTTGACCCGCCTTTGTCCGACTGGTATTCTCGCACGGCCGTTGCGGCTGTTGAAGCGAGTCCATCCAGATCAGCGGCCTGCGGCAATCTCGAAAAAATCGCCGCTTTCAGCCCGACGGAATGCCTCAGCCGTGCCGCGGCCAAATGAAAGTCCGGGTTCATCGCGCGCTGATCGCATTGGGAGAGCAGATCGTCTATTTTGCGGGCGCATTCGTGGAGCTTGGACGAGAAATAGGCAATAGCTTTTGTCAACCGTTCGGGCAGGAATGCCGGGCTGCCTTCCTCGGGCTGGTCCACAAGTACCGACAGCTCTTGCCTGTGAAAGCTAACCGAGACCTTAATCAACTCGGAATTAATCAGCTTCGATATAACTTCGGTTCCCGGCCGGACATGCCCGTGAAGCAGATCATTTTCTCTGATAAAGCCCAGCACAAGCTCCCAGCTTTCTGCCAGAATGGTGAAATCAAACAAATCGATCACCGCCTCGCGAAGGCTACCGTATCGGAATGCAGCCAGCGCCGCACTGTCAAATGCATTAATCGAGGCATTTTGCATAAAGGCTTTTACCGCCGGGGCCACCTTCACGCTGGCCGCGTCGACGGGCCTGAGCAGCACGAGTCCATCCAGCGAACGGCAGCGGCTCAGGGCCACATAAACCTGGCCCGCCGCAAATGCGCTGCGTACATCGACCACCAGCTTATCGAAGGTAAGGCCCTGACTTTTATGAATGGTTACCGCCCAGGCCAGCCTCAGCGGCAGCTGCGTAAATGTCCCCGCGCTGGATTCACTGATCTTCCCTTCTGTTTCCGACAAGGCATACTTCACATTCTGCCAGATTTCCGGAATCACAATAAAATCCGAACCGTCATCCAAAAAAGTGACATGAACACGCCCGTTCTCAATGTGCGAGACCCGCGCCGCCCGCCCGTTGTAGTACTGCTTCTTTCCCGAACTGTCATTTCTGATAAACATCACATGGGCTCCTTCTTTGAGGATGAGCTCCTTTTCAGCCGGATATGCCTCCGAAGGGAAGTCCGCTGAAATACCCGCGCTGAAAAGGCGTTCAGAGGCTGGTAATGCGCTGAGCCGCTGTTCGTTAATCTCCTTAACCTTGTTGTTGTGGGTAGAAAGGGTAACGTAGTCAGAAAGGTCCAGATCCGGTCCGGAAATGTATTGTCCATTGAGCGCCGCCAGGGTGCTTTCAGTAACCTTACCGTCTCTGACGCTGTTGAGGATGTCAATAAACACCGGATCGCTCTGCCGGTACACACGCGACAGCTCAAAGGTCAGAAAGCCCGAAGAAGCCCAAACCAGACTGTCAAAGAAATAGGGGCTTTTATAAACCGGGCCTAACACATCCCAGTCGTTGTTGGTAACTGGTGGCAACTGATACGGATCGCCGATCATCAGTAACTGAACGCCACCAAACGGCCTTGCCGACGCTCTCACGAGCCGAAGCAGCGCGTCAATGTAATCCAGCACATCTGCCCGTACCATACTGATTTCATCGATGATCAGAAGTTGCATCCGCCTGAGCATTTTTTCCTTTTCGGGGTTCACAGACCGGATCGCCGACTGCGGCTGGTGCTTGCCACGCACACCCGGGATCAGAGGGCCCAGTGGAACCTGGAAAAATGAATGGATCGTAACCCCACCTGCGTTAATGGCCGCCACTGCTGTCGGGGCGACCACCACCATTTCTTTGGCCAGATTCTGGCGGATATGTTGCAAGAAGGTTGTCTTACCTGTTCCTGCTCTTCCGGTCAAAAAGATGGGCTTGTCGGTCTGGGCCAGGTAATCAAGAATAGTTTGGTGATGAATGTCGAGTTGCATGCTGGTTTTTTACTGCAAATTAATCTGGATCCAAAGTTGGTGGAAATTATATTCTGATTTTTATCAGTTCCCACAAGCTTCGGCGGTAAGGACTGGTTTCTGCTTACCGTTTATTCCAAATCCACTGCCAAGCCAAGCGTTTCCAATCTTGAATGACCATTCCATTCCGGGATCGCCAGGGCCGTCGAGAGTGGTGTTGATAAAACCGATGGGCCGCTTCGGTACACTGTTTGCATTGAAGGAAATAAATCTCCACGTATTCCGGCCTGGGAGGGACATCACATCCACGTCCGGAAGTTTGGTATGCTGTCTTCATACCCTTCCGGTCGAAGTTGGCGTTCTAGCTTTTTGAATCATAGCTTCGATGTCGTCCCTGTCGTAATAGATTACTCCTCCTAATCTAACAAACGCGAGCTGACGGTTAGCTCTCAGAGTTAACAACTTACCCGGTGAAATGTTTAGGAGTTTTCTTACCTCAGAAGATTTGAGCCATTTCTTTGCGGTGTCTGGCAAAGATACCCTCGTCCTGTTAATTGCTGCTAAAAGCTCGTCTCGAACACTTTTCAAGTCTGCAAGCGTAACCAATTGATCTAGCGACAGGCGGCCTTTGCTTTCATCCGCTCCCCTCATCCTTTCCATCACTTTTTCTGTTTTAATATTGTCAAGAAAACAAATCTAAAATTCGCAATGTGGAAATCCTAGACCCTTTCGATTTCTAAATGGGTAACATTCAAATTGACTCGATGTTCGGCAGTTTGCTTATGTTTGTCACCATTGAGAACGTTGGCCCTCGAAATATGATAACGGAGCAGTTAATCGACCGCTGGACCACAGATAAATGGGCTGTGATACGCAAGCGCATTCTAGCTAATCCCCGTAAAATGTTTGCGATATTAAAGGATCATCCAAAAATCGACGGGCGTATAGACCTGAGAGGATTAGTATTTGTGGAAAATCCAAAGGATTCTAGACCATTGATCCTTCGCCGATTGAATTCGGAGTCTGTTGATTTGTCCTATGCTGACTTGCGAGGAACATGGTGGACTAAATGCAATGTCAAAGGGGGCCTTTTCAGCAGGACTGATTTCAGAGAGGTGCATATCGAAGCGTCTAACTTTTTCGACTGCATTTTTTCACGCTGTGATTTCCGGGATGCTTACCTGAACACATCGCGGTGGTCAGAATCGGGCTCGTTTGAAAATGTCGTGTTTCATCGAAGCAACTTATGCCGGGTAATTTTCGGATTTCCTATCCTGCGCGACTGCTCTTTTGAAAACTGCAAATTGTCGACTACTCACTTTAGCGCGAGTCAGTTTTATAACACCAAGTTTGTTGGCTCGATCGAATCCGTCTTTTTCCAGGGAAAACTAGACCCGCCTTTGAGCTGGTTTGAGAAACTGATATACGCCAAGAAGAAGTATTTAATTTTCAATCCGATGGAAAATGTCGATTTCTCACAGGCCGAACTAAAAGGTTTGTCTTTCCTCAATGGAATTGATTTACGACAATGCAAATTTCCTAAGGGGGATAACTATCTGCTAGTTACCAATCCGGCCCGCACCTACAAAATAGCGGCCGAATTGGTCAGGAATACGTGGCACGGCGAAGAACAGCGCCGTGCACTTATTTTGATCAAAATTCACAACGCAAATGAAGGCGATGCCAAACCTGTCGATTTTATCGATATCTCCTTGCCATCCGACAATGGAAAAAGGCTTGACCTGGGGCGTAAATTTTTTGAGACGCTCAGGGAAGCAATGGCGCTGGAATCCAAGGAGCGGAATTAGGGTACACTAAGAAACTTACTCATAATGAAGTATGCTTAGAGAAACTAGATTTCCAAGGAAATATCACTCGAAGGAATATGATTACAATGCCGCGCAGTCATTGCGTCAGTATCGATAAAGATTATGGCAGAATGGCTTCCGACAGGGATTTAAGCATAGTCTTCCGGATCATTCATCAACAAAATATGACGTGATTACGCCAATCTAACTGATTTCCTTCCATTACTGAGAACAGAACCCCGTTGTAACTTCGCCCGTTGCAATAGGCATTCGCAATACTAGGCAGCTGTTTGAATGTTCGATAATATTCAATGATGAAATCGTTAAGCGAAAAAAACAGTCGCCTTAGCCATGATTCATCCTCGCTCAGAATTCGTCTTTCCTCTTCCCACATACCCGCAACGTATCTGTTTGATTCATTAACTATACACCTTACTTTTTAAGAGTCGATTTTACTATACAAGCTTGAATTCTCGACTTTACAGTGTCTCTAAGCAGAATAGCTATACACTTTTGGAGACTAACTGCACATTAACATCTCAGGTTATTGGGGCATTCGCAACTTTGGCAAATTGGAAAGGGACAAAGAGGTGTACATGCCCTATTTGGAAGAGCTGAAAACTACCTCGAAACCTTGCAATGAGTTGCTAGTGTGCATCCTCTTTCCGGACGTAGCTACCTCGTCCTGTTTATCCTCAAACCAACCGATAAACCGACCTGATTAGGCCGTACCTTGATACTGTATTCGGCAGTCTGTACCTTATAGAAATTGTATTCGAAGTAGGGGCCGATTGTTAGATCCGTAGTTTTGTTCACTGTAAGGGCCTTTCCCGCTGAAATCGCTCCCGTGATGAAATTTTGTCCGCCGGATTGCAGCTGGCGGGAATAGTCGATGCCAATCTGTGTGAAAAACCGTCCGGTACGTCTGCCTTTGAAATCGAACTGCTTTTTGATCCCAATTCCCGCCAATTGTACTTTGCTCGTTACAATTTCTGCTTTTCCCAACCGTTCGAAAACATAGCGGTTAGCACCATCCTCATCAGCTTTAAATTCATCAATCGCGTAAATATATTCTGCTTTCCAGCTCAGGTGACTGTAATGGAACAACCACTGGAAACCCATCGTTTGAAACCCGGCGCTCAATTTGTACCCGAGATTCGCGGTCGAAACCGGGAACGAAACTTTCAGGATACGCGATTCAGCGTTTGGCAGCAGATAAATACTCTGAAAAGTATTGGTTGCCATGAGGTTGAATAACCAGGCAAATGATTTTTTGCCGGATGGCTGATAGCGAGGAAAATCGAGTTTTTCCTCCACCGATTGATTTGCCGGAGCCTGTAATGTCGAATCTCCTACATGGGATACGTCGCTAATTTCCGGCATGTCCAGATCGACAAGCAATGGCGATGGGTAGCCGGGAGCAATAGCGCTCACGTGATTAACAGGACTACTCGTCGTTTGAACAGGTAAAGAATATTCACTATTTGTTACGGACGGCAGTTTGTTTTTAGCAGGAAAAACGGGAGCCGCGATAGCCCAGATCTTTTCAAATGCAGGTTTCCCATGCTCGCGATCGGGATGAATATGTGCCGTTTTTACCGGTGCAACTGTTTTCTGTGGTTTCCGGATGCTCGGTTTGGCCAGATTTGCATGAGTATTATTGGGCGAATGGGAAGGTTGGTCGGCGCTGACCACGATATTGCCGTGAAGCAGTAATACGCTTGTACTTTCCTCCAATGTCTGGTTCGTGGGCCGGGAATCGGTAATTGACCGGAAAGAAGTATAGTGGTCGCGCATTTCCACCACCCCGAAGCCAAGCAGAAGTATCGCAGCCGCAAAAAGCAGAAGAGGCCTTACCCTGGACGGTTTGTCGAGGGCTTCATATATTTTCTGGTCAATGGATGCTCCTGGCTCTCTTTCAAAATTCTCAAACGAATCGTGAAGGGCCTTCTGAATGGCATCATTTAATTCGTCATCAAAAGATTTCATGCTGCTTGATCCCTTTTTTTTCCAGTTTTTTAATTAAAAGGTTCCGCCCCTTCAACAATTGCGAGCGGGATGTGACCTCCTTGATGCCCAGCATTTCAGCTATTTCTGCATGTTTGTAGCCGTCAATGAAATGCATATTGATCACAATACGGTAGCCGTCTGGTAGTTCGTTGATGGCCTCAAGAAGCAGGCTGACGTCCAGTTTGCTGAACAGGACCGTGTAGTCGTTGTTCTCCCAATCCAATCGTACGTCCTCGTGGGATGTACTCAGCATTTCCTTTCGCGTCACCTGGTTATAATAATCGATCGCATGGCGAACCATGATCGTTTTGACCCAGCTATCGATGGCCTGGGGATTTTGAATGTCATTGATTTTTGCAAAAATCCGTAGTATGCCTTCCTGAAAAATGTCTTCCGCCTCGGCTACAGTTTTAGCATAGCGAAGGCAAACGCCCAGCAATTTGCTTTTATAGCGATCATAGAAAACAGCCTGCGCCCGCGAGTCCTGCCGTTGGCAAGCCTTTACGAGCTCAGCTAATTCCATTTTTTTGGGGGGGTGAAATAAGGCCATTCGCAAGTTTTATCGAAACAGGGTCTGTTAATTGCTGACTGCTCGAGGTTCCTGCATGAACAAGCTATCTAAAGACATAGGATGAGTATTGGTCATAAATAATTTCTCCCGTGGTGGCGTTTACAAAAACTTCTCTCAGTTCATTAATGAATGTGCGTGTGCCCTCTACCCCGGACTTTTTCTGCAACACATAACGGACACTTTTCAGGCCGTCGAATTGCGATTCGAAAGCGACGTTAGTGGGCGTCGTGAAGTCCTCGTATCCCTCGGTCACTTTCGCGAGCAGCTCAGCGGTCCCCACCTCGTTGTTAGCCTTGTTCACGACGTTTGACCCGTCCGAATTGCGGGCTATCCATAGCAGGTCTCCCGCGTCACTGAAAATAAGCGGGTACAATTGTGCCGCGGGGTAGATGTAATAGGTCTTCTTGCCATCGGAATCGGTAATCAGATTGGTGGTGCTGTTGGCCAACGATATAGATTTTTGCTGACAAAACAACTGAATAGCCGCCGGCAAATCCCCGGTATCGACAACGAACGACTCAGAGGGGGCGTTCGCGGTCAGTTTAATAATATGCCAGTCATTAAGGATATAGTAATTCAGCAGGAATGGCTTGCCGTTGAATACGTACTTCATCCTCGCTCCGTTATCGGTGGCTTTGTCAGCCAGCTGCACGCCGGATATCGATCCGCCCTTTACTTTTAGTTTATCTGTAAGGTTCTTGTACAGTGTGAGGTCGGAAGATTCCCGATATACCTGGGCAACAATTGCCGTGGGACTGACCTGTGTTTCAAAATTGGAAGCATTGCTGATAAACTTTGCTTTCCATAATTTGTCTTTTAGCAAAGTCTTGAATACAAACTTCGCTGCATCCGGGTAGTCATTCTTAATGGCCGTGATGGTGGCATCGGGAACAGTTTCTGTATCGGGTTCCTGTACATCGACAACCTTATTGCAACCAATCAAAATTGACAGGCTGATGATTGTAACAAAAAGTGCAATCTTTTCAAAGTTCATCAATATTATTATAAAGCGTATTGCTGGCTTGTTTGCGTAAGAGACAGGTTTACTGCTAAAAAGTGTTGCCTGCGTCGTTAATTTTTTTTGAAAATGTTTTTTCACTTCCAAATAACAGACAATTTGTTTCTACGTCGGGCAACGTTTGAAACAAAAAACAGGTCTAAGATGGAAGCCAATAAACTACAACAAAAGCCAATGAGATTTCTTCTATTTTTCGCCGTATTGTTATTAACTGTTCTCGGATGTAAATCTCCTAAAAACTCCGAAACGACACCAAAGCCGGAATTGGAATTGCCGGAAACGACGGTAGAGTTGCCTGCATCGTTGAAGGAGCTCGTATACAAATCATACCCGTCGGCAAGCAATTTGAAGGGCCTTTCGGAGGTGGAAAAAGGTCGCGTATATGAGTTGTCTTTTGAAAACAACAATGAAGGCTACAATGCAATCGTCGGTACATCCGGTATTCTCAGGGTGGCGGCTACTACCGGCGACGCGGTACCGGATCATCTGGTTGCACAGGTTCAGAGCCTAGCGATCAGAGGAGGTAAATTGAGTAATTACAGAAAGCTGGTTTATCTCAATGAGCAGGATTCGTACGGTGCTGATTACGAATTGAATGGCTTGAAATATCTGGTGCGGTTTGTCAATGGAAGTGTCATGCTTACGAGTTATGAAAGGGAATTTGTTACAAGGGAAATTAAGGATTTGCCCGATGGGATCCAGCAATATATCGCTGGCCGAAATAAGCCGAATCCGGCATTTGTCAATTCGCTTACGAATCTTAACGAGGCGAGCCGTCAATACATCATCAATAACAATGAATTGGTATTTTCCGACTGCACAATCAGGCTTATGTCCGACGGAAGCAAGCAATATATGGTTTCTGTGAAGTTCCTTGGAGCGACCATTCTTCCTATTCTTTTTAAAGAAGACGGACAGGTAATATGGGTTGGCTCCTTTAATAGGATACGTCAGTTTGATCAGGATTTCAATGGAGGGCCGGGTTTTGTAGCACCTAACCTGACTTCCACAGAAATTACATATTTCCGTGACTTGCTGGCAGCGTCTTCGCAGTTTATGGGCTTTAACCTCGACAACTTTCTTAATTTCAACAATAGTTTCCGCAATGAATATGAAGACAATCGGGGATATACATTCGAGCTCAGTAATGGCAAGAACGAGCGCTGGTATTTGTGCTTTAACGGCGATAAGAAATTAGTATATTCAATATATTCATCTTATTGACTATTAGGGAATTAACTTCAGGCTATTTCAGTAGTTCAAGACTGAAATCTGCATAATTATTAGTCGTTTTGAACCGTTAAAAGGCAGAGCCTTCATACGTGTTATCAAGATATTGTTAACCCTCTTCTTCCGTTTCCATTACGCCGCCCTGGCCGTGTGCGCGAGGCTTTTAGAGCCGACGCATACAGCCAGGGCGGCGGTTACTGCCGAGGCAGCCTTCGGATATCTCAAAAAATCCTTCTGATTTGTAATCAAGTCTTGTCGTCTAGCAAATTCTCGTAGAAACCGTCCTGTCGTTTGAAAATCTCGTTTCCCGTCGCCGTTTCGATTCGGCTGTTTTTTAGCCGCAACAACGGCACAGGAAATGCTCTGCTGACATATTATCGGAAGGGAAAACGCTCTCAGTTGTAAAAGTAGCAAAGAATTTGCTAGCCAATTAAATCACGTTGCTGAGCGCTCTTTGGATAGACGACTATAAAAAGACTAACTTTGATACGGAGAATATTGAATCGAACGCAAATCGAGTCATATTATTCGGTCCCCAATTCAGTCAACTATTCGATCCGTTCGAATAAGATATCTGACTTTCAACCACTTTCGTCGATATTTTGCGATCCCAGCGGGATCACTGAAAGCGCCTCAAAGGGCGCTTTTTTGTTTTAAATTGTTCTGAAAATCAGCTTGTTTCAAAATTTTTGAGTCATTCCTGATCAAAGTAACCCATCCGATTCGGTTACCGTTTCGGTTACCTATCTGATTTTCTAAATTAGGTAACCGAATTTCCGAAAATAGCTTGTGATGTGGTTTTGAGGAAATCGATGCGTCGCCTGCGGGAAGTCCCCGCAGGGAACATTAGATCACTTAAAAATGTGAAGGATGAAAAGCAATCAGAAACTTTCGATCCTCTTCTGGTTATTCAAAGCCAAAACAACCAAAGACAGCAAAGCGCCGATTTATGTCCGGATTACCATCGATGGCCTCGATGACGAAATCTCACTCGGCAAAAAAGTGCGCCCTGACGACTGGTGCAACCAAACCAAAAAGGTTACTGCCTCAGGAATGGAAGCCAAACTGATCAACATTGCGATCGACCAGGTGAGAACTTCGCTCACTTCCCAGTTCATGGTGCTGCAATCGCAGTTTGAATGCATCACGCCTACGATGCTTAAAAACGTCTACAAAGGCAAACCGGTGGAAGACAAAGACCATACCCTCAAACACGGGTTGAAGAAGCAACAAACCCTGCTTCAAGCGTTCGACGAACACATCGAAAAATTTGAATTGATGGTTCAGCGCGGGATGCGTTCAGACAATACGCTACGGCACTGGCGAAAACTTAAAAGGCACGTTACTGCTTTTATTAAGTTTCAGTACAAAACATCGGATCTGAATTTTTCCGAACTATCTGGTCTGTTTGCAGAAGAGCTTTACGAATACTTGACGCTTCACAAGCCCAAACCACTCGCGGAGGTGTCTGCCCGTAAGGACGTGAAATGGACCAGGCAGATAGTAAAAATCGGCGTCAAAAAGGATTTCATAACGCGAAACCCGATGGAAGGTTTTAAATGCTCCGGTGGCGATGTTGAAGTGATCCCGTTAGAGTTTGAACAGGTCGAACGCATTCACCGAAAGAAATTGCACGTTGACAGGCTGTCTGAGGTACGCGACGCCTTTATTTTTCAATGCTTTACCGGATTTGCCTACCAGGATATCTATGGGCCGACGCGGGATAGCATTACGCTGATCGGTTCGAAGAGGGAAAGGTGGCTCGTGCGCAAACGGGGAAAAACGCAGGTCGGCGAAATTGTACCAATCCTTCCGATCGTCGAAGAGTTGATTGAAAAGTACAAGAACCATCCCTACTGCATAGCCCACGATAAGCTGATTCCTGTCAACAGTAATTTCAGGTACAATACGTATTTGAAGGAGCTGGCAGACCTCTGCGATATTCGGGACATCACGGGAAGTATCAGGAGGTTGGACACCCACGATGCGAGACATTTCTTTGCTGATATGATGCTGAACAACGGCGTCCCCTTGGAAGACGTTAGCAAAATGCTTGACCATAGAAACATCAGAACTACCATGCGGTATTGCCGGGTGAGAAAATCGCGCATCAGTGAGAATGTGAGAATAGTAAGAGATAGGTTGTTTACTAAAACGGGGAAACTTCGACAAGCTTCCTAAGTGTTAACAAAAACTATTTGCCCCGGCCGCCAGCTTTAAACTCTTGGCGGCCGCTTTAATGATTGATCTGCTCGCCACGCTCGACTACGTTCGCTGGGACTTGACGACAATCAGCCGAACCACCGCGCAGGTAGGCTACTGAGTATAATTTTGGATGGCCACCAAACTTGGCTACAACCATGCTTCGAAACCTGTTACCCGAAGAGAGCCAGGAACCTGTTTTGTGTTGAGTAGACTCAGCATCCTTACAGGCAGGTGATACCTTGGCTCCTGCGTATACGCATTGCCTGCAAAACCACATAGATAGTAGAAGTTGTCAGGGCTGGATTAATCCCCTACTTTCAAAACAAATTTATTTATTAGCCGGAAGGGCCTGATAATATAATATACAAATCTAAAGGAATGGGGCAGGCTTAACACTCGCATATCGAGTTCATTTGGTCTCATCACTAATTTGGTCGTTTCGGTATCGGTAAGTAGATGCCAAAACAGGGCTAGCCTAGTTCCAAGATTTTCCCGAATTCTTATTTTAATCCAAAAAATGGCCAGCAGGCGTTTCAAGTTGTGACGGGCGGCTAGTTGCCGGCAAATAGCCTCCTGAATCTTGGCGATCTGTCCATCTGCGGCAATTAACCTCTTGGCTTCATTAGGCAGTGGTGTAGCCAGCAGGTCATGAGCCAGTGATAGCCCTACCAACATACTCCTGAGGATACCAAGTCGATTGCACCAAATAAAAATACCATTCCAGTCGGCGTTTGGGTGTGCGGTGATTAGCTGGTCTAAATCAACGATCAGCCTCAACTCGTCCCAGCCGTTTCTTGCTCCATGGTGGATGCAGGTTGTCAGCAGTAAATGTTCTGGCGAAAGCATGGGTGTATGGATATCAAAAAAAGGTTGTTCGATGGCGTATTCCCAAATTGAATCCGTTGAATACCTAATTTCGTCTCGGTACTCTGTGAGAGACCAGTGAATATCGATTTGTACTCTGCCGTCGGGGGAATCCATATAATACGCATGGTGCTTACCAAGCAACTCATCTAGGGTAAGGCCGCCTGGTTGGACCACATCCCGATATCCAACCGATTCAAGGAGCCTTACGGCGGAACGTATATCCTGCTTTCGGATGATTATGTCCAAATCGCCCCATTGGCGTTCGCTTGCCCGCCGATAGAACGCCCCAAGAGCAGCCCCTTTAAACGGAATCGCGGGCAGATTGTGGTCATGTAGTAAGGTAAGCAACTTTTTTAGCTCAACGATATTTGTGATATGATGCGCCACAATGTCGTCGTGAGCATTTTGTAGCTCCTGGATTACCCGCTCTGGTAGCTGTGGGCAGGTGTTGACTATAAGTTCACTCCAAACAACAGGGATAATTTTATTGAGCCAGGTGAGATAAAGAAACCGGTCCCAATCGAAGCTTTTTTTTCGCCAGAAAGTAGCCGCTTTCGTTGACGTAGCAGAGGGGTCATTACAGCGTCTTAGGCAATACAACAGCAGGTCCATTTCCGGATCATCAACTGGCGCAAAAAGGGTTTTAGAGTGGGTGGTTGTAAGGAGTGATTGACCGAAGTCAATGGGAAGGTAAAGGTGCAGTTTTTCATTTCGCCCAGTCAGGACATCTTGATCGGCTACCAGCCAGGCATGAGCCAAATGCTTGCCGCTGCCAGGAATAAAACCGAGCTTTAGTTGGCAGGCGATACTCCGCCGATTGAGCAAAATTAGGGCAGCCAGCGCCTGTCCCAGGCAGCGGGTACGTAGTAGATACCGACCACACGTCTCAACCGCCCGTATTACCCTGAAGGTATAGTGTCGATGGTTTTCATACGAATCGCTTGGCTGGCGCAATATTTTTCGAATGTAAGAATATAGCTTATCTGCCGGTAGTAGTTTTAGCAATATACGTAAACTAATCAATAGTATAGATGTCTTGATTACCAGTATTTTGTCATTTACAGACAACTTCCAGTACGCTTCTAACAAGGAGCAGTATTTATCAATTGACTTCATCTGACAATAGTAGAGGTAAACAAAAAGGTTGATCAGCCAAGAGCAGCCGAAGCTGTCTGCTGAAGGTCGAACATGGCAGCGTACTTTCCTTGTTTATTCATTAATTCATCATGGGTTCCGGATTCAATAATCGCTCCGTCTTCCAAAAAATAAATGCAGGTAGCCCCTTTTACCGTTGATAGCCGGTGGCTAACGAGGATAAGAATCTTATTGCTGGCAATGTGACTGATTTTTTCAAATGCAACGCGTTCGGCCTCCGCATCCATCGAACTGAAGGGCTCATCAAGAATAAGAATCGGGGCATCTCTGAATAAAGCCCGGCTCAGGGCGATTTTTTGCCACTGACCCGTGCTGATCTCATGCCCATTGTCGAACATCCTGCCTAAAGTCGAATCGTATTGGTTGGGCAACTGTCGGATAAATTCATCTGCACCGGCAACTGTAGCTACCCGCTGTATCTCAGATAGCTCGGGGCGACTTCTATCACTTATCCCAATGGCTTCACTGGCAACAAACTGATAATTGACGTAATCCTGAAACAGTACACTGATATTGGCGCGTAGGTCATCCTGTTTAAACCGATTATAGTTGATCGAATTTACCGAAATATTACCCTGATCCGGTTCGTACAACCGGCATAGTAGCGAGATGAGCGATGTCTTTCCTGACCCGTTTTTCCCGACAATGGCAATTGTATCCCCGCATTTCGCTCGCAGGGAAATTTGGCGGAGGACAGGTTTGGTTTGCTTTGGGTATGTAAATGATACATCGGTAACGTTGAGACTGTCAACACACTCTGGAAATGGCACCGGGAGATCAGGGTCGTTAATAAGGGTTTCCAGTCTGAGATATGCCCGCAAATTCTTTAGAAAAATGACATCTTCTACCAAGCTGGTCAGGCTGGTAAACAGTGCCCCGATAGCCCCCTGTCCACGGGTTAGCAATTGGTGATAAAGGAGCAGATCACCCGCGCCAAATGATCCATTGACCGCTTCAACCACCAGAAATAAAAACAGGCCGTAAATCGCCACCGCCTCAAAGGCTTTGGTGCAGGTATCCCATAGAACAATGCGTTTTGAGAAGGTAAACTGTTCGTCGAATAACGTTTCCCGGATTGACCGCGCATTATTTTTCAAAAATTCTCCTAATCCAAACAGCCGGATTTCTTTTACGAAATAATGTCCTGTAATCAACCATACATAATATTCGGCTTTACGCTGTTTACCCGTTGTTTGTTGCCGAAAGTTGTAGTATGTCGTGCCGGACAGGTACCTAACCACGACACCCGGCAGAATCGACACCAGCAGAACAACGCCGATAAACCAGTGCAGGAGCAGGAGCAAACTCAGCAAACCTAAGAGCGTTACCGCGCTTTGGAACAATCCCTGCAACTGATTCTGGAAGCTTAGCAGGCGGTGAGGACCATCTGCCTGTGCGCGGTAAAGCGTATCGAAAGATTCTGAGTCGTCGTAGTAGGCTAGTTCCAGCAAAATGGATTTGGCATGGATTTCGTTTAGGCTGGATTCCAGAATGAGGTGGTTCAATTTTTTCTTTACCAGTGAAGAAACTGCTGTCACGAGGATACTTAGCAACGACAGGCTAAGGATGCCCGCTACCCGCCATACAACTAGCTCATGCAATACAGTCCGCTCAGGCTGTGGAGACTGGAATACCAGGTCAAAAATCAGTTTAATCTGGTAAACAACCACCAGTGGCAACATAGCCTGAATGACCAGAATTGCCAGATTAATCCACTGCCAGTAGCTCCCGCTTTTCCAAATAAACTTGAAAAAAAACCAGGCATTTTTACTTGCATCCTTGTGTAATGAACCTTTCATAACCAGTTAGCGAAAGGTTAGCACTGAAGGCAACTGTAAGGGATGGGTTAACCGAAGCAACTGGTAACCAATACCCGATATACCTTGAAAAAAACCAGGTGTTGCTCCCAAATGCGAGTTGTACCGAAAATCGCCAGTAGATTCAGCCAGTTCAACAATTTCACCCGCTTTAGACAGCGCAAATTCGAGCAGCGTCGAATCAGCCTTGTTCATCCCTGCCATCAAAAGCAATTCCAGTCGACCAAAGTTTCCACAGCACATATGGTCGGCTGACGAATTGAGATACCGTTTCGTGGTCGAAACTGCCAATTGAATATCACGCTGGCTTGCCGTATCAGTCTCCAAAGTGATATTACTTAGGCGTGCCATACCAATGCCAGGAGCCCCGTGACACCAACTACACATAAATGATTGAGATGCGGGATTGTCAGCTGGTGCATCTGGATCGCGCCGAAAATCGGGCCAGTTTCCCTCAGAGTGGCATAATACACTGTCTTCATACAGGATGGCATCCAGCGCGGCTTCCTTGTAAATCTCTGTTCCGGTTACTTCATACAGTCGCAAAAGTGCGTAGGCAATGCCAGCTGCCCCATGCGAAAAACCCGCCAGAAAAATCTGGTCGGGCGAAGGCCAGCTTTGAAAACCCGTTTCCGTTAGGGTTCGGCTACTAATAAGATGGTCACCAGCCGCGCACAAAGTTTTTAGCAAATCCGCTTTGGGCTGATGTTCGTAAATTGGCAAAAGTGCCAGAATCGTACCTGCACTACCATACATGATATCGTAGCTCTGATCTGATTCAAACGAACCATTATCCAGACTCATGGCAGCATTAAAAGCTACATCAATTAGGCGGGGAGTATTGGTAAGCTGGCCGATAGTATGTAACGAATAGAGAACACCCGAATAGGCTGCGTAACCACCCAAGGCAAAGCCAGGTTTTTTTTTCGCTGTTTCGATTTGGGACTGGGTGATGGCCATAGTGTTTAATGCCAATGACTTATATTCTTCATCACCCGTCACCCGGTATAAAGCTGCGAAAAAAATACCGATCCCTGCGGTTCCATCATAAAGTGTATTGGAGATGGGTACCAACTGGAATTTTTTAATACTCGAAAAGTAGCGCGGGGCAATCCAGCTCATGCTTCCGTCAGCGGCAATGACGGCCTGATCACGTAGTCGCTCGGCTATTGTTTTCCCAAGTGTAATGGCTTTTTGAGGAGTGAGCAAATTGAGCTCCTGGGCTGATTGCCTTGAGCTTTCCTCCATTATAAAATGTTGATTACTAATACCCCTACAACCGATTGCTCCCCTGATAAACTCAATCTGCCTAGCTTTATCGCGCTCACCAAGTGAGAGTAAACGCCTGGTAGCTGTTTGATAACTGGGCTCGGAAAAATATGCGCTCAGCGTTTGGTCTGGCGATATAATCAAAGTATTGTTGTCGGTTCTGGCCGAAAAAAGTGGAATGTCCAATTGCTCCATGGAGGCAACCTCAGCAGCCAGAATTGGCTTCCTTTCAGGAGGTATATCATAGCTTATAGACAGATTTTCACTATGCAATTCGGCCAGACAGGCTGAGCGATTTGCACCGTTCTTCATGGCCGTCGGTTGCACCGAATTATGTTGTACCTGGCTGTACACCCTTGTCGGCCTGAAAACAAACCGCACAGTTTGATTGGCCAATACCTGCCACTGAGCTGAGCGAGCGATGTGGTCTTTGTGTTTATAAAAAAACGAGTACATGGCATCGAAGCCCACTGCCAGTTCATTGGCAAATTGGTCAAGCCTGGTGGAGTCAGAACTGCCTGAACTGGCATCAGCCTGATTGGCATAAACCGAAATGTTTTCCCACCGAGCCTGCATGGCATCTGTATTTATATACCGCCACTTGATGGCTTCGATACTGTATTGTTGCGGCATAAACTGACCGAGTCCGCTGACATCATACGCCTGCGCCTGATTATCCATAAACCATCGGGGCAGGAAACCCGTCCTCAGTACCGACGTATTGATCAATTTTTCAGCTGCGACGATGGCATTATCCGTGTCTGTGATGTATTGCGAGTCAACATAAGGATGCAGTAGCGTTTCAAGATCAATCAGGACAGGGTGTTCACCTTGCTGAATGATGTTTTCATAATGTAAATCAGTGGCACACAGTACATGAACCAGAAATAGAAGCCCGCCTGCACGCCGGTAGTAAGCTTGCGCTTGTTGTTGGTCCAGATGTGGCTGGTGCATAACGCATTCAGCCCAGCCATAACCATTTTGATCGAGCACTTTGAATGATTTCAGGTCGATGGGCGCATGAGAAGCGTTTAGCCAATTAATTAAATCATTATAGGCTCGCTCGATACGGATATTTTTGGGTTTATAGACCAATCTTAACCCGGACTCAAAGTGGAGCATCGCTACCGAACGCCCACCGTGGTGACGGTCTGAAAGAGGAAGTATTATATTTGTTACTGATCCTGGTAGGTGTCCTTCATTGAAAATCTGCGCAATAGCCTGTTTATCTTTATCCAGCCGGTTTAAGAATTCTGTGGTTGTAGCAACCCAGATTTCAATACTTTTGGCAGTGAGTCGCCCGAGCACCGGGTATTTTTTAAAGTACCGGAGTAAACCATCGGAATGTAAATGCTCAATAAAAGCATCATACAACTCCGTTGATCCTTCATCAGTCCCGGGCGTCAACCATCGGTTAACGCCAGAATGCCTGGTAGCCCTAAAAACTGAAAATTCCGTTTCCATCGACAAGGCATTGATGTAAGAGAGCCAAACCAAAAGGCTATGGGCCACCTGCTCGTGCGCACCATCTGATAGTTGATGGTAACAACTGCCTGTTTGTGCTTTTACCCGATCAGCAGCGTACTCGACAAACAATAATAAAATTTTTTCAAATGGCTGAGGTTTAGCCGAGTAGCCATTTACGAGTCGGATATCCGATTCCCGAAGTGGCAATTCTGAAACTGTTTGGAGGCATTCGGAGAGTGTGTCAGTCCAGGCAGGAAGTATGAAATCTTCTCGTAAACACTCCTCATTGCAGGCATCAACCTGTGGTCGGGAATGGTTTCGTGAAGGTTCATTTAGTGGTGAGAGGTGAGCCACAGGCTGCTCCGATTCGGGCAACGAGGATACATAGATGCTCCAAAGGTCAGTATCAGTAACTACCATAGAAACGAAATTTTTATTGCCTGGAAAATGATCTATTCAAAATCAGTACAGGCATTTTTTATAAATCCTCACAAACATCAGAATGGGCTTGTTCTGAATACGGTTTAAAAGTCAGTCAAGTTTCCGGATATTAGCAGTTGTCTAGGTCGCCTGGCAATCTAGTAGTAGGACAACTTTGGCCAATGAACTTTGTCGTCCACTAGCATCTTGGGTCGTTCAGCTCTATTACAGTAGGACAACCAAGGAGGGAAGGTTGTGTATATAGTGGACAATCAGGCCCACCATCGCAAGTATATCCACTTTGAGTGCGTACAAGAGATCCAATAACAATTGGCAAATTGGTAAGGCTTGAATCAGCCTGCCGGCTGCCCGCAAAGTCATCCCGCATATAGGGAAGGATAATCACTATCTTTTCACTTGTCTCTTCGACGACCTGCATTGCTACCCCGCCTCGGGAGGGTTGGTCTAGCTCCTGCGCCAATACGAGCTCAGGATCAGTCAGCAGGAGCTTTTTGAAGCTGGCGTCGCGCCATGCCTTTACTATCAACCGGCTAAGGGTGGCTTTCTGCCGAGCTGACAGATTGTATTGTTGATCCAATAGCCAACCCGCGATGTCCGTCAGGTCCATGCCCAGGGCTTTTTGCAGGTCGGCCTCCTCTATGCCCATGTAGGGGTTGTGAGGCAGGACAAAAAACACCTCGGAGTCACTCTCTTCCAGCACTGTGACGGTTAGGTCATCAGGCAGCACCAGGGAAAACTTTGCTTCGATCACCAACTTGGGATTAGCTAGCAAGGCTTGCTTGAAGGCATCATCCTCGAAAGCATTGGCGATTAATGCTGCTTCGACCTCTTTTCGGCTCATAAGAGTCATGGTCGAGGCGCTAGTGAACACGGCTGATGTTAAGGGGGGGAGTTGGGGTACTTGCTTATTCGTATCCATGTTGATATTGGTTAAGAAAGTTGTAGGAAGTTAACCAATTTAAAATTT
Source organism: Dyadobacter sp. (assembly GCA_965227755.1). GTDB lineage: Bacteria > Bacteroidota > Bacteroidia > Cytophagales > Spirosomataceae > Dyadobacter. The sequence goes on from CBDDGG010000005.1 coordinate 936,286, forward strand.
ATTCACAATAAAATCTGCGCACTATGGTACATTTGGCCGTTTAGAACACAAACTCCCTAAATACTAGCCACTTACAGAACAAAACAACACACTTTCAACTAATGGCGGTATGATCTGGGTCAGGTAAATAGCTGATACCAGATTATAAGGCCGTTAATGAGGATTAGGACTATGAGATGCTACTAGTTGATGCGCGCATAACGCTGAATTCTCCTCAATTTGCTTTTCCATTGTTCCTTGTTTTGCGTTAACAGACAAAAACATCGACTACTGTGTGCAGTTGTTCCTTTGCCCGGAAAATAATACGTAGCATCTGAATATCGCTTCCTCTTTTTCCGGGTGGAATAAAAAGAATAAAGAGCCGTTCAATGCAGTTGCATCGAACGGCTCTTTAGGTTAATAATCAGCGAATACATAACCTCTCCTCCTTTTGTCATTCTAAAAACTTTGCATGTAAGGGACAAACTGGGATACCATTCTTTTTGTTAGGACCGGATAACACGGCGGATTTAAAGCCACTCAGCAATTTAATCGGCATACGGGCTCATTCCAATTTAAGATTTGTCAAGGCCTGCTTCGCGAAATGATTGTTCGGAAAAATTGCTAACGATTTTCGAAACATGACGGCAGCCTCTTTCCGTTTACCGTTGGATAAAAGCAGTTCGCCGTAACTATTGTAGGTTTGCCAGGCAGTAGGATCGATAAACGTAAGTAGTTTCGACGTTTCCAGCGCCTGGATTTTATAGCCTGCGGCATTGAGCTCCCTGGCACAATAATCCATTTCGCCGGAGGAAAAGCGGTACTGGGCTGTATCCGATCTAAGCTCCTGTAAATGTGCCGCAGCGTAATCGGCTCCCGACACCAGCAGATCGTTCGCGTATACTTTGGCAAGAGACTTTTTCGTCACATTCACCCGAGCGCCACCCAACAGGGCCATAACCGCTACGCCAGTCTGATGTATTCCGTCACTTTCTGCATTGTCTAGGATGACCACTGCCTGCCTTTTAGTAATGTTTCTCAGAAAAATAGTCGAACCACCCGGTATAAAACCCGAATGCGACACGATCCGGCCCTGTGTACTGTCTGTGGAAATGAACCATCCCAATCCAAACGTTAGCTTTCCCGGTTCTACGACAGCCGCTTCGCCAGACTTCAATTTTTGTGGTTCATAAGCCTCTTTTAATGTGGACGGCTTTAGCAGTATACCTGCATCAATTGCCTTGTCAAAGCTCAGAAGATCGGCAGTTGTGCTTGCAATGAAACCCAAACCTTGTAAGCCTCCGAAATTGAACAGAACCGCTTTGTAACGGCTCATGGTATCGACCTTTTGCAGCTGAAAGGAAAAAATAGGCATCCTGTAACTTTCAGCCCTCAATGGATCCGGCTTTGTCAGCGCGGCTGAGTAGGGATAAGTATTATTCATGGAAGCTGGCTTCCAGATATTGGCCGCAAGGTAATCCGCGAACTTCTGTTTGGTCACTTTTTCAACGATCAAAGCAAGCACGCAATAGCCAGGGTTGGAATAGCGCCATTTTTCTCCTGGTTCAAATTCCAGTTTGCCGTATCGCTTCAATGCGTCAATGACTACGGAGTTATCAATAATGCGATCTGGCTGCTCCCTGGCCAACGGATCAAAAATTTGAAGGTCGGGTAAGCCGGAGGTGTGTGATAGCAGCTGCCGGATGGTAACCCGTGGAAAAGGAAAAGCGGGCAAGAATTTGGAAACCGCATCGTCGAGCCTGAGCAACTTCTTCTCTTTGAGTTGGAGGATCGCAGTGGCGGTAAATATTTTTCCAATGGAAGCAAGCTGAAACCTCGTATGCGTCTGGTTTAGTATATTTCCCTGAGCGTCAGCAATGCCAAACGACTTTTGATAAACTATTTTTCCATGATCGGAGATCGCTACATTTCCATTCAGCATATGATTCTGATATAGATTTGTTAAAAGGGTATCGATTTGTTGAATTTGAGCGAATGTCGTCCACGGCAGGAAAATGAGAACCGAAAAAAGGAGCAGTTTTAAACGTTGCATGATGATGTTGGTAATGATTTAATCTAAGCCTTTAATTATCGTACTTAACTATCAATATACTAAAAATCAGAACGTTACATATAGACACAGCGTCCGTATTCGAACATAAATGAACGCTATCGAACAGCAGTCAATATCGCAAATTGCTAGTTAATGAGGATAAGCAAGGGGCCTGAGTTACGATTTTTACCACGTCAGTTTCCTTCCGAGCCCAAGTTAGATCGTCGTGATGCCGTAATTTAGCATGCAACAATCAACGTTTTTTATTGGAAAAGAATAGTCAGCAATTGAGTATTACTGTCTCGTTTACCCCCGGAGCAAAAAGAATCAAGAGCTGTTCGATGCGGCTCGCATCGAACAGCTCTTGGGGTTTTAATAATAATGAAATTTTTTACGTCACCGGTCGGCATCAGTCGAAGGTTGTTGTCCTGGATCATTTAATTTCATCGCCGAAGTCTAGTCTCGAAGGCGTTGATTTTCTGATGTGGGATCTTTCGTTTGAAGCGGTTGTCGAATTTCACCATATCGGAGAATAGCTCGAAAAGGATTTCGAAACAGCAGTTCTTGATCGGGGTACTATTACCCGCCTTCCGTACCCGTTTAAAATTCATATGCTATTGGAGTGTATACATTAAAAATTGCATTTTCGCTACACTTAGTTACATTGTGGCAATAATAAACCCCTATATCAGATCATGTTCAAAAAACCATTCTCCTTCGATGGGCGCATTGGGCGCACCGAGTATTGCCTTTCTTTCTTTGGACAATACGTTGTAGCGACCGTGCTGGAGATAGTTTCTGTTTCCTACGGTCTCAACGACTGGTTTCTCGCCGCGTGCGCCCTACCCCTTTTATGGTTTATATTAGCACAGGGTGCAAAACGGTGCCATGACAGAGGCAATATTGGGTGGTTCCAAATAATTCCATTCTACCTCTTTTGGATGCTCTTTGCTCCGGGCGATCCTGGCGAAAATGATTTTGGTCCAAGCCCGAAGCGGTCGGCAGAGCTACCCGCTTGAAACACTCTTAAATCATGTTCAAAAAACCATTCTCCTTCGAAGGGCGCATTGGGCGCGCTGAATATTTCTATTCCTACGCGGCTACCTGGGCTATCCTTTTTGGATTGCATATTGGCACTTTCACAATCCGTTGGGGCATTGTCGTGGTCCTTGCAGGCTGTATCCCTCTGTGTTGGTTCATGTTGGCTCAGGGAGTCAAGAGATGCCACGACACGGGCAATCGCGGATGGCTTCAGATCATCCCGGGATTCTTCTTTTGGATGTTGTTGGCTGCGGGCGACGCGGGGGACAATAAATATGGACCAAGTTCCAAGCAGCCGGCCGAACTACCAGCTTAAACTACCTTACGCCATTGTGAAACCCTTCTTGTCAAACCATGTCTGACAATCCCTTTTCGTTCGACGGCCGCATCAGGCGGACAGAATATTGCCTTTCCTACATTGGAGCATACCTAATCCAATTTACATTACAGTATCTGCTTATTGACGTTGAAATGGGAATCTTCATTCTTCTGCCTTGCATCATCCCGTTGCTCTGGTTCCGGCTGGCCCAGGGCGCAAAAAGGTGCCATGATTTGGGCACTACCGGATGGTTCCAGATGATCCCATTATACTTCCTTTGGATGATGTTTGCCCCAGGCCACCCGGATAGGAACAAATACGGACCAAACCCTAAGATGCCGGTCGAAGAATTTGTTTGAAATTGGCCCCTTGTGTACTTAAAAGCTAGCGCACGTTCAAGTGGTTAACCAATTCACTCAAATTGTTTGTCAATCTGCTCTCGATCATAGCTAAGTATCAAGTCATTATGTCTTTCATAAATTGACCTCAACGTTTCTTTATCTGTTGCTATAATGTCAAGTCCTCGGTCATCATACATCTGTAGAATGAGCTTCTTCTCGATGTTTAAAAAATAAACTTCTTTGCTTGTCAAAGAACGACTGTTGTCAAGCCTTGGCTGTCTCGGAGGAAAGTCCGAGTGTCCAATTGCAGTAAAAATATTCTCGAAGTTTATTCTGTCCGAGGTTAATTTAATAATAGCAACATCAAACTTGTCTTTGGAAGAATAAAGCCCCATTTCTTTTGAGTAACAAACTTCTGACTTATTGAGGTCGCTAATTTGCTTGAATGTAAAGTTCCCAAACCTTATTTTTCTACGCTTGAATTTCCAATCGACTAGTACCAAGTATACATGGTCAGAATTGGTAAATGCGGTTTGAAAAATTATCGAGGCTCTTCTGGTAACTTCCTTAAAATATTCGTCAGTGCTTGTTTCACCACCTTGCAAGTCAAAACGGAGGCCATGATTCCAGCTATAAAATAGCGGCATTTTAAGCCTCAATCCTTTGAAATTGTCATTTAAGAACTGCCGATATTCAGTAGTAGTTGGCTTCACCTTTTTGTTTTTTTAAATACTCTAAGCGATCTATACGAAATTTTCGGTTCCACTCCACCGCTAAAAAGACATGAGCGACTTTATATCCTCGCAGCAGCAGGTGCCTCCCAAGAGTTCTGGCGAGGAAGGTTAGCGCGGCATCTTTTCTCTCATGCTCCCTTAGTTTTTGAGAAAGTGGCTTCCGATGGGAAGGTGAGAGAGAAAGCACAAGAATAAAACATAGATTACTCAATAATAGGCAGTTGCGGTAGTAGACTCTTGATCAACCTATCACTTACTGTATCGAGCTTTAAAATACCGAGCTGCTTTATTAGTAGCTCTTGTCTGGCTTTCTCCCGCACCATCAAATAATCCGACTCGATTCGGGATTCACCCGTGGGGTCATTGCTGTTAAAATCGTCTCGGACTTGGATAAACATGTCCACTGTATCCCTGGCACATATAGCAACATTGACGACAGACTCTAAATCCCGCGCCTTTATGTACTCCAGGGTACTTAAAACTGCAACACCCGCATCCAACGCCTGAGAACATGCAATATCTGAAAAATCCTCCGTGTCTGGAATTACTACATCTACAGCGTCAATCAAATGCTGGAGTTGCCGGTCAGAGTATGGCCTATCCTCCTTCAGAATTAGAAAAATTTCATCAATTGTTTGCTGGATAACTTGAGGGCTACCCCATCCAAAAGCCCTGACAAAGTTCTCGTAGTTTGGGTAAAGATGGACGCAGGTTATGGCGGCGAAAAGTAACCTTCCTTTGTCGGACAATGCAAGTAGTGCAGCTCTTATGTCCAGTTGAAAATTATCCATGTGATATTTGCAGTGGGTTCCTTTGGCGTTACAATTTCAGGGAAGCCTACACTTGAAAAAGCTACCAGTTCCTCGCTCCCAGTATTAGCAATGGCAAGCTCGGTCGGGAAATTGCCCAAGGGGAATTGCGCATCAATTCCTGCAAAAGAATCGGTATCAAAAGCGTCTGAGACACCAATCTGTCCCGATGTGACTTTTAAATTGCACAGGTGCCGGTTATCAAAGACTATCTCGGCGAAATAATAGCCTGCATCTTTTGGCACCTCGTAACGGTGGCCTTCAACGAAGCAATTCAACACAAATTCAAGGTATTCTAAACTTAGCATATTAACAAAAGGTTACTAGGAACTAAGATAACGGTAAATCACTGCTACAGCAAAGATTATCCCGAACACGGTATTCCTGACTATTGTTTATGACAAGATGCTATCTAGCGATAAATCCATTCAAATGTTAGAACAAAGAGAATCAAGGTTTGGCTTGAAGAAGTAGCCCAACAATGTAAAATTCGCGACAAAATATCGGGATTCCATCAGGTAATGAATTCACTGAACTTACTTAGCCTAAATCCGTAGCGCACAGCAGCGCGCTATTCCAGGTCATTCAACCCATTTTGTAAATCGGCTGCAAGTTTACCCGGAGATTTAATTAGTCCTCTCGAGAGGTTGGTGTAGAACACATTTAAATGCCTGCCATCTCCTTCCATTCCCGGAAGCCATTTCTGCAGAAAATCATCTAATCTAATAGATTTCGGACGATAACCTTTCCATTGATCAATTCCGCAAAGTTGAGCAAAGGCCTCCTCCGGCCAAAAGGGTACTACTTCCAATCCGTTCTTGTCGCCTAAAAGAGCCCAGCCATCATCATACAGGCCCCAAACTTCTTCCATGTCCGCAACCTTTCTTACAAAATATAGATACCTGTCGTGATCTGTCAATCCCAGAATATTGTCAATTTTCTTTTTACTGCCATCCATGTCGTACACTTTAAAATTGTTGGGACCAATATCGTTAAGGGACTATTTACAATCAACTAGAACATCAAATGACTGATGAACAGAGTACAACATCCCGATTTGCTAAGTCAACGCACTTGTGGTGCGAAACAAATAAAAGTAATTTCTTTAACTACTGACACGCAAATCAATTTTAAACTGATAAAGGACTCACTTTGCACCGAAGGGTGCAGGCAGGTATGACGTACCCCGGCTGTTATCACCAGTGCAGGTAGCTACTTTGACGGCGATTATCTCTATTTTGTAAAAAGAAATTCAATTTGCGAAAAAAATGATACTGCCCGGCCATGGCCGGTATTAAGATTGCATCAACGGTTGATCAGAAGTTTGATTCCCATGCTGTTTTCTCTTTCCCTGATTCGGGCGATATACAGGCCGTTGTCCAGGTGTTCCAGATTGATCTCCTTTCCACTTTCTATCTCTGCGGTATAGACCTTTTTTGAACTTAAGGATTGAATTTCTATCGTAAATACCTGTCCAGGTCGCCCGTGCCGGATAGTAATGCGCCCTTCGGAAGGGTTGGGGTATAGAGAAAGCATAGCTTCTGTCCGGGTAAGGGAGACGGAGGCTATTTTACTTAGAGCAAAGGAGCCGTCTCTGTCAACCATTTTTAAGCGATAGTAGTTGAGCCCGCCGCTTGGATTTCCATCGTGGAACGAATATCCGGTGAGTGCCTGTTCTCTGCCTCTGGCGGTCGTCTGGCCAAGCGATGTCCAACTTTTCCCGTCCGTGCTATGCTGAACTTCGAAAAATTCGGCGTTTGTTTCCTCGCTGGTCGACCAGTTCAGTTCGACATAGTTATCATAGGTCTCAGCGGAGAAATGGGTAAGCTTAACGGGCAGCGGGAAGCCAGGGGGCATATTAACAAAGCGTTTGACCTGATCGGTGTTTTTCCAATAGCTGAAATCTGCATCTACATTGTTTCCGTAACCCCATGAGGCCAATACATCAGGCGTGACCGGTTCAGAGAATGTAACACTGTATGTAGCCAGCGTTACAAAACTATTAGGATTGAGGTCTGTTTGGTTTTCCCTGTGTAAGGAAAACTCGCAGCGTGGCAAGTTCGTTTCAAAGTGCCGCGGCATAACCTGAAACCCAGCCAAACCCGAGGCGTAGGTGGGATTCAGAGTGCCAGTGCCGCTAACGATCGATCCTCCGTTCGGCACTTCAATGATGATCCGAACGACAAGCTCTTGCCAGTTATTTTTCGGCGGCAAATAGTTGTAAATGCCTTTTCCTTGCAGGTCGAAGGTCCATGTCAGCCCGTTGGCGCTTATGCGACCATTGGCGAATTGTACCGTAAGGCTTGCCGAATGATCTATCTGAGCGCTGGAACCGACGCTGCTCATTAGGAAAACAGCCGTACAGGCCAGAATCTTGCATAGGAATTTCGTCATCTTGCATAGTTGAATTTAAATCCGGTTTGCAATGCCATCAATTTTTAAAGGAAATTCAATTGGTTAGATACTCTTTTTTAATAGGCCACAATTAGTTAAAAGATAGTTCTCAGACATCCACTGAGATAAATCTTCCTCGGTACCGTGAATATAACAAGCATAAAATCGACACTCTCAATCCTAAAAACCTACAGTACCGCGCGATACCAAACCGGCAATCGCTTTTTTGATTCAGTTGATACCCGCCCATATCATTTATAGGGTTTTGCGCTGAAAGTGTTTGGCAACTTAAAAGTAACGGTCCAGGTTCGGGCGCTTTTACTGTCAAGGTATTTCGAATTTTGCAATCTGCTATGTTATCGCACAATGATCAATTTTTGTCCCGGACGATTGAGCGCCTTTTTACCGGTGGTTAGCACGTAGCTTCCGTTTTCAAGGCTTTCTATGCTGATTTTGCCATTGACCACCTTCGTAGTTAGTTTTAATATCCCATTTAAATCATACACCCGCACTTCCTCGCCTTCTTGGGCCGGCACTTGTATGAAGTCGTTGGCTGGGTTCGGGTAAATTTTGAATTCGCCGACATTGAGCGAAACGTGACGGATGGCACTCCAAGCGAAGGTGCCGTCCAGATCGACCATTTTCAAGCGGTAGTAATGATCGCCAGCCGTTGTATTCGAGTGAATGAAGTCGTAATGCCGGACTATTGTGCTGTTTCCTGCCGATTCTACCTTTCCGATAGCTAGCCAATTCCGACCTTCGGTGCTGTGTTGTATTTCAAAATGGCTGCTGGCCGATTCTTCGGTGGTTGACCAGTTCAGTACTACATTGCCCTCGGCTATTGTTGTTGTAAAATCGACCAGCTTGACCGGGAATGCCGCATTGGCCGTCACATTGAATGCACCCGGTGTGCTGCTTTTCACCCCGGCGGCATCCAGCAACGAGTACGTGAACCCAATCGGATCACCGGGACCACCAGCACCTACCCGGCCGTAAAGGACTAATTTCGCCGCATCCAGCGACGCGATGGTGGCATTTGAAGTGCCGGGGATCAACTCCTGCCCGTCGTAAAACAGTTTAGAATTGGGTTTAATGCTTTCAATGACAAAACTTTTACCTGCATTGCAGGTACCGGCTGCGGCGCAATCTTCGGCGTCGCTACCCGCAAGCGAGCCGCCCGAGCTGTAACCGGTCAGCGAGGCACTGTTCAGCGAAATGCCGCGGTAGTCGGCGAGCGCAGGCCCACCCGCAGGCGATAGCGACAAGGCGTCGTTTGGAACGACGAACGTCTTGCTTTCGGTAACCGGCCGGCGGTTGATCCCAAAATTGATGTTGGTCAGCGGATTGTCCAATGTGACATTGATGCCGGCAATATTGGCATTAGGGGCGCCATCGCCTGTAGCCGTCGCACCTTCACCGGTTGCTACCCAGCCCTGCGGCAATAATGCAGCGCCCGCGTTTTGCGTGAGGTAAGCATGAGCAGTTGTGAGCCGCAATTCATAAGTACCATTGTATACATTAGGTAATGAGAAATTACCAGACGCGTCCACCGCCGAGAAGGCCCATACTTTTCCATTCGTGCCTACTGCAATAACATTCAGACCACCTGCATCGGTACCATCACCACCTACCGCATTGTCCGTCATGCCGTTGGCATCATTGAATACCTTCCCGGTAATCATGTTGGGTTTGGTCAGCCATATGCGATGGTCTTCGGTTTCGCCCTCGCCCAGGATGGCAATGCTTCGTTCGTCTGCTGGCGTGGCCGGGTCGTCGGTCAGCGTGGCTGGGTCGGTGTAGGAGATTCTTACACGGGTGTAGGTTTGTCCGGCGCCGTAAGGAATGGAGGTCAGGTCCCAGGTAAAACTAAGATCTTGTTGCGCATTATCAACCGAAAGTGTGTTCCATGCAAATTCCGACGGACTGAAAACGCCATCCTGGTTAAAGTCGATCCAGCTCATGACGTAAGCCGACGTGGCGGGATCGGGGGATTTTTTGTACGCCTGAACGGTATAGGAGAATGTGGACGCAACATTGATCGGAAACACCGAAACTTCTTCAATATTCACAGGCCAGATGCCTTCGTCATACCCGGTGTACTCGTCAGCAAAACTCCCATAGGTAGGGCCAAACGGATCGGCATCGGCGCCGTATGGCCCGGTTCGCAAGTTTTTATAAAATGTCTCAGGAACAGTCCCGGGCTGGATCCGGGGCGTGGCGGGTGACGACTGGTTCCAGTTAAAGTAGTTAGTAATAGTAGCTGTGTTCCCTACCGGATCGCCCCCAGTGATGACAAATGGCTGCTTGTTTATGGCCATCCCGTAGTTCGGTTCGCCGTCACCGGTATCATAGTAAACCATAAAACCGAGCGCTATCGACGAGCCCGTGGCGCAATTCATTTCCATATTGGCCTGCAAGGGTGCGGCGGCCGAAGCTTCGGTTTTAATCGTATGAAATACCGCCGAATTGTATCCACCTACGTGCGTCTTGACGGTTTTATTCGCGTTTGTAAACACGGCGGCGGCGAGGTTGGAGCTGTGAGCTAACTCCCAGTCGGTTTGTGATGCCAGCTTCCATGCCGAGCCATTGGTGGTCGCCTGCACATAGTCATTGATCGCACCCACCACCTCGTTGCCATCCTCATTTTGTGCGAAAAACATGCTCAAGTCCATTGCCTGACCATACAACACGGCATGGGCCCTTACCCGGAAATTGACCTTCAACCCCGTGCCTGCCCCAGCAAAATTGGGGGCAAGGCCAATTGGAGGATGTTCGCCCCACAAATCATGGTAGTCATATAATGTCTGCGTTCCATCGGTAGCTTTCGTTCCAGGCGTGTAGCCAATGAGTTTGGCATTGCCCAGCGTGCCAGGTGCCTGCACCGTGCCCGAAAAGCTGATCTCGTCCAGCACGACCGTCACGACCATATCCCCAAAATTGATGGTGCGTGTGATGCTCTGACCCGCGACCAGCCCGTTGGCCGGCAGAATATCATCCCAGGTAAGCCACGCCAACGTAGGCCTGAACACACCTGTGCCATATTGCGGCCAGGTGGCTTGTGAAAATGCGTTGTGTATCGGCAGAAAATGCTGCAGGAGCAACATGGCAACCAAAACCCTCCTTAGGTAAAATCTCTTCATGGCTGTGTATGTTATCGGCTGAAAAAGAGTGCAAAAGTGCCCAATTCCGCCGATAAAGCATCTTTAAGTAACCGATATTTTATCAGCAGGTAACCGTCAGTTATTTTACGAAAAGTTTTCCAATAAACACTCTTCAAATACAACGCCGTTATGGGTCATTGCAAACTAATGTCGCGCTATTCCAAGGCAATACCTTGCATTCACCGAGACGGCAGTTTGGATAGTAGTTAATTCCAGCAACTTCCATAGTCAGAAATTTTCTTAAAATTCCTCAAAATTGGAGTGAACTTATCGAAATCCCGTATAGCTTGCCTCCAGAGACCAAGGAGATTCCAGAAGGTCAGTTTGCATCTTGTGAATTCGACCTTTTAATACGGAGTAACATCTTCTTGACTTGGATCCGACGATCGCACTTTCGCCGGTGACTCCAACCAATTTGATGTAAAGACATAATCAACTTTTAAGAAAGAATGCGGAACTCAATAATAGTAATCCGGCTGTTTTCATGAGATGAAGGTACTGAACCGGTATGGAAGTTCTTGCTTCTAAGATCTTTTATGCAGAACACTTACCCTTCTACTAGTGATAGTAAAAAATCGGAAAGATCGTTTCTAAATTTTCACCCCGGATCGCTTAACATTTTCCACCCTTCATCCCGCTCCTCGTCAACCCTTGGTTTTCTAACATGGGTCACCATTTCTATTTCACAAGCCGTGAACTCCAAAAAATTAAGCTGCCCTTGCCTCAATGAAACTCGGTTTGTCACGCCTTCATAGTCGATATCGTTGAGTTGACTCAGGGCATCCTCCCAAAAGCAAACTGGGCAAATCAGGTTAGTACCATTGGGTTTCTCCTCGAATGTTTTATAGCCGCAGCAAGCCAAGGGAAATTCTCTACTGACATTTTATTGGAAAAGAAGCGCTCTCAGTTGTAAAAGTAGCAAAGAACATGTTAGGCCAATTAAACAACATTTCTGAGTGCTCGTTGGATAAAAGGCTAAATTTAATGCGGATAATATTTGAATTGAAGCCAAATTGAGCCATTTCATTCGGTCCCCAATTCAGTCACCTATTCGATAGGTGCGAATAAGTTAACTGACAATCAACTACTTTCGTCGATATTTTGTTTTAAATTGTTCTGAAAATCAGCTTGTTTCAAAATTTTTGAGTCATTCCTGACCAAAGTAACCTATCCGATTCGGTTACCATTTCGGTTACCTATCTGGTTTTCTAAATTAGGTAACCGAATTTCCTAAAATAGCTTGTGTGATGTGGTTTTGAGGAAATCGATGCGTCGCCTGTGGGAAGTCCCCGCGGGGAACATTAGATCACTTAAAAATGTGAAGGATGAAAAGCAATCAGAAACTTTCGATCCTCTTCTGGCTATTAAAAGCCAAAGCAACCAAAGACGGCAAAGCGCCGATTTATGTCCGGATTACCATCGATGGTCTCGATGACGAAATCTCTCTCGGCAAAAAAGTGCACCCTGATGACTGGTGTAACCAAACCAAAAAGGTGACTGCCTCAGGCATGGAAGCCAAACTGATCAACATTGCTATCGACCAGGCGCGCACCTCGCTCACTTCCCAGTTCATGGTGTTGCAATCGCAGTTTGAATGCATCACACCTACTATGCTCAAAAACGTCTTTAAAGGCAAACCGGTCGAAGACAAAGACGATGCACCCAAGCAAGGATTGAAGAGGCAGCAGACCCTGCTTCAAGCGTTCGACGAACACATCAAAAATTCGAATTGATGGTTCAGCGCGGAATGCGTTCAGACAATACACTGCGGCATTGGCGAAACTTAAAAGGCACGTTACTGCTTTCATCAAGTTTCAGTACAAAACCTTGGACTTGAATTTTTCAGAGCTATCTGGGCTATTTGCCGAAGAGCTTTACGAATACCTGACGCTTCACAAGCCCAAACCGCTTGCGGAGGTATCAGCGCGTAAGGATGTCAAATGGACCAGGCAGATTGTAAAAATTGGCGTCAAAAAGGATTTTATCACTCGGAGTCCGATGGAAGGTTTTAAATGCTCTGGCGGCGATGTTGAAGTGATCCCGTTGGAATTCGAGCAGGTGGAAAGAATTCACCGGAACAAGTTGCATGTCGAAAGGCTGGCTGAGGTGCGCGACGCCTTCATTTTTCAATGCTTTACCGGATTCGCCTACCAGGACATCTATGGACTGACGCGTGATAGCATTACCCTTGTCGGCCCGAAGAGAGAAAGATGGCTCGTCCGGAAACGAGGAAAGACGCAGGTCCGTGAAATGGTGCCGATATTGCCGATTGTCGAGGAGCTGATCGAGATGTACAAGAGCCATCCCTATTGCGTAGCCCACGGTAAGCTGATTCCAATGAACAGCACTTTTTGGTACAACACCTATTTGAAGGAACTGGCAGACTTCTGTGACATCCGCGATATCACTGGAAGCATCAGGAGGCTAGACACGCATGATGCCAGACATTTTTTTGCTGATATGATGCTCAATAACGGCGTGCCCTCAGAGGATGTGAGCAAAATGCTCGGCCACAGAAATATCCGGACTACTATGCGATATTGCCGGGTGAGAAAATCACGGATCAGCGAGAGTGTCGGGCTAGTAAGAGTTAGGTTATTTACCAAAAACGGCAAGCTTCGGCAGGCTTCCTAGGCGTAAATAAAACTACTTGGCCCGGCGCAAGCAAATGTAATACTGCACTTTCAAGTGCTGTCTTGTCCCTACCTGACATATGTAGGGAAGTAACCACTTTGATGGCCAAACAGCACCCAGGCAACTCTTGTGTCCGCTGTTATGTACTACGATTCGTCCGGTACCGCGACTAGTCGTTCGATTTCGGACATTCCAAACGTAGAGAAAATAACCCATCTGATTTATTATCAATGCCTTAGATAAGATCAATCCCATTGGTACATGATTTGTTTAACAAATGTTAAGAAAATTGTTTTGAATATGGGAAGATCCTATTTAGGTGAATTTGAAGAACTGGTCCTGCTCACCGTCGTCGTGCTTGGCGCCGGAGCGTATGGCGTGAGCATAGCCGAAGAGCTTCGCCAACGCACCAACCGCACCATCAGCCTCAGCGCCGTGCATATTGCATTGTACCGGCTCGAAGAAAAGGGTTTTGTCATCTCCGAAATGGGCGGAGCCACCCTAAGCCGGGGAGGAAGAAGAAAGCGGCTTTTCAGAATTACTACTGCAGGGCGCGACATGCTGGCCGAAATCCAGGAGATACGAAACCAATTCTGGCATGCAATATTAAACCCCGCACAGTGATGAAAAAGCAAAATCAAGCCACCCCTCCGCGTTTTGCTCATAGATTGTTGAGGCTGTTTTGTCCATCGGAATTGTTCGAAGAACTGGAAGGCGACATGCAAGAGCAGTTTGAACTCGACGTGAGACGGGCAGGCGAAGCTGCCGCGAGAAAGACATACTTATTAGAAGCGGTCAGATTCTCGAAACCCTATTATCTGAAAAGACGCATTGCAGGGCTGTTCACCTCACGGCCCAAACCGCAAAAAAAGGTGCATTATCACTTCCCAAAACCGCTAAGTATAGCCATGATCAAAAACTATTTTACCGTCGCCCGGCGAACGCTTGCCCGTCACAAATCTTACACTGTCATCAATGTTCTCGGACTTGCGCTGGGCATGAGTTGCGGAATATTGATCTTTTCACTTGTCAATTACCACCTCGGGTTCGACAAATTCCATGCGAATGCCGATCGTGTTTACCGGGTTACTTCCGAGTTGCGCAATGAGACCGTCAGCAAATATGGCAGCGTGCCACAGCCCATCGGTGCTGCCATGCGCGACGATTATCCGTTCGTTGAAAAAGCTTCGATGCTCATCAGCTTCGACGGAAATATCTCCTTCCCGTCCCGCAAAGACAATCCCAAATTCGATGACGGGGTAGCCTATGCCGAACCCGACTTTTTCCATATCCTGGATTTCCCTTTCATTGCCGGAAACCCGGAAGCTGCGCTCTCGCAACCCAATACCGCCGTGATTACCGAGCGCCTGGCCGAGAAATATTTCAAAAAGGATCAGGCGATTGGAAAGAGCTTCCGGCTGGACAACAAAACCGATTTTATCATCACGGGCATTATCAAAAACTTGCCCGAAAACACCGATATCCGCCAGGAAATATATCTCTCTTATCCCAGCATCAAACAAACAACCCCCTGGCTCAACACCTGGGGTGGTATTCTGAGCGCTACCCAGGCATATGTACTATTGAAACCCGGCACGGATGCTTCGAAGGCAGACAAAGCCATGGCCAGTATTTCCACCAAATATTACGATGCGAAGGATGCAAAAACCTTTAAATTCCACTTGCAGCCACTTTCCGACATTCATATGAACCAGGAATTTGGCGGCGCCGTTACCAAAAGCCAGCTCATTGCGCTCTCGCTGATTGGTCTTTTCCTGATCATCACTGCCTGCGTCAACTTCATCAACCTTGCCACTGCCCAGGCGTTGGGACGCAGCAAGGAGATCGGCGTGCGAAAAGTAATGGGTAGCATGAAGGGGCAGCTTTTCTGGCAATTTATCGTCGAAACAGGACTCATTGCCCTCATTGCCTTCGTTTTCGCCAGCGGGGCAGCATACCTCGCGCTGCCATCTATGAACGAGTTGCTGTCAACCCGCGTCACACTCGATTGGCTGAAAGACATTAATCAACCTATTTTTATCGCCTGCCTGCTGATGGTTGTTACCTTCATTTCAGGGTCATATCCCGGGCTGATACTGGCAGGCTTTCAGCCGATTACGGCACTGAAAGGGAAGCTCACTCAGAACCAGATCGGAGGCTTTTCTATTCGTAAGGGGCTTGTAATCACTCAGTTTACCATTTCGCAGACGCTCTTGATCGGTACAATCGTTATCACCAGTCAGATGCGGTTCAACAGCGAGGCGGATATGGGTTTCAAAAAAGACGCTATCGTGCTACTGTCAGTGCCGGAAACAACCCCTGCTAAGCAAAGCGCCATGAGGGCGCGGTTCTCGCAATTGCCCGGAGTGGAGAAAGTTGCTTTTTTGAGCACGCCGCCTGCTTCGCCTGAAAACAATTTCGACACCGGTATCCGGTATGCGGGCAGGCCCGAGAACGAAAAATTCACCATTTTCTACAAAACAGGTGATCCCGAATACCTCCCCATGTTCGGCCTGAAACTCGTGGCAGGCCGCAACTTGGTACCATCCGACACCACGAGGGAGTATTTGCTGAACGAAACCGCGGTTGAAAAGCTCGGGGTGAAATCGCCGCAGGAAGTAATTGGTAAAAATGTGAATATTAATGGTCGCAGCGGGATCATCGTCGGAGTGATGAAAGACTTTCATAACAAATCATTCCGCGAGAAAATTGACCCGGTTTGCCTCACAACCCGCGCTGCGGACAATTCGCAGTGCGCATTGAAAGTAAGCAGCCGAAAACTACCCGCAACGCTGGCTTCCATCGAAAAAGCATGGAACGAAACCAATCCAGACTACATTTATTCCTACCAGTTTCTGGATGAGCACCTGCAACGTTTTTATGAAATTGATCAGCTCATACTGCAACTCATGTGGCTCTTTGCCGGCATCGCGATATTCATTGGCTCCCTCGGCTTGTATGGCCTAATTTCCTTCGTGATTGCCCAAAAGACCAAAGAAATCGGCGTTCGCAAAACGTTAGGGGCCGGTGTGGGAAGTATCGTCTGGCTTTTCGGCAGACAATTCGCTCATCTGCTCGTAATCGCATTCCTTATCGCCGCCCCGATCGGATGGTGGCTTGTAGATCGGTATCTGGCTGATTTTCAGTATCGGGTCGAGCTAAACCTGACAACCTTCATCGCTGCGCTCGGAATGACATTTTTGATTGCGATTGTAACAGTCGGATATCGGTCGGTTAAAGCTGCACTGATCAATCCGGTAAATGCATTGAGGTCCGAGTAAGTTGTCAAATCAATGCTAAAGGCCTAGGTCTGTAAAAGAGTTCGGCTACCGGGACCCAGCTGGATCACTTTGTAAATCGTCAGCGAAAAGTGGATTTATTCGCTTTACGTACGATGTAGAAAGGGCCGCAAAAGCGGTGGAAGGCAGTCCCTTACCTAAAGCGGTATGCTGATATGCTAAGAAATGGCTAGATACAAGGTTTCCAGGTATTTAGAAAGAAACTAATATTCGACGGGGACACCAGACCGTGGAGATGACATCAGCTATCTACCTTTTGCGAATACGTGCAAAAAAACGGCATTGATGAACAGGAGCGCGCTGCCGAGGCAGTGGCTGAAAGATGCCTTGAAAGAATCCAACCACGTACCACGTTTTGAGGTGCACACCTTTTTGTATATTTACTTCCAAACCCTCAAAAAGAGGCAATTACATACAAGTAGGTGGCAAGTGTAAGAGAAGGCAGTAACATAACGACATATAAAAACAATGCAAGACGTACTCTTTGACTTTATATCAAAATACATTTCTCTTACAGAAGATGAAAAGGACGCTATCCTTTCGTTGGACATATTCCATTCTTTTAAGAAGGGAACGACTTTATTAGAAGAAGGGCAAAAATCGAAAAATAGCTACTTTGTTTTAAAAGGCTGTATCCGGACATATTACATAATAGACGGAGAAGAGAAAACAACCGCTTTCTACACAGAAATGGACGCTTTGACTCCTCATTGTGTCATAAACAAAGCACCTTCGGCATGTTTCATTAGTTGTGTCGAAGATACTATTCTTCTAGTCTCAGATTCTGATATGGAAGAGGAAACAAACCGCAAATTTCCAAAGTTTGAGATAATGTGCAGAAAGCTGTCTGGAGAGTTGTTAGCTAGACAACAAATAAACTTTGACGAATATAAGACGTCTTCACCTGAACGACGATACCTGAACTTACTACATAAAAGACCGGACCTGATTCAGCGTGTTCCGCAACACCAATTGGCGAGCTATTTAGGTATCAAACCCCAATCATTAAGCAGGCTCAGAGCCAGAATTCTTGAAAAAAGAGCTAAGACAGATTTCTTAACTTAAGTGAACAAGTTATCGTATCCCCCCAATCTACTTTTGCAGTATTGTTCAACGTCAATTGAAAAGATATGCAAAAGAAAATTTTATGGATTGGACTTGCCTTAGTGCTGGTAAGCAGTTTACAGGTAAACGCACAATATGACAAACGAGACACCACTTACAGACGGTGGTTCGTTGGCAGCACTATATTTTTACTGGGTAACCTGGCAACTACAAACCCACCAAACTTCGCACAACTCAATGTAGGCTATCGGATAACGGGAAAAGATGTAATTACTTTAGAACCAAAAACCTGGAAATACGCCTGGCCGAACGGTATTCATCCATTTTTAAACAAGGCATACGGAAGGCCGGAAGAAAAATTGCCGGGGTATATTCGTGAGTATGGCTTATCAGTGGCCTACCAACGGTTTATTTTCTGTGGTTTATATGCCGAACTTAATGTAATGCCTTCTTTACAAGATTTTGTAACCGAGAAGGGCAAAAAAATCGACAATGGTTTTCAGATTTTCAATACATACCGGATTGGTTATCACATCAAACTTTTTAAGGACAGATTTTTTATTCAACCATCACTTGCAATTACTCATCGTGCATATCACACAAGAATGCCCGATGGATTTAAACAGTTAGACGACAAATGGTCCAAATTCGTCTTCGGAGAACCAGGATTTCATTTTGGATTTAATTTTTAGTTGGAAATTTATGAATTCACCGTTTCCGCGCTCTCAGCGGCTGCTGTGGAATAACCTCTAACTACATTTCAAATTGATAGCCGTTCGGCCAAGCCCAATATGGCCATCTGAAATACTCAAAGAGCTGTTCGCAAAAAAGGGCTGGGCTCTGCCGCAAAAAGGGAATTGACCGAGGAGATTGTTCGAGAGCACAACATCGCTGTGAGCAGAGCCTGTAAAATCGTTAACCTTGTTCGTTCGCAATACTATTACAGCAGTAAGAAAGATGATTCTGAGGCGATTGAGTCGTTGCAAGACTTGGCATTCAAACACCCTTTATACGGGTTCAGGAAACTTTTTGCCTACCTGCGCAGATCTGGTAAGCCGTGGAATCATAAGCGAGTTCACCGCATTTATCAAGTTTTGAAGCTGAATAAGAGGCGAAAAGGTAAACGCCGATTACCTGATCGGGTTAGGCAACCGTTGGCTCAACCTGCCCAGGTAAACGAAGTTTGGAGTGTCGATTTCATGCGGACGCCGAGCGGAGCGATACCATGATTGGCAACGGCAAGTTTCGCACCGCACCGGCGGCCCGGGTTTAATGTTATCGACGACTGCTCGCGGGAGGCTCTGGCCATAGACGTGGATACTTCACTTTCTTCAAAGCGAATTATCAGAACCTTAAATCGGCTCGACGAAAGCAGAGGGTTCCCCAAGGCGATCCGATCGGATAATGGGCCGGAATTCACCCGCTGCGGCGGGCCGCTCCAAAGATTTCGCAATCTGGTGTGAGGAGAAGGGGATTGAAACCAGGTATATACAGCCTGGGAAGCCTACGCAAAGCGGCTACGTAGAAAGGTTCAACAAGCTTTACCGTGAAGCAGTATTAGACGCCTATTTATTCTTCGACCTGGATCAGGTTAGGCAATTGACTGCAGAATGGCTCGAGGAATACAATGAGCGACGACCGCATGAAGGTTTAGGGAACAACACTCCCAGTGAAATGTTAAGGACGGCATCGTGCCAATAATCTACGATGGCAATTCTCTGACCTCAATGAGCTTATCATAGGTAATTGTGTTTGGTAGTTTCGTCCTCTGTCCCGGGCCGAACACTCATTGTCCAAAATCGGACGATTACCATTCGGTATTTTTGCTAAATGGCTGAATCTACGGCCTTTTGGCTTGTTTCGCTTCCTGGCACAACATTTGTTATACAGAAACAGATTATATGGTAAAATTGAATAAACCTTACTTAATAAATGAGAAGGAGTGATCTGGGTGAATTCGAAGAGATCGTTCTGCTAGCGGTTGCAGCTTTGTCGCCCAACGCCTATACGATCGCCATCGCGGAAGAACTGGAACGCGAAACGGGCAACATCGTAACATCGGGCGCGGTGCACGCATCCATGCAGCGTCTTGAACAAAAAGGTTATTTAAGATCTGTCTGGGGCGAGGCAACGTCTGAAAGAGGCGGCCGGAGAAAACGGCTTTACGCGGTAACTGCCTTGGGCGGTCGTGTTCTGGAAGAATCTAGGGCTGTCCGTAACCGGCTATGGGACCGGATCCTGCCCGTCATTCGCCTGGAATGGAACTGATTAAATCCCGGAAGCCATGAAATCAGAACAGCACAGATCAGCTCAGTCCCCCAGGCATATTACAAGATTTATAAAAAAACTGCTCGCTCCGCACCTGCGGGAGCAAATATTGGGTGATTTGCAGGAGCGCTACGCACTACGAGTCCAAAGTAAGGGAGTGTCAAAAGCCAGAAGAAGGTACTGGCTGGAGGCGCTGGCCTATATGCGTCCGGCGTTTATCAAAAGACAAAAAAGTAAGTATTCTTCAACGGGGCGGCAATTTGGTGAGCCATCCGCTCTTTATTATAGCCATAATATGATTCGGAATTATCTAAAAATCGCGCTTCGGAACCTAAAACGGCAAAAGGTTTCCACCAGCATTAATGTCATCGGCTTGGCCATCGGATTGGCTACCTGCATTCTGATCATGCTGTATGTGCAGGATGAGTTCTCCTTCGACCGTTATAATGAGAAAGCCGACCGTATTTTCCGGGTCGGGCTCAAAGCGCGATTGGACGGCAGGAACGTTGGCGGCCCCATGATGGGCCAAAATGCGGCCCGGGACCTAAAACAGGAATTTCCGGAAGTTTTAAGTGCGGCGCGTACGCGTGGCGGGAGCGAGTTTGTCAGCTACGGAACCACCGCATTCAGACAAGACAATCTGCTGTTCGCCGATTCGTCTTTTTTCGATGTCTTCACCATTCCGTTCCTGAAAGGGAATCCCAAGCGGGCGTTGACCGAGCCTAACACCGTGGTATTGACCGAAGAGACGGCCCAAAAGTATTTCGGCAACCAGGACCCGATCGGGAAAGTCTTGATATTTGGCAATCAAAAGAGGCCCTATCGGATAACGGGTGTGGTTCAGAAAGTACCGGCGAACTCCCATTTTCAGTTCGATATGCTAGCTACGCTAGTGGGTGAAGATCAAAATTTTGACTATGCAGGATGGATATCCAGCATTAACTTTCAAACCTATGTACTTCTCCCCGAGCATTACGATTATAAAAAATTGGAGACTAAAATCTCCCGGCTCGCGGAAAAGCAGATTGGAAGTGAAATACAGCAATGGCTGAAAATTACCCCGAAACAATTCCGTGAAAAGGGAAATGACTTCGGCGTTTTTCTGGAACCGCTCACCGAGATTCATCTGTACGCCAGGGCCGAGCCGGAGAAGGGAGGGACTATCATGTACGTATATGTGCTGATAGCCATTGCTGCCTTTATGTTGCTATTAGCCTGCGTTAACTTTATGAACCTGTCTACTGCCACGGCGGTCCGGCGCGCACGCGAGGTAGGTGTACGCAAGGTTTTAGGCTCTGTAAAAGGGCAATTGCAGCAACAGTTTCTGATCGAAACGTTCCTGCTGGCCCTGGTGGCACTGACGGTTGGGGTACTGTTGGTCGCTCTGACGTTGCCTTTGTTTAATCAACTGACAGGCAAGAATCTTACAATCAATTTATTGACTAATCCCTCGGTAATGGCGGGCTTATTGTCGGGAACTTTGCTGGTGGGATTGCTGGCGGGCAGTTACCCGGCTTTTTACCTGTCTTCGTTTAAGCCTGTCCTGGTATTAAAAGGGCGGGTTACAACTGGACGCGGGAGCTTCAACCTGCGAAGCGGTTTGGTGGTGTTTCAATTTTTTGTCACCATTTCAATGATCATTGCAACCGTAACCGCGGACCGGCAACTACGTTACATGCAAGCACAGAAAGTCGGTTTTGACCGTGAACAAGTGCTGGTGATTCATGATACGCATATGCTTGGAAACAACGAAACCGTATTTCGGGACAAGGTTGTTCGATCACCACAAGTGGTTATGGGTAGCATTTCGGGACAAGTGCCGGTGGGGAGGTCAAACATGGATAATACTACCGTAAGGGCCAAGGACAATCCTGACCAGGGCGTCATGAGCCGGTTTTATTTTGTTGATCCTGAGTATATTCCGACGTTGGGGATGCATGTCGTGCAGGGGCGTAATTTCTCAAAAAGCTTCTCTACCGACTCCTCGGGCGTCATTTTGAATGAAACGGCTGTAAAGGCGTTAGGCTGGGAGCAGAATCCGATCGGAAGGGAGTTGATCGGCTACACGGATGGAAATGGCATAAATGTAATTTACAAGGTTGTTGGTGTCGTAAGCGACTTTCATTTCGAATCCCTGCGGCAGAAGATCGGGCCACTAGCCATGTTTTTGGGAAGAAATTCAGGTAACGTTCTCGTCAAAACCCGTACTGAAAAGCTGCCGGAGCTGCTGGCGTCATTGAAGCAGCAGTGGGAGTCGTTTTCACCCGCAGCCCCTTTTTCCTATTCGTTCCTGGGTGACCGCTTCGAGCAGGTGTATGTAGGCGAGCAAAAAATAGAGCAGGTACTAACGCTCTTTTCAAGCCTGACAATCTTCATCGCATGTCTGGGGCTATTCGGCCTGGCTACCTACACAGCCGAACAGCGTACCAAAGAAATTGGCGTCCGGAAAGTACTCGGCGCGTCGGTCAGCAGCGTCGTGGCATTGCTTTCTCAGGACTTTCTGAAACTCATCCTGATAGCACTCTTACTGGCTTCTCCTCTTTCCTGGTGGGCCATGAATCAATGGCTGAAAGATTTTGCCTATAAAATCACTCTTGATTGGTGGATTTTCGCCCTGGCAGGGTTGCTCGCCGTCGGGGTTGCCTTGCTGACGGTAAGTTTTCAGAGTATCAAAGCTGGTATGATGAATCCTGTTAAAAGTTTACGTAGTGAGTAACAAAAGGAGGACCAGAGACAAATTCTAGATGCCTAGCCTGTTTGCAGATACTAAACTTCTGTAATCTGTAAATTGATTTAAGTTCAGCCTAGGGTTTATCTAGAAAGACAATTCAGGTTCAATTCAAAAAATGGATCATTACGATTTTGATACTGCCTGGAAAAAATACTTATCCGGACAACTCACACCGGAGGAGCAGCTGTAACTATGATAATTCTCTTTTTATCAAATCTACTGAAATGTGCAGTGCTTTAATCCTCCGGAAGAGTACTGTACTCTGAGCTGAAATTTCTTTCAATTTAGGCAGGGCCTTTTCACATTTTCCAATGGTTGAGACGTGGAACCTCATAGCTTCTTGCTGCTCTTCCTTTGTATAAGTATTCATGATCATAAATTAAAATAAACCAGTAAATTTGTTTCGGAGAATATTGAATCGGACGCAAATCGAGTCATATTATTCGGTCCCCAAGTCAGTCACCTATTCGATCCGTTCGAATAAGATACCTGACTCTCAACCACTTTCGTCGATATTTTGCAATCCCAGCGGGATAACTTAAAGCGCCTCAAAGGGCGCTTTTTTCGTTTAACAACGTCATTTTTTCACTGTTTTCGAAGATAAGCATATCATGTCCGAAAAGTTGGGGGGAGAGATAAATCAGCGTGTTACTCTCTGTATTAAGCGTCGCCGATGGGAAGTCAAGGACACCGGCAAGACTATCAGTAGGGATTGGAATGTTGTGCAACAGGGGACTCGGATGACCAAAGAGTTCGCTGATTTTTTAAAAGATTTGTATTGATAATAACCCCGTTAGCCGTTCCCAATTAGGGAAATACTTTCATCTGGAGGGTAAGCTGCTTCAACAGCAATACAAAGACCATATTAGCGACTACAAGGATTGGGGCCAACGCGAACATGCGGCAGAATGGCTTTTGTATCCTGAAAATGCAGGTCCATATTTAAGCATCGACGAGACCTCACTTTCCAATGGCGAACTTTATACGATTGTAACTAATAAGGTCGCAAAAAGCAAGAAAGGCTCTTTGTTAGCAATGGTGAAGGGTACGCAAGCAGCATCAGTGATTGAGATTTTGCGAAAAATACCCAAACGTATTCGCAGCAAAGTGCGCGAAGTGACTTTGGATATGGCGGCCAACTAGGGAATGATAGTAAGCCGGTGTTTCCCAAAGGCGTCCAAGGTTATTGACCGTTTTCATGTCCAGAAAAGAAGGTGGCCGGTTTCGTCAAATATCATTTCGATCGCGAGGACATTTACTTTTCTTCTCTTCCGGACACCTTTGCGGACGACCTCTATGATTATTTGACGCTACACGTCGCGAAACCGCTGGCTGAGGTAACAGCCCGAAAAAAAGAAAAATGGGTGCGTCAGATCGTCAAAATTGGGGTTAAAAAAAATATATCGCTTCCAACCCATGGAAGGCTTCAAGTGCTCAGGCGGCGATGTGGAGGTAATCCCGCTGGAATTTTGGCAGGTTGAGAAAATTCAGCAAAAGCAATTTAGCGTTGACCGGATTTCTGAGGTTGGGGATGCATTCATTTTCCAATGCTTCACCGGCTTTGCCTATCAGGATATTTATGACCTCAGCCCTGAAAATGTCGTTCTGGTCGGGCCTAGAAAAGAGCGCTGGCTTGTCAAGCACAGAGGGAAGACAGAGGTTGGCGAAATGGTACCGATCCTACCGATCGTCGACCCACTGATATCCAAATACCAGAACCACCCTTGCTGTCTTGCAAATCGCAAGTTAATTCCGGTAAATAGTAACTACCGCTATAACGTGTATCAAAAGGACATTGCGCAGCTATGTGAAATCCGGGATGTTAGTGGCGGTATCAGAAGGCTCGATACGCACGACGCCCGGCATTTCTTCGCATAGTATGATGCTCAACAATGGCGTACCTCTGGAAGATGTCAGCAAAATGTTAGGCCACCGAAGCATTAGAACAACGATGCGTTACTGCCGAGTGAGAAAGTCGCGGATTAGCGAGAACGTGGCCAAAGTGAGGAACAAGTTGTTTACCAAAGCAGGTAATCTTCGGCAAGCTTCATAACGTCAGTCCCGTTCCCGTGCGGTCGGAACTGCAAACCCGGCCGCACCGACGAAATGTCCAGGCAATAGCCAGAAACTAAGATAAATTTCAACAAGCTACTGGTCTCTTGCACTAGACATAAATTTTTCACAAACAATGCCCGACGAAACTCACTGGCCGTGACGGGCATCACCACAGGCCGGGCCCAGTCCATCGATGGCGGGTTGATAGGCCTCATTAGTCTAATTGCACCATGGCGGGCCGCAGCAAACGCAGATATAACGCCAGGCCCCTAAGCAAGCGCACACAAGCGTTAATCACCTTGTCACTTGGCGCGATAGCTATTATCCTCAGTATCACACATCTTAGTACCTCTGCCGGAGCTGTTTTTGGCATCGGCAGAGGAAAAGCCGGGATGTTACAGCCGTGCTCTCTGACTGATCGGCACGGTCCGGGCCGGAATGGCCCTCCGTCCAAAAAAGCAATAAATGAGCTCTTTCCCAATCACATAATATTTATCTGCTATTTCAGGCTTTCACTGTGTAATATGTGCTCCAAATTGCTACTTTGCGATGTTTTTATATCGCGTTCTATCGGCATTGGCAACACTTAATTTCTACCAAAAGGTAAAGGATAACCCACGCGGCTTGCAGGATCTTTGGGAAAAAGAGTTTGAAGCAAAGTCCGTGTGGGGAAACAGGATATTTTGTTTCACGTTTGCGGTTTGCTACCCATCCACCTCGCTCCTCTATTACCTGAACGGCAATCCCAATTATCAGTCTATTTTCCTGATACAAATTACTTGTAGCAGCCTGGTAGCGTTGATCATTTTCCTGCATTTCAGAGAGAAGATAACTAGTCAGAACGCCTCTTTTTACAGCCGGATGTTAATGGTCATTTTCCATTCGTTTATCCTGGCCCGTTTTCAGACTCTTTATTACTATGATCTAAGTATTAATCTGACCCTGCAACTTATTTTTTCGTTCTGGGTCCTGCGCTGGAAGTTCAATTATGCCCTGGCCAGTTCGGTAACCACAGTCTTGTTCTTTTTCCTTGCGCTGTATATCAATGGTGAGGATGTGCTGCTTCGTTTTTTGAAAGAGGGCGGTTTCTTCTATTTTCTGGGGCAAAGCGTTTTCCCTTTGGTTATGCAAATGCGCTATAACAAGCAGTACCGTGAATTTATTTATTTCCACAGCCTGCAAAGGCAAAACAAGGAACTCGAAAAGCAAAACCTGCTTGCCAAGGAGGCAATGCAGGCAAAATCCGACTTCCTTTCCACCATGAGCCATGAGATCAGGACGCCTCTGAACGGCATCGTGGGCGTTATTCATTTGCTTCTGCAAGAGGATCTGCGAACAGATTTCCAGAAGGAGCTGGTCGGCACATTAAAGTTTTCCTCCGACCACCTGATGGCGGTGGTGAATGATGTCCTGGATTTTAATAAAATCAACTCCAATCATGTCAAGCTTGCAAGAGAGCCGTTTAACCTTTCCTTCTTTCTCGAAAACCTTGAAAAAACCTTCATTCCGCGTGCTCAGGAAAAGGAACTGGATTTAATCTTTGAAATTGACCCGGCTTTGCCCACACACCTGACCGGCGACCAGGTACGCCTGAACCAGATCATCACCAATTTGATCCATAATGCGATTAAATTTACTGAGAAAGGCTCTGTAAATCTGGCAGTTAAAGAACTTAAAAGGGACGAAAGCCGGACATCGCTACATTTTGAAGTCAGCGATTCAGGAATCGGCATTCCGCTCGAAGATCAATCTTCTATTTTCGACATCTTCGTACAAAGCAGTATGGAAGCCAAGAGAGGCAATCGCGGTACAGGACTGGGACTGGCGATAACCAAAGAGCTTCTCCGACTTTTTGGAAGTGAAATAAAATTGGAAAGCGAACAATGGCACGGATCGCGTTTTTCTTTTTGTATTGATTTCGAGTATTCCGATCAACAAGTGCGGGAAGAAAAATCGGTGGGCGTGGAAGTTATCCTCCCGGAAGCAAGGGTTTTAGTCGTCGATGACAACGCTATTAATTTGCTGGTTGCCACGAATCTGCTTAAAAAAATAGGTTTGCAGTACGATAAAGCCGAAAATGGCTGCGAAGCGGTTGAAAAATTCAATCATAATCACTATGATTTGGTGTTAATGGATCTTAAAATGCCTGTTATGGATGGTTTTGAGGCTACCCAGATCATCCGTGCCCAGGGCGCCCTTACACCCATCATCGCGGTGACGGCTTCCACGTTTACCGACGAGCGTGACAAGGCATTATCGAACGGCTTTTCCGAATACCTGGTCAAGCCCTTTCTTCCGAAGGAATTTTATGATGTTGTTTTTACTTTTCTAAAAACGGAGGAGCAAAGGAAATGACCCGTAATTGAACTTACAGGTCAAAAATGTCTCCAACAGGAATTGTAGGCTTCCCTGAAATTGTGGCCTTACCCTAAATGTAGGCTTCTCTGAAATATCGATGGCGTTTCGCAAGCCTTCTACGGAGCCGGAAACTAAGCGATTAATTAAGTGCGATGCACCCCTAGCTCGTTTTTAACGCTAGACTAGCAATTGTAGTTAATTCAACTCGAGCTTGCTTGGGCAAACCTGCCACGGCGAGACATGTGCGGGTCGGATAGACCTGCATACTGAACCGGAGTTCAACAAATTTCGAAAAAAAGCAGGCTGGATCTAGCTCATCTAAATGTCAACGTACCTATTCGCTTTCATCAATTGAAAATTCCGTCATCCTTTATAAAACAAAGTCAGGACTTAGCCATAAAAATTATTCTCTATTTAATCCTGAGCGTACTGCTCATCGTGTGCTATATCGAGCGGCAGCGATCGAAGGCCTCCGGACCAGATCGCAACCACATTGTCAGATCCAAAGACGGCCATTTTTCTAAATCAGACAACGATAAGTAAGCCCTTACAGACCCGGATGCCGGCAGGGCGCATCAATCACACTTCAATCTCACAGGTATGGATTTCGAAATTTCAAAAGGCCAGATATTGTCACTGGCTACATTGTACGGCGGCAAAATTGTGCTTGCGCTGGTAGCGTTCATTATCGGCAGAATTGTTATTGGCAGAGTCAGCAAGTTAGTGGGTAATGTGCTGGAAAAGCGGAAGGTGGATAAGGACGTACAGCCCTTCCTGAACTCGCTGCTGTTAGTCGTCTTGAATGTAATGCTGCTTCTTTCCATCGCGGGGATCATCGGAATAGAAACCTCTTCATTTGTCGCGGTGCTCGGCGCGGCAGGTTTGGCGATTGGCCTGGCACTACAGGGGAGTCTGACCAACTTCGCGGGCGGGGTACTGATCCTGATATTTAAGCCCTACCGCGCAGGAGACCTGATCACCGCGCAAGGGTTTACCGGAACTGTGAAAAGCGTTCAAATCTTCCATACAGTGCTGGTAACACCCGATAACAAAACCATCATTATTCCGAACGGGGCGCTGTCCACCTCGGCTATTACCAATATCTCTGCCAAAGGCAGCATCAGGGTCGATATGGATTACTAGCATAGCCTGCGCTGAAAATCTAGCTCAGACACAAGTAATTTGTAAAGCGATGACCTCCGGATTGATGGCGCCCTGGTCTCCGAATGCTCGCCGACCGGAGCCGATCACTACGGAGCTCCAGCCGGATTTGGTGGAAATTAATGGGCTCGAACAATCTTAAATTGCCGTTGCTCGCCGCCGATCTCAACTTGAATGGTGTAAATGCCCTCAGTTAGCCGCGCCTGCTTCAAATCCATTCCTGCTTTGTCTTTCAGGACTGTGAATGATTGATTAATTAGTACATTACCGGTCGCGTCGACGAGCTTCAAGGTGCCCGTTAAGCCGTCATAACCTGGCAGCGAAATTGTGAGGTGATCTGCAACGGGATTTGGATACACGTAAGCAACATTGCTTTTGTCCATTTGTAGGTAAGCGATGTTGCTATAAGCATAAGTTCCGTCATGATCCAGCATTTTTAAGCGGTAATAGATCTGGCCGTCAATATTGGTACGCGGCTCATCGTCTGTAACGGCGTAGCGTTCGGTACCTTCTTCATAGTCGATTTTTGCAAAATATTGAAACCGCTTTGCATCGGGAGCGCGCTCTATTTCGAAACGGCTGAAATTGACTGCGTCGGCGATTTGCCAGTCGAGTTTCACAGCTTTGCCTTCGACTTTTGCTTGGAACGAAACCAAGCGGACAGGCAGCGAGACTGGACTTGTTTGCACCACAAACCCGCTGAAACCCTGGGTATCGAAAGTCACTTCCCAGCGTTTGAACATGTGGTTCCAGGCGATATCGCTGTCGGCCGGATCGATGATGGTGGAGAGAATGGAAGTGTAGCTGCGCGGCAAACCAGTCCCGTCGCTGCTGGTACCTGAATATTTACCGATGCGGAGATTGGACTTACCCGCTGCGTCATCTGCATTAACCGGCAGATCGAGCATACTGCCCGGTGCTGCGTTGAAAGCATCAAAATCATCCTGCGAAAAATAGAGCGTTACCCGGCCCGTGGAAGTGGCGGCATTCTGTTCGGGGGTGATTTCGTAGTGCCGGGCTACGAATGGATCGCCTCCGAAAGCTGGGACACCCGTTTCCAGCCATGCTTTAGCAACTATATTGCCGGTCACAGGGCTTGCGCCTTGCGATTCAACCGTGGCGATAATCCGGCAACCAGTTCCTCCCATAAGCGATGCGGCGTGCGATGGGCTGAGCGTTGCGGAACTGGTGTCGGCATTTTTGGAAAGAAATGGTGCGCCATTTGGATAGTATAGCACCATCCGATAACCAGTTTGTGACCTGGTTATCAAATACTTATAAACATTGTTATAAACCGCGGAAGCGCTTCCGAGTACACTGTTGCAATCGTTTACCTGCCCAGCGGTTTCACTGGCGCCATTTCCCCAGAGCACAGCACCTGTGTTTTTCTGCCATGCGCTGTTTTCTACAAAAAAATTTCCGTCGGGAGTTGGATAAACAGAATGTATCCCAAGCCGGTCTCCGTTAAAAGTGCCTACCAAAGAGTTAGAAATACTCACCGCACCACTGGTTCCGGCGGCCCCGTTTCCAACAGTAATAGCGCCCGTATATTGGGCAGTACCATTCCAGTAATCGCTTCGAACCAGGTAATTACCATTTACAAGCGGGGTAACATAGTTTCCGACAAAATCGCTTGGATGGGTCCCAAAAAGTGAATTAACGGCGGTGGGGCTGCCTGTTAATTCCCCGGAGCCATCGGCCCAGGTGGCCATACCGGCGTCATCCAGTCCGCTTAATGTGTTAAGGCGTGTCTTGATCACGTAATTCCCGTTCGTTAGCGCAGTGATATAATTAGATCCCACATTGTCATTCTCATTCACTCCGACAAACGAATTGGATTCGGTAATTTCCCCGACCCGCCCCGTAGTGCCATCGCACCAGGTTACCGCTCCTACCTTCAATTTTGCCCCATTATTCCAAAGCGGACTTGCCACTACGTAGTGCCCATTGGTCAGCGCTTCTACACCTAGGTGGCCGACACGATCCATGGCGACTGTCCCGACCAGCGAATTATCCGCGGTAACCGATCCGATTGTTCCGGTTGCACCATTTCCCCAGGTAACAGCTCCCGCCCACTTTAATCCGTCCTTGTTCCAGTTTCGGCTCACAACCACATAATTTCCGTTGGAAAGTGCCACTACGGTGTTGCGCGGGCCGCTGCTTTCCAACGAAAATATGGGCCAATATACAGGCTGGATCCCGCCCACATAGTCGGTCCCATCCGTACCCACCAGCGAGTTAGCCAGGCTCACCAGGCCGACGGTTCCGGTTGCTCCATTACCCCAGGTTACTGCGCCTGCATTCTCAGCATTGCCGTTTTTCCAGGCTGGGCTGCTTACCACATAATTGCCATTGGTGAGCGCGACGGGTTGATAAGCTCCTACTTGATCTTTCGCACTGCCACCTACGAGCGAATTGGCCGCACTCACGACGCCGACCGTTTCCACGATACCGCTGCACCAGGTCACAGCCCCGGCACTATCGAGGCTTCCGTTATCCCAGTATGGGCTGGCCACGACGTAGTTCCCGTTGGTAAGCGCCACAAGTCGGGGCTTGTCCGGGCCATAGGGTGTTGCAATCACATCGCCAGCACTGCTTCCGATGAGCGAATTCCCCGGATTGATCGTGCCAGTGCGACCCGTAGAACCATTACACCAGGTTACAGCGCCGACATTCGCCATGACACCATTGTCCCATTTGGACGTGCCCACCACATAATTACTATTCTGCAAAACCAATATGGTCTCCTGGCCGACCTCGTCGTTATTACTCCCACCCACCAGCGAATTCGCGGCGCTTACCTTGCCTATCAGTCCGGCGTTCCCATCACACCATGTTACGGCTCCCTGGAAGCTTTTACCCGTAGTATGCCATGCATAGCTTCTGACCAAATAGTTGCCGTTGGGTAAAACGGTTATCCCACTGATGCCGATCCGGTCGTAGGCTAAGGTTCCTGTCAGTGAGTTAGAGGTGCTTATAATGCCATTGAGCCCGGTAGTCCCATTGATCAGGGTGACCGCCCCGGCATCGGGGGTTGCGCCATCGTTCCAGAAGCCGCTGGCAAGCACGAAGTTTCCGTTAGGTAACGCATAAATGGCCGATCCCAGGCCGTCCCCTTCGGTCGAACCTTTCAGTATACTTATTAATTCCTGCGTTTTCCCATCGTACAGCAACACTGCGCCGACGTTTCCTTTGCCAGGCTCATTGAAGTTACACCGCAGCGCTATATTCCCATTTGTAAGGACGGTTGTGAAAAAGGCACCGACACCCTCCGGAAGTTGGATCTCTTTCGTTTGTGCATGGGCATTCGATGCGCCTACCAGAACTAGTAGACCTGTCCTAATGAATTGTAACATTTTTCTCATAAGCATGTGTAAGCTTAAATTCTAATAATCTGAACCGTTTGTAACCGATAAATACCACAATAAAAGTATGGAAAATGCTAAAAAATCCTAATCAGGCGAAACAATTTGGAACTTCGGATACTATGCGGACAGAAGGGCAGCCCGAAATATTTAACCACGCGGGCGGCTAATAGGCTCTCTATTTTCGATAGATACTTTCACACTTTAACTGATATTTCATCATGGAAACTGAAAGGAAAGACACTCCTCAATGCTCATCAAGGCGTCCGCCGACGAAATCTACCAGACCATTATCGATCCGCGTCTGCTTGCGTTGTGGCTGCATTAGTGACGATCGTCGCAGAGAATATTCCAAAAGGAATAAGTTCTTAGGACCACCTCGCCGACATGAATTCATCGTTGACCAATCTGGCTCATTATTTGGAGGGCTGACATCTTCGGTATTGGCCTTCTTCAAGAATGGATTCGATATGGTAAAGTGAGCGGCATCCTGTCTTGCTGCACTTGCATATTGATGAGAATGAGGTTTGCCTGCTGAAAACCAGATATTTTCGGTGGTTACATTCTTTAACTGGGGAATTCTTACTTAGACACAAAACTTCTTGTTCTAATGGCGTGTGCGCAGAAATAGCCCATAGCGCCCCCCACCATATTTGTTTGGGGGTTTGAAATCACCGCCGAATTTTGTTTCAGAGCTTGGTCCAAGGTGTAATAGAAGTCATAGGCGTCGGCATCGATGCATTGCAGCTTCACTGTAATGGTATCTCCGGTTTTGACGTCTATGTCATTATTTAAGGCGTGGTTTACTCTTGACCCGTTGTTGATTTTGTCGTTATGCAAGTATATCTCTCGCGACAGGCTGTCCTGAATAGTTAGCACGAGGTGATAAAAATTTCCTGGTCCGACAGGATCATCGTATATGGCTACGATATCTGTGCCGTCGCCAAACGCAGCTGGTTTCGTATACAGGCTATCCAATGCCACGGGTTTCGGCATCGTGGAGAGGGAATAAAACATTTCATTTCCCATTACCACCACGAGTTTATATGTATGCCCGGGTACGCCCGTCCAAACGTGTGTCAGGTATCGGCCCGGGGTTACTTCCGTCAATGTATCTGTTAACAACGTGTTCTGATCTGTAATGCAGACTTTCGCGCCACTTACCGCCGGAAAATTGTTGTCCTGGTCAAAATTTATTGAGCTCGTTATTTTTATCTCATATGGTCCCGGCTGGTCGGTGATATTCCCGGTGATGACATATTTGGGAGACGACGGATTAAGTTCGACTTCAATCACTTTTTGACATGAATAAAATGCGATTACAGAAAATGTGAGCATCCAAACCGATGTTTTCATAAGGCTAAAATTTGAAATTATATGAAATAGAGGGTACCCATCTGAATAAGGAGGTCTGGAGCGCTTGGGTCTTGGTAGGATCGTCAGGGTCGGTCTGGAAGGTGATGACGTAAGGATTTTGTCTCCCATACGCATTATAGATGCTGAATGAAAGTTCCGGGGAAAAACGCTTGTGCTCCTTT
This sequence comes from Dyadobacter sp., assembly GCA_965227755.1. GTDB lineage: Bacteria > Bacteroidota > Bacteroidia > Cytophagales > Spirosomataceae > Dyadobacter. Next base: position 969,591 of record CBDDGG010000005.1, read on the forward strand.
AATTTGACCGTAGCGCCCAAATCCATTCTGTGGTATGCTGGCCTTCTGTATTGGTTTCGCCCCGTATAGTAAGGTATTGCCTGGTTGTCGATCTCATATTTGCCACTTGGAAAGGTAGCCGCATTGCCGGTGTAGTAAACAAAATCGGCTGACACCGTCCATTTCCCCGACAATTTATACATTCCCACAAGGGACAGGTCATGGGTGCGGTCTTGGGTGGCGGGATACCAATTGTTATTATTTACGCTGTTGATCCGAAGCTCTGTTCGTGACAATGTATAAGACAGCCAGCCTGTTAACCGGCCTTCGTTCTTTTTCAGACTAAATTCAATACCATACGCACGACCTTGCCCAAATAAGAGCTGCGGTTCTATCGGTTCGTTGCTGTTCAAAATTTGAGCATTGTCTTTGTAATCAGCTATGTTGTGCATCGCTTTGTAGTAGGTCTCCACGCTGGATTCATAAGTATTTTCCTTTAGTTTCCTGAAAAAGCCGAGCGACACCTGATCGGCAACCGTCGGTTTGATAATGTTATTCGTCGCCACCCATTTATCGATAGGATTGCTCGTCAGGAAATTGGAATACAAGTGCAGGTACTGTGCGTTTCTCGCATACGCCGCCTTGACCGATGAAGCATTTCCCAATTGGTAACTGGCCGATATCCGGGGTTCAAAATTCACATAGGTTTTAAATACGTGTCCCGACGGAAATTGAAGCGTATCAACGATTTGTCGGTTGTCGTCCAGTGTGTAAAATTTGGAATTGCCGCCAAGGACCAGAAAGGCGCTTAATCGCGCTCCGATATCGATGTTAAGTCTTTTTGTGGCCTTCCAACTGTCGCTAATGTAAATCGCATTTTCCCACGTTTGTGAATTTGCAGTGTCGGAGACGGCAGGACTGGCGCTGATAACGCCCGGAGCGATTGAATGGTGAATAGCATTGAATCCAAAATGCCAGGAATTGTTGGTGTTCAAATAGTAGTCGAACCCTTGCTTGAAATTCCAGTCTTTGATGGACGACAACATATTACCGTTAACACCTGCCGTACTTACTTTGACTTTGTAACGGTAGTCGCTGTAAATAAGGGAGGTGTTTGAGAATAATTTCGAACTAAAAACATGATTCCATCGCAGGGTAGCCGTGGCATTGCCCCAGTCAATGCTCAAAACGTCCCCAAATGACAAGATATCTTTACCATAATAACCGGAGAGATAAATCCGGTCTCTGTCGGTGATTTTGTAGTTTAATTTGGCGTTCAGATCATAGAAATAAAGGCGGTTATTGCGGACCGTCGAATCACCGGACAATCCGAGAAATGCATCTGCATAGGTCCGTCTGGCACTCACTAAAAATGACCCTTTGCTTTTTACGATCGGCCCCTCCACATTTAGGTGGGCTGCAATCAGGCCTATTCCTCCGCTTGCGTGATACGACTGATCATTACCGTCGTTCATTTTCACATCCATGACCGATGACAACCGTCCGCCATATTGCGCTGGCTCATTGCCCTTGTACAAGGTAAGGCTCTTGATCGCATCCGAATTGAAAACTGAGAAAAAGCTCAGAAGGTGTGATGGGTTATACACTATGGCCTCGTCCAGCAGGACAAGATTCTGGTCGGCTCCGCCCCCTCTTACATAAAAACCGGTGCTACCTTCACCAGCGGCTTTCACTCCCGGCAAGAGCTGGACGATTTTCATGACGTCTTTTTCGCCGAATAATACGGGTAGCGAAGCAAATTGTTTCACATTCAGATTTTCCCTCCCCATCTGCGCCGAAGTCACGGCTTCATTTCTAGCTTTACCACTGATGAGTACTTCTTCTAATGTGTTATCTTCGGTGGCCAACATTATCTTTAATTTATAGTTTTTGTCGAGCACCACTTTTTCAGAATATCGTGCATATCCCATATAGCTGGCATTGATGGTGTAAGAGGCTGCTGGGAGGGAGATGGAGAAAAAACCGTATTCATTAGTTACGATACCCTCTTGAGTACCCTCGACGCTGACCGTAGCCCCAATCAGTGACTCGCCGGTCGCTTTGTCGATTACTGTTCCACTAATCGAATATATTTTCTGCCCGATGCTGCTCAGACTGGCAAAAAGCAACATGCCAACTATCAGTAGTTTGTTCATAACATAGGATTGAAGTCGGACAAAACTACTTTTCTATACCTGAGGGGCTTGTGCGAATTATAGGAAGAAGGCTAACTTTTATACCAAAGATGCCAGGCATTATAGAACCCCAACCTGTGTTCGGGCCATAGAAGTCGGGGAGCTGTGTTGGTATAATAAAACAAGCGGTTTGTATAATTCAGCATTTTCGCAGCATTCCGAGTGTTATCTTGGCGTTGCTAAGTTGAAGAGGATAAGATGGAAGCAGCCAATGGACTTTCAGCCCGCGATAATTATATGGAGCTTCTGATTGCGCCAAGGTACCGGCTATACAGGCACCTGATACTGGTATTTATGCTCGGTGCTTTTGTGTTGAGCATGGAGCCGAGCGGCAACGATACCTCCGAGGATCTGTTAAAGCTACGCTTCTTCATTTTTTTCATGTCCCTTCTTTATGCGAATATGTATTTACTCGTCCCGCATTTTCTCTTTAAGAATAAACATGTCCAGTTTGTAACGGCTATCGCGTTGTTTATAACCTTGGCATATCCCCTGGTATTTTTCAACTATAAGGCAAATGGCTTTTCGACCACGCCGTATTGGGGAGTGGCAAAATATGTCTTCATTTCCCTGGTGTGGGTTGCAGCCTCTACCGCAATCAAACTATTTCAACGTTGGTTAATAGACTCCCAACGTATCAGCGAATTGGAGCACCTGACGAAATCTGCCGAATTGGAGCAGTTAAAAAATCAGATTAATCCTCATTTCCTGTTCAATATGCTCAATAATGTGAATGTACTCACTCAAAAAGATCCGGAAAAAGCGTCTCAGATACTTGAAAAGCTCAGCGACTTTTTAAGGTACCAATTATATGACAGTGCCAGGCCTAAGGTATTGTTAACGTCCGAGATACGCTTTATTCAGGACCTTCTCAATATGGAGAAGATAAGGCGGGACAACTTCGAGTTTACCATTTCAAATGAAGGAATGCTCGCCGGTATCCAGGTCGCTCCCCTGCTGTTTATGACCTTCGTCGAGAATGCCGTGAAACACAGCCTAGATGCCGACAATGGGTCTTGGGTTCATATCTATTTTAGCATCCACGAGGGTGAATTGAATTTCAAATGCATCAACTCAAAACCTCAATTGATGGCAATATTTCAGGGTCCCGGGGGGCTTGGGCTGGCAAACGTTAAGCGCAGGCTTGCCTTGCTTTACCCCGACAGGCACAGTATAAAAGCAGAGGATTCCCCACAAACCTATTCGCTAAGTTTAACCATCAAGTTATGAGATGTATAGTCGTTGATGATGAGCCTTTAGCAAGAGAGGGAATTGCGTCCCTGGTAAGTAAAACATCAGGGGTGGAACTGGTCGGAAGCTTCAACAGTGCCAATGCAGCCGCCAGATATCTGTCCGACGAAGCGGTTGATCTATTGTTTCTGGACATTCAAATGCCGGGAATGAATGGCATCGATTTCGCGAAATCCGTACCCCAATTGACATTGGTGATTTTCACCACAGCGTACGCAGACTATGCTTTGGATAGCTATGAAGTTGAGGCGGTGGATTACCTGATCAAGCCGATCAAAATCGAGCGTTTTCAGAAGGCTGTTGATAAAGCATCTAACTACCTGGATCTATTAAAATCGAGCTCCACGTCAACCAACCGCATACAACAGATAACAGATGGCTATTTCTTTGTAAAAGCCGAAAGACGCATTTTCAAGATACAGTTTAACGATATCCTTTTCATAGAAGGGTTAAAGGACTACGTAGTCATTCAGACCGTATCGCAAAAAGTGATCACTGCGATGAATATCAAAACCATTTATGACCAACTGCCACAAAATACATTTGCGCGCGTAAGCAAGTCATACATTATCAACATGAGCCAGGTAGCATCCTTTGATAACAACACCGTTTTTATCGACAAGTACGAGATCCCGATTGGCGATGCCTATCGGACCCAGTTTTTTGACGGGTTTGTAACAGGGAAATTATTGAGCAGAAATAAGTAAACAGCAGCTTCTGCTTCCGCTATCAGACAACGGCATTTCAATATTGTTAAGTCTTTCATTTCGCGAAATGGGGCAAAAACGAAGCAGCAAGCATATTACGAATCCTGGCGAAAAAGAATCCGGAGATGCCGGGCAAAAAGCATCTGACAGGACACTTGAATTGATGGTATACATGTTCGAACTAAACCCATGGCTTGAAGTTAGTGATCTAATCCAGACGCAAGGCCGAAAACCTCAACCGGGATCTAGTCGCAACTAGGAAAGGGAGCGAGATGAATTCCGGCTCATTTTTTGAAAATAATTGCTTGCACAAGCTGTCAATTGAAGTGACTACTGTCGGCATTAGTTTTTCCGCGAGGTTTCTCCGAAAAGGTAAGAATAGGGTCGGCCCGATCTGCCAGAGAGTAAGAAATGCCCCTTTTTTGTCTATGAGATATACTTATGGAATTACGAGTGCGCGGCGCATCAGGGGGCCGAAACCAACAACGGAAACGCGGACGATCTAGTAATAGATACCGGTAAAAGAGACTTAAGTCGGTCTAAATCTGTTCAGAGCGTAGTATTTGTTGACTGCCTCGCAGCCAATTGCCAACCCTGCTTGCTGCGAATCCATACATTCGTAAATCTTCGTTTAACTTTGCCTTGTTGCGTTGACCCGGCTGCCAGCTCACTTCCCATCACTATCGCCAGGTTATGATTGAAGGTGATTTTCTCGATGTTTCTTTCAACTTCCGGAAATTTCTGCCCATTTCGTATTGTAGCAACAATATCAGCAACACCCGAAATCTTCCCATTGGGATTGTTAACAACATAATCCCTTGTCCAAATACGCAACAGAGCAGTAGTATCACCCTGGTTCAGTAGCTTGGTCCACTCAACTTCCAACCGCCGAATTTCTTCTTCGTTGTTTTTTTGTGCGTGTAAAGTCTGACAAATGCAGGTCGAAAAAAGAAAAAAAAGCCCGATGACTTTCATAATGTTGTTTTTTGATTTTTAAAAGATTTTCGAATCACCAGCGAACTTCTGGCTTGTGGGCAACTAAAACAGCCGCACTCGTGACGTTTCCATCTCGGTATGGGCCTGTATATTGGCCAGAAGGTACTCCGCGTCTTTTCCTACTCCTGAAAATCTGGCAGACCCCCACGTATTCTGCCAGGTCAGACCCAAGAAGTAAAGGCCCGGTATCTCGGTTACTCCTCTTTTGTGAATGGGAAAGCCTCTTTGATCATGGATAGGTAGTTTAATCCAGCTGAAATCATGACCGAACCCAATACACCATACCACGGAAGTAATGCCACTTCCTTCTAATGAAATTTCGGTGACCTCAACTGCCGGTTGCCAAAGCGGCAGGTAGGGAGGTTCAACTGGTGCCTCGACACCGTTTTCAGCGATGTATCGGTCAATTTTCATTTTAATATTCTCTGATACACGGTCGGCATTGTCCAGGTTTTCGCGCAGTTTGGGGTCAAAGGTCAGCCTTTCCTGATCGGCGTCCGTAAGCGGGCCGTAGAGCTGCATGCCCTCCAGAGCAAACTTGCGTAAATCGATCTCGCGGCCGCCGTCACGACCAGTCACATAATGGTTTGTCTTCTCGCGCACACCTTCCCCTTCGGGATGCTTCTCTACGGGCAGGTCGTAGTACCGCATTTTATCCAGCCATTCCACCACATCCTTCCCTCGATACAGGCGGGCGCAACGCGGTGCATTTCCTACACAGAGGTGTACTTTTCGGCCTTCCAAATGCAAGTCTTCGGCAATTTGGCTTCCCGATTGCCCTGTACCGACCACGAGCACCTCACCTGCCGGAAGTTCGCCCGGATTTTTGTACAACGCTGAATGCACGTGCACTATATGCTGTGGAAACTTTTCAGCCATTTTGGGAATAGGCGCTGAATGATAATTACCGATGCAGACCACAACCTGACGCGCGAAAAGATCACCCTGGGAGGTTTCTAGCTTAAACCATCCGTTATCTCCTTTTTGAGCGACACTAAACACTTCAACTCCCTCTATGACCGGTGGCTCAAAGCTTTCGACGTACTTTTCAAGAAACGCTACTATCTGGTCTTTCACCATAAAACCGTAAGGATCATCGCCCGAGTAGGAATACCCCGGCAGGTTACATTGCCAGTTGGGGGTTACCAGGCAGAAAGTGTCCCAGCGGAAACTGCGCCAGGAGTCAGCGATCCTTCTCTTTTCGAGCACAACATGCTCGATCTCCTTTTCTCTAAGCAGATAGCTCATCGATAACCCCGACTGGCCGCCACCGATCACGATAACTTCATAATGCGTTTTCATTTTTGTCGAATTTTTTGATTAAATAATGCCCTAACTCACCAGGACGGACGCCGGTGCAGCAGCTTTGAGAAAGTAATGAATAACCTGAAAAACTGTACGTTGGGGTGCGCGGTCAGTAAACCAGCTCTCCTCCGAGCCCGGCGGCCGTGATCACGCGCGGAACCCAGTCTTCTGCTCCAATTGAACGGATATGCAGTCCGGTAATGCCTTCCATAGCCCTAATCCCGCTGATCAGCTCGAGCGTCACCGCAAGGCTCTCCGATTCGCTATTATGGCTTTCGATCCTGTCCAGCAGCTGTTGGGGAATATCAAGGCCGGGGATTTCCTTTAAGATATGCAACCTTTCTGCGCCGCTAAAGGGAAACACCGCCCCAATGAAGCGCGCTTTTTTATGCAATCCCCTTCTAACAACCTCTTCCATCCATCGCTGCATCGGCCCGAGCTCGAATACTGCCTGTACCTGAATGTACTTCGCGCCGGCCTCTATCTTTTTTTCCAGCCGTGCAAAACTCTGCTCCATCTTCTCCGGTGAGCAGGGAAAATCGATCGTGCCCACGCAGAATGTCGGTGCGGGGCTGATCACATCACCATTAAAAAGCCTGCCATGACTGGCAAGCTCCGCGATTTTGCCGATCGCCTCGACGCTGCCCATGTCGGAAGCGTCCCGGGCCGTCGGATCGGTACCAATCGAACAGGGGTATCCACCGAGAATAATCACGTTTTCCAGGCCCAGGTTAGCGAATGCGAGCAGATCACCTTGCAACGCAATTCGATTCTTGTGACGAAGTGTAAACTGAATAATTGGCTCCATCCCTGCGTTCTTGCATTGCATAGCGGGGATTATGTTGCTCATCCGGGCCCTGGAAAGAAGGTGATCGTTGATCTGCACGACGTCCACATACTCATTGATGATTCTGGCGTGTTCCATGAACCTTGTAAGATCGAAATGCCTGGGTGGGGTGAGCTCGGCGGAAGTGATAAACTTGTCCGAAGCCAGCAGCTCAGAAAACTTGGACCGTGAAGAATATGGGGCGGACATCGCTGAATTTCTTTTTAAATACTCAATATTTTAACCCGCAACTCAGTGTCGGCACCAGCCTGGGCCCGGATTTGTTCCACAAGGCTGTTGACTCTGGCCAGTTCGCCCATCGCCGAGCTGCATTCGTACCCAAAGCGCTCATAAACCCGGTTACTGGCATGTTGCAGCGCCTTACTGCAACTGCTCTGAAATTCGTCAAGAGACATTATCGACGCCTGCTTGAAGTACTCCTTGATGATTGTTGACGGGGAATAGACCATTTCCTCCCGCTGGTCGGGCAGCTGTACCCGCATGTAAGTTTCCGGCATGATATTCAGTTTAAAAATACTGTTTCACTGTTTTTCGAAATTGCGATGCGCCTGCCCTCGCAGATTTCCCCGATGACCGCACATGTAATGCCGGCCGAGGCGAATTTCCTAGCGATCTCCCCGACGTGCTTCTCCTTGGCCGCCAAAAGATAGCCGTAGCTGGGGAAGCTCACCAGCCATTTGAGCAGATCGACTCCCTGTGGAAGCGGAATACGGTCGAGGTCGATTCTTGCCCCCGCCCGTGAGGTGCGCATGAACATTCCCAGCGTGCCTATAATCCCGCCCATACTTATGTCCTTTGCAGCGCGGCAGAGCCCTGCCTCTGCGATTTCGTGCATTAGCCGCATGTTGCGCCTGAGCTTTTCGGGCGTGCTGGTTGTGCTCGCGTTCCAGAACGGGTAATCCCTGAAATAGGCCCCATCCAAGTCAATAGCCATCAGCAATTTGTCGCCCGCGCGCGCATCAAAACTGGTCAGCAAGCTTCGCGCCTTGCCGATGATCGAAACTGCAAGATTCAGCTCGTTGCCATAGCAGGTGTGGCCGCCCACGATCGGCACCCCGTAATCCTGGCTTGCACGTACCATGCCGTCCCAAATCTGCTGGCCAGCATCCTGGTCTTGCGACCAAAGCACGTTTGTGACTGCAACAGGCAACCCTCCCATCGAGCAAATATCGCTGATGTTAACCATCACAGCCGAATAACCGGCAAACCAGGGCGAGTCCCGTACAAAGTGCTGAACAATTCCCTCGGCTGCAAAAAGCGTGTAAGTCCCGTCGCCGTTCGGTATCGCGGCGCAGTCATCGCCGTTTCTCACTTCCACAGGCTTCTGCCCGTTTCCTGCCAGCATATGTACTGGATCGATGTAGGTCGACTCCCCGGCGTGTGCGTATGTACGCTCGATCAGCAGCTTATCCCTTACCAGAGGGTTAGCTGCCAAATCCAGTACCATCTGGTCGAGCGAAAGCTCTTCACCTGTAACGATTGTTGGCTGCATCATGCGCTGATCTTTTGCCATTGTGCGAGCTGGGAGATCGAAATGGCAGACGGAGGGTAGAAATCAAGATCTGCCTGCATAAATGCATGTTCGATACCATGCATGGTAACGGTATCGAGCACTTTCCAGTGCAGCCTTTGAAACAGCTTCAAGTTCTGCATCTGTACATGGGCATAAAACTGTTTGCAGCCCAGGGCAGTAGCCGTAGATACAGCCTTGAATATCAGCCCGGCACCTATGCCAAGCGTGAATGGATGAATGGCAATGTTGCCATCGAAAAGCTTATCAGAATTAAAGCCTGCAATAAGCCGGTAGAGCTCTGCTACCCCAAGTCTGCTGCCATACCAGACACCCGGATCGCGCTCATCGATCCGCACAACACCGATCACCTCGTCCAATGCTCCGCCGCAGCTGCATTCGGCTACGATCGGAATGGCGCGATCGTCGATCGCATCGCGGTCGCTGCCTCGGAAAATCTGTTGCTCCTCGCAAAAGATCCGCCTCCGCAGGCTCCAGTATTGCCGCAGCTGCCAGGGTTCACTGGCGAAATCAAATGTGATGAATTTGCTTTTATACGGTAGCGGGGTTTCGATGATCATATCCGTGTCGTTTAAAAATCAATGAACTACTTCCAGTGCCTTCTTTTCATAGACTTGCAGGGTCGAGCAGGCGCCGCATTTACCGCAGCCCGACTTCATTTTGTCGGAGGTCAGATCGGCCTCGACCAACATTTGCCCTACTTTCGAAAGAACAGATCTCATCAGATGCCGGTCGGGCGCCGGATAGTTTTCTAAAGGCGTGTTCCTCACCGGCACGAAAGGCACCACAAAAGGGTACACGCCGATCTCGATAAGCTCGCGGCTAATACCGATTAGGCTCTCAGCGCTGTCGCCCAAGCCCGCCAGCAGGTAGGTCGATACCTGTCCGCGCCCAAAAACAGCCACCGCAGCCTCGAATGCCTCCATGTAATAGGTCACTGGCACTTCGGCTTTCCCTCGCATAATGCGCTGGCGCACCTGTTCTTCTACCGCTTCCAGGTGCATCCCCAGTGTATCGGCGCCCGCTTCTTTCAGTTTTCGGAACCAGCCGAAATCGTCGGGCGGCTCGCATTGCACCTGAATAGGCAGATTCGGCAATACCTCCCTGATCGCCACTACGCTTTCGTAGAGGATCTTCGCGCCGCGGTCAGACGTGGCCGGCGTGCCGGTGGTGATCACAAACTGCTCGATACCGTCAAGCTCATAAGCCGTTTTAGCCACCTCGGCCAACTGATGAGGCTTTTTAAACGGGATCGTCGTCCGGTTTTTCAAAGACTCTCCGATCGCGCAGAACTGGCAGGAAGTCTCTTTGTCGTTATATCGGATACAATTTTGCAGAACAGTCGTAGCCAATACATTGTGGCTATGCAACTGCGCAATCTTCCAGAACGGCACGCCATCCGAACTGTGACGCTTGTAGAATTCGGGGGGGTTCGGAAATCGTCCGTACCCGACCGTCTTCCCATTTTTCAGGATCATGCTCGTTCCCAGCTCATCGGGCGGCATAGCTGTGAAGGGCGACTTATCGGAAGCCAGGTTGTGTACGGGCACCATAATGGTCGTTCCGGCGATGCGCAGAGCCTTATGGTCAGTCGGCCCTGCCCCGCCTCTCCGGCCTTGCTCCTTCCCGCCGCTTTCCAGCCTGAGGCCGTAGGTTTGCAATGCGATCAACAGTTCTTCGCTTTTCATAGGTCTGCGCATTTTTCCTCCTCAACTGCCGCTTCCCTTACGGTTACAATATGCTGATGCTCCCTATTCAAGTGCAATGACAGCAACTCTGGCCGAGCATAGTGCCCAACTGAATCCATCATTCTTTTGCGCTTTGCAATCAGGGCCATATCCAGATCGGCGTATATAATTCCCTCGCCCTGGGTGAGCGGTTCACACAAGTGGCTCCCTTCGGGCGAGATAATGGCCGTCATACAGCCTCCGCGCAACGATTTCTGCAACTTGAGATCGGTTGTAAGCATGCTTACCTGCTCGTCGTCGAGCCAACCTGTGGCATTGATCACAAAACAGCCCGATTCGAGTGCATGATGACGGATAGTCACCTCCATCTGATCGCCGAATATCTGGCCTACAAGCGAACCCGGAAACTGACTGCAATGAATCTGCTCGTGGTCAGCCATGAGCGCGTAGCGTGCCAGCGGATTGTAGTGTTCCCAGCAAGCCAGCGCCCCTATCCGGGCGATGGAGGTGTCCACCGCTCGGAGTCCGGAGCCGTCGCCCTGGCCCCAGACCATCCGTTCATGGTAAGTCGGCGTGATCTTCCGGCGTTTCAGAACGATTTCGCCGGTAGTGTCATAGACTAGCTGTGTGTTGTACAGCGACCCATGATCGCGCTCGTTTACACCGAGCACCACCACCATTCCGCATTCCCGCGCAGTCTGACCCACCATGTCTGTAAGCGGGCCAGGCACCACGACCGACTCTTCATAGAGCCTCAAATGCTCCTTTCCTTGCCACACCGGCGGCATGATGAAAGAAAAATAGGGGTAATAAGGCACAAAAGTTTCGGGGAACACAATGATGTCTGCTCCCTGCTCGCGTGCTGTACGAATGGTATCGCAGACTTTTTCAGTGGTAGAAAGCCCGCTGAAAAACACGGGTTTGATCTGCGCCGCCGCCGCTCGGATGATCTTTTTCGAAGCCATCTTCTTCCAGTTTTACTGGCTGCCCACGGGCCGGTAAATACCCGTCGCCCACGGATCAGCGCGATTTACAATGTCCAAGAATGTACCATAAATGCCCCTTCTCGACTGTGAATGAGCTGGATATCCAACACGTCGAGCGGACTGATCGGCGTAATGCCCGGAATCAGCGACGGCTCGCCGTGGCCGTATAGCGCTTGCAATGCGAAACGGCATGCATATACCTTACCTCCTTCGGCCATGAACTTCGTCAGCCGCTCGGCGTAAACCAGATGGCCTGGAAATGCTTCGTCGCCAATTTTCGGGAAGCCGCGCTGCAAACCCAGCGTTACGCCCGGACCATAGAGCAAGATCGAGGTTTCGTAACCTTTCCTGAGAAGGCGCGTTGCGGTTAGAATATTAACCAGTCCGATGGAGCCCTCAAAGGCCACAGTGTGGAACGTTACCAGAGCCTTCTGACCAGGCTCAGCCTTGACGTCTTCGAAAACTTTCTCTTCATAGTCTACGAAGTAATCTCCTTTCTTGTGCGGTTCTAATTCTACCTTAGGCATAAATCTGATCGTTTTAATGGATTGAAAAAATACAATTTCAAAACTCCCGGAAGCTGAAAGGAACAACGTCGGTGACGGGGTACCCCAGCCCTTCGACAAGCTTCGGCATAAACCCGAAACTGCCAAATCATATTTTGTTAACGATACAAAATTAGGCGCAAAAAGCACGTCATGTCAATCACCATAAAAGGTTATATTTATCATAATTCTACAAAAATTCAGTCCATTTTTAACTAAATTCAAACCAATTATCCAAGAACAGGCATTTTTTATTCCAAAATTACGCCTGTCACAAACCTATTTTCCGCATTTCTACAAAAATGAATACTCGAACTACGCAACTGGATATGGGCAATGAATCAGTCGCGAACGAAGGGAATAAATTCAAGAGTTTTCTGGTAAACATGACATCCCAGGCGGCCAGCAGGGATAACGAAGTGCATTTGCAGATTTTAGACTATCTTGATAATGTTAAACTTTTTCACAATCAGTTCATATACATCCATCATATCAAAACAGGCAAGTTCTATCACAAGGGTTTTGAGCAGTGCCTGGGGTACCGGTTCAAGGAACTGACAGCGGACTTCTTTGTGCGCAACATTCATGTCGAAGACCGTGTGACTTACTTCAATGTGTCAAAGGCGCTGCTTTCCTTTGTAACTTTTCACGCGCCGGACCTAGTCCCTTTTGAAAGCAACTTCCATATCAACTACCGCATCAAAAACGCCGACAACTTATATGTGCCGATCTTGAGACAGAGCTCGGTAATGATCCTGAATGAATCCCACCAGATTGAAGCCTATTTGAGCCTGTGTACAGATATGACCAACATCCTTGACTCTATCCGCATCAAATGGCACATGTTTGGGCCGAAAAGTGAGCAATTCCCTCAGTTTCTTTATCAGTATGCCAATAAAAAGACGGGGATTTTCAGCGAGCGGGAGCTTGAAATCCTGCAACTGCTGATCGAGGGGTGTTCCAGCATAGAGATCGGCGAAAGGCTTTTTATCAGCCTGAACACCGTGAACACACACCGGAAAAGCCTTATGAAAAAGGCGAATGTTAAGAAAACCGTTGAGCTGATCGAATTCGCCCGCGAGAGGGGCTATATTTAATTTAAAGTAGATCACCATAGCTTTCAACCTGGAAGCCACCTCAAGTACCGGTACCGGGAAAGAAGTTCCCATTATTTCCGGATAGACAGCCGGGCGGCACTGGCCGTCCGGCTGTCTATTCTTGGTTGACACCAAATCAACAAAAGGTATAGAGAAAATGTCAGCCATTTACTCGCCTTCGTGAAACGAGTAAATTCCATTATGTATTTGACCACATAGTGAATTCATAACTTTGATTGATGTGCATAAAAGGCTAGATTTTTTACGGAGAATATTTGAGTTGAAGCCAAATTGAGTCATTTCATTCGGTCCCCAATTCAGTCACCTGTTCGAAGGGTGTGAATAACATAGCTGACAATCAACTACTTTCGTCGATATTTTGCGATTCCAGCGGGATGACGGACAGCGCCTCAAAGGGCGCTCTTTTCGTTTAAAAACGTCATTTTTCCACTGTCTTCGAAGATAAGTAGCCGTGCATGATCGCCCTAAGGGCCAGACTGCCCTGAACCATTCACCATCAGGGGTGCCCGCGATGAGCATTGGCTCGTAATGAGTAACGCCTACACCTTTTATTTCCCGTATATAGTCGAGAAAATCAGACAGTCACTGCTTTCAATCCCAATGGCATTGATTTAGGAACCTCATTCACTCCCTCGGGTTTGAACATGGCCTGGACGGCCCCAATCTCAAAACTTGTGGAGGGCGATCCCCTTCGCCGACCGTCGCTTTCAGTTGCCGCACCCGCTCCTCCACCGTCGTATCACCACGAATCTCAATAACCCGGCATGAAACCTTGTTCAGCCATTCCTCATGGACCCGGATGTTCCGTCCGGTGAAATCACGGTCATCGTATTTTGATGCCCATTCGTAAAACTCCCGGAAAAGGTGGCTTCGTTCAGGATCTGTATAAATAATGTCGCCGTACCGTTCGAGCTCGCGGTTCACGAGGCGCTGCATCCTGATTTCCTTCGGGACGTACAGGAAGACCACCAGATCGAACATGGACAGCCATTGCTCTCCCCAACTGATCAGCGACCCGCCAATAATGTAATCGTCGGTCCGGGAAATGGCCTCCTGTAACATCCCGCTACGCGTAGGCGCGTCCCTGCGTACCGTGTAAGGCACGTCCGACCGCTCCCAGAAAAAATCATCGGTATCAAAATACCGCATACCCAGCTTCTCCGACAATGCATTCCCCAAAGTAGTCGACCCCGCGCAAGAGGCGCCCATGATATGGATTTTCATAATATTTTGATGTACACCCCGGGTACAAGATATTAAAAAAGTTGCGTCGAATGTAAAACGAGCAAACTGTCAAGTCCGGGTCAACATCGCGGTGAGTTTGTAAGCAAATACACTATTTAATGCCTCGGCGGTACCAGGCTCTACGCTGGTGAACGAGCAGGCGCGGTGTCGGAGGTGACCAAACGCGTTCCGATGCTCGATGCAGTGCAATATATGGCGCCGGAACCGCCTGGCCGAAAGCTACACCGACCGCTGGACGCAGGCCAATCCTACCAATGCCAATTCTTCGGATGTACCCGTGGCCGTATCCTACACGAGCCCGATGCAGATCTTGGTAACGACTTCCCGGTAGTACGCTACGCCGACATTCTGCTGAGCAAGGCCGAGGCATTGAACGAGCTCTAAGGTCCTACGCAGGCGGCCGTGGAGCTGCTATTTACCTTTAAAATCCTTAATGGTCTTCCCATCATAACGATAAACGCCGCCCAGAGAGCCAAACCAGATACTCCCGTCGTTAGCTTCCAGAATCCCGAAAGTCATTCGTTCATTAGCCGCATATTCCGACTCTATTTTGGTGGCAATCGGCTTTTTATCAGACAAGGATTTTACATCGTAACGAGAAATCCCCCACTTTCCAGTGTAAGAACTTTCCGAACTCGTCCAAATGTTTCCCTTCCGGTCTTCGTAGACAAAACCTACAAAATCATCTGTGATATTGGTAAATGTAATGCCGTCGTAACGCCAAAGTCCATCCTGCCCAGCCAGCCAAATATTACCCTTACTATCTTCGATTATCGTACGGACATTCGTAAACGTTTGCCCGTTGTGGAGGAGGACCGAGGATGTTTTCCCATCGTAAACACGGGCATTACCTCTTGTGCCAACCCAAAATTTCCCGTTTTTGTCCTCGACGATAGCATTAACATCGTCATGGTCGTCGGGCGGGAGGTCTCCCGTTTCCAGACTCGTGAAAGGCGACCCCCAGTTCGCCCGGTAGTTCCTAAACTGTTTCCCGTCATACCGACTTAGTCCTTTCAACGTACCGAACCAGATATTGCCGGTTTTATCTTCATAAATATGCGGGACGCTATTGTCCACCAGCCCCTCCGTGGTTGTAAAATGCTGAAACGCCTGCCCGGCTGCCTGTTTGGGATCATAATAA
The DNA here is from genome assembly GCA_965227755.1 of Dyadobacter sp. Classification (GTDB taxonomy): domain Bacteria; phylum Bacteroidota; class Bacteroidia; order Cytophagales; family Spirosomataceae; genus Dyadobacter. The sequence continues at coordinate 985,125 of CBDDGG010000005.1, forward strand.
AAAACGCCCGAGCCGATAGTACCGAACCAGAAATTGCCCTTTCTATCCTCCAAAACCGAAAAGAAGCGGGCCGAACTTACATTACTGGTAATATTCGTGAACGACTTCCCGTCGTACCGAAAGATCCCGTCAAATGCAGCCATCCAGATGTTGCCTTTTCGGTCCTGTATGATATTACGGGTGATGCGTTCGGGGCCATGGGAATTGACTATCCCCGCGGTATCGGCCTTAACCATATTCTTCGCCGGGCCGGTTGTATTTTGCCCTTCACACCAGGTGCCGGAAACCAATACCAACAATGCAAATAGGTGTACGTATTTCGTCATATTTCTTCTGGTTATCAAGGATTTCTACCACCGATGTGACCGCCAAAGCGGTGATCGCAAACCTACGCGTTTTCGCCCGGGGCTTTGTTAAGGGCTTGCAAAAGAAAGTTAATGAAATGTTAAAGTTGTTCGCGGCAGGGCGAAGGCTACCATTAAATTGGGGTTTTCGCGTTTTCATTCCCCTCGGCCGGCTTACTAGCTCATGTTGCATGCCTACGGCATTCGCGAGCGACCGTTATCGCATCATTCTACCAATATTACATCGCTAACGCGATTTGACGTTCGGGACGCCTAGTCTTGCTCGGATAGTGCCGTTAGGCACGTAACATCGGTAGAAAACGATGCCGCCCAAGCCTCCTGAAATCCCAGAGGGATGTAACGACATTGCGAGGGTTAGCGATATGAAGGAATACACCGCCGCCATAACACAACAAAAGCCAGGTAATCTTTCAGACAGCCTGGCTTTGTTTGTATACGGGGAGGGTCACCCCTTCACCCCCTCAACACGCTGGAAGAAAAACACCAGCTCCTTGAATGATGCAAAAATGTCCGCCGCGCGTGGATTGTAGCCCAATTCCCTCTGCGCGATCATGTAACCGGTATAAATGTCCCAAAGGTCATCTATCCAGTTTGAAGGACTGCTTTGACTTAGCAGCTCCGCTACCTCCTGACCAAATGCCAGGTACCGCGAATCCGGGGATCCAGCGGGGTTTGATAGTGTGTTGTTCATTTTGCTTTTGATTTTAGGATGAAATGTGGCGCCCTGTTTTAGGTGTCCTAATGCTCACAAAGCGGGCATCCGGGGAGTTTTCACCGATCCCGCACCATAACAGGGCATTTCTTTTAAGGCTTTTCATTTTGCTAAGTGATTTATAGGAAGACGAATATTCGGAAGATATCCTGAAAAATGCAAATGGCATATCGCGAACGATATATGATCAATTTTATCTATAAATTGACGATCATCTATGAGCTTACAGTAGTTAAGCGAGTGAAATACTTTATAGATTATCATGGGCAACTACACTTAGGACAATCAGTGGGCCAATCATCGAATTGGTCTTCTTTTACAGAAGTATAGTAACAACAGATCGACATTGATAGTGAATAGAAGTATTTAATAAACCCTCACCTCCAATGGATAACACCAAGTTAATAGTATTTAGCGGCTCTTTTCTGATAGTCGACGACAAAAAAATAGACATAGGTCAATTCAAAGAAAAAATCCCAGAGGATACGTATACAATTACTGAAAATAAAAAGATACATACTTATTCTCTAACTTACTTCAAGCACTATTTGAAGATTACCTTTGGAGATGGGTCTGCAATGCCTCGAAATCCGACTGTTGTGGACATAAGTACAAATCAGAGCCTACCTAATCCCAGGCAGGCTAATCATGTAGAACCAAGAGAAACTTTCGGAATTGTAGATTTCCACACAGGCTTTCTCTGGCTAAGCAATTACAGAAAGAAAAACTCAATACTCGATTTATTTAAACAAAAGTTTAAAAGTGAGAAAGTTGTTTCCAAGGACGTTTTCAGTGAAGAGCAGTTCATTGCACTAATCAAGAAATTGGATGACATTAAGATATCGGCTACCCCAAACCTGTTTAGTCAATCGAATACATTGACCGAGCGGCTTGCGGAAGAAATAAACGGATACGAAGCAACACGTGCCGTACTTACTTTTAAGTATCAGGACAAACTGGTGGGTACCAACATCATCCATAAAATTAAGACACTATTTAACAACAAGCATAATTTCAATGGGATTGTAATTTCCGGTAGAGATGAAAGAAATTTAGGCATGCTTTTCAATCCAGAAGGTTTTTTTAGAAAGATTGAGTTTAAAGCTTCCGTCGACGAGAATGAAATGTTCCATGCGGACAGGCTATTTGAACAAATTATCTGTAAAATCGAGGATGAAAAAATATAAAAACTATATTCGACTAACGTTTTCGTTGGCGTTGTGGACGCTATTTTTAACTAAGTGGAATTTTGAAAACGCCGCTGCATTCGACACAATAGCATCCTTCTTATCAATCACCACAGGCTTTACAATAGCTGCATTGTCTATTATTGCAACTTCACCGTTCTCACAATCACTATATAAGTTTGAAGCCAAAAACGACAACTCAAAGACATTGTTACATCAACTTGTAGATAAGTTCAGAAATTCAACCTACATCTTTATTGCTACAATCGGATGCATCTTAATATTCAAGTTCTTCGAACCACCTAGGAAACTGCTATTCTGCGTAAGCACCTATCAGATAACTTTGTATGACCTTGTGAAAACTACCGTTTGGTATTTAACAGTTTGCTCGTTCATAACATTTATTGAGCTATTTGACACTTTCTCCAAATTTGTCACCAAAAGCGCCTCAAAGTAACCTCAATAAGTCGAACGAATAAGGAGTTTGCTATCTTCGTGTACACAAATATGTACACCCATGAGAATCATATCAGCAAGGGAATTTCGGGGCAAACAGAAGGACTACCTGGATCTGGCCGAAACGGAGCGAGTGATTATCCACCGGGGAAAGAACAAGAAATCAGTTTTACTCACTCCTCTCGATGAAAGTATTGAAACTGATGTCTTTTTTTCGGACCCGAAGATTCTGAGTGCCATCAAGGAAGGTATTGAGGACGTCAAGGCTGGAAGAGTGACCTCCATCCGCGACCTCAAAAACATATGGGCAGATATCTTGTGATTACTTCAAGGTCCAAACCCGAAACCCACCAACCCCATGCCGCGCCCCGGTAGACCGAAATCCAAACCACCCACTCCTCAAAGGCGCCACATCAACAAACTCGAAAAACACCTCGCCATCGACCGAAAAGGTAGTACGCCCATCAACAACGGTGATCACAATATGATAGGCATGATTGGCCTTCAACAAATGCCTAGCATCGAGATACTCCTTCAATAAAGGCTTCGTCCCATCCCCATGATACTTCCGAAACCGCGTAGTTGAATTGGTATTCCCGCCAAAACCCACATAGTACAACGAAAGCGAATCATAGTTTTCAAACTTCCCGTTACGTGTAAACAGGTTGGAATTGCGTGGGTCGGTCGCCATCCAGAACTGGTTCAAATCAGATAGCCGGTCGTTGCGACCGGAGTCGACGAGTACGGTCCAGTCATATTCAATGCGGATGTTGCCCTCCAACCGCTGTTTGAACCAGACAGTGACGCCCCCGGCGGTGTTCAGGATGAGCTTGCCGTTTTCGGGATGTACTTCGGATTGGCCCACCGGTTCGATTTCGGCCAGCCAGCGGTTCGGGTCAAGGGTTCCCGAGAAGTCTTCGGAATACAGCAGCTTACCTTTCGGCTCGCTGGCCGTTTGTGCATTCGCCCGGAAGGATAAGAGCAGGACAATGCCCAGCGCTGCCCTGCTTATCTGTTTAAAAATTCCGCTCATTTTCCTTCCACCGGCCAGAATGGCGATTCTGTCCGGCTGGTTTTCAGATAGTTTTCAATTTTCGCGACAATGTCCGGATGCCCGGCGGCTACGTCGTTTGCCTCGCCGATGTCCTTGTCAAGGTCATATAGTTCGAATTTCCCTTTGGCTTTTACGGCCTTCCATTTGCCGTAGCGAACTGCCTGTTCAAAGCCTTTTTCGAAAAACTCCCAATACAGGAATCGCGGCTTCGTGGTTTTCTGCCCTTTGATGGCCGGAAGCACGCTCGCGCCGTCGGTTGCATAATTTATTTGGGACTTCGCAATGTCGGCAAACGTAGGCATAATGTCGGCGAAATAGGCCGGTTCCTTGCTAACGGTACCTGCTTTCACGATCCCCGGAGCCCAGACGATCATCGGAACGCGGATGCCGCCTTCGTACATGTCGCGCTTGTACCCGCGAAGCTGGCCGTTGGAGTCGAAAAACTCGGCTACGGCGGTTTGCTGCGGGGTGCCTTCGGAACGCGGACCGTTGTCGGAGCAGAAGAAGACGATGGTGTTTTTGGATAAACCGCTTTCGATGAGGTACTTTTTAATGCGGCCTACGTTCTCGTCGAGGTGGTGGACCTGGGCACCGTAGATTTTCATATCCTCGGGCCAGTCTTTGTCTTTATAAATAGTGCTGTCCAAAGCATCCAGCGGCGAATGGGGGCTATTGTAATTGATCATCAATAAAAAAGGCTTTTTAGAACCATTTTGTTTCGACATGAATGCAATGCTTTCGCCTGTGGTCAGATCGTCGGCATAATAGCCCTTTTCGCCATTCTGATTTCCGGCTACATCTTTCAACTGACCGTTAATGTACCGTTTCGCGGGCCAGTAACCATTGGCATAGGTCCCGGGGTAAGCGATCAGCCAGCCCGAAAATTCGTCGAAACCGCGGTGGATCGGCGTGGCGAGCGTGTCGTAGCCGTCCAGGTGCCATTTGCCTGTCAGCGCGGTCGTGTAACCCGACTGGCCCATCAGTTTCCCGATCGTGAAATCATTCACGGCCAGGCTGGCCCGGCGGACCGTTTGCTTGCCCTTATTCCCCGCAACACCTCCGCGGATGGTCGCATTACCGCGTATGGTCGTGTGGCCGGTGTGCAGGCCCGTGATAAGCACGCTGCGGGAAGGCGAGCACACGGGCGCGCCTGCGTGGAAATCGGTGAAGGTAATGCCTTCTTTCGCCAGCGCGTCGATGTTTGGCGTGCGGATCAGTTTCTGGCCGTTCACGCCGATGTCGCCGTAACCGAGGTCGTCGGCGAGGATGAAAACGATATTAGGCGTCTGCCCTATCGCCCGGGCACCGATCAGCAGGGCCAGCGCCCATGTACTTAACCTTTTCAGCATCAGTATTTTATTTGTATTTCAAAAATCAATTATAACCCGGATTCTGGTAATTCCTGATGGCGTCGGTACTCAGCGGAGCGCCTTTTTCGTCGGTCAGCATATTGATATATGCCTGCGGGAAGGGTTTGAATGTATTCTTGGCCCGAAACACGCCTTTGCCGTTCCCGTTCTGCCCGTTCGCATTCACCGGGTTGTCGGCCACGGGCCAGTTACCGGTTTTCGACGATGCGAGCTGGTTATGGTGCTGCACGCGTTCGAGCTGGATGCCCGCGTGGTGAATACCTTCGTACACGATCTGTTCCGAGTTGAACTCGCGGGAATATTCATTGTAAATAAAATGAATAAAACGCTTCGCCGACGTGTTTGCTTCGGGCGGATAGTTTTCCAGCCGCGATTTCGCCGAGGCGCCATCCCAGTACGACGCATCCACTTTGATCTTGCTGTAAGTATCCGTCGCCGCGGCATAAGGATAGCTCTTTTCGGTATTCGTCAGGTTTTCCGAACCCGGGTACAATCTCGCGAGCACTTCGGCGCGGCTCTCGCCTGTTTTGTAGGCCGCACGGGCACGCAACACATTGATATCCTCCACAGCCGCCGCATAATTACCTTGTCTCCCATTCACCTCCGCACGGATCAGGTAGGTTTCTGCCAGGCGGAAGATCGCCACATCGCGCGTTCCGAAGTGGTTATCGACCGTGCTACGGTTCGGATCGATAAACTTCCGGGACGAAGGACGGATCGTGCGGCCGATCAGCAAGCCGGTATTCGACGAAAGCCTGTCTACCCCCGTTTTGCGGTAATAATATTCGCTACCCTTCTTCACCCAACGCGGGTAAAGCACGTAAGGCTGCGCCAATGCCGCATTGAAATCGATCGCCGTTTCTTTGGTATTTTCCAAAAACACAAGGCCGAGGTCGCCCTGCCCTATCTTCCGCTGTCCGGCAACCGCTTTCCGCGCACCCCACGACGGACGGTTGTAGCCCGCCTGGATGTTGGCATTGAAATAGCCGGCCTCATCGGCGGTCCAGGTGAGCGATTTGTTGCTGGCAGCGGTGTAAGCCAGGCCCGGACCATCCTGCAAAGTCGCATTGTCGAACGAAGCGCTCACATACTCGATCTGAAAACTCTTTTCAAAGCGCGAGTCGTTGATTTTGTCGGTAAACACGTCATAACCCCAGTCGGTAGGCAGAAAACCCGTGCCTTTTCGCAGGCCGTAAGCCCAGGTTTTGGAAGGGATATTCCAGGCCGCATTGGTATAGTCGCAGGTAAATGCGGCGGTGGTGCGCATGCCGTAACGACCGTTGTCGAGATTGCTTCCGTAAGAAGCTTGCAGGATGATTTCCGGGTTGCTTTCATTGCTCCAATCCCCCCGCGCGGTTTTGAACAAATCCCAGTAATTGCTGGCCAGACCGCCAAATTGCCCGCCATTAGCGGTCGAATAAGTATCAATTACCTCGGTGGCGAAAATGCGGGCCGAATCCAGGTCGCTGCTGCCTTTTCCCTTGTAAAGCAAACCCAAATGCGCATTCGCGTCGGTCGGGTTCACGGTACCGTCGGCGTTGCGGTATTGTTCAAACTCCTGCCCCTGCGCACGTTGCAGGTAAAGTTTAGCCAAAAGGTGCGAAACAGCCCCCTTGGTAATGCGTCCGCGCTCTGTCTGGCTTACGGGCAAATGCTCATGCGCGAAACGCAGATCGGCGATAATACGGCTGTAAGCCTGCGCCGAAGTCGATTTCGGGAAACTGAACACCGACGGCAGCGAGTTATTGCTTTTCAGCGGCATAGGCACGTCGCCCAGCTGGGTTACGAGCATATAATATGTCCATGCGCGCAGGAAATACACTTCCGAAAGCCGGGAACTGGCATATGCCTTGTCGGTGCCGAATTTCCCCGGCGCCTTTTCGGTAATGATCTCTATGGCCTTGTTGCAATCGTTAATAATGGGATAGCCGCCCAGCAACTGCGTCGCGTAATAGCCCATCAGGTTATTGGCATAATTCCCCGCCTCACCCGTAGGCGCCCACACGGCCGGGCTGATCGTCGCCCAGTTGTTATCGGTTGGTTCGGTAATATCGGTGCCGGTTTCAAACAGGTAAGGGCCCTCCATAAAGCCATATTTCCAGCGTAGGGTATTGTAGGACGCTACCACGAGCTCTTCCGCGCCTTTTTCGGTTTCGAAATAATCCTGGGTGATGGTCGACACCATTTTTTCTTCCAGAAAGTCCTTGCAGGAACTTAGCGGGAGTAAAAAGAGAATAGGTAAGATGTATTTTTTCATCGTTTCAAATGCTTTTTAAAGGGTAATTCTCAGTCCCAGTACCAGGCTTCGGTTCAGGATCGTGTTGTTGGTCTGCCCGCCCGACTGTGCGCCCGCGGTGGTATCCCAGCCGGTCAGGTCCTCGGGGTTCAAACCTGCTTTCACGGCTGCTCCACCCCACATGAACGGGTTCAGTACCTGCGCGTAAATCTGAGCACTGCCGATCTTGTAGCGGTCGGCGACGCCCTGGTTGAGTGTGTAGGTCAGCGACACATTGCGCAATGCCACCAGCGAGCCGTTCACGTAGTTGCGCACGTAATTATAGTTGGTGAATGTCGCCGTGGTTGGTTGCGGGTAGGCTGCGCCGGTGTTGGCAGGGCTCCACGTGTCGTTCTCAACGCGGCGTCCGTAGGTCTGCAATGCGCCGTAATACAAGTTGTTAATGCGCGCTTGCAGCAGGAAGCTCAGTTCGAAGTTTTTATAACCAAATGTGTTGGTCAAACCCGCTGTCCACGAAGGGCGGTTGCTGCCGAGGATCGATTTGTCACGATCATTGACTGTCCCGAAACCATTATCGAGGTAATTTACCACCTCGCCGCTCGCCAGCGTCACCGATTTGGAGCCGGTAGCGCCTTCGCCCACCTCCACCAGTGGCTGGTCTTTGATCTTCACCTGTCCGGGCAATGCAGTAATGTTCCCGATCTTCTTGTACAGCTCGATCAGCCGCAGATCCTCCGGCGTGTTTTGCCAAAGGCGGTCGTATCGATAATCACGGTAAACCGAGATCGGCTGACCGATGTACCAGCCATTGGCGAGGTCGTCGGTGGCTCCATTGGTCAGCTCGACGATCTTCTCGCGGTTGGCCGACCAGTTCAGGTCTGTCCGCCAGGTAAAATCCTTCTGGTGCACATTCACCGACGAGATCGATATTTCGATACCCCGGTTCTCCGTCTTGCCGATATTGCTCAGAATGCTCGTGTAACCAAGCACCGGAGGGATCGAGCGCGACATCAGCAGGTCGTTGGTTTGTGCCTTATACAATTCGATCGAACCCGAAATGCGGTTTCTCAGCAATCCAAAATCCAGCCCTATATTCTGCTGCGCGGTTTTCTCCCAACGCAAAGCGGAGTTGGGCATCGTCGCCGATTTGTAGCCTGCGTATTGGGTTTCATTAAAAACGTAAGCCGCGCCGATAATGGAACCGCCCGTCGAGTACGCGCTCACCGACGAGTTACCCGTGCGGCCCCAGCTGTACCGGAGTTTCAGCTGGCTGATCCAATCGATCTGCTTCACGAAGGCCTCTTCTTCCAGTTTCCAGGCCAATGCCGCCGACGGAAAAAACTCCCATTTGTTGCCCTCGGCAAGCACCGAAGCACCATCCCAGCGGCCGGTCAATGTTACGAGAAAGCGGTCGAGCAAACCGTAATTGATCCGTCCCATGTAGGACGCCAGCGCCGAGCGGCTGTACGAAGTGCCGTAGCCCATCGGGTTGCCGATCGCGTTTGCGGCCAGGTTGTACCATTGCGACGACGGGAATGTAATGCCCTGGGCGCGGATGTTGATCGAATTATTGGTATTCTGCTGCAAGGATTGCAATGCGGTCACACCAAAGTTGTGTATGCCGAACTGCTTATTGAAAAACAAAAGGTTCTCCAATGTCCAGCCAAGCGATTTGTTGTGCGAATTATAACCAATCAGCGGCGCGGTTCCGACTGCGCTGAACGGGTTAGTATAGTTAGACCCGTAAAAAGAGCCGTACTCTTTATCACTGTACTGTGCACCGAATTTGCTCGAAAATTTGAGCCAATCCGTGAAGCGGATCTCGGTGTATACATTCGAAAGCAGCGAGGCCAGCTTGTGCTCGTTGGTGGAATTGTTAATGTTTAAAAGGACGTTGTGCGCCGAAAGTCCCTCCCGGTTGGTGTTCAGGATCTGGCCATTGTCGTCGTACGCACGAGCATAAGGCATGAGCGCGAGCGCCTGTCCATAGGAATCCTTGGCGCCGGTGTTCGACGAGTTTTCGGAAGTCCCATAGTTCTGCAAGGAGTACACGCCATTCAGCGCCAGGCCGACGGTCAGCCATTTACGCGGTGTAATGTCGCCTTTCAAATTCATGGAATAACGCTTGAAATCCTGGTCTTTCAATGTGCCGAGCTGGTTGAGGTAGCCCAGGGAGAGATAGACGCGCGATTTATCTGTACCCGACGACAGCGAGAGCAAATGGTTCTGCGCCTGGCCGGTGCGGGTCACGAGGTCGGTCCATTTCTGATCAAACAGGTTGGCCGCATTGTAAACCGGCACCTGGGCGGCATAACCAGCAGCCTGCTCTTCGGCTGTGGCCGCGCGGAGCTTCACGGTACCGTCCTCATTCCATTGGTAAGCGGTGCGGATGCTGTTGATACCATATTGCTCGCCGCCCCCGAAATTCTGAACGTCAAAATCCGGGTCGGGCGCGGTGCCGTACTTGCCGGTGTAAGTGCCGCCGTTGATATGCGACTGCCGCTGCCAGTTCAGGAGCTTTCCCGCATTCATCCAGTCGGTGGTTGAATGGATTTTGGTCGAGGTATAACTTACATCGTAGCTGATATTGGTCTTACCCTTTTTACCTTCCTTATAATTGATGAGAATCACCCCGTTGGCACCGCGCGAGCCGTAAATGGCTGTGGCCGAAGCATCTTTGAGCACCTCCACCGAAGCAATGTCGTTGGGGTTGATAGCGGTTATCTCGCTCGCCGATAGCGGCACGCCGTCGACCACGTACAGCGGTTCATTGGATGCGTTAATGGAGCGGTTACCGCGGATACGGATCTGCCCTACCTCGCCCGGGCGCTGGTTGGTGGTAATATCCACCCCGGCTACCTTGCCCTGCATGGCTTGCACGACGTTCTGCACCGGTCTTTCGCGGATCTGTGCTTCCGAAAGGCTCGAAATCGCACCGGTAACATCGCTTTTTTTCTGGGTCCCGTAACCTACCACCACGAATTCATCCAGGGACTTGGTGTCCGGGAGCAGGACGATATTCAGCAGCGATTGATTATTCACCGTTACCTGCTGCTGCACATAACCTACGAACGAGAATACCAGCTGCGTGCCTTGCTCGGGCACCGACAGTTCGAAATTACCCTTCTCGTCGGTAAGCGACCCGCGCGTGGTGCCTTTGATCACCACGCTCACTCCGGGTAACGGCTCGCCTTTATCGTCTTTGACGGTACCCTTCACGGTCCTTTCGGCGCTGCGGGTACTGGGAATTGGCCGCTTTGTTTCGGCGGGCTTTGCATGCACCGCAACGGACGCCCCCGCCAGGCAGACCACAATGCTGAAATGATAAAAAAGTTGCTTCATAAAATCGGTGACCTTCGGTCGCTGCTGTTGGTACTCATTGCATTTTTTTGGATTATTTGAATAAAGCATTCCCTATCCGTGCAGGGCGGTTCTACACGGGAAGAAATTGTCGGCAAATGCACCGGCCTGTCGCGATCATGCCGGGTGTGCTGACGTGCTCAGCTAAAATGGATTTTCAAAATAGGGCTAATAGAATCCAATGAAATCATTTCAATTTCATCAATTAACCAACTATATATTCAAAATATACAATTTTATAGGTTAATTGTAGGTTTGACACAAAAATAGATAATCTATTTAATCTACAAGAAATATATACTAAAAAAACTTTGCTAATTTGCCTGCACTTAAAGCTGCACAGGGCCAGGAATGCGCCCTTTATACAAATAGAAATGAAGACGATTACACGCAGAAAATTTGTAAAAAACTCAGTTATAGCGACCGCAGGAATACCGGCCCTGACGGGACTGTCCACCCTCGCAATGGCTAACCGTGAGAATGCAGCCGCTGCACCAGTATTACCTCACCCCGGCCCTGGCCCTGCCGCGCTTCATTGGCTCGACACGCCCGTCCAACCCGTGCGCGGCGTGACCTGGGGCGTGCCGTGGCCCAAAGGTTCGGTCAAAGCGGATAGCGGTTTCCGGCTCCTGGCTGGCAGCGCAGAAAAGCCCGTCCAGACCTGGCCGCTCGCCTACTGGCCCGACGGCTCGCTGAAATGGACCGCACACGCGCTCGCCGCTACCGGCACGCCTCCGGGTGAATGGTCTATTGAGCCGGTCAAAGCCGTTAAACGGATCGCAAAACAGCTGATCGAGGATACCGGCACACATTGGAAGGTCGATACCGGCAAACTGCAATGCGTGATCGCGAAGAACGGGAACGCATTGTTCCAAACACTGGCTACCGAAGGCAAAACGACTGCCACCAACGCGCGGCTGGTGTTGCTTGTGCAGAATCAAAGCGGCGACAGCGAGGATAGCAGCGTTTCGGTCGGCCGTTTCGAAGGAAAAATCAATAAGCTGAGCATTGAACAAAACGGCCCGGTACGTGCGGTCGTGAAATTGGAAGGAAGTCACGCGGATGAGAAGCGCGCATTGCTGCCGTTCACCGTAAGGCTGTATTTCTATGCCGGAAGCGAGGCCGTACGCGTGATCCATACCATTGTATATGATGCGGACGAAACGAAAGACTTCATTCGCGGTCTGGGTATTCGTTTCGACGTACCATTCGGACAGCAGGAGTTGCATAACCGGCATATCCGGTTTGCCGGCGAACAGGACGGCGTCTTTGCCGAAGCCGTGCGCGGGCTTACCGGCCTGCGTCGCGACCCTGGCAAGGCATTCACCGAAGCGCAAGTAGCCGGGCACGCGACGCCCGCCAATGACCAACTGCCTGAAAGCGTGTCCAAAAGACTCAAATACATCCCCGCATTTGGCAACTATACGCTTTTCCAGCCGACGCCGGATGCATTTGAAATACAAAAACAAACCGCTGCCGGGCATAGCTGGTTGCAATCGGCTTACGGGAAACGATCGGCCGGGACGGGTTACCTGGGTACCGCTGCCGGAGGAACGGCATTCGGGATCCGCAACTTCTGGCAAAGTCACCCCGCCCAGCTCGACATCCGGCATGCCGACAAGGACAATGGCGAAGTAACGCTCTGGCTTTGGGCGCCGCGCGCGCAGCCGATGGACCTGCGGTTTTACCACGACGGCATGGGCCAGGACACCTACGCCGAGCAATTGGAAGGCCTGGAAATCACCTATGAGGATTATGAACCGGGTTTCGGGCGCCCGTATGGGGTTGCGCGCACGAGCGAAATGCAGCTTTGGGCTTTGCCTGCCACCCCGGCCAATGCAGCGCTCGCCGACATCGCCCGGCAGATACAGTCGCCTCCCGTGCTCTTGCCTACCCCCGCCTACCTGGCTGCCAGCGGCGTTTTCGGGGGCGCATTCAGCCTCCCCGACCGCACTGTTCCGCAAAAAGACAAGATTGAGAAGCAGCTGGATTTTTATTTTGATTACTACAAAAACCAGGTCGAAGCGCGGCATTGGTACGGATTCTGGAACTACGGCGATTTTATGCATTCCTACGACACCGACCGGCATGTGTGGAAATACGATGTCGGCGGTTTTGCCTGGGACAATTCCGAGCTTTCGACCGACATCTGGCTTTGGTACTATTTCCTCCGCACCGGCCGCGCCGACGCATTCAGGATCGCCGAGGCCATGACGCGCCATACCGGCGAAGTGGATGTGCACCATATCGGCCCGTTCGCACCGCTGGGATCGCGGCATAATGTGATGCATTGGGGTTGCAGTGCCAAACAACTGCGGATCAGTACGGCGGCCAACCGGCGGTTTTACTATTACCTCACCGCCGACGAGCGCGTGGGCGACCTCATGCGCGAGCAGATCAATGCCGTTGAAACGCTGCAAACCATCGTACCCGTGCGGAAAGTGAATGCCGCGGCGCCCAAAAACACCGAAAACTCCGACCTCGCCACCGTATCCTTCGGCACCGACTGGGGCGCCGTGGCGGGCGCCTGGCTCACCGAATGGGAGCGCACGCAGGACAAGGCTATCCGCGACAAGCTCCTCAACAGCATGCGCACCATTGCTTCCCAGCCGCATGGCTTTTTCACAGGTTTATCCTTATTAAACCTGAAAACCGGCGCATTCCAGACTGAACCGACCGGCAAAATATCGGTATCGCACCTGAGCGCCGTATTCGGGTTGGCGGAGGTATGCTACGAGCTCACCAGCCTCGTCGACGACAAGGCATTCCGGCAAGCCTGGCTGGACTACTGCCGGTTGTACAATGCGACGCCCGAAGAGCAGAAGCAGGCACTGGGCGAGAGCCTCAAAAAGTTGAACCTGCAACAAGGCCACGCCCGCCTTACCGCGTTTGCCGCGAAACTAACCGGTGATAAAAAGCTGGGCCAGCGTGCATGGGAGGAGTTCTTCCGCGGACAAGGCGGCACGCGCGCGCCCGTAGACCATACCATTCCCGTGGGCGCCCCCGAAGTGCTCAACCCATTAGAGGAAGCGCCGCAGGTATCCACCAACGGCGTAGCACAATGGAGCCTCGCCGCGATGCAATGCCTGGCGTTCGCGGGGGAAATGATTGAATGAATGACTGAGCCGCCGCGGCTCATTCACTCATTCCCTCCCTGGTGGTAATGTTCCAAAGTTTTAATCTATTTATTTTATAGATTAAATTGACTAAAATGTAAAATGGCTAATTTGCGAGTCAAATACCCATTTTACTTATGTCCAGCTCTACTCCATTACCGGCCTCCGCGTGGAAGCCGTATGAAAAAATCCTTTTACGCGCAGCATTGATTTACGCGGTGATCAGTACGGTCCCTTTTAACCCGGAGTTTTACAGACAGGACTTCGATGCAGGGTTTAATGTAAACTCCTACCCTTTCCGTTGGCTGGATGTGATTTCCCAAAACAAGCCATGGTTTTCCGCAAGTCAGGAGGGTAAAAATTATACGGGTTGGTTCATTACCGTACTGCTTTGCCTTGCTGCCGGATTCGCCTGGAACCTGGTCGATCGCCGGCGCCAGGATTTTGAGAAGCTATATTACTGGTTTTACGCCGCGGCACGCTACGGGGTCGTTTTGAGAATGTCGTGGTTTGCATGGGCCAAAGTGTTTCCGGTGCAAATGCCTTTCCCAACCATCAGTCAACTTAATACCAACCTGGGCGATTTCACGCCGGGCAAGCTCTACTGGCTTACCACTGGTGTTTCCCCATTTTTCGAGGTATTTGCAGGCATTTTCGAGCTGGTAGCGACGGTATTGCTGCTCTTCCGGCGCACCACCACGCTGGGCGCTTTGATGATGGTGGCGATACTGCTGCCGATCTGGTTTGTCAACATCGGCTATGATGCGGGCGTGGAGCTCACAAGCTTGCATTTGCTCACGTTATCGCTGCTGCTGCTCGTCCGCGACAGCCGCAAGTTCTATGAGATCCTGATCGGGCACCGCGCTGTCGCGCTCACGTTCGTACCCGATTTCCGTTTCCTCAGTGAATGGCCGAACCGCCTGAGGATTGTGTTTAAATATGGCTTTATTTTCTTTTTCGTGCTGTTCAGGGGTTTCAGCTACGGGCAGTTGTATGCGAACGGGAAGTCTTTCAAGCTGCCGCTCGACGATGGCCTGGCATCCGCCACCGGTCTTTACAAGGTTACCGAGTTCCGGCTGAATAACGCGCTTCTCTCACCCTCGCCTACCGATTCGGTGCGGTGGGAGAATGTGATCTTCGAGAAATTCAACACCATCAGCATTAAAGTGAACAAGAATTTCCGGCTCGATACACGCAATGCGGTGCGAACGACGGAATACTATGGCAATATCGGCCGCTATTACTACGGCTACAAGGCCGATACGGTCAACAAGGTGTTTCACTTGCACAACCGTATCGATACCGCGGCGCATATCACGCTGCATTATGAACAGCCCGCACCAGGCCGGTACATTCTGCGCGGCGTGAATGAGGGCCGCGATTCCCTGTTTGTGGTTTTGAATAAAGTAGAAAAGAAATACCCGCTGGAAGAGAAAAGGAAAACCGGCGGGTAACCTGTACGAGCTTCCCCGGTCAAGATAGGTACTGTTCCATTAAACATTTTGTATATGCATTCCCAAAAATTACTTTTCGCGACACTGCTCGCCGCTGGCCTCGTGTCACGCACAGCCGCACAGAATATCACGCAACAGCAGCAGCCATTTGCCGGAACGGTCGGCAAAACACTGGCTGAATCGAAGGAAGTCTGGACAAACCCGGTCAAAGCACCGGCAGGGGCTCCCAATGTGGTGTGGGTATTGCTCGACGACGTCGGTTTCGGTGCAACGAGCACATTCGGCGGGGTGATTCGCACGCCTGCTTTCGACAGTCTGGCGAATAACGGCTTACGTTATACGAATTTCCACACGGCTGCCATTTGCGCCCCTACCCGGGCGGCGCTGCTTACCGGCCGCAACCAGCATTCGGTGCACGAAGGCGGATTCTCGCACACCTGGTCGTCGTTTGGCTTCCCCGGCTGGGACGGCCGCATTCCTTCCGACAAGGGTACCATCGCCGAAATCCTGCGCGAAGCGGGTTACAACACTTTCGCGGTGGGTAAATATGGCCTCACGCCCGACCAG
This sequence comes from Dyadobacter sp., assembly GCA_965227755.1. Taxonomy (GTDB): domain Bacteria; phylum Bacteroidota; class Bacteroidia; order Cytophagales; family Spirosomataceae; genus Dyadobacter. The sequence continues at coordinate 1,001,002 of CBDDGG010000005.1, forward strand.
GACGCTACTGACGCCGGTCCGTTCGACCGCTGGCCGTCGGGCAAGGGCTTCGACCATTTCTTCGGGTTCCTGGGCTCGCAAACCGATCAGTACAAGCCCGACCTGGTGGAGGACAATGCCCATGTGACACCCGATGGCCGCCACCTCAACGACCAGATCACCGATAAGGCCATCAGCTTCATCGACCGCCAGAAAAAGGCGGCACCGAACAAGCCGTTCTTCCTCTACTATTCGCCGGGTGCCACCCACGCCCCGCATCAAGTGGCGAAAGAATGGAGCGATCAGTACAAGGGCCAGTTCGACGGCGGCTGGGATGCGTTCCGCGAAAAGGTATTTGCCCAACAAAAGAAACAGGGTATTATCCCTGCCAACGTGGTCCTGCCCGAGCGTAACCCGAACATCCGCGCCTGGGCAAGTCTTTCCGCCGATGAAAAGAAGTTGTATGCACGTTTCATGGAGGTTTATGCCGGCTACCTGACCTACACCGATCATGAAGTAGGAAGGCTGGTAAACCATCTGAAAAAGATCAATCAGCTGGATAATACACTTATTCTCGTGGTGATCGGCGATAACGGGGCGAGCAAGGAAGGCGCATTGGGCGGTGTGATTACGAGATCGTCGGCGGCTGCCGTTGCCGCACCACTTTCGGAGGCGGAGCAGGTTAAGAACAATCTGGCACAGATCGAGCTGATCGGGACACCGGAAGGTACTAATGCCAACTATCCGCTCGGCTGGGCACAGGCTGCCAACACGCCATTCAAATACTGGAAACAGGATGCGCATTCAGAAGGCGGCACGCGCAACCCGCTGATCGCATTCTATCCCAAAGGCATCACCGATAAGGGAAGCATCCGCACCCAGTACGGCCACGTGATCGACCTGCTGCCTACCACGCTGGAAATAGCGGGTATTAAAGCGCCGGAGGTGATCAGGGGCATTAAGCAGGACACGATCCAGGGTACGTCGCTGGCCTATTCTATTCATGATGCGAGGGCTGCGTCGCGCCATAAAACGCAGTACTATTACATTTTCGGGTCGCGGTCGATCTATCATGACGGCTGGAAAGCAGGTTTTGCCTACAAACCGACGGCGGCCACCGGCAACCTGGTGAGCGCGATCAGCGTCGCCAATCCGGATAATAACGACTGGCAGCTTTACAACCTCAACGAGGATTTCAACGAGCGCATCGATCTCGCCAAAAAGAACCCTAAGAAGCTGGAAGAGCTGAAAGCACTTTTTGAAGAACAGGCTAAAAAATACAATATTTACCCTTACATCACTTGGGACGACGTTCTCAAAAGACGCCAGCCGCAACCAGCACAGCAGCAGCCGGCAGGCAAATAACGATCATGCATTTAAGACTTACATTCCTGCTCCTATTGTTCGGTCTGGGCCATTTGCATGCCCAGACCGCGCAAGACACCATTCCCCGGGTGCTTGTTTACAAAAAGGCCGATACGCTGAACCTTACACTAAGGGTTTTCAAACCGGCAGCATTCGATGCTACGCAGAAATACCCGGCCATTGTCTTCTTTTTCGGAGGCGGCTGGGTTGGCGGAAATATCGGGCAGTTTCAAAAACAGGCCATATATCTAGCATCGCGCGGGATGGTCGCTATCCTGGCCGACTATCGCGTGCAATCCAGGCATCACACAACGCCTTTCGAAGCAGTGGCGGACGGCAAATCGGCGATTCGTTACGTGCGCACGCACGCCGGCGACCTGGGCATCGATCCCGACCGCATTGTGGCAGCGGGCGGATCGGCGGGCGGGCACGTGGCAGCAGCTACGGACCTGACGAAACTCGATGAGCCGATTGAAAACGCAGCGGTGAGTTCGCGGCCCAATGCGCTGGTACTTTTCAATCCGGTATTCAACAATGGCCCGGGTGAGTACGGTTACGACCGTGTCGGTACCCGCTACACTGAAATATCGCCTTACCACAACATCCGGAAGGGCGCCGCTCCTACGCTGATAATGCTGGGCACAAAAGACAAGCTGGTATCCGTAGCCACCGCCGACGCATACAAGGTGAAGTTGACTGAGGCAGGAAGCCGGTGCGAATTACTCCTTTACCCCGAGCAGCCGCACGGCTTTTTCAACCGGGGTGAATGGTTTACCAAAACGCTGCGCGATACCGACATTTTCCTGAAATCGCTAGGGTACATCAAGGGCGAGCCTACGCTCTGACACTTCCTACCGCCTCCTCTACCGGCAGCAACCACAAAAAGAACCCGACCAATGCCAGCAATGCAATATTGGTGAGGGTGGCAATGCGATACGCAAAAATGTAAGCCGTAACATCCGGCAGCGGGCCGAGATTGGAGAAGAAAATCCCTCCTATCACGCCAATGCCCAGGGCTATTGCGGTTTGCTGGAAGGTTGAAAAAGTCCCGGAAGCGGCGCCTGCGAGCTCAATTGGAATGTTTTTTAACCCAACGGCCAGTAGTGATGGCAGTACTGATCCGCAGCCGGTTCCGTATGCGAAAAGGATCGGGTAAAGCAGGTACGGGTCTACTTTCGGGCCGTTCAGGGTGATGGTATGCAATGCCAATGTGATCACCATGATGAGCACGCCCGCCTGCAACACCTTTTTGCCAAACAAAGGGACCAGCCGCAGCGAAACGAGCGATGCTATTACGTAACCAACCCCTTGAAATACAAACAATATACCTGTCTCCGCAGAACTGAATCCGAGTCCGGTTTCCAGCAGCATGACGTTGATCAGGAAATAGGAATCCTGGACCATGAAGTAGAACAGTACGATCGCCATTCCAATATTGAAATCGCGGAACGCGAATAGTCGCACGTCAAGCAACGGCTGCCGACTTGCGGACAGTTTTTGCCTTTGATCCCTTACAAATACGACAAGCAAAATAACACCCAGGCCGAGCATTGCTATGCACCACCCGGGCCAGTTCAGCTCGCGCCCGCGTATGAGCGGGTATATCAGGCACACGAGCGCGCCCGTGAGCAAGAGAACGCCCGGAAAATCGAACCCGGCATGGCTACCGTTGACCCGACGGCGATCGGGAGGCAGCAGGAATAGCGCCATAGGCATTACCACCAGGCCGATGGGCAGGTTAATGAGGAAAACCAGCCGCCAGCCATCCAAAAACGACTCCATTTCCGGCAAAAGCCCTCCCAGGAATTGGCCGGTCACCGAAGCGCTTCCGGCCACTGTTCCGTAAATCCCCAGCGCTTTGACCCGCTCGCGGCCGACAGGAAACAGCTCCTGAATGTAGGTAATGCCCTGCGGAATCATCCACGCGGCGCTGACGCCCTGGAAAAAACGGGCTGCATTCAGTTGCAAGGGGGCTTGCGCGAACCCGCATATCGCCGAGAAGACCACAAAAAGCAGCATAGCTACGGTGAAGACCTTCTTTTTACCAAAATAATCCCCTGCCCGGCCACCGGTTACCAGAAAAATCGCGTAGCCTAGAAGGTAGAGGGCGATTACCAGCTGAATATCGCTGTCGGTGCCGTGAATGCCCGCTTTAATGGCCGGGATGGCCACATTCACGATGAAAATGTCCATCACGGACAGGAACACCGACGAAGAAATAATGGCCAGCAGCAGCCATTTTGAAATTTGTGTATTCATTGCGTTGTTGGATGATCATGAGCACGCCGGAATGCCCGGTTTGCATTCATTTGCGGCCAAAAATCAAGTAGCCAACGCTCGTAATCAAGTAGTTTATAAGAAGATACCAGGTATGACGAACGATACTATTAATGCAGATCAAGCAGTTACAAATGAAGATTCTGACGCTTTTTCAGAAAAAAATAATACGATGAATGTCGCGCTGGAAATTATTGGCGGGAAATGGAAGCTGATGCTCCTCAACAAGATCCGGGAGGAATGTCCGATGCGTTTCGGTGTGCTGCGCCGCAAGCTCCCCCACATTACGCAGGCGACGCTTACGGCACAGCTGAAACAATTGGAACGCGACGGCATTCTGCTGCGGGAAGCCTATGCAGAATCGCCGCCGCGGGTAGAATATAAACTGACTGAGATCGGCAAAAGCCTGATCCCCATCATGGATTCGCTTTGCGCATGGGGCGAGGATTACCAACGGAAAATCCAAAGCCTGTAACAGGCCACGAGGCTATTATTTTACTACGCTGCTTTTCAACACTTTTTCAGGCGCTTTGCGCAAACTCAGCACCTGAAAAGGCTTCGCGTCCGCATTCACCCTCGTATACGCATACGCACAGGAGCCCGCGAGAACGAGGAACAACGCATCGACAAAGAAAATGTCGAATGCCCCCTGCTGCCAGGTGTTCCAGATCCACAGGCCGGTTGCTACTCCGCTGGCAACTGGCACGCCGAGGCAAAGAACGGCCGATAGCAACAATGTGTGACGGTTCATCCGCGGAAGGCTGCGGAGGATCATCAGGTAAATGCCGAGCACGAGCCAGCTGTAAAAATAGGTTTTGTAAATCACCGACTGATTGACGTGATCGAGCATTTTGACCATGATGAACGTAAATGCCGTAACCGGTAACATGCTCAGACAAGCGGACAGGAAGAAATTGGTAGCCCAGAAATTGAACTTCCGTTTACGAAGCTCCGTCGCCACTTTGTCGCGCGCTACAAGCCAGATCATAATGCCCGAAATAATAACGGCACAGCCCATCAGCCCCAGCAGGAAAAACACGATCCGCAAAGGCTTTCCACCGAAATCGCCGAAATGCAGGTGGTACACAAGGCTCTTGACACCATCAATATAGTTGCCGTCCGTATCCGGCGATTTTTGTTCGAGTACTTTTCCGTTGGCTATATTGACAGTCACAAATCCCGATCCTGCGAAATTGGCATCCGGGTCCGGTTTGGCTTCGAGGCTTACCTGCATGCTCTCGTCCATGTAGTTGCGGACGTAAATGCGTGAAATCTGGCTGTCTTTCCATTCTTTCTGCCATTTCCCCACAAATGCATCCATATCGAACGTGCCATTCATCGGTTTGTAGATATAATCCACCTTGATCGTCTTGTTGTATTGCAGGCTTTCGTACAGCTTTTCACTGTCGCCGTTATATAGCAGGTTGGCAAAAGGTGTCAGCAGCACATAATTCACGATCAGCACGACGCCCGTTACGGCAAATACCAGCTGGAACGGAAAACCGATCACGCCCAATACCGTGTGCATGTCGGTCCAGACGGTCTTCCATTTGCTCATCGGCCTGAAAAGGAAGAAGTTGGATTTGATTTTATCCCAGTGCAGCAGCAAGCCGGTAATCAATGCAAACAGGAAAAGGAATGCGACAATCCCCGCTACGAGATACCCGAACGGCGTACCGATATTGACACCCACCTGGTTGAGCTGTGCCAGGAAATGCAGGCGGTAGAGGAATTCGGCCATATCGTAGCTATCCGAATAATCGCCCGCCGTTTTATCCGCGAAATGGTACCGGAAATAGGCCGCATCTTCATCTTCCCCCCTTCTCCTTCGTCCTTCTTCCTTTTTAGGTTTTGGCTTGGGCTTGCTGACGGTCGTGTCCTGCGAGGCGGTCATATCCACATAGGTTCCCTGGCCCTGGCGCAGCAGGTAGAAATTGAAGTTGCGGCCCCGGAGGTTATAGTGCTGCGAAAGCGAATCGAGCAGGTGATTATATGGCGGATCGAACTGATGCCCTACCTCGGATCGCCCTTTTTGCCAGGCCGAGATATCGTCTTTGAAAAAGGAAAAGGACCCTGCGAAAAATATGACATACAATAAAGCGGCGATGATAATACCGCTGATGGTATGGGTGTGAAAATAGATGTTGTACTTCCTAGGATCCATAGTTAAGGTTGAATTTCAGTAGGTAAGGCAGCGCAAATACGAACGTGAGTAGTATATAGAGGCCCCACACCCGCCATACGTTGGTTGCGATGAACGCATAAAGCAGCAGGAATGCCCAAAGGATATAGCCCGTGAAACAGGCGGTAATGATAACGTATTCTTTGGGCAGGAAAGCCGTGAAAAACAAATGCAGGCTCATCATAACGGCATATCCGCCGACGCTCCCGGCGAGGATCTTGCTCAGTCGCAGCCAGGGCGATTTGGTCAGGTATTTCTTATTGGCAGGCATAAAATCAATGAATAACAAGTTCGAGCGTCACCGCACACAGGTAAAGTATCGCAACTCCCGCCGAACCGAAGTAGCGGAACGGGAAAAACAGCACGGATACCGAGCCGGCCATCATCAGGATCACGACCGCCGCGAACAAGCCGCTTCCCAAACCAAGCAAACTGACACTTAGCAAGGTGGCCAGCAAGAAGAACCCACCTGCCGCAGCCCGGCTGTACAATGGATTGGAAGCCATAAACAACATCGCGCTGTTTCTATCGGGCCAGGAAATACGCTTCGAGGTGTTCATCCAGAACATGAAACCCAGGAGGAATAGTAAACAAATGGTACTGAACATAAGATTTGGTTCAAAGACGGCGGAGAATACGTTTTGGGTTACTAGTTGGGAGAAAATCGGAATAAGTTATTTGTAATTAGTTTAAATAAACTTCACAAATATAGACTGAAACACGGAAAGTAGCTGTAAAAAATTGCCTGATTTTCGAAAAAAGGAACGGATGGTTACATATGGAGCGACAAAGACAGAAGCAACCGATAAAAATCGCACTACACCGGCAAAAGCCTATATTGAATTTATTTATATATTAACAAAAAAAATAACACCTAAAAGCCCGACGGGATTAACCATAAACACATTGGACTATGGGCAATCTGCAAATCCATTTAAAATGAGGACATTCAAACTTGTAGCCTTGCTGGCAGCGCTTGCACTGACTGACACTAATTCTCTCGCACAGGACCACCCGTATACAAGCGCGGGCAAGATCGACAGCCTTTTTCAGTTCTATTCGGAAGACAAACCGGGCGGCCAACTCGCAATAAGCTTAAACGGGCAAGTTGTATATTCCAAGGCATGGGGAATAGCCAACCTGGAAAGTGGTACGCCTTTAACGAAAGAATCGCTCATCGAAGCGGGATCCGTGTCCAAGCAATTCACGGCAGCGGCAGTTTTACTGCTAGAAAAGCAGGGGAAATTGAAGCTTATTGACCGGGTGGATAAATATATACCCGGACTTCCCTCCTATGGTAACCCAATTCTGATTCGCCATCTGATCCATCATACCAGCGGGTTACGTGAATGGAGCGACATCGCGGAATTCGCGGGCTCTCCACAGGTACTGCGCGTGATGGATAACAATGCCGCCCTGAGCGTTATTTGCCGACAGAAGAGCATTAACAACCGGCCCGGGGAAGCATTCCGGTACAGCAATTCCAATTACATTCTACTCGCGCTCGTTGTTGAAAAAGCCTCCGGAATGTCGTTTGCTGACTTTACGCAGAAGCACATCTTCGAACCGGCCGGTATGACGCATACCCAATGGCGAAATGATTTCGGCAAAGTGATTCCGGGACGCAGCCAGGCTTACGAGATTATAAAGGGAACGTTCCGGACACTCATGCCGGACGATGCCATTCATGGACCTGGCGGCCTACTGACCACTGCCGAGGATTTACTGAAATGGACGGAATTTTATTCCGGCGGTGAATTGGGGGGGCAAGCCCTGCTCAACAGGCAGATAGCACTGGATACGCTCAACAGCGGGCGTATCAACAACTACGGCGCCGGGCTTTTTATTGAATATAATATGGCCAAACCCATGTTCCATCACGGCGGCGCGACAGCCGGTTACCGCGCCAGACTGATCAGCATTCCCAGCCTAGGCCTTTCGGTAGCCTGGCTCAGCAATACTTCCATGCTGGATACGATCGGATTTAACCCCGCTACCGAGGTCCTTCAAATCCTTGCAAAGCCGGAAGACATCGCCGCTTTACCTCGGACGAAATCAGAACCTTTTCAATTAGACCACAAAAAACTGCAACGGCTAGCAGGACTATATAAAAGCGCCCAATCCATGCGGGATGTCGATATTACGGTTGGGGCAGACGGGCTATTATTATCAGACATACCGCTGGAACCGATCGACAGTCTGCGGTTTTACTTTTTCAACACACTCCTCACCTTCGATGGCCAAGGCGGGCTGACGGTAACCCCGCCTTCCTCTGAACCAATGGCTTACTACCTTACCGATCGGACTGCCACTGAAACGCTGCGTCCCGGGTACCCGGGAAAATACTTTTCCGATGAGGTCGGCGCGGCGATCGAGATCAGAAAAGTAGCGACCGGGCATGAACTTCAATTTGTGAGCGGGGTGCGCCACGCGCTTATGCCCTGTTCCAAAGACCGTTTCCTGATACCGGACATTAAATCCGATCTTGTTTTTATCAGGAACAGCAAGAATGAAGTAACCGCTTTTGAGTTGACCACTCCGCGAACGTTGGCCCTGCGGTTTGGGAAAGTCAAACCTCCTGTTTCGCGGCCCTGATCAGAGGGAATATCATCGGAAAAAGATTCGATCGCAACAGCTATTTCGGCAGTTTTCGCGAAATAATCGCCGGTTAAGCACATATATAAAAAACGGCCCGCTTGTAGATTCACAAACGGGCCGTTTTTTATACTAAAATATCTTTTCAAACTCTCAGCGTCCCCCGAAAGCCTCTGGCCGCGTAATACGATTCGGCGCCATTATGGTAGTAGAAAACCGTGTCGTACCGGCGGTCGCAGAAGACAGCGCCGCCCAGTTTGCGGATATCGGCCGGGGTTTTGATCCAGCTCGATGTTTTGAGGTCGAATTTCCCGAGCGTTTGCAAATGCCGGTATTCTTCTTCGTCAAGGATTTCAATGCCGATTTCGGCGGCTACATCCAATGCGGTATTTTCGGGCTTATTTTCCTTTCTGAAATTCCAGGCGTCGCGGTCGTAACAGAGGCTTCTGCGGCCTTTTGGACTTTCCGGTGCGCAGTCGCAGAAAATGTATTCGCCAGTCTTTTTGTCGAACCCGATCACGTCCGGTTCGCCTTCGGTCAGCTCCATCTGGTCGAGCGACCACAGTTTTGCGCCTTTGGCTGTTAGCCGTGCTTCCACATCGGCCCATTTAATGCCTTCGTGGCGGCTTTTGTTTTTTTCAAAACGTGCTTTTAAAGTTTTAAACAGTTCGTCGCGACCTTCTGCCGACAGTTCTTTTTTGTCAATGGCCATAGTATATCTTCTTTAAATTAATTCACTAAAAATGCTAGTCGTTCAAACCTTTTCCGTTCAGGATCCGCTGAACGCATTTTTCGATCCGGAGCTGGCGGGTTTGGGTCTGTTTGGAAGCGGAAAAATAAATGATGTATGCCCGCTGCCGTCCGGGCGTCAATGCATCGAATGCCTTTTTCAAAGCGGGGATTTCGTCGAATTTGTCCTGCAATTCGGCAGGCGCCGGCAATGATTTATCGACTTCCACCTTCAAACCCGATAGCTCCGCCTGTATAGCCTCCCGGATGTAGGCTTTGAGCACCGGCTCCAAGGCCACAACGTCCGCCGCCGTGGCAAAGCGTATCTGCCGTCCTACCTTCGTATTCTCACCGGTTTTGATCAGGACATTTTCAGGATCGCTCAGCAGGTAGCCTTTCATGAACAGCAGCGCGCAATATGCCTTGAAACCCTGAATGACGACAATATTGGTACCTTCAAACGAATAGCACGGCTTCCCCCATTTGAACTCCTCCGTCAGCCCGCAATCCAGCGCGGTCGTTCTCAGTTGTTCTATCACTTCCCGCCATTGCCTGGCCTGGACCACGTATGCATCGACTTTGGTATTCATGGTAATGCGCATTTAAATTTGAACGGGGATCAATCTTCTGCTGGCCGGCCGGAAATACCAGGATATCACCGTCAAAACCAGCAGCAAAAAGGGCGGTGCTATCTCGCCGATCGGGTCGCCGAGCACCATGTGCGAGACGATCGCGCCCGTCATGCAAAAGAAGAATCCGGCGTATGCCCACTCTTTTATAAGCGGGAATTTAGGGATAAGTACTGCTACCACGCCCAGAATTTTCCAGGCGCCGATGATCGTCAGCAGGTATTCGGGGTAGCCCAGGCCGGCAAACATATCCACTTCTTCCTTCGTTTTCATGAGCTGCACAACGCCCGTCGAAGCCATTCCAAGGGCAAGCCAGGCGGTAAAAATCCAATAAATAATTCTTTTTCTCTTTTCCATTGCTATTCAAATTAATTGTTTGATAACTTGTTCCAACCGGTTGTGCGCCATATTGATACCCGCCGCAAAAGGCAGTTTCAGCATTTCCTCGCGGTCCGCTGGCGATTTGTAGACGATCTGCATGGTGAGCTTGCTGGTTTTGTCGGTGAGCCTTTCGAATACGAGAAATTCGAGCTGCACCGGGAAAGGCGTGTTTTCCATTTGAAACGTCCGCGTGATCTTCTGCTCCGGCACAAATTCATGGATTACACCGTTGGCCCTGAATACCACGTTGCCCTGCGGATCGGACGTTTCGAACTGCCAGCCTCCGTGGGGCTTGTTTTCGAGTTTCACTACTTTGGTACTCATCCATTGCTCCACGATCTCCGGCTCTACGTACGCCTTGAAGAGCAAGTCCAGCGGCAGGTCAAACTCTCGGGTGATCACCAGGTCCTGCCGGCCGTTTTCAGCATTGATTTTCGTCTTCCGTTCCATGTTCTGCTATTTTTTGGATTGATAATTTTTCATAATGGATTCCAGTTTGTTGAACCGGTCATCCCACATTTGCCGGAAAGGCTCAATGAAGTCGGCGATCTCTTTCATTTTGTTGGGATTTAAGTGATAGTAAATTTCCCGGCCGGTCTGCTCCTGTTTCAGCAACTCGCATTCTGTGAGTATTTGCAGGTGTTTGGAAACCGTCGGCCTGGCCGTATCGAAGTTCGAGGCGATCGCCCCTGCCGTCAGGGATTGCGATGCCAGTAGTAGCAATATGGCCCTTCTGGTAGGGTCAGCTATGGCTTGGAATACATCTCGTCTCAGGTTCATTGCGTAGTTATTTGGCTACGAATTTATATGTAGTCACTTAACTACGCAAATTTTTTATGATTTTTTTTGAAAAATTAATAGTTGAATGGCTTTTGAAAGCGCGTTGGGCTTTTTCAACTAATCCGGCACATGACGCGGCGCTATTTTCTTCTGATTGCATTGTTCCTCTCCGGCATCGTCGCGTACGCTGCGGGACCGGTCAATATCATATTCATCATTGGCGACGACATCAGCCGAGATGATATCGGTGCAATGAAGACGCCTAACCTCAGCAAACTCGCACGCGAGGGCATCACGCGGAACGCGTTAATGTGAAGGGAGCGTTTTGATCTCTCTATCCGTCATTTCTGCAACCCCGTACAAATGATATTTAGATTTGACGCACCAGATTCGTATATTTCTGTAACAAAACGAGGACGGCTAAATGAAAAAGTTAGAGAAATACAGCAGCTTCGACGAACTGAAGGACAATTCCACTACCGGAACGGCTAGCGATGCCGCGCTCATGGAACGTCAGAAAAAATTTGAAAGCTTTATCCACTTTCTGAGGGGCGACAACGTCAACGAGCAATCTCCCGTCATTAAAGAAAACAGCGCAAGCCAGATAAGATACCTGCTTCGTGAGTAATGCTGCTTCATTTCAAGACGTGCTATTGACACTAAACAAGTATGAGGTAGAATATCTGGTAGTGGCGGAGTTGCTGTCGGGTATTACGGTTATATCAGAATGTCAATGGCCAATAACGGGCAATTTATTGATGAACCAGACCTGGATATCTGGTATAACCCGACATATTCTAATTACTATCAACTATTAAACGCACTGGAAGATATCAAAATCGATGTAGCCAGGCTCAAAGCGGAAGAAGCTCCCGATCCCAAACACTCATTTTTACGGTACAAATTAGATGACTGTACCCTTGACCTCCTTCCGCAAATCAAAGCACCCATCAGGTTTCGGGATGCATTTGCCAGACGGCGAGCTTTCATTAGGAACAGTTTTGAAATATCGTTGATAAGTCTCGAAGATCTGATAGCAGATAAAGAAGCCTCTAGTCGGCCAAAGGATCTGATAGATATTGCCCATTTGAAAAAAATGTACTTCCCCCGCGAATAACAATTAAACTCCACCCTATTTCAAAAGCACCAGCTCGACTGCCCGAATATCCGCGAACCTGCCGCCCTTCAGGTCGGTAGCGAGCAATTTCAGCTCTCCTGTTTTCGATAGGCCGTAAAACTGCTTTTCCTTTCTGAAAGGAAGCCTCTAAGGTTTTGGCGCCATTATGCCACTTGCGGGCCCCAAAAGTCTCATACCCATTTTCTGTGAAATGCTGGGCTTTGCTACGGGCTTGTGGCTCCGACTTCTTTTCGGGAAAATATTGAAGGAACAATGGAGCGGCCAACAAACCCACAGCGAGCGCAGACTTGTAAAGCTTTTCAAATCGGGCTTAATTATAGTTTAAACACAAATAAAAGGTTAGGCACCAATTTACATACTTATCCCACCATTTTACTTGGGTTTGCAAACCACCAAATGGAAGCTTAGGGTATTTTACCACCATTCAATCCACATATTGCAAGAAAAAGCCGGTACCGAAAACCATTTCTGATTTCCGGCACCGGCTCGTTGAAAATCGCCTCTTTCCTATTTTCCAAGTACTTCCAGCATCGCCAGTCCTACTGCTTTTGCCGACTGCGGATTTTGCCCCGTAATCAACCGTTGGTCGGTCACCACATGCGTTTGCCAATTTGCCGACTTCTCGAATTTCGCCCCGCGTTCGATCAGCCTGGATTCCAGGGCAAATGGTACGACATTTGCCATTCCTACCGCCGCTTCTTCTTCATTGGTAAACGCATTGACCTTCTTGCCATTAACGAGGTAAGTACCGTCGCCGAGCCTGATATTGACCAATCCCGCCGGGCCATGGCAAACGGCAGCGACCAGGCCATTCTGCTCGTAAATTTTCGCCGCAATGGCCGCGAGCTTTTCATCGTCGGCAAGGTCCCACATGGCACCATGCCCGCCGGCATAGAAAATCGCACTGTAATCCTTCGGATTTACCGCTTCGGGTGTGAGGGTGTTCTCTACTTTCCGGCGGGCAGGCCCGTTGTCCCAGAATTTTTTGTTAACGGGGTCGGTCAGATCGAAGCCGTCAACGGGCGCCTTTCCGCCTTTCGGACTTACAAAATCGATCTCATACCCCGCATCGCTGAGCACTTCCCAGGGATGGGATACTTCGCCGAGATAATAGCCCGTAGGCTGTCCGGTATTGCCTTTTGTGTCGTGGCTGGTTACCACGAAGAGAATTTTCTTTTCCATTTTTTGTCCTGTCTGAGCCAAAGCGTCACTGTTTGAACCTATTACAGTGGCCGCGATCGCGAGTTTTACCAAAGCATTTGCCATGTTTTTTGAATTAATTGACAATGCAAAATTGTCCCCGGCGCCGCAGAACCGACAGGAACTAAATCACTACTTTGGTGTGATGTATGTCACGCTAGGAAGATAGACGGCTTAGCGTTTCGCGCGATACGCCGAGATAGGAAGCGAGCAGTGTTTTCGGCAAGCGTTGCGCCAGGGCCGGATACATTTGCAGCAATTCATGATAGCGCTCCGCAGCGCTGTTGTTCATAAGCGAAAGAATTCGTCTTTGCAGGGCGATATAGCCGGCATTTGACTTTTTCCTGAAAAAATGTTCGATCTGGTGAAGTTCACTGCAAAGCTTCTCCCTGTTAGCAAGAGACAGGCAGAGCACTTCCACATCTTCGACACAGCTAATGTCAAGCGTAGCGTCGGTCTGGTTGAAATAGGCCTGGTAATCAGAAATCCACCAGTCTTCCATCGCCAGTTGCAGAATGTGCTCCTTCCCCTGCTCGTTCACAAATGATGATTTCAGGAGACCTTGTACGACAAAAAAGTCGTTGCTCACCGGCGACCCCTGCTGAACAAGGAACTGGTGTTTTCGAAACTTACGGCTCGTGAAATGCGTGCCGACATAAGCGAACTCTTCGGGTGTCAGCGATATTAACTTGCCAAAATGCTCTTGGAGGCTCTCAAACATCACATCTTTCTTCTCACCAGGTCCCGGAAGGCCAGGTTGGTCAATATCGTTTTCTCGAAACCTGCCTGGGTGAAGATCAGCCCATAAAAGTTTTTCGAACGGTTCACCCACGCGTGCACGCCGCGCGCGCTCAGGCAGGCGACTTCGGTAGATACCCCGTTCTGGATCTCGTACCGGAAAAGCCCCAGCCCGTAGGTCGGATCGACCTTATTGCTGTTGTCCTGCTCCATCGTGGCGATCGACTCGGCCTTCAAGACCCGCACCCCGTTGTAAGTTCCTTTATTATAGATCATTGTCAGAAAACGCAGGTACTCATTCATCGAGCACTCGATCCCGTAGCCCGGCTCCGGGTTCAGGGGATGGCCGGGGCTGTACACGACGTCCTTCATGCCGCATTTAGAACCGATCCGCTCCTGGAAAATCTGCGCCCAGGTTTTCTTTTCGACCACCTCCGCCACGCGGGCTACTACCCCATAGGCGACACTTCCGTACTGGGCCTGCTTACCCGGTGGAAACAGCAACTGCGTGCGAAGTGCGATACTGTCGATATTTTGTGCGAGCGTAAGGTCGCTGCGGCTGTCAAATCGGGATTCTACCAGGATTCCCGACGTGTGCGACATCAGCTGTCGCAGCGTAATGTCCTTTTTTTCATTATTAAAAGAAGCAATGTATTTGCTCACTTTATCATCGAGCGCCAGTTTGCCCGATTCCACAATGCTCATGATCACCGCCGCCGTAACGGCTTTCGATGCCGACATGATCGGCAGCCTGGTATCGGCATTGTACTGCCCCATCCGGAAACAAAATTCGGTGGTATCGCGGCGACCGATGTAGACCATCAGGTTGTTGTCGTAATCTTTCGAATGAGCCCTGAGAAAATTATAGAAATCGAGGCGGTTACGGTATTTGTAAGGGGAAAGGTCCGGAAGGTTTCCCGCCTGCCCATCTTTGAAGAAAATGCTTCTGATATCGCGGTCGGCAATGGGAATGGGGGTAGAATCGAGCTGGGAAAAACCACTTCCAAAACAGGTACTGCATCCGGTATCGACCCCATCATCAGGGTCTTCAGGCAATGGCTGTGGCGTATTTTTTTGTCCGCAAGAAAATACCGTAATAAGAACTAATAGTAGTGTAAAAATTTGTTTCATGACCTGCTTACGTGCACAGAATTCGGGAATAGTTTTTTTCTGTAATTCATAAACGGCAATTCTACGAATTTGTACATTAAATAAGCTACTAAATAGATAAAAATATATGTCCCCAAAAATATCAGCCATTGCAATCCCGAAACGGTCGCCGTATTTTTTTCATACCACTTAATGACAAAATCCAGGACCAGGAAATGCATCAGATAAAAAGAATAGGACGTCTGGCTGATACTTGTTACGACTTTCACCAGCGCCTTACCCGGCCGAGGGCAAGCAACCGCGTAAGGCAACATCAGCGCAAAAGTGAGCGAAAATAACGGAAGCAACAGCACATCCACAAAATAATTGATCTTACTGCCCGCGATCGTATGCTGAATAATCTCAAAGCACATTAACAACAACATTCCGCTCATAGCAAAGAGCCATATACGGGCATTGTACGGCAGATGAACCCTTTCGAGAAGATAGGCTATGAGGCAGCCATAAGCGATCGCGTCGATCCGGAACATGACCATCTTCCGCATGCTGTCCCAATCACCCGTAGGCGGAACAAAAGTCTTCCAGCTGGGCATCAGCACATTTTTGCTTAGCAAATGGGTAAACAAGTCCTGATGGTACATCCAGTGGTAGATGGACTTTGTAATGAGCCCGGTGACGATAAAAACGCCAATCGTAACAAGGTAAATGCGGTACCGGCTTCCGCGGTTGCCCAATATGGCGGCAACGGCAAGTAATACCAAAGGAAAGGTCAGATAAAACCATTCTTCGACAGCCAGGCTCCATGAATGCGGGAAAAAACCCTGGGCGGGAGTGAGCAGATTTTGCGCAAAAAACACATAGAAAATAATGTTGCGCATATCGGAATAAAAGCAAAAATAAACGGCAAGTGCAAGTAAATAGGCCGGTAAAGTCCGCAGCCACCGGTTTACCCAAAAAACTTTTACCGCCTCCCAGGTAATTCCGGGTTGCAGCACAGTCCGCAATATAATACGCCCGATTAGAAAGCCGCTTAGTACAAAAAAGGCCTCCACACCAAGCCCCAGCCAGCCGAATGGAAAATAATGATCGAGGGGATTCAACGGCATCGAATGGGAAAGAAAAACCATCAGAATAGATAACGCACGCATCAGGTCCAACCCAAAAATGCGTTCGGTAGTTTGCGCAACTCTCTTCTTGGGCCAAGTAAAATTTTCTATCATTGAGTAGGGGCAATTAATGCTTCTATTTTGAGCCCATAAAGACAACAGAATAGAAATTAAAAAAATTAAAGTTAACAGACAAAAAGTTAACTAAACCTACCAGAAGCAAAGTCAATTTTATATCCAATATGTTAACGCCATGCTATTTACCACATTATCAATGTGATTAGCAAATAATATCTATTTAATTAGATGGACACCCATTTAGCTATGGGTGTTGCATTTTTTTAATATAATTATGATTTTATTAAAAAGAAGGGGAATTCAACGCTCTCCGCCAAAGTTCTGGACCAGGCTCGCGTAAGGTGCTTTTTTATGTAGATAAGGTTCGGGCGACAGCCGCGCAGCGCAGCCCATATACGTATATGCGGGATTCATCAGGTTGTTCCGATGCGGTGTAGAAGCCATCCATTGCGCTACTACAAACCTTGCGTAGGCCGCATAGGTAAACGGAAGGCAGGGTTGATTATCGCTTTCGTTTAAGAATTCGTATTGGTTCTGACGGCGGTTCCATCGTGCTATCAGGAAATCACCGCTTACAACTGTTTGATATTTACCTATATTTTCACCGATACGCTTAAATCTTTTGGTATACAATTCCACCCGGCGCTGAGCAGTGCGTTCGTACGGACTGTATGGATTAGTGTGATTAAAAAACATGCGATATACCATCGAGGTGGCATGTCCCGACGAGGCCAGATATAAACCAGGGTCATATTGAAATGCTGGTAAACCGTGCTTTCTCCTCACTTCGTTACTTGCGTGAAAGACGGCAGCATCCAGAAATAACGTGTCCGGATTTTGCAGGCGGATCATCTCATTCGATTTTGGCAAGGTAAAAAAACGGCTCTCTTCCAGTGCATAATACTGGCTTTTATGCACGCCTAACCATAAATGCGAATATAAATAGAGGGCGAAAACGATTATGGTTTCCATGGCGTTGAAAAACGACTGCAATCATTTAGAATAATATGCATGAAAAATAATAATAAAATAATATTTAAAAAACTTTGCGGTGCAGTAGTTCCATTGTTGACTGCATTTATAAAATGCAAATCCATTGAATATGTCAAATAAAATCGGCCTCTTGTTTGTCTGGCTCCTCCTCCACCTGAACGTTCATGCGCAGGTGCAGGCTATTGAGCAGCAATTCACTGTCGCCCAGGATGGAAGCGGCGATTTCAGGACAATCCAGGAGGCAGTCAATGCCGTACGCGACCACTCGCAGATACGCGCCACAATACGCGTGAAAAATGGTACGTACCATGAAAAGCTGGTGATACCTGCCTGGAAAAAGAACATTACGCTGATCGGCGAAAGCACCGCACACACCGTCATTACCAACAATGACTACTCGGGCAAGGATTTCCCTAACCGGGACTTCACAGGTAATGCGAAATTCAGTACCTATACATCCTATACGGTCCTGGTGCAAGCCGACGACTGTACCCTGCAAAACCTCACCATCGAAAATACGGCGGGACGCGTCGGCCAGGCCGTGGCACTCGCCACCGAGGGCGACCGGATCGACGTGTACAATTGCCGCATATTAGGCAACCAGGATACATTGTACACCTCCAAAGACGGCAGGAATTTTTATAAGGACTGCCTCATTACCGGCACTACCGATTTCATTTTCGGTGAAGCGACCTGCGTTTTCCAGAATTGCACCATCCGGAGTCTTACCAATTCCTATATTACCGCCGCTTCCACCAGCCGTGAGCAGGCCTACGGCTATGTTTTTTTCAATTGCAAGCTGACTGCAAACGAGGAAGCGACTAAAGTGTACCTGGGCCGCCCCTGGCGCCCGTTTGCCAGGACCGTTTTCATCGATACCGAAATGGGCGGGCACATTGCCAAAGAGGGCTGGGACCCCTGGAAGGGCGACAATATGTTCCCGGAGAAGGAAAAGACCGCATACTATGCCGAATACAACAGTACAGGTCCCGGCGCAGATGCGGAAGCAAGGGTTACCTGGTCGAAACAGCTCACACCGCTGGAACGAGAAAAATATACGATCGAAAACATTCTTTCCGGCTGGGTACCGGGCAAAAAGTTGCGGTTGCAGCCCTCGGGCATCCCCGACACCAGTTTTTCGGTAAAAGGCTCCTACCGGCACGAGATCGCGCACCATCCGAATATCCGCATTGCCGATTCAACCCTGCCTGCCTCGGTGCATATGATTCGGAACGTGCTTTACCGCACCACACCGGTCGGGAAAAAGTTGCTCCTTGATATTTATAAACCTAAAAGAATGGGCAAAACACTACAACCGGCGGTGCTCATGGTGCATGGCGGAGGCTGGCGCTCGGGCGACCGAACGCATAACAACACACTCGCACGCAAGCTCGCGACCAACGGATACGTCTGTATCACAGCCGATTACAGCCTTTCCACGCACGACCTCTACCCCGCCGCCATTTACGACCTGAAAGCCGCCATTCGCTGGATTCGCTCCAAAGCCGGCGACTACGGCATCGATACCAGCCGCATTGCCATTCTGGGCTTCTCGGCGGGCGGCGAACTTGCAGCATTTGTAGGGGCAACCAATGGTAATCCGAAATTTGAAGGGGGTAAGCGAGCAAATGAGGGATCGAGCGCCGTGCAGGCAGTCGTGGACATCGATGGCACGCTGGCATTTATTCACCCTGAATCCGGCGAGGGTGACGATTCCAAATCTACTTCCGCTGCTACCTATTGGTTGGGTTATCCCAAAGCCGAGCGGCCCGACTTGTGGAACGAGGCCTCGCCGCTTACACATGTGAGCGCAAACACGCCCCCGTTCCTGTTCGTCAACAGTTCGGTAGACCGTATGCATGCGGGAAGGGAGGATTTTATCCAAAAAATGAATGCATCCGGTACATACAGCGAAGTACGGACATTCCCCGACGCTCCGCACACTTTCATGTTTTTCGACCCGTGGTTTGAACCTACCGTGGGAACTATCTCGGGTTTTCTGAACCGGGTTTTCGGCAGGGCGGCCAGTGCGCGCAAGTAACAAAACCAAGTCACTACATCGTCAGGGTTTTGCCATTTTCATGATCTTGCCGGTCGTGTAATTACAGATGTAAAGTTCATTCGACTGATCGGTACCGAAGGCGGATATTTGCCCTACCCCTTCGGCAATAATGCTGTTTCGCACCGCTTTGCCGTCCCTGGTTTCCAGTGCAAAAAGCCGTCCGCTCACGTAGTCGCCGAACACATATTGCCCTTCCAATGCCGGCACCGCCTTGCCGCGGTACACAAATCCGCCTGTAATGGAATGCTCACCATCGGCCTGGGGGAGGTCGAGCACGGGATCAATGAGCCCTTCTCCACCGCAGTCGCGTTTGGGATTGTAGCAATCGATACTTTCCTTCAAACGCCAGCCGTAGTTGCCGCCTTTGACGATGATATCGATCTCCTCTCTTTTATTTTGTCCCACATCACCCGCCCAAAGCGTGTTGGTGGCATCATCGAAACTGATCCGCCACGGGTTACGAAGTCCATAGGCATATATTTCCTCTCTAAACCCTTCCTTATTCCCTGCAAACGGGTTGTCGGCCGGGATTCCATAGTTTCCTTTTGTTTTACTGTCCACATCCACCCTGAGTATTTTGCCCAGCCAGGCGCTTCTGTTCTGGCCGTTGTTGCTCGGATCGCCCCAGCTTCCACCATCGCCGGTCGAAATATAGAGGTAGCCGTCCTTTCCGAACTTAATCGCACCCCCATTATGGTTGTCATAAGGCTGGTCGAACGTAAAAAGCACCGTCGCGCTGGCCGGATCGGCGCGATCGGGGTCATTTGCACTCACCCGATAGCGGACAATGGCGGTTTCCAGCTTCCCCGAAACCTTTGTCGTGTAATTCAGGAAAAAATAGCCATTAGTCTTATAATCAGGGTGAAAAGCAAGGCCCAGTAGTCCGGCCTCGCCTCCGTAGCTGACCAGCTTTCTGATATCGAGAAATTCTTTGGATGCCGAAGTAGCTGCTGCGTTTTCAAAAACCCGGACGGCGCCTTCGTGTTCCACCACAAACAGGCGGTTCGTACCGTCGTTCGCATGCGTGAGGTCGACCGGATAGTCGAAATGCAGCTTGGGAAAAGCCTCCACCACCTTCACTGCCATTGTATCCGGGCGAGGTACATGCGGCCGCGACGCATTACAGGTAACCAGTAGCGCAAGGCCTGCCAGCCCGCTTTTGACAAAACGTTTCATGGCGTATCAGATTTCGTTGAAAAGAAGCAGCAGATTTCCCGCCGGATTTACAAGTCAAATACATTTCGGATTTACTCCCGCCGATCTGAAGTGCAAAAATGAAAGCACTTCAATAATTAAACTTTCAAAAAGTTTTGAAAGTTTAAACACATTACTACCTTTGAAACATGGAACTTGAAGAAGCGAAACGGAAATTTATCGAATCATGGGGCAAATTGGGCTCTGAATGGGGCATCAACCGCACCATGGCACAGGTCCATGCATTGCTCCTGCTCTCTCCCGACCCGCTTACGACCGAGGAAATCATGGAGACGCTGAGCATTTCGCGCGGCAATGCCAACATGACCCTCCGCGACCTGATCGGCTGGGGATTGATCGAGAAACAACACAAACCGGGCGAACGAAAGGAGTACTTCTTCGCTGACAAGGACGTCTGGAACATCGCCAAACAAGTGGCCAAAGAACGCCGCAAACGCGAGTTGGAACCGGTTATCAAGGTTCTTGATGAGTTGTCGAAGGTCACCGGGGACGTCAATGACCCCGAATTCGCCACATTTAACAAGTCGGTTACGGACATCAACAAACTGGCGAAAAACGTCGACAAAACGCTTGAAACCATGCTTGGCGCGGAAGAAAGCTGGTTTTGGGGTGGTATTTTCAAATTGTTCAAGTGATATTTTTTTAGCTAAAACTTTCAATTTTTTCTGAAAATTCAAAATATACTATACAAATGAAAACGCTACGTAACCACGTCATCCTTTACGACGCCGAGTGCCCGATGTGCAATCTGTATACAGGCGCATTTGTCCGCAATGGCCTTCTGGACAATCGCGAGGCGTATCAGCAATATGCCGGCGGTGCCTGCCCCAACCTCGACTGGCAACGGGCTGTCAACGAAATCGCACTCGTGAACCAGGCAACGGGAGAAGTAACCTACGGCGTGGAGAGCCTGCTGAAAGTGTGCGGGAATGCGATGCCTTTGATTGCGCCATTGTTCGGCTGGAAACCGTTTCTGTGGCTGGCACGTAAAGCCTACGCATTCATCTCCTACAACCGCCGCGTGATCGTTCCGCCTCCGGTTTCTGAAAGTCAATTCGGATATCAGCCTTCCTTTAATATCAAGTACCGCATCGTGTGGCTGGTATTTGCATGGGTGGTGACATCTTGCATACTTACCTCTTACACCAGCCTGCTCACGGGTTTCCTTGTCAAGGGTGTGTTCTGGCGTGAATTGGGAATCTGTGCAGGACAAATTTTCTTCCAGGGTGCCGTGATTGCCGTTTATAAAAAGGATAGAGCCTGGGACTATTTGGGCAACATGATGACGATCTCGCTGGCCGGTGCATTGGGTTTGTTACCATTTCTGGCGATCTGCGTCTGGCTTAAACTAGGGTGGCTCGCCTGCGGGTTATGCTTTTTACTGGTCGTATTTTTAATGCTCCTGGAACATTGGCGAAGATGTAAATTACTTGGATTAGGTTATTTGCTGACTACCACCTGGGTTTTGTATCGCGTTATCATTCTCATCATATTATTGCAGCCCTAGTTATGAAATACGGTAAAATTGTTCTCGCTGGCGGAAATGGTTATCTGGGGAAAGTCTTACAGGAATATTACAAACCACTTGCACGGGAAGTGATTGTCCTGAGCCGAAAACCATCGCCTCCGTCCGAAAATATAAAAACCATCCATTGGGACGCACGAACAGTAGGTGAATGGGCGGAATGCCTGAACAATGCCGACATGCTCATTAACCTTTGTGGAAAGAATGTGAACTGTCGATATACACCTCAAAATCAAGCCCAAATAATCAGCTCACGGATTACTCCTACTAACCTGCTTGCCAGTGCGATCCAATCCCTTGCTGTGCCTCCCCGGCTCTGGATCAACGTTACATCGGCGACCATTTACCGGCATGCGGAAGACCGGCCTCAGGACGAAGATACAGGTGAAATAGGTTATGGGTTTTCCATTGATGTTTGCAGGAAATGGGAAGACGTATTCTTCCAAAATCAAACCCCGCGGACAAGAAAGGTCGCATTAAGAATGGGAATCGTGTTAGGGAAGCGAGGCGGGGCGTTTCCACGCTTGCTCGCACTCGCGCGGCTGGGCCTGGGCGGGAAACAAGGCAACGGGCAACAATATGTATCCTGGATCCACGAACAGGACGCCGCAAAATGTACCGAATGGCTTTTACACAACGAAGCGGTATCCGGCATACTCAATTGCACTTCGCCAAATCCGGTAAAGAACGAAGAGCTGATGGCGGCCTTGCGTAAGGCTAGCGGAATGCCATTCGGGATTCCCTCGCCAGCCTGGCTGCTAGAAATAGGTACATTAATAATCGGAACCGAGACAGAATTGTTGCTCAAAAGCCGTTGGGTACTGCCAAAACGCCTGTTGGATAATCAATTCGAATTCAGCTACCCTGAGGTTAACCATGCCGTCAACGACATTGTGTGGCAGCCCTGACACATTATATTGCAGTCAAAACTGTTCAAAACCAATGGAACAACTCCGCAAGAAGTTTCAGACGTATGGTACGCTTTCGGAAGCGGCGATGGAAGATCTGGCGAAACTGCTCCGGCCGCATTCCTATGCGAAAGGCGATTATTTTTTGAAGGAAGGACAAATGCCCAAAAACGTCGCATTTGTCGTCAAAGGGCTCTTGTCGCAGTATTATGCTTCGCCGGATGGAGATACAGTTATTAAAAGGTTCTTTCCGGAAAACTATTTTGCAGGCTCTTTACCTGCCATGCTTACGCATTCTCCAAGCATTTTTGCGATAAGGGCGCTGGAACCTACGGAGACATTGGAATACAATTTCTATGATTTCAAATCGCTTACGGAGAAGCATCGCGACCTTGCCGCATTTTATATCCGGTACATGGAGCTCCATTGGGTCATCGAAAAGGAGCCGCTGGAAATTTCGTTCCGGTACGACCATGCGAAAACACGTTACATCAATTTCCTGAAAGAATATCCCAATCTGGAACCGCGGCTTAAACAGCACGAAATAGCCTCCTACCTCGGCATTACCCCTACCCAACTCAGCCGCATCCGATCGGATATGTAATTTTTCAAAGTCTCAACATTTGTAAATGTTTTCGGTTCTGGCGAACCCGACATTTGTCCTGTTCAAATCAAAACAATGACAAATGCTATGAAAAACGAAACCGATTTCCTCTCCGACACCCTTGAAAACAAAGCCGTTCTGTTCGCCCCCGGCGAGGGCGAAATGCTTGCAATGGGCGGAAACAGTATTACGCTAAAGGTAACCAGCGATATTTCAAACGACCAGCTGGGCGTCTACGAAATCAAACTCGCGCCCTTGACGGTCGGCGCCAGACTGCATTACCACCGGTTCATGGACGAGACATTTATCGTCCGCAAAGGCACGCTCAAGATCGATCTGGCGACAGGCCCCATCCTCGCACGCGAGGGCGCGGTCGTGTACGTGCCGCGCATGACCGCACACGGGTTTTCCAATCAATCCGCCGAAGATGTGGTGATTAACCTGATCTTCAATCCCGGCCAGCAACGGGAAGGTTTTTTCCGGGGACTCAAATCGATATTGACCGAACAGGTGATCGATGCGGCAAAATACCTGAAATTGTATCAGAAATATGACAGCTTCCCGGTGGACGTGCTGAATATGCTCCCGGTTGAACCACCGCAGTAGTCGCTAGGCTTCGGCGTTCCGTAACTTCTGTTTCAGCACGCCTGCCGCTTTGGTATAGCCTCCTTCCGCCCCGTCGACGAAATGGATGTGGCCATCTTTGAGGTCATGAACGTAGCACGACATGACGGATTCGCTGCTCACATGCAGCCCGTAAAGAATTTCCTGTGCCGCTTCCATGCCGTCGAGGGCGTTTTGGAGCTGTTCCCGCTGCTGCGGCGTACCGGTGATCACGGTATTGATCTTCCCGTCGATCACCAGCGTGTCCGACATTTCGACCAGGCTGTTGAGGTAGTTCCTCCCCCGTGACGTCCGGAAATATACGTAGCCGGAAAGCCAGGCGATCCATGACGCCGCTAAACCCAAAATGCTCGTGCTGCCTTTCCTGACCAGCATCTCCATTTCCATTTTTTTAAAAGTGGTTTTCCAAATCAGCCGCGGGACCGAAATAGGCTGCCGCCGCGGGAACGGGCCGTAGATACCGTCGACATGCTCCATTACTTTGGCGAACAACGCCGCCTGCTTCCCTCCCGCCGGGGCGCACACCAGCAGCGTAACCACTTCCTGGTTCATTTCGGGCGGGCCGATTTTATCCCAACGACACTGCATACCGCTCAGGTCGAGCTCATCTTCCGGCTTCGGGTCATAGTCGAACCGGTATTGCTCGTTTTTTACCAGTTTTTCGGCACAATACAGTCCGTCGCCGAGTATTACGGGAATCGAAAATGCACCGGACACTTTCAGTTTGCTGAGTTTCAGCTCGAAACTTTTTGCATAAATTTCCGTCACCGCCACGATACCGATGCGGAGATCAAGCCCGAAATTCTCTTTCGTATTCTTTCGAAAAACCGCCAGCGCACGCATGGCCGCGTCGGCGACCACAGGCGGGACGATGAACGTCGCGCCGTCACCACCGAAGAAGAACGGAACGGTAATGCCCGCCTTGAATGCAATGTTGAGTACACTCACGATACTGCCCGTAGCGATAAAATTGACCGTTTCATGCATTCCGCCGGCCACGGCCCCCGTCGAATTCCGGATGTCGGTAATGACCACATGCCACGACTCCGGCACGTTGTAAAAGAGATGATCTTCCGTAAGCAGCTCGCCCAGCGAAATATGGTTGGCAGGCAAACGCGAATAAAACAGTTCATTCCGGGCCAGCGACATGATTATTTGATAAGTTGAAGGTTAAAAAGCAGTGCCCAAGCAACGTCCGGGTACTGAATTTAATGCTATTTTCTCAAATAATTACCCCGCGGAAAATCGATAATACTGTCAAGTTTTTGTTTTTTGCAGATTGAAATTGAATGCCTGCCGCGTTCCAGGCCATGCCGGCAATACTCCGCAATGGCCCCGACTAACCTGAAACCCGCGTTTTTTGAATGCTTCGACCGACTTTTTTTCATCTTACACTCCTGTTTTTCTTGTTGCAATCGGCTTTGGTTATGGCCCAGAACAAGCCCACGGGCAGCAAGGCCTGGCTGAAAGAATACAATGACTATCGGGAATATGACGATATCTATGTTGTCAAGAAGGTGCGCATTCCCTGCCGTTCGTACGAGACGTTCATTACCGATAAAAGCGGGCGGAAGCTCACGCCCGCCTACCGGGATATCGGCGACTTTGCAGAAGGAGTTGCCGAATTCGTGCCCATGGAGCTCAGCCCGGAAGGACATGGGCTGCATGGCTTTATCGACAAGCGCGGAAAAGTGGTGATCGAACCCAAATACACCTCTACCGACCGGTTCCGTGACGGTAAAACCTGGGTTATATACCCGTCGGGCAAACATTACGGACTTTCATACATTGATCTGACCGGAAAAGAGATTTACAGGATACCCATACAATACTATGCTAATGATTATCTCATCAAGGATTCGGACATCGATTTTCTTTGCAATCAGGACACAAAAGAAGATGTGTTGTGGTGGATCAAAAGACCAATGGATTTCTTTACGCTGAACTTCAATTTCAGCCGCTTTATAGAAAAGGAAATCAAAGCCTCGAAATTCATTTACCACTTCAAATACCAAGGCAAATTCGGCATTATCGATAAAAACATGATGCTGAAAGTGCCGGTATCGCTTAACGACATCGATCCCGAATATAAATATTCCGGCCAGGGAATGGAACGCGTGCAATATGGCGATAAGTACGGTTATATTAGTCCATTCACCGGCGACCTCATTGTTCCCTTTGAATACACCGACACCCGCAAACCTACCAATGGTTTATTCTGGGTCAAAAAGAATGGGAAATGGGGTTGCATCGACAAAACCGGTAAACTGCATATACAACATTTGTACGACGAGGCCACCGGTTTCACTGCCGAAAACCGTTCTGCCGTCGCGATCGACGGCAAGTTCGGGCATATCGACAAATCGGGCAAGGTGCGTACCCCGTTGAAGTACGATTTTGCCTCCTATTACAATCACGGCATTTCGATGATCCGCATTGATGATAAGTATGGTTATATGGATACCACCGGCCATTTCATCACCGGGATTATTTATGACGAAGCGCTTCCATTCGATCACCTCACTACCACCGTCGAACGCTCGTGGCTCCGTTTTGAGCTTTCACTCGATGGTAAGGAGAAATTCGCAGGCTTTTCTTACAAACTGAATGCGGTATTCATCATCTTCGGGGTATTCATTTTTATTTGGCTCAATAACTTGCTATACCAGCGAGTGCTCAAAAAGCGCCTCGCGAAAGTGCCTAAAAAGTAGGGCTATGGTCAAGTTTCTCCGATCCTATTCGGCAATAGGCAACGACTACGATAATGCTGCAATCCGCTTGCGGATCGCCTGTTGGTCTGCCGCAGTTCTGGCGAGCCGCAACGCATTTTCCAGGTTTTCCAACGCTTTTTTGGAGTCGATTCCGTCATAGAGCTCGCCCAGTAGGGCAAAATAGAAATGGTTCCCTTCCAGCGCAAGGGACTCGGTTTCACGAATTGCCTCCGCTTTCCCTTTCAATTTGTAAACTGCATACGCCCGGTTGAGTGCTGCTACCGGGGAATAGTTGAGTTTTAGCAGTTGATCATAGTAATATACGATCCCGCTCCATTTCTCCGCGCTATCTTCCTTCTGCGTATGCCAGCAAGCAATGCCGGCCTCTAAATGGAATCGCGAGACCCTGTCGCCCTTTGCCGCGGATTGCAGAAAAGCGCCTCCATTTCGAATCAAATCGGCATTCCACAGCCCGGGGTCCTGTTCGCCGTACAACACCGGCGTGCCCAAAGTACCGGTGCGCGCGTCGAACCGCGAAGCATGAAAACACATCATCGCCATCAGCGCGTTGACCTGGGGCTTGTTGGTAGTGTTGTTTT
This sequence comes from Dyadobacter sp., assembly GCA_965227755.1. Classification (GTDB taxonomy): domain Bacteria; phylum Bacteroidota; class Bacteroidia; order Cytophagales; family Spirosomataceae; genus Dyadobacter. The sequence continues at coordinate 1,028,530 of CBDDGG010000005.1, forward strand.
CGATCAGCATCGTACAGAGCCGCATCGCCTCCATGCAAACATCCTTCCGAAGGGTATGATCCTGGCCGACCGAATAGTACCCTTCGTTGAAAAGCAGATAAATAGTGGTCAGCAAGGGTTCCAGCCGCGCGTCCATTTCCGCAGGGGCAGGCATTTCGATGCGGATATCAACCTCCCGAAGCCGTTCCTTTGCTCTGGTCAGCCGCTTATTAATTACTTCTTTCGTAGTCAGAAACGCGTCCGCAATCTCCTGAATGCCAAATCCGCAAAGTATCCGCAACGCCAACCCCACCTGCGACTCTTCCGATACCGCCGGATGGCACACGGCAAACAGCATCTGTAACTGGCTGTCTGCTATATTTTCGGAAGTAAGGTCGATGTCGAACGCCAAATCCCCGTCGAGTTCGGCCCGGATCTGTGGCATAACCTTCTCCTCATAAATCGAATGGCGGTGCAGGTAGTTTTTCGCCTTATTTTTTGCTGTACTATATAGCCAGCCTGCGGGGTTCGGCGGCGGGCCCTCGATACCCCATGCCTGCATTGCCATGAGAAATGTGTCACTCGCAATGTCCTCGGCCACCTCTATTTCCCGGAACCCGAAATGCCTGCAAAGCACCGAAACAATCTTCCGGTATTCTGTTCTGAACAAATGCGGGATCAGCGCCTTTTCGGGCCGGGGATCAGTATTCATGCACCGAAACAATTTTCCTTACCTCAACGCTGTTGCCTTCACCGTTCAGGATCGGGCATTGCCCAGCCAGCCGAAGTGCGTCGTCGAAACTCTCCGCACGGATCACAATAAAACCCGCCAACGACTCCTTCGTCTCGGCATAGGGGCCGTCGGTTACCACATTGTTGGGTTTAAGCACTTTCCCTTCCGTAGAAAGCCCCTTCCCACCCGCAAACTTTCCTTCCGCCACAATGCTGCTCACCCAATTGTGATATTGCTTCATATATTCCTGCATTTGCTCAGGAGAAGGCTGCGCGCCTTTTGTCAAAAGGTCAAGGCGCATCAGGATGATGTATTCTTCCATATTGGTTTGTGTTCCGTATTAAAAATAAATATTTCGACAAATCCCCGAATACAACAATATCCGGCTTATCAAGGCTATTCCCTGTCACAACAGCCAGCCATCCTGAGATGCATTTCACATCGCTTCATAACTCAGCAACACAACCCCGCTTTTAAACACGCGGTGATCAATCAGTTTCAAATCCAATTTATTCGTCAGCCCCAGAAATGACGGCGTCCCTTCGCCGATAGCAACCGGATCGATCATGAACTGGTATTCGTCGATCAGCCGGGCTTCGGCGAGTTGGGCGATGATGCTCCCGCTGCCGAGAATGGTCATTACTTTCCCAGGGATAGCTTTGAATTTTCGAACGGCTTCTACCAGATCGTCTTTAACAAGCGTGGTGTTTTCCCAGTCGACGCTTTCGAGCGTAGTCGAAAATACGATCTTTTCGGCCTCGTTCATGCCCTTGGCGACTTCCGGCATGCTTTCAATGGCCATAGCAGTCGGCCAGAAACCCACCATCATTTCGTAGGTTACCCTGCCGAATAGCAGCGTAGCTTTCGCTTCCAGGTTATCGGAGGCGAACCCACTTTCTTCTTCGTCGTGCCGGTGCCAGCTGATATCGTTGTCGGGGCCTTTGAAATAACCGTTGAGCGTCGTGAAATTGTAGGCAATGAGCTTTCCCATGATGGTCTGTTTTTGAAGTAAATACTGTTTCAACTAACCCCATTACAAACGAGGCACGGGAAACAGGACATACGCGCCGATTTATTTTACCGAAGCAGGTTCACGACGCCCTTGTAGTTCAAAAACGACCCGTTAGTCAATTCTACCCTGATTTTGTAGGGATAAACGCCAGGTGAAATCTTTTTACCATGGTAGGAACCATCCCAGCCTGCCGAAGGGTCGGAAGCCGGGAAATTCGATTTCCGGTAAATGACTTCGCCCCACCGGTTGTAAATAAACATTTCCCTTACCTGTTTTACACAAGCATTGCCATAAACGTAGAACACCTCATTCAGCTGGTCATTATTAGGCGAAAATGCGTCCGGTATTTCTATGCCGCAGGGCTTCACGTATACCTGTACCCGCGCCTGCCGCATGCAGACTTTATCGGGGTCCGACACTTCCAGTTGATACAATGTCGATTGCGACGGCGACGCCCAGGGATCGGGGCAATCCGTACACGACAGCCCGGGCTGGTCCCAGTGATAAGCGTAGCTACCCGACGGCTCAACGATCGGCTCCACATGCACGCTGTCCCCCTGCGTGATCGAAAGCGTGGGCGTAACCGACAGATCGATCCTGACCACTTCGAGGACGGTCGTCACAATGCTATCGCAGCCTGTTGCCTGCGGAATGTTCTGGATGTAAGTCCCGGGCTGTGAGTAGGTGCTATCTCCTACTTTCACGTTTTCGCCTTCGCAAATGCGCAGGTTTTGGGTAAACTTCCCGACCCGGTTCACGGTGAGCGTCAGGGTTACGGTACTGTCGCACACATTGCTTTTGCTCACATTCCTTACATAAATGCCGCTTGTTCTCAGCAGCGTATCTCCTAATGCAAAGGCCTCGCCGTCACAAATGGCCCGCGCGAGAACCGCCGTTTTCTTTTTAAAACCGACTGTAAAATCCAGCCCCAACGCACACGACTCGTCCAGACTGCCGCGCGGCACCATTTCTACGTGAAATTTATCGCCCGCATTCGCTTTTACTCGGATCTGCTGCGAGGTTTCACCATTGTCCCAGCTATACTTCGCGAATCCCTCAGGCGCCGCCAGCGTAATATACCCGTCCGCATCAGGGCAATCTGCCACCTGTTTTATCTCCGATTTAAGGCATTCCGCATCGAAATACGCATAACCAAAATGCCGCATACGCGTACACCCGTGAGCGGTCACGACGATGGTCAGTTTTTTTCCTACAAAGTTCCGCAAGTCGATCGCGCCGACCGTCCAGTTGCGGTACTGAATATCACCGGAAGCCTGGAAACCCTCGACGGTGTTGGTACCTTCCAATTGAATATCATAACTGCTGCAAGGCAATTCTTCGCCGTTGCTATCGAAGATCAGGATGTTGAAACCCGGCTTCTGAAACGGTTCGTGATTAGCCCGACCATCGACACCGGTATTCTGCAAAATGACGGCGAACTTGTATTGAAAAAGGGTATTATCGGCTGTCACGGTGTACTCGGTATGGATGCGGCTGAAATGCCCTCCCTCGGTCACATTGCCGATCCGGATGGAATGTGTACTGCCCGGCGCCACCATCGGGATCGACTGGATTTTAGGGTCGTTGCCGTCGGAAATGCTGGTGATATAATGTTCGTTATTCTGCGTACCATTCTGCTCGCCCTGGAAAACGGTCTGCTGGTTGGCGTCGGTAACGGTGCCGTGGGTGAGCACCCAGCCATTGGCGTTCCCCTGCTCGAAGCCCACATTGCCGCAATCGACCTGGGCATGGGCCGCTTGCAGAAAAAGGCAGAAAATGATGGTTAGACGTAAATTATGCTTCATAAGGGTCCGAGGTTCGTTGCAACATTTTACGCTTTAAAAATCATGGCCGTTGCGTGGCGAGCGCAATCTTTTTGCCTCATCGGCAAGCCATGTGCCAGCGGCGAAAAAATACCGTGTTTAGAGCTGGTTACCAGCGTAAAAGCGGCATCGCAGTTGCTTTTATCAGGGTGTACCGCGTATTGAAAATATTTACAGGCCGATGATGGGGGTTTTCGTATTAAATAGGTGTCCTCATCATATATGCGCCTGTTTGCAACAGCATTGTACAGAAGCATTTATCTATCCTAAACCCTTAACATTATGAGAGCTTTCTCCCTTACAGCCCTGGCGATGTTTTGTATGCTGTGCCAACCGGCATGGTCGCAGGACAAGAAATACAGCATTGTGATCAAAGGCGGGCATGTGATCGATCCTAAAAACAACGTCGACGCGGTAATGGACGTGGCGGTGGAAGGCACACCAGGCGGTGACGACGGCAAGATCGCCCTCGTCGCCAAAAACATCGATCCGGCACTCGCAGCGCAGGTCGTGGACGCCAAAGGGCTTTATGTCACGCCCGGGCTGATAGACATTCACGTGCACTTTTTCTGGGGTACGGATCTCAAAGGCACTTATCGCAACGGCCCGAACGGCCTGCCTGCCGATGGTTTTACATTCCGCTCGGGCGTTACCACCGTTGTGGACGCGGGAAGTTCCGGCTGGAAGACCTTTGAAACCTTCAAAAAACAAACCATCGATCTTTCCAAAACGCGGGTGCTGGCATTCCTGAACATCGTGGGCGAAGGCATGGCAGGCGGAAAATTCGAGAACAGCCTGGAAGAAATGGATGCCAAAGCCACAGCCGAAATGGCCAAAAAGTATCCCAATGATGTGGTAGGCGTAAAACTCGCACATTTCGTAGGCCATGACTGGACGCCTACCGACCGCGCGCTGGAAGCCGGCACTCTGGCCAATATTCCAGTCATGGTCGATTTCGGAAGCGCCAATCCTGTATTGCCCTTGGAAGAACTCTATTTGAAAAAATTCCGTAAAGGCGACATTTACACTCATTGCTTTGGAGGAAACAGCAATAACAGCGGTCGCGGGCGCGAGTCGATCGTGGATGTTTCAACCAATAAAGTAAAACCTTACGCGATAGAGGCGCAAAAACGAGGAGTGGTCTTCGACGTGGGCTTTGGCGGGGCCAGTTTCCTCTTCTCCCAGGGGCAGCCGGCGATCAAGCAGGGCTTTTACCCCAATTCTATCAGCACCGACCTGCACACCAGCAGCATGAACTCGGCTATGAAAGACATGAACAATATTATGTCAATGTTTATGGCGATGGGTATGGATTTCAAAAGTGTGATCAAAGCGAGCACCTGGAATCCTGCGCAGGAAATTCACCGCGAAGAACTCGGTAACCTCTCGGTTGGCTCGCCCGCCGACATCGCCGTGCTGAACCTGCGCGAGGGGAACTTCGGCTACTACGCCCGCGACGGCAAGATCACCGGCAAGAAGCGCATCGAAACCGAAGCGACAATTCGCGGTGGCAACATCGTGTACACGCTCAATGCCCGCGTGGAGCCCGTCAATCTTCCCCGTCCGGAGCGTCCCGCTGCCACGCAGGGCCAGGGCGCAGGCCCCAGATAATAGTGCAGGAAGATATTTATTCAGGAAAAAGGGTATTCCAAAGCGAATAAGGCATCCTTATGACAATGTCCGACAACGCCTGACCAATTTTTCTGACAAGGCCCTTTAACCATTCAAAACCCCCAATACCTTAACACCAATGAAACGCAGAGAAATTCTCAAAGAGCTTACCATGATCCCGCTCGCGGGAGGCGTTCTAAGCACGTCGGCGGCCTTTGCCGAGAGCAGCAAACCAAAATGGTTTCAGAAAGCATCAGCAGCGGTATCAGCACCGGGCCCGTTGAAGCCGGGACCGCAAATCTATCAGTCGATCGGTGTGGAGCCGATCATTAACTGCCGGGGGACATTCACCATTATCGGCGCGTCCATCGAGCTGCCGGAAGTACGTCAGGCGATGGAATACGCATGCCAGTATAATGTACAGATCGACGAGCTCGCATTTGGTGTGGGCCAGCGCCTGGCCGAGATCACCGGCGCCGAATGGGGTATGGTATCGTCGGGCTGCGCTGCCGGTATGAACGAGGTTACAGCAGGCATTATCGCCGGTGGCAACCCCGAAAAGCTGATCCGCATCCCCAATCTGGAAGGTTTTGAGAAAACGGAAGTGATTATCCCACGTTCCTCGCGCAACGTGTATGACCACGCGATCCGCAATGTGGGCGTAAAAATCATCACCGTAGAAACTATTGAGGAATTAAAGAAAGCCATCACCCCGCGCACAGCGATGATTTATATGATGCCCGGCGATGAACCGTGGAGCGTAAAAAGTGTGGCCGACATTGCCAAGCCGGCAGGTGTGCCACTCCTGGTGGATGCGGCCGCCGAGCGTTTGACAATCCCTAATATACACCTCCAAGCCGGTGCATCCGTAGTGGCATACAGTGGTGGTAAAGTTATCCGCGGGCCGCAATGTGCTGGCCTCATGCTAGGCAGTAAGGACGTCCTGATGTCGGCATGGCAGGCCAGCGCACCGCACCACGGGCCCTGCCGTAACAACAAGGTAGGCCGCGAAGAAGTCATAGGCATGCTTGCAGCCGTAGAAGCGTGGGCCACGCGTGACCACAAGGCAGAAATGAAAATGTGGGTTTCCTGGCTGGATGCCATTACCAAGAAACTGAATGGCATTCCAAGTGTGCAATTGGAGGTCCGTGAGCCGAAGGAAGGCGCATTGGACAATGCCACTCCGACGCTGACAGTTACCTGGGACCCTACCAAACTTAATATCACAGGCCAGGAAGTAGCCGACGAACTGCAAACTACCAAACCGCGCGTGGCCGTTGGAACCGGCTTCCGCAGAGCCGAGGCAGCCGCACAGTCGGGCCCTCCAGCCACATCGATCACGATCGCCGCCTACATGATGGGCCCGGGCAACGACAAGATCGTAGCCGAGCGCGTACACGAGATCCTGACCCGCAAGCGCAGCGCACCGAAAGCCGAGGCAAGCATGAAAGCCCCGGCTGCCGAGATCGCTGGTCGTTGGGACGTGAGCATAGAGTTTTACACCAGCTCCAGCAAGCACACTTTCATTATCGAAAGACAGGAGGGCAACTATCTCTACGGAACCCACAAGGGCGAATTCGCAACCCGCGAGCTCTTCGGCAACATAGATGGGGACGAAGTGCGTTTCCAGAGCCGGTTCAGCGTACCCGGCGACAATCTGACGATGACATTCTACGGAAAGCTGTCGGGCGATACCATTACAGGCGAAATCGATATGGTCGAATACGTGAATGCGAAGTTTACCGCCAGGAAAGCGAGCTTCCCGAACAACCGCCAGCGGATCAACATCCCTGCCGGTCGCCCATTGTCGACCTAGCCATCGGGTTTCACATAACGGTCATTAACATAAAAAGCCTTGGATCCATGCCAGGGCTTTTATGCTAATTACTAAATCTAAAATTTTCAATATTTTGGAGCCTTTGCCGTATGAAAGGCTGAATACGCTGATCTGTCGGAAACTAACTCATTTTTGAGCCCCGAAACTACGACCAAATCGCACAAATGCGAAGGTTTTTTTGCTTAAAACACGATTTTTCCTCAAAAAATCGGGGCACAACTCTTGCGCTGTATCATTTAAATACTACTTTTGCATCACGATTGACGGCCAGGTGGTGGAATTGGTAGACACGCTACTTTGAGGGGGTAGTGCCCGTTCGGGTATAGGAGTTCGACTCTCCTTCTGGTCACTTGAAAAACTGCGTTTAGGAGCTCCTAACGCAGTTTTTTCATGAAAAAGCAGCCCGTGTCGAATTTGTGTCTCGCAAAAGCAAAAATGTTAGACCTAATCATTATCCCTGGCAAAGCCTACCCTTACGAACTTCCCAGATACCAACGTCCCAGTGATCTTGACCTGAGCAAGCAATGGCTCGTACGATTCAATGTATGGTCAGAGCGCGAGCAGGGCCTTGTTTTAAAGCGTGCACGGGTAATTGGCGACACGGTAATACAACGAGACGCCAGGGCAAAACAAATGATCAAGGAGATCACCGAGGCGCTGAAAGCAGGAGCCTTCGTAGATCCGCTTCCAGAGGGCACCGTAGTGGAAAATGGAAAGCGCATCATCTCGATGATCACCGCTCTGGACGAATACCTTGCCGAGAAAAAAATAACTCTGAAAAGACAATCAAAAGCTACCTACGAAAAGTGGGGTCGATACTTTACAGAGTTCCTGGTTGCAAAAAATCTCACCGAGCTGACGCTTCCGGAGTTCGAAAACGAACATGCCAGCGACATGCGGAAGTATGCGTTGAATGAGCAAAAAATGGGCAACAAGACCTTCAACAGCTACAAGGGCTTTGTTTCAGGAATTTTCAATCACTATAAGCCAATTTACAAGCTGCAATCCAACCCGGTTGCGGAGACCATCAAGACGTTAAAAACAAAGGCTAGTAAGCACGTAGCATATAGCCCGGCGCAGGCCTCGGAATACCGAAACAAGGCCCATGAGCTTGGCCTGCCCGAACTTTGGTTTTTTGTCCAGGTCATATACTACACCTTTGCCAGGCCGAATGAAGAAGTAAGGCAAATGAAGGTTGGAGACATTCGCGAGGATCACATCGTAATCTATGCCGATCACAGCAAGACCGGGCACCGCACCGTGATGATCCCCGCCCACTTAGAGGAAGTTTTCAAGCAATGGAAGATCAGGGATCTCCCACCCCACTACTATCTGTTTTCCCATAACGGAAAACCCGGACCGACCAGGGTCAGCATCAGCTACATGTACGACAAGCACATCAAAGTCCTGGACGAAATGAAACTAAGAAACGCCGGCTATGATATCTACGGCTGGAAGCACACAGGCAATATTGCCTTATACAAGGCCACAAAGGACATTATGCTGTTGAAAGAGCAAAACGGGCATTCGGATATCAAGCAAACAGTCGAGTACCTCAGGGCTTTGGGGGTGCTACATTACTCCCAGGGTATAAATAAGTTTCCCAAAATCTAATTCAGGCCGTAGCATTGTTGATATAATGGTTCTTCAAAAAAGACATTGCGCCACTTTGTGTAATGTATAAAGTGTGATATTATTGCAATCATATTTTTGATACCAACTTCATCAACATCATGGCTAAGTATTATTCATTTGAAGCGCACATGCTTCATTCCGGATTGCAAATGGTCTGGAAGCGGTTAAACGTCACCAAAGAAATGGACGCACCGCAGATTTGGCGTTACAACATGCACATCTTTTCCCAGGTTTCCCAGGCGTTCCGGGACAGATTGGGCATTTCCTGTCGAGAAGAGCACATGAAAGAAGCAGCAGAAATGCTCCACTATGCCTTTCAGCAGAATATTCCGAAAAGCTACTATGTAATTGTGCGTCGAACATCCAGCCTGAATAAATATAGCATCACGATGGATGACAACGGCAACATTATCCCCGCGGATCAAGAAACCGAATGGACTCAGGAAGAAGCGCAAGCAATACTAATGGAAATCTCGAAACGGCATCCTCATGAGCAAATATGGCTTGAAACACGCATTCCTCGCTATGTGCGAAGGACATTATATGGAGATTATTAGAGTGATGTAGCGCTTCGGATATAGTCGATGTACGCTTGGTGCTCCTCGAATGCGGTCGTATTAAACCTGACGCCGATTGCTCCCGATTGAAGAGCGATCCTGGTTTGCCTGGATTCTTCAATAAGCATCAAAAGTAGACCGTCAACGTTAGACGAAGCCTGGCCGGCGTCTGTGGCATTGCCTAGTGGATGGCGACCAGTCGTCCGGAACATCTCCATTTGTTCCGCCTGTGCGGCAAAATAAGGGTCTCTGAGCATTGTCGACGGGATCACATATTCCTTTTTATAGTTTTCGCCGGCGATAAACGATCGCTGGCCTAGATTAAACAACGTTGGTTGAGAAACATACCCGGCTGGCGAGCTACTTTGGCGCAGTGAATTGATGTCAGTGTACCCTCCTTCTTCGCGACCCGGCACCGTCGTATCAAACACCTGGCGGCCGATCGCAGAAATGGCATTAGCTGACCGGGCAACGGCGGCAGCTGTCAGGGCACCGGCAACGATCGGACCTGCGATCGGACCAAGTTTTCCAGAGGATGCCCAGTATGCAGCGATTTCTTTTTGAGTATCTATCACAATTTGGGCTGCTGCTGCTGCCTTTTCGACCGCAAATAGAGCTTTGTAGACGGCTGTATGCTCCTTGAAAAAATTTTTCAAGGCGGCAGCCCCCTGCTCTAATGCTTCGGCTTTCGACTTTTGAAGTGCAAAGGCGGCTTCTTTTTGCCTTTCTGCTGACTCCTTTTCATTTTTATAAACTTCCGCAGCTCGCTTGATGCTGAGCTGGGCAAGTTCTTCTTCAAGGTCGGTAGTATCCTTTCCAAACGACTGCCTTATTAAAAGCAGTTGGGTAAGGTACGCTTCTTCCGCATCGAGCTTCGCCCTGTAAGCATCCTCAGACGTGATCTGCCCGGTTGCTTCCCCCATTGACAAAGCGTCGTTTGTAATGTTAAAATTCTTTGCAGCTTCTTTTTCCGCACTTGCCAAATCGTAATCGTCTTCGGCATTTGCCCAGCTTTTCCGCTCATCGTTGTCCTGCTGCGCTTTTTTTGATTTATCTGCATTATACTCATCTTCCGCCATTTCAAATTCATGGCGCTGGGTATACATCGATTTTCCTTCTTTTTTGTGTTTACCAGGTTTCCCGTCGCCAGCACCTTCATCCGACGCGGGTTTACCACCGCCCGGCTTTTTCTTGGATTTGTTTTCGATTTTTTCGATCTGGCCGATCATGTTGTCATATTCCTTCAAACCGTCCTTCAGGGTATCGATTTGAGTGTTAAACTGCTCGTTGACCTCCTGCATCGCGTCTGCAACGGATTGACCCAGATTCGTTGCAAAATTGACACCATTGCCTCCGGACTGGATTAGTGCCATGAACTTCTGCCAAATCGTGGGGGCAGCAGCCATTTGGGAAAGTTCAACTTTCTGCGCCTCGATACTCTTTAATTGCGCAGCCAGTTTCTGCCGGCGCAATACGAGCTCCTTTTGAAGGTTTGCCTGCTCGTCCTCGCTCAGGTTGTTGTAATTGGCAACCTGTGTGTTGAGCAGCGACATGGCTTTTTCATTCTCCTGGGTAGCCTTGGCCAGGTCCAGCTCCAATTTGTGCTTGGCTTTTTCCAGGGCGATCGCTTCGGCCGTGTTGTCCGAGTATAGTTTCAATGCGGCAACGGCTGCGGAGATACCAGCAATGACAATCCCGAGCGGATTAGACAACCAAAGCGCATATAGGGATTTGGTTGCCATTCCGTAAATCCTGGTGGCTGCGGTTGCGAGGGTGATCTGCCCGGTAAGGAGCTGGTGACCGATTGTCATCAGGCGCAGGCCTGTGCCGGCCAGACTATAAATAGGAACACTTGCAGCAACTGCGATACGGTTTGCAATCTGGGCTGTCGTGCTGGCCAGGGTAGCGGCAGTAGCTTTGGCTACGTTCAGATAATAGATCGCTGTCGCGGTGGCGATCGTTTGAAGGATCAACCAGTGATCTTGCAGGATCTTGCCCAGGTTACCCATCTGCAAAATCCAGGGGCCGACAGTTTCGATGACCTTTCCGATCGCCAGGGCCGTCGACTCATACGCGTTTACGGCGATTTTGCCGAATTTGTCTATAATAGCGGCTGCGTTGTTGTTTTTCTTGGCAACTTCCGCCAGGATCGACCCTGACTCTTTGAGCTGCTGTGTCCCCTGGCCGACTCGCTCGGCAAGCAGCTGCTGGTTACTGGCCAGCTTCAAGATGACCTCGCTGGCCCCTGATCCGGAGAGCTCGGTATCTGCCAGGATCTTGGCAAACTCGGTCGCCTGAGCACCGCCCTTCTGGGTTCCAGCAACAAAAAGGTTGAATGCCGACCAGATATCGGTGTTCAGGAGCTTAGCAAAATCGGTTGCACTCACACCGGCGACTTTGGCAAAGTCTTCGACGCCGGTGAGCATTTTCTGGAATATGCTATTGATGGCAGTCGCACCCCTCTCAGGAGACACACTGAGCTCTTCCAGGGCGGCCGATAAACCAAGCACCTGCCCGGTCGAAACGCCCAGCGGGATTAGTACACCACCCATTCGGCTAGCGAAATCTGTCATGACCTTCGCGGACGCGGTTCCTTTGTCGGCGAGAAAGTTCATGGCATTACCGATGTGCAGCACATCAGCCTCGATGTCGTCCGATTGGATATCCAGAAAGATCTTCCGTAGGTTAATAATGCTTTCTGTCACCTGCTGCACATTATCAAACTCGTCCCCCAGTGCGATGTTGATCATGTCCGTGCTTTTGACAAAGCCGGCGATGTCTTTCTGGATACCGTTTTTACCGGCAATGATCGCCATTTGCCTTAGGTCTTCGGTAGCGGTTCTGGTGTCCAGGTCAGCAAGCTCACTGTTTAACTTGCGGACATCGGAGGCGCTCAGGTCGGTGGCCTTAGACACGTCAGCCAATGAGTCTGCCATCGAGTAGATCTTTTCCTGAAGTCTGCCGAAACCGGTGCTGAGCAGTTCCAGTACGTAAGTGACAGCCGATCCTCCAAGGAAGCCTTTAAATACGTCTTTCCAGGCGGATTTGAATCGTTGTCCCTCGCCAGCCAATGCTTTTAGGCGCGTCTGAGCTTCCGCATATGCCCTGCTGGCTGCCTTAATTTGCCGTTCTTTTTCGGCAAATGCTTTCGGGTCGTCGGCCTCTCTCATTTCCCGGAGTTCCTTCTTCAGGGTTTTGACGGCCACGCCCATTTCCTTCAAACTGACCTTCGAGGCCTGGCCATCGATGATCAGCTGAACGGTTGATTTCTCGTTCGTATTCATTTAAGTGTGTGTATGTGCGTGCTTCTAAATGTCGAGCTTGATGGTTCCCGATGGCAGGATATTCGCCAAATTCTTGCCGGCTGCGTCGGCAACATCTCGGGCTAAAACTTTGCCGAATTTGTTCCGCTCGCTCGCCCAGACTGGTGAAAACCATAGCTTAGGTTCGCGGGTAATCCGGGAGGGGCTACGGTTGGGCGTAAGACCGCGCCCCGTCTGCTTTTCGATCAGAGTGACTCCCTTCCCCACGCCCATATCGACAAAGCGGCCGTAGAAATTAAACCGGATCGAACCCATGACAGTACCGGACCGAGCGCTGATCGATCTACGGAAGGAATCAAACAAATCCCCTTCGTGACGTACGTCAAGCTGCTTGACGGACTTTTCGAATTTTTCCTGCGTGAACTTGATAAATTCGCGCATCGTGTTTTCCATGGTAGCCTCGAACACCACATCCGGAAGCTGGTTATTGGGAATGTCTTCTATAACCCGCTGCGTTTTCAAGCCGGCACCCAGGGAGCCACGCCTTAATTTGCCTTTGGTGATTGCCATTGCTTTTTCGTGCGAGATACGAAGCGCGGCCCTGGGGATGAAGGAAAGATGCTTTGCCGGTACCGTACAGATGAAATCGTCTATGGTCGACGGCGAGATCCAGCATAGCCAGAATCGTCAATGTTTGCCGGCGCTGGATCCTAAAGACAGAAATATCTATGCGGTCCGGAAAGTGGCCATCACAGATATTTCTGACTATGGCAGCTCGCTCACCTGGTAGCATAGATATTTCGGTCTATGAATGATCACAGAATCACGTAGTCGGCACTGCCGGTTAGGCCGTATTCGGCCGTAATTTGTTCGGCTGGGCTCTGATCAGAAGTGATCAGGCCCGTCAGATCACGCTCATGTCCGGAGATCGTAAAGGAATACTCATTCACCACATTGATCGGGGACTGACCAGGTATCTGCGATGTATTATATTCTTGATAAAGTATCTGGAGATTTGTCGGGTTTGCCGGGACTGTTTTACCAGCATCAGCCCAAACTCTGATTTTGTAATCGACGTAGGATATTGTCCGATCTCCTTCTATGTTTTGGTACTCATTGATAATGAACATCTCAACATAGAATACTTCGCTACTGTAAACATTTGGCGTAGCCTCTGGTGAAAGAAATAGCATCACTGACGCCTTAGCCAGCACATTTCCGGAGCGCCCGGGAAGGTTTATATTAATGCTTTCCATCAGACACTTGACCAAAACGCTGTTCTCTCCCCGAAATCCATAGATTTCACCAAGCCCAATGTTTTTTGCCTGGCCAACGGGCATTAAGAGATTGAATCGCAACCGCCGCGAATAGGCTAGAAAAGTGTAAAATGGTATCGTTAAAGCATTGAAAGTTGAGTCCTGTTGTTTCGCATCCAGGCTCCAGGCCCCGACCCTGGCCTGATCATATCGACGGGTGGATGACGAGCCAAATGGATAAATCATTCCGCCCGCTCCGGGGTGCATGCCCCGATAACTGAGCAGGCGAAGTCCGAACCCATTTTTGTGATTGGGAGAGAAGTTAAAAAAATCAGTGGCTGAGAGGAAAAGCCCATGCGCAAGATTTCCCTTTTGACTGGCAGCTGGTACCAGCCATCCTTTTGCACCTTCGTCAAGATTCGTACGGTTCTGCATTCGAAGAGTCCCAATACTAGCTCTGACTTGTTTTTGTCCCTCCTTGACTTTGAAGGTCAGGGGCTCGTACGTCTTATAATATCCATCCTCCGAGTCTTGGTAGGATGTGAGGTTGTAACCTTTCTCGTCCGGAAGCTCGTTGTCGTAATCCTTTAATAAGTATGGAGATAGATCTCGGTATGATGCTCCATCCCGAAGCTGGTTGAACAACTCGAAGCTACACTCACGCGTGGCTGTATCGAAAAAGATCCCTAACCCGAAATCATCTCTTAGCGCCTTAAAAAAGTCGGAGATCGTCATGTACGGAACATGTAGTCCCAGGGATTGCCTGATGCCTGGCTCGATGTCCGCCGTAGCAAGGGAAAGTGTCTGGGTATTGTATACAACCATCCGCTGGACTTCTGGATGCTGTAAAAAGCTTCCAGTTGCTTTGAACCCGAAGAACTCGCAGGCTTTTTGTATTACATAGGTCAGATAAATGAATGGAACGATGTATCTGTCTGTTGCTACAATGAAGTTATCATTGGCCCAGGAATTAACAGTTTCATACTGTCGATAGCCCGGAACTGATTCCATGTCCTGCGCTTTCGGAGCAAAATCATTGTTATAGACCGGAAAGAAAGTAAATGGATACTCACCAGGTGCAGCAGTTGCCGCCGCCTTCATTAGAAGCTTCAAATTGGCAAATGAACTTCCGAAATAGTATTTGTCGGTTAATGCCTCATGCAGGTATCGCCCGCGCAGCCGCGTCGCAACTTCACCCGCATCAATTTTCAGATACCCGGACGCTCCGGATTTCTCGATCTTGTAGGAAAGCGATGCCTGTTTGAGCATTACGCCATTCACCCAGACGGAAACCTTCTGCTCGCGCGGCCGCGACTCTGGAAGATGGCTATGCCCTAAAAACCGCTTGTTTTGATCAGAAAGCGGAAAGCTGATCGGGTAGGAAAAACTCCCGGGCAGATCGTCGGAATCAGCCAATAGCCAACTGTTCAGCTCGAGCTCGACGGAAAGGTCGGGCTCAAGCTGTAACATCAGGCCAGTTTCGGATTGAATTCTAAGCATATGGTTATTGAAGCAGGCCCACCAGCGACGCGAACAGTGCATCGCCTTTTTGCATGTAGCCCTCTGATCTCAAATGGACATCATCGGTGAAGTTTGTTTCCGTTTCGGTGTACCTGGACCCGGCCGCATCGGTTTGAAGCCGGTAACCGAAATAGCGGTCAACACAGATACCCGACTGCCCTACCGACACCTGGGCATGGTAAGCACCATTGTCAAAGTCGGAAATGATAAACTCGCGCAAACGCCACATGTTGACGATATAGGGCTCCATTCCATAAATGACAGGCGTATTTCTAATGGTCAGCGGAAGGTTGACCAGGATCTTACACGCCGGGCTATCGGCCAGCACGGCAGTGATAATCGTCTTGGCATAATCGATCACAGCCCGGATCTGCACGTCGGTCAGGTAGGTTCCGGTCCGCATGTCATTGATACCTAAATCCAGGCTGAACACATCGAACTGAGTAGCCAGGCCGATATTTGCCCGATAGTTGGTAAAGTCGAGCTGGCCGGTGCCAGTGTTCCAGAATGGGTTTCCCAGCGGCGGCTGCGTTGCCGCCTGGCCGTCTGTCGCAAAGTCAAGCCATTTCCAACCACCGCGAGCTTCATGCTTGTTGTATTGAGCCGGCACGGTTGTGGGCGTTCCACCGATCACTACGCCTGCGGATGCCAGGCTACCTACTGCAAGCGGCGCTGTGCCGCCGGTTAGCGTCGCCATCCGCTCACCAATTGCCCACCTTACATAAGGATCGGCGCTAGTCGAATCACCACATTGCAGGTAGTTTTTAGCAGTCGCAGGATTAACCTTGTCTTTGATAACCAGTGAACCTACTTTTCTGGCCACCTCGGTATGGTTCCTGTCATAGACAACGACCGTGAACGAATGGGTACCAATGTCGCCGGAGACCGGGGTCACTCGCCAGTACCGGCTGCGCACGACGCCTTTGGCGCAGGAAATATTGACGGTGTATTCCTGGCTACCGCTTAATCCGTAGTCTTTCCCCAGAACGATCGCGTCATAATACACGCTCAGCTCGGTGCCTACAATAGCCGTTAGCTTGGAGGGCAGAATGATCCTCGGGCTACGCTTTTCCAGCTTATCAATCCGCTGTTCGAGCGTATTGTCCACCAGCGACAACCGGAATGCTGTTGCATAAAGCGCCGCAGATGAGTTAGTCCAGGCTACGTTCCATCCGACATTGGTAGACTTAAACTTGAACCGGTTACGAGCAGGGCCGGTGGTGTCGACCAGGAAACATCGTATTGCAATGTTGTTGTCATTGGTCGCATGCAGGTATACATGGATGTATTCATTGGCCGCTGCGCGTACAGGATTTGGAAGCCGTATGATCTGGAAGGCCCCGTCAACTTTATTAAACTCGGAAGCCGGGATATCGACGGTATGCAGTAGCGTCATCGCGTCTGGCGCGTCATTGAAGCCGGTGCCCTTATATACCCTTGCAGTAACCGTCCCGATATTCTGCTTGGTGAATGCGGCAATTTCCACCTTGTCAAACATAACCTTTTGGCTCATCTGCTGACATTGCCCCACGCCCCAATAGCCGACGTTACCGAAAAAAGTAACGCCTGTCATTTCGGCCTCACCGCGCGGATGAACATATTGAACCGGCGGGATGAACGTATCCCGTAGGGTACCGTCAGTCTCTTTGACAACTGCAACAGCCTGCAAATTGGCGATCGCAGCTCCATTGGCCGTCACCTCGCCTCTCATGGTGCGCGCGTCGTTTACGACCGAGTCCACCAACTGAAATGATGTCGCATAAAAACCGGCTGCTGACTGCAACCAGGTCGTGGCTCCCCAGGGATCATTGTATCCCGCGTTCGTGCTGCTGAGAAACAAAAACGAGTGCCGTTCCACTCCGGAACCAACCAGTGCATTCCAATACCTTAACCCAACTTTACCTTCTACGGCAGAGTACAGGAAGAGATAAACATAATAGCCGGCGTCGACATGCACATAATTAGGCAGGTTGATCGACATAGGATTTGTTGCGACCGTGTTAAAGGAGCCCGACGGAATCGAAACCGATGCAATCTCAGTCATGGAGGCAATGGCGGTCGTGAAAGTCTTGGATTTGTAAACCTTCGCAGTCACATCGCCGGCAGAGAGCAGGAACATTTTGCAGATAATCCGGTCGAAACTGACCGGGTTAACGATCGGCTCATAGATACCGAGCCCTTTCAACAGGGTAGCCGGTGCATAGGAAAGCACACCATCGATTTCTGTGGTGCCCCGGGCATGGATATACTGGTATTTTGGGAGCGCAGTTCCGTAGGAGGTGTTGCCATCTGAGGCCACGGTTTTAAATCCAGAAAGATCCGCGTCCACCTTTGCTTTCAGAAGGTTAAAGTCAGAGGTGGGATTGATCACTTGAAGATCGAAGCTGGTTTGCGCGAACCCGGCCCCGACGTTGGTCTGCGTCCAGTCGATCGTCCACTGGTTGTCGGTTGATGTGTACAGGAAGATATGACGAAGCGGAGCTGCGCCGGATTGGACGGTCCACCGGGTTACTCTTAAAGCGTTAGCGACAGGTGTGTGAACCGCTACAAATACATACTCGCCTGTTTTCGCCCTGACGGCATCGACCAGGTCAACGACCTGAAACGCAGTGGCCGACGTGTTAAACTGGCCAGAAGGGATCACTTTCTCTGCGAGCAGCGTCATATTGGAGGGGTTCACCTGGAAAGTCGCGCTTTTGTACACGCGAACTGTGACATCCGCCGCGCTGACCATAGAGCACGGGATTCGGACTCTGTTAAAGACCACCGATTCCGACTGCTGCTCATAAAGCATGATCCCTTTGTGCGTTGTCCAGGTACTGTCTCCAAGCATTTCTGCTTCACCCCTGGCGTGGCGATATTGGAGCTCGGGAATAAGTATCCCGGTAGTTCTGCCAGAATCGGGCACTTTGGTGGCATTCAAGTCCGCGTCAGCGCTCGAACTAGGTAGCTGAATAGCCCACTGGGTTTCGCTATCCTTGATCAGAAGTGTACCGACAGGCAGGTTGGTGACACCGGAAGTGAAGTTTTTGCCGCTAAACGGCGCGAGCGCCGGCGTTGTCCCAACGCGGTAGAAGGAACCTTTGGGCACGGCTGGCGCGGCCGGTGGCACGGCCGTCAATGCCGGGCTATTGGTGGCCGGGTTCCAATCCCCCAGCGGATTTTGTGCAAGAGCGGCGTTTGTGACAAGTTGTTCTGCTAACAATCTGTCAGCCCGGGCTGCGTCCGCCGACAGCACGGCCGTCGCGGTGTTGTCCAGTACCGTTTGGGTATTTTCGTCGACTTCTGCTTGACGCTCGATTACATCCGCCTGTATCGTGGTGATGGTTTGCAGGGAAGCAAAGGCTTCCGCCGCACTGGCGGCAGAAGAACTGCTCCCGAAATCCACCACACCGAGCGCCACCATCAGCTCCTGGGTGGCTGTGATGTAATTCACGCTCACGTCCGGAGCAGAAACCAGGCCTGTCGGCTTGCCGAATGGTACGCTCCACCTGAGCGTCCCGGCCATTAGCGTCTTTTCGCCGCCGCCAGTCAGTATCTCGACCAGGAAGAACTGGTATTCGGACTCTTTCAGGTTGGTCTTTTCCGCATCGGTAAGCGTAAAGGTAACCCGAGCATCGGCGTTGGTTGCCGAAGCTTTGTCCAGGGCCGTGACGCCGCTGGCTTTAAGCCGGATCTTATAAGTCCGCGCTGAAACATCCAGGGCAAGACCATCCTGGAAGAAATTAAAAGCAAATTCGGTCAGGTCTGTTTTGACCCGTTCGAAAATGACCTCCGGAATCGAAGGCCTTGAAATGATTGCCATGTATAGTGTGTGTTAGATTTCAAAATGTGGAAGGTCGACCAGGCGCTTGAAATGCCCACCCCACCTGATGCCCGGGTCGAACTCGACAAGGATCTTGTATGCTTTCTCGAAATTGGAGGCCTCCCAGTTGAGCTCGGTTTTACTGCCCTTTTTCAAAAAGGCGATGTCGATCGCTTCGGCAGGGTCTTTCTCGTGTTTGCCTGCTCCTGGTGGGCTGTTGGTGATCTTCTTTTTGTTCTCTGCGGCGCTGATCGGAGCGAGTCCTGCCGTTTTCCGGAGCGAATTGACCTGGTCAAGGCCCTGTCTGCCCTGGGCATAGTAAGCCTTTTGCACGGCGGCCGGCCGGAATACCTGGGTAAGAAATGGCGGTGGAAGATCCGGATGCCGGTTCGACCACTCATTACAAAGGTGCTCCCAGGCGAGTTGCAGGCGCTTATGCGCCTTGCGAATATCTCTCATGTTCATAGTATGTGCCTTGTTTCAGGGTGCGATTGCTTTTCCAGTTCTGCGATCCGCGCCAACAGGCGCTGGATCTGTTCTTCGTAGCGCTGCTCGATTAGCTTGATTCGTTCTTCAAGCCGGCTGATTTCCAGGTTCTGACGATCGATCGTCTTCTCCCAGAATAGCACGTCAGAATCGCGATTATCCCTCAGGCGCTTCTTTCGCTCAGCGAGCCATGCGGAGATGCCGGCGATTGCCCCTCCAAAACCGACCACCGAATCCCAGTTGGTGATCAGAAAATCAATGAATTTGTGCACGTGGTGTGTGTATAATGTGTGATAAAAGTGGCCTTGTAGTGGCCGAAAACAAAGGAAAGTTGTTGCTCTTAGCCAGGCTTTGGAATGCCGGACAGAATCCAGGCTTTGAAAAGCTTTAAGCCCACGATCACCAGAAGCAATGCGCCAGCACCCATGCCGGCGTATACCCAGGGCGACTGCGCCTGTTTGCTCACGGTCTTCTGTTGGACAACTGCTGTTTTCTCTTCGGATTTGCTTTCCTGCTTTTCGCCAGTTTCCCGAATGCTTTCGCGGATCAGCACCGGCTGCTGCACAGTGATCACCTTGGGAACCTGGATGACCTGGCTGGTTGTGCTATGAACCGTGTCAATGCGCCCGGGCAAGTACTCCCGGATGATTTCACGAGCATACTTTTCGGTGCTGGCCTCGGATCGGACTGCCGTGCTGTCGGATTGAGTCTTCTGCCGGAACACAGTCCGGCAGGAGAATTGGGCGCTCAACAGCAAGAGAGCGCCCATAAGCATCAGTTTTTTCATGATCAGATTGTTTGAAGACACATGTGCGCGATCGAGGTGCTCACTTCCTGCGTGTAGGTAATCGTCGGGTTACCCGGGTGACGGAACACCAGCGTCTTAGGGCTGTTGGTACCGAACGGATCGATGAAAAGCACACTCATTTTGTTGCCCAGGATTCTGACGTAGCAGATCCCGCGCTCGTCGAGCTGCGCGTCGACGACATCATCCATCTCTGCATTCTGAGCAGTGGTCCAGGTAGTGCCTCCGTCCAGGCTGTAATCGCAGAAGTATGCGGTTCCGCCTTCGGTCGGGGCCCATGACTGCGAATAGTGCACGGCGGCCATGGCAGTGATATCGGCAATACCGGTATACTGGGTGTAATAGCCGCCCCCCTCGGGTGTCCAGTGCGGGAAACTGTCCAGGCTTTGGCTCTCGCCGGCCAAATTGAACCACAATGCACCTTCCGAATAGGTGCGTACGATTTTCTTGTCGTTACGCTTGGTATCGTAGCCGTAAGCGATCAGTCCGGAGCCGAATATGAAGGACAGCGCCGTGAGCGAGTAAACGAAGTTGATATTGATCGGCAGCTTCTGTTTCTGGTAGAATGTCCCTTCCGGATACAGAATCTTGTAGAAGTTGTTAGGACGCCATTCATGGAACCCTTGTACAAACGCCACCAGGTGTTTGCCGCACTTCTTATTGAGCGCCGCCGAGTATACCAGGTCGTAGAGCTTTCTGAAAATGGTTTCGGGCTGGCCCAGGTAGACGCCGAAGCAACTCATGGTGGTGCGTTCGAGCGTTCCGCCTGGCAACATATCCCCGGACGGATAGCCTAAGGCCCCGAGCGGCTTGTCCGCATTCCACGTGTTGGGGTTCTTGCGCAGCCAAAGCTTGGCATTAGCCCTTCCCATGTCCCGGATCGATCCCCCAATGCCGGAAAAGTAGTTCCAGGAGACAAAGAAGGGTTTGGAGCCCCACCGGCTTTCCATGTTGTCAATGAAGGCGTCAAAGTATGCCCTGACAAATGGCCAGTGGCTGCTGATAGCGTGGTCCTGCTCGGAGTTTTCCCAGATCACCATATTGTAACCCGTGCTTTGAAGGTTACCCTTCTGGGTTCCCTGCTCGACGGTCAGCGGCTCGGTTTGACCTGGCTGATAATCGAAAAAGCGGGTGTTGAAGATGTTGGGCCATCCCTGGCCAACCGGCACCCAGGTCCCAGCGCCGCGATCAGGCAGGTTGAACTGTTGCGGGGTCAGGTTGCCCATCGGGTCATTGTAAGCCCGGCCGGCATTAGAGACGCTGTCGATATAGGATTGCGGCATGCCGAACAGGTCGAACTTGTTGACATGTGAGCAGCCCGCGCCGAGCATTTGCTGGGTGGTGTAGACCGACCCTTTGGTCATGTGGTATAGCTTACCTTCGGGCAGGCTTATCGACGGGAGGATGTCAATCCATTGGGCTTGCTGAGTGGACGGATCATAGTTATCCGCAATTGGCTCGAGCCAAGTGATCGTAGTTGCCATTAGTGTGTGTGTATGTGTGTGTTACTTCTTGTTGAAGACCAGCAGCTGGAAGGCAACCGAGCAGTTATGCGAGAACGGTTCGCCGACCGTCTCATCCGATCCAGCGTTGCCATGCCATGGCCACAGGTCGGTTACCCCGTCCTTTATTTGCATCTTATACACTCCGAGCGGCTTGTTGCTGTTGTACAGGTAGTCTAGTGCTGTATCCTGGATATGCAGCTCGCTGTTGAGCAGGTACCAGAAGTGCTTACCGGCAGGCGGGCTGAAAGTCCTCAGATCCTTGATCCGCCAGCCACTGCCCTCCTTGGTGACTTCCAGTTCCATATGCGGCTCAAAGCCCTGGGCGACCGTTTTCGGGGAAAGCGTGCCGGATTGGGAGCTGCCCTGGTTAATCACGAAGCCTGTCGATACCACGCTCGTATTTAGCCCATCACGGATGTACACCGTTTTGCTTGTCCCGGGCGGAAAGAGGTCGACGGACGTTTGTGAAGGAGTGTTCAGCAGCAGCAAGCAGCTTTCCGTCGCTGTTCCAAAACCGTCGAAGAATGCGGAAGTGCCGTACCAGGTCACTTTGTCGAGCGAAAACTGGAATTTCGGAACACCGGAAGGGTAAGATGCCCAGGGCTCGTTGTAGACGTTATTGTTGATTACATTGACACCATTGTATTTTACCCCACCTACGACAGGAACCACCCGAGAGCCCGGAGGAGTTGTATAACCCCAGCCTCCGTTGATTTTAAGTTCGTTGAGCTGGAAAGTCTGCTGAACGGTCTTGACCAGCGTTCCGCTTGCCCCGCCAGTTTTGAACAGATAGGTTGCCCGGAATTTCCCGAATCGGTTCAGGGATTGGCCGTTCCACTGGACGAAACGAGAATCGAGCCCGGCAGCAGAAAACATCCGGAGCGGGTTAAGTACCGTAGAAGACATTCCGGAGCCGACGCTGAAAGCTCCGCCTGCGGTTGTGATCTTTGTCCAGGTTCCAGGCGCTGTTTCATAGTCCATGAAATACTCGCAGTAATTATAGGAGACGCCCAGCTGGTTGCTTTGAAAATAGATATTGAAGCCGTCAGGCAATGATCCGGTATAGGCCCCCTGGTTCAGGTCGGCAATCACTTCCCCGTTCCAATTTTTGACCAGGCGGAACCAGGAAGATGGCGGTTCGACCGGAGTGCCGACCACGATGGTGGCCGTCAGTGGACCGACATTAATCTTATAGGTGGCATCCGGCCAGACGCCCGTTTTAAGAACCTTTACGATGGTCAGGCCCGGGATGTATTCATGATATGCTGAATGGGCGGTCACACCGGTGGTCATGTTGATGATCTCGGTCAGGTATGAACCTGCTAATGACTCGTCCCCTTCGACCTTCATGTGAAATTCGCTGTCAAAACCTGCTCCCTGGTGTAAAGGGTAACCGGCAGCCCAGCTCAGCGAGCTGGGCGTGTCCGGGATGACGATGCGTTTGATATCCGGCTCGGATTTGCACAGTGATCCCTCGATGCTCATGTCGTACTCGCCGGGTGGCAGCGGGTCGAAATTGATTGTCCTGGTGGCCGTGCCGTTGTTGTAGGCGATCAGGTCGTTATCCTTCCCGCGAATAGCGGTAGTGACGCCAGGTACATAGATCTTGACCCTGATGTCTGGAACGCCGATCGCATGAAAGCCGAACTCGATGCTCCCGGGCGTGAGCACCTTTGGCTCGCCGTAGAAGTCCGGCCCGGTCGGACATTGTGGCCGGTTGTCGACCGGCTCTTCCGGCGTGGTGGTGAAAGTGCCGATCCGGATCGATAGCGTAGTTTGATTGCCGTTCTGGTCGGTCACATACACCAGAATGTTGTCGTCCTCAATGGAGATGTCGTCCAGGAACTTGCCGGAAAACGTTAGCAGCAGACCGTCCTTGATGATCTCAAGGCCCTTTGATTTGAGGGAATTGTAGTTGATTTCCACTGATAGATTGGAGAGTGTGTGATATGAGGTCTTGTATAGCGCCAGGTCCAGATATTTGTTGAACTGCTGGCCTTTGGCGACAATGATCCGGGGGATGTTAGTGAACTCGGGATGCTTGGCATTAATGCCGACCTCGGTCCAATCGCCGTTACCGGCCAGGTTGTCGATCGAGCGCACGTATGTCCTGCCGTCGCTGGTGACCACCACGTCCGAGCCGGCCTGGCTGCCTGGCTCTCCGTTGACGATCCGGACAAGTGATGCCTTCTTTCCGTCGACTGGCCAGCCGTTTGCTTTCGAAGTGGCCGGAGTGTGGTAAAGCCCGCTCTGTCGGCCGCCACCGCCGCCCGGTACAGCATCGATCGACTCATCGGCCCCGATCCTGCCCGAGCTGCTCTCGGGCTGAATCCAGTCTGGGAATTCTTCCTCCTTGAAAATCGGTAGCTTGTTGTCGACAACCTGGGTGACGTCGGTCACCAGGTTGCCCAGGGTATGATCACCACGGATATATTGTCCCAGGGTACCTTTTGCCAGCTTCTCTTGCAGATCCTTGATGATCTTGAACAAATCACCCGACTTGATCAGGTTGTGGCTGCCGGCTTTGGGCACCACGTCGTAGAGCAAATTGCCGTTCGGGCCCAGCCCTGGCGGGGGCGGCAGTTTGATCACGATCGGAGCTCCGGCCGCGCCCTGGAAACCAGGTGGCGGGGCGTACTGATCCGGCGTGTCTTCCTGCTCCGCCCAGGTGTCGTCTTCGAAGTTGTAGGCGTATTCGAAGCTTTGGGCGATCAGGTTGGCACCGTCTTCATACTCCTTTAGCGAGCCCGAGATGACTGCGATCGGCAGCGCTTTATTTGTGAACTTCCGGAACTTGTAGCGGGAGATATAAAAGTCGCGCAGCTGGCGGATCTCTGCCGGGTGCCGGTAACCGGTGGAAGCGTCAAAGCGCTGCCGGTACTGGATATCCCAGTCCATGAAAG
This sequence comes from Dyadobacter sp., assembly GCA_965227755.1. Taxonomy (GTDB): domain Bacteria; phylum Bacteroidota; class Bacteroidia; order Cytophagales; family Spirosomataceae; genus Dyadobacter. The sequence goes on from CBDDGG010000005.1 coordinate 1,053,261, forward strand.
TGCCGTCCGTGAATTTGAAATCCGGAGAAAGGAATTTTTCCGCGCTGCGCCTGGTGAGCTCGATCTCCTGGCTACCGCGTCCCCAGGTGTGCATCGTGTCGAGCGCCCCGAGGCTGTTCAAATACACGAAATACCTGCGGTAAGGCTTGTACTCGTATTTGAGAACGTAGGTATAAGGCCTGGACACCGGCACCGGGATCAGCCCATTGAATAATTGAACAGTGTAAGATTCGATGGCATTGCCGGCTCCGAGCTCGTTCAGGCTGAGCTGCTGGTAGCCCACATTGGCCGTAGCCCTGGCGTAAGCCATGAGCGGGCTGCCCAGCTCGATCGACATGGTCTGCGACTGCCCGCCGGCCGCCAGCTTGGCAACCACTTTCAGGCTGGGCAAAGTAAGGATGCTGTCCCTGGTGTTGAGAAAGGTCAAAAATTGCGGCTCGTCTGGATACACGTACCGGACATCGGGGCCTAGGCGCAGCGCCCGGTCGCGATCGCGGTCGGCTGTCTCCTGGACGACGTCAGCGATCGTAACAGTCGAGCCGGACTCGTAAGGGGTGCCCCCGAGCACGACGTGCTTTGTTTCGCCTTTGGTGATCTTGCCGATCTGGAAGCGCTCACCCCAGGCTTCCGCGTAACGGATATAGTACCTGCGCTTGGAGTTGATGTCTTTTGTAAACTGTTTACCCTCCCAGTCGTGGATGTCCGGAGAAAGCTCCGGATGCAAAAGATCCGACAGGTTCCATTCGGTTTTGCCCGACTCGTCGACCTGTAAGGACTCGCCGAAGATCTTCTCGAAAGCAGATCCGTCGGCCTTCTCGATCCAGGCTTCCGCATAGATGCAAAAGTTCGGCTTGATCTTCCGGTCGACCCCCGGCGTGGGGACCTGAACGGTAACGGTGGGGATGTTCTGGGCGATGAAGTTATAGGCCGTCCCGGGCTGCCTGGCCGTAAACTGGAGGTAATTTTGGCTACCGCTCCACGCCTGAACCTCGAAATCCTGGTCCAGATAGTAGTTATCCTGGAAGTAAGGTAAGATGGCCAGCATATAGTCCTCGTTGACTATGCCGGCCGGAAACTCAAATCCCAGCAGCTGCGGGTTTGCTTTGGCGACCATGCGCTGCTCGACGCCCTTCCACCGCAGCACGACAACGGTACCTTCTGCGATGGTGCCTGAGAATGAAACTTTATTGACCGCAGCTGTGCCCGGGTTGTCGACCCGGGCGTCAGATTGGAGGTGGTATATAATGGGGTTTTTGGACGGGGAAATGTCCAGGGGTTCCCTTGAAACTACAATCGACATAATTCAGTGTGTGTATTCGTCGAAGGTAGTGCCGCAGGGTGCGCTTTATGAAGGAAAGTTGCGGTAAGGGCCGGTTAGAAGTTGGTGATCAGAAACTCGGTTCTGCGGTTCTTTAAATTGTGCCGCTCGCCGATTTCGATGATGTTAAGCCCGCGATCGCGTGCGGTCTGCATGATAAAGGGATGATCGAATTCACTCATCGCCCACCGGATTCCCGACCCTGTGAGCATATCGAAAAGATCGTGGCTGTCCTGCTGGGTAAAACCGCTGATATAGTTGTTGTCAGTACCCAGGTAGGGAGGATCTGCGTAAATGAATGCACGGTCTTTTTCGGATTGCTTCCGCAGAGAAATCTTGTTCAGGATCGTCCGGAAGTCGTAATTGGTAAACTTGGTATTGGAAAACGACTGCTGGATTAACCGGACCGGCTCGGTAATGTCAGGCTTGTTCCCACCAAAGCCCAGCCTGAGCGTCTCTCCCTTGCCCATGTAACTGAAATTGGAAAGAACCAGAAACCGGACTGCCTTGTAGATCGGATCTGTTTCCCGCTTTTTGCGCCAGGCCAGAAACTGAAGGCTGTGGATTGGTGTGGCGTTCCAGGCCTGGATGAGCTCCTGCGGCCTTTCCCGAATGACCTGGTAGAGATTGTAAACATCATCGTCCAGGTCATTGACGATATTGTACTTGGCGGTTGGCTTTGTGAAAAACATCCCGCCGGCCCCAAAGAACAGATCAATGAATAGATCATGCTCCGGGAAATGGCTGTAAATTTTTTGGGCAATACGTTTCTTATTGCCCAATCTGTTAAGAATCATTATTATAACGTTGATGAAGTAAAATGCAACGTTACTACCCTTTCGGTTACAACTTTAGGAAAGTTGCCGGAGCTCAGATGATTTCGATCAGAAGGCTAGTAATCGAAGATCGGTTCTACTGCCGGGGTTCCGTGATAGGAATCGCGGTTCCGGCGCTTCCAATCGGCTATTAAATCGGATTCCGCCTGCACTAACAGCCGGTACACTGAGTCCCTGCCGGCACTTATCAGTCGCCGCTCCTTTGCTTCCCTGATACGGCAATAAGCCTTGTAGGTGCTATTGTGATTGTAGTTAAGCATTGAAGTCGTCCTTCCCAAAATTGATGTCAAACGGCATGATCCATCGGAACTCGACCGACCAGCCGGCTAGCGTGTTTAGAATAACCGGTGTGGCGTATTGCTTGATTTCGCCCAGCTGAATCGCGTTGGCAGCCAGCAGCGGCGAGTCTTCATCGAAGGACGCCCGGCTATCCCGCTTCATTTTGGCGATGAGCTTACGGGCAATGCGCTGCGCTGTGATCCTGGTCTGCCGGAACGTTTTGATATCGCCCGGATCGAACTTGTCCAGGACGGTAAACCCGCCAACGAGCGACACTTTGCCCCCGCCCCCACTACCATCATCTTCCAGATCTTGCTCGTCGAGCACCAGGGCAGGAAGGTTGAGCCGGCCGCCGATCGCGTTTTGCAGTTCTTTCAGGCCGTTGCCGGTTTCGTTGTTGATAAAGAAGTGCTCACGCCGGTCGGTATGGCCGATATCGGAAAGGCTTCTTGCCAGCCCGTCAAAGTATTCGGTGTAAAATTCTTCGGTGTACATTACTTGCGTTTTTGGATGTCGGCTTCGCGCTGTTTGTTCTGCCGGATGCGGTTATTGATCATTTTCAGCGCCACATACAGGTTTTCCTTTTCCAGGGCGTGGAACTTGATCGGATCGTTTTCGGAGAATTCCAGCGCAGCTTCCATCCACTGGTTGGTGGTGCTTACCGGCGGATGGATCAGATCGTCGCCGTCTTTGGGCGTGCCGAAGACCTCAGTAAAAACCTGTTTGAGATGCTGGACCATGCCGGCGTAATTCCAGGCTACAAGCATTCTAACAGTGTTAAATTTTTCGTCTCGCAGTTTTCCGGCCAGCTTTTCGACGTCCGCGTGCACGATCGGTGTGCGCTTGTGGGTGCCTGGCCAGAAGCCGCGCTTCTGATAAATCGCAGCGCAAAGTTTGGCCTGGTCTTTGCCGGCGTAGTCTTCGGTGAAGATGAAGTCGCCGAACGTCAGATTGTGCAGCTTGTCCGAGCAGGCGTTGTAGTGCCGGCCATTTACGTTAATATGGTTTAACAACCAGGTAGATGGCGGCTCTTCGTTGTAAACCCAGTTGGTGGTGTCCAGAAGGTTCTCGCCGAGCAGCGTCAGGCTTTCCCAGTTCTGGTTATCGTCCCCTGCCTGGTACTTTCTGAAAGCAATGCGCGCATCGATGAAGATCTTCATCACCTTATGCGGAATGCCATAAACGAGCATCGGAACGGCAAAAAGCAGGTACTTTTTCGTTAAACCAGCTTTAACGAGCTCGAACAGTTTAACGGCCATAGGCTCGGGCACTTCCGCCCAGCTCGAAGGGCCGGTATAGGAATGTGGTTTGCCGCCGATAACAATCTGAATCGTTCGCATCAGAACATGGCCATTTTACCAGTGGTGAGAAATTCCCGGATGTATTCGCCAGCGCCCGGGTTGGCGATTTCGGCGGAGATGGTTCCGACCGAGTCCCAGAAGAAATCAGCGCGCGCCTGGGCAGCAGCAGCTGCTGTCTTGCGTTCGGCTTCGGTAGGCGCGCGGTAGTACTTTACATTCTGCGAACCGTTTTGCGAGGTCTGGTAGACCCTGAGGCCTCCGGCATCGAGCTGGATGCTTTGTTGAAGCTGGATCACGTTGGCGACGGCCTGGAAAACGACTGCTTTTTGTGCAGCCCGCTTTAATGAAGCGTAGTCATCGCTCAGATTTCCAGTAGCTTTGATGGCATTATATTGAGCGGTACCGATCAAAGGCACCAGCTTATCTTCTTCGACGTTGAGCAGCTCAGGGTGAATAGCCTGGAAGGTCAGCCGGCTGCCGGCGATCGGGTAAATGTCATCGAAATCGACCGCGCGCCTGATCAGGCCACGCTGCTGCCGGATGTAAGCTTCCGAGGCTGCGTATTCGGGAAACTCGGTCAGGTTGGAAGGCGTTTGCAGCCAGGTCACAAGGCGTTCCAATGAGTCATAGGCTTGCGAGGTGAGCGATTCGGTGAGCCTGGTGATCTGCTGATCATAGGCTGCCGTGCGCTGCTCGCCCTTGCCGACAGTGGTGATGCCATCATCCCCGATCAGCACTTCGCCGATCGGCAGATAAGCTGCCAGGGCCAATTTGGAAATAATCACCCGGAGCCGGCGCAGAAGCGTCTTTTCAACGTCGGTAAACTGGCCATTATTCGTGTATTTGCTTGCGATTCTCTCGTAAAGATCCAGGCCGATATTGGTGGCTAGGGCACTGTCGGCGACTTCTTCGAAATAAGGTTCGAGCTTTTCGAGCTTCAGGTTTTTTGTATTGGGCAATACTTCAAATAGCTCGTCTTGGGTCTTGAAAAGTGTCATTTTAGTTGATAGCCTGTTTTTGTCCGAAGCCTGTGTCGGTAGTGGTGAGAATGGAGTCTTTGGTCATGATTTTGAAGCCGGGGTGGCGCTTTTCCCAGCCGTTGTAGCGGGCAGCCCAGCGGATGGGCTCCAGGAGGAAGTTGCGCGCCGGTTGAAGACGAAGGTTGTTGATCAGCCAGGCCTCGCGCTTATCCGACCCGCCTGAGCGCTGCGCCTGGTCACCGCCTCCGTTGTAGCCGATCGTAGTCGGATCAGCGCCAAACGCATAGAGCACCTGGTTGTTTCCTTCCAGGATGTCCTTGATGTAGGTGCCGTCTTTGGTAGCGTCTTGCAGGGTGTTGATCGTCACATAGCTCCGGTAATCTTTAAGACTCGCCTGATCGAATACTTTTGCGGTAACGATGCTATTGCCGGCCTTCTCGACATCGGTCAATGCATCGGTCATTGATTTGAGCCAGGCCTTTTTCAGCGCGATTTGCTCTGAGGCATCAGCTTTCTCCCAGAGCTTCTCCCCAAAGTATGCCGGCCAGTACTCTTCGTCGATCTCGAAGTGATATTTGATCGACATCGAGTTTTTCAGAAGGTATTTTTTGAAAGCCGGCACCGCTTGCAGAATGTCCAGCCAGCCCGAGGTGCGCACGCTATCGTGATAGGCGAGCTGATAAAAGGTTTTGCCGGCGGTGGGGATGTTGTAGTGGTATAGGTAGTTGGTTTGGTTGCTGTTTCGAACCTTGTCGATCGCATCCCAGGCGTAAGGATCGATTGCCGGCAACTTCTTGGCTTTCTTGTCATCGAAATTGGGCCATTCCGAAGAAAGCCAGACGTTTTCGCATTTGCCGTTTTCGCGCTGTTTTTCCCAACGGCAGAAAGCGGCTTCCTGATGGACCAGGCCGACGATCTTCGTACGGTCGACGGACGGAATCATCTCCACCCAGCCATTATAAAACCATTGCAGGTCATTGGCCATTTCGAACAGTGTTCGGTTTAGCTGGAAATCGTCAAGCCATTCCTTGATCTCGGGATCCTCGATCCATTCAAGCTGCTCCTGCCCATTTTTAAAGCCGACGACCTTCATTGCGATCAGGCCACCGCCGACCATTTCGGCTGCCTTATCGCCCAGAAGGCGGGGGATCAATGTGTTTTTGGAGTACAGATCGATGATCTGTTGCGGGAAGTCATTCTCTTCACCCCAGCTCTCAAACTCTCCACCTGCTCCTTCCCGGGCTTCAACCCGGGGCATGGTGGGCGGGGTAGCTGCTGCTTTCCCACCTGTTGTAAACATGACGCCCAGTGAAGACGCGTGCGCAATCAGCATGTTTTCGCTCTCCACCAGGTATTGTAGTGTGCTCATGAAACCGGACGGTCGTTAAAGTAAAGTATGTTGTCTATGTGAACCGATTGGACATCCTTGGTGCCGTAGGCTTCGACATTGATCAGCCTCTTATCCGTTGATCCGGATTTCTTGCCGCGCTTACTGAGCACGCATTTGAGCATGCGGTACTGGCCGCCGGTCTTGCGCGCCTGGTCCGCTTTGAGGAAGCCGATGACGAATGGTTTGGGCTGACCTGATGCCATGGTCTCCTTCATGGCATCGAGCATCTGGGTTACCTTGATGTACTGATTCATGCCGGCAAGGTAGCGGCCTGCAATGCGGATCGTTAGGAAAGTTGCAATTCAGTAGATTTGTGAAATGAGCACACGTGAAGCCTTCCGATTACTAGCAGAGAGCCCTTATCTGTGGAGCAAGACGGGCGCGGCCATGGCCAGCCGCCATGTATATAAACACCGCATCGCCAAGGACCAATGGCCGACGATCGACGCCATGGAGCGGCTGCTCGAAGCCGCCTTCGAGGTCAAGCAAGAGAAGCTATGGCAGCTGCGGGGCTGAGAGCCCGGGCGAACCCGTCGATTTTCAAATCTTCAAAAAGTGCAATTCGACCCCCAAAAATCATATATGGACGGATTTGGGGGTCATGCAATTGCAGAAACTTACAGTGCGCGGTGGGGTACGGCGTAAGAGAAAGGCGACTTTTTAATTTCTACCCAAAATTCTAAATCTGAAAACCAGCGTTTTAGGGCGTTTGTCAATCTATTTTTGGAGGTTTCAGTCTTACAGATCTGTAAAGTGAGGTATTTGAGAGAGTTCTACATCTAATTTTATAGCGCCGCATGCAGCAAAAAGAATGTCTGCCGAATACAGATTTGGCGACCCTTATTTCTATATTTGGAAAAAAAATGCAAATATCGATTTAAGCTATGGTGATTCAAGAATTCAGATTTGGGAACTACAAATCATTTAAGGACGGCAACACGTTGGATATGAACGCTGCCAAAATGGTTTCAAAGGACTCAAAGCTTGATATCGACAACGTTCTTGAGCTTACGGAGTCTGAGTCTATCATTCGCACAAAAGCAATCTACGGTGCCAATGCTAGTGGAAAAAGCAACGTCATCAATGCACTGACGACTTTTATCGCTATTGTCAGGGATTCCGTCAAAGACAAAGGCGTTTTCGACAAGATTGAGCCATTCGCGCTAGCCACTGACAACGATTTTCCAACGTATTTCCAGTTGACTTTTTTCGACACCGACATTCGTTTTCGATACGGGTTTGATGCTGCTAGAGAGGGCATCTTGAACGAATGGCTGTTTTGGAAACCCAGCAAACGCGAAATGCCCCTATTTCTGAGAGAGGGACAGCACATTCACGACGTGAGTGAGACCGGCTTCCAAGAAGGACGACTTTTTCTCAATGTAGTCGGAGCAGAGCAAAATAAACCCGACGGCAGCAACTTTAAAATTGACGGCCTATGGTTGACTGTGTTAGCCTCGTTTGGTTTTGGCGATATTGCCAAACGGCTGGTTCAACAAATCACCTCAATTCAAGTTGTGAGCGGGCTAGGAAATCTTAAATTAATGGCTGATGCCGAATTGGCCTTAAAAGATGCCTCCATCAAATCGTTCATGGTGCACTTTTTAAAACACGCGGATTTTGGAATCAATGATCTTGAGTTACTGGAATTTACAGAAGAACTTACTGGAGAACAAACAGTTAAGGGTAAAAAGGCGAGCTCAACGGCTATGTTGTCGTACCGGTCAGTTTATAAACCAAATGGAGATCTCTCTGGAAGGACGATCTTTCACACAAGGTCGCAAGAGTCGGAAGGCACTAAAAAAATGATAGAATTGAGTCCGCTCCTTTATAACCTCTTGGTTAAAGGTGGTGTCTTAGTAATTGATGAGTTTGACGCGAGGTTACATCCACTTTTGACAAGAAAAATTGTCGAATTGGTTAATTCCGGAAGTCCTGTCCGTGCTCAGTTGATCTTCACTACCCATGACACCAGCTTACTTTCTGCTGATATTCTCAGAAGAGATCAGATCGATTTCGTTGAAAAGGATGCGTATGGTGCAAGTCACTTATACTCATTGGTAGATTTTAAAGGCGTTCGCAATAACGCTTCATTTGGCAAGGATTACATTCTTGGGAAATATGGTGCAATTCCATTTTTAGGCGGTTTCGGAGAATTGAAAGAACTTCTTGGAGATGCCTAAAAAGACGAAAGCAATAAAAAAAGGTGATCTCGACAAGCCGTGGAACCGGTACAACGCGGGCGGGCGATCAAGTAGGGTTAAGGATTTAAATAAGGTTATTCTCATCGTTTGTGAAGGGCAATCGGAAGAATATTACTTTAAATCGTTCCCCCTTTATGGAATCCAAACTGAGGTAGTCAATCTCGAGGGACAGTCAAAATTGAAGCTCGTTAAGACAGCAACCACCCTGAGCAGAGAAGCTAATTACGATGGTATTTGGTGCGTTTTCGACATGGATAAGAATGTTTCTGCGAAAGAATTGGCGGATTTTGACAATGCGATTCATCAAGCTGTTTCCAAGGGCTTTGAAGTTGCTTACTCGAATGATTCGTTTGAACTTTGGCTCTACTTGCACTACAACGACCACAAGGTGACCTGTCGACGTGACTATCTGTACCAATGTCTCGGCGAGACCTGGCAAATGAACTATGTTAAGGTCGGAAAAAAAATAGATTTTTGCCGAGGGCTTTATCAGAAACTGGAAGATGATCCCTTGGCAGATCGAAACCTAGCAATAGCTCGAGCAAAGGCGCTCCACGCCGAAAAAGAACATTTAGCTTATCATCAGCAAAACCCCGTCACCTTAGTCTACAAGTTGGTAGAATACCTATTGGGGAACTTGCGGGCCAGGCATCCCAAAGCCTGAAATTGATACTAATGCAGCGTTTGGCTTTTTTACTAGGTCTGTTTTTTGAGTTCTCGATGTATTTCGGCAGGTTCTCTATCCCAATTTTTCATAACCTCAAAAATAAAACTATGCATGTAGAATCAATTGTCGACATAATGTCGCAGCTACGAAACATTACAAGCTTCTCAGAATTCGAGTTGTATTCTATCGCCCATCAGAAGCAAATGATTCAGGTTCTGGCGGTAGGATTAAACGTCAAAGTGCCTGATGTCTTTGAAACTAGCGCCACCACTGCTCTGGAGGATGTCAGGGATGAAGTCAATGGCCTCAAAACTGATTTCATGGATGTGGTGAGAGAACTAGGAAACATTCACACTGCAATCATTAACAGTGTTGATTGAGGGAGAGCCTGCCTCTGGCTACCTGTGAGGTTATCTTAATTGATGTAACAGCTCGCTACCCTGAGCGAGCTGTTACATTAGCTCGTCAAAACTGCCCCGGCTGAAATAACCACCGGCTTTCTCTCTGTAACACCATAAAGCAGCGTATCAACCGCATCCGAATAGTGTGTGGTACCCCGCTGGTCGATCTCGATGTTACGCTCGTCATCCTTATTTTTCTTGAACTCGTCACGACCGGTGCCTTTTTTGATTTTGGCGTGGCGCATACTTTCTAGGATATAATAACAGTTGTTTCTGTTGAACTGTACGGACTGCAGGTTCGGGTGCTCGCTCCGAAGAAGCTTACCCCACATTTCATAACGGATAGCCGCGCCCGGCGTATGGCCGACGTAGACGGGCCTGACCGACCAGCCGCCGGCTTTGATCAGGGCGATCCATTCATCAGCATAAGACAAATCTGAAACTGCGTTATTAGTCAGGGCGGTATGGTCATAATAGAAGAACAGCAGCTTGGCTTTATGATGCTCATAGTACTGCAAAAAAGCCTTTGCAAGGTCTTTTAAGCGCTTGGGATGAGTTACATCCAGACCTTTTACCACATTGAAGCCACCAGGGCAAAATTGGCCTAGCGCCAGTGTGTTGATGTGCGCACCGTAATCGAGCGCTCCGTGCAGTGGCAGCTCGGCATCGACGTCGCCATCCTTGCGGCTATCGTCGGCCGTAGGCCTGCCGAAATCGCCGCGATCGATGTGCCCGTAATTGTAAGAGTCGTAGGTGTGTTTTGACGACGACAGTTCCGGATAAAACGCTTCCTGGGTAAGAAACGGTCGCAGATTCAGAATCGCCGTTCGGTAAACGAAGGATGGCAAATTGCGCTTCATCTTCATGATGTTGCGCTTTCCGAAGCCTTCCACGTTTTCCCAGGTGGATGCCTCCGAGAAAAACACCGTGTTTCTCCGGATTTCGTCGTACTGCTTTTGGTAGGCCTGAATCTTGTTATAGACGGCGGTTTTCGCGCGGCCCTGGTGAACCAGGTACAGCTGCCAGAGCTTGAAGATCTCGACCTGGATGGCCATCAGGATCTGCACGCGTTGCGGGTCCATGTCCTTTTCTTTTTCCAGGATCCACATGGCCTCCTTCCAGGTCGGCATGTCGGTAGCAAAAAGCAGCGAGTGAAACTCGGGAATGCCACCGAAAAAGCGCTCATCGCCACGGTTTGTCATCAGCAGCTCATTGTCCAGGGCTTTTTTATCCAGGAATTTGGCTTCATCTCCCACGATCCAGTGCACAGTCTTACCATTGGCGGAACCGGGGCGATCCTGGGAGACCAGGCTGGCCACCGCTCCGTTCCGGAAGTAAATACAGTGCTCAGGCGTAAGCGGCCCGACGATCGGCTCGGGAACATTCAGGTTTTTAGGTGGGCGCTGCCTGATCCAGAAGTCGCGGTCTTTCTTCCAGCCCATGGCCTCCCATCCCTTGACCACCGGTGGCAGGGTACGCTCCAAAAGTTGCAGGTATGTCGCGCCGACAAAACAGCCGTGCGATCGGGGCATGACTTCGACGTTCCTTTTCGATTTGACTGAAATCAATCCCTCGGACTTTCCGGTACCACGGCCCCAGACTGCATACTCTTCGTTTGCGCCGACCATTGCCGATCGGAGCTGCGGCTTGTTGAAATGCATCTGGTTGATCGAGGTCTCATCCGGAAGTGTTTCCTTCTCCCAGGGCAGGTTCGCCATGGCCAGCATAGCGTCCTTGTCGGTCAGCAGCATGTCTTCGATATCGAGGCGTTTGATCTGGCTCATAGTTCCTCGAAATCTGTAAACCCGTCTTCTTCGGCTTTTTTGTCCTTGGCGATCATCTGGGCAATCATGTTGTCCAGGTCAGGGATCTCCTTAGCGCCGACCAGCACCGGGTTGTAGTTGATGATGTTGATATTGACCGCCCGGATCTCGCCGCCGTCTTTTTCGTCGCCCAGGATATCTTTCAAGTTTTTGTGCTCCTTCTGCACCGTTTTCAAATCGCCTTCTTCCCGGGCCTTATTGATGTTGTTTTTGACCGAATACAGCAGCAGGGCGCGCTCGAACTTCCAGTCGACCGGGTTGGCGTACACGTAGAGCTGCTTGAACAGGTCGACGTCTTTCCGGGCCGCGAAAAGGCTGACCTGGTGATAGCGCGCGATCACCTTGGCCAGCTCGTTCTCGGACTGGAATTTGAAGGATTCGGAAAAATATAGGGTGTGTACATGCTCGATCCGCTGTTTTCGCTTGACCAGGTCAGCCGGCAGCTGGATGCTGTCGTCAGTCATGGCCTTGGCGAAAATGTCCAGATCCGAGTCGCGTTTAGTGATCATCGTCGTCGTCGGTTTCTTCTTCTTCTTCTTCTTCCAGTTCTTCCAGGGTCAGCCAGGGATTATCGCCTGTTTCCTCGATGAGCGCGGCCCGGATCGCGTCGCGGATGCCGGGCAGGATGCTTTGGATGATCTCCACGTGCATCCCGGAGGGCAGCGGCAGTTCCAGGGCATGGATGATGTTGTCGAGCTGGTCGGTTTGCAGGGCGATAGCGCGCAGGTTGATGTTCATGATTCGAGTTCTTTGAGTTTCAGGTCGAGCTGGAAGATCTCGGCTTTCCAGCCGTTAATTTTTGCCAGGTTCTTGCCCCGGCTCAGGTAGGTTCTAAGGGTATTGCGCCGGCGGATCATGGCTGTGATCGAAAGGGATGCTGCCGCATCGGTCTCCGGAAGCGAACCGTTGACCTGGGCGTACTGGATTCGGCCGTAAATGCTGTCGAGTTGGTGACGGATGCCAAATGCGAGAGCAAAGGCGATTTCTTGGAGCTCAGGGCCTTCTTTGGTGCCATTTGAGATCAGCACCCGGGCGCGCTCTTTCATCGCGGCACGCTCGTCCATCAGCGCGTTAGCCTGGCTGCGGAGCTCTGCGACGCCGGGCGGATCGGGAATTGCTACTTTCTGGGCTTCTTTTTGCCTGGCGGCTTCCAGGATTTTGGTCAGCTCTGTGGTTACCTTCTTTTTGTTGAAGGAGTTGGCGCTGCCCGAAAACATCCGTTTCAGAAAGTCATCTGTACCGTATTGGGCATACAGCTCTACGCCCGTCCAGTAGATGGGCTCAGCCAGGTAATTTTCGATTTCTGTGATCATGTGCGTGCTATGAAAAAAGGCCGGTGCAAACTGCTTCCCGGCCTTTCGAACCTAACCCAACTGATGAATGCTATTCAGACCATTGCAGGCCGGCGATCCGGTCCCGGCGCTCATAGAGCCAGGCCGTCAGCTCCGGAGTCGGATCAGCCAGGTTAACCTGGCGGCCATCGATGGCGATGTTCATCTGATCCGATACTTGAAATCCTACAACCTGATAGGTTGGAGTGACGGCCGGCTCTGGCGCGGTCTGTGGAGTTGATTTCTCTTTGGCCATTATGCAGCAGCTACAAGTGGAACAGCTGCTTCGTAAATCAGGCGGTAAGGCATGTAAGCCTCGATATTGACCGTAAAGCCAGAGCTGTCGCCTGTAACGGTCTCAGAGTCGAACGCCGCGCGGATCGTGGCGGGGTAGTCTTCGGTTCCTACCTGCACGAGCTTGCCATTAGCCGCCTTCATGATGATAATGAAGCGGTCACCTTGCGACTCGTTGGCAAAGTAGTTCAGATCGTCGCTGTCGCCTGGGATGTAGGCGGTACCGGTCAGCTTAAAGCCGCCGCCGTCACGGTTTCCAAGGTTCTCGAATTTGAGCTGCGCCTTTTCGATGCCCGTGTACATCTTGGTAAACTTCTTACCGGTCTTGCAGACGTGCGGGGTCGTGATCGTGTACTTTTTGTTTGTAGGCGTCCCAGGGGCGGTACCGTAGGTAGCAATGTCCCCGACGCCACAGAAGTAAAGTACTTGCGCTAGACCTGGCATGAAGTTGGCACCCTGCCCAAAAGGAGGCTCGATGATGCCGGCATATTCTGATGCTGCCATTTTTTAGTGTGTGTGCGTTATGGCCGGTGGCCGGTGATTATTTCTTTTTTTCGACCTTGCGTAATACTGCCGAGCCCTGTTTTACCAGTTTTGCGGCCAGGTCGTTGTCTTTGAGCACATCCTTTGTGGTGTACTCTGTGACCTTGTTTTCATCTTTATCATAAAGCTTGAAAACCGGGATCACACATTCGTAGCTGTCCTTGCCGACTTTTACGATCGGAAGCAGCTCCAAGATCTCATCCTCCTTGGCGGTCAGCTCGGTTTGAAGCTCGCCGATCACTTCTTCGGAAGTTTTGATCTGTTCGTCTTTTTTTTGGAGAAGCTCGATCAGCTCCTCGGGCGATAATTTTGAATAGTCCACGGATTGAATTGGTTGGTAGAAATAGGGTGCGGTCATTTTCGATGCACCCTATTTCACAAGGTTTGATGATTGATTCCGATTACACCTGGTCGTTAACTCCGACATAGCGCAGGTCAGCGATCTGGTAGCAGGTGATCAGCTTCATGATCGTCTTATAGTGCTGCAAGCCTTGTACAAACGGACCGAACGGATTTGCACCTGGGAGCTGGTTGGTACCCATTACCAGGTTGTTGTCGACCGTCCAGATCACGCGTCCAGAGCCGCGCATCCAGGTTACGGGTTTGATGATCCCTTTACCTTCCGAGTCCAGGATCTCGCGCTTGCTGTTTTCGAACTCGCTGTCGGTAAAGGAAGAGCCTGCCTCTTTCAGCGCGCGCAGCTTCTTCACACGCTTATCGTAAGTGGCTTGTGCCATATAGAAGATCACGCCGGCGGCGCGTACTTCGTCCGGAATGGAAGCCCAGATCGCGCCGTCGATCTGCGTCAATGCATCGGCCTGTGTGATTGGACCGGTCGACGTGACGTTGGTAAGTTTGGTGGCAGCGATTTCTTCCGCGATCAGCGTTCCAAATCCTTTTGAAAGACATTTGTTGTTGATGTTGGTCCACTTAGCCGGCGCGGAGATTGGCGTGTCGCCAGCGGTGGTGGTTACAGCAGCCTGGAAATACTCTGTGCCCTCGGAAGTCTTGTACTTCATACGCTGGCCAGCAGTGTAAACCGTTGCCGGGTTGAAGTCAGCGATCGAGCTGGCGGAAACGCCGAAGTATGCGTTGTTGTTGATCTCCGCGCCGATCGACTTGGCGATCTCTGCCCAGAAGTAGTCCGCAAATTCCTTAGGCAGGTCTTTCGCGTTCTCTGAGAGCACCTCCGAAATAAACGTGTCGCGGAGCTCTTCAGGGATGATCTTCAGGATGCGCATCGCAATCTCGGGCGTGATTTTGCGGTTGGTGAAAGAACCGTTGCTTTTGTTGGTGTCTTCCACGTTGACGTCCAGCGGGCGCAGGCCATCAGTTACGTTGAAACCCCATAGGTTTCTTGGAGCAGTTACGTTGCGGAGCAGCTTGACGTCTTTGGCAATGTCCAAATCGACGAAGATCCGGCGGATAATGTTCTGATAATACTTACCCGCGTAGCCGGAAATGGCTTGAATGTCGGTTAATGCCATGAAAATTAAGTGTGTGTTTGTGTGTGTATAAATTCAATAGAGCGCCCGAAGGCGTGGCGGCCTGCTATCAGGCCACCCCTTTTTTAAGGCTTGCGATGTATTCGTCGGTCTCGCTCAAAAACGAGCCCTGATTGGCGTCAACTTCAACCGGTTTTGGCGGCTGCTCCTTTGCAACCGTAACGGTCGTTGCTTCTGCGGCCGGCTTGCTGGATTTGAGCTGCTGATTTTCTGTGCTCAGCTGCTGGTTTTGCGTTTTCAGCGTCGAGAGCTCACCCTCCAACGCGGCCAGGCGCGCTTCGATCGGATTTTCGGTTGGCGTTTCCGGGGCCTGTGGTGTTTCTGCCGTCGCTGATGCATCCGGAGTTTCATCCGGGGTGTTTGCGATCCATGCAGCCAACTTTTCTCTGAAATTCATGGTTTGATTTACTGTTTGTGTGTGTGTGTTAGACTGGACTGGTGTTTCTGTGGACTGAAGGGATACCGCCTGGATGAGTCCGGGCGATTGTGTTTGTCTGATCGAGGCCAGGGCTTCGTGCAGTGGCGCGATACCGTCGATCAATCCCATTTTCAGGGCTTTGTCGGCTTTGTAGGTAGCGCCTTTGAAGGGGTCGCCGGATTCGAGTTTCAGGCGATCGCCACGATTGGCTTTAACCGCGTCGATGAAATGGACTACCGTCTCGTCGAGCATATCCTGCAAAAGTGTCGGGTCGTCGTTTTCGATCAGCTGGCGAAAGGCCAGGTTCTTTTCGGTCGACAGCCGGCTGTAAATCTCCCAGGTTTTAGTGCCTTGCAGCGTGGAGCGGAAGGTTGACAAAGCAATCAGCGCTCCAATGCTGCCGACCATATCCACGGGAGTGTTTACGTAGATTTTGTTCGCCGCTGACGCGATCAGATATGCGGCACTGGTGGCATTGCCGGAATCGACATACGCCAGGGTGGGTTTCTTGATCTGAGAGATCCGCTGGGCAAGCATGAACGCGCAGTTTGCCTGGCCGCCCGGGGAATCAATTAGCAGTACGATTTCACTGACGGAACTGGCTTGTTCTGCGGCGCCGATCCACTGCATATAATTTTCGACTCCGTAGTTGCACATTCCCTCGTATTTGGTGATAGCACCTCGGATAGGGATGACCGCAGCGCTGCCAGATGGAGCTGCTCCAATTGAGGATTCAAAGGAAGTATCCCCAGATGTTGAAAGTCGGATTGGTGAATAATCATTGCCTAAAAGGGATGGAAGTTGCTTTTCATGAGTCTGAAGGTTTGTGAGCTGGCTTTTTCCCTCGATCATGTTGATCAGCGCTGGCAGCACCGATGCAGCATAGCCTGTCTCAATAAACCAGGGCTCAAACAGTATCGATGATACCAGCGAGAAGTTGTTCAGCATGAAATAGAAAAACTAGTGTGTGTGTTAAAGTGATTGCAACGTTACGCTGCCGGCGTAAAAAAATGAAGGAAAGTTGCTATCCCCGCTTCTTGCCGAAAGGCTCGAGCCATTGGGTGATCTGCTCGCAGGTAACCGTCAGGGTCGATGAAAAGAGCGCCAGGTTGAAATAAGGGAAAATTGCCAGCAGGATCAGCAAAGCGATGATTTGCCAATCTGAATAGCCGGCGAAAGTGCCCAGCTCCCTGAAATGGGCGATCTCGATGTCTCGCGAGTCTTTCGGGCAAAACACGACGGCTAACCCGATCAGGTTGACAATCGATACAAACGGGTAAGCCAGGGTAATAGCCGCTACGATCGCGGCAAAGACGGTCAGGATAAAATTCATTGTATTTGCGGTTAGTTTCTGACGCAAGATTCAGCCGGCGCGGCAGGAAAACACGGAAAGTTGCAGCAACAAAAAGCCCGCGACAGTGTCGTGGGCTTTTGCGCTCAATATTTACACATTAATTACATTTTGAAGGCTTTACGGATCAAGTTCGTTCTGAAAAAGTACAGAAACCCGATGCCTACCAGGATGAAAAACAGGATGAACTTCGACTGTCGGAGAATCTCCTGGATACGGGGTATGTCCAGGATCATGCAGTCGCTACCTGTGGTTTGAAATGTTTCGCGAAAAACTCTTCGTCTGGAGCGGCTAGTCTAAGCTTCGCTTTTAGCAGCTCGCAGATCCTGCGCCACTGACGATCGTGTTTGATGTAGATCGCCTGGTAGGTTTCAAGACCCGGCTTTACGGATTCGTCAAAAAGCGCTTTTTCAAACTCGCGGACGACCTTGGTGAATTGCAGGGTGATTTTTGCGGCCTCTCTGTCAGTAAGTCTGCGTTTGGCCCGGGTTGTTAGTGTTCTTGCTCTCATAGTTGTGTGTAGGTTGGTTGGTTGCTCTTGGGAAATACGGGATGCCAGTGAAGCGCCCGTAGGTAACCAGGTAAGGGACCACCTGGCCGTTTTGTTTGGTATAAAAAATCTCTGGTCGACAGTCGACAGCCATTATTTTACCGTCCAGGGATTCGACATACAGCAGCCATTGAGCCGGCTCGTGCTCCCATGTGGAGTAAATTTCGGTCTGACCGCTGCCGTTGAGCCTGGTATGGGTTTGTAGGTACGTGCGCTCTGGTATGTAAACCTTATTGACGATGGTACCGGCATGCTGGATGGTTTTTCCGGAAAACATGTCGACTCCAACGAATAAAAAGAAGGCGATCACCAGCGCGGCCGCAATGGCCCTGGGGCTAATCCTTTTCAAGCTGGCTACGTTCATTTTTTCATTGTCTGGTTAGTATTCGATGGCGCTCGGTTCAGTCAGCTCGCCGGAAAAGGTCATGACCGTGCCGCGTCTTCCGCCCATCTCTGCCGCGATCATTGACTCAAATTCCAGCTCGAGGCCGTAAAGGTTATTGCCGATGATCCTGGTCACGCTATACGTGTCGCGAATCCGGACTGCAAACTTTACCCACTCGGTTATTCCCAGCAGCCGGCGTAGATCCTCGCTATCACCCGGGTAGAATCCGGATACCTGGAATGTATATTTCCGTCCGTGAACGGTGTTGGTCGCTTTCTCAGAAAAGTCCTTGGTGTGATCAGTCAGGTAGAGCCGTGTCCAGCTTCTGAACTGCTTTGGCTGGATGATGCCCAGCATAACACCAGAGCGGGCACCTGGCCAGACATCGATGTGGATGCATGGTAGGATCTCTAGCGCGGGGATCGATGCAGCGTTTTGTCCAGATCCGCGGTCAAGGTTTTGTAGTAGAACATCTATCATGCGGCGATCACCTGAATGCCCGGATACTGCTCTTTTCTATGGTTCCGGTAAGTGCGGATTGTTTTCTCGCTCCACGACGGGTCCAGATCCAGTTTATCCCCCCAGTCTTCGATCAGCTTGGCAGCTGAGCGCCCACGATTAAGGGCTATTTGCGAGTACAGATCCTGGCGCAGGTAACTTTCAACTTTGTGGCTGAAAAGGATACTTTCGTAGGCGGTCAGAAGGCCGTGCCGGCGCGTGTGGTGATAATAGCCTGGCGCGATCGTCAATTCACCATCGAGGCGGACGTTCAGGTCTCGAGCACCTTCCTTGACGTAGATTTTCGGCGTTTGAAGCATCAGCCACAAGTCCTGCAAAAGCGGATCGAGCGGCATGGTTCTCGATAAAGTGATGAGCTGACTGTTTGCCCGATGGCATAAATAAGCTTGCGCGACCTTAGTGATCGCGATGTTTCGCAATTCATTTCCGACGTTCTGCACTGATCTAAAGGGGGGAAAAGTAATTTAACCAAAAATAAGAACTAGTTCTGGCTAATAAACGGAAAGTTGCAACGCAAAAATGGCGATTTTAGCAAGGAAATGGGGTTTGTACTTCCAAATCCATACGTTCACAATGAGAAATGTCTTGGAGTAGCCACAAGCGCAGTAGGGAAAACCAAAGCGTCAATCGCGGACGTCCAGGCTTGAAGGAGTTTTCGTGCGACTTCCAATGTTTTTCTTTTTTACTTTAACCAAAAAATAAACCTTCCAATGAACGGACCTTTTAATATCGTTAAGTGTGAGACAGCACAGGATTTTATCGATAATTTGCGCCTGTCAAATCAACGTTGGAGCTCCATTACGTATAACGAATGGGTTTTTAGGGGTCAAAATGACGTAGCTCATTCATTACTACCAACAATATACCGGCCGACCTTCGATAATAATGCGCTAAAAAAACAACATGAGTTCGACCTCCACGCCTTCCTGCCGTTTTTGTTACGGTCAAGAGACAAATCTTTTGATTGGGAAACTGCAAGAAAAGATGTGGCCTTTGATGGTTTAGTTCATGCCAATATTGAGAGAAGGCTGCTTCGCGAGTTTGCTTGGAAGGCAAATGAGCTTGGACTAAGCGTTCCCGAATTGGAAAAAGCCCTATTACCGGTTTCAGATTTGCTCGACGATATCACCGGGGTGATGGACGCTTTGACACCAAACCGCGAGTTTTCTTTTGAAAGGGCACATGAAAAATTCTTCCAGACACAGCGACAACCGGCACTATATGCAGGCCTCGCGCAACACCATGGAATTCCCACACGACTGTTAGATTTTACTTTTAATCCTCTGAAAGCAGCATTTTTTGCAACCAGAAACCATGATGGAAGGAAAGATATTTGTGTCTTCGCTTTAAGAACAGGAATTTTTCAGCACCCGAAGTTTGAAAAGAGTAAAAGCCATTTTACTAATGATCAAGGTTTCCTTTCGACCTATTCGATGATGCTCATGCCCAATGCTGTGAACGACTATTTGTATCGACAAGAAGGCCTGTTTTTGTTCCCAAGGTTTCCCCATGAATTCCGATCCATCAACAAACGCTACCCGTCCGTTGAAGACTATATCCGTTACAGATATCCAAGGCATCCAGGAATCAAAGACTTTACCAAGATAATACTGATAGCGAAAGAGGTGCCCAGCTTGAATAAAATTCTTAGAAGTGAAGGAATCAGTTTGGCCCGGTTAATGCCCACCTTCGATAATGTAGCACTCGAAATGCAACTTGACGCAAAATCACCAAAAGGCCAAACTGAGTCGTAGACGATAATTAGTTCGTTTCTGTCGGCGGATTGAGCTTTGCCATGATCTCCTTCCGTTTTTCCAGGCTTTTTGCCGCGACGGTCGAAATCGTGGAGTCGGTGTCGTCTCTGACGTTGTAGCAAAGCTCGCAGCAGGGCGACGGCAGGTTTTTGTAGGGAGCTTCCTTGACGATCTCCTTTTGGTCAACGGTTGAGCCGCAGACCGCGCAGTACACTAGCATAATTGAAAATGGTTTATTGGTGAGAAAATTGGTAAACTGTTTTAATTGGTCTGCCCGGGTAGGAGCCGGTGCCCTGAGCAGCTCCGGACGCTCCGGATCAAAGTTCGACTCGACGGCCGACGCCCAGATCAGGCCGTAGACGATCACCAGGACCAGGTTGGGTAGGTGCTTTTTAAACATAGTCTTCATAATACGTCCGGGTCTATTTAGTCTTCTCTGTGAGGAGCAGCTGGCTGTTACTCTGAATTTCCTTGTATAGTGTTGTTCCCTTTTTGGTGATTGCATATGGCAGAAATACTTCGGGCAGCTCCACCAGGCCGCTATCAATAAAGGCGCACTGGGCTTCGATCCAGTCCTTGATTGTTCGCCAGGCTACCTTGACGGCCTGCTCCGGTGTGCAAAGGGAATTTTTGACTTTCGGGTCTTTCTTCATCGCCACTAAAACACCTTTATAGTTTGCCGGCAGTGAAAAAAATGTCATTTGACCATTTAGCACTAGCGCAAACGAAACTGCGCTAGGGGTACCATTTTCAAAGTCTGAAACAACTTTTGTAGCGCCATGGGCAACCAGGATTTCGGTAATCTCACCGATCGTCCGGGACGCAGATATCTTTGTCGTGTAATTTAAAATCGGCATCGGATTGGCGCTGTTAATGGTTTCTTAGTAAGCAAAATTGAAGCTATCAAAACGGAAGTCGTCAAAGCTTTGAAACCAGGTGAAGACTTGTCCCAACGGGCATACAAAACACTCGATCCGATCCCGTTGCACGTATAGGTCGCATACATGGGCGACGTCGTCGCCGGTTCGCGATAGGTGCCTGACAATTACATCATAGCTTTCTTCCACCTTGCGGTAGCTGAAAACTCCGAAGCTTCGCCCGGTTACCATAAATCGGTCGCCTCTTAGAAACCGGTCTTTATTAGTTGTTTCCATGATGGATTCTAGAAAATCGAGAGCTGGGAAACACCAGTGCCAGCCACGATATGAATAGAGTTGATTCCGACCAACGTCCGCTTACCATACTTGATGATCATGCCGACGTAGGATCTTTCTCTCAGACCCCGATCTGCCTGAGCCAAATGGCTTCCGCGTTCCAACGGCGTGATGCTCCCACGGTACAGGCTAACGTCCACCACTTCGACCGCGAAGAAAAACTCAACGCCTAACCGGCCATTCCCGAGAAAACCGGTAATCACATACTCGCGATTCTGATGGTGAATCGTTCCTCGAATCGATTTCCCTTCACTGATCAGCTCGCAACTACAAACTTTTCTCAATTCATCTTCGAGCTGGGAAACCTTCAATATTGGTCGTAGGTCAATTAGAGCCATTGGGTTCGACGCTTTTAAAGCGTTGTTGGATGATTGAAAGATTTATTCTGCCTGTAAAATGCCTGCTGCATGATCACATCCCTGTAATTGTCTACACAGATAAAATCGCTGCTTCCTCTATCAGTGAGTTCTTTTGCGGCAAGTTTCATGGTGCGCTCCGAAACGAAGGAAAGCATGCTGCAATCAGCTTTTAGATAATCTTCCAAGTCCTTGATCGTAATATCCAGGTCTTTGACCAGGCTCCACCTGTGTTGCTCGTTCCAAATTACCTTGAACTCGCTCCCGATGGATTTTACTTTAAGGACGTCGCGGAGCATATCTGGTAAAGAACCAGCGCATTGGTATCCCCAGGCGTCCGGCCAAGTGATTTCATTAACCAGTTTTCTTGGAAATACTATGAAGAATTTGGATTTACGTTTCATGGGTTCGATGCTGTTAAAGTGTACGTGAATAGCCGAGCTGTTTCATTCTCTCGACAAACAGGAAGGGGTTTTCGATACCTAAGGTGTACTCGTCGTCTTCTTCAATATGCGCGCGGCCGTCTGCGAATAGGAGAATCCGAATTGACTTGTTTCCGCGTGATCCGAAAAGGCTCACGTACTCACTTCCCGGCGTTAGGCCCACACCTTCAACTTCTTCGAAAATGGCATTGCCAAATTCTTTGAAGATCGCGCGGCAATGCTCGGGGCTGTCAATAATGGCTAAAATGTCCATAGGGGTTCGACTCTGTTAAGGTTTACACTTCCCGGCATGACTGGCACGCCGGGAAATGATAGATATTAGCAGCCGTAATAACCTATTCCAAAAGACCCACCATTACTAAAAACGAGAGGTGTGCTTGTACAAACTTTGATTGTGGATGATCCGGTTAGTGGTACGTATCGAACGGTGCCACTTTGAGTAGTAATTTTTCCTTTGCCGTAGAATATAGCATTGGGGCTACTAAACTGAGGATTAATATCTAATATGGTCATTGTCATATTAGGCATAACGAATTGATTACCTGTACCGAAATCAATTTTTGCTCCCGGTTGTCTGATCCAAACACGCCATGCAGTAAATGAAGAGAACAAACTTTCGTTGTACGTAGCATTTTGGTCTAGTATTAAAGATTGATCTATAACGTGATTGCCTAAATTGTCGACAGTTGTCGCCCCTACAAGAAAATCTGCTTTACTATAAAGAGTTGAATTAAGGCTAATGATAAATGTAACTCCGGTAGGAATCCATGTATCTTGATAGTGCGTCACAATAGAACCGGTTGCTGTTTTAATTCGAATATTAGGATTCGTACCGCCATAGTAAAACTGATCGAATTTCACACCATTAGCAAGTGTAATATTAGAATTGGCGGCGACGTGAATAGTATTGTACGTACCGGCCGGAACTGTCATTGTACCAGAAGCATAGAAATCAGCAGTGGTACGCGCATTGTCGTGTTTGTTGGTCGTAGCTTCGAAGATTCCGTTACTGTCGTCCTGGCACGCGAAAACGGTGAAAACGAAGGATAAAACAGCGAGAGATTTAAATAAATGCTTCATGTTGAATTGTTGGTTTATGGTTACTAATTGATTTGGAAAAACTAGCTGAATGATCGCCTGGTTGAGCTCGAAGCACTTTTAGTCGTCGAAGTCAACCGGGAAAGCTGGTGAAGCGCTTATCAAGCCCAGGCACTCTGAATGGTACCGGTATTCGCCGCCATCTTCTGGCCAGCAGCGGATGGCGAGGTCGATAATTGGCTTTTGACAACGGGAACAAAGACAGTTTCGCCCGGGATCGGGGCTGTCGACGAACAGAATGTCGTTAGGTTTTATTTCGATATCCATAGCGAGATTTTTGAGGACCGATGAGCTTACCGGCTATCAAGAATGGGGAGATGATCACGGTGCTGGCGATCGTGGCGATCACCAGGATCGCGCCGAAAAGCAGCTTCAAAAGGAAGGTAAAGGCTGTGGTCATGTTAAGGAGAGTTGAAATACTGGTTTCATATCCATGCTGGTCAGCTCGTGGTCGAGTTTGTCCAGTAGCGACTGGTTGGCGAAGGTTTGCGGAATCTGTTGGAGCCGCAGGTGCATGATCCTGGCCAGTGAGAGTGCGATCGTGAAGGTTTTGAGCCGTTGTTTGTCGGCAGAAGCGTACCTTTTCGCCCAGATCGGCCAGTTTTCGGCAAGGATGATCGTGTCATTTTTCATGTCCGGACGAAGCTCCGCATGAGCGGCCTTGTACATCATGTCCTGGATAGCGAACACCTCGTAGGCAGAAAGTTTGATTTTGACCTGTTTCATGGTGATCAGTATACGGGTCTCACATCCTTCCATTCGCCGTCCTCGTATTGGAGAACCTTGTTGTAACTGCCTGGCTTTTCGTGCTGTCGCATGTCGAAAATCGCCGCAGATACTGCGTTCGCTTGCCAGTATTTGGCAAAAAGCCGTTTTAGCCGGCCGATCGCGCGATGGATCGTGGTGATTTCCGGCCGCTTCCACTCGTCGCTCCATACCGAGAAGTATTCACGCTTGCTTTTTCCGTCCTTTTTGAAACGGATCACCATGTAGGCGCTGGCCTTGCTCCGTTGTTCTGCGCTGCTTTCCTCTGAAAGTGTCCTGCTCATCTGTTTAGTTGGGTTTATTGAAAAATCATCGTTTTATAGCCTGTTGAAAGGGTTCTCGTCACTGGAATTTGTACTTAACTGCTCGCTCGACCGGTGAAGTGAAATTCCGCAGTTTCTGAGAGTTGTATTGCTGTATGAAGCGGTCTTCCCAGATCCTGCCATAGCTGGCGAAAATCCTGCGGTGATGGTCGTAAAGTTGCTGCTGGCCAAGCCCAGCGACTGGTTTACGGGCTCGTTTTCCTGCTGCCAGGTTCTCAAAATCGGCTTTGGCCTGTTTGAGCTTGGCAAGCTTGTTCTGCCGCCGGCGCTGCTTCTCTTCCTGGGCGATCCATTTCTCGGTGCCGGCAAACCCGTTGACATTTTCCCTGTCGAAGTAGCCTTTGCCAGAACCATTTACGCCGTATGGCGACGATGCCCAGGCGTCGGGATGTGAGGCCAGATATTTACCTGCCCGGTAGGCTTTTTCCATTTGCCGGACGTGGAACCGTTCCCACTCATCCGGGCTCAAATCGAAGGTAAATCCGCCATAAACGCCGTCCCTGATCGCTGTAAGAGCCTTTTCTTGTTGGATTTTGTTGAAAGCCTTGTCCGGGTAGATGACTTTCTGAGCATACATCCAGAACTCGGCAAGCATGAGCATGAAATCGTATGCGAGGGGCTTCCCATCAGGAGCCGGTGGCATGGTTGGTTTAGCGAATTCGGCTTCCTCGTACTCGTAGTCCGCTTTTTGCAGCTCGTCGACCGGCCCGGCCGCCGCGCAACCTTCGAGTTTAATAACGTCCGGAGCAATCACGTGGGGGTTCTCGCCCTGGTCAGTCCATTCCTCGTGTCCCTGTTTTAAGTCGTCTCCGTGTAAAACATGAATAGCCGCATTCTCTTTATCTTTCTTAAGGTGTCCCTGATATAAATTAGCGGAAAATTTTTCCGTTGATGCCAGGGAGGGGGCGGCTTGGAAAACCGAATTTTCGGACGCTAGAAGCGCTTTTTCAAACAAAAATTGCGGCGCGACCCACAGCTCGAAACTCTTCTTACGTCCATGGTTCTGGGTGGTGATCAGCTTCAACTCGCGCAGGAGCTTTAAGTGGTTGCGGACTGTGCGATCCGAGCACCTGGCGATCTTACCGATGCGCTTGCTGTTAGTCCAAACAGAGGGAAGATTGTCGATATCCTGCATATTCGAGGGCAGGGTCGTTCGCAAGTAATTGTAATTGTGGATATATTCGCTCAAAAGAGTGTAAAACGTGGTGGTGACGGACTCGGGGATCAGCCCTTTTCTACGATTGATCTCTACTGCCCCGCCTGATTTGTTCCTTGTGTGTGGGTTCAGCGGGCATTGCTGATTATGTTCCCGGAACATTTTCGTAGCGCGTCGGATAACCTGTGAAGTCTCAATTCGTGGCAACATCTAGCTAATTATTTGATCAGTAAGCACATAGTTTCCCTTACCCGTTAAACTCGTAACGGTACTGGGTATACGGCACCATGCCGTTAGCAGGCGGGGCCTGCCTTGTTTGCGGGTTGAGATTCGAACTCAAAATTTCTCCCAATAGCCCGCACTTTCCCTTACCCGTCGAGCACTGGTCTGTCCCTGAAAGCCCGACGGAAAGTATGTATGCAATTCCCCTTACCCGCGCCCGGCGTCACCCGGGCGCGGCATCGGAGTTTCCGGAATGTTCCGGATCAGCAGGTCTGTCCTACCTCGCTGGGATGACCGGATTCGAACCGGCATAGTCCTGGCGGCCACCAGGCACCTTACCATTAGGCCACATCCCTTCCTTGTCGGCCCCTACGTTTGGGGCCTTGGGAGTCTTACGTTTTTCTCCCAACCGCCACTCTGATCCTCGCATGCGGGAGCTCGTCCCGACCAGGCTTGATGCGCTTCGGATTTTCCGTAGCGGGGGCTGGACTCGAACCAGCGACCTGTGGGTTATGAGCCCACCGAGCCACCAACTGCTCCACCCCGCGATGTTCCCTTTTTGAAATCTCCCTGGCGGCACAGCTGCCAGGGAGACCGTTCCTTACTCAACATTGACGATTAGTCGTGGGATGCAAGGTCTCGCTCCTTACGCCAGGCCGGTGTAACGTCGCCTGGTACATCCCTAAATTGCCCTGGCTCAACCGTCCAGGCAATTCAAATACGTAAACCCTCCACTCCGGCCGGCAGGGCGTCGGCCGGTAGTTCTTTATCCCACGGAGCCAATTGGCTCGTTCCCCTGGGCGATTAGCCTCTTTAATTGGATCAATTTGTACTGCAATCCGACGAGTTCGTCGTTCTCCTGGATTGCCTCATTTTTCTTGGCTTTTAACCGGCGTTGCAACTCATTCGCCAGTGTCCTGGCAACGGGATGGGTTACTCCAAATTCAACCTCCAAACTGGCCTCTCCGGAGAATATTTTGTTGCTTTTGGTCGCCATTTCTATTAACTTAGAGGCTAGTTCGAAGTCCTTTTCGGTGAAGCCAATCTGGGTCAATGCTTGCATATAAGTGTTGGTTTTGGGGTTGTGAAATCCTGATTAAAGGGCTATCTAAATTGAAGCCAGATTCTCGCTGGCAACAACTACATGCTTCTGATTTATCTGCGCCTGAACTTTCGAGATCAGGGCGTCAAATTGCGCTTGTTCCAAGCGTTTCTGATTGTCATTTCGCTCCTTGTGGCGTGTGATAACGTCGCTGCTGCCGGGGCCTAAAAGCTCGTCCAAAAAGTCTTTTTCATCGCGTTTTAGCTCTGCAAGCACGCCGATCGCGAGCTGGATGGTTTCAAGTTCCTGTAAAGTAAAAGTCAGCTCCATAGTCAGCGTTTTTTTGATTGTCGGTTTTTGAAAAAGATTGCCAGGCCAAAACCCAGCATGCACACGAACAGCGCCCAGTGCACTAACGCATCGAGCTTTTCAGGTGTCATGGCCGTGTCGTTTATGGTAGTCTTCAACAATTTGCTTTGCTGATTCCAGGCTATGAGTGCGCTCGTACAGGCCCTTGTGGATGGGCACGTACACCTCCCAAACCTTAGCCGGCTCTCTCAGGCATATCAGCCCGAGTACCTCCGAATGAGGCCTGCCCATTCCATCTGCGAGATCCTCCCACATCGTGCGCATGTATAGCAGATGCGGAAACTTTACTCCGGTTTCCAGGTCGTCGCCTGTCTGGGCGAGCCAGCCATAGTGCCAGGCGCTCATCTTACTGCGCGCTGGAAATGGTCCCGGAACTTTCCCGTCGCCTGGTCATAGATAAACGTGCCGGCAACTGCCAAGGCAAAGAGCAATAAGGCGTAAGCGATCAGCGTCATAATTACAGAGGTTTACTGTTGTCATCCCCGTTTTCCGGCCGTGACGTTTTGTAGGCTATCCGTGCCCACACGCCGGCAGCGCCGATGATCATGGCGATCACAAAGCTGTTCCTGGCTAAAAGGTCTGATGCCCATTCGCCGGTCAGCAAGATCGAGGCGACGATAGCGGCAGAAGTTGCAGATTTCATGGTTGCATACGGGTTTAAACTCGGTTATTGGAGCGTTTGCCATTCATCCAGTTGATCAGCCAACTTAGGGCGCGGTTGCTCCAGTTACTTAGTGTGAGTACTTCCGCGAAATAGATCGGCAGAATTGCGACAATGATCAGCACCTGGTTGAGCAGGTAATTAAGCTGGTCTTCGCTGGGATCACGCTGTGGGAGCAGCCGGAAGAACAGCCCTCCAGCCGCAAACCACACCACGTTCACTATCCAAAACCCACGCGTTTTCATTGTGGCCACATTGCTGCGCCATTCATCCTTCGCCCACTGCCAAGATCTTTGTATATATTTTTTCAAAGGGTGCAATCCATTTGCCTAGCCCATTGTGATACGGACTCCAGAGTTACTTTTTGCTTAAATGGTAAACTACTTCTACTTTCATGGCTCTTTAAAAGGTCGCCGGCGCGACCTCACTTCATACCCCCCTACTTCACTTGGGCAGCCTTGATTCCGCACGTTTCCTGGCTGCAACCAGGTCTGGCTTTCCTAACCTCTTTGCCTTTTGCTCGGCTTTGAATTCACGCCCCTTTGCCGTCGCAGCTTCCAAATAGGAGAACTGCCGGGCGACGACTCCCTGAGGCTGATGATTCATAACAGCACCCGGAACAGCATCCACAAACGCATGATCCTCAAAGTCTTCATCCAAATAATCCGTTCGATAGACTACTTCCACCCCTACCTGAAAATACCTGAGCCAACCTTCCAGACGCCAGGTGCGGATATCGCACTCGTTTACTTTCAGGCGCTGCGCGGCTTCCTTTTCAGTCAGCCAGGCACCTCCAACCTGGAAGCTCACCTGTTTGGCCATCAGCTCTTTCACCTGCTCAAGCAGCTCTAGCTGCTCGGGAGGAAGTGATATGGATACGGTTGCATTCATCGCTTAACACGTTGTAAGTCACTACAAAATTGGCGCATGCGGTATCCCCGCCATCCTTTCCATGGCAAGGACCACTCTTTTGATCCGATCAACTTGCCCCCGTCTCTGCCCTTCGTTGGTAGCCTGCGCAGCTTGATTCATATCATCAACACCCGGTTTGGTGTTGAAATAAGGCTCAAAACCTGATAATCGGGTTTTCCAATCCTTCCCTATAATCTCACGAGCTGCCACAAACCGCGATAGCAATTGAGATTTGATAGAAGGCACTTCCTGAGGAATCGTGCTTTCCATTGGCTTTGTATTATGTGTTATGTACTAACGGTGGTGTATATAGCTCGATGTATTAACCAAAATTTAGACCGTTCCAAACGGCTACTTTCCGTTTGTCCTCACCGGTTGCCCGAACCTTCTAGATTTTGTACTTTGCATACATCAGATAATGATTTACACAAATATATGACACTACATGTAATAATGTCAACTTAAATGTCATATAAATTTCTTTTTGCCAAAAAAAATACATCAAATGTCAATTGGAGAGCGAATAAGGCATTTACGCGGAAGAAAAAGTTTAGCCGACCTAGGCAAAGAATTGGAAGTGAGTGCGACCCAGCTATCAAGAATTGAGACAGATCAGTCAAGACCTTCCGTCGAGTTGGCATTGAAGATTTGTGATCTGTACGGAGTGACTCTGGATTGGCTATATGCTAGGTCAGACGACACCCACCAGCCTCAAGGCTCTGGCACGAAAACGGGCGAGATCACAATTTCTATCGAAGAGTATGCTCATCTCACTCGAAAAGCATTAGAAAATGAAGAGAAGCGGAGCCAAGATCTGGAACGTCAACTAAACCAGCTAAAAAACACTTAAGGCTTACATTTCCGCACATTATGCCAACACTAATATAGTTATATCTGTCGCGACGGCTCTAATTAATGACTGTTAAAATCAAAGGAGCCAACACACTTTTCCCCTTCTATCACCCTCACACCCTCCCTATATGCAACAAGACTCTACAAACGAAAATGATGGCTCGCCAAATGAAATAGTTGAAATGCAGCAGTGCATTGGCCCCACTTGTACTTATGATGCGTCAACGCCTCGATCAGCAACGGGCTTCACATGGCGGAGCCTTCAGGAATTTCGAGAAGCTAACATCAGGGAAAGGTATGCGCTCAAAGGAATCTTTGAGTTAACTCCTGAAATGCTCCTAGATCGACCCGTTCCAACTTACGATCAATACAAAAAGATTACCAGTAAACCCGTCAAACGATAAAATTCATGAATGTCCTAATTCCGACTGAACCCATCCCAGGGCTCGATTTCGTAGCTATTGATTTTGAGACTGCGAATAGACACAGGCGAAGTGCTTGCTCCCTTGGTTTGGCTATCGTAAGAAATGGTGTTGTTGTGGAAACCAAGAACTGGCTTATCAAGCCAGATCCATTTGAAGTGGATTTTTTCAACCAAAAGATCCACGGCATCTCGAAGGAGATGCTCGTTAATTCACCGGATTTTTCGGAATTGTGGCCAGAAGTCGAACCGTTTTTATCAAATGAGGTGATAGTGGCTCATAATGCCTCGTTTGATATAGATGTATTGTCAAAAGCTGCGGACCATTACAACTTGGATCTATCCTATCGATTTGACTTCTGTACACATCAGGCGATCCCATGGTGTTGGCCCGAAATTGGAAGTACAAAACTCAAAGACGTTGCCAAATTCCTAAACATCGATCTCGACCATCATAATGCGGTATCGGATGCGACTGCGGCAGCGCAGATTGCAATCTCGATGGCCAGACTCAAGAAAACTACCGATCTTTCAAACATCATACCCAGCTATTATCATAAGTCCCCAATTTCAGTGATCGAAAAGTCACAGATGCCGAAACGTGATTTCTGGAATGTGGCGCCTGCTATCGCCGATATCTCTGGTTTAGAGTTCTCCAATGCTTCTTTCAATGAAATTGACTGGGTTGAAAAGCGAGTGTGCATAACCGGCACTTTCACAAAATTCCCGGAAAGAGACCACTTGATTGAAAAGATAGTCCAGCTAGGCGCCAAACAACAATCATCGATTAATTCTAAAACTCAAGTGGCGATTATTGGAAACAATGCTGGCCCAAGCAAGATAAAAACCGTTAAAGAATTGATCGCAAAGGGCGCAGAAATCCTTTTGTTTAATGACGATCATGTTAACGGTACGAACTGGTAGGTTAACGCCAACGGCCGTGTCGATTTCGTGTCTGTGTCTGGCGATTGTCAGCTATAAATCAAACTAAAAAACCTCCATATCGCTCTGCTGCGCGGTTTAAGTAAAGTTCGACTCTCCTTCTGGTCACGATTAAAAGTGCGTTTGGGATTAACCAACGCACTTTTTTTGTGCCTGCTTGTTTCCACTCCACATACTCTGCATCTTCCTGGCGCCCTCTGCACGCTTTTCGCGATCTCCGCTATCGGAATGGCTCTACTTTTACTATATTTACATAAAGCGCTTAATCAGACATTTTGTATATACTGCATTCGATCTGGATTCCTCCAAAACCCGATTGAAATGCTGTATCTCAATAACAGACAGCAATGATAGAAGTTGCGAGAATAGCGGCCATCATGAAAGCACACCACTTGAATACAGGCGAACTGGCTCAAATCGTGCATTTATCTCCATCCAAAATTTCAAAAGTCCTCTCAGGAGACCAAAAATTCACTTCCGATGCCGTAGGAGTACTGATGAAGGAGCTTGAAATCCACCCTAATTGGTTATTCGGCTATGAAGGCGAATCACACACGGTAATGTATTTGAAAGACCTCGTCCATAAAAGCGAAGTCGAGAAACTGGAAGCAAAAATCAGGGAGTTGAAGGACGAACTTGGGGAAGTTTACAAGCAATTGGCAGAGGAGCGCAGAGCGAAATAGTCATTTCGCCTGATGTTGTTGCATTCTACTCATCATGCGACTATCTTTACAAACGTTTGAATAACCCCGATATCAAGAAAGTGTTGAATTATGCCCTCTGCATGAAATTTACTTTCCTGCTCGGTGTGGCCGGTTTGCTGACGATTGAAAAGAACAATTGTTTTGCCCAATGCAAGGAAACCATCAGCCCATCGAATCACAAGAAAGTACATTATCACACGATCCAGCTTGCCGACAAAAAGGAATACCTGACGCTTACCCGCACAGGAGAGGAACGTATTCTGAGCTACCACAACGAGCGGATAGGGCTGGTCTATTACACCCAGATGTTCATCGAAATACGATTCTGGACTCCGCAAGGAAGGTTTTCGCTCTACTCCGCTGCTAACGACCGCAGTAACTGGCAGCCAATCTTCGTTCTCGCCTCCCCTATTACCCCCAGGGAGCTCGAAAAGATGAAAACCGCGACGAAGATCGAGGTGCTTCTTCCGGAAGACAAGAAGGTTTTCAATCTTGACGTCGGGAAAAATGCATTGCTGAACAAAGCCATCGCCTGCATGTATTAACAGTGCACCCTAAACGTAGAACAGTTCCTTGTTCAACAGCGACACAATGCGGTTGAAGTCCTCAGGATTCGAAGCGAAATCCATGTTATTGACGTCTATTTCAAGAATTTTGCCGTCTTCGTAGTTCTGCACAAAATCTTCATAGTAGTGATTGAGGTTAGTGAGGTAATCGACTGAAATGTCGGATTCGAAATCGCGGCCGCGCTTCTTGATCTGCGACACCAGTTTGGGAATGTCCGCTTTGAGGTAAATCATGAGATCGGGCTGCGAAACGGTGCGGATAATGGACTCGAAAAGCAGCAGGTATGTCTGGTAATCGCGCTCGACGAGCACGCCGGATTCGTACAGGTTGCGGGCGAAAATGTAGGCGTCTTCAAAGATCGTCCGGTCCTGAACGATTGTCGAGTAAGTCGTTTCACGGATTTTCTGGACCTGCGCGAAGCGGTTATTCAAAAAATAGATTTGCAGATTGAACGCCCAGCGTTCCATATCCTGATAAAAATCAGCCAGATAGGGATTCCCCTCCACCGCCTCGTACATCACTTCCCATTTGAAATAATCACCCAGCATTTGGGTCAATGTGGTTTTACCTGCGCCGATATTACCGATGATAGCGATGTGCATAAGGAAATAGGATGAGTTGAGTGAATGAACGAGTGCTTACAAAAATATATATTTCAACGGATAACCGATCGGCCACAAAACTGATTTTCGGCATTTTCTTAAAACTTGCATTATTCGTATATTTGCGGCTGATTTGGAGAAAAGAGCTGCGTCTCGGCACCCCCGGCGATCCGGCATGGTAATTCCCCCTTTTCTCTTTTGGAATACTTAATCGACAACCGATGAAACCTTACAAGGTTATCCTATATTATTATTACACGACCATCGCCGATCCCGACACCTATCGCGATGAGCATCATTTGTTTTGCGTGGAGAACAACCTGCTGGGCCGCATTATTGTGGCGCCGGAAGGCCTGAATGGCACGGTTTCGGGCACGCCTGAGCAATGCGAGGCCTATATGAACTATGTTCGCTCCGATGCGCGATTCGCGGATGTTCAGTTTAAAGTCGAAGAGTCGGACCACCTTGCATTTCAAAAACTGCACGTACGCGTGAAGGATGAGATCGTCAATTCGGACCTTCCCGTGAACCCGCTCGTGCGCACGGGCAAGCACCTCGAACCGGCCGATTTTAAAGCTATGCTGAACGACCCGGACGTAGTGCTCGTTGACATGCGCTCGGATTATGAGCACGAAGTAGGCAAGTTCAAAGGTGCGATCACGTTCGATATGCACAACCTGCGCGAGCTGCCCGACCACGTGCATGAGATTGCCCATTTGAAAGATAAAAAGGTGGTTACCTATTGCACCGGCGGTATCAAATGCGAAAAAGCCAGTGCCTACCTGCTCGATCAGGGCTTTACGGACGTTTACCAGCTGCACGGAGGCATTATACGCTACGGGCTTGAAGAAGGCGGAGAGAACTTCGACGGTAAATGCTATGTGTTCGACAACCGCATTACAGTGGATGTGAACAGTGTAAACCCGACCGTGATCTCCAAATGCCATATCTGCGAAGAGCCATGCGACCGCATGGTAAACTGCGCCAATGCCGAATGCAACAACCACGTTCCCATCTGCGAAAAATGCGGCTGGGAAATGGAAGGCACCTGCTCGGCGGAATGCAAATCACACCCGGGTAAACGCACTTATGACGGAACGGGCTATTACGTGGTGAACAGCAACAATTACAACCCCCTGCAAGGCCTGAAAAGCCAGCAGAAGAATATCAAAAAAATGAAACTGGCATTGAAAACTGAATCGGCCTAGCCGGTTCAGTTCAGTGTTTTTTCGAGGATGTAATCGTTCATCCAGTAAGGTCCGATGGGAATGTCCTGCTCGTCCACAATGCGGAAACCCATTTTTTCATAGAATGTCCTGGCCTTATTGTAGCGGTTCACGTTCAGCGACAGCACCGTTCCTCCCACCGACTTCACGTAATTTTCAGTTTCGTGCAAAAGGTATTTACCCGCACCGGTTCCCTGCGTCGCGGGAAGCACATATATTTTGTGTAATTTGAACTTTCCGGGTTTTTCTTCCGACACCGACGAAAAACCGACAGGGGTTTCGTCGCTCAGCAGGATCATGAATTCCTGGCCCGATTGCATCTGATGCGTGAGGGATTCGGGAGAATATATTTTTTCGAACATAAAATCGATCTGCTCCTTGCTAAGGATGTCACGGTAAGTCGGTTCCCATGTTTTTTCCTGGATTTCGATGATAGTCGGAATGTCCCCGACAGAGGCTTGCAGTGTTGCGAATGAAGGCATATTGCTTAAATTTGGCAGCTTGAAAAGCGCAATTAAATATTTATTCACTTAAAAACCATGTTACTGAGCCGGCAGACCAGATCGCAATAAGCAGCTAAGCACCCGATCAGTAGAAATATATGAAACCCCTCATTTTAGTTACTAATGATGACGGCATAACGTCAAAAGGAATCCGAACACTGGTTGAAATCATGCAGACACTGGGCGAGGTGATCGTGGTTGCCCCCAACAGCCCGCAATCCGGAATGGGGCATGCGATTACCATCGGTGAACCGCTCAGGCTCTATTCCACCCATATTTTTGATAATATCACGGAATACGAGTGCTCGGGAACACCGGCCGACTGTGTAAAACTCGCTAAAAACTACGTATTGCAGGACCGCAAGCCCGACCTCGTCGTGAGCGGGATCAACCACGGCAGCAACAGTTCGATCAGCGTGCTGTACTCCGGCACCATGTCGGCGGCCATTGAAGCGGCCATCGAAGGCATTCCGGCCATTGGTTTTTCACTTTGCGATTTCAGAGAGGACGCGGATTTCAGCCACGCTGTGCCTTTCATCCAGTCGATTACCGAGGAAGCTTTGAAAAATGGTATTCCAAACGGTATTGCATTGAACGTGAACATTCCTGCAAAAACCGATATGGCGCTGAAAGGCGTGAAGGTTTGTCGCCAGGCACATGCCAAATGGCAGGAGAAATTCGACTACCGCGTCGACCCTAATGGTCGCGGCTACCTTTGGATGGCCGGCGATTTTGTCAATTTCGATACGGAAAAAGAAGATACCGATGTCTGGGCACTGGATAATAACTATATCTCAGTGGTGCCATGTCAATATGATCTGACAGAGTATGAAGCGTTGAAAAAGCTATCGACCTGGGATTTGTAATTTAACCAACAGCTATGGCATTAGTAGGCAGTTTATTAAAGAAAGGCATCCATTTCAGCAACATCGTTGCCAACCGCCGCAAGGCAAGTTTACATCAGCAGCAAAAGAAAACCCTGGCCAAACTGCTGGCCAAGGCCAGATATACCGAGTTTGGCGAGAAATACAATTTCGACGAACTGCTTTCTTCCATTCTTTTCGGTGAAAAAGGCGCATTTTACGAGCTATACAAGCGTACGGTGCCCGTTTATGATTACAACAAGATATTCAACGAATGGTGGCACAAATCGCTTGAAGGGGAAAACGACGTGTGCTGGCCGGGTACCGTGAAGTACTATGCATTGAGTTCGGGAACGTCGGAGGCTGCTTCCAAGCAGATTCCGGTCACGAAAGCGATGACCAAAGCCATTCAGAAGACCAGTATCCGTCAGATTTTGTCATTGGGTTATTACAAAGACCTTCCGCCGGATTTGTACGAAAAGGGCTTCCTGATGCTCAGCGGAAGTACGAATCTGAACCCGCACGACACCGGCAGCCTGGCGGGCGATTTGAGCGGTATTCAGATCCAGCAAATACCGCGGTGGTTCCGCCCCTATTACAAGCCCGGCCAGAAAATCGCGGCACAACGCGACTGGGGCCTGAAACTGGAAGAAATCACCCGCGTGGCGAGCGAATGGGATATTGGCTTCGTAGTAGGTGTTCCGGCATGGATCCAACTGCTTTTCGAGAAGATCATCGCGCATTATAATGTTAAGAACATCCATGAAATATGGCCCAACTTGCAGGTTTTCGCGCATGGGGGCGTTTCTTTCGAACCGTATCGCAAAGGTTTCGAGAAGCTTTTGGGCAAGCCGATGACCTACATTAATACCTACCTGGCTTCGGAAGGCTTTATCGCCTACCAGTCGCGGCCGGGCGCGGAAGGAATGGAGTTGGTGTGTGACAATGGCCTGTTCTTTGAATTTATCCCTTTCACTCCTAAAAACTTCGATTCGGACGGCGTAATGCTCGATAATCCCGAAACGCTGATGATCGACCAGGTGGAAGAAGGCAAGGAATATGCATTGCTGCTCTCGACCTGCTCGGGCGCGTGGCGTTACCTGATCGGCGATACGCTGAAATTCGTTGACAAATCGCGCGGCGAAATCGTGATTACCGGTCGCACGAAGCATTACCTCAGCCTTTGCGGCGAGCACCTTTCGGTCGATAATATGAACAAGGCCATCGACCTTGTATCGCGTGAAATGGGTCTTTCAGTGAAAGAATTTACCGTTTGCGGCATAGAATACGGCTCTTTGTTCGCGCATGACTGGTACGTAGGCGTGGACGAATCCAACGTGGATGCGGAGGTTTTGAAACAGAAACTCGACGCCAAGCTCTCGGAACTTAACGACGACTACGCCGTAGAGCGTCGTCACGCATTGAAAGAAGTATTTGTGACCGTCCTGCCCAACCAGGCATTCTACAACTGGATGGAATCCAAAGGCAAGCTCGGCGGCCAGAACAAATTCCCGCGCGTTTTCAAGAAAGATCTGATCGGTGATTGGAAAAATTTCCTCAAAGCAGAGGGGTATATAGCCCCTTGATCCCCTACTTCAAAAAATTGGTATAAGCAATCTGACAGGCGATGAGAATAAAAACCACGCCTGTCACTTTGTTAAATATGGTGACCACTTTGGGCGTAAAGAGCTTTTTGAGCCTGTGCGCGAAGACCGCAATCGCGCTTTCCACCAAAAATACTGCAATTACACTCGCGGTGAAAAACAGCAGCACCTGGTTCAGGTTATAATGCAGGTTTGTGCGGATGTACGAAGCAATGGTAACCCAGCTGATAAAATTGACGGGATTTAGCCCGTTCAGCAGAAAGCCTGTCGTGAAATAGTAAAGCAGGTTACCAAAACGGGTCTGCGGATAGGCAATCTGCGGCTGGCCTTTGATCAGGTTACTCAACCCTAATGCGATCAGGAAGATTACGCCGGCGCCAGCCATCCATTTCTGGAAATTGGGAATGTCCGGCAGCAAGGCCGTCCCGAAAATGGCGAAGAAAACGAAGATGATATCGCACACGAAGACGCCTAAGGCGATTTTGATGCCTGTGCGGTAACCGTTGTCGACGCTGTTCTGTACAAGTGAAAAGAATACCGTCCCGAAAGTAAGACACAAGGCGACGCCGGTTAGCGTTCCGTAAAATAGCGCTTGCAGCATATCAGATACCTTTCAGTCTGGCAGCCATCAATATGCCCGCTACCGAAAGCGAATCGGTGATTTCGGACCGCATGACCATTTCCACTGCTTCCTTCAAGGGCAATTTCCATACCTGTAAATCCTCGGTGTCTTCGGGTTCGGCCTCGTCTTGTGTAAGTTCTTCGGCAATGAAGAGGAACCCTTCTTCGTTAGTTGCCGAGTTGGATGTGTGAATGCGGGCAAGTTTGGTCCATTTGTTGGCCAAAAGACCTGTTTCTTCTTTCAGTTCGCGCTTCGCGGCGTCGAGCGGATCGGCACCGAGAGCCCCTCCGCCTTCCGGGATTTCCCAGGAATACTCGTCGATCGCGTAGCGATACTGGCCTACAAGGTAAATATTGTCGTCGCTGTCCACCGGGATCACCCCTATCGCCTGATTTTTGAATTTAACCAAACCGTAAATGCCTTTGTTGCCGGAGGGGTTAATCACGTCACGGTGACTGAGTTCCAGCCAGGCATTCTCATAAACGGTTTCAGTCGATAGTGTTTTCCAGTTATTTTCAGTGGATATAACCCGCATTTTCTTAGTATTTTTGACTCCTCATTGACAAATCTCAAATGCAAATAAACCAAAATAAGCTTAAACAACGTCTCATCATGCTGTCTTTTGTAGCCAGCATTCTGTTGACAGGATTGAAGTTTTTTGCATTCTATCTGACTTCCTCCAATGCCATTCTGAGTGATGCGCTGGAATCGATCATTAACGTAATCGCCAGCGGTTTTGCCTTTTACAGTGTTTATCTTTCTTCACAACCCAAAGACCGCAACCATCCTTATGGCCACGGTAAAGTCGAGTTTTTCTCGGCGGGTTTCGAGGGCGCATTGATCATCATTGCTTCGATATTCATTGTCGTGGAGGCTGTGAAAAGGATCATGGACCCGTCTCCGATCGACAACCTGGCACAGGGGTCGGTCTTTATCATATTCACAATTTTTGTGAATACCGCGATCGGCTACAAGCTGCTGACGGAAGGCCGCCGGGCGAATTCCCTCGCTTTGGTCGCGGATGGAAAGCATTTAATGTCCGACAGTATCAGCAGTGTGGTGCTTATTTTAAGTGTTGGGTTGATCATGCTTACCGGGTATGTCTGGATCGATAGTGTAGCTTCTCTCCTTTTCGGGCTTTTTCTGGCTTACAGCGGGTCTCAACTGGTGAGCAGATCGGTCGCCGGGCTCATGGATGCGAGCGACGAATTGCTGCTAACGAAGGTGATCCAGGTTTTAAATGAGAATAAAAAGGACGAATGGATCGACGTCCATAATCTCCGCGCCCAGCAGTACGGCTCCGATTTGCATATCGACTGCCATTTGACGCTGCCCTACTACTGGGAGCTGCAAAAAGTACACGAAACGATCCACGATTTCGAGAACATTCTGAAAGGGTCGCAACCGGGAGAAACGGAAATTTTCGTCCACGCCGATCCGTGCGTATACCAATGTTGCTACTTTTGCAGGATCGACAATTGTCCCGTCCGCCAGCACGCATTCGTGCAGGATATCGATTGGGACGCAGCCAAGCTCACCAAAAACGAGAAGCTGTACCGCGAAGCCAGAATCAATATTCAGGAATAATAATCAAATCTAAATTCTAACCAATCATGGACTTTTCTCGTCGCGATTTCCTTAAAAAGGCCGGAGCCACTGCGCTTGCTGCCACTGCATTCACTGATCTGTTCGCTGAACCGGCTGCTAAAAAACTCTGGTTTGACATTTCATTGGCCGAATGGTCGCTGCACAAGGCCCTTTTCGCGAAAAAACTCACCAACCTCGACTTCCCTGAACTGGCTAAAAAAGAGTTCGGTATCTCGATCGTGGAATATGTAAACCAGTTTTTCAAAGACAAAGCAGAAGATAAGACATACCTGGCCGAGCTTCTGAAAAGAGCGAAAGACAATGGTGTAACCAATAACCTGATCATGATCGACGGCGAAGGCGGCCTGGGCGAGCTCGACGCTGCGGTACGTAACAAAGCGGTTGAAAACCACTACAAATGGGTAGAGGCCGCGAAATACCTTGGTTGCAAAACCATCCGTGTGAATGCATTCGGCAAAGGTTCCGACGAAGAAATCGCGAAAGCGGCGGTGGAAGGCTTGGGTAAGCTGGGTGAATTTGCGTCCAAAACCGGCATCAATGTGATCGTTGAAAACCACGGCGGCTCATCTTCGAACGGCAAATGGTTGTCGGGTGTGATGAAGCAGGTGAACATGAAAAACGTAGGCACGCTGCCCGACTTCGGTAACTTCTGCATCAAGCGTTCGGCTAACGGCTGCGAAGAGTCTTACGACCGCTACCTGGGAACTCAGGAGCTGATGCCTTTCGCAAAAGGCGTGAGCGCTAAAACTTACGATTTCGATGAAAAAGGCAACTGTATCGAAACAGATTACACTAAAATCCTGAAAGTAGTGAAGGATAGCGGGTTCAAAGGGATTGCAGGTATCGAATATGAAGGAAGCAAGCTCTCGGAATATGATGGTATCAAGGCGACCAAAGCACTTTTGGAACGTGTAGGACCGACGGTATAGTGAGTTTATGAATTCAAAGTCAATGAGTTAAATTATTGATATAAAAAAAATGGCTGATCGGTTTGGTCAGCCATTTGTATTTATCTGGGCAGTAACGTCCCTACATTCCGAGGTAGCTCAAAAACTCCTTCTTGGTCATCTCTTCCTCGAACTTGCCGCCGTAATAAGCAGTAACGGTCGAGCTGCCGGAATCGCGTATCCCTCGCGACTGTACGCACATATGCTGCGCGTCGATCACCACGGCTACGTCCTCAGTTTGTAACGCTTCCTTCAATTCGTTGGCGATCTGAACGGTCAGCCGCTCCTGTACCTGCGGGCGCTTGGCATAATACTCGACAATCCGGTTCAGTTTCGACAGTCCGATCACTTTCCCGCTTGAAATATAGGCCACATGCGCCTTGCCGTAGATCGGAACAAAGTGGTGTTCACAATTCGAAAACACGGTAATGTCCTTTTCAACCAGCATCTGGTTGTATTTATATTTATTTTCAAAAAGCGCGATCGCCGGCTTGTTCTTAGGGTCCAGACCACTGAAAACCTCCTTGATATACATTTTCGCAACCCGTTTCGGAGTACCTTTCAGGCTATCGTCCGTCATATCAAGGCCCATAATCTCCATAATATGTCGGAAATGCTTCTCGATAAGCTCCATTTTAAGCTCGTCCTCCATCGCGAACGCGTCCTTGCGGAGGGGAGTCTCGATACCTGAAAACAAATGATCGTCACCAACCTCCTCGATGTCCAAAGCTTCACTGGACTGGATATTCGACAAAATTCCGTTCTGTTTCATACAATCTGATTTTCAGGTCGAGACCTGCTTCTATTTTGGGTCTTATAATTGAATAGATAACGATCGCGATATTTTCCGCGGTCGGATTAAGGGTTTTGAATTCTTCAACGTCGAGATTGAGGTTCCGGTGGTCAAACCGGTCGATAACGGATTCCTTCAATATGGCGCTCAGCACTTTCATGTCCATCACATAGCCTGTTTCGGGGTCAACGGGACCCGTTACCTGTACGATCAGCTCATAATTGTGCCCGTGAAAGTTGGGATTATTGCACTTCCCGAAAACCTCTCCGTTCTTTTCCTCCGACCATTCCGGATTGTGAAGACGATGGGCTGCATTGAAATGCTCCTTACGGAACACCGCCACCTTTTGCACCATATTTTAAACCACTTAAAATTTTAATTTGCCTTAAATGTCGTAACAAAGTATGTGTCCAACACATTTAAGGGTCCGAGCTTGCTGTGAATCGCTCTCAGGAGTCTCTTGCTTTGGGTAAACGCTGTAAGCTAGGAAATTGTTCACTGCGTTCCTATTTCCTGTTACCGGAAAGCGTCCGCAATGTCAATTTTTAATTAATAAAAAAATTTAAAAATCTGGCTTTTGCGTGTAAATTGCAGCCCCGGACTGGGTAAGACCAAATAATCTTCTACCATCGGTGCCGCAAACTTTCAAGAGATTTTGATATGGATAGACGTGATTTTCTGCAAAAAACAGCACTGGCAGCGCCCGTCGCGGGGATCATCCCATCACTTAGTTTAAAAAAGGAGAAACCGGCAAAAAATGTACGTTTAGGATTTATAGGAGTCGGGCTGAGAGGCCGAAACCATGTGGAGCAGGCACTTTTCCGACCGGATGTCGAGATCAACGCAATTTGCGACATCGACGCCGATGCAGTTAACATTACCCTCGACAAAATTAAAAAAGCGGGCCGCAAAGCCCCGGTCGTGTATTCCAAAGGCGAGGAGGATTTTATGAATCTCGTCAAACGCGACGACCTGGACGGTGTACTTATTGCCACGCCCTGGCAATGGCACGTGCCGATGGCGCTGGCTTCGATGAATGCAGGGAAGTATACCGCCGTAGAAGTTTCGGCAACGGTTAGCCTGCAAGAATCGTGGGACTTGGTCAATACTTTCGAAAAAACCGGCTCGCATTGCATGATCCTCGAAAATGTATGCTACCGCCGCGATGTCATGGCCATTCTCAAAATGATCCGAGCAGGCATGTTCGGCGAAATGACCTATGCGCACTGCGGATACCAGCACGATTTGCGGGGTATCAAGTTCAACAACGGCAAAAGCAACGAAGGTCACGGCGTCGAATTCGGAGCCAAAGGCTTCTCCGAGGCCAAATGGCGCACCCAGCATTCCGTCGACCGCAACGGCGACCTCTACCCGACGCACGGGCTCGGGCCTGTGGCGCATTGGCTGGATATCAACCGGGGGAATTGCTTTACCCACCTGACGTCAATGGCTACCAAACCGCGGGGTTTACACAAATACATTGTAGACCATGGAGGCAAGGACCACCCGAATGCCAAGGTCAATTTTAAACTCGGGGACATCGTCACTACGATGATCCAATGCTACAATGGCGAAAACATCGTGCTCGTCCACGATACCAACTCGCCCCGCCCCTACTCGCTCGCATTCCGCGCGCAGGGCACC
The DNA here is from genome assembly GCA_965227755.1 of Dyadobacter sp. Classification (GTDB taxonomy): domain Bacteria; phylum Bacteroidota; class Bacteroidia; order Cytophagales; family Spirosomataceae; genus Dyadobacter. The sequence continues at coordinate 1,095,569 of CBDDGG010000005.1, forward strand.
GAGGGAATCTGGATGAACGACGGCCACACCATTTACCTGGAAGGCGTATCCCCCAAAGAACACATCGGCGAGCCCGACAAGCCATACCTCGACAAAAACGACCATCCTCTTTGGACAAAATATGCCAAAGAAGCCGAGAATGCAGGCCACGGGGGCATCGATTACTTTGTATTGAGGGGCTTTGTGGAGGCCATCAAACGTAAAACTGCCCCGCCGATCGACGTTTACGACGCAGCGGTGTGGAGCGCAATCAGTCCGTTGTCCGAACTTTCCATCGCGCGCGGGAGCTCTCCCGTTGAGATCCCGGACTTTACGCGGGGAAAATGGCGAACAAATCAGCGGATCTTTGGCCTGAATGATGAATATTGAGTATTATAACAAAACCAGATTTATACCAATAAAATAACCCGAACAACCTAATCCAATACGACTTAAATGAGCAAAAAGAACAGTTACCTGGGTCCCCTCTTCATTATCGGCATTCTATTCTTTGTGATGGGTTTCGTCACATGGGTTAACGGAACACTGATCACCTTCTTCAAAAAAGCATTCTCGCTCGACAACACCAGTTCATACCTGGTAACATTCGCATTTTTCATTTCCTACACCGTCATGGCGATCCCGTGTTCGATGGTTTTGAAAAAGACCGGTTTTAAAAACGGTATGTCGCTCGCTCTCGGCGTGATGGCGGTAGGTACGCTGATATTCATTCCGGCTGCGGAAATGGCTTCGTACCCGCTGTTCCTGGTAGGTTTGTTCACGATCGGTATTGGTCTTACCGTATTGCAAACGGCTTCCAACCCTTATGCTACGATCCTCGGGCCGCGCGAAAGTGCCGCGCAGCGGATCAGTATTATGGGTATTGCCAACAAATCGGCTGGTATTTTCAGCCAGATCATCTTTGGCAAACTGCTTCTCGCGGGTGCATCTACGGGTGATCCTAAGTCGGAACTCGACAAAGTGGCTATGCCATACCTCGTGCTCACAGCCGTATTGGTGGTCCTGGCACTGGTGATCAGAATGTCGAAAGGATTGGTGGAAGTAAGCGAAGAAGAAGATGATGATGCACCAGTGTTAGGGCAGCCCGTAGCGGCGCAAAAAACAAGTGTGTTGCAGTTCCCTAACCTGGTATTGGGTGTGTTGGCATTGTTCTGCTATGTGGGTGCCGAGGTAATCGCCGGCGACACGATCATCAGCTACGGCGTTTCGCTCGGTTTTCCGGAGGAAGAAGCCCGTTTGTTCGGAACTTATACTTTATATGGTATGATGACCGGCTATTTGCTAGGCATCGTACTGATCCCCAAATATGTATCTCAACAAGCCTATTTGAAATTTTCGGCCATTCTGGGTCTGATAGTGACCGTGATCGCCATCAACTCCACCGGTTTCACTTCCGTAATTTGCATCGCGATACTCGGTTTTGCCAATGCGGTGATCTGGCCTGCATTGTGGCCACTGGCTTTGAGCGGATTGGGTAAATTCACAAAAATCGCTTCTGCATTGCTTGTAATGGGTATTTCCGGCGGCGCGGTACTACCTTTGGTGTACGGAAGCATCGCCGACTCGATCGGCAGTACGCAGAAAGCTTACTGGATTTTGGTTCCACTTTATATTTATATGCTGTATTTCGGCTTTGCAGGCCACAAAAAGAAAAGCTGGTAGTTCAATGAGGATTTCAACTCCCGGCCGTATTTGCTTTTTCGGGGAACACCAGGATTACCTGGGGCTCCCCGTGATCGCAGCGGCCATATCGCGAAGGATTAGCGTTGACGGCGGTTATCGCGATGATCAAAAAATAGTATTGCATTTGCCCGATCTGGGCACTAAAGAAGAGTTTTCCCTCGATACGACTTTCCCTTACGTCAAGCCACGGGATTATTTCCGAAGCACCATCAATGTTGTAAAAAGAAAGGGGCTGACGTTCTCAAAAGGAGTCGAAGCGACCATTCACGGCAATATCCCCATCAATTCGGGAACGTCCAGCTCATCGGCGCTCATCGTTTCCTGGGCACATTTCCTGGACAAGCTGAGCGACAATCCGATCAATTTTTCCAAAAAAGAACTGGGAGAAATCGCCAATGCGGCAGAAGTACTGGAATTCGGAGAACCGGGCGGGATGATGGACAACTACTCCACTGCGATTGGTAACGTCATTTACCTCGAATCGACGCCGGTTATTAAGGTAGAAGCTCTGAATCCCAAACTGGGGACGTTCGTCCTGGGTGATTCGCTGGAACCGAAAGACACGCTGGGCATTATAGCACGTTGCCGTTACGGAATGGAAGAGGTGATCAAAATCGTCACTGATTACGACGCCTCGTTTTCTATTTTCAAAACCCCCGTCGAAAAATTGACCGACTACAAGTCGTTACTTTCTAACGACCAGTTGGGCCTGCTCAAAGCCAACATTGAAGACCGGGACATTCTCGTCGAAGGCAAAGCATTGCTGATCGAAAGTGCCCAAAACCACGCAAGCCAGAATTTCGACAAGCATTTCGGAGGCCTGCTCTACAAGCATTACCAAAATCTCCGCGACCACAAACGCACCTCCACCCCGAAAATCGAACGCATGATGAGCGCCGCATTGAATGCAGGCGCATTAGGTGGCAAGATCAACGGCTCGGGCGGGGGCGGCTGCATGTTCGCCTACGCGCCTACACACGCACAGGAAGTGGCAGAAGCCATCGAACGTGCCGGCGGAAAGAGCTATATTATTACAGTTGACGAAGGCACCCGGATTGAAGGATAGCTTCGATCCGGGGCGCTTTGTCGCCTCATTTCCCAACCAGCACCCGTTTGGTTTGCACCGTTCCGTCTTCGAAAATCACTTTCAAAAAGTACGTTCCTTTCAGGCCATTTTTCAATTTAACTGTTGTCGGATTGCCCTCGGAATTGGGTAAATAATCCTGTACAACCTGCTGTCGGTCATCCACCAGGCTCAGTTTAATCATCTTGTTAGCCTGATTATCGAGATTAATGGCTTGGATATCCTCGTGTGAATCGGAGGATATTGAAATAATACCCTCATCCTGAACCGGGTTGGGATAAACCTGCATTTTTGCGCCATTTGGCTTGAAGAATGTGAATGAATGCCTGGGCGCTCCGCAGAATGCTATTGAAAGCCCGCCATTGTTTGAAGGGCCATTAAATGTAAAATTTACTGTGCCTGAATTCTGATTATTGATGATGGTACTACCGGCAGTTGAACTAAACGTTGGCCCCGTGTCAGGATCAAGGCCCCAAAAAATTTGCATGTTATGCGCGCCCCAGGTTGTGTTCTGGAAACTTCCGGAAATCAGTTTGCCGTCTAGGTAGACGCTGGTTAATGGCGGGGCGTAGTTGCAAGTCCAATAGGTGGAAGGCATGCCATATCCTGGTGGGACATCGGTTGGATTGTGCTTGACCAAGGGGCCGGGACCAAATTTTGAGATAAACTTCCCGGCGTCGTAGGTAGTCACCGCAGAGTGATCCCCGGAATATCGGACCCGCATTTTTCCCTGCGAGCCGCTGTAATTTCCTTGAACATAGCTCGGATTTACACCTGCGACATAAGGCGTAACGCCGCCATAGGTCGGTTGATTGATACCAATTTGGTTACCTCCTGTAGAAACATGCCAGGCATAACCATGGCAATTATACTGCCGGGAATAATTCGCTAGAATGACACAGCTCGGTCCATAAACTCCGCCTTGAACAGCATCTTGAAATGCCTGTAATTGAGGGTTTGTGTAATCCCCAGCATTCTGGTACACAAATAGCGCAGATGCTGGAACCGCGACGCCATTTGGCGTATTGACTTGTGCATGAGCAAGCATATTGACATTGACGACCAGCAGCAAAATATTTATCAAATTTTTCATAGATCAGTATTTTTCTTGTAATAGGATCGCCTTTGGTTCAGCATGATCATAAAATTCGTTGTAGTGTATTCCCAATTCACTAATAGTCTTGCCGTTACAATCAAAAATGTAAGACATTGGTGACGAAACTGTTGTATTTTCGAACGCGAGAAAATATTGACCGCGATATTCGTAAACAACAACGTTCAGAAAGCTCATTTTGGGCACCTGAAAAAATGCCAATTGATCCTTAACCCAAGGTTCATTTTCCAGGAATTCCTTTGTGAAGCAGGAGTTAACAGCCTCGTATTCTCTCACCTCTCTTTGATCGCAAGATTCACCGAACAAGAGGGTCGATAAAATTACTATGGCCAACAATTTGCTTACACTACGATTTTGACCTACTGTGAGAATATTAAATGTTTTCATGACTGACGATTTTTAATGTTTAACGGTTTTAATAAACTCTTCAAATTTCGCTAGCAATGCTCGTAGCTCGGATACATTTCTGACAATCAGCCTGTTCCGAAATTGATCGACACTCTGTTGATTAAGGGTGTTTTCCAGGACGTTTACATCCAATGTCTTCATCACCTTGTAAAAAATGTAGACACTGACTGCGTCCGAGATGCCGCCAAATATATCGGCGTACTTTTGCTTGACAAGAAGCTGCGTATACAAGCACTTCAAGAAATCCACTTTCTCGCTGGAAGACATCTGGTTCAGTAGCGTTTCGTCGCCCATGATCAGCTCTGCCCCTATCCATTTCAGTGAATAGGCTCCCATTTGAGCGCTGTCTGACAATGATCGAATCGTATTGAAGTCTTCCCTGAAATAGGTCTCGCGCAACGCTTTCATCGCGTCGGGCCGCCGCTTGAATTCCAAAAAGCCGTTGAAGCCTTCCAGTGGAAAACCCAAACCCTCGACGGGACTGTCGTGTGCGATGTAGCTCCGAAAAAACGGATGCTCCATCGTGATCAGCAGCAACTCTTCGGTACTCAATGTGCTCAGGTCAATTCCTGTGATCTGACAGGCGTTCTGCCGTTCCTCGACAGATGTAAGCGCGTTCCAGCATTCAGTCCCCGGCTTGCAGGGGTAGTTCCAGCGCAATGGTACTTGTCCGAATACACCGGATGAAAGCACTGTAATAAGCAGGCACAGACTTGTTTTCTTCATATGGCTCCGATTTACATGGTGGATAATGCATGCAGATGCCGCGACATTCGGCGGCCTTTACCGGAACATTGAGTGATCGACTTTTCCTTGGTGTTATCGGGGCGATAGGCACAAATATTTAATATTTCAAATACAAAACATAACCTTTCCCAGTTGATATGTGTGAATGACCGGGATTGATATACGAACGGGCGAAGTACCGTAGTTTTACAAGGCAACAAGCGATTATTACAAACCAACAAGCGACCACGGAAAAATGCACCATTGGCGTTCCGATTGTGTTTTAGTTTTAAGACCTTTGTCGATATGACCCATTCAATGACTGTGATCACACCTTCTGAACAAAAAACCAATATTTACTGCCCCTCGCTGACCGCCTATGAACGGCGCCGGACGATCTCCATCAATATCGGCGATATTCCGATGGGCTCCGATTACCCGATCCGCGTGCAGTCCATGACGACTGTGGATACGATGGACACCCAGGGCTCGATCGACGAGGTGATCCGGATGGTGGAGTCGGGTTGCGAGTACGTACGCATTACCGCGCCGAGCGTGAAGGAGGCGCAGAATCTTGAAAATATCCGCAACGGATTGCGCAAGCTGGGGATTCAGGTGCCGCTGATCGCTGATATCCACTTTACACCCAATGCAGCCGAACTGGCCGCACGGATCGTCGAAAAGGTGCGCATCAATCCCGGCAACTATGCCGACCGCAAGCGTTTTGAAGTGATCGATTATACCGATGCCTCCTATGCTGCCGAGCTGGAAAGGATCAGGGAGAAGTTCATTCCGCTGGTCAGAATTTGCAAGGAGTACGGCACGGCAATGCGCATTGGTACCAACCATGGCTCGCTTTCCGACCGTATTTTGAGCCGCTATGGCGATACACCGCTGGGAATGGTGGAGTCGGCGCTGGAATTTTTGCGGATCTGTGAAGAATTTAATTATTATAACATCGCATTGTCGATGAAGTCCAGCAATACGCAGGTGATGGTGGAAGCCTACCGCTTGCTTGTGCAACGGCTGGACGAGGAAGGTTTGAAGCCCTACCCGCTGCATTTGGGGGTTACGGAGGCCGGAGAGGCTGAGGACGGCCGGATTAAATCGGCGGTCGGTATCGGCACCTTGCTGGAAGACGGCCTGGGCGATACCGTGCGCGTTTCATTAACGGAAGCACCGGAAAAAGAGGCGCCGGTGGCCCGCGCGCTGATCGAACGGTATACGACACGGGCAGCGCATGCACCCATCGAGCCGATCGACGGTTGCCCGATCAACCCATTCCAATATACCCGCCGCGATACGCGGGAAGTTTACAATATCGGCCATTTGAATGTGCCGCGTGTAATTGCCGACTATTCCAATATCGACATCCAGCAACTCGAAGACCTGAAAAGTATCGGGCATTTCTTCCTGCCTGTCCCCGATAAATGGGCCATGAACGACCAGGGCGCCGATTTCATTTACACAGGACAAAAGCCGGCGCCTTTCATGCTGCCGAATGGACTGCGTGAGATTCTCGACCAGGCGCAATGGCACGTCCATCCTGAAAAGCATATTAAGTTCCCACTTTTTGATGTATCAGAATGGAATGCAGCAACAGATATTTCTTCTGAGCTGAATTTTATCAAAGGTGATATCCACGCATTTGACGGGGCGTTTCTGAGCAGTATTTCCAACAATAGCAACGTCGTCCTCGTGCTGGACACCCATAATGCGCACGCGATGCCGGAAATGCGGCGGTTCTTTTACAAATTGACGGAACTACATGCCAAAGTCCCGGTGATCATCAACCGGAGCTATCAGACGGATCTCGGCGATAAACTGACATTATATTCCGCCACGGACATCGGTGGTTTGCTGGTGGATGGTTTCGGTGACGGCACGCTGCTTTCGCCTGAATTTCCGAAGGGTGCAGAACACCCTGAAAAATTGAAAGCGGCCGCTTCCTATAATAGCATCGCATTCGGCATTTTGCAGGCGGCGCGCACGCGCATGTCGAAAACGGAGTACATCTCCTGCCCTTCCTGTGGCCGTACATTATTCGATTTACAGGAAACCACGGCGATGATCCGCAAGCATACCGAGCATTTGAAAGGCGTCAAAATCGGTATTATGGGCTGTATTGTGAACGGCCCGGGCGAAATGGCCGATGCCGATTATGGTTATGTGGGTATGGGCAAAGATAAGATTGCGTTGTACCGCGGACAGGAAGTGATCAAGCGGTCGGTGCATTCATCCAAAGCGGTGGAAGAGCTGATTGAGCTGATCCGGGAAGATGGCCGGTGGATTGAGCCGGAGGAACAAGAAATTTTGGTTTAACAAATACGATGAAAAAATATTTTCAACTGGGCGAAGTGTTTTCCTACTTCATCCGCGTCTTCAAAAAACGCGACCCGAACAATCCCGACTCGTTCAACTTGCGCATGATGCACGGGATCAACCGCATCTCGATCGTCATGTTTTTGATTTGCGTCATCATAATGATCATCAGAGCCTTAACACGATGAACCTTGAATCACTAAGGGATTACTGCCTGAAATTGCCCGGTGTAACCGAAGAATTGCCATTCGGCCCCGATACGCTGGTATTTAAAGTGACTGGAAAAGTATTCCTGCTAACGCCCTTGGATTCGCCTCAGCATCAGTTCAATGCCAAATGCGATCCGGAAAAAGCAGAGGAGTTAAGAGAAAAATACCCTGACGTAAAGCCGGGGTATCATATGAATAAAAAGCATTGGAATACCGTGTACGTAACGGGGAGCATTCCCAGTGAAGCGCTTTTTGGGTGGGTAAAAGACTCTTACGACCTGGTAGTGGCGAGTTTGCCGAAGAAGGCGCAGGAAGAACTCAAGAATATGGTTTAAAATAGAAAGGAGCGACTGTAACCGCTCCTTTCTTTTATTTCGCTGCTTTCATCTCCTCATCCAGTCGCTTGCTCAATGTGTCGCAAACGCCTTCGATCATATCGGCCATAGCGCGGTCGTTTGTCGCCGTCAGCAGGGTGTCGGCGATACCGCTCATGAGCTCGATATAGAAGCGCTTCATCTCAAAAACTTCCATATCCTTTGTCCAGAGATCGATTTTCAGCGTTCCGCGGTGGTAATGGTCCCATACGCCAATAGCGATCGCGCGGGTGTCGTTGATACCTTCATTCGGGTTGTCGGTAGCGTCCCAAAAGATCTTCTCCGGTATATTTTTTTCGTCGAGTTCAACAGTGAAATGTATTTCTGACTTTTTCATATGAGGTGTTAATTTTTACAAAAGTAAGCATTTGAACCCAAACGGGCAGTCCAAATCAGGGACGCGAAACTTACTTCCCTGCCTGACTGAACACTTTTTTCAGCAAATCGGTCACCCGCGCACCCGGATTCTCGCGAATTTTCTTTTCCTCCTGCGCAATCAGCACGTAAAGGCCGTCGATCGTTTTTTGCGTCGCATATTCTTTCAGATCGGGGTTTACCTTTTTAACCAGAGGGATCTGATTGTAAGTTTTGACGATGTCGGCGTAGTATTCAGTAGCCTTGTTCAGGTTCAATGTGCTGTCGACCACCGGGAAAAACGTCTTAAAAAGTTCGTCGTTGGTCGATTTCTTCAAATACTGCGTTGCCGCATCGTCCTGTCCCTTCAAAATACCCAGGGCATCGGGGACCGTCATCGAAGTGATCGCTTTGACGAAAATCGGTTTAGATTTCTTGGCCGCATCTTCCGCGGCGCGGTTGAGGGACAACGTAAACTTGTCGACCTCGGCGCCCAGTCCCATTTTGCGCAATGTTTCAGCAACTTTCCTGGCTTCCGGCGGTACCGCTATTTTGATCAACTCATTCTTAAAAAAGCCATCCAGCTTCGATGCCGATTCGGAACCATTGCTGACACCCACGTTCAACGCCTCTTTCAGTCCCAGAACAATCTCATTTTCACTGAGTCCGCCACTTTTCCCGGCCCCCTTCCCGAGCAGCTTCCCGAGACTGAATTGCGCCTGTGAAGTGTGCCCTACAATGAGCCAAAACAGCGTTAACGAAAGGATTTTGTATTTCATTACAATAGAGTTTGTTAATATTTCACTACGGTTCAAACGTACTCAATAACGATTAATTTTACTTATTTTTGGGAAAATAACGGTCCCATTTAACCTGTTTTAAACCTATGATTTCCTCCGTCAGGGCTGAAATAATCACGATCGGTGACGAGATCCTTTTTGGTCAGATCATCGACACGAATACGCAATGGATTGGCACCCAACTGACTGACATCGGTATCCGTCCGGCAAGGAAAACATCCGTTGGCGACAACAGGCAGGACATCCTGGACGCATTCACTCAGGCCAGCCAGCGCGTGGAAGTGGTGATCGTAACAGGCGGCCTCGGGCCCACGCGCGACGATATCACGAAGCATACCTTCTGCGAATATTTCGGTACCGAGCTGGAAATTAACCAGGAAGCTCTGGCCCTGGTTACCGAGTTTTTCGCCAAACGGGGCCGTGCCATGACCGAGCTCAACATTCAGCAGGCGGCGCTTCCCAAAAACTGTACCTACATTCCGAACCTCTGGGGAACAGCGCCCGGCATGTGGTTCGAAAAAGATGGGGTCATTTACGTTTCACTCCCCGGCGTGCCTTACGAAATGAAGAGTTTAATGGAATTCGAAATCCTGCCGCGGCTCAAAGCGCGTTTTTCGACCCACATTATCCAGCATAAATCCATTCGTACGATCGGCATTGGCGAATCTTTTCTTGCCGAGAAAATCTCCTCCTGGGAAGATGCACTGCCCGAAAACATTAAACTGGCCTATTTGCCGCATTTCGGCCAGGTCAGGTTAAGGCTCACAGGTACCGGCACCGATCAGGAAGTTCTCGAAAAGGAACTGGCCGAACAGGTCGCGTTAGTGTTGCCATTGATTGAAGAACATGTTTTCGGTTACGATTCGGACGAGCTTGAAACCGTGATCGGCAACCTTCTGATCAACGGCAATGCGACAGTAGGCACCGCGGAAAGTTGCACCGGTGGCTATGTTGCCAACCAGATCACGAGCATTCCCGGCTCATCTCGGTATTTCGAGGGCTCGGTGGTAAGTTATAGTAATGATGTTAAAATGAATGTGCTGGGCGTATCGCGCGAAACGCTTGAAGCCTATGGCGCTGTGAGCGAGCAAACGGCCCGCGAAATGGCCGAAGGCGCACGCCGCTTACTGAATACCACGTTTGCCATTTCCACGACCGGAATCGCAGGCCCCGACGGTGGTACGGCGGAAAAGCCCGTCGGAACCGTGTGGATCGCCTGCGCGACGCCCGAGGAGACATTTACCCAATTGCTGACATTAAGGAACAACAGAAAAATCAATATAGAACTAACCTGCTCTTACGCGCTCAATCTGCTGAGAAAAACCATTTTAAAAACTTCTCTTGCGACAAAGGGCTAAACGAAGATCAGGATCAAAGAGGTAACGAAAGCATGTTTTCATTACCTTCGAAAAAACACCCAGTATGAAAATAGTTGAAATGGTAATGCCTCCGATGGGGGAAAGCATCATGGAATGCACCGTGCTTCACCTGCTTACAGAAGAGGGCGCGAAAGTGCGGATCGATGACTCCATTCTGGAAGTTGCTACCGATAAAGTAGATACCGAAGTCCCCTGCCCTTACGAGGGAACGCTCACCAAATGGCTCGTCAAGGTCGACGACGTAGTGCCGATCGGCAGCGCTGTTGCACAAATTGAAGTGGCCGACGACGTCGTTGCACAGGATGCCGGCACCCCGCTTTTGGTGGCGGAAGAAGAAGCAGACGTTACTGAAACAGTAGCAGTGCTTGAAAAAGGCTTTCAAACGGCTGTAAGCAGAACACCGGAGCCGGCTTACGAATATGCACCTGCCAATGCGGCGATCAACGATTTCTATTCGCCACTCGTGCTGAGCATTGCGCGTGAGGAGCAAATTCCGGTGGATGAACTGAAAGTGATCAGAGGAACGGGACTTGAAAACAGGGTTACCAAGGACGATATTCTTTCCTATGTCGACCACCGGCGCAAAAAAGCACCGGTTGTAGCTGTCCCTGCCGCCCCGGCCACCTCGCTGAATGGCAGCAACGAGATCATCGAAATGGACCGCATGCGGAAGATGATCTCCCAGCGGATGGTCGAGTCGAAAAGGATTTCGGCGCACGTTACCTCATTCATCGAAACGGACATGACGCAGGTGGTAGGCTGGCGCGAGCACGTCAAGGCCGAGTACCGCAAAAAAACAGGCGACAGCATTACATTTACCCCCATCCTCATCGAAGCCGTTGTCAAGGCTATTAAGGATTACCCGCTGATTAATATTTCGGTGGAGGGCGACAAGATCATCAAAAAGAAAGATATCAATATAGGAATGGCTGTGGCGTTGCCGGATGGTAACCTGATCGTGCCGGTCATTCACAATGCCGACCGCTATGACCTGCCAGGCCTCGCACGCAAGGTGAACGACCTCGCGAAACGCGCACGGGAGAACCGGCTAAAAGCCGACGACCTGGCCGGAGGCACCTATACCGTTTCAAACATCGGGGCGTTCGCCAACCTGATGGGCACGCCGATCATCGTGCAACCGCAAGTAGCGATTATGGCATTCGGGGCGATCAAAAAGAAACCTGCCGTGATCGAAACCGCGCAGGGAGATCTGATCGGTATCCGCAGCATGATGTTCGTCTCCCATTCGTACGACCACCGCGTGGTGGACGGCTCGCTGGGAGGCTTGTTCCTGAAACGCGTACACGATTACCTCGAAAACTTCGACATTAGCCGAACCATAATCTGATGCTGAGATTGACCCTGGACATGGACGATGTGCTGGCAAACACCCACGAAAAGCTCGTCGACATTGTCCTCGCCGACTTTTCGACCACATTGAACCGGGAGGATTTCCAGACAAAGGGATTAAGGGAACTGCTGCACCCTAAACAACTGTCGAAGCTGCACAAAATCATGGATACGCCGGGTTTTTTTGCGGATATAGCAGTGAAGGAAGGCGCGGTCGAAACCGTGCATAAGCTTTCCAGGTATTACGAGTTGTTTGTGGCGACGGCCTGCATGGAGTTTCCCAACTCATTCCGAGACAAGTTCGACTGGCTCAAAAGGCACTTTCCATTTATTCCGTGGACGAATGTAGTTTTCTGCGGGTATAAGAGCATTATCCAATCAGACTACCTGATCGACGACCATGTGCGAAACCTGGCGGCATTTAAAGGCAAGGGCATTCTATTTTCATCCCCGCACAACCTCCGGGAAACAGCCTACAAGCGCGTTTCAAGCTGGAAGGAAGTGTCTGAACTATTTTTGCATAGCGTATGAAACTGTTACTGATAGAGGACGAGCCCAAAACATTGCAGTCGATACGGCAGGGGTTGGAAGAGAATGGGTATGAGGTCGATATCGCCTACGACGGGCTGATCGGTAAACAGCTTGCACGCAGCAATGTTTATCAGCTGATTATCAGTGACATTATCATTCCGGGCATTAATGGCATAGAGCTTTGCCGCGAGATACGCAGTTGGGGCGATGAAACGCCCATTCTAATGCTGACCGCCCTTGGAACCACCGACGACAAAGTAACGGGCCTCGATGCCGGCGCCGACGATTATCTGGTCAAACCATTTGAATTTAAGGAGTTGCTTGCCCGTGTACGAGCCCTCACGAAGCGTGGATCTACGGTTTCCCATACCGCGCAAGTTTTGAAATTTGCAGACCTGGAAGTGTCTCTGGATGCCAAAACTGTTTATCGTTCGGGCAATAAGATTAACCTTACGGCAAGGGAATTCAACCTGCTGGTGTACCTGATCCGTAATCAGGGAAGGGTTATTTCAAAAGTCGAAATCGCCGAGCAGGTCTGGGACATCGGTTTTGATACCGGTACCAATGTTATTGAAGTATATGTAAATTACCTTCGCAAAAAGATCGATAAAGATTACCCCGTAAAACTCATCCACACACAGTTTGGAATGGGTTATGTGCTCAAAGTAGAATAGGCTATGCAAATCCGCACCCGACTTACGGTTCAGTTTTCCCTGCTGGTAAGCGGTATTTTGCTGATCACCTTTTTGGCCGTCTACTTTTTTACCTACTATAATGTTACAGAGGACTTTTACGACCGGTTGCGCTCGAAAGCAAAGTCGCAGGCGGAGCTTTTGCTGAAAGTACAGGTACCGCTCATCAATGCGGAAGTATTGAAAGCTCTCGACGAGACAAACCGCGACCTGATCTACGACGAGAACATCTTCATTTTCGACGAAAAAAACCGGCTCATTTACAGTAACTCCACTACGCCGCAGCTCAAGGCATTGCACGTTTCCAACTACTGGCTCGACGAAATCCGAAAAGCCGGCCAGATCCGCTACGACGACGGCGATTACAAAGTGGTGGGCCTTTATTACAAATATCCCTTCAACAAAGCCGTGGTCATGCTCGGGGCGAAGGATTTGTACGGCCAGGCCAACCTTTCCAACCTGAAAACCTTGCTGACAGTCCTGTACCTCATCGTTACGTTCGTCGTGGCGATCGTTGGCTGGATATTTTCAAAACGTGCATTAAGGCCTATTTCGAAGGTTATGAATGCGGTAGAAGGCATCCTGCCCCAAAAACTCGATACGAGGTTGAATGTGCCTAACCAGAAAGACGAGATAGGACGGTTGACCGTGACATTCAACAAACTGCTCGACCGTATCGAAACCGCATTTCAGATGCAGAAGATCTTTGTCGCCAATGTCTCGCACGAGTTGAAAAACCCGCTTACCAAGATCAAATCACAATTGGAGGTAAGTATGCTGAAAGAACGGAACCCCTTGGAATATCAGATGACAATCCGCTCGGTGCTGGAAGATATCCAGGAACTCGGGCAGCTTTCAAATACATTACTGGAACTTGCCAAGGTAAGTGAAGACCAGCGCGACCTGCTTACGGACCTCATCCGCGTGGACGATCTTCTGCTCGACTGTCGCATGAACCTCGCCGAAGCAAACCCGGCCTATAACATTCTGCTCAACTTCGACGAGCTACCGGAAGACGACACCTGGCTCGAAATCACCGGAAATACGACACTGCTCAAAACCGCTTTCCTGAACCTGATGGACAACGCCTGCAAGTTCTCGGACAATAACACGGTAAACGTTTCCCTGCACCCGTCACGCGGGCAGCTCGGGCTTACATTTTCAGACAATGGAAAGGGAATTCCGGAGAAGGACAAGAGCCTTGTTTTCCAGCCATTCTACCGCAGCGACAACACCGCGAGCATTAAAGGATATGGGATAGGTCTTTCGCTGGTAGAGCGCATTGTAAAGCTACACAACGGCAGTATCAGCATTCAATCGAACATTCCGAAGGGCACCACCTTCCGCTTAACTTTTTTGCGCCTCTAAGCAAATTCTAACTTATTATTAACGCCTTTCTAAGTATTGTTGATCTTATTTGTATTGTCGACAGGGTGGAACAATCGCCAGTCGCAAATTCAAAGGATTTCATTTTTTGTGGTGTTAATAAGCAGATTGGCAGGCGTCTCTCACGTCTGCCAATTTTTTTGTCATAAGTGGTCGGGAGTTGCCGTTTGTAGTCGGGTAGGGTTGCCAGGTATGGTCAAATCAAGTGCTGTCAGGTATGGTCAAGTCAAATACTGTCGGGTGTGGATGCGAAAAAAGGGAGGAGAATTGGCCGACTGACCAATTTCTCCTCCCTTTCTATTTCTATCAATGACAATCCCTGACTACGCCTGACCATAAATGACCACACCTGACTAGACGTCGTCGTGCACTAGCTCTTCTTTCGAATCTCAATAATCTTCAACCGATTCAGCAGCTTGATCACCGGGTAGGTCGGATCGACTTCGAACCATTTTGAACCAAAATTGATCGAGTTCGGCCGCTTGTGGTGATTATTCTGGAAAAGCTCTCCCATCATCAGGAAGTCAAAAATCAGGGAGTTTTTGGATTTATCGTCGTTGTCGAAGTTCTGGTATCCATATTTATGTCCGCTCCAATTGACGATCGCACCGTGGATCGGGCCCATCAGGAAGTGGATCGGCAACAGGAAGAAGAATGCCCAGTGCATATCCAGGTAAATGTAGGCCAGCACATAAAATGAAAGGTAAATAATCCCCCAGCCAACGCGGGAAATCCAGGAATCACCCAGCTTTTCTACGAAATTCCACTCGGGATAATTTCTTTCAAACTGCGACTCGATGGCACGTTTGCGGTTCAGAACTGCATTATAAATATTTTTCGTTTCCCACATCATCGTGAACACGTTTTTGGTATGATGCGGAGAATGGGGATCTTTTTCAGTATCGCTGAATGCGTGGTGCATCCGGTGCAGAATCGCGTATGCTCGGGGGCTCAGGTACGAGGAGCCTTGCGACAGATAAGTAAGTAAATAGAAGAACCGTTCCCACGGTTTGCTCATTATGAACATCTTATGAGCGGAATAGCGGTGCAAAAAAAAGGTTTGACAGAATAGTGACAAATACCAATGTACAACAAATACAATCAGAACTATATACATGGAACGGCGGAAAAAAATAATATACTAAACTTTGTACAAAAGTAAGTCCCAAAGGTTAGAAAACCGAAATTTCCAAAACTAAATTTGGAATATAGCCATAGGTCGCTGTCGCTCCCGCGCCCCACTCCCGGCCTACTCGATCATGAATGCGTAACTCAGGAGATTAGCGCCCATTTGCAACGCCTTCCGGCGCATTTCCTCAGGATCATTATATACACTCTGGTCTTCCCAGCCATTCCCCAAATCCGTTTCGTAGCTGTAATAACAGACCAGCCGCCCCTGCCAGATCAGCCCGAAGCCTTGCGGCTGCTTGCCGTCGTGTTCGTGCACTTTTGGCAGGCCATCCGGGAAGTTGTATTTCATGTGGTAAACCTGGTGGTCGTAAGGAAGCTCTACGAACGAAAGCTCAGGAAAAACCTTCTTCATTTCGCGGCGGATAAACTGGTCGAGGCCGTAATTGTCGTCCACATGCAGGAAACCACCCGAAAGCAGGTAATTTCTTAGATTCTGAGCCTCGGCGTCGCTGAAAACGACGTTCCCGTGGCCTGTCATATGCACAAACGGGTAAGAGAAAATATCCGGGCTACCCACCTCCACCACGTCCTCCACGGGATTGATATTCATTTTGAGCTCCGCATTACAGAACTTGATCAGGTTCGGCAACGAGGTTTTATTGGCATACCAATCGCCCCCGCCCCCATATTTCAGCTTGGCGATCTTTAAAGACGACTGCCCGTACGACGTGACAACGGCACTCAGCAAGAACGTGATAACGATAAGATGGGCGCGCATGGGTGAATTTTGAATGATTGAATGATTGAATGTGTGAATGTTGAATGATTGAATGATTGAATGATTGAATGTGTGAATGTTGAATTGAGCCACCGTGGAGCGGGGTATGAGCGGCCAGGAATGATTTATGACTGAATATAAGGCAATTTCATTGGTATTAGCTTTTAATAAAACGGACCAGCCATTCACTCATTCACAATTCACTCATTCAAAATTCATTCAATCATTCAGTCATTCAGTCATTCAAAATTTATCGGCCTCATGACAAAACCTGCGCCAAATTAATGGCGTGGCAGCCTGTAACGGCGGCGGTTTCGGTACGGAGCCTTGTCGGACCCAGCGATACTGTCTGAAAACCGTTTTCAAGCGCCAGTTCCACTTCCTTCGGACTGAAATCTCCTTCCGGGCCGATCAGTAATGTCGTGTCGCTGCCTTTACTTATTCTGCTAAAAACGTGTTCCACCGTATTTTGTTCCGGAACGTACGCAATCAGGCGAATTGCGTCTGCTACGTTTTTTATAAACGGCTCATACTTGTTATTTACTGTAATTTCAGGCATATAATATTGTTGCGACTGTTTCATGGCTGCGGCGGCAATGCGGTTCAGCCTCGTGAGGTTCACAACGCGGTTCAAAGTCTCCGGGTTAGTATGTTCCGTCACCACGAAATCGATGCGCTCCACCCCTATTTCGGTCATTTTCTCCACCATCCATTCGTTCCGCTCGGCTTTGCGCGTGGGCGCAATCGCCATATTGACGGCGAAATTTCTCCGCTCCATCATTTTGGATTCTATTACCTCATAACCAACTTTTCGTCCCTGAATATTGAGCCTGCATTTTTGCAGCAGGCCTTTGCCGTTTGTGACATAAATCATGTCGCCTGAACCAAGCCTTAAAACCTTCGAACTGTGCCTTGCTTCCTCTTCGTCGAGTTCAAAAACGTGAGGGTCAGGCTGGTAAAACAAATGCATTTTTCTAATATTGTAGTGATGCGGACAAATGCCGCTGAAGCATTCAAAAATATACAAAATATCGGCAACAGCACAAAATTCGCAATCCCCGCAGAATTCTATCCGACCAGGGGTTAAATAATTACAATTTATTGGATATTCTTGCTATTTTATGTTTTCAAAGGCATATTTTTAACCTGTTTCAGACTTTTTAACAAAAAATCACCCCGAAACCGCATTTTTGCAAACAAGGTCATTTTATTAGAATAGTACATTTTTTACTGACAATACTACCACGAACGCAATAATATTTTGTGGAAGGTTAATTTTTCCTAGCATTTATTTTTTGTAAATACATTTTTGCATTAATATTGTGCCGTTATAATTATTCGTCACCACTTTATCTAGTACTATTATGTCAAAGTCCAAGCTGGAATATATTTGGTTGGATGGCTACAAGCCGACCCAAAGTTTACGCAGCAAAACCAAAATTGAAAACGATTTTAGTGGAAAACTGGAAGATTGCGCAATGTGGTCGTTTGATGGTTCATCGACTGAGCAGGCTCCTGGCGGTTCTTCCGACTGTTTGCTGAAACCGGTTTACATTATTCCTGATCCACAGCGTAAGAATGGCTACCTGGTAATGTGCGAGGTATTGAACGCTGACGGAACTCCTCACGAATCAAACGGCCGTGCTACTATTGAAGATGGTGACAACGACTTCTGGTTCGGATTTGAACAAGAATATTTCCTTTGGGATAACGAAACCAACAAGCCTCTCGGCTTCCCTGCGGGCGGTTACCCTGCTCCACAAGGACCATACTACTGCTCGGTTGGCGCTGCCAACGCATACGGTCGCGAGATCGTAGAAGAGCACCTTGACGCTTGCCTCGAAGCAGGTCTGAACGTTGAAGGTATCAATGCGGAAGTAGCAGCAGGACAGTGGGAATTCCAGATCTTCGCAAAAGGTGCGCAGGAAGCTGGTGACCAGATCTGGCTTGGCCGTTACCTCCTTGAAAGAATCGGTGAGAAATACGGTGTTTCCATCAACTGGCACTGCAAGCCTTTGGGCGCGCTCGACTGGAACGGAAGCGGTATGCACGCTAACTTCTCAAACTCTACTTTGAGAACTGCCGGAAGCAAAGATACTTTCGACAAAATTTGCGAAGCATTCCGTCCGGTAGTGAAAGAACACATCGAAGTTTACGGTGCCGATAACCACCTCCGTCTGACTGGAAAGCACGAAACTGCTTCTATCCACGATTTCAGCTACGGTGTTTCTGACCGTGGTGCTTCTATCCGTATCCCTGTTACTGTTCCTGCAAAAGGATGGAACGGATACCTGGAAGATCGTCGTCCAAACTCGGCTGCTGATCCCTACAAAGTGGCAGCTCGTATTATCAAGACTGTTAAATCTGCTATCTAATCCGCAGAACAAACATATTTTTCAAAACGACCACCCCGAAAAGGTGGTCGTTTTGTTTTAAGGCACTCCCAATACCGCACAAAAAAAGCGCCTTCGGTAAAAAAGGCGCTTCTATATGGGTATTGCATTTGATCAATCTTCTTCCTCGCTGCCCGTGAATGAGTACATCGTCGGGTCGAGTTCCACTTTACCGGTGGTGAAAGCTTTTATAAAATCGCTGATGATCTTATCGTTGATCTCCGTTTTGTTCAAGCCGACTTCCAGGCCTACCCCATATTCAAACTGGTCATCGACCTCGATATGCTCGCGAACCGTGATTTCCTCGTTTTCTTCGATCTCTTCGATGAATTCGGTCAGGAGCAGTTCGGCTTCGTCTTCCTGCTCGTCGCTGATCTTATAGTTTGCCGGACGTTCATCGGGTGATATGTAGTTGGGCATTTCCTTTTTCAACCGTTCCAATGCTTCGTCGTACACAAGCGTAGAGTGGTGCAGGCGCAACGTAAAAATCAGTGCGTCGTAAATAACCTCCTGATCTTTATAGGTTCCTACAAACTGCACATGTGCGTGCTCGTTGTTGTCGCTGTCATCCTCAAACTCGTCCTCTACATATATAAAGTTCGAATTCTCGGCCTTGCATTCCTCTTTAAGCTGAGCGATTTCTTCTGGATCAAATCCGGGATTCATATTCTTTGTTGTTTGATTCATTTGCAAAACTACTCCAAAAATAACATTTCCCGGTACTTCGCGAGTGGCCAGTCTTCATCATCGATCAACAATTCGAGCTTATCGACATGGTAACGGATCTGATCAAAATACCCTTTCACTTCCGACCCATAGCATTTCGCGCGTTCGAACAAGTCTTCGATATTGTTCGCCTTCTTGCGGCTTTCGGTCATTTCGTGCACCAGTTTTTTGATTACCACCACGTGCGAAGAAATGTCCCGGATGATTTCCTTGATCGGCTCGGCCTCTTCCAGCATTTCGAGGTCTGTCAGTGAGCGGGCCGTTTGCGCGAGTTTGAACTGGTATTTCACCACCGTCGAAACAATGTGGTTCAACGCCAGGTCGCCGATCACACGCGATTCGATCTGCAATTTCTTCACATAATTTTCCAGCTCGATCTCGTAGCGTGCGTGCAGCTCGCGGGAGCTAAGCACGCCGGTCCGTTCAAAAACCGCGACGGTCTTGTCTGTCTTGTAAGCATACAGCGCATCGAAAGTCTCGCGAATATTGCTCAGCCCACGTTTCGCGGCCTCTTCAATCCACTCCTCGGAATACCCATTTCCTTCAAAAAGAATATTTTTTGATTCGAGAAAATAGCGTTTCAGTATCTCCACGGTCGCCACTTTCTTCTCCTCTCCTGCCGCCAGGCGCTCGTCCATTTCACGTTTGAAGTCGAGTAGCTGATTGGCGACGATCGTGTTCAGGATGATCATCGGCGACGCGCTGTTTTGCGAGCTACCCACCGCGCGGTATTCAAATTTATTTCCCGTAAAACAGAACGGCGACGTACGGTTGCGGTCGGTATTGTCACGTTGAAGGTTTGGAATGCGGGTTATACCTAATTTATAATAGAAGTTCTCCCCTTTTTCGAGCGTGATTTCTCCTTTGTTGACGAGCTCTTCCAGCATGGTCGTCAGCTCCCCACCCAAAAACACCGAAACGATCGACGGTGGCGCTTCGTTCGCGCCCAGGCGATGCTCGTTACCCGCGGACGATATGGAAGCGCGCAGCAGGTCCGCATGATCGTGAACGGCTTTCACGACGTTCATCAGGAACGTCAGAAACCGGAGGTTTTCCTTTGGTTTCGAAGTTGGCGCGAGCAGGTTAATGCCCGTATCGGTCGATAGCGACCAGTTGTTGTGCTTTCCGCTTCCGTTAATACCGGCAAACGGTTTTTCATGGAAAAGGACCTGAAAGTTATGTTTGTCCCCGATCTTTTGCATTAAATCCATCAACAATGCATTGTGGTCGATAGCAAGGTTAACCTCTTCAAAAGTGGGCGCACATTCGAACTGGCCGGGAGCTACTTCGTTGTGACGCGTTCTCACCGGAATGCCGAGCTTCAACGCTTCGAACTCGAAATCCACCATGAATGCATTCACGCGCGGTGAAATGGAACCGAAATAATGGTCGTCGAGCTGCTGTCCGCGGGCGGGGTTATGTCCGAAAACGGTCCGGCCGGACATGAGCAGATCGGGACGTGCGTAGTACAAAGCCTTGTCTACCAGAAAATACTCCTGCTCGATACCCAGCGTAGGCGTCACCTTGGCCACATCGCGGTTAAAGAACTGACAAACGCCTGTTGCCGCTTTGTCGAGCGTCATCAGCGAGCGCAAAAGCGGCGCTTTATAATCCAGCGCCTCTCCATTGTAGGAAATGAAAACGGAAGGGATACACAATGTCTTTCCGCCCGCACCATTATCCATCAGGAATGCTGGTGAGCTGGGATCCCAGCCGGTATAGCCCCGGGCTTCAAACGTCGCACGCAAGCCTCCGCTCGGGAACGAGGAAGCATCCGGCTCCTGCTGCACCAATGCGCTGCCTTTGAATTTTTCTACCGCTTTCCCGTCCATGGTCAGGTCGAAAAACGAATCGTGTTTTTCGGCAGTCGTTCCGGTGAGCGGCTGAAACCAGTGGGTATAGTGCGTCGCACCCTTGGAAATAGCCCACGATTTCATGGCGGCGGCCACTTCCTCGGCCACTTCCCGGTCGATCGTCGAGCCGGAGCGAATCGCATTGGAGATTTTGGTGTATGCCTCTGCGGAAAGCAGGGTCTTCATCACATCATCACTGAATGTATTGCTACCATAAAGGTCGGCTACTTTTTCTGTGGGAGGGGTCAAAACAGGCGAGACGCGGCCTTGCGCAATCTCAAAAGCTTTGGAACGAAAAGTCATGTATTTATTGATTTATATTAATTCTCCCCAAAATTATTTATTTACCGATACGAACAACAATTCCCTGCTACATTTTCACAATAGCTGTCCAACGGTTGCCACAGGTTAGCGCATTTTTCAGAACTTTACAAATTGTTCATAGACACCAATGCGTAAGAGACTTGAATTTGTTGCCTTGTACGGGCTTGCCTGGGTCGTAATCTTCCAGTTTTTCCGTATCATTTTCCTGGCATACCATTATAAAAAGGCACTCGAACTCCCCTCTTCTTTGTGGGTAGCGAGCGCCAGCCACGGCCTGCCGATGGATATTTCCTTCGCCGCCTACATTTTGGCGATACCGACATTGTTGATGATGTTCACCGGCCAGCGCTGGGACTGGTACCGGAAGACGCTATCCATTTACACGGTCGTCATCGTATCGCTCATCACATTGCTGTCCGTCGTCGACCTCGAACTGTTCCGTGCCTGGGGTTTCCGGATCGATGCCACCTCGCTGCATTACCTCGAAACGCCCTCCGAAGCAATGGCATCGATGGGGGCGGCGCCGGTATTTCCGCTCGTACTGCTGCTGATCGGCCTGATTTTCCTGATCAACCGCGTTCTGCAAACCGTTATCCGGAGGTTAACCAGCTCATTCCTCCGATCGGCCCATATATATGTGATCCCCGCATTTCTGGTCATCGCCGGGAGCCTAATCATCCCCATCCGCGGTGGTTTCCAGCTCGCTCCGATGAACGAGAGCGCGGTGTTTTTCAGCGACAAGAGTTTTGCCAACTATGCGGCCGTGAATGTGCCATGGAACTATATGCGATCGGTGATCAGCGAGGGCTTTTCCAACGAAAACCCGTTCAAATACACCGAAGATGCCCAGGCGAACCAAACTGTGGCCGATCTATACAAGACAAATGGCGGAACCGAGCAGGTAACTGACACTACCGGTAAAAAGAATGTGCTGGTAATCATTTGGGAGAGTTTTACTGCCAAAGCCGTAGGTTCGCTGGGGGGATTAAAGGGGGCCACGCCGCAATTTGACCAGATTTCCAAAGAAGGATTGCTCTTTACGAATGTATATGCCAGCGGCAACCGCAGCGATAAAGGAATGGTGGCTATTTTGAGCGGTTACCCGGCACAACCGACGACTTCTATCATTAAAATACCCAAAAAAACCGCCTCTTTGCCTTCCCTACCCACTATTTTCAAGGAACGCGGCTGGCATACTTCCTTTTACTATGGCGGAGAAACCGAATTTGCGAATATGAAATCGTACTTCCTCCAACAGGGTTTCGACCGCATTGTAGATAAGACCGAGTTCGATTCCAAAGACATGAACTCGAAATGGGGCGCACACGATCACGTTGTTTTCAATAGGTTAATGCATGATCTCGACCGGGAAAAGCAGCCATTTTTCTCCACAATATTTACTTTAAGCAGCCACGAACCGTTTGAAGTGCCGGCCAAAACAGTAATTCCGGGTAACGACCCCGAGCACCTGTTCCTGAACGCATTACATTATACTGACGAATCCCTCGGGGCCTTTCTGCGGGAAGCCAAAACGAAACCATGGTGGAAGAACACGCTCGTCGTCATCATCGCCGACCACGGCCACCCATTGCCGGAAACCCGGAAAGACAAACCCTCGGAGTTTCATATTCCCATGCTCTGGCTTGGAGGCGCGCTTACAGCCGCCCCCGCACGTGTAGACACTCTTGCGTCCCAAACCGACCTGGCCGCCACGATTTTGAACCAAATGCACCTTCCATCCGGAACTTTTGCGTGGAGTAACGACATTTTCAGGAAGGGTCGCCACGATTTTGCCTATTTCGCATTCAACAACGGCCTGGGCTGGATGCGCCCCGACGGGTTCATCGTGCGGGACAACATCGGAGGGAATATCACAGAAAAAAACGGCACTTTACCGCAGCAGGAAGAAGCGCTGGGCAGGGCTTACCTGCAATCTTCTTTTGGAGATTATTTAAAGCGTTGATAATAAAGGTGTAATTTTGCAGGATATTTACAAACAATGAAAAAAGTCGCTTTTTATACATTAGGGTGCAAGCTGAATTACTCCGAAAGCTCTTCCATCGGACGAATGTTCGAGGATAAAGGGTATACCAAGGTGGAATTCAACGAAAACCCGGATATTTTTATCATCAACACCTGCTCTGTCACCGAAAATGCGGATAAAAAATGCCGCAAAATCGTGCGCGAGGCACAGAAAATCAATGCGGACGGCTATGTGGCGATCATCGGTTGCTATGCACAGCTGAAACCGAAAGAAATCTCCGAAATACCGGGTGTGGATGCGGTTTTGGGTGCCGCAGAGAAATTCAGGCTGGTGGAATTGATCGATACATTCGAGAAAACGCCATCCGGACAGCCGGCACAGGTAATCGCTTCGACGATCGACAATGCCGTAGAATACCACACCTCCTATTCGCTCAACGACCGCACGCGTACGTTCCTGAAAGTACAGGACGGCTGCGACTACCCCTGCGCCTATTGCACGATCCCCCTCGCACGCGGGAAGAGCCGCTCCGACACTATCGAAAATATCGTAAAGGCAGCCCGTGATATTGCAGCCCGCGATGTAAAGGAAATCGTATTGACAGGCGTGAATATCGGTGATTTCGGCCTACGTAATGGCGTTCGCGAAGAAACTTTCCTCGACCTGATCAAGGCGCTGGACGAAGTGGAAGGCATCGAACGCTTCCGAATTTCTTCTATCGAGCCTAACCTGCTTACCGACGAGATCATCGAATTCGTAGCGCAATCCAAACGTTTTGCCCCGCATTTCCATATTCCGTTGCAATCGGGTTCGAACAAGGTCCTGGGCCTGATGAAGCGCCGCTACAAACGCGAGCTTTATACCGAACGCGTTGCGAAAATCAAGTCGCTGATGCCGGATTGCTGCATTGGCGTAGACGTGATTGTAGGCCATCCGGGTGAAACGAAGGAGCTTTTTGAAGAAACGTATCACTTCCTCAACGAGCTGGAAGTGTCCTACCTGCACGTATTTACCTACTCCGAAAGGGAAAATACGACCGCTCTGGCTATCCGCCCCATTGTTCCGAAAAGCGAGCGTGCGGAACGCTCCAAAATGCTGCATATACTTTCAGACAAGAAGAAACGCTTTTTCTACGAAAGCCAGATTGGCAAGGAAGGCAAAGTGCTTTTTGAAGACGAAATACAAAATGGCCAGATGCTCGGGTTTACAGGCAACTACGTTCGCGTAGCCGTAAGGTACGATCCGCTGCTGATCAATGAGACCAAGGAAGTGTGCTACAACCATATCAACGCCGAAGGCTTGATGGAAGTCACAGAAGTCCACGAAGAGATCTTAGCTCACTAGGCTCCGGGCGATCGACTTGGGCTAAAGCCCGCATCTCCGGACAGCCGCCGGACCCCAGGCTTAAGCCTGGGGTTGAGGAGTATCCCAGCTAATCGCTAGGCAGCCACACACCCCTAGGCTTCAGCCTGGAGACGGCATGAGAGCCAATCCACCAAGCATCGCCCCAGCGATAGCAAGCCCACACAACCCTAGGCTTCAGCCTGGGGACAGCACGGGCCTATCCATCAAGCATAGCCCCAGCGATAGCAAGCCCACACAACCCTAGGCTTCAGCCTGGGGACGGAGCGAGAGCCAATCCATAGAGCATAGCACCAGCGATAGCAAGCCCACACAACCCCAGGCTTCAGCCTGGGGACAGCACGGGCCAATCCACCAAGCATAGCACCAGCAATAGCAAGCCACACAACCCCAGGCTTCAGCCTGGGGACAGCACGGGCCAATCCATCAAGCATAGCCCCAGCGATAGCAAGCCCACACAACCCTAGGCTTCAGCCTGGAGACAGCACGAGACCAGGGCACAATAGCATAAAAGCCCGGCCAAATTGGCCGGGCTTCCGTATTTATTCAGCTAGTTTAGATTAAGCCTCTACAAGGAACTCGTCGTGCTGGCTCACGTCCAGACCTGCTTTCTCGTCTTGCTCAGACACACGAAGCGGGAGGATCAGGTCGGTGATTTTCAGCAACAGGAATGAACCGGCGAAAGCGAATACCGATACACCTACCAGTGCAATTACGTGGTTGATGAACAGCTTGGTTTCACCGAATGCCAAACCCTGGTCAACTACCAGCGAGTTAATACCGCTTGTTGCGAAGATACCGGTCATCAGCATACCTACCATACCGCCTACACCGTGGCAAGGAAATACATCGAGTGTATCGTCCAATGTTGAACGTGTACGCAGGTGAGCGATGTAGTTAGAGGTAATCGCAGCGATAGTACCGATGAAAAGTGACGCAGGAACAGTTACGAAACCGGCAGCAGGTGTGATGGCAACCAGACCCACAACGGCACCGATACAGAAACCAAGTGCGGAAACTTTCTTGCCTCTTGCAGCATCAAAAAGAACCCAGGCCAAACCGGCAGCACCGGCAGCGGTGTTGGTAGTAGCAAAAGCTGAAACCGCCAATGGAGAAGCTGTCAGAGCAGAACCCGCGTTGAAACCGAACCATCCGAACCAAAGCAAACCTGTTCCCAACAATACGAATGGAATGTTTGCAGGAGGAAGCACGTGGTCTTCGAGAAGCGACTTGCGACGTTTCAGGTACAATGCACCAGCGAATGCAGCCCAACCGGCCGACATGTGAACAACAGTACCACCAGCGAAGTCAAGCACACCCATTTTGAAAAGGATACCATCTGCATGCCATGTCATGTGAGCCAATGGCGAGTAGATGAAAACACAGAACAGGATAATGAAAAGAACGTAAGAGCGGAAGTTGATACGCTCAGCCATCGAGCCAGTAACGAGCGCGGGAGTGATCACCGCGAACTTCAACTGGAACATTGCGAACAATGCGAAAGGAATCGTACCCCAGATCGGGCCGTCCAATACGCCTTTGAACATGAAGTGCGTGGTGGGGTTACCGACGAAGCCGCCAATATCCTCACCGAATGCGAGACTGAAACCGAAAACAACCCACACCACACTGATTACACCCATCGCGATGAAGCTCTGGAGCATCGTGGAAATGACGTTTTTGGTGTTGACCATTCCTCCGTAGAAGTATGCCAGACCCGGGGTCATAAGCAGTACCAGCGCGGATGATACCAGCATCCATGCGGTATCGCCGGAATTGATGCCCTCCGTCACAATCTGTGTCGGAACATTGGGAATGAAGGCACCGAGGATGCTGATTACCAGGAGGATAATCAGTGGGATAAAGTTACGTTTTTCCATTGTAGTAAATTATTGTTATTGTATTAGATTAAGAAGGTATTCGTGTGAAATGCTGTGTGCTTAGAATTTGTAAATGAATGCCAATCCGAATGTTGTCTGGCTGTTTTTGGTCCAATTGCCGTCTGAATCCTGAAACTGCTGTGCTTCGCCCGATCCGCTGAGTTTAGGGTATGCATCGAGACGGAACTCAGGTTTTACGAGAATGTGTCCATCGGCGAGGCTGATGTTACCTGTCAGGGTAACCGAGTTAACCTTTGTTCCTGCACCTGCGGGGGTAAGCAGGCCGCGTACACCATTGTCGTTGTTGAAATACTCATACCGTGCGCCGATTCCGAAGTTGTCTGTGATCGCCGTGTTGGCATACACTGCAAAACCACCCCATGATTCGGTATCAACCGGGCCACCTGCACCTTGATAGTCACCTTTTTGAGATCCGTAAGCGGCATTCAGACCCAACAGGAATTTTTCGGTGATCTGGAAGCTGGTAGTAATGTCGAATACCTGGTAGAAACCGTCCGGCTGCTTGCCCAGGGAATCCGTATTAGCTTCGTTGCTTCCCATATAATTCAGGTAAACGTTCCAGTTTTCGACCGGCTTGAAGTAAAGCTGGCTGATAATACCCTTTGCACGGTTATTATCGCCCAATCCGTCCACATTGTTCACTACGCCTACCATCAAAGACGCTTTGTCGGAAAACGCATAGGTAGCTTTCAAACCAGCGTGATAGAACGGTCCGTTGTTGAACAAATTAGAGAGTGAGTAGTTGAAGTTGGCCGGTGCGTCGATCACTTCGTACCCGATATGTGTACCGAACTGTCCCGCGGTCATCGAGAACTTGTCGGTAAACTTGTATGTAAAGTATGCTTGCTTGATGGCCAGCGCAGTGCTGAACAGTGAGTTGCCGTAGTTACCCATGTTTGCGTTCGGCCCGAAAGTAAGGTCAACGACCGCTTCCGACTTCGCATTGGTGTAAGCCACTTTCGTCTGAACGAGACCCAGCGAGAACTGGCCTGATTTCTGGTCGAACACCCGTGCATTGGTAGCACCCATATTGGAGCGGGATGCCGGTTTGTTGAAATTAGCCATGTAATAGGAATCCAGGTAACCCGAGAATGCGAATGCTCCTTTTGCTTCTTCCTCGTCCTTTGCCTCCGTTACCACCGCAGTATCGGCCTTCACCGCCTTTTTATCATCTTCCGACTTCGCAAAACCCAAAAAAGGAACCATCAAAGATAATACTGTACAATAGACTTTTTTCATAATTATATTCTGTTTAAGTTAATATTACTCTCCGGCTGCATTACTGGATCAAATATTGTACTTAAATTATATTTATCAAATAATCTAGCCAAAATTTATATCAAAAAATCCAATTTTCTGATTTTTATCATGTTTTTTATCGTTTTTGAAACACAAAAACATTAAAAAAGCATTTTTTGTCAAAAATTGAAAATTCTGCATATGATCAACAAAACAGAATTTTCTTCAAAAGAAGCCGTTGCAATTATTAAGAAATTTTATTATTATAATGCCATTTGCGAAACCGGAAGGGCACAAAAAAAGCCTGCTGTGGAGCAGGCTTCGCATTTTCTATTTTCAGCAGGGTCTATTCACCGTGCATCCATGCTTTTTTGGCAAGCAAAGTTTCTTCTTCTTCCTCGTTGTCCGGATCCGGCACGCAGCAATCTACCGGACAAACCGCAGCGCACTGTGGCTCTTCATGAAACCCAACGCACTCCGTACATTTATCTGATACTATATAATAAAACTCGTCTGATACAGGGGACTGTTTTTCCTTGCCGCTTACGATGGTGCCATCTCCGAAGTCCACTTCGTCTAAACTCGTTCCATCTCCCCAAGTCCATTCTACACCTCCCTCATAAATTGCTGTATTCGGGCATTCTGGCTCACACGCCCCACAATTTATGCATTCATCGGTTATCATTATAGCCATAGTCGCCGGATTGTTTATATTTGTTGCTATTCTTCTGTTTAGGGTAACAAATATAACTATTTATAGTTTCCCAACAATCAGAAAAATAAAAACGGCACTTGCCATTTAACTTTTTAGAGTCAGAGTAGAATGATATCAAGAATTCGGAGAATAAATGCATTCATCCGTCTGGGCCAGTTCATCGGCGATCCGGCCAACGAGGAAACGATCGAGGAATGGGTTGCAGCCGCCAAGAGCCGGAATAACTGGTTTACGCCTGCCAATGTGAGGTTATCCCTGAATGCGGTTACCGAACAGTATCTGAATGGGGAAAAACTGAAAAGCTGGGCTGAAACCTACCCCGAACCCACACAAACGCGCAAAATAGGCGTGGTAATGGCCGGAAACATCCCGGCGGTCGGCTTTCACGACGCCCTGTGCGTACTCGTAAGCGGACACATTCTACTAGCCAAACCCAGCTCCGACGACCCGCTGCTGATCCGGGCACTGCTCGACAAACTGACGGAAATCGAACCGGGGTTTGAAAAATACATTCATTTTGTAGAAAGGCTGAACGATTCCGATGCTTACATCGCCACGGGAAGCGACAACACGGCCCGCTATTTCCATTATTATTTCGCCAAAAAGCCTAACATTATACGTAAGAACCGGACCTCCGTCGCTGTACTGACAGGCCATGAAACGCGGGAGGAACTCAGGGACTTAGCGACCGATATTCTCCAATATTTCGGGCTCGGCTGCCGCAACGTCTCCAAGATCTTTGTTCCGTCCGGATATGATTTTACCGGGTTTTACCAGTCGATCGAAGAAATGGCGGACGATTTTGTAAATCACCACAAGTATTTCAATAATTACGAGTACAACAAGTCTATTTACCTCGTAAACCGCGTCGCCCATTCGGACAACGGCTTTTTGCTTGCCACGGAAAGCGAGGCACTGGTGTCGCCCATCAGCGTGCTGCATTACCAGCCGTACAATTCGTTGGAGGAGTTAAAAGCATTATTGCGGGAATCACAGGACAAAATCCAGTGCATTGTGGCCAGGCCCGAACTGCATTTGCCCGAATCCCTGCCATTTGGCGCCGCACAGGCGCCCGGCCTTTCGGAGTACGCCGACGGCATAGACACCATGGCATTTCTATCCAATATGGATTAAGCCTTCCCTGCCCTTCCCGACGCCCACACAAGGAAATCGGGAAGGACTCTTGCCCATGTTTCGGGATTGTGCATTCCTTCTTCCACTTCCACATAACAAATGTCCCGGCCCCAGGCGTAGCCTTTACGTTCCAGGCCGGCAATGCATTCGAGCGTATCCTGTATTGAATCGATCACCCCGTCGCCATCTCGATCGTCGTACTCGTCCCAGGTCCCGCATTGGAACCAGAAATTCAGCGGAGCAAACCTTTCGGTATCCCGGATTTGCCGGTGCATAATGCGGTCTGCCTCGGAATAGCCTTCATCCAGCGCCTTTTGGCGCCACCACAGCGAACCCGAGAAGGTCCCTGCCTTTGAAAATACCTCCGGATGGTTCCAGACGGTATCCAGCGCCATTAAGCCGCCCAGCGAGCACCCTGCGTAGGTGATGTTGCGGGTTGCAGTATTATAATGATGTGCCAGATAAGGCAGTAATTCCTCCAAAACAAACGATGTGGTAAGACCGGCCCTATCGCCGCGGCCCGCGTAGTCGGGCTGGTGGGCGGTACCGTACTCGTATATGCGCGCATCGTTCGCGTGTATGCCGGCGATCACGCACGGCGCGATCCTTTCTTCCGATAGCAGGGCCGCCGCGGTTTCGGCCATTCGGAGCGCCGCGAAATCCTGGCCATCGTTGAAAAGCACCAGCGGATACTCTCCAGCACCTGAAAATCCCGGCGGCAACAACACTGTCACAGTAACTTCCCTATCCAGAAAAGCGGAGCGCAAGGTAATTTCGAAAGGCACTATTGGAGAGGGAGAAGCGGCTTGGTTCACTGCAAATACTCGGCTATGGATGAAAATCAAACCTGAAAGTTAATAATTTGCTTCCTATGATTTGTTTTGTATATTTCATTTATCAACTATAAACCACCTTTGTTTGGAAGAGAAGCACATTAAATACTATTCTCATCATCTCGACAAGGAAGTGGAGATGCTTGTTTTCGGCAACTGGGGCTACCCTATCCTGCTTTTCCCAACAACCCTCGGGCGATACTACCAGGCTAAAGACATGGGCCTGATCGAATCGGTACGGTGGCTCGTCGAGTCGGGCAAGTACAAGATCTATTGTGTGGACACCATCGATGCCGACTCCTGGTACGGGAAGCATCTCAACCCGGAGTTCCGCGTCGCCAACCATATTCAATACGACAAATTCCTCAAAAATGAGCTGGTACCTTACATCAGCAATGAATGTAAGGTAGGCAAGATCGGCGTCGCAGGTTGTAGTTTCGGCGGTTTTCATGCCGCTAATTTCGCCTTCCGCCACCCCGACCAGGTTGCTTACCTGATCAGCATGAGCGGGATGTTCGATATCCGAGGTTTTCTCGATGGTTTTTATGATGATACGGTGTATTTCAACAACCCCGTCGATTTTATGCCCAATGAGCAGGGTTGGCGTTTCGGCCATATGAAGATCGCTCTCGGTACTTCCGACTGGGACGTTTGCTTGAACAGTAATATCCGGATGTCCAACATCCTCAACAGTAACGGCATCGAACACTGGCTTGACATCCGCGGCTGGGAAAAGCACGACTGGCCGCTCTGGAACAAAATGTTTCCCGACTACTTGTCGCGCATTGTTTTGCAATAATCAAAAACACAACTCAAAACCTTAATATGAAAAAGATTGGAATTCTGTTTGGAATGGAGAACACTTTCCCAAACGCGTTTATCGAAAGAGTCAACAGTAAAGGAGAGGACGGCATTGTTGCAGAGGCCGTCACCATCGATAAAGTGATACAAGCCGCGCCGAACGAATATGCCGTGATCATCGACCGCATTTCGCAGGACGTGCCATTTTACCGCGCTTTCCTCAAAAATGCCGCGCTTTCCGGCACGGCGGTGATCAACAACCCGTTCTGGTGGAGCGCCGACGAGAAATTTTTCAACAACGCATTGGCCGAGAAAATCGGCATTCCTGTACCCAAAACCGTACTTCTTCCGTCCAAACAACGTCCTGACAACACGACAGAAACCTCCTTTCGCAACCTTGCATTCCCGATGGCATGGGAGGAAATATTTCAATATGTGGGTTTCCCGGCGTACATGAAACCCCACGATGGCGGCGGCTGGAAGAGCGTTTACCGTGTCGTAAATCCGCAGGATATGTGGATCAAACATGAGGAAACAGGCCAGCTGGTGATGATGTTGCAGGAAGAAATCGTGTTCGACGACTACGTGCGCTGCTATTGCATTGGCCAGAAGGATGTGCTGGTAATGCCTTACGAACCTCGTAATCCGCACCATTTGCGGTACGCCGCCGATTTGAAAGCCCAGGGTGAAGAACGCGAAAAGCTGCTGGAGACAATTAGGGATTACACCTTGAAGCTGAACATCGCATTGGGCTACGATTTCAATACAGTCGAATTTGCGGTGCGCAACGGCATTCCCTATGCGATCGACTTCTGCAACCCTGCCCCGGACGCCGACATTTATTCGGTGGGCCCCGATAATTTTGAATGGGTAGTGGAAGCAGCGGCCAATATGGCCATCAAGAGGGCCAAAAATCAGGTTGCGGGACAAATTAACCTGACCTGGGGCACATTTATCAATCAGGCAGTGAACAGCATTCCGGCAGTTGCGGTAGCAACCGAGACTCCATCTCCCGCTAAACCCGTTGAACCGGCGAAACCAAAAGCTCCGGCAAAATCAGCGAAAACGGCCGAAAAGGCCCCTGCAACAGCGAAGGCCCCCGAAAAACCCGCTGCTCCGGCAAAAGCGCCAAAAAGCAAGCCTGCAAAGACTCCCGATATAACACCTTCTGCCACAGAAGTAAAAGTGAAAGCGGTAGCTCCGAAAAAGCCGGCCAAATCCCTGGGTGCCATCGCGACCGGGCCAATCTCCGAAGCCGAGCCTAAAATAGCAACTACCAAGGCAGCCGCCACAAAAGCGCCTGCGAAAAACTCCAAATTGAAGAAATCCTGACAAACTAAAATTCAGCAGCTTTCGCACTATGGCAACATTCACCCTGGGAATTGAAGAGGAATTTCAAACCATCGACCCGGTTACACGAAACCTGCGGTCGCATATGTCAAAGCTGGTTGAGGATGGAAAAATAACGTTGAAAGAACGTGTTAAGGCGGAAATGCACCAGGCGGTGGTGGAAGTGGGGACGAATATCTGTCACAATATCCAGGAAGCGCGGGAAGAAGTTACCTACCTGCGCCGAATGATCCTGGACCTGGCCGAAAAGCAAGACCTGCAAGTGGCCGCCGCCGGAACACACCCTTTTGCCGATTGGGTCGACCAGTTGATCACGCCCGACCCGCGTTACGATCAGATCATCGACGAAATGCGGGACGTGGCACGTGGTAACCTCATTTTCGGGCTGCACGTGCATGTAGGGATCGAGAGCCGGAACGAGGGGATACAGATCATGAACGCCGTTCGCTATTTTCTGCCGCACATTTACGCGTTATCGACTAATTCTCCATTCTGGTGCGGGCGCAACACCGGCTTCAAATCGTACCGGTCCAAAGTTTTCGACAAATTCCCGAGAACGGGTATCCCCGATTTCTTTTCCAGCGCCGCCGAGTACGACGAGTATGTTGCACTGCTCGTTAAGACTAACTGCATCGATAATGGCAAGAAAATCTGGTGGGACATTCGCGTTCACCCGTTTTTCAACACTATCGAGTTCCGCATGTGCGATGTACCCATGCGCACGGACGAGACGATCTGCCTGGCAGCGATCATGCAGGCGCTCGTGGCTAAAATACATAAGTTACACAGCCTCAACCTGAGCTTCCGCCCCTATCGCCGGATGCTCATCAATGAAAACAAATGGCGTGCGGCACGGTATGGGATCAGCAGCAAACTGATCGATTTCGGGAAGCAGGAGGAAGTGGAGTACAAAATCCTGATCCACGAACTGCTGGAATTCATCGACGATGTGCTCGATGACCTGGGCAGCCGAAAGGAAATCGAGTACATTCACCAGATACTCGAAATGGGCACAGGCGCCGACCGCCAGCTGGCCGTTTTTGAAGAAACCGGTAGTTTGAATGCGGTAGTAGATTATATTGTTTCGGAAACGAAAATCGGGATCTAGGTAGAATTAAATCAAACTTTTTACCCAGAAACCGAACTAATCAGTAACACATTTGTTTAAAATAGGTTACCCGATTCTATAACATTAACGGCCTGATTGCTGACACGTCGGGCCCCAATTTGACAATGACCACTAATGAAAAACATTTCCGGATCGCGATCCTGGACATGTATGCCGGGCACCCCAATGAGGGAATGCGATGTATCAAAAAAATCGTCACCGCATTCGGTGAGCAGGAAAGCGTGCCCGTTGAATTTACAGTATTCGACGTAAGACAAAAGCTCGAAGTGCCGGGTATGGACTTCGATGCATACATTTCTACGGGCGGCCCGGGCAATCCGTCGCCTGTCGGCGAGGCCTGGGAGAAGAAATTCTTTGGCTTTCTGGATAAAATACTGGCCCACAATGCCAAAAGGCAAAATCGGCTGAAAAAGCATTTGTTCCTCATCTGTCACTCATTTCAGATGGCTTGCATTCACTGGGAGCTGGCGGCTGTAAGTAAGCGGCGTAAAACGTCGTTTGGCACTTTTCCGGTGCATAAGACATCCGTCGGTCGAAAAGATCCCCTTTTGACGGCGTTGAGCGACCCTTTCTGGATCGTCGATTCGCGCGATTTTCAGGTTACACAGCCCAATCAGTTTGCATTCGACAATTTGGGAGCCAGGTTGCTTTGCCTCGAAAAAGTGCGTCCCCACGTACCGCTCGAACGCGCGGTGATGGCCATTCGGTTCTCCAACGAGGTTGTGGGCACCCAATTTCACCCCGAAGCCGATGCCGAAGGAATGCTCCGCTACTTTTTGAATGAAGATAAAAAGGAAGCCATTATCAAAGCGCACGGCGAACAGAAGTACAACGATATGATCGAACATTTGAACGATCCCGATAAGATTTCGATGACCGAAGCGGTCATTATCCCGACATTTTTGAAAAACGCATTCAACAAAACGTTCCAGCCAGCCTATGCATAAGCAAGCCCGGGAAGCGTTCAACAACTCCTTCACAGAGCAAACATACGAGAAATTCGTCGCGTCGCTCAGTGCTGCATTTCCCGGCCACCTGGATTTCAGGGTTGCAGAAACACCAGTTTTTGTACCAAAACAACTGACAGACAGGATTTTGCGTGCGTCGGATGAGATTATTGCTACATTAACATCGCCCGACTTCCGCTCAAAAACCGACCGCGCCGTTCCTTCCAATCAGAATGTGCCCGGTGAAAATGCGCACACTTCCTTCCTGGCTATAGACTATGCCATTTGCCGGAATGAGGCTGGCGAGCTGATACCGCAGCTTATTGAATTACAAGGCTTTCCATCGATATTCGGTTACCAGGCGCTGCTTTCAGAGTCGTTCAGGAAATTTTTCGAGGTGAAGGAAAATTTCCGCTACCTCTTCAATGCGGGTTCTTACGATGAGTATGTTTCCCGGCTGAAAACCTTGATCCTCGGTGATGAGCAGCCTGAAAATGTAATTTTGCTGGAAATCTTCCCCGAAAAACAGAAAACACGGATTGATTTTGCTGTTACCGCCGAAATGCTCGGCGTCAAAGCGGTTTGCTATACTAAACTGATCCGCGAAGGAAGGCTGTTATATTACGAAAAGGAAGGGCGGAAAATCCAGGTAAAACGTATTTACAACCGCCTCATTTTCGACGACCTGTTTAATTACCCCGATCTGCAAACCAGCTACCATTTCACCGACGATGTGGATGTGCAATGGGTGGGGCATCCGAACTGGTTTTTCCGGATCAGTAAATTTACCGTGCCGTTTTTAAATGGAGAATTCGTGCCTGAGACGCATTTTTTGAGCGATTACGGAAATGATTTTCCCTCCGACCTTGAAAATTATGTATTGAAACCCCTATTCTCCTTCGCCGGATCGGGCGTGCAGTTGCACCTCACAAAAGCGGTTCTGGAAGCCATTGCCGATCCGGAAAATTATATATTGCAACGCAAAGTTGCCTACGAACCCGTGATCCAGGCACCCGACGGCCTCGTCAAATGCGAGATTCGTATGATGTACGGCTGGCCGGACAATGCCGAAAAGCCCGAACTGCTGATCAGTCTGAGCCGGTTAAGTCGCGGCGAAATGATCGGGGTGCGGTACAACAAGGATTTTACCTGGGTAGGCGGCAGCGCCAGTTTTTTTGAACAATAGAATGCACATTTCACATCGCCAGCACTTTTTCGACCATCTGGCACAAACTTCCGATTTCCCGCTTGCCCTTGAAATTGAAAAGGCCGAGGGTGTTTATATGTACGGCCCGGACGGTAAGTCGTATATGGACCTCATTTCCGGCATCGGCGTCAGCAACGTAGGCCACAGGCACCCGCGGGTACTCGCGGCCATTCATGCGCAGCTCGACAAGCACATGCATCTGCTCGTGTATGGCGAGTATGTGCAAAGCGCACAGGTACAGCTGGCAAGGGCATTGGCCGAAACCTTGAATTTCGAAGCCCCTTACCCGTCTCCGTTTGGGCTTATCGATAATATCTATTTCACCAATTCGGGCACCGAGGCGGTGGAGGGTGCAATGAAGCTCGCAAAACGGTTTACCAGGCGGCGCGAATTCATTTCCTGCTACAATGCCTACCATGGAGCTACCCAGGGCGCATTGAGCCTTGCGGGAGCTGAATTTTTCAAAAGGAATTTCCGGCCGTTACTTCCTGGGGTAAAGCATATTCAGCACGGACATTTACCTGATTTAGAGAAAATTACGGATCAAACCGCTGCTGTTATCATCGAAGTGATCGGAGGAGAATCGGGCGTACGCGTGCCCGATGAAGGTTATCTGGTCGCGCTGCGCGAGAAATGTACGCAAACAGGCACTTTGTTGATACTGGATGAAATTCAGACCGGCTTTGGCCGGACGGGGAGCTTCTGGGCATTCGAGCAATACGGAATCTATCCGGATATCCTGTTAAGCGCGAAAGGAATGGGCGGCGGGATGCCTATCGGTGCTTTTATGGCCTCGCAAGAGATTATGAAAGTACTGAAAACCAATCCGATACTAGGCCATATTACCACTTTTGGCGGGCATCCGGTTAGCTGTGCGGCCTCCTTGGCTGCATTGCGGGTGACGATCGACGAGCAAATGCCCGAAGCGGCCATCG
The DNA here is from genome assembly GCA_965227755.1 of Dyadobacter sp. Classification (GTDB taxonomy): domain Bacteria; phylum Bacteroidota; class Bacteroidia; order Cytophagales; family Spirosomataceae; genus Dyadobacter. The sequence continues at coordinate 1,132,723 of CBDDGG010000005.1, forward strand.
CGAAAGGTGCGCTTTTTAAATCACTGTTAATGCACCCGGAAATCAAGGAAATCCGCGGAAAAGGCCTTATGCTTGCAGCCGAAATGGAATCCTTCGATAAACTAAAGGCTACCATTGATCAATGTATTGAATTGGGTGTCGTTACGGACTGGTTCCTATTTTGCGACAATTCCATGCGCATTGCTCCCCCGCTAACCATTACCGAAGCACAAATCCGCGAGGCTTGTGCGATCATTCTCAAAGTCCTGAATTCTTGAAAGATATGACCTACTCTATTCAAAATGACCATTTAAAAATCTCTGTGCAGGAGACCGGCGCTGAGCTTTGCCAGATTCAGTCGACGATTACCGGCAAGGATTTTCTCTGGAATGCCGATCCCGCCGTTTGGGGCAGCTATGCGCCAGTGCTTTTCCCGGTAATCGGAGCCATTAAAAATGGTTTTGTAAAATATAAAGGCGGCGAATATGCAGTACCCCGCCATGGTATGGTACGCAATAATGCGAATGTAAAACTAGCAAGCCAAACAGCTGATAGTCTTACATTTATACTAAAATACAACCAAGATACGCTTGCGATTTACCCTTTTGAATTTGAATTTCAGATCACTTACCGCCTCGTTGACAAAAAGGTTGTAATCGATCATAAGGTTATCAATCACGGCGGTTCCGAAATGCTCTTCTCCCTGGGCGGCCACCCGGCATTTAAATGTCCGCTGCACGAAGATGAAAGCTATGAGGATTACTACCTTGAATTCGAGGCCATTGAAAACGACTCTACCTGGCTTCTCGAAAAGAACGGTCTTGTTGGAAACACGACCAAGCCGGTTCTCGAACATACCAATGTGCTGCATTTGAACCAGCACCTGTTCGACAATGATGCTTTGATTTTCAAACATTTAATTTCAAAACAGGTCAGCCTGAGAAGCACTAAATCGGGACAGGTCGTTACGGTTTATTATAGAAATTTTCCTTACCTGGGTATCTGGGCAAAGCCCGGCGGCCATTTCGTATGCCTAGAGCCATGGCTCGGTATCGCCGACAATGCCGATTCGGATCAGAACTTTGAAACGAAGGAAGGAATTTTGAAGCTGGAAGCGGGCGGTACTTTCGAGGCAAGTTTTAGTATTGAAATTAATGAATAGCCTGTCGCCGGAGCGCTCATAATTCGATAGCAAGCAAATCGTTTGCCAGCCGGTGCAACGCGTTCTCGATCTTCTTCGCTTGCGCAGGCCTCGGCTTTTTCAACCCTGAGGCGTAGTGGTTGAGTTGCTTTTCATTAATGCCGGTCAACCGTGCAATGCCGGTTTGACTGAATATGCCTTTGTAATATTCTAAAAGGCTCTCCACGTCGAATTTCCAGATGATTTCGTATTCTCCTTTCAATGCGGCGGGAATGTTCTTGTCGTCAAATGATTTGACGATTTCAATGCATTCGAGAACCGATTGCTTTACTTCTTCGACCGTATCGCCCATACCGTAGATTTTCTTTACATTTTCGGCATACGCTCCATAACCATCCTTTCCTTGTTCAATTACTACTCTTATCTTTTTCATATCTCCTTACTTAATATCTAATCCCATGTCCTTTGTTAATTTTCTTCGTACCCTTCATTGATTTCCTTCGAAGCATGAAATGGGACTGAGTAAGTTATCCCGTTCTTCGAATACATGTAATGGCTACCTCTGGTTCTGACATGCACCCATCCGGCGCGACGAACAATGCGATGAAATTCTGAACATTTCATTATATAGTGTGAGTGTAAGTTAAAACAAAGGTATATAATTATATACCTTTTACAAGGCTATGCAATAAAAAAAGCCCCGAAACCGGGGCTTTTAACTCTTTCAGAAATCAGCGATTATCAAACGGTCGCTTCGATCTGGGCATTCAATTTATCTTCAAGGGTTGTTTTTGGAACAACACCTACTACTTTATCTACCAGTTGGCCGCCTTTGAAAATCATCAGCGTAGGGATACTGCGGATACCAAATTTGGCAGGTACCGACGAGTTCATATCCACATCCATTTTACCGATAACGGCTTTACCGTCATATTCACCCGCGAGTTGCTCCACAACCGGTCCGATCATTTTACAAGGCCCACACCACTCAGCCCAGAAGTCAACAAGTACTGGTTTGTCGCCCTGGATCAGTTCGTCGAAGGTGCTATCGGTAATTTCAAGTGCTTTTCCCATGTTTTAAGTGTCTAAATGTTATTTATCAATCTGCGTTAATAAGGAATATTAATATCTAAAAGTTCCTCATCTAAACCAATACAAATCAGTTTAGGGAGAAATTCACGCCATGGAAGCCTCTGAGTACCTTAAACAGCTCATTACTAGGCGCTACGCGGTAACCGCGCGACAACATTTCCACCTCTAAGTGCGTCTCCGGGTCCTTCACGGTCATACTTACCTGGCATCCTCCGGGGTGGCTTCCGAAGGTTTCGTTCAGCACATGAATGAACTGCGCGTCGATCTGGTCCAGCGTAAGGTTGATCTTAATTTTCCTGCACATTTTCTCCATGATCTCGGGCAGCAGTTGTATCTGCGAGATCTTGAATTCGAACTGGTCTTCCTGCTTCCAGCGATTCTGAACTTTGCCTTTGATATACAGAAATTGACCCACCTGCAGGTAGTTCTTGAAACGAATGTAATCTTCCCCGCCGATCAGCATCTCCATTGCGCCCTGGTAATCCTCAATTTTGAAAATCATAAAAAGACTCCCATTTTTCGACATCCTTTCCTGTGCACTCGTGACAATGCCCCCCACATTGATATCCTTTCCATAAAAGCGCGGTGCACGCTCTCCTTCATGGATTTCCAATACTTTGCCGACGGTGCAACTGCAAAAATTATCCAGCTCCGTCCGAAAGGTATCCAGTGGATGGCCGGAAATATAGAAGCCCACCACCTCTTGCTCGTACCTGAGTTTGGCCAGATCGTCCCATTCGCTCACGTCGGCAGCCTTTGGCTTGGCAAGCGTGGAGCCGCTATCACCCAGCATGCCGAACAATGATGCCTGCGCCGAGGATTTCTCCGCATGGTAATTGTTGGCGTAGCGGATTAGCTTTTCTATAAAAGTACCTGTCTCGCCGCTCTCCACCGCAAAATACTGGGCCCGGTGATATTCCGGGAAACAGTCGAATGCGCCCGCATAGGCAAGGCTTTCCAATGTTTTCTTGTTGACCGTCCGAAGGTTTACCCTTGTCATAAAGTCGAAAACATCCTTGAATGGGCCGTTCAGGGTCCGTTCTTCGATAATCGATTCTACCGCCGCGTCGCCGCTCCCTTTCACACCTGCCAGCCCGAAACGAATCTCCTTTTTCTTATTTACACCAAACTGACGTTCCGATTCATTAATATCGGGCCCCAAAACGGTAATACCCAGATTTTTACACTCTTCCATGAAGAACGTAATCTTGTCGATACTGCCCAGCGAGCTCGTCAATACCGCCGCCATGTACTCCGACTGATAATGTGCTTTCAGATAGGCTGTCTGGTAGGCCACGAATGCATAGCACGTCGAGTGCGACTTGTTGAACGCGTAAGACGCAAATGCCTCCCAGTCAGTCCATATCTTTTCCAGCTTCTTCGCATCGAGGCCCTTTTCGGTACCGCCTTTCATGAAGTCGCCTTTCAGCTTGTTCAGCGTTTCGATCTGCTTCTTACCCATCGCTTTCCGCAGGGTATCCGCCTGACCTTTGGTAAAGCCTGCCAGCTTCTGCGACAAAAGCATTACCTGCTCCTGATACACCGTAATACCATAAGTATCAGCCAGATACTCTTCCAATTCCGGCAAATCATAGGTCACTTCCTCCTGACCGTTCTTCCGGCGGATGAAGTTAGGAATGTACGCGATCGGCCCTGGACGGTATAATGCGTTCATGGCGATCAAGTGCTCGAAACGGTCAGGGATGAGGTCGCGCATGTACTTTTTCATCCCGTCGGATTCGAACTGGAATATCGCATTGGTCTCGCCGCGCTGAAACAATTCGAAAACCTTTGGGTCATCCAGAGGCACGTCATCGATCACAATGTCGTGTCCGTAGTTATTCTTGATCATCCGCAGGGCCTCTTTAATGATCGAAAGGTTTCGAAGCCCCAAAAAGTCCATTTTGATTACGCCGGCATCCTCGATAATTTTCCCCTGGTATTGGGTAATCAAAAAATCAGAGTCTTTGGACGTGCTCACCGGGATAATTTCAGTCAGATCACTCGGCGCGATGATAATACCAGCGGCGTGAATACCGGTGTTCCTTACGGTTCCTTCTAGCCTCCTGGCCTCTTGCAAAACACTGGCCTGCAAATCATTCCCTAATGCAATGGCGCGCATGCGCTTGACATTCTCCAGTTCATCGGGCGAAATGCCTTCCTTTTTCATCAGGCTGCCCTCCCCTTCCAATGGCGCTGTAAAAATGCGGTTGAGCGTCATGTTGTAAGTCGGCTTGTCGGGAACAAGTTTCGCCAGCATGTTCGCGTCCGGTAATGGCAAGTCCATAACCCTCGCTACATCCTTTATCGCCGATTTGGCCGCCATCGTACCATAAGTCACAATCTGCGCGACCTGGTTATATCCATATTTCTTTACTACATAATCAATCACCTTCTGACGGCCATCATCGTCGAAATCTGTATCGATATCGGGCATTGAGATACGGTCGGGGTTCAGGAAACGCTCAAAAAGCAGGTCGTACTTGACCGGGTCGATATTTGTGATTCCGATCGCGTACGCAACGGCGGAACCCGCTGCGGAACCACGTCCCGGACCGATAAACACCCCCATTTTACGGCCGGCATCGATAAAATCGGCCACAATAAGGAAGTAACCCGGAAAACCCATATTTCGGATCGTCTGCAGCTCGAAGTTGAGCCGCTCCTCGATTTCCGGCGTTACCACTTCATATTTCTTGCGGGCTCCTTCAAATGTAAGGTGCCTCAGGTATTCCCATTGGTTCAGAACATCTGCGGTAAGCTCCTTTTTGCCCACCATTTCCGATAAGGTATGCGTCTTGAACTCGTCGGGGATCGGGAAGTTGGGGAGCAGAATGTCTTTCCGGAGATCAAGCGTTTTGATCTTGTCGACGATCTCGTTGGTATTGTCCAGCGACTCAGGCAGGTCGTTGAACAGTTGCAGCATCTCGCTGGTCTTTTTGAAATAAAACTGGTCGTTATAAAATGCGAAGCGCGAGCCTTTCGGAATACCTTTCTCATCATCAAAGTCCTTCGCCGAAGGCGTGCTCTGCTTGTCGCCGGTATTGATACACAGCAGGATATCGTGCGCATTCCAGTCGTCGCGATCAACATAGTGCGAGTCGTTCGAACAGATAATCTTCACATTATATTTCCTGGCAAACTTAACAAGCACCTCATTCACAATATATTGATCGCGAATATCGTGGCGCTGTAATTCCACGTAAAAATCGTCGCCGAACAGGTCCAGCCACCACCGGAATTCCTTTTCTGCCGCTTCCTCGCCCTGGCGGATAATTGTTTTCGGGATCATCGCACCGATACAGCACGTCGTAGCGATCAACCCCTTGTGATATTTCACGATCAGCTCTTTGTCGATCCTGGGGTATTTCCCATACATACCTTCCATGAACCCCAGCGAGCACATTTTCACCAGGTTTTTATAGCCTATTTCATCTTTTGCAAGCAGCAACTGGTGGAAACGGACATCCTTTTTGTCCTTCGTAAACTGCCGCACATGCCGGTCCTCGACCACGTAAAACTCGCAACCGACAATAGGCTTGATGCCCTGCTTGTTCCCCTCGGCCACAAACTCGAACACCCCGAACATATTACCATGGTCGGTGATGGCGACGGCGGGCATATTGTCCTCCTTGGCTTTTTTGAAGAGCTTCTTAATATCGGCAGCACCGTCGAGCAACGAGAACTGTGTGTGACAGTGCAAATGTGAGAATTGCATATTAGTTGGGTTGTAATGGGTATTGCAGCCTTGTCAAATCGGGGTTAGCATTTCGGGTCAATGCTCTTCCGCCTCTTCGTACAATACATAATTCATATAATCGGTAAAGGGTTTCAGCAATTGAATGCCTTTCAAAACCAGGTTACCGAAGTCTTTGGAAGCCACCTCTTTATCCGTGTACCGGTGCATAAAAAACAGTTGTTTGCGTTTCAGCAGCTCTATTTCCGGATGGTCTTTGGCATAGCCTTTCGGCACTGTTTTGAGGCTTTCGCCATGGATTTCAGGGAAATAACTATGAAATTCCTTTTCATGAATGATCGCTTTCAGCTCATCCGCATTGTAATCGATCTCCTGGCGGAAGCGGGCAAGCTGCTCGGTTGTCACCTCCCACATCCCGCCGCCGAGGAATGTCTGATCGCCCGGCTGGATTTGCAGGTAGTAGTCGATTTTCCCTGAACTTTTCCCGCCCGGACCAATGCCCGCGGCCAGGTTGTTCTTATACGGAGCCTTGTTCTTGGAAAAACGGACATCCCGGTAAATGCGCAGCATACAATCCTTTACTTGTACATTCCCGAGGTCCTCAAACTTTCCCACCTCGCTGATCAGGTAACCGACCAGCTTTTCCATATCCGCCTTCGCGGCCTCGAAAAGTTTCTTATTCTCCTGAAACCACTCCCTGTTATTGTTTTCGGCTAATTGACTGAGAAAGTGCAGCGTTTTAGAATCCATGTTGTGTTGGTGAAGGTATAAAATTCAAATTTACTACGTTTTCTGGTTCAATTTACCGAATTTTGGGATTAAGAAAAGGCTAATGCTAACCGGAAAACGCTAAACTGTTGATAGCTATGAATGTGCAGTATTTGTCGAATGAGCAAGGTAAGAGAACCGCGGTCGTAATCCCGATTGAAGAGTGGGAAGGCATCCAGGCTCAACTCAAAAAAGATCGCTTTTTGGACTCTTTCAAACAGTCCCTCAAAGAATTAAAGCTCATGCGAGACGGTATAATACCTGAACCTGACATCAGCGAGCTTTTTAATGACTAAAATTACATACCTCCCACAATTTAAAAGAGAGTTCAAGAGGCTTTCGAAGAAATTCCAGTCTTTGAAGTTTGATATGGAGGACCTTTTGAAAGAACTGAGTGTGAAGCCTGATTTGGGAACACCGCTGGGGGGAAATGTATTCAAAATTCGCTGGCAGGTAAAGAGCAAGAGTAAAGGGAAAAGCGGAGGAGTCAGGGTAATCACATATTATGTCTCCGAAGATGGCAAACTTTATCTCCTTAGCATCTATGACAAATCCGAACAAGCAAGCATTACTTCGAAGCAAATTCGGTTATTAATTGAAACAATTTTATAACAACCCATAATTTTTGCCGGGCACGTCCCAACACTCAATTTACAATGGCCAGAATCCTAACAGGCATTCAAAGCAGCGGGCGACCTCACCTGGGTAACATCCTGGGAGCCATCAAACCTGCGATCGAACTCTCTAAAAATCCCCAAAACGAATCTTTTTTCTTTATCGCCGACCTCCATTCGCTCACGACGCTGAAAAACGGCGTGGAACGTGGCGAATATGTCCGCGCAATTGCAGCTACCTGGCTAGCATTCGGATTCGATTACAAAAAAAACGTATTCTGGCGCCAGTCGCGAGTGCAGGAGCATACAGAGCTTGCGTGGTATCTGAACTGCTTCACGCCATTCCCGATGCTGGCCAATGCTACTTCCTTTAAAGATAAATCGGAGAAGCTGGCCGATGTGAATGCGGGACTTTTTACCTATCCTGTCCTGCAAGCGGCTGATATTCTGCTTTATAACGCCAATATCATCCCCGTCGGCAAAGACCAGAAGCAGCATTTGGAAATGTCGAAGGACATCGCCAACCGTTTCAATATCCTGGCGGGTGAAGAAATCCTGGTACTGCCCGAGCCGCAAATCGACGAGCGTATCATGACGATCCCCGGGCTCGACGGGCAGAAAATGAGCAAGTCATATCATAATTATATCGATATTTTCCTGCCAGAAAACGAGCTGAAAAAGATCACAAAAAAGATCCTTTCCGATTCGAAACAGCTGGAAGAACCCAAGGATCCCGACAACGACATCACATTCCAGCTTTACAGCCTGGTCGCAAAGGAAGCCGACGTCGAAACGATGCGCCAGAATTACCTGAACGGCGGCTATGGCTATGGCCACGCCAAGCAGGCGCTTTTCGAATGCTTTATAGAGGTGTTCGCCGAGCCGCGGCGTATTTTCAATTATTACATGGAGAACACGCAGGAGCTGGAAGGCATTCTGACGGACGGCGAAGCCAAAGCCCGCGAAATCGCGCAGGAAACGATCGGTAAAGTGAGGAAAGTACTCGGTTTCAGTTCATGACGGATGCGGTACATAGCATAGTCAGCGCCGATCAGGAGCTGTTTTTATGGCTGAATGGCTTGCACACTCCCTGGCTCGACACGGTAATGTACTGGGTTACCTACAAATACACCTGGATTCCGCTCTACATCCTGCTTATCGGACTGACAATCCGGGCGGAAGGCTGGAAAAAGGGTGGGTTTATCATTATCGCTGTCGTACTGGCCGTTGCAGCCGCCGACAAGGTCACTTCCGGGTTTATGAAGCCCTATTTCCTGAGGTTACGGCCTTGCCACGACCCGTCGATCCAGGTTGTAATGCACCACGTCACCGATTGCGGTGGGATGTATGGCTTCGCATCTTCGCACGCGTCCACGAGTTTCGCCCTGGCCATCGCGTGGTTCAGTTTGCTGCGCCGGCGAGTACCTCAAATGGTATTTTTGTTCCTCTGGGCGTCCGTATACGCGTATAGTCGCGTATACGTGGGTGTACATTACCCGCTCGACATCCTCGTCGGGGCTCTGGTGGGATTGCTTGTCGGATACAGTAGTGTACAGCTTTATTATATTTTTTTTAAAAAGATTCTATCATAGTTAATTCGTTTTGTTTAATTTTGCGCAAATTTTAGTTTGGCCATGGGTTCATTCAATACAGTAAAAATATTTTCGGGGAGTCAGTCCGAATATTTGGCCAAAGACATTGCCAGGTATTATGGTAAGGAACTGGGAGGCTACACGCTGCGCAAGTTTAGCGACGGCGAATTGTCCCCTAGTTTCGAGGAGTCGATCAGGGGTTGCGATGTTTTTCTCATCCAATCTACGTTCCCTCCTGCCGACAATCTGATGGAGTTGCTACTGATGGTGGACGCGGCCCGTCGTGCTTCGGCGCATTATGTGACGGTGGTGATCCCGTATTTCGGTTACGCACGCCAGGATAGAAAAGACAAGCCCCGCGTGGCGATCGCAGCGAAAGTCGTTGCCAACCTCCTTACCGCCGTGGGAGTTGACCGCGTGATGACCATAGACTTACACGCCGGACAGATCCAGGGCTTTCTAGACCTGCCTGTCGACCACCTCGAAGGAACCTCGATTTTTGTTCCTTATATCAAATCCCTGAACCTCAAAAATCTTCTGATCGCATCGCCCGACGTTGGCGGCGCCGCACGGGCACGGAATTTCGCCAAGTTCCTGAATGCGGACATGATCCTTTGCGACAAGCACCGGAAACGTGCCAACGAAATCGCAAGCATGCAGGTGATCGGAGACGTGGAAGGGATGGATGTAGTGCTGGTAGACGATTTGATCGATACGGGAGGAACGCTTTGCAAAGCAGCCGAGATTATCATGGAAAAGGGTGCATCGTCCGTCCGGGCGATCAGCACGCACGCGATCATGTCGGGCAAGGCGCATGAAAATATTGCCAATTCGATGCTGCAAGAGTTGATCGTAACAGATACTATCCCTCTTAAGCAACAGAATGAAAAAATCCGCGTACTATCTGTTGCAGAAATTTTTGCAAAGGCAATAGGCCGGATCCGCGATCACGAATCTATTAGTTCATTGTTTATAAATTCTCAGTAAATTTTCTTTTATTTAACTTTAATATAAAAATTCTTATGAAAAAGCATGAGATTGTAGGGTTTAAAAGAGCGAATCTCGGCAAGGTGGAATCACAGAACTTGCGCGCTCAAGGTTATGTTCCATCTGTGCTGTACGGAGGTGACGAACAAGTGCATTTTTATGCACCGTCCATGTTGTTCCGTGAATTGCTTTTCACACCGGATATTTTTAACGTTACCCTGAACATCGAAGGTACCGAGTACAATGCGATTCTTCAGGAAACACAATACCATCCCGTGAACGATGCATTGATCCACGCGGATTTTCTGCAGATCATTCCCGGAAAAGAAATTAAAGTGGAAGTTCCTGTTAAATTGACAGGTACATCTACCGGAGTTATGAAAGGTGGTAAAATGAACCAAAAATTGCGTAAATTGCGCGTACAGGGTCTTGCGGAGAACATCCCTGACTATGTAGATGTTGATGTAACAGACCTGGATTTAGGAAAATCTGTGAAGGTTGGTGCACTGAAAGCTGAAAATTTTGTTATATTGACAGCGACAAGCAATCCGATCGCATCTGTTGAAATCCCACGTGCGCTTCGCGGTACACTTGGCAAGTAAGTATTTTATTTTTCATGGCTAATAGATGCAAACGTGCCGACCATTGGTCGGCATATTTGTTTATAGCCAGTTCCGAATTTGCTGCACCAGCACTTCATTGATCCGGACATAACTTTCATGCGTCCAACCGCCTATGTGAGGCGTAAGAACCACGCGGTCCGACGAACGCAAATAATCAAATACCTGCTGCTGCTCAGGCAAAAGTTTCGTAATCTTTTCGTTTTCAAGCACATCCAGGCAGGCACCTTTGATCTTCCCGCTTTCCAACGCCTCCGTAACTGCCTTTAATTTCACCACTTCGCCCCTGGATAAATTCAACAGGTAAAATGGCTTCGCAAAACCCGCAATGAATGGCTCGTCGACGAGGTAGCGGGTAATCTCGGTCAGTGGAATATGCAGGCTGAGAACGTCCGCCTCGCGCTGGATTTCTTCCATAGAAGATTCCGTGGCGAATGCATCTCCATAGTTATCACGGTATTTGTCATACGCAAGCACTTTACACCCAAAACCGCTGAGCCGCTTCGCAGTAGCCGAGCCATTATTCCCGTAACCGATCAGCCCGACGGTTTTGCCCATCAGCTCCACTCCCCTATTACCTTCCCGGTCCCAGACTCCATTGCGTACCTGCCGGTCGGCACGCAGAATATTGTTAAATAGTGCCAGCAGCATGCCCAGCGCGTGTTCCGCCACAGCGTCGCGGTTGCCCGTGCCCGCGTGGAAAACTTCGATATTCAGCCCTCTGGCCACTTCCAGGTCGATCAGGTCGAGGCCGGCACCGGCCCGCGCGATAAAACGCAGATTTCGGGCATTTTCGAGCATTTCACGATCGAGGAAGGTCTTGCTGCGGATCATAAGTCCATCGTAGCCAGGCAATGCATTTTTTATGTCCTCTCTTTTGTATTCAGGATGGTAATCATAGTCCCATTTTTGCACTTCCAGCATCTCGAATAATGAAGGATGCATGGAGTCTGCGATCAGGATTTTCATAGTAGCACGGGATTTTTTGTAACTTGCCGGTCGAACCGTCCGGCAAAAGTAATACAGAATTACGCAGCAGAACACATACAACAGCATTTACCTACATGAACGAACAACAGAGTGATAAACCGGTTATCGGCATCACAATAGGCGATTATAACGGCATTGGCCCGGAAGTAATCCTTAAAGCATTAGAGGGTAACCAGTTAGCGAAATTGTGCACACCAATCATCTACGGCTCTCTGAGAGTATTGAACCAGTACCGCAACCTGCTCGAAATGAAAGACTGGAACCTGCACGGCATCCAGAAACCCGAGCAGGCCAACCATAAACTGACTAATGTGATCACCTGCTGGCACGACCATCAGACTGAAATTCAGCCGGGAAAGATCACAGCGGAGGCCGGCCAAGGCTCCTTTGCCTCACTAAAACGGGCCGTCGAAGACCTGAAAGAAGGGAAAATTCAGGCCCTTGTCACAGGCCCCATTAATAAGGACAACATCCAGAATGAAGATTTCAAATTTCCCGGCCATACCGAATTCCTGGCAGAAGCATTTGGAAAGGACGACGCGCTGATGTTCATGGTGGCGGGCAACCTGCGGGTGGGTGTACTTACCGGACATATGCCATTGCAAAACGTCCGCGAACACATCACGGCTGAAAAACTTACAGCCAAGATCGAGCAGATTTTACAGTCTTTGAAAGAAGATTTCGGGATAAAAAAACCTAAACTGGCTGTACTGGGGCTAAATCCCCATGCGGGCGAGAACGGTTTGCTCGGATCAGAGGAAATCGAAGTCATCGAGCCGGTGATCAAGCAGTTCAAAGAAAAGGGCCACCTGGTGGTAGGGCCATTCCCCGCAGACGGCTTCTTTGCAGCAGGCACTTACCGCCAATACGACGCCGTGCTGGCTATGTACCACGATCAGGGCCTGATCCCTTTCAAAACACTCGCATTCAATGAGGGTGTGAATTTTACAGCCGGACTTTCAGCCGTCCGCACCTCTCCCGACCACGGAACCGCCTATAACATCGCAGGAAAAAACCTCGCGGAACCCGGCTCATTGCTACAAGCGCTGTACCTGGCCTGCGACATATCGAGGTTCCGCATTTTCAATGCCGATATGGAGAAAAATGCCCTTATCTCAAAACCACAACCATCCGAAAGCCAGCATCCGGCCAAGTCGGGAGGAAAGCAGCGATTTAACTAGGGCCTGATGGCCGGCCATGGACCATGGCACGGCAAACCAAATACTATGGTCGATGGTCCGTCGCCCATGGTCAGAATCAAATAGCAACCCGTTCCCTGACCGGAACCAAAGCACATCCTTATGTTAAAATCAATGACCGGGTACGGTGTATCCAACATCGAATCCGAATCGATCAATGTCACGGTAGAAATCAAGACGTTGAACTCCAAATTCCTGGATATTTATTGCCGCATTCCCCGGAACTACTCCGAAAGGGAAATCGAAATCCGAAACCTCATTACCCAGTCGCTCGAACGCGGCAAGGTTGAATTTACCCTCTCCGTCCAGCCGGTGGGTAAAACCGTCGCATCCACGTCCGTGAACCGCGCGCTTGTAAGTACCTATTACCAGGATTTGACAGATACCGCCACGGGACTGGGTTTTACTCCCGACGGCACCGAACTGCTGCGTATCGCACTGCAATTGCCCAATGCCTACAACAACGAAACGGTTGACGATACCAGCAAGGAGGACGACTGGTCGCAGATCAAGGTAGCAGTACTGGAAGCGCTCCGCAAATGCTCCGTTTTCCGCGAGCAGGAAGGCCGCATGACCTCCGAGAAATTCGTCGAATACATTAATACGATTCAAGACCTGCTGGACCAGGTGGCCGAACAGGACAAAGCCCGGATTCCCGCTGTCCGTGAGCGACTCGAAAAACAGGTCAGGGAACTGCTGACCGACGACAATTTTGACCCTAACCGCTTTGAACAGGAGCTGATCTATTATGTAGAGAAATTCGATATTTCAGAGGAAAAGATCCGTTTGGCCAACCACCTTACCTATTTCCTCGAAACGATGAAAGCTTCGGAAAGCAACGGCAAGAAGCTCAATTTCATCGCCCAGGAAATCGGACGGGAGATCAACACGATCGGCTCGAAAGCCAACGACGCCGCGATTCAACACCTGGTTGTGCGGATGAAGGACGAGCTCGAAAAGATCAAGGAGCAAACGATGAATATTATCTGATGCCGGGAGAGAAGCTTCCCCTTTCCTTTTTCTCCGCTTACGATACACGCACGCTCGCGCAAAAGTTGCTGGGCTGCGAGCTTGTACACGAAAGTCCGGATGGCATCACGAGCGGCGTTATCGTCGAAACGGAAGCCTATTTGCAGGACGATCCCGCGTGCCACGCATTCAACCGGCGCACTACGCGCACCGAGCCGATGTACGGCATGGCAGGAACGGTGTACGTGTACCTCATTTACGGCATGTACCAGTGCTTCAATATCGTCAGCAATGCGGAAGGCATCGGGGAAGCGGTACTGATACGCGCGTTGCAACCTTCCGAGGGCATCGAATTGATGGAAATCCGACGGAGTATCAGGCCCGGGAAGACAAAAGCTACCCCGTCGACGGTTCAAATTAAGCTGAAAGACCTTTGCCGCGGCCCCGGCAAACTCGTGCGTGCAATGGGTATAGAGAGGGCCCTACATAATACGATGCTGCTTTCTGAGGGTTCCCTGTATTTGCATGCCGCCATTGCACCGCCAGCTGAAATCGTGACAGGACCGCGCATTGGCATCAATGTCGGGCGCGAGCTTCCTTACAGATATTACATAAAAGACAATATTTTTGTAAGTAAAGGTTAAGCACGCAAGCCTTATTACACCAACTTCCCATAACCTGCCAACACCCACCTAACTATCATTGTATCAGTGATATATGAATGAATTCTACAAACTAATTCTCATACTCTCGTTCGGATGCATGCTTTCGGCCGCCCAGTGCACCTCCGTCGGGCAAAACGGACAGTCAAAAAGCGCGGAAGTGGTGGAATCCAAGCCGCAGGAGGATTTTGCCGAGGATACCGTTTTGATCAACAAGTATTACAAGCTCGGTTCCGAATATCTTTTCCAGGATGCCGAGAAATCGATGTTTTATGCCAAGCACGTTTTAAGGCTATCTCAAAAACATCAGTGGGGAAAGGGGAAACTTTTGGCCTACAACCTATTGAGCACCTATTACCTGCTCGACGGCAGCTACGATGTGCTAAGAGAGCTTTCCAACGAAACCATTACACTGTCGCGACAGCTCAACCTGCCGGGTTTCACTGCCCACGGAAAACGTTTTTTGGGCGAAAGCTACTCTGAATACCGCCAATGGGACTCCTCGCGTATCAATTATGAGCACGCCGTGCAGATGTTCACGCGCCTGAAAGCCGATAGTTCTCTTGCATTGAGCATTGAAAACCTGGGCAACTGCTACCGCGAAAAAAGCATGTATGATGTCGCCGTGAAGCTTTACGATAAATCGTACAAAATGTTCGAAAAGATGGGCTCCGACTGGGGCAGGGCTACGTTTCTGCAGAGCATCGGCTATATGCACGTGCGAATCGGGAATTACGCCGAATCGGAAAAGTACTTTCTGCAAAGCATCGCGTTGTTCCGTAAAATCGATAACCGCTACGGTGAACTGAACTGCCTGAACGACCTCAGCAATACCTATTATTACCAGAAGAAATACGACCAATCCATCGAAGCGGGCCTGAGGGCATTGACATACGCCAAAATCTACCATTCCGCCCAGCAGACGAACTGGGCACTGGTGACGCTTTCCCGCTCGTATAAGGGCAAGAGCATGTATGCCGAGGCGCTCGAATATGCCCAGGCCGTCAACTTCGGGCGTCGGATGGTGCATGACGAGACGATCAAGCGACAATACACCATGTACCAGCTCATGTTCGACAATAAGCTGATGGATACCGAAATCCAGCAGAAAATCATCAATGAGCAGCTAATCGTGCAGCGGTTCCTGATCGGGTTTTCGTGCCTCGTGATCGTGTCTGCCGTGTTTCTTTGGTTTAACAATAAAAAGCTTCGCAGAAAAAATGCCGAGATCGAAGCCGCGCTCGTCGAGGGGCAGACCATCGAGCGGAAGCGCGTCGCGGCCGAACTCCACGACCACCTGGGAGGCACCCTGGCTTCGCTGAACTGGTATTTGTATGGTATCGATAAAAAAGTGCTTTCGGAAGAAGAACAAAAGATCTACGAAAGCGTACATCAGATGGTGGGCGCCGCATACAAGGAAGTACGGAGTCTCTCGCATAATCTAATGCCCGCCGAGCTCGAAGAACACGGGTTGATCATGGCCTTGCACCGGCTGATCAGTAAACTGAATGAAAACAAGAATATCGCATTCACTTTCACCCAGAAAGGAATGAATAACCGGCTCAACAACAAGATCGAATTTGAGCTGTACAGCATTGTCCTGGAATTGACCAACAACATTATCAAACACTCCGGTGCCAGCGAAGCATCGGTTGACCTGACTGAAAACCTGAAAACGATCGTCCTGGTGGTGAGCGATAACGGCACGGGAATGATCGAGCCCGACCGCCAGGGGGTCGGGTTAAGAAATATCAAGAGTCGTGTGGAAAGTCTGCACGGTAAAATCCAAATCCACAGCGAGAAAGAAAACGGCATTCGTGTCGAAATCGAGATCCCGAAAGTGATCATCAAATGATTATTCCCGCTCATCGAGACTGTAACGGCCTACCGGGTCGTTACTTCTTATACAAAAAGATTGAAGCACCCTCATGAATGTTACCGAAAAAGCTCAGGAATTCGTCACCGAGAGCGAAAATAGCCTTCAGAATGGCTCATTTGTAAAACTCTCGCTCGGCAACTACCACGGTACGGATGAAAGCCTGAAAAATGTTTATATCAAAAAAGTCCTGATCAGGAAGGAACCCCGCCTAAGCCTTACCTACCGCCACAAAACGCGCGACATTACCAAAAACCACACCTTTGAAGAGGTTATTGAGATGTTGAAACAATGGCTGGGCGGCGACTTCCGCGTCGCTACTTTGCAGACGGTCGGTTCGGATATTCTTTTTGAAATACACCCCAGCGGCAAGACGACCCTCAAAAAAAAGGCTGTAACCAGCCGGGACGCACCTTCCCTGAGCCACGACAAGAACAAAAACCGGCTTATTTCGCCCTCGGATAAGGGTTATCTGTTCGATCTGAAAATTACCGACCAGCAAGGCAATGTCTTCCATAATGCGCAGGACAAGTTCCGGCAAATCAACCATTACATCGATATTCTGAGCAGCCTGATCCGGGAGATAGAACCGGGAAATCGGGTGAAGGTCGCCGATATGGGTTCGGGCAAGGGATACCTGACATTTGCCTTGTACGATTATCTCAAAAATGTACTGAAACTGGATCCGGAGGTGACCGGCATCGAGTTCCGAGAGGATCTGGTAACGCTATGCAATCAGATCGCCCAAAACGCGGGTTTCAGAGGCTTGTCCTTTCGCGAGGGCACGATCGACCAGTTCGATGCTTCGGGTACAAATATCCTCATTGCCCTGCACGCCTGCGATACCGCTACCGACGACGCCATATTTAAGGGGATTGAGGCAGAATCCGATCTGATCGTAGTCGCGCCCTGCTGTCATAAACAGATCCGCCGGCAAATCGAGCAACACAAGACCCGTAACGAGGTCAGTTTCCTGACCCGGCACGGTATTTTCCTGGAAAGACAGGCGGAAATGGTAACCGATGGTATCCGCGCGTTGGTACTTGAATATTTTGGCTACAAAACGAAGGTGTTCGAATTTATTTCCGATGCCCATACCCCCAAAAACGTCCTCATAGTCGGAACAAGGGGCATAAGGAGCGAAAAATCACAGGCCGTCGCACTCGAAAAGATCCGGGAAGCGAAGCGGTTCTTTGGCATTGAATACCATCATCTTGAAAGATTGGCGGGCATTTGAAGCCTCAAAAATGCCCCTTTTCCCGTCCCCGTAGCTATATTTGCAACTTTTTGTGAACTCAATAATCAATTATGTGGAATAAAATAGCAACTTACATCATCCGCTACCGGCTTTTGTGGGTTGCACTAGTGTTAGTATCGACGGTCTTCATGGCCTACGAAGCCAGCAAAATTGAACTCTCCTACAATTTCGCCCGCATCCTTCCCTCCAACGATCCCGTAGAGAAAGAATATCAGGACTTCCGCAAACTTTTCGGCGAGGACGGGAGCGTGATGGTGATCGGATGGCAGGATCCCCAGCTTTTTGAAATCAACAAATTTCGTGACTGGTGCAAGCTTTCCCAGCAAATCCGGGAAACAGAGGGGATCAAAAACGTGCTTTCCCTTGCCAACGTCTACAAAATAGCTCGCAACGACAGCCTCAGCCGCTTTGATTTCTCTCCGGTTATCCGCGATATACCCAACACACAGGCGGAAGCCGACAGCATTAAAAAGGAGATCGCCAACCTTCCTATTTATGAAGGGCTGGTACTCAACAGCAAAACCAATGCGACGCTCATCGTCATTACCTTCAACGACAAGGAACTCAACTCGAAACGCCGTTTGACGATCGTCGACGATATCGAAAAAATGGCGGACACTTTCGCCGTTAAATACAATACCGATCTGCATTATTCGGGGATGCCTTACATCCGGACGGTCAATATGAAGAAGATCTCCGGCGAAATGGAGCTTTTCATGGGCCTGGCCGTATTTGTAACGCTGCTTATTCTGTGGGCATTTTTCCGCTCGTTACGCCTTACTGTTCTGTCTATCGTAGTGGTATTGATCGGCGTGGTGTTTTCGGTCGGGATATTGCATTTATTTAATTACAAAATCACCGCGCTAACCGGCCTTATCCCTCCTCTACTTATCGTCATCGGGGTTCCTAACTGTGTTTTCCTGATCAACAAATACCAGACGGAACTCGTATCGCACAGCAACAAAGACGAGGCATTGGCCGAAATGATCCGACAGATCGGCCTATCGACATTCCTCGCCAACATGACTACCGCGATCGGTTTTGGCGTGTTTTACTTCACGAATAGTATCCTGCTCGTCGAGTTCGGCGTGGTGGCGGCCATTAGTGTGATGGTAACCTACGTGCTTTGCCTTGTATTGCTGCCCATTACCCTGCATTACATGAGCACTCCCAAGCCGCGCCATTTGAAACACCTCGAAGGCAAATGGGCATTCGGGTTCCTCAGGATGGTGAACAACCTGGTGCACAACCGCAGGAAAGAGATTTACATTGCCATGGTAGTGCTCATTGTCGTTTCGGTATTTGGCATGACCAAAATCAAAACGATCGGCTACGTCGTGGACGATCTGCCGAAAAAAGATGTGGTTTATACCGATCTCCGGTTTTTTGAAAAGAACTTCAATGGCGTGCTGCCGTTCGAGGTGATGATCAATACCAGACAGCCCAACGGCATTTTTGCCGATCAGGCCAAGACACTTTATAAAATCAAGTCATTTCAGAACGAAATGGCCAAGTTTCCTGAATTCTCGAAGCCCGTATCCATTGTGGAGGCATCCAAATTCCTCTACCAGGGTTACCGTGGCGGCGATGCCAAATATTACGCACTGCCCGGTGTGCTGGAATTGAACAAAATGACCCCATACCTTCAAAGCCAGCAGGGCGCCGCGAAACAGCTTACATCGTTCCTGAATGAGGACAAAAGCGTTACCAGGGTGAGCTTCCAGATGGCCGACGTCGGCTCGGAACGCATTAAGGAGCTCATGAACCGCATCCGCCCGAAAGTGGATTCTATTTTCAGCCCCGAAAAATATAAGGTCAGCCTTACCGGCCACAGCCTGGTATTTCTCAAAAGCAATGATTACCTGCTCAGTAACCTGTATGAAAGCCTGCTCATCGCAATCGTGCTGATAGCCATTGTGGGAATGGTGCTGTTCCGCTCGATCCCTATTATTCTTTTGTCCAAACTGCCCTGTCTGATCCCGCTTGCATTGACAGCCGGTATAATGGGTTACTTTGATATTTATTTCAAACCAACCACGATCCTGATTTTCAGCATTACGTTCGGTATCGCATCCGACGGAACGGTTTACTTCCTCACCCGTTACCGCGAGGAGCTTTACAAAAATGGTCTTACACCTTCCAAAGCCGTAACGGCTTCTATCTTCGGTACCGGTTTGAGTATGATCTATACGGCAGTGATCCTGTTTTGCGGTTTCTCTATTTTCTCCGCGTCGAGTTTTGGCGGAACGGCGGCGATGGGCGTGATGGTATCGATCACTTTGCTGGTGGCCATGTGCACCAACCTGATCCTGCTGCCCGCATTGTTGCTCTCGATTGCGAAGCGACAGGGGAAAAATGTAAAACCCAGCTAAATGACGTTGATGAGTGCATGAGTTTAGAGAAAACATTCGTAAACTTTGAACTTATTAACTCCAAAACTCCTGTCACTACATGAAAAAATTCTTCGCAGCGCTATCCCTTTCCATTACAGGGATAGCGCTTCCCGTTTCGGCCCAAACCGACTTCCAGGCCGACTCCGCCTTTATCCGCAAAATATACGACACTGCCCTCGCCGAAGGCAAGTCCTACGAATGGCTGCGGTATCTCACCCAGCAGGTTGGCCCGAGACTGAGCGGCTCGGAAGGGGCTGCGAAGGCTGTTGTGTATACAAAATCCGTAATGGAAGGTGAGCATTTCGACAATGTGTTCCTGCAAAATGTGCTGGTTCCGCATTGGGTACGTGGTGCGAAGGAAAAAGCGCAGATTAATAACGGCAAGCAAAAAACCGAGGTACCCATTGCCGCATTGGGCGGTTCGATCGCTACACCCAAGGGTGGTATCAAAGGAAAAATAATTGAGGTTAAAAGCTTCCAGCAGCTTCGCGAGCTCGGTACGGAAAAGGTGAAAGGCAAAATCGTGTTCTTCAACCGACCGATGGACCCGACGAAAATCAATACCTTCGAAGCTTACGCCGGCGCCGTCGAGCAGCGTGCCGCGGGCGCGAGCGAGGCGGCCAAACTGGGCGCAATCGGCTCCATTACCCGTTCCATGACAACCCGCCTCGACGATTTTCCGCATACGGGCAGCATGCGCTATGCAAGCGGCGCGCCCATGATCCCGGCTGCCGCCATCAGTACCAATGGGGCAGAGTTGCTCAGCAAGGCCGTAAAAGAAAATCCTGATACCGAATTCTACTTCGAACAACATTGCGAGACGCTTCCAGATGCCCCGTCACACAATGTCATCGGAGAATTGAGAGGGAAGGTAAGCACCGGCAAGTTCATAGCCGTAGGAGGCCACCTCGATTCATGGGACTTCGCACAGGGTGCGCACGACGACGGTTCCGGCTGCGTGCAATCCATAGAGGCCGTTCGTATCCTGAAAACCTTGGGTTACCAGCCCAACAACACGTTGCGTGCGGTCATGTTTATGAATGAAGAAAATGGCATGAAAGGTGGTATGACCTACGCGGATTCGGCTAAAACCAAACAGGAAATGCATATCGCGGCGATCGAGTCCGATCATGGGGGATTCTCGCCCCGCGGATTCGGGATCGTGGGTACGCCTGCGCAAAAGACTAAAATCCAGCAATGGGTTAAGCTTTTTGCCGCTTATGGCATTCACGAGCTGGGGCCCGGCGGTGGCGGTGCGGATATCGGTCCGCTGGCACAGCAGGGTACCGTGTTACTTGGACTGATACCGGATACGCAAAGGTATTTTGACTATCATCATGCCGCCAACGACAAGTTTGAGACAGTCAGTAAGCGAGAACTGGAACTCGGTGCGGCGGCTATGGCTTCCATGCTGTACCTGATCGACAAGTATGGACTCTAGATAACCCAAGGCTTACGCCTTGGGTTATCGGGGGACGCCAGCGCTCCAGCATCTCTGGCCAGAGTCCGAGGCTTAAGCCTTGGACATCTTGCTAAAAGTGGTATCCATCCATTCTTCCGGGATGTCGTCAAGGGCTTGTTTTAGCTTCTCCGCCCATATCCTGGATATTTCCTCCATATCCTTCTGCTCATAGCGATGCTCGACGATGGCGAAGCTGTCCTTTTTGTACAACACGACGTCGATCGGAAAATCGACATCGTTATTGCTTACGCGTGTGGAATCGAATGACAGAAACCCCGCTTTAAGGGCCTGTTTCATGGTCGAATTTTCGTTTAGCACCCGGTTCAGGATGGCTTTCCCCTGGCCGGAGTTACCAATGATCACGTAGGGCGAACCTTCATCGAGCTCCACCCAGTTCCCTTCCGAATACAGCAGGAACAGCTTATGGTCCTTGTCGTCTTTCAGCTGACCGCCCACAATGGTATTAAGGTTAAATTTAAGACCCGCCCGTTCGAGGCTCGCTTTGTCTTCCTCGGCAACGCGTTTGATTTGTTCTCCAAATGCATTCACCGCTTTGTAAAGCTTATTGTAAACGACACCTTCACTGATCAGTTCTTCAAAATAATGTACCGCCTTATCGCGTACAGACCTCAATCCGCTGGTCATAATGAACATCGAATAATTGTCTTGCTGGGTTACATACATCTTCTTTTTAGTAGTAGTATTGGTTCCGGCGGTGATCCGCGTATCGGCCAGGGCAACAAGGCCCTCTTTCACTTTTATTCCCAAACAATAAGTCATTTCTCTGAATCTTTTTACCAGCCTGCATGCGGCCGTTTGGGCACGCATAGCTTTACTATAATCATTTAAACAAGCGTCAAAAATACCAAATCGAAGCCTGAACATCACAATAAATCGCTTTTTCACCGATATTTAAGCCAAACAAACCCACGCTACTGCCATGATCCACACCGCTCACCTCTTCCGGGAGCTCGACGAACACCTGATCAGTCTGCTCAAATCCCTCACGCCCGAAGATTGGGAAAAACCGACGGTAGCACGGCTCTGGAAAGTGCGCGATGTGGCAGCGCATTTGCTGGACGGCAACATCCGGGTGATCTCGATTTACCGCGACGGCCATTTCACCGCGCCCGATCACGAAATCAATAGTTACGGCGATCTGGTTGCCTATCTGAACCAGTTGAATGCGGACTGGGTAAAAGCCTGCAAACGGATGAGTCCCGCACTGCTTACCGAGCTCCTCGAAAGCACCGGAAGGCAGTACTCGGAAATAATGAGCCACCAGGACCTTGAAGCGGACGCCGTTTTCTCCGTTTCCTGGGCCGGCGAATCGGTTTCTAAAAACTGGTTTCACATCGCCCGCGAATACACCGAAAAATGGCATCACCAGCAGCAAATCCGCGATGCAGTGGGTAAGCGTGGTCTCCAACAGGGCATCATGACGCCCCGCCTGTTCCTTCCGCTGATCGAAACCTTCCTGCGCGGCCTCCCGCATACGTACAGGAACACGCACGCGCCCACAGGCACAGCCGTACGCATTGCGGTCGCACTCGATGAAACGTTTGAATGGTTTTTGGTAAGAACGGAAGACCAATGGGTAATCAGCGAAACTTTCGAAGGCCAGCCACAGGCGTCTGTCAGCCTCGACGCCGACACCGCCTGGAAGCTTTTCACCAAGGCCATTAAACCGGACGAGGCATTAACAAAAGCACATCTAACTGGCAATAAAGAACTTGCAGGCGTAACATTAAACCTGATTGCCGTAATGGCCTAAAACTAAAAACCTCCGCTGTTAGTCAACGGAGGTTTATGTACTATTATTCCAAAATTCTAATAACCTTAATTCAAGCTTCCTGTAATGCTTTCAGACGGATCACAATGCCGTCCATTTCGTCCGACGGCCTCAGCTGGCATGACAACCGGCTGTTTGCGTCCGCATTAGGCAATGTATCGAGCGTATCGAGTTCGTTGTCGTTGGATTCCGGGAGCTTGTTCATTCCTTCCAGTACCTCTATATGGCAGGTCGCGCAAAGGGCCATTCCGCCGCAGGTAGCCTGTATGTCGTATTCGTATGCTTTAAGTATTTCCATCAGGTTGAAACCCATGTCTGTCGGAACTTCAAGAGCCTGACGCTCACCTGAATCGTTCTCTATGAATATATTGATCATGGCTAAAATGGATTAACACCGTTAACGGTGGTGTATTTAAAACTTAATTTCTGATCGGGATAGATGTATTTGAATGCGCTCTGCATCATGATGGCCGCCTCGTGGAAGCCGCATAAAATGAGTTTCAGCTTGCCCGGGTAGGTGTTGATGTCGCCAATGGCGTAAATGCGTTCGACATTGGTCGAGTAGTCGAAAGTATCGACAATGATTGCGGATTTTTCCACGCCCAGGTTCCAGTCGGCAATCGGCCCAAGCTTCGGGCTGAGGCCAAAGAGTGGGATAAAATCGTCGGTCGGGATGGTAGTGAGTGATTTATCATTGCCCAGGATGGAAACTTCTTTGAGCACCCCATTGCCTCCCAGCTTGTTCACCTGTGCCTGAAGAATGAGGTCGATCTTGCCTTTTCCTGCCAGGTCGTACACCTTTTCAGCCGAATCGGGCGCGCCCCGGAAGGTGTCGCCCCTATGCACGAGCGTAACGCGGGAAGCGATATCGGCTAGGAAGATCGTCCAGTCGAGCGCGGAATCGCCGCCACCGGCCAGCACCACATTCCGTCCCCGGAACTGTTCCGGTTTTTTCACCATATAATGCACGCCTTTCCCTTCGAAATATTCCAGCTGCTCCACGGCAGGCTTGCGCGGCTCGAAACTGCCCAGCCCGGCGGCGATCACTACCACCTGGCAATGCACACCGGTGCCTTCGTTGGTTCGGACTACGTAGCTGCCATCGTCCTGCTTTTCGAGCGCTTCCACCCTTTCGCCCAATGTAAAACCAGGCTTGAACTCCTCAATCTGCTTCATGAGATTGTTCACCAGATCTTCGGCGATAATGGCCGGAGCGCCCGGAATGTCATAAATTGGTTTCTGGGGATAAATTTCGGCAAGTTGCCCGCCAACCACCGGCAGGGCGTCGATAAGGTGGCAACGCATTTTGAGCAGTCCGGCTTCGAAAACAGCGAAAAGCCCTACTGGCCCCGCTCCGATAATGCAAATATCTGTATGAATCATAAACTGATGTGAATGAGAATTTTGGAAACCTTTGATGATCCAAAAGTACTCGTCATTCACATCAGGCGCCAATCACCATTGGTTATCCGCTATAACCAAAAGTTATGGGATCAACTTTCCGCAAGCATAAATTGCAGCATATCAGGCAGTACTTCGACCTCTGCCTCAAGGGCCTTATCAATTTTCAGGCGCTCGTCGTCGGCATGGACGTCTTTTCCGTCCCAGAATATCTTCACTTTCCTGGCACGGATAGTGGAAAAACTGAATTCCTTGTCCTCGTTACGAATGCGGCTGAGCAGGAACGACTCGAATTTGCTGCGGCTTCCTTCCGAAACCATCACCACATCGAGCAGGCCGTCGCCGGGATCCGCTTCGCCGGCGAGCACCAGATTAGGGCCTATCGAACGGATATTCATGATTTCGACCATGATATAGTTACCCGAATGCTCCACACCGTCGGCCACAATCGTGCAAGGCCTGGCTTGATAGGTTTGCACAATTTCGAGCAGCACGGCGCGGGCGGCTTTCAGCTTCTCCTCCGCCGTGTCACCGATGTCATCCTCGATTTTAGCCATTACCTTCATCAGCCTCGGGAAAATGCCGAAACCGAAGGCTTCCAGGAAGAAAAGATCCTCGCCCACACCATGTACGCGGCCTATGTCGAAAGGCTGGAGGCGATAACGATGCCAATGCGGAATGATGTCTTTCGGGTGCCCGTCGATCTGTAGTGCGGTCGCGATGTTATTGGCCGTTCCGTGAGGCAGCAACGCCAGGGGATATTGCTTATCGAGCCGCCTTCGCTTCATCAGCGCCTTGGCCGCCCGCCGAACAGTGCCGTCGCCGCCAGCTACGATCAGAAAATCGGCGTCGTTATCGAATGTATCCCAGCCTTGCTCCTTCACGGAGGCATAAACGCATTCGAAACCTTCTTTTTGAATGAGTTTGACCAGTTCTTTTCTGGAAAAATCTTTATCTCCGGCTGTCGGGTTGTGCAAAAGGGTCGTTTTTTTCATATCAGGTTGTATAGCATAGTCCCGGTTTTATAAAAAACATACCAGGCATAATTTTATTAATAACCTCCTGAAAACGCTATACGTTATGAAAATCCTGGTAACGAACGACGACGGAATATACAGCCCCGGCCTTGCGGCACTTGCGAAAATAGCTTCCCGGTTCGGGGAAGTGAAAATAGTGGCCCCGGATGTGGAGCAATCCTCTATGGGCCATGCGATTACGGCATCCCGGCCGCTTTCCTACAAAAAGTCGCCTATCGACTTCGGAGGTATCGACGCGTACCGCGTGAACGGTACGCCCGCCGACTGCGTGGCATTGGGGCAGCACCTCTGGGATAAGCCTGATGTGGTGCTTTCCGGGATCAACCTGGGGCCAAACCTGGGGAACGCGATGTGGCATTCGGGCACACTCGCCGCTGCCAAGCAGGCCGTACTGTTCGGGATCAAAGGCATTGCGTTGAGCACGCCCACCGACATCGAACCTGATTTTGACGCGCTCGATCCGTTTGTAGAAAAGGCATTGGACCTTTTGTTTAAAAACCCACATTTGAACCTGGTGAATGTCAATTTCCCGCACGACCCGAAAGGTGTGCGCTGGACACGGCAGTCGGTGCGGCTTTACGACAATAACATCGTCCCCGCACTCGACCCGATGGGCCGCAAGCATTACTGGTTCACCGTGGTGCCATTGGAGCCCGCCGAGGAGGGCACCGACCGCTGGGCCATTGAAAACCATTTCGTTTCCATCACACCCCTTCGCCTCGACCTGACCAACGAAGCCGAGCTCATCAAAGCCCAGCTGGCCTACCCGATTACATAAGTACAACGTCTATACTATATCCCGAATCCCGCGCCAGCCCGGTGCGGGATTCTTTTTGTTAAAGTCTTTTGCAAATACATTAAGGGGTAGAATGCCCAAAATGCAGTCTTATCTCCAAGACAGACGTATTTTCATTAATTCCTGAATCCAAGAAATCAGTTATTCCCCATCATGAAACAAACCAATATTGGCAATTATCGCTGGGTTATTTGCGCGTTACTCTTCTTTGCAACTACCATCAACTACATCGACAGACAGATTCTTGGATTACTAAAACCGACCTTAGAAACAGAATTCAACTGGACAGAAACCGACTATGCCAACATCGTGATGGTGTTCGCGGGATGTTATGCGGCAGGGTACATTGTTTTCGGAAATATCATCGATAAGATCGGCTCGAAACTTGGTTACGCCGTTTCTATCATTATATGGAGCGTTGCGGCGGTGGCACACGCTTTTGTAAAAAGCACTTTCGGATTTGGTGCCGTCCGTGCGGTTCTGGGGCTTGGCGAGGCCGGTAACTTCCCCGCGGCAGTAAAAGCGACTGCCGAATGGTTTCCCAAACGCGAACGCGCGCTCGCAACCGGTATCTTCAACTCCGGAACGAGTATTGGCGCAGTAGCCGCTCCTATTCTGGTACCCTGGCTATTAGCTACATACAGCTGGCAAGGCGCCTTCCTGATCACCGGCGCGCTCGGTTTCATCTGGCTGATATTCTGGTGGCTGATGTATGAAATCCCTTCCCGCCATAAAAAGGTCGGCGCCGAAGAATATGCTTTCATCCACAGCGATAATGAAGCGGGCGATGGCGAAAACCAGCAGCCCATACACTGGACCAAACTGGTTACATTGCCACAGACATGGGTTTTTATTGTAGGTAAATTCCTGACAGACCCGGTATGGTGGTTTTTCCTGTTCTGGCTACCCTCCTACTTTGCAACCACATTTGCATTGGATTTGAAGAAACCAAGCCTGCATTTGGCGATCGTTTACACAGCCACCACATTCGGCAGTATCGGCGGCGGGTATTTGTCGTCCTACCTGATCAAAAAAGGCTGGACACCCCTCAGGGCACGGAAAACGACGTTGCTGGTGATGGCATTCGCCGTGATGCCGATCATCCTGGCCCAGTTTGCGACCGATATCTGGACCGTCGTGGGCATTATCGCCATTGCTACCGCCGCGCACCAGGCATGGAGCGCCAATATTTTCACAATTGTATCCGATATTTTCCCAAAACGGGCAGTAAGTTCGGTCGTGGGTATCGGGGGTATGGCTGGTTCTCTTGGCTCTACCTTCTTCCCCCTGCTGGTGGGTGCATTGCTGGATTATTACAAAGGCACGGGAAATATAGGCGCTGGTTACAATATCCTGTTCATTATCTGTGGACTGGCCTATATTATTGCCTGGCTGATCATCCATTTCCTGACCAGCCGCATGAAACCGGTCGAAGAATCGTTAAAGAACTGACCTCCGAAATAAATCACTAAAGCCGTTAACAATTGCCAGCATAGCATTCTGATGAAGAAGTTCCGTTATCCCCTTTTTATCCTGGCGGTTTCGTTTTTATTGGTGTATTGTAAAACCAATAAACAAACCAGCCAACAAACTGCCTCTTCCGCCACTACAACCGTCGCAAAAGAGGACAAACCCACCCAGACAACCGGCAAGTCACCATTCATACCGGCTCCCGAAACCATTGGCAAAATGGTGATCGAGGATGGATTTGAAGTGAAGCTCATTGCCGCTGAGCCGCTCGTAAGTGCGCCCGTGGCGATGCAGTTCGACGACAAAGCCAGAATGTGGGTCGTAGAAATGGTAGGCTACATGCCCGACACCATCGGCACCGGTGAGGATATCCGCAATGGCAACATCGTAATCCTCGACGATAAAAATAAGGATGGCGTTTACGACGACCGCAAAGTCGTGATCGACTCGCTTGTGCTGCCGCGCGCGATCTGCCTGATCGAAAACGGCATCCTGGTAGCCGAGCCGACCAACCTTTGGTTTTATGAGCTGAAAAACGACCAGGTCGTTAAAAAAACGCTCGTGGATCCCAAGTACACCGAGGGAGGCAATGTAGAGCACCAGCCCAACGGCCTTCTGCGCGCGATGGACAACTGGATCTATAATGCAAAATCCGACAAACGCTACCGCCATGTGGGTGGCAAATGGGTGATCGAGCATACCCATTTCCGCGGGCAATGGGGGATTTGCCAGGACAATTATGGCCGGCTTTATTACAACAACAACTCTCAGAACCTGCTAGGCGACTATTTCCCGGCGGGCCTCGGTGCGTGGAACAAGAACCAGAGAGGCGTGGCCGGCTATAATGAAAAGTCGGTGGCAAACAACAAGGTATACCCGCTGCACCCCACTCCGGGCGTGAACCGTGGGTACATGAAGAATGTCCTCGACGACAGCCTTCGCCTGAACGAGTTTACAGCCGCCGCCGGGCCCGTCGTTTACCGGGGCGATCTGTTTGGCAAGAACTACGATTTCAATGCATTTGTACCGGAGCCTTCGGCGAACCTGATCAAACGCAATTTCCTGAATGAAAAAGGCTACGTGGTAAAAGGCGATATTGCTTACAAAGGCAGGGAGTTCCTCGCCAGCACCGACGAGCGTTTCCGCCCGGTGAGCCTCTACAACGCGCCAGACGGCAGTATGATCGTACTCGACATGTACCGCGGCATTATCCAGCACAAAACTTACCTGACGCCCTACCTGAAAGATCAGATCGGCAAACGCGACCTTACCCAGCCCCTTTCGGCAGGCCGCATTTACAAGATCGTGCCGAAAGGTTCGCAACCCAGGCCGGTGATGATTCCGGACGGCGCACAGGAATTGGTGAAACTGCTCGGCCACCCCAACGGCTGGGTACGCGACCGTGCGCAGCAAAAACTGATCGACGGCAAATACAACCAGACCGTACCCGCGCTTCGTGAGGCTATAAAGCAAACGGCCGATCCATTATTGGCGATCCACGCGTTGTGGACGCTCGAAGGACTGAATTCCCTGAAACCGGAAGAGGCGCTGAGCTGGATCCGGCAATCGGCCTGGACCTTTCGCGCGCAGGGGCTTTATGCTTCGACGGCAGTGATCACGCCCAGTTCCTACCAGCAGTTTGCAACCGCATTTGACGGTATCGTCGATTCCGGAGATACGCTCGCAGCGCCTTATATTGCGTTTCTTGCGAAAAGTATCGAAAAATTTGACCCGAATGCATCCCGCGGGCTGCTGAACAAGTTGGCGATCAAATATCCTAACAACCGCTACGTGTCCGACGCGGTGATCAGCAATTTACAGGATCAGGAACAGCTGTTCCAGAGTGCTATTTCGGTCTCTGTTTCAGACCAAAATGCATTGATCAACAAGCAGTTGGCGCGTGTATTGACAGCTGTTCGCAGTGCACAGGGGAACCGCAACCCCGAAATGCTGAAAAAGGAATTTCCCAAAGGCGAGGTACTGTTCACTTCCGTATGCCAGACCTGCCACGGCGCCGATGGCGGCGGCGTTAAATCGCTCGCACCGCCATTGAACCAGTCGGAATGGGTAACGGGTAACAAGGATAAACTCATTTCTATCGTCCTTTTCGGCCTTACCGGTCCGGTAAAAGTGAACGGCCATGTGTACCAGACGCCCGAAGTAAGCGGCGACATGCCCGGCATAGGCTACGACAAGGATATGCCCAACGAAGACATTGCCCAGCTGCTAAGCTTCATCCGCCGATCCTGGCGTAACAATGCTGACCGCGTAACCACGGAAGAAGTGAACAAAGTCCGCACCAAACTCACCGGCCGCGAAAAAGCATTCACCGAAGCCGAGCTGAACGGCATTTGATGGTATGTTGTTGATTTTGAATGAAGGGCGCTTCGAAAGGGGCGCCTTTTTTTGGTTTAAAATAAAAATAACGACCCGATAATGTCACAAATATGAGACATACCATTACCTTTGCATCATCATGAAGGATACCGAGCAAAGCATTATCGAAGCTGCGATTCTCATTTTTAACGAGGACCTCTCTGCCCCGCTGGAAAAAGTAGCGGACCAGGCACAGGTTACGCGGCGGACACTGCACAGGTATTTCAAAGACCGTAAGGAACTGATGGACAAATGCCATAAAGAGATCCGGAAGGCTTGCGCAATAGCGATGTCCAATGCTTATTATGCCTCGGAAAATCCTCAGGAAAGGCTGGAAACGATGTTTTATGCCGGTCTGGATTGCGGTTCGAAAAACACTTTTTTGCATAAACTACACACGCGGCACGACCATAAACACCAGGCAGCCAATGAAGAATGCTCCGAATACGACAATACTTTCGAGCTCTGGAAAGGAAATCTGCAAGTGCTGCTTGCGAAGGGCATTATCAACCAGGGCATGACGGTCGACTGGATCCATAATTTCTTCCAGAGCGTCGTGGTGGTTTTTATCAACTCGCAGCAAAAAGGGGCACTTGATCGTAGCGAAGCCCGGCAGCTTGCTTGGTTTTCATTCAGCAAGGGAATTGGTATCTAAAAAAATTTACACAACCATGTCTCATTTTTGAGACATTCATATTTCAATTATGACTGATCAACCCAACTTCGACGTCGCCGTTATCGGTGGCAGCTACGCCGGGCTTTCCGCTGCCATGACATTGGCCCGCGCCCGGCGCAATGTCGTCGTCATCGACAGCGGCAAACCCTGCAATCGCCAGACGCCCCATTCGCATAACCTGATTACCCACGACGGCAAGACGCCGGCCGAAATCTCCGCCCTCGCGCGTGAGCAGGTACTCGCCTACCCCACCGTGCAGCTGCGCGCCGGACTCGCTACGCAGGTGGCGGGAAACGACGGGGCATTCACCGTCACGATGGACGACGGACTTGCACTGCAAGCTAAAAAACTGATTTTCACAACCGGTATCCGCGATCTGATGCCCGAAATCCAGGGTTTTGCCGAATGCTGGGGCATCAGTGCCATCCATTGCCCCTATTGCCACGGCTACGAGTACAGCGACGCGCGCACGGGAGTCCTCATTAATGACGACATGACATTGGAATATGTAAAAATGATCCGCAACTGGACCGCCGATCTGACGCTCTACACCAACGGCCCGGCAAAATTCGACGAGACGGCCCGGCAAAAAATACATGCATTGGGTGCGGAAATCGTAGAACAGCCGATTGCCTCGCTGGATCATGAAAAAGGTTATCTGCAAACACTCCACCTGACCGACGGCACCACCCGCCCGATTACCGCGCTATACCACCGCCCGGCATTCGTGCAGCATTCGCTGCTGCCGGAAGCATTGGGCTGCGCGCTTAATCCGCAAGGATTTATCAAGGTGGATGAGGCACAAAAAACGACTATTGCCGGAATCTATGCCGCAGGTGATAACAGCGGGGCATTCAGAGGGTTAACAGGCGCTATGGCGGCAGGAACCCTGGCAGGCGCCAGGCTCAATCATGAATTAATCAATGAAGAGTACTGATTGGCTTGTTTCATTATGGTAGCTTTGCAGGATGCTATAAGCAAACTAACAAGATGTCTCTATTTA
The DNA here is from genome assembly GCA_965227755.1 of Dyadobacter sp. Classification (GTDB taxonomy): domain Bacteria; phylum Bacteroidota; class Bacteroidia; order Cytophagales; family Spirosomataceae; genus Dyadobacter. The sequence continues at coordinate 1,164,573 of CBDDGG010000005.1, forward strand.
CAACCACCGCCCCTATCATCATTACCTGCTACAAACGCCTTGCGCCATTTCTTGAAAAAGAGGTGGCCGGCCTTGGTTACGGGGTGGAAGAAACTTTTGCGACGGGCGTGCGCCTGACGGGCACGGTTAACGATTGCATTAAACTGAATTTAAACCTGTATTGTGCCAGCCAGGTACTTTACAGCCTCGGCACATTCAGCGCCCAGCACCCCGACGATGTTTACCGGTTTCTGTCGAAAATGCAATGGGAAAATATCCTTGCCGACGATGCCTATTTCTCGGTCACGAGCAATGTAATGACCGCCACCGTGAATAACAGCATGTTTGCGAACCTGCGCGTAAAGGATGCGATTGTGGACAGGCTGCGTGACAAAAAGGGTGCGAGGCCGTCGACAGGCTCCGAACTGAAAGGCGCTGTTGTGCATTTGTTCTGGAAAGACGACCGGGCCGAGATTTTCATCGATACATCCGGCGAAACGGTGGCGCGCCACGGTTACCGCAAAATCCCCGGCCAGGCGCCCATGCTCGAATCGCTTGCATCGGCCACGATCCTGGCCAGCCAGTGGGACCGCAACTCGGCATTTGTGAACCCGATGTGCGGCTCGGGCACGCTGGCTATCGAGGCCGCATTGATCGCCACCAACAGCCGCCCCGGGCTTTTCAGGGATAATTATTCGTTCATGCATTTGCTAGGGTACGACGAGGAGGTGTATTTCGCGGCGCAGGACAAGCTCGAAGCACAGATCATCGAAGCGCCGAAAGCGAGGATCATCGCCACCGATCACGACCAAAATGCCGTTACGAACGCTAAAAAGAACGCGATCGCGGCCGGCGTGGCCGATATGATCGAGTTTGGTCTCTGCGACTTCGCCGATACCGAAATCCCGGCCGACAACAAGGGCGTCTTTTTCGTAAACCCCGAGTACGGCGAGCGGCTCGGCGAGATCAGCGAACTGGAAGAAACTTATGGAAGGATTGGTGATTTTATGAAACAGAAGTGTGGGGGATATTTTGGGTATGTCTTCACCGGGAACCTCGACCTCGCCAAAAAAATAGGCCTCAAAGCCAAACGCAGAATCGAGTTTTATTCCGGAAAAATCGATTGCAGGCTGCTGGAATACGAACTTTACGAAGGTACGAGAAGGGTTTGACGCAATTTCGCCGGGCCGATGTCCCGCAAAAAATCCTCCGGTACCAGTTATCTCCATCCAATTTTCAGGCGGATTAAGCGTTCCTATGCTGGATTCCCGCCGGTGGGCGGGCATTCAACTAAAACCAGAACCGATGAAACGATATCTGATGGCGCTTACCCTCCTGATCGGCGCCGTTTCCTGCGAATGGATCGGCAATACGCCGAGCTTTGGGGATGATTTCATTACCTACAATATCAAGGCTGGTAACCACGAGGTGGACCATAACCTGAACACACTCTTCACCGCCTCCTCGATGCGTTTTCAGGCGGTGTTTGACAGCAGCTGTGTGTACAAGACATCGGTACCCGAAAACCAGAACGATATTAACAAGCTGTACGGGTTTTCGGATTGCAGCTCGCAACACCAGAACAACAGCGCGCGGTTCGGCTGGAACTGGCGCGAGGGTGCGTTGCGTATTTACGCGTACATATATGTGAACGGCGTTCGCCAGGAACGCGAGCTCGGCACCGCCGAACTGAACGAAACCACCAGCTTCCGGATCGATATCCGCGACAATTCGTACGTGTTCACTTTCCGTGGTATCGAAACCGTAATGCCCCGCCATTGCTCTGGAGGTGTGGGGGTGGCTTACAAGCTGCTACCCTATTTCGGCGGCGACGAAACGGCACCGCACGATATGCGGATTAAAATCAGAAATTTATAATATTGGTATAAACAGTAACAGATTCGGGAGCGGCACTTAATGCGCCCGGTCCGGCCTGTGCCGGCATTTCCTGCGGCCCGCCCCACACCGGGTCCGACGAGGAGATCAGCTTATGCCACGATAAATGCGCCGACGGCAGTTATACCGCTTGCGAAGATTTCGAAAAGTTGAGAAAGCCCACCAAATGCTCCCGGCCCCAGACCCGCTGTATGCAGATCAATTCCTTTTCTTCAAAACCTCCACAGACAGCCCGTTCCGGTCGTATTCCCGGAATAATGGCAACGCTTTTCGCGGCATAATCCATTTGAGCTTGACCTACGAAATCACGGGATCCTGACGAATAATGTCAAAAAAATGCGCTAAGCCGGTCGACCTCATGCAGCTCGCGTGCGAGCGTCGAGGCCAGGTCGAAACGGAAACCGTCGACGTGCATTTCGGTGATCCAGTATCTTGCCGAACAGTTCAGGGAAGAAATTCCCCAACAGCCCGTGGCTGCGTACTTTTGGGGCCATTCACAGGATACCACCTGCGGAATAGTTCGCGCTTTCTCAGAGCTCATTATGTATAGCGAGCTCCGGAGGGTGCCATCTGGTACGCTTTTTTACTGAATTTCGTTCTCACACACGCACGGCAGCACTTTTACACACACTAATAACTTTGTGTCACAGCATGCGAACCGTATATACACCCTGGTGCCGACGCACCGGAGGTTTGAGCCGGATGATTCGCCGAATCGCAAATCGGTGCCCATTTTACCCGAAACCATGATCCTTATTGTAGACGACAGGCCTGAGAACATTCTACCGCTTAAAAAAATCCTGGAACTCCACAATTTCAAGACCGATACTGCGGAGTCGGGTGAAGAGGCATTGAAAAAAGTGCTTAACACCACCTACTCGGTAATTATCCTCGACGTACAAATGCCGGGTATGGACGGCTTCGAAGTCGCAGAGGCCATCGCGGGTTTCGGAAAGGCGAAAGACACACCTATTATCTTCCTTTCGGCGGTCAATACAGAGAAAAAATTCATCACAAAAGGCTACTCCTCAGGCGGTATCGATTACCTTACCAAACCGGTAGACCCCGACATTCTGCTGCTGAAGGTAAAGACATTTTACCGGCTTTTCGAGCAGCAACAGGAACTCAAAGCCATTCAGGAATCGCTCCGGCATGAGATCGATATCCGCAAACATGCACAGGAAGAACTCGCCGCGCGCATGGACGAGCTCCGTTTCATACTCGAATCGCTACCGCAGATCGCATTCACGATCCGGACCGACGGCAAGATCGAATACGTAAACAAACACTGGTTCCAGTATTCCGCCGACGCCCTTGCGTTTCCGGAGACGCACCCCGACGACCATACCTGCGAACGCTGGGAACAGCATTTCAGCAATGGCCTGGAATTCTCCTGCGAGACGCGCCTGCGGCAACTCACTACCAACGATTACAGGCATTTTCTGCTTAAAATCATACCGGTACTGCAAAACGGGACAATAGTGCGCTGGGTGGGCACATTTACCGACATACACCAGCAAAAGATGGCGAACGAGCTGTTGGAACATAAAGTGGAATTGCGGACGAAGGAGCTTGTCGAAAAAAATTCGGAGCTCGAAACGACCAATCACGAGTTGCAGCAATTTGCATGGGTGGTATCCCATGACCTGAAAGAGCCGCTACGCAAAATACAGACATTCAATCATTTAATAAAAGACAAATACCTCAGGGGCAACGACGAGGCAATCTCCTATCTCGACAGGTCGATCAGCTCCTCGGCACGGATGTCGCGGCTTATCAGCGACTTGCTCGATTACTCCCGGCTGTCGGTGACCGCCTATTTCCAGCCTACCGACCTGAATGCACTTGTGGACGAACTGCTCGCCGATTTCGATGAGACGATAAGGGAGCAGAAAGCCCGCATCCGGAAAGACCAGCTTCCGATCGTTGAAACGATTCCCAGCCAGATCCGGCAGGTATTCCAGAATCTGATCAGCAATGCGCTGAAATTTTCCAGGCCCGACGTCGCGCCGGTCATTGATATCCGTTACGAAATCGTCAACAGCAAGGAGCTTTCCGGCGATGTGTCGCTGGACGGCCCCTATTGCAGGATCACTATTGCCGACAATGGCATCGGGTTCGACGAGAAGTTCCTCGACCGGATTTTCGTCATTTTCCAGCGGCTCAACAACATCAGTGCTTACGAGGGCACGGGTATCGGGCTGGCGATCGCCAAAAAGATCATGGATAAACATAATGGCCTCATCACGGCCCGGAGTGCCGAAAACGAAGGTTCCGAGTTCATTTTAATACTTCCGTTTGTCCAGGAACAAACGCTGGCAACCATTAAAAACGACCATTAGCTGACGCCTTTTTATGAAGAAAGTTTCCAATTCGATCATCCAGCAATTACAGATCGTCTTTTCCTTCTCCATCCTGCTCCTGTTTTTCAGTCTTCTGGCCTCCTATTACAGTACACAGAAACTGATCAACAACTCTGAGCTCGTTAACCACACCAATGCAGTCCTCATCGAGGCCGAAGCTGTTATTTCGCATATGAAAGACGCGGAAACCGGCCAGCGCGGGTTCCTTGTCACGTCCGATCCTCAATTCCTCGAACCTTATGAGGGCGCTTACGAAAAAACCACGGACAGCTACAATAACCTGGTGGAATTGACCGCGGATAACCCGATACAACAAAAAAACCTGCGCGAAGTAAAAGCGCTGTATGAAGCCAAATTCGGCCAGATGCAGAATATCATCGATATGGCCAAAAAGAATTCCGGTTTCCAGCAAGATACCGACGCACGTTTGCGGGAAATGGTACGGGGCAAAAAAATAATGGACGATCTGCGGCTCGCTTCCGAACGGATAAAGGAAGAGGAAAGTGCCAGGCTGGCCGAACGGCTCGAACAGCAGCAGATTTACATTAAATACACGCCTATTCTGCTGGTAGCCGCGGCATTGATATCGATCCTGATCACTATCTCTTCCTACCTGCGCATCCGTGCGGATATCGGCAAGCGAATTGCTCAACAGCTGCTGGATGAAGAAAAGTACGCGCAAACCAACCGCAGGATCGCCCATATAGAGCAGGTTACACAGCGGGTGTCCGAAGGCGATTATACGGCCCGCAGCCAGGATCAAACCGACGACGAGCTCGGCCGGATTTCCACGGCTTTGAATGCCATGGCCCGCTCGCTGGAACAGACATTCAATGATCTGAGCATTCAGAACTGGTTGCAGGCCGGAGATGTGCAAATCAACGACGCGATTCGGGGCGAGCGCGTGCTTAAAAACCTTTCGGCAAAGCTGATCAACACCCTCACGGCATACGCCGGCGCACACCTGGGGACGATCTATATTCTCGACCCCAACTGGAATTTCCGGCTCACAGGCAGCTTTGCGGCGCAAAATGCACCACAGAGTATCGTTCCCGGACAGGGACTATGCGGACAGGTCATCGAAACGAAAAAACCATTGCTTGTCCGAGATGTTCCCGCTGATTATCTCAAAGTAACATCCAGTCTCGGGGAAACCAGCCCGGCCGCACTTGCAATCCTTCCGCTCGTGTACTCGTACGAGTGCATAGGGGTGATTGAGCTCGGTTTCCTTAAAACCCCGGAAGACCTTACCATGCGCTTCCTCGAAGAAAACCTGGAAACGATGGCCAGCGGTGTCAATTCAGCATTGGATTATGTCAAACTCCAGAACTTCCTCGAAGAAACCCAGGCGCAGGCGGAAGAACTCCAGACACAACATAACGAACTTGAAAACCTGAATGCCGAGCTGGAAGCGCAGTCGCAAAAATTGCAGGCCTCCGAGGAAGAATTGCGCGTCCAGCAGGAAGAACTGCAACAGACCAACGAAGAGCTGGAAGAGCGGAGCGGGTTGCTGGAAGAAAAGAACATTGAAATACAGAAGAAAGCCGAAGAACTGGAATTGACCACCCGGTATAAATCCGAATTCCTGGCCAATATGTCGCATGAATTGCGCACGCCCCTGAACTCGATCCTGCTTCTGAGCCGGTTGCTTGCCGAAAATGAAGATAAGAACCTTACCGGCGAGCAAATCGAATATGCGACGGTCATTCAATCGTCGGGAAATGGCCTGCTCGGCCTGATCGACGAAATCCTTGACCTGTCGAAGATCGAAGCCGGTAAAATGGAGCTGGATTATGTGACGGTTTCCATCAAAGAGATTTGTGACGACATGAAGGCCCTGTTTGCACCGGTCGCACGGGAAAAAGGGCTTGGCTTCTCGGTAAGTATCGCAGGCGGTGTTCCCCCGGTGATCGAGACGGACAAAATGCGGTTGGAACAGATCCTCAAAAACCTGGTTTCCAATGCATTGAAATTCACCGCGCAGGGCTCGGTCGACATCGCCGTCAAGCTCAACGACAGCAATGATAAGGTGCTATGCTTCGTCGTCAGAGACACGGGCATCGGGGTAGCACCGGAAAAGCAGCACCACATTTTCGAGGCATTCCAGCAGGCCGATGGTTCCACCAAACGAAAATACGGCGGTACCGGGCTGGGCTTGTCGATCAGCCGGGAGCTGGCCAAGTTACTGGGCGGAGAAATATCGCTCACCAGCATTGTCGGCCAGGGTAGCGAATTCACGCTTTTCGTACCCGTGAGCGCGTCATACACCGAACCGGAAACGGCCAATTTCTTCGGGAATTATCAGGGAGATACGGTTTCGAACGAGGTGCCGGTGACCCCAAGCCGCTTTGTCAGCACGGTCATTCCCGAAAGCATTCCCGACGACCGCTCCACAGTAAACCAAACTTCAAAAACGATCCTGATCATAGAGGATGACACGTTTTTCGCCAAATCACTCCTCGACTATACCCGCAAGCAGGGGTACAAGGGCATTGTAGCCGTGCGTGGGGACGAAGGCCTGGAACTCGCCCGGACATTCAAACCGATGGGCATCCTGCTCGACATCCAGCTGCCGGTCGTGAGCGGATGGGAAGTGATGGACCAACTGAAAAACGATCCCGAAACCCGCCCCATCCCGGTCCACATCATGTCGTCGCACCGGATGAAGAACGAAAGCCTTCAAAAGGGCGCGGTCGACTTTATCGACAAGCCGGTGGCGATCGAGAAAATGGGCGAGATTTTCCGGAAAATCGAATATGTGATCAGTAAGAAATCGAAGAAGGTGCTTATCGTCGAGGATAATTCCATGCACGCAAAAGCCCTGGCTTACTATCTGGGCACGTTCGACATTAACTCCGAATTGAAAAGCGATATCAACGAGGGTATCAACGCGCTTTCCGGCAACGAGGTCGACTGCGTGATCCTGGACATGGGTATCCCCGACAAAAAGGCTTATGACATCCTGGAAGAGGCCAAAAAGAATCCCGGGTTCGAACATATACCCATCATTATTTTTACAGGAAAGAGCCTTTCTATGACCGAGGAGCTGCGGATCCGGCAATATGCGGATTCGATCATTGTCAAAACCGCGCATTCGTACCAGCGGATGCTGGACGAGGTTTCGTTATTCCTGCATGTGGTGGAAGAGAATAAGAAAAATGCCCGCCAGGGAACCGAAGGCCGCAGGCTTGGCGGACTCGGCGAGATTTTGAACGGCAAAACAGTGTTGATAGCAGACGACGACGTCCGCAATATTTTCTCGCTTTCGAAGTCGCTGGAAAATTATAAAATGAATGTCCTGACTGCGTTGGACGGCAAAGAAGCGCTGCAAAAATTGCAGGAAAACCCAGAGGTGGACGTCGTGCTGCTCGATATGATGATGCCCCAAATGGATGGTTACGAAACAGCCACGCGCATCCGCGAGAACCCTCAATGGCGCAACCTGCCCGTGATCGCCGTAACAGCCAAAGCCATGACCGGCGACCGTGAAAAATGCATTAATGCGGGCGCCTCTGATTATATTACCAAACCTGTGGATATCGACCAGCTCATGTCGTTGCTGCGCGTGTGGCTGTACGAAAAATCCTGACCCTCACAATGGAAAAGAAAAAGATCATGATCGTCGACGACGATGCCCGCAACATCTTCGCGCTTAAAGCCACCCTGAGATCCAAGGGCTTCGACTGCATTGCATGTGCCGGTGCGACCGAGGCATTGGACATTCTGCGGACCGATAACCCTGTGGATGCCGTGCTGATAGATATGATGATGCCGGAAATGGATGGTTACGAGGCTATTCCGCTGATGAAAGAGCTCGACAACAGGCAGTCGCTGCCGGTGATCGCCGTCACCGCGCAGGCTATGGTGGGCGACCGCGAAAAGTGCCTGGCCGCCGGTGCCGACGATTACATTTCCAAACCGATCGACGTCGACAAGCTTTTGAAGTTACTTAGCAGCATTTGATTCCATGATTGAAGAGGAAGACATCGATCTTTTGCTGAATGACCTGTTCGATCTTTACGGATACGATTTCACCCGGTATTCACGCGCTTCGCTGAAACGCAGGGTCATAAGGCTGTGCTCGCTCGATAAATTCCCCAGTTTTGCCGAACTGCGTTACCGTGTGCGCAGCGATCCGTCCTATCTCAAACGGTTTGTCGAAGAAGTGACGGTGAATGTGACTGAGATGTTCCGCGACGCCGGCTTTTACAAATCGCTGCGTGAGGATGTGCTTCCCGTGCTGGGTACCAAGCCGTTTATCAGGATCTGGCACGCGGGCTGTTCGACGGGTGAAGAGGTGTATTCGATGGCGATACTGCTCAAAGAAGCCAACCTGCTGCGACGCTCGCTGCTCTATGCGACCGACCTTAACCCGAGCGTGCTGGAAAAAGTAAGGAAAGGTATATTTCCCCTCGCGCTTATGAAGCAGTATTCCGAAAGCTACATTGCCTCGGGAGGCACAAGGGATTTTTCAAGCTATTACACGGCTCAATATGGCCAGGCCAAATTCGATAGCGAACTTGCGGAAAAGATCATCATCTCGACCCATAACCTGGTATCCGACAGCTCTTTCAACGAGTTCGACCTGATCCTTTGCCGTAACGTACTGATATACTTCGATAAGGAGTTACAGGACAGGGTGCTCAAACTCTTCGATGCAAGCCTCGGAACACTGGGTTACCTTGCATTGGGGACCAAAGAGACATTGAAATTCTCGGCAGTACAGAACAAGTTCAAGCAACTGAACCGGGAAAAAATATGGAAGAAAATCATTTGAACCATCCTTGTGAGTTGCTTCTGATCGGAGGTTCGGCGGGAAGCCTGGAAGTATTGTTCAAGCTGCTTCCTTTGCTGCGGGCCGATCTGCCGTTTCCCATGACCCTGGTACTTCACCGGCGCAATTCGGCCGATTCGTCGCTGTCGGGGCTGCTGGGTTCAAAAACGCTGAACCCGACCCATGAAGTGGAAGATAAGGACCCCGTTACCCCGGGTACGATTTACCTGGCCCCAGCCGATTACCATTTGCTCATCGAGCGTGACCGCACTTTTTCACTGGATTACTCCGAAAAGATTAATTTCAGCAGGCCCAGTATCGACGTTACATTCGAATCCGCTGCGGAGGTTTACGGGCCAGGGCTCGTTGCCATACTGCTTTCGGGCGCCAACGAGGATGGCACCAACGGGCTCACGGCCGTCAAGCGTGCCGGCGGTACGGTGGTCGTCCAAAATCCCGATACTGCGCAGATGCCCTTCATGCCGCATTATGCCCTTACCCACCTGCCTGTCGACCATGTCTTCGATATCATACAAATGACCGGTTTTATCAACGAGCTGATGTAGTATTACTTGCTAATCGTTGATTTGTACCATAAAAGCAGGAATCAGTCTTTCCTTTTAAGCCGCTTTTGAGGGAAATTTGTAAGGAGTTTAAAACAGTAAGATCATGGCAAAGCCCAGTAAAATATACAGCGTCTTATTCAATAAATGCCCTCAGTGCGGCGAGGGTGATTTTTTCATTACCAAAAGTGCCTATAACCTCAGGAACTTCGACAAAATGAACCGGCATTGCCCGAATTGCGGCGCCGACTTCGTGCCCGAACCCGGTTTTTATCAGGGTGCATTGTACATCAGCTACGCATTGTATGTGGCGTTTATGGTGATTTACTTTCTGATTTTTGTCAACTTTTTCAGAGAATACCTCGACTATTTCCTGGTCAGCATCATCCCGATCCTGGTGATCCTGACGCCGCTTTTTTACCGCATGGCGCGCCGAAGCTGGCTTGCGTTGTTCATCAAGCCGGTATCGTCCGAAGAAAGGGCATAGTGCATTTACCCTGCCGGGCTCTTCCGGAAATCTTCCGGTGTCATACCGGTTTCTTTCCGGAAGAACTTGGTAAAATAAGAGTTATCGTTGAAATTAAGCTTGTAGGCGATTTCCGAGACCGTCAGGTCGAGATTGATCAGCAATCTTTTTGCCTCTAGAACGATCCGGTTGCGGATCAGCTCACCCGCCTGTACCCCCAGATGCTCCTTGCATAGCGCGTTCAGGTGGTTGGGCGTTACATTTAGCATTTCGGCGTATTGCCCGGGCAACCGAACGCGGTCGTAATGCTTATCGATCAGGCGGATGAAATTCCGCACCGTCGCGTGCTTCCCCTTCCCCGCATTCTTTTTTCTGTCGACCGAATCGCTCTGCTCGATGATCAGGAAGATCTGCAATAATAAAACCCTTACCATATCATCCCGCCAGGCCGTCGCCCGCGCATTCTGGCCGAGCAGTTCTTCAAATAATCCGCAAATACGTTCACGGATACCCTCGGAGAGCATCAGGACATTGTTGCTGCTGTCCTGGTCCAGAAACGAAAACGAATCGAGATATTCGGGTTGCAGCAGGAAGGACTGAAAGAATGAATCCGAAAAATTGACCACGTAGCCCTCCATTTCTTCATTAAAATCCCAGGTATGCACCTGCCCCGGGATCATAAAATAGATCTGATACGGCGAAGCCAGAAAATGGTGGAAATCAATGGTATGCCGACCCGTGCCCTCGGTAAAAAGTACCAGGTGGTAAAAGCTGTGGCGATGTGGAAAAACGAGGCTCTGATGTTCATGCATGTAGTCGGAAAACCGTGCGATCATGATATGGTCTTCGCGGTATTCGGAAAGCGGGCCGATATCGAGCCGGGGAAATGAACCGTGCATGGCAATACTGAAAATTGGGTCAGGACCGGCAAGTTAACCTTTATTCATGATTTGATACCTGTTCGTTATCTTGCGACTGTTTCCCAACTTCGCTCCTGCCATGTCGAAGGCCTTTGCTCTGTGTTTCGCGCTGCTATTGCTCATTTCCGCATCGCGGCAGGATGATATCGGCGTGCAAAACTGTACCGACCATTTCCGCGCCGATGCGAAAGTATTTGCAGCGAAGGTCAGCGAAATGCGGGTTGCCATCGAGCAACTGGACCCTGCCGATACCCTGGGCGTCACGCACGCGAAACAAAAACTGAAACACACCCGCCTGGCATACAAGCGAATAGCCTTTTTCCTCGACTACTTCTTTTTTACGTCGTCCCGCATCTACAACCGCCCACCGAAGACCGAGATCGAAGAACCGCACCTCGAATATTCGGAACCTGCCGGATTTCAGTACATTGAAGCGTTGCTTTTCGACGATCCAGACCGGAACAAAGCCGAAATGGTCCGGCAATGCCGCTTTCTTGAAGCGGCCGCGAACGATCTTCCCGCATTACTTCACAATTTCAAAGCAACCGACGGGCAAATCCTCGAAAGTGTCCGAATCGAGCTGATCAGGATTATGAGCCTCAGTATCACGGGTTATGACGCGCCATTGCTGAAAAGTGGGCTCGACGAAGCATTTGTGTCCCTGCAAGTAATGGATAAGGTTCTGGAACCGTACATGAAACGTTCCAACGATAACACCGTCTGGAAATACATTGTGTCGTGCGAAGTCGACCTGAGTAAAAGCAGGAACTTCGATCGGTTCGACCGGCTGTATTTCCTGACGCATTATGCATTACCCTTGCAGGAAAAGCTCGGCCGGATGATCCGTGGAATGGGCCTGGAGATCAATGAGAAGGGTGTTTTAAATTATAATGCCAAAAACATTTTCAGTCGCGACGCTTTTGACCAGGATGCTTTCGGAGGCGCTGCGAATAATAGTCCGGCATTAGTCGAATTGGGTAAAAAACTGTTTTCCGAGACCCGCCTGTCATCCAACGGAACACGAAGCTGCGCTTCCTGCCATAACCCCGCATTGCATTTTACCGACGGTCTGCCGAAGAGCGTCGGCATCCACCCCGGCCAGGCGGTGAGGCGAAATGCACCTTCGCTGCTATATGGGTCATTCCAGCATGCCCAATTCTGGGACGGGCGCGCCGGAACACTCGAAGAACAGATCCGCACCGTGATCCACGACACCCTTGAAATGAATGGCAAACCTGCCGAAACCATACGGATGCTCGCCAGAGAAAGGCAATACCGCCGGCTGATCCGAAAAGTAGTCGCCAGCCGCAAATCGCTGAACGACACGACCATATACACATCCATTGCCGCTTTCGTCCGCACGTTACAACCCTTCAATTCGGATTTCGACCGGTATATGGCGGGTGATAAAACCGCGTTGACAGATAGCCAGGTCAATGGTTTCAACCTGTTTATGGGCAAGGCGCAATGCGGCACGTGCCATTTTGCGCCGCTTTTCAACGGACTGATCCCGCCTACCTACGCGCTCACGGAGTTTGAAATACTGGGCACTACCACCTCGGACGACTGGCAGCATGCCAGGGCGGACTCCGACGAAGGCCGCTTCGAAGTCCGCCCTACCCCGTATTTTCGTGGTGCATTCAAAACACCTACCGTCCGTAATGCCGCCATAACGGCTCCCTACATGCATAACGGGGCATTCGGAACGCTCGAAAAAGTGATGGAGTTTTACGACAAAGGGGGTGGTGCCGGCCTCGGCCTGGAGGTTCCCGATCAGACGCTCTCCCCAATGCCGCTAAATATGACCGACCAGGAGAAATCCGACATTATCGCCTTTTTAAAATCACTTACCGACCGTCTATGAAACAATATTTACTCACCTTCCTGCTTTCCGTTTCATTTACCGTTGCCCACGGGCAGGCGGTGCTCCTGCGTGGGCCATACCTGCAGGTAGCGACCCCGACAAGCATTGTCATCCGGTGGCGTACCGATAAGCCGTCCACTTCGGTGGTTAAAATCGGCGGGGGCCCGCAGTCGCTCGACCTGGCCTTCACCGACAATGTCTCAACCACCGAACATGAGGTGAAAGTCACCGGCCTGCAAGCAGAAACCCGCTATTACTATTCGATCGGCTCGCAAGCCCAGGTTTTGCAGGTGGGCGACGATAACTATTTCCAAACCACCGCCATTGCCGGCAAGCCGGGCAAATACCGTTTTGGCGTGTTGGGGGACTGCGGGACGCATTCGATCATACAGGACGAGGTAAGGGCGAGGATCAGCGAATATCTGGGGCAGGATTACATGAACGCATGGCTCCTACTGGGCGACAATGCCTATTCATTCGGACGCGATGCCGAGTACCAATCCAATTTCTTCGCCCATTATAAAGACAATTTCCTGAAAAAGAACCCGCTCTTCCCGAGCCCGGGCAACCACGACTACGACAACGACAATCCTGCCCGACAAAACGACCACCAGGTCCCTTATTACGACATTTTTACGATGCCTACCAAGGGCGAAGCCGGCGGAGAACCTTCCGGTACCGAAGCTTTCTACTCATTCGATTATGGGAATGTCCATTTCCTGTCGCTCGATTCGTATGGTCGGGAAGACAATTCCACCCGGCTTTACGACACGCTTGGCAGGCAGGTACAATGGATCAAAAAAGACCTTGCCGCCAACAAAAACAAGGATTGGGTAGTCGCTTACTGGCACCATCCCCCCTATTCGAAAGGCTCCCGCGAATCGGACGGCGATCCTGAGATGACGGCTATTCGCCAGAACTTCATCCGAATCCTCGAACGGCTCGGTGTAGACCTGATCCTGTGCGGGCATAGCCACGTATACGAGCGCTCGCGCCTCATGGGAGGGCATTACGGGTATGCCAACACTTTCGACGCCGCGAAACACGTCATAGACGGCTCCTCGGCACGGTACGACGGCTCGGAAAACTCGTGCCCGTACATCAAAAACACCCCGCAAAGCCGCGGCACGGTGTACGTCGTGGCTGGTTCGAGCGGGCACCTCGGCAGCCCCAAAGCGGATTTCCCGCATAAGGCCATGTACCACTCCGACGCCCAGCATGGTGGCGGGCTGATGCTTGAAGTGGAAGGTAACCGACTGGATTTAAAATGGATAGGAAACGACGGCGTCATCCGCGACCGGTTCACAATGGAAAAGGATGTAAACAAGGAAACAACGCACGAAATAGCCCGCGACCAGTCCGTCGAGCTGAAAGCGTCCTTTGTGGGTGATTATGTGTGGAGCAATGGTTCAAAAACGCAGACGATCACGGTGCAGCCGACTGAAAGTACGGACTACACTGTCAAAGACGGTAAGAATTGCATTCAGGATGTATTTCACGTCAAAGTACCGAAGCCTGAACCTGCGAAACTGATCAGTTTCCTTGCAGAAAAGGATGCCAAAAACGTGGTGACGCTCCGTTGGACTTCGGAAACCGAAAATGAATTGGCTAACTATGCCGTCCAGCGCTCAACCGATGGGCAGAATTTTACAAGAATCGGCCAAGTTTCGGGAGGGCCGGATTCTCAACAAAAACGTGAATACGCGTTTACCGACTCCCAGGCCCAAACCTTGCCCACTAGCCAGACTTACTATTATCGACTCGCCATCAATGCCATGGATGGCCGGATCATCTACTCGCGAATCGTCTCTGTGAGACTCACCGACCCGATTCTGGCCGCCGAGACGGACATCTCGCTTCAAATCGAGATCATACCCAATCCCTCATCGGCGAGCCAAATGCAGATCCGGACTGCCGGACAAACGGCACAAATCGCCGAATTAACGCTCACCGACGTTTCGGGAAGGACATTGGATACCCGGAAAATGACGATCAGCCAGACGCCCGCCGTATTCCTTCCCAACCGGCTCGCAACCGGCATTTATTTTCTGAAAGTGAGCATAAACGGCCGGAGCGGGGTCAAAAAGCTGGCAATTCAGTAACACTTATTTCTTGACAAACCTTTGCGTATGCACGACACCATCGGCATATTCGACTTTTGCGACATACATCCCGCCCGGCAATTGACTGGTATCGATCGCCGCCGGTTCAGGTAGAGACATCGTGTTCAGCGACCTGACCATGACGCGCTTGCCTGCGGCATTGTATAATGTTATTTCACGAATAGTGCCGTTCAGGGGACGGACGATCAGGCTGGCGACAACCGGGTTGGGATAGATTTCAAGCACCGGCAGCTCATCGAACCTTACCACCTGAATGCTACTGAAAGCGTAAGTCCCAGCCTTGCCGTCCGCGGCCCGATCGACCATTTTGAGGCGGTACAGGTTACTGCCTTTCAACGGATTGGAATGTGTAAAAGCGTAGGGCTTCACCACCGCACTTTCTCCCGCAGCCGTCTTTTTACCAATAACAACCCACGCCTTGCCACTCGAGTTGCTTTGTTGTATCTCAAAATAATCACTGTTCGTTTCCGCGCTCGTCGACCATTCCAACAGCACCGTTCGGCCTTCTTTCTTCGCTGAAAAGGCGATTAATGTGACCGGAAGCTGTATACAAGCCAGATCCACCATTTCCCGGGTCTCACAATCTCCGAGGTTATCCTCGATCAGCACCTCATCGACCGTCTTCGTTTTAAGTATCGCGCAGAATTTCGTTGTCGCACAGGTTTCCAGGACTGCATTGCCGGCAATGGTAACTGTGCCGCCGATGGTATTGAGACTGCTCAAACCATCCAGGCTGGTAAGCAGCGAATCTTCGGTAATCAGCAAACCAGTGCCGATGTTTTGCAATGCGGCCAGCCCGTTGAGGTTCGTCAGGCTATCATTAAAAGATATTGATACAGAATCCGTTACTGAAACCAGATTATCCAGGCCGGCCAGTGTTTTAAGCCCCAGATTGCCCTCTATAAAAAGCCGGTCGACTGTCGTCAAGCCATTTAGTCCCTGCAAATTGACCAGTGAATCGTTCGCAACGACCGTCAAAGTACCTAGCGGGCCGAGCGCTTGTAGGTTACTTAGCCCGGAAAGGCTCGATAATGCAAAATTGTACAATATCATCAGGTCACCGTCGATGGCGGTCAGCGAGGATAATGCATCCAGGTTTTTCAGCGAAAAGTTGAGAGCGATCTGCACACCCAGGTTTCCAACGGAAGTTATTCCATCCAATCCATCCAGGCTTTCCAACGCAGGATTCAGTGTAATCAGCATTTCATTACCAAAAGACGGGACGTTCTGCAAGCCGTCGAGCGTTTTTAATACCTGATTACCGAACAAATAAAGGCCCCCGCCTACCGACAACAAGTTGCTGAGGGCAGAAATATCCGTCAGGGAGTCGGTATCGGCAATCGTTAGATGGCTGCCTATCGCTGCCAGCTGTTCGAGCCCGCCCAGATTTTCAAGCATTAAATCATATTCCAGAAAAAGCTCGCCGCCAATGGATGTCAGCTGATTGAGGCCTTGCAGGTTCATCAGGCTGTCATTGAAATCCAAGTAGGCGCTGCCCCCAACCGAGGTCAGCCCGTTCAGCCCCGTCAGATTCCTGATCGAAAGGTTATTCGTGATTTCCAGGTCGCCATTGATCTGCGTAATGCCTTCCAGCCCGGCAAGCGATGCAAGGCTGGTATTATAGCCGATACGGACCGAATTGTCGACCGAAACAATCGCCAGGTCGCTGATCGATCTCAATGAATCCGTCGTCCCGATAATCAGCGAGCCGCCTACCGACACAATGTTCCCGATCCCCGCAAGGTCTTTGAGCACGAGGTTGCCGTCGACGATCAGGTCGCCCGGCACGGTTGTAAGGCCTTCGAGCCCGGCCAGGCTTTCCAGTGCCGGATTATCATAGATTTCCACCACAGAACCAACCGAAGCAATCGTGAGGGCGCCGATCGACTTCAACGAATCGCTCAGCGCGATAACCAGCGAATCGGCTACTGAAACAATGTTCCTGATCCCGGCGACGTCTTTCAGCACGGCGTTGGTATCGATCACAAGGCTGCCGGTCACCGCAGTAAGGCCTTCGAGCCCATCGAGATTTTCCAATGCCGGATTGCTATATATTTTCACTGAAGAACCGGCCGAAGCGATACTCCCGAGACCGGTCAGGGTGGTAAGCAAAGGGTTGTTCCGGATTGTGATGCTACCGCCAACGCTCGTGAGCGTGCTCAGGGAGTTAAGATTGACAATATCCTCACCTTCGATGGTGAGATTGCCCGGCAGGTTTACGCAACCCGGATTATTCGTAACGAAATCATCCAGGGTAGCCTGATCGCCAATGACCAGATCGGTGGGACATTGCGCCATTGCGGCAAGCGGCAACAGCGCTACCAGCAGGAAGTAGAGTTTTTTCACAAAAAAGAAGGGTTTATGCTTACTAAAAGATTTTCAGGCGATTATAGCTAAAAACATTTGAATCACAAACCCTTCTCCGTAGTATTAGTTTTAAATGATGCGGCCAGCGATCCAGTTCGCCTGGGGCCCGACTCCTACTTGTTATGTTTCAGAATGACGTCTTTCACTCCTTCGCAAAGGTTTTTGATGCGATGGTAGGAAGCGCGGCTATTGTCCTCTTTGTCAAGGTAAATCATCAGTTCACCCGGCGAGGATTCAACGGTGAGTTTCGTGTGGTCGGGCAACACCGTGATGACCTTGGATTCCTGCTCCGGATCGATTCTTATGGGCGAAATGTGGTCGTTCAGGAACTCGCTGACCCGCGGCGACAGGTTGTCATCGAAATGGGCCTTGAACCGGTAATAATCGTCGTCATCCTTCACGGCGATGTTCACATCACCATTATTGCAAGAAATGAGTATTGCGAGCGTCGCAATTTGAGAGATTAGTAGTGATTTAATTTTCATGGCCAAAAATTGCTTTACAAGGTACTATGCAATATACAGTACTGGTTTTAAAACTGCAATGCCGATGTGATGAGTGGTAATGGCTTGTGGAAGATTACTTTACCAAAATGGCCGTGGGATGCGATCATATGCTGTTTTATATTAATTTGGCTAAAAACTAATTCTGTAACCGTCTTGAAAACACTCTCACTTCACTCCTGGATTTACCGGTTCATCAAATGTCCGAGCATCACCTTGCTGATCGTCTTCACAGCGCTGATAACACCAGACTTGCAGGCGCAGACCGGCACGAAAGAAGACTCCCTATACATCCGCGAGCACTACACGAAGATCGAACGGCAGATCCCCGTGCGCGACGGGGTCAAACTCTTCACATCCATTTATTTACCCAAAGACATTTCCAAAACCAAAACCTACCCGATCCTGCTCAACCGCACGCCTTATAGCGTAGCACCTTACGGGGAAGATTTGTACAAAACCTCCCTCGGACCGAGTATGCTCTTTGCGCGGGAAGGATATATTATTGTTTATCAGGACGTAAGAGGCAAACTCATGTCGGAAGGCGATTTCGAGGCTTACCGCCCGTTTATTCCCGTCAAAAAAGCTAAAACGGATATTGACGAGAGCTCGGATACCTACGACACGATCGAATGGCTCATTAAAAACATCGAAGGCAACAACGGCAAAGTAGGCACCTGGGGTATTTCGGCACCGGGTTACTACGCCACCATGACGGCCGTAGAGGCGCACCCGGCATTAAAAATCGTGTCGCCACAGGCTCCCGTTACCGACTGGTTCATGGGCGACGACCGGCACCATAATGGTGCATTTTTTCTGATGGGTACGTTTGCTTTCCTTTCGTCGTACGGCGCGCCGCGGCCTGTGCCTACCCCCAAGCCTTCGCCCCAGTTTTCGGCTTGGGGAACGCCTGATTCCTATGAGTTTTACAAGAAAATGGGGCCGCTTAAAAATTTCAATGAGCAAATTTTCAAAGGTCAGAACCGCATCTGGAACCAGATGATGGAGAATGAAACCTACAACGATTTCTGGAAAGCCCGCACACCGGTACCGCATTTGAAGAACATCAAACCGGCGGTAATGGTCGTAGGCGGCTGGTTCGATCAGGAAGATTTGTACGGGCCGCTAAAAACCTACCGGGCTGTATCCACCCAAAACCCGCAAACGGCCAACTGGCTTGTCATGGGTCCGTGGATTCACGGCGGCTGGGCGCGCGGCACGGGAGAATCGCTTGGAAATATCAGGTTTGGCGCTAAAACAAGCACTTTTTACCAAAAGGAAATTGAACTCCCGGTTTTTAACCATTACCTGAAAGACCAGCCCGATCCGAATCTGCCTAAGGCTTACATTTTCGAAACCGGATCCAACGAATGGCGCAAATACGACCAGTGGCCGCCGAAAAATACGGTTGAGAAAAAGCTGTACCTGCATCCTGACGGTACATTATCCTTTTCTCCTACTATGACTGCAATGCAGGCAGGCGCCAAACCTTCCTTCCACGAATACCTCAGCGACCCGGACAAGCCAGTGCCCTACACGTCGGAAATCCGCATTATCCGCGGCAGCGATTTTATGTACGAAGATCAGCGCTTTGCCGCCAGTCGCCCGGACGTGCTCGTGTATGAGTCCGAAGTTTTGAAAGAAGACGTGACCATCTCAGGGAATGTTTTTGCAGACCTGTTCGTCTCCACCACCGGCAGCGATGCCGACTTTGTCGTGAAACTGATCGACGTTTATCCCGGCGACGCGCCGAACGACAGTCCTGTCAACCCCAACATGAAAATGGGCGGCTTCCAGTTGCTCGTCCGCGGCGAAGTAATGCGTTCCAAATTCCGCAAAAGCTTCTCCAAACCCGAACCTATGACACCCGGCAAGGTCGAAAATGTGAAATTCGACATGCAGGACGCTGCACACCGCTTCAAAAAGGGCCACAAGATTATGGTGCAGGTGCAAAGCTCCTGGTTTCCGCTTGTTGACCGCAATCCCCAGAAGTTTGTAAACATTTACAAAGCCAATGCGTCCGATTTTCAAAAAGCGACACACCGTGTTTACCTCTCGGGCGCGGCGTCCTCGTATGTGGGCGTGCGCGTGATCGAGTAGCGCGTGTCAGGCGGGCTTTTTCAATGCAATGGTGAAAGTACTGCCCGCTCCGAGCTCGCTTTCCACGATGAGCGTGCCGTCCTGGGCTTCCATGAATTCGCGGCTGATCGCGAGGCCCAGGCCGGTACCTTCCCTGTTAGAGCCCGGCACACGGAAATAACGGTCGAAAATTTTGTCCTTATACTCCTGCGAAATGCCCTGTCCGTTGTCGGCTACCGCAATGCGCACCGTCGTGGCATCTTCGTCGAGGATAATGCGGATGCTGGCATGATCGTGGGAATAGCGGATCGCATTGGAAACCAGGTTGGTAAGCACCCAGGCTGTTTTCTCCGAATCCACCAATACGTTCGACCGCACACCACGGTCCTCAATATGAAGACTGATATCCCGACTTTCAGCCTGGGTTTCATTGGCGGCAATGGCATATTGAACGATCTCCCGGGGCGACGTCTCTGCAATATTCAGCTGGATCTTACCACTTTCGACCTGCGTAATGTTCAGCAGTTCTCCGGTGATCTTCAAAAGCCGGTCGGCATCCTCCCGGATGCTATCCAGCAGGCTACGCTGTTCCTCGTTGGTGTCGCCCACGCGTTCGTTACGGAGCAGGTCGAGGGTGATTTTAATGGAAGAAATAGGCGTTTTGAGCTCGTGCGAAACGTTGGCGATAAAATTGGTCTTGGCAAAATCCAGCTCTTTATAAGGCGTCACATTCCGCAGGATGATCACATGACCAATCGAGCGCGGCTGTTGCTCCCCGGTCGGGACGATCGAAATATCGACGTATTCTTTTTCAAAATAGCTCTCTTTGTCGTCGGCGTAGATCTTCATAGCGGTGCCTTGCCCATTGGCCCTCGCCTGCGGGTCTGAAATATCTTTTACCAGCGAACGCACCAGGTCGTTATGCAATGCAATGTCCATCGCATTCCGGCCAACAAGCTCGGATACCTGCAAACCGGTCACTTTCCGGGCTACTTCATTGGCAAAGATCACTTTCCGGTTTTCATCCAGGCCTATTACCGGGTCGTGCATATTGTCGATCAGCGTCTCCACCCGCTTTTTCTCGATCATCAGCCTGGCCAGGTTGCTGCTGTTGTATTCTTCTAGTTTCTCAGCCATTGTATTAAACGACTGCGCCAGCTGGCCGTACTCGTCGCCGCTCCCGAAATGCACCCGCTCGGTGTAGTTCTCATTGGCAATCTGCCGGATACTTTCGGTGAGCTCGCGGATCGGGTTGGCGATGTTGCCCGGCAGGTTTACGAACAATGTAAATGCGATAATGAAGCACAATGTGCCTGTGATACCGATCAAGACCATCGAACTTTTGGCTGTTTGGCTGGCAACGTGGCTTTTGCGGTTGATCGCATCGAGGTTAATGCTCATGATTTCCAGGGCATCTTTGCGGATCAGCTCCACTACTTCCCTATCGCGGAGGTTCGTTTTCAGCTTTTCAAAATGCCCTGCCAGCTGCGCCGTCAGCTCCTTTTCCCCTATTTCGGTGATGTTCTTCTGCTGGGCTTCCAGGTTCTTTTTAAAGGTATCCAATGCACCCGCGTGCACTTCCAGCTCGTCGAGCGCGCGGAGCATCTGGCGGGTGTATTCGAGGGAATTATGGTTGGCAATAAGGATATTGCGCGAGTCAGCCGAAAGCAAACTCACTTGCCTGATACTCACCACCGCAAGCACGGTGATCATCGCGAAAAGCAGGCCTATTCCGAGCCTCAGTTTGGTTTTGATCTTCATTTCAGGAAAGTATTACGACGTCAATGTCGGAAGAAGACATTTTATTTAAAAGCCCGTTGAAGACTTTCATGGCCAAAATTACCTTAAAAAAGGCCTGCGAAGAATATCAGCGCCACGATCGTCAACCGGATCGCCGGGAGAATGTGTTGTTTCATGGCTGGCTTAATTTTCATATTTTTGAGAAAAAGAAATCGCAATGGAAGCTGTTTTAAGGATTCAATCTTCGGAGTTTACAGATGAATTGATTGAAAAAATCAAGGCATTGGTTCGTGGTAAGGAGAACTCGGAAATTACTATCAGCATTAGCGACCAGGTTTCCAAAGGGATTCTTCGTGAAGAAACCCGGGAAGAATATTTTGAACGCCTTGAAAAGGGCATCGAAAACTTCGAAAAAGGCAACGTGGTTACTTTCAGCGGCGATTCTTTTGAGCTTTTCAGCAAACACCTGGCCGAAAAAGAATGAGAAACACGGTTTTCGATCCTGTTGCTTTCGAAGACCTTGCCCGATGGACCAAAACTGATCCCAAACTGGTTAAAAAGGTTTTCGAACTTATCGCCGACATTCATAAGCATCCATTCGAAGGGCTTGGCAAACCCGAAGGACTGAAACATCAGCTCAAGAGCTATTGGAGCCGCAGGATAACCGAAGAACACCGATTGATTTATAAAGTCCTGAGTTCCGACGAAGTTTTTGTACTGAGCGTCCATGGTCATTACGAGCAATAATCCTAAAACCAAACACTTACCAGGAAATCAATCGCCTTGATCCCCACAAAAGGCCAATGTCGCCGCTTCTGCAACGCGAGAGGTCCGAAACCGGCATAAAGCGGTCGTACATGGAATTGACCGAGCGGGTGGAGATAACGGTAGTGCTTATACTCCAAAAGGTGGAAGCGGTTGTTCCAAACCTCGTCTCCTTACCATCCATCGCACCCGAGGGCATATCCACGCCCATTTGCTCGATTTTCGGGTTATCCTGCAATTCGTTAACGATAGTGGGAATGGTCAGCAGCATTGCCATCAATATACCCCCGGACCGGGGCCCGGGGCAACCAGCTCTTTTTCTGTTAGTTATATGGATCCCCTTTTACAGAATGGAAATAACTTCCTGGAATGCCTGATCAGAGCTTGTACTCGTCGATCTTGCGATAGAGCGTCGCAATGCCTATTTCAAGCAGCCGCGCGGCCTCCGCTTTGTTGCCGTTGGTATAGTTCAGGACTTTTTGCAAATGCAGCTTTTCGGAACTTGCCAGCGAGAATGCGGACATATTTTTGCCGCTTTCCTGCCTGGGATGCTGCATTTCAAACGGCAAACTTTCAATATCCAGCACGGGGCCGTCGGTAAGGATTACGCTGCGTTCGATTACATTTTTAAGCTCGCGGATGTTTCCATTCCAGGGATTTTTTTCCAATGCATGGATAAAATCCGGCGAAAGCGACGTGATCTTCTTGTTGGTTTTCAATGCAAACTGGGCCGCAAAACTTTCCGCTAGTGCGCCTATGTCGGTCGGGCGGTCGCGCAATGGGGGTAATATAATCTGAAACACCGAAAGCCGGTAAAACAAATCGCTCCGGAACTCGCCCGCCTCGATTTGTTTCGGCAAATCCCGGTGCGTAGCGGCGATCACCCGCACATTTACCTTCGTAGGATGTGTTTCCCCTATTTTGATAAATTCCCCCGATTCGAGCACGCGTAGCAACTTTGCCTGCAATTCCGGGGCGAGTTCGCCGATTTCGTCGAGGAAGATCGTACCGTTGCTGGCTTCTTCGAAAAGGCCCTTTTTATCGCGTGTGGCGCCGGTAAATGCACCTGCTTTGTGCCCGAACATCTCGCTTTCAAGCAGATCTTTGCCAAATGCCGAGCAGTTGATCGCTACAAACGACTTTTTGGCCCGGTTGCTCGCCTGATGAATGGATTGCGCGAAAACCTCCTTTCCCGTGCCGGTTTCACCCAGGAGCAGAACCGTCGTATCCGTAGGCGCCACCCGGCGGGCGAGATCGATGCAAGCCTGCAATTTTTTGGATTTGCCAATGATCGCTTCGAATGACAGCCTTTCCCCGAGTCGTTTTTCCAGACTTACCACCCGGCGGTTCAGCTCGGTCTTTTCAATGGCTTTGTACAAAAGCGGGATGATCCTGTTGTTGTCGTCAGCCTTGGTAATGTAATCGAAAGCGCCGTTTTTGATGGCTTGCACGCCGTCGGGAATGTTGCCATAGGCGGTGAGCAATATCACTTCCAACAATGGGTGCTTCTCTTTCAACGCCTTCGAAAACTCGACGCCGTTGCCGTCGGGAAGTTTCACATCGCAGAGCACCACATCGATATCCGCCTGATCGAGCTTTTTCCAGGCCGTTTTGATATCACCTGCCTCGATCACTTCAAAGCCTTCCAGCTTGATCACCCGGCCCATCAGGCCGCGAAGTTTTTCCTCGTCGTCGACGATTAGTATTTTTTTCATGCTTGATAGCCGGCCTTAAAACCCGGGCTCACAAAAGTATACTTTGAATTCCGGAAATCTATCGTTACCCTCCCACACGGTCCCGATTCCGGAAAATTTGCTGTTCCAAGCCAAAAGTACGCGCTCACAGAAATTCAAGAGACTGCCGTTGTTAAAGTAAATTTATTCGGATCAATCTTGGTTTTTTTTTGCATACACATAGGCTTGAAATAGCATTACAAATGCAATTCACCAATGGCGGGATTTCCATCCCCGCATAAAGGCCCAAATCAGTGCGACGACGAATGTAATGTTATGTCATGAAATAACTATCTTGCCACATTACTACTCACTCTCTATCTTAACTTTATGATTAATAGTCACCAAAGCCCACGAATTGGTTTTTTGGATGGTTTTCGTTTTTTGCTGGCATTCTGGGTTTTTGCTGCCCATTATTACACTTTGATCGGCGGGATCATGTTTTTTAAATTACCCTCGATTCTGACCGAAACCTTTAATAAGCCCGTCAATGCCGTAAATGGATTTATGGTTATCACGGGCTTTTTAATGACCTATAATTACATTGAGCGGCGGTCAGTAGAGCCGTATAGCGATAATAGCACCCACATAAAGTTTTGGCAACGTAGATTTTTCAGGTTATACCCCATTTACATTTTATGTATCACCGTGGCATTTATGACCTTCGTGCCGTTAGCTAAAATGAACGAAGCCAATTTAATTTTCTTCACCGGCAGTAATGTCAGCCAATGGGGAACAGTTCGATCAATGGTGCAGCCAGGTGTAGCCGACCTGATTTCCCACATTTTCATGGTACACGGCCTGTTTCCGCAGTATTACGATAGCGTACTTGGTGTTACATGGAGTCTTTCACTGGAAGCTCAGTTCTACCTAATTTTCCCGTTTCTATTCCTCGAAGTGTTTTCCACCAGTAGAAATCAGCGGCGAAGAATTATAATAGGGATCATCGCATTTGTAGCAATTGCGATCGTGTCGATCAGGGTTATTAATTTCGGATATGGCGCAATCGGACTGCCCACTTACACATTACCGGCAATGCTTTTATTTGCAATGCCACTTTTTATGATTGGAATTATTGCAGCGGCGGTGAAGCTCAGGCAAATACATTTGCTTTACCTGCTGGTTGCAGCATCCTTAATATTGCCTTTTCAATCCAGTACGACGGTTGTGCTGGTTCTGGCACTCCTGCTCCTAATCTTTTTGGACGAGATTCAGTTCGCCATTCCAAAATGGCTTTTTAGAATTATCGACTCATTTAGAGGCATTCTTTCAACAAAAACGGCTTCGTTCGGAGCAAATATTTCCTATTCTTTCTACCTGATACACACGATGGTAATCGGCATTGTATTACAGGTACTTATCACTTTTCTGCCCGAATTATCCAGGATGCAAATCGCAATTCTCGGCTTCTTCGTAGTTGCTGTCGTGTGCGTTTTTCTCAGCTACTTCCTTTTCAGGTTTGTAGAAAGGCCATTTATTGAAATCGGTCGGCGCATGGTACAACGTAAATTGCAGCCGGATAAAGCGTTTGCCGGTACGAAAAACAAATAAGGATCAGTTCGTTTCCTGTCAATATCCATTCTCTTCCAGCCACTCATAAAATGGATCAGTTTATCAATGCTATCCCCAGAGTCCACATGCCCTTCACACAATCACTATAGCATCAAGTATAATGATTAGGATGTAAACAATACGCCCAGTAATCGTAAATCACCCTGATCCTGGTTTTGAGGTCTTCGAAGCTGTTCTCCTTTTTGAAAAAGCCCTGGATCGTCGAATCGTACGCCGTTTCGATCACCAGGGGATTGTCGGCCGTGCTCAGAAATACGAACGGGATCGATTTCTTCCGCAGGTACTCGTTCTTGTCGATCCGCTCGCGCAGCTCAAGACCGTTCATGACCGGCATATTGATATCGCAAATGATCAGGAATGGCTGGTCACGCGTTGTTTCGAGGTAAAGCAGGGCTTCTACGCCGTTATTGAAAAACAAAAGCTCGTTAGTAATGTCAAGCTCCTCGATAACGCTCTTGATGAGAAACTGATCGTCGGCGTCGTCCTCTATCGAAATAATGGGTCCTTTAATTGACATTGCCCGGGGATTAATGACTGAAATGTGGTCACAAATAACGCAATTATTGATCCCAATACCAATCCGCAACCAAATGCCACAAAATCCGTCGCGCGTAGTTTTCGATCCGTCCCGCGTAGGCTCCGGCACCCAAAGCGCCCTTAGCTTTGCATCGAAATCACAATCAGCCATGAAAACAATTTAAACTATGAAAAAGCAATTTCTAACACTGTTAACACTTGCCACACTATTTACCGGCTGCACCGACCACGACGTGCCGACGACGACAAACTACCACCTCGACGATGCTTCCGTGGCAGCGTGGAAAGGCTACCTTAAAACAGGTTACTTCAACGAGGGGTCGATCGATGTGGAAAGCAACAGCCTCGTGATCGCGGGAGGAAAAGTGCAAAGCGGGTCATTCACGCTCCCGCTCTCCTCGATCGTCAATTTCAACCTGCCCACCGACGAGTTGAAACATCAGCTCGTACACCACCTGCAAAGTGCCGATTTCTTCAATATGGCGCTTCACCCCAACGTAACCTTCGAAATTATGAGCGTGGCGCCCTATTCAGGCACCGGGGCTGGCGTAGTTTCAGGCGCCAATTTTGAGGTGACAGGTCATTTAACGGTGTTAGGAAAGAGCAACCCGGTCACTTTCCCAGCCCGGATCGATTTGAACGGCGATTCGTTCACGCTCGAAGCGATCACCCAGTTCGACCGCACGCTGTGGGGTATGAACTATGCCACAGAGCCCGGCCTGCCGGACGAAGCGTCCATCAAGCCGGGTATCGAGGTCCACCTGAAACTCTCGGGAAGTAAAATGTAGGTCTGCAAAACACGAAGCCGCCGCGGTTAAGTGTCTGCGGCGGCTTTCAATTCAGAGGAACATCCCGCCCGAAACTTCGATGCGCTGACCAGTGATCCAACGCGCATCTTCCGAGCACAGGAAAGCCACCACGCCGCCGATGTCGTTCGGCTCCCCAACACGACCGAGCGCGGTAATGCTGCTGATGAAGTCGGTCAGGCCGGCATGGCTGTCGAACGAGTCGCTATTGAAATCGGTATAGATCGCACCCGGCGCCAGTGCATTCACGGTAATGCCCCTGCCCCCCAATTCCTTGGCCATGTAGCGCGTCAGCGTGTCGATTGCCCCCTTCATGGATGCGTACGCCGCGAACCCGGGCATAGAAAAGCGCGCGAGACCTGTGGAGAGGTTGACGATCCGACCACCGTCTGCAAGCAGCGGCAATGCTTTTTGCGAAAGGAAATACACGCCTTTGAAATGCACGTTCAGCAGGTCGTCGAAATCTTCTTCGCTGGTCTCATGAAATGCCGAAGGGCGACTGATACCCGCATTGTTGACCAAAAAGTCAAAAGAAGTGCGGTTCCATTTCTCTCTCAAAATGCCTGAAAGTTTGGAAAAGAAATCCTCGAAAGACTTCACATTCGCGGTGTCCAGTTGAACAGCCACTGCTTTTTGCCCCAATGCCTCAATAGCCGCCACTACTTCCATAGCCTCCTGTTCCTTGCTGCGGTACACGACAATCACGTCGTTTCCTTTTTCTGCCAGTCTCAGCGCCATATTTTTCCCCAAACCACGGCTGCCGCCGGTCACCAATGCTATTTTACCTGTTGATTCCATCTTTTTGTTATTTAAAATTGATGGAACAAAGGTACCGGGCGCTACCTGGCCGGATTTGCGGGTTTCAAATCAAAACTTACGAAAATCAAATCTAAGCCCGAAATGCCCGTGGACTTAGCGCGGTATGCTTCTTAAAGAGGTTATTGAAATGCGACGCTTCTTCGAAACCAAGGCTATACGCGATCTCAGACACATTCCAGTCGGTATGCTTCAATAGAATCTTGGATTCCTTCACAATGCGCTCTGTAATGAGCTCGGTGGTGGTTTTGCCTGTAATTTCCTTTAAAACCTTGTTGAGGTAGTTGACGTGAATGGAAAGCTGGTCGGCATAGTCCTTGGCCGAACGTAAATTCAGCTTCTGATGCGGCGGCTCCACCGGGAACTGACGTTCAAGCAATTCAATGAAAAGTGAAGAAACCCGCTTATAGGCATTGGTTTCGGTAAAAAGCGAAGTCGCTGGCTGTAATTTCTGCCCGAAATGGATCAGCTCGATCACATAATTGCGTAACAGATCATATTTGTAGGCATAATCAGACTCGATTTCCCGGAACATCTTCCCAAAAATATATCGGATATCTTCGATCTGCCCGTCGTTCAGAAAGAAAATCGGATTACCTCCCGGCTTGAATACCGGCAGTTCGCGCAGGCGGACGCCGCTGTTGTCCTGCGTCAGGAAGTCTTCCGAGAAAATGCAGAAAAACCCAGCCTGGTTCTCGTCCTGGGGCACATAGTTGTATGGAATCAGCGGTGTAGCAAAAAGCAGTGCATTATGCTCGATATCGATTACTTTATCCGCATACTCGGCCCTGTTCCGCCCAAGGATCAGACTTATTTTGTAATAGGCCCGCCGGTTGTAAGGCATTGTCCGGTTTTTCGCCGCCACACGGTACAGTTCGTCGGTCCTGAAAATATTGAAATGTCCCACCTCCTTCTGCACCGGCCCGGGGATCAGCATGGAAGTGTCCTTATAGAATTGTTCGATGGTAGCAGATTTCGCCATGCGTTAAAGTTACGAAATTCAATACTCAACAAACGCCTCATCCTCATAGCACCACAACCACTTCTCTCCCGGCTCGGCGGACGACGCTACGGGGTGACCTGTATGGTGGAAATGCCTGGTCATGTGCTTGGCAGGCGAGCTGTCACAGCACAATGTAGCTCCGCAAGTCTGGCAGGTACGCAAATGCACCCACCAGCCATCTACTTTCCTGCATTCTTCGCAAACCAGCTCGCTGGCGACCTTAATCTGCTGAATATCTTCTATATGCTTACAAATCTGAGCCATTATACTTCGCTTAAATATTGGTGAACAAAACTGATGGACATCGATCCCTCGCCCACGGCCGATGTCACGCGGTTCATCGCGCCCGCACGCACGTCACCCGCGGCAAAAATACCTGGCGAGCTCGTTTCGAGCAGATATGGGTCTCGATCGACCTTCCATACCTGCTTGAAATTCTCGTAATTCTTCATCTCACGCCCCGTTTCAATAAAGCCCTTCTTGTTTTTTATGATTTCAAGGCCCACCCAATCGGTATAAGGCTTCGCGCCAATGAAAATGAACAGGGCGTCGGCGGGGACGGTGCGCTCCTCGCCCGAGTTCAGATCAACAAGTTTCAAGTTTTCAAGATGACCGTCGCCCTGCGCCTCCACGATCTCTGTGCAGCCTAAAACACGGATATTATCGGTTCCGGCGATCTGGTCGATCAGGTAGGACGACATCGATGACGTGAGGTCGTTCCTTCTGACGAGTATATAAACATTCCGCGCGAATTTGGACAAATACATGGCTGCCTGCCCCGCAGAATTACCGCCGCCAAGCACATAAACGTCTTTGTTGCCGCATGAGCTTGCTTCCGTACTTGCCGCGCCGTAGTAAATACCTTTTCCGGTAAAATCCTCCACGCCCTTCGTTTCGAGCTTACGGTAATCGACTCCGGTCGTAATCACTACCGCCTTCGCATTCACCTCGTTACCGTCGCCCAGCACCACGGTTTTATATTTGTCCTTTAATTTAATTTCCTTCACAAACTGCGGCGAAAGGAACTCTGTCCCAAAGCGGGTCGCCTGCGTGATCGCGCGCCGCGTAAGCTCGGCCCCGCTCAGACCCGTCGGAAAGCCGAGGTAGTTCTCGATCCGGGAGCTTGTACCTGCCTGACCGCCAGGCGCTTTCCGCTCGATCAATAAAGTACTTAAACCTTCCGAAGCGCCATATACCGATGCCGCCAGCCCGGCCGGTCCGGCACCGATGATCACCACGTCGTAAATCTGCTGTTTTGTCTTCGCATTCAGCCCGATACGCTCCGCGATTTCGATCAGCGAAGGTGTTTTCAACAGAGAACCATCCTCAAAGATCACCACCGGAAAATCCACCGGACAAAGATTATTGCTTTGCGAAATCTGCCTGCCGGTTTCATTCGATTCGGCATCCAGCCATAAATAGGGCACTAAATTACCGGCAAGAAAGTCTTTGATTTCGTGCGCTTTGGGCGAAAACTGATAACCTATCACTTTAATACCCCTGAACTCAGGACGGTAATTGCCTTGCCAGTCCCGGAGCAATTCGTCGATTGCCGGGTAAAGCTTTTCCTCGGGCGGATCCCAGGGTTTCATCAGGTAATAGTCGAGCTGCACATCGTTGATGGCCTTAATAGCCGCCTCGGTGTCGGAATAGGCCGTCAGCAGCACCCTTTTCGCAAAAGGGAACATTTTCATGGCCTTTTGCAAGAAATCCACCCCCTGCATTTCCGGCATCCGCTGATCCGAAATGAACATCGCGATCTCGTCGCCGCGGTTCTGCAATTCGAGCAGGCTTTCCATCGCTTCGGCTACGGAGGTTGTGCTCAATATCCTGTATTTTTCACGGTAATGGGATTTCAGGTCGCGGCTGATCGCACGGAGTACCTGCGGGTCGTCGTCAATCGAAAATATAATGGGCAAAGCCATGGGAGCTTCTATTAAATTGGTTGAGAATTAAAATTAGCCATTAAACGGGAAACAAACTTCGAACTCCGTACGCCCGGGTTGAGAATGCAGCGTCACCGTCCCGTGGTGCTGGCGCACGATCCGGTTTACGACGTCGAGGCCAAGGCCGGTGCCTTTTCCAACCGATTTGGTCGTGAAAAACGGGTCGAAAATCTTGGAGCGGATCTCCGCCGGGACACCGGGCCCATTGTCGCAAATCGTCACTTTTACAAACTCTTTATCGCGGCGTGTGATGACTGTCAGTTCCGGACCGGGCTGATTTTCGAGCGCGTCGATCGCGTTGTCGATCAGGTTCGTCCACACCTGGTTCAGCTCGCCCACCATCGCTTTCACGGGCGGTAGTGCGAGGTCGAAATCCTCCACCACTTTGATATGGCCCTTTTTCAGCTTGTAATTCAACATAATGAGCGTGTTACGGATCCCTACGTGGATATCCACAAATTCCCGCTCGCCTCCGCGATCCATGTGCGTGAAGGTCTTGACCGACCCCACGAGTTCAGCAATACGTTTGGACGCCTCCTGAATGTCCGCCACCATCCGCTCGGTCGTAAGGCTGTTGTTGATCCAGGTCAGCACGGGCGAAAGATCGTCGTGGTTGATCTTCCCCTTCAGTTCTTCCAGGTCATCCTCCCCTACGCCAAATTCCACCAGGTTGTCGGCGATATCTTCACAGCCGTCGATGTTGTTCTGGTCGAGCCAGTCGAGTATTTCATCCTCTTTTTCCGACCGTCTCATCATCGACAGTACCGGGCGGGTGGTATTGTTCAGCAGGCTTACCATTTTATCGTTGAGCAGATCGATCTCCTGGTGCGACAAATGGATCGAAAGCAGCGACTTGAACGAATCGGGCTGCATCAGCAAATGCTCCTTCAACGAAGCAGAGCTCCGTACGATCGCCGCCGCGGGGTTGTTCAGCTCGTGCGCCAACCCTGCCGACAGCTTACCGAGGGCCATCATCTTCTCATTCTGCTGTTCGAGCTCGGTGAACTCCCGTACGCGTGAGGTCATCACGATCACGAGCGCCTGAGTCAATTCATAATGTGAAATGATCAGTTCCTTTAAAAGTTCCTTCGGAAAAGTCATCAGCTGAGTCGTTTCGAGGCATACCCCATACGCGATACCAATTTTCCCCCTCGAAAACGGCAGCATACCCGTGACAGTACCCGGCAAAAGCTCCGAAATAATCTGTTTGGTGTTATTCTGCACCCGATACAATTCGATGCGTCCGGAAAAGATGATATGTGTACCTGAAAGCGGTTCGCCGGGCCGGGTCATCAGCTCCCCCTCGGGCAGTTCGTAATGCCGGCTGCGTTCGATCATCCATTGCAGTTGGTCCTCCGGCACTTCGCGAAACACCTCGATGGCCTGCAAATCCTTTACGCCGATATCCTTCATGAGAGAAACGATGGTTGTGATCAATACGGCCAATTTCGAAATAAATCGGCATTTAAGCGGGCTTTTTTGCACGAACCTGCCGAATACTCATAAAATCCCGTGTCTATGCGATTCCCCCGGCCACCAAGCGGATGTAAAACCATTCCCGTGATCATCCGAGCGCCACTGTTTATTCTTCGGTACGATTATTGCTCTTTATGGCTTCACAACAAACTGAAAATGAAAGTGGAGCGGAAGAGTCGCGTCGGCACCTACGGGTGAAACTGCAAGCATCGGAAGGGCATTTTCCATCCCGGACCGGTGAAAGCTGCGGAATACCTGACGTTTTATGCCCGACAATTCCACGTTCCACCGCGGATCATTCAATCATTTGCATTCACTATGAGCCTCACCAAATACAACGAAAAACGTTCCTTCGACAAAACGCCCGAACCCAAAGGCGGCAAAGCCGCCAAAGACGAGCTCATTTTCGTAATCCAGAAACACGACGCCTCTCGGCTGCATTATGATTTCAGGCTGGAAATGGACGGCGTGCTTAAAAGCTGGGCGGTTCCCAAAGGCCCGTCCACCGATCCTACGGTGAAGCGGCTCGCGATGATGGTGGAGGACCATCCTTACGACTACAAGGATTTCGAAGGCATTATTCCCGAAGGAAACTACGGGGCCGGGACAGTCATGGTCTGGGATTTCGGCACTTATGAGCCGTTGGAGGAGGTAGGCGGCAAGTTGAAAGGAGTAGAAGGCAAAAAGGCTAAGGAGAAACTTTTACGTAAAGAGCTCCACTCCGGTTCGCTGAAAGTGCGGCTGAACGGCAAGAAATTGAAAGGAGAATATGCCCTGGTAAAAACCAAAGGCATGGAGGATAATGCCTGGCTGCTCATCAAGCACCGCGATAAATATGCATCCGAAGATGACATCACGGAGAATGACCGCTCGGCCGTGTCGCGCAGGACTTTACAGGGCATTGAGAAGAATGGTGATGCCGTTTGGGAAAGCAACCGCGAGGAGAAAAAATCTTCCAAAACGAAAACCCAAAAAACCGGGGCCAAAGATCCGGCGGAAGAAGTAGCGACAGAAAAAAAAACGCCGGAAATAGATCTGGCGGTCATCCTGAAAAAGGGCAAAAAACAAAAGTTTCCCGGTGACCTGCAACCGATGCTCGCCACGCTCGTCGACGGGCCGTTTGACGATCCCGGCTGGGAATACGAGGTCAAATGGGATGGATACCGTGCGCTGGCCTCCCTGAACAAGGGCGATGTGAGCCTGCAATCGCGGAACAAAAAATCATTTAACGACAAGTTTTACCCGATTTACCGGCAGTTGCAGGAATGGAAAACCAATGCGGTGATCGATGGCGAGATTGTCGTGATCAATGAAAAAGGCCTTTCCGATTTCAATGCATTGCAAAACTGGCGGAGCGAGGCTGACGGCGAATTAGTTTATTACGCGTTCGATATTCTCTGGCTGGAAGGCAAAAGCCTGATGCATTTGCCGCTGACCGAACGGAAAGCGATTTTGCAAAGCATTGTCGATGAAAGTAGTCCGGTACAGCTCGGTTACAGCGTGGCGGCGGATGGTAAAGCGTTTTTCGACGCAGCAAAAAAAATCGGTTTGGAAGGCATCATTGCCAAAAAATCCGACAGCGGGTATTACCCCGGCATCCGTACGCGCGACTGGCTGAAAATCAAGATCAACAAGCGGCAGGAGGTCATCATAGCAGGTTACACATTGAATCAAGGCTCTCCCAAGCTTTTCAGCGCGTTGCTGCTGGCCGCTTATGACGAAGGTAAGCTGCATTATATCGGCAAGGTTGGAACCGGTTTCAAGGAAAAACAGCAAAAGGAGATGATGGCGCTTTTCAAACCATTGATCACCCAAAAGAGCCCATTCAAAGAGACGCCGGACTACAACAAACCTTCGCGCTTCCGTCCTAACCCGCCGCATGCAAATGTAACCTGGCTGAAACCGGAGCTGGTATGCGAGATCAGTTTTACCGAAATCACCTCCGACGGCGTGTTCCGGCATCCGTCGTTTGAAGGAATGCGCGAGGATAAATCGGCAAAGGAAGTGATCCGTGAGATCGAAAAACCGGCAGGAAAAGTCGTGGATGAGGTTAACCTACCAATGTTACATGCCCGACGGCATTTGCAGTGATAACAGCCAAATCGCGTAGCGATGTAAAATTGGTAGCACAAAATGCCAATTCAATCACCGGAAATGCCGTCAGGGCTGCAACAACAACTAAAACGCAACCTCCCGCGTGCGTCCGCGAGAATCGATTAATACTACTTTTTTTAATCCTTCACGCGGCAACGCTACGTTCCGGCCCGATTGCGATAAATAGCCGGAGCCATAACCCAGTTCAAATCGTTTCGGACGGCCCTCTGCATAAGTCGCTAGCAGCGCTGCATCTTGCGGCATTGGTTTGATATAAACCATTTTATCGTCAGCCCCACCCGTAAATGCCAGCAGCGGGCCATTATTTTGCGCAGCCAAAACCAACGAGCGGCCCTTACTTAGCCACAAATGCGCCATTCCCTTCGCGTCGCCGGGTACGTAAACCCCGCTTCGGGCAGGATTCAGCGGCTTGAACCCGCCTTTCCCATTTCCCAACATTAACACTCCATTCAGTCCATCCAGCCGCCCGCTAATCGATTCCGTGGCGTGGCTGTTGCCGGACAGAAGCAGGTCGAGGTGCCCGTCGTGGTCAAAATCTTCGGCCAACAGACCGTAAACAGCACCCATTTGGGCGGCTGGTGGCAGGTATTTCATCGCAAACTTGCCGCTACCCTTGTTTTCAAGCATGACCGATTGCATTGTTTCGCAAATCAGTTTGCGGGCGTCTTTCAGTTCTTCGGGTTTGAAGATGTCTGTGATCTTCGCTTTGGAATAATCGGCATAGTAGACGAACCGCTTTTTGAGGAAATTCATCTGGCTGGTCATTTCGTCGCGCGGGTGTACCGGATAGAGATCGTTGCCGATGTAGCGGGCCATTACGGGATCCATCGTGCCGCTTTTGTCAAAATCCTTGGCGAGTAATGTCAGCGGTTTATCGTTGGAGGGCTTTCCTTCGCTGTTCAGGCCTACATTGCCCAGCACATAATCAGTATCCCCGTCCTCGTCGAAGTCGCCGGAAACGATGCTGTTCCACCAGCCGGTAGTGTTTTTCAAGCCGGCCTGCATACTGGAATTAGTTAGTTTACCCTTATTATTTTTGTAAAAAACAATGGGCATCCATTCTCCGGCCACGATGAGGTCCATCCAGCCATCCTGATCGAAATCGGTCCATAATGCGGTAGTCACCATACCGACGGTTTTGATTTCGGGACAAACCTGCTCTGTTACCTCTACGAACCTGCCGCCGTCATTCCGGAGCAAATAACTTTCGCCGGGCATCGGGTAAGCACCGGGGGAGAGTCGGCCGCCGACGAAAAGATCGAGGTCGCCGTCACGATCGAAGTCGGCTGCGTTTACCATAGAGCCGCTGGCAGTAAGCGCTGGTAACGCATCCGGGTTAAGCTTAAAATTGCCCTTGCCATCATTGTTGTAGAGCCTGTCCTGGTAGTAACGGTTACCTGCTTCAAACTCGTTACTGCCACTGACCACGTACAAATCCTGATCGCCGTCCCCATCCGCATCGAAGAACAGCGCGCCCATATCCTCTTCGTATTTCTGCCCGGCCACAAGTGCTTTCGAACTGAAACGCTCCTGCTTATCCTGCACAAAAACACGCCCTGCCTGATTGAATGCCCCTCCGACGTAAAAATCATCCGCTCCATCACCATTCACATCGCCCACGGCAATACCCGGGCCGTTTTGGGATAATAGATGCGGTACCAGCGGCTGTATTTTGAAATCAATGTAAAGGTCGTCTTTGTGCTGAAAATCAATACCGTTGCTTTTCAAGCCGGTAAACAGAGGCGCTGCGCCCGTAGCGGGGCCGGGATAGTTTGCAGGAGCCTTACCCGTTGCCTTTGCATAATCCAGTTCCAGAGCCTGGCCGGCCTTTACATTCTTCAAAACCTGCATCCGCGAATCCGGCCAGATGATCGTCAGGCTGTCGACCTGAGCTGCATTACCGAGGCCGAAATGCTCGCGGTTGGGTTCGGTCGTAGACTGGTAGCCACGATAGGGCGAATGCTCGGCATACTGCATGCCTTGCGCTGTCCAGAGCCTGATTTTGGCCCCGAAACCATCGCGGTTCAGAGCCGGGCCTTTCAGTTTGACCGTCAGCGAATGCCTGTCCGGCTTCCGCTCGGAATGGTTTTCATATAAAAATGCCTCCCGATCGATGTTGTTCATCGCCACATCGAGGTCGCCGTCGTTGTCGAAGTCGGCATACACCGAGCCGTTCGAAAATGAAGGAATATCAAAACCCCATTCGGCGGATTTGTTGGCAAAAGTAAGGTCGTGGTTGTTGGAGAACAGATAATTGGGCACATGCGCCCCTTCCACTTTTTTCAATGCTTCCGCGAGCCGATGATTATCGCCGTTGCCCGAGCGCATTTGCATTTCGTACTCGGCCATGCGGTAAATCACAAAATCCCGGTTGGTAATGTCCTTAGGGTACCCGTTAGTGATCATCAGGTCACGGAAACCGTCATTGTCGTAGTCGGCAAACAATGCGCCCCAGCTCCAATCCGTAGCTTCCACGCCTGAGTACCGCCCGATTTCGCTGAAAACGGGTTGATTACCGCCCGGGGCATTACCTTCGTTGTGCTGCAACGTGTTCCGCATGAATTGCGGCTCGTAACCCATCCGCAACTCTGATAAATGCCGGTCATAATTCATCAGCCCGAACATATTCTTGCGGCGAACCGGGTCTTCGGGCAACATATCTACGGTGATGAAGTCAACCAGCCCGTCGTTATCGATATCTGCGGCATCGTTACCCATCGCCGAATAGCTCTGATGTTTGAAATAGGAAGCTATTTCGTTTTTGAATGTGCCGTTTTGCTGGTTGATATAGAGCAGGTCATTCGATACATAATCGTTTGAAATGTAGACATCCGGCCAACCGTCGTTGTTCACGTCGGTAACCGCAATGCCCAGGCCGTACCCTTCTTCCAAAATACCGGATTCTTTCGAGACATCGGTGAATGTGCCGTTTCCATTGTTGCGGAAAAGGCGATCCGCATTGGGGGAAGAGCCATCGCCGATCTTTGGGCGGATATTGTTGGGGCCACGCATATTCATCACATTGGTGACAAGATAGGCATCCAGGTCGCCGTCGTGATCATAATCGAGGAATGCCGCCTGTGTGGTATTACCGCTGTAATCCAGCCCATAGGCCTTTGCCTCTTCCTTGAATGTATTGTTTTTCTGATTGATGAAGAGCAGGTTCGGCAGTGTGCCAACCTGCGCGGGCCCCGCCCGGCAAACGTAAATATCGAGGAAGCCATCGGCGTTGATATCCACCATGGCCACGCCCCTCGCCCAGCCCTCGGGGATCTGAATGCCCGATTTCCCGGTAATGTCCTCAAATGCAATGCGCTGGTCCCTGCTTTTGTTAACATACAACCTGCTCTCGGTCATATTTCCGGTAAAAAACAGGTCCGTAAGGCCGTCGTTGTTGATATCGCCCGCGCCTACCCCGCCGCCATTGTAAAAGTATTCGTAGGTGAGAATATTGAGCTGGTCGTCCTCATGGAGCCGGTTATTGAAATGGATGCCGGTTTCATCGGGCGACAGCAGTTCAAACAACTTCTGATCGTCCTTCTTCGAAGTACAGGCTCCGATCAGCGAGGCAATGCAGAGAAAGATGGATAGCGGGCGGGTCATCGGCAAATGTAATTACTGGGGTATTGCGGCAGGCGATCCTGCGGCAGGCGGTCCTGCCGCAGGCGCTGCATGGATTTTGGTGAAAAACCGGACTTCGTACAGTTCCTGGTTCTTCCCCGGAAGATAAGGCTTCTGCGCCTTTTTCAATATGAGCTGCTCGTCCGAAAGCTTCACGATCTGGAATCCGCTCAACCGATGACCCGTCGAATCAGTATAAACCAGCGAATCGGCGGTTGGCAGCTGGTAACGATAGGTTTTGAACTTCTCTTTTTTCCGCTCGGTCATCACGCCATTAGCCCCATACTCGAAAGTAGACCAATGTTCGTCGAACGTATTATTGGTAAAACTGAACCCATTCACAAAGTTCCTGATCGAATCCGTACGCCACACGCCCGTGAGTTCGCGCTCCCGGGTATGGCAGGACGCCAAAAGTAGGGCCGGTAAGATCATGGTCAGGAGGATTCGAAATTTTGGCATGGCCTTTTAATTTTGAATGATTGAATGAGCCGCCGTGGAACGGGGAATGACCGAATATTTTCTTTACAAACTATTCACTCATTCAATCATTCAATCATTCAATCATTAGTAATTACTGTTCTGCTTCAAAACCCCATTGCTCAAATCCACCTCACGTTGCGGAAGCGGGAAATAGTAATGCTTAGGCTTGATAAAATTGCGGCTTGGCTTGAATGGCCCGCGGGCGATCTTGTAATGCGCGGCAATGTCGATCAGCCCGGCTTTGTCCCAACGCATCAGATCCTGGTGGCGTTCGTTTTCACCGGCGAGCTCCACGCGACGCTCGTGCATGATGTCGGCCATTTTCGCACCCGTTTTGGCAGCCAGTCCGGCACGTTTCCGTACGGCATTCAGTTCCGTATCCCCGCTCTGGCTTGAACGGATCTTCGCTTCGGCCACGAGCAGGTACACATCGGCCGAACGCAGGAAAGGCGCATTCAGGCTCTGGCTCATATCGCCCGCATCGGTAAAGCTCGTGTATTTCCGGAACGAGTAACCGGTTACACGGGTCATGTTGGCAGCGAACGTCGTCGTTCCCGCCGATCCGCGGGTCACCTTATCGCCCGGACTGTAAATAGAATATGCGCGGCGCGGGTCGCCTTTTTCAAACTCCTGCACGAGGTCTTCGATCGGCTCGTGGAAGCCCCAGCCTCCGAATGCCTGCGGCGTGTGGTAAAAGGTCGGTGAATTATCGGTGGTCCAGCCGGTTTCGTATTGCAACGAGAACAGGATTTCGGGGTTATTCTCGGTCGTCAGCTGGAAGTTTTCGTCATAATTGCCAGACAACTTGTAGGCCGCATTACCGATTACTTTCTGTCCCGATTCAATCGCTTTCGCCCAGTTTTCCTGGTATACATATAGTTTCGTCAAAAAGCCGTTCGCCGAACCTTGCGTAACCCTCCCTGCTTCGCCATCGGCGTAGCTTACCGGCAGCAGACTTGCCGCCTTCAGGAAATCCGATTCGGCCTGCGCGCGTACTTCCGCGAGGGTTGCCTTGGGTTTGTTATAGCTATTGTTCAGGGCGTCGTCTTCCAGGATAATCGGTACTTCGCCGTAAATCAACGAAAGGCGCCAGTACACAAATCCACGGAGGAAATATGCCTCGCCCATGCTGCGGTTACGCAATTCTTCGTCCATTGTCACTTTCGGGGCGTTGATCAGCACGGCATTCGCGCGGGAAATCACCTCGTACTTGGTCGACCAGGTAGCGAGAATGTGGGAATTGGCCGCATCGAACGTGAACATTTCGAGTGAAGTCTCGTCGGAGTGATCGCCTGCGCGGTTCATGTCGTCGGAGCAGTTGTCGAAAGTGTATTCGGTGTGTGCAAAGCCATCTTCGTTCAGCAACGGTGCATAAATAGCATTGGTCGCGGCCACTACGTCGTCGCCGTTGCGCCAGAATTGCTGAGATGTCACCTGTCCGTAAGGCGTACTTTCGAGCAGGTCGTCGTTACAACTGGTTACGGCCATCAGGAGAAGCCATCCGGCCAGTACATATATCTTTTTCATATCTGTTATATCTTGATATCAATTAGGGTTATTTCCCGTCCTGGTTAGAATGACAAAGTTGCGCCGACGGTCCATGTGCGTGCTTGCGGGTACTGGGCGTAATCCACATTCAGCTGGTTGTACAATCCTGCCGCCTTATCCCCGCCTACATACCCCAGCTCTGGGTTTAGTCCGTTGTATTTGGTAAACGTGAACACGTTTTGTCCGGTAATGTAAATCCTTGCCTGCGACAGTTTCACCTTCTCGATTACCGTTTTTGGAATGCTGTAACCCAATGTGAAGTTTTTCAGGCGGAAGAAATCACCTTTCTCGATAAACAGGTCGGAAGGTCGGAAATTGCGGTTCGGGTTATCGATGCTTAAACGCGGTACGGTATTGCTGGTACCGGCGCCATTCCAGCGCTCATTAGCCTCTTTGTACAAATTGAAAGAATAGCTCGCGTCCAGGCCCTGCATACGGTCGGCATTGAAAATCGAAACCCCGCCTACGCCAACGAAGAACAGATTGAAATCAAATCCTTTGTAGTTCAACCCAGCATTCAGGCCGTAATTGATCTTAGGCTGAGGACTTCCGATGATCGTCCTGTCCTTGTCGTCCACAATGCCGTCACCGTTCAGGTCCATGAAACGAACATCGCCCGGGTGGATCTGCCCGTTGGTTTTGCGCGAATCGTTGGCGATGTTGGGATCCGAGTCGATTTCCGCCTGGCTTTGGTACAAACCATCCGTTTTATACCCGTAGAATGTGCCGTAAGGATTGTTCTCATACGTGCGCACGATCTCCTGCTGCCCGCGGCCGTACAGCTGCGATGCGAGGAAGCCGCCCGGCGTAGCGAGTTGGGTAATGCGGTTTTTGATCAATGTGGCATTGCCGCTTACGTTCAAAGTCAGATCGCCGAACGAGTGGCGGTAGGACGCCTCGATTTCCACACCCTTGTTGCGCAGCTGACCGATATTCTGGTCGGGAATAACGGAAGTTCCGATCGTTCCGACAGACGGGGGCGCCAGCAACATCTTTTTGGTATTCTTAACAAAATAGTTGACCGAAACATACAACGCATTTTTCCAAAGCCCCGCTTCTACCCCAAAGTTGGCCATTTCCGCCGTTTCCCAGCCGATTTGCAGGTTAGCCAGTCGGCTTTGTGCAGCGCCCGAGATCGGGTTTTGCGTACCGCCCGCTCCCAGCGCATAGCGGTAGGATGAGTTGATCAATGCCAGGTATTGCAACGAATTGACGTTCTGATTGCCCAATTGGCCCCAGCCGCCGGTCAGCTTGAAATTGCTGAAAACCGGCAATGCGTTTTTAAAGAAATCCTCTTCCGAAAGCCGCCATCCCAACGAGAATGCAGGGAAATAACCCCAGCGATTGCCCGGTGCAAATTTGGATGAACCATCGGAACGGAATGTGGCCGTCAGCAGGTAGCGGTCCATGAACGAGTAGTTGGCGCGCCCAAACCACGATGCCAGGGCGTCGTAACTGCGGGTACCATCTTCGCCAGCCACGGACACGATCGTACCGGCATATTGCAGGTAGCGTAGCGTAGGGTCCTCACTGGCGAAATCCCGGCCACGTTGTTTGGCGGAAATGCTGTTGAATGTCTGTGAAGTATAGCCGCCAACGAGGTTCAGGCTGTGCGCACCGAATTTTTTGTCGTAAGAAAGAAAATACTCCTGCAGGAACGACCAGTATTTACCATGTGTCAGGTCGAGCTGGTTGTAGGAATTGGTACGGAACTGATCGTTGATCTTCACATCGAAATTCGTGCTTTCTGAAAAAGTTGCATCCATCGCGAGGTTTGCCCGCAGTTTCAGGCCTTTCAAGAGTTCGAGCTCGCCGGTAAGGCTACCCAGAATGCGGTTGCGGATATTATTCTGGTCCTGGTTATCGACCGTGAAAATCGGGTTGTTGATATCCCCGAATGCCCCGATACCTTTTGTGGAACTGTAAGAACCATCGGCGTTACGGATCGGCAGACCCGGGTGAAAGCGGATAGCGCTCCATAGCAGACCCGTCTGTGACGAAGTCGTATTCGGTGAGGTGTTATGGGTATTCGTGAATTGCAGGTTCTGCCCTATTTTCAGCCTCGACCCGATCTTGTGATCCGAGTTGACACGGAATGTATACCGCTTGTAATAGGATTTACCGATAATACCCTTTTCATTATAATAACCGCCCGAAATAGAGAATGACGAGTACTTGCCACCACCGCGGATCGCCGCGTCGTAGTTCTGGGTAACGCCTTGTTTCAGCAATGCTTCCTGCCAGTTGGTTTTCTGGGTCTGGTATTGCGTATCCTCCCAAATTGGCGGCACAGGCAGGCCATCGTTTTTGTACGCCTCCCGTTTCAATGCAGCCAGGTCGGGCGCTTCGAGCATATCGAGGATTTTAATCCGGTTGCTGATACCGGCATATCCATTGACTGTTACGGCGATCGGATTATCGAAAGTACCGCGCTTGGTCGTGATGATGACCACCCCGTTCGCCGCGCGCGTTCCGTAAATAGCGGATGCGGAAGCGTCTTTCAGGATCTCGATGGATTCTATGTCGTTAGGGTTCACGTCGTTCATCGAACCGGCAGGGACGCCGTCGATGACCACCAACGGATCGGCGTTGTTCACCGTACCGAAACCGCGGATCTGGATCGTACCCGCATCGCCCGGCGCACCACCGTTGCGGATCACGTTCACACCTGCCGCGCGGCCCTGCAATGCCTGCTGGGCACCTCCCGACGGAAGATTCTGAAAATCAGACCCTTTTACAGAGGATACCGCACCTGTCACATCCTTTTTTTCCTGGGTACCATAACCGACCACTACCACTTCCTTCAATGCGTTCTCATCGGGCGCCATCGTGATATTGATCACCGAATTGTTGCCCACGACCGCATCCTGGCTCGCGTAGCCTATAAAAGAAAAACGCAGCGTTGCGCCATTATCCGGTACAACAAGCTGAAACTGGCCATTCTGGTCGGAAGTAGTACCTTGCTGGCTGCCTACAATGAGAATATTCACGCCCGGAAGGCCAATGCCCTTTTCGTCGACGACCTTACCCGTAAGCGTACGGTCGGCTAGCGCACCTGCCGTAGCGGCGCGAAAAGGGGTTCCGCTTTGCGGATCGCCCTTTTTTCTCAAAAGAATGCGTGAATTTCCGACAACCTCGTAAGAAACATTCAGCGGTGTGAGCAGCTGGTCCAGTACACGGTTCAGCGAACCCTGAAGCTGTTTGGCAGCTACAGTGCTTCTGCCCTGGATACTTCCCGAGCTGTACACAAATTTGACGTCGGCCTGTTTTTCGATCTGGCGCAATACCTGCCTGATTTCCAATGACTCGACTTTCAGCGAAATTTCCTTGTTCAGCAACTCCTGGCTATAGACGCCGTGCGCCATGGAAATCCCGCAGCATATCAAAGCAAGCAAAAGTTGTTTAGCCGTAGCACTCATGACTTTGTAAACAACCCTTTTGTAGGGTATTTTTTTATGCATAATTTTAAAGGTTTTTGTGAACTGAACAACTCAAAAACAAACGGTATCCTTCTTCCAGGAAGGGTATTCAAAGTGCCGGACATGTTAGCGCATGGCCGGCACTTTATTAAGCTTAACTTTTCTTTTCCAATCAGTTACTGCAACCTTCACCGAAAATAAACAGGGAAGCGCCGCGACGTTCATATTCCACATTCACCGCCTTGCAAATCAGATCGAGCTGATCGAACATCGGCAGTTCGTTGAGATCGCCTGTGAAAAGGCAACTCCGCAGGACATCGCCCTCCACGACTATATCGATGCCATAGGTCTTTTCCAGCAATGTCAGTACATCGGCTGCGGGCGTTTCGGCAAACTCAAACCGCGCCACGGACTCGGCGGTCTTGACAGCCACCGGGTTTTTGACGATTCCCAATTCCATTTTCCGCGATTCCTTGTCGAACACGACCTTCTGGTTGGGCGTCAGGATAAAGCCGTTCTTACCCGACGTCTTACTGGTCTCGTACACGGAAACCCGCCCCGTAGCCACCTGCACTTCGATCGAGCCGGCGCCATCGTAAGATTTCACATTAAAACTCGTCCCCAAAACCTGTGTAGCCAGGTTTTCCGTGGAAACGATAAATGGCTTTGTCACATCCCTTTTTACCTGAAAAAAGGCTTCTCCGTGCAGGTACACCATTCTTTTGCGCTCCCCGAAATGATCGGGATAACTGATCCGGCTGTTGGGTTGCAGGATCACCACACTGCCGTCCTCCAAAGTAAGCCGCTGGGGCTTGTGCGATGTATTACTGACCGCAAAACCTTCGTCAGCGGTATTCCAGATTGAGCTCAATGCCGGAAAATAAGCGATCTGGCGAGGCGCGTTGTACCAGATAATCCCTGCCAGCAAAGCTACCGAGGCAGCGGCGGCGGCCCACCAGCCTATTCTTACCTGCTTTCTCGTTGTATTTGCCAAAAGTTTCTGGCGGATACGCTGGCCGATCTCGACTTTTTCTGATAGCAGCACTTCCGAATCGTCCGCAGGATTGTCTTTCAGGTATTGTTCCACCTGCAAATCCTCTTCGACCGTCGTTTCCCCGGCGATATATTTCTCTATCAGTTTTTCGTAGCTATCAGGTGTCATTTGCGGAGGCGTGTATAGGTTTTAGTTGCTGGAGTAATACATCCAGAGATTTTCTCTCAATGCTTTCAATGATTTGGTAATATGGTATTCCACCGCCTTTTCGGAAATATTCAGTTCCTCGGCAATATCCTTCACGGGACGGTTTTCAAAACGGCTCAGCTGAAATACGCGGCTGGTCTTCTCCGGCAATTTTCGCATTACCTCATCCACTGCGCGCGACAAATCGGAAAACTGCACGATCTCGTCTGTCGAATAGGCCTCCTGAATTTTGTTGAGAATCTGATACTCCTGATACTTGCGCCAGGTGATTTGC
Source organism: Dyadobacter sp. (assembly GCA_965227755.1). Classification (GTDB taxonomy): domain Bacteria; phylum Bacteroidota; class Bacteroidia; order Cytophagales; family Spirosomataceae; genus Dyadobacter. The sequence goes on from CBDDGG010000005.1 coordinate 1,209,522, forward strand.
GATTTAATAAAATTAGTCACCCGGTATTTCATCGCAATCACCAGGTACGTTCCCAGGTTCCTGATCTCGGTATCAAGCCTTTTGTTCCAGAGGCTCTCGAATATGTCGTGCACCAGTTCTTCGGATTCCTCCCGCGATCCTACCTGATGATAGGAAATGCAGAACAGCTTGTACCAGTAACGGTCGTAAATCTCCTCGAAAGCACGCTTGTTGCTTTCGCGAAGCTGTGTTACCAGCTGTTCGTCGGTTAGAAATTTAGTCATCAGGGTGCTCCTTTACTCGGATCTGTATGTATAGTCAAACAACTTTCACAAACCCCTAAACAAAACGTAAGATTTTTTTTGAAACCCTATTTCCGAAGAAGGTCCCGGAACTCCGAATCGATCTGGAACTCCGCCACACCGTAGTCGAGCATACGCACACAATCCTTTTGCGCATCGGCCATCATATCCGTCGATCTGCGGTAATGAAATTTGTTGATTGCCGCTACGACACGGATGTTGTTCTCCCGCGCCCAGGCTACGTCCCCGCGTGTGAGACTGGCCGGCCTCTCGAACAGGTAATAATGGGCTGGTCGATAGCCGGACTTCTGCATATTCTCTTCCAGCTGTTTCCGGGAGCAGCTCAGCCGCACTTTGCCCGTAAAGAATGCGGTGGATTCATCGGTACCTATCATCAGGGCCGTTTCCCTAAGATGGTATTTGTCCAGCATTCCGATCAATTTGTAAAAAAGAGTAGAATCCAGTCCGGCGATCTTGTTATCGAGCATCACGGCCATGTTGTTTTTAGCACAAAACCTGAACACGTCTTCGAGAAGCATCGGGTGGTTAGCGTCTACCTTGCTGGTCAGCTTGCGCACCTCCGCCCAATTCGTCTCCGTCACTTTGCGCGGATCGCCATAGAACCGGCTGAAATCCGCGTCGTGGTTGGCGATCAAAACACCGTCGGCCGTCACGCGCATGTCCGTTTCGACCATCTTGTAACCTTGCCGGGCCGCCTCCCGCAGCGCAGGAAGGCCATTTTCCGTAAAAGTACTATCCACTACCCCACCCCGGTGCGCGATCAGATTTAGCGTCTGACCGTATACGTCGGCAATACACAGGACCGGAACAAAGGCGAGGATTAAGGAGAAAAGTTGCTTCATGAACGATCTTTTTGAGATTGCAAAGGTATCAAAGGAAGCGCCTGGGTAAGTTACCTTAACAATAACATATTGTCGGCAAAAAAGAGCCAGTCAGACGTCGGATTACCGATTGCTAATTGATCCCTGCCTGTCATTCAACAACTTTGGGAAGATCATTTTTAGGTATTTGATTTGTAACAGTCAGCCTGACTGTATCACACACACTCCTAGTAAACACTATCCACACACTTTACTTTTCTTTCACAATTTTTTAACAAAAAAGGGCCTTTCGGGCCCTTACAAAAAGAAAAAGTAAAGATCTCAATTCAGATCAGCGTCTCTGCCATCTGCAGAAAGATCGCTCTTTTGTAGTATTCAGGATCGTATTTAACGAGTACTTGAGTGCCTTTGCGGAGGGAATCATATTTTGCATAAGGAAGTACCTCCCGCATTTCCGAAACAAAATCATTACCAGCTTTCGCCTTCACCTGTACCTGCACCTGAAATTCCGGCAGGTTGTTGAGGTATTCACCCGTCGGCCGAATGGCCAGCACGGTAGCGTTCGCCTGAACGCCTTGTTTGAGAATCTTCTTCTTTCTCTCCTCTGCGATTCGCTTGCGAATAGACGATAAAGTCCAAAAAGCTACCATGCAGACCAGAATAAGTGTAGCGCCGATTTCCCTGTTATTAATTTCCACAGCTAGATTTTAGTTAAGAGTGTGATGCCCAAAAATAATGGATTAAATCTACAAAAAGTCCCATTTCATTTATTGAACGGTCGATCTTGTGATCAAAAGGTAAAAGTCATTCGTTTGAGCCAAGTATTTCATGGTAAAAAGCAATTCAAATGAAAAAAAAGCGCCGTGGCTTGCCTGGGTTCAACAGTTGCTTTAACAGTATTTTTTTATAAAATTTATTAAAATAATTACGAATACGATAATGGCATGATTTTCCTGAGTTGTAAAAGCTATTGATCAACCCTTATTCACCATGTCAATGGAAATCAAATCGAACCACTCGACCGGCAACCGTCCAGAGGGAGATCGTATCCTGGATGCACCGTACGTTTTCACCGATATTCCCATGTACCTCGAACAGCTCAGATCGGAAAAATCATGGACAAAAAATGACCGGAATGCGATCACCGTCTACAAATCGGACAAAATCACCATTGTGATCGCGATCCTGAAATCCGGCGCAAAGGTCAATGACCATTCAATCGACGAGTGCCTTACATTCCAGGTTTTGTCGGGGGAACTGAAAGTGGAAACGGAAGGCCGGGTATTCTACACGACAAGTGGCCAGATGATGTCCTTCCACGCGCAGGTCGCACATTCGATCAGCGCGCTGGCAGATTCGGAAATACTCATTACCACTTACAAGGAATAGCGCCGGTGTTCTGGCAAAACGTGCATTCGGACGAGGTTGGGAAAACCATTGGATAAAAAAGAGGCCGGATAAAACCGGCCTCCACTATTTGCTGATGAAATGCAATCGTTGCGATCTTTAATGATATGCTTTTTCGGAATCACGTAGCCGTTTAATTGTATCGTGCCCGCTTCTGAGCGTCGCTTTCTGGCGTGTGACCATCGCACGCAGTTCGGGAGTCAATTCTTCCGATTCCAGTGCTGAGTCGTAGGCCTTTTGAGCGGCATCTTCACCAAATTCCGAATTTTCCAGCGAAGTTTTGCGACCATCGCTGCTGAATGCAGCCCGGACGTCCATCCATATCCTGTACAGCTTGCCCGATACCATGGTACCCGTGGCAGGTTCGCCACCCAACGCGGTAACCTTTCCGCTCAGTTCGAGCACATTGTCACGGCTATGGTTCGCGAGGCTGTTGTAGAGCGAACGAAGGTCTGTGTCGCTGGTTTCCGTTTCCTCATAAGCTTTTTCGTAGCCGACAATACGGTCATTGTTGATCAGAATCAGGTCGTTAAGCGTTTCTATGATTGCTGCATTTTGTGCCATGATTATTCATGATTAGTGATGCGGCGTTCTTAAAAACTATTGTTCCATCCCGTTCCGAAGCGACAGGGCATGATCCGGCTGATGACTTGTGGAGGTTTTTGCGCCGTATATGCAGGTAATGAGCCACTTAATGGCTCCGGTAATGTTATTTTTCACTGAGCTTCCTTCTGACTTTGCTCAGAAATTCAGGGGAAAAACCGAGGTATGAAGCAATATAATGCTGTGCAACGCGCTGGGGAATAGCGGGATACCGGTTAAGAAAGTCCAGATATTTTTCGACCGCACTGGTTGATATGGTCCTGAACAGCCGCTCCTGCGTCTGCGCGAGGTTGCGCTGCACCATTAACCGGAACATCCGCTCAAAACCAGGAACATTTGCGAGTAGCTTTTCCTTGGTTTCCGGTGTCAGGATCAGTGCTTCACAGTCTTCCAGCGTTTCGATATAAACGTGGCTGGGCGTTTGGTTATGAAAGCTGGTAATGTCGCTTACCCACCAGTCCTCGATGGCAAATTGCAAGGTAACCTCGGCGCCCGTGCTGTCGATATAGTAAGTACGGATGCAGCCTTTGAGAATGTAAGCCTCAAATTGGCAAATTTCCCCCTGCTGCAAGAGGAAGGTTTTTCTGGGATATGATTTGAATTGAAGTAACGAGTCGAAATATTTGAGATCCTCCGGGGTGAACGGCAAGCACCTCAGTGCGTAGTTGTTAATCTTTTCAAACATAATGGGGTCGATAGGTTAGCCTCCGGCCAATGCGTGCCGGATCTCAGAATAAAGCAGCCCGCTGCCGCCCCCGAAGTGGCGCAAACAGACAATCCGTGGGTCGATGGACTGGCAAAGCGACGTTATCCGCCCGCCCGTTTCCTCATCGACGCCGACACCCAAAAGTACTAAATCGATCGAATTTAAACGAAGTACCTCTTCGGCTTCTTCCAAAGAACCGGCCGGTACCCCATTCCAGGATTCATTCTGGTTAATCAACCGGATAATCGTTTCCAGGATTTCAGGATGGTTGGCTACTGCCAGGATATTGATTTGCGACATATAACTGATCGACATGCCGGCGAACCCAACCGGCGGGTTGATATTTTACCACTTTTCAGGAACCTCGATCACGAGCAGGGAGCTTTTCTCCACCGCCTTCACCGACACTGCCAATTCCGGCCAAAAACCGTAGCCGTCGCGCGTGGAAAGCAGCTGACCATCGACTGCTACATTTCCTTCGATAACAAAAACATACACACCGTTTCCATCTTTTTTGAGCTCATAACTGGTATCGAAACCCCTATCAAGCTCAGCCAGATGAAACCAGGCGTCCTGATTGATCCAGACACCCTCGTCACCTGGATCGGGGGAAAGGATTTGCTGGAAACGGTTGTGCCGGTCACCCGAGGCATATTCTATCTGATCGTAGCGCGGCGCCACATTCAGTTTATTGGGATATAACCATATCTGAAGAAAAGTTACCGGCTCCTCCGGGTCCTTATTAAACTCGGTATGGTAAACACCTGTACCTGCGCTCATTACCTGAATCTCGCCCCGTCGAATCACAGCCGAGTTCCCCATACTGTCCTGATGCTCCAACGTGCCTTCCAGCGGGATCGAAATGATCTCCATATTGTCGTGCGGGTGCCGGCCAAAACCTTTGCCGCCATGGACGGTATCATCGTTTAATACCCGCAATGCACCGAACTGGATGCGCTGCGGGTCGTAGTTTCCATGAAAACTAAAAGTCTGGGCACTTTTGAGCCATCCATGGTCGGCATAGAAGCGCGACGCAGCCGGATGGAGAACGGGATTTTTCATGATTTCTTCAAAATCGTGTTGTTCACCAATTGGATTTCTTCACCTGAAATTGTGTGCGGCCGGCCCGGGTAAATTACCTGATTGACAGTCGCATTCATATCTTCCAGCATCGTGACGCTCTCCTGTACCCGCGAGACGGGCACATGAGGATCAGGATTACCGGTAGAAATGAACACGGGCGTCTGTTTGAAATCCCCCTTGTAATTCCCGATCGCCAGCTCCTGCCCGATCAGACCACCTGTAAAAGCAATAATCCCGCCATATCTCCGGGCATTGCGCGAAGTATATTCCAGGGTCAGACAAGCGCCCTGTGAAAAACCGGCAAAATAAATTTGATCAGCCGGAATACCGGCGGCCTCTATTTCAGCGACAACTTCGCCGACTACTGCCAAAGCCGAGTCCAGTGCAGGCTGGTTCTGCACAACCGGGGCCATAAAACTGTAAGGATACCAGCTGTTATTAGTCGCTTGCGGCGCGTAAATCGCCATATCTTCCAGTTTCAAAACCTTTTGCAGTGAAATAATATCCGCAGCAGTCCCTCCCCGGCCATGCAGCATAACAATCGCCTTTTTAGCCTGCCGAACGGGTAATCCGCTTGTGATGAGTTGCTTGCTATGGGTGTACATGGTTTTAATGATTGAATTTTGAATGATTGAATGAGTGAATGACCCAATTTTGAATGAGTGATTTTCGAATGAGTGACTAAGTGAATGACTGAGTTTTGAATGAGTAAATTTCGAATGACTTAATGAACAGGCAAATCATTCAATCATTCACTCATTCAATCATTCAATCATTCAATCATTCAATCATTCACCCATTAATTAAGCACCGGCAGCACTTTTACAATCTGCTCTCTGCGAGGTTCGTATTGAGGAGGAAGCATTAAACCTGAACCCAATTGCTCCACAGTTTCGTCGGTTGCGAAGCCTGGGTTATCGCTGGCGATTTCGAACAAAACACCTCCTGGTTCGCGGAAATAGAGCGAATAGAAGTAGTTTCTGTCGATTTTATCCGTGATCTGCAATCCTGCGTCCAATACTTTTTTACGGAACTCCATCAGAATATCATCATTCGCAACGCGGAACGCAATGTGGTGGACCGAACCTTTGGCTACATGGCCCGCTCTTTCACCGGGAGCCTCTACGAGATCGACGATATTCGCGTTTTCAACCGCGTCGGTCACAAACCGGAAGCGGTTCACATGCTGCTCAGCCAATCGGTACCCGAAAATATCAGTCAACACTTTGGCGGTTTCCTCGATATTGTTCGTCGTGATTGTCACGTTGTGAAAACCGCGCGTCGCATATTCCGCAGTCACTTCCGATGTTGCCCAGGGGATCCGGTTATCCGTGATTTTAGGCACTGTGAGTTCAAATTTCAAACCATCGGGATCAAGGAAAGTCAGATATTGCTCCCCGAATTTCTCGGCAGGTTTGTTATAAGTTATTTTGTTGGCGTCCAGTCTCTTCAACCAGAAATCCAGACTTCCCTCCGGTACCGAATAGCCGATCTCGGTTGCCTGACGGGTTCCGCGACGACCTGCTGGAATTTGATTACCCCAGGGGAAGAAAGTCAGGATTGAACCGGGAGTACCGTTTTCATCGCCGTAGTAGAAGTGATATGTATTAGGATCGTCAAAATTGACGGTTTTTTTCACCATTCTAAGGCCTAATACCCTAGTATAAAAATCGTAGTTGGTTCTGGCGTCACCAGCGATAGCTGTAATGTGGTGGATGCCGTTGATTGTATTTTCCATTGTCTTGTCCAGTTAAGATGTTTCTTTGTTTTTGATGATACAAAGGTATAGCCCCGGCCAGGGACGGGGCATTGAACTAGGACAAGAAAACAGAAAATTGAAAGAAAATTATTCGGCTGTCGCCATGCGCCCGAGCACAGTATCATCCTCCACCACACGGCCGGCGGTCTTTGCGGCTTTCAGATACACACTCATCGGATATTTTCCTTCGAAACCGGGATCCGTTTCTACCATCGGAACTTTCAAACGGGCGTGCTTGATACTTGCCAGGTCGGAAAGGGACACGTAGCTGAGTTCCGGATTGCCCTGGCCCAGGTCACAAAGGCCGAAAGCGATATTACTGACGGGATCAAGCTCCGAGAGAAGCCAGATAGCCTTACCATATTTGGAATGCAATTTCACAACGGGCGCATGGTCCTTCGCAAGCTGGTTTTGCACCTCTTGCGCATTGTGGATCATAATTTCGATCAGGTTTTGCGGGATCATTTTTGACATCCGGCAAATTTAGCGCTTTTGTCCGGCGCTCCGGTGCCCCGAAGCGCCATAAAATAAATGCTCGCTACCCTAAGCGCGTTTCGGAACACTTATTTGCCTACCTTTCCGTAACTATTACCCCTTCCACGACTTACCGAGAAATCACGTATACGCTCCCAGTGGGAATGTCCGGGCATTTTTTGGCATTTCTGAATGACTTTAAATCAAATCAATTCTATACATCCAACTAAAAAGTTACGTATGAAAAGAAATCTATCACTCCTCATTTTACTACTCATTCTATTAAGCTCACACAAAATCTTATCTCAGGTTGTAGTGACCTTTCCGACCGAACGGGCCGTTTTTCAACGCGACAATGCTAATGAAGCCGACGTATATATAGGCGGGTACGTTACACAGCTCTTTCAGAAGATCGAGGTGCGGCTTACGCCCCGGGTACCGGGCGAGGGGGAACCGTTTCCGGCCGACGGGAGTTGGACTACGCTCGATGACCAGATTTCCGCGGGCCAGTTCCTGGGATCTGTCCATTTGAAAGGCGGCTGGTATCAACTGGAAGCACGCGGTGTCTCATCGGGCGGCACTTCGGCTGTCACCACGCTCTCGCGAGTGGGCGTGGGCGAGGTATTTGTAGTGGCCGGACAGTCTAATGCTACCGGCGGCGACTCGAACCCTAACGGGCCGGGCGCCGCGTACGATCAGGTCAATAGCGTCAATTTCCAGAATGTGGATCCTTCCACTTCCACAATCACGCCCTATTCGAATGTCCAGCTCCCCTGCCCCGAGTTTGTTCACCTCGACGCCAATGTCAAGACTGCACCTTTCGGTAACTATGCCTGGTGCTGGGGGTCTTTTGGAGACAAAATCTATGAAAAGCTGCGGGTACCGGTCATGATATTCAATGGCGGCTGGTCGAGCACCGGGGTGGATAACTGGAAACAGACCATCGATCCCAATGGCGTGACTACCAGCCCGTTCGGCTATACGTTCCCGGCGGGCCTGCCATTCGGGCATTTGCGACTCGCTTTGAACAACTACATTGCCCAGCTGGGCGTCAGAGCTGTTTTGTGGCATCAGGGCGAAACGGATAACTTCATGGAACAGCCCGGCGACAATACGTACAACCGGTATTTGTCGGCGCTCTGGGACGTGGTCAACGCCAGCCGCAACCTCACCGGCAAGCCCAACCTGGCCTGGGTGGTGGCGCGTGCCTCGCGGTTTACCGTCAACGGCGCCACCCGCGTTTCCGATAACGTGGTGAATGCGCAGAACGAGTTGGTCAATAACGACGGTCTCTATCCACACGTGTTCCAAGGCCCCGAAACCGATCCCTATTACAGCATCGAATACCGCCACGACGAGATCCATTTCCGCGGCGACGGCGTTAATCCTTCACCGGACGGGCAAATTTATTCCGGATTAATTTCCCTTGCAGGCTTCTGGGCTGACAAGATCACGCCTGATTTTATAAACCAGTCGGCCCCGTACGCGGCCACGCCTCCGCCCGTTGTTGGTGCTACCTACCTATCCGGTAGTTCGCAAGTTACATTTACAGGCCCCTCACTGCCAGGCGATCACCAGTACAACTGGCTCAACAGCGGCGACTGTAACCAGGTACAAAACACGGCACAGCAATGGACTGTCGGAGCAGGTCTCTATAAACTGAAAGTCATCGACCCCCACCGCAACACCATTTTCTCGCCCACATTGAATGTTTTGGCGACACCGCTGCCGGTAACCTGGCAATCGTTCAGTGCACGTATGGGCAGCAATGGACGCGTAACGCTCGACTGGGCAACGGCTTCCGAAGTCAATGCCTCCCATTTTGAAGTTCAGCGGAGTAACGATTCACGCGTTTTTACCACCATTAAGCGTGTTAATGCAATGGGCAATTCGCTAACCAGCTCTTTTTATCACTATGAAGACGAATTTCTTCCCAGGGGAACCTACTACTACCGCCTGAATGAAGTGGATGCCGATAGCCAGTCTGATATGACCCGCATTGTGAGTGTTCGTGTTGAAGGCAACGAAACCGTTCGCATTTTCCCCAATCCCGCTTCCGATTTGATCAACGTGGAATCGTCGCAGGCATTGAAACGCATTGATATCTTTAATAGCACGGGGAAACTGGTGCAAAGCACTCAAACGGGTGAGAAATCCATTCGTTTGAATATTGCCGATCTGCCAAAGGGACTTTACGTGGTGTCTGTCGATGGCCGGGAGCTTAAAATTGTGAAATAGTCAAACCTACGTCACCGCAAACGCCTCTCGCCTGTATTCGAGCGGGCTCATTCCCCAGTGTTTTCTGAATGTCTTAATGAGATGGCTGTCGTCTGTAAAACCCAGTTCGGCAGCTATTTCATTGATACGCATATCGCTGTGTTTCAGCCGAATTTCAACCAATGCCATCTTGTAATTGATAATATACTGCTGCAAGGTCTCGTGCGTGTGCTTTTTGAAGTATTCGCTAAGGTAATTGAGTGATAGATTAAAGTGCGACGCAATGCGCTCGGCGCGCAGCATTTCCGGGTTGTAAATATTTTGGTGAATGTAGTGGATAATGTCCAGGGAGGTATTCTGCGCGAGCTTCGTTTTTTCCGGAATGTGTGTCGTGATATTCCTTGCAACGACCGTCAATAGGGTATTGAGCAGTTGCTGGACGAGCTCTTTGTGCAACGTTTGCTGGTTGGCATATTCCTGCCTGATCGCCTCCATCAATGCCCTCACCAGCGGTTTGTCATGCGCATTCCGGAGGATGCAGCCTTGCAAGTGATTGTTGTTGTGGAAGATATATTCCAATTTATGGATCCAATCGCCCAGGTTGCTATGCTCGTCACGGGCCCTCTGGGCGTTCAGGTAGATATTATTGAAGCGAATGAACATAAACGCAGTCGTTTCCTTCACCTCGGTATAATGCAAATCCATCGGCATTGCCAGAAACAGGTTCTCCCGCTGGTACCTGAACTCGTTCTGGTTGATATGGTAAACCCCCGCCCCGTCAAACATATATACCAACTCCATAAAGGTATTCTTATGCTCCTTGATCGGGCATTCGTCGACTGTTACGAGCTGAACATCGAAAGGCTGATGGATATGATGAATGCGCATACCGGCAAAGGTACCGATTTAACCCAAATTTTTACAACCCGAAAATAACAACAGGCTTCGAAATTTGCATACATCAAATCAAAACCATTGCAAATCATGAACGCCATCACATTAGCAAACAACGGAGGTACTGAAAACCTGATATTAACCCAAATCCCTACGCCGGAAATCAATGAAAACGAAGTACTTGTACGCGTTAAGGCCATAGGCATCAACCCGGTCGACGCATTTGTGAGGAACCATCTCTTTGCACTCGAAATGTTCGTGAACCCTCAGCCAGGTGAAACGGTCATAATTGGCTGGGACATTTCCGGTATTGTCGAAGCTGTCGGCAAGCAGGTCACCCAATGGAAAGCGGGCGACGAGGTCTTCGGGATGGTCAACTTTCGCGGGCACGGTAAAGCCTACGCCGAGTATGTGGCGGCCCCGGCAGACCAGCTTGCATTAAAGCCAGGCAATATATCTCATGAGGAAGCCGCAGCAGCGACCCTCGCCGCATTAACGGCCTGGCAGGCACTGGTTACTTACGGAAAAGTAAAGGCCGGAGAAAAAGTATTGATCCACGGCGCCAGCGGGGGCGTAGGCCATTACGCTGTTCAAATCGCAAAGCATTTGGGTGCGCACGTGATCGGAACGGGCTCAGCTGCAAAAAAAGACTTCATTCTCAATCTTGGCGCCGATGCGTTTATCGACCATACCGCCGTCAGGTTCGAGGACCTCGTCAACGATGCCGACGTCGTGATCGACTCGCTTTTTGGTGACCATATATTCCGCTCACTGGAGGCGGTAAAGGTCGGCGGCCGGGTTATCGCGCTCCTCGTGCCATTCACCGATGAAAAACTGGCTCGCAAAGTGCTTGAAAAGGAGTTGTATGCCCACACGCTGACCGTTGCTTCAGACGGGAAAGATATGCAACAACTCGCCGGGCTGCTCGAATCCGGAGAAGTACGGTCCCATGTGTCGGCGACCTACCCTTTTGAAGCGTTGGCGAAGGCGCATGACGCAATAGAAACCGGAAAAACGCTTGGAAAGATCGTAGTAACCCTGGCCTGATACGAATTGTGTCCTTTTGGCGTGTTGCATATCCGCGACGCGCCACTTTGGCATTGATAACCTGCTGGACAGCTTTTTGAACAAGCGTTCCTAAAACAATACCCAGCATCAATGGACACCTTTTCAAGCATGATTATCGGCGCGGTTGATCAGATCAAAAACGCCGTTGTAAAAATCGATATATTCAAGACAGTCAATGGAAAAATTCGTCCGGCAGGGTCCGGATCAGGGTTTATTTTTTCTTCGGACGGACTTATCTTCACCAACAGCCACGTGGTCGACGGCGCGGAAAAAATTATGGTCAGCTTGCTAAATGAGAACGAGATCGAAGCAACGCTGGTAGGGAAAGACCCGGATACCGACCTGGCTATCCTGAAAATTTATACCCAAGGCTATTCAGTTGGCAGACTCGGCGATTCGGGGGCATTGCAGATCGGGCAGTTCGTGATCGCGATCGGGAACCCTTACGGCTACCAGCACACCGTCACCACGGGCGTGGTGAGCGCTCTCGGCCGCACGTTGCAAACACAATCGGGCCGGTTTGTCGACAATGTGATCCAGTCGGATGCTGCCTTGAACCCCGGCAACTCCGGTGGCCCCATGATCAATACCGACGGCGAAGTGATCGGTGTGAACACCGCCGTCATTCAGGGTGCGCAGGGGCTGAGTTTTTCTGTGGATATCAATACCGCAAAAGAGATTGCACGGCAACTTATCCGCGATGGAAAGGTTTTCAAAGCATACCTGGGCCTGCAATTACAAGATGTTCCGCTCAACGAACGGGTTCGCCAGCACCACAAGCTTCCAAATCATCATGGAATTTTTATCACCCGTATCGAGCCTGACACGCCCGCATCGCGGTCGCAGCTTCTGGAAGGTGACATTATCGTCTCATTCAATGGCAAGCCGGTAAGTAATTCCAATGAATTGTTCAAGGCATTAACAACCCGCGACATTCTCGGCATGACCGACATTTCGGTAATCCGGCACACCGAACTGCTCAACTTTATCATTGTTCCGGTTGAGAAGAAGGCTTAGCCTCACGCAAATGACTATAAGGTGTTTCAATCAATTTGATTTGACAACCCCAGGAAGGCTTTTTCAATTTAAATGGAATGAAAAACTACGCTTTGTGTGTTGTGTAACCTGTTGCAAATAGTTTGACGAAATTCCTTACAGGTTATGAACTGGATTACCATTAGCAGTGAACAAGAAGTAGATAGCATTTATCAATCGGCCGATTACTCCATTATCTATAAACACAGCCCCCGTTGCGCGACCAGCCTGATGGCTTACCGGCAGCTTAAATCTGAAGTGAATGCCGCTTCCGACATTCAGATACCCATTTACATCGTGGATGTGATTCAGAACCGCAAAGAATCCCAGGCTATCGCCAGCAATTTCGGTGTTGAGCACGAATCTCCACAGATTCTCGTCGTGAAGGGCGGGCAGTGCGTTTATGATGCGTCCCATGAAGATGTTTCTTTGCGTGATTCCCTGGCCTCTTTGAATTAAAGTACACACGAAGGCTTCGAAAAATCCGGCAGCTGGATTGTCGTTGAAAATATTTTTATGGAGTATTTCCATTAACAAGGAATTATTCCATTATATTTGTAGCATCAACAAACAGAAACAATGACGGGCCTGCATTATTCGATCGTCTCCGAGAAAATGGTATGGATTTGGTACTACGATGATCTAGGAGCTAAGCATCTCAAAGAGTTGCTTGCGGATGATGCAGTTGCCTTCGTCAGGCGTGCCGCGGCTGGGAAGGAATCCGAACCTGGCCTTGCTGGAATGGATTTTTTAAAAGAGTATAAAAAAGCAAATTGAAACCAAGACTTATTAACACTTCATCATATACAAACGCAAAAGAGCAGCCCGAAAGCTGCTCTTTTTGCTTGATATCCTCCTGTGGAGAGCAAATGAAGATGATCATACGCTGCCCGGAGCGCGCGTTTCAAGGCGGATAGCCCACTTCCGCAGCAGTACCACCAGATCATCGAGGATCACCGGTTTGCTTAGATAGTCGTCCATTCCGGCCTCAAAACATTTCTCCTTGTCCTGCTGTAATGCATTGGCCGTCATGGCGATGATAAAAGGACATGCGGCATTCCCCGCCTTGATCCGACGGGTAGCTTCCAGCCCATCCATTTGTGGCATTTGCATGTCCATCAGGATCACGTCGTAGTCTGTTTTTTGCACCTGATCCAATACTTCCAACCCGTTTTGCACCAAGTCGGCGCGATAACCGAGCTTACCCAGGGTATTCATGATCACGATCTGGTTCACCTTGTTATCCTCTGCAACGAGGATCGTCATCGGATATCTGTCGGCAAAATCGGAATGCAGTTTTCTTTGCGAATCGTCATGGCTCCGGGTAGTGGTCGTTGGTTCCTGCACATCCTGGGCGACTTTCGCTGCAATTGAAAACCGGAAAGTGCTCCCCTTACCCGGCTCGCTTTTTACCTCGATACGGCCGCCCATAAGCGCCGTCAGTTTTTCGCAGATCACCAATCCGAGTCCGGTACCGCCATATTGCCTGGTTGTCGACGAATCGACCTGCGAGAAAGGCTTAAAAAGTTTGTCGAGCTTGTCCGCCGCAATGCCGATACCCGTGTCGGTAACCTCAAACCCCAGCCTGACATCCCTCCCCTCCTGCCCGATCACATACACGTGTACGCGCACCTCGCCCCGGGGCGTGAATTTCACGGCATTACCTACGAGATTAGTCACAATCTGCCCCAGTCTCAGGCGGTCCCCTATGATGTATGAGGGCACATTGTCATCCATTTTCAACGTAAGGTTCAATAGCTGGGTGACCGTTTTCGCCCTGAGAAGATCCATCACTTCGGCGATACAGGTCTTCAAACCAAACTCCTTTTCTTCGAGCTCCATATTCCCCGATTCGATTTTGGAAATATCGAGAATGTCGTTGATCACATTCAGCAAATCCTTTCCGGAAGTCTGGATGGATTTGGTAAAATTGCGCTGTTCCTCGGTAAGGTCGGTCTCCGCCAACAGGGACGCAAGGCCTATCACCCCGTTCATCGGCGTCCGGATCTCGTGGCTCATCGTCGCCAGAAAGGCGCTTTTAGCCCGGTTTGCCAGTTCCGCCTTTTCAACGGCGGTCTGCTGTTCGTCTATCGCGCGTTCGAGCTGCTTTGTCCTTTCCTGGATCTGCCGCTCCAAAACCCGCTTCTGTTTACGGATCGTGTAGGTCCTGATCTGGTACAGCGCCAGGATCAGCGCCACAACCAGCATGACGGTAAGCAAACGGAACCACCAGGTAAGCCAGAAAGGCGGCGTAATGATCAGTTCGACGGCCACACCCGTTTCATTCCACAAACCATCGTTGTTGGAACCTTTGACTTTAAACGTATATGTACCGGGGTCTAGGTTGGTGTAAGTGGCGGTGCGCTTATTGCCCGCGTAGTTCCAACGCGTGTCGAAACCTTCCAGCATATAGGCATACTGATTCTTTTCGGCCACTGTGTAGCTCAATGCCGCGAACTCGAACGTGATCACCGACTGGTCGTGACGGATAGTAATGGTTTTGACCTCGCTGATCTGCTTATCAAGAATATGATCGGCAGCACCTGTCACCACCTGCTGATTAAATATTTGAAAATCAGTAATATAAATAGGAGGAACGAAATCGTTATACCGCAGATTGTCGGGATAAAAGCTGATAAAGCCGTTGATGCCCCCGAAATACATCTGCCCGTCGTTGGTCTGGAAGCGGGAATTGTCGCGAAACTCGTTCCCGGGAAGGCCGTCGTAAACCTCGTAGTTTCGAAATGCATTGGTGTGAGGGTTGAATTTGGAGATGCCTTTGTTCGTACTAAGCCACAGATTATCCTTGCTGTCCCGTTGAATGGCAAAGACCACATTGCTCGCCAGGCCGTCCTTTTCTGTAAAAGACCTGAATGCCTGCTTTTTCTGATCGAAATAGCAAAGTCCGCCGCCTACCGTCCCAATCCAGAGATCGCCGTTTTCCGCTTCCATGATCGATTGTACCTTGTTATGGGAAATACTCGACGGGTCATCCGGGTCATTGCGGAAATGCTTGAAACCACTGCGGTCGGGCAAGAGCAGGTCGAGCCCGTTGAATGTCCCTACCCAGATATTCCCC
The DNA here is from genome assembly GCA_965227755.1 of Dyadobacter sp. GTDB lineage: Bacteria > Bacteroidota > Bacteroidia > Cytophagales > Spirosomataceae > Dyadobacter. The sequence continues at coordinate 1,224,970 of CBDDGG010000005.1, forward strand.
TTTTTATCCTGAAAAATCGTGGCTACGATGTCGCCACTGATACTTGCAGGATCGCTGGTACGGTGCCGGTAATGCGTGTACTCCTTCGTTTTGACATTGTAAAAATTAAGTCCTCCCTTCCAGGTTCCGATCCAGAGGTTGCCATCACGGTCCCGGGTCATATTGTTCACGTCCAGAATAGATAGGCTGTTCGGGTTATTTTCCTCCGGAATATGGTGCTCGACGGCGCCCGTTTTCACATTGAAGAAATCAAACCCTCCATTATGAAAACCCAGACCGAGCACGTCCCGGGCAACCCAGATCACCGAGATTACATAATCGTTGGAGATTGAACGGGGGTCGCCCTCCCTATGCCGGTAAAAGGTAAAGTTCTTTGTTTTGCGATTGAAGCGGTTGAGGCCTCCCCCATCCGTGCCGATCCATATGTCATCGCCGGTGCTATCGCCGCAGATAGCCAGCACCGTATTGTTGCTCAGGCTGTTCGGATTGCTGAGTTTCTGCCGGTAGGAGTCGAACTTGGGACCAAACTTCGGCAAAAACGACACCCCTCCGGCATAAGTACCGATCCACATGTTCTCGGCATTGTCGTGGTAAATCGCGTAAACGGAGTTATTGCTCAGGGAGTAGCGATCCTCGGGATTATTGTGCACGGAATTAAAACGGTCGGTCAGCGGGTCATATATGCTGATGCCCCCGTTCTCGGTGCCGATCCAGAGCTTTCCTGTACCGTCCCCGGCCATCGAGAGAATATCATTATGGGCCAGGCTCCACGGATCTGCCGGATCGTGTGTAAAATGCCTGACAATTTCGCCCGACGGGCCGAGCACCGAAATGCCCCCACCGTGCGTACCTACCCAGAGATTCCCCTGCTGGTCAGGATACAACACCTTGATCCAATCGGATTTCATCCCGTCGCTTGTGCCGACACCTGGCCCGTAGGAAACGAGTGTGCCCGATTTCAGATCCAGCTTGAACAAGCCTTTCTCAGTACCGACCCAAAGTGAATAGCCCTTCCCTTCGGCAATACTGGTTACAAATTCGCTACCCACGCGCGCATCCGTTCCCGCGTACCGGTAAAGCTGGTATGTGCGACGGCTGCGGTCGAACAGGTAAAGGCCCCGGTCGGTACCCAGCCAGAGGCGATTACGGCTGTCCCGAAAAATGGTATTGATCGCCAGGCTGCGTCGCGGATGCGGGTAATGCACAAAGCTGTCCGTATCCCTGTCATAACGGTCGAGCCCCGTGGAAGTCCCTACCCACATCTGGGTCTTTTCATCTTCGAGCAGCGACAATACAAAGCTGTCATGAATAGAAGCCGGGTTCGCCGGATCGTGCTTGTAATGGGTGTATTTGTAGCCGTCGAACCGGTTGAGGCCGTCTTCAGTGGCGAACCACATGAAGCCACTGCTACCTTTCAGGATCGCGCTAACATGGCTTTGCGAGAGCCCCTGTTCGGTGGTGAGCCGCCGGAACCGTGGTGCAAACTCCTGCGCGAAAACATTCTGAAAGCATAGCATGCATAGCAATACAACCTTGTAAAAGATCGCTTTCATGGCACTTCTTTCAATTCTGGATAGGAACGTCGATTATCAGATTAAAAGTAGAAAAATTATGCTCTAATGCAACATTCAAACTAATTCTTACTCCTTACGCCATACGAATATTAGCCATTTATGAAAAAAATATTACTCAGCCTGCTAATTCATGCATTTTCCTTTGCCGGCTTCGCACAGACGTCCACTGTAAGCGGCGTGGTCAAAAATCAGCAAAACGAGACAGTCGGCTTCGCCGCAGTTTCTCTCAACCAATCCAAAGACTCAACCCTGGTCAAAGCCGATGTCGCCGACGAGCACGGCACATTCAAAATCGGCGGTGTCCCCGACGGCAGGTATTTTGTACGTGTTTCGGCGGTAGGCCAGCGAATGTACCAGTCTGCCATGTTCGACGTGGCCGGCAGGGATGTAAACCTGCCCGCGGTTTCGATGGTACCCGAGGCGAAGCAGTTGAACGAAGTGAAAGTAACCGGCACCAAACCGCTCATCGAGGTCAAGAACGACCGGATGGTCTTCAATGTGGAAGCGAGCATTAACGCTACGGGCTCCAATGCGCTCGATCTCCTGCAACGTTCACCGGGTGTGCAGGTCGACCGGGACGAAAATATTCTGGTGCGAGGCAAAACCGGAGTCCGGATCTACATCGACGGCCGCCCTTCACCACTGGCGGGGAAAGATCTCGCATCCACATTAAAAAGTATGAATTCGGCTGATATCGAAGCCATTGAGATCATCACCAACCCATCCGCCAAATTCGATGCGGCGGGCGACCTTGGCATTATCAATATCCGCCTGAAAAAGAATGCCAAGCTCGGCACCAACGGTAATGTAAGCCTCGGAGGCATGTTCGGCATCACTCCAAAATACAACGCTTCCGTGAACCTGAACCACCGCGACAAGAAACTGAACGTCTTTGGGAACTACGGTTTCAACCAGGGGGCGTGGCATAATACCACTTATGACGATCAGATACTGAACAATGTAGCCTACAACAAATTGTGGCACGGCATCTGGCGCGATACCACCCATAGTGCCAAAATCGGGGCCGATTATTTCATCAATTCCAAAAACACGCTGGGGTTCAGCGCCAATGGCCGGATCAGCAACCATAATGGCGGCGGAGAAAGCGAGACTTTCATCAGCAAGCGCAACAACCTGACCGCCGACTCGCTGATCCTGTCGTCGCGGACATCGAACCCGGAGAAAAACAAGAACCTGAACCTCAATGTCAACTACCGCTATGCCGACACTACCGGCCACGAGCTGAACATCGATGCCGATTATGGCCGGTTCTCTTCGCGCGGTATCAGCTACCAACCCAATAAATACCGTTTCCAGACCGGCAGCGACGAGCCGATCGAGCGAAATTATGTTTCGAAAACGCCGGTGGATATTACCATCAAGTCTTTCAAAGTCGATTATGAGCAGTCGCTCTGGAAAGGGAAGCTTGGCTACGGCGTCAAACTTTCGGACGTCAAATCAGACAATACATTTAATTTTTATAATGTATTACAAAATGTAGAAGTGATTGATACCAACCGCAGCAACCGTTTCAAGTACCTCGAACGTGTGTACGCGGCCTATATCAATTACAATATTTCGTTGGGAAAAAGATGGGATTTGCAGGCCGGCCTCCGCTCCGAACATACCAAATCGCTGGGCGATCTGACGAGCTACAAGCATAACGACCTCGACAAAGTCGATACGACCTACCTGAACTTCTTCCCAAGCGGCGCCATTTCATTCCGGGCGTCCAAAAACCACACTTGGAACCTCAATTACAGCCGCCGTATCAACCGCCCGAGCTATCAGAACCTCAACCCCTTCGAATACCGCATCGACGAGCTGGTGTATTCAAAAGGCAACCCGTTCCTGAAACCCGAATATGCCAACAGTTTCAAACTTTCACACGTGTACAAGGGCATACTCACGACTTCCTTCGGCTATCGGCGCACCAAGTTTCCGGTGGTTGGCCTGCGCATTCCCTACGATAGCAGCCGCACCTATTTCATTACCGAAAACCTCGATTACTCGCAGGGTTTCAGTCTTGACGTAAGTCTTACCACGCCAATCACCAAATGGTGGGAATTGAATTTCAATATCAGCGGGTACCACAATCTGTGGAAAGCCGCGCTCGACAACGGCATCATCGTCAACAACCGGACCACCGCGTTCAATCTCAACGGTCAGAACACTTTCAAGCTCAAAAACAGCTGGACGATCGAGCTGTCCGGCTGGTACAATTCGCCCTACCGCCGCATCGACTACAACTGGCAAATGGGAATGGTGGATGTAGGTGTCCAGAAAAAATTCTGGAAAGACAATGCCAGTTTGAAGGCCACATTCAGCGACGTTTTCCATACCGCACGCGGAGGCTACACTTCGGCATATGCGGGAATCGAAACACGTCTACGGTTCCGTTTCGAAGGCCAGATGCTCCGTGTTAATTTCAATTATCGCTTCGGAAGCAAAGAGATCAAAGCGGCACGCAGCCGAAGGTCGGGGTCCGAAGATGAGTTGAACCGCATCAAAGGATAGGGTTCTCCACAAGTCAATTAATATTAATTCTACTTGTGTTTAATGGATTTGCGTACATTATATTTGTAGGAACGAAACCCTACACGTCTTGCCTCTTAAAGATTCAATCTATCGAACTTGGATTTACCTATCCGGCGACCCGTCAGTCTTTCCCCTGAATGCACGGATATTCCATTCGGTATGCCTGATATCGACCTTCGCACTGACTTATAATATACCGTTCAACTATGCGATAGGACTGCCTAAAATAGCATTGGCGAGTCTTATCGTTTTGTTGATTACCGCCGCATTGTACTATGCGTCACGGTTTAAAAACATGGTCAGCATCAGTACATTACTGGCCAATATCGTCGGGCTTACGTTATTCATTGTCAACTATTTCCTGAATTCGGGCCTTTTCGGGCCTACCGACCTGTTTTTTCTGCTTTTCCTGCTGCTTAGCATCGCTATCTCCCCTGCCGAGCAATACAAGGTCTGGATCCCGATCAACGTCACGATCCTGATCATTCTCAATCTGGTCGAGTTTTACTATCCGCATCTGGTGCCCGATACCTATACTACACGCTCCAACCGTTTTGTCGATCACATGTCGGCCTATGCTGTTGTGGCTGCAATTACCTATTTCTGCATCCATTATATCAGGGGAAGTTACGAAAGTGAAAAGTTATCGGCACTCGAAAAATCGAAGGCGATCGAGCTGCAAAACTCTCAGATCGTCAAACAGAACGAGGAGCTTGAAAAACTGAATGCAGAAAAAAACAAGCTGATGTCCATTGTCGCGCACGACCTTCGCTCGCCGCTGGCCAGTATCCAGAACTTCCTCGAATTACTGACGCAGCACGAACTCGACGAAGAGCAGAAGCTCGATATCGAAAACGACCTGCTGAATTCGACCAAAAACACCATGGCCATGCTTTCGAAGCTGCTCGACTGGTCGAAATCACAATTGCATGGTGTTTCTGTGCATATGGAATACCTGAATATCCAGGCGCTCTTCGAGCCGACCCTTAACCTGGAACGCGACATCGCAGCCCGGAAAAACATCAGTCTGGATTACTATTTCGACCCGTCTGCCGGCATTTACGCCGATAGCGACATGATGCAGCTTATCCTGCGCAATATCGTAGGGAATGCGATCAAATTCACCGGCATGGGCGGGCACATTATGGTGAAGACCGAGGCTCAGGGCAGCAATTGCCTGATTTCCATCCAGGACGACGGCATTGGAATGTCGGATGAAAAACAGCAATCGATTTTTTCGCTGAATGTGGAATCCACATTCGGTACCAACAACGAGAAAGGGGTTGGCCTGGGCCTGATGCTCTGCATGGAGTTCATCAAAGCCCAGAACGGGAAGATCTGGCTGGAAAGCAGGCCCGGAGAAGGCAGCTGCTTCTACATTTCGGTCCCGATGTTCGACAAAAACAAAGTTCCACACCCCAATCTGCTCTGATCACGCACAACCAGGCACTTCGGCGAGGTGATGGTAAATCCGCAACCCGCGCTCGCGCCCGATCCTGACGTCCTCATCCGCCCCTTTTGATTCTCCTTCCAACCTGAGGATCGCGTCGCATTTCTGCAGCAACCTGCCGGCTACCGGGTACAAAATCTCTTCATAGGGCGCATCACCCGGCACTTTGGAACCTGCCAGTTTTAATAACGGCAACGCCATCCATTCTCCGATCACGGGCAAGTGTCCTGCGCGGAACAGTTGCAAGGTCACCGATTCGAGTTTGTCGAGGTTTTTACGCATTAATACAGGGTCGTCATTCGTACCCGACCGGTAGGGCCCGGCAACCAGGATCATTAATCCACTCATAGCTAAATGTGATTTAAATGAAATGATTTTATTAAAAATGATCAGATATGCTACTTTTGGCAAGCATTAACACCATTCAAGGCTAATAGATTTGATTATTTTTAATCAAATTTGATTATTTTTGATCAAAAGTAAATAATTACCATGAACTTTCAAGAACGAAAGAAAAAAATTCTCGCCGCGCTCGACGAAGTCGAAAGCCTGAGCGTGTTCGAACTGGCAGAAATACTCGAATCTTCGCCGGCCACGATCCGCCGCGATCTGGGCGATATTGCGGAAGAAGGATTGCTCATACGCACGCACGGGGGCGCCATGAAAATGGAAAACCCGGTATTGACCGGGTTTTCGGAGAAATCGGGCGTAAACAGCCCGACCAAGGAGCAGATCGCGGAAAAAGCAGCTTCATACGTTCAGGATGGCGATATCATCTTCCTCGATTGCGGTAGCACCGTATTTCAGATGTGCCGGTTTTTGAAAAAGAAAAGTATTCGTGTCATTACCAATTCACTGCCCGTCCTGGCCGAGCTCATCGACGTGCCTTCGATCCAGATCAACCTCATTGGCGGAGAATTGAACAAAGCGAGAAAGGCAGTTCACGGCGACAAGGCAGTCCAGCATATCAACGGTTACCATGCCCATAAGGCGTTCATCGGGGTGGACGGTTTGTCGGCAGAAAACGGTCTTACCTCGCACAGCGAGCACGAATCGACCATTAGCACCGCATTTATCCGTAATGCTGGCCAGGTAATGCTGCTTTGCGACGCTTCGAAGATCGGGAAGGACAGTTACGTAAAATTCGCGGAGCTTTCGGCTATTCATACGCTCATTACTGACGCCGGTGCCGACGCGGCGAAAACCACGGCATTGCAGCAAAGCGGGCTGAATGTGGAGATTGCCGGCTAATGTAAGCGCGGGTTGCTTACACGAGTACTGCGCCGCCGTCCGTGACAAGGATTTGCCCGGTGGCGAAAGGTTGTTTCATGAGGTAAATGTATGCCTGGGCAACTTGCGAAGCCTCTCCCACCTGCCCCACGGGCAATGCACCCGCTATCTGATCATAGAATGCATCACGCTCCGCCTCCGCCATCGAAGACCACAAATTGGTACGGATTACACCCGGCGATACGAGATTGACGCGCACCGGCGCGAGTTCAACAGCCATAGCCCGTGTAAAACCGTCCATCGCCGCGCAAATGCTCGCGCCTATGGACCAGCCCGCATTCGGGCGCGCGCTCACGATCCCGCCCGTGAGCACGACAGAACCACCCGCATCGATCCGCGTCGCCGCATATTTGACTGCCATGAATGCACCCCAATAGCGGAGATTGAAAAACGCACGAGCCGTAGCGACTTCCGTATCAGCAATTCCACCTAACAAAAGGCTTTCTCCTGCCGTAAACACAAGGTGGTCGAGCGTGCCTATTTCCTCGAAAAGCCGCTTTATCGATTCCTCATCGGAAAGATCGGCCTGCATTCCAAAACCGTTACCGGGCAACTCCGCCACCGCATTTTGCACCCGCGCCGCATTGCTCGATACGACGATTACGTTCGCGCCTTCCGCCGCTGCCGCCTTGGCCGTAGCCAGCCCCAGCCCCGAGCTACCACCCAGGATCACTACTTTTTTACCTTTTAGAGAGAAATCTGAATTTGAAGTTTCCATTTGTATTGAATGTTTTAACAATACAAATCTCCCCCACGGAGCTGCCAAAGCACTTAACAAATGGTAAAAACGGTTTTCAGCGCAGATTCTTACGGATCCGGCTAAGCGATTGCGGCGTGATGCCGAGGTAAGAAGCGACGTCTGAAAGCGGAACGCGGGTGGCGATATCGGCCTGCCGCGATAGGAACAGCTGGTAACGTGTGGCCGAGTCCTGGCCGAGATAGGCGTTGCGGATGTGTATCTTTTCGAGCAATGTCTGGTTGGTAATCGTGTCGATCATGGCTTTCAGATAGGGCACGCGGGTGTAAAGCGCCCACAGATCGGCCTTGGTAATGCTGAGCACCTGCACATGGCAAGCCGCACAAATGCTTTCGTGCGCCATCACATGGTTATTGAAACTGTTCAAAATGGTGCAGAATTGATTTTCCTTCAAAAAGTAATGCGTCACCTCATTGCCTTTTTCATTGGTAACCATGATCCGCAAAACGCCATTCAGCACAAAAAACATTTCCTGGCAAATCTTCCCGCCTTTGAACAGCACATCGCCTTCCCGGAACTGGCGCATTGTAAATGCATTCAGGATCATTTCCTGGTCGTCGGGCGGGATCGATTTCGTGAGTTGGAGAATCGAGATCAGTCGCTGCGGCATAGTGCTTTCTTTATGTTTTAGTAAATATATAATATCCCTGAAAAACAAAAAGCCCTGCGCTTGAAGGCACAGGGCTTTGCAATAGACCGGTCTAGATTTTAGTAACCTTCGTTCTGGTACATTTTCTCCGGATTCAGCTTGGTTTCGTCAAACGGGATCGGATAGAAACGGTCCTTCTTTCCGAAGTTGCTGAGCTTTGCGATACCAAAATTCTCCTGCTTTTTGCTTTTGAAGTAAGCCACGAGTTCGTCAACCGTGAAGTAGCGCAGCAAATCGAACCAGCGTTGGTTTTCAAATGCGAGCTCTACGCGTCGCTCGTGCAGGATGGCCAATTTCAATGACGGATATTTGGCCACATAATCTGCATTGGCTTTCGAAACGGCATATTTTGGCAAGCCGGCGCGCTCGCGGACCTGGTCGAGGAAGCCGATAGCGGCAGGCTCGTCACCCAGTTGCATATTCACTTCGGCGAGCATCAGCAGTACGTCCGCGTAGCGGATCAGGATCCAGTCATTGCCGCCGTACCCGTTGGTAGTCGCTGCCGAGCTGGCATCGCGGTATTTGGTGATAAAATAGTCCTTCACGATCGGATCGTTGGCATATTTGATAGAGAAGTCCTTCCTGGCATCCCCTTCTTCATAATCCTGCACCAGATCGGGCGTAACATTACCCCCCGAGCCCGACGATGCGAACAGCGAGTTAATCGTCTCGCCTTTCGCTTGGTTGTTGCGGGCGATGGAAGATGAGAAGTTGATATCGCCCTGCTTGTTCACAACCTGGAAAATAATCTCCGCATTCGTCGATTTTTTCGCCACGTCGAACACATCCGCATAAGGAACTTCCTTCAACTCTCCGAACGAGCGCAGGTTGTATGAAGCCGTGAGGTATTTTTTAGCTTCGTTCAGATTTGCGGTGCGGTTGGCAGCGTCTAACGTGGTAGCCATGGTCAGGTATACCTGGCCCAGCAACGCGTTCGCGGCATTTTTGGTCACCTTTCCTTTGGTGTTGGCAGTCTGCTTATCCGGCAGAGTCGAAGCTACCGCATCTTTCAGGTCCTGCACGATCTGGCTGTACACCACATCCTGCTTTTCGCGGAAGGTCGCCGCAGTCACTTCCTCCGTGCTGAGCAGTTCCCTGGTCACCAGAGGCACATCGCCCCATTTGCGGACCAGGTGGAAGTAGGTCAATGCGCGGATGAATTTCGCTTCGGCTTTGTATTGTTCTTTCAGGTTGTTGTCTGCAAAAGTTACCCGTTCGATACCCGCCAGCACCTGGTTGCAGCGTGTTACCATCTGAAACAGCGTCAGCCAGTGCGATTTCAGGTAAGTATTGCTGGGCAACAGCGAAAAGTCGTTGAACTGGAACGGCTCACCTGCATTCGACTGGTTGTCGTTACGGCCGGTATTGTCCGAACGCTCCTCACTGAACAATCCGCTGTTCTCGCCGATGCCATTACCGTCGCGGAGTGAATTATAGATACCGTTCACGGCTAATGCCACGTCGTCGGGCGTCCTGTAAAAAGTGGGGGCCGACACTGCATTGGGGTTTTCCTGTTCCAGGAAGTCGTTCGAGCAACCCGCCAGGGCCACCAGCCCGAACGCAGAAAATAATGTATTGAAAATGTATTTGCGCTTGATCATCTCTAATGCTGCTTAAAATGTAATACGGGCACCGATATTATAGGCACGCACGAGCGGGTATTTCCCGTAGTCGACACCCGGCGTCAGGTTAGCCCCATTGTTGTAATCCACCTCCGGGTTGTAGCCCAGGTATTTGGTCAAAGTGAAAGCATTGTCGACCCCCACGTACACGCGCAATGCGCTGATGGCATTGTTGGTAAGGCTGCCGATGCTGGTCATGTTGTAGCCCAATGTCAGGTTGGTACATCTCAGGAACGAGCCATCCTGCAAATAGAAAGTCGACAAGCGGGTACTGTTGCTTTGCGTTCCCCCGCGTGAGGCGCGGTATACGTGGCCGTCGCCCGGCTGCGACTCCGAGCGGTAACGGTTAGCCACTTTCGCGTACTGGTTCCCCGACCCTTCCATATTGTACAGGTAGTAATCCTGTCCGTCCAACACCTTGTTTCCATAGGTCCCGTTGAAAGAAGAGCTGAAATCGAAGTTTTTATAGCTCGCCGTGATCGCAAAACCATAGGTGAATTTCGCATGTGGCGAACCGATCACCCGTTTGTCGGCATCGTTCACAACCCCGTCATTATTAACGTCCTCGAAATACAGGTCGCCCGGACGAAGCGGATTGGTGGAAGCTGTCGAACGCGCAGGCCCTTTGAGCTGATAACCGGCCGGGTACGACTGCGTCGACGAATTATAAGCCGCATTGTCGGCCGCGATATTCTCCATATCCTTCTCCCGTACCATTCCTTTTACTTTGAAACCATAAAACATACCGATCGGCTGGCCCTGCTGAGTAATGTGCGTCAGGTAAGAGCGCTCCGCACCATTCGTAATGATCGTGCTTGCACCGCCCATATCGAGTACTTTATTACGGTTCACAGAAATGTTACCGCTTATATTCAGGTCGAAATCCTGGGTGGAGATCACGCGGGCATCCACTTGAAGGTCGATACCTTTGTTCTGCACCTTCGAGTTCCGGAGGTTAGTCAGGATTGTCGAAGCACCGGAAATGGCCGATAGCGGCTGATTGAACAACAGGTTATAAGAACGGCTGATGTAATAGTTCGCCATGATCGACAGACGGTCGTTGAACAAGCCCAGGTCGGTACCGAAATTGTACTGCGAAGTCGATTCCCAGCCCAGGTTCAGGTCTTTAATGCCTGTCGCCCACAATGCGGTATTTACTGTCCCGTTTCCATACACTACCCCGCCAGGCGCAGCCATGGTTTGGAGGAAGTTGTAATTACCGATATTGTTGTTACCGCTCAATCCCCAGCTTGCACGCAATTTCAAAGTCGAGTTATTGCCCAACGCATCTTTGTAAAACTGCTCGTTGGAAATATTCCAGCCGGCAGAAACCGAAGGGAAGTTACCCCAGCGGTTATTCGGGCCGAAACGCGACGATCCATCGGTACGGAATGTAGCCGTCAGGTAATACTTGCCATCGTAGTTGTAGGCAGCGCGGGCAAGGTACGAAAGCAATGTCCAGTTCACTTTGCCGGTTTGATCGGTTCCGGTATTCAGCGAGAAAAGGGTCGCATCTGCACCTTTTCCGGTAATTTCCTCGATACGGTCGTTGGAAAACCCGCGAGCGGTAACCGAAACAATGTCACGGTTGTTTTCCTGCGCGGTATAGCCCACCAAACCATCGATACTGTGCTTGCCAACTTGTTTTTTGTAGTTCAATGTAAACTCCGCCAGCTTGTCCATTTGCGTTGTCATCGTCGACACCGCATTTGCCGACGCGATGGCCTGAGGCGATCCCGGAGGGTTCGCACCGCTACTCAGGCTGGTGGGAGCATAGAACTCGTATTTCTCATTGTAAGTCTGCAAACCGAGGTTTACTTTAAATGTCAGGTCAGGAATGATCTCATAGGTTGCAAAGCCATTGAAAGTCCCGCGCTGGCCTTTGCGGTTGATGTGCGTTTCTGTCGCCAATGCCACCGGGTTTTCGATAGACTGGAAACCGTACCCCGAACTCAATGCCGCCGCTTCGTTTTTCGCAAGACTACCATCTTCATTGTAAGCCTTGAAAATCGGCATATAGATCAATGCGCCAAGAATTGGCCCCTTATCAAAACGGCCTTCCTGCACCTCGCGGTTGGTATTATACGTAAATGCGAGGTTGGCACCTACTTTTAGCTTTTTGTTAATATCGGCATCCAGGTTCGTCCGGAAGTTGGTCCGGTGCTGGCCTGTGCTCAGGATAATACCCTGCTGGTTGAGCTGCCCGCCGCTGATCGCGTAACGCAAGCCGTTTTTTCCTCCCGAAAATGAGATGTTGTGACGGTGCACCGGCGCATTGCGATAAAGCTCATTCTGCCAGTCGGTATTGTATTTCGGGGTGATCAGTTTCTGATTGGCGAAATCATACAAATCCGTCGGAATGCTCACTGAACCCGCATTACCCACGTTTTTGATACGGGTAGCATTGTCGTCGGAATACATGCCGTCGTTCCACGTTTTGCCCGAATTCACCATCAGGTCGCGATAGCTCGCATTACGGCCGTCGATCATCAGCTGGCCAAACTCCGACGAATTCAGAAGGTCAACCTTTTTGCTCAGCTGGTGTACGCCAAACTGATATTCATATTCCAGCCGTCCCTTACCTTCCTTGCCTCTCTTGGTAGTGATCAGCACCACCCCACCCGCAGCACGCGAACCGTAAATAGCCGCCGATGCTGCGTCTTTCAGGATATCGATCGACTCAATATCATTAGGGTTAATGAACACATCGTTACCAGCCGGGTAGCCGTCGATCACATATAATGGATCCGAACTCGCATTTACCGAACCGACGCCACGGACGCGGATCTTCGTACCCACATAAGGCGCGCCGCTCACCTGCGAGATCTGCACACCGGCCACTTTACCGACCAATGCCTGCCCGACCGTTGGGGTAGTCAAATTCAATTCCTTGGCCTTCACACTGGAGATAGCACCGGTAAGGTCACTTTTGCGCATCGTCGAATAGCCTACCGCCACAAACTCGTTCAGCATCATGGCATTCTCTTTCAAAATAATAGCCAGCGGAGCATTACCCGAAACCACTACTTCCTGCGCGATGAAGCCCACGAATGAAAATACAAGCGTAGATCCGGCACCGGCATCGAGCGAAAAGCTACCCGCGGCATCGGTTACCGTACCTTTGTTAGTACCCTTTTCCAAAACCGTAACACCCAGCAACGGCTGACCGGTCTCATCCACAACTTTACCCGTCACGGTCAGTGCGCGGGTCGGCCTCTCAAACATCATCCGGCTTTTACCGGAAGCCACTGCATGCCTGCCCGGACTGAAAACCAGGATACCTGTCATAACCAACGGAACAATTGGCAGTATCAGTTTCTTCATAATAGTTTTAAAAAATTTAACAAAAACAAGAAAACACGTCACAGCCCAGTTTAACACCCTTCTCCTTCGTGCCTAAAAATCGAGCGCAAAGGTATTTTTTGGCTATTACCTGAATTGAACGCGCCTATTATGAAAATGTAAAATTTTCAAGAAACCGGAAGTAACCACCTACCAGCTTGCGTGTACACGATGTGCTTTGCTTTTGCGCGACGATGTCGGCTTGCCGGGCGAGATAAATGCAGAGATCGCTGCGGAAGCCGGGAATTTCAATAGTTTCATTTTGATATGGGTATTAAAAAAAAGCGGGTGCAGCGCAAAGCCCCGCACCCGCCCGAAAGCCCGGATTATTACCAGAGTGGCTGTTTCAATTTCACGAAATAGATTGTATTGCGGTCGACAGTGCCGGTAGCGGGCAGAAGTTTCTGCGCATATAAGCCGCCCGCGCCTACTACGCCAAAATCATCGTCATTGGAAATGGCAATCGTGGTCGAGTTGATGATCGCGATACCTTCGGCCTTGTCGTGCGGATAGAGGGTCGGAATGTCTGTCATCAGGTCTGCTACGAGCGTTTTGGTCACTGGCTTAATACCATTGGCAGCCAGGTTAGCTGCGGTTTTCAGCTGCTCCACCGTAAGCCCGCCGAACAACTTGCCGTTTAAGCCATTGGCCGGGTCGGAAATGTCGGTGGCATTAGCCAGGTCTACCTTATACACTTTTTTGACCACCGTCGCGCGGTTGGCGTTTGTCGCATATTCGCCGTCGCGTTCGAGCACGAGGAATGAAGTGTTATCGATCGCGACGATTTCGCTGTTCGCTTGCAAATTGGCGCGATCGATGAGATATACGTATTCCTTGCTGGCACCGGTCGCAATGTCGAAACTAAGGATACGCGTCACCAGCGAACCGGAAACATCTGCCGCCGAAGGGTTGTAAAGCGGGAATTGCATGATACCGACGAGCGTTTTGCCGTCAGGTGTGATCGTAAGCCCCTCCATGCCACGGTTCGGACGTCTTTTGGCAAGGACCAGCGGTATTTTCCGACCTCCAACCCCATTGCCAAATGGGTTAATCCGCTCGATCGTCCTGCCGTTCGCATCAAAATGGACGACATGCGGTCCATATTCATCGCTTACCCAGAACGTTCCGTCCGGCGCGAGCGCCAAACCTTCCGAGTCCAGGCCATCGACGCTATTGGGGAGTGTATTGTTGTTCACATCCAGGGCCAGTTCGCCGCTGTAACCAAATCCGGGAGGGTTAGGTAGCCCGCTGAGTTTACTCCCGCTCTCGTTTCTAAGCTCAATGGTCTTTTCCAGAACGAGCTGATCGCCGATCAGCCTGAACTTTCCGATCTGCGGCGCAAAGCCGGGATCCGCAAATACCTTGGAATCGGCAACCTTGCCATCGATATTGGAGCCGCGGTCTGTGAGCAGGTAAAAGACCATGTGATCGTTCGGGTCCTGCACCACAGCTGATCCAAAACCGCCGTTGTATACTTTTACATTACCGACCTGTGCCATGATGGTCGGGTTTTGCGCTTCGGCCCTGTCGGGGTAGTTTTCGGCGGGGAGGCTATGGTCCGTGCAGCTATTCAACAGGGCAACGGCTGCGGCTGTCGAAATGAGGGAAAGTAAAAACGGCTTCATCTGTGTCCAGGTTAGTTTGCGTAAAACTACACTGGCCGATTTTACCCGAAAGTTAATTCGGAATCCTTCAAATCAACATATTGTTAAGGCCTACTTCCTGCCTTTTCCCCTGAAACTGGGCGGCTGAATATAGAATTCGACCGTTGCAGCAAGTCCGGAAGCACGCACGGGTACCGCGTCGTGCACCATTTTGTTGGAAATGTTCTTGCGGTAACCGCCGAAGACTTCCACTCCGCCGAAATTCCCAAACCTGCGGTTGTAGGAAATTCCCATATCGACGTCTATCCGGCGGCAGACGTCGGGGGTACCCACTGCGACACGGTTCAGATAATACGTCCGTGTAACAGCTTCGGCTTTGAAATACAGCAGGTCATGGGGTGAAAGGTTGTGGCGCCATGCCATTTTCTTGGGCAACATAATTTCCACGCCTTCCTTCTCCGAGAAGTTATAGTTAAATAGAAAAACCGGAAGCAGCGTGAGTTTATAGCTTTTGTTTAAAATGATCCCCGCGCCTATTTCCTTGTTGGGCGACTTTCTCTTCAAATAGGATGCCGAAACAGTGTAGTTCAGCGGGATTTCCTTCGCCGAGAGCATCGCAAAGTTGCCTGTTTTGTTGATATGAGAGGTCAAAACAAGCCATGAGGTACTATCGAGCCGCACAAATGAGTTGAGGTCCAGTGCGAATGTACGGAGGTTCCACCCCTCGAACTTTTTGGCGGGGTTTTCGCCACTGCTCTTGAATTCCAGCTGTTCGGCCCGGTAATTAGGACCAAGGACCAAAGCGAAGTTCCTTTTATGGATTACCGGAATCCACGCGCGGACGTACATCTCCTCGTTTGTAAAAGTCTTGTTGCCGCCGTTCGCGAAACGGTATACTTTCCCGGGCGCGTGCGTCGTACGGAAGGTGATCCATTTGGACGGAGCCATACCTGGCAAACCAGGCTTTTGGGCACAACAAACCATGCTTATGCCCCACAAGGATAAGAAAATTGCAAATGCCTCCGGCCTCCGAAACTGCATACTTCGCCTGTAAATGGTTGTAATAGTTCTAAGTCGCACTAAATTACTCGCTATGAGCCGGTAACGCAGCGATGCATTCATTAAGTTCCGGACGAAGCCCGGTCTACGAACGCAGCACTTATATACGTCAACCTGCACGAATTAATAAACGATGCAAAAGTCCTTTTCGGATACACGTGCCGTATTTTTTTATTCTCAGCGAATCCGGCCCCCCACTCACGAAAAAGAAAGGGCGCGAAAATAGGCCGTAGCGGGTATTGTTTGAAAACTATAAGCAATGATTTGAAAGTCTTAATGCCGATGGGAAATAGGCTGCTAATTTTGTATTTGCATTAAACCCCTTTTTCCGACATGATACAAGCAAAAGCATACGCAGCCCAAACTCCCGAAACCGACCTGGCGCCATGGGAATTTGAAAGAAGGGACGTCGGCCCGCACGACGTTCAGATCGAAATCCAATATTGCGGCGTCTGCCACTCCGATCTTCACCAGATCAGGAACGAGTGGTTTCCGGGCGTTTTCCCGATGGTACCCGGACATGAAATTGTCGGAAAGGTCACACAGGTAGGCGCGCACGTGAAGAAATTCAAAGCAGGCGACCTTGCCGGTGTTGGCTGTATGGTCGACTCTTGCCAGGTTTGCGAAAACTGCAAGGACGGCCTGGAACAGTATTGCCTGGACGGTAACACGCAGACTTACAACAACCTTGACCGTAGCGGCGTACCTACTTACGGCGGCTATTCCAACACGATAGTCGTACGCGAGGAATTTGTGCTTTCCGTTTCCGACAAGCTGTCTCTCGCAGCTACCGCGCCCCTGTTGTGCGCTGGTATCACCACTTATTCTCCGCTTCGCCACTGGAAAGTAGGCAAAGGCCATAAGCTGGCAGTACTCGGCCTCGGCGGTCTTGGCCATATGGGCGTAAAATTCGGCGTTGCATTCGGTGCCGAAGTTACCGTCCTCAGCACTTCTGCATCGAAAGAACAAGCTGCAAAAGAGCTCGGCGCGCACCATTTTGTGGTAACTTCTGATCCCGGGCAGGTAAATGCGGTAAAAGGCAGCTTCGATTTCATTCTCGACACCGTATCCGCGGTGCACGACATGGATTTGTACTTGTCGTTGCTTCGCACAAACGGAACGCTGATCAATGTAGGTGTGCCCACCGAACCCTATTCCGTTCACCCATTTTCGTTACTGACAGGTCGCCGAAGCATGGCGGGATCCGGCATCGGAGGCATCGCCGAAACTCAGGAAATG
This sequence comes from Dyadobacter sp., assembly GCA_965227755.1. GTDB lineage: Bacteria > Bacteroidota > Bacteroidia > Cytophagales > Spirosomataceae > Dyadobacter. The sequence continues at coordinate 1,242,094 of CBDDGG010000005.1, forward strand.
CTCGATTTCTGTGCCGAACACGACATTGTATCCGACATCGAGCTGATCGATATCAAAGACATAACCACTTCTTACGAACGTATGCTGAAAGGTGATGTGCGATACCGGTTTGTGATTGATATGGCTACGCTGTAATGTTCTTTGCCCCGGTGCCGGAAGCTGGTGCCGGGGTGTTAAAATGCACTGTCAGATAATTTCCAAAATATTCATTCTCCGCTCGTACATAGCATCTCTGAAATTTTTTATCCTCATTTCTATTTCCTGTACATCCTGGCAACATAATCCCGGCTTTACTTTTTCGACTTCCAGCTCAGCTATATACTTCTTTGTTTCATACTCGTAATATGCCAAACGCAGGCGGGAATGCAGGACCTTCCAGACAATAAATGTCAGATATCCGAAAACGGGAGCACAAACGGAAACAATTCCTTTCAACCCAAATTCGGGAAGTTGAAGAAAAAGCGTGGAATAAAATGAGGCAACCGCAGTAACAGAACTATCGGCTTTGTTGACCGGACTCCTCTTTCTGGTCTTGCGTAAATACATTTTACTTCCAGAAATCTAACATTTCCCTGTCCAGACCTTCTCTGTGGTGTTTTCCCATTTTGATCGTCTTGCCGTTGCTAGGGTTGTAGAATGTAACTTCGTCTTTGAAGAAAATGGAAATGGCTTTGAAAACAGTATACAACCCCCAGCCTCCGGTACCAATCAAGATGGCCCAGGAAACATAATTGGTCAATTCTTCGTAGTTTATTGCTTCCATAGCCTGTCATTTGATTGATTAAGTACCTTTTTCTCAATCAAATGTATTATATGCATTTCGGCATTCAAAACACTTCAAACACCGTTTACCATACGGCGGCCTAACCTGCTGTAAATGAAGTAATGTGCCCCTCAGACCAATGTCCGAATGGCACATTACTTCGTGGATCATGTAGCAGACTCATTTCACCGGGACAAGTATGGCCCATATACTCCCTTGATTTTCAGCTGCTCATCCCGGTCATCGAGTACAAAAACACGGTAGCTGTCTCCCCCGTTCGCGACGCGTATCACCACATGCCCGCTATCGCTCTTCAAACGGTTGAGCATTTCCCCGATTACCAGTTTGTTGGCTTCGAGCATCCCGGTGGCAAATACGTCCCGCTCGCCCTCGTAAATACGCTGGGAGTAAATACGATCGAGCACATCGTGGCCCGGGTGATCCGATGACCACACAGGGATTACAAGCACACGCGGCCGCAATGCCCCTAACAGGAAGTCGTTTTGCGAATCGCGGTTGCCGTGGTGATCGAGAATGTGAACATCCACCGGGCCGACTGCCTTCGCCACAGGCGTCTCTACATCATGCCAGGCCGGAACACCGGGTTGCAAAACACCTGGTGTATCACCTCCGGTAAAATAGTCGAACTTTCCATAACTGATCCTGGTGGCTATGCTGCACATATTTTCACTGGGATACTGCTCGGGTTTCAGATCTTTCAGCTCGGGGAAATGCTTGCGGGTCAGGTAACCCACACCTGTCCAGATTTCACCATTCGCAGAAATATTCCGCACTTCGAACAGGCTTTTGTATTTCTGCGGATCATGTAATAACACAATCTGGTCATTACGACCCGGAACGCTTGCCTCTACACGCAGCCCTTTATTCTTGATCTGCCAATCCAGGAAAGTCCGGTAATTGCCCACCATCGTATCCGTGGATAGTTGCGGATAGGCATAGTCGGGCCAGCCGCGATCGATGATCTTTTTCACCGGCACAAACTCCGCCACCTCGGTAATACCCGCCAGCGCATATTTACCCTTTTCCGATTTCTTGGAAATCGAAGACGGTGTCCCCATATGGTCGTCATGAAAATGGGTCATCAGCGCGTAATCCACCACAGGCGTTTTGGCCACCTTGCGAATATACCGGGCGATCCACTCACCCGGCTGCCGCTCCGCGCTGGGCACCGCCTTCGTGTTACGCGGACTTTGCGTGCGTGCCTCGGTAGGATCGAGCGCACCGGCGTCCACAAGAAATGTAGTACCATCCGGCAGGATCATAAATGTGGCATTACCCATTCCGGTGCTGATATGGTGGATATCCAGCTCGCCCTCCTGCCAGGCTGGCAGCGGCTGACCGGCGACTTGCGCGTGGGCAACCGGCGCATTAAAGCCTAGCCAGAGGATGGCCAGGCCCGTTTTAACAATAGTGGTGTACTTCATGCGACAAATTGAAAAGGGGTTAGTCTTGTATTTCCAATGCATGCAATTTATCAAACTCCCGGATAGTCTTTCTGATTTGCTTCGGGTGCACGCCACTGTATTGAATTTGCAGCAAACTGGCTTTTTCCGGATCCAGGTTTTTTAGTTTCCAGTACTTGGGGTGCGTCAGTCCGATGGGCGGTCTGAACTCCTCCTCTTTCCGGTCTTTGATCAAAACATCGACCTGGATACTTACTTTCGAGAGGTCGTCGGCCAGCACGCTCTCCACTTTTACTTTCACGGCTCTTCCGGTTTCTAAAACAAATATTTTTTCGTGCGTCATCTCACATCCAAACTTAATTCGGCGCCAAAGGTAAGGAGCCGAATCAAGATAGAGGATGCTTTAACAAAATCTTAATTTTCACTGTACGTCCCACCAGTTCTTCACGGCCTGAGTATCACCGCCTATCCGCCTGGCAGCGCTTTCGCTGTTTTGTGCGTTGCTGGCGCGGGTGTTGCTGGGGTATTTCAACCGTTTGGGCACATCCGTAACGTCCGGATCGAGGCTGCCCGACGCCGGGGGAATAAACAGCACACTGCCATCCGGCTTCTTCGGATCGAGCCGCAGACGTTCCAACCATGATTGCAACCCCTGCATGTACATCGCGATCCATTTCTGGGTGCCGATCACATTTTTCCACGCGCCTGCTTTGTAGGGCACACTTTTCAGGTAAGCTTCCACCGCCTTCGCATCCGTAATGCCCCATTGCGCCATCGACGCCTTAACGGCCTCGTTGTAAAGTACCTCGGGTGTCTCATTCCCTACATTCATCCCACGGGCCGCAGCCTCCGCTTTGATAAATGCTATTTCCGCGTAAGTGATCACATAACCCTTGGCCGACCCGCTATAAGCGATCACACCCGGTTCCGAAAGGCCGATCATTGTTGGCGAATTAGCTTCGGTACCGTAAACCTTTCCGACGTACTTGCCATTGGTCTCGTCAGGACGCGCAAAAACCGGCAAACGCGGGTCGCCGACCGATTGCAGGTAATCCACTAGCGTTGAAGTAACCGCAAACTCGACAAGTGGTCGCTCCACGTCATTGTAGGGGAAACGATTCGTCGTAGTAGCCACGTTGTAAGGGAAATACACGTCCTGGGCAGTACCTGCCAATGTATTCTTGACAGCGTCTTCGATCACAGTCTTCGCTTCCGCAGGTGCGGCGTCAGCCATGCGCATCGCGATTCGCATACGCAATGCATTAGCGATCCTGATCCATTGGTGCACATCCCCCTTGGCAATGATATCGCCTCGGACAACGCCGGAAGAAGTACCTGAAAGCACGTCGATCTGCGTTTTCAGCGAATTTAGCAATGCGGCGTACACATCCTTGCCCTGGTCGAAAACCGGTTGGGGAATGCGCTCTCCTTGCAGCGCCTGCGTATAGGGGATATCAATGTACACATCGGTAAGCACATGGAAAATCCAGGCTTTCAGTATTTCCGCCACAGCCAGGGTGTGCGGGCTTTTTTCAGCGGGATGGCGCTCATAGTAGTTGCTGATCTCCTTCAAATCCATCAATGGACCTGCGTAGAGCCCTGCCCAGAGGCCGTCATTGGTAAACAGGAAGCGCCCGTCGGAAGTCTTGTCCGTACCCATCCAGTATTGCGAAAGCTCCATCCCGATCCGGCCGTTAAAATAAGTATCGTACATCAGATCGCTGGCGCGCTTTTCCGCATTGGAAAGCAGGAATTCGGGCTGTGTTTCGCTCGACCGCGCCGGGTCGGTATTCAGCGATTCGAAATTGTCGCAACCCGTGAGCGTCACGAGCATCGCTATCAGTATTAATATCTTGTGTCTCATATCAATCGATTTTAAACAGGATCAGAAAGTAACATTCACGTTCACACCATAGCTCCGCACCGCTGGCAGTGCACCGCCCTCAAAGCCGATCTGGTTGCTGATGGAGTTGGTAATGTTGGCCGGGTCGACGTTCGGTGCATTGCTTTTGATCAACCATAGGTTCCGCCCGGTAAGTGTTACGCGCAGGGCCTGCATGCGGACCTTCTGCGCCCAGCTATCGGGCATGTACCACCCCAGCCGCACCTCGCGCAGGTAAACGAAGCTGCCGTCGTAGAGATTGGCCCTGCTGATCCGGTTACCGCCGTCGGCGTTGAAATGCGTCCGCGCCGGCACTACAATATCATTCGGCGATCCGTCCGTTTTTACACCCGGATTGATCACCCCGTTTTCACGGATCCCATTTTCCGCGGTCTCTTTCAACATGCCCGATTTGTTTCCATACAAATTGGTATAGGAAAAGAAATCCCCGCCCTTTTGAAAATCTACCAGCGCCGAGAGGTAGAAGTTCTTATAGCTCAACATATTGGACAAACCTCCAATAAAATCCGGGTTGGCGTCGCCGATGATTACCGGTGTAGCCGTCACATTGTAAGTTCCGTTATCGGCCACGGTCCTGTTGCCTTTGGAATCATACACATAGTCGGTCCCGAGCATCGTGCCAAGGGACATGCCTTTCTGCGCCACCATCGACACCTTATTCGTACGGCGCTCGGTACCGATAATGAAGCGCTCGATGCCGGCAATCTTATCGCCGGTACTGTTCAGGTCGAGGACAGTGTTTTTGTTTTTGGAAAAATTAAGCCCAACCCGCCAGCTGAAATTGGTAGTCATCACAGGCGTAGCCGAAAGGGTAAGCTCGATACCCTTGTTCTGCACGGTACCTCCATTCACTACCTTGGTCGTAAACCCGCTCTCCGAAGGGATCTGTACATTCCAGATCTGGTTTTTCGTCTTCCGGTTATAATATGTAAAGTTAGCCCCAAGCCGGTCATTGAAGAATTTAAAATCAACGCCCGCTTCCATTTCCGACGACAATTCCGGCTTCAAACGGCTGTTGAACAGTTTGTCGGACGTGCTTTGCAAAGGATAGGTATCAAACGGCGCCACATAATCGTAATACCTCGACACCGAGTACGGATCGGCATCGTTACCCACGCGTGCGTACGAGAGGCGCGCCTTCCCGAGTGTGAGCCACTTTGCATCGGTGATCAGGTCGGAGAAAATGAATGAGCCTGCTACCGAGGGGTAAAAATAGGAGTAGTTGCCCGTCTGTTTCAACGTCGATGCCCAGTCGTTGCGACCGGTGGCGGTGAGATAAAGGAATTTATTGTAGCCCAATGTCACCGAGCCGAAAACTGAATTAATCTGCTTATTTCCATAAGAATTCGACACGGTAGCCGGTGTTACCGAGTTTTGCAGCACGTATACCATTGGATTTTGCAGCCCGCCGTTCGTATTTCCGGCATCGATGCTCGACTTGATCCTCAATATGTTGCCCCCTGCCACGGCTTCGAGCGTCAGCTTCGAATCTGCGAACGCCTTGTTGACATTCAGTGTTCCCTGGTAATTGTTCTCATTATTAATCACCGCCCTTTTGGCATATGACCCAACGAAAAATCCCTTCGCGCTTCTGACTTCGTCGAGGTGGTTGAGATAATCGGAGAAAACACGGACATCCGCCGAAAGCCAGTCGGTGATTTTGTAGGTAAGACCCGCGTTGCCGAAATAGCGGTTATTCTGGTCGGTATTGTAGTTTTCGTACTGGTTCCAATAGGGATTTTGCGTAAATGCGGGTTTCTGGATATTCCACGCCGTGCGGTTCCATGACTGCTCGGTACCGTCGGCATATTTATAGTTTCGCAGGTAAGCGTCGTCGATCTGCCGCTGCCCGAACATGACATAAAACAGCATCGGGTTATTACCGAAGAAACCCGTTCCCGGCCGGCCTTTGGAATGGTCATTGATATAATTGATCCCCCCGCTGAAGGTCAACTTCTCCGTGAATTTGTAAACCGTGTTCAGGCTGATAAAAAAGCGGCTCAGGCTGCTGCCGGGATAAACAAAGTTCTGCCTGGTCTGCCCCGCCGAGAACCGGATCGAACCATTATCGCCGCTGCTCGCCACCGAAAGGTTATTCGAGAACGTCACGCCGGTTTTGAAAAAATCCTTCGCGTTGTCCGCGTGCGGGCTCCACGGAGCTGTTTTGCCGAAATTCGGATTGTTGCGGTCCTGGTCCCACGACCAGTAGTGCCGTACCAGCTGTCCTTCCATCTTCGGCCCCCACGACTCATCGGTACCGTAGTCGGGAATCAGGTCGTAACGGCCTTTGCCGTCTCCGTCGTCGTAAGTGCCGCCACCCGGCAGAAATCCCGACGGGTTCTGGTCCACATACAACTTCGTAAAGTTCGAACTTCCCCCGCCGCCGTACAGGTTCTGAAATTTCGGAAGAAGCGAAACCTGGTCGGCCTGAATATTCAGATCATAATTCAAAGAAAGCTTACCGGAGCCCTTCCCTGTTTTAGTAGTAATATAAATGACCCCGTTTTGCCCGCGGCTGCCATAAAGCGCCGTGGCGGCGGCACCTTTCAGTACCGATATGTTCTCCACGTCATTGGGATTGATAAGCTGCGCGGGGTTGCCGTAATCATACCCGCCACCGCCCGTTCCCTGCCCGCCCGTAACACCGTACGAATTCAGGTTCATATTGGCCATGGGCACGCCGTCTACGATAAATAATGCATTGTTGTTCCCGGAAATGGATTTCAAACCCCGGATCGTCACCCGCGACGACCCGCCCATCGATCCGCTGTTCCCGCCGATCTGGACGCCGGCCAGTTTGCCTTGTAAAGAATTGATATAGTTCACCTCCCTCGCCTCCTGAATGCCCCCACCGTCGATTTGCTGCACAGCGTAGCCAACATTCCGGGTGCTGCGCTGGACCCCCAGTGCCGTCACCACTACTTCCCCAAGGCTTTTGACATCCGCTTTCATCTTAACGGTCACCTCGCTCGCCCCCGCGGTAACGTTCACGTCCTGGGTCACGTGTCCGATCGACGACACCGTAAGCACATGGCTGCCCGCAGGCAGCATCATGCTGAAATTGCCGTCCGCATCGGTATTGGTACCGTTGTTAGTGCCCTTAACGAGCACACTCACGCCCGGTAGGCCCGTGTTGGCTTCGTCTGTAACCTTTCCTTTCACACGCCTGTCCTGCCCGGCTGCCTCGTAGGCACAAAACAACACCGCCAGTAAGACCGATAAGCAACTTCGTATCGATTGCGCCATATTTGTAAAATTTAAAGATTAAATATTCTTTAAAGGCGAAATCCAAATACGTATACTGCTGGATACTTGACAAGGGTGCCGGAAATCGACGATTGGGGTTAAAGTGTCGACGAATCAGCTAAACAAGACTGGTTTTAGGAGTTATGACGGGAACGAGCATTGAGCTGACCGTAGGCGTCGTTGACAATCTACACAATCATATCTACTGCAATGCGGCCTCGCCAGGGATGGCAGCTACTCCAATACTTTTTCCAGGATCGCCACCAAATCTTCAAAACGGCCCGGCTTGGTAAAAAACTGGCGTGCGCCCAAATGCTTCACCTGGGCTATCGTGGCGGCATTGGAAGAAGTGGATAGTATTACCACCGGGATTTTGCGGAGTTTTTCATCTTTATTGATCTCCGTCAGAAATTGCTGCCCGTTCATCAGGGGCATATTGAGGTCGAGAAAAATGAGGTCGGTTTCGAGTTCTCCTTTTACGATCTGGCTCAAAGCCTTCCTTGCGCTATCCAAAACAGTGCAATGAACAGGCTTTCGGGTACATTCCAGCGCGGTCAGGAAAATTTCCTGATCATCTTCATCATCATCGATGAGGAGAATATTCTGATAGAGCATTAACAGGGACTATGAAAAATCGCTACGCAAATTATATTACAACGGAGCCTAAATCAAATAAAACTTTGCCACGCGCATTAATATATCCTATATTTTGCCGTCTATAAATCCTTAACTCTTACAAAACGATATGTCATTCCAGGGATACCTCAAAACGATTCTTACGAAAACCGGCAAAGGACCTGACGATTTCCGGAAGCTTGCCGAAGAGAAAGGCTTCACGGCCAACGGACAATTAAAGGCCGCTACGAAGGCCGGCGATATTGTACAATGGCTTAAAGCAGACTACGACCTTGGCCAGGGACACTCCATGGCGATCTATGCAATATTGAAAGGGATTAAAGACGAAAACAGCGATTAGGCGCTGCCGGCGAGGTGCGGCCGGCCAGGCGCAGCCAGCCGCGCCCGATGCCGCCTATTGGATGTCCTGATAACGCCCCTGGTTCAGGTCGCCGGTTTCATAACCCTTCTTGAACCAGTACATCCGCTGTTTCGAACTGCCATGGGTAAATGCATCGGGAACTACGTAGCCCTGCGATTCCTTTTGAAGCTTGTCGTCACCGATGGCATTGGCCGCGGTCAGGGCAGCTTCCAGATCGCCGGGTTCAAGGATCTTGTCCATCTGGTTGGCGTGATTGGCCCATACGCCTGCAAGGAAATCGGCCTGTAATTCCAGCTTCACCGACAGCTTGTTGTATTCGGCCTCGCTGAGCCTGCCGCGCTGTTCCTGCACCTGTTGCGAAATTCCCATCAGGTTCTGGACATGGTGCCCTACCTCGTGCGCCACCACATAGGCTACCGCGAATTCTCCCGGCGCATTGAACCGGTCGCGCAACTCGTCGCAGAAAGTAAGGTCGATATAAACTTTATGATCGGCAGGGCAATAGAAAGGCCCCATAGCCGATGATGCCCCGCCACAAGCACTTTGTGTCGCATTCGAAAACATCTGCAATACCGGCTTTTCATACTCGGCGTTGTTCTGTTTATAAATTTCCGTCCATACATCCTCGGTACTTCCCAAAACAGCAGAGACGAACTCGGCCGTCTTGTCGTCCGGACGCGGCCCCGCCGGCCGGTTTTCAACCTGTTCGGTTTGTGCGCCCTGTATATTGGACAGGATCTCCTGCGGGTCCTGACCGGTCAGCAACCCGATAGCGACCACGATGATCACCCCGATGCCTCCTAATGCAACTTTTCCCCCGCCCGACATTCCGCGACGGTCTTCAACGTTGCTGCTTCTGCGTAAATCCTGCCAACGCATGTTGTTGATGTATTTTAGGTTAATAATAAATCTAATACGAAGCGGTTTCCCGAAGTCGTCGCATCCAAATATAGAAATAATGCCTGCCACGGAAAGAGCCAGGCCGCGATAATTTTACAACAGACATCCCGGCGTACAAATATTACCGGGCGATGCTACAATTTGTAGATTCCGCAACGCAGTTTCTCCATACAATAACTTTTAAAGCCGTTAAATAAGTAATTCCAAAACATCGCTCAATAAATTCTTCGCCCAAAGTGCGATGTACTTATTTTTAGGCAACTGAAGTTAATCTAATTAAATCAGCTTATGTCGTTCACTAAACCCTATTTCGCAGGATTTGAATATCACTCCCATGAAGTCTGCAAGTTCCTGCAGACGTACAGCACGTTCACGCTGATGCTGACGAACGGGGCGATCATCCACCACCAGCCCGAACAGGCGCTGGACTTTCAGCGCTGGCTTAACCACCACAAGATCGAGGACATTCGCGTGTCCATCAGAAACAACGATACGATGGTCGCTAAGCAGCAGCAGTAGCAAGTCTACTACTGCGAAACTCACAACGTTCCTCCCTTTTTCTTCTCCTTCCTGCTTCTCCGCAAAATCATGCCATACGCAAGGCCTTCCCGCCTTTTTGTACTATTTTTAATAAATATTAAATTATATTTTCAGCGGGACGGGCTTTACAGTTGGTATGAAACAGGTTAAAGTTGTCTTTCTCTGGGTGATGTTGGCGGGGTATTTCTTCTCTTGTTCCCCCGAATTGCCCGAGGACGTGGAGGTTGCCATGAAGGAACTCCCCGATAAGCTGGATTACAACCAGCACGTAAAACCCGTACTTTCCGACAAATGTTTTGCATGTCACGGCCCCGACAAGGCTAAACAAAAAGGTGGCCTGCGCCTTGACATGGCCGAATCAGCCTTCCGCAAAGTCTCCAAAAATTCAGGGCGGACGGCGATCGATCCCGGCGACCTGGCCGACAGCGAATTTTTCCATCGTATCATATCCGCCGACCCGGATTACGTAATGCCCACACCGGCATCGCACCTTACCCTTTCGGCGCGGGAAAAGGCGATTTTGATTAGATGGATCGACGAAGGTGCCGAATACAAACCGCATTGGGCATTTGTAAAACCTGAAACGCCCGAAGTCCCCGATACACGGCATGATAACCTGGCAGTTAATCCGATCGATCATTTTGTATTTAAAAAACTGGAAGAGGAAAAACTGCAACCTTCGGCGCAGGCTGAAAAGGAGATATTGCTGCGGCGCGTTTCGCTTGACCTGACCGGCCTCCCTCCCAGTGTGGCCGAAACGGATGCATTTTTAAAAGACAGTTCACCTGATGCATATGAAAAGCAGGTCGACAGGCTGCTGGCTTCTCCGCATTATGGCGAGAAAATGGCGGTCGACTGGCTCGATCTGGCGCGTTTTGCCGATTCACATGGCTATACCGTCGATAGGCTAAGGGACATGTCGCCATACCGCGACTGGGTGATCAATGCATTCAATCAAAACATGCATTACGATCAGTTCATCCACTGGCAGCTGGCGGGCGACCTAATGCCTAACCCCTCGAAGGAAATGCGCATCGCCACCGCCTTCAACCGCAACCACCAGCAGAACATGGAAGGCGGCATTATCGAGGAGGAATTCCAAACCGAATACGTAGTCGATCGCACCAACACCTTCGGCGATGCATTCCTGGGCCTCTCGGTAGGATGCGCCAAATGCCATGATCATAAATATGACCCCATTTCGCAAAAGAACTACTACGAGCTGTACAGCTTCTTCAATAATGTAAAGGAGGCCGGACAGATTTCCTGGGATGATGCCTTGCCGACGCCAACAATGCTGCTGCCGACCGCTGCGCAAGAACAAACGCTGCGGTTTATCCAATCCAGGATAAAAACCGAAGAACAACAGCTGGCAACCAGCCAGCGCAATGCCGGGGCAGGTTTCGGGCAATGGATCGACGCTGGCCGCCACCGCAATCTGGCCGGAGAACTACTCCCCAAGGCCGGTTTACAGGCACATTACACCTTCGAAAACGGTTCTCTGCGCAATGCGGTGAATGCCAAAGAGTCGGGCGTTATGAAACGGGAAGCAGGCTCTCCCGGCGGAGATCCCGTATTTGCAGCCAAATCCGACGGCAAAGCCTTACGGCTCGACGGCGACGTTTACCTTGACCTGGGCCAAAACGGCGTTTTCCGGAAATCGGAACCATTCAGCATTGGGATTTGGGTAAATATTCCCAAAGAACTAAAAGAAGGCGTGATCCTGCACAAAAGCCAGGCCGAACGCCTTTACAATTTCCGTGGCTATCACTTGTACCTTAAAAACGACCGCCTCGAACTGAACATGGCACACACCGCGCCATCCGATGCCCTTACGCGGATCAGCAAGCGGCCTGTTCCCAAAGATCAATGGGTGCAATTGACAGTCACTTATGATGGCTCCTCCAAAGCGGCGGGTTTCAAATTGTACGTCAACGGACGAGAGGCCGAAATGGAAACGACGATGGATCAGTTGACCAAGGATATTTTGTTCAGGTCTTCGGTTCAGCCAGGATTACAGGTCGGCGCCTGGTGGCGGGGATTTGGGTTAAAAAATGCGCAAGTCGACGATATTACCGTCTACAACCGCGAACTGACGCCATTTGAAACAGGTATTCTTGCCCGTAAATCGGCCTGGTCGGCAGTCGCTTCCAAAAATGCGGCGGCATTGAATGCTACTGAAATGGCCGCATTGAAAAGCTATTACATTTCTGCGATCGATCCAGCGGCGGCGAAGGCGCGTACTACCCTGCGCGACGCACGTACGCAGCTCTCGGACTCTACCGAACATATCCGCGAGCTGATGGTTATGCAGGAAATGCCAAAACCCAAACAGGCCCACATATTGCTTCGCGGAAATTATGATGCCCTGGGCGAAAAAGTGTTTCCGTCTACACCGGCTTCGATTTTGGAATACCCGAAAAATTTACCCAAAAACCGGTACGGACTGGCGAAATGGCTCACCCACACCGATAACCCGCTCACCGCACGGGTAGCTGTGAACCGCTTCTGGCAGAATTTCTTCGGAACCGGCCTTGTCAAAACCACCGAGGACTTCGGAAACCAGGGCGAACTGCCCACCCATCCAGAATTGCTCGACTGGCTGGCCGTTAATTTCCGCGATTCGGGCTGGAACATCAAGAAACTGAACAAACTGATCGTCATGTCGGCCACCTATCGCCAGGATTCACGCACGAGCAGGGATATACGCGAGCGCGACCCGGAGAACCGCCTGTACGCGCGGGGGCCATCAAACAGAATGTCGGCCGAGATGATACGCGACAATGCATTGATGGCTAGCGGATTGATAAATAAAAAAATCGGCGGAGAGAGCGTAAAACCTTACCAACCGGAGGGGTTATGGTCGATCAACAATACTACTTACACCCCCGATTCGGGCAGCGCAGTTTACCGGCGCAGCTTGTATGTGATCGTAAAGCGCTCGGTACCCAACCCTACGCTGGCCACATTCGATGCCACCTCTCGGAGCTTTTGCGTCGTGCGCCGGCAAAAGACAAATACCCCGCTGCAAGCGCTGGTGACGCTCAACGACCCGACATTCGTGGAAGCGATGCGGGTAATGGGCGAACAAATGACCCGCATTCCCGACGCACGCCAATCCATCACCACCGCCTATCGCAAGCTCACCGGACGCAAACCGCCCGTGAAGGAAGTCGACCTGCTGCTCGCATTGCGAAAAGCGGAAGAAGATAAATTCAGAAAATACCCGAAAAAGACGGTTGGCTGGCTGCATTCAGGACAGCACCTTACCGACAAAATGCTCGACCCCGCGTTGCTCGCCGCCAACAGCGTGGTTGCCAGCACCATTCTCAACTCCGACGCCTGCTTAACCAAACGATAACCATGCAGCACCATCATCACGACGAAGAATTCCGCCTGCATACACCCGAGTTCAATGAACTGCACCGGAAACTGGACCGCCGCCGCTTCCTTACCCAGACATCGCTCGGGCTCGGCGCTTTGGCCATCGGATCGATTTTCGGGCTCGACAAGCTTTACGGCTCGGCCGCACGCCAGGCCGCCGGTCCAGCGTCCACCGGGGACCTGGAATCCGAAATTCTGAAAGCATTGCCGCATATTGCTCCCAAAACTAAACGTGTGGTGTATTTGTTCATGGCCGGCGGACCATCCCAATTCGAAACATTTGACTATAAACCCAAACTAATTCAAATGGCGGGGCAAAACCTGCCCGACTCGGTGCGCAAAGGTCAGCGGCTTACGGGCATGAGCGCCAGCCAGAGCGCACTGCCGATGGCACCTTCAATTTACGGGTTCAACCGGCATGGCAAAACCCAAACCTGGGTGAGCGAACTGCTACCTTATACGGCTAAGGTGGTCGACGATCTTTGCATTGTCAAATCCATCTATTCCGAGGCCATTAACCACGATCCGGCAATCACGTTTTTCCAGACAGGCAACCAGCTTCCCGGCAGGCCCTCGATCGGCTCCTGGGTGAGTTACGGGCTTGGTACCGATAATAATAATTTGCCGACTTTCATTGTTCTGGTTTCAAAAAATGCGCCGAAAGACCAGCCGCTTTACGCGCGTTTGTGGGGAAACGGGTTTCTCGAATCACGGCATCAGGGCGTGCAGTTCCGTTCGGGCAAAGATCCGGTGCTTTTCCTGAATAATCCCGAGGGCTACGACGGCCGCGACCGGAAGGAAATGCTCGACTATCTCTCCAAACTTAACCAGCTGCAAAACGATACCTACGGCGATCCGGAGATCAACAACCGCATTGCGCAATACGAAATGGCATTCAGGATGCAGACTTCCGTGCCCGAGGTAATGGACACTTCCGGGGAGCCGGATGACGTTTTCGAACTCTACGGCCCCGACAGTCGCGACCCGGGCACTTACGCGGCCAACTGCCTGCTGGCCCGTAAATTGCTGGAAAAAGACGTCAAGTTCGTGCAGCTTTACCATCAGGGCTGGGACCAGCATGGAGGACTCCCGAAAGCCATTGCCCAGCAATGCAAAGCAACCGACCAGGCGACCGGCGCGTTGATCATGGACCTCAAACGCCGCGGCCTGCTCGACGACACGCTGGTTATCTGGGGCGGAGAATTCGGTCGGACCGTATACTCGCAAGGAAAGCTCAGCCCCACCGATTACGGACGCGACCATCACCCGCGTTGCTTCACGATGTGGATGGCCGGTGCGGGCGTAAAATCGGGACTTAGCTATGGAGAAACCGACGATTTCAGCTACAATATCATCAAAGACCCGGTTCACGTCCACGACTTTCATGCCACGCTGATGCATTTGATGGGCGTAGACCACGAACGGCTTACCTATAAATTCCAGGGCAGGCGCTTCCGGCTGACCGATGTGCACGGAAAGCTGGTGAAAGACATTCTGGCTTGATCTGTTGTTTTTCGCAGTAGAGTATCCCACCCATTTCCTCGTCTTTACTCCCGAAATGCATATTCCGATGAAACTTTTGAAAAAATACATGATCATTTCTTCGCTGCTGGCAACTCCGCTGCTCACAACGGCCCAGCAGGCGAACGTCAACCTCGATTGGGCGCCGCAGAAAAATACCGAACAACTGGTACCTTATGGCGGCAATGTGATTTCACCGGAGGTGAAGGATGACCATACCGTTACATTCCGCGTGAAAGCACCGGATGCACAGAAGGTAGAACTGACGGGCGGGCCGATCCTGCTAGCTTTGAAAAGCAAGGCCAATATCCATTTCACGAAAGATGCCGAGGGACTGTGGACACTGACAGTCGGGCCGGTGACGCCGAATATTTATGTGTACCGCTTCCTGATCGACGGCGTCGCGGTGGCGGATCCAAACAACACGCTGACGGGCACTTCCAACCAGCCCGGGTACAGCAATCTCGTCGTGCACGGGAGCGGGCCTGCGTATTATGACGCGCGCAACGTACCGCACGGAAGCATTGCCAGGCATATTTACCACTCTAATGTGCTGAATGGTGAGCGCGAAATGCTTGTATACACCCCTCCTGGTTACGATCCGAAGAAGAAATATCCGGTGCTGTACCTGTTGGGAGGGAGTGGCGAGCTTGCTTCGGGCTGGACACTCGACGGACGGGCCAATTTTATCGCGGATAACTTGCTGGCGGAGGGTAAAATTGTGCCGATGATCATCGCAATGCCCAACAACCAGGTCGTTCACCGCAGCGATCCGAAGCATTTAGATAAAACTTATAAATTATTTGAAGAAGAGCTTCGCAAACAGATCGTCCCATTTGTGGATACGCATTACAGCACGGTGAAAGACCGGAAAGGGCGGGCTATATCAGGACTTTCGATGGGTGGCAGGCATACCGAGGCGGTAGGTTTCAATGCAATAGATTTGTTCAGTTCATTCGGGATATTGAGTGCGGGTGATCTGGAACCTGAAAAATTGAACCCGGCATTTTTTAATGACCCTAAAATCAAGGAAAAAGTAGACTACGCGCTCGTGGGGCTAGGCAGCGGCGAGCTGGATTTTGTAGGAAAAAGATCCGCAGCAACACACGCCGCTCTGGAAAAGGCCGGCATTAAACACGACTATTTCATCGGCGGCGAAGGCGCGCACGACTGGGGTACCTGGCGGTTGCTGCTGCACGACAAGTTGCTGCCGAATCTTTTTAAATGAGTGACCCGGTCACTCAGTCAACATTAAATTTACCAATGAGCTATTTCAATATCGACGCCACAAAGGCGCAGACGTTCGATGCGATTGTCGTGGGAACAGGGATCAGCGGGGGCTGGGCTGCGAAAGAATTAACCGAAAAAGGATTGAAAACCCTCGTGCTCGAACGCGGACGCGATGTGAAGCATATTGTCGATTACCCCACCACGAATATGATGCCCTGGGAGTTCGAACACCGCGGATTGCCGCCGCTGGCGGTACGTGAAGCAAGCCCGATGGCGAGCAAGCATTACATTTTCAGGGAGGATGCGATGCATTTCGTGGTGAAGGATTACGAGCATCCGTATGTGCAGGATCAGCCATTCAGCTGGATGCGCGGTTACCAGGTAGGCGGGCGCTCGCTGCTTTGGGCGAGGCAAACGCAACGGTGGTCGGATTACGATTTCGAGGGCCCCGCGCGTGACGGCTTTGCCACCGACTGGCCGATCCGCTATAAAGACATTGCACCCTGGTACAGCTATGTAGAGAAGTTCGCGGGCATTTCGGGGAACAAAGACGGCCTGCCGCAGCTCCCCGACGGAGAGTTTCTACCTCCCCACGAAATGAGCTGCGTGGAAAAGCATTTTAGCGACCAGACCGCGAAAAATTACAAAGGCTCGCGCCCGGTTATCATCGGTCGCGCCGCGCACATAACCGATCCGCAACCGATCCATACCCAGCAGGGCCGGGCCAAATGCCAGCACCGGAACATGTGCCAGCGCGGCTGTCCGTTCGGCGGGTATTTTAGTACCAATGCAGCTACTTTACCCTGGGCCGAAAAAACAGGAAACCTGACGCTGAGGCCGCATTCGGTGGTGCATTCGGTGATTTATGACGAAAAGAAAAAGCGCGCCACGGGCGTGCGCGTGGTGGATGCGCAGACGAAGGAAATGACCGAGTTTTATGCCAAAATCATATTCATCAATGCCTCAGCCATTAATTCAAACCTGATTTTACTCAATTCCAAATCAAACCGTTTCCCGAATGGGCTGGGTAACGATAGCGGCGTGCTGGGCAAGTTCATCGGTTTCCACAATTACCGCGGCCGTGTTACCGCAGATTTCGACGGGTACCACGACCAAACGACCGATGGTCGCCGCCCGAATGGCGCCTACATTCCCCGTTTCCGCAACGTTTTCAAACAGGAAACCGATTTTCTTCGCGGTTATGCCACTTCATTTTCAGCTTCGAAAGCCGGGAATGCCAACGACGGCCTGGGAGAATCGCTGAAAGCCAGCCTTTTCGCACCCGACGAAAGCGGCTGGTCGCTGGGTGCCCAAATGATGGGCGAAGTGGTTACCAAGGAATCCAACTTTGTGACGCTGCACGAAAGCCTGAAAGACGACTGGGGCATTCCGCAGTTGCGCATGAATGTGTCGTTCGACGACAACGACATGAAAATGGTGAAAGATTTCTATATCGAACTTAGTGAAATGCTCGACAGGGCCGGTTTCAAAAACATCAAAACCTCCGACACCCACCGAAACCCCGGCAGCGAAAACCATGAAATGGGCGGCGCACGCATGGGTAAAGACCCAAAAACATCGCTGCTCAACAAGTGGAACCAGATGCACCACGTCCCGAACGTATTCGTAACCGACGGCGCCTGTATGACCTCCACGGCAACACAAAACCCGTCGCTCACTTACATGGCTTTAACGGCAAGGGCAGCGGATTATGCGGTTGGCGAGATGCGGAAAGGGAACATATGAGGGCTAATTTTGAATAATTGAATGAATGAATGAATGAATGATTGAATGAATGAATGGATAGTCAAATGTGGTCAGATATTGTCATGAGTTGTCAAGTATAGTCAGAAATTGATATTGCAATATGACTAATCTTGACAAGATCCATTCGCTCATTCACTCATTCAATCATTCAATCATTCAATCATTCAACATTAAACACGACCGTAACGTAGTACATCCCCCCCACCGACGGCCCGCCGAGGAAGGATACATAGTACTTGTTCAGCAAATTGCTCGCACCCATTTTGATCTGGCTTTTCAGAGTCGGCACGCGGTAGGTTATTTGTGCGTCGAGGCTGTTGTAGGACGGCACGTTCCCGGTTACGAGGAATGTCTGCGAATAGTAGCCTGACTGCCATTTATATGAAATTGTCGCATCGAGGTTTTCCAGCAGGCTGGTGCGGGAAACAGAGCCGTTCCACATCCATTTCGGGGTATTAAATCCGTCTTCGAGGCCGTCCTGGTTTTCAGCGTTTTTCAGTCTCGCAAATGTTGTATTGATGCCGAAAACCCATTTCTTCTCCCATTGGTAATTCAAACCTGCGCTGAAACCGTAGTTGTTGATCACCGAGCGCGAATTGGTGTACATCCGGTATTGCGCCTGCCGGGCTTTGTCGTACAGATCGTGCGGGATAGTGGCCGCGTCGGTCGATATGGACACATTCATGTTGGTCTGCGCTATGAAATTGCTGTACCGGTTGAAATACAAATCTGCATTCACAAACAATGCCCTGTCTAAGAAAAGGCCTTTGTAACCCGCCTCCCAGGTTTTCGTGTGCTCGGGCTTCACGTATGTGTAGGGGTTCTTTTTGAGTAAACCCTTATTCTTTTCGACCGCGGCTTCCTGCGTAAGGCGGTTTTGATTAATATCATTCAAAACCACCTGCTGGAAGCTGGTAATGGAGTTGGCCAGCCAGGCATTCTCGAAAATGCCCTGCGACATCACCGGCAGCCCTCCCACCCGCTTCACACCGCCGCTATTGACATTGCTGTAAGCCTCGAAAATGCTCGGAAAGCGGTAGCCGGTCTGGAACGACACGCGGATATTATGGTCGTGCACAGGACTGTAAACGGCAGATAACCTGGGGTTAAACGTCGTTTTGAAATAGTCGTTCTTATCCGCCCGCAGGATCACACCGAGCCGTAGCCTTTTCTGAAACAAATCCTTATTCAGTGACACAAACCCGCCGGTTTTGCCATAGGTAATGTTCTTGCCATCCTTTCCAGGCTCTGGGTTCACGAAATAATTGCCATCGGGCGCGATGACGTAGGTCCGGTGATCAGCGCCAAGCAGAATGTCCAGCTCGTATTTGTCTTTCCAGGCTTTGAGGTACTTTTCGGTGAGGCTTACCTGCACCTCGGCGTGCACGAAATCGGCCTTCACACGCAGCGCGGCGCCCATGTCCCAGTTATTGATATCCTGCAATTTTTGTAATTGGGTGTCGAACCTAACCGTGCCGGGCAGGTAACGACCCGCATCGGCCGCTGTACGGGCCTGTCGCATAGCGTCCGCTACCGCAGCACCGCCGGTAATGGCGCTATTGAAGCCTTTGGTGAAGTCGGCATACCAGTCGTTGTCGGATTTGTAGCTGCGGTCCATATTCTCGGCCATCGAGCGCAGGTTGTAGGAACGTCCGGTATTTTCCGAATTGCTATACAACCTGGCCTGCACGGAAGCCGACTGGTACTGGATACCGTGCTGCTGTACGAGGTAATTTTCAAGACGGAACCGGTTCGCACGCTGGTACACATTGTCGAGCAGGCCGAAATGGTAGGTGTAGGTCAGCATGGCACCGGGTGCCACTTTGTAATAGAGGCCCACGTCGCCTTTAATATTCTGCAAGTTATAATCCACCACTTCGGCTTCCTGGTAGCCGGTCCGGCTCACCACGTAGCGTTTGCCGCCAAGGGTGACGGTTTTCCGGTTGGAACTTTCGTTGCCATATTTATTCACGGGATCACTGGCCGGATTATCCGCACCCAAGAGCTGCGTGCTACTGTTGCCATTGCCATTGAGCTCGGTCTGGTCGGACGCGATCCAGTCGTAACCTTTTGTAAATGCGCCGTTTACTTTAAATGCAAATTTCGACGTAATGATTTTCGCGAAACGGATCGTCGTTTCTGTAAACGGTTTCGCTTTGGTGTGGCTATCGTTCAGGTGGTTGACGGCCGTTTTCTGCTGGACCGAAAGCCCCTCGGAATTGAAAGGATTTTTAGTAAAAAAATTCGCGAGACCATTCACCGTATTCATTCCATACAATGCAGAAGCGGTGCCGGGCAATATTTCAATGCTGGCAATGTCGAGGTCCGTCGGCCCGAGTGCGTTACCGATCGCCCCGCCGATGTGCGGCGACTGCACATCCATCCCGTCGGTCAGCTGCGCGAAACGCACGTTGGTCGTATTCGAAAACCCTCTCGCATTCAAAACCTTGAAACCCAGCGAAGGCGTGATCATATGCACGCCCTGCACATTTTCCAACGCATCGAAAAACGACAATGCAGGCGACAGCGCTGTCGCTTTGGCACTCACCTTCTGCACGCTTACCGGCGATACCAGTATATTCTCCACCACCCGCGAAGCCGTTACCACCACTTCATCGAGCGCGCGCGCTTTAAGCGTATCGGGCTGATTTTGAGCCAGGCATATTACTGGTGATATAAGAATGATGGCGGTAAAAATTCTCTGCATGTTTTCGATATGCCGTTATATCCGATCGTACATATCGCAAAGTAAGAGAAAAATCGCTTCCCTGCCAATCCATGCAGCCGCTCATTTTTTGTAAAGTCTGAAATCACATTCACTCATTCAAAATTCACTCATTCCACTTTCTGTGGCGGATCATTCGTTCATTTGATCATTCTATCTTCTCGAATTCAAAATTGCCTTTGATATATCTGTTCAAAAACGTCCCCTTAGAGCCCGAGGCTTTCATGGCCTGGTACACTTCCCAGGGGACGTTTTTGTAATCATATACCATCCCGGAAACATAAACGATACGCAATGTTCCTGTTTCCACTTTGTAGATCATCTCGGAAACTACACTGGATGGCATAGCGGGGTTTTAATTAAAATCATCCAATGCTTCGCGCAGCTCATCGACTGCCTTGGACGAAATGTTTGAGTCTGTAAAAATCGATTTGACGGTGGCTTTGCTTCCGTACAGACCGGTATTCGCCCGCACATCGACGTCGAGCATGGCACCGTTCACGGTCACGCCGGCGAAAAGGCCCTTGGCGCGTGAATAGGAATACACCTCGGCTTCGAGCTTGTAGTCGGTCGTGGCGGAAGCGTTTTTGCTGACCGGCCCGGCTGCAACCGAAACGTCGCCACCCAGGGTGTAATCGCCTTTTTCGATATTCATGAGCGATTTATCACTTTTGAATACCAACACCAGATCCACCGCCTGCACGCCTATCTGCGCGCCTACGCTACCACCCGTGATGGTCACAAACACCGGGTCGCTCCATTTGCCGTCCTCCCTTTTGATCATCGCCAGGCCTCTGCCGTGCTTTCCGCCGACGATCAGTCCGCCATTGATCATCCTCGGGATGATGATAATGCCTTTGGAGGCTTCCAGCAGTTGTGCCGGTATTTGCATTCCGTTAAAATCGCTGAGTACCGCAGTGGCGGCGTTGATCTTTTCTTCTTCTTTGTCCTGTGCGAAAGAAGAGGCCGAAATGGCCAGTCCGATCATGAGAAGGGCCTGCATTTTCATGGATTTCAAATTGTTGAGGAACATAAATTATGGGGATTAATGGGTATAAAAAAGGTACTCAAGGATCGTGCCCGTTGGCCCCGGTAACCCGCATTCTGACAACAGGAACGGGGATCGGGGCTTCTTTGGGCATCATCCGCACCTTTTAACGCAGTACTTGGCCGTTTCTGATCCGTTGGTATGATTTTGATGACAGAATTACCGAAAAATGTAAAAGAATACCTGGATGCTGCGCTCGTTCGCCGGGAAGAAATAAATGAAACCTATGCACACCAGCGGCCGCGTTTTGAAACAAAGCGCGGCTTTTTTGTGCATTGCATTTTGCCGACGATTGGTTTATTTGCAGTAATTCTCAATGTTTGCTACTCGATGCGTCCCATTCCCGAATTCAAGATCGGCCCTATTCCGTTGCTTTCCACGATCCGTTTCGCACGCGATCCGCTACGTTTTCTCCGACAGGGTTTCGACGAATGCGGCGATACATTCAAAATCCGCCTATTCCGCGAATTTATCGTAACGCGTGATCCCGCCTTTTTCCGCCATGTGCTTCAACAGCACCACAGGAATTTCAAGAAGGGCAATTCGGTTAAAATGCTCCGGCCGGTGCTCGGTAACGGGCTGGTGATCAGCGACGGCGATTTCTGGTTAAGACAAAGAAGGCTCGTACAGCCCGCATTCCACCGCGAACGCCTGATGGATCTGTTTCTCACGATGGGCGAACTCACGGCTGCATTCATGGAAGAATTGGAGCAATTCCGGGGTAAGGCCGCGATTGATATCGACGCCAAAATGATGGGCATTACGTCCGATATCGCGCTGAAAACGCTGTTCGGCAATATGAACACCGAGGATAAGGAACAGATTTACCAGCAGGTAAGCCGCACACAAACTTACCTCGTCACACGGGTACGAAAGCCTTATCGCCTGCCGCTGATGGCCCTCAATGGCGAGGACAGGCGCTTCAAATCCGACCTCGCGTACTTTAATAGCCTCGTTTACGATTTTATACGAAAACGCCGCTTGTCCGGCGAGACGCCCAACGACCTGCTCCAACTTCTGCTCGACAGCAAGGACGAAGAAACCGGCGAACAAATGAACGACGAGCAGATCCGCGACGAGGCCATTACCATGTTCGCGGCTGGCCACGAAACCTCCGCTACCGGACTCAGCTGGCTGCTTTGGGAGCTTTCCGTGCAACCGGAGATTGTGGCCCGAATTCGTAAGGAGGCCGAAATTTTTGACACTGTACCCGGCTTCGAACAGCTCGCTCAAATGCCATATACACGCCAGGTTGTGGAGGAAGGCCTTCGCCTGTACCCGCCCGCGTGGACGATGACGCGTGAGAGCACCGTCGATCAGGAGATTGAGGGGTATGGTATTCCAAAAGGAAGTTCGGTATTCATGTCGATCTTCGAGCTGCACCGGAACCCAAACCTCTGGGACAATGCCGACGCATTCAATCCGGAAAATTTTCAGGCAGAAACCGTAAAAAACCGGGCGAAATTCAACTACCTGCCATTTGGCGCCGGGCCGCGGATCTGCATCGGGCAGCAGTTCGCGTTGATGGAAATGCAGCTGGTACTGGCCGCACTGGTCAAGCGCTTCGAATTCGTACGAGAGCCCGGTCATAGTGTGGGAATGCACCCGCAGATTGTTTTAAAATCGACCAACGGTATTAAATTGTACGTCCGATAAGCCGATACTGAACGAATTTATGCACGAATCCATAATTCTCTACCTTTCGCTGGTGGTGGTGATCATGTTCCTGGTTATGCTGGCACAAAGGATCAAAATCGCCTACCCGATCGTGCTCGTACTGGGCGGGCTCGCGTTGAGCCTGGTTCCCGGCCTGCCGTCGGTAGAGATCGACCCCCAGCTGATATTCCTGATATTCCTGCCGCCGCTGCTATACGAAGCTGCCTGGCAGACGTCCTGGAAAGATTTCTGGAAATGGCGTCGCGTGATAGGCTCATTTGCATTCATTATCGTGATATTCACCTCGTGCGTGATCGCATACGTATCGCAGGCGGTCATTCCCGGGTTCACGCTCGCGCTGGGCTTCCTGCTGGGCGGTATCATCTCGCCGCCCGATGCCGTGGCCACCACCTCCATTCTGCAAAATGTAAAAGTCCCCAAACGCCTCATTACCATCGCCGAGGGGGAAAGCCTGCTGAACGACGCATCGTCCCTGATCGTCTTCCGTTTCGCATTGGTGGCAGTCGCCTCCGGCAGCTTCGTGCTGACCGACGCGGTCGGCAGCTTTTTCCTGGTGATCGGCATGGGGTTTGCCGTTGGGCTGGGTATCGCCCTTATTTTTTACGCCATTCTGCGCTGGCTCCCCACCACACCGAGCATCGACACGATCATGACGTTCGTTGCACCTTATGCGATGTATATCGCCGCGGAGGAATTCCATTTTTCGGGGGTAATCGCCGTCGTTACCGGCGGACTGTTCCTTTCGCGCAACCAGCACAGCATTCTGAGCCATTTGAGCCGCATTCAGGGCATTAATGTCTGGTCGACGGTGGGATTCGTACTGAACGGCATCGTATTTATGCTTATCGGCCTTGAACTGCCGGTGATCATCCAGGGTTTCGGGGAAGCGTCGCTGGGGGAGGCGATCAAGTACGGGTTGATCATTTCGGTGGTCGTGATCATTACACGCATTGCCAGTACGCTGGGCGCATCCATTTTCACGGTATTTATCAGCCGGTTTATCAAAACCGCCGACAGCAACCCCGGTTACAGAATGCCCATTGTTTTCGGCTGGGCCGGCATGCGCGGGGTGGTTTCGTTGGCCTCTGCATTGTCCATTCCGTTGCTGCTCGACAATGGACAGCCATTTCCCCAACGGAACATGATCCTGTTCATCACCTTTATCGTAATCCTGGTAACACTTGTTTTTCAAGGACTTACCCTACCCGCCATCGCCAAATGGATGCAGGCAGAAGACCGTGATTATGAAATACCTGCGCAGGAGCAGGATGTGATCATCCGGAGAAAACTGGCGAAAGCGTCGTTGGATTTGATCAATGAGAAATATGCCGATGAAATCGAAAGCCACGAACTACTGCGTGGGCTAAAATTCAAGCTGGAAAGTGACCTGGGGTTTCTCGATCATGTAAAGGAATTTGAAGAAGCGGAAGCCGGCCACGCATATATAGCACGCTATCAACACATTAACCGGGAACTATTAGCACACAAAAGGCAAATTCTTCATCAGTTCAACAAAAAAGAAACCTACGAAGAAGAAATCATCCGCCAGCACCTCGCCCAGCTTGATCTGGAAGAGGAGAAGGTCCGGCAGCAATTTCTGCATATTGAATGACCCCTATCCGCCGCGGAGCGGGAAATAAGCCGCCGTAGGACTGGCCGCTGCGGAACGAGCAGCGAGCGTAAGAACAACGAAAAGGCCGCGCAGGGCGATAGAACGTCGAATGGCGAAATTCAAATCGCGTTGCGATGTAATATTGGTAGCAACAAAGTGGGTTCACGTTCATCGCAAATCCCGTCAGGGATGTAACAACAAAAAATACGTCGATGACGCATTGTTGTCACATGCCCAAGGGCATTCGCAGAATGTCTACTAACTGCGGTTTGCTACCAATCTTACATGCCTAACGGCATTTTCTCCATCATGCATTAAATCGTGTCCTTCACATATTTCCCCGTTCCACGGCGGATCATTCAATCATTAACCCCGCTCCCCCACCGGCAGTACCGCCGATACCATCTTCTGCCCGCCCTTTTCGCGATCAAAGAAATAATCCAGCCGCCCGAGGTTGATCCCCGCAAAACCGACCTGGTTAATGGTCGTAACCTTCCCGTCGAGGTTGAGGATGTTTTCCGGCTCTTTCATGAATGTGTGCGTGTGACCGCCGATAATGAGGTCGATATTTCGTGTAGACTTGGCCAGGATCTGGTCTGAGACTTTGTTTTCCTTGTATTTGTATCCCAAATGCGAGAGGCAAATTACGAAATCGCAATGCAGGTCATTTTTGAGCTGTGAGGCGATTTCATTGGCTTTGGCAACTGGATCTAGATAGACAGTTTCGAGGTAGTTCTTTTTGTTGACCAAGCCTTCCAGCTCGATGCAAACCCCGAAAACGCCGATTTTCAGTCCCTGCTTTTTGAAGATCTTGTAGGGCTGTGTCTTTCCTTTCAGCCCGGTATTACTAAAATCATAATTGCTGACCAGGAACGGAAAGTTTGCATGCGGGAGTTGCTTTACGAAACCGGCGATGCTGTTGTCAAAATCGTGGTTACCCATCGTGGAAGCGTCGTAGCCCATCTGGCTCATGATCGTAAATTCGAGCTCACCGCCATACAGGTTGAAATAGGGAGTTCCCTGAAAAACATCGCCTGCATCCAACAGAAGGACATTCGGCTGCTCGGAGCGGATCTTCTTCACCAATGCAGCACGGCGGGCCACACCGCCAAGTCCCTGGTTACGCGAACCGTCCATCGGGAACGGGTCAATGCGGCTATGTACGTCGTTGGTGTGCAAAATCGTCAATTGCACCACCGAATCGCGTTTGGCGAATGCGGATACGTTGCCGAAACCCAATGCGGCAGCAGCTAAACCGCCCTTTTTGAGAAAATCCCTCCTATTTATCTGAAACAATTCTTCCATCGAGTTGAGCGGTTATTTTCTTGCCCTGACGCGTCAGGTCATTGATATTTTCGAACAGTGCTTCCCTTACTTTCTGATTGATCTCCCTGCGTTCGAGCGGGTTCCGGAGGCATTCCAGCTCGTCACCACCGTCGGCGAGATAGTCATAAGTGAGCAGGTTATAAGTTTTGGTACTATCAAAAGGCTGTCCGCCGATCGTAACATCATAGGCCTTATTATCCCTGATTTTCATGCGGATACCGGCCACCGGCTCGCCGTCCTTTTTGGCAATAAAATCGATGACCTGCTGCACATTCTGCCCCGACAGTTTGAGCACAACCATTTCATTTTCAAACGGCATAAGCTCGAAAACGTGGGAAACCGTAATATTGCCTTTGGGGAACGTGGTACGCAGGCCGCCTTTGGTTGCCAGCGTAAATTGAATGGAGGGATCCTTTTTCAGGCCTTCTTTGAGCATCGCGTCGGCGAAAAAGTTGCCCATGAGGGTTTCAGGATCGGAAGGCTTTGTGAGCGCCTGTTCGGTCTGCCCCACAACGCGGTTCATTTCAGCCTGCATTTTGTCCTTGTAAGGCTGATAGTACCGGATTATAGCAGAATCGGCACCGACCTGCTGGTCGATGCCGTACTGTTTGTATTCGCTTTTGGAAACGGTCAGGTGCTTCTGGCACGACGCCAGCAAGCCAAGGACTGTAAGAAGTACCACACCGTAAACCGGTCTGAAATGAGTTTTCATAATGTAATTCAAAACCTGAAATTACATCTGAAACTCCGGATTTCCGCTACCAGCCGTCATTCTGGCTCAGATTCGGGTTGGCGTCGATCTGCGACTGCGGGATTGGATACAGTTCGAGGCGCGGCGTGTAGGGGATCAGCACGTTGTCGACGATCTGATCCTCGGACATGGCCGCAATCTCATCCTTCAAAGTCCCCCAGCGGCGGATATCGAACACGGTATTGAACTCCCCGCTCAGTTCGAGCCTGCGCTCGGTGCGGATGGCTGTACGCAATGCAGGCACCCCGGTAGCCTTCGATGGTGCCGCTTTTGCGCGCGCGCGGACGCGGTTGAGCAAGGGGAGTGCCTCCGCGGGTTTACCCGTTTCAACCAATGCTTCGGCGAGCATCAGCAGCACATCCGGGAACCGCATTTCGATCAGGTCAGAGCTGTAACCCTGCACAGGCGCACCGGCAGGACGGGCCGCCCGTGCCATCTTACCGAATGCGATGCCATATTTGAAATCATCATGGGCAAACGGCTCTTTGGTCCGCTTGTTCAGGTAATGCGCTGTTGTCGGGTCGTAAATAATGCTGTCGCCCGGCTCGGCGCCTGCGCGGGCACCGCCGGTGAATGCATATCTGGAAACCAGGGTAAAGTCGCGGCGCGTGTCCGTTTTGTCAAACAGTTTGTAGAAATCGTAAGTCAAACCATAGTTGGTCTGCTCGTCGCCGTTCACCAGGCCCGACGGAAACAGGTGGAAAGGCAATATGTTCCCGTTCTGATTCGAAGGATTGACAAAATAGCCAAACGACAGCACAATCTCGCGGTTGCGCTCATTGGCCAATGCGAAGACATCGGCAAAATCCGGCAGCAACTCCATATCATACTTTTCCTCATTTACCGCCCCTACGAGCTCGCTCAATTTTTCGACGGCCTTCTGGTAGTTTTCCGTTCTGTTTAGAGGCTTGCCGGCCATTGTCAGGTAAACTTTGCCGATTAATGCCTTCACGGTGCCCGCAGAAACGCGCCCCAGCTCCGCACCTCCCCTCGAATCCGGAAGAATCGTTTCCGCAAATGCGAGATCGGCCAGGATCGCTTCGTACACTTCCGCGTCCGTTGCCCGAGGCGCAAAAATCAGGTCTTTTTCTTCGAATGATTTGATTTCTTTTAAAATCAGCGGCACACCGCCAAACAGCCTGACCAGGTTGAAATAGGCATAAGCCCGCAACACGCGCGCTTCGGCAATGTACGGATCAGCCTCCTCCTCTTCGCCGGGAACCGCCATTTTAGCATTGTCAATCACCGTATTAGCACGGTAAATAATCTTGTAAAACCGCGCCCACACCGATTCGAACGCCCCGGAAACCGAAGTATGGGCAAAACGGTAGTAAGGATCGGCTCCTGAGCCGAGAATGCCGGCGGTCGCATACCGGTGCCCCGATTCGGCAAGGATAAACCGGTTGTAAATGTCCGAATGATCGGTGGTAGTCCAGGCCTGGTACACGCCGATCGTCGCCTGGTTCAGGCCATCCTCGTCTTTAAAGGCTACATCTTTGCCCAGCGAGGAATACGGCGATTCTTCGAGGTTATCCTTGCAGGACGTAACGCCCAGCAAAGCCAGCAGCATTACGGATATCTTGATATGTATTTTCATATTTTTCAAATGCATTGGTCATCACTAGAAATTGCAGGAAAGCCCGATGGTGTACGAGCGCTGGGCAGGGTAAGCACCATAGTCGATACCCTGTTGCAGCAGCGACTGCGCGTAGGAGCTCACTTCGGGATCGAAACCGGAGTAGTTGGTCCAGGTCCAGAGGTTGGTCCCTGTTACAAAAAGGCGCGGATTCTGGATCGGCCCCAGTTTCGGGAAAGTATAGGAAACCGTGAGCATTTTTAGACGGGCAAAACTGCCGTCTTCCAACATCACCGAATTGATATCCCCCGAGGCGATCCCGCGCTGTACGCCGGGATATTTGGGGTTGTTATGCGGTTTGGCTTCTGTGTAGCGGTTTTGGAACCATTCTTCCGACTGGTTGAACCCTACCCCGCCGTAATCGACGACACCATTGCTGATGTAGAACCGGGTGAGGTTCAGCACATCATTTCCGACCGAGCCGGTAAACAATGCATTCACCGCAAAATTCTTCCAGGTAAGGTCATGGCTCCATCCGAATGTGAAGTCGGGTGTGGATTTACCGAGTACGACCCGGTCGTCGGCGGTAATGATACCGTCGCCATTGACATCCGAATACTTCCATGCACCGTAGAGCGGGCTACCCTTCGACCCGGGAGGCCGCGGGCCTTCGAAAGTTGCGAATTTAGGGTTACCGTTGGCGTCGAAATCGTCCTTCTGGCTCAGGCCATCTACCCGGTAGCCAAAAAAGCGGCCCACTTCCTGCCCGGGAACCAATATACCCGAAACACCTCCCAGCAAGTTACCGTTGATACTCACATAATCGGGCTGGGTACGGTCGCCAAGGTCGACCAGCGTATTTACATTCCTGGAAATATTCACGCGCGTCGAGTAAGTCACATTCTTTTTCTGAATGATATTTCCCTGAATGCTCAGCTCCACACCGCGGTTGCGCATGGTCCCGTAGTTGTCGATGATCGTACCCACGCCCGATTGCGTCGGCACCTTGCGCGGTTGCAGCAGGTCGGAAGTGACCTTATTGTAATAGTCGAAGCTCAGCACGATCCGGTCTTTGGCCGCATTGAAATCCACGCCGACATTGAACTGCCTGGTCCGCTCCCATGAAAGGTTCGGGTTGGCGATTGTGTTCGGAAACACGCCGGTGTTGATCACCGCCCCGTCGCCGCCCGGTCCCATTTCGTAGAAGCCGGAGCTGTAAAGCGACAGCGACGAGTAAGGCGAGATGGCCTGGCTACCCGTTTCACCATAGGAAGCGCGGAACTTGGTATTCGAAATGAAAGTAACGCCCTTCATAAATTCCTCCTGATCCAGGTTCCAGGCAAGCGCCACCGCCGGGAAAATGCCGTACTTCTTATTGGCTGCGAATGCCGAGGCACCGTCCGCCCGGATCGAGGAATTCAATACATACTTTCCCTTGAAAGTGTAGTTCGCGCGCAGGAAACCGGATTGCAAAATCCGCTTCTCCTTGTACGAGGCGATCACCTGTGATGAAGCGCTACCAATATTGTCGACCCCGAAAAACGGTACCGCGAAGCCAGACGAGTTGGTGTTGACGAATTCAACAGTCTGGTCGTTATATTCCACACCCAGCGTCGTATTGAGGTAGTGGTTCTTCTTAAAGGTCTTTTCGTATTGGAGATAGGAGTTGAAGTTATAGCTATATGTATTGCCCGTGTTATTGCTCCCCTTCCCTTTTACCTGGTTACCCTCGGCTGTCGATGGCGGCAGGAATACTTTGCGGCGTGTGAGGTTCTGGTTTCCGGCGAGGCTCACGACCAGTTGCAGGCCATTGGCGATCTTGAAATAATTTTCAATATTCAAAATCGAGTAATCGCTCTGCGTAACGTCCGTTTTCGCCATAAGCTCATTATAGGGGTTCGAAAAATAATAACCCTGGTAGTTTGGGATACCCAGGCTATTATTGCCCAGGTAATCGATTTCCAGCGTAGGCGCAGCGCGCAGGCCGTCCATCAGCCCGCCCGAGCTCGGCCACGCGCGTGAGGCCGTTACCGCGCGGTTGGTTTTCTGCCGGCTAAATGAAACCTGGCCTTTGACTGTGTACCAGTTGTTGATCTCATTGTTCAGATTGACGCGCAGACTGGCCCGGTCGTTATTCGAATTGATGATCGTTCCCCTGTCTTTGAGATAATTACCTGAAATGTAATAGGATGACTTAGGACTGCCTCCCGAAAGGCTCAGGGTGATATCCTGTCTGAAACTCGGCTGCGTAATGGCATCCACCCAGTCGGTGTTGGTCATGCTGCTGTCCAGGTTTTCAAACGGTGGGTTTCGGTCGGTTACGCGGAAGCTTTCGTTGATCACCTCCGCATATTGCCGCGAGTTCATCATACGGATCGGATTGGCGACCCGCCCGAAAGACGTCTTGTTAACGAGCTCCACGCGGCCTTCGCCCCTCCTGCCGGATTTGGTAGTGATCAGGATCACCCCGTTTGCCCCGCGTGATCCGTAAATGGCCGTTGCAGAGGCGTCTTTAAGGATTTCCATGCTTTCAATGTCGTTCGGGTTGATACCGTACAAGCCGTTTTGCGTGTAGGAGCCATAGAAATTGGTCCCCGCTTCGCGGTGAGGCGGCATCGGGAACCCGTCGATCACGTAAAGCGGCTCGTTATTACCGCTCAGCGAGTTGTTACCACGGATCCTTACCACCGCAGAGGCACCCGGTTCACCGGAGCTTTCCACCACCTGCACACCGGTAGCGCGTCCCTGAATGGCCTGGTCTATCGTGTTGACAACCGCCGACTTATAATCCTGGGATGCTACGCGAGACGTAGCGCTCGCAAGGTCGCGCTTGCTTTGGGCGCCGTAACCTACCACGACGACTTCTTTCAAAGCCTTCGCCTCAGGCGTTAGCTGTGCATTGTACGTTGTGAGGCCGGTAATAGGCACTTCTTTCGTAGTAAAACCTACGAAGCTGTACACCAATATCCCGCCCTTCGCGGGTACCTTCATCTGGAAAGAGCCGTCGGGTTCGGTGATGGCCTGTATTTGAGTACCTTTCACCAAAACCGCCACGCCAGGCATACCGACGCCCTTTTCGTCCTGTACAACGCCCTTGATGTCACGTGCGTCGGGCCCGGCCTCGGTCGGTCCGCCCGGGGCTGGTTTCTGCGCCGTGGCCGAATCAGGCGTTTGCGCTGCATTCTGCGCCGGTTGGGTAACATTGGCGTTTCCCGGCCTTGCAGCGCTGTCGGGCTTGGCCGGAGCCGTAGCGCCGGCTTGATTCATTGTATCTTTCTGAGGGGCTGGCTTCACCAGGGGATCGAAGTTCTGCGTGGGTTTCACCAAAGGCGAAGTGGAGGATTTGGAAGCAGAATCGGAGGTATTTTGAGGCTTGGGGAGGGTATCGGAGGCCGGTCGGGCCGGCGCGGGATTCGTTT
This sequence comes from Dyadobacter sp., assembly GCA_965227755.1. Lineage (GTDB taxonomy): Bacteria > Bacteroidota > Bacteroidia > Cytophagales > Spirosomataceae > Dyadobacter. Next base: position 1,273,903 of record CBDDGG010000005.1, read on the forward strand.
TCGGGGTCGTGAGCGTACCAGGCTTGCTCTTTCGGGTTGAATCCGGCCCGGCCTGCTGTGCGCTACTTCGGGATATCGGACCGGAAAACAGTAACAGGAAGAAGCCGATTCTTAGGAAAATGAGCGGGACCGAACACGGCACAGGCTCATTGGCTCGTTGAGTTTTTCTCATATCATTCTTGGCTAAGTGACGGGACAACGTCCCAAAAACAAAATTGTTTAGCCTTTGACCGACAAAAACCATACCGCTATGTTTCCCAGGGCGACAAAACGGGCACTCACGCTCCCCGGAACAGTTCTACAAAAAGGTTGCGAATTAAATTTACGCAGCTAACCTGGGCAACTATATGTGCGAAGTCTTTACAACCGCTCCGCGTACTACAAATGTCCACTTGATCGTAATTTTTCAAATATCTATGAAACGCGTCCTATTATTTTTGGAAACATCATGCTTACGATTACATTTGTCAAAACGCCCATAAAGGGGCGGGTTTGAATTTTGCTAAGTATTAAGGAGTGTAAAAAACCAACTTCGACCATGCACCAGGAACAATTACTAACTGCCGACTACATTGAGTCTCAGATCGGAAACGTAATCGAATATTATATCCGTTGGGAATTTGAAGAAGATCCTTTTTACGGAAAAGCCCGGATCAAAGGTCTGGTAGAGGACGAGACAGGCGGGTTGAAGATTATCTGTGACGTAATAGAAGGAAGCGACCTCGAACAGGCTTATGAACAGGAGGAAGTGTTTATGTATTCCGACCACCACCCGATCTACGCCGGTCATCTTCCGGAGATCTATTCCGCAAACTGGGTAAATACAGACGGTAAAAAGAAGAGACAGATTTTTATATCGCCACCCAACGAGAATGCGAAAGAGTTCGCCATCTCGCAAACGAACAGCAAGGTTATCGTGAAAAGGATATATTAGTCGTTTGTAGTCATTGATAGTCAGGAAGTCGTTAGATGCATTTTGTTAAATCAACAAATGACCTAATGACTTCCTGACTTTTTTACCTCAATTCTTCACAATCTTCCTCGTCAGTACACGATCCTCGAACGTTGCCTTCACGACGTACAAGCCCGACGGGAACGTTGTCAGATCAAAATCATAGACATTGGAAGCCACTTCACCGGTAATGAGGGTTTCGGCTATTTTTTGCCCGGTTACATTATAAATCGAAACGGATTTCAGTTTTTCAGGATGCGGATAGAACTGCACCGATACCTGCCCGCTCGTCGGATTGGGTGTCACGAGGAAGCCTGCTTCTTTCAGATTCGGATTCACAGTGACAGTCCTGATATTGATATCGTCTAGGTAAATATCGTTTTCGTTGCCATTGGTGTTCAGGAACGCCACGAGTATTTCGCCCTGGCCAATGAAACTGCCGATATTGATCTCTTCATGCCGCCATTCATTGATACCCGGCGTAAAAGCGGTCCGCGTCGCCGTGCCGCGGGTGGTGAGGCTCGATCCCCATTTTTTGTAGACACTTGTGTAAGTCTGACCGCAATCTGTACTAATAAGCACCTGCAAGGTATCCCACACATTGTTCTGGGTGGAGGTACTGGTATAGGTCGCTGCCGCCACCTGGAACGAAACGAATGCGGAGTCGACACCGGCAATAGTCACCGTTGGCGAGCGGAGGTAATCGCGCTGGCCGACCAGCTGGTTACCGAAATTCCCGATCTTCACCGATGCGTTGCCGGTTTTGGAGGCCGAAGTGGTCTTTTCCCAGGTAGAGCCGCTGTCTTCATTCACAATATCCCAGCCTTGCGGCGGGAATAGCCCTTCGAACCCTTCTTTGACGGGTGCCGCAAATGGCTCATAATAGATAAAATCGAGGCTCAATGCATCATTTGAAGTATCCTCGTCGGCAGCCCCGTTCGGATTCGACGTGGAAATGCTCAAGACGTGATTACCCTCCAAAGTTGTGAGCGTGGGTAAGGTAACGGTTGCCTCTGCGTAGGTGCCCAGGGAGCCGGTCCAGTTGTAATTTTGCACCGTTCCGTTGTCGATTACCGCATGGATCGTTAGTGAGGTAAGCGTTTCGCTGCCCCGGTTGACCAAGGTGATCTGGGGTGTAAGTGAATTGGTACAAATCCGCTGTGCCGGCTGGCGGATCGTTTTCAGGGACGCGTCTTTTTTCTTGACATCCACCGGTGTACAGGCATTGGAAGTTAGCAGGGATGAACGATATATCTCAAAGATCTCCTCCATATGCGCCACCTGCATTTGGGTGAACATAAAAAGGCAGGCGTCCGGGGAATAATCCATAAAATTCTGGTACATAATACCTGGCGCGGTGGCCGAACAGCGGTCGGTCACGACCCCGGTCTGGCAGGTAGTAGTGCTGTTGCTTTGATTAGGCGTATCATCGATATTGTCCGATCCGGTGCAGGCTCCGTTGTCGTCGCCCCAGATGTGGTATAGATCAAAGTAATGGCCTATTTCGTGTGTCAATGTCTTTCCCTGGTTGAATCCCGTAGCGGCCCCTCCCGGCAGCGAGGCATAGTCTACGGCCACGCCTTGCTCGTCCTTTACACCGTCGTCGGGGAAAGTGGCATAGCCCAACGTGGATCCGGAAAGGTCGCAAATCCAGACATTAAGGTACTTATCGGTGTCCCAGGCATCCGCGCCCCCGGATTCGGCATGCTTCACCTGGTTATTGGTGTAGTCAAATGAACTACGCGTTGTGTTGTAGCGCTCGATACCTGTCGACGGGGCGTCATTGGGTGTGCGTTGAGCGAGGCAAAACTGAATACCCGACTGTCCGAAAAGCGATTTGAAATAAGAAGGAATTTTTGCGGCACCGCCGTTGGTTCCGGCGTAGTCTTTGTTGATGGTGTCCAGCTGGGCCATAATCTGCGCGTCGGTTACCATCGACTGCCTGCTGAGCACAACATGGAACACGACGGGGATAGTAATGGGGCCGGTCGTGCGGAGCATCTTACCCGAGGCTATTCTTTCATTGACAAGCTGTTGAATCCGGATTTGCCGCTGGTCGAACATCAGTTTGAGAGCGGGCTTGTCGGTGAATCGTTTTTGAAGCAACTCCATCGACCCGCAACGGTCCTGCGCCTGCACGGCGCCAAAGCTGATGCGGAGAAGAACAAGGGTGGCAAAAAGACTTTTGAACAGAAGTATAGTGTATCGCATCGAAATTTTCTAAGGAACCTGAGTAAATGAAATGCCCGCTAGTTACAGACTGCATACGGATTTATTCACCTACTACGAAAAAAAAGTCCCGTGTGATGCGAATGCAATGTGATTTAATTTGTTTTTAATTGCAGAACCACCTTTTACCCGGAAAATTGCCTTTTTCAATGCAGGGAACGTCAAATACCTCACCCGTCCGCAAGATTATCCATATCGATATGGATGCATTTTACGCGTCGGTGGAGCAGCGCGATTTCCCTGAATACCGTGGCAAACCACTGGCCGTGGGCGGCTCTCCTACCGGTAGGGGCGTGGTGGCTACGGCAAGTTACGAGGCGCGCAAGTTCGGGGTGCGGTCGGCGATGCCTTCGCGGCAGGCCATTCAGCTTTGCCCCCAGATCATCTTTGTGCATCCGAGATTTGAAGTGTATAAATCCGTTTCCAGAAGCATTCGGGAGATTTTCTCCCGCTACACCGATCTGATTGAACCGCTTTCACTAGACGAGGCGTACCTGGATGTGACCGAGGACAAAATGGGCATTGGTTCGGCGATGGAAATTGCCAGGCAGATCAAGAAGTCCATTAAAGAGGAGCTTAACCTCACCGCGTCGGCGGGTGTATCGGTCAACAAGTTTGTGGCTAAAATCGCTTCGGACATCGATAAACCCGACGGACTGACATTCATTGGCCCTTCCAAAATTGAGCGTTTCATGGATCAGCTACCGGTAGAGAAATTTCACGGTGTGGGGAAAGTTACTGCCGATAAAATGAAGGGAATGCAGCTGTTTACGGGTTCGGACCTCAAAAAACTGTCGGAAGACGAACTGGTCAACCATTTTGGAAAAACCGGTCACTTCTACTTCAAGATCGTGCGAGGGATCGATGACCGCCAGGTACAAACGCACCGGGAAACCAAGTCGCTCGGGGCCGAAGATACATTCACCTACGACCTTACTACGCCGGACGAGATGAACAAGGAGCTCGACCGCATTGGTGTGACCGTTGCCAACCGGCTCGAAAAAAGCCAGCTCAAAGGCAGGACAGTCACCTTGAAAGTTAAATTCAGTGATTTTACACAAATAACCCGCAACCATTCCTTCGCCTACCCCATCGGTGACCTGGATACCATTACTGATACGGCCAAACAGTTGCTCGAAAAGCTCGACCTGGAAGAAAAAGCGGTGCGGCTGCTCGGGATCTCATTGTCCAACTTCCATGAACCGGAAGTTAAATCGCGGAAATATAAAGACCCGGAGCAGCTGGAACTCTTCCCTTTCGGCTCATAGCAGCAGCGCATCGACCCGGTGCGCCTGCACCATATTCTCGCATTTCGACCAGGAAAATATCGTAAAGCGCCCGTCCTGAGATGCGACAAGGGCAATCGAATCGCGCTGATCGTAGACAAACTGCGCTGCCGACAAATGCCGGGTACCGCCGTTCTGCACGGGATGCACCACCATTGCCGTGTTGCCGATAATCGGTTCGGTGGTCAGGATTTCCTCCACCGGTTTACCACCTTGCGCCCTACCGATCTTCGCCCCGAATGCGAGCAGTTCGTAACGATCGTTGATGATCGTCGCGCCATCCACGGCCGTCAGACCTGCCATATTATGCACGGCTGAACTGAACTGGTTCTGCCAGGTAATCGGATTGGGATCTTCCACATACTTGCGATGCAGATCGGCCAATTCCGAAAATGGCGGCTGCACGTCATAGGTGATCGGGTGGATGATCGATTCGCGCCAGCGTTCCCTGCCTTTGGGAACGACCAGCAATATCCCCCCGCGCTCATGGCTCCGCATGGACGCGGCGAGCTGTACGAGCAGGTTCGGGTAATCGCTCCATAAGGTAGTGGAAGAAAACCCCATCAAAGAATTGATCAGCGAAGGGCAGTCTTTCACTTTGCGGCTTTCCTCGTTGACGATCTTCACCTGGTCGCCTTTCAGCACGGCCATATTGACAAATTTGCCGAAGCCCTCCACCCTGCGGTGTTTGACGACCAGCATTCCCGGCTCGATTACTTCGAGCACGAAACACAGTCCCGGAATGACGCGCGTCGTACCCCAAATGCGCAGCTCGCCGTCTTCCAGCCACACGCCCAGGTGTATGCCCGAGCGCTCCACCGCGGGTGCGAGCTTGGTCAGTGTGTTGGCGGTCAATGCAAGTTTTTCTGCAAAAACCAGGGGATGCTCGGCGGCTTCCGGCGGCAGGTAAGCGATCGAAACCTTGGGAGATCGACCTTCTTCCCGGCGCAGGCTCGCCCAAAATGTCGTATCGATGATCGTTTCCACGATCCGGGCATCGGGAATGGGCGCGAGTTCCTGTTCGTAATATTTGGAAACCGCCTGGTGGTGCCGCTCGAAATGGCTGGCGACGAGCCCGGCAACCGACCGGGCTGCCTTGTAAGTGGTTACAGGTCCCTGGTCACCTGTTTCAATCGAAAATATATCGGTATTCGTGATCATTGTCTGGCGGTTTACTTTTGAACAACGACTTGTTTTAAAAAGTTGGGTTCGGTGCCTATTGTCCGCTTTTTTCCTGTTTCCGGCGATTGGTTTCCAACCTTTCCGTTCATCCGGGTATCGTATTCACCAGCGGCCTGCCGGGAATTAATTGAAGTCCCGAACAGTTGTTTCGCCAGATAAGCGTTAATTTGCGCGTTAATCCGAAAAACCCGGTTTCGGTTTTTTTTACTTCCGGCATACAGCGAGTATGCCATTATCTAAGAATGAAAACGTACCTCAGATTATTATCTTTTGCTCAACCGATTGCCAAATTTGCCATCCCTTACCTTGTTTGCACAGTACTGGGGGTTCTTTTCAATACACTGAACCTGGCACTTCTGGCGCCACTCCTTAGTACGCTGTTCAACAACCGGACCGGCGATGTGCTTCCCAGGCCGACGGACGGCTGGCTCGATCCGACGAGTATGCTCAACTACTATGCCCAACAGGCCAACCTGGCCTTCGGACCGCATGGTGCATTGCAGGTAGTGTGCGCGGTGATCGTAGTTTCGGTTCTGCTTTCCAATATCTTCAAATACCTTTCGCAGCGGATTATGGAAAACCTCCGTATCCACACCCTGCTCAACCTTCGCAAGAGGGTGTTCGACAGCGTGATGAACCTGCATGTGGGCTATTTCAGCAACCAGCGCAAGGGCGATATTATTTCAAAGATCGCTTCCGATGTGCAGGTCGTGCAGTTTTCCGTGACGAGCACTTTGCAAGTGGTTTTTAAAGAACCGTTGCAATTGATTGCTTACGTGTTCATGCTTTTCGCCACTTCGGCCAAGCTCACATTCTTTGCGATTCTGGTAATACCGGTTTCTGCATTCCTGATTTCAAAAATTGTAAAGAGGCTCAAAGAGCAGGCTACCCTTGCCCAGCATTATTTCGGGCTGATGATCAGCTACCTCGACGAAGCGCTTACCGGTATCAAGATCATCAAGGCATTCAATGCTACCGAGGATATTAAGGAGAAATTCCACAAAGAGAATATCCGTTACTCCGACCTGGGCCGTAAAATGGCGAAACGGCAGCAATTAGGCTCGCCCGTCTCGGAATTCCTCGGGGTTACCATGGTGGCGATCATCGTTTTGTACGGTGGCTCGCTCATTCTGGACAACCCCTCGGGCACGGATCTGACCGTCGCTAAATTTGTAGCCTACATCGGTATTTTCTCCCAGGTAATGCGGCCTGCCAAGGCACTTACCGATTCATTCAGCACCATTCACGCAGGTATCGCGGCGGGAGAGCGCGTGCTTGAACTGATCGACGAGAAACCGGAGATCGAAGATGCCCCGAATGCAATCGATATGAAGGACTTCAAAGAGTCGATCAGGCTGGAAAATGTTTCATTCTCCTACCCTTCCCGCCCGGTGCTCAAATCCATTAACGTGACCATCCCGAAAGGGAAAACGGTTGCATTGGTAGGGCCTTCGGGCGGTGGCAAATCGACTTTCATGGACCTGCTGCCGCGTTTTATCGACGCCGCCGAAGGCCAGGTGCTGATCGACGGTACCGATGTACGGCAGATCAGGCAGGAATCGCTGTGGGCGATGTTCGGGCTGGTAAACCAGGAGTCGATGCTTTTCAATGACACGATTTTCCAGAATATAGCCTTCGGAAGCCCGGGAGCTACAATCGAACAGGTGGAAGCTGCGGCCCGCATTGCCAATGCGCACGAGTTTATCATGGAGACCGAGGACGGCTATTACAGCAATATCGGCGACCGCGGAATGAAACTCTCGGGCGGCCAAAAACAGCGTATCTGCATTGCCAGGGCCGTTTTGAAAAACCCGCCTATCATGCTTCTCGACGAGGCAACGTCTGCACTGGACACCGAATCGGAAAAACTGGTACAGGAAGCATTGAACAACCTGATGAAAAACAGAACCTCGCTCGTGATCGCGCACCGTCTCAGCACGATCCAGAGTGCGGATACGATCCTGGTACTGGAAGAAGGCAAAATTATCGAACAGGGCAATCACGCGGAGCTCATCGCCCGCGACGGACTGTACAAGCGCCTGATCGATATGCAGACCTTTTCGGAAGCATAAATGAATGATACCGCAAAGATATCGATCGCATTATGCACATATAACGGCGAGCAGTTTCTGCGCGCCCAACTCGATTCGATCGTAGCGCAAAGCATGAACAACTGGGAGGTCGTAGCAGTGGACGACGTGTCGACCGACGGGACCTGGGATATTTTGCAGACCTATGCAGCCGGCGACGACCGTTTCAAACTGGTCAGAAATGAGAAAAACCTGGGCTATAATGAAAATTTCCAGAAGGCGCTGGGCCTTTGCGAAGGCGATTATATCGCCATTTGCGACCAGGACGACATCTGGCATCCCGATAAACTCCGACGCCAGCTGGAAGGGATCGGAAACAGCTTCCTGATTTACCATGATTCGGAATTTATCGATGAGACCGGCAAATCGATGGGCCTTAAAATCTCTGATAAATTCAATTTTTACCGCGGCTCGTCGCCCGAGGCATTTCTTTATCTGAATTGTGTGTCGGGCCACGCCATTCTCATGAAAAAAGAACTGGTAGCAAAAGCACTTCCCTTTCCCCAAGGCTTCCATTATGACCAGTGGCTTGCATTCGTAGCCGCCAGCGTCGGATCTGTCGACTTCATTGGGGAGGTACTCGTCCGGTACAGGCAGCACGAGCGCAATACGACCGACATCCTGGCCAGGCGCAAAACAACCCGGGGCCGCGACCTGAAACTGGCCGAGCTGGAAAGAGAAACCGCCTGGATCGCCCGATGTGCTGAAAAAGCGCAGGGGGACACCCGCGATCTGCTCGTTCGGCTGTCGGCTCTGAGCGAATCACGTAACCATTCGTTCGCGAAACCACGGTATGGGTTCGTTATTTGGCAAAACCGCAAAACGCTGTTAAGCCTTTTGAAAAAATCCGGGATCAGCAAGTTTTTCTATGTAGTTAGAAAAATCTGGGGTAGCAAAGCAAAAAAACTCCTATGAGTGTAACAGTCAGCATTATCATTCCGTCCTACAATTACGGCTTTGTGATTGGGGAAACCCTTGAAAATCTTTTGGCGCAGCGTTTCCAGGAATGGGAAGCGCTCGTGGTCGACGACGGCTCGTCGGACAATACCGGCGAGGTAGTGGCCAAATTCACCGCCCGCGACAGCCGTATTCAATATATCCGGCAGCCAAACAGCGGCGTTTCTGTGGCCCGTAACCGGGGGTTCAAACATTCCACAGGAAAATACATCCAGTTTCTCGACGCCGACGACCTGCTTAGCGGAGATAAGCTGGCCATTCAGGTCGATTTCCTGGAACGCAATCCCGACGTCGACGTTGCTTACACCGACCACCTCTATTTCGAAACGGAGAAGCCGGATGTCTTCTATCCCGATTATGAGATGAACCACAACAACTGGCTGCCGAAAATCGATGCGAGGGGTTACGAAGCTGTGAATACATTGATCTATTCGAATATCGCGGTGGTAAGCAGTCCGGTTTTGCGAAGGGCGATCGTTGAAAAAGTAAACGGCTTCCCTGAGTTGAGCAATTATACCGAGGACTGGGAGTTCTGGTTCCTGTGCGCGATCAACGGCGCGCGCTACACGTTCGTAGGCAACGACAACGCGCGGACGCTCATACGCATCCACGCACGGAATACGAGCAGGAACATTCAGGTGATGCAGGCGGGCGAGCTGGAATTCCGGAAGCGTATCGTAGAAGCTGTAAGCGCATCGGCCATACTCAGCGAGGAAGAAAAACAGAAGCTGCTCGACAGGAACTCGGCAAGTACCCAAAAGCTGTACAAATACATGATGTACCATGCCAATCTGTTAAGCCCTGTACAAATGAAACTCCTCTCGGGGCTCGTCGACAGGAAGACATTCATTTCATACTATTTTAAATCACTGAATTACAAGCGGAAAGCGCTGTTCAAAAAAGGGAGATAATATGTTGCCCATTGAAATCGACATTATCATACTAAGTTACGCCCGCAATGAGGAGCTGAAAAAGGTCACGCTCGACGGAATAGAATCCCTGCTGAAATCGGAAGACCGGCAAAAGATCAGGTTCAATGTCGTGGTTATCGAGTCCAACAAGGAATTGAAACCCTATCAATATCCGGGAACGAAAACCGTGTATCCGTGGCAGCGTTTTGGTTATCACCGGTACATGAATATAGGCATCGGCATGACGAAAGCACGCTGGATATGTATTTGCAACAACGATTTGCTGTTCCACCCAAACTGGGCTACCGAAATTCTCAAGGCCTTTGAAGCGGACCCAGAACTATGGAGTGCCTGCCCGGCATGCAGCATCCACCATCCTGAACACGGCGTGACATTAAATAACGGCTTGCATTACGGCTATGAGGTGCGTAAGGAGCTGGTGGGCTGGTGTATTTTCTTTAAAAGGGATGTGCTGAAAATAACCGGGAAGCTTGATCCTGCATTCAAATTCTGGTTTGCCGACAACGACTATGCCAATACGCTCCGGAAACACGGTTTGAAGCATACCCTGGTAACTTCATCGCTGGTGGACCACCTCGAAAGCCGGACTTTGAAAACCAAAACAACTACCGAACAAATGCTGCTGACCAGCAAAGAGCGGTTTTATTACGAATACAAATGGGAAGGCCGCAGCTTTTTCTCCTATTTGAATCGCGTTCGGAAATTCCACAAGGAGCTGCGCAAGATGAAGTAATGTTAGTCCGCTTTCATTTTTCGCAGCCGCAGCATCAGTTTGTAAGGAAAAGACAGGGTAGCCACGCGGGAACGCCTGGTTGTCCAGATAAGCCGGATAAGCTCCCATTTTGAAAACCATTTCTCTTCGACAGCCTGTTGCAGAAAAACTTCATAGCCGTGGCGCTCGATCCGTTTCAGGCTCGAATCCGGCAGGCCGTCGATATTCAGCGGGAGCAAATGCGCCCACTTTTTGTGAACTTTCAAAATCTGTGTCCGCCACGTCTGGTTGAAATTACCCTCGGAAAAATGCTTCAATAACACTTCGAACGTAACAGCCACCTCATAGGCCTGGTTTACGGCAATCGAAAAGTCGAGGTCGTAGCCGTGAAAGCCTTTCAACAACTTTTCATCAAAAGGAAATTGCCTGACCACTTCCCTGCGCGTGCACATCCAGCAGCCGTCGATACACGCTACCCGCGAGAGCAACTCGTTACGGGGGTTCCTGTAATCGACCGTTTCTTTCTGTCCCGTATGCTTGTAACCCTGCACGAGATTGCAGTAAAAACCGCCATTTTCCTGTAAATGGTAATTATACCAGCTCGATGGCGTCAAAGACTTGTAGCCGCCGCCAGCGATGCCCATTAAACCGATTCTGGGGTTTTTACCAAAAATATCCAGGACTTTTGCGCCCCAGCCGGCCGTCACGATTTCAATATCTTCGTGCATAAAACACAGGATATCGAATTGCGCCTGCTTTGCACCTTCATTGTAGATCTCACAAATGCCCCGGCCCGCCGACCGGTTATCGATCGCGATAATTTCATGCGCTACACCGACCGTTCCCCTGATATTTTCCGAAACTTTGGCCAGCTCCTCTTCATTGGCCGAGCAAATAATAATAGAGATCATCCGATATATTTAACCGGTGCTAAAAGTACGGCCAAATTTAGTAATCCGGACGCCGCCAGCAGCTATTCCAGTAGAATATGACGGTTTCCGACATTTATAGGTATCCATAAACAATTTCCGCTCATCATGAAACGCGTTTTATTAGTATTGCTTCTCGCCTGCGCGACATCGTCGTTTGCGCAAGTCAAATTTGCCCGGCTCTTCTCCGATCACGTCGTGCTGCAACGCCAAAAGCCAATTCCGGTCTGGGGATGGGCCAAGCCCGGCGAAAAAGTAAAAGTAACTTTGGCGGGGCAAACGATGGACGTAAAAGCGGATGCATCGGGAAAATGGCAGGTGAGCTTCAAATCCCTGGAAGCGGGCGGACCGCACTCGTTGCAGGCAAGTGCAAAATCAGGTAATGCCGCGGTGAACGACGTGCTTATTGGCGAAGTATGGCTTTGCTCCGGGCAATCGAATATGGAATGGCCGGTGTCCGCTGCTAAAAACTATGAAGAAGAGCGCAAAAACGCCGAATTTCCGCAAATACGCCATTTCCGTGTCGACCATTTGGTGACGCTCCAACCCGAGCAGGACCTGACAGCGGGCGAATGGAAAATCGCCGGCGCGGAGACTGTCGGAGGCTTTACAGCAGTAGGTTTCTTTTTTGCCAGGGAGCTTTACCAAAAGCTGCACATACCAATCGGCATCCTGCATTCGTCATGGGGCGGCTCTCAGATCGAGGGCTGGATCAGCAAAGAAGCCATGCTCGGCAACGATGAATTGCATTCCTATGCAGAGAATCTCCCCAAAACCTGGGAAGAAGCGGATGTGATAATGGACAAAAAACTTAAAAAGCAGCTTTTCAAAAATGCATCTTACCAGCCTACCGGCGAAGATGAGAAGAAATACCTCTCACCGGATGTAGATTTTACAAGCTGGCAAAAAACAGCCGACGCCGTTGGGCAATGGGACTGGAAAGGGCTCATGGGCTTCCGGGGCAAGGGATATATGGCGAAAGAAGTGACGATCGCCCCGGATTGGGCATCAAAGCAGACGACGCTGTCACTTGCTGAAAACGATGGGCCTGTTGAGGTGTATATCAATGGTAAGCCGGTCCATGAAGGCACAGCCAAGGGGCCGCGGAAAATCCAGCTACCGGCAAACACCTGGAAGGAGGGCAAAAATGTACTGACCATCAAAACCGGTAATATGGTAAGTGCTGCGTGGTTTGGTCCGGGCCTGATGGGTTCCGCCAGTGATCTTTACCTGGAAGACGGCAGCCGCAAGACGAGCCTGGCCAAGGACTGGTACCTGATGCCGGCATTCGCAGAAAAGCATGAGTACGCGCATTTGATGAACAATGTGGGCACTACTATCTACAATGCGATGATCGTGCCCTTGCTGCCTTTCGCCATTCGCGGCACGCTTTGGTACCAGGGCGAAAGCAATGCGGGCCGCGCTTACCAGTACCGCCAGACGTTCCCGCTGATGATTAACGACTGGCGCAAGCGCTGGAATGATGAATTTTCGTTTTACTGGGTACAATTATCAAGCTTCGGCAGCGACCGCGACAGCAACAGGGGAAGCAACTGGGCAGAGCTCCGTGAGGCGCAAAACCTGACGTTAAGCCTCCCCAAAACCGGTATGGCTGTCACTACCGACGTGGGTAATCCCAACGACATTCACCCCACCAACAAACAGGACGTGGCCCACCGCCTTGCTACCAATGCATTAAAGTACGACTACGGCCAGAATATCCCCTACGCCTCCCCGCTTTATGACCAAATGCAGGTGGACGGCAGTAAAGCCGTGATTTCATTCAAAAACGCGGAAAACGGGCTGACAATCAAAGACCGCTACGGATATCTGAAAGGGTTCGAGATCGCGGGCGACGACAAGGTCTTCCATTATGCGAAAGCGGAAATCCAGGGCAACAAGGTGGTGGTATCGAGTCCGAAAGTGAGCAAGCCGGCCGCGGTCCGCTACGCATGGTCGGATGCGCCGGAAGAGGCCAACCTGTACAATGCGGACGGCTTTCCTGCCAGCGCATTCCGTACTGATTCCTGGCCCGGAATTACCGTAAATGCCCGGTTCGAATAACCTCCTTTCCCAATCTGATTTTGAAGTTTTTATGTTAAAACCCTTATCGTGGTGTATCGGCGGGCTGGCATTGCTACTGGCCGCAGCACAGACCTTGCCCGACCCAACTGACGACAAACGCGATTGGCGGGAATACCTCGGCGGCCCCGACCGCAACCATTACTCTGCGTTGACGCAAATCAATAAGGACAATGTCAAAAACCTGAAAGTGGCCTGGACCTGGTCTATGCCCGATTCGGGGCAAACGCAGGTGAACCCTATCGTGGTGAATGGGGTAATGTTTGGCGTGACAGCCGCGGTACAAGCATTTGCGCTCGACGCGGCCACCGGCAAGCAGCTCTGGATATTTGGGGATAAATCCAAAAACGGCTCGAATACCAGTCGCGGCCTTACCTACTGGGAAGATGGCGACGACAAGCGCATCCTGCACGCGATGGGCGCTTATCTGTACGCGCTCGACGCACGCACGGGCAAGGTAATCGAGAGCTTTGGCGACAACGGGCGCATTGACCTGCACACCGGCCTGCCGGAAGCCTCCAAAAACAAATACATGGTTTCCAATACGCCCGGGACGATCTTTGAAGATCTGATTGTGATGCCACTGCGGCTTTCGGAAGATTCCGACGCAGCTCCCGGCGATCTGCGGGCATTTAACGTACGTACGGGCAAGCTCGTCTGGACGTTTCATACCATCCCCTATCCGGGCGAATTCGGTTATGAAACATTTCCTCCCGACGCGTACAAAAACACGTTCACGGGCGCTGCCAACAACTGGGCAGGCACAGCTGTCGACCGAAAACGCGGCATTTTGTACGTGCCGACGGGTTCGGCAGGTTACGATTTTTACGGCGGCAAGCGCAAAGGAGCCAATCTGTTTGCAAATTGCCTGCTCGCGCTCGACGCGCGTACGGGCAAGCGCCTCTGGCATTACCAGACCATGCACCACGACCTCTGGGACCGCGACCTTCCCGCGCCGCCAAACCTGATCACAGTGACACAAACCGGCCCCGATGGCAAGCCCCGAAAGATCGACGCCGTGGCGCAGGTCAGCAAGCAAGGGTATGTATTTATTTTCGACCGGGTAACCGGCAAGCCATTGTTTCCGATCAGGGAAGTAGCCGCCCCCAAAGCAGCATTGCCCGGCGAATATCCGTGGCCAACCCAGCCAGTCCCGAGCAAGCCTGCTCCTTATGCTCGGCAAGCTTACACCTTGACAGAGAACGACATCAGCATTCACGCTCCCGACCGCGATTCTTTGAAAACCAAATTCAAAAGCTACAAAAAAGCACTTTTCGCCGCGCCTAGCAAAGAAGGTACGGTGATACTGCCGGGTTTTGACGGCGGTGCGGAATGGGGCGGTGCGGCAGCCGATCCGAACGAGGGTATTCTGTATGTCAACAGCAACGAAATGGCGTGGATACTCACGATGAAGGATACACCAAAAGAAAGCGAACTGTCCAACCTCAGCCCCGGGGAAAAAGTTTACACAACTTATTGCGTTACCTGCCATGGATCTCAACGCAAAGGCAATGCAAAGAGTGGTTACCCCTCGCTCGTCGACATTGGCACACGCCGCGATAAGGCATTTGTGAATCAACTGCTCACTACCGGAAAAGGCATGATGCCTGGATTCACAATGCTGACAGCCGGAGAAAAACAAGCGCTGGTTTCCTTCCTGTTTGGCGATGAAAAGGTGGAAGCAGTTTCTGAAACACCCGCTTCGAAGAAGGTTTACCTGCCATACCAAAGCACGGGCTACAACAAATTCCTCGATGCCAATGGCCTCCCAGCTATCTCACCGCCATGGGGCACGCTCAATGCAATCGATTTGAACACCGGTAAGTTCCTTTGGAAAATACCATTCGGGGAAGTAGAGTCACTAAAAGCGAAAGGCGTACCTACTACGGGTACCGAGAACTACGGAGGCCCGGTAGTCACCGCCAGCGGGCTGCTTTTTATCGCCGCTACCAAGGACGGCAAATTCCGGGCATTTGATAAAAAGACCGGCAAATTGCTTTGGGAAACGCAATTGCCGGCTGCCGGATTTGCCACACCCGCTACCTATGAGGTCAACGGAAAGCAATACGTAGTGATTGCCTGCGGCGGCACCAAGCTGGGAACCAGAAAGGGTAACCAATATGTAGCCTTCGCATTGGAATAATTAAATTCCTGCAATCCATTCACGCATTTTTTTCCGGCCCGCCTCGTCGGGCAAACGCCCTTCACCCGCTCCGAGATTGTCTACCAGGTGCTTCACATCCGAAGTGCCTGGTATGACACACGTAACGGCGTCGTTGCTGATAATGTATTTCAGGAAAAACTGCGCCCAGCTTTTGATATCGTAATCACCGGCCCACGCGGGAAGCTCCTTCCCTTTCACCGCGCGGAACAATGCGCCTTGCTCGAACGGCTCGTTGATAATCACCGCTACGCCTTTATCCTTCGCTGCTTTGATCAGACTCTTCTCCGCATTCCGCGAGCGTATCGAGTAGTTGAATTGTACAAAATCGATGTCTTCCGACTTTACGATCTGTTCCAGGCGTGCGTGGGAAGCATCCGTATAATGCGTAATTCCGATGTACCGGATTTTTCCCGCCGATTTCCAGTCTTTAAGCGTTTTGAGGTGTGTCTCCCAATCCTGCAAGTTATGTACCTGCATCAGATCGATCTTTTTTCGCTTCATTTTCTGCAATGAAGCATTCATCTGGTCGATCCCCTCCTGTTTCCCCGTTGTCCAGACTTTCGTTGCAAAGAAAAAGCGGTCATTCAATTTCAAATCCGTGGTCAGATCTCCGATAACCTGCTCCGCGCGCCCGTACATGGGCGAGGCGTCGATCAGCTTGCCGCCTATTGCCTGCATTTTTTGTAAAACCTCCTTCAACGGTGCGCGCCCCGCGGCACCCGCTCCAACGTCGAACTGCTGCCACGAGCCCAGCCCTACCACGGGTAGCCGCTCTCCGGTCGCGGGAATCTGTCTTTCCAATATCATTTTGAGATCGTTGTTTGCGGAGGAAGAAAACGGGGCCAGTGCAAGTCCGGCACCTGCGGCTGCCAGTCCGGCCAGTGCCTCCCGTCTTGAAAAAATGTGCTTCATTAGCTGGTTAGTGGGTTTTTGAAGTGTTCAAGTTACAAACAAATTGCGTTAGCAGCACCCGAAAGGCCAAAAATGAGAAAAGGAGCCAGGACAATCCTGGCTCCTTTTGCTGCACTTCACACCAAATCTGAATCTATTACTTTTTTTCGATGGATACTGCGATCTTGTAGTCTTCCAACTTGGGCGATTTGGGAAGTTCCGGATAAGGGAGCACTTCTGTTACCCTCAGTACATACTCCGTTCCGCCCAGCTTGAACACCTGTTCATTTTTGGAATCACCCTTGAATTCGAAATTCACATTGACCTGGTTCGAAGTCTCGGAGATCGAGAATACCAACTTTGCGCTTCCCATTGATACGCAGTTGGCATTCATCGGGCAACGGCTGTCGTTCACCTCTTTGAGCTCCACTTTCAAATCGCTTCCGGAAGTGCGGACCGTCGTTGCCTTTTGATACGACAAGCTGATCGCATTCAGATCGGGCTGAGGTGCGGCGTCTTCCTTTCTTTCGCAGGAAATGGCTGCGATACAGATTAATGCGAGTAAAATCGTCTTTTTCATGCCAATAGTAGTTTTGAATTATAATGCACAGAAACGGAAGGGGCTCCGATGGTTGTAACCGACTTATAAAAAATTATATTTCTTGTAGTAGTCTGGCAACTCCTGGGGCCTATTTGCCCGATATTGTGATAATTCTCATTCCGGTGACTATTATTTAACCATATGTTAATGCAGCATACTTATTTTTACGGTTAAACACCCAAAATCAGTGAGATACCGAAAATCAGGAAAATATGGTCTGGTACGAAGAGGAAGTACAGAGAGTTGAAAAAGAAAGATCCACGTTAAACTATGAACCTGATACGATCTTTTACGGAAGTTCGAGCTTCACCTTGTGGACCGGGCTGTACCAGGATTTTGCGGAGTTGAAACCTATCAACCTGGGTTTCGGCGGCTCGACCCTGGCGGCATGCGTCTGGTTTTTCGAACGTATTATGTCTACCGTGAAAGCCCCGACCCGCATCGTTATTTACGCCGGCGATAATGACCTGGGCGACGGGCGCCACCCGACTGAGGTATTGCTGTTCTATCGCCAGCTAATCGCCCTTATCCGGGGCCGCTTCGGCGATCTCCCATGTTTTTATGTCTCGATCAAACCCAGCTTGCAGCGTTGGGAGATCATCGGTTCGATCCGCGCCGCCAATGAGCTGATCCGGGAGGAAATCGCAAAGGATCCCAGCCAGCATTACATCGATATTTTCCCGCTCATGGTGAACTATCAGGGGTATCCGCGCAAATCGCTTTTCGAAGCGGACGGCCTGCACCTGAGCGCGGATGGTTACGCGATCTGGAAAAAAGTGATTAATGAAAGTATATATGCCGTAAACGGGACGCTTCAAAAAACTTCTTAAACAATTTTCTTTTCATGGAAAGGACGTATCACAAATGGTTTAGCCCGACTCTGGACAGGTTTATGGAAATGCTCGTCTTTGGCCGCGAGGGCGTTCCGGTGATATTTTTCCCGACACGGTCGGCGCATTTCTATGACTTCGAAAACTGGCGCATCATCGACGCGATGAAGGACAAAATTAATGCAGGGAGCATCCAGGTGTACTGTGTCGACAGCATCGACAGCGAGAGCTTTTACTCGGACGCCCCTCCGCCGTTGCGCATTGCCCGCCATATACAATATGAAAAGTACATTCTTGATGAGGTCATCCCGTTTATCCGTACCCAAAACAAGCAGCAGGAACTGGTAGCGGCAGGGTGCAGCCTCGGCGGTTATCATGCGGTGAACATCGCATTGAAGCACCCCACCCTTTTCACCAAAGTCGTGGGGATGAGTGCGCGCTACGATCTTACACAACCGCTCCCCTTTTTCGCCGACTTGTTCGACGGGTATTTCAACGAGGACATCTACTACAACATGCCGAACCATTTCGTACCCGGCATTTCGGACCCCGATATTCTAAAAAAGCTACGTGATCTGGAAATCACGCTCGTCATCGGTCGTGAAGATACATTTCTGGATAACAACCGTCATTTGAGCGATTCGCTACACCAGATCAGTGTACCGCATCAGTTTTTTATCTGGGAAGAAGAGGCGCACCGGCCGCGGTACTGGCGGGAAATGGTGAAGATTTATTTGTAGAATTAGTCTACCCAAGTGAGCAACGCCCATTCGTCTGTCGAACTCGAGATCAGAAGAAATGTTCTTTGCGAAGCCAGATAATACATTTTGTCTATGGAGAATGGTAAATCCAGGGACACTACTCTTTCAGGTTTCTCTACTATTTTGAGCACATCAATTCCGTGCATTCCTTTGTTCAAAAAAAGGTACTTGTCAACCAGTTCAAATGACCTCACCGCTGTGGTAAGTGATACATTCGGTGAAAATACCTTTTCATTGCAGTCAAACACTTTGACGTAGCCAAGGCCCGCGACGAACATCTTCGTGCCATCCGTGGAGAATTCAATCTGATAGCAAGTATTCGTCAGCACGTCTATCTTCGCCGGCTTTTCAAAACGATTGTCTTCAAACGGCTGCGCGTACAATTCGCCATAATTGGTGCCATAGATGATCGTGTTTTGATGAGGATGTAATGCCCAGGCGACCGGATCCTTACCCTTTGTCTTAGTCTTCGCACATTCCACAAGGCCATCTGTTTCCAAGCTTAGCAAAACGATGCTCTTTCCCTGGAAAGCGATGACCTTCTCATCATGTCCGTAATAAGCAGTACCGGATTCTATTCGTTGACACGCCTCCTTTCCCAGCATTCGAAAGCCACTCTTTCTTGTTTCGGAAATGTCAATGTAAAGTTCATCAGACAATCTGTCGTCGAAGGTACCTCTCCACTTATAAGCAATATCTTCATCTGATGTTTGCCAAATCGGCTCCACGTCTCCATTGGCATGTAAGAGCACGATTTTCCACCGATCGGCAAGTAAAAATGCGCCCCTTTTTTCGAGCGCATAAATGGACTGTAAGTGCCTGCTTAATGGAGACTGAAAAATCTTACCGAGTATCAATTTCATAGCTATAACAATTTAAAACACCCCGTTTTGGTACATGCTGTCCGACTTCAACCTTCTCACCTCGGCCCGAAACGCTTCCGAATTCTTTTCACCGTCAATGGCGATCAAATAATCCTTTACCAGAAAATCCTCTATTGCGACGTCACGGTACTGCATACACGGCTGGATTTCGCGGACGTAGGAATAGCCATTGCCGGATTGCTGTAAACATTCGAAGAAAACAATCCGGACAAACGCCGATTTAGCCGAAAGCAGCTGCGCATCGTAATCCGATAGAACATGCTGGTCGACCGCCAACGGCTTCGAGGTAAATTCCAGAGTTTTGTATAGGGACTGCTGCTCGCCGTCCTTTTGGCCAAACCAGCATTCAAGCTTCACATTGACAAGCGCTTGTGTGTTGTTCGCGATGTGCAATGTTAGCTGCGTGCTGCGCGGGGACGGGAGCCAGGCGTAAAAATCGCGCACCCCGCTTTTCAAGGCGGGAAGTGCCAGAAACAGCAACGGAATGCAAAGGATGATCAGACCGACTGTCTTGTTTTTCCAGAAAAGCAACGCCAGAAGCAGTATTCCGAGCAACCCGGCCAGATAAAAAATCCCGATCGCCCACCCGACCGAGCTATCGCCGGTCGGAGCGGGTTTCAGGAAGTAGTAGATTACCGCTACCAGCAGAGTAAGTGAAAAAATGCCCAGCAGGGCGAGGTAGGTAAGCTTAACCATTTCAATATTCGGTGTGTGTTTGCATATTCCGGATCAGACCTCAAATGGAAGTTCATATTCCTTCGTGTTCGGCTTGGAGCTGCGCGTTTTTACAGTAATGCGGGCTTTCAGGGGACTGCCCAGCACGAGGTAGTACTTGACGTACTGGTCTTCGTGAAAGGTCCAGGATTTATCTTCCAGCAAATATTCAGAAATACCTTGCTTACCCGCCTTGTAAGCCCATTGTTCTACAATAATGGGTTCGTAGGTTACGAACTGCCCCATGCACATGATCTGCACGCCTGGCTGTGCATTGTTACCAAGCTCTGTACAACCTTCTACGAGTACATTAATGCTTGAATTGTCTTCGAGGTCCTTTACCGACCATTGGTCGAGTACGGTTTTAACATTGGCCATAAAAATTGTCCTGATTTCGTTTTAATGAGGGCTGCAAAGAAACAATGCTCATTGAGAATCAGGATAATTCAATTATTTAGCGGCCATTACAAACTATTTAGCGCCCTTTCGGCTGAGTTAACGTATATGCCTTGATAACGCGCCGGATCTTGCCGTCGCTTTTGGTCATGATGTACATTTCCTTTGTAAAACGGTCGTATTCCACCCGGAGATCGACACGTTTCGAGCCCGACATTTCCACCAGATTGCTCTCCTTTCCATCGCGGACGATCAACAGCTCATAAATCGATTGATCGCTTAGTTTAGGGTCGATATTGGCGTAAAACACGCGGCCGTTCACGATATCTCCGAAAATGTACTTGTCTTTCAATGCCGCGATCGGGCCGTCGTACACATAGCCGCCGCTGATCGCATTGCCGTCGACATGGTCGTATTGCAAATAGGGTTTCTCGAATTTTCCGGTTTCTGTTTCGGGCACGGGATACACGGTTTTGAGGTCTTTGGAAGATATCCCAAAATTCCCTTCGCGCACATTCCAACCGTAATCACCGCCCTTGACAATTACATTCACCTCCTCAAAATTCGACTCGCCTACCTCCGCGCTGAATAGCTTGCCATCATGCCATGACAAACGGTGCGGATTCCGGAAACCGTAGGCGTATATTTCCCTGTAAACACCGTCCTTGCTGTCCGTATAAGGATTATCAGACGGAATACCATAATGCCCGTTTTTACTGTTATTCCCCAACGGGTCGATACGGATAATCGTCCCGAGCAGAGAATGCAGGCTATGGCAAAGCCCGGGATATTTGCTGATCGTAGAACCGCCGTCGCCCGTGCCGATATATAGCAGGCCATAATCCTTATCCCCCATTGCCGCCTCGGGATTGAAGCCGATATCCTGCGTTCCATGCACTACGTTTGGTACATTGATCCGTAGCAGTTCCCTTCTTTTTCCTGTAAAAACAGGACTTTTGACATCGTCGGTTTTCCATTCCGAGACGACCCATTGCAATGCTACTTTAATGGAGTCATTATAGGCATAATCGGCAGGCTTTCCTTTGAATGATTCCGTGTGGGTAATGTAGATCAAACCATTCCGAAGGTAATCGGGGTGGAATGCGAAGCTGCCAAGGCCGGTCCCCAGGCCAGGTTCGTTGACAAAATCCCCGACCTGGTTTCTCAGGTCCATGAAAGTCGTTACATCCCTCCCGTTGATCCGGTAAATAATTCCGCGCTGGTCGCTCACATACAGCGTGCCATCCTGCGACGGGTGCGGGCGCATGTTCGCGATGCGCGTGCGGGGCATTTTATCGCTGGATGGCGGGATCGTCACAAAGTCTTCCAATTCGATCCTCAGACCGGTTTTGACAACCGGTTGCGCCAGGCGCGCATTCGAAGTTTCTGTATCGGTTTTTACTTCAAGCGGGGCAATATTATGTTTTCTGGTCTCCGAGGCAATGTACCCCAGGATTGAGCGGATTTCGTCGTCCTTCAAAAAATCGAACGGCGGCATGATCATCTTGTACCGTTTCGACAGGCTCACTGCCCGCGCGTTACCGGATTCGATCGCGTGATTCGGGTTTTTGATGAATGCGATCAGTTCTTTTTCCGAAAGCAGGCTTGTAATGCCGCCGAGCCGGGGACCGATCTCCTCCTGCTCCATCGCATGGCATGAAACGCAATGTGTTGTGAAAAGCTCCTTTCCCTGCGAATCGGTACTGGCAAGCTGGCTGCCGGCGGACGTGCTTTGCTTGCTGCCTGTGCAGCTCAATAGAAGGAATAGCGCCGCGACAATGCAGCAACAAGAACGTAGAATTAAGGTCATTTAATGATGGGTTAGGAATTATCAAAAGCGGGGTCAAAGTTAGCGACTGGAACATAAAAAAAGCCGGATCGCTCCGGCTTAATCACTGAATAATGAAGGAATACTATGGTTATCCTACATTTCGTCCATTTTTATCAAGTTTCACCCGGGCATTTTCTTTGCCGTTCGCTACTTGCAACTCATAATATTGGGTTTTATCGGGCTCGGTTACCAAAAACGCCTTTTTCACTGTCCAGCCGCTGAATTCCTCGCTCTTGATAGTTTGTTTGATGGCCTCCGGCAGATCTTCCGGTTTCACGGCAACTTTGTCTTCCTGGTCTGTCTTACCTGCTTTCTGCGTCGTTGCTTCTTTGTGTGCCGAATGGTCAGCGGTTGCCTGATTTGCCGTCTGAGCCTGAACAGAAGCAAACGAGATGAGTGTCAGGGCCAATGCCGATACTACTAGCTTTTTCATAATCCTTGTTTTTTAGACAACTATTAATGTTTTGGTCTCGTGCATTCGCACTGTTGCCATTTCTCTCAACAGGATTATGCCAAAACTTACAATTTACTGAATTTCAGCAATTTATAAGTATTCTACTAATTTAATAGTGTTTACTAAAATCCACGTTTTGTAGGAATTTGTCTTCAAAAACCCTCAAAAAAACAATTGCCCGTACCATCAAGGCACGGGCAGTTGCATCAGTGTTCGAAACCTGTTACTTGTCGTAACCGGGATTCTGAACCAGCTTCGCATTACGGTTCATCTCATCGCGGCTGAACGGACGGAAATACATCTTGTCAACCCAGGTGCGGTTTTCATGCGATTTGTCCTCGGTCGGCGTGTAGGTGTAGTCGTAAACGGTCGGATCGTAGTGATACGGCTCTTTCATCGACTTACCTGGCTTAAACTTACCGATCACGGTAATGAACTGCAACGAGCGACCCAACGTGGTTGGCGCGATCATCCAGCGGCGCGCATCGTGGTAACGCTGTTCTTCGTAAGCCATTTCAATGCGTTTTTCGTGACGGTAGGCTTCTTTCAAAGCTGCTCCTGTAACTTTCAACGCAGGCATACCCGCTCGGAAACGGATCCTGTTCAGCCATTCGAGCGCTACCGCATCCTGGCCCAGCTCGATGCTCGCCTCAATGTAGTTGAATGCAACCTCGGTTACCCGGAAGAATGGCCACGGAATGTTCTGACGATCGGTGTTGTCGTACAACGCCGGGTTCGGATCAATGAATTTGCGCATGTAATAGCCTGTGCGGCTTCCGTTCCAGTCTTCGATGGAACTGCTGCGGGTATCCAGTCCCTTGCGATTGAACAATGTGCCTTTTTCGTCGAGCAGGTCATACGCACCTGTCTGGATCTGGTTGGCTGGATCTTTCGCATCCGAAGGACGTGGTTTCCAGGTAGCACCATCATACATGACAGTCGCATAGAAACGTGGGTCGCGGTTTACGTAGGGATTAGCTTTGTGGGTAGGATTCGTCCACGAGAACGAGGTTCCGTCCATCATCTGGTAATCGTCCACCAGCAAACCGATGGGCGTATTACCAGCCCAGTTGTGGTAACCATTTGGTCCATTGTTCAAACCGGTCTGACGCGCGCCATCCGAAGTCTGGCTGGCAGTGAAATAACGACCGAAGATAATATCGTCGCCACCGGCAGCATCGAGTGTCTTATCGGCACTGTAACCGGCCATCGCGATCGAAATGTAATTGACCTTGCCTTGCGCCGCGGTAACCGGAGCGCTCAGATTGAGCTTGTAACCCGCTTTGGCATCCAATGCAGCCTTGGCAGCAGCCTGTGCTGCGGTCCAGCGCGCCTTACGGTCGCCCGAAGTGTAACCCAGGAATTCAGGATTTGGATAGGCGGCGATCAATGCCGACTTCGCTTTGGCCGTAGGGATATCATGCAGATCGCTCGCAGCGTAAAGCAGCACGCGTGATTTCAGCGCCAAAGCGGCTACCTCGGTCGCGCGGCCTTTTTGCTCCGCTTTGCCTTTTAGCAATGCAGCGGCACTGTCGCAGTCGGCCACGATGAACTTCAAACATTCCTCGAACGTATTCCGCGTTACAGAATAGTCCTCATTCAATGCGTACACTTTGGTGATCAAAGGCACCGAACCATAGTAGCGAACCAGCTGCTGGTAGTAATAGGCACGCAGGAAGTGCGCCTCGCCTTTCAAACGATCTTTCAGGGTCTGATCTGTGAAAGTTGAAGTTGGCAGCTCCGTGATCGCCTGGTTGGTAGCGCGGATACGGGTGTACATAGGTCCCCATCCGTAAGTATCATCCACCCAGCCCAGGTTGGATGGGCTCAAACTACCTTCGTTTACGGTGTTGATGTTACGGCCGGTGTGGGTAAATACCGCTTCGTCGGTAAGCGACGCAAGCATTTGCTCGCTGAAACCACCTTGTTGAAGCCCTGCATAAATACCTGTTACAAAACCTTCGGCCAATGCACCGTCTTTCCAGACCTCATCGGTAGGAATTTCGGTGGGCGGCGTTACATCCAGAAAGTCAGTGTCGCACGACACCAGCCCGGTTGTAGCCAATGCCGCCAGAAAAATCCAATTTTTATAACTCAGTTTCATTTTTTAAGTCTTAGAAAGTTACACGTACACCTGCATTAAGTACTCGCGACTGCGGATAGTATTGTCCGTTGCTGGAAGTCGCTTCCGGGTCCCAGATCTTGATCTTGTCGAACGTGATCAGGTTCAAGCCGTTCACATACACGCGCAGGTTGCCTACACCGATTTTCGAACCGATTTCGGATGGCAGGTTGTAGCCTAGTTCGATGTTTTTCAGACGCAGGTAATTGTTGCTTTTCAGATAATAGGTGTTTGCACCCGCATTATCGAAGTTGGTATAATAAGTGTTGTTACGGTTAGCCAGGCGAGGGTCGGTCGAGCTTGGGTTGTCGATCGTCCAGCGGTGGTCGTAAGCATATTTCAGGTAGTTACCAATGTCACCCGACTCGGTTTGTCCGATGTATTGCAAACCGCCCAGTGTTCCCTGGAAAAGGATAGACAGGTCGAACGATTTGTAGCCAAGATTGATGTTCATACCACCGGTGAATTGCGGACGGTTGGTTTTTTCTGACCGTACCTTATCGTCGGCCGTAATCTTTCCGTCGCCATTGATATCCTTGAACTTCATGTCACCCGGGCGAAGCGATCCGGTGATTCCGCTGTAATCCAGCTTGTTGGCATCGATCGCAGCCTGATCGACGAAAACGCCGTCATACTGATATGCAAGGAATGCATTGTAAGGCTTTCCGGTAGTACGCTGGTACGAAGGAGCACCCGGCGTTTCGTCCCAGTACTTGATGGTATTTTTGGCATAACCACCATTCACACCCACCGAGTACGTAAAGTTGTCGACGCTGCCATCGTAGCTAACTTTGAATTCCCATCCTTTGTTTTGCAGCTTTCCAAGGTTTTGAGGTGGAAGCTTGCCGTCGATACCTGCGCTAGAAGGCGTAGAACCTGTTTTCGGGATCAGGATCTTCGAACGGTTGTTGATAAAGTAATCGATTTCGAATGCGATGCGGTCTTTCCACAAGGTACCTTCGATACCGAAGTTGGAGTTATTGGCAACCTCCCAGGTAAATGTATTGTTCGCTACGCGCGTTTCAAGCAAAGTTTTGGCAACCTGGTCGTTGATGATGTAGGTTCCAAAGCCCATCGTATTCAGGTATTGGTATTCAGCCAATGTCTCTGTTCCGAGCAGGTAGGGCTCAGCACCCATCTGGCCCCATGATGCACGTAGTTTCACGTTGTTCACGAAGTGGATGTTGTTTTTCCAGAAACCCTCTTCGGAAATACGCCAGCCCGCCGAGACACCCGGGAAGAAACCGAAACGGCCGTCTTTTGGGAACACATAGGAACCATCCGCACGCCACAGGAATTCGGCGAGGTATTTTTCCTTGTAGTTGTACCCCACGCGACCGAAGTAGCTCAATCGCGCACGTTTGTACAAATCACCGTTGTTGGTTCCCGAGTTACCGATATTCTGCTCGGGCGTACCACCCGCGAAAAGCTGGTCGACCACCGGTGAAATGAAGTACCGGCGATATGCGAAGAAACCGTCCGCATCCACCGTTTCACGCTGAATACCCACCATCGCATTGAAGTTGTGCGAGCCGAATGTCTTCTCGTAAGAAGCCTGCCCCGTAAGCTGGATCGAAAGCTCCTGGGAAGAAGTTTCGGTCAACCGCGGATCGTTGAATGTAGAACGAACGGTCCCGGTCAGGAACGGCGTCACGCCATCTTCTTCATAGGTCTTTTTATCCCAGTAATAAAGCGTCCACGGCTTCTGGAACGACTTCTGGCGGCGCATTTGCTTATCGACAGCGGCCATTGCGGTCACTTTCAAACCTTCTACCCCGGGGATCTGAATGTCCAATGAGCCGTTGGTCTGAATATAATCGCGCTTGTCGTTGTTGTAACCTGTGGTGTTGGTTGTGATTACCGCGGGGTTCTGACCATTCTCGATATCGGGACCAGGACGCCCGTCCGGCCAGATCGCGATTTCGGTGGGTTTACCGCGCATCAGCATACGGAAAATATCGCCCGCGCCACCGCCATTCGGGAAGCGACGGAACTCTTCACGCATGACCACGCCCAGTTTGGCGGTTACGTATTTGTTGATCTTCGTATCGAGGTTCACACGCATGTCGTACTGCTTGTAGCCCGTTGCGGAGTTCACATAGTTACCTTCCTGGTTGATATAACCCAAAGAGGCAAGGTATGTAATATTCTCGCTGCCCCCTGTTAGTTGCAGGTTATGGCGCTGCTGTGGCGACCATTTGCGGATCACCGAGCCGTACCAGTCGGTGTTCGGGTGTACCAGCGGATCGGAGCCGTCGCGGAACTTCTGAAGGTCGGTTGGCGTAAATACCGCGCTCAGTACATTACCATTGTCGGTGCGGGTATAAGCACCGTTGGTATTAAAGCCTTGCAACGCTCCCTGCCACTGTCCTACGGGCAAGTTGTCATAAATCTGCAATTCGTTGCGGATAGTTGCGTATTCGGCCGCATTCGACATGGTCGGCGTGCGTGTCGGCTGGCCCATACCCACGTTCAAATCATACGAAAGTTGTGGTTTGCCGCTCTTTCCGCGTTTTGTCGTAATGAGGATAACCCCGTTACCGGCACGCGAACCATAAATCGCCGCAGCCGCATCTTTCAGTACCGAAATACTTTCGATATCGGCAGGGTTCAACCGGTCCAGACCACCACTACGGTTAGGCACACCATCCACGACGATCAGCGCATTGCTGTTACCGAGCGAGTTGGTACCACGGATACGGATCGCCGAACCATCATAACCAGGTTCACCGCTGGATTGTACCGCGGAAACACCCGGCAAACGACCACCCAATGTGTTGGAAAGGTTGGTGGAAGGAGCTTTCTGCAATTCAGCACCTTTTACGGCCGTTACCGAACCGGTAAGGGTCGCTTTCTTGGCAGTACCATAACCAACGACCACAACTTCGTCGAGTGCTTTGGTATCGGTCGCCATTTTCACATCCAGACTGGTTTTGTTCCCCAGCGGAATTTCCTGCGTAATGTAGCCAATGAAGGAAAACACGAGCGTTGCCGTACCCGGCGCATTCACTGTGTAATTACCTTCGACGTCCGTTACCGTACCCGCCGACGTCCCTTTTACCAGGACACTCACGCCGGGCAGCCCCTGCCCCTGCTCATCATTCACTTTTCCCTTCACCGTTACATCCTGAGCGTATGCACCGGTCATGACCAACAGGGTCAACAGAAGGGAGTAGAAATACCGCGTTAGGCTACGGTACTTTTCCCGTTCAGAAATCCTCATAGATTAAGTATAGATAGATAGTAGATAGTTAAAAAAATTATAAAAAAATGAAAAGATATTACAATTGAGGTCAATACATAAGTCCTTGTTTTTCAACAAGTCAGAGAAGTGTCTACCATACACAATTTGTCTTACTATTAATTACCAAAATCCTATTTTCAAAATATCGCTCGTAACCTGGGGGCGGTATTTTTACACTAAAAGGGAGGCTAAACTCGAAAATGTTATATTTTGTAATCCGGAGGTACCGAGATGGACGGCGCGAGTAACCGGATGTACAAAAAGATATGAAATTATTTACATAAACAAGCATTCCTGCTTTCTGACTATGTTTTCTTGGAAAATAACCAGTAGTTACTTAACGTATACTGTAAACCGGTCTCTATACGTAGCAACTAGTTAGACACAAAACAAAAAACCGCTTCCATTGCATGGAAACGGCCTTTGAGAAGATACTAATAGCAAATTTGCAGAAACTTACCTGATTTTTGCACTTCTACCCCCGAAAGCAGTCGCGCAAACGATTCAATCTTTTAAAAATTATATTTCATCGAATTAAAAAACGATTAACGCGCCGTCCAGCCACCATCTACGGCAAGGATAGAGCCGACCATGTAGCTGGCCGCATCGCTGGCGAGAAATATAGCAGCTCCCTGAATTTCACGAAGATGGCCCCATCGGCGCAGGGCAGTAGCACCCAGGATAATATCGCGCGCGTCGTCGCTTTCTGCAATGGGAATATTCATTTCTGTAAGGAACGGGCCGGGGCATATGGCATTTACCATGATGTCGAAAGGCGCAAGTTCCAGTGCCAGCGCACGGGTCATTTGCACGATGGCACCCTTGCTTGCCGTGTAGGGTGTACGGTTAGCCAGCCCGACGAGCCCCAGCGTGCTCGCCACATTGATAATGCGGCCGGTGTGCCGCGCCTTCATATGCGGTGCCACCGCCCGGCATGCCAGCCAGGTTCCGGTCACATTCACATCCATAACATGTTTGAAATCCGCCGACGACAGCTCGTCGATGGGCCCGCGGATGTTGATCCCTGCGCTGTTGACGAGAATGTCGATCTTACCGAAACTTTCCAATGCAAATGCCGCCATCGCATTCACCTGCGCCTCGCTGGTAATGTCGGCAGCATAGGAAAGCACGCGCGTACCGAAAGAGATGCACAGTTCGGCAGCGCTTCGCTCACCGTCGACCGCGCTTCTGTTGACCAGCAAAATATCGCAACCGGCTGAGGCCAGGCCGGCCGCCATCGCCAGACCGAGCCCTTTGGAGCCTCCCGTGACGATGGCGACCTTCCCGGTGAGGTCAAATTGTTTGATACCCGGTAAAACGTCCTGCACCATGGCGATCAGTACTGATGAAATGCTTTGGACACAAATGCAAGTACCTCCGGCAGCGATTCGCGCCAGTACGTCCAGGTGTGCCCGCCCTCGCGTACGCGGAACTCGTGCGGTACTTCCTTTTTCCGCAATGCAATGTGAACAAGACTGTTGCCTTCGTAGAGGAAATCGTCATCACCGCAATCGATATACCAGCGGACAGCCTTTTTCTGATCCTCGGCAATGTTGTTGATCAATGCCAAAGCGCTGTGACGATTATAGTACCGCTCTACGGTCGAGTCGGCGATATTGGGGTTGTTTCTGATCAGGTTCTTTTTGGCGTCATCGAGCGTGATCGGCCCGGTGGAGGCGCTGAGCGGGCAGGCTGAGGAAAACAGCTCGGGGTGGTGCAATGCGTACATGAAGCTGCCGCCGCCGCCCATCGAGAGCCCGGCTATGGCCCTGAACCGCTTTTCGCTTTTGATGCGGAACTTCTTCTCGACGTGCGGCATCAGCTCGGTAAAGAAAAAGTCCTCGTAATTCCAGTCGCCCTTTACGTCATTGAAATACCCTCTCCTGCCCGTATTGGCATCAGGCATGACGATGATCATCGGCGTAGCGGTGCCTTCCCGGATCGCCTTGTCGGCAATGTGCAGCACTTCCCCGAACTGCACCCAGCCCGTGTGATCGTCGCCCGCGCCATGGAGCAGGTACAGGACGGGATAGCTCCGCTCGGAAGTCGCGTAGTCCGGCGGGAGATACACGGCGAATTTCCTTTCGGATTTGAGCAGCTTGGATGGTACCGACAGGTTATCGAGCACTTTCCCCGTCTGGGCAAGCGCAGGAATGGCCAGTAACGCGGCCAGCGCGATCGTAGAGATGATCTTCATACCAGGAAAATTGGATTAGGGTTGAAATAAGAAAAGCGGGAGATGTTGTGCATCTCCCGCTCTGTATGAAGGTTTTATTTCTTCTTCATTTTCATAGCCACCGGATCCCAGTGGACAATTTTCTTACTGAAATAGCTCTCATTACACGCTAATACCGGCGCAGCCGCGCGGAAGCCGAACACGGGGTCTTCCACGGTCCCCACACTCCCTTTTTTGACATTTTCGAAAAAGTCCCTGAAATGATTAGCATGTGCGTCATCTTCTTTCGGAGCTTCGAACCGCACTTCTTTTACCGGTTCCGCCTTGCGGGTATCTTCCGGATATTGGGCATCATATTGTTTTTTAAATTCCTTCTGCTGTGCTTCCGAAAAGGTATTGAAACTGTCGTAACCTCCCATACCGGGTGCTTTCGGCAGTTTCTTTTTTGTGAGTACCAGGTTATTTTCCGTAAATTCAATTTGCCCCTCTGTTCCGATAATCCGGGTATTGTTGGCAATTGCGCCTGCATTCGCGAAGTTCACGCGGAGTACCATCTGGAAATTGGCGTGAATATCGGTTTTGGGATAATCCAGGATCGATACAAGCACATCGGGCACATCGCGGCCGTCTTTCCAGTAGCTAAGCTCCCCGGACGACATTACGCGCTCCGGGCCCAGCGAATTGGTCACGAAATGTACACCGGTAATAAGGTGCACAAAAAGGTCGCCTCCTACGCCGGTGCCGTAATCCTGGTAATTTCTCCAGCGGAAAAAACGTTTCGCATCGAATGCCCGCTTGGGCGCGTCGCCGAGGTAGGTATCCCAATCGACGGTACTGGGCGAGGCGTCAGTCGGGATGGAGTAGTTCCACGCGCCGATAGCATTGAAACGGTCGTTGTTGGATTCTACATAATTGATCTCTCCAATTTCCCCGGCCTGGAAAAGGCGCTTAGCTTCTTTGAAAGAAGCCGAGCTGATCCGCTGGCTCCCAACCTGCATGGTTTTACCCGACTTTTTCCAGGCATCGATCACCGACAAACCTTCATTAATATGATGCACCATCGGCTTTTCGCAATACACATTCTTTCCGGCCTGCAATGCGGCTTTGGTAATGTGGTCGTGCCAATGGTCGGGGGTTACGATGAGCACCGCATCGATATCCTTTCTTTCCAGGATCTGGCGGTAATCCCTCGTTGTAAAAATATCCTTTCCGTAAAGCTCCTTCACACGGGTAAGGCGACCGTCATACAAGTCGGCTGCTGCGACGAATTCTACATCCTGAGAGCTGCGCAACGCCGCCCTGGTGTCGCTGTGCCCTTGGATACCCATTCCGATCGTAGCGAAACGGATCTTGTCATTAGGACTGATTTTTTTCAGGTCCTTAATAATGTGAAATGGTTTGGCAATACTTTCCGTGGCTAACAGCGCAGAAGCTGCTGTTACATTTTTGAGAAAATTACGGCGGTCAGGCTTCATTGGAAGAGTTTCAGAGGTTTAAGAAGATGATCCCCTAATTTAAACAATTCAGGATTTGTTGCGCCGCTAAATCAAAAATATGTACATTTTGCTACCTTATTCCCCACCCTACTAATTAACTAACGTTCCATGCACGCCGACCAGCGAAAAAAACTGATTAACGAACTCACCGACCTCGTCAGGGGCGGAAATGCGCACGTCACGCTCGAAGAAGCGCTCGCCGGCATCCCGGCAAACCTGCGCGCGGTGATCCCCGATAACCTGCCGTACAGCATCTGGCAACTTCTCGAACACATCCGGATCGCCCAGAAGGATATCATCGATTTTTCGATATCCAAGGATCACAAAACGCTCATTTGGCCCGACGAATACTGGCCGCAGCCAACCGACCTCGTGAGCGACGAGCAATGGGAAGAGAGTGTGAAGGAAATCCGCGATGACCAGCAGCGCTTTTTTCGCCTGTTACAGAACGAGGAAAAAGATCTTTTCAGTCCGTTGCCCTGGGGTAGCGGGCAGAATATCGTCCGCGAAGCCATGCTCATCGCCGATCACAACTCCTATCACACGGCGGAGATCATCGTAGCCCGGCGTTTGCTGGGTATCTGGAAGTAAATACGTTCCAACACTGCCGGCCTTGCGGTTCCGGCAGTGTTGGCATTATAGCTCTTCAATAATAATATCCTTATAAAACACCTTAGCCTTTCCGCCGCCGTGGATTTGAAGGCCAATAAGCCCCTTCTGCGGGATGGATTTGTCGGGCTCGGTGTAATCGACGGTTTTCGTGCCGTTCAGAAACAGCTGGATGTGACCGTTCCGGCTGTGTACTTCATAATTATTCCAATCATTCCGCTTCACGATTTTTTCTACCAATGCTGAATCGGGCGCGATCAGTGTTTTGTTTCGCCGCGACTCGTCGTAGAGGCTTGCCCAGTATTTGTCGCCCAGATCTGCCTGGTATCCTGTCATTTCATACGGCGGATTTTGCAACCGCACGCTATGAAACTGGACGCCCGTATTAATAAAGCCTTCACGACCGGTCAGTTTAAAACTGACTTTCAATATAAAATTGGAATACTCCTTGCGCGTACACAGGAACTCGTTATGCGGCACGTTTTCAACCAGCGAGCCACCTGCAATGCTGCCATTTTCAATCTTCCAGGTTTTGACGGTATCCCCCTCCCATCCACGGAATGTCTTCCCGTCAAAAAGTGAAACCTTTTTGGCTGGCTGGATCATAATGCAGCCGGCAACCGCCAGGGCGACAGGGCAGAAAAAATAGAACAGGAGCTTCCTCATGGCACAGTCGGTTTAGTGCTAGTATACTTTTTTCTAATGATGGTTAAAGGGATTTGATCGGGATTTTTACTTGAATGACCCCAACAAGTAACCACCCTTGCTTTTAGGCTAATATCTGTATTTTTACAGCCTAGAATAGCTACCAAAAAGGCGTATACGTAAACCTGAGGAAGTTTTTACCAATGACTGACACTACTCTCAATAAGCCTAAAAACGATCTGCTGCTGGCGGTCGAGCGGTTTAAACTTGTGGCAAAAGCTACCCATGACGTGATCTGGGACTGGGACCTTAGGAAAGGTACCGTCTGGTGGAACGAAGGTATGCAGGAAATTTTCGGGTACCGACCCGAAGAGGTCGAAAGCGGCCCCAATTCCTGGTTCGACCGCATCCATCCAGATGACCAGGAGCAAGTTGTGAAAAAGATCTACGATGTCATCGAAAAAGGGGAAACCAACTGGTCGGACTTTTACCGGTTCCGGCGGGCCGACGGTTCATACGCCCATGTACACGACCGTGGCTACACGATCCAGAGCGAAGGGAAGCCCGTACGGATGGTAGGTTCGATGATGGATATTTCCCAGCAATTGCGGTCGGATAAAGCTCGGGAGGAAAGCGAGGAGAGCCTCACATTCGCGATCCAGGCCGCCCAGCTGGGCACCTGGAACCTGAATCCCGTTGATCAAACGGCACTCTTCAACGACCGCTGCAAAGAGCTCTACGGCCATCCGGCCGAGGCCGACATGCATTACGAGCGTCTGGCGCAGTTTATCCATCCCGACGACCGCACCCGGGTAACAGAGGCGGTCGAGCGCGCCCTCGATCCGTCGCAAAGGGCAACTTATGATGTCCGTTACCGGGTTATCGGTGCCAAAGACCGGAAACTCCGCTGGCTGCATTGCACGGGCCGGGCGTACTTCGATCCATCGGGGAAACCCATTCGGTTTTCCGGCATTTCCCGTGAAATCACGTCGGAGATTACCAGCCAGGAAAAAATCGCCTGGGCCGACCAGCAGGCCGCTATGACTATCGAAGGATCGGGGGCAGGGTCGTTTATGGTGACGCTGGCTACCAACGAGATCATCTACTCCCCCACCATGGCGCGGATCATAGCCGGCAGCGAGTCGGTCAACATGACGAGGGACATTCTTCTTGCAAGCCTTCATCCCGACGACGTAGACGTTCGAAACCAGGCTTATGCCGAAGCGGAGGATAACGGGGAGCTTCGCTACGAGGCCCGGTTTATCTGGAATGACGGCTCCGTGCATTGGGTGCGCGTGCTCGGGCGCTACCTCTACGACAGCATGGGCAAGGCCGTTTCGCTATCAGGCATTGTAATGGACATTACAGACCGTATCGAGTCGGAACAACGATTGAAAGTGAACGAAGAGCATTTGCGGACGCTGATCGAGCAGGCACCTGTTGCCACCGCATTGTTTGTAGGGAGGGATTTAGTGATTGATATTCCGAACGAGGCCATGCTGAAAGTATGGGGAAAAGGACGGTCGGTTATAGGCAAACCGCTTCGGGAAGCATTACCTGAACTTGAAGGCCAACCATTCCTGGCCATCCTCGACCGTATCTACGAAACCGGAGAAGCGCATTCCGACCAAGGCGCGCGGGCTGATCTGAGGGTGAACGGCAAACTGCAGACATTTTATTACGACTATACTTACAAGCCCCTGAAAAATTCGAGGGGAGAGGTATATGCGATCCTGGATATGGCTGTGGACGTGACCGAGCAGGTGGTTTCGCGCCAGGAGCTCGAACAGAGCGAAGAACGGTACCGGCAACTTGCCAGCGAGCTCGAAAGACGTGTAGCCCAGCGCACCGAAGAGCTGCATCAGGCCAATATCGAGCTCGTGAATTCTAACAACAACCTCCAACAATTTGCCTACGCCGCCAGCCACGACATGCAGGAGCCTCTCCGCAAAATACAGTCGTTTGGCTCGCGCCTGCTTGCGACCTATTCAGACAAGCTCGACGACAACGGCAAATACATGCTCACCCGCATTCAGGATGCTTCAAAGAGAATGTCGGCAATGATCGACGACCTGCTGGCCTATTCCCGCCTGACCACGCGCGAAGGCGAATTTGGCGAAGTACCACTGGATGGTATCGTCAATTCGGTGCTGGCAGATCTCGAAATATCGATTCAGGAGCAAAAGGCGGATATTACCGTCGGGGAACTGCCGGTTGTCTGGGGCAATGGTCCGCAGCTTACCCAGCTTGCGCAGAATCTGATCAGCAATGCGGTAAAATACCGGCTGCCCGATCGCGAATCGATCATCAGGCTGTCGTACCGGACTGTGGATGATGCCGAAAAGAAAACACTTCCAAAATTGCTGCCCGACCACCGGTATATTCGTCTCGAAGTAAGCGACAACGGTGTCGGCTTCGATGAAATCTACCTCGACCGCATTTTCCAGATGTTCCAGCGGCTACACGGGCGCAGCGAGTTTTCGGGCTCGGGCATTGGACTGGCTTTATGTAAAAAAGTTGTTCAGAACCACCACGGCTATATTACCGCCCGGAGCCAGCCCGGAAAAGGTGCCACCTTCATCGTATACCTGCCGCTACCTTCCTGATACGGCAGCTTTATTTTTGCCAAATGTCTGAAAATTCTTCCGGGTGACGACGGAACTGTCCGTGCACGTATTCGCACAGGGGCAGCACCTGCAGGCCTTGCTCACGGGCATAGGCGACCATAGCGTCGAGCATCTTCCGCGCCAGTCCGCGGCCTTCCATGGCCGGATCGACTTCGGTATGGTACACCGTTAATGTAGTTTCACTCAATCCGATCACCATTTCACCCACCTGTTTTCCGTCTTCTTCGACGTAAAAAGCCCCACGACGACGGTTATCCAGTTTGAATTTGATCTCAGCCATAAATTTTTGTTTAAAGTGCGATACGTCCGCGGCAAATATATCTATAATTTTGCGGCCCCAATCGCCTTACGCCATGAACGTCTTCCCGGTCTCGAATTCCAATCTGTCAGCATCCCACCTCGGCCTTTTTGTTCAAAAGCACTACTTCCCTGATCAACAGGTAGAATGCCGGATATTAAAAACGGGGATCAGCGACACTTACCTGATCGTCACGCCAGCGAAACGCTACATCTTCCGTGTTTACAGTTTCCAGTGGCGTACACTGGCAGAGATTTCGGAAGAGCTGCGCTTGTTACAGCACCTGCGGGAGAACGGCATATCGGTGTCATATGCTATTCCCGACCTTGAGAATACATTTATCCATTCTTTTGCGGCACCGGAAGGCGAACGTTTTGGCGTATTGTTTTCTTTCGCCGAAGGTGACAAAGTGCTCAATTTCGACGCGGAAACACATTTTCGTGTAGGAAAGCTCATGGCCGAAATGCATTTACTGACAAAGGATTTTGCATTGCAACGCATTACCTACACCGAAAAAGAGCTGCTGGTCGACTCGCTTGCGCAGCTGAGCCGATTTCTTTCCGAAGACACCGAGGAAATGCAGTACATGAAATCGGTACAGGAATATCTTGTCGCCGAGCTTAAAAACGCCGACCAAATTCAGCTGCGGCACGGTGCCGTCCACCTCGATCTTTGGTTCGACAACATGAATATCACGCCGGAAGGCGACATTACGTTCTTCGACTTCGACTTTTGCGGAAACGGGTGGCTTTGTATGGATATGGCCTATTATATCCTGCAAATTCATTCCACCGAGAAAGATGACGATGAACGCGAACGCAAAACCGCCCGGTTTCTGCAAGGATATGAATCTGTTGCCCCTTTGAGTGGCGAGGAAAAACGGCTCATTCCGATACTGGGGATCTGCCTGTATTTCTTCTACCTGGGCATCCAGTCGCAACGGTACGACAACTGGTCGAATGTGTTTCTGAATGAAATATACCTGAAAAGGTTCATTAACCTGTTACTCAAAAAATACTTTGATTATCACAAACTTGGAGAAAAGCTGGCTTCATAATTGCAGCTAGAAGCGCATTGCGCCTATTGGTCTGGCATTTTGGGGTAAAATATAAAAAAGGCCGGCATTGCTACCGACCTGCTATCCTTTAAACCGCTGCTTCGACGATCTTCTTCATCTTGGCGAGGCTTGTCTTCGCTACCTGCAATGCATCCTGCGCCCAATAATCCTTGTTGAACACTTCAAATGACAGGATAATAGGCTTATCGGGGTTTTTAAGGCTTTGAATTACATTTTTCCACGGAGCAATCCCATCGCCTACATACACGCGGTCCGCGTCCGTGATCGACTCGCGCGGGGGCGTTTTGGGGTAGTCGTTCACATGGAAAATTTCGATTAACGGCTTTCCTACATCCCTGATTGCGTCCATTCCCGAGCCGCCTTTGTGTAAATGGTAGACATCCATAAGCAAGCGCGCCGAAGGGTGCCCGGATTCTACCGCCACATACAATATCTCTCCAACCCGGCTCAGGTTCTTTGAAAATCCCCACAGTTCAAGGTGCGGAACCACGCCGGTTTTATCACCCAATTCAAGAATGGCCCTGTAACGCTCGGCTACCCTCGCCAGGTCGAGCGAAGCGCCGGTGGTCGCGCCCATGGGTGGGGCGGCCACACGCGGGCAGCCAATCGCGGCCAATTGCTCCATTTCCCCTTTCAGCTGATCCAATGCTTTGGCACGGGCCGTTTCATCGTCCACGATCCAGGTCGCAAAGCCGATGGCATCCTCTACTTTCAGTCCGAGATCCCCGATCATGCGTTGGGCTTCCTGTAATGTCCCTCCGCCTTTGAGGTAATCCTGCAAAGTGCTGATCCAAATCTCAACCGAGCCATAACCAGCCTTTGCCGCAACTTCCAGCTCTTTGCGGAAGCCTAGTTTCTGGCCGCGCAAAGTGCTCATATTGAGAGAATAAATAAATGGCTGAACTTTGGCTTTCGCAGCTTCGGCTGGAACAATGCCTGCTGCGCTCACAGCGGCGATCGAGGA
Organism: Dyadobacter sp.; assembly: GCA_965227755.1. Classification (GTDB taxonomy): domain Bacteria; phylum Bacteroidota; class Bacteroidia; order Cytophagales; family Spirosomataceae; genus Dyadobacter. Next base: position 1,312,039 of record CBDDGG010000005.1, read on the forward strand.
TAATGCTTCCCGGCGGTTCATTAATGTATTATGAATGGTTAACTGATTTAACTGTAAAGTCGCTTTCCGGAATTTTTTACCGCAAAACCATGTAAATTGATTGTTACACCAAATCGCAAACCTCCCATGGAACCGGACAACTATATCATACCCGCTCAGACCAGGATCGGACACGTCCACCTCAAAGTAGCAGACCTGGACCGCGCCATCGATTTCTACTGCGGCCTGCTTGGCTTCGAAATCACGACGCGCTACGGCACGCAGGCCGTGTTCATTTCCGCGGGCGGCTATCACCACCACATTGGCCTGAACACCTGGTACAGCAAAGGCGCGCCTCCGGCATCTCCCCAAGGCGTCGGCTTGTTCCATACCGCCATTCTCTACCCTACCCGGAAAGACTTGGCCGTTGCATTAAACCGCCTTTTGAAAGCCAACTATCCCCTCACGGGAGCCAGCGACCACGGTGTTTCGGAAGCTTTATATCTGAACGACCCCGACGGCAACGGCGTAGAATTGTACTGGGACCGTCCGCAGGATCAATGGGAATATCTGCCCGACGGGTCGATTGAGATGTATACCAGGAGCTTGAATATACCCGGGTTGCTGAGTGAGTTGACTAAATAGTTCAGTACTTCATCAACAACGTCAGCAACTTACGATCCAGCTTATGCCCGTGCCAGTCTTCGTAGGCGACATCCTCACGACGCGAATCCAGCACGCCGAAATCTCCGGCGAATTCCCATAACGAAAAACCGATGCCGTTAGAAGAAAGAATGTCGAGCACGTCGTTGAACCAGGCCAGGAAAACCTCGTGGGGCGTTTTGTTCCAGCAGCCGCATTCGCCGCAATGCACACCGACACCCTTACTGACAAGCTCGATCCAGGGTTGATAGAACTTTTCGAGCATGGCGCGGCTCAGATATTGATCCCCAACCTGTCCCGGCCATTTGGGTTCGGGCGCATTATCAGGGTCCTTCATGGCCCAGGGAGCTTTGTAATGCGAAATAATTCCCGGATGGTAACCGCGGCAGCTCTGCGCGATGTCGAGGTCAGCCAGCTCGGGGATCACCGATGTGCCTACATCGTTGCCATCGGCGATGATCAAATGCCCCGGATTTTCCTTTCTGATCGCTTCCGACGCGGCAATAGCCAGTTTTCGGTAAACGTCGCCGGGAACTGACGACCGCTTCGAATGCTGATCGTTCATATCTGCACGCATGCTGGGCTCGTTGAGCAAATCGAAGCTGATACGCTTCGATGAAGTTCCCTTATACCTTTTAGCCCACATATTCCAGTGAAAACAGAATGCATCCAGCGCTTTCTGATCGGTCCAGAGATTGTAGGGTTCATTAAAACCTGCGTTGACACAATAGCCCGGCGCACGGTGCAGGTTCAGGCTTACGTGGATGTTGTGCTTATGCGCGGCGGCTACCAGCTTGTCGATACGGTCAACGGCCTGCTCGTCGATCTGGTAAACTTCCTCCGGTGTAATGCTGCGGCTGCGGTCGAATTTCACATAAGCCGGGTAAGCCATCGGGATACGCACAAAGTCGAAACCCCAATCCGCCATCCATTTGAGCTGCTCCTCGGTGGTAGCTTTGCGGCCTTTGGCCGGATCGGGAGAAAAGAAATCCAGCAGATTGAAGCCCTTCCATTTGGGCAGCTTATTCTGCGCGACCGGGTCAGAAAAGGCAAAGCCGGGCGCCAATGCGGCCCCGGCTGTTGCTATGGATGTATTTTTTATGAATGTCCTGCGATGCATGCCGTTCGAAAGTTATTCGTGGTAACTTCCTATTAAATGCAGGCGAACGGCTGTTTTACTGCTATTTTTCTCCCGAACGGCTAATCCCTGTCTTAATATGGCCGCTCTGGTTACGATAGTTGTACATCAGTTCAAACTTCCTGTCACCCAACTCTTTCACATACTTCGATTTCAATTTCTGATGGAGATCCGCAGATTGTTTCGTCCCATTCACAATCAGTTCTTCGTCAGACAGTTTGTATGACAGGTCGTCCCTGTCCTTCACCAGCCCCTCGCGGGTTAGTTCGTCTATTATCCCGTCCTGAATCCTGATATAAGCTTCTCTTTCCTTTTCGGCCACCTTACGTTGCTCTTCGGCTTTTTCCCGCATACCTTCTGCGGCTTCGCGTTGTTTTTCTGCCATTTGCCGCATTTGATCTGCCTGTTTTCGCATATCCTCGGCAGCTTCACGCTGCTTGCCCGCTTCTACTCTCATTTTGTCAGCCTCCTCCCGGTTTGCATTGGCATTGAGCCGCATTTGATTGGCGTGCTCTCGCTGCTTTTCCGCATCCTGCCTCATTATGCTTGCCTGTCCACTCTGCTTTTCGGCTTCACGACGCTGTCCTTCGGCGATTTTGCGCATTTCCTGCGCCTCTTCACGCTGTTTTTCGGCGATTTCATGCTGGGCTTTCACTTCCTCCATGATCTTGTCGATCTCGGGCTGATACTTTGCATAATCGCTTTCCGCGATCTCCTTGTCATCTACCCAAAGCGATATGATCTTGCCATTGCGCCGGACGATCTCGTACTGTTTGTTGTTACGTGTAACGTTATACGTGCTGATTCCCTGCCGCGCCGAGTACACGTTCGCGGAGTGTATCTCTGTTTCGCCCGATCGCAGTTTCTTCTTTGGAAGGGTATCCGGCGCCGGGATTACCAAATCATGTTCTTCCGGCAGCGACAACGCTTGAACCTTCCCAGGCAAAGGAACTGTTGCATCAGACCGGGTTTCCGTCAAAGCGGGACGTTTTTGAGGTGTTGCCGGCTTTTCCGGCGCAGTAGCTGCCGACAGCGCAATCGCCGCCGCCAGACTGAATGTTACAAATAGTTTTTCCATGGCATCAAGTGGTTTATTATTGTTATTGACAATGCGTTTGATCCTGTCCAGCAAATGATTACGCTTTTTGGAGAAGGCCACTTCAAAAACCGGCCGCGACAGGTTGTACTCCTGGAACGAGACGAGCGCGTTGATGAATGAAGTTTTATTTTGCATTACACTGATCGCCAGGTCGTCGCAGCAATGTTCGCGTTCTTCGCGGATCAATTTGGAAATCCACCATACCGCCGGGTTGAAGAAGAATACATTTTCAGAGAATATCTGCAAAAGGTTGATCAGGTAATCGCGGCGGCGGATGTGGGCCAGTTCGTGCAGCAGGATCGCTTCCACCTGTGCGGGCGGGAGATTGGCCAGCATACCCAGCGGCACAAGCACGACCGGCTTCAAAAAACCGATCACCATCGGTACGGCCACCTGCATCGATTCGCGCAGCTCCACTTCCTGCCCGATCCGCATTCTTTCGGCAAGCTCGTAAAACCGTACAATCCATTTCATTTCCGGCATTGAAACCTGCTGCGCGACCTTTCTCAGATAAAGTAACCCGCTCGCCGCCAGCAGTGATTTCACCGCAAAAACAAGGAACCAGCCAGCTACGATCACTTGGGCATGTTCGCTAAAAAAGGCCATGATCCGCATCATCCAGTCGGTTTCAGCGGCGGCGGCGGCCACATTTCCTACATTTTGAAAAGTAGTATTCACAATCCATTCCCTGGAAAAAACAACTGCCGAAACGGATACTTGGCTAATATCCCGAATCATCAGATTGAACGTCAGCACTGTCCCGGACAAGAACAGCAGCATCACCAATGCGAGCATATTGTAACGCAAAGCAGGCTTGCTTTTGCGCGTGCAAAGCAGAATACCGCCGGCGACAATAGCGGCGACGAGGCCCTGCCAGAGTGAATGCATCAACGTAAGGCAAAGCGCACGGACCCATTCATGGGCTGTCGGATGATCGATGATATTCCAATTCATGGCTAACGGATTGAAACGGTTTAGTGATTACTGATCCAGTTTTTTCAGGAAATCCTTGATCTCGCTGAGCTCCTCCGCGGAGGTATTTTTATTTCCAAAAAGCTGCATGACCAGACTCGACGCCGAACCCCGGTACATCGAATCCACAAAGCGTTCCAGCAATGCCGATTTCGTTTTGTCCTCCGGCTCCGCAGGGCTGTAAACGTGCTTCATACTGCTCTCGTCGCGGATCACGATGCCCTTCTCGGCCATGATCTGCATCAGTTTCAAAGTCGAGGAATACTGCACCGCCCGCTTCTCTTCATTGAGCTTATCATTCACAAACCGCACCGTCGACGGCCCGTATTCCCAAAGCACTTGCAGTATTTCCAGTTCTGATTTTGTAGGTTCCATTGGTACGTTTTTCAATCAACACTCCAAAGGTAGGAAAAATTTCGTACGAAAAAATTTTTAGCCAAAATTTAATCCTCAGGTGAGACTGCCGGAAACGCAAACGGGTCGTAAAGCACAACGCTTCACGACCCATTTCATTGAATTTGCAGTACTAAGCCCCCAACGCCTTCCGCGCGAATTCAACGCATTTGGCCGTTTCCTTCAACGCATCCGAACCTGCCGGGATCTCATATTCCAGCTCTATCGTGGCCGGGAACTTGTATTTTTTCGCACGCATCATTTCAAGGACGGCGACTATCGGCGTATCGCCCTGGCCCCACACCACATTGGCGCCGCCGTGTTCTTTGTTTTTACGGTCCTTCACGTGCATGCTCACAATGTGGTCATGCTTCGCTTCAAGCAACGGGAACGGATCGAAGCCTGCCGCCACATAATGGCCCATATCGAAGTTCATCGCATTGTATTTCGACTGGCTCAATGCCGTATCCCACCAGGTCGGGGTTTGCTGCGTGTGGCCGTGGTAGCCGCAATATACCTTGTTCTTTGCCGCAATGTCGCCGAGGCGCTTCGTTTGCGCCGGGTCGTTGGGCAGCTCCACATTCGCCTGATTAGCCCCCAACGCTTTGGCCGCGCGGAATGCATAGTCTACTTCTGCATCGGTGCTGTTGGTATTCAATGCGTTGGGTTTGAAACCATAAATGCTTACCCCCGCATCATTGTACATTTTGCGAAGCTGTACAAACTTGTCCATGGACACTTTCGCACGCCATTCGGCCATTTTGGTGGCATATTCCTTCTGAATCGCCTTTTGCTCGTCCGTCATTTCCGGACGCTTGCCATCCGGGCCGGGCGCGAGGTTAGGACGAGGCGGCGCTTCCGGTGCGCCTGCGAACGACTCGCCGGTAGGGCCCATGAGCTCAATGGCGCTGATATTGGTTTCAATACAGTATTTCAAAATATCCTCCGCACCGCCGGGCAGACTTCTCCACGAATAGGTTATGGCCCCTACCTGCACACCGTTGAAAAGCGAATTCGGCTTGCCGAGTTTTTTGATATAAGCCGGCGCACCGAAAATAGGCGTACGCGCCATTACGAAACCCGCCGCCGCAAGGGCCGACGCGCCCAGAAACCGGCGTCTTGAAAAGTCTTGGTCTTCCATAAAGTCAGGTTGGTTGTTTGAATATGGGTTAGTAGTACCGTCCGACATACTTGTTCTCCACGATAAGCTTCTTCATTTTCGCGGGGTCGATCGGCCCTTGCTGCGAATAGACGATCTTGCCGCCCGGTTCCACAAGTATGGTATATGGTAAAGCGCCCTGCCATTTCGAATCTACCGCTTCGATGAGCTTGTATTTGTCTTCGATGTTGAAAATATAGTTTTTGTTGGAAGCGAACTTGCCTTGCAGGAATTTCAGCGCTTTGTCCTTCTTATCGGGATTATCCGCGCTGATTGAAATAAATTCAAAATCACGGCGGCGGTACATGTGGTGCATGACCATAAAGTCAGGGAACTCCGTCACGCAAGGTCCGCACCAGGTCGCCCACACGTTAATGAGCCTCAGCTTGTCCGATTTATTCTGGATCAGCTCCTTCAAACCCGCCTCATCGATCGTTTCCAGGGTCACCGGCTCTTTTGCCCAGGCAGTCTGTTCCTTCTTTACATTATCCTCTTTCGCAGCCCATTTCATCGAGCAGCCGAATGTTTTGGTAGCGGGTACCGGCACCGGCTTCCCTGCCAGTAGTGCTTCAATGGCATTTTTGGCATCTACGTTTTTGGGCGTCCCCGTCGGCTTTTCCACGTCGTCAATACGGCCATTGTATTGAAGTTTTCTGGCTTTATCAAAAATGAAAATATGCGGTGTGGCAACCGGTCCGTAAGCTAATGCGATCTTCTGATCGTCGCCGTCATAAAGATAAGGAAAGTTATAAGCCATATCTTTCGCCCGGAGCTTCATTTCGTCATAAGTATCGCTCATGTCGGTATAGCCCAATTCGTCGAGCAAAATCGCTTTTGGATCGTTCGAGGAAATGGCAACCACTGCTACTTTTTGGGCTTTATAGTCAGCAGTCAGTTTTTTAATGCGCTCCTCATACGCCTGCGCAGTGGGGCAATGGTTGCAGGTGAAAACGATTGCAAGAATGTCGGCATTGGCAAAACTCTTCAAAGAATAACGCTTGCCATCGACACCAAGCAAGTTGAAGTCCGGAGCCTGAGCACCTATTTTCAACGTTTCGGGCTGGTCGGCCGCAAACGAACCAAATGCACTGAAGCACAGTATAATGGCGAATAGCAGTTTGTTGAATGCACGCATAGCACTGGTTTTTGGTTGAGTTATGAATTTAAACCAAAAGCGGCCTCGTTGCAATAAATTACTGGTTTAGTACTATTGAAATTTAGGCTCATTATTAAGGGAGTAGGGAGAATAGAGGAAAGGGAGGAAAGGGAAACGGCAAGCTTTTTTCGGAGCTTTGAAAACCTCCTGACATAAGGCTGTCAGACCAGCCGTTTAGTTTTGTATCAACTTCAACCCAAAACCATCATTATCTGTCGATCGCCAATGGAAACTAAGAACGGAATCGAAGCCATAGCCGCACCCAGCCATCAGGAATGGCGCGCGTGGCTGGCTAAAAACGGCACGAAGAAGGACGCAGTTTTCCTGATCATTTACCACAAAGACAGCGCTACGGCCAGCATTGGCTACAAGGAGTCGATCGAGCATGCCTTGTGTTACGGTTGGATCGACAGCAAGGCCATAAAGCGCGACGAAGAAAGCTTTTACCTCACATTCACGAAACGCAACCCAAAAAGCAAATGGAGCACGGTGAACAAGGAACGCGCCGCGCGGATGATAGCAGCCGGGCTCATGCGCGCGGAAGGCCAGGCGATGATCGACCTTGCGAAGGAAACCGGCGCCTGGGACGCACTCGAAACCGCCGGCAATGCGGTGGTCCCAGATGATCTGCAAGCGGCGTTTGATACCAATCCGGCCGCACTTGAAAACTTTGAGAAGTTCGCACCTTCGTCTAAACGGCTGATACTGGAATGGATTTTGAATGCCAAAAGGCCGGAAACGCGTGAAAAACGCATTACGCAATCCGTGGAAATGGCCGCGCGCAACGAACGCGCTAACCACCCGCGCTGAGCGCAACAGGCGGGATTGCGGCGGTATGTAATAGTCTCCGATATCTGAAACTTCGGTGTGACTCTGGAAACTTTTCCGGCTGTTGATATCTTTGTTAGCAAGAACGCCCCGCGTTCTTCCGATTAAACAACCCGATATCACCCATGTCCGCCTCAGAACTCACCGGCCTGCAAAAACGCGCATCGAAATACATTAACAAAGCCATTTCCTACCAGATACGGCCCGGAGAGGTTATCGAAGGCTACTTTTCCGGTTTCGACCCAAATTCGATCGACCGGGCCGTGATACAGATGTCGAATGCGGCGGATAAAGCGACGTTGCCTTTGATGACGGTTTTGAATTATTTTGAGGGGGTTGAGGATGAAGAACTCGATTCCTAATTCGCGAATTGAGAATTTCCATGCCGTTTGAAAAGCGTTTGGTTGCTGGAAACTCTGCTATCAATCCTGGAATCTTTCAGAATCCCCTATTGCAATCAAATAGCTCCCGAAGGCTAATTAATAATGCAAACTGTACTTTGGGAGCTTACTAGGCATTGCTTTTTTGCCGACATATTCTGAATATGCATCTTCCTAATACCATACAATACCTATGAAAAAGCCGAAAATTCTACCCTGTCGGGATCTCTGAACAGCGAAAGACCCGGTGCTTCGTATTGTGGGGATGGGACAACAAAAACAGGGCGTTTCAAACATAGATCACACCACAAAGAATCAAAAAACACTCTTCGGATCCCAAGATTCGATTACTCCGTTCATCTGTTACTATTCTTCATTCTCGCCCCTTTTATCTTTTTCTAGTTCATGCATTCCGAGCACACTCAAGCGCGAAGATTAGATGCATGATGTCCTAATAAAACAGCTATGAAAACAGCAAGAGAAATAGCGGCGAAGTATGTGCAACACGCCCTGGGATATGGTGTCGAGGATCGATTAATGGATGAGATCATCCAATATGCCGAACGCGCTATCAGGGAAGACCGGCGCATTATCAAGGCAAAAAAAGTACCTCCGCATATTGTTGAGTATCTTCCGATTCCATATTTGGAATAGTAGCGGAATTGGTTCCACAACCCCTTTGGCCGGATGCCTGCGAAACATGGCGCGAAGCTCAGCTTCATGCCATGTTTCGCATTGTTTATCATTTCTTCCCCAACGGCACCTGCGTGGTCGTCCGCAAATAAGCAATCAACTCTGTAACCTCCTTCTCCGAAAGATTATCCAGCAATCCGGTCGGCATCATGGATGACGGTGTTACTTCCCGCGTCTGAATGTCCGATTTATTGATCGCCACCGCGTCCTGGCCAACGATGCGGAGCGTCAGCTGCCGGTCGGTTTCTTTGGCAACGTTACCTACATACGTACGCCCGTCGCGGGTGGTGATGACGACCATTTTGTAATCGTCCTGTATTTCACCGCTGGGGTCGAGGATGTTGCCGAGCAGGTAGTCGAGGTTCGCGCGGTTGGAGCCGGTGAGTTCGGGGCCAATGATGCCGCCTTCGCCGTAGAGTTTGTGGCAAGGCGCGCAGGTTCGCTGGAATACGAGGCGGCCCTGGGCTTTGCTGGCGTCGGCTACGGCCTTGTCGGTAAGCAGGGTGCGGTATTTTTTATAAGCTTTTTCATCGAATGCGACGTGGTCGATCGGGCCCCATACTTCTACGAAACCACTGCCGACTACGCGCCTGAGCTGGCGGGCAACGTAGGTAGGCACATCGTTTTTAGGGATTACGTTCTTTGAAATGGCTTGCGTAAGGAGCCATCCTGATTTCGGGCGCGAGGCCAGGGTTTGCACAGCTTCGGATTTTTCCGTGGCGCTGAATTTCGGGTAGGCGTCGATAAGCTGCTTTGCCAATGACTCGCTGTCGTAACCGGCCACGGCGCGAATGGCATCGAGGCGCAATGTATTGTCATTCAGCAATGCGGGGAGCTCATTTTGAAGTTCCGGGCGCTGGCGGGCTGCGAGGGATTGGAGGGCCTTTTGGCGCTCGGATAACGCAACGGATTTATTTTTCAATGTCACCAATGCGGTTTTCGCGGATTCGGTGTCGCCGAAGTGGCGGCCCAAATCGGCGGCTAACCGCGCGGTGGGCTTGTCGGCTTGTTTGAGTTTGACGTAAACGGCATTCCAGTTTTCGGGTGTTTTGATGTCCGTGCGGCCTTCGAGTCCGTCGCGCATGCCGGTGAGGATGCCAATCCGGTTTGCGGCCGATTTGCCGAGAGTTGCTACCAGCGTATTGATTTGATCCGCATCCACCAATCTTCTCGCGATGAATTGGGTTACCATGGGTATTTTGCTCCCTGCGGCCAGTTCCAGTGCTTTGGAAGGATTCTCTTTTACCAATGGCTCAATACCGAACCAGATCATTTTGGGCAAATTATGGTCTTGTACATCCTCCGTATGCGCAAGCAGGCCTTTCGTAATATTCCATTTTGCATGGGCGTCCAGGCGTTGCATGGCCGACGCCAGGTACAGGCGTACGACGGGCGACGGATCGCTTACGGCCATTTGCGCGAACTGGCCCGTAATGTCCGCTGCTGGTTGCGCGTCCTCGCAAAGGAACTGGATCGCCCAGGCACGTACGTGGTGGTCTGCGTCCGACAATGCCTGCTTCAATGTAGCATTACTCAGATTATCAGTCACTTTCAATGCCCACATGGCGCGGAGGCGGTTATCGGCGTTGTCTTTGGATTGGTATAATGCATTGAGTTTCTGAACCGCGTCCGACGATATCTTACCGATCTCGGCCCGACTTTGCAGGATTAGCCGGGCACGTCGGGCATGCCATTCGCTTTTGCTGGTTTGCAATGCGGCCAGGTCTGCATCGGAAAGTTTGTTCAGGTCGTCGTAACGTCCTTTCCAGTTTTCGGCGAGGGAATTTTGGGGCATTACCCTGAAAATCCGGCCGGTTTCGGAATTGAGCACGTCGGAACCGCAAATGTCGGCGTCGTGCCAGTCGAGGATGTACATACCTCCCTCCGGCCCTATTTCCATGCTGAAACCGACCCATTGGGCATTGTTGGCCATCAGGAAGTCGTCACCGTGCTTGCCAGCGAATCCTGAACCTTTGGGTATCAACTGGTCGGAGAGAATGCCGTGCTCGTGGATGTTGGCCATAAATATCTTGCCGCGCTCGGAGGCCGGGAATGCGTCCGAAAGGTAAATGCGCGCGCCACCATGCGCCGAGCGGTGGCTGTGGTCGGCGATGGTTTTGATATCGTTATACACATACGGATTGAAATGCTGCCCGCCCTGCCGGTGGTAAATGCCGCCCGGTACCACGTGCCACAAATGCGGGATCACGCAGGCGGTGATAAAGAGCTGGCCTTTGGCGTCGTAATCAATGCCCCAGGGATTGCTGAAACCGTGGGCGACGACTTCGAATTTTCGCTTCGTGGGATGATACCGCCAAACACCGCCATTGATATCGACGCCGTCTTCTACCTCGATATTCTCGGGAAACGCATCTTTATGGCTGTATAATTTGCCTTTCCCAACCGGCTTACCCACTTTGGAAGGCGTAGCAAACCCCTGCAAGCCGTAAAGCCAGCCATCGGGCCCCCAGTGGAAGCTGTTGAGGGTCTCGTGGCGGTCGCGGATGCCCCAGCCAGTCAGGCGGACTTCGATATCGTCCATGTCGGCTTTGTCGTCGCCATTTTTATCCGGTACGAAAAGCAGGTTGGGCGGCGCCCCCACGAACACGCCACCAAAACCAACCGCCAATGCGGCCGGAAATGCAACGCCTTCCATAAATACCTTCCTGCTATCGGCCACACCGTCGTGATCGGTGTCTTCCAGGATCAGAATGCGGCTGGTACCGGCGTTGGAAAAGCCTTTTCCACGCGACTCGTAGTCTTTGTTCTCGGCGATCCACATCCTGCCGCGGTCGTCCCAGCAGAATGCCATCGGCTGGGTCATCATCGGTTCGGACGCGAATGCATTGACCTGATAACCATCTTTAACGGTCATAGCAGCTACCGCCTCCTGCGCACTCAGGAACTTCGCCTCCCGGCCTTCCTTCTGCGCCAATGCCCATAAGGCAGTAGTATTATACTGACCGGTGTTGCCAATGAACTCACCGAATGTTTTATTTAACTCAACATCTTTAAAATCGCCCGTATAAATAACCAACTCGTGCCTGATGATCTCGGTTTCGCCTTTTTTAATGTGCCAATCGCCCTTACGTGCACGTGCGGGGCCCGCGCCGAGCTGCCCGTCAACACGCCAAGTTTGCGGGTAGCCCTTGTTGGACGGATGATCGAGAATGGCAATATGCGCCAGGTCGCTACGGCCTTCCACTTGCATACCAATATCGACCCACATCGCAGCCTGCCCCTCGGCCTTCTCATTCTTCTGGCGGGCCGCATTCACGACCTCGCCCTTAATGCCTTGTTTCCACGGCATACGCACAAACAGGCCACCGTAATCATATTTACCGATCGTCACGTCGGCTTTTGCCTCGCCATTCCATTCCAGGTCGAGGAGATATTTGCCGTCTTTCACGCGCATCGACCAGTTTTGCGTCTCGGTCAATACGGCTGTGCCGGTGGAATCGAGCAGGTCGTAGACGGTCTGCCATTTTACTTCCGTGCCCTTTGCTTCGATAATGCCTGCGGAGACTTTTTTCCAATAACCGTCGCCCGGGTGGTGAAAATAATCACGGCCATTCACGCGGGTGTAGCCCCAATAGATGCCCGTCTGATGCTTGTGATGGCCAGGACTGTATTCGGTGAGGACACCTTTGCCGTCGGGTGCGACGATCGGGTGCAAATAAGGGCGAAAATCGGCCTTTGTCTTTTGGGTCAGAATCGGTTTGGCCTCACTACCTCTGAAAACACTGATCGTTTCGCCTTTGGCATCCTGGACTGCGCGCAACGGCGTATCGGGAGCATGGGGCGCTGCATATCCGGATTCAGGCCGTTTAAAATCATCTTCAAATCCAAACAATAAAAAAACAAACAGCAGCGGTAGCAACCTGAGCAAGTTCATGGGCAGAAGTCCTGGGTTTTAGGATTAAAGGTGGATGCAGTATGACCATCCCTATATGCCGAGATAAGTAAAAAGTGGCCCGGAATTACTCAAAATTTCATGTTTCCTCTTGTTTACTTCATTTTGAATAAAAGAAAATTCCTAACTTTAGGGTATTACAACCCCCGTCAACAGCCGCGCCATGACTTCCTTGAAACTCTTCATCCTCTTCATTATGATCACCATGATGCAGCATCACGGGATCATTTACCGCACCGGCTCCAAGCGCGCCTCGCGCCAGCCACGCGAGGTAATGGAAGAGCGTATTAAACCCAGCCCCTCGAATATGCTCGGTACCTGGCGGATTTCCGGGATAAGTACGACCAGCCAGGGAGTCGTTCAACCCGACGGCCGGCCGGTGAGGCAGTACGAGCCAGGCGACAAGCACAATATGCTGATCTCGTTCTTCCCCGACAGTACTTTCACAAGAGTAGGAACGGCCGGCGAATACACGACGGGAAAATGGGATTTCGATACGGCAGCCCACACGATTTTCCTCACTTCGAACCGCAACACCGAAGAAATAGGTGTGTTCTTTTCATACGCCGACAACGGAATGCGGCTGATCAACTTCGAGCTTTCACCGAATGAGAGCGTTTCGCTGATCGAGTATGGCCGCAAGTTATTGCGCTTCCAGGACGACCCTTACTTTGGGAAAAACAACTGGTGGCGCGTCAAACCTGTGAAATCTGAAAATGAGGCACAGATCCGTGCAAGGCTGCTCAACTATCTGGCACACACGGCTTCCATCCTCAGCAGCGCGCAGGTAAGGGAGCAGGATTATATTTCAATGGAATTTTCGCAGGGGATTGTAAAACTTTACAATGTGGGTGTTGGAGCGGTAAAAAAAGACAAGATCCCTACTACCTGGCTGAGCTCCTTTTACTCGATTGAAGAGGCACATAAAGCTTACGAAATGTTTGAAGATTACCTGTTTACAGCGAAGCATAAAAAATACCAGAGTGGAAATTGGGTACGCGATGATCATCATATTCTCGTCGATATTCACAATGGTATGAAGCGAAAATAGCAGCGGCGCTTTTGCGCCGCTGGCGCGAAGCTCCTGGTTCGTGCATACGATTCGCAGGCCTCCGGCCGGTCAGTACCGGGAAACCAATGCGCTTTCGGTATCGACCGGCCGGAGGCCTGCGAATAATGGGTGCGAAGCCTGAGCTTCGCACCAGCACTTACAAAATATAGAACGTCTCGGGCTGAAATGCTTGCGGTACGTGCTTGTCTTTCATCATCTGCTTCAAATCACGCTCGATATTCCGCGAAATCGACAGCACGGGCGTGTCGGTAGGTTTGTTTTCGAAGGGATCCTGCAAATGGATCGCCATTTTTTCGATCAGGAAGAAACACGCGGTAATGACCACGAGCACAGGCACCATCAGGAAACCGAAAAGCTGTACGAGTCCGAACGGCAATAGCAGAATGAAGAAGTGCAATGCCAGATGAATGTAGAGGCTGTAGGTCGAGGGGAACACCGTGTTTTTGATACGCTCCGACTTACCCATATGGTCGCACAAACGCGTGAGCGTCTGGTCGAGCTCTACTTGCTGGTACGGATTTACCCAACCCTGTTTCAATGCATTGTTCAGATCACGCGCATGCAGCTGAACGAGGCCGACGTGCTTGTTATCGAAGTCTTTGAGGTATTCCAATTCGTCTTCCGATACAAACTTGCTGATCATCGGCATCGGGTCGTCCCTGCGCAGGCCTTTACCCAAAGCATAACACCAGGCGATCTGGCGCTTGATCATCCGCTTTTTGAAGCCGTCGATACGGTCCGGGTCCAATGGGTCCTCCATTAAAGACAGGATTTGCCGCGCTAATGTCCGGGAATCGTTCACGATAGCGCCCCACACGATCCGGGCTTCCCACCAGCGGTCGTAAGCCTGGTTGGAGCGGAATGCGAGCAGCAGTGAGATGATCGTCCCGAGCACGCTGTGTACAGTCATCGGGATTGAAATGTTGGTAATATGAAAGTTCTGGTAAATGACCTCGATAGCGATACCGTAGATCGTCACGAACAGGATTTCATATTTGATTTTGCCAAAAATATAGCGGATCGGGATATTCTTTTTGAGAAGCATAGTTCACTGATATTTACCTTTTTCACAATCTCATAATCAATCAAAATGCTTACCGGTAGCTGTCGGCAAGCGACGAAACGCGGACCATATCGGCGTTGATCATCGTGTAGCCGGTCTTTTTCAGTACCGGCAGCGCGTCCAGGCTGCTCCTGGTCAGTTTGGGAATGCCGTATTGCTCGGAATAAGCGATGAAATCGGTTTCGTAGTATTCCAGAAAGTTTTTCAGGAGTGCCAGCTTGTTACCGTAAAAGAAGTCGATCTTGATGCTGGCCAGTTCGGGATAAGTATCTTTCAGCATCTTGCATTCCTGCCAGAACTCCTCGGGTACGAGCTCATATTCCTTTTCGCGGTATGTCGAAAAAAGCAGGTCCTGGATGTCGTCGGCCACGTGGAAAAGGTGTGTGAAGATCACGCGCACCTCGTCGCGGATGTCCCTCACAATGGCTTCGGCGATTTGAATGCCTTCATTTGTAAAGTCCGTAGGTACCACCACTGTTCTCATATAAATGCCGTCTTTTAAGTTAACAATGCGTTGATAATCAATTAACAATGCAATGTTACAGCCAAGACATTAGCCCTGTTTAAGAGCTGCATTATAATGTAGTGAGAGACTTATTAGAATGAAATAAGAATATTAAAATGAAGTAAGAGCACTTAAAAATACTTGAAAGGCAGGTAGGTGGTAAAGCGCGTTCCTTCGCCGACCCGGCTTTGTACATCGGCTTTACCCTGGTGCATGCGTATGATATTGTGCGTCAGCGGCAACCCGATTCCGTAGCCTTTGTATCGGGCGGTATTGGAAGCCCTGAAAAACGGCACGAATATCTGCCCGATTTCGCGGTCGGGAATGCCGATACCCTGGTCGGCAATCTCCACGATCACATATTTGCTGTCGGCGCTGATCTTAACAGTCACCGGCTTGTTATCGGAATACTTGCAACTATTGAGAACGATGTTGGAAAAAGCAGCTTTCAACAATGCGAGGTTCCCGTTCACTGTGAGCTTACATTCATCCTCGGGCAGGTTATCAAAATCAATAGCCACTTTATTATCAGGAATAATGCGGTCGGCGGCCTCTTTCACGGAAAGGATCAGCTCATCGATCCGTACCTCTTCCCACTGCTCTTTTTTCCCGTCAAAACCGGTCTGGGCCAGACTAAGCATGCTATTCGTAAGGTGTTCCAGCTTTTCGACCTCCTTGTAAATATTCAAAAACGACTCCCTGGCATTATCAGGCAGGCCGGGCATCGACATTCCCAGCTCAGCTTCTCCGCTCACTACCGTCAGCGGCGTCCGGAACTCGTGTGACGCGTTGCTAACGAAGTTATTCTGCATTTCGAAAGTCACCTCCAACCTGTCGAGCATGTCGTTGAAAGTTCGCGAGAGCGCCTCTACATCGTCATCGGTAGGGTCTACCACCAGCCGCTGGTGCAGGTTATGCGCATTGATACCCTTCACATTACGGATAATACGGCGGATCGGCTTGAAGATCTCATTGGAAAACAGCTTCCCGAATGTGAATACAAATAGCATCGCGATCACAAACCCGGTCACCAGCAGGTTTTTCAGGTTGTTCATTTCCTGCATTCCATAGGTATCGAGCGCCGACGACACCACCATGATCCGCTTGTTTTCCCGCGCAATGCGAAGTACGACATACGAGGTATCGTGATTGAAAAATCTGGCAGGGACGTCTATTTGCGCTGCTTCGTAAAATGTCGACGGCAAGGCAAGCCTTTTCCTCGTCGCTTCATCGGGTGGGTCGGGTAGAATGCGATGTTTTTCGTAAGGAAGGCTGCCCAGGTGCCGCTCTTTGATATCAAAGTAAATGGATGAGAGCGATTTGTTCTCCTGCAATGCGGCGTGCCCCACAATATCCGACCGCACTTCGAGGCGGTGGAAAAAACTCGTTGCAATACTTTCAGAGGCAAAAAAATAGACAAAAACGCTCAATGCCAGGATAATGCCCGCCGATAATGCCGTGAAAATCAGCGCGATCTTATTTTGTATCTTCATACGACTGACGGATCACATACCCCATCCCGAACACAGTGTGTATCAGCTTTAGATCATGGTTTTTATCAATCTTCTTCCGGAGGTAATTGATATAAACGTCCACCACGTTCGTCCCGAGATTGAAATTAATATCCCACACATTTTCCAGGATTTCCATTCTGTTTAAAACGCGGTTGGTATTCGAAAGAAGGTATTCCAAAAGACGGAATTCAGTGGCTGTCAGCTCAATCGGCTGCCCTGCGCGTTTAACCGTCTTCGTTACCTTGTCGAGCACGAGGTCTCCCAGCGTCAGTACCTTATCGTTTTTCTCCTTTTCCGGTTCTTTGCCCCGGCGTATCAGCGTCCGGAGCCGTGCTTCCAGTTCGGCCAGCTTGAAAGGCTTGGTCATATAATCGTCCGCACCCGCGTCCAGGCCCGACACTATGTTTTCGGTCGTACCGAGCGCGGTCAGCATCAGGATCGGCGTAGCTATCTGTGCCTGACGCGCGCGGCGGCACACTTCCATACCGTTGATGATCGGGATCATCAGATCAAGAATAATGACGTCAAACTGATGCTGCAAAGCCATTTGCAAGCCCGACTGGCCATCCATGGCAATCGTGATCTCGTGGCCGTTGGCCGTCAGGCTGCGCTGGATCAGGGAAATCACGTTGGGCTCATCTTCAATGAGCAAAAGCTTCATGGGTAGCTTGGAAAACGGCATTGCAATAGAGGTTTTAACCCGTAATTTATAAAAAAACCGTGTGGCAATACATTTTTCCAACATTTCCGTGCCTCAGGACATTTCAATCAGCACGGATTCCTGTTAAATTGTCAATGTTTTCACTCGCAACGTTCCCGAACCTTGACTACACTTCTACAACGCAGCACTAACGAGCTCAAAATCTGCGCACAACGCCTCGCTTTGTCCGTGCTCTCTGTCCTTCTGGCAGCTTGCAGCCTCTATGCTGCCGATTTCAAAGTCATACTCACAGGCAACACCGCCGACTTCGCAAACCCGGATGACATTTTTCCGGTTATCGAAAATTACCTCGCTACCAAACCGGGCCCGTTGCTTTGGGTACTCAACGGCGACGCCTTTCCCGAACAAATGACGACCGAACAGGTCACCGATTGGAAAGGAAAGGCCAACGCATTGCTTGATCGTAATCCGGAACTGCATATGCTTCTCAACCAGGGCGATCGCGAGTGGCTCGGTTCCGGCAAAGAAGGCTGGCAAAGGGTAATGGCATTGGAAAAAGCCCTGGAACGGGAAAAGCACCCACGTTTTCAGGTGTTTTTCGGTCACGGCTGTCCGGGCCCGTGGACTATTTCTTTCCCGGTGCTCGAAGTGGTCGTGATCAATTCCCAATGGTGGAACCACCCGTACGATAAACCCAAACCTTCGTCCGACGCCTGCACCATCGCCGACACCGACAATTTCATGGAAGAACTGGAAGGTATTCTGGACGAAACAACCAATAAAAACGTGTTGCTACTCTCCCATTTTCCGATTGAATCGCTCGGAAACTATGGCGGGCGATTTTCGGCGGCGTCCTATTTTTCTCCTCCGCTGGTTGGCAGCGCATTGGTGGGCTTCCGGCAGAACATCGGCACCAGCCGGGACATTTCAAATGCCAATCTGGGACTGTACCGTTACAAATTGAATGGTGTCTTACAGGATTACGGATCGGTGATCCTGGCCTCGGCACATGAGCGGAACCAATCGGTCGTGCGCAAAGACAACAATTTCTTTATCAATAGTGGCGGAATTGCCGGCGGCGGCTTTACCGCGCATAGCAACAAGGCTGCATTAACCTCATCGTCAGCCGGGTTCGTTGAAATAACCTATTCCGCCAATGGTAATGTCGGCTATCGGCATTGGCTGGTTCATGGGAATCAGGTTTCCCAAAAGGAGGCCGGGCAGGTTTTCCTATCGGCCTGCGAAAATGCGGGAACAGGCGTTAAGAACTCGCTCTTTCAGCCCTGCAATCCGGTGATCAAACCTTCCGACAAAATGGACACGCCGCGCCGCGAGCCGACTACCATCGCTGCCGGCAGCGAATATGCCAGCAAGCATTTCAAGGAGAAATGGTTTGGAAAACATTACCGCGATTCCTGGACAGTGCCCGTCAAGGTCCCCTATCTCGATATGGACACTACCTTCGGTGGCCTGGTCATCGCCGGAAAAGGCGGCGGTCGGCAAACTACCTCCCTCAAACTCGTCGCAGGCAATGGGAAAGAATATGTTTTCCGCTCGGTAGATAAAGACCCTTTCCGCGCGCTCGCATACGAGCTGCGCGGGACCGTCGTTTCGCAGGTACTCAAAGACCAAACCTCCACCCAGCAGCCCTACGGTGCCATGGCAGTAGCACCACTGCTCGGCAAAATCGGAATTCTTCACGCAAGCCCGCAGCTGTTTGTATTACCCAAAGACAACAAACTCGGCGCATTCAGGGAGCAATACGGTAACCTTTTCGGCATGCTGGAAGAACGGCCGACCGACAAAATCGAAAAATCCAAAGTATTTGCAGGGGCCAAAGACATCGAGAAGAGTTTTAAACTGTTCAATAAACTCTACCACGACCACGACAACCGTGTGGACAAACGCGAATTCGCCCGTGCAAGGATGTTCGATCTCTGGATCGGCGATTGGAGCAAACACGAAGACAACTGGAAATGGGCGGGGTACAAAACCGCCGAAGGCGAGCTGTACCGCCCCATCCCCCGCGACCGTGATCATGCATTCTCGCGCTGGGACGGCATTATTCCCTGGCTAGCCGACCGTGAATGGGGTATGCCGAACGGTGAGAACTTCGCAGAACGTATTCACGGCCTTCGCAGCCTCATGTGGCAGGCCCGCCACCTCGACCGCTTCGTGGGCAGCGGACTTAGCAAAGCAGATTGGCTGAATGCCGCTAAAGAAATCCAGCAAGCCATTAACGAACAGGATATTACCGCCGCTGTGCATAATATGCCTTCTGAAATCTATGAAAAGGACGGGCGAGAGATCGAGCGAAAATTGAAAGCCCGCATTGGCGATCTTCAAAAATATGCGGGCGAATATTACGCGCTGCTTGCCAAGGAAGTGGACGTGGTAGGCTCCAACAAAGCAGAGTATTTTAAGGTCATTCGCGAAAAGAATGGGCAAGTGGTGGTCACTGTCTATGATGTTTCAAAGCACGACCGGCAGGCCGACACATCGAAAACCTACTACCAACGCACTTTCGACCCATCCGAAACCCGCGAAATCAGACTGAATGGTCTCGGAGGCGACGATGTTTTCAATATTCAGGGAAAATCGGAGCGATCGATTCTCGTCCGCATCGTCAGCGGAGGAGGCGATGACTACATTTCCGATCAATCCGATGTCCGCAAAGGCGGCAAACAAACCCTCATTTATGAAAAAGATCCGAATCCGCACCACGAGCTTGGCACAGGGGCCCGCGAAATAAAACCCGCTGACGATCGCTACTATGAATACGACCGAAATGCATTCAAATACAACACCTATCTGCCCGTTGCCTTACTGACTTACAACCCGTTCGTCGGCTTTGCCGTCCATGGAGGCGTTACCTTCACCCGCCAGCGTTTCGGCAAACCCGATTTTGCCGCAAAGCATTCGCTCGGCGCATCGGTGAGTGTGAAAGGGAATTATGAATTCAGTTATAACAACCAGTTCCGGCAGCTGTTGGGCAAATGGGACGGCATTTCACAGGTTACGCTTTCACGGCCGCTCAACTACAACTTCTTTTTCGGAGTGGGTAACGACACGCCGAAAAACAACGATCTGCCATCTAACTACTACCGCACCCAGTATAATTCGTTCGCAGTATCCGGCGGTCTGCTCCGCCAGTTCTGGAAACAAAGCAAAATCGAAGTGACGGCCAGCTACGAACTGGCCGAAGGCATTCAGAGAAACAACAGCTACCTTGCCGACCATCCCGAAATTTTCGGCAATGAACAACTCCATTTAATCTTCGCGAAAGGCATTCTCAACCTCGATTTCCGGGATCGCGTTGCATTACCCGAGCGCGGTTTCCGCATTCAGCTGACCCAGCAGGCCGGCCACGTGTCACAATCAAAGAACGATCTGGCTTCCATTTCAGAACTTGAAATGGAGCAATATCTCTCAACCCGCACCAAAAACCCGCTTACGCTGGGTCTCCGGCTCGGCGGCGGCATCGCCAAAGGCCAGCTACCCTTTTACAAGCTGTTCTCGCTCGGCCAGCTCAACGACCTCCGCGGCTTCAAGCGCAACCGCTTTACCGGGGAATCGAAAGGCTTCCTCAACACCGAGCTCCGCTGGCAGCTCACCGAAACCCGGAATACGTTCATCCCGCTCAAAATGGGCGTGCGGGCATTTTATGATGTAGGAAGAGTCTGGGCCAGAAACGACCCGGACAACGCCAACTACTGGCATCAGGGCTACGGCGGCGGGTTTTACGTGACGCCCTTTCGCGAGCAGTTCGCATTCAATATCAGTGCAGGAACCTCCAAAGAAGAACCCCTCCTGCTCATGATCTCCATCGGAAGTTTTTTTAGATAGGTTGGGGCGAAGCTCGGCTTCGCCCCCGCTATTACAAGGCCTCCGGCCGGCTAACGCTTCCGCTTCCGATTCTCGACATAATCCTTCACCGCCTCACGGGTAGTATACCAAACATTTCCCTCCTTATAAGCATCGATTTTCCCCTGCCTCGCCAGCAGGCTCACATACTCCTGCCCGTAAGGCACCTCAGGCTCCTCCACAATGCGTACAATCGGCTCATATTCATAATCATACCCCGGCAAAGCATTCAGATAGATATTCAGGCTGCGTTCCAAAGCCTGTGCCATCAAGACCCCAAGCTTCTGATACGACCCCTTGTTTGCCTGATCCAAGGCCTCATAATATTTCTTCCTGTCATTTTTGAGAATGATCGCCGGCGGAAACCCCGCGCGCATCAGCAACAAATTCATGGCCAGCCGCACAGTCCTCCCATTCCCATCAAAAAACGGATGTATCCAAACCAACCGGTGATGAAAAACCGTCGCCAAAAGAATATCATTCAACCCCAAAGGGTTCGCATTTGTAAATTCGATGAGCTGATCAAGCAGATCCGGAACCTTTCGCGCATTAGGCGGCGTAAAGTTCGCGCCCACAATGCGCACGCCCGCATCGCGTAAGCGCCCGGCAAAATCATCCTCGATAGACCGCAAAATCAACCCGTGCAGCGAAAGAATATCAATACTGCGCATGGCATACTCCGGGCTTACCAACCCATACAGGTACTGGATCGCCTTCTCATGGTTATGTGCCTCAAAATGCTCCCGCAGCGATTTCCCTTTAATCGTAATCCCCTCCTGCAACACCAGCTGCGTCTCCCGCAGCCTAAGCGTATTCCCTTCGATACTATTGCTGTTATAAGTCCATTCCAAAGCCAGCCCCTCCCTGATCTTCGCAAGAGCGGAAGCAGGAATAGGGCGACTGCTTTTGATCTGGTCGCGTTTTTCGTACAGCCTGTCGAAAACGGGCTGCATTTCGGGCATATCGGTATCTTTTGTTTTTAATCCTATCCGATATTAAGGTGCACAAAAAAAAGGGAGAAAAGCTTCTCCCTTTTTAAACCATCAATCAATCTTAACCGAACCTGTGAGGTTCAATCACTTACTTCGTAGTTACACTTTTCAATTGGAGGCCTACGATAGCGGCTTTCTGAGCTGCGCTATGGTTATTGGTGTCAGGCGTGTTTTTTACTTTTTGCGGTGCAGGGCTATCCAAAACTGGTGCCGAAGCAGGCAATGTGTTGTTAACAACAGCTACTTTGGTTTTCTCTTCAACTGTATATGTAGAATTGTTGTTGGCATAAGCTGCGCTAGTTAATGCTATCAAAGCAACGGCTAGCAGATTTTTTGCATTTTTCATTGGTAATAGTGTTTTGTGTTTTGCTTGTGTTCTCAATCGTATTTCGAGTACAAATATAATACAATATTCCGAAAACAAACGTTCAGCGCATTCATAAACAAAATAATACAACACTAATAACCAGCAATATGAGGTCATTTTGGATAGTCAATAATATGACTATTCAAAGATTAAAAATCTTAAAGTAACCAAATTCCCATTTTTTGAGCCTGATAAGATTTCGTACCGGCAGGCGCTTATATTACCTTATTGTTAAGTGATATTAAACACTTCTATTTTATTCTAATACAAACACTCAAAGCCAAATTATCTTTGGAGTGGATTCTACCAATACCCGAAATCACCGAAGAATTGCCCCACAGAAACCGAAAAGCACGAAATTTTTTTGAAAAATTTTTTAAAAATTTTTACCCCGATTGATTATCCGGTCAAAATCGTCGTTCCGACGACCGGCGGAGCGGCTGGCCAGGGAGGAAATCGGGCGCCGCGGGGGCGGGAAGTCTGGACAAAAATAACCATCTTTGCACCCCTCAAAAGGAAAGACAACAGACACACCGGTCGGGAAGAAAGCGGCCGCGGGAAAGGAACCTATGAAAGTTTGCATTGCTGAAAAACCGAGCGTAGCCAAAGATATTGCAGCAGTGATCGGCGCCAGCCAGCGGCGTGACGGCTACTATGAAGGCAACGGCTACCAGGTGACCTGGACTTTCGGCCATTTCTGCACATTAAAAGAACCGCACGACTATACCGAACGCTGGAAATCATGGAGGCTGGAAGATTTGCCCATGATCCCTTCCAGTTTCGGGATCAAGCTGATAGATAATGCAGGCGCTATGCGGCAGTTTGGCGTGATCGAAGCGCTGGTACGCAACTGCGAAGAGGTGATCAACTGCGGTGATGCCGGCCAGGAGGGCGAGCTGATCCAGCGCTGGGTATTGCTTAAAGCTAAATGTGCCGTGCCCGTCAAGCGGCTGTGGATTTCGTCGCTCACCGAACAGGCTATTCGCGACGGCTTCGACAAGCTCCGAGAAGGCAGTCAGTACGACAACCTGTATGCAGCCGGCAGTGCACGCGCCATTGGAGACTGGCTGTTGGGAATGAATGCGACACGCCTGTTCACCAAAAAATTCGGCGGCGGAAAAGCGGTACTCTCCATCGGCCGGGTGCAAACTCCTACCCTTGCGTTGATCGTCCAGCGGCAAAAGGAAATCGACGCATTTGTTTCCGAAGAATACTGGGAACTGAAAACCATTTACCGCGAAACGGAATTCACGGCAACGATCGACCGCATTAAGAACGTCGAGAAAGCCAACAAAGGCCTCGCCTACCTGCAACAGCACGATTTTGAAATAACCGCATTTGAAAAAAAGGAAGGGAAAGAAGGGAACCCCAGGCTTTTTGACCTTACCTCATTGCAGGTGGAGGCCAACAAAAAATATGGCTACTCCGCGGAGGATACTTTGAAGCACATTCAAAACCTGTACGAAAAGAAATTCGTCACCTATCCGCGGGTTGATACCACCTATCTTTCGGAAGATTTACACCCGAAAGTGGAAGGTATTCTTCAACAGCTGACCTATTACAGCCAGTTTACCGCCCCGCTTCTGGCCAACCTGCCGATACCGAAATCGAAGAACGTTTTCGACGACAAGAAGGTAACCGACCACCACGCCATTATCCCCACGGGCGTACTGCCTGTGCATATCAGTCAGGATGAAAAGCGCATTTACGATTTGATCGCCAGGCGATTTATCGCTGTTTTCTACCCCGAATGCAAAGTCTCCAATACGACCGTGCTCGGAATGGTGGGCCAGGTGGAGTTCAAGGCAACGGGCAAGCAAATTCTCGAACTGGGATGGCGGGAATTGTATGTGAACGACAATGCGGCGAAAAAAGAGGCCGAAGAAGAAAAAGTAATGCCGATTTTCGAAGTGGGCGAGCGCGGCCCGCATGAGCCGCGCGTGCATCAGGGTAAAACCTCCCCACCGAAAGCCTACACCGAAGCAACATTGCTGCGCGCTATGGAAACAGCCGGCAAGCAGGTTGAAGATGAAGAAATGCGCGAACTGATGAAGGACAACGGCATCGGACGGCCTTCGACGCGCGCCAATATTATCGAGACGCTCTTCAAGCGCAAATACATCGAGAAAAAGAAAAAGAATGTCTTTGCCACGCAAACCGGCATCGACCTGATCGACACGATCCAAAACGAGCTACTGAAAAGTGCCGAGCTCACGGGCCATTGGGAACGCAAGCTGCGCCTGATCGAAAAGGGTGAATACGCGATGGATACATTCAAACAGGAGTTGATTGAAATGGTCGTGAAGCTCACGCACGAAGTCAAGAATGAACGCGCGCGGTCTATAACCATTATCGAGGAAGCCCCGGTTGTCGAGCAAGAGGAAAAGCCCAGGAAGGAACGCAAGCCACGCGAGCCTAAGGAAGAAGTTTCGATTGAAGCCCTCAACTGCCCCAAATGCAAGGAACATCTTTTAAAGAAGGGCAAAACAGCCTACGGGTGCAGCAATTTCCAGGCCTGCGGTTTTAAAATACCTTTTGAATTCCTGGGCAAAAAACTGACGGACAAACACGTCTTCGACCTGCTTAGCAAAGGCAAGACGGCCAAGATCAAAGGCCTTCAAATCCCCGGCAGTACCGACCTTATAGACGCCCGGCTGGTCATGAATGGCGACTTCAATTTTGAAGTCGGGTAACGGCTACATCGGGTTGTTGGTCGTCTCTACATAAGGCAGGTGAAAAGTAATACCCGAAATCTGGCATAGCGCCAGAAACTCGGACAAGGTTGGCATTACACCTCGATTCAGAATCTTATCGGACGATTTCCGGGAGACGCCCGCGTCTTCCAGCGCTTCGGTCAGATTGATCCCCTTCACTTTAACGATCTCTTTAATATCGGCAACCAACTCCTTTGCCCGCGCTTCAAATACTGTCGTTTCCATTTGTTGATGCTATTTGGTTTTAAGCTAAAAAGAACAAAACCGTGCCAAGCTTTTCGTTGCAACTGCCGCCACGCAGGCCATGGCCTGACATTTGCTTTGTGAAAAATGAGTATGATATGCATACAAACTTCCTTGAATGAAAACCTCCTCCCGACGGTTTCCACAAAGTGACCTTTAACTACAAATCAATATGATTAACTATCATCAAAATGCCGGTACATTCAGGATTGGCGGAACAATAGAAATTAACCGGCTGGGTTACGGCGGTATGCAGCTCACCGGCCAGGGCGTTTGGGGCGACGCTCCCGATCGTGAGAATGCAAAGAAAGTGCTTCGTGCTGCGGTAGATGCGGGCGTTAATTTCATCGACACCGCCGATTCTTACGGCCCGCATACCAACGAAACGTTGATCGCCGACGCGCTTTCTCCTTATCCAAAAGACCTTCTCATTGCTACAAAAGGTGGTTTTGAACGCACCGGCCCAAACCAGTGGCGCGTCAACGGCAATCCGGAACATATCCGTCAGGCTATTGAAGGAAGCCTTAAAAGGCTGAAAAAGGATGTCATCGACCTGTGGCAGCTGCACCGCATCGATTCCCGTTTCCCGGTCGAAGAAACGCTCGGCCCGGTAGTGGATGCGGTGAAAGCCGGGAAGATCCGGTATGTAGGACTGTCCGAAGTGGATGTGGAGCAGGTTAAACTGGCAGAGAAGACGGTACCTGTCGTGTCGGTTCAAAACCTCTATAATTTGGGTAACCGGCGATGGGAAGACGTACTGGATTACACTGTGCAGTACGGAATGGCCTTCATACCGTGGTACCCTCTCGCATCGGGCCCCGAGAAGTTGAAGAATAAAATCGCCGGCATTGCGGAGAAATACCAGGCCAGTACGGCGCAGATTGCATTGGCGTGGCTGCTGAAACGCGCCCCTAATATGCTGCTGATCCCCGGTACGAGTTCGCTAAAACATTTGGAAGAGAATTTGCAGGGGGGAAACATCCGGCTATCCGACGAAGATTTCGAAGCATTGTCCTGACCTGCTTTCATTATGAACGACTATCAAAACAAAGTGGTGATCGTGACCGGTGCCGGAAACGGCATCGGCAGCGTTGTCGCCACCTGGTATGCCCGGCGGGGCGCTAGTGTCGCATTGTGGGACCGCGATCCAAAAGGGCTGCGGGCTATTCAGAAAACGCTGGAAGGAGAAGGATTCAAATCCAGCTCCCGCGTCATTGACCTGGCCAATTCCGATGAGATCGTTACCGGCATCGAGGCGGCCAGAGAATCATTCGGAAGAATAGACGTGCTGATCAATAATGCAGGTTTAGGCCGCACAAAATCACCTTATGACCTCCCCGTCGACGATTGGGACTATGTACTGAATACCAACCTGCGAGGCACATTTCTATGCTCGCGGGAAGCGGCAAGGGTCATGCGCACGCAAGGCAGGGGCGCGATCGTGAACATAGCGTCCACGCGCGCGCTCATGTCCGAACCTAATACGGAGGCTTACGCAGCTTCAAAAGGCGGAATTCTGGCATTGACGCACGCATTGGCAATCTCACTCGGGCCCGACCGCATTACCGTGAATGCGATCAGTCCGGGATGGATCGAGACAGGCGATTACAGCCGGTTGAAGGCGTCGGACCATGCCCAACACCCGGCTGGCCGGGTCGGTAAGCCGGACGATATCGCCCGTGCGTGCCTTTATCTGACCGACCCGGAGAATAATTTCATTACCGGCGCCAATCTGGTCATAGACGGCGGTATGACACGCAAAATGATTTATGAAGATTAGCTCACCACCGAAACGTTCTGCGCATTTTTCTGCGCTTTCAGGCACAACTCCGTCGCCAGGAAGCAATGCTCCTGCGACATGGCCGTTTCTGTGCGGTTCAGGACATCGTCCACAAGCTGGCGGCCATAGGGCAACTCTACCTTGCTGCAATCGACGTAGGTCGTTTCTCTATTATTGACCACAAAAAGGTGGTTACCACCTTCGCGACCGCCGATATCGATGTTCTTGCGGATCTCGATAAACCCTTCGGTACCGAGCACGGTGAGGCGTCCGTCGCCCCAGGTTTTCAGGCCGTCGGGCGTAAACCAGTCGACGCGGATGTAGCCCGAGCCGCCATTGCCACGCAGCATTGCGTCACCGAAATCCTCAAATTTGGGATATTGCGGATGGTTTACATTGCCCACCTGTGAAGCCACCACCTGCGCTTTGGTAGAATTGGTGAAGAATAAATATTGGTCAAACTGGTGTGAAGCAATGTCGCATATGATCCCACCGAAGCGTTTTTTGTCAAAAAACCACTCGGGGCGGGTATTCGCGTTCATCCGGTGCGGGCCCAGTCCGATCGTTTGCACCACTTTACCGATAATGCCCTCTTTAATGAGCTCGCCAGCCTTCACGGTCGCACGGTTTTCGAGGCGCTCACTGTACATGATCGAATAAATGCGCTTGGTTTCCTTCTGTACTTTACGCACTTCCGCCAGCTGTTCGAGGGTGGTAAGGCCCGGTTTGTCCACCATATAATCCTTACCTGCCTTCATCACACGTACGCCCAGGGGCCCGCGCTCGTCGGGTATGCCAGAGCTAAGTATCAGTTGTATCGACTTATCATCCAGGATTTCAGCTTCCGACCTGGCCTGTTTCGCATCCGGATAGCGTTTGGCGAATGCCGCCGCGAGGTCCGCTTCCTTGGCAAAAAACGAAACCAGCTCGCCACCGCCCCGCGTTACCGCCTCCACCTGACCGTAAATATGCCCGTGGTTCATCCCGATCACGGCAAACTTGATGCGCGGCGGCATGGCAGGCACAAGTGGTTGGTCGGCGACAACGGTTTTGATGGAACCGTAGGCATTGGGGGTCAGTTGGGGAAACATCGCCAGGCCGGCGGCTGAATAAAGCGAATTGCGCAGGAAGTCACGGCGGTTGTCCTGTTGGTCTCTCATTGCTAAATTGGAATGTAGTGAATACTTAGTAAAGCACATTTTTGGCAGATATAATGTGCTGGTCTTATGGACAGTATTCTACGCCTTTTTCCCTGACAAGCCGGATACCGGAATCGTCTATTTATTTCCTACTGAAATCCCAAAAGTGATACGCGAATCGTTGCGCTTGCGACCTACTTCCACCACGCTTTCGTAGGAGTTTTCAAAACTCGTCCGTAGTGTTACCCATTTGTTGAGCGGCAGCTCCGCCGAGAGGATCGTGTTCCAGCGCAGGTTCGACAGGTCGTTCAATGCGGGCTGGATGAATGTGAGGTGGTTGAACCGGAATTTGTCCGACAAGAATGAATGTTTACCCTTGATGCGAAAAGAGTTACGGATGGTCGATACCGTAGCTTTTTCAAAAAAGTTGGTCGACTCGTAAAGCAGCGCGTCGGTAAGGCTGAGGTCGTGGGACTTGGTCTTGACCACCCGGTAACCCACTCCCGCCCCGACCATTTGCCGCAAGTCGATACGGCGCAGGTTGCTGGTTTCCAAAGCAGCAAGGCCGAAGACATAGGTTTTGCGCTTTTTGAAAACATCCACAAAAAGATCCACATAAGTATCCCGTTCCGCCAGCACGCCATTTTGTTTTCCATAGGTAAACCGCGGATTGGTGGCGACGTTGATCACCGGTCCGCTGAAAATCAGTTCGGCGCGCAGCACCATGAGGCTGCGGTTTACATTCCCTTTGGTAAAATTACCGTCGCCTATAAACCGGTAGCGAACCGTATCGATCAGAACATGCGGCGGGATGATCACCGTGTCGGGTTTCGGAGCGGCGACCGAATCGGCCGGGACTACCTTCAAAGTATCGGTTTTGACATCCTGCGCCCATGCAGGGACCGACATCAGCGGAATAAAAAAAGCGGCAAGCGTGAAGAAACGGAAGCAGGTCAGATTTTTCATTAACGCAAATTTTGCAAAATAATGGTGCCAAACGTACCCGCAGTTGGTTAATTTGCCTTATGAACAAGATTGACCCTGCGGGAATGCCGGTACCCGGCCAGCATAACTTCATTTTCCTGGATTTCAATATTTCCGAACTGTCGGTGTCGCATATCCTGAACAACAGCTCGGAAATGCCGCAGACCGAAAAAAGGGGCTTTTTTGACACTCAGCCGCATGAAATCGATGTGGATTATGCCGCATTCCGGGTTGCCGCCAACCTCACGGAGACGTTCAAGGTAGTAGTAAAACAGGACCGTAAGGCCGTGAACCTTTACTGCGAATGCACCCGCCCGAAGCGGAAGCTGTGTGAGCATCAGAGCCAGGTATTGTATAATCTGCTCACCAGAAGGGACCTGCGCGCATTCTTCGATAAGAAGCTCCGGCAGGAAAAGATCAAAGAAGTGGCATTCATTTACGGCATGCAGGACGAGCCCGATCTCGACCAGTATTTTCAACTGGAATACGGAGGCCGCGAATTGCAGGTCAAACCGAGGTTGAAGGAGCTCATCCCCGTGGATACGCTGTCGGTGGAGGCATTGCAGGAGCAGCTTCTGCCCAAACCGGCACGCGATTTCCCAGGCCCCAAACCCCAGGCTGTGGACACCAAAACGATCGTCGCCATTGGCCAGAACAAGTACTACGACCATTTTTACATGGAAATGTACGAGACGCCCGTAACGCGGCAGGGTAAGTTGAAAAACCCGTTCGTTGCGCTCAATCCGCTCGAAATGATCTGGAAAACCCAGGAAACCGATTCGATCAGGTTTCACACGGCCATTGCCTCATTTCAGAATAATTTCAGAAAGAAGAATCCGGAAACCGACCTGCCGGGGCTGCATTCGGTCGTGCAGAATCCGCTGAAACTCGATTTTTACTACCATAATCCTTCGGTTTCCGAGAATATCAATGCCGCCTCGCTTGTGCCTGTGAAGCTGGCCGCCACCCCGGCCGATCTGCAACTGACGATCGATAAAAAGGACCCGTTTTTCCAGATCAAAGGTGAACTGATCCTGGACAATGTGCATCTGGACATCGAAAACGTGCAGTTCCGCTACGATTACTTCGTGCTTTACAAGGACTCGCTGCATCTGATCGAAAGCCAGGACATTCTCAGGACGCTTCAATTTTTCAGACAACATAACCAGCGCATTTACATTCACGAATCCAAATTCGAGGCATTCAGGGTCAATTTACTCTCCAAACTGGGCAATGCGATCCGGATCAACTATACCTATGTGAAGGCGGCCACGCCCGCGCAACGTGAGGAGCAGGGGTTCGACCAGGGCATTGAAAAGCTACTCTACCTGGAAGACGTCGGTAATTACGTATTCATAACGCCTGTCTTGAAATATGGCAAGGTGGAGGTGCCGCTGTTCTCCAAAAACGACATTTACGCGGTCGATAACCACGGCAACCCGTTCATGGTGAGGCGCGATCAGGAAGCCGAGTTACGCTTCGGCAGCGCGGTCATGCGCCAGCATCCCGATTTTGAAGAGCAACTGGGCAGGGAGTTCTTTTACCTGCACCGCGCCCGTTTTCTGAGTGAAGACTGGTTTCCCGACGCATTCGAGGAATGGCAAAACCAGGGTGTCACCATTCTCGGCTTTAACAAACTGACCAAGAACCGTTTGAACCAGAACAAAGCCAAAATTTCAGTGCATATGGCCAGCGGTATCAATTGGTTCAATACCACGGCTAATGTGGAATTTGGCAAGCAAAAAGTCACGCTGAAACATTTGCACAAGGCTGTCAAGAACCGCAGCAAATATGTGGAGCTTGGCGACGGCACACTGGGTATCCTGCCCGAAAAATGGGTCGAGAAATTCGCAAAGTTTTTCGATGCCGGCGAAATCGTGGGCGAGGTGATCCAGACTCCCAGGATCCGCTTCGCGTCGGTGGAAGAAATGTACGAAGGCGAAATGCTCGACCGCGAGGTGAAGGAACAGATCGCATTCTACCAGTCGCGCGTCGAAGACTTCCGGTCCATTCAGCCCGTACCCGTGCCCAGGACACTGAAAGCAAGCCTGCGCAATTACCAGAAACAGGGCTTGAACTGGCTCAATTTCCTGGACGAATACAATTTCGGCGGCTGTCTGGCCGACGATATGGGTTTAGGCAAAACCTTGCAGATCATTGCATTCATATTATTACAAAGGAAAAAACAGGTCAGGAACACCAACCTGATCATCGTACCCACCTCGCTGATTTTCAACTGGCAGGCCGAAGTCGAAAAGTTTGCGCCCAGCATTAAAATGCTCACCATCTACGGCTCCGACCGGGTGAAGGAAGTGACCGATTTCGACCGTTACGAGATCGTCCTTACCTCCTATGGTACGCTGCTTTCGGATGTCAATTTTTTGAAAACTTACCATTTCAATTACATCATTCTCGATGAGTCGCAGGCCATTAAAAACCCGGAATCGCAGCGTTACAAAGCCGCTCGGCTCCTGCAATCGCGCAACAAGCTGGTCATGACCGGAACGCCGGTCGAAAACAACACCTTCGACCTTTACGGCCAGCTCTCATTTGCGTGCCCCGGTCTGCTGGGCAATAAAACACAGTTCCGCAACCATTTCTCGATCCCGATCGACCGGTTCAAGGACAATGAACGGGCCGTAGAGCTGCAAAAAAGGATCAACCCGTTCGTTTTGCGGCGTACGAAACAACAGGTGGCTTCGGAGCTGCCCGAAAAGACTGAAATGGTCATTTACTGCGAAATGGGCGAAGAGCAGCGCAAGGTTTACAATGCCTATGAGCTGGAATTCTATACCTTCCTGAACACCCGCAGCGAGGGTGACATCGAACGAAGCAGGCTGCACGTTTTGCAGGGGCTCACCAAGCTGCGCCAGATCTGCAACTCTCCCGCATTGCTGCGCGACGACCTTTACTATGGCGAATCCTCGGCTAAAATCGACGTGCTGATGGAACAAATAGAAGATACGGCGCCGTGGCACAAGATCCTGATATTCTCGCAGTTCACATCCATGCTCGACCTGATCAGGCCCAAACTGGAAGAGCGAGGCATAGGCTACGAATATCTCACGGGCCAGACGCGCGACCGCGGCGCACGCGTAGAGAATTTTCAAACCAACGAAAATGTGCGCGTATTCCTGATCAGCCTGAAAGCCGGTGGAACGGGCCTTAACCTCACCGAAGCCGACTACGTGTACCTGATCGATCCATGGTGGAACCCGGCAGTCGAGAACCAGGCTATCGACCGGAGCCACCGCATTGGTCAGCAGAAAAACGTGATCGCCGTGCGCCTGATCTGCCCCGGGACGATCGAAGAAAAGGTGATGGAATTGCAGGAAGCTAAAAAAGACCTGGCCAACGATCTCGTGAAAACCGATACGGACATTCTGAAATCTTTGACCAGGAGTGATTTGATGGCGCTGGTATCGCGCTAGTCGAGGTTTTTGTGGATTTCGTTGATCAGGTATTCTTTCGGATCATTGAAATACTCCCAAAAGAATATCCCCGCCAGCTTGTTTTTTTTCACATACTTGCATTTTCTTTTGACCGACCTCTCGTCTTCGTAGGTAATCAGCACTTTCGTGGAATCATTGAACAAATACGGCGCTTTGGCTTTTTTGTCATAATACTTTTTAAACCCATTCTGATCGATGATCGTGTCTTTCAGTTTGGTATATCCACCACCTTGCACCGATTTGACGCGTTTCGCCCCCAGGCCGTGATTGTCGGCGGTTTCGGCCTCCCAGCCTTTGCCATAAAAAGCCGCCCCCAACCCGATCTTGCTCGCAGGGACGCCCGCGGCGATGAAATTCTTCACCGAACGGTCGGCGGATGAACCTTCGCCCGACGGATCGTAATCGTAGAGATTGGTATGATGCCCAACCGTACCGTTGCGGCCACCGTAATCGTAGGTCATGATCAGTACGTAATCGAGGTAAGCCTGCGCCAGGCCCATTTCGGTGTGTTCGATAAAGGATTTCGAGCCACCCACAGCCGTGGTAAGGAGGTATTTCTTTCCTTTTTCTTTTTCAAGCAAATTCAATTCGTCACGCAATGCTTTGAACATCAACGTAAAATTCCGCTTGTCTTCGGGACGGAATATATTACCTTCCTCACCGCGCATACCGGGATATTCCCAGTCGATGTCAACGCCGTCCAGGTCATACCGGCGCACGATCCCGACGCTCGATTTCGCAAACTTCAAACGGGAAGATTCCGTCAGCACCGCATCCGAGAAGTTCTCGCTCCAAGCCCAGCCACCAATCGAAATCACGATTTTCAGGTCCGGGTTTTTCTTTTTAAGCGCATTAAGCTTGCGAAAATTGGTGGAATCGGTAGCCAGGTTGGTAAGCACAGCCATGCTGTCCTGCACATTCACGAATGCATAATTGATATGCGTCAGCTTCTCCGCATCGATTTCTTCCACATTCGCCAGGCCGCGGAAGCCGCCTACGTAGGCATTTACAATGTATTTTTTCTTCTTTTGGGCCAAAACGGCACCGGACATGAGCAGGCACAAAGCAAGCGCCAGGAAAGAGAAACCCGGAAAAGGCTTCGCGGAAGGGCATTTCATGGACGTCAGTAAATTTAGGTTCAGGATATATCAATAAAGCAATATTCGCTTCGATATTACTTCTTTACCCATATCGGTTACAACCACATAAATCCCGGCGGGCAACACACTCAGGTCTACGCGTCCCTCCTGCCTGATTTTCTGCACATTACGCAACCTTCCGCCTAAGTCGTAAACCGACAATTTCGCTTCTGCGGTGCGATTGAGGTCTACGATGAGCGTTCGCTCCGACATGTAGATCAAATGCTGGCCTTGCGGTGATTCCACCGCTGTGATAATGGAAGCTGCGCGCACGATCGCAAGCAAGCTGTAAGGTGACCCGCCGCCAGCATTCACTGCTTTGATCCGGTAGGAATAGTCCGCCGTTTCCAGTTCCGACTTGTCCTCATATTGCAGAACCGTAGCCGGCACCTTGGCTATCTGCGTAAAGTCGCCCTCGCCTTTCGCGCGTTCTATCACGATTTCGCTTGCATTGCCCGCAGGTTTCGCCCAGCGAAGCTGGATCAGGTCCGGGGCAACAGGAACGGCTGTAAAGTTCGTCGGTGCATCCGGTACCGAAATGTTCTGCGTTTTAGCCGAGCCGGTATTGCTGTACGCCGACGCCCCGATCGCATTTATAGCCCGAACGCGGTAGAAATACCCGGTCGCGGGGGACAGGCCTGTGCTTTGGTAGGCGGTAACATTGGCGGACAGGTCGGCTATTTTGGTAAAACTCGTCCCATTCTGTGAGCGCTCCACCTGGTAGCCGGTTTCATTAGCTGCATTATCAGTCCATTTCAGGTCGATTTGCGTGGTCGAAACAGCCGTGGCCGTCAGGGCCGAGGGCGCATTAGGTACGATCTGCAGTGTGGTCGCATTGGCAATATTGGAATAGGCCGAAGCTCCGGAAGCATTCTTGGCTCGCACCCGATACCAGTATTTGGTGGCGGATTTAAGGGATTTGTCCTGATATAGAATGGTATTGGCAGTCAGGTCGGCTATTTTAG
Source organism: Dyadobacter sp. (assembly GCA_965227755.1). Lineage (GTDB taxonomy): Bacteria > Bacteroidota > Bacteroidia > Cytophagales > Spirosomataceae > Dyadobacter. The sequence goes on from CBDDGG010000005.1 coordinate 1,346,866, forward strand.
CAAATTTCGTCCCATCCGTCGATTTTTCTACTTCAAAGCCCGTCTCATCCGTGGCCAGATCGAGCCATGAAAGGTTGACCTGGCTCCCGGAAACGGCTACCGCAACCAGCGTCGCAGGTGCTTTGGGAATAGCAGCCGAAACCCCAAAAGAGAACAAAAATGTAAGACAAAGCAGCGTTAACAGCGAAAATGCGCGGCGGACAAAGGTTCGGTTCATAGATTTGGAATAACAGGGAGGCAAAAATAGAGGTTAAAAGCATTTATGCCACCGCTTACAGCCATCCGCGCCGTTTAAACCACACATAAATCCCGAAAGTGATCGCCCCCATCAGGATCATCACGCCGGGATAACCCCATTTGATACGCAGTTCAGGCATAAAATCGAAGTTCATCCCGTAAATACCCACAATGAATGTAAGCGGCATAAAAAAGACCGAAAACACCGTGAGCACGCGCACGATCTCATTGGTGCGCTGGGAGGAAATCGAGAAGTAGACCATCACCAGGTGGTTCATATTCTCAAACAGGGTGTCATAGATATTGTGCAGTTTCACGTACAAGTCGCGCGTATCGCGCGTGTAGGTATTGGAATGCCCCGGTACATCCATTTTATCGACAATTTCGTGCGAGAGCATTAGTATACGCCGCGTAACCTCCACCCGTCTTCTCAGATAATAGAGGCCCTTCAAAAGTGACGCTTTGCGCTTTTTGAGGAACATATTTTCTTCATAATATTCGATGTCCTTCGTCAACTTCACCGACGGCGCCTCGTAGGTCGCAATGCAGCTTTTGATGATCTCATTCAAAAGATGGGTCGTGTTCTCGCAGGAATGCTGGTCGACCTGTTGTTCCCGGATGATCTCCGGTGCGCCCCATTGCTTTTTATGCATCGTGATAACGGCCTGCTTCGTCATGAAAATGGCCAGTTTGTCGGTCAGTTCGGCGACGGTATCAGCCTCCGTGCCTACTTTCTGGGCGTGTATCCTGAAAATGATAAACACGTAAGTACCCACATCTTCGTATTTAGGCAAATGGTCGGGTTGGAGCCAGTCGTTGACCGACGACTCGTGTAACGCATATTTTTTCCTGATCTGCTTTAACTCCTCATCATCTGGGTCCGTCACGTCAATCCATTCGAACGGGTATTGGGATGAATCTGCAATAGTCCGGATCATAAAAATATCTGCTAAAATTGAATGCTATTGGTAAAGCCATTTTCGGATCGCTGCTTCGAGCGTATCTTTCAAAACCGGCTTGGTAAGGTAATCATCCATACCGGCTTCTATGCATTTTTCGCGCTCGCCTACCACCGTACCCGCCGTAAGCGCGATGATAGGCACGTGGGGATAGCCATCCGCCTGCCTGATTTCGCGCGTGGCCTCATACCCGTTCATTTCCGGCATTTGAATGTCCATAAAAACAATATCGGGGCTGGTTCTTCGGAACGCCTCGATAGCTTCCTTCCCGTTCGCCGCCTCGATCAACTCACTGCCGGGCAGTATTTTGTTCAGCATCGATTTAACCAGCAGCATGTTGATCTTGTGGTCTTCTGCAATGAGTATTTTCACGTCACCTTTTTCGTAAATGGCTTTTGAGAGTTCTTCCTTTGCGGGTGCTTTCTCTGGCTCATGAGGGGTTTTCGATTTGAGCCCGAGATCGGAGAGCGCGTGAAACAGCTGTTGAATTTTCACCGGTTTCACCAAAAAATATTTGATATCCAGCTCGTTACCAAAAGCACTAAGTGCCTCTTCGTCAAACGAATCGTTCAGTAATATCACAGGTTGTTCCCGCCCGCGGCCTTCCAGTTTTCTGATCTTCCGGATAGTTTCGATCCCGTCCCATCCGGGCATCTTGCAATCCATCAGCACCACATCGTATCGTTTGCCCGAGGCAAGCACGCCGTAGGCTTCTTCGCCGCCACAGATGTAATCCGAAGCGATGCGTTTATTGGCCAGCATATCTTTCAAAATCTGACCATTATTTGCATTGTCGTCCACGATAAGCACCTGCTCTATCTGCTCCACATTCTCCCAATCAAACCTGTCCTCGCCTTCGATGGCTCGGAATGTCGCATCGAAAAAGAAGGTACTGCCCTTTTCGAGTTTGCTCACCAGTTGCAGGCGGCTGTCCATCAAACCGAGCAGGCTGTTTGAAATAGTAAGCCCGAGCCCCGTGCCGCCAAAACGCTTGGTCGTGGAGGAATCTTCCTGCGAAAATGCTTCGAAAATACGGCGCTGGTTTTGGGGATCGATCCCGATGCCCGTGTCCCGGACCGAGAACCGGAACGTATTCTCCAGGCCGCTTACCTTGTGCAGCAGTTCAATTTTCAACTCAATTTCACCATGGCTTGTAAATTTGACGGCATTGCTGAGCAGGTTTACCAGGATCTGCCGTAACCGCACCGAATCGCACCAGACAAACTGTGGTATGTCTGCGGGGATATTCAGCAGCATTTCCAGGTGCTTCTGTTGCGCCTGATAGGTGACCATATCGGCTACCTGGCCGCAAACTTCCAGCAGATCGGTCTTTTCAGGCGTCAGTTCGAGCTTGCCGGCCTCTATTTTGGAGAAGTCGAGGATATCGTTGATAATGTCCATCAGCGAGTTCGCCGACTGAAATACCATCGACATATATTGCTGTTGGGTTTCATCCAGATTGGTCCTCATCAGCAGATCGGTAAAGCCGACAACGCCGTTCAGCGGTGTCCGGATCTCATGGCTCATATTGGCCAGAAACTCCGATTTCAATTTGCTGGCTGCTTCTGCATGTTCCCGCGCTTCGCGCAATTCGAGTTCCGCGCGCTTGCGAAGCGTGATATCGCGGATTACCGCCTGGATGATCTCGGTATCATTGATTTTGATCAGGTTAAGCAAAACTTCGGCAATAAACGACTCTTTGGATTCGCCAAAACGCTTGTATTTCCATTCGAAACTATGAGTACCTTTCTCGTATGCCGCCTGCACATGCCTGCTGCCCTCGGTCTTGTTGTCCTCCATGCCCAACTCGTTCAAGCCCGACAAGTCGCCCATCGGCATACTCAGGAAAGTCTCCACCGAATCGATCCCGAACATTTTCAACGCGGCCCCATTGCAATCCAGGTAGCCGGTATGGTCAAAAAGGATAACCGCATCGCTCGTGGAATCGTACAGGCTCCGGAATTTGGCTTCCGAATTTTTAATATCCACCTCCGCCTGCTTTCTGGAAGTAATATCCTGAAATGCGCCGTAAATGCGCACACATACGCCGTCGACCATCTCCGACTTCCCGATCGTCCTCACCCACAACTCGTTGCCTTTGGCAGTCACGACCTGGAGCTCGCTATCCCAATCGGATCCGTGGGCCAGGCCTTCGGCCACGAGCCGGGCTATCTCGTCCCGGCTATGTCCTGCTTTATAAAAATGAATGGCCGTTCCGATATCGGGAACATAATCCGCGGGTACTTCATGAATTTCCCTGGTCGTCGACGACCAGTAAAGCTCTCCCGTGCGCACATGGTACTCCCAGCCACCCACATGCGCTACGCTATGGGTCTGTTCCTGAATATCTTTGATTCTTTTAAGTTCCATATCCGCCTCTTTTCGGGCAGTTATGTCCCTTTCAACCGCTATGAAGTTGATGCAGTTGCCGTAATCATCGAATACGGGGGTAACTTTGAGATCAACCCAATAACTTGCGCCTGCTTTGGTGTAGCAGAGAACTTCCTCCCTGACAACCTTCTTCTCTTTACAATATAACGCGATCCGGTCCAGGGTATCGGTGTCGGTGTCGGGGCCGCGCAGCAAAAGCAGTGGATTCATGCCCCGGACTTCCCTCCTGTCGTAACCGGTACGTCTCTCATAGGCTTTGTTGACCCACGTAATATATCCCTTGTTGTTGGTGATCACGATATAGTCCGTCGTGTTCGAGGCTACGATGGCCAGTTCTTTGAGTCTTTCCCGGGAATTTCGCAGTTCGGTGATATCGTGGCTGGTAAGGATAATGTCCTTGCTCACCGGATCTATATTGGCGCTGGTATTGCTCCACGACCACGACCCGTCGCTATGTCTGATCCGATGCTCCACTCCCCCTGGCACGGGCACGCCGGTTTCGGAGGTGATCCGCAATGCCTCGAAACAGATATGAAAATCTTCGGGGTGTATGAATTCGGTGAAAGGCCTACCTACCGTTTCTTCGACCGAATGCCCGTACATCGCCGTCCAGCTGGGCGATACATAACTGAAAATGCCCGCCGGTGAGATCGTGAACAGGACGTCCTGCATATTGGACACGAGCACCGAAAGGTCTTCCTGCACTTTGAGCTGCATGGTAATGTCATAGCCCATGCAAAATATCTCGGTGACCACCCCGTTTTCGTCGGCGATGCCCGTGAATTCCCATCGCGTTGTTTTGATGCCCCCGGGCGATGAATGCTTCCGAAATACTACCGGATTGGGCGTCCCCGGATTGGCAAAGCACTGCTCGCCAGCTTGCAGACATTTGCTGATATCTTCGGGGACAACGCCGCTAAGCGATGATTTCCCGATGATCTCGCTTCTTTCCAGACCGTAAAACTCCGCGAAATGATCGTTGACATACTTGTAGTTTCCTTCCAGATCGATGCTTGTAACAAAAAACGCATTGCTGTTCAACAAGGACTTATAGAGCTGGGTACCGGTAACCAGTCGCGGCAACTCGGGCATGGGATCGTCGCGGCGGAAGCCCGACAATACCAGCCAGCCATGCGGCTCGGTGAATCTGCAAACAGATGTAACGGCCAGGCGAAGCGCTTGCTGGTTATGAATTTGAATCCGCACAATGCCATGACGAGGTTCCAGATTTTCCGGAAAAACCGCACGCGCTTTGTTTATATGAAATGTAAAAGAGTGATTTTTTAAAAGTGACGAAACTCGATCGGAACCTTCCTCAAAACCGGGTTCGAGCATCTGCTGCAACCTCGCATCGGCCCAGCAATCGCCCGGATCTGAATGCTTCCAAATCAGTAATCCGTCTATGGCTGAATCCTGGATAAAGTCGAAAATACCCTCATCCTTTTGCAGCAGCCTTAACAGCTCCGTCCTCAGATCATTCATTTTCAAAAAGACTTACAATTAAAAACGTCAGTAGTGAAATATCCTTTTTCGTACAATATAGGAGTTATTCGATGATTTTGGGGAGCACAAAGCTATTCGGACCTAATTTTATAATATTCTAAAACAAATTCTACATTTACAGTCATTGCCTGTTTTTAAAGAAAACCTTTTTTCCTCGGCCCGATTTAATTTTGCCTTCTTTCTGCCCGTGCAAGGATACTTATACCTTTTCACCCGCTTTTTTCGAATATTTGGCTGTGGTGTTATTTTTTAGGTGTTGATGTTTTTATTTTTCGCACCGTAGCGGCGCGTTTTGCTAATCAAAATTCATACCGGATTCCTAATGCTGCTTTCATTCCTATTTCATATTCCCAAACCCATAGCGCATGAAAAAAATACGATTACTACTTCAAATGACCGGTACACTGGTTTGTTCTGCCGCAATAGGCCAAAACAACAGTCTGGTATTGCTAAAAAATGCGACGGTGATCGATGGTACCGGGGCCGCTCCCCTTGCCCATACCGATATTCTGGTGAGTGGCGGGAAAATTGCCTCCATTCAAAAAAGTATTAAAGCTAATGGGGCCCGCGAAATCGATCTGACCGGAAAAACCGTTATGCCCTCCCTTGTCTGCGCGCATGCACATGTGGGAACACTCAAAGGAACCACCTCGTCCGCCGACAATTACACGCGCGAGAACCTGCTACGGCATCTAAAAAAATACGAGGATTATGGCGTCAGTGCCGTATTGGCTATGGGTACCGACCGCCCATTGATTTTCAACGGCTTTATTGATTCCACCCAGGCGGGACTACTGCCCGGCGCCAGACTTTATTCGGCAGGCTACGGTTTCAATACCCCCGACCCCAGCCCTGGCTCGTGGATGAACCTGCTTTTGCGGCCCGATACGCCCGACGAGGTTCCCGCCATGATGGAAAAGCTCGCGGCAGTGAAACCAACGGTGGTTAAGATCTGGGTCGATGACCATGGGGGTAACGCACAGAAAATGAAGCCGGAAATTTACAGGGCCATTATTCAGGAGGCCCACAAACACAGCATCCGCGTAGCCGCGCATCTTTTCTATGTTGAAGATGCCCGCAAACTTACCGAAGCCGGGATCGATATCATCGCCCACAGCATCCGCGACAAAGAGGTCGACCAGGACCTTCTCACTAAAATGAAAGAGAAGAACGTAACCTATATACCGACGCTTTCACTTGATGAATACCAGTTTGTATACGCCGGCAATCCCGACTGGATCAACGACGCATTTTTCAAGGCATCGCTCGAACCGGGCGTCTTCGAAATGATTACAGATAAGGCTTATCGTGAAAAAATCAAAAATTCACCGGATTATCAGCGCAACATGTCGGCATTCAAAACGGCGCTGATCAATTTGAAGAAAATCCACGACGCGGGCATTAAAGTAGCGCTCGGCACCGACTCCGGCGCATTTCCCGTTCGTACCCAAGGCTTTACCGAGCACCTGGAAATGGAACTGATGGTTAAAGCCGGCCTCACGCCCGCGCAAGCCATCACCATCAGCACCCGTAACGCGGCCGCTGCACTACGCATCGACAACGAAAAGGGCACCCTCGAAAAAGGCAAAAAAGCAGACTTGCTCATCCTTTCAGCCAACCCTTCCGACGACATCAGGAACACAAGAAAGATCGAATCCGTTTGGAAGGAAGGGAAAGAGGTGAGCAAAGGGCCTCTTCGAAAATAACATTTATCCAAAATATAGAGGTAGTTTTAATGCCCGAAATCACTCCTGATCATGAAAATTAGATTTAAAAGGCTCGATCATATCATGCTCTGCATTCCACCGGGTACCGAACAGCAGGCGCGTGAATTCTACGGCGGAGTGCTCGGCCTCGAAGAACTAACCGACCTGGGCTACCCGCTCCCGCACGGCGCAATTTGGTTTCAGATGGGCGATATACAGCTGCATATCCGGGCCGAAGACGTGCATGATATTTCGCAACGGCATCCGGCGTTCGAGGTACACGACCTGGAAGAAGCCCGTGCTTTGCTTGCCGAGCACGGCATCAGCGTTAAGAATGAAAGCAAGATTCCCGATCGAAACCGTTTCTCGTTTCGCGACCCGTTTGGGAACCGTATAGAACTGATTGAAATGACCGCTTAAAAGGCAAGGGCTTTGCCAACGGTAAACACCTTGCAGCTTGTAAACCAAACCTGGGTGGTGACATCGGTTTGTTATGCCGGGTCAAATGCCCACATATTTAGTTAACGAAAAGCGAAAAAGCAGTAAATGGAAAAAGTAATCCTAAATTTGCAGTCATTTTCGACGCAGAAGACATTCACTTGATGTTAAAGTTTGTTTACGGTTTTTTTATTGCTATTGTCATTCTTGCGGGGATTGTCGAGGTTGTATTAAGGGTAAAATATGGCTTCTGTAATTCACCGCTCTACGTATCAGACCCTGATTTTGAATATATATACGCGCCAAACCAGGACGTAAAAAGGTTCGGCCAGGTGCTGCGTACCAACAGCTTCTCCATGCGGAATGAGGAAGTACTGCCTACCGATAGCCTCGTCATATTGCTGATCGGCGATTCGGTCGTTAACGGCGGAAGCCTTACCGACCAGGACAGCATTGCTTCCACCCTGCTCGAAAAACGCTTTTTGAAGGATTTCAAGAAACGGGTGCGCATCCTGAATATCTCTGCCGGATCCTGGGGACCGGATAATATCGCCGGTTACCTCAAAAAATACGGCACTTTCAAGGCCAAACTGATGTGCCTCGTGACCAGCAGCCACGACGCCCACGATATCATGTCGCCTCAAAGCCCGGTAGGCATCGACCCGGGCTGGCCCGACAAGCAATATAAAGTAGCGCTTTACGAGCTCTGGGACCGGTATCGCTGGATTTTCTTCTATTATCTGGATACCCTTTTCCTCTCGCCGGAACCTCCGAAAAAGGAGCAAAAAATTGCGATCATCAAACCCGACGTGACCGATAGCGCCCACGTGGCCTCCGACGCCAAGGCTGTCGAGGACTCTGTGAAAGCCGAGCAGCTGAATGACGCGGGTATCCGCAAATCCGGGCTGACATTCAATCCCGGTTATGAACAGCTTTACGAAATCGCGCAAAGGGACCACATTCCTATGTTCATTTATCTGCATCCTGAGATTTCCGAGATCGATCTCGGGCATTTTAATGACCAGGGAGAGGAGATTATCGCATTTGCCAGAGCGAAAAATATCAGGCTGATAGACGAATTCAAGTTCGGTGTTTCGAAAGAGAGGTACCGCAAGATGGACGTCGTGCATTTCAACAGCCAAGGGCAGGTTTTCCTGGCCGATAACCTCTACCCATTGTTTCAGGAATACCTCAACCTTCGGAAATGATGCGCGTACTGATTGTTCACAACCAATTATGGGCGCATTACAAATCGAAGCTTTTCAGCGAGATCGATAAGGCAATAAAGCTATCCGATCCGGCGAATGAGCTGCTCGTCGCGCAGATCGCCTTGTATGAGGCAAGCCGGAAAGTAATGCAAAATGACGATTCTATCATTTATGACTATCCTTACAAAGTACTTTTCGAACGCAGCCTCGATCAGGTGAACTTTCGTGAGCGGCGCAAGGCACTTTTCAGGATATTTAACGAATACCGGCCCGACGTGCTCAATATTACCGGTTATTTCGACTGGGCCCAGGTGCTGCTCATGTTCCACGCACGCCGGAAGGGTGTAAAGGTGGTGATTTCATCGGAGTCCTCCTCTGCCGACCATAACCGTTCGGCCTGGAAAGAATGGGTTAAAAAAGTGATTGTAGGTCGCGCCAGTGCATTTTTTTGCTTTGGTGAAACATCGGCCAGATACCTCGAAAGCCTCGGCGTGGCGAAAAACGCGATCAAGGTGAGGAATGCCGCGGTAATCGACGAGCAAGTGGTCCGTAACAGATATGACGAAGCTAAAAGAGAACTCGCTGCGCATGAGGGTGCGAATCCTGTTTCGAGAAAATTCGTATATGTGGGAAGGCTCGCGTCGGAGAAAAATCTGACGACGCTGATTCAGGCATTTGGCCATGTAATCAAGCAAACAGGTTCGGACTGGGAGCTGCTTCTGGTAGGCGATGGCCCCGAACGGGACAGCCTGGAAAAACTGGCGGCCGAATCCGGCATAGCAGGCCGGGTCATTTTTGCCGGCGGGTTTCCGTGGTACCGGGTACCGGGTTGGCTGGCGCAGAGCGATGTGCTCGTGTTGCCCAGCAAGTCGGAGCCGTGGGGCTTGGTGGTAAATGAAGCAATGGTATGCGGGATGCCGGTAATCGTTTCCCAAACCTGCGGATGTGCCGGAGATCTGGTGCGCAACGGCTTCAACGGCTTTACATTCGATCATTCCCGGCAGGCTGAGCTTGAAGAACATTTGAGCTTTTTTATCCGCAACCCCGACCGCATTGCCGGAATGGGACAGAAGTCATTAAAATTGATCGCTCCGTTCGCCTCAGGTCCCGTAGCCACGCAAATGGCAGCGGCCTACCGCGACCTGGCCGCCGGACAAACGGGAGCATAACCAACACAACTATACATTAAAACCCAAGCATGCGAATACTCAATATTTGTGCATATACATGGGCGATCGGAGGCCCGGCCCGCATTATCTACGACCACACTACCGAGGTCGTGAAGCAAGGCCACCAGGTGGATATCCTGAGTCCGATGACGCCCGGCGAGAAGATGTATCCCGTACCCGAGGGCGCACGCCTGATCGCAGTCGCCCGCACCACGCCTCTGAGCAATTTTTACAGGGAGTTTTCCGTCGATTTGTACAGATATTTAAAAAAACATATCCACGAATACGACGTGGTGCATATGCACGGGATCTGGCATTTTGGCAGCCTGGCCCCATTCCTGATCCCCTCCAGGGCGGTGAAAGTAGTTACCATTCACGGGCTGCTCGACAAATGGGCGGTGGCGCACAGCAAGTGGAAAAAGGATCTGGTGACGCTGCTATACCAAAAAAGGTTACTTGGCCAGGCCGACCTCATTCAGATCAACAACACCGACGAGGAAGAGGATGTGATCCGCTACCTGGGTTACCGCCCCAAAAACATGGTGATCGTGCCGAACGGTATGAAGCTCGACGAGTACACCCGCTCAAATTTGCCTGAAAGGGGTCTTTTCAGGGCTAAACACGGCATTTCGCCCGGTCAGCAAATGGTGCTTTTCCTGGCAAGGCTGAATATCAAAAAAGGACTCGACCTGCTTTTGCCCGCATTCCAAAAGGTTCGCGACCAAATACCCGATGCCCAGCTGATCCTGGCTGGCCCGGACGACGGCTACCAGGCCGAAACCGAAGAATTTATCCGAAAACATAACCTCGAGGGTCGCATCAAACTGGTGGGAATGCTTACCGACACCATCAAAAAGGAAGCATTGGCAGATGCCGATCTGTTCGTTTCACCTTCCTATTCCGAAGGATTTTCGATCGCTGTGCTCGAAGCGATGACCTCGGGCGTACCCGCACTCGTTTCCGACCGCGTAGGCTTCGGCGACTACATTGCGCGTTACGATGCAGCCTACCTTACTCCTCTGACCAGCGATGGTGTAGCGGACGGTCTTCTTAAAATATTACAAGACAAACCCTACGCCGAATCCATCGCAAATCGAGCTTACAAGATGGTAACCGAAAACTTTGACATCCGTGTGGTTGCCAGCCAGTTATTGGAAGAATACAAGAAAGTTCAAAAAAAGTAACTACATTTGCGGCCGAAGTAACCGCTAACCAGCGCCTGACGCCCGGTTCTGTTTTTAACAACGTATGATCGATTTATCCGTCATCATTTTAACACATAACGAATCAAAGCACATCGGCCGGTGCATTCAAAGCCTGTTACAGGTCACGGATAAAATTTTCATCGTCGACTCTTTTTCAACCGACGACACTGTCGCGATTGCCGAAAGCCTCGGGGCGAGGGTCGTGCAAAATCCCTGGGTTTCCTACGCATTCCAGTTCAATTTCGGTATCCGTAACAACCCGTTCGAGACACAATGGCTCATGCGGATGGACGCCGACGAGTACCTTACCGCCGAACTTGCCGCTGAATTGAACAGCTCCCTGGCAAAAGTCCCGGAGAATGTTTCAGGGCTTTACCTGAAGCGCCGGGTGATTTTCATGGAAAAATGGATCCGCCGCGGCGGATACTATCCGATCTGGTTGCTGCGCATCTGGCGCCGCGGGTTGGGCATTTGTGAGGAGCTCTGGATGGACGAGCATATCAAACTCAGCAGCGGAACCACCGCCCAGTTACAGTACGACATCGTCGATCACACCCTCAATAACCTGACATGGTGGACGCAAAAGCATAACAATTATGCAATCAGAGAGGTTATCGACCTGTTAAACATTAAATATAACTTTGATAGCAAGGAGACCGTCGAGCCGAGCTTCTGGGGCAGCCAGGAGCAGCGGACGCGATTCCTGAAAATCAAATATGCCAATATGCCTCTTTTCACGCGGCCATTTATTTACTTCACATACAGGTACTTCGTCAAATTGGGGTTTCTGGATGGAACAAAGGGGCTCATATGGCACGTGTTACAGGGGTTTTGGTACCGGTTCCTGGTTGATGCCAAAATTTATGAAGTGTATCACCGGGTAGGGCGCGACAAGGAAGCTATTATATCACATTTCAGGACGGAGTATGGAAAAGACCTCAGAAACCCAAACCAATCTGTCAGTTTATAATATCGACTGGTACAAGCCGGGCGGTTACCTGAAGATGGTGATCTGGTATTTCTGCAACCGGCTGTTTATTCATACGCACCTTCCCTACCCTTCCTCATTTAAGGTTGCATTGCTCCGGATGTTCGGTGCTAAAATCGGCAAAGGGGTGGTGATCAAGCCAAAAGTGAACGTGAAATATCCCTGGTTCCTGCAAATAGGAGACCACGTCTGGATCGGCGAAGATGTGTGGATCGACAACCTCACATTGGTGACTATTGAATCAAATGCGTGCCTGTCGCAAGGCGCGATGCTTTTGACGGGCAATCATAACTACCGAAAAAGCACTTTTGACCTGATTGTGAAGCCGATAACACTCGGGCCCGGCGCCTGGATCGGCGCAAAAGCTACGGTTTGCCCGGGCGTGCAGGTAGGTTCCCACGCGCTGCTGACCGTCGGGTCCGTAGCAACGAGCCATCTGGAGCCCTACGGGATTTATCAGGGAAACCCTGCGAAATATGTCAAAAAAAGAACTATAACCAATTGAAAGTAAGCATACTTACTGTTGTATATAACGGCGCGGCAACGATCCGCGACGCCATAGAATCCGTCCTCGGGCAGGATTATCCGGATATCGAATACATTGTCGTGGATGGGAATTCGAAGGACGGCACCCAGGAAATCGTTCGATCTTATGGCGATAAAATCGCCCGTTTTATCAGCGAACCCGATGCCGGAATTTACGATGCTATGAACAAAGGCATACAATTGGCAACCGGTGATGTGATAGGGATATTGAATGCCGACGATTTTTACGCATATCCCTCGGTGATCAGCGACGTAGCCGGAGTACTGGCTTCCAGCGACTTGGACGCTTCTTATGGAGATCTTGAATATATTGATGCAAACGATGCAACGGTGGTGCGTAGAAAATGGGTCTCAGGTGCATATAAGGTGGGCGCGTTTCTGAATGGCTGGATGCCGCCACACCCTACCTTTTTTGTCAGGAAAGAGGTTTACAACGCACACGGGCTATTCCGCCTCGATCTGGGAAGCGCAGCAGATTATGAACTGATGCTGCGTTTTGTACATCGTGAAAACATCAAGCTTGCTTATCTGCCCAAAGTCCTCGTGAAAATGCGGGCAGGGGGGGTCAGCAACAGCACACTCAAGAATCGCATAGCGGCCAACCGGAACGACCGGATGGCCTGGAAAATCAACAATCTGGAACCCCGGTTTTATACTTTGTGGTTAAAACCTTTGAGAAAAATTATACAATTTATCTAAGACGCGGAAAGCAACTGAAGTAGCCTAAACCATACAGTAAATATTTTGATATTCAGGCATTTGCATATTACAAATATTGGTTTATATTTCGACATTTGATTTTGGATTTTCGGATCCGTACTCGACGCACTTACTAACTTGACAGGCCCATGGAATTACAACTACCTCTGCAGATACTGACCGAAGGAAACGTCAATACGCTTGTCCATCACGACATCTATCAATGCCTTCTCTCTTTCCTGATCGGATGCTTTCTTTCGATCATTTCGATACCCATCATCATTAACCTCTCAAACCTGCTGCATCTGACTGCAAAACCGGGTTTCAGGAGCTCACATGAAACAGAAACGCCTACTTTGGGCGGTATTGCCATATTTGCAGCCACACTGATCGCCTACTTCCTTTGGCCGCATTCGGAAAATATCCTCGACTCGAACCTGATCAGCCTGGCAATGACCGGGATGATCATCCTGTTTTTCCTGGGGATTAAGGACGATATCCTCGCTGTGGACCCGACTAAAAAGCTTATCATCCAGATTTTCGCGTCGCTGATCCTCGTGGCAATGGGTAATTTCAAGGTCGATAACTTCTACGGTATCTTCGGCATTCACGGCGTTTCGGACTTCATCAGCATTCCGCTGACCGTATTCATATTCATCGCGATCATCAATGCGATCAACCTCATCGATGGTATCGATGGTCTGGCGGGCGGTATCAGCCTGATTGCCGGCCTTGGTTTCGGGATCTGGTTTATCGCCAATGACCACTTTTCTTTCGGCTGCCTCGCATTCGCGATGTCGGGCTCATTACTTGGTTTTCTGCGTTTTAATTTTTCCAAAACCAGTAAGATCTTCATGGGCGATACCGGTTCGCTGATCGTTGGTTATCTGCTATCGATCTTCGCGGTAGAGTTCCTCTCGCTGAATGTAGGCTACCTGCACGACCCCAACGCGTATTTCAATGCGCCGATCATCGTTATGGTACTGCTTATCGTGCCGATCTTCGACACATTGCGCGTGTTCATCGTACGCATTTTCAAAGGCGGCTCCCCATTTGTTGCCGACCGCAACCACATGCACCATATCCTGATCGACAACGGCCTGAACCACTTCTGGGCGTCGTTCACGCTCTGGATGGTAACGATCATCAATACGGCGCTCTTCTTCACCTTCCACGGCGATATTACCAACACCGCATCCATGTACATTTACATCGGAATGTTCGGTTTGTATATGGTGTTTGCCTATTTTCTCAAAAAACGCATTGCTTCCGTCAAAGAGCGGAAAAAATTGGTCAAAAGCCCTTCTCTGGCCGACGATGACCTTTCTACCTTTCAATAAATGCTGTAACCTGCCGTCCGAAAACCCGTAAGGAAATTCTCGCGAATACCTTCTGAGAATTCATTGCGATGAACCGAATGTTTGTACCTTGCACGAAACATCGTCCACTTAGGTATGAACAAAAAGATCAGAAAAGAAGACGCGCTATACTACCATTCCAAGGGTAGGCCAGGAAAAATACAGGTTATCCCCACCAAAGAAACGAGTACCCAACGTGACCTTTCGCTTGCCTATTCTCCCGGCGTGGCGGAGCCCTGCCTGGAAATCGCCGAAAATGTAGAAAATGCCTATCAATATACCGCCAAGGGCAATCTGGTGGCCGTTATCAGTAACGGTACCGCCGTACTTGGCCTGGGTGATATCGGCCCCGAAGCTTCCAAACCCGTGATGGAGGGAAAAGGATTGCTCTTCAAAATATATGCTGATATCGACGTTTTTGATATAGAGCTCAACACCAAGGACGTCGATGAATTCGTGAGGACAGTCAAAATCCTCGAACCGACTTTTGGCGGCGTCAACCTGGAAGACATCAAAGCGCCGGAATGTTTCGAGATAGAATCCCGGCTTAAAAAAGAGTTGAACATTCCGGTGATGCACGACGACCAGCACGGAACGGCGATCATCAGTGCGGCTGCGATGCTCAATGCATTGGTGCTGGTCAACAAAAATATCGGCGACATCCGCGTAGTCGTGTCGGGCGCGGGCGCATCCGCGGTCTCATGCACGAAGCTCTACCTCGCATTAGGCGCAAATCCGAAGAATATCGCGATGTTCGATACCAAAGGCCATATTCACAATGGCCGGACCGACCTTAGCGAAATGAAGAAGCAGTTTGCCACCGAAGTAGCTTATGGCTCGTTGGAAGAAGCCATGGTGGGCGCCGACTTGTTCCTGGGCCTCTCCACTGCCGATATTGTTTCGAAAGACATGGTAAAGTCCATGGCGAAAGACCCGATCGTACTCGCAATGGCCAACCCCAATCCCGAAATCCCTTACCCGGATGCGGTAGCAGCGCGCGAAGATGTGATCATGGCCACGGGCCGCTCGGATTACCCCAACCAGGTCAACAATGTCCTCGGCTTCCCGTACATATTCAGGGGCGCGCTCGATGTACGCGCGACGGAGATCAACGAAGAAATGAAGCTGGCAGCCGTTCACGCATTGGCCGATCTGGCCAAAAAACCGGTCCCCGATATCGTGAACCTGGCTTATAATGAAACGAATATCGTTTTTGGCAAAAATTATATTATTCCAAAACCGGTAGACCCCCGTCTGCTGACAACGGTCGCCCCTGCTGTTGCGAAAGCAGCGATCGCTACCGGTGTCGCGCGGAAAGTTATCACCGACTGGGACGCTTACGACCAGGAGCTTTCGAGCCGTCTGGGGCGCAATGAGCAGATCTCCCGGGTAATCCTCAACAAAGCGAAATTGGCCCCGAAAAAGGTCGTTTTTGCTGATGCAGAGAATATACAGGTACTTCGCGCTGCCCAGCAGGTGCGCGACGAAGGCATAGCCACGCCGATACTGCTTGGTAATAAGGAGACGATCCTTCATTTGATCCGCGAAAGCAAGCTCGACCTGGCCGACGTTTCGATCATCGATCCGCGCGCGGAAGAAAGTGAGCCCATGATCGAGAAGTATGCCGCCAAACTGTACGACAAACGCAAAAGAAAAGGCCTCACGCCGATAGAAGCACGTCGCTCGATGTATTTCAAAAGCTATTTCGGCTCGATGATGGTCGAAAACGGCGAGGCGGACGCATTCATTTCCGGATTAACCAGGACTTACCCCGACACGATCCGCCCTGCACTGCACGTGATCGGTAAGCAGGAGGGTGTCAATAAAGTGGCGGGTATGTATATTTTGCTCACCCCAAAAGGCCCGTTGTTCTTCTCGGACACGACCGTGAACCTCGATCCGACCACGGAAGACATCGTTGAAATAACCGAACTGACAGCGAAAGCCGTCGAGCGTTTCAATATCCAGCCGCGCATTGCATTGGTAACCTATGCGAACTACGGCAGCGCCAAAGGTGCCGACGCGGAAAAAATGCGCGATGCGACGGCGATCCTGAAAAAACGCAACCCGTCGATGATCGTGGAAGGCGAATTGCAGGCGCACCTTGCTTTCAATACCGCATTGTTGAAGGAAAACCATCCGTTCAGCGACCTGGTGGACGGCGGCGCCAACACATTGATCTTCCCTAACCTTTCGGCCAGTAACATTGCTTACAACCTGCTGAAAGAGGCAGCAGAGCTCGAAACCATCGGGCCGATCCTGCTTGGATTGAAAAAGCCGGTACACGTGCTGCAATTGGGTAGCTCCGTGAGAGAGATTGTGAACATGGTAGCGATAGCGGTGGTGGAAGCGCAGCTGAAAGGCCAATAATGCATTGAGCAATATGATTTAAACGAAATAGCCCGGACTGCTCCGGGCTATTTCGTTTTGTGAAAACCTTATCAGGGCTTCAATTTTACCTCAGGGAATGCCGGTCGGGAAACCTCAAACCCACCCGGATGTCAGACCCGTAGCGATATAGGATTTTTGTCACTAGATTTGAAAACTTCACTCAAATTATTATCTCATGAAAATACTTTCCCTTACACTGCTGATCGCTCTTTCCTGCATCTCAGCATTTGCGCAGGACTATTCCGATAAGATTACGCTCGTGATACACGGGGGCGCGGGCACGATCACCCGTGCGAACATGAGCCCGGAGCGAGAAAAAGCGTACCGTGAAGCGATGAATACCGCTTTGGAAAGAGGTTATGCTGTACTCAAAAAGGGCGGAACCAGCGTGCAGGCAGTGGAAGCGGCAATACACGTGATGGAAGACTCGCCACTGTTTAATGCCGGCAAAGGAGCTGTTTTTACCAATGAGGGCAAAAATGAACTGGATGCCGCCATTATGGAAGGCAAAACACTTAAAGCCGGTTCGGTTGCGGGTGTTACTACCATAAAAAACCCGATTTCCGCTGCGATTGCCGTCATGGACCAATCGGTTCATGTGATGATGGCAGGAAAAGGTGCGGAGCAGTTTGCGAAAGAGAAAGGACTGGAAATCGTCGACCCGTCCTATTTTTACACGGAAGCACGGTATAAGTCGTTGGAGCGCGCAAAAGAACAAGAAAAGACGGAACTTGACCACAATGGTAAGGGGGAAAAAGGAGGAACGGAGGAAAGGGGAGTAAAAAAGGCGCCTAAGACGGGGTACCATTCTACGGAAGACCTGATTTTTACGGAAGGCAAGAAGTTTGGGACGGTGGGTTGTGTGGCTTTGGACAAATATGGCAACCTGGCTGCGGGTACTTCCACGGGTGGGATGACCAATAAGAAGTATGGCCGCATTGGCGATGCACCCATTATCGGGGCCGGAACGTATGCCAACAATGCGACCTGCGCCGTTTCGGCAACGGGACATGGCGAGTATTTCATCCGTTCGGTTGTGGCCCATGATATTTCCGCATTGATGGAATACAAAGGCATGGGCCTCTCCGAGGCGGCAAACGAGGTGGTGATGAAAAAACTGGTTGAAAGAGGTGGTGAGGGCGGCGTGATCGCCGTCGATCGAAATGGCAATGTAGCCATGCCGTTCAACAGCGAAGGCATGTACAGAGGCTATATTAAAAGCGATGGGAAACGTGAAATATTGATTTATAAGGACTAACAATACGCGCCGCTGAGGACAGGATTTTACCGCGGTATTTTTTGCATTTGTTTTGAAAAGAAGCCATACAAAAACAAGCGTTTTTCGCGTTTTGAACTTACACTATGTAACCTCACGGCTTCTTTTTCCTCCATATGAAATCTGTTTACGGCATTCTACTATTGATCCTGCTTTCCGCGCACGCGCACGCGTCGCACCTGCGAGGAGGGGAAATTCTGGCAAGCCACGTTTCGGGGCAAACCTATAATATAAAAGTCCGGCTCTATCTGGATACGCAAAACGGTCAAAGCGCTGTTGACGCGTTGAACTCGGTAACGGCCTGCATGGGTGACGGGGGCATTAAAGACCTTCCCAGAACTTCACTGACAGCCATTTCCAACAGTGTATCAGTAGGCGAATATCAGGGTAACTACACCTATCCTTCCTCGGGTATTTATCAGATTTCAGTTGCCCTGGAAACCCGGACCAGCCAAATTCTGAACTTGCCGCAGGCAGAAATGACTTCGCAGTTTCTGTGGACAGTGATCGATACGCAACTTTCCAATTCTACACCCGTTCTGCCCTATCTTCAATTTGTGGCCGGCGTTCGCCAGGTTTTTTCCATTGATCTCAAACCAACCCTCGTTGATAATGACAGCATTACGGCCAAAGTAGTACGGCTGAGCAAGCCGTCGCCCGGCACCTGTGGCGTGCGGATGGTCGATCACAGCTACCTTTTCCCGAATGAAGTCAGTGCAACCGGCACATTCAAGGTCCATCCGGCACAGAAAAAACTGGTCTGGACCGCTCCCGAAGTGGTTGGTAATTACCTTTTTGCGATGGTTGTCGTGGAGTGGCGCGATGGGGCGAGGATCTCGGAAAGCTATCGCGAAGGCATGGTGACAGTGACCGACCGGCCGGGAGAGACGGTTGAAATCCCGCCATACGAGTCGTCGGAATACGGTGGCGTGATCACTTCCACTCCTGTTGTTACATCGTCGGAGGTGTCTATGGCCATCCAGGCATATCCTGTGCCTACCGAGAGTTTTGTGACTGTGAAGGCGTACAGCAAGCAAAGGGCGATCATCCGCCTGCAACTGATCGATATGAATGGCCGCGTTCTGACCGAAATCGCCAGCAAGGCGCCTGAAATCGCAGTCCAGGAAGAATTTGACATGCGGAACCTGGCGCGTGGCATGTACCTGATCCGCGCCAGCAATGCGAAGGATTCCGTAACGCAGAAAATATTGAGATAATGTCCGTGCCTGTCATGGTGGGCGGCATTAATGTCGTCCTATGGGATATAGTTGTTTTAGGTGAAATACAATTTCACGTATTACCATAGGTTAATTATTAACGGAAAAGCGGCAGATCCTGTGACCTGCCGCTTTCTTTTTGAATGCCCTCCTGATAAGCTACTCGCTGCCGATCCCCCTGCCCATTGGCTCCAATGCAGTGATCTTTTCCTGAAACAGCCTGCTTTTAAGCAACATTTCCTTGATCATCGTCGCATGTGAGAAGGTAATCATATGGCCCGCATTGTATAGGAAAATGTATTGGGCACGCTTGCTCTTTATATGCCTTTTGGCAAAATCGATGTTTGTCGGATCGGCAATCCAGTCGTTGCCGCCCTGGATCACAGTAGTAGGAACACTTAACTGCTCCCAAACCGGCAGCATTTTGCGTAACTCGTCGGCGTGGCTGTATTTCTCTGCCGTTGCCGCATTGAATGCGCTCGGGAGGAAAAGCTGCACGAAACTCATCCTGCCCCATTTCGAAAACCAGAAGAACCGCTCCGTTTCCGGGTCGATAACAGGCGACACCATAATGAGCTCTTTCACCTCGTCCGGCGCCATCGAGGTTAACCTGGCGGCAATGGGCGCGCCGTACGACCGGCCCAGCACGATCACTTTCTGGTCACTTTTGTTGAGCGATAACACCGGTAGCAGCGCGTTAGCCTGCGTTTCGATCGAAGTCACAAAACGCCGTTTTTTCAACCGGGATTTGCCGTAACCCACCCTGTCGACGGAAACAATATGAAAATGCCTTTGCAGGTCCTCATCGTCCATCAGGTTCATATAACCCCACAAGGAGCCCGGAGCACCATGGATGAGCAGCAGCATCGGGAGCGTATCGGGCCCTATGCTGGCCAGCGATAGTGAGAGTGTGTCGTTCTTGATGAATATTTCCTTTGGCTTGACTTTCTTATCGGCATAATGCCTCCGTACTTCCTTGGCCGAAATAATGTACCGCGAAAAGCAGGAGCTCAGTGCAACAGACAAAGAAAGGAACAGGATAGCCGAACGAAGTAATTTAAAACTTAACATACGCCGTAAAGAATCTTGCCTTATTTCCTAAATTCACAGGATATTTCAATATACGATTTTATCGGGAGAAAAATCTGACAATTGGCCTTTTTTGAAAAGAAAACGCCACTCTCAAAATTTTTCAGTGCATTTCGTTGTTGGATATGCAAAAGCAATGCCAGCAATGGTTTAACGGTATAGTTCAACCTCTATTTTTAATGACAGCCACCCAGCAAGCACTTTTTTTTGAGCGCCTCTCCGCTCAGACCGAAAAATACAGGTATAAGCTGCCTTCCCGGCAGGACGCGGGGAAATTTATCCAAAACCTGATCAATTTTCTCTTCCCGATCAGCAAGGATTGCCCCAGTTGCCCCGCCAAGGACCTGGCTATGAAATATGCCGACCTGCGCAACGACCTGAATTGCATGCTGCAACCGCTTCTGCCCCAGCTCGAACGGGACGCAGAGGAAATACTGGACGAAGTGTTCGCACAAATCCCCGGTATTTATGAAGCCCTGCTGACGGACGCCAAATCCATTACCGACAACGACCCTGCTTCGGTGAGTATAGAGGAGGTCATTTCGGTGTACCCGGGTTTTATGGCCATTGCCACCTACCGCTTTGCGCATTCTTTTGCCAAAAGCGGGATTCCCTTGCTGCCGCGCATGCTCACCGAATTTGCCCACAGCCAGACCGGCATCGATATTCATCCGAATGCAACGATCGGCCATTCGTTCTTCATCGACCACGGCACAGGCGTGGTGATCGGCGAGACGACCCGTATCGGAAATAATGTGAAGCTGTATCAGGGTGTTACGCTCGGCGCGACGCATGTTTCGAAATCGCTCGCATCGCACAAGCGGCACCCTACTATCGAAGACAATGTGGTAGTGTATGCCAATGCGACCATCCTGGGTGGAGAAACGGTGATCGGCCACGACTCGATCATCGGCGGGAATGCCTGGCTAACAAAAAGCGTACCTCCATATTCCCTGGTTTATCACCAAAGCAAAATAGAGATACGCCAACATTCTTCCCCTTCGATTACATAATGCTCCGGATGAATCTCCGGATGCCTTCCATGTACACGGGCTCTGCCTGCGGAAATGCGTAACGGGGTTGGGTAGTCATAGTGATGCTGATAAACCCGAAGGTAAGGCACCACCATTCATAATATGTTTTGGTTACAAGGTCTCCGGACTTCGGGCGAAGCCCGGCGATCATTTCCCAAACCGGATTATCTTTGATGCTCATCGCCTGCGAATAGGCTTTCTTCGAATCGCAGTAGGCGCCTTCGAGATTGAACATCACCTGAAAAACCTCCGGATTTTCGACAGCGAAATGCCAGATCGTCTGTGCCACCTCGACAAGTTGCTTCTGCGGGTTGCTGAAATGCCCTTTTATCTTCACAAACTCCCCTTGCAAATAGTCGAACCCTTCCATACGGATGGCTTCCAGGAGTTTATCCTTACTTTCGAAATACTCATAGAGAATAGGCGGGCTGTACTCAATCACATCAGCAATCTTGCGAATCGAAACAGCCGTCCATCCGTCCTCGCGGGCTATGTCCTTGGCTGTCTTAACGATGTCTGAGCGTACCTGTATTCTAAGCCGCTCTCTTCGCTCTACTATTCCCATGCTTAAAAATGTCTTTTAGGATTGATTCAGAATGATGTGATTCAAATATAAGCATATACCCCTTACACTTCAAGCGCAATCAAGGAGTGTTAGCGAAAAAAATCCTTCAAATTTCTTTATGTTTTCTACAAATGCCGTCCATTAAATCTGACAGGCGATTCGGAAATTTAATGCCTGTAAAATTTTTTTTAGCCACCGGAAAGCTTATATTTCTGAACGCCGCGCAAGCCCGTTGCGCTCAATTTTCTCCACCAGCCGGTAGTTGGCCTCTTGTGCCCGCACCTTCCCCCGAACGTCGTCGGCAATGCGCAAGTTGTTCTGGTACAGGTCCAGTCGCACCGATTTCTGGTTGTCGTTTACGTAGTTACGGAGCACAGTCCGCATCTGGTTTTTCAAGGTTTCGTCCAGTACCGGGAAACAGATATCGATCCGCCGGTGCAGGTTCCGGTGCGTCCAGTCGCAGGAAGTAAGGTAGATCTCCTCATTTCCCCGGTTGCCGAAATGAAATATCCTGGTGTTCTCGATGTAACGGTCTACATGACGGCTGACAACAATATTGTCGCTGATCGACGGTAGCCCCGAAATGAGCCCGCAGCTTTCGCTTACGATCACATGTACGGGCACACCCGCCTGACCTGCCTGGTAGAGCTTGTCGATCAGGATATGGTCCTGCAACTGGTTAATCTTAATGGTGATAAATGATTTAAGGCCTGCATTGCAATTGGCAATCTCACGGTCCATCAGGTCGAGCAGCCGTTTCTGAAGGTTGAACTGAGTGACGTACAAAGTATTGAAAGGCAAATACTTGTATTTCTTCGGCTCGTCCTGCGTGGACAGATATCCGAAAAGCAGTTCAAGTTCGTTGGTCAGTTCGCGGTGTGAGGTGAGCAGGGCATGATCGACGATCTCGCGGCTTGTAAGCCTGTAAAAACCACCGGTCCCCAGGAATGCGTAACGCTCCCACCCTTTTTGCACCTTGCGTTTCACTAGTGCCATTTTCGCATGGACTTTCAGGCCCGGAACACTCAGCAGGATCTTTACACCCGCATCGCGCATCTTTTTCGACCACTGAAGGTTTTCCTGGATATCCAGTTTCGTATTCAGCTCTACGTAAGTGGTGACACGCTTACCATTTTTAGAGGCACTAATCAACGAATTGAGTATAAACGAATTAGGACTGATCTTGTATAAAGATACATGGATCTCGCGCACATGCGGGTCCACCGCCGCTTCATTAAAAAACCTGACAATCGGCTCGTAGGATTGATAGGGCAAATGCAGCATCTGGTCGGCCTGCTGAATGGCCTCGAAGATCGATTTTGTTTCCTCTAATTCAGGATTCTGGACGGGCCGCTGGTAAGGATAATCGAGCCGCCGCGACAACACGGGAAATTTGGCCAGGTCCTGCATAAACAGGTAATCACCGCGTTCGTGGAAGTCGTTCATCGGTATCCCCACCTTTCCCACCAGGTATTCACGCACATACAGCGGCATCCCGGATTCGTAAAAATACTGGGAAGGCTGTACAAAATTTCGCTTTTCAAGCTGTTTCAAAATGCGCTGCGAGACCTGCATCGGGTATTCATCCTCAATCGACAGCTCCGTTTCCCTTTCGACCCGCAGCGCATAGCTTTCCAGGATGTTGTAGCCCGGGAAAAGCACAGGCAGATTTTCACGTATCACATCCTCCAAAAAAGCAACGTGGCGCTTTCCCTCCCATTCGGGCAGTTCCAGAAAGCGACCATAATGATCCGAGGGCACATTGACGGTAGCATACCAATCCTCCTCGGCATCTTCCCGATGCTGCATCCGTACGATCAGGTACAGTTGCTTTGACTCGAAAGCCGGCGTTTTGAGCGCGCGGCGACTGTCCAGAAACACCGGCTGCAAATAGCGGAACAGTTTGTCGAGAAAAAAACGCCTCACAAATGCCGCATGATCGGGGACAAATGCCTCGCGGTAATACAAATGCACGCCCTGTTCGACTAATGCCGGAAGGATACCCGATACCAGAATGTCGTTGAACTCGCGAAGCTGGTTCTCTACCGTTTCGTAAACATGTTCGAGCAGCGACTCCGGGAAAATATTCAGCTTGGAGCGTATATCCTCGCTGACCTCCCCCATCGCCAGCAGGTTGGGGATACGGACCCGGTAGAACTCCTTGGTCTGATAGGCGTATATACCCAAAAATCGTAACCTCTCCCTTACCGGCACCGTTTCGTCATTTGCTTCCAGCAGCAACCTGTAATTGTTCGAAAGCCAGCTGAGATTGGTATCAAAGTAAGGATAGGCAACGTCGATCATTGAGTGTGGTGTAAAAGATTCAAAATTTGGTACAATATAAATACATTTGGCGGGTAAGAATATAACTTTGCGGTACAAAAAACAACGTTGTCCGGTAAGTTTTCAGAAGCTATATCTTCATTCAAAACCACAAGTAAATCACTATGCGTTATCAATTATTAGGCCGCTCGGGCTTGCGGGTATCAGAAGTTTGCCTGGGGGCCATGACGTTCGGAAAAGAATGGGGCTGGGGAGCGGACAAACATGAGAGCTTCAAAATTTTCGAGGCATTCGCCAACGCAGGCGGCAATTTCATCGACACCGCGAACCGTTATACCGAAGGCACTTCGGAGAAATACCTGGGCGAATTTATCGAAAGCGACCGCGACCACTGGGTACTGGCCACTAAGTTTACCCTCAAGGATCGCAACGACGACCTCAATTTTGCCGGTAATCACCGCAAAAACATGATGCGCTCGGTAACATCAAGCCTCAAACGCCTTAATACCGAATACATAGATCTGCTTTGGGTGCATATGTGGGACAACACTACCCCGACAGAAGAAGTAATGCGCGGCCTGGACGATCTCGTAACCCGCGGACTCGTGCATTACATAGGCATTTCAGACACGCCTGCCTGGATTGTTTCTCAGGCCAATACGATCGCCGATTTCCGCGGCTGGAATGCATTTGCCGCTATCCAGTTTGAATACTCCCTCCTGCAACGTACACCCGAACGCGATCTACTTCCAATGGCAAAAGCGCTCGACCTGGCCGTAACTCCATGGGGCGCGATCGGCGGCGGCGCATTGACGGGCAAATACCTGCGGGGCGAAACCGGCCGCGTGCCCGACCATAGTACGCGCAGAAGCGAGCATAGCAGCTTAATTGCACAAACCGTGGTGGACGTTGCGGCAGAATTGGGCGTAACGCCCGCACAGGTGGCGATCAACTGGACACGCCACCGCGATCAGGTAATGATCCCGGTCATCGGTGCCTCAAAAGAAAGTCAGCTGATTGATTCGCTTGGCTGCCTCGATTTCCGTCTCCCGGAAGAAGCGCTGCAAAAACTAAATGAAGTAAGTAAAATCGAACTGGGATTCCCGCACGAATTCCTGAAATCCGACGGAGTGAAGGAGGAGGCATTTGGGGGATTGTACGAAAGTCTCGATAACCATAGGCAATGAGCTGTGAGGCAGTAGGCTATAAGCTGTAGGCTGTAGGCAATATGTGAAATCAAATGCCTACAGCTTATAGCCTACTGCCTACGGCCTACTTCCCCCACTGCTCCGGCGCCGTACGCCATGCTGCAAGGCTTTCAAGCTGCGTTTCGTTAACGTATTGATGCTCCAGTGCGACCTCGATCAGCGCATTGTAATTGCTGATCGTATCAAGCTGGACATTTTTTGCGGCGAAATTATTGGCGGCTACTTCGAAACCGTAAGTGAATATCGCTACCATTCCGGCTACTTCTATTCCGGCTTCGCGGAGGGCATCTACCGTTTTGAGCGAGCTTCCTCCGGTAGAAATAAGGTCTTCTACGATTACTACCGACTGACCTTTTTCCAGCCTGCCTTCGATCTGGTTACCCATTCCGTGCTTTTTAGGCTCGGGACGCACGTATGCAAAAGGCAATTCGAGTATGTCGGCGACCAACGCGCCCTGTGCGATACCGCCAGTTGCCACACCTACAACCGCCTGTGCCGTGGGGTATTTCGCGCGGATCAGCTCAGCCAGCGCCTTTTTTATAAAAGTACGGGTATCAGGGAAGGACAATGCAACCCGATTGTCACAATAGATAGGCGAAAACCAGCCTGAGCTCCATTGGAACGGCTTTTCGGGACTGAGCTTGATGGCCTGCGCTTCCAGAAGCAGCTCGGCGATTCGTTTGGTAATATCCAGATCGTTCGACATTATTAATCTTCGGATTCTTGCTGTTTATTATGATTGGTTACTAAAAGCTTGTCTATACGGCTACGGTCCATATCGATCACCTCGAATTCGAACTGTCGCCAGTTGAACTTCTCGCCGGTTTGGGGAATATTTTCCAGAATATGCAACACAAAGCCGCCCAGGGTATTAAAGCCTACCAGCTCCCTGCGCTCGCTTTCCTGGATATTGATATTGAAATACTGAATAAAATCGTCGAACGGCAACTGCGCGTCGATCAGGTAACTGCCGTCCTCTCGCCTCACGATTTCGGAAGCCTCTTCGATATCCTCGGAAATATCGCCTACCAGCGCATCCATGATATCGTGCATCGTTACCACACCCAGCGTACCGCCGTATTCATCGACGATAATGCCGTAATACACGCGCTGCTCTTTAAACTTTTCGAGTGCCTGATAAGCCCGGTTGCTTTCCGGAAGATATACCGGGTCGCGCATGATCGAATTCAGATGGGCCATTTGTATTTCCAGGTCTGTCGCGATCAGGTCTTTGACATACACTAAACCAACCACATCGTCGACATTACCCCGGCAAACCGGGTAAATGGAATGCCTCGCATCGAGTATCTTGGCTTTGTTTTCCTCAACGGTATCTTCCAGGTCGAGCCAAACGATCTCCTGCCGGTTGGTCATCAGCGAGGTTACTTTGCGGTCGCCGAGCTGGAACACGTTATGTACGATCTCCTGCTCGATTTCCTCGAATACACCACCGGAAGTCCCTTCCTGGATCAGGCTTTTAATCTCTTCCTCAGTGACCGCGTTCTCGCTTTGCTTTATATTTAAAAGCCTGATAATCAAATCACTTGAAAATCCCAGCAATGCAATAAACGGTGCGGTTACTTTCGAGAGCAGGTTCATCGGTGTTGCCATTACTTTCGAAATGGCCTCCGGATTGGACATACCTATTCGTTTTGGGACGAGCTCGCCGAGCACAAGGGACAAATAAGTGATGAAAACCAGCACAGTACCAACTGCCAGAGAATGGCTATACGGGGCGAGAGTCGGGACGGTAGCGATGAACTGCTCGAAATCGGCTGTAATATTGTCACCACTGTACATACCGGTCAGCAAACCAATAAGCGTAATGCCGATCTGAACGGTGGAAAGGAACTTTGTAGGTGAATTCGCGAGATTTAATGCTGCCCTCGCACTCGAATCGCCATTCTTGGCTGCTGCCTCCAGGCGCGATTTTCGGGAGGAAACCAGTGCTATCTCTGACATGGAAAAAAGACCATTGAGCAGCACCAGAAGTAGAATTATGAGGAGTTCCAAGAACTGGTTAGTTGTTACAAGTACAAATTTATCAATAATAATCTCTGCCTAAACTAAACTCTTTACTTAATTTTGCGATCCATTCACGTACCCAATCCAAAATGATCATTTTTTTCGACGACCGTCCAGTCAGAATTGTACGGACCAACCAGTTGTCTGCGGCCGAAACATCGCGGTTTGAACACATCGTAGATCTTCGGCTTGAAAAGTTGCAGAGAAGCATGCTGACAGGTCACGTCCTGTTCCTGAATTCCACTACTACGAGCGCCATTCAGGTGATCCAGATGCTCGAAAAGGAATTTCCGAAAGAAATGCTCTCGATTACGATGGCAACGCGCGAAAAATCAGAAGTGGAAGACAGGATCAAGGCGCAATACAAAGTGATCAAAGCCGCAGGCGGCGTGGTAGTGAAAGATGGCAAATGGCTCTTCATGTACCGTCGCAAGATGTGGGACCTGCCGAAAGGCAAGCTCGACAAAGGTGAAAACTCCAAAGTAGCGGCTACCCGCGAAATCGAGGAAGAAACCGGCGTAAAAGCGCTGATCCGCGACAAAATCTGCACCACCTGGCACACTTACTCGCTCAATAACAGCCGCATCCTCAAACGCACAAAATGGTTCCTCTTCGATTGCGTCGACGATTCCAAAATGAGCCCGCAAGCCGAAGAACAGATCGAAAAACTGGATTGGTACGAGCCGACAGACGTTAAGCCGCTGTTGATCAAGTCTTACAGTTCAATCCGCTATGTGATCGACCACCTCAATAAGATACATAACCTGAAAGAATCCTGAAAACGGCGCTCAGAGCTATCTTTAGATGTTTTGTTCGGCCTTTTTCAGTTCGGATAGTGAATAGGGAAGAAAGTTGTCCACGGCCTGCCCGTAACGGTGCAGGTCGCGGATAATGCTGGAACTGATCGGCGCAAGGCTTGGCGAGGTGATCAGGAATACAGTCTCGATCTCTTCATACAAATACCTGTTAACCTGGGAGATACCATTTTCATATTCAAAATCGGTTGTATTCCTCAGTCCTCTCAGCAGAAAACGTGCGCCTAACTCACGGGCCGTATGGGCGGTAAGGTCGTCGTAAGTGACCACTTTCACGTTCGGTTCGGAGACAAACGTCTTTTCGATCATTTCCTTCATTACTTCCAGCGGGAAATAGCGTTTTTTGGTAGCGTTGTTACCAATCCCGATCACCACCTGATCGAACAGCCTTAGCCCCCGCAGGACGATATCTTCGTGACCCTTTGTGAAAGGATCGAACGATCCCGGAAATAATGCAACACGTGTCATAGGAGGACGTATTAGGAGGATATGAGATAAGTATTGAACAAACCGAAGTACCGATGACCGGGCACTTCCGCGCATTGAGGGCTGTATCTCAGCGTGGTCGGCCGGGTTCCCATATGCAAGTTCGGGAAAAACCGCGAAAGCTCCTGGTAGGAATCCGACGCCTGCGCGATTTCGCCATAACAAAGGACCTTGATTTCCTCCGGCAGGATATTCAACTGACTCAATGTGAACAGGATGATGTAAGCCAGTTCCTGAACCTGGGCGTATTTGAAACGGTTGCAAAGCATCAGCTGCTGGCTTTCGCTCACCACCAGCGTGAAATGGTCTTTTTCAAAATACAAAGACATCATCCGCATTTCCTGGTGCTCTACGTGGTTGACCAGCGAACCGATCGCCAGGGCGCTCGTCAGATGGTAGAACGTTACAGTAGAAGCGCTGAAATGGTTCACGACCCAGTCATACCACAATTCCTGAATGCTGAAAACATTTTGGGCGTGCACCAGCGGCAGGTCATGCCAAAGCACTTTCTCATGCTTGGATACCGGGTTTCCTAATGCAAAAGAAAGGTATTCATAAGCCGATTCCGGCTTGAAAAGCACATTTGGCACTAATGTGAATGCATGGGAGTTCACCGTCACACGCACGTTCTTCCAGTTGTTGGATGACCACGATAAGTGTCCGCTGAAAATCCGTTTCAGCCGTTCGAAAATTTCAGTGGGTGTCAGCGCATTCTCAAAGAAATAATCCTCCAACCAGATGCATTCCATATTTTCATCCCTCACAATGCAAAAGCGGATACGCCGCTCGTCGAGCTCAACACAGAGCGTACAGAGGGGTATGCTGGCCGCATCGAAGGAATTATCTCCTACCAACAGCGTCGGAATGACTTCAATTAACTGGTTTTCAGAATTTGCCACGTCGTGGGGTGGTATCGTTTATTGTTTTTACCGGCATTAACTTCCGGAAATATACTTGTTCAGCTCAAAAATTCCTTCCAGGGAAGCTGCCATATTCAGAATGCGGTGTCGCTGGCCCGAATGGTACCGCTGGATTTCCTCCCAATCCAGAAAGCGGACTTCCCTGATAATCTGGCCATCTGCCGACAGCTCGGGGTCGGCCCCCGGCTCAACATTTCCGGTAAAGGATTTGATCCGAAAAAACAGCTCTACAGCATGCAGCGGCGCGGCAATATGCTCGTGCACGAAAAGCAGCTCTCCTATTTCCACATCCAGCCCGGTCTCTTCCCTGAACTCGCGTACCAGCGCCCGGTCCGCGGATTCACCAAACTGAACACCGCCCCCCGGTGGGGACCAGAATGGCTCCTCAGCTCCGTAAAGCGCGTGATTAACGAGCAAAATCCGGTCTCCCTGCACGCACAACCCGCTCACGCGAACGCGCACGGAACCGCCATACAAATTCCCTATGTCCGCATTTAACGTCTGCAAAGCCTGTTTTTTTGAACGGGCAAAGATAACCATCCGTATAGAATAGGCAAGACATAATTATCCCCTGCCCACTTTCCTGTATCGCAGTATGGGCTGGTCTATGACGGGATTTCAGCAAAATGAAGCGGCGTTCAGGAGTAAGGGCTTCCGGAAATATAGCTTTCGAGCGTATTGATATGCTCTTTCTGCTCGTTGATGATCGCGGAAACAATATCGTTGATCGAAATGATACCGACCAGCTGGCCGTCGCGGTTTACGGGCAGGTGGCGGATATGCTTGTCGGACATGATCTGCATACATTCCTCGATCTTTTCGTCTGTTTCCACCGTAATAACCCTGCTGGTCATTACCTCGCGGATCAGCGTATCCTTCGAAGCGCGTCCCTGCAATATCACTTTACGCGCATAGTCGCGCTCCGAGAAGATACCGATCAATTCATTATCTTCAAGTACTAAAACTGCCCCAATGTTTTTCTCGGCCATGAGTTCCAAAGCCTCAAACACTGTGTTGTCCTGCGTAACCGACCAAATCGCATTGACAGGCTTGTTGCCCATTACATGTTGTACCAGCATAGATGTTTAGGTTTGGGGATTTTCAGATAAGGGAGTCTAATATATGGATTTGGCCTATTAAAATCCAATAAATTCTGAGTATTATTTTGTAAAAAAATCCGGTTTTTGATATTCAAATTCCTTGCGCTAGATTCGTTCCATGGACACCGACAAACTTTTGCCTTCCCAATTACTACGCCGACAATTCCCTTTCAAACCCACCGAGGGGCAACTTCGCTTCTTTGAACTGGCCAATGACTTTCTCGTCGAAGAAAAGGGTCTGGAACGTTACCGGGACTGTTTTTTGCTCAAAGGTTACGCGGGAACGGGCAAAACAACCATCATCAGCACGCTCATCAAAGTCCTTAAAAACTTCGGATATAAGTCGGTGCTCCTGGCTCCTACCGGCCGGGCGGCCAAGGTAATGTCGGGCTATTCCGAAAAGATCGCGCTTACGATCCATAAGAAAATCTACAAACAAACCGCCGACGCATTTTCGGGTACATTAGCTTTCCAGCGGCAGAAAAATTACCACGACAATACCCTGTTCATCGTCGATGAAGCGTCTATGATCACCGACGAGGCCGATTTCGGAAGCCGCAGCCTGCTGGCCGATCTCGTCGAATTTGTATTCGAAAATCCGGGCAACAAGCTGATGCTGGTAGGCGACACTGCCCAGCTCCCGCCTGTCGGAAAGGAACTTAGCCCTGCGCTGGACGGCGATTACCTGGAAAGAACGTTCTATATGTCTGTTTTCCAGGAAGAATTGAAGGAGGTCATGCGGCAGGACGAGCAGTCGGGTATTCTGTTCAATGCGACCCAGTTGCGCAGCCAGCTCGGCGCGGAGGCAGCGGATATTCATATTACCACCCGCTCCTTCCGAGATGTTTTTAAAATGACCGGCGAAAAACTGGAAGAAGGTTTGCGGTATGCGTATGACAAATATGGAACTGAAAATGCTATTATCCTGACACGCTCGAACAAATCGGCTGTGCAGTACAACGAATACATCCGGCGTGTGATTAATTTCTCAGAAGACGAGCTCGATGCCGGCGACCGGCTGATGGTCGTTCGGAACAACTACAATATCCTCGACGAAGACTCCCCCGCCGGTTTCATTGCCAATGGTGATTTTGTGGAGCTTCTGAAAATCCGCAAATCCCAGGAAATGCATGGCTTCCGCTTCGCCGACGTGACGCTGCGGTTGACGGACTACGAAAAACAACCCGAATTCGACGCGAAGATTTTCCTCGACACATTGCACTCACCGTCGGCCTCGATGTCCGCGGAAGACAACAAGAAGCTCTACGAAAGTGTCCAGCAGGATTATTTCTATATCAAATCCAAAAAAGACCGCGTCGAAGCGCTACGGAAAGACCCTTATTTAAATGCACTGCAAGTCAAGTTTGCCTACGCGCTCACGTGTCACAAGGCGCAGGGTGGCCAGTGGAGTGCTGTATTTATCGATCAGGGCTATTTGCCGGACGAACAGATTAATACCGAGTTTATCAGGTGGCTTTACACGGCCATTACCCGCGCCACCGACGAGGTTTTCCTGATGAATTTTCACCAGCAATTTTTCAAATAACCCGTTGTCAGGCAGGTACGGAAGCGCGTTGCAGGCGGTCATTGATGGCCAACCCCAACCCGCCGGAGGGTACGAGTTCTGCTTTGATTTCCGAAACGGGTAACCTATCCAGCTCGCGCAGGTATGCGAACAGGTTATGCGCCGCCTCTTTCAGATCGCGGTTCGGGCTGAGCAGACGCTGGTATTTCCGGTCGGCTCCGTCCAGGTACCGGTCGAACATCAGGTAGCCCGTTTCCGCGTCGCCTGGCACAATATCATCCCTTCTATATAAATGCAGCGGCTTTCGCGGTGCGTAATGGCTTTTTAGCATACCCGGCGCCTTGGGGTCGGATGTCGAATGCGGCATTAGCACCACCGGCCCGATCAGCGCTTCTATTTCATTGATATCCAGCCCGCCCAGTCGGTACACGATCGTTTCGTCATTTTCGAAACCCAGAATCGTCGACTCTATCCCCACTTCGCATTCACCGCCGTCCAGAATATAGGGAATCCGGTCGCCGAGCTGCTGATCGACGTGTTCGGGCTTGGTAGGGCTGATGTATCCGAACGGGTTGGCGCTCGGAGCGGCGAGCGGGAAGCTCAGCTGGCCAAGTAATGCCAGCGTCAGCGGATGGTTAGGAATCCGTACGGCAACCGTGTCCAGCCCCGAGGTAACCAGATCCGGCACGATGTCCTTTTTAGGCAGCAACAAAGTCAGTGGGCCGGGCCAGAAGCGACTGGCCAGTACACGCGCTTTTTCGGGGATATCCGATACGTAAGTAGCCGCTTTCTCGATCGAATCAGTATGGATAATGAGCGGATCGAATGCGGGCCGGTTCTTTGCCTCGAAAATAGAAAGCACTGCTTTTTCGTTCAATGCATTGCCAGCCAGCCCGTAGACGGTTTCGGTAGGAATGGCTACTAATTCGCCTTTTATCAGAAATTCTTTTGCGACATGAAGGTCGCTGCCGGTAACTGCCAAAGTATAATTCTGTTTTAAAAATACAAAAATACGGCGGCGCGGAAGAAATCCGAGTATCCACATTTAGATTGTTTTTAAATAAACCTGAATGTCTGAAAGTTGGTCCTCCGTTACCTGATACGTGTTTATATTTATTGGTTAAATAGTACTATCTAAACAACCCTTTACTATGTTTCAAATCAAAGAACAACCTGCCGTTTTCGACGTCGCTATCATCGGCTCGGGCGCGGGAGGCGGAATGGCAGCTTATCAACTTGCCAAAGCAGGTGCCAAGGTGGCTCTTTTGGAAGCAGGTGGATATTTCGACCCTGCCGATCCAAAATACATTACCCAGCTGAAATGGCCGTATGAATCGCCCCGTCGTGGTGCCAGTACTCACCGCCCTTTCGGTGATTTCGATGCTGCCTGGGGAGGATGGGAAATCGAAGGAGAACCCTATACACGCAAGAACGGAACGCAATTCGACTGGTTCCGGTCCCGTATGCTCGGCGGCCGCACCAACCACTGGGGCCGTATTTCCCTGCGTTTCGGACCAAAAGACTTCAAAAGAAAAAGCATCGACGGGCTTGGCGACGACTGGCCGATCAGCTATGACGATGTAAAGCCTTATTATGATCAGGTCGATAAGCTGATCGGGGTTTTCGGGACCGTTGAGGGCCTCGATAACGAACCGGACGGCATCTTTCTTCCTCCGCCAAAGCCACGTCTGCATGAGTTGTTTCTTAAACAGGCAGGTAAGAAGGCAAATATTCCGGTAATCCCGTCACGTCTGTCGATCCTGACCAAGCCTATTAACGACCAGCGAGGGGTTTGTTTCTATTGCAGCCAATGCTCGCGCGCATGCCAGGCGTATGCGGATTTTTCCTCTTCGTCGGTATTGTGTATTCCCGCGATCAAAACCGGTAACGTAACCTTGATCAACAATGCGATGTGCCGCGAGGTGCTTACGGATCAGACAACAGGACTTGCGACAGGTGTTTCCTACATCGATCGCGAAAAACTGACCGAGCACACGATCAAAGCAAAAGTTGTCGTGCTCGCAGCGAGTGCCGCGGAATCTTCACGTCTGTTGCTTAACTCGAAATCAGCCCGTCATCCAAATGGCCTGGCGAATTCAAGCGGAGTGGTAGGCCATTACCTGCACGACTCGACCGGTGCGTCGCGCGGCGCGTTCCTGCCTCACCTGATGGACCGCAAGCGTTACAATGAGGATGGCGTCGGTGGTATGCACGTGTATACTCCCTGGTGGCTCGACAACAAAAAACTGGACTTCCCGCGTGGTTACCACATCGAGTACGGCGGTGGCATGGGCATGCCAAGCTATGGTTTCGGTTCGGGGATCGAAAACCTGAATGGCAAGTACCCTACCAAGGACGGTATAACCAAGGCGGCAGGCGGCTACGGGTCTTCGCTCAAAGAAGATTACCGTCGTTTCTATGGTGCCAACATCGGTATGGCCGGTCGTGGTGAGGCGGTACCCGATTATAACAACTACTGCGAGATCGATCCGAATGTGGTAGACAAATTTGGTATCCCGGTATTGCGCTTCCATTACAAATGGTCCGACTACGAGATCAAACAGGCGAAGCACATGCACGATACTTTCGAGGAGATGATCCATGCATTGGGCGGTGTTGCTAACGGCACCAAGCCAGGCGCCGATACCAACTACGGTCTTGCCGCACCGGGACGCATCATTCACGAAGTTGGAACCGTGCGTATGGGCGACGATCCGAAAACTTCCGCATTGAACAAATACTCGCAAGCACACGATGCCAAGAACGTTTTTGTCGTAGACGGCGGCTCTTTCGTCTCACAGGCCGATAAAAACCCGACCTGGACCATCCTGGCGCTATCGATGCGTGCTTCGGAGTACATTATCAATCAGGTTAAACAGAAAAATATCTAACATTTGAACCCTGTTCAAATCATACTCATATGAAACGCAGAGATTCATTAAAATCATTGACACTAAGCTCCCTGGGAATGGTGGCGTTAAGCCCGCAGGTAGCTCTTGCCGAGCAACGGGAGCTCGATATGCAAAACCCGCCGGAAACCCCGCTTAAAATTCCGGGAGGCCGGACGAAGGAAGAAGCGATCCGTGATGCGAAATTGGCCAAGGAGAAATTCCTGACAGTGGCGGAACTGGCGACTATCAAGGTTTTGGTAGACATTATCATCCCGGCCGACGACAAATCCGGCAGCGCGTCACAGGCAGGCGTGGTTGAATTCATCGACTTCATTGTCAAGGATATGCCTCAGCACCAGACCCCATTGCGCGGAGGTTTGCGGTGGCTCGAAAGGGAATCGCTCAACCGCTTCGGCAAAGGGTTTACACTGGCTACCAAGGCACAGCAGATCCAGATCGTAGACGATATTGCTTATCCTGAAAAAGCAAAACCGATTCACAGCCAGGGCGTCGCATTCTTCAATTTTATGCGAAATCTTACGGCTTCCGGCTACTACACTTCCAAAATCGGCATTGCCGACCTTGGATACAAAGGCAACACACCGAATGTGTGGGAAGGTGTTCCCGAGGACGTGCTGAAACAATACGGTTTGAGCTACGATTAAAATCTTTGACCATTGCTGTGGCAGGTCGCACCGTTAGGATGTCAATGGTGCAACCTGCCACAAGTGGTTCAAACAGGCAATCCGCGTAACATTATTTTGAGCGCTGGAAACGAGATGGTACCTTTGATCTGACTGATACAGCGATCAACAACCTAATCACCACCAGGATGCTCACAAACATGAAGAAGATCTACCTGCTACTTTTCATTTTCCTCTTTTCTCAATACGTTAATGCCCAGGTCTGCACGGCACCCACATTTACCACCCAGCAGCAAATTGATAACTTCAAAATTCAAAACCCCGGCTGCAAAACAATCTCGGGGAGCGTAACTATCAGCGGAGCAGACATCACAAATCTGAACGGCCTTTCCAATATCTCCACTATTACCGGTAGTGTGATGATAGCTAATAATACAGTTCTTTCAAATCTGACCGGACTTGGGTCGTTGGAAGAGGTAGTCGGTCGTCTGACTATCATTAATAATCCCTCCTTACTGAACGTAAATGGATTGGGGGCCCTTACCAATATCTATGATGGAATTAATGTAGAAAGTAATCAGTCGCTGACCGACCTTTCCGGCTTACAATCTCTTGCATATGTAGGGACCTACCTCAGGGTTGTCTACAATCCGGTTTTAACAAGTGTTGAAGTATTTAATAGAATAACTTCCGTCACCGATTTCCTGTCGGTCGGCGCAAATCCATTGCTGGAAAGTTTATCAGGTCTCCACAATATTTCGTCAGCCCATTCAGTTTCCATAGCCTTGAATGATAAGCTATTAAATCTTGATGGATTAAGATCTTTGTCAAAAACAACCGACTACCTCTATATTGGTAACAATGCAATGTTAAATGATTTACAAGGCCTCAGGAAACTAAAATCCATCGCGTTCTATCTTAAGATATTTAATAATGACGAGCTTACTACACTCCAGGGTTTAGACAGTCTTCAGAGCGCCGCTGGTATTGTCGTTGAGCAAAATAATAAATTGTCGGCATGTGCGGTAAAAATCATTT
Organism: Dyadobacter sp.; assembly: GCA_965227755.1. GTDB lineage: Bacteria > Bacteroidota > Bacteroidia > Cytophagales > Spirosomataceae > Dyadobacter. Next base: position 1,383,780 of record CBDDGG010000005.1, read on the forward strand.
GTGAGAATTTATCATTCCTTCCGGGCCAGTTCGGCATCTTGTCAATCAGTTCCAATGCCTCGGGTTGCAATTCTCAGGAGGAGATAGGTATTATATGTAGCTCTTTACCGGCAACACTAATTAGTTTCTCAGGGGAAAGTAAAGCTGAGGGAAATGTGCTGAAATGGACAACTGCTTCCGAAACCAATAACAAGGGCTTTGAAGTGGAAAACAGCTCAAATGGCAGATTATTCCAAAAAATCGGTTTTGTAGATGGTAATACAGACAGCCAGCAGAAACTGGTCTATTCATTTACCGATGCGGTACCTCATTCATTAACTTACTATCGCCTGAAACAGATCGACTGGGACGGCACTTCAACTTATTCGAGAATAATAAACGTGAAGGCAAAAGAACAGGCTGTTGCTGTATATCCCAATCCTTCACGCGGCCACCTGACTATTCGGGCTAAAAACCGGAACCAGCCGTATAGTATCAAAAACAACCAGGGCATTACCGTTATGGAATCCACAGTCCTTCCTGATAAGGAGATTACCACAGACTCTCTGCAAGATGGAATTTATTTTCTGACCGTTGGTTCCGAAGTCTTTAAGGTTCTGGTGGCAAATGACTAGAAAACTTCTGTGACCGATTCGCTTATTTTATCAACTTTAGAACATAATCCGCATTCGCCATATGCAGCTATCTGGCAATATAAAAAATTCATATTCAAGTCAATATGACGAAAATTCCGTAAAATGGCGTAACACAGGTGCGCGTTACAAAGCGCTTAACATTGTTGAGCTCGCCAAATCCATCCAGTTCAGAAATGTCCTGGAAGTGGGCGCGGGGGAAGGTAGTATCCTGGACTGGTTATCACAATGGAATTTTTGTCCGGATTTAAACTGCGTTGAAATCTCTGAGAGCGGGATCGAACTGATCAAGTCGAAGAATATCAAGAATCTCAATGACGTACTGTTGTTCGACGGGTACAAAATCCCGTATCCCGACAATCACTTCGACCTGGTCATCTGTTCGCACGTTTTGGAGCATGTGGAGCACGAAAGGATATTATTGCGAGAGATCAAACGGGTTTCAAAGTATCAGATTTTCGAAGTACCGATCGATTTTTCATTCTATGTCGACCGGAAATTGGAGCATTTTCTTTCTTACGGCCATATCAATATTTATACGCCGGCATTATTCAGGTTCCTGCTGAAATCTGAAAATTTTGAGGTGAAAAAAGATATTAATCACCTCTATCATGACGAAGTACTGAAACTCTCATTTAGCAATAGACTGGCGCCCTATTACATTACGAAAATCAAGCATGCCATCCTGGGAATGGTGCCCTATCTGCGGGGTATTAAGCCCAGTTCGTATGCAGTATTAACGCAGAAGAACGAAAAGCAGCTTTCCATTTTCTAGCTGTAAATTTTCTTTTAAATAAACGAAAGCCCAGTCTCAATGAAACTGGGCTTTCGTTTGTAAAATGACCGCGGAGCGGGATCAATACAGCTTCTGACGCTGCTGCTTCACTGTCTCGTCGGTCAGGAACTCGTCGTAAGTCATCAACTTGTCCAGAATGCCCTTTGGTCCGATCTCGATAATGCGGTTCGCAACCGTTTCTACGAACTGGTGGTCGTGAGAATAGAACAGCAACGCGCCCGTGAAGTCGATCAGACCATTGTTCAATGCCGTGATCGATTCGAGATCGAGGTGGTTGGTAGGGTCATCGAGTACCAGCGCATTCGCGCCCGAGAGCATCGTACGCGAGAGCATACAACGGACTTTTTCACCTCCTGAAAGCACCTTCGCCTTTTTCAACGACTCTTCACCAGAGAAAAGCATCCGGCCAAGAAAGCCACGGATGAAGCTTTCGTCTTTCTCTTCGGAATACTGACGGAGCCAGTCTACCAGGTTTAAATCTACATCGAAGAACTGTCCGGGGTCTTTCGGGAAGTAGGATTTTGTGATCGTAACGCCCCAGGTAAATTCTCCTTTATCAGCTTTGTCTACTTCGCTCACAATATCAAACAATGAACTGATCGCCAATACATTCCGGCTTACAAATGCGATTTTATCGCCCTTATTGACCGTAAAGTTCAGGTTATCGAACAGCTTGGTACCATCTTCGGCAGTTTTCGAGAGCCCTTCCACACGGAGAATCTGGTCCCCGACCTCGCGCTCCGATTTGAAAGCGATATAAGGATACTTGCGGGACGAAGGCTTGATATCATCCACGGTAAGTTTTTCCAAAAGCTTGGCGCGGGAAGTAGCCTGTTTCGATTTGGAAGCATTTGCGCTGAAACGGCGGATGAATTCCTCCAATTCCTTGCGCTTATCCTCCGCCTTTTTATTCGCATCCTGGCGCTGCTTCAATGCAAGCTGGCTTGATTGGTACCAGAATGAATAGTTACCCGAGAACAGCTGTACTTTGCTGAAATCGATATCCACGACGTGCGTACAAACTTCATCGAGGAAGTGACGGTCGTGGGAAACCACGATCACCGTGTTTTTGAAATCAGCGAGGAAGTTTTCGAGCCACAACACCGTTTCAACGTCGAGGTTGTTGGTAGGCTCATCGAGCAGGAGTACGTCAGGGTTACCGAAAAGTGCCTGCGCGAGCAACACGCGCACCTTATCATTTGCATTCAAATCGCCCATCAGCGAATGGTGCAGGTCTTCGCCCAGGCTCAGGCCGCTCAAAAGTTGTGCGGCTTCGGTTTCAGCCTCCCAGCCATTCAGATCAGCGAATTCCGCTTCCAGGTCCGCTGCTTTTTCACCGTCCTCGTCTGTGAAATCCTCTTTCGCGTAAATGGCTTCACGCTCTTTCATTACTTTATAAAGACGCTCGTGACCGAGGATTACCGTATCCATCACGGTGTAGGCATCGAACTCGAACTGGTCCTGCTTCAGGAACGTCATCCGCTCGCCGGGGTTCATGCTTACATTACCCGTCTGCGGTTCGATTTCACCTGAAAGAATCTTCAAAAATGTAGATTTCCCGGCTCCGTTGGCACCAATTACGCCATAGCAGTTACCCGGGACAAACTTTATATTTACTTCATCGAACAATACCCTTTTACCGTATCGCAGCGATACGTTCTGAACCGTAATCATCTGTAAATTGATTATTTATGAATGAGACCGCAAAATTACAAAAATCGGTCTGATTTAGCATCCTTGGACAAACTAAATACAAACAAAACAGGCCGGTAACATACCGGCCTGCCTATTAAAATCGGGTATTTCCTGCCGTTCAGGGGATCACGCGCAAGGTGTGCGCACCTTTGGCCACGCTTACTTTCGCGCCCTGCTTTTTCAATGCGGGTGTATCGCCTTTGCTAACCGACCAGAATTCGACGCCTCCATTGCCGCTGCCATATTCGAGGTATTCAAATACAGAAACCGCCAGATTAGAGCCATCTTTGTCAAAAGCCACGCTCTGAGGGTAAATGCCGTCGAACGTATAATCGGCCACTTTGGTCAATGCGCCGGTGGCCGCTACTTTATACAATGATAGTGAAGCACCTGTACCGGCGCCGGCTTCCGCCCATGGCGAGCCGCTTTTACCGGCGTTCGCAGTTACGAGCAATGTACCGTCGGGGCTCAATGCAAATGAACCGGTATTGAGACCTACCGGCGCTTGCCCGGCCACTTTGTGCTCAACGGCGCCATCCATCGAGAAATCCACCACGACTACTTCGCCTTCTCCCGCACCTTTGCCCTGTGCACCTTTCGTGTCGAGTACCAGGTAATGCTTTCCGTCGGCAGTGAATTTTCCGAAAGAAGGATCAACGCCCACTTTTACGGGCTTTCCTACCATTTCTACGTTTTTCAGCTTTCCTGCCTCACGGATCACTTTGTACAATCCTACTTCGTTGGAGTTATCGAGGGTGAATGCGATGAAATCACCCGATGGATGCCACGAAACATCTACAATGCGGCTGGTTGTATCCAAGGCCGCAGGCAGATTCAGGAAACGCGCCGGCTTTCCGTCCGGACCAGCCTCAATAAACACCAGCTCCTTGCCGGTATCGCTGGTCGAAAGGATGAGCTCGTTCTTATTGACATCGATAGAGGTCGGCTTTTTACCAACCGGGAAGCCGAATTTAGCTTTCGGGGCTGCCAGATTGCTGATATCGACCACAAACAGCTTTTCTCCCGCGGGAAACTCTTTCGACAGGTCCTTGTACTCTCCTACCCCGTCTTCCGGCCTGACCCGGTTTTCAAGCACAAAAGCGAGCGTTCCCGTCGGGGACACGGCCAGTGTTTTGGAGTATCCTAATGCTGAATTGGAAACCAGGGCAGTTCCCAGGCCTTTGCTTCCTCTTTCGACCGGAAATTTGATGGTCGTGAGTTGATCTTTTGATGTGTTGTCTCTTAGTAGCTTTCCATCCACCAATGCGGAGGCTGCCAAATCGGCATCAGACACTACAACCAAGCCCCGTGCATTGAACGTAATGGGTGATTGGGCTATCGAAGGGATGCTTCCCAACGCAGCCAAACCAGCAAAGAATGCAACTTTTTTCATAGAAAAGAATTTAAGTTTTAGGTGGTTTGAACAATTTGAGCTTACATCAAAAAGAACCTTGCAGCGGCAATTATACCCTGCAAGGTTCTTCTCAGAATCCGCAATATACGATAAAAAGAAAAACCCCGGCAAGCATTTGCCGGGGTTTCGGGTCACAGGAAGTAAAAATTAAGCTGCAACAGCAAGTCCATTGACGAATTTCGCCAATTTAGACTTCTGGTTAGAAGCTTTCTTCTTGTGGATGATATTTTTCTTCGCCAAACGATCCAACATTGAAGATACAGTTTTGTAAACTTCAACAGCTACTGCCTTATCAGACGTTTCACGCAATTTCTTGATGTAGGAACGGGTAGTCTTGTGCTGGTAACGATTACGCAAACGCTTAGTCTCGTTAGCGCGGATTCTTTTTAAAGCTGATTTATGATTTGCCATTTGTAATGAATATTTTTCTATTTCTCATTTCGGTCTGCAAAAATAGAAATTGCATCTCAAAACGCCAAATTTCCTTTCAAAATATATTTCAACTAAATAAACTTACTTAGGCATACGCTGAACATCGGAAGCCAGGTACTCCTCAATCCGCGATTCGAGCTCGTTGTATGGGATGTTGCTGTGAAGCTCGCCTTCTACCGCCAACGATATTTTGCCCGTTTGTTCCGAAATCACGATCACAATCGCGTCCGTAGCCTCGCTCATACCCATCGCCGCCCGGTGCCGGAAGCCCAGGGAAGAAGGCACGTCCACACCGTCTGCAACAGGTAATACGCAGCGGGCGGCCTTCAGAACGCCATCGACGATGATCACCGCGCCGTCGTGCAGCTCACTGTACTGATTGAAAAGGGACACGAGCAACGGCTTGGAAACCCTCGCTTCCAGCATCTCACCGGTCTCCACATATTTACCAAGATCATCCCGCTTATTCAATACGATCAACGCACCTGTAAAGTTTGCCGCGATGGTCTTGCTTGCGTCGATGACCTCTTTCAGGTTTTTGACTTTGAAATCCAGCATCGAGCTGCCAATGATCTTTTTAAGAAAACCGTTATTGGTGTAAATCGTCGATTTCCCGATGATGAGCAGAAAACGGCGGATTTCCTGCTGAAAGATCACGATCAAAGCCACCGCTCCAACACCCATAAAGTATTGCAGAATGGCCGTCAGCAGCCCCAGACCGAGCCCTTTGACCACCAGATAGAAGACATACACAAACAAATATCCCAGAAAAACCCTGCTTGCAATACTTCCCCGAACAAGGGTATATACCTGATAAAGAAGAATGGACACTAAAAAAACATCCAGGATATCAGCCCAATTGATGTTCAGAAAACCCACACGCATACGAAAGGTGATATTTTAGAGCGACTAAATTACTATTTTAATTTGGATAGTTACCTGCGGCCATCCAGAGTTTTACCGCTTCCACGGCAGGTTTTACATCGTGCACGCGCAGGATCGACGCTCCGCGCTCCAACGCGAGCGTGTTGAGCACCGTCGTGCCGTTCAATGCTTCGTCGGGCGAAATCTGCAAGGTTTTATAGATCGTAGTCTTGCGTGAAATACCCACCAGCACCGGATAGCCAAGCATTTTGAACTGTTCCAGCTCCCGCATCAGCTCGAAATTCTGCGCGATGGTTTTGGCAAAACCAAAACCCGGATCGATAATCAGATCTGCAACTCCCTTATTTTGCAGGACCGCGACTTTCTGCCTTAAATCCCGCAGAATATCCGGCACCAGGCGCTCATAGGTGGTCAGTAGGTTCATCGTCTGCGGCGTCCCGCGCATGTGCATTAATATGTACGGAACGCGCAGGCGGGCAACGGCCTCGAACATCGTATCGTCGAGTGTTCCGCCGGCCACATCATTGATGATATGCGCGCCTTTACCAATACCCCGCTCAGCCACTTCGGCCCGAAAGGTATCAACAGAAATAACGAGGTCGGGAAAATACTTAGCTAATGGCTCCACCGCCGACTCGATGCGGTCGCCTTCCTCCTGTGCGCTCACCTCACGGGCACCCGGGCGTGTGGAGTAGCCGCCGATGTCGAGCATACCCGCCCCTTCCAAGACCATTTGGCCGGCTTTTTCAACGATTTGATCCGACGAAGCCACCCGGCTCCCGGAGTAGAACGAGTCGGGCGTAATATTCACAATACCCATTACCACGGGCGTCGACAGATCGAGCAGCGTGCCCCGGATATTGAGCGTTTTTTTACTAACTTGCAACATAAATTCTTTTCAAAAACAGGCAAAGGAATGAATATCAAAGCATTCTCTTCCTACCGTCTGAAAGTCTCTAACTCATTTGAAACAGTGAAATCCACAGAATCGGAATATCAGGAAATCATTCAGTATTGCCAAGATCTTTTTACAAAAAAAAACAAGGACTACGGAACATCCTGGCGCATCCTGCGGCTCCCTTCCATCACAGATCAGATCTTTATAAAGGCCCAGCGCATCCGTACAATCCAGGACAAAGGTGTACAGAAAGTAAACGAAGATGTGTCCTCGGAGTTCATCGGGATCATCAATTATTGCGTGATGGCACTGATACAGATCGGCGCGGCAGAGGAGCAACAACCAATCGACGATTCGGCATTAACAATTGTTTACAATCAGCAGGTGAACGAAGTAAAGGAATTGTTGTTTAATAAAAACCATGATTATGGCGAAGCGTGGCGCGGCATGCGAGTGAGCTCCATGACCGACATCATTCTCATGAAACTGCTGAGGATCAAACAAATCGAAGACAATCAGGGACTTACCCTGGTTTCAGAGGGTGTTAAAGCCGGATACCAGGATATTATCAACTATTCGGTGTTCTGCCTGATCAAATCAAACGCCTTACAGACCAACTAACAAACACCGTACAGTTTGCAATGAAAATCTTTGCCCAGATCTCACGAGTTGTAGTAGGATTACTCTTCATTTTTTCCGGAATCATCAAGCTGAACGACCCGATCGGGACACAGTATAAGCTGGAAGAATATTTCGAGGTTTTCGCGACCGATCTTCCCGCATTGCATGATTTTTTTATGGCACTCGTGCCGCTGGCGCTGTATTTCTCGGTTTTCCTCTGCACGGCCGAGGTGGTTTTGGGCATTGCATTGCTCGTCGCTTACAAGCCGAGAACGATCTCCTGGCTACTGCTAGCGATCATCGTCTTTTTCACATTCCTGACATTCTATTCGGCCTATTTCAATAAGGTTACCGATTGCGGCTGCTTCGGTGCGGCGATCAAGCTTACGCCCTGGACGTCGTTTGGCAAGGATATATTCCTGCTGGCACTGATATTGGTGATCGTATATTACCGGAAGAAATTCAAGTCCTACCCCACCGGCATTATCGTTGTGATCTCGACGCTGGGTTCGCTGGGTGTGGCTGTGTATTCATTAAGGCATTTACCTATTGTTGATATGCTGCCCTACCGCGTGGGCGCAAGCATTCCTGCGCAAATGAAGCCTTCGGAGCCGCTGCGGTACTTGTATATTTTCGAAAAAGATGGGAAAACACTCGAATACGAACAGTATCCTAGTGATACTACCCTGAAATTCAAGGAAATGGTAGTACTCAACGAGGATGCCAAGCCCAAGATCACCGACTACAAAGTCTGGAATGATGCGGGTGACTTCACAGAAAGTACCTTCCAGGGCAAAAAGCTGTTCCTGATCATCAAAAGCCTGACAGATATTAATACCGCTGCATTGCCGGATATCAATAAGCTCATCAATGCGGTAAAAACCAAGGGTGTGGAACCGGTTATTCTGACCTCGGGTAGCAGCGCGGATATAGCAAACTTCCTCTCGCAACACCAGCTTACCGCTCCCTATTATTACGTAGATGCGACTGTTTTGAAAACCATTTCGCGGTCGAACCCCGGCTTGTGGCTATTAAAAGACGGCACCGTAAAAGGTAAATGGCATTACAACGACACGCCTACCGCCGAAGAGGTGGTGGATCTTGCCAAATAATGTGATCGACACCCTACCCAAATGAAGAATATTATCCTCGTCGGAATGATGTCATCCGGCAAAACAACTTTGGGCAAAAAGCTGGCCCGCGCATTGAACTATCAATTCGTAGATCTTGACAAACTGATCGAAAAGGACCAGGGAATGGAGATCTCCACCATTTTTGCACAACAGGGAGAAGCCTATTTCCGGGAAGTCGAAAGCAGGATTTTAAAAGAAACTTCAACCCAAAAAGGTATTGTCCTAGCTTCCGGCGGCGGAACGCCGTGCTTTTTCGACAACATGAAGGTGATCAGGGAAATGGGCGTCAGCATTTTCCTCGATGTTCCTGCCGAAGATCTCGCGAGAAGGATCGAAAACCATGGCAAAGACGACCGCCCGATCCTGTCCGGCGCAACCTCGCTCGTCGATACGCTGCGAAACCGCATTACCGACCGGCTCCCTTATTACTCACAAGCGGATTTTACATTGAAGGGAGAAATAGACGTCAGCCATTTGCTGGAAGTACTTACCCCTTTGCTATAAACTAAAAAACCTACTCATCGCAGGTTTTTTAGTTCAATATCTATCATTTAAAAGAACACGCCGCCCGTTACCATCACATTCACCGGCCGGTTTGTAATCTCGACCGATGCATAGTTGTTGGGATTGTTGAGATAATAGGGCGTATAGGCTGACTTGTAGGTGGTAAAGGTCCCTGTCAAATCAACGAAAAAGCGGTCCGTACGCACACCTACACCCGCCGAGGCCAGGATTTTGCTGCGGTCGATGCCGTCGTCGCGCGTCAGGTAAGGGTCAGAAATGTAAGCCCCTCCGATCCTCGCCCGAAAGATGTTTGCCCTGACTTCACCGCCCAACCTGAAATTGACCGTGTTACGGAAAGTGTCTTTCACTTCCGCATTCGTTTCATTCTTAAAGTCTCTATTACCTGCGGAATCCCAAAAACTTGTTCTCGCCCGCATGCCGCTGTAACCAACGTATTCTACTGTTGCAGTCAAAAAACCTTTGTTTTGGAAAAATACGGTACCACCTAAATTCCCCCGTATCGGACCAATCAGGCTATATTCAAAATCGTTCGGAGCAACCGGAAGCGAAGTGTAAGGGGGCGTTATCAGATTACCGTCCGGCCCTGTCACTTTTCCATCCACATATCCCGCAGCTACACTCTGGCTAAATGTCTCCTTAATCGCGCTGAAAGTCGGGCTGATGATCGTTCCGCCTATCTGGAACATAGGGTTAAACTTGTAAATGGCCCCCAATGAAAGGTTAACCCCTGTACCTTTCACTACGAAATCCTCGAACTGATCGATATAGGTCAACTCCGGGCTATCGACATAGTCGTCACTGAATCTCGAAGAATATTCATACCTGAGGCGACTGAAACCAACGTTACCGCCAAGGTAAAACTTGTCGTTCAGATTACCGGCGTATGCAAATGTCCATTGTGAAGTAGAGCCTTTCGAGGTAAAATCACCTGTCTGATCCACCACACTGTTTCCATCCAAAGCCCTGTAAGGAGGGCCGGCAGCGGTAGTTGGGTTAATCAGGTACATTTGGTAGTAAGCTGCGGGAAGGCTATATGCCGTGGCTCCGCCGCTAGCCTGACTGTCAAAATCCTTTTCCAGATCACTGACAGAAGTCTTCGCGTCGTTAACACCTTCTACCACATTATCCAGGTAGGCACTGTTGCTATTCCTGCCTCCATACCTGTACCCGTTTTGAAACGATTGCTGGCGGGAAAACGAAACGCCGAAAGACGACCGTTTCCACTTCCGCTGAAATCCCGGCTGGCTCGTGAACACGACGGAAGCCTGTGGAATGTTGAACAGGCTGCTACTTTCCTTTGTGTCGTTTCCAAGATAGTTAGCTTTTGTACCGGCAATCGTTACTGCCGGACTGAATGTAAATTCCGAGCGACTATAAAAACCCAACCCGGCCGGGTTGCCATAAATAGAGCTGGCATCCCCGCCAATGGCTGCATGGTTTCCGCCCAACGCCTGGAAGCGCGCGGATCCCGTCTGGTTGATTTCTGAATAGCGAAGCGCATCGGTAGCGTATTGTGCAAATGCCGCTGATGACGTGAGCAGCGAAAAGAGGAGCGCAATTCCTGAGTATGTTTTCGACATGGCAGTAAATACTTATTTCAATACAGTTTAAACGAAAACCCTGCAAAATTATGACATTTTGCAGGGTTTGGCATTGACTATCTCTGTTTCAGGACAATCGCAGATTATCTTGGACCTCTTGAAGAACGGCTCGAACTGCCGCCACCACCGCCGCCACTGCTGGATGGCGCGCTATAACTTCTCGAAGGAGCGCTATACGATGGCTGACTGTACGTACGGGTCGGCGCGCTGTAAGATTCGCTTCTTGGAGTCGAATAGCTTCTGCTAGGCGTGCGGTAATCCGACTGGCTTCTCGAAGGTACACTGTTGTTATATGACGGTGCGCTGTAAGAAGAAGAGCTTCTCGACGAACGTGGAGACGAATAATAGCTTGCGCCGTTGGTGTTTCCGCCTTCCGACGAATAGTTACTCGAATTGGCAGAGCGGGGACGTGAGTAATACACATTACCGCCGTCCACTACACCACGGGATCCGTAAGATTCCCCGCTTGTTCTTCCGCCGCCGTTAGCCACAGCATTACCACGGCCTGAACGTTCCGATCTTGGCGAAGAATAAGTGTCACCAGAAATGACGCGGTTGCCATCCCTGCTACCTCTTGTTGAAGTCTCGGAACGGGAGCGTGAAGAATTTACAAAATTGGAGTTGTAACGTTCGCGGCTGCGGTTACCGCTCGCATCCACCACACGTGGACCATAAGTTCTCGAAATACCTCTTTCAGGGTTGTTGATTACGATCACCGGACGGCTGTAAGCCCATGGTGAATATCCGTAACCACCGTAGAAGCTATCGTAGTAGCCCCCACCCCAACCGTACATACTGTTATAACCCCAGGGACTATATCCCCATGGGCTGTACCCGAATGGATCGTAACCGTAGCCCATCATACCTCCATAACCCAGCATGCTGCCGTAGCCCCATGGTGAATATCCGAACATCGACCCGTAACCGAAGCCGAAGGATGGACGCATTCTGAAACCGCCATAACCGAAGTTGAGTGAAAGGCCTGCATAGCTTCCGGGCCAGTAGGGCCCCAAACCACCGTAATAGGGATTATTGAGGCTGGCAGAATTATATCCGTCGACAAAACCGGCATTGTAACCTACGTCTGTCGAAACCTGACGTTTTATACCCCTGGACGAGAGGTAGTTTTCATCGTAATAATCGGATGTGCCGTTTTCTGAATTATTGCCGGTGTAGGCATAATCCGGATTGTCCAGACGGGAGACTTCCTGGTCTGCACCCCTGTCTGTCAACACGAGGCCTCCGCCGGAGCTTCCTCCGTAGAGATCATCATATCCGTCGCCCGATCGTGATGCATATTGATTTGAAGTACATCCCCAAGCTCCCAACAGCACCAGCAAAGACAAATATTTTGCTTTATTGAATATACTCATGGCTTTGAAGGATTAAAAGTTTGTTGCTAATATAGTTATAAAACGCGTTCCCGGTACGAAGAAAACGTCCATAACTATACATTAATTCCAAAGTTAACATAAAAAACTATCTTTGCAACTCCCTTGAAAAACAGGCCTGGATTAACGTAATACTCCATTTCAATTCCAAAATAATACAAAGTAATGAGTAAAGCCTTGCCAACACGAAGTGAAAACTACTCCGAATGGTACAATGAATTAGTGAAACGCGCCGACCTGGCCGAAAACTCGCCGGTAAGAGGCTGTATGGTAATCAAACCTTACGGATACTCTATCTGGGAAAAAATGCAGCGTGCGCTGGATGACATGTTCAAGGAAACAGGCCATACCAATGCCTATTTCCCCCTTTTCATCCCGAAATCGTACCTGAGCAAGGAGGCTTCACACGTGGAAGGATTTGCCAAGGAATGCGCCGTAGTGACGCATTACCGCCTCAAAAACGACCCCGACGGTAAGGGCGTAATCGTTGACCCGGAAGCGAAACTGGAAGAAGAACTGATCGTACGCCCGACTTCGGAGACGGTGATATGGAGTACTTATAAAAACTGGATCCAGTCGTACCGCGACCTGCCGCTGCTCATAAACCAATGGGCCAACGTAGTGCGCTGGGAAATGCGCACGCGCCTGTTCCTGCGCACAACGGAGTTCCTGTGGCAGGAAGGCCACACTGCGCACGCGACTGCGCAGGAGGCGATTGCAGAAACGAAACAGATGCTGGAAGTATACGCCCAGTTCGCCGAGGAATGGATGGCTGTGCCGGTTATCAAAGGGGTAAAAACAGCTAACGAACGTTTTGCCGGCGCCGAAGACACCTACTGTATCGAAGCAATGATGCAGGATGGAAAAGCATTGCAAGCCGGTACTTCCCACTTCCTGGGCCAGAACTTTGCGAATGCATTCGACGTAAAATTCCAGGACAAGGACGGTAAACTCGATTACGTCTGGGGAACCTCATGGGGCGTAAGTACGCGTCTGATGGGCGCGCTCATTATGGCACATTCCGATGACGCGGGCCTCGTGCTACCTCCGAAACTGGCGCCTATCCAGGTTGTGATCGTGCCGATTTACCGGAATGACGAGCAGCTTGCGCAGATTTCAGAAAAGGTGGCTGAAATCACCAGAGATTTGAAAAAACTCGGGATCAGTGTGAAATATGACAGCAGCGATAATTTCAAACCTGGTTTTAAATTCGCCGAATATGAATTGAAAGGCGTTCCGGTAAGGCTTGCCATGGGCGGTCGTGACCTCGAAAACGGCACGGTGGAAATTGCGCGCCGCGATACCAAAACCAAAGAGACTATCTCGGTCGAAGGCATTGCGGTGTACATTCAGAACCTGCTCGAAGATATTCAGGAATCCATTTACAAAAAGGCACTGACATTCCGCGAAGAAAACACCTATAAAGTGGATTCCTTCCAAGAATTTAATAACATCCTTGACACCAAAGGCGGGTTTATCCTTGCACACTGGGATGGGACTTCCGAGACCGAAGAGAAGATCAAGGAAGAAACCAAGGCGACTATCCGCTGCATTCCTCTGAACCAGGAGGCCGAAGAGGGCGTTTGTATTTACTCGGGCAAGCCGTCGAAAGGACGTGTGGTATTCGCCCGGGCATACTAATTTTCATTCTCATGCATTCGTGAAGGTTTCACGGAAAACGTTTCGCGAATGCATTTTTTTCAAACCATATAAAATAGAAAACCATGAGTCAGGCGAAGGCTGGTGACAAAGTGCAGGTACATTATAAAGGTACCTTGCCGGACGGACAACTTTTTGATTCCTCCGAGGGACGTGAGCCTTTGAGCTTCACACTGGGCAGCGGGCAGGTTATCAAAGGATTCGATGATGGCGTGACCGGCATGGAAATCGGCGATAAGAAGACCATCAATATCCCTAACGAGGAAGCATACGGCCCGTTGAACGAAGAAATGATCGTCAAATTCGAGCGTGCGCAGATCCCGGCTGATATTCCACTTGAAATTGGCGGTACATTGAATATGCACCAGGACGGCGGCCAGGTTATACCGGTCGTTGTAAGAGAGGTGACTGAGGAGTACGTAGTGCTGGACGCTAACCACCCGTTGGCTGGGCAGGACCTTATTTTTGAATTGGAACTGGTTGGTATCAACTAATAGTCCTATCGTGTTCCATATGCGGCTGGCGATCGGAAAATCCGGGCACCGGCCGCATTTTTTATTCGGTCCATTTGAGGCTGAAACTTTCCGGCTTGCCTTTTGATAGTTTGAGCAAAATCTGCCGTGCGGCAAGGTCCTGCAACATTCGTTCGGCCCTCTTTTCGGAGATATTAATGATTTTTGAAAACGTCCTGGCAGTAACCGAATCGGTTTCTTTCAGGTATGTAATGAGCGTTTTCACGTGCCGTGTAGCCAGTAACTTCTCCGTTTCACCATCTGCCCCATTATAAAGCAACAGCCTCGGAATAGGCATGCTTTTATCCTTGACGCGGATGTAAATAACGCGCTCGCCCTTCTCATTCAGCGCATGGTGCGGCTTGTCTTCGCTTTCGCTGACGGTCACCCGCAAGACCTTCTTGCCATCCAGGTTCTCCGATTTGATCTGGACCACCAATTCCGGCTCTATGAGCTTCACAAGTGCCTTTTCGAGCTTTTGCAGCTCCCGCAACTCTGATTGTACACCCATGATAGCCCCATGATCGGCCACGCCGATCAATAGGTTGCCACCCGACGTATTGGCAAAGGAAACAATGGTTTTGGCAATCTTGAAAGGACTATCTACCGTCCTTTTGAACTCGATGGTAAGCCCCTCTCCTTCCTTTATTAACTGAATGATACTTTTATCCATGCATTTAAATCAATCCGTATTTTTTACCCGGCATCGACCGGACCATCCCCTGGAATTCGAGATTCAGCAACAATGTAGCCAACCGGTTCAAGTGAATGCCCGACTGCCAGGCCAGCTCGTCGATCTGCATCGCCCCCCGCTGTTTTAATAGTGAAAGAACCTGGCCTTCATCCTGCGTAAAACCTTCGAATGACATCGGTTCGTCCATCCCTAATCCAGGCCCGGTTTCCGGCATTCCCTTCGCCCAGCCCAGAGCTTCGGCCATATCCTCTACCGATGTAAAAATAGCGGCCTTGTGATCACGAATGAGAAAGTTACATCCCTCTGATTGCGGCTCGTTGATCGCGCCCGGTACCGCGAAAACCTCCCGGTGGTAATTCTGCGCAAACTCAACGGTGATCAGACTTCCGCCCGTCCGTCCCGATTCCACTACAATAGTAACATCGCTAAGCCCCGCAATAATTCGGTTCCGGGCCGGAAATCTCATAAAATCCGGCTTGGTCCCCAATGCGCTTTCTGTGACGATCCCGCCGTTGTCCTGCATATCAAAAGCGGTACGATGATGAACCGCCGGATAGATTACATCCAACCCACTCGCCATCACACCCAGCGTTGCCAGGTTGTTCCGCAGACAATGCCTGTGTGCAGTGATATCCACACCATATGCCAAACCGCTTACCACAAGTGGCTGGTAAGGCACAAGCTCGCGAATGATATTTTCGGTAACGGACTTCCCGTACTCGCTTATTTTCCGGGTGCCGACGATCCCTACCGTACGCGGCCAGTTAAAGTCGGTATTCCCTTTGGCGTACAAGGCAATGGGCGCATCATACAGCGGCCGCAGGCGCGAGGGGTAATCCGGGTCGTTGAAAAAAAGCATTTGCGTTCCGGTTTTCCGGCATTCAGCGAGCTCTCTTTCAGCCATTTCCAGGGTGTTCTTTCCCAAAACGGCTTTCACAATCTTGTCACCGATACCGGGGATCCTGATCAGCTTTTTGTAATCGGCCTGGAAGACCTGGGAGGCACTGCCGCAATAACCAATAAGTTGGCGGATCGTCACAGCACCGATCCCGGGCGTGTGCATAAGTGCTAGGATGCAGATTTTCTCTGCGTCGGAAGATAGTTCCATAATATAGTGTGTTGGTTGAGTTTTTAGACTGCCTACGTCTGGCATGCATTTTGCCCATATACGTCAGCAGTTCATTTTCAAAAATAAACAATAATCTGAAAACCATATATGGAAAACCGCGAAACCGAAGTAGCCGAAACTGAGCAACATTATCAAGGCATGGGTGCCACCTGCCATCCTGAGGGAGTTTATTACCGTGTCTGGGCGCCACATGCAGAAAGCGTTTCGGTCATAGGAAGTTTCAACGACTGGGATGCCTCCGCCAACCCGCTGCAATCCGAAGAGAATGGTATGTGGGGTGCGCTGGTTGAAAATTCGAAGGCCGGAGACGAATACAAGTATTTCCTCAAAACACCCGCAGGTGACTTACTCCGCAATGATCCGTATGCTTTAAAAATGACCAATTCTGCTGGTAATTGCATCGTGTACAGCCAGGGATCTTTCGACTGGCAGGACGTAGCCTTTCAATTGCCGGGCTGGCATGAGGTGGTGATCTACGAGTTGCACGTCGGCACTTTCAATGTAAAAGAAGAAGGGCAGGTGGGCACGTTCTATACGGCAATCGAGCGGATTCCCTACTTGAAAGAAATGGGCTTCAATGCTGTGGAACTGATGCCCTGCTCCGAATTCCCGGGTTCACGATCATGGGGTTATAACCCGGCAAACCCATTTGCGATAGAATCCGATTACGGTGGCCCGGATGGCTTGAAAGCATTTGTAAAGGCTGCACACGAGGCGGGCATTGCCGTAATTCTCGATGTTGTCTACAACCACTTCGGCCCGTCCGACCTCGACCTGTGGCAGTTCGACGGCTGGCATGAGAACGATGGCGGCGGCATTTATTTCTACAACGACTGGCGCTCAGAAACGCCCTGGGGCAACACCCGCCCCGACTACGGTCGCGGCGAAGTGCGTCAATATATCCATGATAACGCAATAATGTGGCTCCGGGATTACCACATCGACGGCCTGCGAATGGACATGGTGCCTTACATTCGGAATGTGAAAGCCAACGGCAACCCCGGAGATGACATTCCCGAAGGTATTTCGCTGATGCAATGGATCAATAAGGACATTCGCGACAGCTACGGTAACTGCATTACCATTGCGGAAGACATGCATTCACTGGACTTTATCACCAACTCGGTCGAAAATGGCGGACTGGGCTACGGATCGCAATGGGATGCAGAATTCGTTCACTCGGTCCGCGATGCGATCATCACCGCCAACGATCAGGACCGAGATATGGACAGCGTGGTTGCAGCCATCACCAACCGGTACAACTCGGATTCTTTTCAGCGCATTATCTACACCGAATCGCATGACGAAGTAGCCAATGGCCAGGCACGCGTAGCCGAAGAAATTGCCGATGGCGACGTAAATAACTGGTATTCCAAAAAACGCGCGGCATTGGGCGTCGCGTTGGTGCTTACTTCACCGGGGATTCCGATGATTTTCCAGGGACAGCCACTGCTGGAAGACAAATGGTTTTCGGACAGCGATCCGATCGACTGGTCGAGGCTGGAAAAATTCAGCGGCTTCGCGGCATTGCACCGAGACATCATCCATATCCGCAGAAACTGGTTCGGCGTAACCAAAGGCCTTCAAGGCCAGAACATCGGGATTATCAGGCAGGATAACGAAAAAAAAGTGATTGTAATGCACCGTTGGGACGGCGGCGGGCCGAAGGATAGCGTTATGGTGGTATTTAACTTCTCAACCGAAACTTTCTCCGATTACAAAGTCGGCTTTCCGCGGGCTGGCAAATGGCATTTGCGCTTTAACAGCGATAATGAAAACTACGACGCCGACTTCTCGCACCTGGGCGTTTTTGACATCGATACTATGGAAGGAGAAATGGACGACTGCGAACAGTTCGGGTCATTACAGATCCCACCCTACTCAGCCCTGATCTTCTCGCAGGAAGAGTAATGTTAGGGAGGAAAGGGAGGAAGGAGGAAAGGCATCCTCCCTTTCCTCCCCTTCCTCCTTCCCTCCCTTAATTTATTCTTCTAAAAATACGGTCCCAGCGGATTTTTTTCAGGAAACTGGTCGGGTCTGGGTCGATGGACATCCATACAAAGACGGCTTTTCCTACGATGTGGTCCTTGGGTACGAATCCCCAGTACCGCGAATCGGCCGAGTCGTGACGGTTATCACCCATCATGAAATAATAATCCTGTTTAAATGTATAGTTGCTGATCTGCTTACCGGCAATCGTAACTTTATCTTTCCCGATCACTACATTTTCGTTCCCGTCGTAACTCCGGATAATATCCCCGTAAAGCGCGATATTGACTTCGGTCAATGGAACCGTCATTCCCGCTTTTGGAACCAAAATCGGTCCGTAATTATCCTTGTTCCAATCTACAACATCGGTTTTCGGGAAAAGGAAGGGTTCTTTCAGGCCTTTTTCCATAAACACCGGCTCCACCCTTTTCACGAAATCATAGCTTTTGAGCTTCCCGGCGAGCGCGGCGGTTGTCTTCACCAGATAGCCTGTCTCGTCATTGGCGGGATTGCCATCCTCGAAAGTCTCGGTAAATTGGGCGTAGTCGACAATACCATTCTTCCTGAACACATTTTCCTCATTCACAGCTGTCTTTACAGAAACAAAATACTCATTCTGCATGCGTAAAGGTAATGCCTGCGCCTGCCCATTCACGTATACCTGCCCCAGACGGACTTCCAGTTTATCGCCCGGAATGCCTACGCATCGCTTGATGTAGTTCGAACGCAGGTCGGTTGGATGCGGGTGCAGGTCAGGCAGCACATTACTGTATTTCTGATAGGTGTCCGGATGTTCGACAGGTAGATAAAACACGACTACATCGCCATTTTTCACCTCGGTAAAACCAGGCAGGCGATATTGCGGCAGCCGGATCCAGTCGAGGTAGGAAGGTATGCTCGTGCCCCAGATCGTCTGATGCGTGAGCGGTACCTGCAATGGTGTTATCGGCGTTGTGGTTCCGTAATGCAACCTGCTCACGAAAAGGTAGTCGCCGACAAGCAGGCTATTCTCCATCGAAGGCGTCGGAATAACGAATGCACTGAAAAACAGCCACCGGATCAGGGTGGCCGCGACAACCGCGAACAGTACCGAGTCGAACCATTCGCGAAAAGCGGATTTCTTTTTGGGAGTGCCTGCGGGCTTTAAAATTGTTGGTGCTAGTGGCATAGGAGCAGTTTTTTGACGGCCTTCATTTCAATCGCAATATACCCCTAAACTCAATAACGTACCAAGTATTATATATTATTATTTTATATATAGAAAGCAAAAAGAAAGGGAAGGATTGTTAGACCCTCCCCTTTCGCTTTTCTTTTTCAACTATTAATTAATCACCCTGAAAATACGGTTCCAACGGATCTTGTTGAAGAAACTGGTTGGATCCGGATCGATGGACATCCAGACGAACACCGCCTTGCCCACAATATGGTCCATCGGTACAAAGCCCCAATAGCGCGAATCGGCCGAGTTATGACGGTTATCCCCCATCATAAAGTAGTAGTCCTGTTTAAACGTATAGGAAGTAATGGCTTTCCCACCCACTTTCACCGATTTTTCATCCACTACTACATCCCCATTATCCTCATAATTTTTGATAACGGGCCCATACGTGGCCACGTTTTCCGGGGTCAGCTGAACAGTCATACCTTCCTTTGGAACGGTAATCGGGCCATAATTGTCGCGGTTCCATTTAAAAAGCGATGAATTCGGGTACAACATCGGCTCGCTGATATCCTTCGGCGATTTGACGAGGGTAATGCTCTTCACAAAATCATAGGTTTTGAGCTTTGCCGCGATCTCCGTGGTCGTGAAAACCAGGTAACCCATTTGCTCGTTGCCCTTGATGGTGTCGTTATCGCCTTCAGTATAGGTATTGAATTCAGAAACACCGTTTTCGCGGAAAACTTTTTCCTCGTTGACAGCCGTTGTGGTCGCCACGAAGTATTCGTTTTCCATTCGCACAGGGTTTTCCATCGCCTGGCCATTGGCGTACACCTGCAAATCGCGCACTTCGACCTTATCACCTGGCAGACCTACGCAACGTTTGATATAATTGGTTTTCAGATCAACCGGATGCTGCAATTCGGGCGGGTAGTTGAACACCACCACATCGCCTCTTTTTACTTCGCTGAAACCCGGCAGACGGTATTGCGGCAACTGGATCAGGCTCGTATAGGAAGGAATGTTGGTACCCCAGATCGTCTGGTGCGTGAGCGGAACCTGTAACGGTGTTTTCGGCGTGCGAGTACCATAATGCAACTTGCTCACGAAAAGGAAATCGCCTACCAGCAGGCTATTCTCCATCGAAGGCGTCGGGATGGTAAATGCTTCAAAAAACAGCCAGCGGATCAAGGTTGCGGCGACTACCGCGAACAAAATGGAGTCGAACCATTCCCGTGCCGGCGACTTTTTCTTCTTGGATTCAACTGAACTGGAAGTCAACTCTTTATTAACAGCCATGCGATGATTGATAGTTAGATACTTTAAATTTTGAGGAGGTCGTTCATCCCGAACACCCCGAATTTGCCCGGAAGCCATTCGGCAGCCACCACGGCGCCCAATGCAAAACCCTGGCGGTTATGGGCCGTGTGGGATATTTCGATGGTATCCACTTCCGATTCGTAGCGGACGATGTGGGTACCTGGCACTTCGCCGCGGCGCTCAGCCAGGATTTGCAGGTAGCCTTCCTCATTGTCTGGGGCCAGCTTCCATCCGTCGACGTTCCCCATTTCTTCCACAATGCCTTCTGCGAGTGTAATGGCGGTTCCGCTTGGTGCATCAAGTTTGTGAATATGATGAACCTCGGTCATCGAGCTCTGGTATTCATGCCCGTTCATCAGGCGCGCCAGCATACGATTGAGGCGAAAGAACAGGTTTACGCCAATGCTGTAATTGGATGCATAGAAAAACGAACCCGATTGCGCTTTGCAAAGTGCCTCCACTTCGCTGCGGTGATCGAGCCAGCCTGTCGTGCCGCACACGATTGGCCAGCCTTTTTTAAGACAATAAATAATATTTTCAAAAGCGGATTCCGGGGAGCTGAACTCTATCGCGACATCCACGTCGGCAGTTTGCAGCTTATCCATTTCCGCCCGGTTTTGCACATCAATTTTACCAACAATCGAATGTCCACGGTCGAGGGCAATCTGTTCGATCGTCTTTCCCATCTTTCCGTACCCGAGTAATAGTATTCTCATTAATCTGTTATTTGAAATCAGTACTCTTTTAAATCATTTAAAACTAAAAACCATACGTACGCCCGGCGTAGGTTCCCGCATCATCGGCTGGTTAAGCTTCGGGCTTACATTCAAAGTAAGATCGTCCGAAAGGTCAAAGGTTTTCAAATGCGCCGCCACGTTGGCTTCGATGATGGATAGTGTGTAAATCAGGCCGGTTACGATAATGGCAAATCCGCGGTTCCGGCGCCAATAATTCTTCCCCCTCACAACCTGACTTTCGTATGCCATCTGATATTCACTACTGGTATTGAGCGTATTCCGAACCCTTACCTGCACCTTCGCGTCGTCGCCCTCCAATCCGGGTCTCCGTTTTCCTTTGTCGGGTCCTTCCAATATGTAGAACGATTTATAGGCACTCAGGTAATCGTGGTACTTGATCGTATTCAGGTAATAAGTATAAAGTCCTCCCCCAAATGCCAGGTATACAATAGGCGCCTTCCAGTAATCCCGGTTGTAAAGCTGTCCCGCTCCCGGAATCAGCGCCAGCCGCGTCGCGGTTTTGGGCACCGGCATCCACTTCTTTTTAACTTTCTTTAACGAATCCGCATGGGCCAAAGCAATGCTGTCCAATGGGACGACCGTTGATTTCACGGTTTTCAGACTGTCTTTTTTACCCTCTGTCTGCGCTGCGATCCGACCGGAAAACAGCAAAATCAACCCTAACAAAACCCAGTTTTTCAACGCTTATTTAAATTTCAGTGTTTCTAAAATCTTTTTCAGTTCGTCCTGAGAGCCAAAAGGAATCTTGATTTCGCCTTTGTGCTGCTCATTGCTCTTAACGGACACCTTTGCCCCGAAATAGGACGAAAGCTGGAACTGTAACGACTTTATTTCCTGATTAATTGTCGGCTGTTTTTTGGACTCACTGGGGATACTGCTCATCATTCCGAGCTTCCGCACCTCGTCTTCGACCTTCCTTACCGACCACCCTTCTTCGATGATCTGGTTAAAAATTTTGAGCTGGCTCTGGTCGCTGTTGATCGTGATCAGCGCCCGGGCGTGGCCCATGCTGATCTTGTCGTCGCGCAATGAAGCCTGGATAACCGGCGGTAGTTTGAGCAAACGGATGTAATTATTGACCGTCGTGCGGTTCTTGCCCACGCGTGCACCTAGCTCTTCCTGTTTCAGGCTGCATTCGAGGATCAGCCGCTGATAACTCAGTGCGATCTCGATCGCATTCAGATTCTCGCGCTGGATGTTTTCGATCAGCGCCATTTCCAGCATTTGCTGGTCGTTGGCTGTGCGGATGTAGGCAGGAATGGTCGTCATCCCGAGCGACCGGGACGCCTGCAAACGGCGTTCTCCCGAAATCAGCTGATAAGTATCTTCTGAGAGCTGGCGTACTGTAATCGGCTGGATGATGCCTTGCACGCGTATCGAATCGGCAAGCTCGTCCAGTGATTCCTGGTCGAACTTCGTCCGCGGCTGGTATGGGTTCGCTTCGATCTGGCTCACGTCGATCTCGTTCATCGAACCAATAACTTCGGTTGGCGAAATGCGTGTGCTGGTCCTGGGCGGATTGATCTTCTCGGAGTCCTGCAGAAGAGCGCCTAGCCCTCTTCCCAGTCCGGTCATCTTTTTCGTCTTGCTGCTATTCTCCATTGCCTGTTCGTACTATCGTGATCAGTTCACCCTGTCGGAAGAGAGCAAACCGTTTTTACTGAGAATCTCTCTTGCAAGGTTCAGGTAGCTAACGGCCCCTTTGCTGTCCGAATCCTGCGCCATGACGGGGATCCCGAAGCTAGGTGCCTCACTGATACGTACGTTACGAGGTATAATGGTATTGAAAACAAGAGATTCGAAGTGATTGGTAACCTCTGTCACCACCTGGTTGGACAGACGCAGGCGGAGGTCATACATCGTGAGCAGAATGCCCTCGATAACGAGGTTGGTGTTCAGCCGGGACTGGATGATTGTAATGGTATTCAGCAGCTTACCCAAGCCTTCCAACGCAAAATACTCACATTGCACCGGGATGATCACCGAGTCGGCAGCGGTAAGGCTGTTGATCGTGATGAGGCCCAGCGAAGGAGAGCAGTCGATGATGATAAAGTCGTATTCGTCGCGTACTTCTGCGATGGCGTCCTTCATCCTGTGCTCACGGTTTTTAAGATTGATCATCTCTATCTCCGCCCCTACCAGGTCGATATGCGACGGCAGCAGGTTCAGGTTTGGGAAATCGGTTTGCAGGATGATCTCGGAAGTTCTCGCCTGCTCCACCATGCATTCGTAAATGCTGTTTTCCATCTCCTGCGGATTGAAACCGAGCCCCGACGTAGAATTGGCCTGCGGGTCGGCATCGATAATGAGTGTGCGGAATTCAAGCGCGGCCAAACTGGCCGCCAGGTTAATAGCAGTGGTGGTTTTCCCTACTCCTCCTTTTTGGTTTGCAATTGCAATGACTTTGCCCATGTATTCATTTGAGTTACCAATGTCAAATTTCTATTATTCGGGGCAATCTACCAAAGAATGTTCCACGGAGTTTTCAAGAAAACACTTATAGTACTGAAAGTCAGTTTTTTAAATGATATTATTATTTAATTAAAAATAATTTGGACTGAAAAAAGAGCGGATGTTTCACGCCCACACCTGCGTACCCTCCGTACAGTTCTTGCACATCTCTATCTCTGAACGAGATCTGATCAGCGAAGCGCGGAAGTCGCGGTACTTCTTGCCCTTCCAGAGTTGTCGGAATGTAGATGTTTTCATATCACCGAGCTTGTACTCGGCGTCCTTGTCGAAGCAGCAGGGAACTACGGCGCCGTCCCAGGTGATCACGCACGAATGCCACATCTTCCAGCAATGGTCTACGAATTTGTTTTTGATGGAATAGCTCCCGTTCTCATGCTTTTGGTAGCGCGAGTATTTCTCGATGGTCGGGATCAGGTCCGAGCCGTCCTCGTAGTCGTAAATCTGGGCCGTTTTAAGCCCCACCTCATCCACACCCATTTCCTCGGCCAGCTTTTTCACGTCCTCGATCTGGTGTTCATTAGGCTTCACGACCAGGAACTGGAATATCACGTGCGGTGTCGCGGACTTCAATTCCTTCTTCCATTTAATAATATTACGTGTCCCTTCGAGCACCTTTTCAAGATTTCCCCCCACGCGGTATTGCTGGTAAACATCCTGCGTAGTGCCGTCGATGGAAACAATGAGGCGATCCAGGCCCGATTCCACTGTTTTACGCGCCTTCTCGTCGGTAAGGTAATGCGCATTGGTGGAAGTGGCGGTGTAAATACCCTTGTCGTGCGCGTATTTGACGAGCTCAAAGAACTTGGGATGCAAATAAGGCTCGCCCTGGAAATAGAATATCAAATATAATAAGGTATCGCCGAGCTCGTCGATGGTCCTTTTGTACAACTTTTCCTCCATCATCCCCGTCGGGCGGGTGAACGAGCGCAGGCCGCTGGGGCATTCGGGGCAACGAAGGTTACAGGACGTGGTGGGTTCGAAAGAAATGGCGATGGGCATTCCCCAATGAACTGGATTTCCCGTTGCTTTGGAATAAAAATAGCTTCCCAATATCTGCACCGCATTCCAGGCACGCTTCGCTGTCACCTTCGACATCAGGTTCAGGCCATCCTTAAAATTCTTGTTCATATGCTGTGCATTAAGCGATCGGCTCTCGCCTACCGGCCTGATGATCAATTCAAATAGCGTTGATAATTACAGTACAGCTATTCCGGTGGTGTACTTGATCTCGGAAATTACGAAATAACTGCTGATGTGTAACACGCTCGACAGGGCAGAAAGTTTATGCTGATAAAACTGATTGTAGGCCTCGCCATCCTCAACGACCACTTTCAGCATGTAATCGAAGTTGCCCGAAACGACCGAGCATTCGAGCACCTCGGGCATTTTCACCACGGCCTGGTTGAAGTCTTCGAAGCTCTCCTTCCGCTGTTTGTCCAGCGTGACGTTGCAATATACCACCAGGCTTTTTCCCAGCTTCCGGCGGTTGAGCAGGCAGACATATTTATCGATAAAACCCTCTTTTTCAAGCTTTCGAATGCGCTCATGCACGGGCGTGACCGATAAATTGATCTTGCTCGCGATCTCCTTGATCGTCATCTGCGCATTCTGCTGTAACAAGTCCAGGATTTTGCGATCGGTCTGGTCGGGCTGCATAAAGTATTTTTTGTGGCTATGTACAGGCTGTTTACGTTCCCGGGAGAAATTTTTCTTACAAATCGGCTCAAAAATAGTTTTCTTTTCTATCTTTTTTGTCTCTTATAGTATGTTTTTCTGCCAAAAATTAATTTTGAACCCATTAATCTAAACTATATAAACACTTACATACCGATGATCATTGGTGTCCCCAAAGAAATTAAAAACAACGAGAACCGGGTAGCTTTAACGCCCGCAGGAGTCACAGAGCTGCGGAAGCACGGACACACAGTGTACGTGCAGGCAGAGGCAGGCAAAAGCAGCGGTTTTACCGACGACCAATACACCCAAGCAGGCGCCAGCATTCTCCCAACCATCGAAGAAGTTTACGGCATTGCCGAAATGATCATCAAGGTCAAAGAACCCATTGAAAGTGAATACCCGCTCATCAGGGAAAACCAGCTCCTGTTCACTTACTTCCACTTCGCCTCCTCCGAGCCTCTTACCCATGCCATGATCGAGCGCAAAGCAGTTTGCCTAGCCTACGAAACAGTCGAAAAAACAGACCGCAGCCTGCCTTTGCTCGTACCGATGAGCGAAGTAGCCGGACGTATGGCGATCCAGGAAGGAGCCAAATACCTGGAAAAACCAATGGGTGGCTTCGGGATCCTGCTCGGCGGTGTAGCGGGTGTAAAACCAGCGAATGTACTCGTACTCGGCGGCGGGATTGTAGGAACACAGTCGGCGAAAATGGCGGCAGGATTAGGCGCGAACGTCACGATCGTCGATATCAGCCTGGCACGCCTGCGCTACCTGGAAGATATTATGCCTGCAAATGTGGACACGGTGATGTCCAATGAATATAACATCCGCGAACTGATCAAGGGTGCTAACCTTATCATCGGCGGCGTGCTGATACCCGGCGCCAAAGCGCCTTCGCTCATCACCCGCGACATGCTCAAATTAATGAAACCGGGAACGGTGATGGTCGACGTGGCGATCGACCAGGGCGGCTGCTTCGAAACTTCGAAAGCTACAACGCACGAAGACCCGATCTACGAAGTCGACGGCGTTGTACATTATTGTGTAGCGAACATGCCCGGCGCGGTTCCTTATACCTCCACGCTGGCACTCACCAACGCTACCCTCCCCTATGCATTGCAACTGGCCAACCAGGGCTGGAAGCAGGCTTGCTCGGCCAACGAGGAGCTGCGCAAGGGGCTCAATGTCGTTCACGGAAAAGTAGTATTTAAAGGCGTTGCCGAAGCATGGCATTTGCCCTATACAGACGTAAAAGAATTATTCTGAATCAGCAAACCTGACTAGATAAACCCGGCCATTTCTGATGCGCCGGGTTTTTGTTTTCTAAAAATATTACAATTAGTTTATCAAAGGCATTGCGATTTCGAATTATTGTTCTTACTTTTGCGACACATTTTGAAGGAACATCCGTTCGCTTCTCTGCTTCATAAACGGTCTAGTACATTTTAGATCACCTGCCAGCCTCAAAATTTGTCCCGGCTGGACCTACCGTTCACATGCAGAGCCCCACGGATGGTTGTGGTGGGCTCTTTGCGCGATCCCTTTCAATTTTTACGATTAAAACCGGAATACCGGTGATGTGGTCCAATTTCATTGGAACTAATGCATATGCTGGGCTTGTCCCCTAGGATCATTGCGTTATTTCCTGCCATACTCGCCCCTCCGGAACATCCGTTCGATTCAAGAATTAATACTAAAAGCAATAGAATGACTACTGAAACTTTTGAAACTTTCGAAGAGCTTGGACTCAACGAAAACATCCTGAAAGCCTTGCAAGAAATGGGTTTTGTAAAACCCTCACCGATACAGGCACAGGGAATCCCCGCAGTTATGCAGGGTTCTGACGTAATCGGTCAGGCCCAGACCGGTACCGGTAAAACCGCGGCATTCGGTATTCCCGTGCTGGAAAGAATAGATATTTCCAACAACGCAGTACAAGCCCTGATCCTTTGCCCTACCCGCGAACTGGCCGTTCAGGTATCCGAGGAGCTTGGCCGTTTGGCCAAATTCTTGCGTGGCGTGCGCATCGAAGCTATTTACGGCGGTGATTCGATCGACCGTCAGATCCGCTCCCTGAAAAAAGGGGTACATATAGTAGTAGGAACTCCAGGCCGTGTAATGGACCACATGGAGCGCCGTACCCTGAAATTCGACGAAGTACGCATGATGGTACTCGACGAGGCTGACGAGATGCTCGACATGGGCTTCCGTGAGGATATCGAGAGCATCCTGGCCGACATGCCGGAAGATCGCCAGACGATCCTTTTCTCGGCAACGATGTCGAAGCCGATCATGTCGATCACCAAACGCTTCCTGAACGATCCTACATTGATCAAAGTCGTTCGCAACGAGCTGACCAACCAGAATATCGAGCAGGTTTACTTCGAAGTTAAGCCACAGGCGAAAGTCGAGGTGATGACCCGCCTGATCGATATGCACCATATCAAGTCCCTGCTGGTGTTCTGTAATACCAAACGCAAGGTAGACGAGATCGTCGAAGACCTGCAATTGCGCGGATATGCTTCGGAAGGTATCCACGGCGATCTTCGCCAGCAGCAACGCAGCAATGTAATGAGCAAATTCAAGGCTGGTGTTACTACCATTTTGGTTGCGACTGACGTTGCGGCCCGTGGTATCGACGTAAGCGGGCTGGATGGCGTGATCAACTACGACATTCCGATGGACGAAGAATATTACGTACACCGTATCGGCCGTACAGGCCGCGCAGGGATGTCCGGAAAGGCATTCTCCCTTGTAGCCCGTGACGAAAAATACCGTCTGAAATCCATTGAAGGTTATACCAAAGTAAAAATCGAAAAAGGAGTCATTCCTTCTTTCGAAGACATCGTGGGCATTCGCAAAGCTCGTTTTGTAGAGAATATTGCAACCTCCATCAAAGAAAACACCGACCAGGAACTGTATAACGATGTACTTGAAATGCTGCACCACAGCGGCTTCTCGACCGAGCAGATCGTAGGCGCAATGGCGAAGCAGATCATGGGCGTTCAGAAAAACGAATATGCCGACAGCAACCTCGCATGGGAAGAGCGTCGCGGCGATCGTCGCGAAGGTGGTACCGACCGTTACGCCAAAAGCGAGCGTCGTGAAGGCGGAAGCCGTTTCGAAAGAGGCGGTCGTGAAGGCGGAGGCCGTTTCGGTGACCGTGGAGGAGATCGCGGAGGCGACCGTTTCGCCCGTGGCGGCGAACGCGGTGGAGAGCGCGGCGAGCGTCGTCAATCGGCTCCTGAGGCTGGTATGACCCGTTTGTTCCTGAGCCTTGGCCGCAAAGACCACATCATGCCGAAAGACATCGTGGGAGCTATCGCCGGTGAAGCGAACATTCCCGGAAAGACTATCGGCGCGATCGATATTTATGACAAATTCACATTCGTAGATGTACCAGAGCGCGATGCGCGCGCAGTATTGCGTGCGATGGATGGCAACACCATCAAAGGCAAACCGGTGCAAATCGACATTGCAAAATAAATTCTGACAACAATTAGTGCGAAAAGGGACTTGTAAAAGGGTCCCTTTTTCGTTTATTTTCAACCATGCAAAACAACGAACAACTCGAAGTATGGCTCCGTGGGCCGCTTCCCGAAATACCCGATCTGCTCCAACCCGTAGCACATGCATTGTTGCAAGCGCGCGAGGAACTAGGCATTTTCAGCAATACATTCCCCTCGAAGCTACTATGGGAAAAACCGGCGAATGTCGCCTCGGTGGGCTTCCATTTGCAGCACCTCGCGGGCGTGCTCGATCGCCTGTTCACCTATGCACGCGAGGAATCGCTGAGTGAAAGTCAGATGGCATACCTTAAAAGTGAAGGAAAGAAGCCGTTTGAAGATTGTACCTACCATCATTTGCTCGATCAGTTCAGCAATCAGCTGGAAATTGCATTATCGCAACTCCGCGAAACCAATCCGGAAACATTGACCGAAATACGTTACGTTGGACGTGCGATGGTACCTTCTACTCATTTGGGATTGCTTTTCCATGCGGCCGAACATACCCAGCGGCACGTCGGCCAGCTTTTGGTGACTGCCAAAATACTGATCAGCGATCCCGGCAATTAATGCCCCTGGCCGGCTAACATTGATTACTATTTATTATCAATCTTCGGACTCAGGTCGCACATTCAGAATTCGCTGTAACCAGTTTTGCTCTTGGGAGGCCTCTGTGTTTTGCTCCATGCTATCCGGTCCGACATTCGTCAGCGGGCCGAGATCGGGCTGACCGGCATTCACCCAGCAGGTGTACCAGATATCTCCCACCATTTGCACCGAAGCCCGCATTCGCCTTTCCACCTGACCGGCCAGCATTCGGTGATATCTCTCCGAAAATTCGCGTGAATACGTTCGCGTCAGGATATTATTCCGAAGCTCGAAGCTATACTTTTTGTCGGCTCTGAAGGCTTCCGTAAGCTGTTTTTCAAAGAGCAATACCGAGTCCATCGCTGAATGCGACTCTGCAACCGCCTTCCATACGTGTTCGGCAATATCCTTCCTGTAAATGACCGGGCCCAGCCACATATCATATTGCCCGGCGAACAGCTCGGGAAGCCGCGACTCCCAAAATCCATGAATGCCCTCCTGGCCTGTGAGCTGGCCGTTGTAGTTGCGTGTGGTGTGCAGGGGCACGTGCGCGTCGGCAATGTAATGACCGAGGTCCGCGGATATGCGTAGAATGCGGGATGTATTCTTGTCCCTAAATGCGGCTGTCAGCTGCGCAGCCGCTATTTGAACATGCCAGGGCACAACTCCGTGTTTACGCAGACTGTCTTCTCCTATTTTCCCGACAGCTGCCTGCCAATGCTTTGGAAGGATGGCAAGCGCACTGTCGCCATAAGCATCCAGGTCGATAAAATGGCGCTCGGCTTCGCCCGGTACGGCATACCGGCGTTTATCGGGATTGACAGCATTCTCCGACAGATAATCAATGTACTTTTTATAGAAACCCTGCATTTCTACGGGCAGCCTGAAAACAGCCAAACGGTTGATCCGCTTGTGTGCCCAGAAGCCCCAATGCACTTTTGAGCCGCAAAAAAGCAACACTATGGCGACCATAAGACTGAAATTCAGCACATTTTTGAAAAAAAACCGATCTTTTTCAGATTTTTTTTGCCCCTCTTTGAGAAATGGCGCCATACAATATTCGGAAGGTGGTTTTCGGGATTTTTACACCTATTGAGACGCCATTTGCAAAAAAAGGTAACATAAACACACCTTTTTAAAACTTGTTTTTTTCAAACGGCACACTTTTGGTCAAATGACTGCTCATAGCTTGCTGAAAGAGAGTACGATTGGAAAATTTTACAAAAAATTCATCTCCGAATAATATTTCGGAAAGTAGATTTTCGGTGGTTGTTTCTTTTCTTAAATATCAAATTTTCAAAATTATTTATATTTAATATACAAATAATACAATAATAGATTTATGTTTTACCTTTGTAGCAAGAGAAATAGATAATTGCATTTATTGAATTTGCTATAATGAAAACTAGAAATAAAACATTAGGATATTTAGTCCCTATTTTCGCGCTTTGCGTATTCATGCTGGTCATTTACGGAGCTTATGTTCCCCACAAGCCTGCCGAAATCCAGCGGGTAGTTTGTATCAAGTTTAAGCCTGGTACCACTTCGCAGGAGGTTGAAAAACACTTACGGGATTTCGCGGTGATGAAAAAAGCAGTGAAAGATGTCGTGGCCTATTCGGCGGGACATGTACAGAAGGCAGATCACAGTGGCGAAGAGTTTGACGTGATCCACTACCTGACTTTCCGTACCAACGAAGCTGCCCGGGAGTACACATTGAATGCCGACAGAGTTGCATTTGTGAAGGCTAACGAAGCCCACTGGGACAAAGTGTTGGAGATGAATTCCAACATAGAGAAGTAATTAATAATAGTAATAGGAGTGAAAATCTTAAAGAGAGCCGGGCATCCCGGCTCTCTTTTTATTTATACACCTACCAGCTAATCGGGTCGAGCCCTTTGGCCTCGAGGTATTCGTTGGCCTTGCTGAAATGCTTCATACCAAACCACCCGCCGCCATTGGCCGACATCGGTGACGGGTGCTTCGCTTTCAGCACATAATGCTTCGACGCGTCAATCACCGCACCTTTTTCCTGCGCGTACCTCCCCCAAAGCATGAAAACGACATTATTTTTCTCATCGGATACACATTTGATGACTGCGTCGGTGAAACGCTCCCAGCCTTTTCCCTGGTGCGAACCGGCCGCAGCGCTTTGAACGGTCAGCGTTGCATTCAAAAGCAACACGCCCTGTTTTGCCCACCGCTCGAGGTTACCGGTTGCAGGAAAGGGCTTTCCCAGGTCTTGCTGGATTTCCTTGAAAATATTCATCAGCGAGGGGGGCATCCTCACGCCGTCGTTTACTGAGAAACACAGGCCATTTGCCTGCCCGGCGCCATGGTACGGGTCCTGGCCAAGTATAACCACCTTGCATTCGTCGAAACTGCAATAATTGAACGCGTTGAATATCTGCCGGGCGGGCGGAAATATCTGTTTGGTCTGGTATTCCTCCCTTACAAAAGCCGTGAGCGAGGCGAAATAGGGCTTTTCAAACTCGGGGGCGAGCCGCTCTTTCCACGACTGCTCAATTTTTACATCCATTCTGTTGAATTTGTTTTGAAAACCAAATTATGTGTTTTTTGATTTGGTTTTATCAGCATTTGATTACTATTTTCGTTAAAGGTGAGGTGCAAACCGGTATATTTGCCGCAGTTCCAACAGTCCCAATACTTTTCTACACCCTCGATCTATATGGTTTCCAAGGTTACAGATGGTGTCAAAGTTACCGTTTTGACGGAATATCAGCCCGACTACTCTAATCCGGGTCAGGATCATTTTGTGTTCACCTACAAGATTCTCATTGAAAACCACAGCGAACATACCGTTAAGCTATTGAGAAGGCATTGGCTGATCTACGACGCCAACGGAACGGTACGTGAAGTGGAAGGGGCAGGTATCGTGGGGCTGCAACCCGTGCTGGAACCCGGCGATGTGCACGATTATGTTTCGGGCTGTAACCTCCGCACGGATATGGGCAAGATGGCCGGTACTTATCTGATGGAGCGAGTGCTGGACGGTCGGCAATTCCGCGTCGTAATACCCGCATTTTCGCTCGTCGCGCCCTACCGCCTCAACTGAATCACCTGCCGGGCACCGGCTTATTTTAAAATTCCACTGCATTGATTGCCGCTTATATCAAGTACCTTTTACGCTCCGGAAACGAGCATTCCATTCATTCCCCATTTCTGTTCGAGCTGTATAAAAATGTGATCGCGGTCCGCAACGATCACAATGCCGACTACGAAGCCATCCGCGTCCTGCGTAAAGCATTGCTGCGCTCGGATGAACAAATCGAAATACTCGACCTGGGTGCGGGCTCGCGCGTGAACAAATCCAATCTCCGCCAGATCAAAACGATCGCAAAAAACGCGGAAAAACCTGCCAAATTCGGTAGACTTTTCTACCGGCTAATCCGGCGTTTTAAACCGGCAACGATTCTCGAACTCGGCACCTCGCTTGGGTTGACTACATTATATATGTCCAAAGCAAACCCGGATGCGCAGCTAATCACTTTCGAAGGATGCCCGCAAACGGCAGGAAAGGCACAGCAGCATTTCCGGCGGGAACATGCGGAGAATGTCGAAATCGTGCTGGGTAATATCGATGAGACGCTGCCCAAACGCCTCGAGACCCTCGATCGCCCCATCGACTTCGCCTATTTCGATGCCAACCATCGCTACGAGCCTACCGTTCGCTATTTTGAACAGTGCCTTCCGCACATTCAGAATGGCTCGCTGTTTATTTTTGACGACATCTATTGGTCCGAAGAAATGACGAAGGCATGGGAATATATCAAAACGCATCCACGGGTAACGGTGACGGTCGACCTGTTCTGGATCGGATTGGTATTCTTCCGTAGCGAGCAGGTGAAGGAAGATTTTACGCTTCGGTTTTGATAGTATACCGTTAAATATCTAAAACAACCCGATAGATAAAATCCGGAAGTCGGGCAGGCCGAGTTCATGGTAAAGTTGCTAACTTTACCTCCCCTCGTCTCAACTTCCATGACCACAAAATCCATCCTCAATTCCTTGACCAGCAAGGGAGTTATTTCCGAACAACAGGCCGAGACCATTGCCGGTTTCGAAGGTGGCAGAGCTTTTTCGATTCACTGGGAACTGCGTTCGATATTGTACCTGGGCATCCTGCTTTTCACCTCCGGCGCCGGTATCCTGATCTATGAAAATATCGACACGATCGGCCATCAGGTGATCATTGCAATCATTGCGCTCATTACCGCGGGTTGTTTTTACTACGCTTATAAGAACAGTCTCCCCTATTCGCACGGGCCGATCGACAACCCCAACAAGCTCGTCGACTATGTGCTTCTGCTGGGCTGTTCGACATTTTTGGGGCTCGAAGGCTACCTGCAATACCAGTACAATCTCTTCGGTTCACGCTACGGGCTGGCGGTGATCATACCGACGATCATTTTCTTTCTCTGCGCTTACCGTTTCGATCACCGCGGGGCACTGTCGATGGCCATTACCGGCCTCGCATCATGGCTCGGCCTTACGATAGCGCCGCTTTCAGTTCTTTCCGACAACGACTTCTCGGATGGCAAGCTGATTATTCCCGCTATCGCACTCGGCTCCATCCTGACGGCGGTCGGATGGATTTCGGAAGAGCAGAATGTCAAAAAGCACTTCGCATTCACGTATATGCTTATGGGCGGAAACCTGGCGGCCATTGCGGCGCAAATCGGCTTGTTCACCCACGCGCCCAAGATCCTCTACTTTGCCGTCGGTATCGGGCTTTGCTACTTTTTCGTCCGGCGCGCGCGACATGCACAATCGCTGCTGTTCTTGCTAATGGGCACGGTTTATGGTTACAGCATCATTACTTACACCATTTTCGAGAACCTCGGGGCAGATGCCGCCCTCGGCCTGGGAATCTTCTACTTCTTCTTTTCCAGCCTGGGGGTCATTTACTTTTTGTTGAACTTTAAAAAATTCCTGGGGATCAAACCGCAGGCGTCAAAAAATGAAAAAGGCATATAACGAAACCTGGGTCGAAAACCTGCACCTTCAATACAGGGTGGCAGAATGGAAATCGAAAAACCTGCTGACCGGCGATCAGGAAGAGCAGGTGAGTGCACTCTTTCCCGAAAAATTCTACCGACCTGGCATATTTGTCAAAATCGGCCTGTTCCTTTTCGGCGTGGTTGCATGTTCGTTTTTTGTAGGTTTCTTATCACTATTTATCTACGATACCGGTTCCGAACTCGGCTTTTCAACATTGAGTCTGATATGCTGTGCCTGCTTCGTCTTCTTTTTGGAATATCTCATTAAAGCCAAACACCTCTTCCATTCCGGCGTCGATAATGCGTTACTCTACGCGGCTATTTCAGCGGCGATTGTGCCGGTATTCCTGCTTTTTGAAAACGCGCCGCTTTGGGTTTACTGCCTGGTTGCCCTTGCCATTATTATTCCAGCCACGCTGCGCTATGCCGACCTGCTAGGCCCGGTCGCTATCTTCGGGCTGATTTTTACGATACTGGCAGATCTGATGATGCAATTCCCCCTAGGCAAAGCCCTGTTACCATTTGCCGTGATGATATTGTCAGGCGTCATCTACGGACTCGCCAGAAAGAACAAAGACATCTATTACCGCGAATGTCGGCAGATCCTGGAAGTACTTTCGCTGGTCACTTTCTATCTGGGTGGAAATTACCTGGTAGTAAGGGAGCTGAATGCGCTGATCAGTGGGCTGAATACGTCGGTCGCCCCGCAAATTGCATTTGCTCCCCTGTTTTACTTTTTTACGCTCGGAATACCGGTGCTGTATATCGCAGGAGGACTAAAACGCGCCGACCGCGTTTCTTTCATTGTCGGTTTGTTTGCCATTGCGTTTTCAGTTTATACCTATGTCAACTACTTCAGTCCGCTGACCGCTTCGCAGGAGCTTGTGCTCGCGGGCGTGCTCATGATCGTAGCCTCGGTGGGCATAATCAAATACTTACACACGCCCAAACACGGGATTTCCGACGAGCAAAACCGCAAAAATAGCCTGGAAAACCTGCAAGCGGTCATTGCGGCCCAAGAACTCGGCGTTACACCGGCAAGTCCCGGACTCGAATTCGGCGGTGGTACATTCGGCGGCGGCGGCGCAGGAGAGGCTTATTAATTGAACAAAAATTTGGAACTTGCAGCGGTTACATAGCCTATCACCGAAACTTTGACCATGAAAAAATTGCTTGCCGTAACACTGCTAAACCTTTTTTATTACCACACTTTCGCACAAACCACTAAAATAGCACCGAGCGGCCAGACGGTCGGCGGCAACCCTGTCTTCCCGGGCTGGTACGCCGATCCCGAAGGCATTATTTTCAACAAGACATTCTGGATTTACCCTACCTTTTCGGCGCCCTACAACAAGCAGGTGTATATGGATGCGTTTTCTTCCAAAGACCTGGTAACCTGGAACAAGCACCCGAACATTATCGATACTTCGGCCATCAAATGGGCAAAACGGGCCATGTGGGCACCGTCGATTATCGAAAAAGACAAGAAATACTATCTGTTTTTCGGGGCTAATGATATTCAGAATGACAATGAAAAAGGCGGTATCGGCGTAGCAGTTGCCGATCGTCCGGAAGGCCCCTTCAAGGATTACCTGGGCAAGCCGCTCATCGATAAGTTCCACAACGGCGCGCAGCCTATCGACCAGTTTGTTTTCAAAGACAAAGACGACCAGTATTACCTGTTTTATGGTGGTTGGAAGCATTGCAATGTGGCCAAATTGAAAAACGACTTCACGGGTTTCATTCCTTTTGAAGATGGTACCACATTCCGCGAGATCACGCCGAAAGGCTACGTGGAAGGTCCGTTCATGTTTATCCGCAACGGCAAATACTATTTCATGTGGTCGGAAGGTGGCTGGACAGGCCCCGACTACTCTGTGGCCTACGCCGTGGCAGATTCTCCGTTCGGGCCGTTCGAGCGCGTAGGCAAAATCCTGCAACAGGACCCCAACGTAGCCACTGGTGCAGGCCACCATTCGGTGATCCAGGTTCCGGGCAAGGATGAATGGTACATTGTTTACCACCGCCGCCCGCTGACCGAAACCGACGGAAACCACCGCGAAACTTGTATCGATGTAATGTCTTTCGACCAAAAGGGAATGATTAATCCTGTGAAAATCACACGGGAAGGGATCAAACCTGTTCGGTTGAAATAAATAACTAAACCCTGTGCTGAAAACCCTCTACCGGGGCGTACTCTTTATTGGAAGAGCCGCCAGTTCCCTCTTGTTGTCCTCGATTTTAACGCTTCTGGCAGTTACTTGTGGTATCGGGCAAAGTTTCGACCCGGTACGCTTCGGCAAGCTACCGCAAGATTACCAGCTCTACCCCCGCGATGCCGGCAACAATGCGAGCGTGCCTGTTGCAGGTGTTGTGGACGCGCCCGACTGGAAATATGTATCGGTACTGGTGTCGCGGAACGGCCAGCCCTACCAGTACAGGCGGGCAAGTGTCCGGTACGGGGCGAATGCAAAGGGCGTATTCAGCACGGAAGCGAGCATCAAAGCCGAACTTGCCAACTATGATTTCAAAGTTTTTCTCTGCAAAGACCGCGACTCTACGCTGCTCGTGACCCGCACCAGGGTAGTGAGCGGCGATGTATATATATTATCCGGCCAGTCCAATTCGACCGGCTTTTTCGGCGAGGCCGATACGAGCATGTTTTGCCGGACGTTCGGAACGATTACGGGCAATCTCAACACCTACCCCTATAAGCAGGCCGACACGCTCTGGACGCTCTCGAATATGCATTCCTACAACAACGGGGTCGGGTCGATGGGTTTTGAAATCCAAAAGCAGCTGATGGAGAAATCTGGCATTCCAAACTGCCTGATCAACGCAGGTTACCACTGGTCCTCTGCCTATTCGCATTCACTGCGTACGGAAAACGACCCCACCGATTTCACCACAGGCTACGGCAGAATGCTCTACCGCGCACAGAAAGCGGGTGTCGCCGATGCGGTAAAGGCCTATATTTTCAGACAGGGCGAAAGTGAAGCTTATGGTGAAGGAGGTAACTGGGAAGGGCATTTCGATGTTTTGTACAAAAACTTGAAAAAGGATTTCAAAAACCTGCAAAAATTGTATGTTTTCCAGATCGATATCATTTATTGGGCATCGCTGGTGGGCCCCGTCATACGTGATTACCAGCGGCGCCTGCCCGATATTTATCCCGATATTGTCAGTATCGCCACTGTCGGCACCAGCGGCTTTGACGGCCTGCACTATAATCGCGAGGGAAACAAACAAAGCGGCGTAGAACTTTCACGTCTGATGCTACGCGATTTTTATGCCTCTTCGGACACCAATAATATCGCTTCCCCGGCTCTGAAAAAGGCATTTTACAATTCCGCTGAAAAGAAAAGCATTACGCTCGTGTTCGACCAAAGCCAGCAATTGAAATACCCCGACCCCTACAAACACCCCAGCGGGCCGGTACTGGATTTGAAAGAGTTTTTCTACCTCGACCACCAGGCAGGTGCAGTAACCGCGGGCAAAGCAGAAGGGAACCGCCTTATCCTGGACCTGAAAGCCCCTCAGAACGCAACGACCCTCGATTATTTGCCTCCATACCTGGAAAAAGAAGGCCCCTACTACCCCTTCACCGGCCCGTATATCAGTAATGTGAGGGGAATGCGGGCATTTACCTTCTTAAATGTGCCTCTCGTTACCGCCCTGGAGGGAACGGTACTTAATGCCCAAAGCGGTCAAAACGGGCGTGTCAGGCTATCCTGGCAGCCCGTTTCAGGGGCAAAGGGTTACATTCTTGAACGCAAGCTTGGGGATACAGGCGTTTTCACCCCCGTAGCGCGGATCACCGGCAGCTTCGAATGGAACGATGAACCAGGCGAATCCGATCTTCCTATTATTTACAGGCTTGTAGCGGTAAACGATGTCTCGGAGTCCGCCACCCCGGCCTACGCCGAGGTGGCCCCGACGCTGGTATTGGGCTCAGAAAAGGATCAGGAAACGCTTTTCGAAATATTTCCAAACCCGGCCCTGCGCGGGGAAGAAGTTACCGTTAATTTTGCCCGGCCACAGACGGGCGATATCAGTCTGATCACGCTTCGGGGCCAGTTTTTACTGAACCGCAAAATATCCGGAAGCTCCAAAAGCAGCCTGATAGCCCCAAAGCAGATTTCGGGCCTGCATTTGATCAGATTTGAATCCGGTGGCAAGATATTTACTAAAAAACTATGGATCAGATAGTTTGAACATATAATAGTAAGCGTTGTTACCGGATGGAATCCCGGGTCGGGCAACCACCTGCATATCTTCTCCGAATGGAATTCCGGGAATTTCTAAGGCTGTTTTATGACTTTATACGATATTGGAATGATTTTTGCTGACCTTAGCAAAACCACCGTTTCTCTATCCCGTCCGACATTAGCCCTGAAACGATATGCACATCAACAATTATGAAGAGCAGATAAAACCTGAATTGACCAAATGGCAGCTAAAAATGCAGAAGCGGCCCAATTTTATCGACAGAACCTCCAAGAAATTTCAGGATAAAATCAACGACATCATTCCCGACAAAGTACACGCCGTAATTACCGGTACCATCAAGCAAATGGTGCGCGGTGTGCTCACCGGGGCCGAATATACCACCACCCAAAGTATCCCGGGTGCTTCGTTGGAGGAAATCGAAACTGCTGTCCGCAAGAAGATTGATTTTTACAAAAAAGCGGGCGCTGCCGAAGGCGGTATTACAGGTGCAGGCGGCTTCTGGCTCGCATTGGCAGAGTTCCCTATCCTGATAGGCATCAAAATCAAGCTTCTCTTTGAAATTGCCGCTTTGTACGGCAGGCCTGTCAACGATTACAGGGAACGGCTTTTTATACTCCACATTTTCCAACTGACGTTTTCGAGCCAAAAAGGCCGGCAGGAGGTTTTTTCGCAGATGATCCAGTGGGACCTGCGCAGCAAGGACCTTCCGACAGATATTCACGGGTTCGACTGGAAGACCTTTCAGCAAGAATACCGTGACTATATCGACCTGGCAAAGATGGCACAGCTGATCCCTGGTATCGGAGCGGCGGTAGGTGTGATCGTCAACTACCGCCTACTCGATCAGTTGGGTAAAAATGCCATGAACGCCTACCGCATGCGATGGTTCGAAGAACGGATGCTGGGCGACGCAAAGGGGCTTCTGATCACAACCGCCTGATAATTAAAGTTTAATACAATGTACCGATTGAATGAGCGCTAACAAAAAGCAATTTGTATACGGCAAAAGTCTGGATAATGCCCTACTGGCGGTTTATGATGCATATGTTTTCTTTATCCGCTTTTTCCGCGAGGTTTTTCGGGGCAGGATGGAATTCCAGGAGATTGTCCGGCAGTGTTACGCAATCGGTAACAAGTCGCTGCTGCTGATCAGCCTTACCGGCTTCATTACCGGGATGGTGTTCACCAAGCAGTCGCGGCCCTCGCTATCCGAATTCGGGGCTACTTCCTGGCTTCCCTCGCTGGTTGCGATTGCGATCGTGCGTGCCCTGGCGCCTCTGGTAACCGCGCTGATCAGCGCGGGCAAGATCGGATCCAGTATCGGAGCAGAGCTCGGCTCCATGCGCGTAACCGAACAAATCGACGCCATGGAGGTATCGGCGGTAAATCCGTTCAAATTCCTTGTCGTTACCCGCGTGGTGGCCTGCACGATAGCCATCCCTGTGCTGATGTTCTACTGCTCGCTGGTAAGTTTGCTGGGAGCGTTCCTGAACGTGACTTTGAACGAAGGCACAAGTTTCATCGCGTTTTTCGAGAATGCATTCGAACAGATCACGTTTCTCGATATCTGGACGTCGGTGGCCAAAGCGGTCGCGTATGGGTTTACGATCGGGATCGTAGGTAGCTACCAGGGCTATAATGCAAGCAAAGGTACCGAGGGCGTCGGCAAGGCGGCCAACTCGGCTGTCGTAACCTCCATGTTCCTGATTTTCATCGAGGAGGTAATCATCGTACAGGTATCCAACTATTTCAGAGTTTAAATGGAAGAAGAATTCAAACCCGGCCAGCCGGTTATAGAGGTACGCAACCTGTACAAATCATTCGGCGATCTGCATGTACTGCAAGGCGTGAACCTGACTGTGACGAAAGGGGAAAATATGGTCGTGCTCGGCCGTTCGGGGACAGGAAAGTCGGTATTGATCAAGATCATGGTCGGCCTGCTCAAACAAGACCGGGGCGATTGTCTGGTTTTGGGAAAGGAAGTTTCCTCGCTGGAAGGCAACGAGCTGCGCGATTTACGATTGAAAATCGGGTTTTCGTTTCAAAACAGTGCATTGTACGATAGTATGACGGTGCGCGAGAACCTTGAATTTCCGCTCGTGCGCAATATCCCGAACCTGACCCGGGCCGAGATTAACGAGCAGGTGGAATCTGTGCTCGACGCCGTAGGCCTGCTGCAAACGATCAACCAGGTGCCAGCCGAGCTTTCGGGCGGCCAGCGCAAGCGGATAGGCATCGCCCGGACGCTGATCCTGAAACCGGAAATTATGCTCTACGATGAGCCGACGGCGGGCCTGGACCCGATTACCTGCCTGGAAATCAACGAGCTGATCAACGAGGTAAAGGAAAAATACCAGACTACCTCTATCATCATCACGCACGACCTTACCTGCGCACGGGCAACGGGCGACCGCATCGCGATGCTGCTCGACGGCAAGTTTCTGAAAACAGGCACTTTTGAAGAAGTATTTGATACCGACGAAGAGCGGATCAAGAGTTTTTACGATTATAATTTTATTCAGTAATAATGGCAACATCATCCAAACGATCCATTAACGTAGGCCTTTTCGTCGTAATCGGCATCCTCATTTTCGTGGTGGGGATTCTTACAATCGGCAGTATGAAGAAGGTTTTCTCTTCAACTATCACCGTCAAATCTATTTTTGACGATGTGAACGGGCTTAAAGTAGGTAACAACATCTGGTATTCCGGGGTCAAGATCGGCACTGTTAAAAGCATTCGCTTCCTGGCCAACTCCCAGGTGGAGGTGATGCTGAATATAGAAGAAAAATCGCAGGAATTTGTCCGCAAAAACGCCAAGGCCAAGGTGAGCACCGACGGTCTGATCGGTAACAAAATCATCGTCATCTATGGGGGCACGCAAAAAGTACCTTCCATTGAAGACGGCGACGAAATCGCGGTCGAAAAAATGGAGAGCACGGAAGAAATGCTGGCCGTACTTTCAGAAAACAACAAGAACCTGCTCGGCATTACGAGCGCATTCAAAACCATCAGCAAGAATATCCTGGCTGGAAAAGGTACCGTCGGAATGCTGCTCAATGACGAACGGCTGTACAACGATCTCGACCAGACTTTGGGCGCGATGAAAAAAGCATCTGTCAACGCCCAGGCCTTAACCGCTTCCCTGGCAGGTTATAGCGCCAAACTCAACGAAAAAGGAGGTTTGGCCAACGACTTTGCCACCGATACGGTGATCATGAAGGACCTGCGCGGAAGCATTGCCAGGCTCAATGAAACCGTTTCGTCTGCCAATGTCATGGTGAATAACCTAAAAACCGCCAGCGCCGACCTTAACTCCAACAAAACCAGTCCATTGGGCGTATTGCTGCACGACGAAGCCACGGCCTCTAACTTGAAAGAAACGCTAAAAAACCTCGAAAGCACGACCGAGAAACTCGATGAAAATATGACCGCGCTGCGCTCCAATTTTCTTTTCCGCAGGTATTTCCGCAAAAAAGCCAAAGAAGACGCCAAACAGCCCGTCAAAGAAGAGGTCAAAGAGCAGGAGAACCAACAATAATGTGATAGTTTTGCAGAAACCGGTTATATTGTCGAAGTATTTCTTCGAATAATACCTTACCAACCCACTAATTGAGCTTCTGAAAAACTTTAACACAAACCGATGGCCTTACAACTCAACCCCGCCCTGGACCTTGCGTACATAGACCAGGCCTACGGAGAAGATCCTGTAATCCTGTACATGATTTTTGATGCATTTCTGAGCGACTCCGTCCCGCGCTGGCAAACATTGCAAGGTGCGTTGGAATCTGGCGACCTCAAAGAATCCGCGAGCATCGTCCACGGACTGAAACCTTCCTTTACCATGACCGGCCTCACGCGCGTGCGCCCAAAGGTAGAAGTGCTCGAAAAGGCCATTAAGGAAAATGAATCAGGAGAAAAACTTATGGAAATGTATCGACGCATTTCGACCGAGATAGAGGAACTGATCCCTATCCTGGAATCGGAATCCGAGCGTTTGAAACTGCTCTAAGCGAATACTCGCCGCATTGCAAGCGCATGGCCTTCCGGCTATGCGCTTTTTCTTTTGGCCTTCTCCCAGGCAGCACTTTGCGAGCCTTTGAAATACCGCCTGATACCGGCCAGCACGGCATAGTTCATCATGCAGAAATAGTAGGGAACAAAAAGCGCCTTGACCTTGATCTTCTGCCTTTCCAGCATCCATCCTCCAAGCGCCAGCAGATAAAATGCCACCTGCCCTGCCAGTATAAACCGGTAAACCACACCGCCCGAGCGGGCGACGATGATCATATTCAGTACCAATGCCAGGATCATCAGAAATGGCGTTACCGTCCACCGCAATACACGGTGGCTGATGTATTGAAATGAAAGCAGCGGATCATGAAACGGGTTCATGAGTTTTTTTAAACGAAGTATCGATTGAATACCGCCCGCAGCAATGCGTACTTTCCGCTTCAACTCCTCTTTAATATTCTCCGAGGAAAGCTCCGATGCGTACGCATCAGGCTCGTACACAATGCGATAACCCTTTTCCGCAATCTGCATGGAGATCATAAAGTCGTCCAGGATGGTATCCGGCTCCACCGAACGGTACAGCGACCGCCGCACGCTGAACAGCTCGCCCGCCGCGCCCACGACCGAATACAGCTCAGAGTCCCACTTTTTCAGCGTCGATTCGTATTTCCAGTAAAAACCCTCGCCCGCAGTCGCATCCGACAATGCATCCTGCATTACGCGCTTCTCTCCGGATACCGCGCCCACACTGGCATCGGCATAGTGCCGCGCGATGAGCAGCAATGCATCCTTGTTCAGAAAAGTATTGGCGTCGGTGAAAACGACTACTTCGGTATCCACCTCATCCATAGCCCGGTGCATGGCAAGGATCTTCCCGCTGCGTACGGGCGTGTGCATCAGCTTGATTTGCGGATACCGGGCTACCAGGTCGGGCGTCCGGTCCGAAGACCCGTCTGTAACAAAGACCAGTTTCAACTTTCCCTCCGGATACGAAAGTCCGAGCGTGTCGGCGATCTTCTCTTCGACAATGCTTTCCTCGTTGTAGGCGGCGATCACCAGGGTCAGCGTCGGGAAATCCTGGTCGAGCCCGGGAGCCAGCCTTTTTCCTTTGAACACACGGCGAATGCGGACCAGAATGTACAGCACAATGCCATAGCCAAGGAAAGTATAGAAAACGACAAACAGACTGAGCCAGAAAAGTATCTCCATAAATCAACGGGTCAATGGGAAGCCTAGATTTTCGCTATCAGGTTTGTTTTTGAAGTGCCAGGTGATCGCGCTCCAAAAAACCGGAATGAAATGGTATTCCTTGTTTCTAATATACTGAATGATATTCCGTGGCAGCACAGCCAGGGTAAAGTAGCAACAGAACACAAAAAACCTGAAACCGGGCGCATTTTTCCGGATAAACAATATGCGGTTGCGGTTCATAAAAAACTCCTTCAGGGCTGTCCGCTTGCCTACGGACACGGATTCTTTATGATAGATCAATGCGTCGAGGTCGACATGGATTTCGTACCCTGCCTTCCTGATACGCTCGCACCAGTCGAGCTCCTCATAATAAAGGAAATAGTTCTCGGCCATCCCTCCCGCTTTCTGCAAGGCCGCACGGCTGATCATCATCGCGGCCCCGTGCGCGTAGCCGGTTGGGCCGGAAAGGAAATCGTATTGCCCGCGGTCCTGCTCGAACTGTCCGATACATGCATTACGGCAGGTATAGTAGTTCATAGGAGTATAACCTGTGTACTGCAGCATTCCGGGTTGGTCGAAATAATGGATCTTGGGGGAAATCATGCCGATCTTCGGGTTGGCTTCCATGGTGTCCACCAGCTTGCCGATCAGCCCGGCCGTCACTTCGGTGTCGTTATTGATCAGGAAAAGGTAATCGCCCGTGGTGTGCACAATACCGATGTTGTTCCCGCCCGCGAAGCCGGTATTCACATCCGAACGGATGAATATAATACCCGGGTACCGCTCCTGCCATCCAGGCACGGGGTT
Organism: Dyadobacter sp.; assembly: GCA_965227755.1. Lineage (GTDB taxonomy): Bacteria > Bacteroidota > Bacteroidia > Cytophagales > Spirosomataceae > Dyadobacter. The sequence goes on from CBDDGG010000005.1 coordinate 1,428,529, forward strand.
TGCTTTGCTCCCATTATCGACGACGATGATTTCCAGATTGGGGTAGCTATTGACCTCCGCCAGCGATTTCAATAAGTCTTCGGTAACCTTCGGCTGATTGAAATTCACCGTCACAATGGAAACTTTTTTCATGCGCAAAACTGTGCCGCTAGGTTGCAGAATACGAAGGAATATTTTTATTGATTTGTAGAACTATTTCAAATTTAATAATAAAAACATAGCTTTAACCAAAATCCGGTAATCATCGCCGGTTTTTGTAAAAGACACCCAGAATGCGCTCCTGATAGCTTTTTGCGAACAAACCATCCCCAGCGTGAAACTCAACCGTCTGCTCAACGATCAAGATTCCGGCGAACATCCACACGATCCTCAAAGACAGGATATTGTGCAGGTGGAGAAGAAGATTGCGGAACTGATTGAAGCCATAGAGCAGGCTGACGTCGATGCGCATCATGCACGGCACTACCAGAATGAGATCGCGGATGCTTTCCATCGCTCGGCCGCCACTCAAAAGAAGTTGGCCCCATTCAGGGAGCTCGACCAGGACAACAACCTTTCGCGGGAGGAGCTCCTGGAAGGCCTGGAAAAATTGCTGGCTGAAAACCAGTTCGACAGCCGGATCAATGCTCCCAAGCGCGACGGACTGGTCCATAAAGGCGTGATGTTTATTCTCGCCATTCTGCTCATTATCGTCGGTTTCGCGATGATTATCATGCCCGCGCCCCCCAGTTTCGAGCTTTTTACGGTGTACTATTTCAATATCAACGACGGGGTCACTATTATGGACCTGGTGTCGCTGCTGATTATCTTTGGCGGTGTACTTTTGTTTGTAATCAACTTCAACAAGAGATGATCAGTTTTCCCGATCCGCCGACCACCGTCAAAAAAATCCTGCTTGTAGAGGACAATCTGCTGTTCCGCACGGTCGTAGAACACGCGCTGTTGAAAGCCGGGTATAGCTGTGTGCTGTGCGAATCAGCGACGGAGGCATTGCAGATGTTGCTCGTAGAGAAACCCGACCTGATCCTGTCCGACTACGATATGCCGGAAATGAACGGTTTCGATTTTCGGCAGGCAGTACTTCTGAACCCCAATATCAGCGACATCCCCTTTGTTTTCCTGACCTCGTTCACCGACAACAAACTGGTATTGGAAGGTCTGAACATGTCGGCATTAGACTTCATCAACAAGGAAACGCCGATTCCGGTGATCATCAGCAAGCTGAACAATATCATCAAAACCCTTGAAAACGAACACCTGAGATCGGTCAGAGAGTTGAAGGTTGCCGCCGAAACGCTGAATGTGAAATCGATCCCGACGCGCGCGCCGGTCGTGAACGGTTACCGGATCTATTACTGGCATAAAGGCTACCGGGGTTATCCGGGTGGTGATTTTATCGATTTTGTGCAGGTCGACAGCCGATTTTGCTTCGCATTCCTGGGTGATATTATGGGTAAGAAGTGGAAAGCATGGTTCTTCACATTCGGCTTTCTGAGCTATATCCGCGCGGCGATCCGCTTTTGCGTGCTCGACCAGGATTTCGACCTGGCCACTATCGTGCAAAAGATCAACAAGCTGATCTACCTCGATGAAAGTCTGCAGAATATCCTTTCGAGCCTTTCCCTGCTCCTGCTCGACACGCAAACGGGCGAGGTGCGCTACACGGGCGCGGGCGATCTTCCGCTGATCAGCTACTCCCCCGAAACAGGCAGTACATCGACGATACAATCCACCGGGCTGCTGCTCGGACTACTCGAAGACGGGATGTACGACAACCGGGTAGTTTCGATGAAGGCCGGCGACCAGCTGGCAATCTTCACCGACGGCATGATCGACATCCCATCCAACGGATCCAAAAAAAGCGATTACCCATTTTTTGTGGAAAAAATAACCCCATACCTGGGCAAACCCGACAGTTTCGGGCTTATCAGGAAGCATGTACTTGAACTGATCGACGACAGCAACCAGATGGACGATGCGAGCATCATTTTTATAGAAAAACAATAACCCTTAAATATGATACTGAAAGTTGAAGAAATAAACCGCGTGGTACAGGCCACGATTTTACCAAACGAGGCAAGTCTTTCCAATGCGGATGCATTCAAGGAGGAAATGATTACGATCATCGGCAATGGCGTACGCCTGGTAATCGTCAGTTTTGAAAATGTGAATTACATCGACAGCTCTTTTTTGGGGAGCCTTGTGGTGGCATTGAAATACGCCATGCCGCGCAATGTCGACATTTACCTGGTATCTCTGAAACCGGATGTCAAAAACCTGCTTACGCTTATCAGGATGGACAAGGTGTTCAGAATATTCGACGATTTTGAGGAGGCGATGGGTACACTTAGCTAGTTTATGAGGGAGGATTCGGATCAGATCACAATCGTTTTCAAAAGTAACCGGGAGGGTATTCCCGGCACACTGAACCTGTGCCTAAACCACATCCGGCAAAAAGTAAGCGGCCCCCCGCTGGCCGAAGAGATGATGGCCAAGATCAAATGGGTCATCATGGAACTGCTCACCAATGCGGTGAAGCACTCGGGCGAGCGGGAGTCTGTACTCAGAATCGGCTTGACCGTGGATGCTGTGATCCTTCAAAAGGAAGATTATGGCAGACCACTGACCCTGGTGGGGCAGGACAAGAAAAAAATCATGTGGCCGCTGGAAGATATGGTGCGGCCGGTGGACTTTCCTATTTACCACAATGGTATGGATTCGCTCTGCGTGCGCACCGACGAATCGGGCCGGGCCATATTCTTTATCGAAGAGCTGGCCGAACTGGAAATGCCCGCATTGCTTTCCGACACCAGTGAGCATTTCGGGTTGCTTATCATGACCAAAGCTTCCGACGAGTTCGCCTACGAACACGAACCGGATACAGGTCTTAACCGCTTTATCAGCACATTTTACTTCACCGGGCCACTCACATGAAACATCGCTTCGAAGTACTGGACATTTTTCGGGGCTTGTTTGCGTCGCTCGTGTTCCTGTTCCACCTGGGGCCATTTGCCAACACACCTATCCTGAACAACCGCTTCGTGGAGAACTCGGACATGTTCGTGGATTTTTTCTTTGTGCTCAGTGGATTTGTAATCGCATACAGTTACCAGTCGCTGGCCGATTGGGAACAATTCAGGCTGTTCCTCAAAAAACGCGTATATCGCATTTACCCGCTGCATTTCGTGATGTTGATGGCATTTGTAGGCATGGAAGTGGCCAAAAATATGCTCAGCCCGTACATCAAGGTCAATAACCTGGTAAACCCGGCAAACAGTGTCTACACTTTCTTCACATCTCTTTTTCTGATCAATTCCACCCCGGTACCGGGCGTGAAAGACGTCAGCTGGAATATCCCGAGCTGGTCGATCAGTGCGGAAATGATGGCTTACCTGGTTTTTGGTAGCCTGGTTGTCTACATTCATCAAACCCACCAATTCCGCTCCCGTAATGCCTGGTATGGACTGATGATCGTTATCTCGCTCACCGCGCTGTGGTCTGTTTCCAACAGTTTTCAGATCAATTACAGCTTCGATTACGGGTTTTTGAGGGGGATTCTCGGCTTTTTCACCGGCGTAATTTGCTTTAACCTGTTCAGTAATACCCACGTGCAGGTACGGGAATGGTCACCGGCCCTATTTTCCGTCGCAGAGGCCCTGTCGCTGTTGCTGATTGGCCTCAGCATTTATAACGGCGAGGTAATGAAACCCTGGGGCGCCGTTTTTGAAATACTGTTCTTCTGCTGCATTTACACATTCTCATTTGAAAAAGGTATTATTTCAAACGGGATGAAACGCATCAAGCTGCTGCACAAGCTCGGGCAGTACTCCTACTCGATTTACATGACGCACGCGCTGCTGATCAGTCTTTTCAACGTGCTGTTCATTCGAATACTCAAATTCCCGCCCGAGGCGTATTCTTACCTGTTCATTTTCAACTTCATGCTGATCTACTTTGTTTCGGCATGGACCTACAAGCACCTCGAAATGCGCTTTCAATACAAATCGCCCAAAAAATTGCAGGAAGGAGAAGTTATCCGCAAATAGCGAATATCAGGGATGGATCACCTGTTCGAGGTGGTAATGGATAATGTCGGCAATGGCTTCGATGCGGTTTTCCCAGGTATTCTCGGCAGCAATTGTCACGCGGTTTTTGCGCTGCCCGGCATTGTCTGTCTTTAACGCATGATCGATAGCCTGTGAAAAGCGCTCTGGATTTTCACAGAACGCCACAGTACCTTTGGTAAACTCCTTTAAATCAGCGTTAAAATCGATCGAAACCACCGGTTTCCCTGCACCGAGGTATTCGAAAAGTTTGAGCGGAAAAATGCTGGCGCTTACCTCATCCTTCTTAAACGGGATAAGCGCCACATCGAACCCCTTGATCACCGAGGGCATATCCTCGTAATCGATGGATCCCGGAAAATGGACGTTTCCAGCCGTAAAGAACCAATCGGGCACGAACTCCCGGGAGACCGGCCCGACGAACGCAAAGCTCTTGTCGGGGTTCGCGAGTATTACTTTTTTCAGCAAATCATAATCCATCCGGCGCTCGATGGCGCCCAGGTAACCGATCACCGGCTTTTTCAATGCGGCAATAGCGGGATACACCGGCAAATCCGGGTTCAGGGCTTTGCTGCTATGGCCCAGATCCGCGGCATTGGCGACGAAATAGCTACAAGGGTTTTGCTTTTTCTTCTCCTCGTACAACTGCTTGCTGCTGCAAATCACTACATCACTCTGTTTCACCAGGATATCCTCCGAAACCACGCCATGCCGCCGGTTGAAAGGCAGCACCATCGGATCGAGGCAATGGTACACGCTCAGCTTGGGTGTAAGACCTTCGGCGAGGGTCGGATAATGGAAGTTGAAAGAGTTGATAAAAATATAGTCCCTGATCTTATAGGCTTTGAGAATGCTTTTCAGCTTGGTACGGATCAATAATTCGTTGAATTTCAGCGCTAGCCGGAACAGCCCGTTCTCCGGAAGGAAGTTTACCGACAAAATAATGGGCGGAATGATCACTTTCAGGTTAGGGATCCCGGTTTCGACCAGCGAATGGCTGGTTAGCGAGAAGTGCTTTTTACGCAACTGGTACTCAGGTGTTTTGCGCAGCTTAAAAAAATCCCGAAGCGTAAAAGGGTTTTCCATATAATACACCTCGTTTTCCCGCGCGAGCAGCTTGGCGGTCGTGTAATTGGTGGACTCTATGGGTGCGTCAAATCTGGGTAAACCAAAAATCAAGATCTGATGTCCTTTCAGTTTCATTAGCAAAGCGTATTCAATAAGTTCTCATCAGATCGGGCTGGCCTGGCCGGTACTGCATCAGCCCGGGTCTGATGGACTGGCGCCGGGCGCACCGGTAATTTAGAAATTTTTACAATACATCCCTCCATTCAAACCGTTCGGTCATAATGCCTTTGGGGTGTTCGCGGCCAATCCGGAAGCCAAACCAGTTCTTTGGTGCGATGACCCGGTTCTTCTTTTTACACATATAGGCCGCCCACCAGGCAAATGTACTGTTGGAAATGATGGCTACATCCGCATTCATGATCAGCTGGAAATCGATGATCTCCGGATTGGACACGAAGAAAAAGTTGGCACGCGCAGGAAACGCGGTTTTGACAAAAGCCATATCATCGCTTACAAAAAATACCTTGCAGGCATCCAGGTTTTCGATCGAATTGAGCTGCTTTTGAAAGTACTCCACAGGCAATGAAATGTCGCGCTTCCCATAGGAGAGATAGTCGGTGCGGCGGATATGCACCACCACTGTCTTCTCATTCTTGAAAACCTGGCCATATTTGTCTTCGAAAGCCCTTTCAAACTCGGGTTTCAGTTTCGGCAATGTGCCTGCGGGCAAATGCCTGACATAAAAATCCGACTGATAGTAGCCGTAATACATCTGCCCGTTCTTCGGTGTAAATTCTTTTGGGCTGAAAAAATTGTGGACATACACCGGCGTAAACCCGATTAACTTCGGGATCATGCGCGTAAAGCCCGAGTACAGCTTGGAGCCGAGCGTAAGGTTATGGTAGCTACCCAGGTCAAAATATTTGCTCAGATAGGCATGGTGCGGGTTGGGAAAGAAGTAAGTCAGCCGCGGGTTCCTGGTTTTCAGGTACAACAGGAAATAATACTGAAACAACTGGTTGCCAAGCCGGCCGGAAAAATATACGCCTACCATAATCAGTTTCTTTAAGACTTCGCTTTCAACATCGGCCGCAAATACCTTTCGAGGAACTCGGGATAGAACTTGTACATATACACAAACGTATTGAGCACATTCACGCCGATCTCTCTTTTCAAAATAACCTGGGCTACGGCAAAACCTACGATATTGGAGCATAATGTGGCATAAGCCGCCCCTACCACGCCCCACTGGCGGATGAAAAAGTAGTTGAGGCACAGGTTCAGTGTAGCTGTACCTATCACGACAAAAAACGTCAACCGTGTCTTGCCGATCGAATCCAGTATCGTTCCAAACTGCCTTCCGAACGGGATCAGCAGGCAATAGAGCAACGTTATTTGAAGCAAAGGAATAGAATCCGCATATTTCTCACCGGCTATCAAGGTGATCACAATGCCGGAGAATAGGTACAGAAATATGACCACAGGCACCACCAATGCAAGCGTGGTACCAACTGATTTTTCGTACAAATACTTGATGGCCCCTTTCCCTTCCGACTCCATCCGCTTGGCGCTTTGGGGGAACACGATCGTGGCGACAGCATTGCCGGGAATGTCGATAAGGTTGGTAATGCGTACGGCAATGTTGAACGCTCCGGAAGCTGCCGGCGAAAGCATGGCACCCAGCATCATCTGATCGATCGTGCCCGAAAGCAGCGAGCTGATCAGCGTTCCGAATGCATATTTACCATAGCCGAACAGCTTGCCCATCCATTCCCTGCTGATTTTAGCCGAAAGCGCCAGGTGCGTACGCGCGTGGCTGTATGCGATGAGCATGCCCGCAAGCGCGCTCACGATCTGCACCCACACGAGGAATATCAGTTCTACCGGAAATTCGAAAACATAGCAGACCAGCACGAAAGCAAAGAATACGCCTTGCCGGATGATGGTCGTCAGGAAAATCCCGCTGAAACGAAGGTTCGCCTGCTCGATACCGTTGAACTGCGCCTGCAAACCCGAAAGCAGGTAAATGACAATGTAGTAATACATCATTTCAACCAGCTGAGGCGCATCCCACAGACGGCTCAGGTAGGGCGAGCATATCAATATGACGGCAATGCAGACGACCTGGACAATGCCGTTAATCGCGAACGAGGCTGTGATAACGTCGGGATGTTCCTTTGAATCCGACGATGAGATGTATTTGATCAGGGCGTTCTGCAATAGTCCGCTGCGGATGGCTTCCAGGATCGTGGTCGTAGAAATAAACAGCGTCCAGACTCCGAAATCGTGCTTGGTAAGCAGCCTGACAAGCAGGTAAAAGCCCGCAAAACCGAAGAACACGCCCGAGAAGTTCTGGACGATATTGATAACCCCCGATTTGAGCCAGTAATCCTTTTTTCCCTCCATAACCCGTCAAAAATGCTTCTCGACGTAATTCTTCACTTCGTCGTCGGTTTTGGCATGCAGTATTTTTGCTCCCGAAAATTGCGGGTACAGCTTTTCGAAACATTTAAAATAATGCTCCGGGCCTTTTTTCGACAGGATCAGGTTGGTACCGCCAAAGTAGCTCGCCAAAGTGGCCGTACCGCCGTGGATCGATATGAAATGGCTGGCATTGGCATAGACCATCAGCTGCAAATGATTGAAATTGTTGGCATTCGCCCTGTTTTCCTTGAAAAGGTTTTCCATCAAAATTACGTCAGGGTGCTCGGCGGCGAGCCAACTGAATTCGTCCATGTCGTAAATGTCGGAATTGTCCATGGTAATGTGCTGCGGGCGCGGGCGGTTGTAGATAACCGTGTAGCGGCTTTTCAGCTTGTCGAGAATGAAGGCGAGCATCTCGATGCTGTAAAAACTGACCGGCGGGCCATCCCATTCCATATTGTAGCGGTTGGCGATGATCAGGATCGGCTTCCCGTAGACATAAATGGCATTACGGTAAGTTTCCTTCAACGGCACAGGCACCCATTTCGACATGTCGTAATCCTGGCTGTACAGAATGCGGGGCATTTCAAAATTATAGTTTCCCTCGTTGGAGCGCGTGTCGAACTGTTCGCGGTGGTCGGGCGAAAAGAAGTAGAGCTCTTTGGTGTATTTGGAAGAAACGGTACTTTCCAGCGTGCCGTTTTTGTAGTGCCAGTAAGCAAATGGCAGCACAAATTGCAGCTCCGGCGCGAATTCGCCGCTGAATGCAAGCTTCTTGTATTTACGGCGGCTCACATAGTCCTTCCAGATGTATTTCCATTGCTGCACCTGGCAGCGAAGCGTATCGCGGTAAAAATAGCGCACCTCCCACGGCAGTTTACCATACCGCAGCAGCACCACCAGACTGAGTATCTTATTAAGCATAATCCATTAATGTGCCTTGTGAACCACCAGTTTGGCCCACCAGATCCTGACCAGATTAACCGCCTCGGCATAACCCGTCGTGAAAACACTCAGGATACCGAAAGGCTGAAAACGGTTGAGTCCCCAGTAGCCGATGCCCACGCCGATGAGCGTCGGGACAACGCCGGCGATGGCAACGCCGTAAATACTGCCGGTGATGTAAATGGCAGTAACGGAGGCGATTACGCTTCCCGCCAGCATGATCAGGACTTTGATGAAATTGATTTTGGGCTGATGGATAACGTCGAGTGTCAAAGCAAAAAAGCGGTCGAGCGGGTACAAAAGCGCGAAGGTCATATACAGGCGCATGATGTTCGCAGCTTCGGAGCCGACATACTTTTCACCACCGATAATGTGGATGGCCACATCCGCGAGGATAACGGCGCCGATACAGGCAGGCAGCAGCGCCATAGTAATGAGCCCCGCGTAACGTTTCATGGTTTCAATCACTTTCGGACGGTTGCCTTCATTGTAGGCAGCCGAAAGCTCGGGCATGCCGGTAGCGGCAAAACTCCGAAGGGGTATTTCAATGATTTCCATCAGCCGCTGCCCCAGGTTGAATACTGCCAACGCGGCGGGTCCCAGCATGAAGTTGATGATCATCGTATTGGAGGTGCCGAATAGATTGGAGCTCAATGTGGTACCGACCGAAAATTTGCCAAAATGGAAGATTTCTTTAATGCATGCACCGGTGCGGTCCTTCAAATTGCCCAGCCTGGCCCAGCCCATGACGATCGTGAAAATACTCGTCAGCGCAGCACCGCCCAGGTATGCATAGATGATATTTTGAAGATTGGCGGTTTTGGTAAAGGCCATTATCATCACAAAAAGGATGAAAAAGCCCTGGCTCAGAAAACGAATGCTTAAGAGCTGATCGAACCGCTGCTCGGCCTGCACCACGCACGAAGCGATAAAATAAGGCAACGAAGCAATGTAGATAATACCGAACCACTCTACGAACAGCACTACCGAGGGGTTCTTAAACCAATCCGAAAACAGGAACGCCGGGATGTTGATCAGCGCCAGAATGCCCGTGATAGCTCCACCGATAAACCATGCCGAGCCCACTACCTCGCGCTTCCGCGCTTCGCTCGCCCCTGCGTAGAATTTGATAAAAGCCGTTGTCAGAAAGCCGGAGCGGAAAGTATCAACCAGCAGCAATATAGATAAGAAGAACACCCACATCCCGATACTTGCCACAGGCAATGCGCGGTACAAAATGATCATATTGAGCATTCCGAGAACCGACATAATGCCGTTTCCGGCGAGCGAAAGAAAATGTTTGTTCCTTAATTTCTGTAAAAGCTGAAAGGCCATCAGGTTGTGCGCAAGATTCGAACCACACGCAATATGCGAAGTAATTTTACAATATTTTTGCGCAAAGCTGGAATAATGTTTTAACTTTCCTCCCAACTACCCGCCGCACGGGGCGGCTTGATTGTAAAGATGTACAAACCCTACTGATTGCCAGAATATGAGTTTATTGGGCTTACCTAAATGGATTCTACCGCACCTTTTTACAAACAAGCGTTTCGAAGATCTCACCGAAGGCGAGATTCAGGTTTTGCGTGATCGCATCAGCCGTTTCCGGGAGGAAGCCCCGGAAGTATCGGTAGTAATCCCCGCCTGGAACGAAGAGAACAATATATACCGGACGCTATCCTCGCTGTCGGCGAGCAGCACGCATTACAAAGTCGAGATCGTCGTCGTTAACAATAACTCGACCGATGGTACCCAGAAAGTACTCGACACGCTGGGCGTACGAAACTACCTGCAAACAGTCCAGGGTACACCCTTTGCACGGCAAATGGGCCTCGACCACGCCCGTGGCAAATACCACCTCTGCGCCGATTCAGACACCTTTTATCCGCCCGACTGGATTGACCTGATGGTCGAACCAATGGCAAAAAACGCGGGCATTACGGGCGTTTACGGCAACTATGCATTCATTCCTCCGGCAGGGCAAGGCCGGTTGGGCCTATGGTTCTACGAGAAATTCGCTGGACTGATGATACAGGTCCGCAAGAAAAACCGCGAATACCTGAATGTCTACGGCTTTAATATGGGCTTTGTGACAGAAGTGGGCCGGAGAACGGGCGGTTTCAAGGTCAGCGGCTCGCGGATCTACGCCAATATCGTTGGCAGCGACTTCCAGAATGAGGCCGAGGATGGCCGGATGGCCCTGAACCTGAAAAAAGAAGGCGATCTGAAACAGGTTACCAGCTCCAAAGCTACGGTTTTCACATCCCCACGCCGCCTGCTCGACGACGGCAGCATTTCCAAGGCTTTCTTCAATCGGGCCAGGCGACAGTTGCAAGGCATGCGCGACTATCTCTCGTAAACTATGACGCAGCACCATTTCCCCGATACTACATTACTGATCACCCATTACAACCGCAGCGGGTCGCTCGAACGGCTGCTGGCGACATTTGAATCGCTCGGCTGCCAGTTTGCCGATATAGTGGTTTCGGACGATGGGAGCAAACCCGAGCATCTTGAAAAAGTACAGGGGCTCGTCGACCGCTACCACTTCCGGCTCATTACCACGCCGAAAAACCGTGGCCTGGGCAACAATATCAATAAAGGCCAGGACGCGGTGCAATCGGAGTACACACTATATGTACAGGAGGATTTCCAGCCTTCCGAGATTTTTCCCGCCCATTTCGAGGACGCGCTCACATTCATGCGCGAGGATCCCAAATGGGACATCGTACGTTTTTACGCCTACTTTGCCTACCCTACCCTGGCACCTTTCAAAAAAGGCTATTCGGAAATGGTGTACCGGTTCTGGGATATGGATCATTTGAAATTCTACTATTACAGCGACCACCCGCATCTGCGGCGTAGTTCATTTTTTGCCAAGTTCGGCCGCTACCCCGAGGGCATCAAGGGCGACCTGACAGAATACAAAATGGCCGTCAGCTTCTTACAAAATAATGGTAAAGGGCTGTTTTTCAATGACTTCACTAAATTATTTTACCAAAAAAATTCTTCCGACGAGCCTAGTACCATGGAGCGCGCTAACTGGAAACTGAGCGAAAATCCGCTGGTCAAACTTGCGCGACTGGCATACCTGCGCTATCGCTGGTTGAAAAATACGCTGGACGTGGTTTTCATGAAATAGACTGCCCAAATGAACAAGGAATATTTCTTCGGGGAAGTGACGCTGCTCATCACCCATTATAACCGGAGCCAATCACTGGAACAGCTGCTCCTATCGTTTGAAGCCCTCGGCTGCCGGTTCGGCGACATTGTCGTTTCCGACGACGGCAGCAAGCCCGAGCATATCGATTATCTGATCCAATTGCAGAAAAAGCACGAGTTCAGGCTCATCACCACGCCTCAGAACAGGGGTTTGGGCAACAATATTAACAAAGGCCAGGATGCAGTGCAGACTCCGCTGACACTCTACGTCCAGGAAGACTTCACCCCAACAGCCATTTTCCCCGAAAGCTTCACCCACGCACTGGACATCATGCGGGAAAAACCTGCGACCGACGTGGTGCGTTTCTACGCCTATTTCGAGTATCCCTACCTGCGCAATCCCGAACATGGGTATTACGAAATGGATTTCAGGCTCTGGAGACCGGGCTACCGCAAGTTTTACGCGTACAGCGATCACCCGCACCTTCGCAGGAGCAATTTCTTCAGCAAGTTCGGACGGTATGCCGAAGGCCAGAAAGGCGACGTCACCGAGTACCGGATGATGATGTCGTTCCTCAAAAACAAGGGCAAAGCCTATTTTTATAAGGATTTTACAGGACTGTTTATCCAAAAGAATTCCGAGGCAGAGCCCAGTACCATGAAAAGGAATATGTGGCGGGAAAGCGACAACTTTCTGCTCACACAAATGAGGCACATTTACCGGCACCTGAAATTTAATTTTGATTACCTGGCCTGAATATAATCTGGGTTATTCCGATCTTGGTACTATCAAACCCAATGTTTCCGCCCCTGAGATATGCCGACCCATTCAAGAAATGACTCATTCAGATGGTATTACGCGAGCATTTACCTGGGACTGGCGCTGATCTTCGGCTCTCAGTATTTCACCTACAAAAACGTCCGCGACCTTTCACTGAACAACGAGCGCCTGAACGTCACGATCGGCGTGCTGAACCAGACCGCCAATTTTGGCCTGGTAACAAAGGATTTCCAGTCGAATATGCGCGGGTACCTGATCACGCAGAACAGCGACCTGCTGACTGACAACTACAACAAAAAAATCCAGCTCGTAGGTATTACCGATACGCTCTTCAATCTGGTCAAGACCGACGACGTCCAGACACGGCGTGTCAAAGACTTGCTTAAAATATCCAGCCAGATCGTGGCTTACTCGCAAAATGTGATCAGCATTTACCGTACTCAGGGCTCCGAGCAGGCATTTACCAAAATACAGGAAGGTGAAGGGATCAGGCTTAACAACCTGCTGACCAGCAAGATCAATGAGATCGAAGACTACGAAAACCACAATATGGACCAGCGGCGCAAGCTGGTTTCGGCTACCCAGCAGAATTCGGTCATGTTCATTTTGCTCACGGGGGCTGTCGGCTTCATTCTCACGATCCTTTCGATTATTTTCCTCAACCTGGACAAGCGCAAGCAACGGCTGCTGCAAAAAGAGATCAATGAAAGGGAACGCACGGTGAGCCAGTACCTCGAAGCGATCCCGGACGGTGTGATGGTGATCAACAACGAACATAGGATCGAGGTCCTGAACGAATCCGGAAGGGAAATCCTGGGCGTGGCAGGTGAAAGGCCCGGGACACTCGAAGAGCAGGTGAACCGCATCAAACTGCTTGACCCGACGCGTTACCATGTCCGGTTTTCGGCCGATACGTTGCCGGTAGCACGCGCGCTGCAAGGCGAGAAGCTTACCGGTAATAAGATCGACCTCGTTAAAAACGACAAGATATACCACCTGGAAACAAATGTTCAGCCGGTAGTCGGCCTGGACGGCCAGATCAAAAGCGCCATTACGGTGTTCAGGGACATTACCGAGCGGGCCAATTATGAAGCGACACTGGAAAAAGCGCGGATACTGGCTGAAAAGTCGGTGCGCGTAAAAGACATTTTCCTTTCCAATGTAAGCCATGAAATCAGAACGCCGCTGAATGCGATCATCGGGTTCACAAACCTGTTGCTTGGCGAAGTGACCGAACAGAAAAGCCTCGAATATGTCGGTTACATTCAATATGCGGGCAAAAACCTGCTTGAACTGATCAACGACATCCTCGATTTCTCAAAAATAGAAGCCGGGCAGGTGCACCTGGAAAAAACACCGGTCCCTATCCGCGAGCTGGTCGATTCGATATCGGCCATTATGCACCACCGGGCCGTTGAGAAAGGCATTGGTTACGAAGCTTTGCTGAAAGAAGGCCTTCCCGAATACATCGAAACCGACAAGCTGCGGCTTACCCAGATACTGCTGAATGTCTGCGGGAATGCCGTCAAGTTCACCGAGCGGGGCAGTGTGAAGCTGCGCATAGAACCGATCGGCGAGCCGGTCAACGATATTCAGAATATCCGTTTTGAAGTGATCGACACGGGCATCGGGATTCCAAAGGACAAGCTCAAAGAGGTTTTTAACCGTTTTGTACAAGCCACCGAAAGCACTACCAGGGTATTTGGCGGTACGGGACTGGGACTGAGCATTGTCAAATCACTCGTACATCTCTTCGACGGCACTTTAAACCTGGAAAGCGAGCTGGGCAAGGGTACTGTTTTCACCATGGATTTCCCATTCAGGATCGTGAAGGAAGCCGATTTGCATGGAGACGTCGAGAAGGAAATTGATATCAATGCATCCGTAACTTCCCTTCGCATTCTGGCAGCAGAAGATAACTCACTCAATCAGAAGTTATTATACGCAATATTTGAGCGGCTAAATATCCCGCTGACGGTCGTCAACAATGGAAAGGAGGCGCTCGAAAAGCTACGGGAAGAAGCCTTCGACATGGTTTTAATGGATATTCAAATGCCTGTTATGGACGGCTATACAGCTATTAAGGAGATCCGCCGGACGATTTCAAGTACCATACCGATCATCACGATGACCGCCCATGCGATGGTTGGCGAGAAAGAAGAATGCCTCAGTATTGGCGCCAACAGCTATATTTCGAAACCCTTTAAAGAAAGTGAACTTTTATATACTATTGCACATCTTGGAAACAAAGAGCATCACGAAGTACCAACATCCCAAATTTCTACTCAGCAACCTCCACCAACAATAATGACAGATACAATCCTGAATCTCGACTACCTCAACGAAATCACCGGAGGTGACCAGGAGCTGCGCGACGAACTGATCGCACTCTTCGAAAAGGACAGCAAGGTGCAGCTTACGAACATCGTTGAGGCATCTGCCGCTAACGATCTCGAACGGCTTCGCCAGACGATTCACAAATTCCGGTCCTCGCTGTTTTCAGTGGGATTGCTCAACACTGCCAACCAGTATAAAGAGCTCGAAGCGACGCTTAAACAAGGGAGCTGGACCAGCGATCTAAACCAGAAGCTGGTAGATTTGAAGGCTGAGGCCGAAACGGGTTTAGTTCAGCTTAAAAAGCTCTGATTCAGAGCCATCACCGGCCCGCCGCAACACTGCCAATGGCTTTGTAGATTTCCCCCACGCTATTTTCCCAGGTATGGGAACTGGAAAATGAACGTCTGGCTTCCGTGCGTGCGTCCGAATTTTCGGCCAGCGCAAGATCGATCAGCCTGACGTAATCTTCCTTTCCTTTCCCCAGATACACGTGGTCGGCGAAAACGCTCATCGCGTCGGTCGCGGTGGCTACGACAGGTTTTCCGACGGCCAGGTATTCGTCGATTTTCCGGGGATAGTTTCCGATTGTAACCTCGTTGAGCAATTGCGGATTTACGCACACATCGAATGCATTGATGTAGGCCGGCAAGTCGGTGATATTGCGGGAACCGGTAAAGGTAACATTGGGGAGCTTGTGCAGGCTGCTCTGCTGGAACTCGTGGTCCTCGGGGCCTACCAGCACGATATTCCAGTCGGGGCGGCTCCGGGCGATGTACTCCAGCAGTTCCATATCCAGCCGGATGCTTTGCAGTGCGCCCACATACCCGATACGCGGGCGGGCGATCGTGCTGACGTCCGCAGGCTCGGGCGCCTGGTTGCCGGCCATGAAAATATCCAGGTCACAGCCCTGGCCTACGTAAAATGAATGCGGGTTGAATTTCGCGCAATAGTTGGCCAGATAAGTCGAATTGGCTACGCAGAGATCGCTTTTGGCAATCAGGCCCGGTTCCAGCCGGGCACCGTGCTTACGCCAGTAATCCACGGCAAGCATATAGTCGCGCGAGTAATAAATAGACAGACGTGGTTTGAGCAGGTCTTTCAAAAAAAAGCTCCTGAACATATCGTTGTCATTGAAATGAACATAATCCACAAAGCCAAGACGCTTCGTGGCGCGTGCAATGGACCCGGCGAAAAGTTGGTTATTCCTTTTGTTTAAAATATCAAACAGCATTTCCGGCAACCAGTTGATCGACTCGATCATCTTGTCGGGATAAAGTACCCAAAGGTTCCGCTGAACTTCTTCCAGACCGTCGGCTTTGCCGTAAACCACCTTCCTGCGTTTCGCAATTTTGGGATCATCGCCATTTTTGAGCAGGGAAATGCGATCGAGCGGTGAATTGACGTACAATACCCTGTGATTCTTGCTGAATTCCAGGGCAATGTTCTTGCAGTTACTCCCGATTTCTACATCCCAGGCCTGTTGTCCTGTAATGACAATATCCATATTGCAGTGGCTAATGCGTGGGTTTAAATATCCCCACCCTCGTTGAGATTCGGTTATTTACAGTTGATGGTCTTTCATCTTCTTGTCAAGCTTTTCGATCACCGCCGGAAACCGGGCCAGATCGAACTTGCGCGCGAACAATTTGCCCGATGCCAACATCGGTTCCAGGTCCTCCTCCGTGAGTACTTTCGGACTAGCCTGGCCTTTCGACCAGTCAATATACCTCAAATTATTATTCACCAGTGTCGAACGGAATGGCGAATTATACAAAATAGTTTGAAATATGATCTCGTCCGGTGCCCAGGTAAGCCTAAAAAAACGGACAACCTCGCGATGCGCGTCCAGATACTCTAAAATATAGCGGACTGCATCCGTCGTCAGGCTCATCCATTGCGAGCGTCCGACGGCTTCAAGCCCGGCAGGCATCCTGCGCTCGGGGAGCAGCCTGTTGATACATTTTTGAACCAGATATTTACCCGGAAAATTGTAATTGGTCAGGTGATACCGGCTCAACCTCGGAATGGCCTCCGTCCATTCGTTGTAGACCGGATAGTATTCCATGAAGTTCTTCCCGGTGTTCCGGGTAAAGAAATCATGGATTTCCGATGGGGATTGTAAAGGATAGTCGGCACCGCTAAGCAGGTTCACATAGCCAAAATCCATGCCCGAGGCGGCGATCGCCCTGAAACCGCGGATCGTGGCTTCCACGATACTGTATGCGCCCCAGCCGACATCCACACGATCGGGCACCAGGGTAACGCGCGCATGATCGTGCAGGAAAGAAAATGCATTCAGGTCTGCTTTCCTATCGAGGTGCACGAAGCAATGTGCATTTCCGTCCTCGATCGCCCCTATGAGCTTCGAAAGTTGGGCCGGCGCCGCATGTGCGAGTATGAGATGGGCGATCTTCATAGCTTCGCTTTCCGCTGCTCCCGTTCATCGAGTATTCGGGTAATATTAATGATCGCTGCTGCGAGATAGAAATAGATATTGGAAGGGAATTGCACGAGCGCCTCCTGCGGGTAATTACCTACATTATAGGCAAATACCACCAGCAGCATAGCCAGGCAGTAAGTTTTAAGCTCCGGGTTTTGGATCAGGAAATAGTTGTTGATACCCTCCCTGAGAATAAAAAACATCAGCAGACAGAACAGGAACAGACCTACCCAGCCCAGCTCGACGGCGATACGGACGTAGCCGCTGTCGGGCGGAAAATTCGCCAGGTACGATTGCGGCGCAAACCGCTGCCCCCAAGCGCCGGTTGCCCCAAGCCCGCCACCGATCGGGTGCGTAAGAATGTAGGGCTGAATGCGTTTCTGATTGTTTTTACGGGCCTGGAACGAAATATCGTCGTTGGGTTTAAAGGCCGTCTGGAACCGAACGATGTTGGAATTAGTAGTGGGCACAAAAATCAGGAACACAAAAAACAGTGCTGCAACGCCCGAAAAGATGAGTACCTGCCGGTTGATCCGCAAAATCACGAACAATACCATAGCCGCGGGAATAAGCACATACGCGCCCCGCGTCCCCGAGAAGAGCATCGACGAGAAAAATAATGCCAGCATCAACGCAAGCACGACCTTCTGCCAGGTTTTCTTCACGTAGGTCAGCAAAGCAATGCAGATAATGCTGCTTACCACCATATTGTAGGAAAATGCCACCGGATCGGAAAAGATCGAAAACTTCCGCCAGTGACCGGCGATAAAAAGCAAGTCGGCTACACCTTCCGAATTTAGCCAGGCATCCTCGGCAGCTGAGAATCCTATATACTCCTGCTTGTAGGCATACAATGCGGCAAAGAGCGCAAGTCCCAGCCAGAGTTTAAGCAAGAACCGCAGATACCGGACTGTGCGTATCTGGTACATGAATACAAAGTAGGTCAGCATCACGATCGCCACCGCGCGGATGGTGTATACCCACGCGAGCCGGGACTCCGCAGAGGGGTTAGCCACCTGAGTGAGGTTGTAAACGATCCAGATCAGGATCATAACGCTGATAGGCCCTTTGAAAACCTGCCAGTTGGGCCGGCGTTTCTGATGAATGAAGAAGCCGAGTATCAACAGTCCCTGGATTCCGTCCATGACCGTCCCGAGCGGAAAATTCACACCAAGCCGACCGATAAAAAACAGCAGGTAGGCGAACATCAGCAGCACGGTTATACCAAATTCCGGAAATGCCACAATGCAATACACTGCCGGTGGGCCAAACATCAGCGCCAGGATACCCGCCCCGGCGATAATTCCCTGATAGGCGATAAGCACGCCCAAAACCAGCGAAATCAGCAGCAGGATGACCAGCCCCGTCAATTTGCGATCAAAGAGCGCGCGCAATTTTTCGACGCGGCTCAATCCCTCGCTACTTTTCCCGGGAATATGTATCTGAATATCTTTCACTAAAAGAACAGGATTTTAAAAAACCAGATAAATGCGCTCACCAACGCCAGCAGCAATGCCGCCTGACGTATTTTCTGCTGCATCGGCGTAAGCTCGTTGAAGCTCCGTTTTTGCTTGCTGACCTTTTTATCGGGATAGATTTTCATGGTAACCAGGCATTAACCCTGCGTTTTGTTTTCCTGGCGCGTAGCCACCGAAATCTTGTTCGCCCGACGCGCATTCAACAGCGCTGTGAGCTGATAGAACATGAATTTGGGAATATTGACCAGCGATTGATAGATCTTTGGGTCCGTAGGCGAGCTTTTCAGCGAAATATAGAACCCCAGCACAAACACAAGCAAGCCAACCAGCCAGACCAGCGCCATAACCGGCGCGATCAGCACATTGGCCATCATAAAAAACACCGAAAGCAGCAGGAATATGAACAAAGGCGGCCGCAACAGGACCAGCCCGAAAAGGATCTGATTGAGTCTGAAACGGGTAATGCCCTTGAAAAGGATTTTGAATCCGTAACCAAAATATTTAAACCAGGTGTTGATCCAGCGTGCACGCTGCTTTACAAGCTGATCCGAACCCGTTGTTTTCTCATCATAAACAATGGCCTTATCCGCGAATGCAATGCGGTAGCCGCTGCTTACGATGCCTTCCTGAAGTACCTTGTCGAAGCCAGCACCTGTCACATCGAGATGCCCGAGCACTTTTTCATACAATGCAGTGCTGAACGCCATCCCCGATCCCGCCAGCGTAGCCGAGGAACCGGCCCCGAACAATATCTTCCCGTCGTAGAAATGGTAGTAAATGTCGCGGGCAGCATCAAGGCAGGCGTAAGTGGTATCCAGGTTTTTAGCCTCCCGCACACCTTGTACTGCCTGATAACCCTGATTGAAATACACATTCAGCTCATTCAGGTACTCAGGATCGGTCAGGTTGTCGCTGTCGATGATCGTCAGGTGCGTGTGCGGGCGGATGAAACGACGGATCGCGTAGAAGTGCGAACGGGTATTGCTTCCCAGAACCTGCCCTGGACGAAGCAATGCTACTCTTTCCACCGGGAAATGCAGGTTACTGATGTCGCATTTATCAGCTACAACATAAATATGATAGCGCTCGTAGTTCAGTTGCAGTAGCGAGCCTACCACCGCAGGCAGTTGCGCGGTGTACTCGTAGGCTGTCACGATTATCCCGTAATCCGGAAGCACCTCGCCGCCAGTAGCCGGTCGACGCCCGATCAGGGCCTTTCTCAGGCCATATATCAGCAGCAGAACAACCGGAAAGACCAGGTTATATCCGATCGCCGCCTGAACCGCGAGTCCTATCCATTCCAGGGTTTTCATGCTTCCACCGGTTTTGCCACCCTCCCGGCCTGTTCGGGAATGCTCTCGGTGTTGGTGAGTACCCAGCCCGCAAATTTCCCGTTCAAACTATTGAGGTACTGTATTTTGGATTGATCTTCCGATCCAATGGAACGTCCCGCCGCGAACACTGAAACGACCAGGTCCGAGAATGTCACCCATTCCTTGGCCCGGTTCATCGCGTGCAGCGAGTCGGTTTCAATGAGTATAATATCAAATCGCGTCTTCAATGCCTGCAAACGCTCGCCGATCACTTTCTCGTCGGCCAGTTCCAGCACAGAAACATCGCCCGTTTTTGAACCGAGAATGCTAATCTGCCCCGGCGTCGCTTCGGGCAGGTTGTTGGATTTGACAAAATTTTCAAACGGCGTACTGTCCGGGTTCAATTTGGAAATATCCGGCTGATTGAAATTGCCGTCGATGATGAGTACCGTTTTGTTGATCTTCGAAAATGCCCAGGCCAATGCGATCACAAATGGCGTTTTGCCTACCCCGTAGCCCAGGCTTGTAACGGCGATCACCTTGGGATCGCTCATTTCATTGTCCAGCTCGTAACGGATCGACCGCACCAGGTTTTTGTACAGCCGTACGGCCTTGTCGTCCGAAGCATTCATGCCCGAAAGGCTCAGGTTCGAATCCTTGTCGAGCGCATTTAAATACCCCAGCACCGGATTACCTGTTTCGTTGGCCAGTTGCAACGGGTAGCGGATCGATTTGTCGAGGTAATAGAGAATAAAAAACACAAACACACAGAAGGTAAAGCTGATCACTCCGGAGAGGATCACCAGCACCATCTTCTTGGAGGCCTGCACCTCGCCCGGCATGGCGCGCTCTATCAGGCGCAGGTATACCGGAAAGCTGAATTCGAGGCTGGCTTCATTGTAGCGCTGCAGAGCCTCGATATATTCCTTGCTGGCGATGTCGATCGAGGTCTCGTACTCCTGGATTTTGGCCTCATTGGGCACCAGCCCGTCGAATTTACGATTGAGGCGGTCAAGCTCTCCCTGGATCGATGCGACGCTGTTTTTGGCCAGTTCAAGCGATATTTCCATGCTCAGTTTCTGCGTTACCAGGTCCTGCTTCACCACCATCGGGTTGTAGGCATACTTGTCGGTCGCTTCATTGATCTCCTCCGAAAGGCGGCTTCTCAGCGAATCGAGGCTGAATTTGACCCGGTTATCGAAATTGCTCAGGATGTAGCGCTCGTTCAGAGCTTTCAGGTTGCTCTTGGTGGCAATGATCTTCTGGTTAATGTCGGTCAGTGCACTCTCGAAATACTTCCGTTCGGTCGGATTGAAGCGTCTGTCGATGTTGCCGATAGCAGCCGTGTAGGCAATAATGTCCTTCTGGGCAATCTGGCGACGGGTTTCAAAATCGGCCATCTGTCCGTAAATGCTCTTCGCCTGCTCGTTCAGGTTCAATACGCGGTTCTGGATTTTAAAATTCTTCAGAGTATTCATCCGCTCGTTGAGCGCATTCAGCTTTTGCAGCATGAAGTTCTGAAGAAAATCGATCGTCCTCTTGTTATTGCCCACCACCCGCGACGAGTTGTCGGAAATGAACTCCTGCGCAAGTGTGTTGATCACATATGCCGATAAGTCGGGGTGCTCCGCTTCGTATTCGATATCGATGTAATCGCCCACTCCGGTGCGATAGATGGTGAGCTTTTCGCGCAGGGTATTCGCACCATAGCCCATGTCAACGATCATGTCATTGAGCCTTTTCTCTTCGGGCTTCCACAAGAGCAGCTCCTCGCGCTTCTGATATTTCTGGGTGATGAGCGCGACGGCTTTCGCCTTGTCGGCCTTGCTCATTTCTTCCAGCGCACGTACCGGCTCGCGCCAGGTCGAGTCTTTCAGCCCTTTCAAGTCATTCAGGATTAACCGGTAAGAAACCTGATCGAGCGTTCTTTTCAGACGCATTACCTGGATCAGGCTTTCGAATTTGCGTGCGATCTGCTGGTCCTGCTCATCTTTGGCGCGGGTTACGACCTGGTCGGTTTTGTCAACCAACCCGGTTGCAATGCGGGCATGGGATTCGTAGGTATCCGGCAACCGCCTGACGAGGAAGTAACAAACAATAACGGTAATCAGCGGAACCAGGATCAGGGTGATCTTATTCCTCTGCAGCAATCTCAGAAACTGTACAACTTCGGTCATTTGATATCTTCTAATTTTTGTCCTAAGAGTTCTTCCAGGCTGCTTTTGGCAACCAATACCTCGCTTTCTGAATTCAAGAGGTTCTGCGCGTGGTCGGTTTGCATGATCAGCACTTGGTTATACTTTTCCAATGTCTCCTGCCCCATTTCAAAGCGCTTTTTCACATTGTCGAGCATGCTTTCGACATCCAGCGACGCGTTCGAGCGCACGCGGTACACCGCTTTTTTCTGGATGTAAGTGAAATACCTTTTCTTGACCTCCGCTTCCATACTCAGGTCGAACGACTGCTTGTCGTACTCGGCCGATGCGAGTTCGCTCTTCGCCTGCTTTACCATCGCCGGCTTTTGCAGGATGGCGCCGATGTTGACGAAGAATCCAAACTGATAAGTAAATGGAAATGAAGCCGATACAGGAGTCCCGTTATTTTTAGGATTGTACAGATAGGAGAAGTTGAAAATATCGAAGTACGAAAGTTTCGCCTTTTTGACGCCGGTCTCGGCCGCGTCGATATGCGCCTGGTACATCTTGATTTTGGGATAATTGGCTCTGCAAGTCGCTATCAGCTTATCCAGGTAGGCATAATCCAGGTCTTTACTGAGAGATTCCTGGGCATGGGCGCTTTGGATCGTAAAAAAAAGCAGAAGCCCCAAAAAGGTAAATTTCATCGGCATATCAGGGTACAATATTTATTTAAAATCACTTTCGCTTGATTTTGAAGCGATACGAAATACTTTTGGTAAAAATATTACTACATCTCACTAATCTAGGCAAAATGTCGATGTCCGACCAAATCCGGAACAGTCCCGGATTAAAAAAATTTGTCCACTGGATGCTGATACCAACCAATCAGGCCCGTCCGAGGCTCTGGGTCCGGGTATTTTTGAATCGTTTTTTTCATAAAAGAGGCAAAAATGTAATCGTCCGCCGGTGGGTAAGGATGGACGTGCTGCCTTTCAATCCCTTTTCGATCGGCGACAATTCGATGATCGAGGATTTCAGTACAATCAACAATGGCGTGGGGGCTGTCAGTATTGGCGCCAACTCGCTCGTCGGCCTGGGAAATGTTATTATCGGTCCGGTCACGATCGGCAATGACGTAATCCTGGCCCAGCATATTGTTGCCAGCGGTTTGAACCACAACTATCAGGACATTCAGCAACCTATTCATCAACAAGGCGTAAGCGTCGCACCCATTGTCATTGAAGACGAATGCTGGATCGGCGCCAATGCGGTCGTTACCGCGGGCGTCACCATCGGTCGGCATTCGGTGGTTGCAGCCGGTGCGGTCGTCACCAAGGATATCCCACCCTATTCGGTTGCAGTTGGAAACCCCGCGCGCATCATCAAAAAATATGACCCCGAATACAAAGACTGGGTGAAAGCGTCCTGACATACCTTTGAGCGCCGTCACACATTCTCCGACTGCAGCAGCGCCGGGAAGGTTTTCAGGATGATTTCCATATCCATCTTAAAGGAAAACTCCCTGGCGTAAGTGATATCGAGCTGCGTACGCTCTTCTTCGGTCATATCGGACTTGCCCTTGCCGCGTTTGGTCACCTGCCACAATCCGGTAAGCCCGGCCGGGCCGGCAAAACGCAGAATTTTATCATCAGTGGTCATTTTTTCTGCTTCATACAACGGTAGCGGGCGGTTGCCTACCAGCGACATATCACCTTTGAGAATGTTGATCAGCTGCGGGAGCTCATCGATACTCGAATTTCTCAAAAAACTTCCCAGGCGCGTGATGCGCGGATCGTTCTGAAATTTCATGAATGCGGCTTTTTGCTCTTTCTGGAAATGGTAGAGCTTTTCGCAGATTTCCTTTCCATCATGGAATAGCAGGCTTTTGCAATGGTTTCCGGTCAGACATTCGTCACAGAGCCCATGTGTTTCGATCTGCGCGACCGGCTCGGCTTTGGAGTACATGTTCAGTGCGGCCATTTTCCGTATCAGCTGGTCGGCATCCGTCCGCATAGTCCTGAATTTGTACAGGTCAAAAATCTTGTAGCCGCTTCCTACTCTTTTGGATTTGTAAAAAACCGGCCCTTTCGAGTCGAGTTTGATCAGAATCGCCACGATGATAAATACCGGCAACAGCAGGATCACCGCCGTACCGGTAGTGGCAATATCGATCGCGCGCTTCCAGGCCGGTGTTTTATGGCCTTGCGATCCAATTCTTTGAGACGCTTTGCTGGCCACATACCATTGCCGCTTTTTGAAATATTTGATGCGGGTAATCAAATCGCCGTCGTCGAAGTTCACCGAAAAAACATCGTCGGCATGCTTGCTCCGGGCGATATCGATGGCCTGGCGGGAAAGTTTGTCGAACAGCAGCACAAACGGGATGTTACCGAAACCGGTACTTTTCCGGATCGTGTCCAGCAACTCAACCCCACCGCTTCCGTCATGGGCCACAATCACATCGGCGGGAAAGTTTTCTCTTAATGCTTCCAACGCACCAGCGGGGCTATCGAAATACTCTACTTGAAGATATCCGGCGAAACGCTCGACGAACCTGAGGTATTCCTGGAAATCGTTATGCAGATAAATAACCCTGAACTGGGCAACGTAGGCCTTTCCTGCCGTTACCGTCTCAGTCGTTGTGCCGGCCAGTTCCATGATATCGTTGTCGTTTAAGAGAAGCGTTTACTGCGCCGTAATACGGCGTTGATCTTGGCATGCACCTCCATGGGGTTGAATGGCTTGACCATGAAATCGTCGGCGCCCAGGTTAAGGCACTGGATGCGTTCGCTGCTTTCGTCGGAACCCGACAGTATGATAATAGGTATTTCGGAGTAAAGGTTGCTCGCCTTCGCCACTTTCAAAAACTCTTTACCGCTCAGATTGGGCATGTGCAGGTCCGCAATGATCAGATCGGCCAGATTGCCTTCTTCCAGCCAGAGCATTCCTTCCGAGCCGTCACTTTTGATTACCACGTTGAAGTCCTTCTTAAGAAAATGTTCCAGTATCTTGGTAATGCTGGGTTCGTCGTCTATAATCAACAGATTCTTTCTATTGTCCATAGGTTGAGTATAAAAATGCAATTATTCGATGTAGTACTATGAAAAAAAAGCAAAAATTATTTCGGGGAGTTAGTCACAATACTTGCTATAACAAAATTTAAACCGGAAAATTGCAGATTTCGCCTGTGCATCACTCCAAAGCAGGCCTAAAAATGACCACTAAGCGACCACGGGTGGAAAATCACAAATTCAGGATTGGTAAAAAATCAAGAGACGGGTATTTAAGAGCTTGTAGTAAAATTAAATACTGCCGCGTAGATCGCAAAAAATAAGCGCCCTATTTTGGAAATATTTTAAAATTACTTCTACAAGTCACCACATAACCGTCTGATTTGGATAAGATTATTGAGATTGGCGGAATTGCAATTGTACTTCCGCCACAGATATCACCCGAGTCCCGTTCGTACTGGCGGGCGCCCAGGCCGGGCCATTGCTGATAATGCGGATCGCATCTTTTTGAAGTTCCTGAGGGCCCTTGGCTACAAAGCCGGACAATGCCCCCGAAGTATTGACGATAAATGTCACTATGATTTTACCGGTTGTAGACGCAGAATCCGTGCTTTTATCGAGATAAGACCGGTAGGACGCCCAGCCTGCCGACGGAACGGCCACCAGCGTGTCCGTGGGAATCACGACTGCGTCAATTCTCTTTCTGGCCGGCATTGGGCTCGAAGCCACCAGATATTGCGTATCGACATCCTTCTTTTCCACCCGTGCCCTAGCCGCCATCGATTTTCCAACGACCTGCGCCGAGCCTGGCGCAATCAGCGTTTCGGCCGGTTGCGAAGAAGCCTGCACAATGCGGCTGCTAGCCCGGATGGAATCTGCCAATGCAGCGTCGGTTGCTTCCAGGTGCGCATCGGCAAGAACGGAAGGATTCAAAGCTGATCCAGTCTCTGACAGAGTCCGGGGAGTTTGCTCGGGTCGGGCTGCCGGGGCTGGTTTGGCGGGAATTGAAGCCTTCGGTTCAGCAGGGGCCACAGCGACTGGTTCAAACGGCTTATCCCGCTGCATAGGTACAGGAACAGGCGCTTGCTCTGGCTTGGAGGATCGTGCTT
Source organism: Dyadobacter sp. (assembly GCA_965227755.1). Lineage (GTDB taxonomy): Bacteria > Bacteroidota > Bacteroidia > Cytophagales > Spirosomataceae > Dyadobacter. Next base: position 1,454,799 of record CBDDGG010000005.1, read on the forward strand.
CTTCGCTGTGTACGGCAACCGCAGGCTTTTGCATAGCCGCTTTTTGATCATGCAAAAAAACAGCCCAGTAACCAAACAATGCCAGCAATACCGAAGCAGCCGAGGCATAACCCCACAGTGGTATTGCTTTGCTGCGTGCATGCGTCACACGTGTATGCAAGCGTTCTTTCAGGTCTGCGCGCATGGTGGAAACCCTGGTATCTTGCGCTCGCCACGCAAGGAAACCTTCATAGGCTTCGGCCACCAGCGGCTCGGCCAGCATCCTTCCTTCCAGCGAGCGCTGTTCGGCCGGGGACATGTCGCCGCTGTAATAGCGTTCGAAATCGTCAAAATCCGGTATGAGGTCGTTAGTAGCTGCCATTATTTTCAATGCAGATTTTCAGTTTCCGCTTTCCATTCTGGATATAACTTTTCACTTCGCCCATTTCAAAACCGGTTTCTCCGGCAATGTCGCGGTAGCATTTATTTTGCAGGTAAAACAGCTCGATACTGATTCGCTGTCGGCTTGCCAGCTTTTGAAGGCATTCACCCAATACGTCCAGCTGCCCTTCCCGTGCGAATGTATCGTCATCGGTAGTGGCTTCGATTTCCAATTCCTGTTCCCGGTTATCCGCTGGTTCGTACCCTACGGTAATGCGCGCTATTCGCAGCTTCATCAGGCAATGGTTCCGCGCTACGCTATGAAGCCAGCTTTTGAAGTTAGCAACCTCGTGGTGCCTCAAATCGGTTACCAGCTTTTCAAATAGCTGCATCACCGCATCCTTGCTCTCCTCCTCATCCCGCAAATACTGGAAGCATACCCCGAAAACCATATCCATATAAGGCTCGTACAATGCCCCCAGCACGGCAACATCGCCATCGCGCCGGTATGCGGCAAGCCCTTCGGCTTCCGGAACCCGCTCTTTGACCTTGCCCTGAAAGAATTTCAAAAACTTCACTGTGTCCTGAGGAATGTTTTCCAGCCTTCCGATGACTGGATGCGGCTTTATCAAAATTCCATAAAAAAAATCTAAAAACTTTATGGAATTACCTGCCGGCCCGCATCCAACGGATAAATAACGAAATCCGCAAACCATGAAAACAAGAGTAATCATTCTGTTAGCCATCTTTTTGAGCGCCTTCGCATCGCTGCCCGACCGCATTATCAATGGCATGGTAACCGATGGCACCAACTCCCCCATCGCCGGCGTGAGCGTGTCCATCCAGGGCAGCGGCGCCGGCACGGTAACCGACCATGCCGGTCGCTTTTCGATTCGCATACCAAACCTTGCCAGGGCGCTGGTGTTTAAAAAGATCGGTTATAATCCGCTGACAATGCCTGTTACGTCGGATTCTGTTTTGAATGTGGTTTTAACTCAAAAAACACTAAAAACAGAAATGCTGGCGGATGAAGCATTGAGGGAGTCGGAGCAGCCGACGCGTGCCCGAAAGTCGCTTGCCTTCCACCGGGTTGCGGCCGCCCCTGCTACCTTTTCAGGAGCTGTAATGCAAATGCAGGTTCCTACCGAAAGCTACAAGCCGATCAATGAAAACGGCTTCCTGTCGGTTAGCCAGCAACCTGTAACCACATTCTCTGTCGACGTCGACCGCGCGGCTTACAGCAATGTGCGACGCTTTCTCAACAATGGCCAAATGCCGCCCGAGGATGCCGTAAGGATCGAGGAAATGATCAACTACTTTGATTATGACTACCCTCAGCCTTCGGTTGAGCATCCAGTGGCGATCACCGCCGAAACCACCGATTCGCCCTGGAATCCGGGCCTGAAACTGGTACATATTGGCTTGCAAGCCAAAACCGTCCCGACCGAAAACCTGCCGGCGTCCAACCTGGTTTTCCTAATCGACGTGTCCGGCTCGATGAGCGATCCTAATAAGCTCCCGCTCCTTAAACAGGCCTTCAAACTGTTGGTGGACCAGCTTCGCGCGGAAGATAAAATTTCGATCGTCGCCTATGCGGGCTCGGCCGGTTTGGTGTTGGCCCCGACGCCGGGAAGCGAGAAAAAAGCCATTAAAGATGCGCTCGACAAACTGGAAGCGGGTGGCTCCACGGCCGGAGGAGAAGGCATTGAACTGGCCTACGATCTTGCAAAAAAGCATTTCCTTCCCAAGGGCAACAACCGCGTGATCCTGGCGACAGACGGCGATTTCAATGTGGGTATTTCCAATGAATCCGAATTGCAGAAGCTGATCGAGGAAAAACGAAAAGCCGGCATTTTCCTTAGCATAATGGGTTTTGGAATGGGTAACTACAAAGACAGCCAGGTCGAGACGCTGGCCGATAAAGGGAATGGCAACTATGCTTACATCGGTAATATACAGGAAGCGCGGAAGGAATTTGTCCAGGAGTTTGGCGGAACCTTGTTCACAATCGCCAAGGATGTCAAAATCCAGATCGAGTTCAACCCTGCACATGTGCAAGCTTATCGTCTGATCGGCTATGAAAACCGCGCATTGCGCAACGACGAATTCAACGACGACAAAAAAGACGCCGGCGAGATGGGGTCAGGCCATACTGTAACGGCTATTTACGAAATTGTTCCCAAGGGCGCACAAACCTCTTACGTCCGGGCAAGCGATGCATTAAAATATCAGCCAAGCAATGTCAATACAACCGGAAACGGCGACGAAATGATGACTGTCAAAGTCCGGTATAAAAAACCTGAAAGCGAAAAAAGTGTACTTTTCGACCTCCCCGTGAAAGGCGCATCTGTCGCATTTGAGAAATGTTCTGAAAATCTCAGATTCGCAAGTGCCGTCGCCGAGTTCGGTCTGGTGTTGCGTGGTTCCGAATACAAAGGGAAGGCTACTTACGCCGACGTAATTCAACGCGCACGAGGCGCATTCGGAAACGATGAAGAAGGTTACCGTTCGGAATTCATTCAACTGGTGAAAGCTGCGCAGAGCCTGGACGGCTCACAGGGGACGGCACGGAAGTGAATATATCATAAAAAAATCCGTCAATAGGAATAGCCCAATTGACGGATTTTTTTATTTCGAATTTTCTCCCCTATGGCATTAACCCTCCTTCAAAGCCCTCAAAATCAACTCTTTCCCCACCTCGCTGTATTGCAACGACAATGCCGCTTCATGCCCCGGGGTAGTCATTTTGCCCCAGGTTTTGCGGAGGATATCTATCATTTTTTCTTCGGTCATTTTGGCGATCAGGTCGTCGTATTGGTATTGGAGGAAAACCAGGCACAGGGCGTTTTCCATGGTTTGCACGTCGGCGTCGCTTTTCAGGCGCTGTTTCAGGACGATCTGTTTTACGCGGCTGATCGTTTCTTCATCGTAACCTACCCCGGAAAGGATTTCAGCGGCTATTCCCGCGTGGTACTTGGCCAGGTCGCTCCGCCATTTGAGATAACCTACCCGACCATCGGGATAGCTTTTACGCGCAATTTCCCAACGGCCGATGTGCTGGCACCGCGATGCCAGAAGCAGGCTTTCATCAGCCTCCGGGTCAAGTTTGGTAACCCAATCGTGGAGCTTTATGGCGTAAAAGTATTCGATCGGATAGTCTACATTGTCCCACACAATGCGCTCCGGCGAGCGTTTGTTGTATTCGTCAAAAAGTTCGAAAGCTTTGTCGAGCTTGCTCATGGTGATTTGGTATAGGTAAATCTATTGTGCCGCCTTGAATTTCAGGGCAATGGTAGTCATGCGTGGGTAATCGTAGGCAGTACTTTGTGTTTTCATCACGAAAGACGCTTTTCGTACGTCATCGGGGCGCACCGTCCATTCACCCTTGCCGCCGCCCTCCGCTGCACCGATGGTGATATCTTTATCGCTGAGCTGCCATTTTAGTAAGAATGGCGTGGATTCTCCCTTGAAAACACCGGAAAACACACCGTTTTTTTTCACCTGTACGGTTTCCATATACCTTTGAAAATCAATACTGCCGAATTGCTGCGTCATTTTACCGTCTTTGAAGGTAACCGCGTCGTTGACGATAATTTCTTCGATCTTCCACTCAGGAACGGCAGTGAGCAATCCGGCCGCCTCTTGCGGCGTGCCCGCAGGTCGATCGCAGGAAACAAGGTATATGCCTGTAATGGCTAACAGTATGAAAACGGCGGTTTTTCTAAAAAGCATGGTAACCCGGAACTGATGACGATGCGCAAATATAGCCACAACTGCATCTGACTTCCGAGTTAAATTCCGGGAATACTCACTCGCGGTTGTAAAGCAGTGTAATGGACGACAGAAACTCGACCGCATCCTCGGTAATCTGTCCGGGCAGCCGCCGCCACCATCCTCCCGCACGCCCGTGGCACCCTGCTCGCGATACCAGCAGTTGGTCGTATTGTTGTCGTGCGTGCCCGTATATGCAATGAAATTGTGCTTATAGCGATGTGGAATATGGTCGGATTCCGGCATGTATTCGCCCTGCGTAAAAAGCAACGGGTTTTGCCGTCGCAACCAGAACAATCGCTGCGTCAGCCACAAAATCCGCTACCGCTCCCAGCAGCTTTTGAAACGAGCAAAAGCCCCGCTCCGGTCAATTGACCGAGGAGCTCATGGTATTTTTCAAAAACAGCCTCGTCCTGCATATTCAAGCAAATAAACCAGGCTACGCAACTGCCCGACGGTGCCAATTTCGGGATCGATCCGCTCGGGATCTACCCCATCGTAGCCGTGCCTGCTGCCTGTCGCAGAGGCCAGAATCGGGGAAGCATAAATTGTCCCTATGCCCAATTTTCGGAAATAGGGTATCACACGTTCGAAATCCTGAAATGAAAAGTCTTTGTGAAATTGGAGCCGGTAAGTAGAGACTGGGCTGTTCATGAATGCTGATGATCGTGCATCGTCAGCCCATTAAATATTATGCCAGCGGGCGGCCGGAAGCGGATCCTATTTTTTGAGAAGGTCCCTCAAAAGCGGTATTTCGAGAGGTTTGGGCAGGAGTTGGATGATATAAGGGTTTGCTTCGGCCTGCTCGATATCGGAAATATCGACGGTAGATGATATCATGAACAGGCGGATCCGCTTTCGGACCGCGTCGGGCAATAAGCCATAATGCTCGGTGAATTCAAAGCCGTTCAACCCAGGCATTTGAAGATCCAGCAGGATCACGGTTTCGGGCATATCCACACCTTGTTCACGAAGGTGATCTATCGCCTGCTGTGCCGAACTGAACGTTCTTACCGTTTTGGTTAAACCGCTTTTCAGCAGCAGTTTTTCCTGGGTAAACTGATCGAATACACTGTCGTCTACGATGATAAATTCCATTTTATAGTAAGAGAAGGGTTCCAGAATTTCCATTATACTCCACGCCAATCGGATTCGTCCTACCTCTACGTCAATTAAATTGTAGAAATAATTGTCATAAGTAAGCTACAAAATTTTCAAATCTAACTGACAAACCGGCAAATATTGACCTAATACTTTCGCCCGGCTGCAATTTTAGTATAAATGTAGTCAATGATTTCGGGCGGCAGGATCAATAAACATGCGAACGGTCACTGTCTTAGTGTCCCTTCGGCCAGTTACTGGCGATCGTTGAGCGGTGAGATCTTATGGAAGTGGGTTATTGAATGTAAAAGATAATGATTAGTTTTTTCCTCCCCAAGCTAAAACCCCGATTTCGATTCAACTGCCGACTCGGAGTTGCCGATCCGCTCAGCGACGGGCTTGACTTCGACCTCAAATGGATGATGGGCAGGATGATGCTTCTCTTTCTTACGTGATGGTTACAGCCTCGACGGGAACGAAAACTTCGCCCTCCTTTACGACGGTATTCAGAAGTTAATCTAAGACCTCAATGCGGCGGACCAGACCGGGCCGACAATAGCGGCCTACGACGGCCCAGATATGATCAACCTGGAAGAAATTGAAAGCTACCGTATTCCAAAACACGGACATATGCATTCCCTTCCGTTGACTTTGCCTGCATTGGAAGTGATACCAGTGAATTCAAGTGACTTTGAAGAAAATGATGGTATACTCATGCCAAGTTACACTAGCACCAAAACTGATAAAAAAAAAATTCCGGACACTCAAATCGGCGTCCGGAATATGCACTAACACACACTAAATATCAATTAACGGGTCACTAGAAATACTTGATCTTGTTTTTCAGCACGATCAAATAGAACAGACCGAAACAACGTTGAATAAATCTCTTCATATATATATGTACTAATTGAGTATTTCAAATTTAACAAGCATTATTGTTGATCCTTCAATAAATTGATTTTGGTTTTGAAGAATACAGATTAACCACGACAACAGTTGTAACTACGGTGATCATCAAGCTTATTAATATTATTTTATTCATGCTATTATATTTTTAACTATTTTTTGTTTAACTCTAACTGGTCAATTCCTTCAATATTTAAAACAATTTGGTCACAAGTTCTGCTAATTACCGAGCATTCATAATGCTCGATAGTTCCATTGTAAAATTTACCGTTTAAAATAACAGAGTCACCATCCACTTCCCAATTACAAACCGGGTCACCCGTGGCCCCGAATATAAGTCCATTACTCTCTTTAAAACTCCCGTCATTTTCAAACGTCAACTCTTGTGTTTTGTCTTTATCTGAAAGTAATTTAGCTTTCCAATTATTTACCATGTGCTTTGCTAATGGAGGTGGAACACATTCTTTATCCCTTTGACAGGCCCAGGCAAATACTATTATGAATAATGTGAAAGAAAATCCAGTTCTCATCAATGAACGAATAAATGTTAGAAATAATAGAATTCAGTGACAGCGTGGCGCCTCATAGTGAGCAGAGAAAAGGCGCTCACGCTATCAACCTGAAAAGAACTACCACACACAATCCTTTCACTATCTGGCAATAACAACCTTGTAGCTCCGGGAATGTTGACTTTTACGCGAAAGTTTCACTACATAAGTTCCAGAGGGAAGATCTTTGACATCGACCTCTTTCACAGGCACTAACGATGATGTATATACTTCAACGCCTTTTGCATTGTATATCTTGATGCTTGCTACGCTGTTCCAGTCTTCGGTAGATTTGAAATTCAGTTTGTCACTTACAGGATTGGGAAACAATGTGTATCCAGTTTTCAAATCAAACTCAACATTCCTGATTTTACTGAAAGCAAACGTCCCATCTTTATCAACCATCTTGAGACGATAAAAATTGATTCCGCCCATCGGGCTATCATCCACTGCTGAGTAATGTGTCTCCACGGAACTTTCACCTTTCGCTGCGATCGTTTTTAGCATTTCCCATACTTTGCCGTCACCGCTACGCTGCACATCAAAGTAGTCGCTATTCGCTTCTTCGGATGTCGACCATGCCAATGTCGCTGTGTTACCTTCGCGGGCCGCAGAAAAATCAACCAGCTTTACTGGCAGCGCTGTCGCGAGTGCTGCACTCGGGCCCATTGTGTTTGCGCTGTTACCACTTAAATCCCCCCATTTCGATCCTGACAACCCTGTACCAAAACCAGACGCTGCGCACCGTAATTGTATTTTTGCGCCATTTGGGCCACTACCTGGCGTACCAATGACAACTCCTGCGGGCCAGGTCATTGTGGCGGTTGCGACATGCGTTGGAGTGGTTGTTAATGGATCGGAAGACATAACTCGGTAAGCCGTAAATCTAAACCGGGAATCGTAGCCAGCCGGAATCGTTCCAGGTGCTAGCCCTATCGGTGGCACAATGTCACTCAGTTGATTACTCACCTTAACCACTAATCGATCAGATGGAAGAGTATAAGCAGTTGTGCCATCAGAACCAAAATCCAAGTCAAAAGCAATGTCACCACTTTCGAATCCGAAGTCTGGCCCGTTCGCCATAAGATAATCCACATAGGTTTGACTCGCAGACATGTATAAATCGAACTTAAGACTTGGGCCGGCGGCATTATTAACAACCACAAAATTCCGGGTTTCAATAAGGATGTGCGGTCCGGGCGCTACATTATCAATGGGGGTGGTTTGTGCAATGCAAATCTTTGTTATCACGGCGCACAATAAACAAATGAGAGATTTAGAGTTTTTTTTCATATAGGGTGTTCGATTAATAGTTAACAAGTGTAGATATTGACCCAGTCAAGTTGCTTAAATAGATGAGGTTACGATCATTAGAATCAACTCCTCCATCCATATTTAGATCCGTTATGATATAGATGTCATAAGAAGATCCTTGCTTATTTGACTTATATACTTCGTTGCTATCGGAAGCATCAATTCCCAAATCCTGGTTCCCATTGACATCACCTGTCCACATACACCAGATGCCATTTTTCTGAACCATTTGTGGAGGATAGCCAAATGCATTGGAAGCTTGCGACAGGGCAGTAGTAAAATCGTAGCTAAGCGTCGAACCAGCGCCGAAATTCTGGATGGGATTACTCATGATCGCCAAGTGATTGCGATGCTTCAATACAACTCTCACAGGACCAGATTGCGGATTAAATGCTGGCGTCTGCCCATTGCGACTCACTATGGTTCCATCAGGTTTGAGCAATAGCGTCATCGATTGTAGTACGGTTTGAGGATTAGTGCCACTACGAATTTCAACCAAAACCCAGTCAACCACTTCCCCGACAACTCCTCCGATATTATTTATGTATGGGTAGGATGTCGGCGCCGCCGAATAAGGTGAAGAAGTGGGAAGTAATCCTGTACCATCGTACGTCTGCAAGTCATTTCGCATTTTGGATCCCGCAGCTGACATGGAACCCTGTAGCGCGGCCTTAATACTCAATTGAACATTATTTAAACAAGGAGTTATGTCAACTTTTACCTGGGCAGTAGAATTATCGGTATTGTAACATTGCACCCCTGAGTCGTAGATAAATGCATAGTAAATGCCTTGGCCGACGGCGGTTGGATCGCTGATTTTTGTACCTGTATGATTGGGATTGTCGAACCATAAAAGGTCAGTATTAAGAGGAACGTTGAAATTAAGGGTCGTAGTCGTTAAATCCGCAGTCGACTTGGGACATGTATTAGTTATCGCACTGGGTTGTACTGTCACCTGGGCGGTGCCAGCTTTGCAGCAAGGGGTTTGAAATGAAACCGATACCCATGATGTTGATGTTTCGGTGGAATAACAATCTGTTAAAGCATCATAATAAAAGGCATAATAGGTTCCGGGAGTCGTTATTGTACTTATGGGAGGTCCTTGATGTTTGTTATTCCCAAACCACTTCACATTTGGGGAGTCATTTGGATACAGCAGCTTATTCTCCAGGTTATATTGTGTTTCGGGGCATTTGACAGCAACATTCGAGCCAATTTTAAGGGGTACCTGCTTGGGGACATGGATCACTTCGACTTGCGCTGTTGACGACATGCCGTCTTCCAGGCTGTAACAGGAATTGGCTGCGTGATAATAAAATGCATAATACTTACCTATTCCAGCCGATTCAACCACCTGATTTGTCAATTGTGCACCCTTTACTGTACTAGAATAGCTCCAAACAACGTCTGCTCCAACTGGCCAAGGCAGCTTGACGTAGCTGTTAAGATTCAGAGTCTGACATGGATACATTATTTCTTGTGTTGGATGTGTTAGGCTAACTTGCTTATTAACAGGCAGAATACATTCAAGTGGCTTACCAGAGATATCAAAATTGATCATCCCGTATAAACCCGCAGGTGCGTTGCCTGAGAGTACAAACACCGTTTCAGTCGTTGTAGGAGTAAATTCCATTTGTTGTTCCGTCCAAACGTATTTCGACTGGGACAGATCAGTAACTGCCGTAGCTAATACAACTTGGCTGTTAGATGGCTGTACTTCTATTATAGCTTGCGTACCAAATGTGGTGCCTGATGTCCGCGAAGCCATCACAGCATAGTTCAACTTGTATTTTTGGCCGGGTATGAAGTTAGAAACGGTGAACTTAACTTTCGAATTTAGATTAGGTCCCTTCATCAGCGTCAAGAAAGTTTGACTGCTATTATTAATAGCGCCCGGATCCGCACTACTAGGCGGCGCAGGAGCCCATATTATTTGACCAAATTCCGAATACCATTTTGAATCACTAGCACCATAGAATGTACGATCAGATACGTATGGGGCTCCTGATACAATCGAATAAGATTGCGATGGAACGCAATGACTGCACACCTGAGCGGCACCAGTTGTTGGGAAGAACTGAGCATAAGCAGGCGCTATCCATACCAGCTGAAATATTAATAATAGAGTAATAAATAGTAATTGCTTTTTCATAATAATGTGCGTTTAAATTGATTTTCCCATTTCGCACTGTATAGATTCGGATTATTATACTTTTTCCTTTCTTATTTTGTGATTCAAATTTAGACTCATCATTCCGTTCAAAAAGAATCCAATGAGTATCTGGCAGGTATCGGAAAACGATCGGAAGAATAGCAACAAGTGCCTTGTATTAAGTACTAATAGTGGCCAATAATTATAATTATTCAAACGACCTGTATAACTATTTTAATTAGTAAATAATACACTGCTTCCAACCGCTCACTTTTCTTTGCATTTATATAGTATTGACCTTCTATAAGTTTTGAGATGTAACGGCGTGCGTGATCCGTGGTAACTGTTTCATGACTCTGATGCGTCCAAAAAGAGGCCGGAGCAAATTTGCTCCGGCTCGCAACCACACACAATACAATGAGCTTCAGGCCCATGCCAGTCAGTCTTGGTAGATTCAGTTCCAGTTGGGACGGAAAATGATAATGAGCAGAATAAAGATGCTCGTGATGATGACTGGCACCGCCATCACCCACGCAAGAAGAGATGCGGTGTTTAAATTCCCTACATACATATAGTATAGGGAAACTAATACTGCGAGACTTATCGAGGTTAGCACAATCCAGAAGTAATATCTGGGCTCCACAGGCTCTTTCTTCCTTATAATGTAGTATAGATAATAACTTCCCACCACCAATACTGCGGTGCAATCGATTAGGAGGCCTGTCAGATAAAGTGCCATGACAATGATCTGTTTTTGATGAATATTAGGTTTACCACTGGTGTCTTAAGCAAATTTTGTCGAGACTACCAGGTAATAAAAATGTGATGTATGAACGGCGAGGTATCAATGAATGAATGGTCAAATTAGTTGGGTTGGTCAGAGGCCAGTTGGGGCGCTCGTATCGGTTCGTGTTTTCCGTTAATCAATTCGTACCAGCCTTTCGTTCATCAATATTTACTTTGAATTGGGTTATGGCTACCTTACACTTTCAGCAGGAAAATTTGCCCCTACATGCGTCGTTTTCAGGCCCTTTGGCTCCTTTGCTTCCTTTGCTCCTTTACATCCAGGGCGCAGTTTATCTTCCAGAATCTCAAAGAGGAAGACGGACTCAGCGCCAAGGACGTGCGTTGTTTGTTCAAGGACACCGACGGCTTTCTCTGGGTCGGGACTGCCAACGGGCTCAACCGCTATGATGGCAATCTGGTAAAGCATTATGAGGATGTAAAAAGCATCAAAAACACAGAAATCAACGAGATTTGCCCAATCGACAGGTCAAAGAATCTCCTCCTCGCAACCTCCGACGGGCTCAAACTTTTCAACAAGTCAAGTGGCAGCTATGAGAAAGACGGTCGGTTTGAAATCCTTGCCCATAAACCCGTAGTTTCCATCAAGGCGGATGCATACCAGCGTCTCTGGATCGTCTGTGCTTCTGACATTTATATCTACGATAATCAGAAAATCAGGCCACTTGCCACCGCGCTGCCATGGACGAAACCACTGCTAAATCATGATTTTTACTTTGCTACGCGTAGTGCGTTTCTTTGGGACGATCAACGAAAAGGCTTTTGGATCGGGGGACGTAAGAGTTTTTTCGTTGACTGCAAAAATCAGGTTATATACGATGGTGCATTTAATCCCCTCGGCCTCCCATTACTCAAAAGGAAGAATATTACCGCCATTGCGATTGACGGGCAACATAATATATGGTACGCGACGGAAGAGGATTTTTCGCTTCATTACTGGAACGCAAAAACGCAGGCCGACAGCACATATCGTAACCTGGATGGAAGAATACCGACGGACCGCATCAATTATATGTTTGTCGATGCAACAGACAGGCTGTGGATCTCCACATGGATGTTTGCAGCCTATGTGAAGGAATATGGCAAACCGATACGAAAGATCCCTTACAGCCAGGACACCCCCTACTCGATTGCCTACGGCTACATACAACATGCCATTCAGGATTCTGAAAAGGACATTTGGCTCGCCACCAACAATGGTTTGAGCAAATTGAATTGCAATACGCCTTTCCTTGATGTTTACAAGCTACCTAGTTACAAGTTTTTCCTTGAAACGGGATTTGCTGCGATAAACTCGCTTAGCAAGAACGACAATACAATTTTTGCCGCAAAGGAAGACGGACTCATTGAATTCAACACAGTCAGCCGAAAAGTCAGGAGACATGTGGTATCAGCCGAAATGATTTCGAACAATAAGTTTTACTACTCAGTCAAAATCGGGGAAACCTGGTGGTTTGCAAGCGGCGAAGGGATTTACTATCTCAGAATTGGTGACAAAAATATCAAGCGATTCAATGGCATTAAGGCTAACGGGCATTCCGTCAGGTGCAATCTTATGCTCAAAGACCAGCAGGAAAATCTATGGTTTCAAATCACTAATGACGCGCTTTACCGACTGAATACCAAGACCTTCAAAATGGATCGTTTTGATGGGACAAACCCAAAATATGGGCTTTACCGTCATAAGAACTGTCAGAGCTTTTGCAGGCTTGCAAACGGCGATCTTCTGTTTGGTATGGGCGGCCGGGGGTTGCTCAGGTTTTCTGCTAAAAACGAGCAATTCAATATTATCCCGGTAAGAGATAGCAGTAACTTTTATGCTACTCAACTGGTAGAGGACAAGTCCGGTAACGTGTGGGCAGCCTTGGCCAACCGCGGCCTGTATAAAATGGACCCACTTGGAGCCTTTGCAGACAGCGTATATTTCACAAACAGCCTGATCGTTAGCGACATCGCAAGCCTCACAGTTGACCAGCGCGGGGCAATCTGGGCCGGGGGCCGTGGAGGCCTGATTTACTTTTTCCCAGATACAAAAAAAGTCACACGTGTTCAGATTAACCTTGGAAAAACTTTACAGGACTGGTGGAACTACATATTGGTAACACCTACCTATATATATGCAGCAATGCTTGATCACATCGTGGTGATCGATCCCATGAAATTTAACAGTATCCCCGTCCGAAACCCGCCATACATCACATCTGTAAGGGTTTTTGAAAAGGAAATCTCCGATTTTCCTCCTACATCGCTTGTTATGGCCCCGGACGAAGACTTCCTTACTTTTCAATATGCATCGCTAAAACACAGAGACATACCGTCCTTGCAATACAGCTACCAGTTGGAAGGAATTGACAAAAATTGGGTCAATGCAGGGAGGACCGTGACAGTCAGTTATAACAAACTCGCGGCAGGCGACTATGTTTTTAAAGTTCGCAGCACGGATCAAAATGACAGATGGATGACCGAAATTACAAAGTTAAGAATCAGGATTATGCCTTACTGGTGGCAAAGCTGGTGGTTCTTTGTCCTCGTCGGCTGCGTATCCGGCGCTTTTCTTTACCTTACCTACAATGGATATCTCAACCGAAAACATAAAAGAGAGCTTGCCAAAACGATCGAGTACTTTGTAAACTCGGTGTATGGCGAAAACTCGGTGAATGAAATATGTTGGGATATTGTCCGCAGTTGCACCGCCCAATTGCATTTCGAGGATTGTACGGTGTTCCTGTGGGATGAAGACAAACAAAGGCTCATCCAAAAAGCTGCTTACGGTTCGAAGGATCTGAACGAAAACGAAATTATCGACCCACTGGAGCTAGAACTGGGCGAGGGGATTGTCGGGGTGGCTGCCAAGATCAAGAAGACGCTGATCATCCCTGATACCTCGCGGGATAGCCGCTACATATCGCAGGATGCTAATAAACACTCCGAAATCGCCGTCCCGATCCTCCACGAAGGCAAGCTGATCGGCGTGCTGGATTCGGAGCATACCAAAAAGAACTTCTTCACGGAAGAGCAGGCGCGCACGCTCGTAACGATCGCTTCCATCAATGCCAACAAAATTGCCGAAGCACAGGCGGAAGAAGAAGCAGCGAAAAAGGAAATCATGCTGCTGGAAATCAACCGGATGTTGGCGGAAAGCCAGCTGATGGCGCTACGGGCTCAGATGAACCCGCATTTCGTTTTCAACTGCCTCAACAGCATCCAGGAGTGCATTGTCACCCAAAAATACGGCGAAGCCAGTAAGTACCTCAACAAGTTTTCGAAGCTCTTCCGGATGGTGCTCAATAACTCGGACCGGAACCTGGTGACGATCGAAGAAGAGAAAAATGTACTTCAACTTTACCTCGAACTGGAACAGATGCGGTTCGAACAGAGTTTTGTGTACCGTATCGACATTGACGACGACCTGGAAGGCGACGACATACTCCTACCCTCCATGCTTTTGCAGCCGTACGTCGAAAATGCTATCTGGCATGGGCTCATGCATAAGAACGGTTACCGCGAGCTCACAATTTCATTCAACCGGATCGATGAGGAGGTTTTTAAATGTACCATCGACGATAACGGGATAGGCCGGAAAAAATCCTTCGAAATCAAGGAAAGGAACGCAACTACCAAACGGCACAAATCCAAAGGTCTGCAAATTGCCAAAGACCGCCTCAACCTGATCGACCGGCAGGGTCAACACGCTTCTGTGAATATCATTGACAAATACGACCCGGACGATAATGCCACGGGCACCATGATTGTGATCGAACTTTCTACTTCACTGGACAATGCCTGATTTTAAACTATAAATACCCCGAACTTATGTTAAAAACACTGATCATCGATGACGAACAGAAAGCACGCAATGTTCTGAATCACTACCTGAACAATTCTGTTTCGCAAGAGGTTGACGTCCGGCATGCCGAGTCGGTCGAAGAAGCCCTGAACGTGCTGGACGGTTTCCAGCCCGACATTGTTTTCCTGGACGTAGAAATGCCGCACCAGAATGGGTTCGAGTTTCTGCTGGCCCGCAAGAATCCGCCTTACGACATTGTATTTACAACCGCCTTCAATCAATACGCTATCCAGGCGATCAGGTTCAGCGCGTTGGATTATTTGCTGAAACCAGTCGATCCGGAAGAACTGCAAACGGCTATCAACCGCCATATTGAAAAGGTTAAGGAAAAACCGATACAGCAGACCCAGCAATTGTACGACAACCTGGTCCACAACATCGAAAAGAAGAATATCAGGGATTTCCGGCTCGCAGTACCTTCCAGCGAGGGCGTGTTCTTTTTCACGCTCGACGAAATTCTCCGGCTGGAAGCCGACAAGAACTATACAGCCATTCACCTGATCGGAAAACGGCCGTTTTTGGCGAGCAAAACACTGAAACATTTCGATGAGATGCTGGGCGAGTTCAATTTCATCCGGACACACAAATCACACCTGGTGAATCCGAAGTACATCAAGCAGGTAACCCACAATAACCAGTTTCTGCTGTTGTCGGATGGTTCGCGAATCGAAATTTCACGCCGCAAGAAGGAGCTTGTACAGCAATACCTGAAATTAAAATGACCGGCTATTTAACCTGCTGCACGAAAATCCTTTTCAATGTTTCCTCCGGGTCAGTACAAAAACCCGGGTGGACTTTGGATGTCTGCAAAACAGTGCTGCGTGTAGCCGTAAGCCACCGAAAGCGCGACGCGGCGGGCAATGCTGCAATGGGGCTTCCGCATTGCCGGTTACCTTCGCAAATTTGCCTGAATGAACTAAGATAATCTTCGACCTCCGCCAGATCGGTTCCGCCGGCGAAAGCACTCAATCGAGCGGGATCTGCTTCCGAAACACAGGCCAGAAAACCTCTTGAAGCACAATACAGTACAACGCCCACGTTCATGAACTCCTCCCGCTCTACACGCGGTACAACGCGCAATACCGCGTATTCGTATAAGAATCTATCTGGCATCCCGGGCTCCTTTCACAAAGATTTCTGATGCTGACAGGCGGGCCTGCAAATAAGAAATGTAGGCCTGCCGATGCTCGTCAGCAGAGTCAAATGGTGAATCCCTCAGCAACCAGTCGTCCGGGATAAGGGATACCACAGCCGGAATAACGCCTTCGGCCAGCCGCTTGCTGAATTCAGCATTTACCTCGTCGAGCATGGATGCGCTTCGCAGCAAAACATGATCCTTTATCTGAGCAAATGGCCTGCGCGCCTGTTCTTCCCAGTTCTGCCATGAATGGTGAAAATATAGCGCCGCTCCGTGATCGATCAGCCAAAGTTCTTTATGCCACATGAGCATGTTGGTATTGCGTGCAGTCCGGTCGACGTTGGTCAGAAAACTGTCGAGCCAAACGATCTCGGACGCCAGACGGGGCTCCACCTTTGTTACGACCGGATCAAATGTAATGGAGCCCGAAAGGTAGTGCATCGCAAGATTCAAGCCGGTGCTGGCTTTGAGCAAATCCTGTATTTCCTCGTCGGGCTCTGTCCTGCCAAAACCTTCGTCAAGATTCGCGAAAACGATCTCAGGCACTTTCAGTCCAAGAAAACGGGCCAGCTCCCCTCCTATCAGTTCTGAAATTAATGCTTTGGTACCCTGCCCGGCGCCCCTGAATTTTAGTACGTAAAGAAAATCATCATCGGCCTCCGCAATGGCGGGTAGAGAACCACCTTCCCGAAGCGGTGTCAGGTAGCGAAGCACACTGACGGTTCGCATGCTGAAAAGATCGTTGTCCACTTGAAAAAACTAAGTCAGTTGAAAACGCCAAAGTTAGTCAATTTGATTTTTTTTCAGCACAATTATTCATCCAGCAGCGTCTCAAAAGCATTTAGTGCTAACATTACAAATTTTCTATAATGCCTCAAAAACCGGCTTCCCGCCCGATTGCAGACTTACATTCCGCACTGAGCCTGTCCCACGGAAACCAAATGCCACGCCCACGATGCGGATCGGGCGCTTGGGGACCAGAAACTCAAAAGCCTGCCGGCCATTAATCATGTAACGGATTTTCCCGCCCGAAGCCGCGCACGAGACTCGTACCCATTCCGAGAAATCAACGCCTAATGCGGATAAGTCTGCCTTTTTGCCTGAAACGTAATCATCCACGCTCATCAGGTTAAGGTCCGAAACACATCCTTTCGCCGACAACGGTATAACAATGGGCGTATCGTCGGTGACAAGAGAAATATAGGTTAACTGGCAAGCCGCGGCACCTTCGCTATATTCATTTTTAATTTCGGTTGAAAAAGAAAAATCGCCAAGCGATACCGGCTCGAAATTTCCGACATTGAAATACTTGATTAACGGCGGCTCAGGCTGCAAAGCGATGTTTTTCTGTTCAATGGTCGAGATGCCGGTACCAATGCCATCCGTGCGCAGAAATTCCACTTCCCTCAAATAAACCGGCATTTTGGGCTGTTCAATCAACCCCGACCAGCCATCTGTTCCAACGAGCAATTTATGTTCCCGCACTACCTGATCGCCGATGAGCAGCTTCGCCTGATAGGTACCAGGCTCATAGTACACCGAAGTGTGCTTGTGAAGGTTTTTATCGACCAGGACCCTTCTCGTATTATCCCAGGATTGTTGGATAAAAACCGAGTCGGTGGGTGATGCCGAGGCGTCGTAAGTAAATATGACGGAATTGGGGATGCCGCGTGTTACCGAATGGCTCTCGAAAGAATAAGCACTCTTTTCCAGTTGCGGCTCCCCTTTGTCGAATGCAAGCATACTGGCCAGAATGATAACCACAACGGCAGTCGCAATCCAAGCCAACCGTTTCCAGCTCCCGGGCTTCTGAGCGACGACGACCGGAGGTATCGCCTCTTCATTTCCAGGTGCAACGGGCTTATTTTGCTTCACAAATGCACGCCAGTCGCCCGAGCCCGCAAACCGCGCCAGGGTATTCAGTGTAGTTCCGCTCGGTAAATGGTTATACTCCGTCCTCCCCCATATGCGGCGGAGCGTGCTCATGCTAAGCGACACACCGGTTTCATGCAGGATTTGTTCACTGAGGTTCTCGAAATCGGCCGTCTGCCAGCCATCCGCCGGGCCCCAGCCCAGTTTATCCTCGATGACAGCCTTGCACCGCTGCAACTCATTTATTTCAGAAACCATTGTGAATGAACATGATAAAACTTGACAAAACTTGAATACAACTTGAAAACGACGTCACCGACGACCTCATTATGTTTGGACAGACAAAGGAACCAGCCGCCCGGCCAGGTATTCGAAACGACTAATAACTATTCAAAAGATGTACAAATTAAGCTATTTATTGTCCATTATCTTACTGCTTGTCACCCGTCTGCTGCAAGCGCAAACCATTCATGTAAATGCTACCACAGGCAATGACGGAGCCAATGGCAAAGTCGAAACACCGGTAGCTACGTTGCAGCGGGCCGTCGAGCTGGCCAAAACATTTAAAACCGACGAAAGCGTTAAGATCAAAGTCGCGCCCGGGCTTTACACGCTGCGCGACCAGGTCGTGATCGACAAACAGAATACCAACAAGGCGTGGCTCACGATCGAAGCGGCAACCATGCCAGATGATACAGACTGGAAGCCCACGCAAATGCCGGTGATCCAATCGATATCGGCCAATAACAACAAAACACAGTTCCAGCACGCCGTCGGGTTTCTGGTCGCAGCCGACCACGTGCGTATCAGTGGGCTGAAATTCCTCGGCAATGGCAATCCTGAGGTGCAGTACTATTATCCCGTGAGCCGCAAGGACTCGACGCTCACAGGACTGGATGTTTCACAATGCTACTTCATCGGCGAACGCAATTCCGCACCCATTCAAGGAAGCATTTGGGCGAACGGCACGGGGATTCATGTAGACCATTGTATTTTTTATGGTACCAAGAATGCGCTGCTCCTTTTTATGGCCATCAGGGACTTTTCGCTAAAAAACTCGGTCATTGCCGGTGCCTATGAATCGGCGCTGTGGTTCGGGGCTTTCCATGAGCCATTTGTATTTGAAAACAATATTGTCGCCAACTCGGAATATCTGTTGCTCCGTGCGGAAAAAACGTACCCGAAATACCATTTCAAAAACTGCCTTTATACCGGCATGCAGCATGAAATGGGTTACTATGGTCAGAATGGGGCAATGCCCGCAGAGAAGAATGCACATTCCGAACAGCATATCGGGCGTTCGGGCAAATTGCTGCTCAGCGAGGTTTCGACCAACGGCCTTCCTCGCGATTACCTAAACCCGCTTCCCAATTCGGCCGGAAAAGAGCTAAATGCCGGCATTTTCAAGAAATAGGCTCACATCAACACATTTGCATTATTAGCCATGAAAAAATTCATTTTAGTTGCGTTCAGCGCCATCACTTTCGCTGCATTGGGTCAGAAAAAACCTAAAACCGCCGAAAAAGATCCGAACACCTGGGTAGCCCTCACTGCAGAAAACTGGGATGCACCAGCCGCCAATGCCGAATTTACGACCCACGATGGTCGCCCGGTATTAAAAGTCCTTCCCAAACCGGGTCAGGTCGTTTTGAAAAACACCACATTTTCCAACGGCACCATCGAGTTCGACTACATTCCCACCGACCAGCGGTTTGCCTCTTTTTATTTCAGGTATAAGGATAGCAAAGAAACCGAGTTGTTCTACTTCCGCACCCACCTGGCGGGCGACTCGACAGGCATCGAAGCCGTCCAGTACACGCCCGCCATCGATGGCGTGAACCTCTGGGATCTGCTGCCGCACTACCAGGGCAAGGCCAATTTCCAGAACAAAACCTGGAACCACGTAAAACTGATCGCGTCGGGTCACCAGCTGCGAGTGTTTGTGAACGATATGCGGCGGCCAACAATGGAAGTCCCCAGAATGGAAGGCAATGTTACCGAAGGCACGCTCGCATTCGAAGGCGAAGGGATTGTCTCAAACCTGGTGATCAAACCCGGCCAGACCGAGGGGTTGCCCGCGTACGAGGGCACGGACCCGGTTGCGAACGACCCACGCTATCTGCGGAAATGGCAGGTCAGCGAACCCTCCGTACTGCCCAAAAACGTAGATTTCAGCCTCGACTACACCCCGAAAACCGAAACGCCCTGGACGCCGGTTTGGGCTGAAAGAAGGGGGATGATCAACCTCACGCGCAAGTTTGGCATGAGCAAAGAGCGTCGGATCGTATGGATGAAGGTCAATATCAATTCCAAAACAGACCAGAAGAAGAAGATCGCTATGGGTTTCAGCGACGATGTGTGGGTATTCCTCAACGGCCGCTATCTGTATGTCGATAAAAATACCTTTGCCTCTCCCATTATGAAGGAACCCGCAGGTAGGTGCTCTATTGAGAACACTTCTTTTGTAATACCCTTCAAAGCAGGAAAAAACGAGTTGATGGTTGCGTTAGCCAATGATTTTTACGGCTGGGCATTGATCGCCCGCCTGGAAGACATGGATGGTATTATAGTTGAGTAAATGGAAGGGAGGAAAGGGAAGATGGAAATAGCCACTTTCCTCCCTTTCCTCCTTCCTCCCTAAATATTAGTCAAAACAATTTTTCCAAACTGCCTTCCTTCGTGCATATAATCGAAGGCTTGCTGGGCGTCCGACAATGTGGGGTAGACTTTGTCTACAATGGGTTTGATGTGATGCTTCGCCGTATATGCGAGCATATCCTTGAATTCCTGTAATGTTCCCATCGTCGTGCCAAGGATCGAAAGATTTCTCCAATACACTTTATTGGGGATAATATTGGCGATCGGGCCGTCGGTACCCCCGAAAAATACGATCCTTCCACCCGGCTTCGCGGTCTCAATGAGATTACCGAATCCTTTGCCAGAGGCGCTGTCCAGCACTACATCGAATCCCCCGGTCACCTCTTTCGCTTTCAAAAACCAGTTTTCCTCTTTATAATTAAATCCGCCTATCGCGCCGAGTGCTTTGGCTTTTTCGATCTTGTCCTCAGAGCCGGATGTAACATACACTCTGGCCCCGGCCGCAATCGCGTATTGCAGCGCCAGCAATGCGGTGCCTGCACCGATGCCGGTAATCAGTATCAGCTCGCCAGCTTTCAAAGCCGCCCGGGTAAACAACGCGCGGTAGGTGGTAATGCCCGCCAGCGGCAGCGCGGATGCTTCTATATCGGTAAGGTGCGCTGGTTTTTCGTGGACATACTGCACATCTACGGCAATATATTCTGCGAAAGTACCGGGCTCCGGATTACCCAGGATCTTGAACTGATCCCCGAATGCAGCCGGATTGTCACCCCAATCATGGCTTGGGTTGATGATCACCGCCTTACCGACCCATGCCCGATCGACATTTTTCCCGGCTTCAACCACGGTACCAAACCCGTCGGACCCCAAAATGAGCCCTGCTTTCGGGCCGGCATACTGCCCTTTTTGTATCCAGACATCGCGATGATTCAGGGAAGAATAGGCCAGTTTGATCAGTACCTGACTGTCGGTCGGCGACGGTGTTTCCACTTGCTTGATAATGAGTGGGGCATTTGTATCGGTCAAAAATGTTGCTTTCATGAGATAATGAGATTTTGTGTTTGACAATGCAAAGTTGTACCGGATTTTGATTAATTTTATGGTACAATTTTTCCAAAATCCGGTACACTGCCCGCTATCATGAAAGAAAACCTGCACGAACCTTTCGAAATAATCTACAAAGAGCTCGACGAATGTCCAAAACCGACGCACCAGCATAACTTTTTTGAGCTAATCTATATTTTGGAAGGTGCCGGCGTGCAGGAGATCAATCAGCATACATTCCGGTATAATGCCGGCCATATGTTTCTGCTCACACCCGAGGATACCCATTCTTTCGACATCGAAACGACCACGAAATTTGTTTTCATCCGGTTTAATGATGTGTATATCAAAGGTAATACCTCGCTCGTAGGCGCATCGCAAAGGGAAGACCTGCTGCAAAGGCTCGAATTTATTTTGCAGAATGCCAGCCACCAACCGGGATGCATTCTCAAAAACCAGACGGACAAGAGCATCATCAAACCGCTCATCGAGGCGATAATCCGCGAATATGTCAACCGCGACATGTACAACCAGGAGCTTATCCGGCAGTACGTCAATACGATGATCATCCTGGTCGCGCGCAACATCGCCATGTACCTGCCAGAAAAAATCACTGAATGTAGCGAAGAAAAGGCAATCGACATTCTGCAATACATACAAGCGAATATTTACCACCCCGAAAAGATCAAGGCCGCACGCATCAGTAACCACTTCGGGATATCGGAATCGTACCTCGGGCGGTATTTTAAGAAACACACCAACGAGACAATGCAGGAATACATCGTCAATTCGAGGTTGAAGCTGGTGGAAACCAGGCTGCTGCACAGCAATATGCGCATGAACGAGATTGCGACAGAACTTTCGTTCACCGACGAAAGCCACCTCAACCGGTTTTTCAAAAAGAGCAAGGGAATGAGCCTCGGCGAGTTCCGCCGCAAACACCGCACGGTAATGGCGGTGTAATTATGCCCCCGCGGCTCACAAATACAAGGGCCTTGGGTCGAAAATGACGCAAGGAAGCATATTGTAATCCATTTGATTTTCCAGGCAACCCGTTCGAGAACGCTTCTGCGAAACAGATTTTCGCAAGACGTATTTTTCGAGCATTAAAACTTGGTTGATGTTATCTAATCCGGTAACTTTATGGAAGAATCAATTCGCGAAATCTTTTACTACAAGCATTACTATCTTGATTTTTTTGCTGATTTAAAACCTGAGGCAAAGAAGAAATTTAACTGGACGTTGAAGCTTTTGACTTGCATTAACAGGATACCAGAAAAATTTTTAAAACACATTGAGGGATCATCCGGCCTATATGAAATTCGGGTGGAAGCAAGTTCCGATATATACAGGGTATTCTGTTTTTTTGATAAAGGGAAAATCATTGTGCTGGGTAACGGCTTCCAGAAAAAAACCTCTAAAACACCGCACAACGAGTTAAAACTTGCGGAGACACTTAAAAAAGAGTACTTTAATGAAAAACGACAATAAGAACCTGACCGCATTCAGCGATCACCTGACCCAACAATATGGAGAGCCCGGTACGCCGCTGAGAGATCAATTTGATCACGAGTTTGAGGCTTTCAAGCTCGGTGTGATGCTACACGAACTAAGAAAGGAAAAGGGACTGACGCAGGAAGAGCTCGCAGTAAGGTGCGGAACAACAAAAAATTACATTTCCAGAATCGAGAACGACGCAAGCGACATCAGGCTTTCTACATTGATGAGGATCGTCAAAGATGGCCTGGGTGGGCATCTCAGGCTCACAGTAAATTTTCAATAATCTACCCAGCCCTTCCTTCGTTTTTCCGCTTACGGCCCGGATAATGCGCATCGATCAGCTGGATAGCCTCCGCCTGCGTAAGCGCCGTAAAATTACGGTAACGGTGATGTACATCAATAATTTCTTCCAGCGCAGCATCAACCAGCTGGCGGTTTTCCCAACCTTTCAAATGCGTAAGTACTTTCATGAGGCAGCCCTTTTTGTAGGCGATCTGCCCGATCACATGCACAAGCGTGTTGCGTACACGGGCCGTGCGATCGTGTTGGAGTTCCTGCAGGAGCGGAAGAATATCTTCAGGGTGTTTACGGCCGCGCAATTCGATGCCGTGACAAATTTCACGGCGGATTTCCTTGTCCTCATGATGCAGGTATTGCCTTGCCCATGCAAGAATCGGCGCGGGGTTCACCTCTCCCATTTTCTTCACCGAGCCTATCACCGCGTTGCGCGGGGAATGATGCGGGTCCTTCAATCCTTCGTCGAAAAAGGTTCGAACTTCTTCGAAATGCTCCTTACCAATCTCTCCCGCCGCGTTGATCACAGTTTGCCTGACTTTAAAATCCGGATCATAGAAAAATTTGCTAAGCATTTCCAGTATCGACGGACGTAGCGCAGGCTCCTGAGAATATAACCGACCGGTTACCAAATAGGCGGATTTGCGTATATAAGTATCGTAATCAGCGTAATACGAATGCGCTTTTTGAAGTTCTTGGCTCAGTAATGCCTGCTTAATGTCATTGCTGATCGCCAGTACGCGATCGGCTCTTTCGGACTTTGATGAATCGTAAAACGCCACGGGACTAGAGGGGGTCTGATCTCACAAACTTAAAGATCGGAATATGTTATCGTAGACAAAAATCCCCGGCGAAAGCGCGCTTGCCGGGGAAAGCTGTATAAATAAACGTCGAGTAAGAGACAATGGGTGCAAATGATTTGTAACTCAACACGTTCCAACTACTTCTATCAAACTACTAATGTACCGTAAATTTCGCATATGACGCAAAAAAACGGTTACAATCACGAAAAAATTCGTCGAAAATTGGACATTTCACACTTTTTTCGTCGAAATCTTCCATTTCACAACCTGAGATTTTGTGTTTTACTAGGAATACCCAATAAAATAAAGCCGACCTGTGAGGCACAGGCCGGCTTTGAGAAATGGATACGCTTCGTCTTATTTCTTCTGCTGCGAGAGAAAAGTGATCAGCGACGCAAACTCTTCATAAGATAGCTCGTTGGCCAGCCCCGGAGGCATCATGGAAGTTTCCATTTCCTTGCGAGAGGTAATATTTGCCACTTTTATCGTGTTCACCTGGCCGGTAATGTCACGGATCACCAGCTTATCGGCCGATTCCTCCGAAACAAATCCCATGTAGGTTTTATCGCCTTTTGTAGTGATCATCACCGATGCAAAACCCTGAGAAATAGAAGCATTAGGCTTCAATATCGACTCTGCGATTTGCTCTCGGTTCATGATCGAACCGATCTGGCCCATGAATGGCCCTTTCATCACTTCGCTGCGGCTCAGGCTGTGGCAAGCGACGCAACCCTGCTTTGTAAACAGTTTTCTTCCCGCGACCGGGTCACCCTGTATTTTCGCAATGGCCAGCATCACATCTTCGATCGACGACTCCCCTACCTGTCCTTTTTTGTTCCGGATCTTTTCCAGGTCGACTTTTACCTCCTCTTTGGCTGCCACCACTTCTTCTCCACCAAATTCGGTAATCCCCATGCGGTTCCGTCCATTCAGATCGGCGAAGAACTGCTTGTCACTTGCATTGCTCCATTCTTTCATCAAGAAATCCTTCACTTTCGCAGACGACTCCCATTCAATAGCCTTGTAATACGGGCCGTGCGTATCCGGGCGCGTGCTCCACCACCATGAACCGTCGTAATCCGCTTCTTTTTTATAGATTCTTCCCAATGTTGTCAGAATCTGTTCTTTCAATGCTTTGTCGCTGGTTTTTCCATAAGCCGCGATAAGCCCGTCCACCGCCTTGGGGTCATGCATGTAACGCAATGCCCACAAAGCGATCGTTGAATTTTCGGTACCCACTGCTTTCACACAGGCATCGACCGCATTCAACGCTACAAGCGCACGTACGGCGATGTGCGGAGTTACGATTGCCGAGTTAGGCGTCGCGTGCGGCCCTTCGGTTCCTTTGGCCGGCGCCACAAATGAACCAGGCACTTTCACTTTTAGCAATGCTTGCGCACCTTCCGGTCTGCCCAAACGGCCCAGACCAATCGCCGCCACCAATTTCTCACGGGCATTACCATTTTCGAGCGCTTTCAGAAACGGATCAACCGGCACTTTTGCCACGTACGGTTTACGATCTGCCAGAGCGCGCAATGCATATTCGCGCATATCGTTTTCTGACGCCAGTTTCGCAAGGTTATCGATACCATCCGCGCCTGCGGCCTGTGAATAGGTGTACATTCCCGCCACGCGTACATAAAGTGGGGCCTTCATGTCATTCGCAACGCCCCACGCCGCCTTCGCCGCATCTTTTGCCGGGCGTTTCAGCAACTCCTGCTGCGCTGCCAGACGCTGCACAGCGCTTTCCGAACGAAGCAATGCCGCCAGATGCTTCACCGACGATTTACTGATATCTTTAAAAGCCTTGTACTGCCATCCCTGCGGCACCGCGCGCGTGATAAATCCCTTGCCCGGATTGCCCGAATAACCGGCACCATCCCATGCGGCCAGATATACCCGCCCTGACGCGTCAATATCCAGGTCTGTCACTTGCGAAAGCTTGATAAATTCCTCCTCTTTCTGTTGGAAAGTCGGTCCATCCGGCGTTAAACGGTGTACATATATCTGGCTGCGACCCCAGTCGGCCATCATCGGCACACGGTTGTATTTGGCGGGCCAGGTCGGGTCGTCCAGAAAGAGCGAGCCTGTTCCCGAGCCTCCGCCGAGGTCGATCAATGCAGGAATAATTTCTTCCGTAAAATTCTTGAACAACACCGGGTACCCATATTCACCCGACTGGATCTGGTTGCTGAAACGGATATTCCAGCCACCGCCGTCGTTGGTGTTGTCACGAGTAAAAATGTTCATATACGGATCTATCGCCACATCATAAATGTTACGCAGCCCATGGGTATATACCTCCATTTCTGTACCGTCGGGGCGTACGCGAACGATACCGCCGCCGAGCTGGGTCATCTTTTTACCCGAACGATCGAGCGCCTCGTGAAACCCGAAATCCCCCACAGCAATGTAGATCCATCCGTCGATACCCATGCGGATACCATTCGTAGCATGGTCGGTACCGCGGCTTTGAAGGAATTTGGGTGAGCATACATTCTGAACAAGGGGCTTGGCGGGGCCGTCGGCTACACCGTCGTGGTTTTTATCTTCCAAAACAACCAGATCCATTCCGGAGGCTTTACCGGTTTCTTTGGAAAAAGTGGTGTGTAAAACAAACACCTGATCTCCCTGAGCAATGATCCCGCGGGGGTTGTCCAGCATCGCAAACGTGGTGTGCTGGTCTACTTTGCCGTCATTATCGGTATCCAAAAGCCTGACAATGCTGCCCTTTCCAGGCGTTTTGCCCAGAGATCCGATCATATCGACCCCGACAAAGACCTCGCCGGTTGGTGCTACGGCCAAGCAAGCCGGACTTGGCGTAAGATCATGTCCGGCGAAATGCGTAACGTTCAGTTCTGACGGCCATGCAGCAGCGTTAGGAAGAGAGTCGGCACGCGTGAGCGTCCGTGGTTGGGACGTTTCTTCTTTTTGAAGGGTGCGGGTCGTTGTCCACAGCATCAGCAGAAACGCCGATACGCTTAAAGTGATTTTTAACATAGATAGTTTAACAAAAATAATTCAACCCTCTCTCCGAGAATTGATGGGTACAGTACACAGATTCTTAAAATAAGATGGAAGTCATAACTACTCTAAAAAAAAGCCCTATTTACGCTGGTAAAGGGCAAAACGCATGAATAGCTCGGGCAAAGCCTCCTGCTGGCCATGCAACGTCGTAAAGTGAAAATGGCGGTCGATCGAGAGTCCTTCGACATCCACAATGCGGCATTCCTTACTCTGCAGTTCTTTCAGCACCGCATGCACGGAAATAAACGCCATGCTGTCGGAATGCAGGATGTATAGCTTCATACTTTCACTGCTGCTGAGCTGCATTTCCACATTTAGATCACTGAGCCCCAATCCGATCGATTTCAGTGCGTGCGCGATCACTTCCAGCGTACCCGAACCCGGTTCGCGAAGCAGCAACGGTATTTCTCGCAGTTGCGTTGCATCGATCACCCCTGTCGATACCAGCGGGTTTTTGCTATTGGCCACCAGCACGATCTCGTCGTTCAGAAACTCGGTATATTTAATAGCCGCATTCTTGGAGAAGCCCTCGATCACGCCCAGGTCGATCTCCTTTTGCTGCAATGCATGCTCGATTTCCTCGGTATTCTTGGTCGTGAGCGTAACCTCGATATTGTGAAACTTGCGATGGAATGCTGCCAGGATAGGTGGCAGAATGTACTGCGCCGCCGTGGTGCTGGCCCCCAGCCTCAGTTTGCCGCTGGTCCGTTGCGAAAGGCTGTTTATTTCAAATTCAAGATTTCGGTAAATATCGAAAATCTGCTCGGCATGATGCAACAGGATTTCACCCGCGGCTGTAAGGCTGATCTTCGCACCGCTTCGCTCAAACAGCTTGGTTTTTAACTGATTTTCCAGTTCATGAATGTGCTTTGTGACGGCCGGTTGGGTAATAAAAAGCTCGGCGGCAGCTTTGGTGAAGCTCAGGCGACGGGCCACGGCCTGGAAAACCTGCAAGCGGAAATCGAAAACCATGAAATAACAGTTCGGTGAATATGCAACGACAAAGAAAAGGCTTTCGGCACAAATGGCCGCACGCATTGTCCGGCATTTGCACGGGATGTCCGGTTTCGGACATTCATTTTTTTCAAAAAAAAGCATTCAGAAGCCGCAAAAGCCATTTTCGAACGTTGGCATGCCATTTGTTATACATTTACAGAAATAATAGAATCCCTATGAAAGGAACCTATCTGGGAGAATTTGAAGAGGTGGTGTTGTTGTCGGTGGCGATATTGGCCGGCGACGCTTACGGCGCCTCCATTACCAACGAGATCGAGCAGCAAATGGGGCGTTCAGTGAATCTGGGAGCCGTACACGCCGCATTGCACCGGCTGGAAGAGAAAGGACTGCTATCCTCACGCCTGGGCGGGGCCACCGCCGAGCGCGGCGGCCGTAGCAAACGGTTTTTCACCGTTACGATGGCCGGTACCAGGGCTCTCGACAATATCCGCGAGATCCGCAACCGCATGTGGAGTGCTATTCCTAAACCCGCCTGAGCATGAAAGCACCCATTCAACCACCGCGCTGGCCCGGCCGCTTGTTACGGCTATTCTGCGCCCCACATCTGGTAGAAGAGCTCGAAGGGGATCTGCAAGAGCTTTTTGCGCAACGTATATACCTATACGGCGAAAGCGCGGCACGTCACCGGTACGTCCGCGATGTTTTCAGCATTGCGCGCCCGTTCGCATTCAAAAGAGAAGTCTCAAAATACCCCCAACCATCTGTATTTCAATCGGCCATGATCAAAAACTATTTCAAGATCGCAATTCGAAACATGTGGAAAAACAAAGGTTTTTCTCTCGTCAACATCACAGGGCTTGTTACCGGCATGACCGCCTGCCTGATGATCCTTCAATATGTGAGCTTCGAACTTAGTTTCGATCGGTTCCAAAAGGACTTTGGCCGCATTTACCGCATTACCAACGACCGTTTCCAGCAAGGCAAGCTTGTACAGCACGGGACGATCACCTATCCGTTGGTCGGTTCCACGATGGCCAAAGATTTTCAGGAAATAGAATCCTACACGACGCTTTCCAATACCGGCACATTCAAATTGCAACAGAACCGGAAGATTTTCGAGGAAAAAGGCGCATTTGCGGATGAACATTTTCTGACATTTTTCACCTTTCCGCTACTGGCCGGCAATGCAGCCACGGCCCTCAAAGCACCCAACACGATAGTGCTCTCCGAAACCAATGCCAAACGCATATTCGGGGCTCAGCCCAAAGACTACCCCGCCCTGATCGGAAAGAACATCCTCGTCGACCTTGATACGGAACCCTATCTGATCACGGGCATCATGAAAGACTTCCCCGCGACTTCACATTTGCAATTCGGCGCGATTATGTCCTACGAAACGCTCGCACGCACCTGGGGCAATTGGATTAAAACGAGCTGGGACGGATCAGACATGTGGCATTACGTGAAGCTCAAACCGGGCACGGAGCCCGCCGCGCTGGAACAAAAATTCGCAGCATTCAGCAACCGGTATTTTCAGGGCGACAAAGTTTCGGGCAGCATCGAAAAGTTTTACCTGCAACCGCTTGGCAAGGCACATTTGTTTTCAGACTACGAGTACGAGATCGGCAATGTAAATAATGGGAAAGCTGTGCTGACGATGCTCATCATAGCCGCCTTTATTTTGATTATCGCGTGGATCAACTACATTAATCTTTCCACGGCCCGGTCGCTGGAACGGGCCAAAGAAGTAGGCGTGAGAAAAGTCGCCGGGGCCACCTCCGGGCAGCTGATATGGCAATTTCTAGCAGAATCGGCACTTCTCAACCTAGCCGCCTTAGCCCTCTCCCTGGGCCTGACGATGCTGCTGCAACCCGCGCTTAACAAACTCGTCGAAAAGCCGCTTTCGCTCTCCATGCTGGCAGGCGGAAACCTTGGCGGGCCGGCGATACTGATCTTGTTGGGAATTGTTTTTCTGGCTGGCATGCTGCTGTCTGGCTTTTATCCGGCTTTTGCATTGTCTGCATTCAAGGCCATTCATGTACTTAAAGGAAGTTTTAAGCGCTCCACGAAAGGCGTTTGGGTAAGGCAGTCGCTGGTTGTGTTCCAATATACAGCCTCGGTTGTCCTGATCGTCGGCACATTTATCGTTTTCCGCCAGCTCGATTTCATGCGAAAAGAAAATCTGGGATTCAACATGGATAAAACACTGGTCGTCAGGGGGCCTGAGCTGACGCGCTGGGATTCGTCTTCTATTACAAGGATTAATGCATTCAAAGCGGAAGTGCGGCAATACCCGGGCATCAAGGCCGTCAGCGCATCTGGTAATCTGTTCGGGAACAGGCTATCCCGAACATTTAATGTTAAACGCGTGGGGTCCGATCAGGAAAAAGGAGCCACTTTCAGCAGAATGGACATCGATCTTGATTTTTTCAACACCTACCAGATCAAAATGCTGGCCGGACGCGACTTTATCCCAACCGATTCCGACCCGGATGGGCGCAAGGTCAAAAATGCGATCATCAACCTTTCGGCCGCCAAATTGCTGGGCCTGCCCAATGCGGAAGTAGCTGTCGGTCAGAAAATTACGCTTTACGGCAAGGAATGGGAGGTTGTGGGAGTGGTCAGCGACTTTCACCAGCAGTCGCTTAAACATGCCATTGAGCCGATTATCTTCCGGCCTTTTTATTACAATGGAGGCTTCTATTCTATGAAAATCGCGACAGACGATCTGGAAAAGACCATTGGCCAGATAAAACAACAGTATGACAGCTTTTTTCCCGGCAACGATTTTTCATACTTTTTCATGGATGATCAGTTCAATAAGCAATACAAGGACGATCAGCTTTTCGGAAAAGTGGTCAGTTTCTTCTCGCTGTTGGCTGTTTTAATAGCTTCCCTGGGCATATTCGGGTTGTCGTCCTACACAATCGCCCAGCGTACGAAGGAGATCAGCGTCCGCAAAGTGCTAGGCTCGTCCGTCACCGGCATCGTCACATTGCTTTCCCGCGATTTTCTCAAACTGGTACTGATTGCGATCATTATCGGCTGCCCCTTGGCATGGTACGGGGTTAATCTGTGGTTAAATGATTTCACCTATAAAGTCAGCATTGAATGGTGGATGTTCATCCTGGCCGGGCTAATGGCCGTTGGGATTGCCTTGCTGACCATCGGCTCACAGGCGATCCGGGCCGCATTAGTCAACCCCGCCGAATCGCTTAAAGGGGAATAGAGCGGGGGGAAATGGTCGGGTGTGGTCAGGAAGTGGTCATGGGTGGTCAGGATGTAAGGTGTGGTTAGGGGAATATTAGTTGTATGATTACGAGTTATATCAAGTAGTCATTTATTGATTATATTGGTAAAATCCGTAAGGCTTTCGATTGATAACCAATATCATTGTAACAAAAACCTGACAACCATTAACAACTCCTGACCACACATAACAATTCCTGACCAACACCATGACACCCGACCTGAACCGCCGACACTTCCTGACCCAGGCCGCATTATCTGCCGCCGCATTGTCGCTGACGCCCGAAATGCTCTTTGCGGCAACGCCCAAAGCATTTACCGTGCAACAGATCATCGACCTGATCCTCAAAGAAGGGAACCTGAAACCGATCCCGGATACGGTCGATACAATCAAATCCGGCAGCCCCGACCAGACCGTGACCGGCATCGTTACTACCATGTTTGCCACTGCGAGTGTCATAGAGCAAGCTGCGAAACTGAAAGCCAATTTCATTATTGCCCACGAACCGACCTTCTACAATCACCGCGATGATCCGGAATGGGTAAAAAACAATGAAATAGTTAAAAAGAAGCAGGCATTGCTCGAAAAGCATCAAATCGCCGTCTGGCGCTTTCACGACTACTGCCACTCACTTCAACCCGACGCAATACGTTATGGCGTGGTCAAAAAGGCGGGCTGGACGCAATATTATAAAAACGAATCTCCTGCATTGACCATCCCTGCGCTGACATTGGGCGACTTGGTTAAGCACCTCAAAACCAAATTAGGTATTCAGAAACTCCGCGTCATCGGCAATCTGGACCAACAATGTGCGCGGCTTGCCATTATGCCCGGCGCTGCCGGTGGCCAGCGACAGGTATCGGTCGCCGTAGCCGAAAAGCCGGATGTGCTCATTGTGGGCGAAACGCCAGAATGGGAAGGCGTGGAGTATGCGCGCGACGGCAGGTTATTGGGCTCAAAAATGGCTTTGATCGTGCTAGGACACGCAGTGAGCGAAGAGCCCGGGATGGAGTATTTTGTAGAATGGCTGCAACCGAAGGTTGGCGGTTTGAAGGTCACACACGTGGCATCGGGTGATCCGTTTCAGTGGGTTTAGGCTTGATGAGTGAATGATGATTGATACTATATGAATCAGCCAGGAATAATCCCGCGGCGTTATAAAACCGTTGCATCACACAGCATACCGCCAGATGCAGAAAGCGTTAGCAAACTCTTAGCTGGCTTATATTTAACCGGAGGCTTCAGCCTGCGGACTGAGCCGACGCAGACGCGGCTTTAGCCAAAGTTACGGCTCTTGTCTACGGCTAAAGCCGCGGTACCATTGTGGTGCACAAGCCCGGGGCTGAAGCCGCCGGCTGGTGAGTCGTTGCCAGGGACGGCGCCCAGTTTTACACCTATAGATTACTCATTTGCATTGGCCCAGATGGAGTCTTGTATGCGGGCGAAAATAAACATAGTGAAATGAATCAATACATTTCTAAATGGATTCAAAATGGTAAAAAGACTAGAAAAATGAAGCTCCTTATCGAACATTTGTAGGAAATGATTAATCCTAAACAACATTACACGCCACCAGATACTGGAGAGGCAGCCAAATTCACAGGCTGCCCCTTCATTATAAAACACCTCCTACACAATCATCCCATGTGGATCTATCACAAACTTCTTCGCCGCACCCTTATCGAAATCCGCATAGCCTCGCGGCGCGTCTTGTAGGGTAATCACTTCCACATTCACAGCCTTCGCTATTTTGATCTTATCGTAAAGAATGGCGTTCATCAGGTTACGATGGTACTTCATCACCGGGCATTGTCCGGTGTAAAACGAGTGCGACTTGGCCCAGCCCAGACCGATCCGGATGCTGAGGCTACCCTCTTGTGCGGCTTTGTCTTTGGCTCCCGGGTCGCCGGTCACGTAGAGGCCCGGGATACCGATGGCGCCACCGGCGCGGGTAACTGCCATAGCGGTGTTCAGAACGGTAGCGGGGCGCTCTTCGACAGCGTGCGCACCGTGACCGCGGGCTTCGAATCCCACGCAATCCACGAAGCAATCCACTTCGGGAACGCCGATGATTTCAGCAATGGCTTGTTCCAATGGGGTGTCCTTAGTCAGGTCGATCACCTCACAGCCGAAGCTGGCTGCCTGGGCGAGGCGTTCGGGGATCATGTCGCCCACGATCACGACGGCGGCCCCGAGCAAATGGCATGAGGCCGCGCACGCAAGACCAACCGGGCCTGCGCCCGCCACATACACGATCGAGCCCGGCCCCACACCTGCGGTGACCGCGCCATGGTAGCCGGTCGGGAAGATATCGGAAAGCAGGGTGAGGTCTTTAATATAGGCCATACCCTGATCTTTGTCGGGAAATTTAAGGAGGTTAAAATCAGCATAGGGCACCATGACGTATTCGGCTTGCCCGCCTACCCATCCGCCCATGTCCACATACCCGTAGGCAGCGCCCGGGCGCGCGGGGTTTACGTTAAGACAGATCCCGGTTTTGCCTTCCTTGCAGTTACGGCAGCGGCCGCAGGCTATATTGAAAGGTACGGACACAAGGTCGCCGACTTTAATGAATTCAACGTCGCGGCCGGCTTCGATGACTATCCCGGTGATCTCATGCCCGAGCACCAGCCCGGCCGGTGCGGTGGTGCGCCCGCGGACCATGTGCTGGTCGCTGCCACAAATGTTGGTGGAAACGATTTTCAGGATAACACCGTGCTCGCATTTCCGGTCACCGATCGCGAGCTTCGGATATTCAATTTCCTGCACTTCGACCTCGCCGGGCCGGATGTAAGCAACTCCATGATTTTGACACATAAACTAGTAATTAAGGGTTAGTACTAAATCTTTGATCATTACAATATCATCTTACAATTATCAAAGTCAAGCACGCACAACCCTTAATTTACTCCTACATAAACCATAAAAAATTACAAACCGCCCTCCGATTGTACCAGAGGGTGGTTTCAGGAAATGACTGGAAAGCATGGCGTTGCTCAGAGCTTCACCGCCAGGATAATCCCTGTCGCCCATACCTGCTTGGTAACGGTCAGGTCCTGACGGCTATCGAGGTACTCGACGAGCTTCAGTGCTTTCTGATCGTGTCCTTCGGGCCAATTGGGTTGCGGTAGCATATCGTCGATGATATAAAAAGCACCGGGGTTGAGCATGTCCAGGACCTGGTCCAGTAAAAGGTATTTGCCATGCCAGGTGTCGGCAAAAATATAGTCGTACTTATCACCAAGGTGTGCATTCACCCATGCTTCGCCATCGGTATGAACGAGGGTAAGGCGCGGGTCGCCACCCAGGTGGTTACCGGCAATTTCAAGAAAACGGGCATCGTTGTCGATAGATACCAGCGTGGCCCGGGCATCCATTCCTTCAAGAATCCAGGAAGTGGAAAGACCAGTGCCCGTACCGAGTTCGAGGAACTTGCCTCCGGGCTTGGAGGCGGCAAGGGTTTTGAGTAACGAACAGGTATAAATGTCGGAAGCCATCGTAAAACCTGAGGCATTGGTAGCCTCATCGATGGAACGGTAAGCAGCCGGTAACGGCTGGCGGATGTCCTGGTTCATGAGCGGTTTGGTGGTGGATTTTGTCTTGCAAACAACCCAATTTTGGCGACATATGAAAGTATCCGGACACGAACTTTACCGGTTAGTAAATTCAGCTGCTGATGACGCATTTATACAATAGTAGAGAGACGCAAACCCCTACTTTTGCCCACAACTTCTGCAATTGCCTTTCTACACAATTCAATCAAAACTCAACCGCAATGAAAAAGCATTTCCTCTCCTTATTTGCATTGATGGCAGCACTGATCGCCATCGAAGCCTGCACCGACCACGGTGAACCGGTTCCTGAACCCACCCAATTTAGTGTCAGCAATTTTACCAGCGGCCTCCGTGCACCTATCGGAATGGTTATCGACGAAAAAGGGCAGTTCTGGGTTACCGAAGGCGGTACCGGGCAGAACGACGGCTCATTGGTGATGATCACGCCTCAGGGCGCCAAGACAACGGTCGTAACTGGTTTCCAGTCAATCATTAACCAGGGTAACGTCGAAGGAATCAGCCATTTATACTATGAAAACGGCACAATATACTTGCTTCATGGTGTTGAAGGCTTTCTGTACATCATCGATGTCTCCGGTTTCAGCTCGGGAAGCCCCGCCATTGCCAAGAACACAATACCCAAGGAGAATATCCGCGCGTTCGTGTCGACGCTCAATCTCACGTTTGACAACAACTCGAATGCATTCAGCCTCACAAAAGGGCCGGACGGGCACCTTTACATAGCGGATGCCGGCGCGAACGCGGTCATCAAGCGCGACAAGGACACCCATACGCTCAGTCTGTTCACGACCTTCCCTCCCGTGGCGCCCAACAGGGACCCGGTTCCAACCGGGATCGTTTTCGATGGTAATCACTTCGTGCTGAGCAGTCTTACGGGCTTTCCGTTCTCTCCCGGTGCGGCAAACATCTACAAAGTCAATATGAGCGGCGTGATGGTTCCCTATAAATCGGGCTTCACAACCCTTACACACTTGGCATTGACCGTTAACAATAAACCGCTTCTGCTGCATTATGCCGACTTCACAATGCCTCCCGGCGGACCGGGCAATCCTCCCGGCTTCAAGGCAAATACCGGCTCGGTGCTCAATGAGGACGGCGCGGTGCTGTTCAGCGGGCTGGACAGGCCAACAGATATCAAACGCTGGGGCGACCGTACTTTTTACGTTCTCAGTCTTGGCGACGGCACGATCAAAAAGTTGGATTTTTGATTTTTGAAATAGGGTAGCGATAAAAAAGGCAGGCATTCGATCATCAATGCCTGCCTTCTTGTTTAAAACAAAGTCGGCCCCTTGTCCTCCGACTCGTGCGGATTTACTACCCTGGCCGGCGGATCGTCGGGCATGGTATCGCCCAGCAATTTGCCCCATGGTTTCAGCTCGTCGATACGGTCGAAAATGATCTTCAATACCGCCACGAACGGTATCGATAAAAACATCCCGCTTACGCCCCACAACGTGCCACCCAGCAATACAACCAATATGGAAATCAATGCATTAACAGATACTTTTGACGACACTACCCGTGGAACTATGATGTTGTTATCCAGAAACTGGATAACAGTATAGGCACCGATGATCAGTAACGGTGTAGTGTATCCGTCCTTTGTGATGAATGAGATAAGAACCGGTAATGCGATCGCTACGATGCCTCCGATGTAGGGGATCAGATTTAAAATCGCCCCGATCACACCCAGCAACAGCGCATATTGTACTCCCAGAATGAGCAATGCGACCGAGTTAAGGGTTGCGATGATCGTCGTTTCGATCATCAACCCTACAATGTAGCTCTGTACGGCACCCTTGGTTTCCTGCAAGATTTCGGCCACCTGATCGGAATTATTTTCATCAAAAACCTCAAATACAAAGTTGAGGATCAGCGGCTTGTAAAATAAAAGAAGGAATACATAGAGCGGTATCAATACAAAAAAACTGATAATACCGAAAAGTGTGTTGACCGTCTTGCCCACGTACGCCCGGCTGCTGTTGACCGCCTCGTCGAGCATGCTCATTTGCTTTTCGGTGGAAATACCGAAGCTTGACGATAGCCAAACCTGCAAATTACCAAGCAGTTTCAGCGCCTTCTTTTCCAGTTGCGGGATCATATCGCCGAACTGGACGATCTGAGAAGAAAGGAAAAACATAATACCGCCCACAACCAGTATTGCCAGAAAGATCGTAAGCACAATGGCCACGACCTTGTTGAATTTCCATTTCTGAAAACGGTTGTAGACCGGGTTAAGCAGCACGGCGATCAGTCCGGCGAATGCAAATGGAACGATGATCTCCTGCAAGGTATCCAGGATATAAAAAAACAAGTAGAGACCAATCAGTACCATCGGCGCCTTGATGTAAAAAGGAAAACCATCCCGCGCTGTGAGCCATTCGGGAAGTTCCGGGGCGGATTCATGCTTACGACTTTTGAAAAATACTCCCATAAATACGGTGTCAATAATGATAAGTAAGGCTTGCGTCGCGGGCGCCGCTACTGGACGCCCCCATATTCTTTCACATCCTGAGTCGGACAAGTAGCAAGAATGATGCCAGCGGAAAGCGACGCAGCTATCTGGCGGGAGTTGCCAGCGGTTGGGCGGGTAATGTCACCTCCCCGACCATTTCATCACCATCTCATTCACGTATTTGAGCCACAACCGCTTCCCGCTTGCATTCCAGTGGCCGTCGCTTTTATGAAACCACTCGGGGTGGCGGAGAAGTTGGTTGTGCAGTTTTAGCAGCGGGGTCGTCAGATGCGGGTTTTGTTCTATGCGTTGGATCTGGTTGTTGTGGGGATGACGGGCCGGTTCGCAGACGGTCACTTTGTTGGGGATGAGGCAGAAATATACTTCGGCAAAACCGGCATTGAGATAATGCGCACGAATCCGGTTCATGTTGAGGGCCACACTGTCGATATCGGCGTCGGTCAGCAGTATGAACGGTGAAAGGCCGCTTTGCCGGCTTGCCTCGACCTCATAGAAGAGAAACCGCCTGTCGCGCGAGATGAGCGAGCCCGGATGCGTGCGACCGAACCAGGAAAGCATCAGGCCAGCTTTCATTTCCTTGCATTTCAATGCTAAATCCGAGTTAAATAGCATGAATTCCAACCGCTGGTTAATCTCCCGGTTCAAAGTATTCTCCCAAAAATTGCCCCTGGTTTCGGGAGTTGCCCGCGCGACCGCCGCGTTTTTACCCCTGATCTGAAAACCGCGGTGAATATAAAGCTCGGCATAATGCTCCCGCAGGCGCTCCTGGATCGTTCTTTCGATCACCTCAATCACCAAAATGGAACGCACTTGGGGATCAAGGGTAATTGTATCAACCTCGGTGCCCAGCCATATGTGGTGATTACGGCGCCCGGCATAGAAACTGGTGTCCATCGTCGTAAAACTGTCGCCTATTGTGTACAGGTCTACGCCTTGCGAACGGTAACCGGGCCTGTCGCTTTGGCCGAGGCCATCGGTCTGCGCCCATTGTGTCTCTTTGAACTGCGCTAAATTGGAAATATTGTAGAGGTCGCCGAAGCGATATTGATCGGGTATCAGGCCACGTGTATGCAGTTTACGTTGCAATTGTTCCGACAGGCCGGTCGAGAGCGTCAGGCCCGACACCAGCATGAGCAATATCCGTAAACCCGAAAACAGGATTTTCATAGGTCAAAACTGAAAATAGATAAACTGGTTGCTACCGAACACGCCCCACAGGTAACAGAGCAAAGTTGCCACGCCCAACGACGGCCAGAATGACCTGCGTACGGGTATGTAGTCGGGGAACCTGTATTCTTTTAAAAGCAAAAACACGATTAACAGTACACAGAACCCTACTTCACGGGTATTGACAGGTAAAATCGGCAATTTCCATAACGAAGGCGTCGCGAGTGCCCGAATGATCAGGAGCGCGTCGGCTACGGTATGTGCACGAAAGAAAATCCAGGCCAGTGTCACGGCGGCGAAAGTCTGCATGGCACGCAGCCCGCCCGGCCAACGACCAGAGTTAAACATACCGGGAGCAGTTATACGTGAACAGATCAGCAGGGCGCCATGGATCCCTCCCCATATTACGAATTTCCAGTCGGCGCCGTGCCAGAGCCCGCTAAGCAGGAATACGACCAGCAGATTGGCGCAAGTTCGAACATTCCCGCGCCGGTTTCCGCCCATTGGAATGTAGACATAATCACGAAACCAGGTCGACAATGAGATGTGCCACCGCTGCCAGAACTCGGCGATCGATTTGGCAAAATAGGGCGAGCGGAAATTAACCATCAACCTGAAACCCATCGTTCGGGCAGTACCAAGTGCAATATCGGAATAGCCAGAGAAATCACAGTAGATCTGAATGCTGTAAAACAGGGCAGCGATGGCCAGGTTGGTTGCATTTTGTGTTTCAGGATGTGCGAAAATGGGATCGGTCACCAATGCAAGCCTGTCGGCGATTACTACTTTTTTGAACATCCCCCAAACCATCCACCACAGCCCCGTCCGGAGATTATCCCAGTCGAAATCCATTTGCCGCCGGAACTGCCATAGCACATTCTGCGGGCGTTCTATCGGCCCGGCCACGAGCTGCGGGTAAAACAGCACATACAATGCATAGATCCCCGGATTCCGCTCCGCACGCTGCTTGCCGCGATAGACCTCGATGGTATAGCTCATCGACTGAAACGTATGAAACGACAAACCGATCGGTAACGCCAGCCCCGGATAGCAGTCCGCCAATGTTCCCGACTGATAATCGATCCCCACCGCAGCCAGCAAGCCGGAAATATTAGCATTCAGGAAATCGAAATATTTGAAAAAACACAGAAACCCGACGTTGGCCACAATACTCGCGACCAGCATCGCCTTGCGCGGTTTACCGGAGAGCATTTCAATACCTATTCCGGCCAGATAATCGAAGACGATAATAATCCCCAGCAACAACAGGTATGCCGGGATAAACGAGGCGTAGAAATAGGCGCTGGCGATCAGGAGCAAAATCCATCGCCAGCGCCCGGGTAGTGTGTAGTAGGTGGTGATTATGAATATGAAAAAGACGATAAAATGGAGGGAATTGAAAAGCATGTGTATAGCCCTTATGGTGAATCCGGGCTAAAACAAAGCATGAATGCGGCTCTTTAAGTAATCTAGTTGCCGTAAGGATGCGCGAAGTTATCGAGCGGAGTTTAGGGAGGTGAGGAAGGGAATGAAGAAGGCTGCGGTAAAGCGCCTTGAACAGGTAAAATCTTACGGGGATATCTGACTGATCAGCCTGCGGTTCACCTGACAGAGCTCCGGCATATTTATTAAAATGATCATAGTTGATCATTGCAAATTGTTACTTGTGCCTGAGACTAGAAAATTTTGCATTAATTTGTGGATTATTTAATACCAGTTACTTACTCACCTCTCTATCTTTTTAAGCCTACTATGCATTCATTTTTTACCCCATTAAAAAAGCCATTCTTATTTTTTCTATCGCTAATCCTTTCAATTTCGCTATCCTTCGGCCAGGCATGGCACCCTGGAAAAAAAATCGTCGCAAGCGACCGAACTAATCTAGGCGCATTCGGGCAGGTAGTATCTGTGTCAGGAGATTATGCCGTAATCGGAGCATTAGACGACGACGGCGCCGCCGACGGCAAGCCTGCCCTCGCCTCAGCAGGAGCTGCCTACCTATTCTTTAACAATAATGGAACTTGGGTTCAGGTCAAGAAACTTTACCCTCCTGTAAGAGCCGCTGGCGCCTATTTCGGCCGGTCTGTGTGCATCAAGGGTGACTATATCATTATCGGATCTGAATCGCAGACTGACGCCAACGAACAAAATCCAATACAGGGTGCAGGTGCTGCCTATATATTTGCAAAGGACCAGGGTGGACCAGGCAATTGGGGGTTAATAAAAAAGGTTACCTCTCCCAACCGTCAGTTCCGCGAATATTTTGGTTCCAGCGTCGCTATTGAAGGTGACTTTGCTGTTGCAGGTGCCTACTACGAGTCAAGGGCCTATATGCTTGAAAAGAATGCAGGTGGCACGAACAATTGGGGTAATGTTGCCACTTTGCTTCCACAAGGTGGAAATAATTTCGATTCTTTCGGAGCAAACGTCGCTATCAGCGGCGAATATGTGATTGTAAGCGCCTGGTCCGACGACAATTCGGGAACCGGCCCTGCCATCGATCACTCCGGTTCTGCCTACATTTTCAAAAGAAGCATGGGAGGAACGAACAATTGGGGACTGGTAAAAAAATTTACCGCACCAGTCAAATCAGAGTACGCAAGTTTCGGTTCCTCAATTGCTATTGACGGCGACTATGTGGTGGTGGGGGCCTGGAATGAAGGGGGCATGCAAGGGGCCACTCCGGTGCCCGGCGCAGGTTCCGCGTACCTCTTTGCAAAAAACAATGGAGGAGTTGACCAATGGGGCCTTCAAAAGGCACTAACTCCGAACATCAGAAATTCCTCTTCTTTTGGCACTTCTGTTGCAATAAAGGGTAGTTCAATCGTAGTCGGTGGCTTTCTAGATGACTTTGATTATAAGAACGAAAATTTCGTCAGCAATGCTGGCGCGGCGTGGGTTTTTTCCGAAAACCACGGTGGCACCGGGAATTGGGGACAAACGGCGAAAATCCATGCTCCTGATAGAGATGAAGACGAAGTTTTTGGCAATGCAGTAGCACTAAATGAAAACCAGATCATCGTAGCTTCTTTTCAGGAGCATAACGGCGGTCCTTATCAGATAGGCTATCCGGGCGCGGCGTACAGCTTCTCGCTTGAAAGTGCTTTACCCGTAACACTTGCCCATTTTTCCGCTAAACGAAGGGAAGCACATGCTCATTTGAGCTGGACGACTATGGAAGAAACGAATTCAAGCCACTTCGAAATCCAGCGGAGTGCTGACGGGCGCGTTTGGAGAACACTCGAAAACGTAAAAGCAGCCAACGAAAGTCGTGTGACGGCTCACTATGATGCATTGGATAAATCACCGCTAGCCGGCCAGAATCTCTATCGCCTCAAAATGGTAGACAATGACGGTACATTCGCATACAGCCAAATCCAAATACTGATTTTTGATGGACCACAATCAGCTTTGTTCTTTCCTAACCCCGTGGCGGACCGGTTGCAGCTCACGGAAACCACTTTAAAGAACATTGCTTCTCTGAAACTCTTGGATCAAACGGGCAAGCCGGTTTTCGAAACGTCGATACCAACCTCGGTCATTCAAACGGGTCATCTTTCCAGTGGTACCTATATTCTGCAAATCACAAAGAAAGACGGCACCACAACGAGCAGCCCACTCGCTGTTAGCAACTAGCACGATGCCGGCAATAAGGGGAATTAGCTGTTAGGCTGAACCAGATACATTACATTATCACTGCTGGGATGATAATATGCATCAACCCTATTGCCGGCTTCGAGTTGCATATACCAGCCTTCCGAAACTTCTACCGGTACCACTTTTCCGCTTACCGGATGGCTTACATAGACATAAAACGCCTTCGGGGCTTTGGTCGCTCCGCGGCTCCGCGGCAGCTTGATCACTTCTTTGGACTGAAGGGCAGCATAACCGCGCAAACTCATCGATGCCTTTGGAAAAATCCAGTTCTTCCGCACGAAAAACACAAGCGACGGAGCTACGTTCGCCAGAAGTACGAGCCCGAAAATCCCGATCATACGCTGCTGGGAATAAGATTCTTCAAAAATCCATTGGGTAAACATCCCCCCGAATTGGTCCATCAGAGCGCCGGTTTCTTCCTTTCTGAAAAACAAACCCAGCCAGGCTGCCACAAACACGGCGGCAAATGTGAAAAAGATGATCCTATCCCACCACTTTTTTGCCAAGACAAGTCGGTGCGAAAGGCGATCGGCATAGAATTCGTTGAGGGCGTAGCGTTGGAGCATTGGCTTTGGGGAGGTTTACTTGAAAGTTTCCGGGTACTTATCAAAATGCATAATTGGCAATCGGTCAGAATAAACTGATCTGCTCCCCCACCCCATTCTGCCCCAGCAAAGGAATCGTGTCAATCACCTCATACTGCCGCCGCTTCTCATTATACTTACGGATCACAAATGAATCGCAGAGAAACCCGGCTTCATAATCCGTAAAAATCGAATAGGCCAATGCAATCCATTCCCGCGTAAGCCTGCGTCCGATGGACATATGCGGGTTCTTGGACTCATCCGCCCATTTCTGCATGTATTGCTTTTTGAACTTCTTATCAAAACTCTTCATGATCGCCTGTGTGCGTTCACGGATTGCGTTGCAGGATTCTTCGGTTGGTTTGATGTAGAATGCGGAAAAGTTGGCCCGGTCGAAGTCGGCGAAGCCTGAGAAATTGAGCTGGAAGGGGGTTATTGAGGAAACCAGTTTGGTGTATTCAGCCAGGATCAATGGATAGTCCGCCTCAGCAGCATCGAAGCCGTCGAGGGAAATATGGCCGTCGGCGTTGGCACTGCCGTAGCTCTTGCCGATGGCGTCGCGGAAGAGTTGCTTGAAGCCTTTGACGTCTTCATGGATAATAAGCGATGGCATGATCGCCAGTGAATAGGCACAGAGGTTTGACATAATTACTCTTTTAATTTTCTGCGAATAAACACACTTCTGTCCATCCGCTCGCCAGGTTCTAACATTTGTCGAACCAGGAAAGTGACAGCAGCAATTCGCTCCTGAGGGGTTTTGCTTAGCCAGTATTTCAAATCTTCGGCGGCTTGATCGTGTGTCTTCATATCAATTTGCCGCCTCACCATTGCGATTTTCCTTTTCATTCTAGTGCTTTTTCGGAGCTATTAAGGAATATTCTACAAAATTAGGTGTTCATACTTCTTAAACTTCTTCCATTTAC
This sequence comes from Dyadobacter sp., assembly GCA_965227755.1. Taxonomy (GTDB): domain Bacteria; phylum Bacteroidota; class Bacteroidia; order Cytophagales; family Spirosomataceae; genus Dyadobacter. The sequence goes on from CBDDGG010000005.1 coordinate 1,498,470, forward strand.
CACTCGCCTGTTTTTGATATACGATCGTCACTGATCCGCAATCGTCAAATGTCCGCTCGCCGACTTCGATATATCCTTTGCGAAAGATCGTCAAGTCAATGAATGCAAGTCGACCATCGGAAGTGAAGATAGGTTCCGTAGTAGAAACATAAAAGCCATTAATATTTTTGGCTGACAAAACCGTTCTATAATTAGCCCCTTTCAATGTGATTTTCTTTGTCGAGGCGGGTTTCAATGTGCGTTTTCGAAGCGATTTGCGTTCGGCGGTACTGATCGCTTTCAGCATTTCCGGATCTCTGAAAAGGTATGCTGGATCGTAGGATTCATGGCGGGATGTTTTAGTTTCAGTGTCAATCTGATCCTGCGTTTCTCCACCTACAAATCCGTTCCAGAATATCGTGTAATCCCAGCCATGAGTTCTGTTTAAAATCAGGATCGTCTTCGGCTTTTTATACGACAAGCTGTTCATAATGGCGAAATTCGTTGGGTCGCTGAATGTCAGCCGGTAAATTTCTTCGACCTGGCCGACCGCGGCGGCAAGGGTTATGAGACAAAGTACTATGCTCAATTTGAAGATTGTCATGAGGATGAAGTGTTTTCGAATGCAGCCGGTAAATGCGTTTGCCCCGCTGTTTTCATTATAAAATTCTATAAAACCCTAATATAACTACTGATCCTTTAACTATTTTTAAAAAGCACCGTCAAAACAGAGTATCACGGGCTTAAAATCCAGTCTTTCAAAAAAGACCTTTCAAACAATGCGCCTTAAACTCTTAACCCTTTTGCTCGGCCTCAGCCTCGCCGCCCCCACCATAGCCCAGCAAACCACCAACAACCCCGACCGCGTCAGATGGTTCCAAGACCTGGGATTCGGGATGTTCATTCACTGGAATGTCGACGTCTCGCTCGGAACGGTGATCAGCCATTCGCTGGCCGGGGCTTCGGGCGATTATGTGAACCGGTATATGAAGGAGCTGCCGACGTTCTTCAACCCCAAAAAGTTTGATCCCGACGAATGGGCGACTGCCGCGCGGCTCGCAGGGATGAAATATGTCGTTTTCACGACCAAGCACCATGCCGGTTTTTGCATGTTTGACACCAAAACGACGACTTTCAATGTGATGAACACGCCCTTCAGGCGCGATGTGACCAAGGAGATCATCGAGGCGTTCCGCAAGCAGGGCATTGCCATCGGACTGTATTTTTCACCGGAAGATTTCCTGTTTTTCCACCAGAACAACATCCCGCTCGGCCGGTTGCAGGACAAGCGCCAGTTCCCGATGAACAACCCCAAACTGATGGAATACGACAAGGCGCAGATCAAAGAACTCCTCACAAACTACGGCAAAATCGACATCATGTTCTTCGACGGCCCCGGCGACGGGCTGCGCGAGTACGCATGGAGCCTGCAACCCGAGCTCGTCATCACGCGCGACGCCATGAACACGCCCGAGCAGAACATCCCCGACAAAGCCTCCCCGCGCCCGTGGGAAGCCTGCTACACGATGGGCACCGACTGGCAATACAAACCGACCAACGACCCGCACAAATCGGGCACCGAGATCATCAATATGCTCATCGAGATCCGCGCCAAGGGCGGCAACTTCCTCCTGAACGTCGGCCCGAAACCGAATGGCGAGATCCAGATCGAACAGGAAGCGCTCCTGCGCGAAATCGCCCTCTGGAATTTCGCGAACGGAGAATCTATATACGCCGTCAAACCATTGCCCGTCATCCGCGACAAGGACATCTGGTTCACGCAATCGAACGACGAAAAGGCCATTTACGCCTTCATCACCAAGAAGCGCGACGACGAATGGAAATACGGCCAACGCCGCGAATTCCTTTTCCCGATGATCGAAGGCACAGCTGCTACCAAGGTGGAAGTGCTGGGTTACGGGAGCGAACTGGTGGAATATGTAAACAATTTCGACGCTTCAATACGGTCGGTCGCAACGCCTCTCGGGCTGGCTGTGAGCGCTGTGAATGGGCAGCGGTTTTATACGAATAGGACGTGGCCTAATGCGGTGGTTTTGAAGATTTCGAATGCGAAGTTTAAGGCTCCCGAGGAAGCGAAAACTTCAAAATCGAAGATTGATGGGGCGCAGTAATGGCGTTTCGGGCTTCATTTTCGCTGATACCGCAATTGAACCAACCCGGTGTCGAACGTTTTAGCGTCGACGAATTGTACATCGGCTCCGGGACGGCCATCTTTAAAAAGCCTTGTACCGCCGCCAATGAGGGTCGGAATAATGGAAATCACAAATTCGTCAATCACGCCGAGCCGCAATAGCTCGTCGACCACCTGTGCTCCGCCGTCGCAAAAAATGGTTTTACCCGGCTTCGCTTTCAGCGACGCGACCAGTTCTCCGAGGTCTCCCGTAAAGAAATGTATACTGCCAATGCTCTCGCGGGGTGTACGGGTAATGATGTAAGTTTCCTTATCGCTATGTGAAAATGCCGGTGCATGCTGCATGACCCAATCGTACGTCCGCCTGCCGACGATCACTGTATCGACCCCGGCAATAAAATCGGCGTACCCATAATCCTCTCCTTCTTTCTCCACTTTCGCCAGAAATGCGAGATCATCCCCCGGTGCTGCAATGTAGCCGTCGAGGCTTGTTGCAATGTAAAGAACCAATTTTCTCATGTTTAAGTAGTTGTTGATGAATGGTTAATGATGTGCGAGCGATACGTCCTGCGCATTGCTCCGATGGTAAAATTATAAAAGAGGAACGTGAGTCAAAAAAAGCACCTAGTAACCGGTCCTATTCGCCGTTACGCAGCCCTGGGCACATCGAGCTTTTGGAAGAAGAACACCAGCTCCCGGAATGTGCAGAACAGGTCGCTTGCGCGTGGGTTGTGGCCCAGTTCGCCCTGTGCTACCATGAAGCCGGTGTAGATCGTCCAGAGGTCTTCGACCCATTCGGCGGGGGCGTTCATTGTTAACAAGGTTTTGACATGTTCGCCGTAGGCGCGTGTGTCCGAATCCTGGGATTCGGGGGATTGATTTGTTTCCATAATACACGAATTTATTGGGATGGAAAATGTGAAAATGCCCTGTCTTAGGTGTCCCGCGCTCGTGTAAGCGCCTTGGGGCTTTCGCCTGATCCACACCATAACAGGGCAATACTTCTGAGATTTCTCATTTTACACGTATTTATTGGGAAGGCGAATATTCGGGAGAAAAATGATGAGATGCAAATGACTGTCCTACGAATTTTCTAACGGTAACGACTGACTGCCTGTAGTCAATTCTTCATACACCCTAATTGCTTCATCCTCTCGTTCCTTATAGTTAAGTGGTATAAGTGGCAATTTCGCCCTCGCAGTCTTTTTATCAAACTGGATAATATTTCCATCTTTATCTTTGCGTTTTGTCGCTCTACCAGAACCAATTGACATTGAAAATAAATCAAAGAACTTTCTTGGACCAACCCCTACAAACGGCTGAAAATTTACCAATTGCTCATCATCAACCACGGGCCTAAACCCAAAGAAAATAGAATCGTTATGCAGCTTCAATGCCTTGCTTTTAGGGTATGGCTCTACGTACACGACCGTTTTTATACCAGCAGCTACGATATGCTTTGCACAATTGTGGCAGGGAAATGTAGTACAAAAAAGACTAGCACCCACGGTCATTGTATTATTGCGAGCACACATCATAAGTGCCTCCATCTCAGCATGAACCGCTCTGTTAAATTCGATAATATCCTTGATAGGACTATCCTCGATTGCCCTCCTTACCTTATTTGTTTCACCCTCCGCCAACTCTCCTGTAATCGCATCTAAAATATTCTCAATTATCTCTCTCTTTTCTTTCATATTTGGATCCACTCCTCTTTCAAAGTCGCGCCCAGGAATCACCGCTACATCTTTACTATCCAAGGTTGACCAATATAGCCCGCCACCAGCTTTCGGACTATCGTTTGCTCCACTAGCAATAATTTCGTTATTACGAGCAATTACCGCTCCTACCTGCCGCGCAAGGTCCGACGATCGCAACGATGATGAAAAAGCCATAAACATTGCATGTTCCTCAAAAGTTGGTGTAATATATGGATGGCCGAATATTAAGTCGACAAATCGATGTATATTATGTTCCAGATTTGAAGCACATTCATCCGAATAGAGGAAGAAATCCGCCAAAGAAAATGTATTGCTTGTATTCTGTCCATGACCTAAATCGTCATCATAATCGTTTTTAATAAGAGTATCACAATCATCAAGCGGAATTCCTAAATTCTTGTTTAGATACTTTTTACGATCCTCTTCATCGGAAGAAACACCAATTAGATAAAATCCTGGCCCATATACTTCGCGTAAATATTTAACTTCCTCAGGATTTTTCAATGAATCAATAACATAAGCATTTCGATTGTTCACAGTGTCTTCTGCGCGCCTACGTTTAATTTCCTTGGAAGCTCCTATTGCCAATATAGCGTTGTTGCTAACTGATTTACGGAGATCGTTTCCTAGTTTCATAAAAAGACTTATTCTATCAAATTCCGATGCAAAACTAATCGGCACCTGGGAACCTAATGAGGTAATAACATCACTAGAAATCTTTATTTCATGAACCTTATAGTTAAAGTTATGCATTAGGTATTCAACTAACTTATTACGAACAACTGATATGCCCGCACCAATTGGACCTACAAGACCGATGACAATTTCATTATCTGGATGACTGTCAGATAGATACTTAGCTGGATATTTTGCTCCCGCGGCAATCGACTGGGATAATGCTTCTTCGATTTGGGAGCTTTCTCCAAAGAGAATTTTTCTAACTTCCTCACGAAGTCTCAAAGCGTCACTTTCTTTTCCTTGAAAATCTATAATGCCTTTTGAGGGATAATAGTTTATTATCCCCCCAGTGGTGGCAGGTTTGGCTTGGTGCATATCGTTTCTGGCAATCCATTCGCCTTCTGGAATTATCGAGGCCAACTTTTCACTAAGAGACGCAAAACCATTAGGTTGAAACTTAAACCGAACTTTTGATTGATAGCTCATGAGTAGACATTTGTTATTTTGACATAGAGAAAGAGCTCTCGAATACTATTTGCAAAGACAATTTTTAAATGGTGAGTCTGTCAGGATAAATAGCCAAACACACAGTCAACCATCTTCTCCAACACCTCACGATACCGATTCTCCATATTAGCCCGACGATTCCCTAACAACGTTCTAGGATGTTTAGTCTGAAAAGTATGAGGCGGCAGCGAACCATCGCTCGTCGAAAGCCGGTACAAATATCCATCGGGCAAAATGGTCTCCCGCTCTGGTTTGAACACCGTATTAATGCGTTCATCGTATTTGGACCCGGTAAGAAACACGACCACATCGGGCTTCAAAATAGCAATTTCAGCTTTCAGCAACTCAAAACCTTCTGCATTGCGGTCTTGCAGATCATCCGACCTTCTGATAGGTAGTGAGCAGGTCCGTGACTGTCGGCTTCAAGTTCATCTGCCCCCAACTATGCGTTTCCTGGCCGACGAAAAGGATTTTCCGGTCCATCGTCACGTACTCGTCATACACATGCATGAGCAAGGGCGCGGAAACGTTGCTTTCCCAGTCTTTTGAATAGATGGATTGGGTGTAGGTTTGATAGATTTGCGCGAGTTGCGCATTGAGGGATTCTGCTGTCATGAGTGGAGGTGATTAAGCACTCAATTAGAAGTAATTCGCATTAATCTGAAAACCGTTAAATAAGTTTTGGATACAACCACTTTACCTCTATTGCAAAGCCCCCTATTCGCCGTTTGATCATCGCAACGTCACTTGAACATTGGATTACTACATTCCCTTGATTTTCCAATCAAATTAGCTTCAATTGCATCCCCACTCGACGAAGTACTAATTCCACAGTCAGGACTCAACAACATCTTCCGGGATTCAACACCATTTCAAGAACAGGAAGCGCTAACCTGTTTTAACGGCAGCCACGCGTTGCTGTGCACGTGTTTTCGCAAATGCTTTCCATTCCGTATTCACATGTTTCATTTTAAACAAATTAGCTATGAAGAAAATGTTATTCCTACTCTCCCTTGCCGCATGTAACCAGCCGAGCAGCGGCTGGCCAGACCCTGTTCCCGGCAAGCCTTTCGAGATCGCCACAGCCGAAGATTCGGCACGGACGAACGGACCCTTCATACGCATTCACCCCATGGGGCACTATCCGGAAATGATTCATGACGTGATAGACCGGGAGCCTAAGCTTAAAATTGAAGAATGGCTGTCGGCGCCGACACCGCTGGCTGATTTTGGGCGCGTCCTGAAACCGGGGCAAGAAATGGAGATGGTCGCATTTGGCGGAGGCCTGACTGCCGGCGTGATGAATGGCGGCATTACACGGGAAAGTCAGCAAACCAACTACACGAATTTGCTGGCACATCAAATGGGTATCAAAAATTTCGAAATGCCGCTCTTTGATAAGGAGCATTACAACGGAACGGGCTATTACGTATACCGTACTACGGAAACCGGGTATCCGCAGTGGGACAGGGTTGTGAATAATACCATTTCGGCTGAGCCGGGCAACCCGCCGACCATGCCGGAATACTTAGGGAAGATTTCAAACTACGGATTGCCCGATGGCGGAGCGGAGTGGCTTATACATGGCGCCTCTTGTGAGAACTGCGAACTGAATAAGGTCATGATCCCATGGTTCAAAAGGTATATACCCAAATATCCATCCCAGGCATTTCACAAAATCAGAGAAGACGTGCCTTATAATTTTGCCATACTCGATGAATTTTTCGACCGGTGGATAGCTGGAATCAGACTGACAGGCCAAATAGGAATGTATGATATATGTTTCAATGGTTCAATTCAACTATCTGGCAGAATCACAGACTACGCCCTCAACGGGGTATTAAATAAAGGTCAAAAAGGCGTTATTTTCACAGTTCCCCGTTATCAGGATCTACCATACATGAATTGGTATTCCCCCCACGAACTGGCTAAAAGGGGATGGGGTCTGTACATTAGCTTCAATCGTAACGGCATCGCGGATCAGATCCTGGACGCCTCACGTCCCTGTTCGATGATCCCATCGGCCAAATTGCATCACCTTTTCGAGAATTTTAGCCGAGGTGGAGAATTTCGAGTCAACTTCGACGATGTCGAAGTAATAGACGAGGGGGAAACTTTCGGGTCTGATCCCCATCCATACAATGCTAAAATCAGAGAGTATGCAGCAGAAAAAGACCTCGCTGTGGTCGATCTTTTTGACCTCTATCAACGCATTCACCAGGGAGGATACAGGACGGATGACGGCGTTCTAGTGGATGGAACCGCATATGGCAACTTCTTCTCGTCGGACGGCATTTATCCCACTCCATTCGGACAGGCTGTCATCGCAAATGAGGTGATCAAGACTATTAATAAACACTATGGTGCAAAAATCCCATTGATCGATATCGCCGGTTTCGTCAGGACAACAGGATTCGAAAAGTAACATTCATCAACCAACATCGATCTTTTAAAAATGAAAACACTTATCATGTGGGTATACGTATTTACCTGCTTCATCTCTAATGTCTGCAATGCACAAACGGTATCGTTGTCTTATCCGGTCAATAACAGTGTAATCCAGCGCAGTACGCTCAACACGGCTACTGTAACCGTTGCAGGGCAGCTTAATTATAGCAATCTGGGTGTTACAGTCAGTTACAGATTTCGTCCGGTAGGCCCGACCGGTATTGCAGGAGCACCTGGTGCCGCCACCAATCTCAGCCTGGCACCCAATGGCATGTTTTATGCGTTACCCGTGATAAATAAGGGTTGGTACTTGTGTGAAATCCTTGTAAACGGCGTGGTTTACACTGCCAACAAATTTGGGGTCGGTGACGTGTTTATCATAGCCGGTCAGTCTAATGCACAAGGTGTTAAAGACCCAAAATATGAATTACCCTCCGGCTCGGGTATACCGGAATGGGTCGTGGGAGCGTCCGAGGACAAAACTTGTACTAGGAAGCTACCCGAGTCATTCACTAACCTGTTTCCATTGAACACGGCCGATGATCTGAAGCGGCATGGCCCGCTGGCGCCGACCGGAAACAGTGTATGGGCTTATGGTGTTCTTGGCAAACTGATTTCCGATGCGAATGGAGGAATGCCGGTGGCATTCTTCAATGCTGCCACGGCAGGATCGAGCGTTACAGAATGGAAACAGGGGGCTGATGGCGTCGAGGCCAAACATCCCTACACCGGAGCACAAGTTTGTTTGGGGCACAATGGAGGTTCCGTTGTGCCGAAGGACTATTACGGCCAGCCCTACACGGCGCTGAAAACTGCTCTGAATTACTACGGATCGCTTTTTGGTGTGCGGGCGGTGCTCTGGCACCAGGGCGAAGCCGATGCGGATCCTAACGTAAATCCAATCTACAAAGCAAGCAGCGCGGCAGATTACCAGACAAAACTGCAAGCGGTGATTGCCAAGTCCCGGTCTGATTTTGCAGCACCCAACCTTACCTGGTACATTTGCAAAGCAACTATCAGCAAGTTCGGCCCTCTCAATCCTACCATTAGAACCGGGCAAAGTAATACTCCATCGGGCTCAACGATTCTCGGCGGCGCAGAAACCGATTATGTGAATGGAAGTTCTGGAACGACCACCGTCAACGATGGGGGCGAAGAATACCGCAAGGACAGCACTCATTTTTACGAAGGGAGCGGAACGATAAAGGGACTTAGCTGGCTTGCCGGCAAATGGGCTACAACGATTGGAGCCCTTGGCAATCCCGTTCCAGCCAGCTATGTTCCGTTACTCGCCTACTCAAAGAGCAATGACTGGCGAACGCTTACAGCTCCTTCGGGCGGTGTTCAGTACCACTGGAATTCCACCCACATCAATAACCAGGGTGTCGCAGGTGGAACGTCGAGCGTCTATACCACCGATCAAAGTTGGACAGGTATGAAATGTTACATGAAAGATGCGATTGGGAACTGGCACGTTTCACCCGCGATAAATATCGGACAGTATAGCAACCAGCGGGAAGGTGCAGCTACGGATGAAGCGAATCACGGCGAACAACCCGGCTTTGAACTTAACACCTACCCGAACCCTTACACTGCAAGTTTCACTATTGCCTTTGACGTCCCCGACGAAAATAGCCATGTCAGATTGGACATTATCAACAGCCAGGGGACTATCCTGAAAACAGTTGTCGACAACCCTCATGCAAAAGGAAAGTGGCGATATGAGGTAAAAGAGTTACCTGCCAACCAAAGTGAAATTCTGTTTTGCAGGTTAAAGATCAATGAAAGTTACACGGTGAAAAAGCTGGTACACTTAAACAGATAATGCTGCCGATTCAGCGCGCCGGCTGCGCCTCCGGCGCATCTTTGAACCGCGTGTCTTTTCCCTGCAATTTCCCCAAAAACAACACGACAGGGAAAATCACTTTCTTCACAAATGCCGGAATGCCCAGCATATCAAACTCTGTGCGGTATTTCCGAAGCAAATAAGCCGAGTCGAATGCGCCCGGGCGACCGTTGCCGTGCTCGCGCGAGGAGCGATAGATTTCCCCGAGGAAATACTCGATGTTATGCGGCGGCCAGATTTCGCCTTTGCAATACAACGTACCGTCGCCTGCGTTCCAAAAACGGTGGGCGGTGCCAGCTTCGAAGGTCGCCGATTCACCTTTTTGCAGGAAATAGGGCTGCTCGCCAAGAACTTCGATGCCCATTTTGCCTTCCAGAATATGGAGGCTTTCGTGCTGCTGATGGTGCACATGCATAGGCGGGCCCGCGCCTGGGCTTACCTGATTTTCGACCTGGACGTATTCGATGCCGTCGCGGAGTTCCCGACCGAGGAAAGTCAGCCGCTCGCCGTGGCCATTGTCGTTCGTTACGGGGTATAGTTTTTCCATAGTTGCGGTTTCCATTATTTCTCCTCCGTTTTTACGCCCAAACCATATAAAAGTACAACCGCCAGCATCAATAATCCACTCAGGCGTACAAGGCTGAGCGTTTCCCAGGTTTTGGCACGGCCCGTCAGGTCATCGCTCACCGCGGGTGAATATGCCGACGTAGTAATCGCCACGAGCTCGGGCACGAAATAGGCGGCGGTAATAACCAGGACGAGCACGTAGCCTCCGAGGGTGATCACCAATTGTTTACGTCGCGGCTGGCGCCAGTTGGTGATCAATGCGAGTGCGAGCAACAAAATGGCCACGGGGTGTACCGGCTTCCAAAAGTTAACGGCTTGAAGACCGTACTCGCCCTGAAACATGGATAGCGAACGTGGCGGTGCGGCGCTCCACATGGGCACCACGGCTGCATGTTCGTAAATGGCGGCGCCGATGATGGTGATAAAGGCAATCGACGCGAGAATGTGCAAGATGTTTGGAAATGATTTCGTCATGATGCTTAAAAGTTCTATTTTTGGACAACGACCTAAAATTACAACAATTTAGGACATTGACCAAATTATCATGAACGCAACCCAGGAAAAAATTATTAAACGGGCATTGGAGCTCTTCAATATCAAAGGCATCGAATACGTAGGCATGCGCGAACTGGCCGCCGATCTCGGAATGCGCATCGGCAACCTTACCTACTATTTCCCGACGAAGGACGATCTGGTTTTCAGCATCAGCCAGGCCTATACCGAATCTAATTCAAAGATTCACAGCGACTTACCCGTAACGAGTTTGTATGATTTCCTTCAGAAGAACAAACTACTCTTTGAAAATGGCCTGAAATACCAATGCCTGCTGCTGAGCATGGTACATCTAATGGAGCAAAACACCCGCATTGCCGCCAATTACCAGGGTAATGTCATGCAGAACCGGATGTCCGGCCTAATACGAGATATTGAGATTTTGGAAGAAAACAAATACCTGAAATTCAGCTGCGAAGATGACAAGCTGTTAATTATTTCAAGCAACAGCCTGCAAAGCCGTTTTTGGCTCTCGGAAGCGGTCCTAACCGAATCACGACAAAACCTGGCGGCGCAGCTGACGCATTATTTAAGGATGAAGGCACATTTGTTCCGGCCTTATGCCACTAAGAAGGGGATTGGGGATATTGATAGGTTTATCACTGAATTGAACGCATAAGCCCCGTTCTCACTCGCCGGGTTCGAGCTTTTTGACTGTTTTTTCTGTCAACATGGTCTTCGCATTTGCGACGGTCACAACTTTTTTGCCTGTCTGCGCTTCGAGCTCGTCCAATGCCACCTTTGCCACATTGCCACCTTGCCTGGCTACTGTTTTACTATGTTCAAATCCTTCCGGATTTACTGCCTGTGATATGTCCTTGGTAGATGCTTCGGCGAGCATGTTCAGAATGAGTTCGGTGTTGGTCATATTGTCTCGCAGGTTCTCCTTCCTGAGACCTTTGAGCGTTTTGTACCCTTTGGCTGTTTGCCCGGCCCAGGTTTTGGTGATAATGTCGGTAAGTACCGCGAACTGCATTCCTTCCTGCACGCCTCTGCTTTTCCATTCGTCAGTCAGTTCCTTACGAATTTCGATACTTTTCAGACGCTGATTGATCCAGCTTTCAGAATACCCCAGGTTCAGATATTGTTCCAAGGCACGGTCGATAGTAATTTCCGGATCGTGCAGTTCATCCAGACGTTCAGACGCGATCTGCGCCAGCCACAATTTAAATGGCTCGGCTTTGGGGGAAGGAATGGATTGAATCAACCGGAACAGCTCCTCAATGTCAGCCACATCCGTTTTGTAACTTTTACCATCGGAGGAAAGCATTTTCAGTTGTCCGATTTTTTCGGACAACTCGCTTCCTTCTTTCTTGAGCTTCGCTTTTAGGTCGTTCCAGTATTTTCTTGGTCGGTCAGTACCAGTCAGCACCTCTACTACATCGATTATGGAAAAGAACCACTTTTCCTGCTCATCATCCCAAACTGTCCTCACCTTTCTATCTTCAAAAATCTGAATCGCATCTTGCTTTGTCATAGTATGTGTCAGTTTAAATTAATGCTTCAATTTGAATTAAATCTTTGAATTAAATCTTTGAATTGAAAGCATAAAATTACCTAAAACCAAGCAAAAAGCCCGTCACGATGTCCATCGTAACGGGCCCAATTATCAGAAGGCTACCACTTCCTCCATCCTCCCCTTCTTCCCTTTCCTCCCTAAAACTATCGTCTCTCCTCAATCCACTTCCGCGCATTCACAAACGCTTCCATCCAAGGCGAAACTTCGTCCTTCCGTCCCTCAGGATAATTTGCCCAATGCCATTGGAAAAGCGATCTTTCGATATGCGGCATGGTTACCAAATGGCGACCGGTGTTATCGCAAAGAATAGCGGTGTTATAATCCGAGCCATTCGGATTGGCCGGATAAGTTTCGTAACCATATTTGGAAACGATATTGTATTGATTCTCGGACAACGGCAACTGGAAACGGCCTTCTCCGTGCGATACCCATACGCCCAGCGTGCTACCCGCAAGCGAGGAAAGCATCACTGAATTGTTAGGCTGAACGGTCATCGAGGTAAAAATGCTTTCGTGCTTGTGACTCGCGTTATGCAGCATTTTTGGTTTTTCTTCGTGATCCGGATTGATCAGGCCGAGTTCAACAAAGAGCTGGCAACCGTTACAGATTCCGACAGAAAGCGTGTCTTCGCGTTTGAAGAAGTTTTCGAGCGCGATTTTGGCCTTTTCGTTGTACAAAAATGCCCCTGCCCATCCTTTGGCCGAGCCAAGAACATCGGAATTTGAGAAACCGCCGACTGCACCGATGAACTGTATATCTTCCAGGGTCTCGCGGCCGGAAATAAGGTCTGTCATATGGACGTCCTTCACGTCGAAGCCGGCAAGGTACATGGCGTTCGCAAGCTCGCGCTCGGAGTTGCTGCCTTTTTCGCGGAGCACTGCTGCTTTCGGGCGCGGTTTGGAACCGTCGATCACAGGTTTTTTACCATCGAACTGCACCGGGAATTTGTAGCGCAATACATGGTGTTTGTAGTTATCGAAACGCTCTTTCGCAAGGCCGTTACCGGTTTGCTTTTGGTCTAGCAAATAGGATGTTTTGAACCAAACATCGCGCAGATGGTCAATATCGAAATCCCATTTGCCTGTTGCATCCTTCACCGTAAGCGTGGAAGCGAGGTTCACGGTACCGATTTTGTGGAATGCTACTCCGCTTTCCGAAAGCACGGTTTCGGCCGATTCGTCGGCCTGAAATACGATACCGATATTTTCAGAGAACAATTTCTCGATAATATCCTGATCACCAAGTACAGACAGATCGATAGAAGCCCCCAAATCGCGGTCAGCGAAACACATTTCCAGCAACGTGGTGATCAAACCGCCGCTGCCGATATCGTGACCCGCCTGGATTTTTCCGGCTTTGATCAACTGCTGGATTGCATTGAATGTCGCCTTGAATTGTGCCGCATCCTGAATATCAGGCGTTTCAGAACCGATTTTGTTCAGGATTTGCGCAAATGACGAACCACCGAGTTTGAAACGGTCACCCGATAGGTTGATATAATAAATAGAACCGCCCGATTTGCGCAGTACCGGCTCAACAACAGCTGTAATGTCGTCGCAATGGCCGCCTGCTGAAATAATGACGGTACCCGGCGCGATGACATCCCCGTCTTTGTATTTCTGCTTCATCGACAGGGAATCTTTTCCTGTCGGGATGTTGATACCGAGGCTGATCGCGAAATCGGAACAGGCTTGTACGGCTTTGTACAAACGTGCATCCTCGCCTTCGTTCTTGCAAGCCCACATCCAGTTGGCCGAAAGCGAAACTGTTGACAGTCCGTCTTTCAATGGTGCCCAAACGATGTTGGATAGCGCTTCGGCTACCGCATTGCGACTACCTGCGGCCGGATCGATCAGCGCGGAAAGTGGCGCGTGACCTATGGAAGTCGCGATACCGTCCTTGCCCTGGAAGTCGAGGGCCATAACGCCGACGTTATTCAAAGGCAATTGCAGCGGGCCCGCAGTTTGCTGCTTCGCCACGTGGCCGCCTACGCAACGGTCGACTTTGTTTGTGAGCCAGTCTTTGGACGCTACCGCTTCCAGTTGCAGCAGTTGTTCCAGATACTCATGCAGTTTTGCGGTCTCGTATTGCACAGCGCCATAAGTGCGCTCCACGGTTTTGTCGCGCATGTAAGTTTTAGGTGAGCTACCGAACATTTCGTCCATTGCAAGATCCATCGGTTTGGCACCGGTGGTCGACGATTCGAATGTGAAGCGGTGGTCACCTGTCACCTCTCCAACCGTGTACATCGGCGCGCGTTCGCGGTCGGCGATGCGTTGGAGGAAGTCAATATCGTCCTGGCTGATCACGAGGCCCATTCTTTCCTGGGATTCGTTGCCGATGATTTCTTTGGCAGAAAGTGTAGGATCTCCTACCGGCAGTTTATCGAGGTCGATCTTACCGCCGGTTTCTTCTACGAGTTCGGACAAACAGTTCAAATGCCCGCCTGCACCGTGGTCGTGGATCGAGACAATGGTATTGTTGCCGCTTTCCACCATCCCACGTACTGCATTGGCAACACGCTTCTGCATTTCAGGGTTGGAGCGCTGGATGGCATTCAATTCAATACCCGAACCGAATGCGCCGGTATCGGCAGAGGAAACAGCCGCGCCGCCCATCCCGATCCGGTAGTTTTCGCCACCCATTACCACCACTTTATCGCCGGTGGAAGGCGTATGCTTTTTGGCCTGCTCGGCTTTACCGTATCCGATACCGCCGGCCTGCATAATGACTTTATCATAACCCAGCTTGCGACCATCTTCCTCATGCTCGAACGTCAGCACGGAGCCTACGATCAGCGGTTGCCCGAATTTGTTGCCAAAATCAGTAGCGCCATTGGAAGCTTTGATCAGAATGTCCATCGGATTCTGATAGAGCCATTTGCGCTCTTCTACCCCTTTTTCCCAGGGACGATTTTCCTCCAACCGCGAGAGCGCAGTCATGTATACCGCTGTCCCTGCCAATGGAATCGAGCCCTGCCCGCCTGCGAGGCGGTCGCGGATCTCGCCACCTGAACCGGTTGCTGCACCGTTGAACGGCTCCACAGTAGTCGGGAAGTTGTGGGTTTCCGCTTTCAATGAAAGCACGGATTCAAAATCTTTGATCTCGTAGTATTCCGGCACATCCGGGCGCTTCGGCGCAAATTGCTGCACGACCGGACCTTTGAGGAATGCTACATTGTCTTTATATGCCGAAACGATGGTATTAGGGTTCGTTTCGGAAGTCTTGCGGATCAGTTTGAAAAGCGAAACCGGTTGCTCTTCTCCGTCGATCACGAACACGCCGTTGAAGATCTTGTGGCGGCAATGCTCGGAGTTCACTTGTGAAAAACCGAATACTTCGGAGTCGGTAAGCTTGCGACCGAGCTTTTCGGCAAGACCTGTCAGGTAATCGACTTCCTCGTCGTTCAATGCAAGGCCTTCCTGCTTGTTATAGGCTGCAATATCGTCGATTTCCTGAACGGGTTCAGGCTGGATATTGATGGTGTAAATGTCCTGGCTCAGTTCGCTGTATTTCTGCGAAAGCATCGGATCGAAATCCGTGAAATCAGCGGTTACCTTCTTGAATTCCTCGATGCGAACAATGCCTTCCAGGCCCATATTTTGGGTAATTTCGACGGCATTGGTACTCCACGGCGTGATCATGGCAGCGCGTGGCCCGACGAAATAATCTGTGAGAACGGTCTCCTTCCGGAGTTCTGCGCCGCCGAAAAGCCAGCTTAATTTGGAGGAATCGGAGGCAGCGAGCGTTCGCTCGGTTTGTAGTGCAAAGACGGTTTCGTCCCCGCCAGTGAAGAAGTAAATCATGATGTCCAATTAAGGCGCAAAGGTACGGCTTTTTTGTTTTTTAAACCAGGCAATGAATTGCCTGGTCAAAAAAAATCGTTCATACCTCCGGCACTTCCGTATCACAAGTGCCGGAGGCACGAACGATACTCCAGCCAGGGATTTAAATCCCTGAAAAAGGAATCAGACGGGCGCATGGAAAAGATATTGTTCCTGAAATTCAATACCGTTCTTTACCAGCATGTCCAGATATTCTTCCGGGAAAGTGATTCCGTAATGATGCTCTTCCTGATTTTCAATATATCTGTAAACCCGCATGATTTCGGCCTTATTGTAAGAGAATGCACCATAACCAACCTGCCATTCAAATCGACTTCGAAGAAAACCTGAGT
The DNA here is from genome assembly GCA_965227755.1 of Dyadobacter sp. Classification (GTDB taxonomy): domain Bacteria; phylum Bacteroidota; class Bacteroidia; order Cytophagales; family Spirosomataceae; genus Dyadobacter. The sequence goes on from CBDDGG010000005.1 coordinate 1,514,616, forward strand.
CATTGAGCCATTTCGAAGACTTCGCCTTCGCCACCTTCATGACCTCTGCAACCGATTGTGCCGGTTTCAGCACAAAAAGACAATGCACATGATCCTCAACACCATTCACAATGAGCGTTTTCGCCCCGGTCTCATTAATTAGGTTGCCGATTACAGCAAATAACTTAACCCGCCAAGGCTTATGCAGCCGGGCAGCACGATATTTTACCGCAAAAACACATTGAATGAAGATTTGAGAATAAGAATTACCCATAAGTCACGGATTTACATTCAGCGAAAAGCTAAAAACATAAATCGTTGCATCAAAAACCAATGAGCGACCGGCTTCCGCTCAATAAGCCAGCAACCTCCCGCAAGCCACCACCGCGACCCACACCACTATTGAAATACACGCGCATAAGCGCGCCGCGCCAGGCAGCTCCCCCGTGGCACCCCATCTGGTGAACGGACCGTAAATGAACCGGTGAAACCAGAAAACGTTGAACGCAGCCACCAATATCAAGCCTATTTTCGTCCAAAAAACGGGATCGGTGCCCAATGCCTGCGCATTGGTAATGAACAGCAGGAGGCCGGAAGGGATAATCAGTATCAGCCCACGCTGCGACCATGGCAACAAATACCTTGAAAGCCCTCTGAGAGGTAGCCCCCGAGAGAAACCCAGCAGGCGCAGGTCGAACAGGAACGCGGCGCCTACGAGCATCACAATACCTAGTATATGTACGATCTCCAAAGCCGGGTAAAGCCACAGCGACTGCCTGACGCCGACCGCCCAGGAAGATTTTTCCAGCCATTCAAGCGATTGATGGTATGACAGCACGCCTAGCGGAGTTCGTATTTCTCTTCGCCGACAAAAATGCGTTCGGCCCGCATTTCATTTTTCTCAGTTTTGTGAGGATAGGCAACAAAACGGATCGTCGTGCCTTTTTTAATCATATCCGCATTCAGCCCGCGCGATTCCATCCGGGTTACGGGGGCGAGGTACACTGTGGTCATCTCCTTTTTCAGCTTTACTTTCGCGAGCACGTGCGGGTTTTCATAGGTAAGGTCTTCGATTTTGGCTTTAAAATCGGTCGGTTTAGTCTGGTCGTATTCGGCCCAGCCGTGATGCAAGACGGTGTACGAAGCGCAAATGAGCAGCGCAATGACAAGCGAAATGTTTTTAAGTTTAGACATAACCTATTGATTTTAGTGCAGTTAAAAGTAAGCAAATCATCCCTTTTAAAAAACCGAACCAAATACAAAGTCGCTAAAAGCCCCACCAAAATGTTTTCCGCTATATTTGCCCGGTACCATTCAACACTTTGTCTTGAAACATCTGCTTCTTTTCGCGCTGCTCACTGCGGCCACCCACACTTTCGCACAGGACGGCCGGCTGCCGCTCGATTCCAAAAACAGCATCAGCTACACCGACTCCGGGCAGCCAAGGTCCAGCAGCTCGGAGCTCCACCAGAAGATCAGGGCATGGGTCGACAAGAAGTTCGGGAACGCGCAAAATGCGATTACAAGCGATGACACCCAGGCAGGCATTATCCTCATTACAAGCTACATACCGGTCATCCATTCGGATTATCAGTATGTCCGCTTCGACCTCGGTATTCAGTACAAAGACAACCAGTACGATGCCCGCATTACAACCCTCGATGGCGTTTCCGCAGAGCACAGCCCCATCCGGTTGAGCGCAAAGGACAATGACAATATCACTGCCAAAGAACAGATCATAAAAACAGAAAGCAATCGCAAGAAACGAAAGGAGGCAGAAATAGCGCTCCAGGCGGCAAAGGCGGACAACGATGGCATCAACACCTCATTGTATAACCTGCTTGCCGACCTCAAAACTTATATTACTGGCCCCAAAACGGAGTAAAAACGGGGCATTTATTTCAGCCCCTTCCATTTCTTTACAAGCATTTCTGCGATCACCTTATACCCCTTATCCGACGGATGCAGGCCGTCATAAGTCATATCGATGGATTGTTCGGGATACGGGTATTCGTCCGTCTCCGGATTGTAGGGTATATCAATATAATCAGGGTATCCGTATTCCTTGTATATTCCCGTTTGAGGGTCTTTAAGGCGCTTGAAACGGACCATATTATCCAGATTGATGCCGCTGTCGTGATATAAATCCACCACCGGGAAGTTCCCCTCCTTCCCTATTTCCACGACGGCATTTGCAAATTGCTCCAGAGTCTGGTCTTTTTTCGGCTTATACGAACCGAATGCATTGTTTTTATAGCTGTTGATATACACAAAATCACCCCGCTGCATGGGCGTAATAAGGATAATCTTCGCCTTTTTGTTGAGCTGTTTCAATTTGTCGGTAATGATCCTGAAAGCGCCGTAAACGGTGCCACTCCCCTTCCCTTGCTCGTAATCCGCTAATGTCCCGAGTGGCTTTCCCTGCCACCAGTCGTTTGTACCGAGGAAAACCGTATACACATCGGCCCGTGCAAGCCCCAGCGATTCGATTTTATCGGCGATATTTACTGACGTCCACCCGTTATGCCCCTGGTTGATGTAGGTAACCTGCGGAAATTTCTCCGCGATCAGGGTAAGATACCCTTTTGTAACCCGGTTTCCGGTTTCATTCTGATGATCGTTGAGGTAGGTAATGGAGTCGCCGATGGCTACCCAGGTAACTTTTCGCGGTTTTGATGCCGCAACGATCACAACAAGCGCAAGTAGAAGCAGAAATCTTTTCATCAGATCTAAGGATTTGGAAATTTCCTGAAAGTTAACGCAACGATTCAGACGTTGCAAATATGCTTCTTCTATCACAAGTGACTTCGCCTAAAGCTGGTTACATTGTGGCATAATCGCTTGAACCAGGTCAAATTTTATTCCCATTAATTGAATTTATTCTACAAAAATACGACACCATTTTACAACTTACCTCGTTATTCCGCAATCGAAACCCTTAGAGCCATTTCCATATAAAGTATTAAAAATCAATATTTTACAAAACAAATCATTTGTAGAAAGATATTCAGAACCCAATTATGAGGCGTAGCATCTAAACTTGAAAACCTCTAACAAAAAGTTAGAAAATCGCCCTGTATCGAATTTGCTTTTAATTATTTGTAGCACTAATATTACAGCATCTTGCAAGATGTGGAACAGCCGAAAACCACCAAAAACAAGTAGGCAAAAAACGCTAACCTCATCATATCATGGTAGGAATTGGAATTTCTCTTACGCAACTTCTTTTATGGCTTGATTCTATTCTTCCTAATGTTGCTATCACCCTGAACTGGTAATAGCTCTAAGGCATTAAAAAAACGAGGCCGTTCTCTTAGGAGACGGCCTCGTTGCATTTTTACAGCATAATGGATGCTACATTTCGTTCAGGCAAAAAAGCTTGGACGCTGCAGATATTCCGGGTGCCAGCTCGCATCACGGCGGCGCAATGCCCGCGCGATCGTCAGAATCGCTTCCTCGCGGTCGCGCTGATGCTCGCCCGAACCCTGTGCAGAAAGATATTCACCGACGATCTCCCATTCGAACGAATCGGTGCGGGAATCGTAAATACCCACCGGAACACGATTTTCATCGGTAAGCATCAGACTCTGAACCAGCTGAGCCTCTTCTTGATTAGGACAGCCGACGTGCTGGTACTGATCGTTCAGCATATATAGGACCGAGTACCGGTTCTCCGAATATTCTTCTGTTACTTGTTTGGGCTCGCTAAAAAACTGACCCAGGAATGCCCGGAAACCTACCGGGGCATGCTTGCTTTTACTCTTTTGTACTTGTTTCATGGTATTGAATTTTACTGGATGCCCTGCGGGCAATATTTTCAGGAGGTTTTTAGCCAATTTGGTGATACAATTTACAGTAACGGTAAAGTACTAAAACGTATTTAATAGTCACAATACACCTATTGAATCATTTACTCAATCAAAACTATAAACTGTTATTGTATATCAATAGTTTACAAAACTACCGATTCTTCTTTTGTTTGCCTCAAATTCTTTATATTGGCATTTTAATTTATTAAAATAATACTATTTATAACCTATAAATACATCCCGCTTGCCGGGATACATATAAAAAAATCGCTGACAGGGTTGGCTTCCCTATCAGCGATTGGTTACTGTTTGGTACAGATCGATGCCGCATGCCTGGATGCGGCCTGCCGGCTCACGCCACCTGCATATATGCTTCTTCGATGAGCCTTTTAATATCTTCCTCGCATTCCTTCACCCGAATGGAAATACTGGTGCCGAGAAAGATCGTGCATCCATGGCTATAACCCATGTAATAAAGTATTTTCTCTACACTTACATTCAGACTTTCGTCGAATTCGCCGGTAACTTTAATGAAAGGCATCATGGTCTGAGTAATTTTTGGTCTACTTAAATATAATCAATTCGCCTTGATTACACCTATTTTTTATCAAAAAATTCCAATAAAAATTTAGATTCAAACGTGGTGTGATTTTTGAAGGGCGGATTGCATCAGCAAAACTAAAAGCTATGGGAAAAATCACGGAACCGCCCCCGGAAGACGTTAATCACCAATGGTGGCAGACCGGCGTGATCTACCAGATCTACCCCCGTTCGTTCCAGGATGCAAGCGGCGACGGCATCGGCGATCTCAAAGGGATCAGCCAACGGCTCGGTTACCTGCAATGGCTCGGCGTGGACTGCGTTTGGTTGTCGCCCATTTACCCATCGCCGATGGCCGATTTCGGTTACGACATCTCCGATTACCAGGGCGTCGACCCGCTGTTCGGCACGGCAGAAGACTTCGACGAGTTGCTCGGACAGGTACATAGCCGCGGCATGAAACTGGTACTGGACCTAGTCCCGAACCACACTTCCGACCAGCACCCGTGGTTCCTGGAATCGCGTTCCTCAAAGGACAATCCAAAACGCGACTGGTATATCTGGCACGACGCCGACCAGAACGGCGCCCCGCCCAACAACTGGCTCAGCGTTTTCGGCGGCCACGCCTGGGAATGGGACGAAACAACCGGGCAATACTATTACCACGCATTTCTGAAACAGCAGCCCGACCTGAACTGGCGCAACCCCCGGGTATGGAAGGCTATTACGGACGTTATGCATTTCTGGCTTCGCAAGGGCGTCGACGGTTTTCGCGTGGATGTGATGTGGCATATGATCAAGGATTCGCGGCTGCGCGACAACCCCGTGGTTCCGGATTCGCCATTCAGTCAAAAGGACCTGATCTACGAATACCACGACCCGGTGTATTCCACCGACCAGCCCGAAGTGCATGAAATCGTGCGGATGATGCGCCATGTAACAAACCAGTATGACGATCGCGTGCTGATCGGCGAAATTTATCTGCCTGTTCATAAGCTGGTAACCTACTATGGCGCCGACAAATCGGGCGTGCATCTTCCTTTTAATTTCCAACTGCTTTCCTTGCCCTGGGATTCGGAGCAGATCGCCCGGGCGATCGGGGAATACGAACGCGCTTTGCCAGCGGATGGCTGGCCCAACTGGGTGCTCGGCAACCACGACCGGCCACGGATAGCCAGCCGTGTGGGCCCCTCGCAGGCACGTGTGGCCGCAATGCTGCTGCTGACGCTGCGCGGAACGCCGACTATCTACTACGGCGAAGAAATCGGCATGTGCGATGTACCGATCCCGCCGGAAGAAATCGTGGACCCGCAGGGATTGAATATGCCCGACCGTAACATGGGCCGCGACCCTTCGCGTACACCCATGCAATGGAATGCCGGGGAGTTTGCCGGGTTTTCAGAAAACAAACCCTGGCTTCGCCTGCCGCATACCTTCCGCTACGAGAATGTGGAAGCACAAAAGAAAGACCCCTACTCCATGCTGTCCTTTTACCACAGCCTCATTGCGCTGCGCAAAAGAGAATCAGTATTTCAGACCGGGAGATACACGCCGGTTTATTCCGACAAACAGCTGATCGCATTCATTCGCGAGAACGAAACCGATCGTTTCCTGGTGGTACTTAACCTCAGCCACAGGCCTGGCCATTTACGACTAAAAAATGAAACTTTTGCCGGCGAGATCATCATCAGCACCGAAACGGGTCGGATTGGACTGCGTGCCGAAAACAATTTTCCTTTAAGCGGGGATGAGGGAATGATCGTAAGATTGGAACGTTGAGCGGGGGAATCAAGCTTTTTCCAGCAGTTCTTTTAAGACCAGCGCCTGGTTGCGGTCTTCTGTTTTGGCCGAAAAAAGCAGGGTAACCACCTCATTTTCCGAAACCACCGAGCGCAATGCGTGCAATGCGTCCGAATCGTTCAGCTCCGCTTTGTAACGGGCACCGAACTCGTCCCATTGGTCCATATGGGCGTGAAACCACGTTCGGAGCTCGTTGGACGGCGCCACTTCTTTCATCCAGCGATCGATACCGGCCGCCTCCTTGGTAAGACCGCGCGGCCACAGGCGGTCTACCAGTACACGATAGCCGTCGGTGGCCGCCGCGGGTTCATAAATGCGCTTTGTTTTGATTGTCATAGGCTATTGATTAAAGGTGTTACTTACCTTTAAAGTTAGCCATGACTGCCGGTTTACGCCCACTGCTGAAAGTATTTTTTAACCGGAATTCCCCCTGGATGGGAAACCAGCGCAATGCTACCGGGCAACCTGCGGGGCGCATATAAAAATTGCCACTCAAATGCCCCTGAATGTATTCGGTCCCATTGACAATGCTGATTTGCGTAATGGTGACGCCCCCCGGCGACACACGCATGCCACTGGGGCAGTCCGCATTAGCCGAAAGCCATCCGCCGTCTTCACCATAGTAATGGGTGGTGAACTCCGCCCAGGCGCTCTTATCGGCCCGATCGGCGTAGCCGTAAGTGCGGTTCGGGGCGGCCAGGTTAACGTCGTTGATCAGCACATGAAGGGATTGCGAAGGGGTCTCGTTGTATCCGGCCAATGAGAGATCATTACCGTTGATCATGAAATGCAGGTTTTCCCAATCAAATGGCGTCTCTGCGAAAACACCCCTGAAATAGTCTTTACCGATCAGTATCTGTTTTACGACTTGCAGTTTTGTTTTCTTTCCCTTCAATGTAACGTCCGCTACCACGGTGACCGGATTGCTTGGCGGGTTCTTCGACGGCGCCGTGAATTTGGCAGGATAAAATGCCCTGGGACTTGCCGGGTTGCTCTGGTCACTTGCTACTATACTGCCATTAGCGCTGCCGCCCAGGACACGGAATTTTACACTTTCGACCTCGATATTTTCGCCATCGTAAGGTATGCCCACCGGATGTATCATATTGGCATACACCAGCTCCACATCAACCGAAGCTCCAAGTTCGACGTAGTTTTCTCCTTCAAAAGTAATATTCTCGATCATAAACAGCTCATAGGCCGTCCAATCACTGAAATGCGGCATTTGCGTGGTAATGGAATGCGCATTCGTATCTACCATCACCTCCGGCGTATGCTGCCAGCGGCGGTCAGAACCCTGCGTGGCAACCCCGAATGCATCCGGGCTGTTAGCGTAAACCCTGCGGGGATCGTAGCTGAATGTAAGTAAAGCAGGCTTGGCGAAGGTGGTACCGTCGGGAAAAAAACGGTAAGCCGCGCCCAACCCGTTCGGAGCTTGGTTGGTAATGGGTTGAATGCCGATCTCCGTGTCTTTCGGCAAAGCACCCGCCGGGATCGTCAGTGTTACCTGGTTATCGACCGACGAAATTGTGCCGCCTGCCACACCTATTACCTTGCTTACAAGCTGCCCGTCCGGCACTCCGACCTCAGTGGCGCCTCCCCCGTTCCCGTTTTCGGGACTTACTGCCTCATTGCTCTTCCTACACCCTGACAGTCCTCCCAACAAAAAACAAACTGCGAGCAGCCCATAAAATATCCGTTTTACTACGGTATGTGCTGGCGTGGTCAATGCATACAACGCTACTCTTCTTTTAATTTCCATGGCTTATTTTTAGTGATTTGATCACACAAAATAAGCCAGTCGCGATCGCAGAAAAGCTAATATTTCCCGCCAAGTATGTAGCATTTCACGCCAGCGGCCAGTTCAGGTTCCTGAATGCACTCGACGATTTGTTTGGTAAAGTGGAATGGATGTTCAAACACCAGGTCGTAGGCGATTTCACTAATCGACTGCCCGGTTGCCCAAAGCGGGGATTTAGCCTTATCGACCATCCGCAAATGGCTATGCTCCTACGGATTTGGGGGTGTGGGAAACCGGCGGGCTTATAGATTTCTGCGGAAGGCTTATACTTTTCAACGGTGGCATTCCAGGTCTTCATTTTATTACCTTTACAAAATCCGGATTACCGAGAACGCTTGCATCAACAACTATCGCTAAATACCTGCCCTTATGGCTCAACAATTCTCAATTCCTACCTTATTCGAATGGGCCGGCGGAATGCCGGTTTTCGAAATGCTGACAGATTTATTCTATCAAAAAGTCCTCAAAGACCCCCTTTTAGAGCCCGTCTTCAAACATATGTCACCGGAACATCAACGGCATGTCGCGCATTTCATCGCCGAGGTCCTGGGCGGCCCCGAATGGTACAGTACCGCAGAAGGCAGCCATTTTAAGATGGTCCAAAAGCATTTGGCCAAGCATCTCACAGAACAACACCGTCAGCGCTGGGTTTCGCTGCTTTTGGAAACCGCCGATGAGATCAACCTGCCTGATGACCCCGAGTTCCGTTCCGCATTTGTAGCCTATATCGAATGGGGCACGCGGATCGCGGTCATTAACTCCAACAGCGACGAGCTGCAAATGAACCCCGACGAACCGATGCCCAAATGGGGCTGGGGTGTTCCCGGAGGCCCTTATATGGGATGAAGCCATGAAAACCGGCACGTCATGGACATGGTTTTCTCCATTGACTCCATTATCACCGCGATTGGGATGGTAAAGGAAGTATGGGTGATGTACGTTGCCGTCATTGCCACAGTCATATTAATGCTGCTCGCAGCCGAAAAAATAAGCGGCTTTGTAAACCGTCACCCGGCATTCAAGATGCTTGCCCTTTCATTCTTGCTTTTGATCGGGTTTTCACTGGTAAGCGAGGGTTTTGGGCTGGAAATCCCGAAAGGCTACATTTATTTCTCGATGGCTTTCTCATTGCTGGTGGATGTCTTTCAGCTGCGGATGAATAAAGGCAAGGGAAGCCCCGTAGTTACCCATGAGCATTATCAGCCGGGGGAAGAACAGTTGATCAAGAAAGACTTTCGTCAGAAGTGACCTGACTTATGCCGCCCGTTGTGCGGTTAGACAAATAGAAGTAGCGGTGTATCCATCAGGTCATTCAAGCGCTGCGACATGTGCCGTTCTAAGAAAACAAATCCAACAGAATAAAATATTGAAATTCTACAATTTCAAAACCATAAAAAGGCATATTGTCACATTCCACTACTTTTTATTCCGTTTATTTGAAACATCGAGCAATATTATGGATGCATTAACATATATTTGGTTAACACAAATGGTTTGATGCTAACCTGCAATGAAAACTCTGCTCCCCTCTTTATCTGATGATCAGCTTGCAGCGTTGCTCAGGGAGGGTGAAGAGCGGGTGTTCGATGAGATCTACGTCCGGTATTGGGACAAGCTCTATTATGCCGCCCACCGCATGGTAAAATCGGCTGCTGTGGCCGAGGAGATTACGCAGGACACATTCATGTTGTTCTGGATGAAGCGCGAAACACTTGAAATACAGTCGCTGGGGCCTTATCTGGCTGCGATGCTGCGGTACGAGGTGTACCGCTATCTTGCCAAATCCAAACAGGCGCAACAGGTAGAGCAATCGATCCGGCATGAAGTGGCCTCTTCGGTGTCGATCGACCAGGAGATTGAAAACCGCCTGCTGCTGGAAATCATTACCAACCTCACCAACCGCCTGCCCGAAAAGTGCCGGCTGGTTTTTCAGTACAACAAATTACAGGACCGCTCGCTGCCCGATATCTGCGAAGAGCTCAACATTTCACCCAAAACCGCCGAAGCACATTTAACCAAAGCCTTGAAAATCGTCAGGGCCAGCCTAAACAATGTGGTAGCGTTATTACTGCTGTAAAAATTTTCATGATCCACTAAGGGGTTTTCGTCGCCACTCCCCTCTATGTGTTGCAAAGGGCTAATCCGCTTTGCAATGACACAGGAATACATCAGACTGCTCGCCAGGAAATTCTTCGAAGGGACTGCCTCGGACGAAGAAAAACAGCTATTGCACGAGTGGTACGACCGGCTCATCGGCGACGAAAGCCCGCAAAACATTGCTACCGGGGCGCCCGAAGGCGCCGCTGAAATACGCGACCGGATGCATGCCAATTTAAAGAACAGGCAGCAGCAGCCTCCGGTAAAACACTTCGGCTGGGTACGCCGGCTCACAACATGGTCGTCGGCCGCGGCGGCGGTGGTCGTCATCGGTTTTTTGCTATGGACCAACGAGCGCAAACCCGCGCCTGCGGATTCCAGGCTGGTGCAGGCGCCACTGGGAAAAACACTGAAAGTAAACCTGCCCGACGGCTCGCATATCTGGCTCAATGCAGGATCCGCACTCAGCTACCCTATTGCATTCAAAGGCAAAACACGGGAAGTCGTTCTCCGCGAAGGACAGGCTTTCTTCGATATCTCACGCGATACTACCAGGCCGTTTATCGTCCATGCCAAAACGCTGGATATCACGGTACTGGGCACCTCATTCGACGTAAAAGCCTACCAAAACGACCCGGATATTAAAGTCACAGTCAAAACCGGCAAGGTGGGCGTAAAGGTGCGCGACAAACCTGGTCAGCCCGCTTTGATGCTCCTTCCGGCCGAGCAGGCGGTGGTAGCCGAAAAAGCGCAGAAGATTCAGGTAAACGAGATCAGCAAACCGGCCATTGCCCCCTGGAAGGATAACCGGATGGTATTCGAGGACGAGCTGCTTGTAGAAGTGCTGCACGCATTGGAAAGAAAGTACAACCAGCACATTGTCATCGAAAATGCGACGCTTTCCTCCGAAAAGATATCGCTTACGCTGGACGATCAGCCGATGGCCGACGTGCTGAAAGTCTTGGGCTTTTCGAAGAATTTTAATTATTCACAACTAAACGATAGCACGATAGTCATCAGATAGGATAGCAAAAAATGCGGGCTGGCTTTCCAGGAAGGCTGGTTCGGTTGAATACCGGGAACACTGCGAATGTCCCCGGTATCAGATGTCCCCTGCCAGCCAATGCTTGGAACCATGAATGGCGGGTGGACGCGGTTTAACAGCTTAACCATTAAACATCAGACAAATATGGTGAATTATTACCATAAGGGGCTCCCCTTGTTCAAAAAATGTATGCGCATTTCTACGCTAATACTGGGTATTAATGTCCTGACAACCGCTCTGCTGATGGCCGGACCTACGGAGGCCCAGCATGTGAGCATGGATGTGAGGCAAACCCGCGTGAAGACAGTCCTGAGGCAGATCGAGCAGCAAACCGGGCTCACTTTTGCATTCGACGAGAAGCTGGTGCGCAAGGCGCCGGATATCACCATTTACGCCCTGGGCCAACCCATACCGGCCATATTGAAGATGATCGAGAAGCAGACCGGCCTGGAATTCAGGCAGGTAGGCAATATGATCGGCATTACCGAGCGCCCGAAATCGGAAATTACACGTGAGATCGCACCGGTAACGCTAACGATCGCCAGGCCCGTGAAAGGCAAGGTTACCGACGAAAAGGGGGAGGCGCTGCCATCGGTGGCCATTCGTGTGAAGGGCACCAATGAGGGTACCATGACCGACATCGAGGGCAATTACACCATTGATGTAGCCGGGGACGAATCCATTCTGATATTCAGCTTTATCGGTTTTGTGGCGCAGGAAGTAATGGTCGGCGCACGCAGCACGGTGGAGGTATCCCTGAAACCGGATGTTTCCACACTGACCGAGCTGGTAGTGACCGGTTATGGCGCGCAACGCAAAAAGGACCTGATCGGGGCAGTGTCGGTGGTGGATGTCGAACAGTTAAAGCAAACCCCCGACGGACAGGTTACCAACCAGTTGCAAGGGCGGGCTTCGGGTGTGACGATCCTCAGCTCCGGTCAGCCCGGCGAAACCCCGCAGGTCCGCATCCGCGGGTTGAACACATTTGGAAACAACTCACCGTTGTATGTGGTCGACGGAGTACCTACTACCTCCATCTCCGACCTGAACAGCAACGACATCGGTTCGATGCAGGTGCTGAAAGATGCGGGCTCCGCGTCGATTTACGGTTCTCGGGCGGCCAATGGGGTGATCATTATTACCACCAAAAAGGGTAAGGATAAGGTCAAAGTCAATTACAGCGCGTGGTTCGGCGTGCAAACACCTCCCGGGGGCAATGTATGGAACACGCTCACGCCACTTGAACAGGCGCAGCTCAAATTCCAGGTACAGAAAAACTCGGGACTGACCGTAGGCGACGACCAATACGGCCATGGCACCTCTCCCCTTTTGCCGGATTACATTTTACCCGCAGGTGCCAAAGAAGGCGACCCGGGCACCAATCCGGACCTGTATTATGTGAACCCGAATTATACCTCGGTGGACGATTTCAATACTTTCAATCAAATCGTAAAAGCCAATAAGCAGGGTACCGACTGGTTTCACGAGATTTTCAAGTCTGCACCTTCTACAAGCCACAATATTTCGCTCAGCGGCGGCAGCGACCAGGGCAACTACCTGTTTTCATTGAATTATTTCAACCAGCAGGGCGCATTGACGAACACCTACCTGAAACGCTACACGCTCCGCTCCAACAGTCAGTATAATATCGGCAAGCACGTGCGGATCGGCGAAAACCTGGCCTATTCGATTTCGGACAACCCTAAGACCAGCCTTTCGGACGGCGGCTCGGCCATTGCATTCTCCTTCCGTATGCAGCCGATCGTTCCTGTACACGACATCATGGGCAATTACGCAGGCAGCCGCGCCTCGGGTATGGGCGACGCGTTCAACCCTGTGGCCATGCGCGACCGCACACGCTATGACAAAGGCCTGGACAACCGCCTTTTCGGTAACATTTTCGCAGAGGTCGACCTTTTCAAATACTTTACATTCCGCACCAGCTTCGGCGGCGAAAACTATTCGGGAAGGTGGAACTCGTTTGCATTCCCAAGCTACGAAAACAAGGAAAACAGCAACACCAACACCTATTCGGAAGGCTCCTACTCGGGCTTCAACTGGACGTGGACCAACTTGCTGACTTTTCACAAAACCATGGACAAACACGATCTGACCGTAGCGGCCGGTACCGAGGCTTACAGTGGTAAACACTACGAGGTCGGCGGCAGTACACAGGGTTACTTCTCATTTGATCCGAATTATATGAACCTGGGCACCGGCTCGGGCACCCGTACCAATTCCAGCAGCCGGTCTGCCGACGCATTGTACTCGCTCCTGGGCCGTCTGGACTATATCTATAATGACAGATACCTGTTCGGTGCGATCCTCCGCCGGGATGGCTCGTCAAAGTTCATCAACGAGCGCTACGGCTTCTTCCCGGCTGTGAGCGCGGGCTGGCGTATCTCGCGCGAGGACTTCATGCGCGGTGTAACCTGGATCGACGATCTGAAACTACGGGCAAACTACGGGATCATGGGCAACCAGATCAACGTCACTTCCGGCAATGCATTTACTACTTACAGCTCTAATCGCCGCAGCTCTTACTACGACCTGGGCGGCACCAGCGGTTCGGGTGCATTAGAGGGGTTCGAAAAAAGCCAGATCGGAAACCCGAATGCGGTTTGGGAAAAGAATGTAAGCACCAACATCGGTATCGACGCGACTTTCTTCAAGGGCAGACTGGACGTAATCGCCGATTATTATGTAAAGGAGATCAAAGACCTGCTTTTCAACCCTGCGCTGATCGGCACAGCGGGTGGCGGCCAGGTACCTTATGTGAATATCGGCCAAATGAAAAACAAAGGGATCGATCTTCAAATCGATTCGAAATTCGACCTGGCGCGTGACCTGAAACTGAATGCAACCCTGACGCTTACGACCTATAACAACAAGATCAAAAAGGTCACCAACAGCACCAATTACTTTGATCTCGAGGGCCGCGGGTTCGATGGCGCGTCGATCGTGCGCAACCAGGTGGGCAACTCTATCGGGCAGTTTTTTGGCTACAAAGTAATCGGCTTCTGGAACTCCCAGGAAGAGATAGCAGCGGCCAATGCGGATGCCGTGCAGCGAACCGGCGATCCTAATGCAGTATTCCAGGACGGGGCTTCGGTAGGACGTTTCCGTTACGAGAACATCAACGGCGATGGCCAGATCACCGCCGCCGACCGTCAGATGCTCGGCAACCCCAATCCCGATTTCAGCTACGGCCTGAATCTGGCATTGAATTACAAAAACTTTGATTTCAGCCTGTTTCTGTACGGTGTCCAGGGCAACCAGCTCTGGAACCAGACCCTTTGGTGGAGCGATTTCAACTCGTCGCGCTCGGGTGCGAAAAGCAAAACCGCATTGTACGACTCCTGGACACCCGAAAACCACAATGCCAAAGCCCCGATCCAGGAAAACAGCAGTTCTTTCAGCACGATTAACGTGCCCAACTCGTATTTCGTGGAAGACGGCTCCTATCTGCGCGCGAAGAACCTGCAAATTGGCTACACTTTCCCTGCCTCGCTGATGAAGAAGGTAAAGGTCCAGCAATTCCGCCTGTACCTGCAAGCCACCAACCTGTTCACCATCACCGGCTACTCGGGCCTTGATCCGGAGGTAAGCCGGAATGCCAACGGTAACCCGACCGTGTTCGGGATAGACGAAGGTTCCTACCCCTCATCCAGACAGTACACCGTGGGCCTGAACCTCACTTTTTAACCCATCTCAAAGCGACGCGATATGAAGAAGTTCATCAAATATATGGCCGTTCTTTGCTGGATCGGCGGTTTTACAATCTTGCAGGCCTGCCAGGACGACTTTCTGGATAAACCTGTGCAAGGCGCATTAGGCGACAACGTGCTTGCCAATGCAAAAGGTATCGACGGCCTGCTTACCGGTGCCTACGCCGCGCTCGACGGCCAGGGCGATTTCACCGGCGGCAGTGGTTGGGAATCACCGCCGGATAACTGGGTTTACGGGGCGATTCCCGGCGGTGATGCGCACAAAGGCAGCGACGGCGGCGACCAAACCCCTATCAGCGCCATCGCCACGTTCGCTACCGGTGCCGACAATGGTTTTTTCAACAGTAAATGGAAAGCATTGTATGAAGGGGTTTCCCGCTCGAACACCGTGCTGAAAGTGCTCGCGCTGGCCACCGACGTTTCGGCCGAAAATAAAGCCAATATCGAAGCACAGGCGCGTTTTTTGCGGGGCCATTACTATTTCGAGTTGAAAAAAATGTGGAATATGGTGCCCTGGATCGACGAAACCACGACGGATTTCAACCAGCCGAACGACAAGGACATCTGGCCGATGATCGAAGCAGATTTCAAAGCCGCCTACGAACAGCTGCCTGCTACGCAAACACTTGTAGGCAGAGCCAACAAATGGGCTGCGGGTGCTTATCTGGGTAAAACCTATTTGTATCAGAAAAAATATACCGACGCTGTGAAGGTGTTCAGCGAGGTGATTGCCAGTGGCGTGACCACGAATGGGTTGAAGTACGAGCTGGTTTCTTTCAAGGATAACTTCGACGCGGCTACCAAAAACAATGCAGAATCGGTATTTGCGATTCAGATGGTTGCAAACGACGGAACTCTGGACATTACCAATGCCAATCAGGGCGGAATGCTCAATTTCCCTTATGGCACGGGCGCACCGTTCAGCTGCTGCGGATTTTTCCAGCCAACCCAAATGCTGGTAAACATGTACCGCACCGATGCGAATGGATTACCCTACGTAGATTTCAACAGCCACGCCGTCAAAAACGATATGGGTATTACCTCCGCCACCGCATTCACCCCCGATGCCGGCAACCTCGACCCGCGCCTGGACTGGACCGTCGGCCGCCGCGGCATTCCTTACCACGACTGGGGCATTTACCCGGGTATGAACTGGGTACGTGACCAACCCTACGGCGGGCCCTACGCGCCTAAAAAGAACATTCATCGCCAAAAAACACAAGACCTCTATGCGGATCTGAGCTCATGGGCGCCCGGGAATGCGATCAACGTGCTCGTGATCCGCTTTGCCGACGTGCTTCTGATGGCTGCCGAGGCAGAGGCAAATGGCGGAAGTCTGGCAAAAGCCGAAGAGTATGTGAACAAGGTGAGAAACCGCGCTGCCGATAAGACCGGCTGGCTGTACAAATATACCAACGACTCCAACCCGTTGGGCGGCTTCTCGGCCACCCCGGCAGCGAACTACGTCATCAAGCCCTACCCTGCGGGCACATTGGCCGCCAAAGGCAAAGACGGCCTGCTCGACGCGATCTATTACGAGCGCGGTATTGAACTGGCGATGGAAGGCCACCGCTTCTTCGATCTGGTCAGGTGGGGAAAAGCCAATACGGTAATCAATGCGTATTTCGGCTATGAGTCCAGGATAACCACCGATCTCGCCGGAAGTAAATACCTCGAAGGCAAAAACAACTATTTCCCGATCCCCCAATACCAGATCGATATGAGCGTGGTGAACGGGACGTCACTGCTCAAACAAAACCCGGGTTATAATTAATGAAAACAATCCTCAGTGACCGGTTCAATCCAACGGTCGCTGAGGATACCGGTGTTACCCATCAAAAATCGGGCAGATACAGGCTGGTTATGGCAACCGGCTGCCCGCTCCCCCAACAGCTTGTTTGTTTGCACTTTACGCAAGAACCTATCGTAGCTCCGAAGGCGTACCCTGGTAACAGCGACGTTCCGTGGCAGGGACCTAGCCTGCTTACACATTCGACAACCAATTTGTCGAATTTTTTCTATAATCTAAAAGTTTTCTGAACTACATTCGACTTTGGTGACGGCTTTGTCATTGAATCTTAGATGAAGTAAATCTTGCGCTGAGAGCGCCCCTGGCGTTTCCAGATTCCGCATTTGAGATCCATTCAACGTTATTTATCAGCAGTAAGGATGTATTTATTTTACAAGCGCCTGCCACTATTTTTTTGTTTGCTCTTCACCTTAAACATTACAGTCGGCCAACAAGTCCAAAGCCGGCAGAATACAGTTCCCGGGTACGACGTCAGGCACTTCACAGACGAAAACGGCTTGCCGCAGAACAGTGTTAAATCGATCGTGCGCGACTCGCGCGGGAACATTTGGCTGGCTACGGAAAGGGGATTGGTTCGATTTGATGGAAACCGGTTTGTGAACTTTGACAACCTGGGAAATTCCTTTGCAGCCCGAAGTATCTCGGGTTTCAATCTGGACCCGCAAAGTCTCACGGGTGATTTGCTGGCGATGACCAGCAACGAGACCTGGATCCGGATGATCGATGGCAAAGCGGTGATCGACACTTCTCTGAGAGGCTATCCCCTGTACTGGTCGGCCAATATCTCAAAAGTTCGAGACCTGCATTTGGTTGAAGCCCTGCCTGACCTCAACGAGGCCGCGCTAACCCACTACCGCCACGGTATAGCCTCGATATATCCTGCGCCGGCCGGAAGGCATTTCGTGTATGATGAAAAAAACATCGGCTACTATGTGAATAATAAAATGACAAAGCTCTTTCCTTTTCCGGACAAGAGCTTTTTTCATTTTTTCCGCCTGGGCGAAAGTCTTTATTTCCTGGACGAGAATTTAAAACTGACCCGTTTTCCAGGCAACGGTCGGCCGGTAGAATCAATGCTCTCGGGCCCCGTTTCTTCGGATCCCAACTATCAGTCGACCAGGCAATATCAGATCTTTTGGAATAACTGTTCCAATCAAGCCTTTATATCCACAGGCAAGCGCCTGTATTACCTGCAGCCGGTCAAAGACGGCTCGCTGGTTAGCACGTTGATTCTGGATGGTTTCGATTTCCAGGGCAACGATATTAAAACCATCTTTCTGGACGGGGAAACGGGCAGGTTGTTTTTGGGAAGCCAGCTCCATGGCCTTTATCTTCTTTCAAAAAAGCAGTTTCGCACCGTCGTCGATCCGTCTGCCAAACCCGATAACGTGTATTATGGCCAGGCATTACTCGATGACAAAAAGATTGCCACCGTTAAAGGAGTGATTTTCTCACTGGATAGCGGCAACCTGGGTACGGTTGCCACGAAGCTGAAGTTATTAGAAAAGTCTGTCGACTGGGACAAGTACAGCATCCTCAAAGACCGTGACGGCACTATATGGTGTAAACGAAGGGAGACTTTATTCAGGTTCGACAGCAGCGGCAAGCGCATTATTTCTACCTGGACGATGGCAGACGAAGTAAAGCAACTTTATCAGGGTCTGGACGGACGCATCTGGATTGGCACCAACTCGATTGGCCTGTATTACATTGACCCGTCCCGCCCCGGTGCGCAACCGCAATTTTTTGCGGGCGGGCATCTGTCCAATATCTCCTGGATTCAGCACGAAAGCAAAGAAACACTATGGCTCGGGACAGGCAAAGGGCTTTACAGAATACATTTGCCGTCTAAAAAAATATTCCGCGTCGAAGGGCTTGCCAATATCTATATCAGGAGCCTTCACATTCCCGACGGCCGTAACGAGCTATGGATTACCACCTACTCCAACGGCATCTTTCTTCTAAAGGACGGTAAACTAACGCAATTCCCTCCCGACAAAGAGCAATACCTTTCCAGCGCCCATTGTATTAGCGAGGACAAGAACGGCTACTTCTGGGTAACAACCAATAAAGGATTATTTCAAATCAGCAGAGCAGATCTGCTGGCCTATGCAAAAAGGCCCTTCGAGTTGTATTATCACTACTATTCCAAAATCTCGGGCTTTAATACCAATGAATTCAATGGGGGGTGTCAGCCTTGCGCGGTAAGAGCACCGGGAGGTATATTGTCGTTCCCGTCAATCGATGGCCTGGTCTGGTTTGTTCCGGAACGCATACGGCCCGAGCTTCCCAACCAGCAGATTTTTATCGATAAGGCGGACGCTGACGACAGCTCGATGGTATTCGACCGGGGCATGGTTTCAGTCAAGGCCGGGGTGCCACAAATCCTGGTGAAGGTAAGTACACCCTACTTTGGCGATCCCTATAATCTGAGAATGTCCTACCGGATCTTTAAAGGCGATGAGCCCTTAACCGAATGGAAAACATTGGAGGAAAGCAAGAACATCGCGGTCCCCTTTCACGGTGGAGGGAATTACACGCTCAACGTCCGAAAGGTTAGTGGATTTGGCGTGAACAACTATACGGAAGTGCATCTGGGCATCTCTGTCGGACGGCAGTGGCATGAATCCTGGTGGTTCGCAGGGATCGTTGCGGGAGTCGTTCTGTTGTTGTTTTATGGCATACTCAGACAGCGCATCAAGGCCATCAAAAGGCAAAACCTGGCTTTGGAAGTAAAGGTCAGGGAACGCACGGAACATCTGGAAAAAACACTCGGCGTCCTGATCGAGTCGGAAAAACAGCTTGAACAGCAGGTCAGGCTGCATATCCATATGATTGCCTCCATCTCACACGATATCCGCACGCCGGTAAGGCACATGTCCTATGCGCTGGATTACAGCCAGGCTTTGATTCAGGAAAACAAGCTCGACAGTGCGGTAACCTTTATCAAACAGCTAAAACAGGGTGTCGAAAACATGTATCACATGGTAGATAATCTGGTTAATTTCATCAAGCCGGAGATACGCGGCGCAAGTAGTGCCGCAACGCAAGTTAGGCTCATTGAGCTGATCAACGAAAAGGTCTTGCTATTCAAGCAAATCGCAACAGCCAGTAATGCCGATATCCAGCTGGACATAGCCCCGGAGGAGACAGTCTCTACCGATCCAAAGCTGCTGGGTATTATTATTCATAATCTGATAGACAACGCTATCAAGATCCGTCACGGAAACACGCTTAAAATTTACCTCCGGCGAGAGGATGCCGACGTGCACCTGATTTTTGAAGACAATGGCCCGGGGATGCCTTCCGAGCTTCTCGAATGGCTCAATGCGACAAACCCTGAGGGAAATGCAAACCTGCCGGCCGGTTATGAAGGCCTGGGTTTGTTGCTGCTAAAACAGATCTCTCAATTTTTACGTCTAGACTTATACGTCATAAACCGGCCGGGTGCGTCCATACATTTAATTTTTGGAGCAGACTAATGGAGTAAAACCAGCCCTTACAGATGGTCCGCCGTACTTTCCTCCAGGTACCAGAACTTTTTGGCAAGATCCACGATATTATCGACGTTCAATTTCTTGAAAATCCGGTTCTTTTGCGTTCCGACAGTGGAAATCTTAACATTCAGCTCGTCGGCTATTGATTTGAGCCACTTACCGGTGAGCAGCAAACTAAGTACCTCTCGTTCCCGCGGGGTGAGCGAGGCAATAGGGTCGGGCTGCATGGACTTGCCCTCCATCAGGTTATTGAGCATCGCTTCCTTTAACTTCGGACTGACATATTTTTTATTGTCCATGATTGTAAGGATCGCCTTTTCAGCCTCTGAATCAAAGCTATTTTTATGCAGGAACCCGTTGGCGCCCCTGTGTAAGTAGATGGGTGCATTCGACAGCTCATCCCTCCCTGAAAACACCAGGATTTTCAAATCCGGCTGCACATTCCGATAAGCGCTGATCATCTCCGGCCCACGGCTTCCCGGAATAGCAAGATCCAATATCATCAGATCGACACGCGTTTCGGCAAGCGCATCCATTCCCGCTTGAAAAGAATATCCAAAAGTAATGGCAGAGTTCTCGATTACTTTCTTGATGAGTGCCTGTACCCCTATGGATACCATGGGATGATCGTCGATAATGAGTATGTGGTACATATCCGGGGTTGTAGAAAACGATTTGTGATTCCAAAGTAAAGGGAGCTACCTGAATTTTCAAACTGAACAATTCGTAGCGATTAGTAGAAATATTTCGATTTACGTTCTTCATCGACCTCTGTATGTTTACACCGTCCATTTGTCGAGGGCAAAAATCTGAGAACTTATTATCTCTCTCAATCAACTTCAACACGATAAAAATGAAACAACTACTACCCAAAGCGTTTTTCACGGCGGCACTCGGAACAGCCCTATTGCTGGCTCCATCATCAGTTTGGGCTCAGGTAAAAATCGGCTCCAATCCAACGACGATCGACCGGAACAATAACCTCGAAGTTGAAAGCGCAGCTCCTCAGCCCGACACCCCCATCTGGACAGGCACCTGCGGACGTGCATACATGACCGTTACCAAAATCGACTAGTTGGTCGGTTCAAATATTCTCAATGATTGTCTAACTAAAACTAAATGTCTTATGAAAACAAGAAGACTATTAGCCGTTGCCCTTTTTGCAGCTTCGGTCGCAAGTACCTCTGTTGCACAGGTGAAAATAGGATCGAACCCAACCACGATCACCCCGGGGGCCAATCTGGATGTGGAAGCTTCTAACAATACGCATACAGTAGTCATGCAATCCGGTGCGGTTGGTGTCAATACTGTAACACCACAGGCCTGGCTGGATGTTCGTGGAACCACCAAGATACTGTCACAAGCCGGTACGCAAACCGGTGCTATCTGGCGGGGAGAGTCCAATATGGACGGCATGGAAGTAACCGCTGGCAATGGCGTTATCTATGTCGGCATCCAACGCGACGGGGGCGCTCCACTCCATCTTTCCAAGCCCCCGGGTCCGAGCGAAAACTCGTTCCTAATTTGCAGTGTAGGCGGCATCGGTGGCGTTGGCTCAATCCGTTACAACGGCGCAGCTGGCGTGACCTTCAACACGACCTCCGACCAACGTCTGAAGGAGAATATCCACGCTTCGAAATTTGGGCTGGAAGCGCTCAAAGCGGTCAAAGTGTATGATTACAATTTCAAAGCGGATTCGCAAAAAACAGTCTCCACCGGTGTGTTGGCGCAGGAACTACACAAAGTTTATCCGCAGGCAGTTACTGTGGGCGGCGCTGATGCCAAGGCCAACCCCTGGCAGGTCGATTACAGCAAGCTGGTTCCTATGCTGATAAAATCGGTGCAAGAGCTTAGCCAGGACGTAGAATCCCTGAAAAACGAAAAAGCCCAGCTAACCGCCGAGTTGAAGCGTAAAGAAGCCTCTGAAAAGGAACTCGACAGCCGTATTTCCCGGATGGAACGGTTGCTGAGCAGCGGAGAAAGTACAAAATCAGTGGGCCGATAAACGCGAATATTTCAAAAAACTATCAATAACGATATGAAAACGCAACATCTATTATTCAAAATTTTCCGGGCAAAGATCACCTCTGCCCTATTTGCCACCACGCTGCTTTTGGGCTCTTCCGCCGCATTCGCGCAGGTGAAAATCGGAACCAACCCGACCACCATCGAGCCTAACTCCAACCTGGAAGTAGAAGCCTCTACCCCCGGACGTAAGACGAAAATAGATAAAACGACGGGCCAGGTAACCATTACCGACGGTACCGAGGGAGCAGGGAAAGTTTTGACTTCGGATGCAGCGGGCGGAACAAGCTGGCAGAGTCCCGCCGCACTTATCAACGGAGCTCCCGGATCGCAAGTAAACGTTACAAATAATGTGGCTTTGACCTATTCGGGAGGATCACTTGTATTGCCCAAAGCAGGTACCTATATGGTTTCGACCAGATGGTTTACACTTGACCCCGTGACGAGCTTTACCACCCCAAATATCGGTTATGTAAATATAAATCCCTCAACCAGCGAGAGTACTGTCGACATGCCCAATGTGGGCGCGGCTGAATGGCTGTTCATTACACATGGCATGTACCATAATACCCCGGCGTTCAAAGTTACTGTGACAGGCCCGCAAACCATCTACCTCTGGTTCAACACCGGCTTTTTTACCGGCAAACTGCAGTTTGACGAAATCTATGCTGTCGGGCCATTCTAATGCGGCCTGTTAGCTGTTGCCAGCGACAGTTTTCACACGGCGTTTGCCAAACTGTGAGCCATTTCGTACATGACTGCCTTTAAATACGTCACTTATGAAAACAAGAAATCTATTATTCAAAATTTCCCAAACAAAAGTAACCGGGTTCCTGATTGCAGGTGCACTGCTTTTCGGTTCATCCGCTGCTTTTGCCCAGGTGAAGATTGGAACTAACCCGACGACCATCGAGCCCAACTCCAACCTGGAAGTGGAAGCCTCCACGCCCGGGCGCAAGATGAAGGTGGATAAAACAACTGGCCAGGTGTCGATTACCGACGGTACTGAGGGTGCTGGGAAAGTATTTACCTCTGATGCCAATGGTGGCGGAAGCTGGCAAACGAGCGGGGCCGGATGTTCCAGCTTTGATGCGAGCGGGAATAGTACAACTACTCCGGTAAATGATATTGGCGTATTTCTGCCTATCAAACTGATTGCCAATAATGTCGCTTACTCACCCTCCGGTGCATTTAATAATACAACCGGGGAGTACACCGTCCCTGAAAACGGATTCTATATTTTTCATGGATCAGTGGGTACCTACAATATTGCTGCCGGAACTACGGGCGCCAGGAACACCACTATACAATTGGTTTCAACTTCCAAAGGGCTTCTAAGTTATAGCGTTTCGCCCGAATTAAGTTATGGAGTCGGTGCTTGGCAAGAAGTAACGTCTGCCAATTACCTCACAGCTGGCGATAAGATAACGTTTCAAATAGATTCTGGTCACGTTAGCGGAGTCAAGCCGGATTCGGTAACTACCACCTCTATCTATTTCTCAGGCACTCGCGTCGATTGTAATAAAAACTAAAAACGATTCAATAGAGATTATTTCAATTTCCACTGAAACGCAACGGGTAATTAGGGTCTCCTCCTAATGCCATAAACAGAAGAACCAATGAAACAAAACTATACCACTTCATCCGGAAAAGGATGGATCAGCACGGTAGCCGTTACGGCCCTGCTTTTAGCCGGAAACCTGGCGCAGGCCCAGGAAGGTAGCCAAGGGAACACCACCATCTTCGGCGGTGCCCAAATGACGTTTTTCAGTAACCATAACTTCGTTACCGGAGGCGGCGGCGCCCAGCCAGGCGTGATCCTGACCGAGCGCGCCGCGGGTAACTTTGGCGTGCTTAATTTCGCCGGTGACAACCTCACCTCCACCGGTGTTTCCGATGCAGGATATGTGGACGGTTACGTACGCAAATATGGGGCAGGCACCTTTGTTTTCCCTGTGGGAGACAATGGCTTTGCCGGCCAGTTTGCAGCTTCGGCAGACGGCACGATGGGCGCTTACTTTCACGCCGATGCCAATACCGCCATTACAAGTAACCTTTTTACCGGATCCAATTATACCGCCCTGCCGAACGGAGGCCCTTTTGCGACCAGCAGCGTGGGAACTAATGTCGAGGTTGTAAGCACCGTCGAATACTGGGATATTGACGGAGCAAACGCGACGCCGCTGACATTGACATGGGACGCGGGAAGCGCCATCGGCACGTTGACAACCAGTCAGCTCAGTAAGCTGACGATCGTCGGATGGAACGGAACGCAATGGGTAGCCATTCCATCCAAAGTAGATGCAACATCTGTATTGGGTGGTGGCAGCGACCTCACAACCGGATCCATCACAACGATCTCGCCACTGGCGCCCGATACCTACACCGCCTACACGTTTGCCTCACTTATCCTGCCGCTGCCAGTTACTTTAACCAAGTTTACAGCAGTTGCGGAAAGCCGGACTGTTCTGCTCAGCTGGTCGACAACCGAGGAGGCAAACAGTGACCGTTTTGACATCGAACGCAGCGCGAACGGAAAGCAATGGAGCCGGATTGCGTCGGTCGCATCCCAGGGAGACAGCAAAGTGCTCGTCAACTATTCCCATGTAGATGCAAGTCCGCTGGCGGGCCAGAATTTTTACAGGCTTAAAATGGTCGACCGCGCCGCGGACGGCCTGGACGGAACGTTTGCGTATAGCCAGATACGTAATGTCTCGTTTAAGGGTGAAGGAGGTGTGGCGCCGTACCCTAATCCCGCCGTGGACAAAATCCTGATCCGGGATCATGCGTTGGTCAAACAAATAGATATCGTGAACACGAGCGGCGTAAAGGTAATCGAAAACCAGCAGCCCTCTTCCGCCGGAATTGACGTAACAAAGCTTCCCCAAGGCATTTACATCATTACAATGTCCCTGTTTGACGGCACTATCAGCACACACAAAATAGCCGTTACCAGGTAATAACGGGAATGCCATCCGGGCGGCGGTTTCGCTGCCCGGTTTCGCATTGATTTTTACGGCAGACCATCAAGCACCAATTTACATGAATAACCCTACCCAATCATGACGATATTGATCGTTACCGATAACCACCTGTTTTCCATAGCCATACGCTCAGTTGTCAAAAGACAGTACCCCGATAGTGCCATTATTGAAACGGATACCATTCTAAATGCTATCGACTTGTCGCAGGCGTCAAGCCCCCATGCGATGATTTTGGATGTTGGCGCGGCCGACGCAAAAGACGCGGTCCTGCTGGATAATTTTAAAATAGCAAACCCACACACGGCCATCCTGGTCAATCTCGGCGACCAACCCCAGTTCATGTATAAATTCATCCGGGCCGGGGTGACTGCATTGTTTTCAAACAAGTCCTTACCCGAAGAAATTAACGAGGGTCTCAGACTTGCTGAAAACAATACCAGATATATCAGTTCCGATATCCAGCAACAGCTGTTGTTCCATATTATCGAGAAGCCCATCAACCGCACTTTGACCAAACGGGAAGAGTTAATGGCCGATTTACTGATTACAAACAAGTCACACCACGAGGTTGCCGTCATCACCGGAACCAGCTCCAAAAGCGTGGGATACTACAAGCGCCGGATTTTTCAAAAGTTAGAGGTGGGCAATCTAATTGACCTTGCCGTTAAACTCAACAAGATTTTGATCAACAAGGAAAGCGGCAACTGACGGCTGCACAGGTAACAATTTTTTATGATGAGAATTCTACTGATCGAAGACCATTTTTTAGTCCGCATGAGCCAGAAGATCGTGCTCAACGAAGTTTATCGAGAGGCAACGATCGTGGAAGCGGAGAGTTTTGAAGCTGGAATATCGCATATCCAGGCATTACCGTTCGATTTGATTCTGCTCGATATTGACATCCCTGATGGAAAAAGCAAGCCGATGATCGAACGTATCCGGCAACTGCAGCCCGGTGTTGTCATACTCATGTGCTCTGGTGCAGACGAACAAACCCAAGCCCTGGAATACATCACGTCCGGCGCCAACGGCTACTTATCCAAATCGGCAGATAAGGAGGAAATCATCACCGCTATCACGACCGTCATGAAAAAACACCGGTATGTGAGCCCGGCTGTTCAAGAACGCTTACTCGAGGCCGCCTCGACAAGTAACCGATCCGGAAAAGGCCTGAAAGTAGTAAAGGGGCTCTCGGTCCGTGAGAAAGAAGTGATGCATATGCTCCTAAAGGGCAAATGGGTGAAAGAAATTGCATTGGATTTAAACCTTCGCGCTAATACCATCAGCACCTTTAAGGCCAGAATATTCCAAAAAATGGGCGTTTCAAACGTCATCGAGTTGGCCAAGAAAGTCGGCGATTAATATCCGTCCCGTTTGTCCTCATCTAATCCTACAAGCTGTATTCTGCCAGGCGTGTCCGAAAGACTCCAAGGACAGCTATGTCAATCTGGATAAGCCAATGCCAAGGTTTCAACCACTATGCACACGCAACCACATTATCCACCTAAATCCGCCGCCTATGAAACAGAAAAACATCTGAGAATACCCCCCGACTTTGAAACAATTAAATAACTGTCAGTTATGCAAAAACGATTTCTACTATTTCTGGCCCTTTGGGGTTGGACAACGCTTGCGGCATCAGCCCAGAAGGCTAAGGATCCCGCAATGCCTCCTCCGGTTCGCCAGCCCGCCGGGCAGGTGAGCAAAAACAAGGTTTCGCAATGGCTGAAAGATGCCGCCGGTGCGGGCTTTACAGAAAACAAGGGACAACTGGTCGACCAGACCGGCAAACCCAACAAGGCAGCGAAGTACCTGCTGAAAATGCCCGGGCTGAATGTACAGCTACGGCAAACGGGTTTCAGCTATGATACCTATACGAAAAACAACAAATTCCACCGCGTCGACATCGAGCTGCTGGGGGCCAACCCAACGGCGGTAATGACCACCGGCCCCCCAGTTTCGGAGCCTGTCAATATGATCAATGCGAATGGAGCCTTTAACGGTATCCGCAAATTTCAGAGTGTTACTTATCGTGATATCTATCCGGGCATTGACCTGGAATTTGTCGCGCGTAAGGGTACCGACAAACCGGTGGAATACAATTTCATCGTACGCCCCGGGGCCGATGCTTCACAAATTAACCTGAAATACAAAGGTGCCAATCAAACCGTTCTTAAAAACGGCAGGATCGTAATGGACCTGAACCATGGAAAGCTCAGCGAAAGCATTCCGGCCAGCTGGGTGAAACAAACCGGCAAAAAATTGGATGTGAGCTACAAGGCTCTAAAAGGTGATGTATACGCCTTTCATGTACCAGCTTATGACAAAAATAAAACGCTAATCATCGACCCTACGCCTCAGCTGTTATGGGCTACGTATTACGGAGGCACGGGAGCCGAGTTTTTCGGCGGCATGCAGATCGATAGCGAAGGGAATATTTATGTCACCGGCTATACGAACAGCGCTGGCAACATTGCCACCGCAGGGGCCTATGATGGTACCTATGGAGGAGGAGTGACAGGTGTAACACCGAATGAAGACGTATTTCTGGCTAAGTTTAACAGCGCCGGTCAAAGAATATGGGGGACCTACTATGGTGGAACGGGCCGTGATCTTGGTCTTTCACTGGCTATAAGCGGCACCACACTTTATGTAGGAGGAACAACCACGAGCACAGGAATGTCTACCCCAGGTGCTCATCAGACCTCGCAGACCGCCCCAGACCAGAACACAGGTTTTTTGGCCAAATTCAATACTGCCGACGGGCAACGGACCTGGGCTACCTATTACGGAAACGCGGCTGTGGGCTTCGCCCGCATTGCCGTAGATGACCAGGGCAATTTTTATGCTTATGGGGATGTTTTATTGGGGACAGGCCTGACGGATATTACTACACCAGGAACCTTTAATCCGACGCTCAGTGGTATTGTAATCAACCAGCCAATTAATGTGCTGGTTAAATTCAATGCTTCGGGTGTAAGGCAATGGGGGACTTTTATAGGTGAACAGACATCCTTTGGAGGCGGACTTGCCCTGGATGCAGACGGACAGGTTTATGTAGCCGGTGCAACTACCAATACCACAGAAAGCCTGGCTGCCAATGCGGCAGAGGGGCAAACGCAAAACGCCAATACCGAGTCTTTCCTGGTCAAGATCAATAAAGATAATGGTCAGCGTATTTGGGGACGCTATTTTGGTGGGGGGAGAGACGACTATTTTACTGATATCCATCTTGATAAGACCAATCAGCGCATTTATGCGGTAGGCGTCACTAAAAGTGCCAGCGGCATCGCCACGCCAGGCACATTTCACCCAACACTGCCCGCATCCCGGGAAACATTAGGGACCCTGTTTCGCGACGCATTTCTGGCCAGTTTTGACCTGAGCGGGGCCCAAAAGATGGGGACATATATCGATGCCGGCACCGGGGATTATACGGTTGCTGACGGGGTTACACAGAATAGCCAGGGCGACGTTATCGTGTTTGGGTTGGCCAGGAATACAACAGACCTGTCCACCGATTGCTCTTATCAGCCCGCCCCTGCAAGTGCCGCCCAGCTTGACCTGTTTATCAACAAGTTCACGCCGGAAGGACAACGAATCTGGGGTACCTATTTCGGGGGTAGCGGGCCAGATGCTGCCACTGGTACGCCTAGCGCTGTTTTTACAGTAACAAAGACTTTGACAACGGATACGCAGGGCAATGCAGTTGTCGGATTCCGTACATCTAACACAGGTCTTGCTACTGCCGGCACCCATCAGACTACCAATGGGGGAGATTTCGACGCCATGATCGCTAAATTCAGTGACGGCTCATTGCCCGACGGTTTTGCGGTTACTGCAAGTACCTTGGCCCCTATGACACAGAATGCCTGCATTTTGGGTATTCCAGCGGTGATCGAAGGGAACGCAGTAGGTGTGACCTCCCCTGCCAATTACACAGGAAAGATCTTTTATCAATGGCAAAAATCAGACAGCCAAAATGGTCCGTGGGAAGATATGCCAGGAGAAGTCTTTAAAGATCTTCAACCACTGGCATCGCAAACTACCATCTATTACCGGCGTCTGGTAAGGGTAAACGCCGACCTTTGTAACCAGCAGACTGTGGATAGTTCGCAGGTCGCTTCGGTGGTGATCGGTGCAAACGCCGCTCCCATCGCCAATGCGGATGGCCCGCAGTGGTACGTCTGCGGTGCGGGTGCCAACACAGTTACCCTGAATGGGAGTGCATCCGGCGGATCGGGTACATTTAGCTCTTACGAGTGGTTTATTGGCTCTACCAGCACGGGTACGCCAACTGCCTCCACGGCTTCGTTTACCACCTCTGCGATCACCCAGGCTACCACGTACACGCTGAAAGTAACCGATGCCGCCGGTTGCGTGGACATCGACCAGGTAACGGTAGCCCCCGCGGTTGCCAATGCAGGCGCAGCCAAATCGATATGCCAGGGAAGCGGCGGCGTACAGATCGGCACACCGCCGGTAGCCAGCCCGTCGGTGGCTTACAACTGGACAAGCATTTCCGGTGACCCGGTTTCAACTTTGAGCTGCACGAGTTGTGCGCAGCCCATTGCCACACCTGCGGCCACTACAACCTACCGCCTAACCGTCACGGTTGCACAAAAAAGCGGGGCAACCTGCACCACGACCAGCGACGTGACAGTAACACCGGTAACAGCGCCCAACAATACACTTGCTTTTGCCGGAACGGATCAAACCATCTGTAAAAACACATCCGTAGTGTTGGGTGGCACCAATGACGCAACTTTTGCCTACACCTGGACTTCGGGACAATACCTGTCTAATTCACAGGTCGCTAACCCTACTTTCAATGCAGGCACTGCGGCCGTTACGGGCGGTTCGATCAACTATACCGTTACGGCTACCAAAAACGGTTGCGCATTCAACGATGAGGTAAAAGTTTCGGTGCTCAATAACCGCATTACCGATCAGGACGAAACAATTTGCGGCCCTGCCTGGTCTTACCACCTTGATGAGGACAATGCCCCTGGAGCCGTTTATACGTGGAGTGTTGTCAGCGGCGACGGAGTAGTACTTCAGACCCAGAACGGTGGCGAAGATGCCTACCTGAAAAGCAACACCGGTGTGACCCGCTTCCGCCGCACGGTAACATTGAACGGCGTTACATGCTCTGCCGATGTGCTGGTTCAACCCTGCACCGGCCCGGGCACTACCTGCGATTTTGAAATCCTGACATTGTCTGAACAAGGTTGCCCGAAAGTATTTGGCAGCACTGCGTTACGTTTGGGCAGCTCATTGGGCAATCCTGCCGATTACAACTTCTCATGGAGCCCGGCTAATCTGGTGGATAATGCTAGCGCTCAAACGGTTAACATCACTTCCACGGCGCAGGCTACAATTACCCTGACAGTGACCAACAAGTACGATGCTTCGATCACTTGCCAGAAATCCATTGTGATCAACCCTCCCGGATGGTCACTGCCTGTATTTGCGACCACCGATAAGTATACCTGCCCGAACGTCCCTATTCAGATAGGCAATGCACCGGTAGCCGGCTTTACCTATGCGTGGACACCCGTGCAAGGCCTGAGCGATCCTGCCATCGCTAATCCAACCGCGACCGTTGCCACTACTCAAACTTTTGCCGTGGTGGTCACAGAAACAGCCTCTGGTTGTAAGCTCAATACCGACGTAACGGTCAATTCATCTGCGCCGGTTGCGGACGCAGGTAATGACCGTGCCGTGTGTAACGGGGCAACGGTTACCTTGGGTACCGCACCTCCGGCGGGTAGTAACTGGACATACTCGTGGGAGCCATCCAACACCGCATGGACCAACGGAACCGACGCCAATGATGCACAGCCTCAGGTGCAGTTTGCATTTGCAACACCGCAGAGCTATATCGTAACTGTTACCGACCCATTGTCAGGCTGTATCGCCAAAGACACAGTAGTTTTGAGCAACACCGTAAGTACCGGCGAATATGCCGGCGCAGGCGTTACCACTTGCCAGGGATTACCTGTACAGTTGGGAAGGGACGCAGAGCCGTTTGCACAATACGAATGGTTTATGGCCGATGGCGTTACACCGGCAACAGGACTTAGCAGCAATACGGTTGCCAATCCTACGGTAAATAATCCTACTGCAACGACAACCTATGTGGTTAAAGTGAGCTATCCGGGCTGTAACACGCCTTTGACCGACCAGATTACCGTCACGGTAAACGCTGTCGCTGGTCTTGCGCTGCTCGATCAGGTTGTATGTCCGGCAGGTCCGATAGCCATTGGTTACGGCGCAGCAGGTAACCCCGCTGCACCAGCCGGCGCTACTTATCTATGGTCGCCCGCCGCCGGACTAAGCAGTACAACAGCTGCCAATCCGACCGCTACAATCAGTAGTGAAACGACTTATACAGTTACCGTAACACTGGCCAGCGGTTGTACCTTCACCGACCAGGTTATTGTTAAGCCTTCTGCCAATGCAGGATCCGACGCAACCATCTGTCCGGGCGAATCGACCGTGATCGGTGTGGCTGCCGTTGCTGGTGCTACCTACTCATGGACCGGAGCAGGCATTGTAAGCGGAGCCAACACGGCCCAGCCTACTGTCAAGCCGACGGTTACAACTACTTACTCGGTGAGCGTCACTCTTAACGGCTGTACAACAACGGACGATGTAGTGGTTACAGTCAACACGCCTGCTGACTTTGCCATTACCGGTAATACAGCCATTTGTCAGGGTGGAGTAGCTACGCTATCCCTTTCAGGTCCCGCTCCCGCCAATACAACCTGGCAATGGAGTCCGCTGGCAGGTGTTTCAGCACCAAACAGTACCAGCACGACAATCGCAGCTACCTCCACGCAGACATACCGTCTGACGCAGACAAACCTGACCACCGGTTGCAGCAACTACAAAGAGGTTGTTCTGGTAGTTAACGCCAACACCATTGCCGCTACGACGGGAAACATCAATGTATGTCCGGATGTAGCAACAGCCCTGCCATTGAATGTAACTTCTTCGGGTAGCTACTCTTATGTATGGGCACCGTCTGTCGGTCTTTCCAATGCTTTCGTTGCCAACCCGACAGTAACCACCGGTTCGCCAAGAACTTATACGGTAACCGTCACGGATAATGCAAGCCAATGTCAATTGGTAAAACAGGTCAATGTAGCTATCAATGCACCTGAGGCTTGTTTTGCACCGGTAACCCTGACAGGTAACGTATTCCACGATGCCAACGCCTTGAAAGATGTGACTGTTAACAGCACAGCTACCGACCCGTCGATCCCGACCGGCCTGTATGTGACTCTGGTGGATTCGACCGGGGCGGCAGTGAAAACAGTTGCTGTCAATGCGGATGGTACTTATGATTTCGGTGTGACTTCGCCTGGTGATTATAGCATCGTATTGCACCAGACCGCCGCCGGTTCTACTGTGCCAAGCCTGCCTTCGGGATGGGTGAACACGGGTGAAAACCTGGGCGCGGGTGTAGGTAGCGATAACGCTGTCGGTGGTATTCTGACTGGCGTGACCGTAGCCGGTACCAACGTAACCAATGCAAACTTCGGTATACAGCTGCCTCCGGTCACCACCGGCGGTACAGAGCCAACCCAGCCTAACCCTGGCGGCGGCACCACCGTTGACCTGACTTCGCATTTCGGTCTTTCAGATGTGGACGGAACCGTGAGCTCGATTACTTTCACCGAGTTCCCTGAAAACGTCGAGACGATCACCATCAATGGAACGACCTATGTCGCACCGGGTGAAACGCCAGGAGCAGGTCAGCAGGTATGGCCCGCTGGCAATGTGACTGTCCCTGGAACTGGCTTGTCGGTTCTGGTCGACCCTGTCGATGGAAATGTGTCTACTTCGATCCCATTCTTTGTGACCGACAATGGCGGTCTGGAAAGTAATGTGAGCACGGTAACTGCCGATTTCACTATTCCGGTAGTCAGCCTTTCAGGTAATGTTTTCCATGATGCCAATGCGTTGACGGATAGCACCGTTAATACAACCTCGGGCATTGCCATTCCGACTGGCCTTTATGCATCGCTTCTCGATAGCACTGGTGCTGTGGTGGCGACTGTCCCTGTGAATGCGGATGGCAGCTACGACTTCGGTAATGTTACGCCGGGGACTTACAGCGTGGTATTGCACCAGACAGCGGCCGGCTCGACGACGCCAAGTTTGCCAGCTGGTTGGCTCAATACGGGTGAAAACCTGGGCACAGCGGCCGGTAGCGATGGAACAGTCAACGGCATCCTGACCGGTATAGCAGTGACGACAACCGACGTGACCAACGCCAATTTCGGGGTGCAGGTCCCTCCTCTCACAACGGATTCCGCAGTGCCATCGCAGCCCAACCCGGGTGGGGTGGTAACGGTCGATATCTCAGACGAATTCAATTTCACCGATTCAGATGGAACCGTCGAGACCATCACGTTCACCGCCTTCCCTGATAGTGTTACCACGGTAACCGTCAATGGCGTCACCTATGTTGCCCCAGGAGTAACCCCGGGTGCAGGACAAACCGCGTGGGTTGATTCGTTGACCGTTCCGGTAACAGGACTCACTGTTCTGATCGACCCGATCGACGGTGATGTGACTGCTTCTGTTCCTTTTGTAGTAACAGATAATGGTGGCGCGGTAAGTAATGAAAGCACGGTAACGGCTCCATTCACCACGCCCCTGGTCAGCCTTTCAGGTAATGTTTTCCACGATGCCAATGCATTGACGGACAGTACCGTTAATACAACCTCGGGCATTGCTATTCCGACTGGCCTTTATGCATCGCTTCTCGATAGCACTGGTGCTGTGGTGGCGACTGTCCCTGTGAATGCGGATGGCAGCTACGACTTCGGTAATGTTACGCCGGGGACTTACAGCGTGGTATTGCACCAGACAGCGGCCGGCTCGACGACGCCAAGTTTGCCAGCTGGTTGGCTCAATACGGGTGAAAACCTGGGCACAGCGGCCGGTAGCGATGGAACAGTCAACGGCATCCTGACCGGTATAGCAGTGACGACAACCGACGTGACCAACGCCAATTTCGGGGTGCAGGTCCCTCCTCTCACAACGGATTCCGCAGTGCCATCGCAGCCCAACCCGGGTGGGGTGGTAACGGTCGATATCTCAGACGAATTCAATTTCACCGATTCAGATGGAACCGTCGAGACCATCACGTTCACCGCCTTCCCTGATAGTGTTACCACGGTAACCGTCAATGGCGTCACCTATGTTGCCCCAGGAGTAACCCCGGGTGCAGGACAAACCGCGTGGGTTGATTCGTTGACCGTTCCGGTAACAGGACTCACTGTTCTGATCGACCCGATCGACGGTGATGTGACCGCTTCCATTCCTTTTGTAGTAACAGATAATGGTGGCGCGGTAAGTAATGAAAGCACGGTAACGGCTCCATTCACCACGCCCCTGGTCAGCCTTTCAGGTAATGTATTCCATGATGCCAATGCGTTGACGGATAGCACCGTTAACACAACCTCGGGCATTGCCATTCCAACTGGCCTTTATGCCTCGCTTCTCGATAGCACTGGCGCCGTGGTGGCGACTGTCCCTGTGAATGCGGATGGCAGCTACGACTTCGGCAATGTTACGCCGGGGACTTATAGCGTGGTATTGCACCAGACAGCAGCCGGCTCGACGACGCCAAGTTTGCCAACCGGTTGGCTCAATACGGGTGAAAACCTGGGTACAGCGGCCGGTAGCGACGGAACAGTCAACGGCATCCTGACCGGTATAACAGTGACGACAACGGACGTGACCAACGCCAACTTCGGGGTGCAGGTCCCTCCTGTCACAACGGATTCGGCTGTGCCATCGCAGCCCAACCCGGGTGGTGTGGTAACGGTCGATATCTCAGACGAATTCAATTTCACCGATTCAGATGGAACCGTCGAGACCATCACGTTCACCGCCTTCCCTGATAGTGTTACCACGGTAACCATCAATGGCGTCACCTATGTGGCCCCAGGAGTAACCCCGGGTGCAGGACAAACCGCGTGGGTTGATTCGTTGACCGTTCCGGTAACAGGACTCACTGTTCTGATCGACCCGATCGACGGTGATGTGACCGCTTCCATTCCTTTTGTAGTAACAGATAATGGTGGCGCGATAAGTAATGAAAGCACGGTAACGGCTCCATTCACCACGCCCCTGGTCAGCCTTTCAGGTAATGTATTCCATGATGCCAATGCATTGACGGATAGCACCGTTAACACAACCTCGGGCATTGCCATTCCGACTGGCCTTTATGCCTCGCTTCTCGATAGCACTGGCGCTGTGGTGGCGACTGTCCCTGTGAATGCGGATGGCAGCTACGACTTCGGTAATGTTACGCCGGGTACTTACAGCGTGGTATTGCACCAGACAGCGGCTGGCTCGACGACGCCAAGTTTGCCAGCTGGTTGGAATAACACGGGTGAGCACCTGGGTGCCAATGCGGGAAGCGACGGGACTGTCAATGGTATCTTGCCCAATATTGTGGTAACTGCTACTGATGTAACTAATGCAAACTTTGGGGTACAGCAGCCACCGGTGGCCGATCCGAAGGACTACGTGATCGATCAGCCGATTGTGGATCAGATCATACCGCTCAATGGTACGCATACCAGCACGGGTACAGGCACTACCGCGCCTGCTCAGCTGACCGGCGCCGACCCTGAGGACGGCACATTGAATGGTTCAGGCAAAGATCGCACTGTGGTGATCACTACCCTGCCTGACAACGGTGAGCTGTATTACAACGGCGTGCCGGTGACAGAAGGCCAGGTGATTCCTAACTACAATCCTGACTCACTGGCCATCAAGTTGACCGGTACGGGATATACCAGCACTACTTTCGAGTACGCTTATGTAGACGAGGCCGGCGAGCAGTCATCGCCTGCACCTTACACGATCCGCTGGGAGAAACCGCTTCCGGTGACCCTGGTGTCGTTCACTGCTACTGCCCGTGAAAAGGCTGCTGAACTGACCTGGGTGACTTCGGAAGAGACCAACTCCGACCGTTTCGAAATCCAGCGCAGCTCCGATGGTAAGGCCTGGAAAAAGGTCGGCAATGTGGCGGCCCAGGGCGAAAGCAAGGTGAGACAGACATACGTCTTCGTTGATCACCAACCTGAGCTCGGCACCAGCTTCTACCGGCTGAAAATGATCGACCGCGGCGCGAACGGTCTCGATGGCACATTCGCATTCAGCTCTATTAGAAGCGTGCGCTTCGAAACCAGGCTTGAAAGCAGCATCTATCCAAACCCTGTTAGCAATGAGCTGACACTCAAAGTGACCAGCTGGAAACAGGTGAAAGCCATCCGGATCAACAACCTTGCAGGCTTGCAGGTTTACAACTCAGGACCGGTTGACGCTGGTAAAGTAGATGTAAGCAAGCTTGACGCGGGCGTATACATCCTGCGCATCACACACACTGACGGATCTGTTCACACACACAAATTCGTCCACATTAAATAATGCATAACGCTAAATAGTGGTTTACAGACGTTCCGGTAGCCGGCTCACCGGTTTTATCGGAACGTCTGTTCCAAATTCCTCCCGTAAGATTCAACGCTATCTCCTGTTGCTATGAACGTATTGATTATCGATGACCAACCACTGCTCCGCACAGGAATGCGGCTCCTGCTCCAATCTATTTCCGGGGAGTACTGTCTTTTCGAAGCAGGTAACCTGGAAACGGCCCGGGCTATATTGAGAAGCGAGACCAACATCGAGCTCATTATCAGCGAGGTTAAAATCAATGGAACTATCACGCCGAACCTGGTTGAAATACTAAGAAGCACCAGGGCCGACGTTTCGATACTTTTCTATTCAGGGCTGGCCGAGCGGCTATATGCATTGCCGGTCATGCGTTCCGGCGCCGACGGGTTCATCATGAAACATTCCAAACCCCGTGAGCTGGCCAGGGCGATCACGATCGTGGGCTCCGGCGGCAAATATCTAAGCGTGGAGTTGCAATCCTCGCTGCTACCGAAGATCAGCGCCGGCCATCAGATAGAAGAGCTGGAATCCATCAACCGGCTCTCCGAGCGCGAACGGACCATCATGACCCAGGTTGCCCTGGGCAAAAGCACCAAAGAGATCGCCTATTCGCTCAACCTCAAATGCAACACCATCAGCACCTATAAAAAACGGATCTACAAGAAAATGAATGTGGCCGATACCTTTGAATTGTTCCAGAAGTCTCTCGCCTATTAAGTGCCGCGTGAGCTGACGGCTATGCAGCAGGGAATTTACCGCTGTTTGATTGCCGGGCTAGCGCCCGGCCAAGCCTGAAACTTTTTCCTGCTCTTTACTGTGCCATTTAACTTCGGATCTCTCTTCGCATAAACAGACTATAAGAATATGCGAAGCAGAGTGAAGTTGCGGCTAACAGTCCGCATAATTGCGGCCAAACCACCATCAGACTTTCTTTGAACGGAAGTGGCGAGGGAATAGCGCCGGCCATCTGTTCCATCGTAAGAGGGCCCAGGCTCCGCACAGATGGCATGAGCAATGTGGTAGTCGCATCCGAGAACAGCTGGCTTGGTGCCAAACGGAGTATATTCAGCGCCAGTTGATTGTACCTGACCACATCCACTTGAGTGAGCATTGCCTGTTCGGGAATGAATGCCCCAATTACCAAATTGACCGCAATCTGGTAAAATACTGTAAAAAATAACCAGACTCCGATTGCTGCGAGTGCCGAAGTGGCTGTTTGTTTAAACGTGATAGAAAATAATATGGACAAACTAAGCCAAAAGCCCACGTAAACGATATTTACCACCACAAATGCGAAAATGCGAAGTACTTCTCCCGGTTCAACCCAAACGCCTGTAATGTACAATCCGGCACCAATCATGAGCAGGGCAAGGCTAAGAAACAGTGTACCGACGATCAATAATGCACTCACAAACTTGGCCAGGATCAAATTGTCCCGGTATACGGGTTGTGCCATCAGCCGTATCAGGGTGCCGTTGTTCTGCTCGGAATTGATTGCATCAAAGCCCAGCGCAATCCCCAGCAATGGACCGAGGAAATTCAGGAACACATGAAATGGGGGCATTGCCCCGTCCGTACTGGTAAGCAGTTTCAGGTAAAGAAACATGCTATCCGGATCCTGCATATTTGAAACCGCAGTCCGGATATTGTTCACCGACACATATAAAGCCCCCAAAAAAGTAAGAACGACCAGGGTAAGCAGTACGATAAATCGCCAGCTCCGGATATGATCCGCCACCTCTTTGGCTACCATGACCTGGAATGCAGTGCTGGAATCTGCGGCGGGTTTATTTTTTGTTGAGATACCTTTGGAAAATACCGCGAGACTTTTCATTGGTCTTGTCTTCTGTTAAATTGTCCTCAAAGTATTTTTGATAAATTTCATCAAGTCCGAATTCTCTTCGGTGGACCCCAATTACATCAAGACCCTTGGCGACAAAGAAACGGACGATATCGGGCGTAACATCCGAAGAACAGGCGACCTCTACGAGGTTTTCAGTGATGCGCAGCTGTTGCACGTCCCTGATGCTCCGCAGCTCAGCCATATGCTCCCATGGCACAGAGAGGGCATTTCTTACTGTGATGCCGACCGAGTAGGATTCATCGGCAAAAAGATTCTTTGAAAGCTTATCAATATCCCCTTCCATTTGCATCTTACCGGCGGCAAAAATACCAACACGGTCACAGACCATCTGCACCTGATGCAGATGATGAGAGGATAGCAGGACGGTCAGCCCCTGCTCTCGGCTCAGCTGGCGGATCAGCGCCAGAAACTCTTTAACGCCAGCCGGATCGATGCCAAGCGTGGGCTCGTCGAGGATAATTACTTCCGGCCGCTTGATTAAAACCTCTGCAAGACCGAGTCTTTGTTTCATCCCCCTTGAAAAGACGGAAGTCCTTTTGTGCACCGCATTGCCCAAGCCAATCAAGTCCAGTAAATCCAACGCACGCTTATATGCCTCTGCACCCGGGAGACCGTTCAGTTTGCCGGTGTATACCAGGTTTTCAAGGGCTGTCATGCTATCGTAAAAGCCGATGCTGTCGGGCATGTAACCTACTTTCCGCTTCACCGGGATGGGATGGGTTGTTGCATCAATTCCGCAGACCAGCGCTTTGCCCGAAGAAGGTTCGGTAAGCCCAAGCATCATCAGGATGGTCGTAGTTTTCCCTGCCCCATTTGGCCCTAGCAAGCCGAATATTTCGCCTTTGCCGATTTTCAAATTAAGGTTATCAACTGCTTTCAGAGAACCATAGCATTTGGTCAACCCCTTCAAATCAATGACAGGATTATCCATACCGCTCAGCGTCTGCCGTATTTTTTGATTAACCTGTATATCAAGCCAACAGCGAGCAAAATGACCACAATACCGAGCCAACCAGATAACAAAGAAGTCTTCACGGTGATCCGGAAAACGGCATCCGCATTGGCATTCTGATTTTTGGCCGTGAATGTGGTGACGTAATCGCCGGCAATTGTTTTGTCGGGAACCCGCACCGTAGCTGTAATGTCAATAGAACCGGATGGGTCTATACGTTCCACTTTTGCAGGGACAAAGCTAACTTCCCATTTCGGGGGAGTCTGGGCTGTCAACTCTACATTTTCAAGGGGAAGAGTCCCGGTGTTCTTGATAGTGCACACAATCTGCTCCACGCTGCCTTCGGTGACATCTTTACTCAGCCGCCCAGAAGGCGTACCGAGCTCAATCTTGTGCGCGCCTTTCAGAACGGCTTCCAGGTTAAGCCTGAGGGTGTCGGCGGCCGAAACGGCCGTTACAGGAATTGCATACTTTTCCGGCTTCGAATAAGGGCTTACGCTAATCTCGATCGAGACCTCCTGGGTAGCTCCCGGTTCGAGATGGACCGAGGTGACCTGGCTGCCCATTGTGCGAAAGGAGGCAACCCAACCCGGGGGCAACTTGGCCGCCAACGCATAATTCCTTGCCTGACCGGATCCGTTTTTCAATGTGGCCGAGTAACGGAATGGCTCATTTGCGCTGGCTTCCAGATTGAACAAGTTGGTTTGAAAAGAAGACTTTTCAATGGGTTTGCCTGAAGGCTGGGCCTGTAAACTTGCAGAGAGTCCGGCCATAAAAAGCAAACTGCGAAGGGAATGAACGCTGTACTTTTTGAAAATTGGAAAAAAAAGGGACATAATCTAACAAACAAAAGTTATTACTAAATTTCATTTATTAAAGAATGGTTACAAAGCCTTCGTTCGGGCCTTGAATCCTAGTTGGGGGCGAAAATAAAAAAGGAGTATTTTTTTTAAAAATTTCATCGCCAAAAAATTTTGAGCAGCCGTAAAGCGCTTAAAGGGCTATCCCGGCTACCTTTATGGCCTTGCGCAACAAAGAGGTATTGGTTTGCCGTCAGTTGCGAAAAAATATTTAAGTTGCAGGCCGGGCCGGATCGTATTAAAGCTATTTTTGCCTGAACGTAAACGGAGTTTGAAACAGGTAACTGAGACTATGAAGAAAATAGGATTTTTATCCTTCGGACATTGGTCAAACCATCCGGCTTACAACGCTCAAACTGCGAGCGATACGCTTCTTCAATCTATTGACCTGGCTGTTGCTGCCGAAGAAATAGGTTTAGATGGCGCTTATTTTCGTGTACATCATTTTGCCGCACAGTTAGCGTCGCCGTTCCCTTTGCTTTCGGCTATCGGCGCAAAAACCAGCAAAATAGAGATTGGAACGGGCGTAATTGATATGCGCTATGAAAATCCCTTGTACATGGTAGAAGATGCAGGCGCCGCAGACTTAATTTCCGGGGGGCGACTGCAACTGGGAATTAGCAGGGGTTCGCCGGAACAAGTGCTCGACGGATGGCGCTATTTTGGATATGAACCGGCGGAAGCAGAAAACGACGCAGATATGGGCCGCCGTAAAGCCCTGGAATTCCTTGAACGGCTGAACGGAGTAGGGTTTGCACAGCCAAATCCGAACCCGATGTTCCCGAACCCGCCGGGCCTGCTGCGCCTGGAACCGTACTCGGAAGGATTGCGGGAGCGGATCTGGTGGGGAGCCGGCTCTAATGCTACTGCTGTCTGGGCGGCCGAAAACGGAATGTATCTTCAAAGTTCAACGCTGAAAAACGATGAAAGCGGAAAGCCTTTTCATGTGCAGCAAGCCGAGCAGATCAGGTTGTACAAAGACGCGTGGATAAAAGCTGGACACCAGCGCGAGCCAAGAATTTCGGTGAGTAGGTCCATCTTCGCATTGGTAACCGATCAAGACCGCTATTACTTTGGGCAGGAAGCAGGCCGGACTGATAAGATTGGAATGATAGAACCAGGCAAGCGTGCGATTTTCGGTAGAAGCTATGCCGCGGACCCCGATCAGCTAATTAAAGAATTGGCGCAGGACGAAGCTATTCAGGAAGCGGATACGGTCCTTCTGACAATACCCAATACGCTGGGAGTTGATTACAATGTACACGTGCTGTCTTCCATCTTGCAACACGTGGCGCCAGGATTGGGATGGCGTTGACCTTGGTCGGCTTGCCGCCGATCATGACACTTGCTTTTCCTGAACTTACACCGCTGAGGGTAGACTATTGATTCCATTAGTTGAGCAAGCCCGCACACCACTGGACGGCAAAAGCGGTTTTGAAATATTTCGCTTTCAGTTCCACCAGCTTTTGCTGGGCCTCGATCAACTTACTCTCACGGCTGTTGACCAGAAAAAGAGAGCTTTCCCCATTACTTAAGCGCGTTTGTTCGGCAGCCAGCAACTTCTGATAGTTTGCATGGTTCAGCGTTTGCAGGCCGATTTGCTCTTTCAAAACAGAGAATTCATTGTGGTATTGCCTGATCTTCAATTGCAGGTCAAGCTGCTTTTGTGCCTGCTCAAGACGCGCTTCCGTGATTTTTAGTTTCGCTTTGCGGTACTCTCCCCGCCCGGCAGAAAGCCGCAGCGGCACCTCGAATTTGAAACCATATTGATAGTTATTCCCCATAAACGACGATTCGGAAATGCCCGAAAATGCGTTGTAGCCTTTACTGAGGTGGTTGTAGCGAAAATCGGCTTTGGGCAGCAGTTCCTGGAATTTCAATTTTTTATCTACATCCAATGCACGTAGCTTATAGTCGTATACACGCAATGCGGGGTGCGAGTGCTCAGCGATGGTCAGCAATGCGTTCAGCTCGAGCTCCATGCCATTCAAAAGCTGCTGGTCGTCCCAGTCTGCGGGCGGGGAAATTGTTTCCGGCAGGTTGTAGGGTGCACCTGAGTCAGTCCATAAGAAGCTGGAAAGCATCAGGCCGGCATTGCGGAATTGCATCCCGTACTGGGTTTGTTGATACTGAAAACTTTGTAGCTGTGCCAATGCTTCCACGGTGTCGATCGCCGCACGCTCTCCATTCACAAATGATCTTCGGACCAGGTCAAGCCTTTGCACATTGATGCCAACGGCGGTTTTCATCACCTGGTACAGATTGTAACTGCTCACCCATATCCAATAGGCTTCCATGGCATCCATCAATAGGTTGTTGATCAAGAGCCGCTGCTCTGTCTCCGCCATAGAGGTGAAAATTCTGGCCTGCTTTAAATAGGCGCGGCGTTTGTCCATCAGCAGGTCTTTGCCCAGCGGAATGCTCGCGCCGATGAATGATGACTGGCCTTTGGTCATCGTAGGATCGAGCCGCTCTCCGGTGTAGTCATCCAGACCGCTGTAAACCTCAATACCATACCAGGTAGGGATCACGATTTCAGGCGAAGTCCGGTTATAGTACCCCACCCCACCGAAACGCTTGCGCGCTACGTAGGTGCCCAGCACGGGATCGAACCCGCCGCGTGCTACGAGCAGGTCGGCTTGGGCCTTGTCGACATGAATGCGGGCCTGCCGGGCAACGGGATGGTATTTGCGCACGAGCTCCAAAACCTGTTCGCTGCTCAGTGTGCGGGTCGAATCCTGAGCATATGGCGAATTGAAAAGCGCGGTTGCCAACAACAAGCCCAGTTGAAATGCGATCATTTTCATAGGCGGCCAGATCATTTTTGTTTGTCCTTTGTTTCCGGCGCTTTCAAAACGTAGTAATCCGGCGGGAAGCCGTTGATGTTACGCCAAAGTTCATACCAGACAGGCACGTCTTTCAGCAATGCAATGCCCTGGGCGCCTGTACCGAGCTTCAACTGCTGCGGCCAAGGGCGGTCGGCGGCATCTTCCGCTACAAGGACCCTGAAAAGCCCGTTCGTACTGATCGTATGCTCGTAGGCGACCACTTTACCGCCGAAAGTTCCGTAGCTGTTCTCCGGCCAGCCACTGAATACGATCGCCGGAAAGCCGTCAAACATAAACCGCACCTTCTGCCCGACATTAATCAGCGGCAGGTCTACCGGGCGGACGTACATTTCCACCGCGTACTGCGTGCGCGTGGGCACGATCACCGTGATACTCTCCCCGTCTTTAAGGATTTCTCCAATACCTGCCTTGCTGGCCTGTACGATCTGTCCGTCCTGCGGGGCGGTGATAATGTACATGCCGTTGCGGATCGTGTAGTTGGTTACCTGATTCTCGAGTTTCACCATTTCACCCTCCCCGGATGCGACGTTGCTGAGGCTCTGCAGCCGGTCGCCCTCGGCCTTACTTATCTTCTCGGTGTAATCCTGCTCAACGCCATTCTGCTCGATCTGCGTGATAAGGATTTCCTGCCGGGTTTGCGCCACCTTGTTCTCTGCGGTAATGCGCTTGGCCATCGCGTTGCGGAATGCGGTGTTGCGCTGTTGCAGCTGGGTTTTGGAAACGAGTCC
The DNA here is from genome assembly GCA_965227755.1 of Dyadobacter sp. Lineage (GTDB taxonomy): Bacteria > Bacteroidota > Bacteroidia > Cytophagales > Spirosomataceae > Dyadobacter. The sequence goes on from CBDDGG010000005.1 coordinate 1,558,468, forward strand.
CTCCTGGTGCATTTTCTCCTGGCGCTCATATTGGTCCTGCGAGAGATTGTATTCGTTGTTAGCAGCTTCCAGCTCCGCCTGTTCTCCTGCCAGTTTGCTGTCGAGCTGGTCGAGCTTGTTTTTCAGCTGCTGAATTTTGAGTCTTTTGGAAGCCTCCAATGCCTGGATCTGCGAAGAAGTCGCGGCCGCTTTGCCTTTGTAGTAACGGATCGAGCCCCTTTTGGCTTCCACCTGTTGCTGGGTGCGGTTTACGAGCCTGGGATCGAGGTAATCTTCCTTGATTTCGGAGATCTGAACGATGGTATCACCTTTTTTAACAAAATCCCCCTCCTTGACATACCACCGGGCGATCCGGCCCGGGATCGGAGAATTGATATGCTGCGGACGCTGCTCCTGATAAAGGGAAGTGATCGATCCGCGTGCCTTGATATTCTGGGTCCAGGGCAGGAAAAGCCCCGCTACGAAGATGAGGATGATCCCGTAGAACCAGTAGCGGACCTTGCTTTCTTGTCCACGCATGTAAATCGTGTCAAACGATTTAAGAGGAATTTTATAGTTCGCCTGATCCATTTTCAAAGTTTTCGTTTAAAGTAGCTGTGCCGTTACTGAGCAGAATCTGGTAGTCACATTCACTCAGGAAAGCCGGGTCGCCCGTTGCCACAACGATTGTCGCGTTATTGGGTTTGCTCATCAGGTATTGCATCAGTTTTTGCCTTTCGTGCCCGGCCAGCCCCTCCCACGGATCTTCCAGCAGCAGCAGTGCGGGTTTGTTGAGCAATGCCCTCAGTAGCGAAATGCGCTTGATGTAATGCCCGGGCAGATTCTTGCCGTTGGGTGCCAGCTGTGTTTGGAACCCTTCAGGCAATTGATCCAAAAACCCCGACAGCCCGGCTTTCTCGGCCAGCTCGATGATTTCGCCGGGGGTAATATGACTCCTCCCATCGATAATATTATCCCAAACCGTACCGGTGAATACTTCCCTCTGATTAAGATACAAGCCCGTTCTCATGCGCAGCGCCGAAAGCCGGTAATTGCTCAGCGGCACCTTGTTGAAAAGCAGCGAGCCGGAGAATTGCTGGAAATGCCCCGCAATGATTTTCAGGAAGGTCGACTTCCCAAGGCGGCCAACGGTCGAAACACCGACCAGGCTTCCGGCCGGAATCTGCAAATTGACATCCCCGAATATTTTCCGGTTGTCGGGAAAAGAAAACGAAAAGTGCTGCATTTCTATGGCTATACCCTTGCCGGCTGAATCAAGCACCATGCTCCCCTCCTGCTCGGAGAGGTTTTCAGTCACGGTCGCCAGTTTTTCAAGACCCGTAACAACATCGTAAACACTGTCGAGATTAATAATCAGCTTCTCGACCGCATTGATCACCGCAAGCACGACAATCTCGGCGGCGATGAACTCCCCGATGTTCAGCTGCTGGCGTAGCAAAAGAAATGCGCCCCCGACAAGCATAGCCGTTGTAATCGCAACTTTTGTAAAAACAAGGGTCTTGTATTGAAAAAGCAGCACTGAAAAGTGCGCAGTTCGGGACCGCAGGTAATCGTGCACGTGCAGGTCGGTGCGGGTGAGATTGAAATGAGTGTCGTAGCTAAGTTTGAACGGATTAATGACCCGCGCCATCTCCTGCAACCAGGCCACGGTCTTATACTTGTGAACACTTTCCTGAAGACTGGTTTTCAGGCCGTTTGCGCCGGTCAGACGAAAGATCAGGGAAAGTACAAAGACCAGCGTAATGCCGAATACGATGAAGAAAGGATGGTAGAGCGCTAGCAGAACAAGGCCGAAAATGATCTGGATACTGGCCGCGGGAACGTCCAGCAGCAGTTTTGACAACCCTTTCTGGACATTAAGAACGTCAAAGAAACGGTTGACTTTCTCGGGAAGGTAGAACTTGTCTGTTTTAATCAGATCAAAGCGCGGAATTTTGTCCGCAAACTCAAAGGCGTAGCGCGTGAAAATTTTCTGCTGGATATTCTCGATAATTTTCATCTGGTTGATTTGCATCAACCCGACCGCAACCACCCCTGCTACTACAAGGGCGATCAAAACATAGATGGAGGTAACCATGGAAGCCCCCAGCACAAATCCGATGATCGCCTGGATGCCCAGCGGCAGGCTCAAATTTACCAGACCATTCAGGATAGCATAAAAATAGATCGCTACAATCTCTGAACGGTCCAACATTATCAGGGTCCATAGTCTTTTAAAGGGGCTGACCTTTTCCATACGAGCGCATATAATGAACATGCAAATATAACATCCCTAATATTTATAATAGTAATACTATCATTAAATATTGTAGTTTATTTTTTAATGATACCGAAGCTACGTTTGGCGACATTTTACTATTTTCGTAAAACCATTATGTCTTGTATGGATTTTCAGGTAAGCTTCCATTTGAACGAGCGGGTTTTCTTAAAGGACCCCGAAAGCAGCGAGTTGGGTAAACAGCTGGTTAAGACAGCCATTGACCTGATCTATGAGTTGGGCTTGGAGCACTTTACATTTAAGAAGCTGGCAGCCCAGGTCAATACGACCGAAGCGACGGTGTACCGTTATTTTGAAAACAAACACCGTCTGCTGCTCTACATCCTGAACTGGTATTGGAGCTACATGGAATTTTTAGTCATGTTCAGGCTGCAAAACCTGACCGATCCGAAGCAAAAGCTGCATGTGATCATTGAGCTGCTTACCCAGGAGCTACCGCAAAGTGCCGGGTCAATGGACTATAATACCCAGTATCTGAACCAGATCATGATCAGTGAAAGCAGCAAGGTGTATCTGGTTAAAGAAGTAGGTGAAATCAATAAATCGGAAGTTTTTAAACCCTATAAAGACCTTTGCGCACGAATCGCCGAAGTGATCAGCGAATACAACCCGAACTACCAATACCCAAGGTCTTTAAGCAGCACCCTTATTGAGACAGCGCATTACCAGCAGTTCTTTTGCAGCTACTTGCCGAGGTTGACAGATAGCCAGGGCATGGATCAAAAGTCTTTCACAGCCAGTTTTCTAACTGACTTGCTCTTCAAGACCATTAGTTAGCAAATACAGCAGTGCGGCGGTCATGCCTGCCATTGCCGCGCCCCATTCATTCCCGTCCGCTTCCCGGATGCAGGAATGGTCGAAGGCGATATAATTGCACAGGCTTCCATGAGCTTAAAAAGGTCATCTTTCAGAATTAGTGTAATCTCGCACTTGCTAGCTACCCCATATGCGGTTCTTCAAAATGTCGAATGTTTGCCGCAAATGCCCGTTCAGCATCAGCAGCACCACACCCGCCAGCAATGCGTAGCCAACGCATGTAAAAATTTCCATTTCGGCGAGGAGCGTGGTTTGGGTGGTAAGGCGCTGGCCTAGCTGACGGAAGGCCAGGCCCGTCGCTTGATCTTCGGAGAAGCCTTTTGCAACGAACCGGGCAGTCGATCTGGCCAGCCACTGTTGCGTCTCGGCGTTTTCAGGCGTTAGCATTTGCTGTAATTTGTTGTAATGCTTTTGCTGTAAAATCACCAGCGCATTTTGCATGATACAAAAACCCAATGTGCTGCCCCAAAACCTGCCGGTGACACCGACGGTACCTGAAAACGGCGCTAAATGCGAAGGTGTGGACGAAACCGTGAACAGTACCAGCGGCACGAAAATTACACCCACACCTACACCCTGCAGGAGGTAAGGCACGACAATGTCTGTGAGCGACACGTCCGGCACGAGCAGGAACGTGAACCACAGGTGATGAATAGCCAGTATTGAAAAGCCCAGCATAAAAATGTAGCGGGCCGCGACAGAGCGTGACATACAGGCTGCGGCGATAAGCATACCTATTGCATTGCCGGCCACATTCAAATACTGAACATGCGCGACCCTAACGGGCTCCCAATTCCACACTTTCGTCATCGTCTGATGGCACAGGTTGAGCGTGGCCCTTGAAATATAGAAAACAATAAAAAGGGACAGGCCCGTACGCAGGTTGGCGTACTTCAATACTGTAAAATCAAAACAGGGGCGTTTGACAAGCTGTTGCCTCAGGATAAACAATGCGGAAGTAATAGCAGCGCCGACGCATGCCGCCACGATGAGCGGCGATTCGAACCAGTATTTCTTCTCCCCATACACGAGCACGTACGCCCCGCAGAGAATGGCTGCATGGACGAGTACGAGACTGGCCCAGTCGATCTGGAAGAGCGGTGTTTTGCGCTGGAAACGGTGCCCGTTGAAGATCACTAACACCAACGCGACACATAGGAGCTGGAAAAATGCGGAACCATAGGCCATATAGTTCCAATCGTAGTTTTCGAGCAGCCATACGGCGATGTTCATGATGAATGGAGAGGCCATCAGCAGCATTCCATAAGTGAATGAAAAGACGATGATGGTCCCATTCCTGGATTTGAACCGGGTAAGCAGCAGGATCCGCAGCGGTACCCAGGGCAGGGCCATCAGAACGCCCTCCGCCGCCCTTAGCATGAGAAAAATCACAAAGTCGTGCGTGTACGCCGATGCGATGAATGTGAGCGCGGCGAGCGCGTAGATGGCGATAAAGTAATTCCGGGTCGGGAAATACCGGAAAATTCGGTTCTCGACCAGCAACGTTGCCAGGAATGTACCATAAGTAACGCTCATGGCAAACTGCAAATCCTCCGGCTCGACGTCGAGGAAGCTGGCCGAGTAGGTCATATTGCTGGTATACAAGCCCAGCAGCACCATAGTATGCAGCATGCAGCATATCAGCACCGATTTGACGAGCCAATCGGGTACCCAGCTTTTGAAAACAGGTTGCTTGCTCACGGGACTAGCGCTGATGGGCAGCGGTAACGGTGACGTTCATACCTGCTCGCAGGAAGGCGGTCTGCGCACCGGGGTCGGTAAGGGCAATGCGTACCGGAATGCGTTGTTCGATCTTCACAAAGTTGCCGGTCGAATTGTCGGGCGGCAGGATGGAGAACCGGGCGCCACTCGCGGGTGAAAACGACTCGATCCGGCCGTTGAAAGTCCGGCCATGGGAAGCGTCGGCCTTGAAGGTAACGGGTTGCCCGACGGCCATATCGGCGATCTGTGTTTCTTTGAAATTCGCTGTGATCCATTTTTCGCGGCTCACCACCGACACAAGCGTTTGCCCTTCCTTCACGAGCTGCCCGGGCTGGATGGTTTTCCGGCCTACCCAGCCGTCGTAAGGCGCAGTAATGACCGTGTACGACAAATACAATGCCGCATTATCAGCTGCCGCATTCCTTACCTGTATCATCGATTCAGCGACGGGTACCTGCGCGAGCGCCTCCGAAGTCGCCAGCTCCGAAGCCCGGATATTTCTGCTCACCTCTTCATAATGCGCCTGCGCGGATTCGTAGTCGGCCCGCACCTTTTCAACCTGCTGCCCGGTGGCTGCTTCTTCTTCCAGCAGGGCCTTGTAGCGTTCATATTCCAGTTTTGTTTTCCATACCAGCGTCCGGGCCGCGTCCAGTTGCGCCTGGCCCACGGCTACGTGGCTTTGGGTCGACGCGGCGTTCCTGCGCGCTGCCGAAACGCGGTGCCGCGCGTTGCTGATCTCGGCGGTAGCCATACCCCAATGCGTCCGGTACTCCCGGTTGTCGATCACAATGAGCGTGTCGCCGCGGCGCACAAACTGGTTTTCCTCGTACCGTACCTGCTGTACATAGCCGGTGATCCGGGTAGCGACCGGGGTGACGTATTGGTCTACCTGCGCGTCGTTCGTTTCTTCGTAGTTGCTGTAAATGATAAAGAACCATACGCCCAGCCCTATGCCTGCCAAAGCGATCAGGCTGGCAATGACGGTGATTACGGTATGGAACGGGCCATGCGCGGCCTGTGTTTGACGGACTTTCATGGGAATCTGTTTGATTGTTTTGGGAGTGAAAAGCCTCAGGGCAGCTGGCCGGACGCATGCAGCAGGCGGCCGTGTTTGACAGTAGCATTGATACGGGCAGTGAGCAGATCGAAACGCGCTTGCAGAAGTGCATTGTCGGCGTCGAGCATTTCGGTGATCAACGCAAGCTGATGAAGGTATTTGAGTTTGACGATGCGGTAGTTTTCGGTCGCTTGCGTTACGGCCTTTTCCTTTACGGGAATGGTTTCGAGCAGGTCTTTCAGTTCGGCGTGGTGTTTGAACACATTGTCCATGACACGGTTTTTAACGATGCCTGTTTGGGCCTGCTGTGCCTCCGTGCGCAGGCGCGCCATATGTGTGCGGGTCTTGTTTTTATACAAATTGGAAAGGCTGTAAGTGGCTTCCACACCGACGCGTCCTAACGTGTAGAGGTAAGGATCGGGCGGGAAGAACATGTAATTGGGGTAGTTGAACCCATAGGAAGCAAAAAGGTGGATGTTTGGGAAGTAAGCTGCCCGCGTGATCTGCTGCTCGGTTGCAAAAACCTGCTCCTTCTTCTCGGAAATGCGCATCTCGTCCTTGGCCAGCGCCGCCCGGAGATAGGAATGCATATCTTCAACGGCTACGGTGCCGTCCAGCAGGCGGGCTGTGTCGAGTTCGAGCGAAACTTCTTCGGGCATTTCCAGCAAGGTGTGCAGGTCATGCAGTACGACTTCGATATTGCTGCGGTTGGTAGTACGCGAGAGGCGCATATCGGAAAGTTGCAACTCAGCCCGCAGCACTTCATTCCGGGTGACCGTACCATGCGCCTTGAACGATCGTACCTCTGCCAGCCGGTCTTCCTCTTCCCGGATATGCTCTTGCAACAGCTTGTCGAGCTCCATCATTTTGTAGGCATGGAAAAACAGCTCCGTGGCCTCCATTTTAACGTCGTTCTCCGTTTTCAGCACCGCCAGCGAGGCGATCTCTTCCTGCTGTCTTGCTTTCTGGATTGTATACCTGATCTTTCCCCCGGTATAGAGCGGCATTTTCGCGGAACCCGTCAAATCGGCAATGACCGGGATGGTGTGTGTCACCACTTTATCCCCCAGGCCGTGGCGATACTCTGTCAGGTCAGTTATGCGGGCATAGGACGCATGCAGGTCTATTTCCGGCAGGTGCAGCTCCCTCTTTTCGTCAATATCGGCCTCGGCAACCTCTCTTTCGATCCTGGCATGCCGGATGTCCCGGTTGTTGGCCACCGCGATTTTCAAGGCTTCCGGCAGCGACAAGCGCCGGGAAGTTTGCGCCTGTGTTGCCGAGGAGAATAGCAACGCGCCCGCAAAGACCGCACTGGCCGTCACAGATCGGGGTTTATAATGGGTTGATAATGAGTAGTGATTTCTCGGGGATGATTTTGTTCGGAATTGCACTTTGCTCAGTGTGAACTGCCAGAAAATGGCCGCAGGTCTCATCGTGATAGGACTTATGTGTGATTTAATTTATGCAGCAAAGGTGCGGGATTTTAGTATGGCTTTATTATCTTGCAAAGTCAAATATTTATCTATTTACGCCATGCCCAAAATCGACCGGATGTATTACCTGACGGAGGTCGACAAGCAACCCCGCAGTATTTATTGCATGCACGACCTGATGGGGGAAAACGATGTGGCCCCGCATATGCACCGCAAGGGCCAGTTCCTTTACACGCAGGGAGGTATCGTGCACGTAGTGACACCGCAGAAGACCTACTTCCTGCCGGCCAGGCATTATATATGGATACCTCCCGGCATAGAGCACAGCATTCATCCCGGGTCGCCGGACGTGATCATGCGGAACCTGTATTTTCCGGTAGAGCCTGGGGACCAGCCTTTTTATTTTGAGATAGGTATTTATCCTGTGAACGACCTGCTTTTGCAAATGGTGATTTTCAGTAACCAATGGAGCGGAGTTATCGACGAGGCCGATAAGAGCAGTTACCTGTTCGCGATGGCATTGAAGTACATTTTACCGGAAATCAGCATTTATAAACTGCCACTGGCATTACCTTACGCGAAAGACAAGCGCCTCGACAAAGTGATCCGCTTCATGGAGGACAACCTGCAAGAGCCGATCGCATTCCCCGAACTTGCCCGCCGGTTTGGTTTCAGCGAGCGCAGCCTTTCCAGGCTGTTTCATAAAGACGTGGCCATTTCGTTTGTTCAGTACCTGACCATTCAGCGGATGATGCGGGCATTGCGGTTTCTACTCGAAGACAATATGTCGGTCAAGGAAGCGGCAGCTTCGGTAGGATATAATAGCATTCCAACTTTCAGTACGACTTTTTTTAAAATCGTCGGAATGCGTCCTTCCGACTATGTTAAAATGAACGGTCAATTGCGTAATCCCTGGTTTCATGCAAAATTGTCCGTTTGAAAGACACCCTGGGAAACAGCATTTTATCAGAGAAATTCAAAGAGATAGTTATCCTTAATACCAGCGCAACGCGAGTTTATCGTTGAATATCAATGAATTATGTAACTCAAAGTAGTTATAAAGTAAGTGGGCAACCCGCCTGTATAATCGTACAGATATGTTGCCCACTTACTTTATACGACACAGCTGCGGCTAAGCGTGCTCAATAGCATTTGGATGGCTATGATCACAAGACCAGATAAGAACACTTACAGCCAGGCTTTCGCTGGTATTACAGTCATCGGATTATCCCGAAAGCCATAGGATGGTTTAAAAACGGCCAAAAGCCAGCCCGCTGCCCAAGCTAGTACAACAAGTTTGGCTTATTGCGTCTAGTAGAACCGCCTAGCTGGATATTCCAAGAATATACATTCAAAGACACTGCCCAATCGTAGAAAAGCGGATATATTGGTATCTCTTTAAGAGGGCTGCTCACTGAACCCCAACAACCTGTGCCGTTCGAATTCCGGCTTTAACCTCACCACTAACATGAACCCACTGCTGCGCTCAACCGCGGAGCCGACACCTATCCTGGAAATGGGTATTGCCGAATTCATTTTTGCCCGCAAAACGGCAAAGGATATTGAGGAATTGGACCGGGTGCCCGACTTCAAGTTCTGGCTGGGGAAATAGCCGTGGCCTGTTCAAAATTCCTCAGAAACCTTTCTCCCACCGGGATCTCCTTTTGGGCAACCCATAGCTTTTTCTTTTGAAAAGCCTCGATTTTGTCGATCGAAACGATAAACGACTGATGCACACGGCAGAAAGAATCAACCGGCAGGAGCGCTTCAATGGCCTTTACATTCATACGGGTTAACACCGGAATAGCCTTCCCGGCAATGAAAATTTTCACATAGTCCTTCATTCCTTCGATGTAGAGAATATCGCTCAATGGAATTTTGACCGTCTGGTATTCAGACTTCACATACAAATTGGATGATTGTTCTGAAATGGTCATTTTCGTTGAGGCGATTTTCAGCGCGTGCAGCGCCTGCGCGCGCTGAACGGCAGTATGCAGCCGCTTGAACGGCACCGGTTTCAAAAGATAATCAAGCGCATTGAGGTCGAATGCAGATAGGGCAAATTGCTCAAAGGCGGTAGTAAAAATTACCAGGGGCGGATTTTCTAGCTGCGCCAGAAACTGCAAACCCGTGATGCCCGGCATTTGGATATCCAGAAAAATAAGGTCGACGGAAATCAGTTCCAGTATCCGTATAGCTTCAAACGGGCTCCTGCAAGTTTTTACCAGTTCCAGGCCCGGAATCCGGCTGATATCGTCGGCCAGGATTTCAAGCGCGAACGGCTCGTCGTCTACGATCAGGCAGCGCATTTTATCCATGGATCACATCAATAATGGTTAGTTCAATAGAAAATACGCGCTTCGTATGATCGACACGCAAACAATAGCTGTGCGGATAATGCATTTCGAGCCGCTTGCGTACGTTCCGGATGCCAATACCGCTTTCTAGCTCAGGCCGGTAAGCATTCAGCTTTTCGAATACCTTGTTTCGGCAACTGAAAAACAGGTCATTTCCCACCGCCTTAAGCCGAATGGAAATAATGGACGACTGCTCCGGGTCGATACCGAATTTGAATGCATTTTCCACAAATGGAATAAACAGCAGCGGCTCGATCTCTATCCCTTCGAAATCTCCTTCACACTCAAAATCAATCGTGACATCGCTATGTAGGCGGAGCCTTTGTAGGTTGACGTACCTGCTCAGATAGGTGATCTCATCTACCAGCATCACCCGTTCGTTACTCGCCTGGTAGAGCATGTACCGCAGTATTTCCGACAATTCGATGATCGAATCCTCGGCCTTGTCGGACTTCATGCGGGTGAGCCAGCGGATGTTGTTGAGGGTATTGAAAAGAAAATGCGGACTGACCTGCTGTTTGAGCAAAGCAAGCTCGGCACTGGTTTTCTCCAACAGGATCCGCTGACCAAACTCCTGCTGGTTAAGCCGGTCGGCGACCACTGCCCAAAGAGAGCTTGCGAGGATGATCAACGCAAAAAGCAGGACGGTCGCAATCAGCTGAAAAGGCCGGAAAAACTCCTTGCGCGGCATATCCCGAAACATCGGATCTGCTTTCCGTGCTGTTTGCATCAGCACTGAAATTTCGTCATGAACACCCCAGAGGAATGCATTATCAATCAGGATCACTAATGCGAGCAATCCACCGATGTTTATCCCGTAGCCTACCAAGTTACGCGTAAGCAGCAAGCGGGGCGTGAGCTGATGAAGGTTGAAGTAGAATATGGCAATCAGCACCAGATTGAAGATGATCTTGGTGGTGACCAGGTAGTAAAAGTAATCAGCGGGTAACTGTTTGAAAAGCGGGACCGGCAGGATGAACGGCGTCGCAAAGAAAGCGAGCCAGCCGCTCACGTGCAGCCAGAAGCGCTGGTTCAGAAAGAAACGGAACGAGAGTACATTTATTGGGGGTATCATAGCGGGGCAACGCAATTGTGAAACGGTACTGAAAAATGGTCGCATTTGTTGCATGGCGTCAGAAATAGAACTTCTTCCCATGTCCGGACACCGCTGCAACATTGAAAAAACCGACTATGGCAGAGCCGTTCGCATTCCTGTTCACGATATTGGTGGAGACATTGGCCAGTGGCGCAGACGTAAACAATTCAGAAATACCGCCCATCCGGTTGGCCTGGGAGACCACTTCCGCCAGGTAATTGAATGCCACCAGGTTAATGGAATGTACCTCCACATACACCGAATCCCCATTCACGAGCGGTGAAACGGGGCGGTCGTCGTCATCGACGTCATTGGCATTAATCCCCATCCTGACCGGTGTAATGAATGTAACGCCATCGAACCCGCTGCCGGAACTCGTGCCCGCATCGTAGGCTGTTGTGATTTCGCTGGCTTTGTTGAGCAACCGGCCGTTCTTGTAGGCGCGTAGCCAGTAGGTGTCGCCTTTTCCGGCAATATCCTTGGCCCAAAACTCTGCACGGTAAATGTCGTCCATCATGCCGATGCCTTCCTGGTAAGATAACGTAAGGCTGTCAACCGGCGGCACGCGTTTCATAACGGAGGTAGCTGTAAAGACTTCTCCATGATACTCGATTTCCAATGTGTAGGCCGTACCCACACTTCCCAGCACTTCGCCATTTTGCGGTCTCCAGCTGTAAGCGCCAATCAGGCTGGTTGAGTCTTCGACGAACTGAAAGACACGCCCCTGGCTATCGGTAACGGTCACTTTTGCCCCGGACGCAACGGGCGGCAGGTTTTTGTTATCGAAATAGTCTTGCGAAAGTGTCAGGTAAATATGCTGCGTTTCCGGTTTGTTGTTGATCCATGCATCGATATTCAAGACGGGGTTGGCCGAGCCGGTATCAATGCCGACCTCATCGTCGCAGGACCAGCAAAGCCCTGCACAAATGCACAGGATGATGTTTCGCAATCGTTTAATGGGATCAGGTAAAAACATATTCCTCTCTTAAAATTTGAAGTTGTAGGATGCCGAAGGCACCATCGAGCCGATGATCGAGACCCGGTGCGCTTGCGTTTGAATAGGCTGGATGGCCGTCACTCGGTCGGATGACTGGGTGAAATAGGTCGAGAATGCATTCCTTCGACCGTAAACATTATATATGGAAAACACCCAGTAGCTTTTGTTCTTCCGCGGCCGACCGTTGTTCCTCAGTGTTCGGCCCTCCATGCGCAGCGACAGGTCGAGCCGATGATAAGCACTCAAACGCGCGTCGTTGCGGTTGTCGTTGGTATTGTAAGGGATCAGAATGCCTTGCGAAAGATAGCGCTGGTTCGGATAGGTGGTCGGCGTACCGGTCATGAATGCGAAATCGGCTGTGGTAGACCATTTTTCATTAATCGCGTAGGAACCAACCACTTTCAGGTTATGGGTCTGATCAAAACGGGTCGGGTACCAGTTACCTTTGTTGATTCCATCGACTCTCAGCTCCGAACGACTAAGGGTGTAGCTGACCCAGCCGGTAATCAGGCCCTTTTTCTTTTGCAGGTACAATTCCAGGCCATAGGCACGCCCTTTACCGCTGAGCAGGTCGCCTTCCAGCCTGTCGTTATTGAGCAGTTCAGCCCCGTTAATATAATCGATCTCGTTAAGAGTGTTACGGTAGAATGCTTCTGCCGAAAACTCGTAATTCGCATCTCGGCCCAAATCGGTGAAATATCCCAGGGTATACTGATTACCGACAGCCGGTTTGATATTATTCGTACTGGGTGTCCAGATATTCAGCGGGTTGGAGGCGCTGGTATTGGAAATAAAATGCACATACTGCGCCGTGCGGCTGACACTGGCTTTGACGGATGTCCGATCGTCGAGCTGGTATTTGGCTGAGACGCGCGGTTCGGGATTGCTGTATGAAGCAATCGATTCCCCGCTGTCATAATGTTGCTCGGCGATGGCGGTGCGCTTTCTGCCCGGAATGGTATCATTGTAGGTATAGGCAGTTCCGGGTCCGAGGTAATTGAAATAGGAGAAACGAAGACCGTATTGGAGTTCCAGACGGGTACCTATTGAGACTTTGTGATTAATGTACCCGGCCATTTCCAATGCATATTTCTTCGGCTGGCTGCTATCGACGGTCTCGCCATTCGTGGTTCCGATGGTCGCAGACGGATTAAACTGATAGTAAGAACTTTCCAATCCGAATTTCAGCTCGGAATTCCGACCGATGAAATAGCTGAAATCAGGTTTCAACACATAATTGGTGATCGAGGACTTCCAGTCGTATTTGTTGTTCTCATCTTGGTCAAAACCCAGGTTATAATTGTAATTGCTGAAAACGGCAGAGACATTGGAAAACAACTTACTGTTAATGACTGAGTTCCAACGCAATGTTGCCGATTTATTCCCCCAATTGAATTTGGCGTCGTCGGACAACCCAAAATTGTCGCGCCCCAGAAAGCCTGACAGATACAGCCGGTTTTTCTTGTTCAGCGTATAGTTCGTTTTGACCGTAACATCATAGAAGTTCAAACCGAAATTATTACTGGTCAGAAGCGTCGAGAGCGCATCCACGTACGACCTGCGCACCGCGATCAGGTATGAGGATTTATCCTCCACAATCGGCCCTTGAATCGCAAGCCTGCTGAAAATAAAACCGACGCCGCCATCTACTTCGGTCTTTTTGTTGTTACCCTCTTTGAGCCGCACATCGAGCACCGAGCTCACACGCCCGCCGAATTCGGAAGGGATCGCCCCTTTGTACAGTTTCACATCCTTGACCGCATCGGGGTTGAAAACGGAAAAGAAGCCAAGCATGTGTGATGAATTGTAGACAGGTGCCTCATCTAGCAACACCAGATTTTGTCCCACACTTCCACCGCGTACGTTGAACCCCGAAGAGCCTTCTCCAACCTGACTCACCCCGGGCAGAAATTGCAAACTCTTGACGACATCTACCTCGCCCATTAAAGCGGGTAGCTTTTGGATAGTTTTGATATCGAGCTTATTGACACTCATTTCAAAATTTTTGGCACCGGACACGCGGCTTTCATCCACGATCTTCACCTCGTCCAGCACTTTCGACAAGGGAGGTAGTGCAATATCGAGCGTCAGGTTTGCGTGCAGATCCACCTGCTTCACGACTTTGTCGAATCCCATGTAACTGTATTCGATGTTGTACTTTCCCTGCGGAAGCGTGGTCGAATAAAAGCCATACGCATTGGTGACCGCACCTGCCGATTGATTTTCTATGACAAAAACGGTAGCGCCGATCAACGTCTCGCCATTGGACGCATCCTTGATGGTACCACTTATCGTAAACTTGCTTTGCCCGTGTGCCGCCAGGCTTGCCAAAAGGAGCAGCAGCATTTGAATGCCGGGCCGGAAAGGAGTATTAAAAATCATTTCTTCGAAGTAAGTGGGAAAGGTAATTTTTTCAGGCTGTTGGCATTGATAATGTAACCCAGGCCGAAGTTGAAATTGAACCCGCGAATCGCATCGACTTTGGCAGCGCTTTTGAACTCGGCCGAATGAATGTACCGCAGGTGCGCCCCGACCATGAATCGTTTGGTAAGGCGCAGGTCGACTCCCGTACCAATGGTGGTATGGAATACCATTCGCATTTCGGCATCAAAGTTGGGGCGGGTGCCAGAACTCATCGCGCCGGGATTCATGCGCCCGCCAAATGCCATGGCCTGGATAAAACCCGAACCGAGCAGGAAATACGGATTACCAGGCACCCGGGGCAACGCATATTTGAAACCCAGCGTCAGCGGCATGATCATCCCGCCCCCACTCCGTATCACGCCACTTTCGGTCGTTTCCTGCGTCATCGGCACTTTCAGCCGACCAATGTCGATAAACCAGGCGATGGAATCGTTCATCCATTTCGTCAGGTGTATATCGATAAACGAATGTGCCTTAAAGAAGTCGGAGTAGGTACCATCCTCCTTCCAGGTTCTCACCGAGCCCATCATGCCGAATCCGCCGTACCGGACGTCGATCACGAGCCTGTTGTGCAGCCGGTAGCCTTTCAGAGAATCGATCGGGTCCAGTTTTTGGGGAAGAAACGGATCGATCCAGAGCGCGTAAGTGGTATCAGCCTCCACACGCGTTTTCAGTACCTCGGCTACTTTGCCGAGCACAGCAATGGAATCCCGGCTTGCGGCAGGCCGTTGGGAAAAAGACACGGGTGTTTTGGGGTTTTCCGACCTGAGCCGGGTGACGATACATTCGTTTGCCGCACCTCCGATCACATAAGCGCGGTTTCTGTCGCTGTGAAAATTGACGTAAGTGTCTTTGATAATGGATTCAATGAACCGGATATCATTGGCCGAAGTGCTATCATTAGTGCAATCCCATTTACCTTTGATCGCATTCGGGAAGATGAATATTGCAGGCTCTTTAACCGACTTCCAGGGAGCTTGCTCGAATGCCTCCCTGGCGCTCTGCCCGTTTTCATGCAGAATGATGACGACGGGTTTGTTGCTGTTCAAATCATAGTTGGTCGTGTTGGAATAAAAAAGATAGCTTCGGTTGTGCCCTTCGATTTTACTGACGAAAACACGCTGGGCACTGGCCTGCCAACACAGCATGAGCGAGAGCCAGCAAATAATTGGGTAATTCTTCCATTCTAAAAATAACTGCATACACAAGGCGGGAGTAATAAACGGTCCGAATGTCCTTTATTACCTTTACAAGGAAGCGCTTCCGAGATATTCGCCGACATTCATGCACTTTTTGTATATATTCAGCAACCTTGGTGTGTTTATGCGCTCTGTAAAACGCATGCCCTGCGGTGGTCCAAACCGGTCGGGCACCGGTTTTTCAATGTTTATTCTGCTTGGCGGTCGTTAGGGAAATTGACTTTAATCAGTTTCTAAACAGACTTTCGTCATCATTTCCTTTGGTATTTTCGATTTCTTTTGAAGAAAGGCCACCAATTTGACTGCGCAGGTGAAGCCAAGTCGGCAAGATGCGTCCTAGAAGCCACTTTTCAGAACACAGATATGAGAGTCGTTGAGCATCAGCCGGGCAACAGTTCACAAATCGCCCTAAGGGTCATTGATCGTATTAGCGCGATGACTGCCTATTGGGATAAAGACCTGATCTGCCGTTTTGCCA
Organism: Dyadobacter sp.; assembly: GCA_965227755.1. GTDB lineage: Bacteria > Bacteroidota > Bacteroidia > Cytophagales > Spirosomataceae > Dyadobacter. The sequence goes on from CBDDGG010000005.1 coordinate 1,574,325, forward strand.
ATTCCTCCTATCTGGAATGGTTTGGCAGGACAAGCGATGAAATGATCGACAAGATCACATTGCCCGAGCTGCTGGGTCCGTTGTATGAGAAAAACCTTCCTTACATCAGCGGTGTCTTGATGGGAAGCCGCCAAACCTTCGAACGCGATATAGTACTTCCCGATGGAACAATCCGGCATTCGCTGGCCAATTACTTTCCAGACACCGTTGGAGGGGAGACAAGGGGCTTTTTCGTACATGTTGCCGATATCAACGCGCTAAAACAGGCTGAACAGAAATTAACACGGTCTAACGAGCTGATCTGTGCGCAGAATGACCAGTTAATTAACTTCGCTAACATTGTGGCGCACAATCTCAAATCTTATTCTGGCAATTTGTCCTCTCTGCTCGATCTCTTTCAGCAGGCAGACGACCAGCATGAAAAGGATCAGATACTTAGGTATCTTCTGGAACTCTCCAAGGCCTTTTCAGATACGGTAGCTCGCCTGACCGACATGGTCACTGAGCCAAACCCTGAAAAGCGCAGCTTCAAGCAGGTTACCTTGATTACAACCGTCGGCAATGCAATCAGTGGCATTGCGGCACAGATCCGGTCCTGCGAAGCCCAGATCAAGTTATCAATTGATCCAGACCTAAAATTGATCACCAATCCAGCCTATCTTGAGAGCATCGTGTTAAACCTGGTGACCAACGCCTTGAAGTACCGGCACCCCGCCCGTTTTCCGCTCATTGATATCAGTGCCCATCAAGAACGGAATGCTGTATACCTGACAGTAAAAGACAATGGCCTGGGTATAGATTTAGAACGCGACGGGCATCTTCTGTTTGGGATGAACAATACGTTTCATGGCAATCCCGACGCGCAAGGCATGGGCCTTTATATAACGAAAAGTCAAATAAAATCCCTGTCCGGCCAAATTCACGTAGACAGTAAGGTGAACCAGGGTTCGACATTTACCGTCGTGTTGCCCATAGATCAGGCGGGTATCGGTTTCAATCTTGAAAGCGATCAATTCACAGGCGAACAAGCCGCCCGGACCAATTAAACATGTACTCCTCTGTTAACCGCATAAGGGGTTTAATAGATATAGGGACAGCCAAAATCTACTTTACTTCCCTCAGCTCTCCGTCCCTATACACACCTACATAGCTTTTTCTACCCGGAATGTTCAGCTTAAAACGCACATCCCATTCACTCGGCCAAGCGGGCAGCAACCCTGTGGAAGCATTAGCGAATGGATAGATTTGAGGCCGCTTTGAGTTTTAGTACAAACTAAACCTAAAAGCAATTGATGGATACTCCCCATAAGAAAGACAAGGAAGAAACAAAGAAGAAGCTGATCCAGGCAACCGGGGAGATTTTTATGACCAAGGGTTACCAGGGCCTGAAAGCTGCCCGGATCGCCAACGTTGCCGGAGTAAGCAAAACTCTGATCTACCGTTATTTCGGGAATGTGGAGGAGCTTTTCAAGGCCTATCTGGCTCAAAAGGACTTTTGGCTATCCATGGAAGGTCAAGTGGAAAAGCTGCTCGAAGCCAGTCGGAACGACTTCGGAAAACAGCTTGCCAAGCAAACGTTGGAAGCGCAAATCGCCTATTTTTCCCAAAACAAAGAAATGCAGGAAATTATGCGGTGGCAGATCAATGAGCCCAACCAGATTGCTAGGACTTTGGCCGACTCCCGCGAGTTGCTGGGCGAAGAATTGCTCAGCCTGAGCGATCCCCACTTCAAAGATTCAGGGGTTAGTCTCCGTGCATTACTTGCCGTGATCATACCCGGCATTTACTATCTCGTGCTGAATGCGAAGGTCAACGGCAGTTCATTTTGTGGGATCAATATCAATAGGAAGGAGGACATGGAACAGCTGCAAAAGGCTGTGGAACTGGCCGTCGATTGGTGTTATGAGAAAGCCGGCTCTTGAAAATGCAAGCTTCTATATTCCAAAAGGGTATACCTAGTCCGGAATAAATATAATTCTACATGTTACGGTTTGGCAAAAAAAGGAAACATAGATTTCAAAAATTTTTGATAATCTATGAAAAGACCCTTTACGAACGTCTTGATCGCCGCCTGCCTGTTTGCTTGTGTCTTCCTGCTTTATAACCGCGCCGGATTTGTCAATAAACCCGCTCTCGGCGATGTCGTGATCATCGATAAGTCCCTGGAAAACTACCAGCAGCTAGCCCGCAGTTCTGAGCAAAATGCACATGTGATTCTGGTGGAAAATACAGATACCGGATTCGCCGATTTGGAAAAGAAAATCGGTACCCTACATGACGTAGCACGGCTGCATATTCTGACCCATGGTACAAATGGGAATTTTGTATTGGGCCGACAGCAGCTGAACGAACAGAATATCAACCAATTCAACAACTTCTGGAGAGCTGTCAGCAAGACTTTTGCCTCTAAGCAATCGGAACTATTGATTTACAGCTGCCAGCTGGCCGGGAGCAGGGGCGGAAAGAGCTTTGTCGACCGGCTTCATGCATTGCTGGGTGTGTCCGTCGCAAGTTCTGAGGACAATACCGGAGCAAGTGAATTCGGTGGAAACTGGAATCTTGAATATGTGGCAGGACGACTGATCAAAGAGCACGTTTTAGAATATCTTGATTTTAGAGGCTTGCTGATTCCCTATTTCTCCTCGCTCGAAGGCAGCAGCAGCCCGTTTGACGCGATGAAAATTTACACCGACGATCAACTGATTTATGGTGATTTTGACTCCGATGGTGATACTGATATCCACCTCTATCCGGCCTCAGGCGGAACGGAAAATCAATTTTGGCGGAACAATGGAAGCGGCAGCTTTTCACAAGTCGGCGGCGCAGGGAACCCGTTTAACAACATCAGCGAAAAGTCCGCATTCTACGGCGCCAAATACGCTTTCGTAGCCGACTGGGATAATGATGGAGATATCGACATTTTCGTAACCAAACGTGCTACATCGGACCAAAACATTTTTTATAAAAACAACAACGGGGTATATCAGGAAATCGCCGGAAGTGCCAGCCCGTTTGATCCGATTAAAATTTCCGGCGACGACCAGCTCATTTACGGAGATTTTGACGCCGATGGAGATATTGATATCCATTCTTATCCGGGTTCGGGGAATAACGAATTCTGGCAAAACAATGGCAATGGGCAGTTTGCAAAAGTGACCGGATCAGCCAATCCGTTCAGAAACCTGGGCAGCACAGCTGCTTTTTTCACCAGCGCGGCCTTCGCCCGCGTGGCCGACTGGGATAATGATGGTGATGATGACATTTTCGTAACCAAACGCAGCATCGGCGCCGCTACGGGAGAAAACATATTCTATCGCAATGACAATGGCACCTATGTGGAATTGTCTGGTTCGGCGAGTCCGTTTAAGAACATCGCCATTGTTCAGGATAACCAATATATCTCCGGCGATTTTGATGCGGATGGGGATATCGATATCCAGGCTTCAAGCTCCAATTCTTCCACTACACTTAAGTTTTGGCGAAACAACGGGAGCGGAACTTTTACAGATCTTGCAGGTACGGAAAATCCTTTTAACAACATTCCCAACAATGGGGCATTTTATAACAATGCAGCAAAAGCATTTGTCGCCGACTGGGACAATGATAAAGATGTTGACATTTTCGTAACCGCAAGAACCGCCTCCGACCAAAATATCCTGTTCGTGCAATCCGACGCGCCACCGGCTATTAGCAGCTCCACGCCAGCAAATGCGGCAACTGGCGTTTCGGTAAAGGCTAATATTTTGCTCAATTTCAACAGGCCTGTCAATGCAGTAGCGGGCAAAAACATCGTGATCAGGCGCGTTAGTGACAATTCGACGTTTGCTACAATACCAACTACAGACCCTCAGGTTTCAGGCAATTCCACAGCATCGATCACCATCAACCCGTCGAGCGACCTGGCAGGTAATGCGACCTATTATGTCCAGGTCGACAAAGGTGCTTTCGCTGACCTGGATGGAAGGATTTTTGCCGGGATCAGCAGTACCACGAGCCTGAGATTTACTACGGGAGCAGCTGCTTCGGCCCCGACTTTGACGACATCAACGGTAAGCATCTACGATACCAACACCGCCACACTGGGCGGAACCGTGACCGGCGACGGGGGGGAGCCTGTAACAGAGTACGGCATAGTTTGGAGTACCTCCCCTTCTCCAATGCTGGCCAATAATAAAACGGTGATCGGAACAGGAATCGGGAATTTTAGCCAGTCGATCAGCTCTTTGCCTGCGGGAATGCAGATATTTGTTAGGGCTTATGCAATCAACGCCGTGGGGACCACCTATGGAAATGAGGTCGATTTTTACACAAAAACATCGGTCGCTGCTATTACACGAGTCTCCCCTTCTCCCACAAATAGTGCTTCCATCGTTTACACGGTCTCTTTCGCGCAGAGTACCACCGGGGTCGAGGCATCGGATTTTACACTGGCTATGTCGGGATTGACAGACGCTTCCATTTCGGAAGTATCAGGCAGCGGAACGACCTATACAGTCACAATCAGCACGGGAGTCGGAAATGGAACAATCCGTCTTGATTTCACGGGAACGGCCGGTACAGTGCCTGGTGTATCCTCCGCCTTCAACAACGCGGAAGCTTACCAGATTTACAAAGTGTCCACCGCGGCCAACTATTTCAGGACCAGAAACAGCGCTGCAAACTGGAACGCGGCAGAAAGCTGGGAGTCTTCGGCGGATAACAGCTTCTGGATACCCGCTACCATATTCCCCAACGCATCCACAGCGACTGTGACTGTTGCACCCGGGCAGACGATTGAGCTTCCGGAAGGATTTGCCCCTACTACCGGAAAGCTTGTTAACAATGGGACGATCAACGTAAAAACAAATACCCTGACGGTTTCGGGCACATTAACGAATGCAGGATCGCTGAAAGGCGGCGGCAGTTTTGTAGTCAGTGATTTTACAAATGAGGGTGTAATCGCGCCCGGAAATTCTCCCGGTATACTTGCCTTTTCTGGTAATGTGACCAATAATGGCGTGATCGATATCGAACTTGGCGGAACGACTGCGGGGTCGGGATATGATCAGGTTCAGGTGCTCGGCACGATGTCGCTTTCAGGAACGCTGAATGTGACGCTGACTGATAGCTATTTGCCCCAACTAGGAGATACTTTTACGATCCTTGACGCAGCCAACAGCATAGGTGAGTTTTCAACGATCAACCTGCCGGTCATCCCGCGGAAAATCTGGGAGACAACCTACGACAACGCAAACGGAACACTGGTAATTAAACTGATCAACGATCCACTCCCGGTGACCTTGATAACTTTCGATACAAAGAAACAGGAATCTGCTGCCGTGTTGTATTGGGCCACTTCGCAAGAGACAAACAGCAGTCATTTTGAAATTGAAAGAAGCTCAAACGGACAAAGCTGGCAACGAATCGGTTCCATTTCGGCAAATACCGAAAGTTCGACTGTAAAAAAATACGAATTCACGGACCTTCATCCTGTACCGGGAGAAAATCTATACCGTCTTAAAATGGCAGACCTGGACGGGACCTTCGCTTACAGCAGAATACGGAATGTCAATTTCGGCGAGCCACCTACTAAAATCAGTACTTATCCAAACCCTGTAATAGAAAAGCTATTCTTAAACATCCAGGACGGCCGTACAGTACGAGGATTAACGATTCACACTCTTTCGGGCATGCTGGTGAGCCGTTTTGACACCTACACGGCCGATGGAATCGGCGTGCAAAGTTTACCCGCGGGCTTGTACTTTATGCAGCTCAAAACATCCGACGGGCAATCCAGACAGTTGAAATTTGTAAAAAATTAAGTTAAAAATATGCCGTTAATCCTCGCCAGTACAAAAATCAGGTATCCCTTCGGCCTTGACATGAAATTCGCCCGTCATTGACAAGTGTCTCATGCTGGTCGAATGTAGAATACCTCCCCGGTTTTACCAATCCGGTACTTTGTAAGCTTCTTTCAGAAGAAAGCACAAGGCCATTTGCAATAGAATAGTTAATAAACAAAACTTAAACAACTGAAATGAAACGAAACCTCCTACTATTGACGATCGTACTTACTTCCGGCTTTGCAGCCTCTGCGCAGACCAAAATAAAGGATGGTACCGTAGTTAGCCCTGTATTGCCAAATGTGAATGCTGTCCTGGAACTAGAAAGCACCAACAAAGGGCTCTTGCTTCCAAGGGTTGCTTTGGAGCAGACATCAATGGCCACTCCTCTGAGTACACATGTTGCTGGTATGGTAGTCTATAATACCGCTACGGCGAACGATGTACTGCCTGGCTACTATTACAATGATGGCAGCCGGTGGGTTAAAGCATCCGGGAATGCCGTTGCCGGTACAGAACCCTGGAACGTTCAAGGGGGTAGCACTCCGGCCAGCAGTAATAGTGAGAATATATATCAAAGTGGGAATGTTTCGATCGGCAAGAATTCGTCGGTTGTAGGATCCAGTACCCTCCAGGTTTATGGTTCTATATCGACGCCGATCAGATCTGTCACCCAAAGTGCTACCCTGACAGAAGACGACTACACGGTTGTGTGCCGCCAATCGTCCGCCATTACCATCAGCCTACCAGACCCTGCCACCTGCTCAGGTCGGATGTATTATATCATCAATAACGGAACGCAGCCAGTTACAACGAACTACCCTTTTGAGGTATCGACCGGCGTCAGTCAAAGCACGATCCCTGTTGCCGTGATGGGTATTAACAGCCCTAACCCCAACTTCGGTCAGAAATACCTCTTGCAAAGTGACGGAACGAAGTGGGTGCTGATTTCTCTGGGATAAAATGGTTTGCTATCAGCAACAAATCGATTTAGTCAATCTCCCGGCAGATAAAACCTAAGCAAGCATGAAACCACAAATTATTTCACGTCATATTACAATCATTTTTGTCGCGCTGCTTCTAAACGTACCTATCATATCGTTCGCACAAACCGGGGCCGCAAGTGTAACGTTAGACAATAGTGTCCGGACTTCCTCGATTGGGGAGACGACCTTTGAATATTCCGAAACGCTTTATCTGGGTCCGAATGCAGTTTGGAATATTAGCGGAACACACATCATATACAGCAAATATATATGGATAGCCCCCACCGCGGTCATTGAAAACAACGGTGTCGGTTCAATTGTTATCGCCAACCCGGATGAGAATCCGTTTTACCCCGACATGACCGGTCCTACCACCGTAGATGGTAACAATGGTAACCCGATAGGCGCGATTGTTAAGCATCAGAATCCCAACAATATCATTCTGGCCGACATTCAGGACCCCGGATACGGAACAGCGAACCCTCCGCGCCCCCTGGCTGCGGGCCTTCACTTTCAAAATGATTTCATTTTCGAGGTCGATGGAGGGGATATCTTGCTGAACGGCAATGATTTAACCACCAGTGGATTTGGTCAATTACAGGGTTTTGGTCCCAATAGAATGGTAAGTACAGGAAACAGCATCACAGGGCACTTGATCAGGCTGAATTCAGCAGCTGTTTCCACAACCTATTTCCCCGTGGGTATAGCCGAAGGGGATTACACACCCGCGTATATAAAAGGAGCTAATGACTATCACGTTAGTGTGACCGACTATCTGGGCTCTGGATTGCCCATAAGCGCCCCACAGGAGGGGATGGACCGGACCTGGCATATTTACGGCGGAGACGCTTCGGGCATAGGACTGCAGCACAATTCGCCCGCCACAGACGGTAGCATGTATGTTGACCCGGATGCGTTTATAACCCGCTATCAAGGTAGCGCGACATGGACGGCCGGGCTTCCCGAGCAAATTGCCGCGGGCGTTCACTACAATAATGGGGCAACAGCCGCAGCAATTCCTCTAATGGCGACAGCAGACGGCGCGTGGCTGACCAAGACCAGCGAATCTAAGACACCTATGCCGGTCACCCTGGCTGCATTTGATGCGACTCGGGAAGGGGATGCGGTTCGGCTAGACTGGGTTACTGCCAGTGAGAAAAATAACAAGCAGTTTGAAATTGAGCGTAGCAGCAACGGCAGATCATGGAGCAGACTGGGATCGGTATTTCCTGCCTTGCCTAATGGTAACAGTGATACAAGGTTAACATACCAGTTCATAGACTCTCAACCTCTGAATGGCTTAAATTACTACCGGCTCAAACAAATTGACCTGGACGGTTCATATTCATATAGTCAGATTCGAACGGTTCAAGTGGATGGGGTAGCGGCATTAAAAGTTTATCCCAATCCTGCCGTATCGGATATCCGGCTCATGGGCTTGAAGGGAAGTGCCGGCGTTTGCATTGTCGACAACTGTGGGCGCCAGGTATTAAAATTGGACAATGTCCGGGCAGGTCAGTCAGTATCAGTCAACAAGCTTGAAGCGGGGATCTATCATCTTTTAGTGACTGAGCAAAGTGGGGCTACATCACATTTGCGGTTTGTTAAGTGACTTCCGGGTGGTATTGATCCTCTTGCTACATATGATTCTGTGACAGTCAGCCACATATTTTTATAACGTTGAGTAATCAGTCAATCTGGCAGCGCTGCCGCCAGATTGATTTAATGCACAGGGGGGCCTATTGATTCTTGATAATATTTCAGAGCCGACCAATCAGGGCCGTAAATTGATCCGGCTGCGGATCACTGGATTTCTTGCCGCCGCAGTCCGCCTCCCGAGTTGCCCAACAGAACAATGAGTAATGGCGCAAAAAAGGCAAAACTTTCTTCATGGTTTGATTCGTGAAAAATGAGTACCTGACAAGGTTTCTTCCGATCGAAGCTCTCGCGCTGATAGAGAAATTCCATAATTCTGATCGTCAGATTGATTTGCCCTTGTTGGTCTGACATGTATTGATGCGGATTTCCCTGAGACCCAGTTCTTTGGCCAGTAGATATTCCTGTGAAAGTGTGCCGGCGTTCCTGAGCACTTTGGAGAGGAATATCCACGCAAACCTTACGGGAATTGGAAGCCGACAACCTGATCAGCCGAAAGGTCTACAACGAGGTGCCGCCCAAAGTGGAATATACCCTGACGGACGTCGGCGAGGAACTGATTCCCTTCATAGAATACCTCAGGCAATGGGGAGAGAAGCAAATCCAAAAGGAGGTACTTGAAGCTACTTCATCAGGCTGATGTTGGTCATACCGCCGTCGGAGAGGAGCTCCGTTCCAACAATAAAAGCCGAATCGTCCGAAGCCAGGAACACCGCCGCTTTGCCAATGTCGGACGGGAGGCCTTGCTTGCCTACCGGGATCATGTCAACCCAGGTTTGCTTTACCTGCTCCAAATGCTCTTCCGGCACCAGTTTGCCGAATACAGGCGTATCAATCGACCCCGGAGAAAGGGTGTTGACCCGGATGTTTCTGGCCAGTAAATCCAGCGAGAGTCCTTTTGCCAGAGAGATGATGGCCGCTTTGGCGGCGCTGTAAATCGCCATTCCGGGCGCAGCGCGGTGGGCGGCGCTAGATCCGATCAGGATCACAGATGCACCGTCGTTCAGATATGGGAGCGACTTTTGCACGGTAAAATAGGCACTTTTGAGGTTCAGATCCATATAGCGGTCGTAGCCTTCCTCGGTCACATCGCTGATGACGCCCAACGGAATGCCGTCCACAACACCACCTGCATTCACTGCCAGTACATCGATTCTCCCAAACACATCGGCAGTTTTCTGGAAGATATTTTCCAAATCATCCTGATTGGTGACATCGCCCCGGATGCCTATAAACCCCTCACCCAATGCTTCTACGGAGCTATCCAATGTCGCTTGGTTCCGCCCAGTGATGGCACCTGTCGCGCCTTCGTTTCTGAACGCTTCCGCAATACCGAACCCTATGCCGCTATTGCCGCCGGTAATAACGGCCACTTTGTTTTTTAGCTTGTCCATATATTTTGTGTTAAAAATGGAGATAACCAGGCGGGCCTTACAGGCCGTAAATGCCGCCCGAAACGGATATTTTTTCGCCTGTAATCCAGGCAGCGTCCTCCGAGGCGAGGAAAACGGCCACTTTGGCAATATCGTCAGGCTGGCCGGTGCGACCGAGTGGTGTTGTGGAGACGAGTCTTCTTTCGGCATCGCTACCTACAAAGCCGGCGCTGCGCGAACCTTCGGTTTCTACCACGCCGGGCAAAATGGAATTGATCCGGATGTTTTTGCCGCTGAACTCCTTCGATAAGGAAATCGTGATAGCATCCAGCGCAGCTTTCGTGGCCGAGTATACCGAACCGGTCGGAAGCGGTGTCCTGCCTGCCTCGGAGCTGATGTTAATAATATTACCGCCAGTATCGCCAAACAGTTTCAGCGATGCCTGGATCGCAAGAATGGAACCCAATACGTTGATGTTGAACTGTTGATGAAACGTCCCGGACGAGACTTGCTCAATCGGCTCGTATTGGTAGATGCCCGCGTTATTGACCAAAATATCCAGCGAGCCGAATGCGTTTTGAGTCTCTTCAAACAGCCTCGCTATATCGCCTTCATTCGACACGTCTCCTTTCACGGAAATAGCTCTGCCGCCATTTTCGGTAATGGCCTTCACGACCTTGTCAGCATCTTCCTTGCTCGATAAATAATTCACTACCACTTTCGCGCCTTCTGCCGCGAATTGCTTGGCGATCGCGGCGCCTATGCCCTTGGATGCGCCCGTTACCAAGGCCACTTTGTTTTGCAATTTGTTCACTTTATTTATCCATTTAAGTTTGGATTGCAAAGCTAGGGCGACTGAGTTACTTTTCGTAACTTTGTATCAAAAAGTAACAGTAACATCCAGGTAACAAAGTAACATATGCAGTGCGAGCCCCGTCAGAACGACAAGCATAAAAAGGAAATGATGGCCGTCCAGGATTCTATGGATGTGCTTAGCGGTAAGTGGAAGATTTCGATCATTTCATCCATTTGCTATTATAACAAAAGAAGGTTTTCTGATATTCTCAACGACGTGGAAGGCATTTCCAACAAAATGCTGAGCAAGGAATTAAAGGAACTGGAAATCAACCAGTTGGTAAAGAGAACTGTACTAAACACCCAACCTGTGACCGTCCAATACGAGTTGACCGAACATGGCCTCACATTGAAAACCATCATCAACAACCTCACCGACTGGGGCATCGAGCACCGTAAAAAGATCATTGGGGAATGACGTATACAAACTAATACTATCCTATTATGCAACCTAAACTGCGGCAACATATCGAGAAGCTCGTGTCTCTAACGGATGATGAATTCGCGTTTGTCGAGAAGCATTTTATTTTTAAGAAATTCAGAAAGCATCAGTTCATGGTGCAACAGGGCGAGCCCGTGCCCTATAACTATTACCTGCTTTCGGGATTGACAAAACTGGTATACACCGACGAGACAACCGATAAGCAATACATTCTGGCATTCGCGATGGAAGACTGGTGGGACAACGACTTTCAGGCCTACTATACCAGGACCCGGGCTACCCTTTCGATGGAATGCCTGGAAGATACCGAAGCGCTTTGCTTGTCGCTGGATGATTTCCACGCCGTACGATCCGGTCTGCCTAAGATCGAGCATTTTTTCCTGGAAAAAGCGATTTCCGGCTTCCTCGCAGCACAGCGCCGTATTCTTTCGCTGATGACCTCGAGCGCGCAGCAGCGATATGAACAGCTCGTAACGCAGCACCCTTCGCTGTTACAACGCCTGCCCAAAACGCAGCTGGCGGCATATCTCGGTGTTTCCAGGGAGACATTGAGCAGGTTGTGATCTACCTCACAGCAAAGTCGTGCGCTGGTTCACAGGATGGTTTTTAATGGGACCGTTAAGTTTGCATTGAAAATCAACTGAAAACAAAAATGGAAAAAATTATCATCAATCCGTGGACCTGGCAGGACGAGCGCAGTTATGTACAGGCCGTAGAAGTAAAAGAGGCACAAGGAACATTATATGTTGCCGGACAGGCGGCTGTACACGCCGACGGCACATCTAGCAATGCTGATATGCGTACCCAACTTGGACTAGCGATACATAATCTGGAAACCGTCATCAGCGGAGCAGGTTACGAGTGCCGGAATATCGTTCGGCTCACGATTTACACAACTTCCTCCATTGAGTTAATCAACAACTGTTTTGACATATTCAAAGGTTTCGTGGCAAAACACGGAATGAAACAGGCTGTTACGCTATTGCAAGTGGCCGGCTTGTACGAGACGCTGTCTGTGGAGTTGGAAGCGACTGTCGTCAAGTAAGTCTTAGTTCACTGTACAGGATCATTGCGTAGAGACACCAACCGCGTAATGATCCTGACAGCGCATTGGCAAAAATAGCTCGGACGATCTGCTTAATGCGAGCGGGTTGTCAGGTCCGTCTGCCTGCCGCTTTACTCGACTAACGGGTTGGGCTATCCAATACCTTTCGTAACAAGGCTTTTTAAGCTTTCATTAATATAGAATGTCCAGGCGTCGAAACAGATGTTATAGCACTCATGTTCCGGGACCAGCGCCCCCGATGGGTAAAGGGAAATACTTCATTGGCAGACCGTTCTACCGAGAATGAGGTGTTGAAATCTTTTGCCATTGCATGAGTTTAGTAAGGCTGGCCACGCTGATTTTTGTCATGTGGCCAGCAAATGGATGATTGTGAAATATGGAATTACTGTAAGGTAGTGGCTTGATGATCAAGCCAGAAGGAGCTGCTGCCCCCTGCCGGTCGTGATTAAGCTGTGTAAGCTCTGTTGAATCAGTGCGCTCCAAGTATTGGAGCAGGCGTTGTAGCATTCCACGGCGGGAACCAGGCCGAAATGAGAGAAACGGAGCTCGGTCTTGTTTCCCTGAGGGGTAACTTCAAAGCTGATCCTGGTGCCTGTCCATTCGTTCTTGTCTTCTACATAACTGAGCTCACTTTCGGTGATCAGCCAAACAGCTTTCCGCTCCGGAACCAATTCCACAACCCTCTGGCGGGAATAATGCAGGTCTTTGTAGCGGTAGGAAAACTCGTCATCGAGCTGCTTTGCCTTGCCGGTAATTTCGCCTGACCACCAGTTTTGGGGGTTACTGACTGCCTCAATCACTTCTTTGGGACTCTGGTCTACCAATAGGGTAACCGTAAAATCGGGTGTTTCCATTTTACCTGTTTTTAGTTGTTAATCATTAGCTTTTGTCTTCCGGATCGTCAAATGCGGGCTTGTTGTTTAACAGATCTTCCAATTTTTGCAGTTTGGCTGACCAGAATTTGTCGAAGTAGGAGATCCACGCCTGTAATTCCTCAAACCCATCCTTTTTGAGCGCGCAGTACCGTTCCCGCCCGACGTCGGTGACGGAGATGAATCCTGCCGTTTCCAGTATTTTAACATGCTTGGACACTGCTGGCCTGCTCATATCGAAGTTTTCAGCCAGGTTGTTGATGTTCATGCTGCCGGCAAATAGTAGCATAAGCATCTTTCTTCTACTGGGATCACCAATTACCTGGAATACGTCAAGTGTTGGTATTGCCATCTTTTTCGACATTTAATAGTTTTGCAATTTTTTCCAATTTCTCCACCCAACCGAGTAGTAGCCCGTTGTAGATAGCCAGGTTCTCTTTTTTAGCAAAGCCTCTATGTTCCAGAAACAGATCAGCGCCTTTTTCGGTGGGCTCCAGGTTCCAGTTCACAACGGATTCCATGCTGATATTCCCATCACCGGAACCGCTGTTCCATGAATAGGATAAGTGCTTGAATGGGACGATTGCCAACACTTTGCAGTAAAAAATGCCGTCGAAGTTCATAGCAGGAACAGGACCGGTTCTGAACTGGAACTCGTGCCCGATAATGGGCTTGAAATCGTTTTTCATCAACCACGATGCCAGCAAGTCCGAATCTGTAAGGTACTCCCACACGGTTTCCACAGGATGTGAGAAGGAAAATTGATGCTTAATAATTTTGTCCATATCGAGTAACTTTAAAGTTACGCAAACATACAGGTAACTTTTGAGTTACGCAATTTTTTTCCCGAAAACTTTGGATAAGTGCTGGAAGTCTGCCCTCGGGAGAATACCATGGTGGTTACCTGAGGGCGGGGTACTTTGAGCAGCGAACCGGCTGCCGCCCGCGGTTGTGGCTGCTCCTTGGCTACTTCCCACAGACAGGCGGAATCCGTTTGTGGGGCCCATTTTCTGAAATTGCAGAATGACTGCTTCAAGCAAAAGCTAATGATGTATCTTCACAGCATTCTGCGTATAAAGCTTCATTACTTCTCTGTTCGTTTTCGACCCTTGACAATTATCATCGCTACAACCAGTGACCTGCATCAATTACCTCCGCTTTTTTTTAGCCTGTGCAGTGACGGCAATTTTTATCATCCCCCGTTCCAATGCGCAACCGGTAACATTAGAGAACGTTCCAGGATACAACATCACCCATTTTACCGATGAAAATGGCTTGCCGCAAAATAGCGTCAAGTCAATTGTCAAAGATGAAAGGGGCTACATTTGGATGACAACCGAACGTGGACTGGTACGCTATGATGGCCACCGGCTGGTTAAGTTCGACCAGTTCGGTGATTCTTATGCCAGCAGAAATATCTATGGCTTTCAACTGCACCCCTCAAATCCGACCAATAACGTGCTTGCGATGACGCACGAGGGCAAATGGATCAGAATCGCCAATGGGGAAGCGCGAATTGATGTGAATTTCAAAGGGTATCCCGCCTATGAACCGTCAAAAGACCCCGCAGCTCGCGAAGATCCTGTTATACAGGGCCTGCCATTCGTGTTTGAAGATCAGTATGCTAACATACTTTCCAGATTTATATCGATATACCCGTTCCCGGCAGGCGCACATTACGTCCACCATCAAGACCGCGTAGGCTACTACCAAAAGAACAAATTGGTCAAACGGTTCTCTTTCCCCCAAAAAGACGCTTTCAATTTTTTCCGGCTAGATAACGACCTGTATTTCTTGGACAAAGGATTAAGCCTTTTCCAGTTTACCTCGGCTGGAAGTGACTCTTCGGTCCACCAAATTCCCATTGAAGGAGAAATCCTGCGGCACAGAGCATGGGCGCGCCAGAACAATTTTATGCTTTTCTGGAATAATGTATCAGACCAGGTCTTCGTATTGCTGGACAAAAGCCTTTATCTGCTAAGCAGGAGCAAGTCTGGTGTTATCAGCGGGAAGCTGATCCTGGATGGCTTTAATTTACGGGCGCACGCTGTAAAAGCAGTTTATTACGATGCTACCTTTCAACGCGTCTATATGGGAAGCGCCCTTGAAGGACTTTACATTGCCGACAAACAGCCATTCTACACCGTTATCGACCCAAAATCGAAAGCAAACAGTTTGTATGGTCAAACACTGTTAGCCGACAATCAAATCCTCACCCCTGACGGGAATACCTTTAAGAAAAATTCAGCCTCGGGTGCAGTACTTGTGGGCCGTATGCAACTGCTGTCAAAACTAGTAAGTTGGGATCGCGTGAGCGTGCTGAAAAGCAAATCTGGTCATATCTGGGCAAAACAAGGGGAAGAAATTTTTCAATTTGACCGTACAGGCAACAGCTTGATCTCAAAGTGGCTGATAAAAGGAGGAGTCACCAACCTGTATGAAGGTAACAAAGGCCGGATTTGGATAGGAACCACAACCAAGGGGCTGTATTATCTGGACCCTGGCCAGCCAAAAGCCAATCCTTTGCCTTACCCATGCAAACTTTTACCGCGAATCTCCTGGATAGAGCACCAAACTGCGGACTTTCTCTGGATTGGCACCGGCAAGGGGTTGTACCGCTTACACCTGCCGACGGGCAAACTTTCCCCCGTTAGAGGACTTGAAAATATTTACATCCGTAGCTTGCACATACCCCAGGGCCTAGGGGAGTTATGGATAACCACCTATACCAGCGGCTTCTTTCTTTTGAAGGAGAACAAGCTAACAAGATTTCCATTAGATAAGCAGCAGGATCTGGCCAGCGCTCACTGCATCTTCCAGGACAAGAAAGGCTTTTTTTGGATACCTACTAACCGGGGTTTATTTCAAATCAAAAAAAGTGACTTGCTGACTTACGTTCAGAAGCCGTTTGTACCCTATTATCACTACTACGCAAAAAGCGCGGGGTTCAAAACCAATGAATTTAATGGAGGATGTCAACCCTGCGCTGTCAGAATGCGTGATGGCACAGTGTCCTTCCCATCTATCAACGGGCTTGTCTGGTTTATACCCGAGCAGATAAAACCTGAGCTGCCCAGCGCGCAGATATTCATCGACAATTTGGATATCGACGGCAAGGCTTCGGCCTCTAATGTGAAACAGATTGCTGTTCCGGCCAGCACTTCCGGGGCTGATCTGAGGGTAAGCACTCCATACTTTGGAGATCGGTACAACCTTAAAATGTCGTACAGGGCTTTCAGAGATGGGACACCCGTCTCCAACTGGAAGGAATTTGATGAAAACACGCCTGTATCAATCCCTTTTACGGCAGGAGGTAAATACACCGTCAGTGTCCGAAAATTGAACGGATTTGGACCTAATAATTATGGTTACAGCCATTTAGCCATTTTCGTAGACAAGCAATGGTTCGAAACCTGGTGGTTTAAAGTGGTTTCGATCCTTGCTGTGCTGACACTGTTTTACATTACTTTAAAAATGAGGGTCAGGGCAGTAAAAAAGCGAAACCAGTTGCTGGAAACCAAAGTGAGCGAGCGTACCCTTGACTTGGAGCAGACATTAAGGGTTCTCAACAATTCGGAAAAGCAACTTGAAGAACAGCTCAGACTCCATATCCATATGATCGCCTCCATCTCACATGACGTCCGGACACCAATCCGGCATATGTCCTATGCCTTGGAGCACACCCATACGTTAATGGAAAAGGATCAAATTGATGCCGCAAAAACCTTCGTGACCGAGCTAAAACAAGGGGTAGAAAGAATCTATTCAATGGTCGACAATATAGTTAACTTTATCCGTCCCGAGATTCATGGCCCGGATATCGGACTCACGGCAGTCAGCCTCAGGGATATAGTGGAAGAAAAAGTTTTACTCTTTAAGCAGATTGCGGGCCGCCATTACGGGCATATCGCCGTGGACATTTCGCCTGAAATAACAATTATGACTGATGCCAAACTTCTTGGTATCGTTGTCCACAACCTGATCGACAATGCGATCAAAATTCAGCATAAGAATAAGATCAGAATTTATACCGACCGCATTAACGGGTACCTGCACCTGATCTTTGAAGACAATGGCCCGGGCATGCCGCCAGAGCTGACTCGGTGGCTGAATAGCAACGAGTTTTTTGATAAACACAGTTTACAACCTCAATACGAAGGCATAGGCCTACTGATGATCAAGCAGATAACACAAAGCCTCAACTTGGACTTGTCCGTTGAAAACAACCCCGGGGCCTGTATTCATGTCATTTTTAACGAAAAGACGGAATACCATGCCCAGACATCAATTGTCGGCTAACCCCTTTTTAGGCTTAAAAATCTGCCAGCGAGCCTTACGCAAGCTGTTTCAGCAGTACGAGCTGCAAGCTGGCCACAAGCGGCTGAAACCCGCACAAGGGTTTTGCCACAGACATGAATATATTTGCAGACCGCTCTTACCAACAAAGCAAACTGCGATGTACGAAGTCTTTTTTGCCAAGTTCAATGAAAAATGCCCGCTTACTCACGTCGAGCAAGACTATATAAAACAATTTCTGACGCCAAAACGACTGCGCAAGCGTCAATATCTTTTGCAGGAGGGCGATGTCTGTAAGAGCATTGCCATGGTTGAAAAAGGTGTCATGCGCAGCTACGCGGTCGATTCGGCCGGCCAGGAGCACATTACATCCTTTGCGCTGGAAGGCTGGACGATCGCTGATCTTTCCAGTTTTCAAACCGCTCAACCTTCCGTGCAAAATATTGACGCTCTCGAGGATTGCGAACTGGTGCTGCTCAGCAAGGCCGCCCATGAGCAGCTACTGGGAAGCATGCCCAAATACGAGACTTACATCCGCCTGCTGATCACCGATGCCTATGTGGCGCTTCAAAAGCGAACGCTGAATATGATCAGCCTGTCTCCTGATGAACGCTACAAGGCCTTCATCGAGGTTTACCCCAATATCGCAATGCGCGTGCCTCAGCACATGATTGCCTCATACATGGGCTTGTCGCCGGAAACCCTGAGCAGGATACGAAGCAGAATCAATAATGCGAAGTGACCAATAGTTGATTCCGGTCAACGAAAACTGTTGATCAAAATCAATAGGATTTCTTGTCCAAACGCATTGACTCAGGGGGCCTGGCCCGGGTAATTTTGTGTATCAAAATCATTAAAAAAATGAACACAAAACAAACCATCGCCATTATTGGAGCTACGGGCAATATGGGCTCGGGTATCTCTAAAAGTCTTGCCGGGGGCCAATTGTTGCTGCCCAATTCTAAGATTATCAAAGCGTTTAATACCGTTTTCGCCGCCGGTTTCGCTCAGCAGGTGATCGCAGGCCAACAGGTGGATGCATTCATCGCAGGCAGTGATCAGGATGCGCTTGAAATTGCTGCCCTTCCTGGTGGGTTGGTTAGTTCTCAAACCTACGCGAAACAAATTGGCCTTTAATCAGCGGCCTTTATGCAACGGAAACAATTTCTAAAAACGGCCCTTTCGGGTACACTAGGCATGACAACATTAGCAGCATTTAAAAATTTCACGAACAGCTTACCTGAAAATCACAGTCCAATGCCCGTGCTCTTTATCGGCCACGGCTCGCCTATGAACGGGATTGAAGATACCGAATTCAGCCGCAGGTGGGCACAAATGGCCAAAGAGATCCCCACTCCGGCAGCTGTTCTGTTGATCTCCGCACACTGGTTTACGCGCGGCACAAAGATTACCGCAATGGATTTTCCAAAGACCATTCATGATTTCGGGGGATTTCCGCCAGCATTGTTTGCGGTCCGGTACCCCGCTCCGGGAAATCCAGCCCTGGCAAAAGAAACAGCGGCCCTTGTCCATTCGGCCAGCGTAGAGCTCGATCATGACTGGGGGCTTGATCATGGCACCTGGACTGTGGTAAGACATATGTATCCCGAGGCCCAAATACCCGTTCTGCAGCTGAGCATTGATTACAGCAAAGGAGCTGATTACCACTATGATTTGGGCAGGGAGCTTTACGCGCTCAGAAAGAAAGGCGTGCTCATCATTGGCAGCGGCAACATGGTACACAATCTGAGAATGGTTGCATGGGATAAGATCAACGAAACCAGCTATGGCTACGACTGGGCACATCAAATCAACGACAAATTCAAGTCTTTGATCGCCGAACGCGACCACCGGCCACTGATCCATTATTCGCAACTCGGACAGGCGGCGATGCTGGCCATCCCCACGCCGGAGCATTACCTGCCGCTGCTGTACACGCTGGGCCTACAAACAGGCGACGAACCCGTTTCTTTTTTCAATGACCAGGCCGTGGGCGGCTCCCTTACGATGACCTCCGTTAAAATCGGCTGATGAAAACCGGATGGAATTGTGCGTTCGGTAAAAAGGCCTACCAGTCCAGAAACACCATTCCAGCGCCACAAATCGTGACCGTAAGCCCGCCCAGCGCGTGCATGTACTTTTCAAGAGAGGATACGCGGAAAATTGAAATACCCAGGAAACCCAGGAGAACCATCAGCAGCATCATGGCCAGCGTGCAAACCGTGTAGAGGGCGATCATCGTTACCATCGTTGTCCAGGAGCTTTTTGCTGCCGGGAAATAAAGCAGCGGGATCATCGGCTCGCACGGACCTAGTAAGAATATGATAAACATCACCCACGGCGTAACCTTGTGGCGCTCTTCCGGCCTTACTGCCTGATTATGATTGTGTTCATACACATACAGTTCTCCGTTGTCGCCGGCGTCGAAATGCTTGTGAGAATACCCGCGCCGCATTTTCCATAGGCCCCATATACCGTAAACAACCCCGAAGCCGAGCAACATCCAGCCTGCAATGCCGCCCCTGACGCCTTCGAGCCATTCTATCCTGCTCAGCGACCAGCCCGCCGCCGCGCCGCCAAGGCCCAGTAGAACCGAGCTCCATACGTGGGCGCAACCGCAAAGCACCGTCCAGCCGATGGTCCTGGAAAGCGACCAGTTTCTGCTCTTTGACAATGCAATGAACGGCACGTAATGATCCGGTCCGCTTAGTGTGTGCAGGCAAGCAATGCTGATCGCGGCGGCCATCAATACCTGAAACTCTGTTTGCATAATATATGGTCGTTTGTAACTATTTCCGATGTGATTTTGAGCGCCTGCATCAGCCGCTCGGAATGATTGCCCAGCACTCTCAGCGCAAACCCGTTGACCGGCAGCCCGGTAACACCGAAATCGATACCGGGAATCGCCGCCAGCGTTTCCAACAAGAGCGGGATCACACGCGCAACGTCCACTTGCGCATCAATGCAGAGCAGCCCGCCCTGGTGTGTAAAACCTTCAAGCTGCCCGAGGCCGCCGAGGTCTGTGCGTTTCGGTAGCAGGCGCAGATTTTCCTTTAAAACCAGTTTACCTTCCACAGACACTTCGGTTACCGAGCGGTAATTGGAAAACTGAAACACCTCGCCGTTCAGTTTACGCCCGCAGGTTACGATCTCGCCCCATACCAATCTGCTGTTCGCCGCAAGGAATATGTGATTATCCGCCCGGAAATCGGCCCCGGCCTGCGGTACGCACGGATGCGGCAAATAGGTTAACGAGGCCCCGGGCGCCAGGTCCACACGTACCTGTTGCCGGGCGGCCGACGCCATGCTGAACAAGCGCTGGTAGGACTGCGTGTGCCAGTGTACGGCTGCTCCTTCTTCCAACCGAATACCGAGCTGGTAATGGTCCCCGGCCAGCACGCCCGGCGATGCGCTCATTTGCATTAAATGCAAGGTCGGACGCCGCCTGTCTTCGGTAACGTCCGCTATTTTGAAGGGAGGCTGCCAAAAGCTTCTTTTCAGATAGGTACGTCCGTCTCGCCGGGCGGCTGTGATATCCAGAGTGGCAATCATCGGACCAGCTCGGGCTCGGCGATCTCTTCCATCAATGCGTACCGGCGTATCCACCCGATCACCTGGTCGAGGCCTTGGAGCGACATCAGGTTGGTGAACACGAACGGCGCGCCGTTCCGCATCTTGCGCGCATCGCGCTCCATGACGCCCAGGTCCGCGTGCACGTAAGGCGCCAGATCTATCTTGTTGATCACCAGCAAATCACTGCGGGTAATGCCCGGCCCGCCCTTCCGGGGTATCTTGTCCCCTTCGGCGACGTCGATCACAAAAATGCTCAGGTCGGCAAGGTCCGGACTGAATGTGGCCGACAGGTTATCGCCGCCGCTTTCTATGAAAATAATTTCCAGATCCGGAAAGCGTCCGGCCATTTCCTCGACGGCTTCCAGGTTCATGCTCGCGTCCTCGCGGATGGCCGTGTGCGGGCAACCGCCGGTTTCGACGCCGATGATCCGCTCGGGCGGCAACAGGCTATTGACCGTGAGGAATGCGGCGTCTTCGCGGGTGTAAATATCGTTGGTGATCACCCCGACGCTGTAAACCGAAGCCATGTGCCGCGTAAGCCGCTCGATGAGGGCCGTTTTCCCGGATCCGACCGGTCCGGCCACGCCGATTTTTATATAGTTGCGGGTCATATTTAGGACATATAAAGTCTTGAATACAAAATTTCATGCTGCATGCAGCGGATATCAAACCCGGTGCAGCAAAGTCCGAGCAGGTCACGGTCCGGGTCCATCGTATTTTCAACCAGCTCCACGATCAACGGTCGTAGTGAAAATAAAAGCTCCTGCCCCTCCTGCTGGCCCAGGGGGATCATCTTGACGCTATTGGTGACCATGCCCACGCTTGCATTGTAATAAAATCCGGCGAGCATATCTTTTTTGAGAATGCCCATCGCAGCCGCACAAATCCCGAAAGCCATGCAGTAATGTCCCGAAACGCTCTTTTTGCGAATGGCTTCGGCATACTGGTCCAAAACAGGGTCTTGCAAGATGGGTTGGAAAACCTTTAATAAGCGGATGCCCAGTTTGGCACTCGCTTCACGGATTTCCCTGGGTAGTTTGAGCGCCGTGCATTCGGTATCCAGCCTGATGCATTCATCGATGTCGCCATCGCAAACCGCCTCGTAAGCCAGCGAAGCAAATGCGGCGTCACCATATCGGATGTTTTCTGTAAGCATATACCGGATATAATCGCTGGCGCTGCTCCGGTTGCACACCCTCCCCGACTGCACATAGGTTTCCAGCCCGCCCGAATGCGCATACCCGCCGATCGGCAGCGTCGGATCGCTTAGTTGCAGCAGGCTCAGCATACGCATTTCCATAGCTATTTCAGGAATTGGTTAATTGCATGATTTTCGAAAACAGACTGCCGCCATTGCCCGAAGGATGTGGCGAAACAGTCGTTTTAAGCGGTTGGAGCAGCTTCCGGTCTTCCCGCAGCACAGCATAACCCTGCGCTATCAGCAAACGGTGAAGCGGCGCCTCGAACGGCACCAGCAATGCATCGTCTTCGAAAAAAAGCGGCAGGTGCTTGTTCCCTATTTCGTAGCAGAGCGAAGCCGTTTCAAACAGGCTACCGGGTTTTACCACTATACAATCGCAAGGAAGGATCAGGGCAACGACCAGCCGTTCCGCATCGGCATACAACACATCGCCCTCCGTAATCTCCGGAGACTCGGCCAGGAATTTCATCGACACGGTCATTCCCCCACTGGTTTTCTTATGCAGGATCCGTTTTCTGGTCTCAAACCATTCCAGTTCCAGCCAGTCCGGTTCTGCCGGCAAGCCATTGTAATCCCCGATACGCCCGGCTTTTTCCCTGATAATCATGATACAAATGCGTTGATAGTCAATCTGGTATTTTATCAAAAAAGAAAATAGCGCTGCGCCAGCGGTACTACTGAAACCGGCTCGCAGGTAATGTGCACGCCGTCTACCTTCACTTCGTAGTTCTCCGGGTTCACCTCGATCTGCGGGGTCGCATCGTTATGGATCAGGTCTTTTTTGGATATGTTGCGGCAATTCCGGACGGGCAGCAGCAGCTTTTCGAGCCCGTATTGCTGCACAACACCTTCATCCAGCGAACATTGCGAAACAAAACTGATACAGGTACCCGTCAGCGCTTTGCCATAAGCCCCGAACATATGGCGGTAAACGACAGGCTGCGGAGTCGGAATAGACGCATTCGGGTCGCCCATTCTGCTTCCGACGATCATCCCGCCCTTAATGATCATTTCCGGTTTCACCCCGAAAAACGCCGGTTTCCATAACACCAGGTCGGCCAGTTTCCCCGGTTCGATGGACCCTACATATTCGGAAATGCCGTGGGTAATGGCCGGGTTGATGGTGTATTTGGCCACATATCTTTTCGCCCGGAAATTGTCGTTTCCGGCCTGGCTGTCTTCGGGCAGCAAGCCACGCTGCTTTTTCATCTTGTCGGCCGTCTGCCAGGTGCGCGTGATCACCTCCGCTACCCGACCCATGGCCTGCGAATCGGAGCTCATCATACTGAAAACGCCCATATCGTGCAGAATATCCTCGGCGGCAATCGTCTCGGGACGGATACGTGAATCGGCGAATGAAACATCCTCGGGGACCGATTTGTCCAGATGGTGGCACACCATAAGCATATCCAGATGTTCATCGATGGTATTAACCGTAAAAGGCCGGGTCGGATTGGTGGACGACGGAAGGATATTGGGGTACATGGCGGCCTTGATAATGTCGGGCGCATGGCCCCCGCCCGCCCCCTCCGTGTGATACGTATGGATCACGCGCCCCCCGATGGCCTCCATGGTACTTTCAAGAAAACCGGCTTCATTGAGTGTGTCGGTGTGTATAGCTACTTGAATATCCAGGCGATCCGCAACCCGGAGCGATGCGTGGATCACCGCCGGGGTGGCGCCCCAGTCTTCGTGGATCTTCAACCCGATTGCCCCCGCCCTCACCTGCTCTTCAAGCGGCGCTTCGGTGGCGCAATTGCCTTTGCCGGTAAATCCCAGGTTCATCGGGAAAGCTTCTGCGGACTCCAGCATTTTGCGGATGTTCCAGGCGCCGGGCGTAACGGTGGTCGCATTAGTGCCGTCGGCCGGTCCCGTGCCACCTCCGATCATCGTAGTAATGCCGCTGAACAAGGCGTGGTCGATTTGCTGGGGACAGATAAAGTGAATGTGCGTATCAATTCCCCCTGCCGTGGCGATCAGCCCTGCGCCGCCGTGTACTTCTGTGGCCGCGCCGATGACCATTCCGGGCGTAATGCCGTCGGTAGTATCGGGGTTACCCGCTTTGCCGACGGCCACAATACGCCCGTCGCGGATACCGATGTCGGCCTTTACAATGCCCCAGTGATCGACGATCATCACGCTGGTAATCAACATATCCAGCACGCCATCGCCACGCACAGCCGTTCCCGACTGTGCCATGCCGTCGCGGATCGTTTTGCCTCCGCCAAATTTCGATTCGTCCCCATACCCTTGCGGCCCGCCCACCGAAAGGTCCTGCTCGATCTCGATGATCAGGTCCGTATCGCCCAGGCGCACCCTGTCACCCGTGGTAGGGCCGTACATATTGGCATATTTAATGCGGTTAATGAGAAGGCTCATGGCAGTTGGTTTTTAAAATCCCTGTTTAATGCGTCGGACAATGCCGCCTCCCCGCGCGCTTGCAGCGGGCCGTCTACCAGGTTATTGAATCCGAAAACACGGCCGCCCCCTGCTAACGCTACCAACCATACGTCTTTCTCCTCCCCCGGCTCGAAACGCACCGCCGTACCAGCAGGAATATTCAGGCGCATACCGTATGTCTTCACACGCTCGAATGCGAGCTGCTTGTTGGCTTCAAAAAAATGAAAATGCGACCCCACCTGAACCGGCCTGTCGCCCGTATTGACGACCGTAAGTCGTTCGGTGCGGCGGCCTGGATTGGCTACAATATCGCCTTCCGCCAGAAAGTATTCACCTGGTACCATGTTGTGGGCTGTTAACGTATGGGATTGTGGACCGTCACCAGTTTGGTGCCGTCCGGAAATGTGGCTTCGATCTGAATATCATGGATCATTTCCGGGATTCCTTCCATGACATCCTCACGGGCCAGGATAGTAGCGCCAAACTGCATGAGCTGCGCCACCGACTGTCCGTCACGCGCCGCCTCCTGCAACCTGCTGCTGATCAGCGCGATCGATTCGGGGTAGTTCAGCTTCAACCCGCGGGCCTTTCGCTTTTCAGCCAGCTCACCGGCCAGAAACAACATGAGCTTTTCCTGTTCTCTGGGAGACAAATGCATAGCGCTCAGAATTACTTAGGTATTATTACGTACGTAAATATAAGTACCTATTCCAAGCGCTGCAAGTTTTTGAAGTATTTTTTAAACCAGTAAAGAGGCTGCCCGCGCATTTTCCATCGCTTCTTCGATCGTACTGACCTGAAACTTGCGAAGGATGTTCAAACGGTGTGCTTCGATGGTACGGATACTGATACCGAGCGCATCGGCGATATCCTTGTTGCTCACACCCTGATGAATCATGCGGATAATCTGCTGTTCACGCTTGGAGAGCGCGATTTCGGTCGCACCCGCGGCAGCCGGAGCCTCACCGGCGGCATTACGGCGCTCGTGGTATTTCCGCACTACCGTATCGGTCACATCGCCGATAAAATAGAAATGCCCGCCATGAACCGAGCGGATCGCATTCAGGAATATTTTGTTGCTCGTATCCTTTAAGATGTAGCCGCTCGCTCCCATGTCAAGTGCCGTGCTTACGTAGTCCGGATTATCGAAGAGGCTAAAAAACAGGAGTTTCGCATTAGCATTGGCCTTAATGACCGATTTGCCGGTATCCAGCCCGCTGATACCCTGCATACGGATGTCCATGATGATCACCTCCGCGGGAATGTGCGCAAGGGCCGAGATCGCCTCTTCGCCCGAAGAAGCTTCGCCTGACACTTCCATATCCGGTTCGTTGTTAATGAGCTGTTTGAGACCGTGTCTGAATATTTCGTGGTCGTCGACTAAAAATACAGCGATTTTTTTCATGTGATCGGGTCGTTTGTCTGTTGCGAGAAGTCAGTTTAAAGGTGCAAGGGAAGTTCGAGCTGAACCGTGGTCCCTTTTCCGGGTTCCGAACTAATATTGAGCGTACCTCTCAGCAGATCGGCACGTTCTTTCATCCCCCTCAAACCGTGCGCCTTTGGAAACTTTTCCCGCGAATAAATATATTGGTTCTCAAAATAAAATCCTTTCCCATTATCCTGAATGATCATGTTCAGGAACTCGCTGTCGCTGTCCACGTGGATTTCCACCATTGTGGCGCCCGAATGCTTGATCACGTTGTTCAGCGCTTCCTGCAAGATCCTGAAAACCCCAACTTCCAGCTCGCGCGGCAATGCTTCGGCTTTGATGTTCTCTTCGAGGTAAAAAGTGACCTGACCTGATGCTTCCCGGCACATTTTGACCAGTTCCCTGATGGCCGACCGCAGGCCGAAATCTTCCAGTACGCTGGGCAGAAGGTCTGCACAAATGCGTTTGGTTTCAAATATGATCGCGGCCAGCAACTCGTTGACGCGCTGAATTTCAGGATCTTTGTGCTCCATCCGGTCGTCGACTTGTTCGAGTTTCATACGCAGGCTGGTTAGCATTTGCCCGATCCCGTCGTGGATCTCGGCAGCCACGCGCTCCCGTTCTTTTTCCTGCCCGGTGATGATCGACAGCGACCGGATATGCTGCTCGGTTTCCTGCCGCCGCATTTTCTCGTCGGTAAGCAACCAGAGTTCTTTCTCGGTGTTTTTCCGCTTGGTAATGTCGTTACAAACAACCAGATACTGATACAACTCACCCTGATTGTTGATGATCGGCATTAATGTCACATCCAGCCAGAAGCCCGAGCCGTCGGAGGCTGTGTCGTAGACTTCTCCCTGCCATACTTCCGTGCGCCGGCGCGGGTCGCGGATGTGGCTGTAAATAATGCTCTCGTTTCCGCCCTGGTTATTGTAAAAAAGCGGGCGGTCGCGCAGTTCGGAGCTGCTGTATTTGGTCACGTGGCAGTATTTGTCGTTGGCGTAAATGATCCTGCCATCCTCGTCTGTTTTGACCAGATAAGTTGCCTTTTCCAATGCATAATTCGTCTCCCTGAGCTCCTTGTGCGACTTTTCAATGGAGATACTACTTTCCTGCAACTGCTTGGCGAGCTGCTTCGAGCGGTTTTCAGATTCGATCAGCCCGGTCATCGTCTGCCGGATGCGGATCGAAAGCGGGAAGAAGATCAGCGCCGCTTCCAGCAGGAGCGTAAACAGCACCACGCCGAGCAAAATGTATTCGATCTCCTTCAACGTACGTACCTTCTGCCGCCAGAAACGGTCATAGTCGAACACGATCAGCTCCATGCCCAGCAGGTACGACTTTTCATATTCCAGTATTTTTTTCACGTAAGGTCCGATATTCAGCGAGTCCCCGGCTTTGTGGTTTTCCATCACGGCTACCATTTTGTTGGACGCGGCCAATATTTCCTGGTAAGGGTCTTTCACCATGTCGTACATCATGGCGATTTCCTTACGGTTATTGGGAGGTAGATTCAAAAAGGAATTCCCGCTGATAAGCGATACATGCGCCTTCTGCCATTGTTTGAGGGTGTTTACAAATTCCTTCTGGTTGGATTCCACATCCCTGCCCGACTCGATGAGCAATGCTGTTTTACTGAGTGTCTGGCTGTAAGTACGTAGACGACCGGCATAGTTGATGATATGCGAATCGTCTCGCTGGGCGGTGAGATACCGCTGGATCAGGATCTGGCTGAGAATCGAGATCACCGCCACAATCAGCAATGCCGACACATAGAGCCAGGTGAAGTACAGAAATGTCTTCCGTTCCTGGGTTTCGTCCTGGACAATTTCTTTTTTTAGCATGGGCTGAAACTGGAAAATCTCATGTACCTACGCGTAAAGATACGTAGGTACATGAGCATATGCGTTATGTGAACCTGTAAAACTTAGAGCGAAATGTGGTTTTGCAGCTCTTCCATGCTCATTTCCTCCGCGCTCCCCTGCGAAACCACCGCCCCCCGGCTCATGAAATAGTAATAGTCCGTGACCGGGCTGGCGAAATCGATTTTCTGTTCGACGAGCAATACCGAAATGCCCCTTTCCCGCGCCAAAGTCTTCAAAATCTGACCGATCTCCTGCGAAATCGACGGCTGAATGCCTTCGGTAGGCTCGTCCAGGAGCAATAGCGACGGCCTTCCCGTGAGCGCGCGCGCGATGGCTAGTTGCTGTTGCTGCCCCCCACTGAGGTTGCCGCCCAGTCGGTTGCGAAAATCTTTGAGGATCGGAAACAGGGCATAAATCTCTTCTTCGGGGATCTTTGCTTTCCGGTCGGCTGCCGCTTCCAGCCCCAGTTTAAGGTTTTCATAAACCGTCAGTTTGGGAATAATCTCCCTTCCCTGTGGCACGTAGGCGATACCCATTCTCGATTTTTTGAATGCCGGCAGCTTCGTAACAGCTTCTCCATTGTACTCGATGGTCCCGTCTTTGGGCGGCACAATGCCCATGATGGTTTTCAATAAGGTGGTCTTACCCACTCCATTACGGCCCATTACCGTGGTTACGGTGCCCTTTTTCACTTCCAGCGACGTACCCCACAGGATCGTGCTTTGCCCGTAGGCGGACGTCAGCGAACTGACTTTCAAGATCGGCGTTCCCATTTCTCAGAAATTTTCAAGTTGAACATTGGCCCGGCCCAGGTAGCTGTCGATTACCCGCTGGTCATTACGTACGTCCTGGAAAGTCCCTTCCATCAGCAGCTTCCCACGCACGAGCACGGTTACCAGGTCCTGCGCGATCTGCTCGACGAATTTCATATCGTGCTCGATCACGATGATCGCGTGCTGACGGGCAAGTTGGAGGAGCAGCTCCCCGGTTTTCTCGGTTTCTTCATCCGACATCCCGGCCGCCGGCTCGTCGATTAGCATTAATTTAGGGTCCTGCAACACGACAATGGCGATCTCCAACCATTGTTTCTGACCATGCGAAAGCTCGCCCGCAATTTTTCCCAGGCATTTTTGCAAACCCACCTTCAATGCTACCTCGTGGATGCGGTCGTCTACCTCCCCGCTGGGCTTGAAGAAAAGCGAAGCGAAAATGCCTTTGTTCATCTTGAAAGCCAGTAACATATTATCATAGACGGTCAGGCTCGGGAATACCGAAGGTTTCTGGAATTTCCGGCCAATGCCCATGTCGGCGATCCGCACCTCGCTTTTGCCCAGTACCGCGTGGCCGTCGAAA
This sequence comes from Dyadobacter sp., assembly GCA_965227755.1. GTDB lineage: Bacteria > Bacteroidota > Bacteroidia > Cytophagales > Spirosomataceae > Dyadobacter. The sequence goes on from CBDDGG010000005.1 coordinate 1,603,511, forward strand.
CGGACTTCGCCCGCATCTGCTCTGGTTTTGCCGCACAGGATATCCAGGAATGTCGATTTACCCGCGCCGTTAGGACCGATAATCACGCGAAGTTCACGGTCCAGCAAATTGAAGCGCCTCAAATTCAGCGCATGGACGCCCCCGAAAGAGACGGATAGGTTTTTCACTGTCAATAGCATGATAATGGCAGTTTTGTGATTTGGAATAACTCAACGCTGACAATGCAGCGTTACGACTGTACTACCTCCTGGCCCACCGGCCCGGTCGTTGCCCGGCGTTTTCTTCCCAGCCTGGCCACCACCGTTTCGAGCATCCCCAACAGTCCTTTATCAAAATACAAAACCGTGATAACGAACAGAAAACCGAGAATAAACAACCAGGAATCGGGAAAAAGACTGGTGCAGATACTGTACAGGAAATTAACGATCAGCGAACCCAGAATAGCCCCTTTTAATTTTCCCCTGCCGCCTATCGCCACCCACATCACCATTTCTACCGACGCTCTCACGTCCATTCTTCCCGGTGTGATAATGCCCGTCTGAGGCGCGTAAAGCATTCCGGCAATGGCGGCGAGCAATGCCGCCACGATGAATATGGCCAGTTTGTAATGCATGACGCGATAGGCCGTGTAACTCGTCCTCGATTCGCTGTCGCGGATGGCCTGCAGCACTTTGCCAAACTTGGAGTCGACCAGCTTCGTGCTCAGCCAGAAAGCGATGCCCAGCATGAGCAGCGAAACCAGGTAGAGTCCCAGTTTCATGCCCGGAGTCGACAGGCTGAGTCCCAGCAGTGTTTTGAAATCCGTCAGCCCATTGGTTCCACCCAGCATGGTTTCGTTGCGGAGAAAAATGAGCCACATCGCCAATGCCAATGCCTGGGTGATAATGGCCATGTACACACCACGGATACGGCTGCGGAAAATAAAATACCCGAAAACCAATGCAAACGCAGCTGGGATGAGCAGCCCCAGCACCACCGCGAGCCCAAACGACTGGAACGGCACCCAGAAAAACGGTAGTGTTTCTACCTGATTCCAGGCCATGAAGTCGGGCATCGGAATGCCGTTACTACCAGAAGCCGTCGCGCCTTTGAGCACGATGTGCATGGCTACGCTGTACCCGCCCAGGCAAAAGAAAAATGCCTGGCACATGGAAAGGATACCTGTGTAACCCCAGATCAGGTCGACGCCCAGCGCGACGATGGCAAAACAGAAGTAGCGGCCCCAGAGCGAGATCGTGTTGCCGGACACCAAACCCAGCACATTTCCCAGCGGCAAAATGAGCAGGAACAATGCAATGCAGCATGCATACCACCCGAAATCCTTTTTATTTCCCATAATCGATGTGAGATAAGATTGGTTTAATCCTCGGCGATCCGCCCCTTGTCGGGAAAGAGCCCCCGGGGTTTGAATTGCAGGAAGATCACGATAAGTGCCAGAATAAGCACTTTTCCGTAAACAGCCTCGTAGAACGATTCCAGCACTTTGGTCAAAAACCCGATGCCCAACCCGGAAACAATGGCCCCGGCGATCTTGCCGACGCCGCCCGTCACCACCACTAGGAACGAATCGACGATGTAGGTCTGGCCCATATCGGGTACCACATTCCCAACAAGCGTCATCGCGCAACCTGCCAGGCCAGCCAGTCCCGAACCTAGAAAGAATGTGATCGCATCCACGCGGCGCGTCTCCACGCCCAGGCACGCGCTCATGGTGCGGTTTTGGGTGACCGCGCGGATGCGGATACCCAGGCGGCTGCGGTAGAGCATCAGGTACGTGAGCGAGACGACGACTATGGTTAAGCCAATGATAAACAACCGGTTAAACGGCAATACCAAATGCGGCATCAACTGCCAGCCGCCTGCCAGAAACGCGGGGGCTTTCACAGCGGTAAGATCCCCGAAAATGCTTCTGGCGGTTTGCACCATAATCAGGCTCACGCCCCAGGTTGCCAGCAGGCTTTCCAGCGGCCTGGCGTACAAATACCTGATCACCAACCTTTCGAGCACCAATCCAATCATCCCCGCTACCACAAACGACGCCGGCAGCGACACCCAGAAATACAAGTCGGATTTCACGCCCAGCATTTCTATGAAAAGCGATTGCATACAATAGGTCGTGTATGCTCCGATCATCAGAAACTCGCCGTGCGCCATGTTGATGATGCCCGCCAGCCCGTACACAATCGCCAGCCCAAGCGCGATGAGGATCAGTATGCTACCCAGGCTAATCCCACTGAACAGGTTTTGCGCCTTTTCAATGCGCTTTTGCAGGCTTTCAAGGGCCTTGACCTTTTCCGCGGCATATGCCCGCGCCGACACTACATTCCCTTTTTCCTCATAATTTTTAAGGATGAGCCCCACGTTTTCGCCCCAGTTACGATCGAGGCTATCGATATACGCCATTGCCTCGGGGACCGAAACGCTTTCATTCAGTTTCATCTGAAAAAGCACCTCCCTGCCTGCCGTCCGCGCGCCGGGGTCCGTTTCCTGCCGCAATGCTTTTTCGAGCAGGGCGATCCGCTCCGTGCCAGGCGCATTCACGAGTTGACCGTATGCCATGATCCGCTTTTGAGGATCATGGCTGGTCAAATTCAGATAGGGCAAAACAACGTTGAGTATAAGTCTTTCGGACCTGCTGATCTCTACTTTCTGCAATTGGGGAGCCGACAGCTTCGCGGCTGCCTGCTGGTTGGTGGGATAGAGGTAAAAGACTGTAAAAACCTCTTTTCCGCCGGTAGCTTCCACCTCGCCCGTGGTGACGGGTTTGCCATTCAGCATATAAAGCTTCTTATCATGGATCGCCGCAAGCAATGGGAAGGTTGCAGGATCTTTTTGCGCCGCCAGGTACCGGAGCGCCTGGCTCCGGGCCGTATCGTTGGGCGGGTTCAGGACAGCTGCAACCTGAATGGAAATGCTGTCGGCCCGCTGCGCAATCACCACACGGCCCATTCCTGTGACCAAAAGGATCACCAGCCACACCTTTTGAATGCAGTTCATAACAAGGGAAGTTAAATGCGGCCGCAATGGCCGCGATGGGACAGATTGCTACTTACTTGCTACCGTATACGTTCCACCGTGCGCTACGTGGTCGCAGTCTTTGTCGGGGGAAGTCAGTTTGGACCAGGGCTCGGGGTTGACCAGGCCTGTTGATTGCCAGATAATGTCGAATTGTCCGTCTGGCTTGATCTCGCCAATCATTACGGGCTTAGCCAAATGGTGGTTTTTAGTATCCATTTTCACCAGGCCATCCGGCGAATCGAATTCCAGGCCGTACAACGCGGGGCGCACTTTGGAAACTTCGAAAGAACCGGCTTTTTCGGCTGCCTTCGCCCACAGGTATACGCCCGTGTAGGCCCAGCAGATCGGATCGTCGGTTACCCTCTTATCGCCGCCGGGGAGATTATTTTTCTTGCAAAATGCCCGGAAATCCTCGACAAACTTCTTGTTCTCGGGCGATTCTTTGGATTGGAAATAATTCCATGCAGCCAGGTGGCCCACCAGGAATTCGGTATCTGTCGCACGCAGCTCGTCTTCCGCGACCGAGAATGCCATGATCGGGCAGGTAGCGGCTGAAAGCCCCTGGTTTGCAAACTCTTTATAAAACGGCACATTCGAATCGCCATTGATCGTCGAAAGCACGCAGGCCTTGCCGCCCGCCGCGAATTGCTTCACTTTGGAAACGATCGTCTGGTAATCCTGGTGGTGAAACGGCGTGTATTCTTCGACGATATTCTCTTTGGGAACGCCTTTCGAAAGCAAAAACGCTTTCAAAATTTTGTTGGCTGTTCTTGGAAAAACATAATCGGTACCCAGCAGGTAAAATTTCTTGTAGCCGCCGCCGTCTTCGCTCATCATGTATTCTGCGGCGGGGATCAGCTGCTGGTTCGGCGTGGCGCCGGTGTAAATCACGCTGGTGGAGCATTCCTCACCCTCATACTGAACAGGATAGAACAGCAAGCCATTGTTTTCCTCAAAAACAGGCAGTACCGATTTGCGGGAAACGGAAGTCCAGCAACCGAAAACCGCGGAAACCTTCTTATCCAGCAACAATTCCTTCGATTTTTCAGCAAAAAGGTCCCAGTCGGACGCCGGGTCTACAATTACAGGCTCGATCTGCTTGCCCAGCACCCCGCCTTTTGCATTGATTTCGTCGATAGCCATTTGTACCACATCTTTCAGCGAAACTTCGGAGATCGCCATCGTTCCGCTCAGCGAATGCAGGATACCGACCTTCACAGTCTCTTTTTTGCCCCCTTCATTTCCTCCTGAACCCGAGCCGCCGCAAGCCGCCAGTGCAAGCACCAGCACAACCATCCATACTACCTGGTAAGACATTTTGAATGTTTTCATCGGTAAATTTTAATAGTGATATGAGTGAAAATTAAGATCAACAGAAACCTTCCGCGCCACACCGGAACGGATCAAAATAGGAAAAACTGGACTTGTAACCAAACCTGGCCATAGGTCTTCGAGCGGTAGGACCCACCCGCATCGGCCACGTTGTGTTTGCGCGCTACATAGGAAAGACGAAGATTCGTGGCGCTTCCATTAAAGAAGTAGTTCAACCCTCCGCCGTAAACGCTGCTTGATTTGGCCTTGTCAAAATTATCGATCAGCTCCGAGCCGACCTGTTCCTTGGTGGCAGAGATATTCTGGTTTTCGTAACGGACCCACGGCTGAATACGCGATTTCCTGAAATAATAACCCAGTTCGAGGAACTGCACGGTTTGTTTGGGAATCCGGCGCGCAAAGGAATATTTCGAATTGACGTTGGTACCGCCGGTCATGTATTGAAATGCGGCATTCAGGGTCACAGAGCCCGCTTCACCGGCTTTTTTGTCGATGAAAACGTCCGTACCGACATTGTAATACGAACCTTGCGTGTCGAAACCCGCACCCCAGGCGATGGTGTTGCCCGCACCGAGTTTGGTACCGGCATAGTAATAGTCTTTTTCGGGATCCAGGAAATTGTAAGCAACGCGGCCCACTATACGTAGCGGGGCCTGACCGTCCAGGTTTCTTCCCGTAAACAAACCCAAGCGGTATTCCAGCTTGTCTTTTAAGAGAAACCCGCGCGCATTCACACCCAGGTCCCGACCGAAGTTACCTTGCAAAGGGCTGTTGGCAAACAGGTTATAAGGATATTGAAAATACGTAAAATCGTTGGCCATCAACCCGGCCGCGCCTTGCAGGCCGTTCCGGTTGTTTGAAACGAGCTGCATACCCGCTATGAGCTGGAATGCATTTGAAAAGGCGTATTCATATTGGCAGTCAAGCAGGATCGGCGCCACTTTTACATTCTTGGTGCTGTCCCCGAGCTGGATACCGATGGGCGAGGGAAGGTCCGTCTCCATAAAAAAGCTACCCTTCCTGGAAAGCTGCCCACCCACGAGCACCCGCGCCCTGTAAAGCGAAAACCCTTTGTTCCAGTCACTTGCTTTGTCGGTCACATTCCCCCCGAAGCCCGACTGCTCCGCGGAAGCGAACATATGCACGATCGCGCCTACGTGAATAGACGGTTTGAAATCGTCCCCTGCCGGCAGCACCGAATCTTTCGGCGCCAGGTAGCCCGGGAGCTCACGCAGCACACGTACTTTCCGGGCTGTCTTACGATCCCTCGCATCCGGACCGTCGTCAGCCAGAGCGATGCCCTGGCAAAGCGCCAGCAACAAACCTGCATTTAGGAAAAGTCTTCTCATGATGATCGTTGATTTTAATACGTAAGTAATACAGTTCAAAAATATAAACAAATTACGTACGTACAAACAGTTAACCCATTTTCATGAAAAGTTTATAAATATCCTTTAAATAGGATTATTAATCTCCAATTCAATGAATTACATGTCATTATCGAAGCTTACAAAGCACTATTTTCAAACGCCGCAACATACCTAAGTAATGCATGGCAGCGACCTTCCGGGTGTCGTGATGGAAAACATGCGCCACGGCGTGCATTATCTGACACGGTGCCAAAATCGATGTATAAATTCAACTGTCATTATTCCGCTTCCACTCCGATTTTGCCCGCTTCCCCTTCGTTTTTCTTCTCAGGCAGGCCCCATCATACGAATTTTGGCTTACAATCATTCAAGCAAGGATTGATCATTCAAACTGTAAATCAAATCAAAGTGAAAAAGTTAATTTTCCTGAGTTTGTTCTTTACTTCTGCGAACAGCTTTGCGCAGGGGCCTTTAAAAAGTATGCTCGACCGCCTGCAATTTGGTGTCAAGGCCGGCGGAAATTACAGCGACTTTATGAACGCCGGTTTCGGCACGGAAGGACTGCCTGGCTTCCATGCCGGGGCCATTGTCGGATTTAAAATCAATGACAAGCTTTCCATACAGGAAGAATTTCTGTTTTCGCAGCAGGGAGCAAAGCTCAAAGGCGATTTTCAATCCCCATTCATAAAAAGCGATGCCTGCTCTGTTTTTGAGTAGATCAGGGTTTCGTTCCTCTTGTCATAAGAACCTTTCCTCGGAATGCTTTAAAGTGGGCGAATGATTAAAATTTTTGCACTGTTTCTTATACTACTGTGCCCGACGTATAAACTGATGGGACAGACCAGTAATCGATTTCCGGCACCGTTTTACGCACTCCGCACAGACGGTGAAAAAGCATTTTACCTAAAAAAAATAATAAGCGATTCTGTCAGCGCACGGGCCTACTCCCGGGTCCCTGAATGGTGCCACATTGCGCTCGGATTTGCAAAAAAGTCAAAAAACGACACATTAAGCCCTATTTTATATCAATATCTGGGTGATGCCTATGATGCGGGCCGCCCGGATAGCGCAGCCATTTACTTCCGGAAATCTCTGGCTGCCTATCGGAATATCCCGTTGAAAAAGAAATTATACCTCTTACAGTCGCTGGCCTATAACTATCAGGCGCTCAACAAGAAAGATTCCCTTATCGCCTATATTCATAAACTTGAAAAAGCGATTAAACCATTGTCTGACAAGGATAGCCGGAAGATCAGTGCTACAACCACCATTGCGAGCAGCTATGCAGCCCTGAACGAATATGAAAACGCCATCAAAAACTACCGGCTTTCGGTAAGACAGAGTATGCTGACCAAAGATTCGGCCAGCATCGTGGCCGCGTTAGTAAATATCGGGCTAACTTATAATCAGCTGGATGACAACAGGTTGGCCATTTACTATACCTTGCAGGCACTACCCTATCTGGGAAAAAATGATTATCACAGGTTGGTGACCTACTTCAATCTGACGGACTACTATTCAAACATTGAGAATCAGGATTCTGTCCGGTACTTTTTAACAAAGGCGAAGGCTATCGCAGTCAAACTGAACGACGAGGCGGCGATCCATGCGATCGGGATCAAGCAAGCCCGGGTGCTGATGGCCGAAAAAAACTACGCAGCCGCGAAAGTTGCGTTGCAGGAAGGTCTCGACTACCTGTTAAAAAAAGAACCAGGCACTGAGCTTATTAATTGCCTGCTGACGTACGCTTCACTGGATACGGCCCAAAATAACTACGCCGACGCCGACAGGCATTTGAATTTGTTGCAGGACTTTGGCAAAAAAATAGATGTGAAGGTCTACCAATTGGAAGCACTTCGACTACACATTGCCGTGAAACAGCATTTGGGACAGTACAAGCAGGCTTTCGGGCTTCAAAAGGATTTTATTGCGATCAACGATTCGGTTAAGACTAAAAATGCCCAAACGGAGTTGGCGCAGCTTCAAACGGAATACGAGACCTCCCAAAAAGAAGAAAAGATCCGGTTGCTGCAAAGTGAAAATCAGATCAAAGACCTTGAAATAGAGGCTTCATTTCGCAATAAAACGCTGCTGATTTTACTGCTGCTGGGACTGGTCTTTGTGTTTGGAGTAGTGTATTACATTCGTCAACTCCGCAGTAAAACTGAGCTTCAAAACGTTAGATCCACTTTGGAAATCAAGGCATTACGCAGCCAGATGAACCCGCATTTTATTTTCAATTCACTAAATTCCATTCAAAAATACATTTGGGAAAACCGGCAGGAAGACGCATCCGAGTATCTGACGAAATTTGCGCGGCTGATCCGGCTGGTACTCGAAAATTCGCTTTACGAATCCGTAAAACTGACCGACGAACTTGCGTCGCTCAGGCTTTATGTAGAAATGGAACACCGGCGCAACAATCAAAAATTTGACTATACCATTTCTGTGGCTGAAAACATTGATACCGAATCGACACTGATACCGCCACTACTACTGCAACCCTACATTGAAAATGCGATCTGGCATGGTTTAAGCCAGAAAGACGGGCACGGCCAGCTCGACATTATCATAGAAAAAACAGCAGAAAACCTAATTTGCCGCATCGAGGACGATGGCATCGGGAGAGCAAAATCGGCGGAGATAAGGGTGGATGGTATGCAGAAAAAATCGCTGGCGATGAATATTTCAAGTCAAAGGATCGAATGGTTGAAAAACGATTCCAATGTGAGATCTTCTGTGGAAATTATAGATAAATTCGACGGTAACGAGGCTACCGGTACAACCGTTCTGCTCACTCTACCACTTCTGCAAAAACATGATTAACTGCCTGATTATCGACGACGAGCAGCATTGCATCGACACATTAGCCGCCATGCTGAAAGCCCGGTTTTCCGCAAAAGTATCCGTTGCCGGCTCCACTACCGATAGTCGCAAAGCAGCTGAAATGATCGAGCAGCATCAGCCAGACGTGCTTTTTATAGATGTTGAAATGCCCTATTTCAATGGCATCCAGGTAGTTGATGCTATTCCAAACAGGAATTGCGCGGTTATTTTTACAACAGCCTACGATCGGTATGCATTACAGGCACTCAAAACCGAAGCTGTGGACTATTTACTTAAACCGATCAGTCTGCGGGAATTGGGTGAGGCCATCGAAAAAGCGGCTCAGCGATTACAGTTTTTGCGTGCAGAAGTTGTAAAAAAGGATCAACCGCTGCCTCAGAAGTTGCTTTTACCCACCAACAAAGGTCTGCTGGCGGCGAGTATTCCCAACATTATCCGGGTGGAAGCCGACAGTAACTATTGCCGTTTTCACATTGACGGAAAACCTGAAATAGTGGTCGCGAAGACATTGAAAGAGTATGAGGAAATACTGGTACCCTGCCATTTTTTCAGGGTACATCAGTCTCATTTGATCAATTTGCATTATGTCGAATACTTTCACCCCGGCCTGGAAGAATATGTGATCCTGACCAACGGGGAACAGATAGAGGTTTCCAGACGCCGCAAAGCCGAATTTCTTCAAAAACTGGCTGCCTTATAGCATCATATTCATTTTCATACCGACCAGTTTCCGGACAAACCGCACCGGATTCTAGGAATTGTATGCCATCTGCTCAAAGCCAAAAAAACTGATTTCGGGCTGGTTTACCTTGCATTGAATCTAAATCACAAGGGCTAAACTAAATCATCGTCATGAAACGTAACATTACCTGGACAGCCTGCATACTCGCATCGCTTTTAATCGTTTCCGGTATCCGCCGCACATTTTTACCTGGCAGCGAAATCGTCACTGTGCAATCCGGTAGTCCAATCGCTCAGTATCCTGTATTTCAACCTAAACTTGCTGCATTTCCCGGCCAGACTGCGTTCTCGAATAGCAGTAAAGGCGAACCGGGTGACGACATTGAGACGCTGAAAGGCAGCGATTGGTACAAAAAAGTAATCAGCGACATGGAGCGTAAAAGTTACTTTGTGGCATCCTCGGGTGACAGCGTCAATAGCATTAATCCAAAACAGAAAATGCAGGCTGTTTATAGATCCGAAGGTTTTACATTGTCGAATATGCCGGATCGCCAGGACCCTGAAAAACCAGGAAACAGCGTTTCAAAAGACTCCTCACAGCAAAACTGGAAACTGAATATGATCATGCAGGGCTTGTATGCGGACGGTGTACTGGCCATTTCAAATGATGAAAATTCAAAGGTTGCTACCGACACGAGTGAAGTCACTTTTACCCACCATAACCGGCTGGTCGTCCAATACCAGAACCAGGAAGATGGTGTGCGGCAGAATTTTATTGTAAAAAATAAACCTGCCGTCAATGCAAAAGAACTTCGGGTTAAAATGGGTTTTTCGGAAGAATGGACGGTGAACCAGGCAGATGAAAACGAGCTTCAATTTGCATTGAAAAATGCGGAAACAGGCCTGGGTACCAAAGTCATTTATAAGGACATTAAAGCCTGGGATGCGAATGGAAATATCCTCGCTGCAAAAATGGAGACGGGTAATGATCACGATTTTAGTCTGGTAGTAGCGGTTGCGAATGCAGCTTATCCTGTGACCATTGATCCACTGTCTACCACTGCCAATACCACACTCACCGGCCCGTCGGCCAATGCCAGTTTCGGGTGCAGCGTAGCCAGCGCGGGCGATGTGAACGGGGACGGCTATGGTGATGTGATCGTGGGCGCATACGGGCTGGCCGCCAATGCGGGTGCAGCTTACATTTACATGGGCAGCGCGACGGGATTATCCACCAGCCCGGCCAGGATATTGAACGGGCCGGCAAACAGTTTTTTCGGTTACGCTGTGGCAAGTGCAGGTGACGTAAATGGGGATGGACGCGGCGATGTGATCGTGGGTGCCTATCAATATTCAAACAACGCCGGCGCAGCCTACATATACTACGGAACTTCCACCGGACTCAATGCCGCGCCAGCCACCATATTAACCGGCGCCGCTGGCAGTTCGCTGGGTATCAGCGTATCAGCAATCGATCTGAATGCTGATGCATATGGTGACATTGTAGTCGGTGCGCCCAATTTCAATGCAGGTACAGGTCGCGCGACGGTTCACCTGGGCAAGGGCACTGGCATTTCGCAGACGCCGGATTATGTTTTGGCCGGTACTGTTGCCAATGGTCGTTTCGGGCGCAGCGTCGCCGGTGCAGGTGATGTAAACGGGGACGTTTTCGGAGACATTGTAGTCGGAGCGAGCGAAGCGAACAAAGCATATGTTTACCACGGAAATGAGACTGGCATGAATACCTCAGCCGCATCCACATTGACCAGTCCTACGTTCAACGTATCTTATGGCGCGAGCGTGTCGGGCGCCGGAGACGTGGATGGCGACGGCTACTGCGAAGTGATCGTGGGTGCCTCCGGGAATAATGCGGCATATGTGTACAAAGGCAGCGCTGCCGGAACGCAGGCATTGCAGGTAACAACCTTTTCCGGTTTCGGGGGCGTAAGTGTGGCCGGCGTTGGCGATATCAATGGTGATGGATATGCAGATGTGATGGTTGGTGCGAGCCGCAACGGCACTTACGCGGGCTCAGCTTATCTTTTTCAGGGCAGCGCACTGGGATTACCTACTGCACCCAGCCAGACTTTTCAGGGATCTGCGTATTACAGCTATTTTGGAGTCAGCGTCGCTGCTGCGGGAGACGTCAATGGAGACGGCTACAGTGATGCCATTGTCGGTGCGTCGGGTACTTCGTCCAACACCGGCTCCGCCTATATTTACCTGGGCAGCCCGGTCATGGTCACATTGGCGGCAACGCTTTTGACCGGTACCGGCGACTTTGGGTACAGTTTGGCCCATGCGGGGGATGTGAATGGCGACGGATATGGAGATGTGGTCGTCGGAGCTTATAGGAATAGCTCCGGTTATGGGTTTGTTTATCTCTATCTCGGCAGCGCCAGCGGCCTGGCTATGAGCTCGTCGTCTGTGGCAGGTACGTTTGTATATCAGGATTTTTACGGATTTAGCCTTGCCCGCGCCGGAGATGTGAATGGGGACGGTTTCAGCGATATTATTGTGGGCACTCTCAATGTCGGAAAAGCCTATGTCCTGCATGGAAACGCACAGGGGCAGCTGGTACTTGGCGCAACGTTGCAGAAAACCAGCGAAATACGCTTTGGGTTTATCGTAGCCGGTGCCGGTGATATTAATGCTGACGGTTACGACGATGTGATTGTTGGATCATGCACAGTTTCCAAAGCATATGTTTACATGGGATCTGCATCCGGAGTCGCCACCACACCAGCTACCACCCTGACCCGCCCGGATACAAACTTTGGTCGTGGAGCAGCGGGAATAGGAGACGTGAACGGCGACGGTTATGCCGATATAATGGTGGCAGCCAGCCACGAGACGACCGGTCAGACATTCCCTGAAATGGGCTATGTATATCTGGGCAGTGCCGCCGGCATATCCAATGTTCCATCGATCGTCATCAACGCTCCTTCCTCGGCAAAAGGTTTCGGCATGCGGATCGCCAATGCCGGAGATATTAATGGAGACGGGTACAGTGACGTCATTTTGGGTGCATCAAGTTCTTATTCAGGGGCTGGGGCTGCTTATTTATACAAAGGAAGTCCATCCGGAATTTCCAGCAGCAATTACAGCCTGATCCTGGGTGCACCCGGCGAATCTCTTGGTTCGAGCGTCAGCGCAGGTGACGTTAACCGCGACGGATACAGTGACGTGGTGATCGGTTGCTCCGGCAATTATAATGGTCTGCAGAATGTCAAAATTTACAAAGGCAGCCCGGCTGGTCTGGTTTATTCAAATACCATTAATGGTTCTGCCGATAATTTTGGTTTCAGTTCCTCGGCATCGGGCGATGTCAATGGGGATGGTTACAGCGACATCATCATCGGTTCGACATCCGGTAATTCCGTCTACGTTTATATGGGTAATGGCGGTGGAAAAAGAACCCAAACAATGCGGCTTTACAATTCCGACCTGAGTTCCAGGATCAGCGCTTCAAATAATCTGGCTACCACTTTCGGCGTCGGACTCTTTGTGCGACCTGCGGCAGGCACATCAGCTTATGCAAGACTGATTTGGGAAACAAAGCCTCAGGGGGTACCATTCAGCAGCGGCTCGTCGATTACCAATTATGTAGGCAAAACAGGAAGCGAGTCCTATACTAACATTGGCCCTGCCGGTGTGGAGCTGAAAGCCCTGGTCGCGAAAATCGGTCGCTATACCAAAGTCCGGGTCAGACTGGAATACTGGTCGGCGAACCGGCCATCCGGACAGACTTTCGGTCCGTGGATTTATTTACAAAACCATAATCCTGGTGTTTTAAACAAAAATGTACCGTCTGCCAGAATCGACGCGTCCGAGTTCTTCGAAGCGCCGCAAGAGGAAGTGAAAACTGCCGCATTTAAACTAACCGTCTACCCCAATCCGGTTGTCGACAAGCTGAACTTGAAACTGGAAGATGGCTTTTCGTGGAACCAGGTAAGGAACATTCAGATCATCAGTACGAGTGGAAATATCATGTACAATGCCGGTCAGGTGCAGCACGGTGAACTGAATGTATCGACGCTGGCCAGCGGAAACTACCTGATCAGACTTGTTCACGACGGCAAGGTCTACAATTCCAAATTCACAGTCATCAGGTAGCAGCAGATTTGAAATCGGTTTTCACGCAGGTTTTTTATTTGGCTGGGCGAGAGGGGTGTTGTTTCATCATCACTCTCGCCCAATGATGTCAAGCCGCTATATCCTATGGTAGCTGCATAAAACTTGCACCGATCACTTTCAACCCATCATGAAAGCGTTTCCAAACTCTAAAATATCTAAATCTCCCCTCTAATGGTGTTCCCATCATTTTTCCTTTCGCTGTCATTGTAACGATTGAAAGTGCGGTGTCGCCAATTATTTGAATCTCATCAATGATCGTAGAAGCGTCTTCAATAATCATTGTTTTTGCTTTATGTGAGTCCAGGTCCATTTTTTTGGTCAGGACTTGTCCTGTCGGCGCAACTGCAATTAAATCGTTGTGTAGCAGCTGGTCAAGAATGTCCACATTGCTCACCAGTTGAGCCGCAAAAAGTTTGTTTTCAGCCTCAACCACGTCTTGTCTGGCAATTTCCATTTTTTCCATATTTCTATTTTCTAAAACCTTGAGGACCCATTTGGCATGGCATCATTGTTCGCGAAACGAAAGTATAGCGGCTTGTTAAAAATGGTTGTCAGTAAAACTTGAGATTTTATGCGATTTACTTAAGAAATAGGGTGTATATAACCACACACAACCAGAAGTGATTACTGCCATGCATAATAGCTATTATTTTTCAACGAGATCGCAATCCGTAACCAAGCCGTCGGAGGTCAGATGGACGATTATATAGGTATCCGGCTGGTTGGACTTCAATTGGTAAGTTACTATTTCGCTTACGTCGCTTTCATGGCGTTGAATTCCCCGGCCTGCGACGTTTTCTGAATGAATAAAAGTTAGTGATTTCAAAGTTTCCGGCTCTCGCATTCCTCCTGCAAAATCGCGTTTGGCTCCCAAAGTGAGGCCCGATGCGTCTTCCAATATTTTACCCCCTTTTACCATAGCCTGCAAAGCCGCCATGATTTTGGGCGTGCGTGACGGATCAGGATCGGCATTGGTTTGATGGGCATCGGCAAGCGGCCCGATACGGGGTACTTTCCGCTCGTAGCCCTGGTCTTTGTCTTTAAGCGTGAAGCCAGTCACATTTCCATGATCGTCGGAAGTGAAGATCACAGAAACATTGCGGTCAGTCGATGTAAACGTATTAGGAGCAACGGGTACAAATTCTTCATCCACAAAACCATCTTCCAACGTAAAAAGCCGCTGATTATCAGCTTCAAAAGTGGCAATTCGATTATTAAATAACTCATACCGACCTTCGAAAGCCTTTAAATTCTTGGAATCCACAGCTACCGCGGCCGGTTTGGTCTTTACAGGAAATCCCTCCCAGTGGTAATAGTCAGCAATAAAATCAACAATCCTGCCCATCATATGCGAGTTGTCATTCGCATTGATCATGATCACAACGCCTTGTCCTTTGGCCACACTAGCGGTGAGCAACGCATCAAAACCCTCGTCGCGCCCATTGTGACCGAAGCGGAGCGTAGTGCTGTCACCCTGCAAAAAAACACCAAGTCCATCCCTGTTTTTCTGATCTGTCAACATTTGGCGGGTCATGGACTGAGATAATACATTGCCCGATTTTCCAGCATAAGCATTCTGAATACCAATCGCGAACCGGGCCAGATCGGAAGGCGTAGTCCACAATCCCGCTGCCGCCATCTCAGGATAAATGTGCCAGCGACCTTCCACTAAACTTCGATTGTTGTAGTGACCGGTTGCCGTCAATTTTGCCAGTTCCGGAGATAAAGGTTGCTGGTAGGTACTATTTTTCATACCCAGTGGCGAAAGCACCTTATTTTTCATGAATTCCGGAAAATCAGCGCCAGTCACATCTACCATTAGTTGTTGCATGACGGTATAACCGCCACCTGAATACCTCCAACGGGAGCCCGGAACAAAGTCTACGCGAACCGGTAGTGTATTGGCCGGGGCTGTCCCATCCAGAATCTGAACGACTGAAGGGATCTTCGCGCCCACAGCGTACCCGGGGAATCCGTGCACTGTAAGACCGGTAGTATGACTGAGTATCCCGCGCAGTGTTACCTTTTTGTCATTCGTAAATTCATTATCAGGAACTTTCCAACCTTTAAGTTTTACATTAACATTCTCATCCAGAACAAGTTTATTCTGTTCCACAAGATACAGAGCGCCCATAGCCGCAACCGATTTACTCACCGAGCCTGCCTGAAACAAGGTGTTCGTCGTGACAGGCACCTTTCCATCCTTATCAATAAACCCATATGCCTGAGCCTTCAATATTTTTCCGTCCTGAATAATCGCCAGGGACAATCCGGGAATACCCCGCTTCTGCATTTGGCTCCGGATAAAATCGTCCAGATCATCCGCCTGGGCGTGAAATACGACTAATAGAAAGGAAAGGATCAGAAAGAGGCGCTGTTTTTTCATGGATGGTTTGGTTGGTAATTTATCTTAACGTTAAATCAAAAATTGTCGCAGAACCTGAATTTTCAACATCCTCCACCTCTCGGTATGGCGTAGATCACGTTGCCGGAAACAGATAAATTGAAGACTTTATCTTGTATGGCAGGCAGCGAAAGTTGCCATGTTTTTCCCTTGTCCGAGGATCTGTAAATACCTGCCGGGTGACCACAGAACAGGTATTCACCAACCTCCGTAATGGAGGCAGTATAGAGGCTCGCCGGAAGACCGGCATCGATAGGCTGCCAGGTTTTACCGCCGTCATAGGATGTCCGTACTCTTCTTGTCTCGGTCTGTGTATTGTAAGTAATCGCAGCAAATCCACCTTTGATGGGTTCGATAGTAATGCCCACTCCGCCCTCATTAATCACATTAACCCAATTTTCACCATGATCTACCGACCGAATGATGCCTCTCTGACTGGTCGCTATCAGCACCCCGTTTGACTCCACCAATTTCATCACCCAGCCTTCGTCATAGACCCGCTTCCAGTTTTTTCCGCGGTCATCAGATTTTAAAAGCCCCCTATCGTAACCGATAAAAACCATGTTTCCAGTTTCAAAGATGGTGCGAATGTTCTTTCCTGGGAAATCCGTATAGATCGGCAACCATAAACCCGTTTCGTTTACTTTTTGCAAAAACTGGCCACCGTAGTTAAATGCAAGCATTCCGGTCTTGCCGGGGACAATGCTGCCAAGGTTGTCTGGCGAAATCTCTTTTTTCCAAAAGGGAGCTTTGGAATTAGGTTTGCTGTAATACATCCCGTTGCCGGTGCGCAGATAAATTCCATTATCGTTAGCCACGAAACCATCTCTCGGAATACCCTCTTCCGGCAAATTTTCAGGCAGCCCTTCGCTAATGTCCTGCCAAGTTTGTCCGCTATCTGCGGATTTAAAAATGATGTTTGCCGCTACTGCCTTATTTGGCTTTTGATTGCTATCCGGGGATGTTGGTGGCAGTGGAAATTCTAAGGCCTGATCAAAAGCAAAAGGGAATTGAAAAAGTAGCAAAAAAGCGAGGCTATGGATTTTCATGACTAAAATGGTTTGGTGAAATAATAGAATAAAATTGTTTTTAACTTCACATATCCAAATGTAGGCACCCGCCTGGCCACGCTGGTAAATCAACTGTAAAATCTTGTTCGTCAATTGTAAAAAGAAATGTAAATGCGTATAAATTCTGCTTTTACGGGCTTTTTCACTGATCGGCTGGTGGTGAAGGCTCGCATTGCTGTGGTGCTACTTGCTATTTTCGTTATCGCCTCCTCCTTCACAGAAAATTCGGGCCGTGACCTGCGGGCAAAGCAAATGAACCTGTTGATCCGTCAAGCTGGTCACCGGTTACTGTTGCAGGCAGGTGATTCGACCTCCCGCGTATTGCCCGTTACCGAGATTAAAGAAGGAACGTTTCTACTCAGATTTGAAAATGAACTCGTTTTTAACCACGACTCGCTCCTCGCGCTGTCACAGCGCATACTTCCCAAAACACAGTTTCCTGTCGGTTACACCGTTACAGTGCATGATTGCACAAAAGGAGGCATTGTATATGGTTTCCAGGTAAATAATACGTCGCCGGATATCCTGGCTTGTTCGGGCAGAAGTCAGCCCTCAGGTTGTTACACCATCGAATTTGCCTTCCCGGATTTGTATGCGAATATAAAACAGCAAAAAGCTGACCTTGCCCTACTGACTGAATCCGTTGATATGCATCCTCAGGAAAGCAAACCTGAACTTGAAGAATCAAAAACGGCAACCTTCGACCATGACGCAGGCCGGCAGAAAGAATCAATTGAAGCGGATCCTCAGCAAGTCGGTCCAAAACTCAACGGGCCCAAAATGACAGGCTTTGATTATCCATTCATCAAAGTGGTTTATGCAGGCATTCTGGCGTTGCTGGGTGTTACTTTATTGACCAGGCCTTTCGCGAAATTTTTTAAACCCTTGTCCGGGCAAAATCAAAACCACCCTATTATAAAAGAGTCCGGTCCCAAATTGGCTTCGCTCGGAAAATTTGTATTCAACGTGAAGGGCCAACGCTTGCTTTTGGAAAGCGAAGTGGTAAGCCTCACAGGCAAAGAATGCAAGGTTCTGGAATTGCTCCACAAAAATTTTGGTGAACTGATCTCCCGCGAAACACTGATGCAGGAAGTCTGGATCAACGAAGGGGTCATTACCGGTCGAAGCCTGGACATGTTTGTTTCCAAACTTCGAAAGAAATTAAGCCATGATCCTGAGCTGAGAATAACGAATGTTCATGGGAAGGGTTATAAGCTGGAAATGGCTGAAAGAGCGGTTACTTAAAAAGGACTGCCAAACGACAGTCCCAAATTCCTAAGCGCTTACCGCCATTCGCTCAAAGCCCTCCCAAAGCACTTTCAGATCAAACAGCGCAGACTTCTCGGCCTGATCAAACGGGACATCCGAGTGATAAAGGGGCAAATCGTGGGTCATTTTTAGCGAGCGCGATAATTCCTGGCAACTCTGACATTCAATCAGGTACAAAAACTCTGCTTGGGAAGCTGTTAGCGGCGCGCCGACATTTGATGCGTTACGTGCATCATTCGTTGTGTTGGCTGAATGCGCATTCATCGAGAGCGAAATTGCGAAGAAATTTGGTTTATCCCGACCGACGCCTGCCGAGACTTTCACAACAACAAAACGTCGCAGACGAAGGCCTTAGAAAAGGCTTAGCCCCACTTTCGCCCGACTCAAAGGACACTTTGAGAGCCACGAACTGCCCCGAAAATCACTCCAATTAACCCCCTCTCTCAAAAAACATCACCCCTACCCGATCAATATGGCCTATCAGTTCCTGGTTTTCAAGTATGACTGGCAAGGTTCCTATTTTTAATCATTTCCATCCAATTATCGCCGTCTGCGATCAATTCGACACTAAAAGCCTGCCGTGTCGCATCCCTTGATCCTCTGATTTCTGTGTTGCCCTGGTAAACAAAGAAATCCTGCATTACCTTCCAGGCCAGCTCGTGTGTGTATTCAAATGCCTGTATGATTCCTTGCCTTTCAAGTTCAGTTAATGGACGTTCTGCATCTAACTGGACAGCTTCGCCTAACTTTTTTATGGCCTTTTTATAATTCTCGAAACGCTGTTCCCAGCGGATATCCTGCTCGCCCATCATTTCAATTTTGTGCTAATTTCAAAACTTCTACTTCCCGATACAAAATATTCAACATACCCATTATCAGCTAATTAACAAATGTCAGAACCAAATAAGATACAAAAACTACTGGTTTCTGTTGAGTATACTGATGATGAGATTTTTTTTCCCTCCATCTTTTCCGGCTTACTCGCTGCGGCAAACAAGGTGAGGGTGGCTAGCGCCTCGTTACTAATAATTGGGTCACCACTATCAGACATTAACAAATTGTTCCTTTCCAAAAATAGCGGGAAACATGCCACGGCGATACGCTTATTACCGTCTACAAAAACTATGATTCTTGATAAGCTAGAGTAAAGTCGCTGCCTTTCTTCCACAGACGGATAAAAATCCTCGTCGAATTTTCCGTGGACAAGGGTCGCGCGGATGGTAGTTCAACTCGGTTTTTTGCTGTGTTCTAACCCTTTAATACCATTCCGGACTTTTCATGCCCCTTATTCGGACTTTTCCGTACCCATCCATTGCTGCTACGCAATCTACCTTTGGTGCAAATAATCCCTGTTATTGTACTAGTCCGAGAGGTGCGTGGCGCACCTGCCCTGGGACTATTGTGATGAAGGGAATCTGCTCTCAAACGGCATTGTGTAACTGCTTAAGCTAAAAATATGTGGTCAGCCTCAAAGAGGACACGATGAAACTCGGTTTCAGGGATCCTACTAAATCAGAAATGGCCATTTATAACTAAGTCCGGAAGTAATACAATCACTTAAACACATGCATGCAATATGAATGAAACTTACGCAATCGAATCAGCAACCGGTTATCAGCTGAATTTTAATCAAGGCTCATCCAGAAAATTCCCGATGCACGGGAACGTCGGTCGCAAAGGGCCAAAAAGTATGGTTAGAAAACGGGAAGCCCGGCCCATTGGAAAGCTGCTATTGCTGGCCTGTTGCTGGCTCACCTGTCTATGTGGAAACAAACTGCTGGCTCAAACGTATCAATGGAAAAACGTTCAGATGCTGGGCGGGGGATTTGTGACGGGAATCATTTATAGTCCAACCCAGCAAAACCTGATCTATGCGCGCACTGACATAGGAGGGGCTTATCGCTGGGATGCTGCCAATAAAATATGGATCCCGCTCTCCGATAGCTTTGCTTCCAGCGATGACTATGGCGTAGTCAGTATGGCGACCGATCCTTCTAACCCCAACCGGGTGTATATGGCTACGGGCCTTTACACGCAGTCGTGGGGCGCAACGGGCGCTGTCTATTCCTCTACCGACAAAGGAGCGACGTGGGCACGTAACAGCTTATCGATTAAGCTCGGGGGGAACGAAAACGGGCGGTCGGCCGGCGAACGACTGCAAGTGGACCCGAACCTGGGGAGCATCCTTTTCCTGGGTTCCAGCACAGACGGGCTCTGGAAAAGTACCAACTACGGAACTTCCTGGAGCAAGGTCAGCAGCTTTCCGGTCGGTTCCAGTCCGGTTGGCTCCGGGGGAATTTCCTTTGTGCTTTTCGATAAAAGCAGTAGTTCGTCCGGTACAGCAACGAAAACGATCTATGTGGGCGTCATGCAGACAGGTACAAATCTATATAAGAGTACCGATGGCGGAGCTACCTGGACGGCTGTATCCGGTCAGCCAACCAATCTGATGCCGCATCAGGCAGCGCGGGCTTCCAGTGGGATCATTTATCTCTCGTATTCCGATGCCAGTGGTCCCAATAACGTTGGTGCGGGAGCTGTATGGAAACTTAACCCGGCCAGTAATGCGTGGACGAATATATCCCCACCGGCCGGACAGGGAGGTTATGGGGGTATTTCGGTAGATGCACAAAATGCCAATCATGTGATCGTAAGTACATTGGGCCGCTGGTGGCCGCGCGATGAAGTTCTTCGCACGACAGATGGTGGTAGCAACTGGACCGGCCTGCTAACCAATGCTACGTGGGACCACACTTTGGCTCCGTATGCGGCGTCCATGAATCCTCACTGGCTGGGCGATGTGGAGATCGATCCGTTCAACGCTGGCAATGCATGGTTTGTAACGGGTTACGGGGTCTATAATTCGAATAATCTCGGCGCGAGTCCGGCCAACTGGATATTTCAAAACAAGGGATTGGAAGAAACTGCCGCCTTGGAGTTGATCAGTCCTCCTTCCGGTGCTCCGCTATTGAGCGCACTGGGGGATATTGACGGTTTCAAACACGACAACCTGGACGTTTCGCCGTCGGCCGGTCGCTTATCGCCTCAATATGGCACCAATCTCAGTATCGATTTTGCACAAAATCTTCCCGGCTTTATGGCCCATACCTACAACAATTCCGGTGGTAACTACGGCTCCTATTCTACCGACGGAGGCAGTACCTGGACATCGTTTGCCAGCATACCTGCCGGCACAACCGGTGGTGGCAATATCGCAGTTTCCGCCGACGGCAACAGACTGGTGTGGGCTCCCGAGGGTGCTTCCGCTATGTATGTTTCTACCAATCGCGGAACCTCCTGGACTGCCTGCGGCGGCGTGCCAGCCAACTTAAAGCCCATATCCGACCGGGTGAATTCTCAGAAATTTTATGCATACGACTTTGTGAATGGGAGGATTTGGGTGAGTACCAACGGGGGAACTTCCTTTTCGATACAAGCCACCGGACTGCCGGCGGTTCCCGACTATCAGGCATGGTTAACGAGAATTCGGACCGTTTTTGGCTCGGAAGGCGACATCTGGCTCGCCAATCCGAATGGTTTGTACCGTTCTACAAACTCCGGCACGAGTTTCGCGCAGGTCAGCAGCGTACAGAATGCAACGGCCGTTTCATTCGGAAAAGCAGCTCCGGGGAAGACCTATCCGGCGGTCTTTATCGTCGGTACCGTGAACGGCACCTCCGGCTTCTACCGTTCGGACGACGGCGGGGCCACCTGGACGCGTATAAACGATGCCCAGCACCAGTATGGCACGGTGACCACCATTACCGGCGATCCGCGCGTATACGGCAGATTATACCTGGGAGGAACCGGCCGTGGAATCATTTATGGAGATATACAAAATGCTGCCTCGGTTGCCTCCGGGTCAACTTACCGGATTTTTGCACGGCACAGCAACCAGGTAGTCGATGTAGTAGGCGCGTCGACTGCCGATGGGGCGCAGGTGGATCAGTGGCCTGGAAACGGCGGTTCTAATCAGCATTGGGTGGTTACAGCGAACGGAAGCGGATACTACACTTTGAAGGTAAATCACAGCAGTAAGAACTTGGATATCAGTGGATTTTCCCAGGATGACGGAGCCCAAGTGCAGCAGTGGACAGCCGGTGCAGGCACCAACCAGCAATTTCAGTTGATTGATGCCGGAGACGGTTATTTCCAGATCAAGGCCCGCCACAGCGGCAAATGTCTCGATGTGGCAGCCTCATCCACTGCCAATGGAGCCCTCATTCAGCAATGGGCCTGTAACAATGGGGCCAACCAGCAATTCCGGTTCGAGCAGGTAAGTACTGCAAGCATTTCGCGGTTGTCAAATCCCAAATCGTTGGAATTTGACGCCGTCGGAAACGCAGTAGCATATCCTAACCCGTCCTCCCAACTTTTCCAGATCAAAGCGTCTTCGGATTTTCAGTATGAAATTTTTGACCAGACTGGCCGGAGGGTAGAAAGTGGTACTGGAAAAGATGGCAGCCTGGTGGGTCAGAAGCTACAATCCGGCCCGCACATCCTTAGATTACAGATGGGGACTGTAAGCAAGGTCATCAAACTACTAAAACACTAACCGACATTTTCAAAACATCAAACGAAAACGCCTGGAAATTTAGATCAAAAATCTGATTTTCAGGCGTTTGCATGTTGTTACTTTCGGATGTTCTATCTGCTTATTTGCCGACACAAAAACTACTGGTTTCTGTTGAGTATACTTATCATGAGATTTTTCACGGTATCCATCTCTAGACTGATATTCTGTTTGCTCTGCTTAAACAACTCAGCGATCTGTTGCTGGATAAGCCATACAGTATCCTGTTCAAACATTACCTCCAACTGAGCCTCCTCGTCAGCGCTTTCATAAATTTCAATTCCTATTCTCCATTACCTATTATAAGCGCGTCCTAGTTTTAATCAACCATGACAAATCTGAGCCGAATATAGTAAATCAAAAAAACGAGCGAAATTTTATCAGGTTACCTCACTCAACACCGTCATTTTCAAAATCAGTCAAAGAAGGCTGGCGTTTTGCCTCTATTGACTTGCTTTGCGCATTCAGAATCGCAAAGTACTATCATATAATACAGTTAGCGGAAGATCGGCACGTACAACAAACAATGAGCCTATTAAGAAATAGTGCGACCAAAAAAGGCGTCACATAGTACAATTAAGCGAGGGTGATCTCGAATCATGGAATTGGAAAGGCGAAGACTACGGCGCATCAAATGCTAAATGCTTTGCAAGAAACGGGAGAACCCTTGTATAGAAACGTCCGTCAGCTGTCCAGTTTTTATTCCACGGATTACCGCGGTATTCTTCTGCTTCGTGCTCTATGCCCAGATCATCGAGTTTCCCTGTAAATGAACGTGCTGAATAAACGTGATCCTGCACAGGGTCATAACGAGCCCAATCGAACGCTATGCCACGCATTGTTTTAAGATTGGCGGCAGAATGTTCAAGCGTACGATCGAGAAGAAAGTTTCGCTGTGTTTTTATGACATTATCCGTGCTTAGGACAGGTTCGCCATTTTCTGGCTCCATATAAAAATCGCAGTAGAATGGTGGACGTTTTGGATTCGGAAGAAATGCTTGATGCATGGCTACGATAAACACCTGCCCACCTTCCAGGTCAGCGTTCGATCTTGCTTGATAAATTTTTTTCCAATCCACACCATTATTTGCCCAGGGTAGATAACCCGTTCCGGTGGCAACCGGATGCATCGCATACACCACGCTGAATACATTCGAATTCAGCATTGCAAGTTGAAGCGCACCACGTCCTCCCATGTAGTCACCCACAACAGCGCGGCTATCCCGGTTCGCAATCGTCCTGAAGTGACTGTCAATAAAAGGAATCAATTCCTGCACGGTAAAATCGAGCCATCTGCCAGATACGGAAGAGTTTTCATAAAAACTTCCCGTCGTTTTTGTACTATAATCAGCAGCCACAAAAATAAACTCCTTCGTTACATCACTATCAGTGGCACGCTCCAACAAATTTTGCAGATTACCATCTTGAAACATCTTTTCCGGACTCCAGAAAAGCGAATGAAGGTAATATACAACTGGATATGATTTCCCAGACTGCGCGTACCCGCGAGGAAGGAATACTTTTACCATACGCTTCGGATCAAGTCCGACAAGATTGTCCTTCAATATAGTAGACTCGATTGATTCTGTGACCAGCTTACCATGTGAGCCTGCTAATGAAATGTTTTCCTTTTGGGTTGGTGATTTCTTAAAGGATTGAGCAAAAGTGAACGCGGTCATGCAGGCACAAATAAATACCGGTATGACAAATTTCCGTAACATCATGTGTTGGCGGGGTTTTGAAGTGAGGTCCTTGTACCAAATCAGTCTTCATATCTTCTTCTCAGACAATCATTTACATTGAAGACCTCATAAGTTAATCTGTTTGCCGCGGCAAGGCAAAAAACTCTCAAAAAAAAATACTTTCTCAGTCCAGCGTACAATCCGGTGGACGAATCGAATAAGTGTGGTTGCGATCCTGCTGGTTGTTTTACTCCTTCCCCAATTTAACTAGTTCACCGATAAACATCTGCATTTTACTCCTGGTCTTAACCCTATCCTGCCGATTGCGGGCATTGTATTGTTTACGGGGATTGCTTCCGGCATTCAAAATATTAATTTTCAACCATTTGCACATAAATCGTTGTTCACATTGGCCCGGATAAAAGAAAATCCGCGTATTCCTCGCTGAACGTTTCATTGAGCCGCGGAAAAAGCGCTTTGTCGCCTGCAAATTGCTTGAAGTAAGCAGTGGCCATTTCCCAGTTTATCCGGTTTGAGCCTTTCCTCTTGTCTTTTTGGGCTTCGAAGAAGCTTACAAAGTCACCGTTCATCATCCGGCTTGACAAAAAACCAAACCGCTGATTTTGCACGTCCAGTTGCCTTCTGGAACGGACGGTTTCGGTCAGTTCAATTGTCTCCTTGTTATGCAGCCTTTCCAGCTCGGTCTTAGGTTTCTCGTAGATGAAGATTTTCAGATAGTGCTTTCTGACAGGAATTCCATTGTCGGGATTTGCAACCGGTGGATAGATGTCCAAGTAAAGCGATATCCTCCCCTTGCCTATTGTTCTGCGCCTTAGCGTTACCTTGCTCACTTGCCACCTCCTTTCACTAAACGGTATGCCTTCTCGATATGCTTTTTGGAAATGTAAATCTCCTTGCCCTCCTGAAATTTAGGTATCTTCTTTCTGTTGACGATGCTGTAGACTGAATCTCGGGTAACACCCCATGACTTTGTAATCTGTTCCACTGTGTAGCAATTTTCCTTGGTCAGCGGCTCCTCCACGAGTTTAACTTTCGCGACAGGCTTCACTCTCAGTTCGGGAAGCTCGAACAGCCGCTGCAATTCTGACCTAAGAATTCTGGTCTTACGAACACCCAGGTTAATCGCAGGCAATCTGCCAGAACTAATCATCAAATGGATAGCGCGGTCAGAGCACCCAAGAATTATCGCCGCTTCCTTGACTGTAAGAAACTCCTTTTCCAGAAGCCGCATCTTCGGAGCATCTCGGACCAACTGGGTCTGCCGATTACTTTCAGTAATCTTTTCATTCATCTTTTGCTGCTTGGCCGTTTTCCGTCTGAACTTATAATTGCGCTTAGCGCAGGCATCGCCGCAAAATTTTGTCACAGTCGTTTTAGCCGTGAATTCGTTGCCACAATGCTGGCAAATTCTGGTGATGGAAATGTTTGAGCTCATAAACGTGCTTAAAATGCAGTTAGGGCAAACAAGATCATTTAAGCGTAAATAAGAGAAGTATTCTCTCCCATTTCTTCTTCCTCTCGAAATCGCCTAGTCCTGAGGGACAAATGAGGGACAAATGAGGGACAAATGAGGGACAAAAATTAGTAAATCAGCGGGAGAAGAACAAAAGAAAACGCCTGAAAATTTAGATCAAATATCCAATTTACAGGCGTTTGTATATTGTTACTTACTAGTATTCTATCTACTTATTTGCCGATACAAAACTTCGAAAATATATTATCCAACAAATCATCGGTCACAATCGTCCCCGTAATCTCCCCCAAATGATGCAGGGCCAGCCGGATATCCTGCGCCAGAAAATCCCCGGTAACGCCCAGCGAAAGCCCATTCAAAACATCGGTTAGCGACTCGTTGGTCTTGATCAAATGCTCATAATGCCGCAAATTGGTCACAACCGTGTCGCCAGCCGCCTGGCCGTGGACGAGCGAAACCAGCTTCCGCGTGAGTGCAGGCAAATTTTGCTGGGTGTGCGCCGAAATTGGGATAATATCAGCTTCCTCAGCCAACTCAGCGGCCAAAGACGGATTAATGTCTGTTTTATTCAAAACAAAAAGAACTTCCTTCTCACCCGGCAGTAATGCCGCCAACGCACGGTTCTCTGCCAGCGTTTCGAGGCTATCAAAAAGGAAAACAACAATATCAGCCTTATCCATAGCTGCTTTCGAGCGCTCGATACCAATGGATTCCACCACATCGGTAGTCTCCCGGATGCCCGCTGTGTCGATAAAGCGGAATTTCAACCCATCAAGTACAATGGTGTCTTCGATCACGTCCCGTGTGGTGCCCGCAATGGCTGTTACAATGGCTTTTTCCTCGTTTAATAAAGCATTCAGCAAGGTCGATTTGCCCACGTTCGGGGAGCCGATGATGGCTACCGGTACGCCTTCCTTGATTGCATTGCCAAAATCAAATGAGCTGATCAGCGGCTCAATGGTCGTTTGCAGCGCCACGATCAACCTGCGTAAATCATCGCGCTCGGCGAATTCTACGTCTTCTTCGCCGAAATCGAGTTCCAGCTCGATCATGGAAGCGAAATGGATGAGCTCCGAGCGTAGGGAAGCCAGTTTTTTGGAAAAACCGCCGCGCAGCTGGTTCAGCGCGGTTTTGTGACTGGCTTGCGAGTCGGCGGCGATCAGGTCGGCGACGGCCTCGGCTTGCACCAGGTCGAACTGGCCGTTCAGAAAGGCTCGCTGGGTGAACTCCCCGGGTTTGGCGATCCTTGCGCCTTTGGTGATTAGCACCTTTAATATCTGGCGGATAATATAGTCGGAGCCGTGGCAGGAAATTTCTACGGAATCTTCCTTGGTAAATGAGCGAGGGGTTTTGAAAACACTTACGAGCACTTCGTCGATGATCTCGTCGCCGGCATTGATCGTGCCGAAATGCACGGTGTGGGTTTCGACATTTTCAAGGTTCTTTCCTTTAAAAACGCTGTTGACCATGGCGATCGCGCCCAGGCCCGACACGCGTATAACGCCGATCGCGCCTACCCCCGAGGGCGTCGCGAGCGCACAAATCACTTCCTGCTGATGGATGGGTACTATGTTCATAATGCAAATATGCTACTATTTGAAAGAACCAATATCCGAAGCAGGAAGTTTGAATTTTGTACCTTTACGGGATTTTTCCGCCGACGCGGTGTGTTACCCATTTTTACAACATTAAGAATTTCAAGATTTTGCTTACCGAAACTTTGCCCATCGTTACTTCTGAACTTCCGGTGATGGAAGCCTTTTACACCTTGCAGGGTGAAGGCCAGCACAGCGGTCGTGCCGCCTATTTCATTCGCCTCGGCGGCTGCGATGTGGGCTGCCACTGGTGCGATGTAAAGGAATCGTGGGACGCCAACATCCATCCCAAATTTGATATAGACGCCATTGTAGCGGGCGCATTGCAATATCCGGGCCGCTTGGCGGTCATTACCGGCGGCGAGCCGCTGATGTACAATCTCGACGAACTGACAAGCGCTTTGCAGGCCGCAGGCTTCAAAACCAATATCGAAACCTCGGGCGTTTATCCGTTTACGGGTCACTGGGACTGGGTTTGTTTTTCTCCCAAGAAATTCAAAACACCGCACCCGGACATTTATGCCAATGCCCACGAGTTGAAGGCGATCATTTATAATAAAAGCGATTTCGACTTCGCCGAAGAACACGCCGCCAAAGTTTCGTCCGATTGCACCCTGCTTTTGCAACCCGAATGGAGTAAGCAGGACGTGATGTTGCCTTTGATAATTGACTATATCAAAGACAATCCCAAATGGAAAATGTCGTTACAAACTCACAAGTTTATGAACATTCCATAATGCACCGGGTTATTCTTTTTTGTTTCGCACTAGGCATTTCCACTCTCCAATACGTTTCAGCTCAGGACGTTACATTATCCAGAACAGCGCGACAAGTATACGACAAGGCACAAAAAGCGTGGCAGGAAAGGCGGCTCCCCGAAGCGACAGAACTGTTCGAGAAGGTGCTGGAAATCGAGCCGAACAGCTACGACACACACCTGCGGCTGGCGCAGATTTACGAACTGCAAAGGAAGACGGACCTTACTCGCAAACACTACTATAAAGCCGTTAGCCTCAAAGCGGATGCCCCTCAATCGGCGCCCGCATTTCAATGGATCGGTCGCGACCATTTCAACCTGCAACGCTATGATTCCGCGCAGTTTTATTTCGAAAAAGCATTGTCGTTGTTTCCCCCGAAATCCAGCCTGGGGCGATTGGCGGAAAAGTCGGTAGTCTCCTCGCGTTTTGCTCAGCAGGCAACCAAAAACCCGCTGGTTATCGAGAAAAAATCGATGGGCGATACTGTCAATTTCCTGGGAACCCAGTATTTCCCGGTGATGACCGCCGATGATGAAACGTTGATCTTTACCGGGCTGACCGAAAACCGCGACGAGAATATTTATTTCACCCACCGCATAAAAGACGGCCGCGCGGCTGACCGCAGCCCGGCTGACCGTTGGGACGTGCCCGAAGAAATCTCCAAAGCCATTAACACCACTAATAACGAAGGTACCTGCACGGTTTCCGCCGACGGCCGCACGCTCGTTTTCACAGCCTGCAACCGGCCCGACGGCCATGGCAGTTGCGATTTGTATATTTCCCATAAAGAAGGAAAAGAATGGAGCCAGCCGCTGAACCTGGGGCAACAGGTCAACTCCCGCGAATGGGAATCACAGCCCTCCCTATCCGCCGATGGCCATACGCTCTATTTCGCCTCCGACCGGAAAGGCGGCGTTGGCAAGCGCGATATTTGGGTGACTTACCTGGACGACAAAAAGCAATGGACCGCTCCCAGAAACCTCGGGCCAGCTATCAATACGACCGACGACGAGAATGCCCCGTTCATCCACGCAAATGGGCGCACGCTTTTCTATTCTTCGAACGGCCTGCCAGGAATGGGCGGCTTCGATATTTTTATTACCCAAAAGATAGATACGGCATGGGCACCGCCTGCCAACATTGGCTACCCTATCAACACGGTTTCTGACCAGGTCGGGCTATTCATAGCGGCCAACGGGGAGAATGCCTATTATACCGACGACAATACCGAAAAAGGCAACGGTCGCTCGCTGCTCTACACATTCCGCGTTCCGGAGACGCTGAAAAAGACCATTATCCCCACGCGTTATGCGAAAGGAAAGGTATTTGATAAAAAAACCGGGACCGTACTCGCCTCTGAGATAGACCTTTACGACCTGAAAACCCAGACCAAAGTCGGTTCATTTAATTCCGACAGTCAGAACGGCTCGTTTTTGGCCGTGCTAAACAGCGGGGGCGAATACGCCTTCTTTGTTTCAAAAGCGGGTTACCTCTTTAAAAGCCTTTCGTTCTCTGTCGATGACACCCATTCGTTTGTAGACCTTGAAATCCCGCTGGAAGCGATCGAGAAAGACCGCGCCGAAGTGTTGAACAACATTTTCTTCAAAACAGGGGAATATATTCTCGACGACAAATCCAAAGTGGAGCTCGATAAGCTGGCCGATTTTCTGCACAAGAACAAAACCATCAAAATTGAAATATCCGGCCATACCGACGATGTGGGTTCGGACAGCGAGAATATGGCGCTCTCCCAACGTCGCGCGCAGTCTGTACAATATTATCTGCAACAGTCGGGAATTGCGACCGACCGGATTTTAGCCAAAGGCTATGGCGAAACAAAGCCTATGGCACCGAACGATTCGGATGAAAACCGGCAAAAAAACCGAAGGATCGAGTGGCGCATCCTTTAAATGCATTTGCATAACGGGCTGAAATTTTGCACTTTTGTCAGTCTGCCTTTGTTGTACTGACAGGTACAATAAGGCAAAATACTAGTTCACACACGAAAAATTGCCTTGTCTGGCACCGCTGGAAATCCCAGCCAAAACCTGGAAAATTCGTCATTAACAGTAGTTTTATATTAACATGTCATCCGAGAAAGTCTCTTGCTTAATTATCGGCTCCGGCCCTGCCGGTTATACCGCCGCCATATATGCGTCCCGCGCGGGATTGAATCCTGTACTTTACCAAGGTGCCCAGCCGGGTGGCCAGCTAACCATCACCACGGAAGTTGACAATTACCCGGGCTATCCCGACGGCATTACCGGCCCTGAAATGATGATTAATTTTGAAAAACAGGCCAAACGTTTCGGTACCGACGTCCGTTACGGCCTTGCCACTTCGGTTGATTTCACGGGGTATCCGCATAAAGTGATCATCGACAACAAGCACGAAATCACCGCCGACGCGGTAATTATTTCCACCGGCGCTTCTGCCAAATGGCTCGGCCTGGAAGACGAAGAGCGTCTGAACGGTCGCGGCGTATCTGCCTGTGCGGTCTGTGACGGTTTCTTCTTTCGCAACCAGGATGTGGTAGTGGTTGGCGCCGGCGATACAGCTGCCGAAGAGGCCAGCTACCTGGCCAAGCTTTGCCGCAAAGTGTACCTGCTCGTTCGCCGGGATGAAATGCGCGCGTCGAAGATCATGCAGAAACGCCTTGAAACGTTACCAAACATCGAGATCTTGTGGAACACCGAAACGTTGAAGCTCAACGGCGAAGAAGGACTTGAATCGGTATTGGTTAAAAATAATAAAACCGGTGAGGAGCAACTTTTGGAAGCAACCGGTTTCTTTGTTGCGATTGGCCACAAACCCAACACGGATATTTTCAAAGGTTACATCCAAATGGACGAAACCGGATATATCCAAACCATTAAAGGAAGCTCTTGCACCAATATCAAAGGCGTATTCGCCTGCGGTGACGCTCAGGACAATGTATACCGCCAGGCGATCACCGCTGCGGGGACAGGTTGTATGGCTGCGCTGGATGCTGAGCGATTCCTGGTAGAGCGGGAAGTGGACGTTATTATAGAAGAAGAAACAGCTTAATTAATCGCACAACCCCTAATAGGAGTCAGGCTACGCTGAATGGTATACACCAGCGTAGTCTGATTTGGTATTATACTTATGAAAGTAAAGCTTATTGTTTGTTTGCTAATGGCCGTGTGTCTGATCTCCTGGAACACGCAAGCGCAAGAGCGAGGAAAATTCCGAAAAAACCCCAAGATCAACCAGTCGGGCAGCAATGCAAATGATGGTCCGACTACCAAAGCCACGCCTCAGCCCGAGGACGAGTACGAGGTAGAAACCTCCAACCTGAAATTCCAGAGCCAGTTCGAGCCGGTCAAACCGCTGAACCCCGTCGTCAATGAAGATACTGCCACCATTGACGAAGGGGAAACCGAAGTAGTGATCGCCGAAGATTCAGTGCTCGTTGCGGATGAATGGGTAAAGGCCGCTGAGTATTACGTGATCTGGGACGCCCGCACTATTAACCCTTATGGACTGAGCCCGGCCGAATTCGACGAACCGGTGGACCTCAAATTGTACGACCAGGCTGCTAACCGCATGTGGGCCGCGCCGATGGAACGCACGCCCGTGACCTCCCATTTCGCCTACCGCTGGGGCCGCTGGCACAATGGTACCGACCTGGACCTGGAAACAGGCGATTCGGTCCGCAGCACCTACGACGGCATGGTTCGGATCGTTGCATGGGACGGCAGCGGATATGGTCGTTTTGTGGTGATAAGGCATTATAATGGTTTGGAAACACTGTATGGTCACCTTTCCAAACAAATGGTGGAGTCCGGCCAGCTTGTAAA
Source organism: Dyadobacter sp. (assembly GCA_965227755.1). Taxonomy (GTDB): domain Bacteria; phylum Bacteroidota; class Bacteroidia; order Cytophagales; family Spirosomataceae; genus Dyadobacter. The sequence goes on from CBDDGG010000005.1 coordinate 1,635,563, forward strand.
AGCTGGTGAAGTAATCGGTTTGGGTGGAAACACGGGAAGAAGCTCGGGTTCTCATTTGCATTACGAGAACCGTTATGAGGGTAACCCGTTCGACCCCGAGCATATATTTGATTGGCCGGGTGCAGCCATTAAATCGGATCATTTCCTGCTAACCAGCGCCGCATGGAGCCACATTCGCGGCAAGTCAACCAAAAGCGAGTTCGAAGCAGGTGACGCACCCAAGGCATATTCGCGCTCCATTTTGCACAAAGTACGCTCGGGTGATACCCTGGGCTCGATCGCCTCGCGTTACGGCGTAAGCATTTCATCCATTGCCCGCAAAAACCGCATGTCAACCCGCACCACGTTACGGATCGGACAGAAACTGCGTATTAAATAAGCTGAAACGATTATGAAATTAGATATCCTTGCCATCACAGCCCACCCCGACGACGTGGAGCTGTGCTGCGCCGGTACATTGCTCGCGCAAATTGCGCTGGGCAAAAAAGTCGGTATTGTTGACCTCACAAGAGGCGAGCTCGGTACACGAGGAACTCCTGAGGGCCGTATTCAGGAAGGCATTGATGCGGCGCGCATCCTCGGCGTAGAAGTGCGGGAGAATGCGGGCCTTGCCGACGGCTTTTTCAAAAACGACGAAGCGCACCAGAAAGCGATCATTCCTTTTATCCGCAAGTATCGCCCTGAGATCGTCATTACCAACGCCATCGATGACCGCCACCCCGATCACGGTCGCGGCGGAGCGCTGGTTGCCGACGCCAGCTTCTATTCCGGGCTGCGCATGGTGAAAACTTACGACGAGCAGGGCAACGAGCAGGAAGCGTGGCGCCCCAAACAGGTATTCCACTCCATCCAGGACCGGTATATTACACCGGATTTTATCGTCGATATTACTGATTTTCACGACAAAAAGATCGAGGCGGTGAAGGCATTCAAAAGCCAGTTCCATGTACCTGAATACAAAGGCGAAGGCGAGCCGCAGAGCTACATTTCCTCGCCCGAGTTCCTGGAATTCATCATCGCCCGCGCACAGGAGATGGGGCATGCGATCGGCGTCAAATACGGTGAAGGCTTCACAACCGCCCGCAAGCTGGGCGTACGCGACCTGTCGGTGTTCATTTAACATTTATTGTGAAAAAATTGCGGGAATTTGTTCGACCTATACGCTTGTTTTAATCGTATATCTTGAAAAAACAGATCTTAGACGCATGAAAAACTTCATAATGGCCGCCATAGCGGGAGTTTTCGCCCTTACGCTGCAAAACTGCTACGGACAATCCTCCCCCGACCAGGGCAAACCGGCCGCGAAAGCACCCGAGTATTCACATACCGAAACGGCGCCCGTCAAAAAAAGCAACGAAGACTGGCGGAAGGTCCTTTCGCCGGAGGTGTACCAGGTAGCACGCCTGAAAGGCACCGAACGCCCATTCACCAGTGAGTATGAGCATTCCAAAGAGATCGGCACATTTTACTGCGCCGTTTGTGGTAATGCCCTTTTCAAAAGTGACGCCAAGTACGAAAGCGGTTGCGGCTGGCCGAGCTTTTTTGAACCGATAAGCAAAAAATCGATCATAGAAGCCGCCGATAACAGCCTGGGAATGCACCGCATCGAGGTGATGTGTGGCCGTTGTAAATCACATTTAGGCCACGTTTTCGACGACGGCCCACCTCCTACCGGCCTCAGATACTGCATCAACGGCGTCGTGCTGGATTTTGAGAAAGCCAAAACTGCCGAGAAGAAATTTAACAGCAAAAAGAAAGCGGAAAGCGGCAGCTAATACCACCGCTTAGCATTAATGCAAAAGGGACATTCCTGGGATGCCGGGCCAAAGGGCTCGCATTCAATCAGGAATGTCCCTTTTGCATTTCTTCCCGAAAACTTTTTTCCAGTCTTTATCTTATAATTTGTTCCAATTCTAAATAATATCTATGTTTGCAGCGGTTTATAATTATTCTAAATAAACCAACTAGTTACATCCTTAACAAAAACGCTTACTGCATCAAATGCTATACCACAGTTTCAAGTTGCGGGCCATGTTGTTCGCCTCAGTCGTTGCGTTCGGACTTCTCTCCTGCTCAGATGACGACGAGCCTACGCCTCCCGTTCAGCAAGACCTGCGTACCAAGATCGATTACGCGAAAGTAACGCCAACAACGCCCTACAAAGCCCTTTTTATCGACGCCAAAGGTGATACCACTGCCGATCTGAAATCAGGTAACGACCGTTACAAGATGTTCCAGGCATTGAATTACTACCTCGGCAGTGCCGTCCGCGACTCGGCTACGCTCGATTCAATTGTAATGAAGAACATGTTTGCGAATAGCGGTAACCCGTTCAAAGACATCAAAACCTCGACGATCTCAGTTATTGGCGCAGATTTGAATGCTTCCGGAGTACAGCTTCGTAACCTGACGGCCTCATCAAGATCATCGGCTGAAACAGACCGTAAGGCTCTTGAACGCTATTTCAAGGAAATGGCAGAGGCAAGCAAGTCGGTGAAAGCAACCGCGGCAAAAGGTAAAGCCGGCAAGCTTGGAACTTACCTGGTAGACGCAAAAGGTATCGAGATCGCACAGATCATCCAGAAGGGCCTTATTGGTGCATTGCAGCTCGACTATATCAGCAATGTGGTAATGGACAAAGGTCTTGAAGCCGACAACTCGACACTGGTTTCAGGCAAGAAATATACTGCGCTGGAACACAACTGGGACGAAGCGTATGGTCTTCTTACATTGAATCCGGTGTATCTGGCTGGCGCGACCGATGCAGTCCGCACTTCCAATGAGTCATTCCTGGGCTCATACATCTGGGAATACAACAAGGCTTCGTATGCAAAAATCCACCCTGCATTTCTAAAGGGCCGCGTGGCGATCGTCAACAACGACAAAGCCGAGCTTAAAACACAAGCAACCTTCATCCGTACCGAAATGGAGAAGGCAATCGCTTCGGCAGCACTGGGCTACCTGGGCAAATGGAAAAGCGGAACTACCGATGCTGCCCGCGCACACGCTATGGGAGAAGGTCTTGGTTTTATTTATTCGCTGCGTTTCTGCACGATCAACGGTGCCGATGCAGCATTCTCTGACACCATTCTGTTAGGACTGCTCGGCTCGCCAAACGGCTTCTGGGACCTTACCAACGACAAGATCAACGCAGCATCCGAGGCTATTACCAAGAAATTCAAGCTGTAACAGCTTACATTACCTTTTTTCAAGTGGGTGGATCGGCAGTTTTGCCGGTCCACCATTTGTCGTTTTAAATCTAACCTCTGATAAAATGAAAAAGTACTTGGCGCTCCTGCTGACATTGCTTTTCCTGGCCTGTTCGAGCGGAAGCGAAAAGCCCGATCCGCAGCCAACGGATGAAGGGAAAGACCGGTCGGTCATGCTCAAAGCCCTGGCTGAGAATATCATCATCCCCTCCTACGATCAGTTCAAGACCAAATTTGACCTGATGGCGGGAAAATCAAAAGCATTCACAGCCAAGCCCGATGCCCAGAGTTTGGGTGAGTTCCGCAGCGCATGGGCCGACGCCTACGTAGCATGGGAGCGCGTAGAATTGTTCGATTTCGGTCCGGGCGAAAAACAGACGATCCGAAACTTCTTCAACATCTATCCTGCCAGCGAGGCAGGCATTGCAGCCAATATCACCGACCCGACGTCGAGCCTCGAAGTGCCTGCATCCTACCCCACCCAGGGCTTCCCCGCACTCGATTACCTGATCAACGGCCTCGGTGCGAACGATACCGCTATTCTGGCATATTACACGACCGACAAAGACGCCGCCAAAAAACTCGCATACATTACCCGCGTGATCACGCGTATGGAATCGCTGCTGGGCAAGGTTATCGGTGACTGGAAGGGCGAGTACCTCAATACATTCATCAGCAAGACCGGTCTTGATATTGGCTCATCCACTTCTCTGATGGTCAATGGCGCGGTACTGCATTACGAGCGCTACATTCGTTCGGGCAAGTTCGGGATTCCTTCCGGCGCTATGGTCAGCGGTATTCCGGCCCCGGAGAAAGTTGAGGCCTTTTACAAAAAAGACATTTCCAAAGCACTCGCGCAAACAGCCCACAAAGCCTACGTCGACTTCTTCAACGGAAGGCATGCTGTTACAGGCGAGGCCGGCCCGGGCCTTAAAAGCTACCTGGATGCATTGGGGGCGAAGGATAGCGGCACCGGCAAACCGCTCAGCGAAAGCATCAACGCACAGTTTCAGGCAGCTGCCGGCAAACTGGATGCACTGAAGCCGAGCCTGTACGAGGAGGTTAAAACCAATAACCAGGCCATGAAGGACACCTATACCGAAATGCAGAAAGCGGTACGGATGCTGAAAGTAGATATGACCTCGGCCATGAGCATTACCATTACTTATACCGATAACGACGGGGACTAGCTCAAAACAATGCGGGCATATCTGCAAAAATACACCTCGGCGGCTCCCCTGGCCGTATTCAGAGCCATTTTCGGGCTCATGCTGGTGATCAGCACGAGCCGTTTCGTGGCTTTGGGGTGGGTCAGGGAGCTGTATATCAGTCCGCGGTTCTTTTTTCCTTTCTACGGTTTTGGTTTTGTGAAACCGCTCGGTGAGTGGACTTACCTCCTATTTGCCATTTGCGGCATTTCCGCATTGCTGCTCGCGATCGGCTGGCATTACCGGCTGGCTTCGGTTGCGCTTTTTGTGAGCTTCACCTACATCGAGCTCATCGATAAAAGCACTTATCTGAACCATTATTATTTTGTGAGCCTGCTTTCCTTCATGCTCATCTTTCTGCCGGCAAACACGATGTTTTCGGTAGATGCCCGGCGCAATCCGGCGCTCAGGGCCGGGCAGATCCCTGCCTGGTGTCTGGACAGCGTCCGCCTTATTGTATGCATGCTGTATTTCTACGCGGGCATTGCCAAGCTCAACAGCGACTGGCTTTTGCAGGCATTGCCCCTGAAAATATGGTTACCTGCCAAAAACGACACCCCGCTGATCGGCCCGCTATTCAATCATCCAGAAACGGCCTTCGTTTTCAGCTGGATAGGATGCATTTACGATCTCAGTGTCGGGTTCCTGCTTTGGAACCGCCCTACAAGACCTTATGCCTACGCCTCCGTTGTGGCATTTCATCTTCTGACCTCGCTGCTTTTCCCGATCGGCATGTTTCCCTACATTATGATCGTGACAGCGCTCGTGTTTTTTCCTGCAACATTTCACCAGAAGCTCATCGACCGGGTGGGCCGGGTGCTCAGCTTACCCCCGGAGGCTGTCAGGCCCGGCGGGCGTTACCGGTTCCCGCTATTGGTGCAACCGGTAGTCCATGCGGTTTTTGCAGTGTTTTTTGTATTCCAAATCACTTTTCCTTTCCGCTACCTGCTTTATTCCAACGAGCTTTTCTGGACCGAGGAAGGTTACCGGTTTTCGTGGAGGGTTATGCTGATGGAAAAAGCAGGGTACACGCAATTTACCGTCACGGACGCTGGCGGGAAACGCCAGATTGTAAACAATAACGATTTTCTCACGCGCTTGCAGGAAAAAATGATGTCGACCCAGCCTGACATGATCCTGCAATACGCACATATGCTGCGCGACCATTACGCTGCGCGGGGCTTCACCCGTCCGCAGGTGTATGTGGATTCGTACGTAGCCCTGAACGGGCGCACCGGCAAACCATTGATCGCACCCGATGTGGATTTGGCACAACAAACCGACTCCTTCCGACACAAATCCTGGATTACCCCATTTGAAAATGAAATTAAAGGTCTTTAAATTTTTACCCCTCCTGCTGCTGGTCGGCAGTTTTTCCCTGGCGCAGACCAGTCTGTCAGGCCGCATTTTTTCCAAGTCCGATACAGCCGCGATCAAGGGCTGCACCATCTTTCTGAATGAAAAACTCACCACGGTAACAGATGACCAGGGCAGGTTCGCCTTTACTTCCGTACCGAACGGCAACTACACCCTTCAAACCACAATGTCGGGTTACCGGATCGAGAAAAAGCATTTCGATGCCCGCGGCAAAGACCTGCGTTTCGATCTTTACCTGACTTCCTCCGAGCAGAACCTGGATGAGCTGACCGTGAAAGAAAAAGCCGCGGATTTCGGTTTCTCACGACTGCGCGGTGTGGAGAGCATGGGTATTTACGAAGGCAAAAAGTCGGAAGTGATCACACCCGACCAGTTAGTGGCCAACTTATCGACCAATAACGCCCGGCAAGTCTACTCGCGGGTTGCGGGGCTGAATATCTGGGAAAACGAAGGGGGCGGTTTACAGCTTAATATCGGCGGCCGCGGCCTGGACCCCAACCGTACCGCCAATTTTAATGTGCGCCAGAACGGCCACGACATCAGCGCCGATGCCCTGGGGTACCCTGAAAGCTACTATACCCCCCCTATCGAAGGCGTCGGCAAGATCCAGATCGTGCGCGGGGCGGCATCGCTGCAATATGGCACGCAGTTTGGCGGGCTCATCAATTTTGTGATGAAAAAACCGGTTCAGGATCGCAAAATCGAAGTCACAGCACGGCAGGGCGTAGGTTCTTTCGGGTTTTACAACGCATTTACCAGCGCCAGCGGGACAGTGAGCAAGCTGAGCTACTACACTTTTTTCCAATACAAAAGAGCCGACGGCTGGCGCGCGAACTCGAAATTCGACAACTATACTTTTTATACCGACCTGGACTACAAGCTTTCGGATAAAACCAGCATCGGTCTCGATATCACGCACATGCATTACCTGGCCAAGCAGCCCGGCGGGCTATCGGATGCCATGTTTGCCCAGAACCCGCGCCAGACCAACCGCGAGCGAAACTGGTTTCAGGTCAACTGGAATATGGCCGCACTGCATTTCGACCACCGTTTCAATGCAGGCAATGAATTTAATCTGCGCGTTTTCGGGTTGGCGGCCAACCGTTACTCGCTGGGTTTCCGCCCCAACCGCGTGGCGACGATCGACGACAACAGTGAACGCGACCTGATCAAAGGCGATTTCACCAACTGGGGTGCCGAGGCGCGTTACCTGAAAAGATATTCAGTTGCCAAGAAAATGTCGGTGCTGCTCGTCGGCGGTCGGTATTACTACGGCTATAACCACAATTTGCAGGGGCTGGGCACCAAAGGAAAGGACGCTGATTTTACGTTTGTGGAGCCCGATAGGTTCATCACTTATGACTACCGGTTCCCCAACCGCAACATTTCGCTTTTTGCAGAAAACATCTTCTACCTCAACGACAAGCTATCCGTCACGCCAGGCGTTCGTTTTGAATACATTAAAACCACCGCAAACGGCTACTATGGCAATATCGCCCGTGATCTTGCGGGCAATGTGATCAATATCTCCCGCACCGACGAGCACCGCACCAATGCCCGCCATTTTCTGCTCGCCGGTATCGGCATCGGCTATAAACCCGCCGAGAAGATCGAGCTTTACGGCAACATATCGCAAAACTACCGCTCGATCACCTTTAGCGATATGCGCATTGCCAATCCGTCCTCGGTGATCGACCCTAATTTGAAGGATGAAAAAGGCTACTCGATCGATCTGGGCGTGCGCAGCCACCAGACTTCGCTGTACAGTTATGATGTGAGCCTTTTCTACCTGAACTACAACAACCGCATCGGCGAGGTCCAGTTTTACGACGAAAGCAACCGCGTGTTGCGCCTGAGAAGCAACGTCGGCCAGGCTATTATCATGGGAATCGAATCTTACGCGGAAGCTGATTTTATAAAGCTGGTCAGGCCGGAGAATACGGATTGGAGCGGGGTATTGTTTAGTAATGTCGCCTTCATTAAGTCGGAATATAAACACAGTGAAATTCCCGGGGTGCAGGGCAATCAGGTGGAATTTGTTCCCAAAATCAACCTGAAAACCGGGTTACGGCTGGGCTACAAGAAGTTGAAGGGCTCCTTTCAGCTCACGCACCTTACCGACCAGTTTTCGGAGGCAACCAATGCCATCGACGGCGGTGTATCGTCGGTGGTCGGACTTATCCCGGCCTACAAGATCATGGATGTGAGCCTCTCTTATGAATGGAAGCGGTTCAGGGCTGAGGCCAGCGTCAACAACCTGACTAACGAAATGTATTTCACCCGCCGGGCAACAGGCTATCCCGGCCCGGGTATCCTGCCATCCGACGGGCGGGGCTTTTACCTGACATTGCAAGTCAAAATCTAGGCTTAGAAAGCTACGCGACCGGCGCCGAGTGCAGGGCAATACGGTTCCCTTCCGAATCGATGAATGCTGCCATATAGCCGTACTCGGGGCTGATCTGCGTTTTGGGAACAATTACCTTGCCGCCTACGGCTGCTACGCGGTCGAGCACGATCTGCACATCGGGGTTCGCATTGAGATAAATCAACGGGCCTTCGGTAGCTGATGGCTTGTGAAACCCACCGCTATATACGAGCGCCCCGCCAACGCCGGTTGCCATATCATCGACGGGAAACATGCGCATTTTCAGGTTCGGCGCATCGAGCGGAATGAATTTAATCTCAAAAATTGATTCGTAGAAAGCTGTTGCACGATCCAGGTCGGTGGTTGGTATTTCAAACCAGCTGATGGCATTGTTCATAGTCTGATAGATTTGAAGGTGAATGGCTCGTTGAATGTAATCAATCCGGCGGTTTTACCAAACAACCTGATGTGAAACGTCCTCAGTCACCCGGCATTTGTCGAAATAACACCAACTAAACTGCTTCGTACCTTTATAAATAAATGTCTTCGTTTGGTGATTCATTATGATCTCATTAGTTTTATATGAGTTACAATCTTTAAGAATTGGGCCTAATGAAGTAGTAGCCCTGGCTCGTCATACCTCCTCTGAACAAAGTTGATTGTTTTAATCTTTTCCTTCAACCTATATTCTGAGATGTCCATGACAAAGGTTTACCTGTTGCTTTTTGTTTGCCTTGCTTCTGCTTTTCTTGTATTAACAGCCCAGGCACAGCGGTATGTAAAGTCTACACCCAGTGGAAACGCCGACGGATCATCCTGGGCAAACGCCTCATCGGATTTACAGGCGATGATTAACGCCTCCAGCGAAGGGGAATCGGTGTATGTTGCCGAGGGAACATATAAACCTAATGCCTATCCGCCGGGCTGTACAGAATGTAAAACCCAAAAGGACTTTGCGTTCCTCCTAAAAAGTGGCGTCAAAATTTACGGAGGCTTTCCAAACGAAGGGCAGCCAACTCTTGCCGACCGGCATTGGAACAAGTATAAAACATGGCTCAGTGGCGATTTTAATGGCGATGACACAGGTATCTACCAAGACCCAAAAAATTCCGAAAATGCTTTTCATGTAGTACTATCTGCGAATGATGCAAGAAGCACATTGTTGGATGGGTTTTGGCTAACGGGAGCTAATCCTTTTTCTATCGCGACTTCGATCGGTGTAGAAGGACGTCCAATTAAGAGATATGTGGGAGGCGCGCTCTATACATCCCATTCCAGTGTCTCTGTTGCGCGTTGTACTATTAAAGGGAATTTTGGTATCGGAGCTGGTGTATATAATGATTCTTCTGATCCTATTTTTTTCGATGTAACCCTCACGAAAAATTTCTCAGAAAGTTATGGTGGGGGTAGCATGGAGGAAGGCGCCACAAACTCATTGTATGTCAAGTGTAATTTTATCCAAAATTTCGCTACTCACGGGGGCGGTGCCGCAGCGCGCGGAGGAAATAGCATCGCTCGATTTGTTAAGTGCGTTTTTCATAAGAACGGGGCATCGTACGGGGGGGCAGCTCATAACGATGGCGGACAAATGTATTTTGAAAATTCCGTTATTGCAGAGAATTCCGGAAGCCATGGAGCTGTGTTATTCATCCAATCGCACGGCACAACTGAATTTGTCAACTCGACGATCGCTAAAAACAATGGGTACGTATACTCGGGAATAGTAAATATTGATGGAACATTGCGGCTCACCAATAGCATCTCATGGGGTAATAATTCAGTAACAAAAGGAGATAGTAATGTTTACGGAGGCGGAGGCGTAGACGCAAAGTACAGTATTATACACAGCGAAATTGTCTTCCCAGGGCAGGGAAATTTAAATAGTTCACCCAAGTTTGCTGATTTCAGCGACCTCGACGGACCTGACAATTACTGGCGCACCGCGGATGACGGATTAATACTACTAAACTCGTCTCCAGCAATTGATGCCGCTTCAAGCACCGAGGCACCTTCCGATGATATTATGGCCAATCCCGTGTTTAACATGACACGGGACATTGGTGCGTATGAACAGGGAGAAGGGAATCCTGTTTACGATGGCACCATTGCATGTCAGACAATGACACTCAATAATGTCCTGGGTGATAAATGGTACTATTTTAAAAATGAGAATGGACTAGTCGCTGCTTTCAATCCCCATGGCAGTGATTTAGGAACCTTAACCCTGAAAATTGGTGACCCTGACGACGTACTTGATTACCACGGGAGCAAATTCTTAGGACGTAATATTAGCTTGACCAGCAGCAATTATCCGGCAGGTCAGACGCTGCCGACAGCGTACACCATCAGGCTGTATTACCATGATACTGAACTTTCTGAGTATAACTCGGCAACTTCCGGATCATTCACACCGTCGGATTTGAACATGGCCTGGAAGGAAGGGGCCGATGAGTGCGTCCTGAGCGTGAACGAGGGAGACAGCACAGGGATTATTTCCAATACTGCAATTGCTACTGGTGAATATGGAATGATCGACAGTGGCTTTTATGTCGAGTTCTCAGTCAATCATTTCACACTTTTTTTGGCTACTACGCTGGAACACAATCCGCTTCCTGTCCGTTTAATTTCCTTTACAGCTCAGTCGGAAGGAAACCATAACTTGTTGAAATGGCAAACCGCCTCGGAAGATAACAATGCGTTTTTTCAGGTTGAAAGGAGTAAAAACGGCATTTTATTCAAGGCCATAGGTGAAATTATTCCGGGTGCCGGCGACAGCGAACAAAAACGATCTTATTCACACATTGACCCTGATTTCGAAGATGGAATAAATTACTATCGTTTGAAACAAGTTGACCTGGATGGAAAATTCGCTTATTCGCGGACTGTCCCGGTTCGAAACAAGCACACCATGCGAGTTAACGTATATCCAAATCCGGCGCAATCGCTGCTTTACATTGATTCCCAAAGCCCGGTTTCCTCCTATCGGATCATCGACAGCTCAGGTCAACAAAAACTGTCCGGAAAAAATGACCTGAAACAACCCGTTATCATTTCCTCCCTGGCACCCGGAGTTTACCTACTTGAACTTGGGAACGAGACATTTAAATTTGTAAAGGAATAACAATCACATAATCTCTTAGTTTTCAAGCCCTAACAGTGCTGGTCCATGCAAAAATTACGGTCGGTCGCCATTCTAATCCGACTGAACGTTTTGTTGCATGTACTCAATCCCTGCTATATTTCCCCAAAACAATACCTAAATGAAAACCCAGCACGGCACTCGGGTGGATTTCGTTTTCATTGGGATCCAGGTCTTCCCAATTGTCATGAATGCTGCGTATCTCCGAATCGGGGATACCGGGCGAATGTGAAGTGGAGAAAATCTGGCGGAACCCCACGCCGACAAAAAGGTCGAATGTAAACCGGCTGGGTGTAATGAACTGCCAGCCGAAGCGCGCATGACTGGCCACGACATTCTTATCGACCCTGACTTTCTGATTCTGAAAAAAACTGCATGGGCCAAACGGATCGTTACAATCCCTACCCGCCCATTGATTGTCGCGGTAAACAACCTTTTTATACAAAATCTCGGGTCCGAAGTAAGCACGCATCCTGCGCCTTTCCATAAAATACCACCTTAAGTGCGTGCGGCTTTTGAAAATATGCTTATCGGGCCGGTTGTCGTCATCATACCAGGCACTGAATGTTGAATTTCCATAACCCAGGTCCTCCTGAAAGGCAAAACTCCCGTTGCCCAAAGGCACTTCAACCCCAACCTGAACAGTATTGTCAAGATCGAACATCGGCAAGGGCGAGTATTTGATAATCACGTGCCGCTTGGCCGATTCCACATCAAACTGGGCAAAACAACTGCAAAAAGGATACAAAAATACCAACAAGGCAATGACCCAATTTCTCATAAAACAGGGATTTTGCTCAGGTACTCAATAGTGTCCGATTCGTCATACTTGTATTGGTAGAGGCCTTCTTTGCCTGTCACGATTAAATGGCTGTTTTGCACGATAACATCATAAGAGGGTACGTCCTGAAAGAAATGCTTCTGAATCGGTACTTTCCGGTCGGTGATATCCATCACCCGGAAACCTTTATCACCCTCGCAAACAAAGAGTTTGTTACCCGATACACCCAGCCCGTAAGGACTATCCATCCGTTGACTGTTCACCATTTGAGGCTTGGAAGGGTCGCTGATATCGACCACATCCAGCGAGCTGAAAGAACCGCCCGGCCGGCAGTTCACCCCCGCCCGCAATGTCACGTACGCATACTGGCCCTGCACCACCACCGGGTCGCAGGAAAGCACGTGGGTATATTTGGATAATAGCACCGGATCATTCGGCGAAGCATTGTTATATATGTACATTCCGTCCATCGCCCCGATGAAAAGGTTCTTCTGATACGGGAAAATTGTTTCAATCCCAAAACCCAGATTCTTCGTCAGGGCTTTGGAGGGGTTTCCGCCTTCATTAATATCGTATACTTCCAATGATTGTTTTGACACGATATAGAGCGTATTGCCGGTAATCGCAAACCGCGCCATGGAGCCGCCCGTCCCGGTCTGCGGACTGGGCCCGGAGTCGCCCGCATTATCGTTGCAGGCGTTCAAAAGGAGCATCAGACCAACCACGGCAAGTCCGACAAATAAAAGGGGGATCAACTTTTTCATAGCTAAACGAATGTCTGTTAATGATTACCGGTAACATTTGGGCTGCTTTTCCATCTCCACTTTTTCCCAATCCACTACCACGCCTTTCTTGTCGTCGGCACACTCGAAATAAATGCCTTGCAAAGGCGGATAGTTATGGACAGGAATAGCATTGGGGATACTTTTGGCCACCTTCGGGTTTTTGGGGTCCCCAATGTCGATCACGAGCAAGTTCGAGAAGTTGTCTGCGTATAGCCAGTTATCTTTCACAGCAATGTCGTAGTTGCCCACAATGGAGACAAACGAAAGGTTTTCTGGCTTTTTCGGATCGGTATTATCGATGATGTGAATGCCTTTACCGAGCTCATTGATGAACAGGTAGCGGTCGAACGTATAGATCTTCCCCGGTTTTCTCAGCGATTGGGCGGCCAACACTTCCACCTTCCCTATATCTTCGGGATTTTTGTAGACCGGCCGGTAGCCTGTACCATCAAACTTCACGTTGCCGATAAAGGGCTCGGAGTCCCTGTAATAGCACGAGAGCATCAGCAACGCCAGGCAACTTGCGAGTAAGGTTCTTTTCATGGCAGTAGTCAGGATTGGATTTTGAGTTTCAGACACAATGTTGCATTTAAACGTTGCACTCACCTCCCCGATTTTCACTAAATAACTAAGTATTTGGACTTTACCGGAATTATTGTATCTTATCACCAATCCTCATATTCACCATTTACTATCACCCCTCTGTTATGAAAAAGCTACTCAAAATCGTGGGCGTCGTCCTTCTGGTGGTCGTTCTGGCTGCCGCCGCTGCTGCCACTTATGTCAAGACCGCCCTTCCCGATGTAGGCGAAGCCCCTGTAATTTCCATTGAGCGAACGCCCGAGCGGATCGAGCGCGGCAGTTACCTGGCCAATCACGTGACAGTCTGTATGGATTGCCACAGCTCCCGCGACTGGTCGCTGTTCTCGGCCCCGCTGGCTACCGGCAATTTGGGAGGCGGTGGCGAGCTATTCAGCCGGGACATGGGCTTCCCCGGTGTGTTCTATGCGCGAAATATCACACCTTACGGGATCGGTAAATGGACCGACGGCGAGGTTTTCCGTGCCATCACCACCGGGACCAGCAGGGACGGCCAGGCATTGTTCCCTATTATGCCCTACCTGAACTACGGCCAGCTCGACCAGGAGGATATTTACAGCCTGATTTCCTACATACGTACCCTGGCGCCTGTGCAGCATGACATAGAAGCCCCGACATACGACTTCCCGGTCAATATCCTGATCAACACGATGCCTACGAAAGCCAACCTTAACAAACGCCCCTCCGAAACCGACCAGGTGGCCTACGGGCGTTACATGGCTACGGCAGCAAGCTGCGTGGAATGCCATAGCAAGCGTGAGAAAGGCGAAAAAGTCCCTGGCACTGAATTCGGCGGCGGTATGGAATTTATCATGCCGAACGGGATCACCACTTCGGCAAACATTTCCCCCGACAAGGCCAACGGAATCGGTACATGGACCGCCGATGCGTTCGTCCAACGTTTCAAGCCCTATGCGGATTCGAGCTACAAGCCGCATAAGGTAGGTCCGAAGGAAATGAACACACCCATGCCGTGGACGATGTATGCAGGCATGAAGGAAAGTGATTTGAGGGCGATTTTTGCTTATCTGCAAACTGTAAAGCCGCAGAGTAATAAGGTTGTCAAGTTCCGGCCAAATTAAATGCCCGGCCTGCCAAGATCATCCTGAAAACAAAGCGGGGGCTTTGCATAACGCAAACGCCCCCTTTTTCTATCGTTGAGTAAAATCGATATGAAAATAGTGACCTAATTCGTATAACAAGTAAAATTTGTATGACATTCTACAACATTATGAGCCACCGGTTACTACTGTAATACTCTTTCACAGGCATTCACATCCAGGAAATCGACGCACCTTGGCAACGGTCAACTTTCAGCTACACCAAGAATCTGTCGATGTAAAAATTGGCTCGAAAATATTCTACAACACAGTGCGATTGAAAGCCGCAAGCTGCGAAGTTTCTACGAAATTTTCAGGAAGCCTCTGATTTCAACCGCCTTACGATAGCCCTTACCGCTAAATAAATAGTATATTATTTTTACTTAACGATCGCAAGTCCACGACTTTCATCAAGTAACTGTGTGTTAGCTATTTCCTATTTATTCGCCGATGCAGGTACTTCCAAAGAAATCGGCGTGAGTTGCTTGGCAGACACTAAAACTTTAAATTGATTACCAGTTACTCTTGACAAGCCTTTTACCTTCCATCATGAAACCTTCTAACATATTTGCCTATGCCGAGCTGTCAAAATTCTCCGAAGGCCTGGACGTTGACGATTGCCGGTCGGCACTTCTGAAATTGCACGCCTACTTCCATGTCATTCCTGCCAAAATGTTTTCGGAGCAACTTGCAGTGGAGTGGGAAGAAATATACAAAAACGTAACACGGCATGGTCCGTTGCTTGATGACGAGGGCCGCATAATTGTCAATTCGGTCAAGAATACGATCAGCCAGATGCAGAAAAATGAGTGCTTCGACCTGGTGAAACAGATCCGGCAACTCAAAGAAAAAGTGGCTGCCGAATTCTGATTTTGTACAAGTTTTCACTTAGCAATGCGAAAAACGTATATGCTTTATAGTTCAAATCCAACACAAAAATTTTGACATGTGATTGCCCCGATATTTGTATTCAAAACCTTCCGGCTAAGTCTCATTAAACGTCTATAAATGCCAATTACAACCCGCCAGCAAAACATGAAATTATACAATTAATTAATATGATTTATCGTATAATTATGAGTAAAATGAAATAATATATCATTTAACGGCTTGTTATAGTAAACTTTGTTTTATAGCTTCAACTTTAAATATTCAATGCCTTGGTATGTGTTTAGTCGACTAATTTTGCGCGGCTTTTCAGCCAAGTCACCGCCAGCTTGAAAAGTCGGCGGTATTAGATAAGTCCACACACTTAAATCCATGACAAGACAGCTTTGGTATCGAACCAAAGTGAATTTTACTCAACGTTAACCTTTCGAATTAGATGCTACTAACAAACACTTTCGCTAACTGGCTTCGACAGCCGGTTCCTCTTACAAATCCCGGGGTACCTGTTTCATTTGGCGACATAGCGCGCCGAACAGGAAGTTTTCGACGATAACCCGCTTGCAAGCGCTAATAAGCCTTAAGATTTCTCCGTTTCTTACTTTCAGGTATGCTTAGGCTTTTCTATAAGGTCATATGGTAGCCAGGTATCGTCTGCTGTTTTTGCTGTCGATACTGTTAGTCTGAATAAAATCAGGGAGATATTCGTAAGATCGACACCGTTGTGAAAGCAACGGATTTTGCGCAACGGCTCTGCGCTTGCATGTACAATCAGCAACTTTTAGTTACCTGAAAATAATTGTATTCATTGGCAAGCGGCTCCGCAACCCGTTCGCCTTTAACATCCTCCCAACATGAAAATTGCACTGATCGACAACCATCGAATCTTCACCGAAGCTTTAAAAGAAAATCTGCTGAAATCGCTGCCCGGGCTTGAAAGAATAAGCATTTACGGCTCGATCGAAGCTTTCATGGCGCGTCCGGGTGAGGACTCGGCGCAACTGGTCATTACCGAACTTGTTTTTAATGGCCGGTACGACAAAGGCGTAGACTTGATTTTTTCAGCTGAACACAAAGCTGATGTGATTATTTTAACTTCCATGAGCGATGAATGGCACATCAGGAGCTACATGAACCTGGGAGCAAGAGCTTTCCTGACCAAGACTTGTCCGTTTCAGGAGCTGCTGGACGCCATCGCCCAGGTTCGAAAAGGCAACCTGTTCCTCTCGCAAGATATTCAGGATATGCTTTGGGCCGGCATAACAGCTGGCGGGCCGTCCCTGGATAGCCTGTCGAGTATGGAGAGGGCGATTCTGGAAGGGCTCTCCCGCGACGAGCCATTCAAAATGATCGCCAAAAATCTGAACATTTCGATGATCGAGCTAAAATATCACCGCAGAATGCTCATGGAAAGATTCAGCCTCAAGCATTTTGCGAATCTTGTCGCCCTCGCCAAAAAGCCGGGCATTTTAAACACTGGAAACAATCAGAACTACGTCGTCCGCGAAAGGGAGAAAAAAGCGTCGGGTGCCGACGTCCGGCGCAGAAAGCTGGCTATGAGCGTTATATAAGAATATTCAAATCTACTGCATTGCGCGCTGGGATCGGGTCAGTCGATGACATTAAAAATCCACAGTGTGCAATGCCGTCTTCAGGCGATGCAGCTGCTGCTCCTGCTCGTGGCGAAGACTGGATAACCGTTGCTCCTCCCGGACCTCGAACCTATACATTTGAAAACGCAGATCGAACCACAGATAGATTTTCATCAGCGGGCCATTTTGCGAGGATTTTATTTCACCCAGATATTTTTTACGAAAGATGAGCCTTTGGCTTTCGATCCGTTCCCACTCGGCGAGTATTTCGGAGCGGTGCGTACGAATCATCTCGATATAGGAATACCGAAGGTAGTCGTAAGATTTCATGATGGAGGACGTTGAGTGTTTCTGTTCTTGAAATTACTAAAAAAGGCGCAATAATCCATCGGGCTCACGGTAATTGTCATCGCTTTTTAAAGCAGCTTCGTATTCAGTTCCGCACGATGGACAACCTGCGTCTTTTGCCATTTGCCGTCGGTTAACGAACGTCTTAGCTACAAAACCTAAATACATTTGTAGAAATATTTCATATTCACATAGAGCAAATTTTATCTATATTGCGAATGTATTTCATTCACTCCACTAACATTACACACTTATGGGTTTCAAGCAGCGGATGCCTTGCCGTTACTCCTACACATCAGTTAAACTTCCTTGGGTAAAATCATTAAAAACTGCCGCTCTTCTTTGCCTTTCCGTATTTGCCGGCCCTTTCTGTAATGCGCAGACTACCATTTTCGGCAAAACAGGCCTTATTTATATTCCCACAGCAACGCGGACGGGCGACGGCACATTTCAATTTGGCTATCACTACAACCCCATCCGTTATGGCTTCCGCTACAAGGACCGGAATTCGGAGAGTATCAGTTTTGTGAACCTGACCCTTCTCCCCCGACTGGAAATCAATATCAATCTGCTACAATACAACAGCCACAAAATTTTGGATCAGAAAGGTATCGGCGACAGGCAACTGGACATCAAGTACCTTATCCTGACTGAAACCGCCAGACGGCCCGCCGTCGCGGCGATCATCTCACCCCCTTTCGGTATAAACAGTTCCGTATCCGCCGACGTGCTTGTTGCCACAAAAACATTCAAGCTAACCCCCAGGGTCTTTGCGGAGGTCACAGCGGGAATCGGCAGTCCGTTTTTCTTTCAGCGTGGCAACAAAGTCAACAACGACATCTTCGCGGATATGAAACTCGGCAAGAAGAAAAACCTGTCTTACCAGTATCTTTCAGGCCCCGTTGGCGGAGTAAACTTGCGGTTGGACCGCCAAGCCGGGCTGATGCTGGAATGGGACAGCCAACGTTTTAATATGGGGGTATACGGTCGGCTTTTCAAACGCTGGACCGTACAAGCCGGTCTGCTGAACTTCGATCAGATCACTTTCGGGACTTCCTACGCATTGAACCTGCGCCAAAACACCGGCAACCCGCAAAATCACACCGATGACCGGGAGGCCGACCCGCAAGCCGATATGACTGAGCCCTCCGAGCGAAACAAAGTATTGGAAAACTTCGAAAATATAACCCGCGACAGCTCGGGCACCAAAGTTGCGTATGAACAAAGACTTTACAGAAACCCGTACCGTGGGATGGAGCAAATTTCCCGGGCGTTGCCCGACTCCGGTATCCAGGAATTTATTCCCATGTTCCAGGGCGTTCCAATCGGAGCCTACCAGCCAGGGCGAACTGTCAAATTCCGCAACCTGGCACATCGGGAATTGACCGTTTCCGCGTTCCCGTTAACCAAATATAAGCTGGACTTCTGGTTGCAACCTGTATTTGCCGCCAATTTTGGCTACAAGGAAAAACCCATCCAGAGTAATACAAGTGTTTTGCTCCAAACGCAGTTCTTTCTAGCAAAGGGACTGGCATTCAACACCGGCATATTGTTTCCGATCACGAACGATCTCGACAATCGCCCAAAAAAATACGCCTTGCTCCCACCTATTTGAACCAGTTTCTGGCATTCGGGAAAAATTTTGTAAGCGCCTCAGCGGGCTATTTTTATGATGACCAATACGGTGTCAACCTGCAGTATCGCCACCAAAGCTTTACCACCCCATGGTCGTTCGGCTTGCAAAGTGGGGTTACAGGCCTCTATTATTGGGCTGAAAAAGGTATTTACTATGAAAAAATGGACAACCTGCTCCTGCTGGCCGATGTCGCGTACCGCCTGCCCTACCACAATGTCACCCTGCAACTTTCCGGAGGCAGATACCTTGCCGGCGACGATGGCGCAAGGCTAGACCTGATCCGTCAGTTTACCAATGTGGAAGTGGGCTTATATATCATGAAAACGAGCTACGGGACCACCGCCGGCTTCAACTTTGCAGTTCCGATCCCGCCCGGCAAAATTATCCAGGGGAAAAAGATAAGACTAAGGACCAACGACGAATTCCGCTGGGAATATGCGTATACGCGGGGCTACCGTATCGGCGAGCGGTATCGTACTGGTTATCAGCTGGATCAGAAGTTGAGACAGTACCAATTGGTTTCCCCTAAATAATTATAACTAACACCTTCACTTTCATCGCATCACGCAGCAATAACCTGCGTTGTGCTTCGACATGCCGGCCACTGCCAATTCAAAATTAATCCGACCTGCACACCGGTCCGGGAAAAGCTCTATATTTACGATTCTATTATTAGTACAAGTTATGTATCTAAAATAGCGGTTTATTCAACGTTTATATTTAAATTATTACATTATGAAAATTGCAGTCGTGGGAACGGGGTATGTCGGTCTGGTGACAGGCACATGCTTTGCCGAGACAGGCAACCAGGTTACTTGCGTCGACATCGACGTCAGAAAGGTTGAACGCCTTCAAAAAGGAGAGATCCCCATATACGAACCAGGGCTTGATGTCCTCTTTGACCGGAATGTTGCCGAAGGGCGTCTTGTTTTTACAACGAACTTGCAGGAAGGTATCAAGGATGCACAGGTCATTTTCCTGGCATTACCAACGCCTCCCGGCGAGGACGGCTCAGCCGATCTGAAATACATCTTGAAAGTTGCAGACGATCTCGGCCATATCCTGGAAAAATATGTCGTGGTGGTCGACAAAAGTACAGTTCCTGTCGGTACTGCTGAAAAAGTCAGCGCGGCAATTGCAAAGAATGCCAGGGTAGATTTCGATGTCGTATCCAATCCCGAATTTTTGAGGGAGGGAGTCGCTGTTGAAGATTTCATGAAGCCCGATCGCGTTGTTGTCGGAACGTCTTCCGCCAAAGCGAAAAAGGTCATGGAAAAGTTATACGCTCCCCTGGTAAGACAAGGTAATCCTGTGATTTTCATGGACGAGCGCTCCGCGGAAATGACCAAATATGCTGCCAATTCATTTCTTGCGATGAAGATCACCTTCATGAATGAAATCGCCAACCTTTGTGAGAAAGCAGGTGCCAATGTCGATGACATTCGCAGGGGAATTGGCACAGACAGCAGAATTGGTAAACGGTTTCTTTTTGCCGGTATCGGATATGGTGGCAGCTGCTTTCCAAAAGATGTCCAGGCCCTGGCGAAAACATCGAAGGACTACGACTACGACTTCCGGATTTTGCAATCTGTGATGCGTGTAAATGAAGATCAAAAGAAGAAGCTGCTCCCGATGCTGGAACGTCATTTCGACGGCGACCTGAAAGACAAGACCATTGCGGTTTGGGGATTGGCATTTAAGCCCTACACCGACGACATCCGGGAGGCCCCGGCACTCGAAAATATCAATGCACTATTGGAATTGGGCGCGAAAGTTACTGTATATGACCCCGAGGCCATGAACAATGTTAAAGCGCTGTATGGCAACAGATTGACTTTCTGCCATACACCTTATGCAGCCCTGGACGATGCCGACGCTCTGATGATATTTACAGAGTGGCCGCAGTTCCGCACGCCCGATTTCGAAAAGATGAGCGGGCTTCTCAAAAACAAATTGATTTTCGACGGCCGGAATCTTTATGAACCCGACCAGTTGAAGGAAATTGGTTACAGGTATTACAGTATTGGCAGGGCAGCCGCGCTACCCGCGTGATATGCACGTTAATTGTCAAAAACCTATAAGTACCTAATGTAAAAAGCACGATCGAATCGATCGTGCTTTTTACATTAGGTACTTGCTGTTATTTAACCAATATAAGTCGTCTTGTCTCTGTCTTGTCTGCCCTTTTCAATACAACGAGATAGATCCCGCTCTGGTAGTTCCCCAAATCGATCCATCGTTCGTACCGTTCACCGTTTCCAATGATTTTCTCTTGCCACACAACGTTTCCAACCATGCTGACGACCGACAGCTCGGCACTTTTCGCCACCGTAAAGCTCGCCCGGATTTTTCCGCTTGTAGGGTTAGGTGCGACGTTGAATTCTTCATTCTTTTCTCCGGAGCCGGTCAGATCCAGCGCCGTTTCGGAAGCTATTCTTGCGGCGGGGCTGCAAGTCACCGCCCTGGGCGATCCGGGCAGAAGGATACTCGTGCCTTTGATCCTGATGCTTAACTGATGGGCATTCCCATCTTTCAAGGCAGCAGGCAAAGGGAAAGTAAAACCATAATTCCCGGTTCCGAAACCCGTATTTTTCAAATAATCGCGAAACAGATTAGCAGTAACTGTGGCGTATACGACATTACCTTCCACCAATTCGATAATCATCGCATCGTTGGGGAAACTCTTATCCCAAACCCAGCCTATCAATTGCGTACAATCTGCATAATTGAAATTCCCCTGGTACTGATGGATACTGCAAGTGAGCGTTCTCGGAGAATTAGACAGTGCCGTCGTCGTTCCCTTGACCCGGACAGTGAGCGTGTGGCTATTTCCATCTTTCAGAATTTCAGGAGTTGGAATAACGAACCCATAATAGCCTGTGCCGATACCTGCATTTTTCACATTTTCCCGGTATATATTGGCAACTGCTGTCGCTAGAACTGTACTGCCTTCCACAAGCTCGACTTCTACCGCGCTATTTGGAAGGTTTTTGTCCCAAACCCAACCTATTATCTGATTACAGTCGGCGATATCGAAGTTACCCTGGTAGACATTCGTCGCGCAGGTCACACTTCTGGGCGAGCTAGACAGGATCGTTGCAGTACCTTTCACCCGGAAACTCAGCTGATGTGCCTGTCCGTCCCGCAAAACTTGTGGCATAGGCATGCTAAAACCATAATTCCCGGTTCCGATTCCCGCATTCTTCAGGTTTTCCCGATAGATATTGGCAACCGCCGTTCCATAAACGGTCGTTCCTTCCACCAGCTCGACCGTCACCGCGGTATCGGGAAAGTTCTTATCCCAAACCCAGCCGATCAACTGATTGCAGTCGGCTATGTCAAAATTGCCCTGGTACAGGTTCGTTGCGCAAGTTATCGTCCTCGGCGAGTTTGCGAGAACCGTGGTGGTTCCCTTTACGCGGACGCTTAGCTGATGTGCCTGTCCGTCCTTCAATGTCGCCGGCGTCGGGATGCTGAAACCATAAATGCCAGTTCCAAATCCGGCATTCTTCACATTTTCCCTGTATATATTGGCCACAGCTGTCGCGTAAACGGTATTTCCCTCCACTACTTCCACCGTCATTGCCGCATTAGGGGCATTTTTATCCCAAACCCAACCGACGATCTGATTACAGTCGGCAACGTCAAAGTTACCCTGAAACTGATTGACGGCACATGTGATCACCCTTGGAGATGCCCCCAAAACATAGGAAGATCCTTTAACTCTGATGCTCAGCGCATGAGTGTTACCGTCCCTCAGAGCGGCAGGCATAGCCATACTGAATCCGTAGTTACCTGTTCCATACCCTGCACTCTTCACGTCGTCCCGGTACAGGTTTGCCAACACAGTTGCATAAACCGTCGCCCCTTCGTAAAGCTCAACCGTCATTGCCGTGTTGGGGAAGTTCTTGTCCCAAACCCATCCCATAATCTGGTTACAATCCGGCGTATTAAAATACCCCTGATATTGGTTTACGGAACATGTAATGGTTCTTGGAGAGCTTTCTGTAATGTAACTGGTACCTTTTACCCGGATACTCAGCTGATGCGCATTGCCGTCCTTTAATGCAGCCGGCATCGGGATATTAAATCCGTAATTCCCTGTTCCATATCCCGCATTTTTTACATTTTCACGGTATAAGTTCGCCAGAACGGTGGCATAAACTGTCGTCCCTTCATAGAGCTCGACAGTCAGGGCCATATTGGGGTAGCTTTTATCCCACACCCAACCGATGATCTGGTTGCAGTCGGCCACGTCGAAATTGCCGAAATATTGCGGCACCGCGCAGGTGAGTGTCTTGCCGGAGTTGGGGACTGTATAATTGATTCCCTTTAAGCGCACACTTAGCTGATGGCTTCTACCATCTTTTAAAGAATTCGGTATGGGTATTTTGAACCCATAGTTACCCGTCCCGATACCCGTATTTTTCAGGTCTTCCCGATAAACGTTCGCAACCACCGTCGCGTGAACTACATTGTTTTCTACCAACTCCACGGTAAATGCCTTGTCCGGGGTGTTTTTATCCCAAACCCACCCCTGGATTTCATCACAGTCGGCTTTTTCAAAACTACCGGCAAACGAACAAGTTAACGTTTTGGGGGAGCCGTTCAGAATAAAATTGCTACCCCGTACACGAATACTCAATTGATGTGCCTTGCCATCGCCCATTAAGCTGGATGGCAACGCCATCTTAAACCCGTAGAATCCGGTTCCGATATTAGCCGCTTTTAAATCTGACCGGTAAATATTCGCGGTGGCCGTGGCGTAGACGTTGTTGCCCTCTATCAATTCTACCGCCAGTGCCGAATTAGGATAATTCACATCCCAGACCCACCCGGTGATTTCGGTACAACCAGCTACATCAAATTTGCCATAATAACTGGCCGGCAACGAGGCCGTCGTCAAGGCTGCCAAGGTATAGGCCTTGTAGGTATCAGGAATTAAAGTCTGAGCCGTTGTAATGGAACCCGACGAAAGGCTGCTCGCGGCGCCAAAAAGAGAAACCTGATCGAGTATGGAAGTGATTTTCTCCCATCGCGATGTTGACGCATTCCATCCGACAATGCCGAGTGTGGGAAGTATACCGCCAGTCAGTGCGTTCACGTCACTGGCTGCATTCCAGGTTAGCGTTATCTTTGTTGCTTTTGTGCCTCGTATGTCCCATAACTCCTTTGCACCAACAGTTTTGACCCCATCACCCTTGTTAGCAGTCGCAAATGGCGCACCTGATGGCAGCGAGGCGGCACCGGGGTCACCTTGAAAATACGCTCCCATGGTTCCGTCGGCCTCCGCACCGAAGGGCCGGTAAACCCCGTTGTGCCCCACGGGAAATGTAAACAAGGTTGAGCCGTACTTTTTCACATACCCATCGACATGCTTAGCATCGCTTATGCCCGTGAGTTTTGAGGTCTCCGAAAAACTGACCACCCCGCCCGGTGAATTCCGTTCTGTCTTGACAATCCCAACTTGCTGACCAAAGCATGTGACCGAGAAGGCCAGGAAAGCCAATCCATTGATGAAGGATTTATAGAAAATGCTCATAATCCGATTACTTTACAATATTGACATTATAGTCCCCCAGAAACTTCAGCTCCCCTCCCACCTCAACTTTTACGTCCCGGGCTGTAACATTCTGCGCGACGTCGATAACATGCCCCGAATTAATCCTGACGAAATCCCGGATGGCTGGCACACGACCGTTGGACCATATTTCAGGATTAGCCCACGCACCCGAAGAAATGGACTGAACGGTATCTGAAAAAAGTGAAGTGGTTTTGAAATTTCTGAACAGAATCTGGTCGGTTTTGGAAGTGGCCGTACCAAACCAGTCATTGAGTACGTCGGAATAAACGCGGCGAAAATCGATTTGCATCTTGATGTCCCTGTTGACAACACCCGGTGCCGGTACAGGTGGAAGCAGGCCGTTGACGAGGTCCGGGTTTACTCCGACCAATTGTCTTTTAATGCCGGTTCCAAATACGAACATTGGTGCCCCGACTCCATGGTCGGTTCCTTTGGATGCATTCGAGTTGGCACGTCGTCCAAAATCGGAAAAGGTCATTCCCAACACCTTATCCTCGATCCCTTGTAATTTTAGGTCACTTTGGAAAGAATATATCGCGTCAGAGAGCTTTTTCAACAACTGCGCATGGGTACCTTCAATGTTGGTAGTTCCTACTTGCACAGAGTGGGTATCAAAGCCCCCCAGTTCCACATAATAGATCTTTGATTTCAAACCACCGTGAATTAGCCTGGCAACAATTTTCAACTGATCTGCCAACTCGTTCTTCTCTGACGCATCGGGGTATACAGCCAGGTTTCTGCCCGCGTCGGCAGCCGCCTTGATCTCCGAAGCGTACCCGACCGCCAGCACTTGCTTTTGCCGGATGTAGGCCACAAGCTGACCGGCGTCGCAGCAAGGCAATTGACCTTCCATTTCTGAACTCGCTTCCCCGATAAGCTGATAAAAAGTATTGGGATCCTGGATAGTCACCCCAAGGGACTGCTGGGGGCCGAGTAGCGCGGGGGTACTAATCTGCCCTATTTGTATGGCAAGCGGATCTTCCATATCGGCACTCGGGTATCCTTCGGGATAACCGGTGAACCGATCTGCCAGGTAACGCCCAGCCCAACCGGAAGAAGCATATTGATTGGCGTCGACACCCGTCATCCAGATATCAGTAGACCGGTAATGCGATTGGTCCGGATTGGGATAAGAGACTGAATTAATAATCGCAAGCTTACCTTCGTCGTACAGTGAACGCATGCCGGTCATTACCGGATGAAACCCCGTTCCTGCATTCCCGGCCAGCTTAAGGACGCTGCTTTCGGGAATTGCGATGTTACTCCTCAACTGGTTGTAA
This sequence comes from Dyadobacter sp., assembly GCA_965227755.1. GTDB lineage: Bacteria > Bacteroidota > Bacteroidia > Cytophagales > Spirosomataceae > Dyadobacter. The sequence continues at coordinate 1,661,452 of CBDDGG010000005.1, forward strand.
GCGGAGTAGTATTCGAGTGGTATCACGGTGTTCAAGCCGTCATTTCCTCCACCGAGGTAAATGATGACCAACACACGGTCATTGTTCAGCGCCGCCGTTTGTTTCAGGGACCGCACCAGTGCCGAGCTGTTTGCCATCGACTTTACTCCAAAGCCATCCAGCACCAATGGAACCATCAGAGATGATGCAGCTGATATAAAATCTCTTCTTTTCATTTCACCACAGAATTAAAATAATTGGTATTCAGCCATCCTCAACATGTATTTCAAGAGAGCACGGCAACGCCATAATATGGTGTTTTGCTTGGTAGCATCTGATGGAGAAGTGCGGTAAGCGTCCCATTCCCGCGTCCAGGTTGTTCGCGGGCTACTTTTCATCATCATGATCGAATCAATCAAAAAATCCTTTTGCTGCTGGCTCAATTCAATAGCGTACAGGTTTTTGGAGAAATCCGCTAACACTTCTTCGCAGGTGATGGCGGGGGTTCCGGCTACATCCGAAAAATTCGGCTGGATGCTCCGTAATCTCGCAAGTACGTCGATCCCAAGAATGTAGCCCGGCTTAATCTCCAAAGTGGGGAACACCAGTGCATCCGTACGGGCGCCGCGCACTCCTAATGTGGTCTCATTAATCCAGTTTTTGGAATATCCGGTCTGATAGTACGGGAGCGAACCAAATACGGAGGGCTGATTCAGCAGATTGAGTTGCAGCAAATTCATGCTGTTGCTCAAATAGCTGATCATTTTTTGAAATGCCCCATATTCGGTGGTAATGTCAGGAACCGGCTGATTGAACAGGCGGATCGCTCCGATCATGAACTCGGCGGGAGACTTGACAATGGCGCCGATATTTCGGTTATCGAAAAATATGTTGCTTGTTAAGAGCTTTTTAAGGACAGGAGCAATGGCGAAGTTGTTACCCGGACTGGCAAAAAAAGCTGCCAGCGGAACGATCACCTGATCTTCAATCTCCTGGGTTACATTTGGGTTCACATACCAGCGGTAGAGCTTCCTGCAAATGTACTTTGGCGATTCCGGGTGGCTGATCAGCATCGTAATCAAATCCACCAGCTCGGCATCGCCTGCGCCCGTACCCGTACGCCCGACGATGGTCGTATTGTTGTACTTTTCCGAAAAGACTTTGTTGGTTGTATCGTGGCGATCAGGATTAAAAACCGAGTCAAAGGTCGTTGAACCTTCCACGTATCGGTTCGTTGCCTGCCAACCTGTTAATACCCTGGCGGCTGTTTTTACATCCTGCTCGGTATAGTTGTAGTTCCCGGCAAAATCCTTCTGACCGACCGTAAAAAGCTCCTGAAGTTCCCGGGCATAGTTCTCGTTTGGGAGTGCCTTGGTATTCTCGTTGCCATTCTGGAAAATGAGCATCCCGGGGTCCTTGCTGACGCCTATGGCCAAATCCTTGAAATTTCCCAGTGCATTCGTTCTGAGCAGTCTCAAATATCTGTCGAGGTACCGATAGTCTTCCACAGGAATGTACGTTACCACGAAATGATTCTGCCAGAATGCCGTAAGCTTCTCTAATACGGAGGGTTTACCGTTTTGTTCTGCCATCAACCCGATCCACCAATATTTCACATAGCTGAAATAGGTGAAACTCCGGCTCCCGCTAAACGGCTTATTTAAAAACGGTTGTCCGGCATCTGACCTGGTTGTATCCATTTCCACCGGCGGAGGTGGGGACGCCCGGTAGGCGGCATTACTTATAAGCAGGTCGACAGCCTCCAATGCAGTCTTGCCGGTAAAATCGGCGACTTCCTGACTTGTCGGCCCGAATGTCGCCCTTCGCAACAGATGCGCCGCGGCAGCTGTCGATAAAGGTGTTGTGTAGCTATCCAGATATGCCATGATGGTGGCCTAATGGTTACAAAGTGTTAAAAAATTTTAAGAGAAATATCCGACTATCTGGTTCCTGTACCGAGGCGGTTCCGACGGGCACAATACGTTTGTCCTTTACGGTCGATACGCCATAAGGATATGCTTGCCTGGATCGTCTGATCATGATAGGAGCCTGCCAGATTAATAGACTCCGGATGGACGCTGACACGCCCGGGTGTGGAGTGTAAGATTTGAATTCCTACTATCCCGAGATTGGGTTTGGATAGTCTTTACATACATCGTTCTTATCGGTACAACATCACTTCCTAACTCAACACAATATTAACGAATTAGCGATTATCAATCAAAGTATTTCTACAAAATTTATTACATATTTTTGAGTAGAAACAAAAATATACTTATTTCAGCAGAAGTACTTCACGCATTCTGGAAAATTCGGCCTCATAGGGCGCAAATATATTCACATGCTCCTTTGTAGTAGGATGTACAAATTCCAGCGACACCGCATGTAACATCATGTGTACCATATCAAACTGCTCCTTGAAAAAGCGGTTCTGCTTGTTACAGCCGTGCGGCCTGTCGCCGATGATCGGATGCATGATGTGCGCCATGTGCTTGCGAAGCTGATGCATACGGCCCGTAACCGGGTTGAGCTTGACCAGCGAGTAACGTGAAGTGAGATGCTTGCCGACGGCAAATGGCATTTCTGTTCGTTGCAGCGTTTCAAAAAAAGTTACGGCATCCTGAACCACCCCGTCGTCGCGTTTGAGGGGATAATCTATTTCGCCGCTGTCAGGCGCGTAACCTCTTACAATGGCGTGATAGGTCTTTGTAACTTCGCCGTTCATAAATTTGCGCTGCATTTCACTATTTGTAGCTTCGTCGAGCGCGAAAAGCAGCACTCCCGATGTTTTGCGATCGAGGCGGTGGACCGGGTAAACCTTTTGCCCGAGCTGATCGCGCAAGAGTTGTACGGCGAAAACATCGGCATCGCTGGCGATGGGTGAGCGGTGCACCAGCAGGCCGTTGGGCTTATTGATCGCGACGAGATGCTCGCAGCGAAATAAGATCTGTAAGGAATCCATTAAAATATCTAAAAGCGGGGAAGTTTAACCTAGCGAAACCGCGTGATGCGTCATAATCCAGCAGCGCGATACATTCACTCTAGTGATTTCCCGATTCGGGATTCTTCTTCGAATGCCGGATCCGGAACCTGATCACACCCCACAAGACGAGGTACAATATACCCAGCAGCATGCCGATCTCCATCGCGAAAACCCAGGCAGTCCGGTCGAGCAAGCTTTCGAAGAGGTTATTGATAATGGCTCTTGGTTCGTGGATAATATCCCAGCTGTTCATTCTCCTCACCCGCCCCAGGTACACGCCGAAGCCAGCCAGAGGAAGGCTGATCAGCAACAGGGTATTGCCTGGCTTCCTGTCGTACACCCGTCGCCACGAACGGTGGATCCAGTAAAGCGACACCAAACCATTGAACAAACTCACTTCCGCATAGGAAAAAAGCATAATGGTGTCGTGCCAGGTTAGGTCGCGCTGGTAGTCCACTGTGAGGTGGGCAAGATCGGTGATCATGTACGGCGCGTTCGGAAGAAATGCCAGCCAGGCAATGCTCAGAATGCCCAGTATCACCGGAATATCCCCGAAACGCTTGGTAAGGTTGTCCGCGAAGAAAGCGATAATGAGCGGTATCCAACTCAGAAAGAGGTTCCAGTCGAGTGAAAAATCGACCGGAGAGTTGAAAAGGATGCGGACAAGGTGGAAAAATACCGCAAGCAAGCTCAGAAGCAAAAGCAGTAGCAGCGAAAACAAGCCTTCCATCGTGATGATGGGAGGATCGGATACGCTGAATTTATAATTCCTTATCCAATCTATCAAACGGTCCAAGTGCACGTAATTTAAGTTCTTTCATGACGAATAAGCAAGACAAACAATGCTCACGTCTGACCAACTCTGATCAAGAGGCCTGTGCCTCAGTAGGGTTTACGGTTTTGGGCTGATCCTTTTTAGGTCTCCTCCGCTTGTTCCTGCGCTTCGGTTTATCGGTGGCCGCCGCCGCGGTGGCCGTCGCCGCGGTGGCCGTCGCCGCGGTGGCCGTCGCCGCATCGGCGGTTGCCGAGGCAGCCGATTCTGCGCGGTTATTGTCCTGGGGCCTTGCCTCACGATGTGGTTTTCTCGCGGACGGCCCACCCGGTCCATCTTTCCTCTTGTTCTTCCTGCTATTGTTACTGTTACGCCCCCCTGAACGAAAACGTGGCGGCTCAAATACAGGAGCTTCACCAAGTCCCAGTTCTGCGGTCACGGATTTTTTCTCCAATTCCTTCTCAAAAAGCCTTTCGATCTTCAATACATATTTCTGATCGTGCTCATTGATCAACGTCATGGCTGTACCTTTTGATTCAGCACGTGCTGTACGGCCTATACGGTGCACGTAATCCTCGGGGTCGCGGGGAACGTCGTAGTTCACCACATGGCTGAGATTATCAATATCTATGCCGCGGGATAGCACATCCGTCGCGACAAGGATCGGAAACTGCCGGTTTTTGAAATCACGCAATACAATTTCCCGTTCGCCTTGCTCGGAATCAGAGGAAATACCATGCGCTCCCAGGCCCAGTTTCCGCAGCGCCCGAACGATCGGCTCGACGTTCGATTTGCGGGAGGTGAACAACACCATGCTGATATTTTCAACGCCTTTCAGCAAATGCATCAGCAATGGCAGCTTCTGCTCGTCTCTCGCCAGGTAAAATTGCTGGTCGATCCTGTCGGCCGGACGAGATACCGCCAATCTTATCTCCTCGGGGTCTTTCAAAATACGTTTGGCCAGGTCTCCGATCTTGGGCGGCATTGTGGCTGAGAACATCAGCGTCTGCCTTTCGTTGGGCAGGTAGCTCATGATTTTCAGAATGTCGCTCAGAAAACCCATATCGAGCATACGGTCGGCCTCATCGAGGACCAAATGCCGCAGATCGCGGAAATGGACGTAGCCCAATTGCAAATGCGCGATGAGCCTGCCCGGCGTAGCGATGATAATGTCCGCACCCTGTGTCAATGCTTTTTTCTGCTGGTCCCACTCGGGCCCCTTATTACCCCCGTACACCGCAATGCTGGTAGCACCCACAAAATAGCCCAGGCCCTGAATTTGCTGGTCGATTTGCACGGCAAGCTCCCGGGTAGGCACCAAAATCAGTGCACCGGTATGTTCATTGGCTTCGTGAGCAACTTTGTCGAGAATAGGGATCAGGTAAGCGGCCGTTTTGCCGGTTCCTGTCTGTGCGCAAGCGAGCAGGTCTTTGCCGCTAAGAATGTGTGGTATAGCCTGCTCCTGGATAGGCGTAGCCTGTTGGTAGTTCATAGAATCCACGGCGTTCAGCACGTCCTCGTGGAGTTCAAATTCGTTAAAATTCAAAATTCAGCTTTTAAATCCGCAAACCCGTTGATTTACAGATGTGTTATAGATATAGCTGACCTTGATTTTCCCAGTCAGCAAACCGCTCGATTTGAACAAATATAACCAATAAGTGCTAAAATGACAAGAAGGTGCCAAACCATCGTGTAAAAGATTCACTACACGACAGTCTAACACCTTCCCTAATTAATGCGGTTTTCAGACGTTGATGGCCGGCAGATCGCGGGTTTCTTCGGCCGTGTAAAGTCTTGATCGGGTAATAAAGCGCACCCCCAGCGGGATCTCCAGCGAAAAACTCGAACCCCGGCCCGGCACGATATCGATCGTCAGCTGGGTATGCTGCCAATACTCGAACTGGTCGCGGCTCATGAAAAACTCACAGCCCGCTATTTCCCCCAGCAACACATCACTCTCCGACACGCGGAACTCTCCTTTGGGGAAACACATGGGCTGTGAGCCATCACAACAACCGCCACTCTGATGAAACATCAATTCTCCATTCGACTCCCGAAGCTGGTCGACGATCTTTTCGGCTTCGGGAGTAATCAATACGCGCTCAGTCATCACATCCTCAGAAAAATCCCAGCTTGTTCTTGTCGTACGAAATCAGCATGTTTTTGGTCTGGCGGTAGTAACCCAGCATCATTTTATGGTTTTCCCGGCCAAAACCCGATTTCTTATAGCCACCAAACGGAGCGTGGGCGGGATAGGCGTGGTAGTTATTAACCCACACCCTACCCGCCTGGATCGCCCGTGGTACCTGATAAAGCTCATGCGCGTCACGCGTCCACACACCCGCGCCGAGGCCGTAAAGTGTGTCATTGGCAACGGAAATGGCTTCTTCGGTCGTTTTAAATGTGGTCACGCAAACTACCGGGCCAAATATCTCCTCCTGGAAGACCCGCATTTTGTTATGTCCTTTGAAAATCGTGGGTTGAATGTAATAGCCCCCCGATATACCATTCTCAAAAGTCTGTGCAGCGCCACCCGTGAGCACCTCCGCGCCTTCCTCCTTACCTATTTTAAGATAGGACAAAATCTTCTCGTACTGATCGTTTGAAGCCTGCGCACCCATCATTGTGGTTCCGTCGAGCGGGTGGCCCATTTTGATGGCTTTGGTACGCTGGATCACCCGTTCAATAAACTTGTCATAGATGCTTTCATGCACCAGCATCCGCGACGGGCAGGTACAAACCTCGCCCTGGTTCAATGCAAACAGCACCGCACCTTCGATAGCCTTGTCCAGAAACGCATCATCCTCATCCATTACCGACGGAAAGAAAATATTCGGCGACTTACCTCCCAGCTCCATCGTTACCGGCACCAAATTGTCCGAAGCATACTGCATAATGAGCCGCCCGGTAGTGGTTTCTCCCGTAAACGCGACCTTGGCTACGCGCGGCGACGATGCCAGCGGTTTACCGGCTTCCACACCAAAGCCCGTTACAATATTGAGCACGCCGGGAGGCAGAATATCCCCAATAAGCTCCATGAGCACCATAATAGAAGTCGGTGTCTGCTCCGCGGGTTTCACCACCACGCAGTTACCCGCAGCCAGTGCCGGTGCGATTTTCCAGGTTGCCATTAGCAGCGGAAAATTCCACGGAATGATCTGCGCAACCACGCCCAGCGGCTCGTGCACGTTGATGCACACTGTATGCTCATCGTGTTCGGAAACGCTACCTTCCTCCGCACGGATCACGCCTGCAAAGTAGCGGAAGTGGTCGACACAAAGTGGCAGGTCGGCGGCGCGGGTTTCCCGGATGGCTTTACCGTTGTCGATCGTTTCCACAATGGCCAGATATTCGAGGTTGTCTTCAATGACCTGGGCTATTTTCAGGAGCAGGTTGCTCCGATTGGTTGCCGATGTTTTGCTCCAAGCCGGGAATGCGGCGTGCGCGGCGTCGAGCGCAGCTTCCACGTCCTCCTTCGTCGAACGGGCGGCTTTCGTAAATACCTGGCCGTCGATCGGCGAGATATTCTCGAAATACTCCCCTTTGGCAGGTGCCACAAACTTACCATTGATATAATTATCATATTTTTCCTTAAAATCAGGCCTTTTGGCGAGATTTTCGCTGCTGTACGTCTTATTCTCAACTGCCTGATTTTCGGTGATCGTATCCATGATTAAAGGTTATATTTAGAAATGATTGATAATACAAACCTAGCTTCACAAGTCGTTAATCATTGGTACGATCGTGTCAAGTGTTAGGATAATTATCTCATTTTTTCAAAAAACAATTATATTTAATGATTGAAGGAAAGAGAATGGAGAAGAGGAGGATCGTTATTCGTAGTCAGAAGTTGTCAGGTGTGGTCAGATCAGTAGGGATTACGGAAAAGAGTGTTGAGATTTAAAATAAGAACAACAATGGCGGCAGGTTTCAGATTGGATCAGGTAGCGGTTTCGGCGGAGAAATCGCTTAAAACTTTGGTAGAGAACCGCAGGGCATTTACGCTCGAAAACTGCGAACTGAACCTGTTCGAGACTTTGCAGCCGTCGGCATTGGTGCCGCTTACATTCCCTGATTTTGTAGTGACGAGTATGCTGCGAGGCAAAAAGGTGATGCATTTGTTCGACCAGCCGGGTTTTGATTACCTGCCGGGCGAAACCGTGCTCGTTCCGGCGAATGTGACGATGAAAATCGACTTTCCGGAGGCCGCACGTGAAAACCCTACGCAGTGCATTGCCCTCGCGATCGATCAAATGAAAATCCAGCAGATCGTCGACCGCCTCAGCGAGGACTATCCGCGCGAAGGTCGGCAGCAGTTCTGGTCCCTGCAGCACAGCCAATACCACTTTCTTAACAATATCGAACTCGCACAGACGCTCAACAAACTCATTAAAATCTGCTCGGGCAGCGCATTAGGCAAAGACATTCTTGCCGATCTCACATTACAGGAGCTTATTGTACATATCATACAAACGCAGCACCTTGCCGCCACCGACGAAGCCTCCTACCTGCACGAGGACAGCCCGTTGGCGTTCGTTGTAAATTATGTCAAGGCTAATATCAATGAAAAGATCCAGGTAGAGGACCTGAGCGAAAAGGCATGTATGAGCCGGGCTTCATTTTACCGTGCATTCAAACGCGAGTTCAGTATCAGCCCGCTGGATTTTATATTAAGGGAGAAGATCAGGAAAGCAAAGCAGCTTTTATCACACACCAAGGATAGCATTTCCGACATATGCTACCAGCTCGGGTTCTCCGACTTGAATTACTTCGGAAGGCAATTCCGCAAATCGGAAGGTATCTCGCCAAGTCAGTACCGGAATGTATCTAACCGGGAAGGTTGACTTTTTGTTGTCGGTTATTGTCAGGTGTCGTCATTGTAAAATACACTTGACCACATCTGACCACACCTGACTAAAATGACCACACCCGAATAGCTTGACTACGAATCCCCCCTTGACAAAGCGTCACACGATCCGCCCCGTTTTCAACCGATCCGTCATCATAATAGCGCGATCTATGCGCACCTGGACTGACTTGGCGCTGGCAATGTAGTGGATAATCGCACGTTGATTCACAGGTTTTGCATTTTCAAATAACCGCTTCGCTTCTTCGTCCTGCGCCAGCAATTCCTGCAATTCTTCGGGCATATCCCGGCCGTATTCGCTGTCGTCCTTTCGTACAGTCGCGTTCAGTTTTTGGCCTAACACCAATTTCCCCTGCTGTCGGAGTGGCGTAGCTACATTGATATAGAAGCCGCCTCCCCCCCTTGGCCGGATCGCGCATTGGAAATGCACTGTACCGTTGATCACGCAGCGCACACGCGCGGGCTTGCGGCCTTCGACGAACTGCGCGGCGACCTCGTCGGGCACCATCATATAAAATTCGCCTCCCTTTTTGGGGAGGCGTTCCAGTATCGATTCGAAATGCACTTCTTCTTCCATCGGAAGTAAATAGGATTACTCGGTTAGCGGTCGTACCTGAATGTCTTTGTAATACACCACGCTCTTGGGATCATGTGCCTGCAGTGCAAATGTACCTTGTTTCAGGAATTTGTTCTTCATCTCGCCCTCGCGTTTGTCTACGTCGGTTTCCTCGTAATCCACAACCACTTTGTCGTTGATCTTAATGGTAATGTGCTTGCCTTCCACTTTCACATACTCGGTATACCACTCGTTGTCTTTTACGAAAGTGTCCTTCACATCCACTACGTTATAGAGGCTGCCCGTGCGTTTGTAGTCGGTGTGCGACTGGTTGACCTGCACTTCGTAACCTTGCGAGGGCCAGCCGTCTTCCTGAAAAGTAGTATGAATGAAAATACCGGAGTTGGAACCCGGGGTGGTTTTCACCTGGGCTTTAAACTCGAAATTCTTAAACATATGGTTTTTAACAGGACCTTCATAGAAAAGATGCGCCCGCGGCCCGGCCACTTTGATGGTACCATCCTCAATCGAAAAAGAACTTGCATTTGCGCCGATTTTCCAACCGGTGAAGTCCTTTCCATTGAACAGGCTGATCCAGCCGTCCTGTGCGTGTGCAGAAATTCCAAGGGCAATGCTCAGCAAAACAGCGCTGCAAAAAACATGCATTAATCTTTTCATAAAAATTCCGGTTTGATAGTTCAAAAAGGTTGGTTTGTGAAAATCGTTCAACGTGTAACTAAACCGCAAACTCCTAAAAACTACTGATTCGACACACAAAGTTTGCCGATCGGAAGGCAACCTTCGGACGCGTTTTGTGGTTCTAGTGAGCCGGGGAGCGCTCCGCCCTTCCCACAACCACCGATTTCGTAATGAAGAACCCCTATTTGTCCCTGTTAGCCACGGCCTGGCGCTATGCCCGGCAGCAGCGTGGCCGGTACCTGCTGGTGTATGGAATGTTTGTGATGGCCAACCTTGTGCTGGCAGCGCACCCGCTGCTTTATGGCTGGTTTATTCAGTCGATCCAGCAGGATGCGCAAGGCACTTTGCATAATGTATGGCTTTACGGGGGTGCATACCTGGGCCTGACCCTGCTCGAATGGGCGTTTCACGGACCTGCGCGTGTGATGGAGCGCAAGCTGGCATTCGACCTGAGCCGCAACTTCCTCGACGAACTGTATCACCAGGCTTTGCATTTGCCCATTCGCTGGCATCAGGACCATCACAGCGGGGCGACCATCAACCGCATCCGCAAAGCCTATGAGGCGTTGAAGGACTTCTTTCAGAATGGCTTCATGTTCCTTCACGCATTCGCTAAATTCATATTCTCGTTTGTCGCTATCATCTGGTTCTCTCCGCTGTTTGGCGCCATCGGTGTACTGATCGGCCTTATTAACGTCTACGTGATTTTCAAGTTTGACAAACCATTCATTAAAGCGCTCGACGAGTCGAACGAGAAAGAGCATATTGTTTCCTCCACATTGTTTGACAGCCTTTCCAATATCATCACCGTGATCACATTGCGGCTTGAAAAGCGGATGAAAATCAGCTTGATGAGTAAAATCGCCGATGTGTTCCCGCCTTTCAGACGGTCGGTGGTGATCAATGAATGGAAGTGGTTTGTGGCGAGTGTCTTCATTGCGATCATCTATATTGTGGTCACGGTGGGTTACGTACACCAGCATTATGTGCCGGGCGAAGTGTTCCTCGTCGGAGGGTTGGTAACGCTTCTGAGTTATGTCAACCAGTTCACCAGCGTGTTTCAGGACATTGCCTGGCAATACACCGAGATCATCCGCTATAACACCGAAGTACAGACCGCGCGCGCCATCGGAGAAGCATACCGGGAGCACCACCGGGTTGATGAGGCCGACGACCTTCCCGACAACTGGCAGGAAATCCATATCAGCAATCTGAACTTCTCGCATGGAGAAGTTTATGACTCCGAAAAGCAAGCCCATAGCCTGCATGGGCTGAATATCCGTATCCGTCGGGGGCAACGTATTGCGTTCATCGGCGAAAGCGGCAGCGGAAAAAGCACCTTACTGGCATTGCTACGGGGTTTGTACCAACCCGAAAATGGCGTAAAAGTGAAAGTCGACGGTCGCCAGGGTGCCGCTATCGAGATGCTTGCCGACCAGGTGACGCTCTTTCCACAGGATCCGGAAATCTTTGAAAACACCATTGCCTACAACATCACCCTCGGCCTGCCATTCGAGGAAAGCGACATTATGCAGGTCTGCGAAACCGCGCATTTCGCGGATGTCGTCGACAAGCTACCCAAAGGCCTCGAATCCAGCATTCAGGAAAAGGGCGTAAACCTTTCGGGCGGGCAAAAACAGCGGCTTGCACTCGCACGCGGAATTCTCGCGGCGCGCGGGAGTGATATTGTCCTGCTCGACGAGCCTACCAGCAGCATTGACCCAAAGACCGAGTCGCGGATTTATGACAAGATGTTTGTGGAGTTTTCGGACAAAGCGGTGATATCTACCCTACATCGCCTGCATTTGCTTACGAAGTTCGACTACGTGTATCTACTACAAAACGGGCACCTGATAGATGAGGGAACATTTGCACATTTACGCCAAAACAGCCCCGTGTTCAAAGAACTTTGGCAACATCAGGAGACGCTGATGAGCCGCCATGCAGAATAACTTCCCGGCTACCGGCACATTTTTTTATCGAATGGTAAGAGAAGTTTAAATACATAAAAATAGTGCAAATAACACAAAACATTATACCATCTTCACAACGAGAACCATCGGCACACCCTCTCTACGACTGGGCAAATAGTGGACAAAAACCTTACAATACCTTGAAAATGGCAGTTTTCATCTGCATGAATCCCGTCTGCGGCAAAGCTGCCATCCCATCAAATAGTACAATTCGTTACCGTTCGGTTAAATCTCGAAATTTAAAGTCGAAATTTTTCGGCAACCGGACTATTTTGACTTATTTTGATCCAAACTCTTGTAAACTTACCGCTTCGGCTTAGCACTTTAGATAATTTCATTTTTCTAATTTTGTAGATCATCTAAGCTTGCTGTCGGAATTTCATATGCTCAACTGGTTATTTAATAAAAAGTCAAATAAGGAAGTTACGCTAGATCACATCGGGATCGACATACATTCCCACATGATCCCCGGAGTGGACGACGGAGTTGAGACGGTGGCCGATTCAGTGGCGATGGCTTCAAAAATGCAGGACCTTGGCTACCGGCATATCATCACAACTCCTCACGTGATGTGGGATTGCTACCGCAACACCCCTGAAATTATCCTCGGAAAACTCGAAAAAGTACGACAAGCCAGTAAGGACGCTGGCTTAACCATTAAAATCGGGGCAGCGGCAGAATATTTCCTGGACGAACATTTCAACCATTTGCTGAACACCGGACAACAAATGCTAACGCTGCCAGGCAACCGGCTTCTGGTAGAACTCCCCTACTCGACGCAACTGATGAATACCTCTGAAACCCTCTTCTCAATCATCGAAAAGGGGTATCAACCGGTACTGGCACATCCTGAGCGCTACACCTACTTCTATTCGGACCCATCCATTTACAAGAAGCTTGCGGACGGCGGGTGCGAGCTGCAAGTAAATATTTTGTCATTATCGGGATACTACGGAGAAAATATCAGCAAGATGGCCGAATGGCTGTTAAAAAATAACCTGATCACGTTTTTGGGCACTGACGCGCACAAAATCCAGCATTTGGAGATGATTCAGCGCAGCAATAGAAACAATTGGATCTCCCGGTATCCGTTTCAAAATGAAAAACTTATAAATTTTTAATGACGATAATTGAATTTATTTTATATTTGTAGTGAAATAGTGCGCTAATATTTGCTTGGACTATACCAAGAGACAGCCCAAGCACAGATGCCTGATCAGAATCTCTGACAAATATTAAAATAAGACATGATCGGCTTTCCGGGACGGGGCTCTTGGGCGAACAGCAAATCATAAATAATTCAATCACAATAATTTACAAGAAACGCTATTTACTCAACGATTTTTTCTATGCACTTCCAACCCAAGAGATTAACAAAAATTGCAGGCATTCTATTCTTAGCCTATATCGCGATAATCGGAGGAACAACCTCCTGCGTGTCTCCGAAATCTATTGTATATTTCCAAGGGGATTCGGTCCGCTATTCGTCTCAGGATATTTCGCAGAAATACATCCCTAAAATACAACCCAACGATATCCTGTCAGTTATTGTAGGTAGTTTGAATACCGAAGCGAACGAAGTATTTAATACGCCTAACCAGTTTACAACCGCCAGCACCAACTATTCCAACACCGGGGGCGCGAGGATACAGCCTCTCGGATATCTTGTAGATGGCGATGGGCAAATAGAAATTCCGCTGATCGGTAAACTTAAAGTAGCAGGCTTGCGCACGACCGATGCGGCAGATACCATACGTATCCGTCTGCAAAACTTCCTGAAAGAACCTTCTGTGATTGTAAGGAATCTCAACTTCAAAGTATCGGTGTTGGGAGAAGTAAAATTACCCGCTGTGTATGTCATTCCTGACGAAAAAATAACGTTGCCCGAGGTTCTGAGTCTTGCCGGCGATCTCACCATCTACGGAAATCGCAGCAATCTGATGATCATAAGAGAAGAAAACGGAAAAAGGGAATATGCCCGGATTGATCTCACTTCGAGGGAAATTTTTAACTCTCCCTATTATTACCTTCACAAGAACGACATCATATACGTCGAACCTGTGAAAGCGAAAATGCTGGATACCGATAGCAGGATAAGAACTGTTCCACTTATAGTAACAATCGTAGGCGGGCTAAGCACACTTGGAATTCTCATCCTGAATCTTACCAAGTAATTAACACAATCTAGAAGTAACATACTCAACATTATGAAAGAGAATAATCCCAACAATTCTGCTCAGGACTTCGATGACGAGCAGGACTTTAACCTGAACGAGTATATACGGCGGTATTTCAGATATTGGTACCTGTTTCCCATTTTCATTTTTCTCTCACTTACCGCAGCATTCTTTTATCTTCAGGTTACGCAACCTATCTATAGCACAAAAACCAGTATTCTTATCAAAGATGAGAATAAAGGGTTGAGTGGGTCTCAGGGGGATATTCTTACTGAATTGAGTTCTCAGTTTGGCGGAAACAAACTGGTAGAAAACGAACTGGAAATCATCAAGTCGCAAACCTTAATGGAGCAGGTCATTAAGGAACTTAAGCTTGACGTAAACTATACCTCGAAGGATGGTATCCGTACGGTAAACCTATACAAAAACAGCCCGGTAAATGTTAAAGCGGAGGTGATTACGCCTTACGGTTATCTGGAACCAATGGTTATCCATTTGGTCGACAGTACGCATTTTCGTTTTAACGATGAGGAGAAGACCTTCGCTTTTAATCAACGGTTCAACAACGCGTGGGGTGCTTTCGTTGTCACTCAAAACCCTACCGCCAAATATGAATATGAAGATATAAATGTTCATTTCATTGAAGTCAAGGCGCTGGCCGAACAAATGCTTACAAGGTTGGAGGTACAGCAACCTAATATTAAAAGTACCGTACTTCAGTTAACCTACGAAGACTCTGATATCCAACGTTCAAAAGACGTGCTTAACAAGTTGCTCGATGTTTATATCCAATCATCTTTGAGTGATAAAAACAGCGAAGCAAGCAATACGCTTAAATTCATCGAAAACAGGCTTGGCTTAATTACCGGCGAACTTGGTGACGTTGAAAAAGATGTAGAATCCTACAAAACGAATCAGGGAATAACAGATATCAGCGCCGAATCGCAGTTGTTTCTAGAGAATATCAAGGAAAATGATTCGAAACTGAATGAGGTAAATACGAAAATCAGTATTCTGGAAAGTGTCGACAATTACATTCAGAATGCGGGTGACGGCGCAGTAGCACCGGCTACCTATATGATTGACGACCCCGTGCTCGTTTCGCTTCTTACCAAATTCAACGAACTTGAACTGCAGCGGGAGCGATATGCCAGGACTACCACAGCCAAAAACCCGTTGCTGGAGACCATCAATACCCAACTCGCGGGTACAAGGCAATCCATCCGCGAAAACGTTCAGAACTTGAAGCGTGGTATGGCTGTAACGAAGAGGAATCTTGAAAGTATTAACACAAGATTTTCCGCGGGTTTGAGAAGTATTCCTAAAAAAGAAAGGGAGTTTGTCGGCATCAAAAGACAGCAATCGATCAAAGAGGAGCTGTACCTTTATTTGTTGCAAAAAAGGGAAGAAACTGCTCTTGCGTATGCCTCAACAGTCACGGACAGCCGCCTGATCGACGCCCCGATTTCCACTTTCCATCCGATAAAACCTAAAAAAGCCCTCGTTTGGCTTGGCGCGGGCGCCCTCGGCCTGATTATCCCCTTCTTCCTGATCAACCTGCTGTTTATGTTGAACAACACGGTTCAGCGCCGTGAGGACATCGAAAGAGTTACGCACTCGGCGGTGTTGGGTGAAATTGGCCAAATGAAAGCCATGGTAAACGGCCAGCCAGGGGAAGAGTCAATTATCAAAATGACCAGCAGAAGCGCCGTCGCAGAGCAATTCCGAGCGTTAAGGACCAACTTGCAGTATTTAGGTGATGGAAACTGTCGTGTTATCATGTTTACCTCGTCCATCGGCGGCGAGGGTAAAAGTTTTGTAAGTATAAACCTGGCAGCGAGTTTGGCGTATTCCGACAAACGTGTATTGCTTATCGGTTTGGATTTACGTAAACCGACGCTCCATGACCGCTTGTCGGTCCCGAATAAATTTGGAGCGTCTAACTGTCTGATCGGACAGGGCCACTATGAAGATTTTATTCAATCTACCGGTGTCCATCCCAAATTCGACGTTCTTACGAGTGGTCCAATCCCGCCGAACCCGTCTGAACTTCTGAGCAATGGCAAGCTTCCGGAGCTGTTAAAAGAATTGAGAACTCAATATGACTACATCCTTATCGACTCACCTCCTTATGGCTTGGTAACGGATTCGGCGCTGATCTCGGAATATGTGGATGCGACACTCTATATTGTGAGGTTTAACTATACTGTTCTGGATCATTTAAAACGTATCGCCGAGCTGCAACGCACCAAGAGGTTCTCTAACCTGTCCATTATTTTCAATGGGGTTAATTACGGAGCGGGCTATGGCTACGGATACGGATACGGAGGTTACGGATACGGATATTATGCGGAGGAAGGCGAAAGCACCATGCAGGGTGTAGGGTCCCGCCTTAAAAAGCTGGTAGGCAAAAAGTAAATGGAACGATGATAGTCCGTGCCAAAAATTGTCAATATTCAGGCAAATTTGTCACGGATTATCATTGAACTTTAAGTCTCCAAATGTTGCCACATTTAAAAATTTTAGCATATATTGTTAATGCGAAATAAAATAGTGGCCTTAGAGTTTCCACTGTAAGATTATTGCAATTTCTTTTAAAAAAGATCTCATTACTCAACGTTATCATGAAAAAGCCAGAACATCACCCGGGAACATTAGCAGCTTCCCAACGCAGGTCAACAATTTTTTACAAAGAGATAGAAGGCCGTTGTATTAGCACAATACTATTCGACGCCTGCACTGTCATTTAAGTACTGCCAAGATTACTTAAACACTATTGTCCGCTATTTCTCATTTGAACTGATCCTTGTATGCAATTAGTACAAGTTGTCATTTTAAATGCTGAATGTATTGTGACGTGGCGACTATTGTTAATGGCACTACTGAGATTTCAATATTACTTGATCGGAGTTCTCCCGGAATCGGTTCAGGTCAGATTGAATGAAGTGCCTTTTTAAATTTTCTATCCCTAATTACTGTATTAATTATGCCTGATATAATTCATGTCTTACTTTCTGGCGGAGTAGGTAGCCGTTTGTGGCCCGTGTCCCGGAAATCTATGCCGAAACAATATCTTCCATTGTTCTCGGATAAATCATTGTTCCATCTAACCGCTGACCGGAACAAAAATCAAGTTGACAAGACCCTGATAATAGGAAATAAAGACAATTACCTCTTGTCCCAGGCCGATATGTTGCGCGCCGGCATTTCGGAGTATGGCGAGATCATTGAGGCAGCTCCCAGAAATACCGCCGCTGCCATTGCATTTGCCGCACTTAAAGCCAATCCCGAAGATATTTTGCTGGTTACGCCTTCCGACCACATCATTACCGATATGGAATCGTATGAGAAGGCAGTGAATGAAGCCGTTGCGCTTGCCAAACATGGTGCGCTGGTCACATTCGGGATTGCCCCTTCCAAACCGGAAACCGGATATGGCTATATTGAATGCGCAGGTGATGATGTGCTTTCTTTCCGGGAGAAGCCGGATGCAGATACGGCACAGCAGTTCGTAGATTCCGGAAATTTTCTATGGAACAGCGGCATGTTCTGCTTCGAAGCCAGAACCTATTTGGAGGAGCTGGAAAAATTTGAACCGGAGATCCTTTCTACGTCGGCATCTGCCTTCGCATTGTCGAAAGATGGTTTTCTGCCCGAGGAAGAAACAATGCTGATCCCTTCGAAGAGCATCGACTACGCCGTGATGGAGCGTTCCGCAAAAATAAAAGTGGTTAAGGCTCATTTCGGCTGGTCCGATCTAGGCTCTTTTGAGTCTATTTGGGAGCATTGGGAGGGGCAGGGAGAAAATCACAGGTTCATACAAAACAACTGTGTGGTCGGTTCCAAAAAACACGTGGAATTTCTTGGCGTAGACAATCTCGTTCTCGTGGAAACCAACGATGCGATCCTTATCCTGGCAAAGAACCGGTCCCAGGACGTAAAAAAAATATATGAAAAGTTGGAACGCGAAAAGCCGGAACTTGTCGAATAACCACCTGCAACTATCTGGTCTTCCTAAAAAAATCCGAAGCAAATGACACATAACAGCAAAATATACATTGCAGGCCATCGCGGAATGGTAGGCTCTGCTATCTTCCGGGCGCTTAAAAAGCGCGGTTTCGATAACATCATTACCAGGACATCCTCTGAGCTGGATCTCAGAAACCAGCAGGCGGTAGCTGATTTTTTTGAAGAAGAAAAGCCCGACTACGTTTATCTGGCCGCGGCCAAGGTGGGAGGTATCGTAGCCAACAATACGTACCGCGCCGATTTTATCTACGAAAACCTGATGATAGAATCGAACATCATTCATCATTCCTATTTGAATGGTGTTAAGAAACTGATGTTCCTCGGTTCGTCCTGTATTTATCCCAAGCTTGCTCCGCAGCCTCTCAAAGAGGAATATCTGCTGACAGGCCTTTTGGAGGAAACCAATGAACCATACGCCATTGCCAAAATAGCAGGGATAAAGTTGTGTGAAGCTTATCGCGACCAGTATGGCTGCAACTTTATAAGTGCTATGCCCACCAATCTCTACGGTTACGGCGATAATTACAATCTGAACAATTCGCACGTGCTGCCCGCTTTAATTCGCAAATTTCACGAAGCGAAGCAGTCCAATCAGCCTTACGTAATGGCATGGGGAACAGGTTCGCCCAAGCGCGAGTTTCTTTTTGCCGACGATCTCGCCGAAGCCTGTCTTTATCTGATGGACAACTACAATGGACGGGAACTCGTAAACATCGGCACCGGAGAAGACCTGTCGATCAAAGAACTGACCGAGCTTGTTGCCCGTATCACAGGCTATGAAGGCGAAATCAAATGGGATACTTCGAAACCTGACGGAACTCCCCGAAAATTGATGGATGTGTCAAAACTCCACAATGAAGGATGGAAGCACACCATAGAGCTACCAGAGGGTATCCGGCTTGCTTACGAAGATTTCCTTCAAAATCAGGAGGTTTACGCAGTCTAAACCTCAAATCAAAATCCAAAGCTAGAACAATCAAAATCAAGATAACATGTCAAAAGTTGCGTTAATTACAGGGGTAACAGGCCAGGATGGTGCCTATCTTACCGAACTTTTATTGAGCAAAGGCTATACTGTTCATGGAGTTAAAAGGAGAAGCTCTCTGTTCAACACAGATCGCATCGATCACCTGTACGAGGATCCCCATGTAACTGATGCTCGATTTATCCTGCATTACGGTGATCTGACGGACTCGATGAACCTTACGAGGATTATCCAGGAGGTTCAGCCGGACGAAATATACAACCTCGCGGCGATGAGCCACGTTCAGGTTAGTTTTGAGATGCCTGAATACACGGCAAACGCCGACGGTATCGGTACTTTGCGCATACTTGAAGCTGTACGCCTTCTGGGACTTACCAAGAAAACGAAAATTTACCAGGCATCGACTTCTGAACTATACGGCTTGGTACAGGCCGTGCCGCAATCCGAATCTACTCCTTTCTACCCACGTTCACCGTACGCGGTTGCCAAGCTTTATGCATACTGGATCACGGTAAACTATCGGGAGGCTTATGGTATTTTTGCTTCTAACGGTATCTTGTTTAACCACGAATCTCCCCTGCGTGGCGAGACTTTCGTTACGAGAAAAATAACCCGTGCTGCGGCAAAAATCGTCCTGGGCTTGCAGGACTGCCTGTATATGGGAAATATCGATGCACAACGCGACTGGGGACACGCCAAAGATTACGTTGAGGCTATGTACCTGATTCTTCAGCAAGAAGTAGCCGAAGACTTCGTCATTGCTACCGGAGTTACGACCCGCGTCCGCGAGTTTATCCGCCAGACATTCGCCTTCCTGGGCGTCGAGGTTGCGTTTACGGGCTCGGAAGAAAATGAAATCGGAACGATCGCTTCGGTCGACAGCGCCCGGTTGGAGCAATTGGGAATTGCGGGTGGTGACCATTTGAAACCAGGTACCGTAGTTCTGAAGATCGATCCGAGATATTACCGCCCTACCGAGGTGGAATTGCTGATTGGCGATCCGACCAAGTCGCAGACTAAATTGGGCTGGAAGCCTAAGCATACGCTGGAAACGCTGATTGAAGATATGGCAACCTCCGACCTTCGCCTGTTCCAAAAGGATCAATTGCTGCTGAAAGAAGGATTTGGGGTGTTGAATTATTTTGAATAGGACCAAGCACTAACCGATAATCAAAAAATCCAATGGATCATACGTCGAAGCCGGTTTCAGCCAAGCATAACAGCCTCGTAGGCATACAATACCTTCGGGCTATCGCTGTTGTTCTGGTTGTTTTGTGCCACGCCACCGGCATGGCACGGTTCGACAAGTACTTTGGTATCGATATATTATCGGGACTATTTATTCACGGCGCGGTAGGTGTCGAACTGTTCTTTGTGATCAGCGGATTCATCATCACCTACGTGTCGCTCAAAAGTGAAGTGCTAACTCCCAAGATATCTACGCCAGATTTTTTCTGGCGTAGATTTGTAAGGATCGTGCCATTTATGTGGCTTTGCGTTGTCGGGTATGCATCGTTGAAATATGCCGGTCGGGGAACGTTTTCTGCCCTTCCCTATCTCCGGTCCCTCGTACTGTTTCCAATCGGGGAGATACAGCCAAATCAGATATGGACTTTAAGGCATGAATTCCTGTTTTACGCCATCTTCGGCATATCCATAGTCACCTTTAATAGGTCCTGGACATACCTCTGCATATGGCTGCTGTCGCCCCTGGTATGGTATGGTCTGCAGTTGGGCCGGTTTGTCGACGATTTGAATGCAAGGCTCCTTTTTGATTTTCTGTTTAGCAGGATGAATTTGTTGTTTGGCCTTGGCGTAGCGCTCGGTGTCATCTATTTAAAAAACAGTCCTGTAAAAAATTTCAGCATCAGTCATGGTTTTATGCTGTGCTGCCTGCTTTCGGTCTTGCTTTTTGGGGCCGCAAAAATTGCCGACATAGGAGAAAGTATACCCGGCTTCTTCGCAGTCATTCTCACAGGTATCATCTCGCTGTTTATCATTGCTGCCAGTTTGATGATTGCGCCCGATAGCCCGATGAACCGCCTGGACAGGATCGGTTTAAAACTGGGGGATGCCTCCTACTCTATTTATCTGACACACACTGCAGTCATTTCATTCGTGTATGGGTTTTGGTCGAAGTTCCAGCCACATGCACAACCCGTTATTGTTCTGGCAGTGGTTTCTGTCATTTGCTGCGTAGCAGGCGTACTGATACACGATTATGTAGAGAAGCCGCTTATCCGTGGCATTCAGAGCGCTAGTCAGAGATATCAGAAATCACCGGCGGTTAACCGGCAAAATGTATAACCGAGCATAGCATTTATGAACAAGATCAGCAAAAGAATAAAAGATTTATACATTCTTGAATGCCGGCGGTCGATTGTAACTTTTATTCTTGTATGCCTGCGAACATTGTATTACAAGGTCTTCTATCGAAAAAGTATTCTTTCACATCCCGGAACCATCATTCGGGGCGCGGCAAATATCCACACGGGAGGACTTCTAAGCATCGGATTGACCAATGCAGGCTTTGTACACAAGCATGACGTCACCCTGCTGAACATACAAGGCTCACTGACCGTCAGCGGCAAGTTCAGGATAGCCCGTGGTTGCAGGATCGATATAGGGCCCTCCGCCAAGGTTACGCTGCGGGAAGGAAGCTATATCAACGCCAATACGCTGATGATCATCATGCATTCACTTACGATGGGCCCCAATTGTGTCATTTCATGGAATTGCCAGTTCCTCGATGAGGATTTTCATGAAATAGAATACGAAGGAAAAAAACAGCTCACATCGAACGGCATTGTACTGAGTGGGAACAACTGGGTAGGCTGTGGGGTGAAAATTTATAAAGGTACTTTTATCGCCGAGGGTTGTGTAATTGCGGCGGACTCTGTGGTACGGGGCTCATTCCATGAAAAGAATACGCTGATTGGCGGTAATCCGGCCAGGGTACTGAAAACGAATGTTAATTGGTATTAAAAAATTAGTAATAAACTAATAAAGGGCTCCATATCCGGCGTTTTGCAACATGTGCTGACCGCCTGCCTTACATTTTTCAGCATTCCTATTTTTATCAGGGATCTCGGAATGGAGCAATATGGTATTTATTCGCTCCTGACCGTACTGGGAAATCTCAATACAATTGCGAACCTCGGACTTAACACCACGCTGGTCAAATCGCTTTCTTCACAGGGAAAATGCAAGCAGTCCGACCACGATATTATAGTCACTGTATGTTTCGTTGCCGCCATATCGATCCCTGTTACGGTCGTGGCGCTGCTGTCTGAAAAATTCGTCCTGACCAGTATTTTAAATATCCCGGATAAAAGTTACGCCGCCGCAACCTTGCTGTACAAATGCATTCTCATTGCAAACATAGGCTTGCTTCTTGGTCAAACACTGGTAGCCATTCTCGATTCGCTGGGTAAGATCTACATTACAAACAGCTTTCAGTTTGTTTATAACTGTATTTATTGGCTTGGCACCATCGTCGCCGTAAAGCTTGGTTATGAACTAAACGGAGTTGGGGTGGTTGCACTCCTCGCGGTGTTTGTATGGATTCTCCTCTTGTTCTACGCCTGTTCCCGGAATTGGGGCAACATTTCAAAAGACGGGTTAAAAGAAAATTTCAAACCGACCCTTTCCAAGCAGCTCTCCCACGGCATCAAGATTTTCTCCGGCGGCTTGCTAAGTATTCTCATTGAACCTATAAGTAAAATTCTGACCGGCAACCTGGTTGGTGTGCGGGAAGTCGGGTACCTGGAAATTGCCTATAAAGTCCGGACACAAATCTGGGGCTTCATCCTGAAAGCAGTCTATCCCATATTTCCCATCGTTTCATCCGGAGAGTCTGCGGTTTCATCCAAAGGACTGATTGTAAGCACGCAGAAGAATCTGTTGCTGTTTATCATCCCTTGCGGATTCCTCATCATTTTCGTGTTCCCGTTTCTGATCAGGCTGTGGCTCGGCGCGGATACTCCCGACCTATTGATCCAAACAGTGACGATCATCGTCACAGCCTACCTCGTGAGTTCGATCGCCATACCTGCCTATTTTACGCAATTGGCATTTTTACCGACCAGCATTATTTATGGCCATATCGCCTATTTTGCTATCAATATTCTCATTTCAACGGGCCTTTATAAACACTACGGCTATCAGGCTATCATCTGGGGGAATTCGATCGGGATATTTACCGCCTTCCTGATCAATATTTATATGGTCAATGTCAAAGCGCTAAACAGCAAGTTGAACTTAAGAGTCGTCTTCAAATACGCGTTGTGCCTTGTGCTCCTGCTATTCATAAATGTCGAGCTCGTCAAATTCAGCCCGGTTTCTTCTTTTGTGGGCTGTATGGTATTCGCAGTAGTTTTGCTTTCGGCAACGATCGCGATCTACTCCGCGTTCGGATTCCTCAGATTAGATATCATAAGTCAGGGCATTAAAAAACAACTGCGAAAAAGTCATGGGTAAGCTGAGAAGCCTGTTAGGAATATTTGGTATCAAGGATATTCATGTTCGAAGTTTTTACCCGGTCAGTTTTAGAATGTACCGGGGTTTGCTCCTCAAATTAACTGCCAAAAAAGTAGGCTGGGCATCTTCCGTCGGGAAGTACAGTGTAATTGAGGGCAAGAAGTTCATTGAGATCGGAGAACACTCGGCCATCGGGTCATTCGTACACATATGGGGGCATGGAGGGGTAACGATCGGGAACCGGGTTTTAATAGCCTCCCACACGACCATTACATCATTGACCCATGATTATTCGGGTGAAAACGTGAGGTTCGGAAAGATCATCGCCAAACCCGTTGTGATTAACGACGACGCCTGGATCGGCACGCATGCCGTCATAATGCCGGGGGTAACCATCGGAAAAGGTGCAATTGTCGGCGCAGGTTCGATAGTCACCAAGAACGTGGAGGCTTACACGGTGGTAGTAGGCAATCCGGCAAGATTTGTAAAAAGCATTAGTAAAGAAAAAGTATAGAAAACCGCTTTCGGCTAATACCTGAATGAAAAACAAACTATTGAACTTTCTATTGAACTCCAAAAGCTTCGTTCACTCCCTTTTTACGGAACGTATTTTTTGGCAGTATTCGCTGAAACAATCCAAAGAGGCGGTCGTCCACGAAAAGACGTCCATCGGGGTTCCGTACAGGCTTTGGAAAGTTTCGATCGGGTTCGGTACAGCGATCGGGCAGAATTCAAGAATTTCGATTACGACGATAGGTAAATTTTGCTCTATCGGCCCCAACTTTCTGTGCGGCTGGGGAATTCATCCCATCGACGGAATTTCTATTAACCCGGCATTCTATTCGACTGCCAAGCAAAATGGTTTCACTTATAGCAAGACCGACAAAGTCGAGGAACGAAAACCAATTGTAATCGGAAACGATGTGTTTATCGGGGCAAACGTAACCGTCCTCGACGGGGTTTCGATAGGCGACGGCGCGGTGGTCGGAGCGGGGGCAGTTGTATCAAAAGACCTTCCTCCCTACTCGGTGTCTGTCGGCTGTCCTATCAAAACAATAAAGTACCGGTTCGACGACAAGACGATTGAGCGGTTGCTAAAAGTAAAGTGGTGGGATAAGGACGAGCAAGTTCTGCAGCTGGTCGAGAAACACTTTTTTGAACCGGAAGTTTTCCTGCAAAAACTCGAAGCGCAAGCGCACCTCAAGAGCCAAGTTTAACGATACCTCCGTATGATAAGATTTATAATGAACTGCTCGAAGAATATAAAACGGCAGTTAAACTATGTGCTCAATTTAATGACCTTCAAGTTAAAAAAGGTCCAATACGGCTCAATCCCGGTTGTAAAAGGCAGGATTGTGGTGATCAATCATGGTACGATAAAGCTTGGAAACGATGTGAGATTCAATTGCTCCCTGGATTCAAACTTTGTAGGACTTTACAAAACCTGTACGCTGGCGGTAACCAGCGGAGCGGCTCTTGAAATCGGAAATCATTCCGGCTTCTCGGGTTTATCACTTTACTGCTCGTCAAAAATAAAGATCGGGGACTACGTGAACTTCGGAGGGAATGTTTGCATCTGGGACACCGATTTCCATCCGCTCGATTACCAGGAGCGGCGTGTCCATAATGTTGCGTTCACTAACAATCAACCTATTTCGATTGGCGATGACGTTTTTGTCGGTGCCAATTCCATCATTTTAAAAGGCGTGACGATCGGTGACCGGGCGATAATTGGTGCAGGGAGCGTGGTATCGAAAAGCATACCGTCGGATGAAATATGGGCTGGAAATCCAATTAGATTTATTAAGAAAATAGACGTTAGTCAATAATGCGAAAGGAATCAAGATACAGCAAGGTACTCGTTTGGATAATTCTCCTGACGGCGACCCGCATGTTCTCTTTTACGGTAATAAACGACAAGATATTTGACTATCTCGAAATACTGATCTCGGCAGCGCTGGTTGGAATGATAGCGGTAGTCGGCACGAAAAGATACAGGAAGCAAATGCATTTCTCCATGTTCGTTAAGATCATCGTGACCTTGACTTTGGTGAGTGCAATCCCCGCCTACTTTTTTCACGATCAAAGTTTTGGCTTGTCCCTGCTGGCATCAAGGACCGTTTTTTTCTGGTTCCTGTACTATTTCCTACACCAGTTATCCGTAAAACGCAATACCCTGGAAAGTGTACTGGTAGGAATGGGTGTCATATGGAGTTGCATTATGATCTTCCAGCAGTTCACCTATCCTGTGGTTCTGTTCAACGAGCTTCGTGACCAGACCAGCAGCCAGATACAGGCGGACGTAGACCGGGGCGGCCTTCTCAGGATCTTCGTGGAGGGAGAGGTATTTGGAACATTCCTGGTTTTCTATTCCTGGCGCAAAATACAGGCGAAAGTAGATGTCCGCTTTCTCGTCCTGATGGTGCTTGGAATCGCCGGTATCTTTTTCACCGGATCAAGGCAGGTTGTATTTAGCACAATCGCAATTATCCTCGTGGATGTCTTTTTCAGCACACGGGCCAGTAATTTAACAAGTAACCGATTTGTGTTTGTGATTCTGGGAGTATTGATCGGTATCTACTTCTTCGCATTTGAATACCTGTCGAAACTGATCGAATTGTCCTTTAAACAAAAGGTGTCCTCAAAAGAATATATACGCAACCTGGAAATAAGCTACTTTCTTTTCCAGTATTGGCCCCATTGGCTCACGTTTCTTTTCGGTAACGGCTGGGAACACATGACCAGTCCGTATGGCAAGAATGTCGCGTTCATCAAGGACGTCCTCCGATTTTACAGGAGCGACATTGGTCTCATTGGTGCCCTGAACAAATTCGGACTATTCTATTGTATTACAGCCCTGTCTCTATTTTATAAGGTCATTATCCCGGTAAAAAAGATGCAAGTTCCCGGATACGTCCGGCTTACGTTCTTTTATCTCCTAATGACATCATTTAGCGCAGGTAACCATTTTGAGCGCGGAGCAGTGTACGGCTGCATGATTTGTCTCCTATACATAATTGATTTAACTAATGGCAAAAATTACAGTTATAATTCCAATTCACAATCGGCTGGCCGTAACCCGGAAGGGACTGAATTTTCTCAAAAAAGCCTTAGATAGAAATGCCCTCTACGGAGATAACGGCTACACATTCGAAATCACGGTGGTAGATGACGGCTCCACAGACGGAAGCGCCGAATACATTGAAGAACACTTTCCGGACGTACAACTCCTGCGCGGTGACGGTAACCTCTGGTGGACCGGCTCGGTAGACCTGGGAGCCCGGAACGCGGTTTTTGAGAGAAAGGCCAGCCACATCATGCTTTGGAATGACGACCTGGAATGTGACGAAGACTACTTCATCAATCTCACGAAGTTTTTAAATGAGGACGCCGGCAACAAATCCCTGCTGCTTGTATCCAAAGTCTTGTGGTCGGATACGAAAAATACCCTGTTCAACTTCGGTTGTCTGTTTGAAGAGAAGACCGGCAAGAAAAAACTGATTGGGGCAAATGATACCGATGGTGAAAAATATAGCAGGCCAACACCCGTGGACTGGTCGGGCGGGATGGGTACGCTTATCCCGAGTGAGGCACTCATAAAAATAGGTTTCTTCGATCCGGTCAATTTTCCGCAATACCATGGCGACAGCGACATGTTCCTGCGGGCAAAAAAGGCGGGGTTTTCTACCTATGCGATTCCTTCCCTGAGAGTTTACAATAATCGGGATACGACGGGAGTCAAAAAAATCAAGCGGATGAAGGACATCGTGCCGTTTTTCACATCCAACCGATCAAATTATAACCTGGCACAAAATATAAAATTTACCCAGAGGCACTGCAGCAGCCAGTTCGCCTGGCTATACCTGATCAACACCTACGTCAAAGTAATGCTCATGTCTTTTAGATAAAAGATTCCTTCCATGAAAATCAAAGCCCTTTTCCAGTTCATAAAGCCACTTATTGTATATCTGTATAATGCTTTCTTCGCAAAGATCCCGTTCGCGATATTGAGAGTACCCATTACCAGGCTGTATGTCAAACTTGGGCCCAAGTCAAATGTGCTGCCCAATGTCAGAATTCTCACTACGGCACTCAAACGCGAGCAGATTACAATCGGCGCTAACTGTATTATCAACCCCGACTGCATCCTGGACGGCCGGGTAGGAACCATTGAAATCAGGGACAATGTGGACATCGGGCGTGGTACCTGGATATTTACCCTGGAACACGACCCGCACTCGGATTATCACGTAACCAAATCGGGAAATGTTGTGATCGAAGAAAATGTCTGGATAGCTTCCAGAGTGACCATATTGCCCGGCGTTACAATTGGACACGGATGTGTTATCGCCTGCGGATCGGTGGTTACAAAAGATATTCCGCCCATGTCCGTAGCTGCCGGGATTCCGGCAAAAGTGATTGGGACCAGAAAGTCAAACCTGCTTTATAAAAATAACTACTTCCCATATTTCGTCGTGTAACCGGGTTCGGTTTCAAGGCGGAGAGTCAAAGAAATGAACAAAAATATATTCATATATCCGATCGTTCCCGAACGACTTTCAGCGACTCAAAATCCTTACATCAGTGATTTGATTGACTCGCTGGAAAGCAGCGGCTGGAATGTGGAAAACAAAAAGGATGACCGGCGGCACGGGGTCTTGTCTATCTTCAACTACATCCGTTCAACCGATACCTATTATTTTAACTGGATTGAAAATCTTCCGCAGAAGAAACAAGGCCTGATTCAGACGGCTATTTTCTTTTTCCAGTTGCTATTCCTAAAACTTATTGGTAAAAAAATAGTCTGGACGCTCCATAACCTGGATTCACACTATTCCGAGAGCAAAGCCTATTTTTTCGTGCAGTCGCTGATGCTGCGCTACGCTGATGTGATAGTAATACACTCAACGGAATCCCTGGATTTTCTTGAAAAACGGGGCATTGCTGCTTCCAGGATCTTTTATTTCTTTCACCCGTTCGACAATCAACTGATAAAAAAATCCATCGACCCCGCAGCGGAAAAAATTTATGATGTTCTCATCTGGGGTGCCATGAATCCCTACAAAGGTGTATTGGAATATGTGAAATTTGTCCGGACAAACGCTGTCAAACACAGGATTCACATTGCCGGAAAATTTAAAGACCGGGATTTCTTTCAGCGTGTCAGCGAGGTGCTTCCCGATAATGTTACGATCGAGAACGAATTTATTTCCAATGACAGGCTGATAGAGTTGCACAACCAGGCACGGTACATACTTTTTCCTTACAACGGCAAAAGCGTCATGAACTCGGGGTCGCTGGCATTCTCGCTCTCCTTGAAAGCCCCTATCATAGGCCCTTACTATGGAGCATTCAAGGAACTTGGCGATATGGGTCTTATCAGCACTTTCAACGGGCTTGATGAGATTCCGCGCATTATTGACTCCGGTGAAATCAGGCCGGATGAGCACATAGAGCAATTTGTCACCAAAAGCTCCTGGCGCAATTTTGCCCGGCAGTTCTCAACCAAATTTGAACAAGCTAACAAATGACCGCTGCACACTCAAAAATGCGTATTTTATTCATCTGCAACTACGGGGCGCTCTATGGTGCAAACCGTTCGCTGCTCACTGTCGTCGATCACTTCCACACCAGCGGGCACGATGTATTGGTATATGTCCCTACGAATGGCCCGATGTCCGAGGAATTAAAAGCCCGGGGTATTCCATTTAAAGTCATCAGATACTATTCCGCTTTTCTTTATATCAAACCTGTCCCGAAGCATTTGGCTGTGCCATTTCTGGGGGCCATGAATTTGCTGATGTTTCCGCGTCTGCTGGCCTCCACAAAAAGCTTCAAACCCGACGTCATTTATTCGAACACACTGGCGGAAAATATTGGCATTATACTAGCTAAAATACTCAATATCAAACACATATTACACGCCAGGGAATTCATGTCGCTGGATCACGGCTCATTTTTTGTCCTGGGGAGTAAGATAAAAAGAAGCTATGCCAAAATGAGTGACGGGTTGATCTTTGTTTCGAAGGCGGTGGCGAATTTTATCAATGAGAGCCCGGTGGTTCAGCCGAATCAAGCAGTGATTTTCAACGGAATACAGTCTGCCGATTTTCATTTTGAGGATAAAGACCTGAACCGCACGATAAACTTCGGTATTGTTGGCGTATTGCAGGAATCGAAGGGCCACTATCTGTGTGTAGACTATTTCGCCAGGATGCTAAAAAAGCACCCAAACTGTTTGCTCCATATTTTCGGTGACGGGGATGGTTCCTATAAAAAAGGCCTGCTGAAAAAAATTGAGGATTACGGGATAAAGGACCATGTCAAATTTCATGGCTTTGTCAAAAATCCAAATGATATATATGGCCAGATGGATATCCTTTTGATGTTCTCAAGGTCGGAGGGCTTCGGCCGGGTAACCGCGGAAGCCATGCTACGGGCGATTCCGGTTATCGGGTTGAACAATGCGGGTACATCGGAGCTGATCAGCAATGGCGAAACTGGCTTTCTGTTCAACGACTACGAAGAATTTGAATCCGGCGTGGCCAGGTTAATCACCGACCCTACCTACTTCAACCAGGTTAGAAAGCAGGCCCTTCGCGTCGCAAAAGAGCTGTTCTCGCCGGAAAAATATTGCACTGCGGTTGAAACATTCGTTCAAAGAATCAACGATATAAAAATATGAGCACGAAAATCCTAATTACCGGTGGCTCCGGTTTTATCGGAACAAATTTGATTGAAAAACTTCTCACCGAGAATTATGAGATACTGAACCTTGATGCCCAGACCCCAAAAATCAAGTCCCACGAGGCTTATTGGAAAAAGGTGGACATTCGCGATCGGGAAGCGCTGAGAAAAGCTGTCATTGCATTCTCACCCGAGCTGGTTCTTCACCTGGCTGCCAGGACGGACCTTAACGGCAAATCCCTGGAAGACTATTCGGCCAACACCGACGGCGTTACCAATTTGCTGGATGCGTTGGACGAGCTGCCAAACCTGAAAAAAGTAGTATTTACCTCATCAATGTATGTGACAGAACCTGGCTACGTACCCGCCGACTTTGATGACTATGCCCCTCATACCACTTATGGTGAGAGCAAGGTTTTAACCGAAAAAATAATCAAAGAAAGAAACCCTGCCTACACATGGAGCATCATCAGGCCGACGTCGATCTGGGGTCCCTATTTTGGCGAGCCATATGACCTGTTTTTTAAAATTGTTTTGTCAAACAAATACTTCCATTTGGGGGAACGGGCGTGCAGAAAAACTTATGGATATATCGGGAACACGGTTTGCCAGATTATGGCAATATTCAAAGGCGAACGTGAGCAGGTACATAAAAAAGTTTATTACCTGGGCGACTATGAACCCTATAATATCTCGGAATGGGCTGATGAAATTGCCGAATACAACCACAGCAAAATACCGAAGGTCCCATTCGTATTCTTTCGTTTGGCCGGTTGGGGAGGCGACGTACTGAAATTAGTCGGAATTAAGTTTCCGATGACCAGTTTCAGGCTAAAAAATATGACCACCGACAACATTCACAATCTGACAGAAATAAACAGGCTGGTTCCGACCCTGAGCGTCAATCGAAAAGATGGTACGCAGAAGACCGTGGATTGGATTAAATCCGGTCGGCAATAACCCGTTTGAGGCGCCTACACTAGCAAATTGATTTCATGAAAATATTGATCTTCGGAATAAACTACGCACCCGAGCTGACCGGCATTGGAAAGTACACAGGAGAAATGAGCACCTGGCTTGCTGATAACGGACACGACGTAAACGTTCTTACAGCCCTACCCTATTATCCCGAGTGGTCGATTCACGATGATTACAAGAAGAAATGGTGGGTTACGGAACGAAACGGAAAGGTGAAAGTACAGCGGTGCCCTCTGTATGTCCCCAAAAAGGTGACTTCGATTAAACGGATCGTGCATGAATTCAGTTTTTTGATGTCCACAATACCCTATTGGACAAAAAGCCTTTTCCAGAGGAAGTATGACTTGGTAATTTGTATTTCCCCCCCTTTCCATTTGGCATTTTTCCCGTTGCTGTACACCAAACTCAGGAAATCCAGGCTGCTTACCCATATCCAGGATTTGCAGGTGGATGCGGCAAAAGAACTGGAAATGATCAAAAATAAAGTAGCGCTTGATATTATGTTCGGTCTTGAGCGTGTAATCCTGGCAAATAGCGACGGCGTTTCTACCATCAGCCCGGGCATGATGCAAAGGGTCCTCAATAAGGGAGTTAACCCATCCAGGGCAATTATGTTCCCGAATTGGGTGGATGAAACCGTCATTTATCCGTTACCGGCGGATCAGTCTTTGAGGAAGCATTTTAGTATCGCTGATGATACGCGGGTAATTCTGTATTCGGGAAATCTCGGCGAGAAACAGGGGCTGGAAGTGATCGTTGAAGTCGCCAAATCGTTCCGTTCAAGGCCCGACGTGCTTTTTGTGATTTCAGGATCCGGAGGGGGCAAGGACAAGCTCGTTGCGCTCGTCAATGAAGCCGGCTTGACAAACATCAAATTTTTCCCGTTACAGCCTTACGAAAAGCTTTCCTCGTTGCTCGCAATCGCGGATATTCACCTTGTCCTTCAAAAAAAATCAGCCTCGGATCTCGTCATGCCGAGCAAACTTACAGCGATTTTAGCGGCAGGTGGTTGCTCAATCGTAACAGCCGTACCCGGAACCTCTCTCTTTGAAATTGTTTCTAAATATAATATCGGAATTCTAGTTGAACCCGAATCTCCGGCCGCGCTGACGAAAGCAATCGAGAGCGCGTTGGAATCAGACCTCACAGTGTATCGCACCAATGCAAGAAAATATTCCGAACAATTCCTTAGCAAGGAAAACATACTTGCCCAGCTGAATGAAAATTTAAAATCATTGTGCAACTAACATTCGTGTAAGACCAGGGCTAACCTTAGTTATATTTTATGAAAGCAAAGCACCTAATACCAGGCATCATGATGTTGCCTGGAATAATATATGCCCAGAATTTGCCCGGCGACTCTGCGACCACCGGCAAAACGAAGAGCTTTAGAGCAGAGCTAAGCACCCAGCTTGGCGGCACGAGTAACAAGCAGGTACCTTTCTGGATGCGGTCCAACCAGTTTGGAAGCATCCCGGAAAAGGGTGTGTCAGGTTCATTAACAGGCTCCGTCAAAAGAGATTATAATCCGGGCAACAAAAAGATCGTTGACTGGGGCATGTCGCTGAATCTGCGTGCGAACATCGGTTCGAAAGTCGAGCTGATCCCGGTTGAAGCATACGTGAAAGGCAAACTGGGGATCTTCGAAATAAAAGGGGGAAGGTCAAGAGATATATCCGGACTGGTCGATACCACCCTTTCTTCCGGCTCATTTGCTGTCTCCGGAAATGCCCTTGGGATTCCTAAGGTACAGTTCGGTATTCCTGAATTCTGGAGCATACCTTTCACGAAAGACCTGATCGCTATAAAAGGTACTTTGTCAGTTGGCTGGATCGGAAAGACAGGCATCCAAACAGGCGAAAACAGCGGCGCAATGGTGCCTACCTATTTTCATGACAAATCCATTCACGCCCGGTTGGGGAAGTCCGACGGCAGGGTTAAAGGTTTTCTGGGAATCAACCACGAAGTAATGTGGGGCAGCGACCGCTTTATTTTTGGAAATGAGTACGATCTGTCCCATATAGAGGCATTTTACTATGTTTTTACGGGTAAGAAGTACGCACCGAGTAATGGATACAGCGGCAGGCGGGAGATTTCGAAAATCGGAAATCACTTGGGTGCGGTGGATCTCGGACTTGAATTCAATACCAATAGGGTTAAGATATTTGCCTACCGGCAGCAATTCTACGACAAAGGCGCCCTATACTATTTTGCAAATATATTGGATGGATTAAATGGCCTGTCAATCTCCAACCGTAAACCTTCCGATGCCGCTATTACGTGGAAAAAATTCCTTTTCGAAGTGTTTTACAGCAAGAACCAGGCCGGTGAAGAGAATGCAAAAGAGACCCCGTCGGGTCCCGAACATTACTACAATCACGGTGTTTACCGGGACGGTTATTCCTATCGGGGATTGGGAATCGGCACCCCGTTTATAACGGCGGCAAATGACGCCCGTGCCGGCCAGGCCAGCGCACCGGATAACTACTTTATCAATAACCGGGTCATCGCTTTCCATTTCGGGATGGAGAACAGGGTGCATGGCTGGGACGTTCTGACCAAACTATCTTACTCGAAGAATTATGGTGAATACAAAACCAGCGACGTCAAGCATTTTTGGTATGTGGGTAAACTTAGGGATAGAATCCCCGTCTATGGAGTCTTCAAAGAAGTGAACCAATTCTCCGGATACGTAGATGCCGGCAAGTCGCTGAAGCACGGGTTGCGACTGAACCTCACAGCCGCCTGGGACCAGGGGCAACTGCTCTATAACTCGTTTGGAGGTTTTGTGAAATTAACGAAGACCTGGTAATCGCCTCCCGTCCGTTTGACTTACAATACCCCTAACGCTGTTGCATAAGCGAGTCGAACTTGTCGGTCACGCTTTTGGGCAATTTGGCCAAGCGCTTCCATTCCGCAGATCCTGTTACGCCAGCCTGGGTGTAGTCAAACGGCCTAAACTTTATGGCTTGTACCGCACGCAAGTTCTTGATCCGAAAGTTGAAATTTTGAGGGTCAATAAAACCGGGATCGGTAACAACGCTTCCCGAATCCCTGCCCATCTTCTGCCATCCCTTGAAGTTGGTATTCCCAAATTTCAAATCTCCGGCATTCTGAACCCAGTAGCAATTTGAATCCGACTTGATCTCGGCACTCGCCCAGTTAGTGGCAAAAAGATTGTCGCGCGTTGAATATATAATGTTATGGGTGAAGCTGAGGGACCGATGAGGCTCAACTCTTGACAATTGCAACTGAGCTTGATTTCCCAAGGCAAAAATGTTGTTCCTTACCTGGTTGTCCCGGCCGAAATGTTGGTGAAAACATGCCGTTTGGCACCGGTAAACGAGATTGTTTTCAAACACTATCGCCGTCGAACCCTCATCCGCATATAGCCCCCAACCGCCGTATTCGCTTACCATTACGTCATGGACCACATTATTGGAAATAACAGTACCTTCTGACGGCCCCAAAGTATACACGCCTGCCATATCGCTAAGAAGCCCCCAGCCGAGGTGATGAATGTGGTTGAAAGTGATAAGATTGCTTTTCGCCGGGCTTGCGCCGTAGCCATATACCCATCCAACGGAGATTCCCGTATACCTAAAGTCAGAGATATCGTTATGCGATACTATGTTATCGCGTGCACTAAAAATGGCTAGCCCCACAGCACAAGGCAGAAAATGCCCGCCAGATTGAATGATATTGTTCTCCACACGGATGTGGTGCGTAACTTCATTTCCCTTTATCGTAGTTTCGCCGATTTTCACTCCGCCAGCCCCCAGATCATGCAGGTAAGATCTTTCCAGTAAACCATTTGAGCACGACCTCCTGAACCAGATCGCATTAGCGCCGGTGTGGGCAACCTCACAACCCCGGAATGTAATGTCGCTTGCAAAATCAATCTCGATAGCCGCCCCGACCTGAGAAGCGGCCTGGGATGGTTCGAAACCATTCTTTGGTAAATTGAAAGCAGCGCCCTGAAACGAAATATTCTCGAAAGAGATAAAAGAAGGCTTCGCAGACGCCCCGGACACGCCACCGATCAGAATAAGTTTTTCGGTAACAGGTGCAACACATTGCACTGTCTCGATCCTCTCGTTCTCTCTTGGGTAATAATACAATGTGCCTTCCCTTGAGAGATACCACTCGCCCGGCTCATCAATGAACGTTTTCGAGTTCTCAAAAACCAGCAATGACTCCTTCCGTATCTTATTCCAGGACTTCATGCCAAGGCCCGTCATCGTCACCGACTTATTGGTGGTATCGATAGATTGAACAGGGCGTATCGTATTGTCCCAATTGTGATAGAATTTTAAAAGTACTTCCCCTCTATCGGCTTCCGGGACGGCTGAAAGCCATTGAAACTCGTTTTGGCCAAGGCTGATTTTCTGACTAGCCGACAAAGCAACGCGACCCGGCCCCTGCACCAAGATAGTTTCTTCTACGCCCTGCGGATGAAATACGCCCGTATTGGGAGTTCGCGCTCTCGTCGCTCGCGTGCCGTTCACGTACAATTGCTGAAATCGCACACCCGATCTTGCTACTTCCGGAATCTCCGCTTTCCATAATTTGTCGGAGACCTTCACAAAGTTTTTTACGGCATAGCCGCCAGTAAAAACCGGTCGTCCCTTGCCATAGCCCCGAACCGTTAAGGGGGCCTCTTTTGTAGCCATGTCACGCGCGTCGAACACGACAGGCGCAGGAAGAAAATAGCTACCCTGCTTTACCAGTATTTCAATTGGAGCTTTGACGGTTTGTCGTCCGCGAATAACCCTTGACAGGTCTCTGGCCTTAGCCAAAGTTGCCAGAGGCTCGGCGCTTGTCCCGATATTGCTATCTTTCCCGTCACTTGCGACGTATATCCTGGCTGCTGCGCCCTGAGTGAAGGCAGGCACCGCTCTCAATAGAATGAGGCTCAGCATCAGTGGGTAAATCCGCTTTTGGTTTTTCATTCGTCAAAATATACAATTTGTTCAACATCGCCGGTGACCTGAATTGCCCGGTACTTGCAACCGGGAAGGTTTTTGCCCACAAATCCATTTTTCACCACTAGTCACATAAATTCTTAGAACTTTTTTGAATCTAACGCAAACAAAAAGTCAAATTATTTCTATTTTTCGATCTCAACCTTTAACTTTAAACCTCCGAACGACTCAACGCCTCAAAAATTGTGTACCTGGTGGGGTATATACTTGCAATATAAGCGCCGCCTCCCGGCTACCTGTAAATACTTAAATATACCCCGGAGAAGCTCTGATATTAATTGTTGAATAAATATAACAAAACACATATCATATATTGAGACGCAGACATTCAGACGCTACACTATATAAATTTATCAATACAATTACTTTTAAAACACGCCCTATATTGCTCTGACACCCCATTATCGTAGTTTTTGAAAACTATTCATGGACGGATCTTGAAATAATCAAATAGAAGTGTTAAAATTGTAAACGAGAGTAGACTGTTATTTATGTATTTTTAGCAGTCGGGACTAGCTGGTAAATAAAGCTTCGCTCTCAAATTCAACACTCAACGTTACATATCATGAAAAATCACTATCCTGGGCTACTGCCCAAGGCTCACCTCTGGACGGACGTCGCACTCCTGAATCTATCCTTCTTCTTCGCTTACATCTTCCGTTTCGAAACGGGTATTGTAACGATTTTTGAGAACCAGTATGTAAACTTGCTGCTGGTGGCGAACCTTGTGTGGGTTTTCACAATTTATGTTTTCAAGACCTATCGTTTCACAAGGCTATCCTATCACTTCAATACCCAGCTTACAAGCTTTCTTAAAGCAGTAACGGTACACGGCGCTGTGATGATGGCCTTCCTTTACCTTACCAAACAGGGCGAAGAGTACTCTCGCTATCAGTTCTTGCTGACCTACGGGTTGTTCATCGTGCTATCTACCGCATCAAGAGCAGGCGCGGTATTCTTTCTGAAATTTTACCGCCAGGCAGGTTATAATTACAACCGGTATGCGATAGTGGGCAAGGGTGAACTTGCTACGCTGATCCGTGAATTTTATGCAGAACGCAAGGAACTTGGCTACCGTTTCTCAGGCGCCATTGACTTGTCGGCGGAGCAGAACTCGATCGAAACCCTTGAGGTGATGGTCAAAGAAAAGCAGCTGGACTATTTGTACTGCTGTCTTTCCGAAATGAACGACGACCAGGTACGCGAAGTGATACGTCTCGGCGAGCGCCAACGTACCCAGATTCGCCTCGTTCCGGATTTTCGTGGATTTGTTACCAATATGGCGACAATCGAATACCATGACGTGTATCCGGTTATTCAGGTAAATACAAAGCCATTCTCGAGCTTCGACGAGCAGACTCTGAAGCGGACCTTCGATCTGATATTCTCCACCATTGTGATGATTCTCGGTGCACCCGTATTTTTCCTGGTGTGGGCCGCGATCAAGATCACTTCTCCTGGACCTGTGTTCTTCAAGCAACAACGTTCGGGGCGATGGGGCGAGTTATTCTACATCTACAAGTTCCGTAGCATGCGGGTAGATGCCGACAAAATGGGTTTACAGCATTCCAAAGGTGACGACGATCCTCGTATCACCCCTATTGGCCGCATCCTGCGCAAATCACGCCTCGACGAGCTTCCACAGTTTATCAATGTACTGAAAGGCGAAATGTCGGTGGTTGGCCCGCGCCCGTTGTACAAATACGATGTCGACATGCTGATGGAGGCAGCTCCGCATGACTTCCAGCGCTTGCTCACCGTTAAACCGGGCATTACCTCAATAGGCCAGATCAATGTAGGTTATGCCGACACGGTGGCGAAAAACGTAGAACGTTTGAAATACGACCTTCAATATCTTAAATCATACAGTGTCTTCGACGATGTACAACTGATTTTCAGAACTGTACAAGTAATGGTTCTTGGACGCGGTCAGTAGAATTTTTCTTACAGTATCCACAACCGAAAGTACTTCAAAAGGCGCCAATGGCGCCTTTTGAAGTTTACAGGCAAATCACCCGTTCAATTCTCAAAGACACATTTTTTTAAGTGTAGTA
Source organism: Dyadobacter sp. (assembly GCA_965227755.1). Lineage (GTDB taxonomy): Bacteria > Bacteroidota > Bacteroidia > Cytophagales > Spirosomataceae > Dyadobacter. The sequence goes on from CBDDGG010000005.1 coordinate 1,699,655, forward strand.
TAAATTCTATTTTTGTGTAACACAAAATGTTATACACATATAGAATTTGTAAAGGAGATGATAAGAAGGGTTTTACGAGTTTTAGGACTAATGTGTCTGCTGCTGATCGGGATGAACAGCGTGCATGCGCAACGGCGCAGGATATTTACTGATCGTATCGCATTCGGCAGAGTAACCTATCCCAGTACCGCCACTATCACTGCCAACATGATTGATGGCTATGTGAAAGCTACCGGGAGCAACCGCTTTATTTTTCCCACCAGTGACAATTCTGTGTACCGCCCCTTCGCAGCAGCGGCAGATGGAACCACCGGGGCCTATTTTTCAGCTAACCCGGCCGTAGGCGTTACGAGCAGCCACAAAGGCGGTAATTATCCTCCGCTTCCGACCGGTGCTCCATTTTCGGCGACAAGCAAGGACGCGAACATTGGTAAGGTTTCGACTCAGGAATATTGGGATATCAATGGCGCGACTGCTACGAAAATCACGCTATCGTGGCACCTGGAAAGCGGAATGTCGTCACTCGCGCCGGGCGGAAATTTGAGCAAGGTTTATATCATCGGCTGGAACGGGTCAAAATGGGTCAAAATCCCTTCGACAGTTGACCCGGTGTCTCTGTTTGGCAATAACAGTTACATCAGCGTGGGGTCTATGACGACCAACGCAGCGATTATTCCCAATACATACCTGGCCTACACTTTTGGGGCAGACCTGTCGGCCACCCGTGAAATGGCGCCCGGCGCAGACGCTCCCCTAGTAGCTGCCGATGGCACGGAAACAATAAAACCGGAGGGCAGCTCCGGCTATGAAGTTGAAACCGCGGTATATCCGAACCCGGTGCGTGACCGCATTTTTGTCCGCAACAGCCGGAATACTAGACGGATTTCTGTCTGGGACCTCAATGGCAGGCGCGTCATATCAGTCAACCGGACTGATGAAAACGGTATTGATGTGAACGGTATCCCTGCCGGGATTTATGTAGTGGATATAGAATACGAAAAAGGTAAAACCACCTCCCGCAAAATAATAATCAGCAAATAACACTCCCTTCCCTGAGGCATTGTTTAACTTTGTCACCAAAGCATTATAAAAATACTCAATGAAAATAGTTGTATTAGGTGCCTCAGGGCAGTTGGGAAGCTGTCTTAAAAAGATCTCAGCAGAACGTAATCTCACCGATATTTCATTTCCTTCCGAAGAACAAGCTAACATCCTCGACAAAGACCTACTGGATAAGCTGTTTTCTGCCGAAAAACCACAATATGTGATCAACTGCGCCGCTTATACAGCCGTAGACAAAGCCGAGGACGACGTGGATACCTGCCGGAAAGTGAACCGCGACGGTGCTGCGTATATTGCCGAAGTTTGTAAAAAACACCAGGCAGCACTCATTCACATTTCAACTGATTTTGTATTCAAGGGTGACGTGCCCAAGCTGCTGTCCGAAACCGATCCGGCCGAACCGGAAAATATCTACGGCTTGACCAAACTAGAAGGCGAGGCTGCAATCGCAGAAATCCTGCCGGAATATTACACCATCCGCACAAGCTGGTTGTACTCCGAGTTTGGAAATAATTTTGTCAAAACAATGTTGCGCCTCGGCCGCGAACGCGATCAACTGGGCGTAATCGTCGATCAGGTCGGTTCACCTACCTATGCGATTGACCTCGCGAACGTGATCCTGGATATTATTGATTCCGGAAATAATGCGCACGGCATCTACCATTACAGCAATGAAGGTGTTACTTCCTGGTATGACTTCGCGAAGGCGGTTTTTGATATCAGTAATACCCAGGTGACTCTCAACCCCGTCAAAACATCCGAGTACGTTACCAAAGCGGTACGCCCGGCCTATTCCGTGATGGACAAGACTAAAATCAAAAATACCTTTTCCATTCAAATTCCAAACTGGCGCGACAGCCTTCGGGTATGTCTGGATAGGATTATGGCCGCTGATTAAACTAAAAGGCAAAGTTCTTTCGGATAGACAGCATCAGGCCAACCGCATTATCGAATAGCTTACCCTGATCAACCGAGACTGCTGCCCTGACATTCGATCCGCCCAGCAAGCTTACCTGTTTTTCGAGCCCTATAATGCCGGAAAACTGGTAAGTTTTGGCAGGCAATGGCTGATCATACGTGCCTTGATTACTGGAAAGCGAGAGTTTGGTGGTCCAGATCGCCGAGTTCAGCTTGCCTTGCATACCCGAGTGAATCACCCAGACCCTGTTGTTGTTCGTAAAGAAGTCTGCGTACCTCGGCCAGTTATTTTCACTTTGCGGCGTAATGAAGGGCGTCCCCAGTCCTCGACCGTGGTAGGACCATCCATCCCTGACCTGACTATTATTAAAGTAATCGTCTTTCCCCCGGACACTGTTACCGTCGACAGCTTCGCTCCCACCCTGGCTTTTGGTATATAAAAGTTCGACTGTCAGCCTGTCAAGACTAAAATTTTTGCCATCACTGTTCTTCATTCTGAAAGTCACGCCATTCAGGCCATCCTTAATATTGTTGAGGTAAAAAAGAGAGCCGTCTTCGACAAGGTTTTGTCTGTATATCATTATGTTGACTGATTTCAAATCGAGCTCCAATCCGAAATCAAGGCTGGCCACGTGGTTACCGATCCGGTTGGATTCATCGAACGAAGAAATCCCATCTACTTTCCCTTTTGGTTTAAAGCCCGTTACGACATACCAATATTTATCGAATCCTTTGGGCATCTGACCATTTTCCGTAAAATAGGGTGATTTTCCGCCCCATTGTACCGCATGGTTAAACCCTCCATGAAGCTTTACTTTTCCATTCGGTTTTCCCAAGCGAATAAAGAGGCTCTTATTATGAAATTTGAGGTCGCTGGTCACGGGCCTCTTCCTATCTAAAAACCCGTCCGAATAAAAGCCTTTGAAGTATAAAAAATTCCGGACCAGGGGAACGTAATTTTCGAATCCGAATTGAATCCTCGGAACAGGTAATGCATTACCCGACCACATGTAGGCGCCTGTACCGAGCTCGTGATCATTGAAGCCTACATACTGTTTGCGCCTGCCGATTGTAAGTTGGAATCCTTTGAACGCAATACCGGCGTAAGCTTGCGGGAGTAAAAATTTGCTGTTTTTGCTGGCATTACCCACCACTTCCAGCCCGTACACATAGGTCCACTCTTTCTCGGAGGTTGTGTCACTGGAAAATGGCTGCCTGCCAAGTACGCCCGCTCTTATGCTTCCGACCTGGCCGGTCGTAGGCACAGTGCCCCATTGATTGGCATGAAACCAAAATGGAGTACGAGATGTCGTTGATCCGTATGCGGCTACTTCAACCCAAGCGTCGGTATGCTTGGCTATCGAACTAGTGTCCTGAGCGAAAACTGGACATACAAAACCGGCTGCCATTAACCAGCATGAAGCAATTAAATATTTAGATAACTGGAAAGGAAAAGAGAGAGAGCTCTTGAAGGTCGAAAGGATCATGAAGTAATTAACGTTGGGTGGATTTACGCCCCAAAATTAACACTTAAATCCAATTTTTTCTACATTTACACCTAAAATTATAATTATTCAAGTCCATCTGGAAATAGGAGCACATTCGTTTTCAGTGAGTGGGCGAACACTCCTACCGCAAAACTTTCACGCCCTTAGGCGCTTCGATCGTCGATTTGACAGAGCCATCCGCCTGCTGTTCATGCCTGATCTTCACCACGCCCAGCGGTGTTGGATACGTGCCTTCCACCCATTGCAAATCGCCCAGGTTAGGCTGAATGCGGATGGTTTTGCAACCGGGTTCCACGACGCTCACGCCCAGCACATGCTCCGAAAGCCACGCGGTAGGTCCCGAAGCCCAGCCGTGGCAGAGGCTATGGCGCAATTTTTTGTAGCAATAAGCGCCAAAATCCCCGTGAATGTCGTCTTTACCATCCGGAACAAGCTCATCAATCGGCGCGGCGTTTTTGGTCCAGGCCAGGTCAAAATCCTCCCAAAAGGTGGTAGCGCCCATATCGAGCATGCCGCCCCAATAGTTTCTGATGCAGTTCAGCGCGCCGGTGTAGTCCTTTGCCTGTGCTTTGGCCTGCAACATATAATAGCCGTAGAATGTCGAAAAACGCTCGCAATCACCTACCGCAATCACCTCCGCGTTGGCTTTTTCGGCGGGCATCAGTCCGGCCAGGGCCATTAGCGCAGCGGCCTGCTTGGAACCGTTGGCGTCAGGGACATACATTTTCATCTCAGTTGCCTTGGTTTTGCAGCGGGTAGCCTCCGCCGGCTCGTCCAGGACCTGGCAAAGCTCCGCCCCGGCTTCGAGCGTCATGATCATCATCGCATGCAGACCGGCGTGAATACCTTTCGGATTTTCGCTCGATGGCCAGTCCAGAAAGCGCGTTCCGTCCAGGTCTTCCTTATTGTCTTTGGTTTTCGCCATCAGCTGGTCGAGTAGCGCTACCAGGTACTTCTGCTGCTTGCGCAGGTATGCCAGGTCACCCTGGTTTTTATACAAATCCCTGTGAATCAACACCCACCACATCGAATAGGCGCTGATACCATTCATCCAGCCGGGCAGCGGCGTAATGTCACGGGCCTGGTCGAGGCTTTTGGCGACTACCTCGTTTTTACCGAAAACAGTATTGATCGTCATCACTTCCGGGTGCATATCCCCTACCCATACCAGGCGGTCGCGCTTGATGCCGTCCCAGAGGTATTCCTGCATATTCAGGTGTACGGTATAGGCTCCGGTATTCCAGATGGCGTTCAGGCGCGGATCGCTGCTTTTAAACGAGCCGAGGTAAGGAATGTCACGGTATTCGAAAATGGCGCGTACTTCTTTCAGTTGCAGCTCGCGGTCTGCATCCACCAGATCGACGCGGGCGAAGCGGAAACCGGAGTTCCCCACCTGCATTACCCCCAACCATGGTACCTGAACGACGAAATCGCGCATGGCGTGGTCGTTGGTTGCGCCCTGAATGGTATCGATATCGGACATCGCCTCGCTTACCGATTCGCCCAGGCGAATGCGGATCCGGATCGGCTTCTGGTTAGCGGGCTGGTCGGTGACGATCTGAATGCCGCCTTGTATTTCTTTTCCAAAATCAAACAATATTCCCGGCGCTTCACCTTCCTTGCTGATCAGCTTTGCAAAATGCTGATGGACCAGATTGGCCTGGCCTGTACCTTTCCTGAGCAGATTGGACGCATCCACCACGCTAGTACCGGTGCGATCCGACATCCACACAATGCGTTTGGGGGACAGATACTGCCGAATCCGCGAATCCTTCTGTGCGTCATAACTGTTGTCGAAGATCGGCGGAAGTTCCTGGGCGACAAGATCGCCGGTGAGCAGGCACAGAAAAAGTGAAAGGAAGGCCAGGTAGTTTTTCACGAACAGATAGTTTTGGTTCAGGATTGTAATATTCCCGGAAAATAAATAATTATAAATTAGTCAACTAGCCTGTTCTGTCCTGTCCGGCGCCATTACCCATATGGCTACCGTTAACGCTTCGTTAACATTTTTACATGCTAAAAGTAAGTCAAAACCGTTCTACTTTTGCTTGTGGTACAATACCCGCCCATTTTTCGACACTAAACCTCTCGACCCGAACGATGATCATAAAAGAAAATAGCTCGCAGGACCGCGACGGGCTGCCCCCATTTGTCAATAGCTGGAAACAGCTTTACATTCTGCTGATCGGCATGCTCGCGCTACAAATTGTCCTCTTCTATTTATTTATGACCCATTTTCAATGAGCACACTCGACTGGATTGTTCTTTCGTTTACCCTCCTTTTTGTAGTATTATACGGGATCTATCGCAGCCGCGAAAAGCATACGATGGATTCGTTCCTGCTTGCCGGCCAGTCTATGCCCTGGTACCATGTGACATTGTCGCTAATGGCCACTCAGGCAAGCGCAATCACCTTCCTTTCCGCCCCCGGGCAAGCCTATACCGACGGGATGCGTTTCGTGCAGTTCTACTTCGGGTTACCGCTGGCGATGGTGGTACTTTGCGTGACATTTGTGCCCAAGTTCGGCAAGCTCAAAATATTCACGGCCTACGAATTCCTCGAGGGCCGTTTCGACCTGCGTACCCGTGCACTCACCTCATTTCTCTTCCTTTTGCAACGCGGGCTATCGACGGGTCTTTCCATTTATGCCCCTTCGCTGATCCTGTCGGCCATTCTGGGCTGGGATATCACCTGGACCAACATGATCTCCGGTGGCGTCGTCATACTTTATACCACCCTAGGAGGCTCCCGGGCTGTTTCGCATACGCATTTGCAGCAAATGGGCATTATAACGGTGGGGATGGTGGTAGCCGGTGTGATGGTGGTAAAGTTTCTGCCCGCACAGGTGTCTTTTACCGATGCTTTGCATGTGGCTGGAAAGATGGGGAAAGTGAATTTGATCGATTTTACATTTGACTTGAATAACAGATATAATGTATGGTCGGGGCTGATCGGCGGGTTCTTTCTGCAACTCTCCTATTTCGGCACCGATCAATCGCAGGTAGGCCGCTTTCTGACAGGCAGTTCCCAGGGCCAAAGCAAGTTAGGGCTCGCTATGAATGGGTTACTGAAAATCCCGATGCAGTTTTTGATCCTGCTGGTGGGTGTGCTCGTGTTTGCATTCTATCAATTCACCACACCGCCGCTTTTCTTTAACCAAACAGCCGTCGATCAGGTAAAATCGACGCCATATGCAGCAGAATATGCAGCACTGGAAAAGCAACATGAACAGATCCAGTCGGTAAAGCGGCCGCAGGTAATGGCCCTTACCGAGGCTATCCGAAAGGACGACCAGCAGGCGATTGCAGCTTCCCGCAGCATCCTGACCGAGCTGGAAGGCAAAGTAAAGGATGTACGCAAAGAAGCGGCCGCTGTGCTTTCGAAGGCTAACGGGGGCGACACCAATGATGTGAACTACATTTTTCTGCGGTTTGTAATCGACTACCTTCCCGCGGGCATGGTAGGCCTGCTCATTGCGGTGATCCTGCTGGCATCGATGGGCTCGGTGGCGGCAGCATATAACTCGCTGGCATCCTGTACGATCGTCGATATCTACAAACGGATAATCCGCAAGGACGATAATGGCCACAATTACGTGGCGGCTTCTCGTTGGGCAACATTCTTCTGGGGTGTGTTCTGCATTGCCGTGGCGCAGTATGCTTCGCGGCTGGGAAGTATGATTGAGGCGGTCAATATCCTGGGCTCGTTGTTCTACGGAACCATCCTGGGCATATTCCTGGTCGCATTCTATTTCAAGAACATCGGCAGCAGGGCGGTTTTCTGGGGAGGTATTATCGGGGAGATATTCGTAATCGCCAGCTACGTGATCGATCTGACCGCATTTCTCTGGCTGAACCTGATTGGCTGTGTGCTGGTGATCGTCTTTGCAGCGCTGATCGAGAAAGTCTGGCCGCAGCCCCAGGAAGGTCTCGAATAACCTTAATGCGTAATTTTTACGCATAACACCTGTCTTTGAAATGTCATGCAAAGCACAATTCTCTTTAAAAATTACATATTTTAAAGAAAGTATGGTGCACAGCCAATTTTTTTCAAATACATAGGAAACTATTCCCTCATTTTAATCCTTAATAAGTACAATCGAACAACGGGGCTGCTTATACGCAGGCTAATCATGTCACCGATTGTTTACAAAACAATCTCTAAATCCACTGGCTATGCTAACGCCGCTCAATCCTTTCTTTTCAGGGGTCAAAATCCTGTTCTTAGCCACGGATAGCTGACTCCTATCACGCTTTTTTCCAATTATTAAACCTGTTCATCATCAGACAGAAGCACTTTATCTCAATTCAAAATTCTAATTAACACCTACATGAAGCATTGGTCTAAGCCACAAAGAACAACGCGTTTGGCGCTTAGCTCGGCATTCCTCTTATTGAATTTGCTCAGTACCGCCCTGGCTCAGGGCATCCAGGAAAGTAGCCGGGAAGCGCCGGTCTTGGAGCAGGCAACTTTACAGGATGTGGTCGCCTACGCCATCAAAAACCAGCCAGCGATCCAGCAATCGCTGATCGACGAGCAGATCACGGCCAACCAGGTCCGCGCCAAACTGGCCGACTGGTACCCGCAGATCGGCTTCAACTACAATTTGCAGCACAACTTTATTGTTCAGACGAGCATTATTGCAGGCAACCCGGTGAAACTGGGGGTTAACAACGTTTCGGCCGCGCAGTTTACGCTTTCCCAGCAGATCTTCAACCGCGACGTATTACTGGCCAAGCGCACCCGCGGCGACGTACTTTTCGCCGCAAGCCAGAACACGGTCAACAACAAAACCGACCTGGCCGTGAATGTTTCCAAGGCATTTTACGACGTGCTGGCCACCACCCAGCAGATCAGCGTAGCCAGCGAGGACATTGTGCGCCTGGAACGCAGCCTGAAAGATGCCGAAAACCAGTACAAATCGGGCATTGCCGACAAGATCGACTACAAACGGGCGACCATTTCCCTGAACAACACCCGTGCCAACAAAAAGAGCAACGAGGAAGTATTAAAGGCGAAGCTCGAATACCTGAAAACGCTGATGGGCTATCCGCTCAGTAAAGCGCTGCAAATCAGTTATGACACTTTGCAAATGGAGCGGGAGATCGCCCTTGACACTTTGCAAAACGTCGATCTGAACGGACGGATCGAGTACCAGATCCTGGCAACCCAGAAAAAACTGGCAGAAGCCAATCTGACCTACAACAAATGGAGCTATTTGCCGAATCTCTCGCTGAACGGGGCCTATAACCTTAACTTTCAGAACAACCAGTTTTCAGACCTTTATAACAAGAACTACCCCAACTCTTTCGGTTTGCTGACGCTTTCTCTCCCTATTTACCAGGGCGGAAAAAGAAGGGCCAATACCAAACAGGCCGAATGGCAACTCAAACGCCTAGACTGGGATTTGAAAGGTCTTCAAAACAATGTAAACTCCGAGTATGCCAGCGCATTGGCCAACTACAAAGGCAATTTGACCAACCTGCTCGCCCAGAAAGAGAATGTCGAGCTCGCGCGTGAGGTGTACGATGTGATCCAGCTGCAATACAAATCCGGCATCAAGACTTACCTCGAAGTGGTTACTTCCGAAACCGATCTTCGTCTGGCGCGGATCAACTATTACAATGCATTGTACCAGGTGCTTGCCAGCAAGATCGATGTTCAGAAGGCGCTCGGACAGATCAATATTCAATAACTGGTCGAGGTACGACCTTCATTAACATCAGCTTCCATTAGAAAATATTTTAATGATATGTTTTTAAATACAACAAAATATTACCCCGCTGCCCTGCTTGCATTGACGATCTTCTCATGCGGCAAAAAAGATCAGCAACAGGCGCCCACCGCGCCTCCGGCCGTTCAGGTGACTTTGACAGAGGTTTCGACCTCGGAGGCGTCTTATTATGACGAATACCCGGGAACCGTCGTACCGCTCAACGAAGTCGAGCTTCGTCCGCAGGTTACCGGCTTTGTCACCGGCATTCATTTCACCGACGGCGCCCGCGTGCGTAAAGGCCAGTTGCTTTATACGATCGACGCGCAGCTTTACGATGCCAATTACGACCAGGCCGTTGCCAGCCTGAATGTACAGGAAGCGAATCTTGCCCGCGCCCAGAAAGACGCGGATCGCTACCATGAGCTAGAAAAGAATGATGCGGTGGCAAAGCAGCTTGTCGATAATGCAGACGCTGCTCTGGAAGTAGCAAAAAGACAGGTAGACGCAGCCAAGGCCAGCATTAAAGCAAGCCAAACCAGCGTACGCTACACCAAAGTGACCGCGCCGTTTGACGGTGTCATCGGCATATCGTCAGTGAAGGTGGGCGCGCCTGTTTCAGCCGGGCAGACGATCCTGAACACGGTTTCTACCGATAGCCAGCTCGCAGTCGATTTCAATGTGGACCAGAAGGAAATTTACCGTTTCACTTCACTGCTGAAATCGCAAAAGGCCAGCGATTCGACATTCTCGATCAAATTCGGCACCGACGTTTACCCTGCGCACGGCAAAATCGCATTGCTCGACCGGGCCGTGGACCCACAGACCGGTAGCATCAAGGCGCGTCTGGTATTTCCCAATAAAGACAGTCAGCTTCGCGCAGGCATGAGCGGCACCGTAATGGTACTGAACAATGCAGGTTCTAAATCCGTGGTGATCCCATACAAAGCCGTGACCGAGCAATTGGGTGAATACTTTGTATACGTGGCAGGCGATAGCAGCAAGGTTACCCAACGCAAAGTGGTGCTCGGTACGGCCATCGGTCCTAATATCATTATCAAAGACGGGCTTAAAGAAGGCGAAAAAATTGCGGTGGAAGGTGTGCAGAACCTTCGTGAAGGAGCAGTTGTGCAGGAAGGCGCACCCAATCAGGGTGGCCCGCAACAGGGCGGCCCTCAGAAAAAATAAGCAGCCGGTCCCTTTTACTATTTCATAAACCAGTACGAAATGATTGCAGATGTTTTTATAAAAAGGCCGGTCACCGCGATAGTATCCTCGGTGGTGCTGGTCCTGGTGGGGCTCATTGCCCTTACGACCCTACCGGTGGCCCAATATCCCGACGTTACCCCTCCTACCGTAACGGTTAGCGGTAACTTCACGGGTGCCGATGCTCAGACGGTCGAGCAGACGACTACAACCCCTATTGAAACACAGATCAACGGGGTGCCCGGCATGACGTATATGTCCAGTAACAGTACGAGCAGCGGGCAAAGCAGCATCAACGTCACATTCGATGTCGGTACCGACGTCAATATTGCCGCCCTGGACGTACAGAACCGCGTGAGCGTGGCCGAACCTACGCTTCCCGATGCGGTAAAACGCCTCGGTCTGACGGTACGGAAACGCCAGCCGAGCATTATGATCGCGTTGGCATTGTACTCGCCCAAGGGTACGCACGATGCGCAGTTCATTGGTAACTATGCCAACATTTACATTAAGGATGCACTTCAACGTGTGAAAGGTGTGGGTGATATCGTATCACGTGCCGACGACTTCGGTATGCGCATCTGGCTGAACCCTGAGAAGCTCGCGAACCTGAGAATGACCCCGTCGGATATTTCCGCGGCATTGGCAGAGCAAAACTTGCAGATCGCGGCAGGTACCGTGGGTGGTACTCCGCAACCGGGCGCCCAGGCATTTGAATACAGCGTATTGACCAACAGCCGCCTGAATACCAAGGATCAGTTTGAAAATATCATCGTGCGCTCATCGCCCGACGAGGGTAGCGTGGTATACCTGCGTGATGTGGCGCGTGTAGAGCTGGGTAAGTTCGACTACGGCGTAAATGCATTTGTGAGTGGCAAACCCGCCGCGTTTGTTCTCATCTACCAGGCGCCCGGCGCCAACGCGCTCGACACTTATGAAGGTGTGATGAAGGCATTGACAGAAATGAAAAAGACCTTTCCCAAAGACATCGATTACGTGATACCGGTTGAAACAGCGTCGGTCGTGAAAGTGTCCATCGAGGAAGTACTGCACACGTTCGGCGAGGCGATGATCCTTGTGGTGCTTGTAGTATTCTTGTTCCTGCAAAACTGGCGCGCGACCCTGATCCCGATCCTTGCGATCCCGGTTTCGCTGATCGGTACATTTATATTCTTCATTCCTTTCGGATTTACGATCAACACACTGACGCTCTTTGCATTCGTGCTCGCGATCGGTATTGTCGTCGATGATGCGATTGTGGTGGTGGAAGCGGTGCAGCATTATATCGATGAGAAGAAAATGTCGCCCCGCGCTGCTACCGAGCAGGCTATGAAGGACATTTCCGGCCCCGTAATCGCTATTGCGTTGATCCTTGCGGCGGTATTCGTGCCGGTGGGTTTCGTACCGGGTATCGTAGGACGCCTTTATCAGCAATTTGCGATCACGATCGCTGTTTCGGTACTGCTTTCCGCATTTGTGGCGCTTTCGCTTACGCCGGCGCTTTGCTCGATTATGCTGCGTCCTTCTAAAGGTGCGGACGACAAAAAGAACCTGCTGGAACGGTTCTTCGACCATTTCAACCGCTGGTTTGATAAAGTTTCACACTCCTACACCAGAGGGGTTTCCAAATGGATCAAAGCCACGCCGTTGGTGCTAGTGATGATGGCGTGTCTGTTTGTAGGGCTATTCTTCCTGTTCAAAAACAAACCATCGGGCTTTATTCCGGTGGAAGATGAAGGCCGTCTGTTCGTAACGTATGAAATGCAGGAAGCTACTTCAACCACGCGTAACGTGGCGATGATCAAAGACATTATGTCGCGGGTATCCTCGATTCCGGAAGTGAAAGTAGTGGGTGGACTTGCCGGATTGAACGTGATCAGCTTTTCGAACAAATCCAACGTGGGTACGATGTTCGTGAGCTTGCACCCATGGGCTGACCGGAAAGGAGCCGAGCACCACGTGCAGGCTGTGATCAAGGAAATCCAGAAACGTACCGCCGACATTAAGGAAGCCCGCGTGCTGGCTATTGCACCTCCCGCAATACCTGGTCTTGGTGCAACCTCGGGTTTCACCTTCCAGTTGCAGCAATCGACCAGTACCGACAATATCCAGCAGTTTGAAGGAGTTGCCCGTGAATTCCTCGGAAGAGTCAACAAACGCCCCGAAATCGCGATGGCCTATACTTTCTTCAACGCACGGACTCCGAGCTACCAAATCGATGTCGACCGCGAAAAAACCAAGAAGCTCGGCGTGCAGGTCAATGATGTTTTCAATTCGCTATCTACGCTTTTGGGTAGCAGTTATGTCAACGACTTCAACCTCTACGGCCGCAACTTCCGCGTAATGGTACAGGCCGACAGCAGCTTCCGCTCTTCGCTGGATAAAATCCAGAAGTTCTACGTGCGCAACAAAGCGGGCAATATGATACCACTGAGCGCATTGGTGACTTCAAGAGTAGTGGAAAACCCTGCATTGATTTCCCACTACAACATATACCGCTCGGTGGAGATCAACGGAACGCCTAAACCGGGTTTCAGTAGTGGCCAGGCGATCACCGCATTACGCGAGGAAGCTGCCAAACTGCCTGCGGGCTACGCCTACGAATTTTCCGGTATGAGTAGCGAAGAGATTAAGGCGGGGGACAGTACAACCACTATTTTCGCGATTTCGATCGTATTTGTGTTCCTGTTCCTGGCAGCGCTCTACGAAAGCTGGTCGATCCCGTTCTCCGTACTTTTCGCCGTACCGATCGGTGCATTCGGATCGATCCTTACGCTGACATTCCTGCCGAATTTGTCCAACAACATTTACGCGCAGATCGGTTTGATCACATTGATCGGTCTGGCGGCCAAGAACGCGATCCTGATCGTCGAATTTGCCAAAGAGCGGGTCGACAACGGCATGGAGCTCGTCAAAGCGACTCTGGAAGCGGTGCAGCTTCGTTTGCGGCCTATTATCATGACCTCCCTTGCATTCATCCTTGGCGTACTTCCGCTGGCGTTTGCAAGCGGCGCAGCAGCCGAGTCGCGGAAAACCATCGGTTGGACGGTATTCGGGGGTATGCTTGCCGCTACCTCGCTGGCGATTTTTGTGGTGCCGGTATTATTTGTGGCTATCGAGAAGCTGGCAACAGGCAAAAAGGGGCAACAGCCTGCTAAGCCTGGTAACGTCCCGAACGCTCCTGCGCATTAACCGTATATTGTTTTATTTCGAAAAGCGGGTCATAGGTGTTACTATGGCCCGCTTTTTTATATTTTGGCAGCGAACTTATTATGATAATTTATGTACGTAAAACAGGTCTTTTCGATCTGGCGCCTGCTCAAAGGCATTTGGGTGGGCGTCGTTGCGGTAACTGCCTACGCAACATTGGTGTTCTACCTTTTCAGCTATCAGAACTGGCACTTCCTTTCCTTCCCTATTTCCATCACGACCATCCTCGGTACAGCGCTCTCGCTGCTGCTCGGCTTCCGGACCAACTCGGCCTATGACCGTTGGTGGGAAGCCCGCAAATGCTGGGGAGAAATCGTCAACGACAGCCGCACGCTGGTCCGTCAGGCCATGGCCTTTATTGAAGCGCCCGCGAAAGAAAAAGACCAGCTTGTTTCCAACATCGCCCATTTGCAGATCGCCTGGTGTTACGCGCTCTCCAACTCGCTCCGCCGCACGCAGGTACTCGTGTACGCCGACCTGCACCTGACCACCGAAGAGCACGAGTATGTGAGTACACAGGACAATATCCCCAACGCTATTCTGAACCTGATCCAGTTCAAAATGGCCGCATTGCACGATTCGGGTCAAATCAAGACACTACTTTATCAGAATATCGACGATACCCTGCGAAGGCTTTGCGATGCGATGGGCAAATGCGAGCGGATCAAGAATACGGTCTTCCCTACCCAATACAGCTTCTTTGTGCACCTGGTGATATTTATTTTCACGCTGGTACTTCCTATGGGCCTGGTCGAGAGCATCGGCCGCATCGCTATCCCGATCACATTTATAATTTCGTTCCTTTTCTTTTATGTGGAATGGATTGCCTACATCATGCAAAACCCGTTCGAAAACGGGCCGAACGACATTCCTATGACCTCAATGTCACGCAATATCGAGATCAATCTGCTGCAACTGGTCGGCACCGAAAAGATTCCGGAGAAGATACTGCCGAAGAACGGCGTGGTCATGTAAAAAACGAAGGGGTAAGCGTTGCTGCCTACCCCTTCGTTACTATTGAAAGAAAATATTATTTAGGTTTGACCTTGGTATAATATAACTCAAGCTCAACGCCCTTGTCGGCATTCAACTGGTCTCCCACCACCAGGCGGTCGACGCTTTTTGCGAATTCGCTACCAGCATCACGGAAAGTCCCGCTTGAACCGAATGGGCTGCTGCGGATGATGAAGCCTCCAATGTCATTGGTCTCTGAAACCATTATTTCGGTCGCGAAAGAACTGATATCGAAGCGGTAATATTGCTCGTTCTTGATCAGGTCATGGAAATAGACGCTGTTCACTCCGCCTCCGGTACCAAGCAGAGTAACCGCCAGAGGTGCGCCATTGGCATCGGTATAAAACTGGTTATTCTTGTCGAGCCGGTAAAGATAAAGGACGCGGGGAACCCTGAACGCGTCCGTAACCGAGGCCCTTAAGGGCTTGACGCGCAGGTAAGCCTTATTAATGGCTGTGTACTGGGTATACTTGAGATTATGCAGGTAAGGCAGATCCACACGCAGCATAATACCCGTTCCCGCCTGCATGAACGCCTGATTCCCTGTTTGTGAGGATGGGAGCGAAATCCTTTTGTTATCCGGCAATTTCGCAAGTTGCGTTCCGGCAGGATCAGCCACAGTTTGATTGTAGGAGGCAGTAACCTTAAATATGGTCGAATCCTTCCTGAACTCGCTTACCGAAGGGGTATGGTAATGAAGCTGCACGGAAGTACTGTCTATGCCCCATTTGAACCCTACAATAGGGCCATTATCGGTAGCCGCAGGCACTACAACTAACCCCTTCACCAGGTTTATCCAGTCGGCGTTGGAAGTCAGCTGGTTATTTTTCGCCATTTCAAAAACCTGCTTTCCAAGCACGTCCGAAAGCCTGATTCGCAAAAGCGCAGTAGTGGTCGGCCTTGGCACAATGGTTATCTTTCCTATCGATGCGGGATCGTAAGCAGTCGAGTTGTGGTTCCAGTAGGCATTTTTCTCCAGAATATCGGTTAGCAACTTGTGAACTGTCAGGTTCATCGGCTTGGTCGTATCGCCGTAGCTGTAAGAATTATCGTATCTCAGCGAAAGTATCAGCGAATCATACTCTGCTTCCTGCGTTACGCTCATCCCTCCGTTGAGCGTTGGTTGAAAGAAGCTCATGGTCCTGACCCTACCGAAATAGGGATCTTTATAGGTACCCAAAAGCATCCGCGAAGCAGCGCCGGTCATCAGCGAGTCCGTCCCGATCGTTGAAAGTTTGATGGTGACAGTATCCGAACTTAGAACGGCAAAATCGTCAGGATCGGGCTGCGCCAGGGATTCGATCTCATCCCCCCACTCACACGCTGCGAGCGAAAACGCAAATCCAATTATGATCAGAAACTTATAGACTATTGACGACTTCCCGAAGGAATAAGACTGAAATTTCATTTAGAGCAAGAACAGTAAAAAGTGCAAAAATATCAGTTGCATTCTTAATTACAACATGATTCAACGAATTAGGACAAATAAGAAAGTAAAATCCTGTTTGCAACAAATAACGGGATGCATACGTAAGAGTAAAACAAAGGCTTTTCAACTGTTACGCCGCAAGCATACGAAAAGTGGCAAGCCTGGTAAGAAACGTAAAAGTGAGGGGACTATTTCAAACCTTTGGTGGTTGGAATGCATCCTGAATCTGGCAGGTCGTCACAGCGGCGCAACATTGTAACCCGATACGCGTTGAAAGTAACTGACAAATTAAAGTTTTGGACAAAAAAATTCTGATTATTTCACTTAGCAGTATCAAGATGTTATGTTTGCAAAAAATTTAAGTTACGGGTGAGCCTGTCATATCGTTTAAAGACCGGCCGTCAGTTAAAACAATCAATATTCTCATTACTCATTTGTAACAATTCGTCAAACAATAATTTCATGTTTAATACCTTAAAAAAGACTTCGTTAGCCCTTCTGGTTGCTTCTACCGCGTTGGTACAGATGAGCTGTAACAAGGATGATGAGACCGAAAAACTCGGAAACTGGTTCAGAAAGGATCTGCCAAACTTCGGAGGATCGATCCGGACCAATGCAGTGAGTTTTGTGATTGGTAGCGTAGGTTACATTGGTACTGGTTATACAAATGAAACAGTTGCCCGGGTAAAAGATTTTTGGGCCTACAATGCCGAGAGACAAACCTGGTCACAAATAACTCCATTCCCCGGAACGGGTCGCAACAATGCTACGGCGTTCGTGCTGAAAGGCAAAGCCTATGTAGGCGGCGGTTATGACGGCGTGTTGACGGTCGACAACGGATACAAAAAGGATTTCTTCGAATACGATCCTGCTACTAACAAATGGGATGCCATCGCTGATTTCGGTGGTGGAACCCGTCAGTTTGCTACTTCTTTCGTAGTAAACGACAGAGCTTATGTTGGTCTTGGCTTCAACAGCAGCAACTATTTCCAGGATTTTTACGAATACAACCCTACTACCGACAAATGGACCGAAATGGCCACATTCAAAGGTGGTAAAAGAACCGGAGCGATTTCATTCACCGTTGGCACCAAGGCATATGTGGGCTTCGGCGAAAGCAACACCGGAACATCTTACAAAGATATTTACAGCTTCGACCCGGCAGGTAACGGCGGCGCAGGCAACTGGACCCGTATCGATTTTGCCGACGGATTCGATCAGGATGCATTCCCCGCACGTTCTTACGGCTCGGCTATGGTAATCGACGGAAAGGCTTATATCGTTGGAGGAAGAGGCAGATCTGACGTATGGGAGTACGATCCAGGATCAAACGGCTGGGTTGAAAGAGCTCCTTTCCCAAATCAGAGAGGATTTGCAGGAACATTTGTTGTAGGTAAGATCGGTTATCTTGGAACCGGTAGCTCAAACGGTTCAGGCGGTGGAACAGACGACTTCTGGGGCTTTGATCCTACCCAGGCAATCAACGACGACGACGATCTGTGATCCGCAGAAACAGCAGAATCCTGATCATAGGTATAGCGGCCTTCGCAGCAGCGATTTACTTTCTGTTCTTCAAGGGACAGAAGGAAAATCAGGGCGGCGAAGGCCGCAGCCGCGAAGGCCTTTCCCGTTTCAAGGTTGAAACAGTCAGGGGCGAGCATGGCTGGGGTTACCACATCAGGCAGGACACTACGCTGGTAATCGATCAGAAAGTTATTCCGGGAATACCCGGTATCAATGGGTTTGCAACAGAGCAAGAAGCTGCAAAAACCGGTGCGCTGGTTAAGCAGAAGCTCGCGCGGGGCATCTTCCCCCCCACGATCGACCCGCGCGAGCTCGACAGTCTGGGCATAAAATATCAGTAAAAGAGGCTCCCGGGAGCCTCTTTTTATTTGAAGGAGTAAGTACCCATAATCGGATAGTGATCCGAATATTTAACTTTGGAATAGGTCGTAAAATCGTGCACTGAAATGCGGCCGTCATCGTAGAACTGATGATCGATGCGGATGAAATAAGGCAAGTGATTGTAGGAAAAGCCAAATCCCTGCCCCTTCTCTTCGAAGCTGTTTTTGAGTGATTTTCGAAGCTTTCCATAGATATAGCTGTAAGGCACTTCATTAAAATCCCCGCAAACCAGCACCGGATGCGGAGATGTTCTAACCCAGTCCTGCAAAACGGTAAACTCCTCGGCTCTTCGCTGAAAGCCATTTTTCATCTTTCTGAGGGTAATGCGACTTTCAGTTTCAATTCCATCCATTTCTTTTTGCTCGACCAGTTTGCTTAGACCGAGCGTCATCGAATACAAATGAAGGCCTATAACCCTTATTGTGTCCCTTCCGACCTTTATGTCTGCCTGTACCATTCCGTTCTGCGCCGCAAAAACCGTGTCACGAGAGGCTACAATGGGGAATTTCGAAAGAATTGCCAGCCCCCAGTACGACTTTCCGAACTTTCGTTGGTGGAAATAAGCGGCATGCCTGTATCCCTTTTTTCTGAGGTAAGTTCCTGAGTCGAAAATTGATTCGTCTTCGTCGTAATACTCGGGCATGCAAAGCACATCGGCCCCGCTATTACCTATCCACGCTTTCATATCCCTGATTTCCTTTCGGGTCTCCTGCGTCCGCCCATCCGTGAACTTCTGGAACACGTGGACATTATAGCTCATAACCGAAAACCTTTGCTTTTCGCCCGCACCCGTATCCCGGTCTCCCGAGCCCTTGAATCTGTAAGTCCTGGAAAGAAACAAACCGGCAGCAAGAAACATAACCAACGGCAAAATGGCTTTTTTCCTTTCCACCGCAAACCATATAGGCACCGAAATCAAATGAATGGCCACCACTACGGGGAACGACATCATCATAAACCCGGCCACCCAGCCGCCCGACGGCACCCACAGTATCAGCGTGTAAATCAGCAGGGTATAAAAAGCAAAGCATTGATACAAAAACCACAGTAACTTCTTGATCCCCTTCATTGATTCAGAATAGCATTTTTTTGCAAAAATAGGCGAAGGATACGGATTTGGAAGACATCCCCGAATGTTTGTAGAAATGATAAAAAAATTTTATATTTGCATCCTATTCTATTTTGATCGATTGATTGAGGGGGTTTAAGCCCCTTTTTTATTTGTATAGCTTATACATGACCGTAAAGGAACATTTAGAAGTTTTGCTGGCCCCGCTTCTGGAAGATGGTGACTGTTTTTTGATAGACATTGTTTTCAAACCTTCCAAGGCAAGTCAGAAAGTAACCATCCTTGTGGACAGCGACGAGGGCATTACGATCCAGCAATGCACCTCCATCAGCCGCAGGCTCGCCAAGCAGCTTGAAGAGCTGGAAATTTTCACAGACGCTTACACGTTGGAAGTTTCTTCACCTGGCCTGGACCAGCCGTTGGTGCTACCGCGCCAGTACAGAAAAAATGTGGGCCGGAATCTCAAAATCACATTGAAAACCGGTGAAGTCCTGCAAGGAAACCTGACGGACGCCGGTGATGAAAATATTACCATTCAGTTACCCGCCCCCAAGAAAAAACCGAAAACACCGGTAGACGAGGCGTCGCTGGTACGGACGATCAGCCTGGATGAGATTTCCAAGGCGATGATCGAAATCTCGTTTAAATAGACTCACAACGCCGGAATCGCATTTTCCGGTTGTGATCAATTATATAATATGTCTAACTTAGTATCAGCAAATATTCTTTAACATAGCAATGGATAGCGGAATATTAATTGAATCATTCGCGGAGTTCGCAAGCTCTAAGAACATCGATCGTCCAACGATGATCAGTGTTTTGGAAGAGGTATTTCGTACTATGATTCGCAAAAAATATGGCACCGACGATAATTTTGATGTGATCATCAACCCCGAAAGCGGTGACCTGGAAATGTGGCGTACCCGTGAAATTGTCGACGACAACTCGGAGGATATCTGGGAATATAACAAAATACCACTTGCCGAAGCCCGTAAGATCCAGAACGACTTTGAGGTAGGCGAAGAAGTTGCCGAAGAAGTAAAACTGGTTGAATTCGGTCGCCGACTGGTGCAAACCGCCCGCCAGACCCTGATCCAAAAGATCAAGGATATGGAAAAAGAGATCATGTATGAGAAATACAAAGATCAGGTAGGCGAAATGATCACCGGCGAAGTGTACCAGACACTCCGGCACGAAGTGATCATCGTGGATTCGGAAGGTAACGAACTTTCGCTTCCACGCACCGAGCAGATTTCCAAAGACCGTTTCCGTAAGGGAGAATCCGTTAAATCGGTGATCCATAAAGTGGAAATGAACAACGGATCACCGAAGATCACATTGTCGAGAACTTCGCCGGTATTCCTGGAAAGACTCTTCGAAGTAGAGATCCCGGAAATCTATGATGGAATCATTTCTGTCCGGAAAGTTGTTCGTGAACCAGGGGAACGTGCCAAAGTTGCCGTGGAATCTTACGACGACAGGATCGACCCGGTGGGTGCGTGCGTAGGTATGAAAGGCTCACGTATCCATTCCATTGTCCGTGAACTGGGTAACGAGAACATCGACGTTATCAATTACACCGACAACCTTGAACTGCTTATAAGCCGCGCATTGAGCCCAGCGAAGGTAAGCTCGATGCAAATCGACCGTGACGCCAAGCGCGTATCGGTTTTCCTCAAACCAGACCAGGTATCACTGGCAATCGGTAAAGGCGGACAGAATATCAAGCTGGCCGGCAAACTGGTGGGAATGGAAATCGACGTATTCCGCGATATCGAAGAACAAAACGATGAAGATGTCGATTTGACCGAATTCTCGGATGAAATCGACGAATGGATCATCGATGAACTGCACAAAATCGGTCTTGATACAGCGAAAAGCGTATTGGCACTGAGCAAGGAGGAACTGGTAAGAAGGACCGACCTTGAAGAAGCGACTGTCGAGGAAGTACTCGATATCCTGCGGAAAGAATTTGAATAATATTAACTCGTGGAGCTGTGCAAAACAGCTCCACAATCAGTGCAAAACCTTATTCTACTAAATTGCTAATATGGCAGAAGATAAAATGATGCGCCTTAGCCAAGTGGCACGGATCCTCAACGTGGGTATTACTACGATCGTGGATCATCTGTCTGCCAAGGGGTATAAGGTGGAAAGTAATCCGAATACCAAAATTAATGCCGATCAAATCGAGTTTCTTGCGAAGGACTTCAAATCGAATGAGCTGAGATCATCCCTGACGCAAAGACCGGCTGCTCCTGCTGTGGAAGCACCGGTTGAGGTGAAGGAAGACAAGGTGAAAAGCGACGTTGAAGGAATTCTTTATTTCCGAAATACACCGAAAGCCGACGAAAAGCCCGTTGTGGAAGAAAAACCTTCTGCTACCGAGCCACAACCTGCTTTTGAAAATAAACTACCTGGTATCAAGGTCGTAGGCAAAATTGACCTGGATGCGAAACGCCCGGCTCCACAGCCTGCTGCTGAGGAACAACCTAAACCGGAAGCTCCCAAAGAAGTAGTGGCCGAAACACCGAAAGCCGCACCTGCGCCAGTAGAGAAAGAAGAAATCAAACCGGCAGCAAGCCAGCCTGAACCTGTTAAGGAAATTCCGGTGGAAGCTCCTGTGAAAGAAACTCCTCCTGCACCGGCGGCTCCGGTTGCCGAGGCTCCAATCAAAGAAGAACCGCGTCCGGCGGAACCAGTGCAAAGCAAGCCAGCACCGGTTGAACCGAAAGAAACGGCGCCGGTTGCAGAAAAAGCTGCTCCTGCTGCTCCCGTTGCCCCCGCGGCGACTGAACCTAGCAGCACGCCCGAAGAGCAGCCATCCGGTGAATCGGAACTGATCGAGGCACGCGGTGAACAACTCAGAGGACTAAGAGTGGTTGGAAAAATCGAACTACCCTCGAATAAAAAGAAAGATCCGGTGGCTTCCAGCGACACTTCCGCTGACAAGAAACGCCGTAGAAAAAGGAAGAGAATCCGCGACGGAGCGGCTGCACCCGGAGAAAACCGGCCAGCCGACGCAAATGCAACTCCAAATGCTGGTGCAACTCCAAATACCACTACCGGCACCGACGCAAACCGCGCCCGTCCAAACACTCCTGGAAATACCTCTCAGGGTGGTACCCAGCAAGCCGGCGGACAATCCAGACCTGCACAACAGGGCCAGGGCAACCGAGGAGGTAATAACAGCAACAACAACCGTAGAGGTGGCCGCCGCGAGGAGGTTTCTGATAAGGAAGTTTCCGACAATATCAAAGCCACAATGGCGCGTATGGGTGGTGGTAACACCAAAGGTATGGCCAGAGGAAAAGGCAACCGTCGCCGCGACCGTGGAGATCAGAACGATCCAAACGGCTTTGGAGACGAAGAAACAAAAGTATTGCGCGTAACCGAGTTCGTATCTGCAAACGACCTGGCGTCCCTGATGGACGTGACGGTTCAGGAGGTAATCTCGGTTTGTATGAGCATGGGTATGTTCGTATCGATCAACCAGCGCCTGGATGCAGAAGCCATCACTTTCATTGCCGATGAATTCGGCTTTGAAGTAGCCTTCATTTCTGCCGAGGAAGAAGTACAGAACGATGTTCAGGAAGAGGTTGACGACGAAGCAAGCCTGAAAGAAAGAGCGCCGATCGTAACGATCATGGGTCACGTTGACCACGGTAAAACATCGCTCCTTGACTACATCCGTCAGGAAAACGTAGCGAGCGGCGAGGCCGGAGGTATCACCCAGCACATTGGTGCATACAGCGTAAAAACCAAAACCGGTAAGCAGGTAACATTCCTGGATACACCGGGTCACGAAGCATTTACTGCGATGCGTGCCCGTGGAGCAAAAGTAACCGACGTGGTAATCATCGTGATCGCGGCTGACGACAGCGTCATGCCGCAAACCCGCGAGGCGATCAATCACGCACAGGTTGCCGGCGTACCGATCGTATTTGCATTCAGTAAAGTAGATAAGGCAGGCGCGAACACTGAGAAGATCCGTGAAGAGCTGGCCAATATGAACCTTTTGGTAGAAGAATGGGGTGGTAAATACCAGACCCAGGAAATCTCTTCCAAATCTGGTCTGGGTATCGACGAGCTGCTTGAAAAAGTATTGCTGGAAGCGGAATTGCTGGAACTGAAAGCGAATCCCGACCGCCGCGCGATGGGTACTGTTGTAGAAGCCTCGCTTGATAAGGGACGCGGCTATGTGACAACGATCCTTGTTCAAACCGGTACATTGAAGGTTGGTGACGTGGTATTGGCTGGTGCGCATTTCGGTAAAGTAAAAGCGATGACCGATTACCTTGGCAAAAAGCTCAAAACAGCGGGCCCTTCCATGCCAGTGCAGTTGCTGGGTCTCAATGGTGCGCCACAGGCAGGTGACCGCTTCAATGTCTTCGAAAACGAGCGTGACGCCCGTGATATCGCCACCAAGCGTGAGCAGATCCAGCGCGAACAATCAATCAGGACACGCAAGCACATTACCCTGGAAGAGATTGGCCGTCGTAAGGCGATCGGTACTTTCCGCGAGCTGAACCTGATCGTAAAAGGTGACGTGGATGGTTCGGTAGAAGCACTTTCGGATTCATTGCTTCAACTTTCTACTTCGGAAGTTCAGGTAAATATCATTCACAAGGCTGTGGGTCAGATTTCCGAATCCGATGTCAACCTTGCGATTGCTTCCGATGCGATCATCGTCGGATTCCAGGTCCGTCCTTCTTCGAATGCGAAGAAAATGGCCGAGCAGGATCAGATCGAGATTCGCCACTACTCGGTAATTTACCAGGCGATCGAAGAGATCAAAGATGCGATGACAGGTATGTTGGCACCGACCATCGAAGAGATCATTACCGGAAACATCGAAATCCGCGAAGTATTCAAGATCAGCCGCATTGGTACCATTGCAGGTTGCTACGTAACGGATGGATATGTGAAACGCAACAACAAGATTCGTGTTGTCCGCGACGGTATCGTACTTTACACCGGTGAAATCGACTCGCTGAAACGTTACAAGGACGATGTTCAGGAAGTTAGGAACGGTTACGAGTGTGGTTTGAGTGTCAAAAACTACAACGACATCGAAATCGGCGATATCATCGAAAGTTTCGAGCTACGCGAAGTAAAACGGACGCTTTAACAGGTTACCGTTTGAAGATAAATCAAAGCCTGCAACCGACGTTGCAGGCTTTTTTAATGCTCTATTTCCTCTTTATCCAGTTCCAGCCGGACTTTTATCTCAGCAAATACCCGGCAGCATTCGGCATACAGTTCCCGGTTTCCCTTATCTATTTTCCAGAGATAACTGTCAATTTCTCGTGCATACACCCGCGCAAACCCCGGATCATGCTCGATAACGGAGGTTATATTATCTATAATGTCGGCATACTTCACCGTCTGGGCGATCGGCCTGGACCCTACGATCCGCACGCTTTCGAGTTTCTTACGCTGGGCACGGTTTAGGTCGGGGTAGCGCTCATGGGTATACTTATCGGTCAGATCGTCCACACCCGCCAATATTTCCACGTCCTCTTCGACATTATAATCCAGACTCATCAGTTTGGACGAAAGATCGGCCAATGAACATTCCGTATCCTCGATCAAGTCATGGCAGAGCGCTATTTCGGTTTCATAACCGTTCTGCACGTAACGCTCCACCCGGTTGGCGACACTCAGCAAATGGGTATAGTAAGGCGCTCCGGTGTATTTACGTTTCTGCGCCCCGTGCATTTCTTTCACATAATCAAACAACGCCCACTGGCGCTCGGTCAATTCCAACATAAGCGTACGCTAATCCAGCATTCTAAATAGAAACAAATTTTATCTACTTAAAGTAATAATAAAACCCTGGTTATTGAAATTATTACCTAAATAGATCAGTCCCCATTTTGAATCGGAATCTCAAAAGCCGCTTTTGTTTTTGGAACTGAATGAAAAAAGGCCTGCATATCAGCGATATACAGACCTCTATATTCGTAGGACGTAGCGGGTTCGAACCGCTGACCTCCGCCCTGTCAAGGCGGCGCTCTGAACCAGCTGAGCTAACATCCTGCTTTTTGGTGCCGCGATATTAAATTAATTTTTGTTACGATCCAATTCAAAATGGTAAACTTTCCTGGAAGGAATCCGGTAAAGAAGCATCAGCCCGATTACGAAAATGATCAGTAGCGCCAGGATGCTGTTGCGCATGCTACCTGTAAGCTGCTCGACCGTACCATAGATAAATGTGCCGATCACGATCGCCAGCTTTTCGGTGACGTCGTAAAAGCTGAAATAGGAGGCGGTGTCTGTGACGTTCTCGGGGATGAGCTTGGAATAAGTCGACCTGGAAAGTGACTGGATGCCTCCCATCACCATCCCCACCGTACAGGCGATCACATAAAACTCCATGGCCTCGGTGGTATAATAAGCACCTGTGCAGATGCCGATCCAGATCGCTACTCCGATCATCAATGCATAAATATTACCGATTTTGCCCGACAGCCATGCAAAAGTGTAGGAACCGGCTATCCCAACAAGCTGAATTAACAGCACAGTGATGATCAGACTTTGCGAAGGCAATTTCAATTCGGTCGCGCCAAAGATCGTCGCCACGTACATAACTGTGCGCAGGCCCATGGTATAAATGAAAAATGCGCTCAGAAACTTGGCCAGATAAGGCTGCTCTCTCAGGCGCCCGTATACTTTTCGTAGCTCCTTAAAGCCGTGAAATATCCAGTTTCCACTCTTCTCCTTATCCGCATTGCCCGATGGCAGGTAATAAAAAGGAATCTGGGCGAATAATATCCACCAAAGCCCTACTGTAAAAAACGAAATGCGAGCGGGAAGCGATTTTTGGGTGATGCCGTAAAACTGCGGCGCAAGGATCATGCTTAAATTGAAAAGCAGCAGCAATACACTGCCCAAATACCCCAGCGAAAAACCACGTGCGCTGTACTTATCGAAGCGGTCTTCGGTGGCGATCTCAGGCAAATAGGAATCGTAAAAGACAATGCTGCCGCTCCATCCGATCAGGCTCAGGCCAAAGAGAAATATGCCGGAGATCAGGGTTTCTTTCGTAAAAAAATAGAGCAGCATACAGCTCACCGCTCCCGTGTAGCAGAAAAACTGCATGAAGCGCTTTTTCTTGCCTGTAAAATCGGCGATCGCCGTGCAAATCGGTATGAGCAGCGCGGTAATCAGGAAAGATACCGAAACCGTGTAGGAAAAAAGGACCGAACTTTTGATCTGGGTTCCGAAAAAGTTAACCTCGGGCGTACCGGACGCGCTTAATGCGGTAGCGCTGAAATAGACTGGGAAAATGCTGGAAACGATCACCAATGCGTGTACCGAGTTGGCCCAGTCGTACATGCACCACGCGTTAATGATGGAGGGAATGTTCTTTTTCATTCAAAAAAATTTGCACAAAATAAGAAAAGCGGCAGATCTATCCGCCGCTTTTCACTATAAATTGTATATCGCACCACCAGCTACTTAATCACGGGCTGGAAAACCATAATGGCCTCCTGCTCGACGCCATTAACCGGCATTTTGCTTTTCAGTCTCATTTTACTATTGGTAAGTTCTTCCAGTCCGAATTCGCCAGAGAAACCCACAATCTTGATATCCAATGCTTTTTCTTCATTGACCAGATACCAGGTGCCGCCATTGATTACTTGACTCGAATTCTGGTCCAATGCCCTCACTGTTGCATTTTGCTGAAACTGAATATCCATTTGTTTGATAAACTTTGTATCGGCACCCAGCTGGTTTTCGGAAATGTCTTTCCCCGACAAATCTGTCACAGCAGACATTCTCCACGGATAATTGACCAGTATTTTACTCTTCGCTGTCGGCTCAGGCGTTTCGTCCTTATCTTTGTCCTTGCAGCTAATCACCCAAAGCGATAAAAACAGGACTGGAACAAAAAGAAGTAGTCGTTTCATGTTGATTGTATTTTACGTTTCAAGGCAATTACTATTGTGTTGAATTCTTTGACGCCGGTAATTATCGGACTGCGCCTTCCGGATGTACGCGTCGCGGACTGCGCGTCCCGGACTGCGCGTCGCGGAAAAATGAAATTAGCGGCATTGCAAAAGTAACGAATTTGTCTGGTCAAATCTTATGACTCACTATACAAACATCTATTCAAAGGCATTTTTCAGTACATTTCTGAGCATAATGCTCACCGCATTAAGTGCTCACAGCCAGAATTGCCAGCCCGGTTATGTGCTAAACCCGGTAACCACCAATAACAGCATCGAATGGGGCAAATTCCCGGAATTCTCGCTGCCATTTAAAATAATTTACAGCGGTCCGCGCTTCGGAGACACGCAGTCCCAGCCATTAAAGCACGGTTTCAGCCATATCGCCGCATTCAGCGGCCCGGAGCCCGGGTCATTAACCGCCAGCCAGCGCGCAATGCTCTGGTACGGGGTAGCTACTTCAAGTGGTAATCAACCCTGGGCGGACAACAACTTGCGAAGTCCGTGGGGCAATGATACGGCGGCTTACCGAAGCTATTGGGACAATTATGCCAGTACGGTAACCAGTGTCGATGTCGTGTGCCTGGACATTGAACGCATGCAGCGCGAAGACCGCGATATTCTCGCGTTGAAGTCCAATACCCAGATACCTCAAAATTACCGTAATCTTTCCGACGCCGACTTTCTGGCTACCTATAAGCGCGACATGCGATGGTGGTACACCGAGGCGGCCAACCGTTTGCGCGCGAAGGGCGTAAAGGCCTCGCTGACCAGTTACAGCGACGTGCCCATCCGCAATACCTGGCTGAATATTACGGCCAACAGCTGGCAGGACTGGACCACCAATCTGGCGCGGACGCATTACCTCATGCAGGACAATGCAGGCAAGATCGGCGGCAATTTTTACAATGCGATGGATTTCCTGTCTCCATCTCCGTATTACTATTACGGCTACGACCATCCCATTGGCAAAGACTACCTCTCCTACCTGCTGTTCAGCATTGAATCGAATGCGGCCTGGAGCGACAAGCCGATCATCCCGTTCGTGTGGCTGCGCGTGCACGACAGCTATGACCCGAACATTCCGCTGATCACCGATTTCATGGCCGAAGCCACGGCAATTTTCCCTTTCTTTTCCGGTGCGAAAGGGCTCTGGCTTTGGGAAAACCCG
The DNA here is from genome assembly GCA_965227755.1 of Dyadobacter sp. Lineage (GTDB taxonomy): Bacteria > Bacteroidota > Bacteroidia > Cytophagales > Spirosomataceae > Dyadobacter. The sequence goes on from CBDDGG010000005.1 coordinate 1,727,816, forward strand.
TTTTTATCGGCTGAAAGAAAGGAAAACTATGGGCCGTATGAGCATTTTATTTACGGACTTTACCGGTTATCCCAATTCAAGGATATGCTCGAAGGAAATTACCAGCTTGTCATACCGATGTCGGCACGGGACAATATGGAGCAGCAAAACCCGGTTTGGCGGGGCATTGTAAAAGGAAGTAATATTTTAGTCGCCGCCCAGAACCCTTATGCCGCCGATGGCGCAACCACCTCCATTACCGTTTCCTATCAGAACTGGTCACGCAACATTACTCTGAAAGGCAAGGAAGTCTTCCTTTGCAAATTCGATCTGAACGATTCTGTCAACGGGGTCGAGCCTTCGCTTGATATGGTAAATGTCTATCCGAATCCGGCGGCGCAGGAGCTTAATATCTCGCTGGCAGGGATCAATGGAGTAGCGGATGTTGATTTTGCATTCACCAATACGAAGGGACAAACTTTCCTGCAACAAAAACTGAAAGCATTCGCCGGTGAAACCAAAACGACGATCGCGCTGCCAAAACTACCTTCTGGCATATATTTTGCCCGCTTTACCACCGTCAACCGAACTGTCATTAAAAAGGTAGTGATCCTGCAATAGCCGCTGCCAGCACCATTATGAACCGACTCAGTCAACAAACCAGCCCATATTTGCTTCAACACGCCCACAATCCGGTGGATTGGTACCCATGGGGCGAGGAAGCATTGTCCAAAGCCAAAAGCGAAAACAAGCCAATCCTGGTCAGTATCGGCTATTCGGCCTGCCACTGGTGCCATGTGATGGAGCGTGAATGCTTCGAAAAAGAGCCTATCGCCCAGGTAATGAACCAGTATTTCGTATGCATTAAGGTCGACCGGGAAGAGCGGCCGGACGTGGACGCGGTATACATGGACGCTGTGCAGGCAATGGGCGTACGCGGGGGCTGGCCGCTGAATGTGTTTTTGCTGCCCGATACCAAGCCTTTCTATGGGGTTACCTACCTGCCGCCCCAAAACTGGGTGCAGCTTTTGAAAAGCATCAACCAGGCATTCACCAACAACTACCAGGAGCTGGCAAGCTCAGCGGAAGGTTTTGTCGAAAACATGGTGGCATCCGAAAGCCAGAAGTACGGTCTTGTTAATGCCACGGTCCAGTTCAACAGGCGTGATGCGGATCTGATGTTCGAGCAAATACAACGGCATTTCGATACCCGTAAGGGCGGTATGGACCGCGCGCCAAAGTTCATGATGCCTTCGATCTATAAATTTCTGCTGCGCTATTTCGATATCAGCCAGAATCCCGAAGCACTGGCGCAGGTGGAACTTTCATTGAACCGCATTGCCCTGGGCGGCATTTACGATCACGTCGGCGGCGGCTGGGCCCGCTATTCGGTCGACGAGGACTGGTTTATCCCGCATTTCGAGAAAATGCTTTATGATAACGGGCAGCTGTTGAGCATTTATGCCGAGGCCTATTCTTTAACGCAAAATCCGCTTTATGCAAACCGGATCCAGCAGACCATCCAATGGCTGGCCAGCGAAATGCTTAGCCCCGACGGCGGTTTCTTCTCCGCATTGGACGCGGATAGCGAGGGCATCGAAGGCAAATTCTACATCTGGACAGAGGACGAGCTCAAAGCTGCATTGGGGGAAGATTTCAGTTGGTTTTCAAAACTTTACAAAATATCCAGGCACGGAAACTGGGAGCATGGCTACAACCACCTGCATTTGACAGAGCCTGTCGAGCATGCGGCGCGAACAGTCGGCATTCAGGCAGATGATTTCCCCGCGTTGTATGAAAACGCGCTAACCAAACTGGCAGAAATGCGCCGCGGAAAGATCAGGCCGGGCCTGGACGACAAAATTCTTGCCTCCTGGAACGGCCTTCTGATCAAAGGGCTGACGGATTCCTACCGCGCATTAGGCCACGAAGAAATCCGTGAGATGGCCGTTGCGACCGGGCATTTTATTGGTTCAAAAATGACTACCGGCAGCCATTTGAAACATAGTTTTAAAAACGGGGCAGCCACGGTGACGGGCTTTCTGGAAGATTATGCCGCGGTCATCGAAGGCTACCTGGGTCTCTACCAGGTCACATTTGATGAAAACTGGCTGCAAAAGGCGCAAGAATTGGCCGATTACACGATAAGCAACTTCTTTGACCAGGCCGAAGGCTTCTTTCATTTTACAGATACGTACGGGGAAGCGCTCATCGCACGCAAAAAGGAGCTTTTCGATAATGTAGTTCCCGCTTCCAACTCTATTATGGCCCATAATCTTTACACATTGGGCAAAATGCTCGACCGCGACGACTACCTGGAAATAGCCGACAATATGCTTTCCAAGATGACCAAATTGCTGCTGGCCGATGTGCAATGGGTTACCAACTGGGCGGCATTGTATTGTCAGCGCGCTGTACCGACAGCCGAAATCGCGATCGTGGGCAGCGACGCGGACGCGATGCGCAAGGACTTCGACCGCTTTTTCATCCCTAACAAAATCGTCATGGGAACAAGCACCTCCTCCACCCTGCCGCTCTTGCAGAACCGGACCGACATTAATGCCAAAACGGCGATTTATGTCTGCTTTGACAAAACCTGTCAGTTGCCGGTCACCAAAGTGGAGGAAGCGCTCGATCAATTGGCGGGCGTTTAAATCAGCGGAAAATAACGGTCGCGGATTACGTTCATGTGGTGGGTGGGATGCCCCAGGATCACAAAACCCAGCGCCAGCGGCGATATTTCAGTCTGGTTGGCATTGCCCATGCGCGTCAGCATGGTTTTGTCCATATTTTTAAACAGGGTAATCGTGCTGCGGCGAAGTTCAGAGAACTCCTCCATCAGGTCATCGACCGTGCGGTGGCCCGCAACAGTGTTGGCCGCCAGGATCGCCTCGTCGTAACCCGGAAGCTGTGTTTTGTCATTTCTCGAAAAACGCAGCGCCCGGTAGGCCATGATCCGCTCGTTATCGATTACGTGCTGCAAAATGTCTTTGACTGTCCACTTCCCTTCCGCATAAACCCGGTCGCCGAGCGCGATCAGCTTTTCAGTTTCGGCAAATACGCTTTCAGGCGTGTATTTTGTGAAACCCTCGAAAAGGTCGATATCTTCAACAAGGTTAATATATCTGTCAAAAAACGGGGGCATGGGTACGATCTCTGATCTTTTCATGGTGTTATAAATAGGTTAATGTATTCTGCGGTAAGGATAATCGACTCTTCGCTGCCGTGACTGGACTTCACCCTCGATATGCGCATAGAGCGAATCGTTCGATCTGAAATCGTAGACTATTCGTTTGGGAAAATCATGGAACGGATTCTCGAAAACAAAACGGTTGCCCTCAATGGATTTCAATTTAAATAGTACTTCTTGTTTGTCATTTTGTCCGAAGGCCGTCGGGGCGTACACAATCTCACTCCCCTGAATGTAAAGTCGCACTTTTTCAAGCGGGGTGGTATCTGCATTCGCAATCGTATAGCTCATGCCGGCAAACTCCTTTTCGTCCTTTCGCGTCCAGGTTTCATAAATATCGCCCCTTGTGCGTTTATTAAGCCAGGTTCCTACCAACGGTCTCAGTTTTTCAAAATCCTTCTGGCTAAAAGAGCTCTCCTGGGAAAAACCGCACAACACAAGCAAAAGCAGGCACTGTTTGCCCTTAACAACTTCAAGCAAAGACTGATAGGTTCGCATGGCATTCAGGATGAAATGATCGTGGTGTCAAGATAGCGAATTTTGACAGTCGGTGGGCGGCAATCCTCATCCATAGTTCTGAAATCCAAATAAATAGCCCATTCATCCTATATCAACTAACCACTGGTTACTACATTTTGCAGTAAATGAGCCTGTTAATGTTGGAACTGGCGCTTGCTTATATGTGGCTAAAATGATTACATTTGGTTATAAATCCTCTTTAAGAATTGAGAAGACTGGCGTCGATAGGGTTACTTGCATTGCTGCTCTACAACATGTTTGGGCTAAGCTTTGCTGTTCTTTTCTTTGAAAAAGACTATCAGATCGCAGCTTCTGACCGGCCCGGGGAGCGATTGGTCATGAAAATGTTCCTGCCTTCTCTGCCCTACTCAGGCAATCTGGAAATCACTGAAAACATCGAAGGGTTGGTCCGTCAGGACGGGCAATTTTACAATCCAACCCACATTCTTCATCAGAACGACACTTTGTATGTAACGCTGCAATCTAATGAAGCGGCGCGCGACCATTTTTTTGAGCTTGCCAATGCCATCCAGGTGCTCAACGACTCGCAAACCGACGTTCCAAAGAGCCCTTACGGAAAAGCACTGGAACAGTTGAGCAGCCTTTTAAAAATTTACATTCCCAATATCCAGCAATTTCCGGTATACTCCGAAGGCATCATAGACGAAATCCTGCCTTCCACCGGCAATCATTTTATGGCAGCTCACTACCTGTCACATCAAATCTCTCTGGCATCTCCCCCGCCCGAACACTGCTAAGCCTTTTTTTGACTCATAACGCTTTACGACCAGGCCTGCTGATCGTTTTAGTTCTATGCAATATTCTTTCGCACCATCATAAAGTGCACTATCCTATTAATTGATAATCTATGATACGTTCTTTATCCCCAAAAGGGCTGCGCCTGCTCGGCATATTGCTGACAGTCGCCGGCTCTCTATCCTCCGCTTACGCCCAAATGCCTAACGATGCCATTTACATGGGCAAAAAGACGGCGTGCCTTGCAGTTTCCTATACGCACAGTTCATGGGACCAATACTGGGAAAACTCGCTGAAACGTGAAAACCTCAACATCGGTACGCACACCACGCAAAGCGTAATGCCGATGCTCGCGGTAGGTATCACCAAAGATTTCAACGCCATCGTGGCTTTGCCGTACGTGTGGACCCAGGCCAGCACCGGCAACCTCAGATGGCAGAAAGGAGTACAGGATGCTTCACTTTGGCTGAAATACCGCTTTCTGAATAAATCGGGTTTCTCTCTGCACGCCATCGGCGGCGCGTCACTCCCCGCATCCGACTACATTCCCGATTTCCTCCCAATGTCGATCGGTATCCAATGCAAAACGGCAACAGCCCGGCTTCTTGCGAGCTATCGCCATAAAAGCGGCATCTACCTGACCGCTTCGGGCTCTTATATTTTCCGGAGCAAAATCACCATCGACCGCGATTCCTATCAGGCCGATGACAAATTGTATAATACCAACAAAGTGTCCGTTCCGAATGCATATGACGCTTCGGCAAGACTGGGCTACCTCAAAAAAGCCATCCAGGCTGAAGGGTTTATAGAATATGGCGCTTGCGACGGCGGTGATAACATTCGTCGCAATGACATGCCCTTCCCGACCAACAATATGAAATCGACTGTGGTGGGGGTTTATGCCAAATTTCAACCTAAAAATATCGGCGTCAACGCGCGTGCCTCGCACGTGATCGACGGGCAGAATGTAGGCCAGAGCACTGCCTTTTCCGTGGGCGTGCTATACCAGTTCCGCTATGCCAAAGAAGCTAAAAACTAATATTTCAGACAGAAAACAATGAAAATCAACTATATCTCCTTCCGGCAATCGATCGCCCGGCTTGCAATGCCAGCTATGGCGGTGATATTGCTATGGTCCTGTTCCAAGACCGTCGATGAACCAACCGCAGGCATCAACACGCCTTCCAGCCTGGATGAAAAAGCCGGCACCTGGAAGCCGTACGTACTTGCCTCATCGGGTGAAATCGCCGTTGCCGAACCCAAAGAAGCAGCTTCCGCCGAATACAAAGCAGAGCTCCAAAAGTTGAAACAGGCAACCGACGCCGTTACCCCTCAGCAAAAAGAGCAGATCAACTATTGGGGAGCAGGAGCCGTATACCGGTGGAACGAAATAGCACGTGAACTGGCCGCACGTTACAACACCCCTCCCGCGTCAAATGCAGAAGGCAAATATCCCGTGCCCGACGCTGCCAACCCGCTGAAAGACCCCAAATTCCCCTTCGCGAACCCGCCTTACACAGCGCGCGCGCTGGCATACCTGAGCGTGGCACAATATGACGCGCTGGTGGCCGCATGGAACTACAAATTCAAATACAACCGAAAAGCACCTTCAAAGAATGATACTTCGATTAAAACGCTACTCCCGGTCAGCGATCTTCCGTCGTATCCTTCCGAAGATGCAGTGGTTGCCGAAGTTTCCTGCGTTATTCTGAAAGCGATGTTTCCTGGTGAAGTACCTTACCTGGAAGCGAAGCTGGCCGAACACAAGCAAAGCAGAATATCGGCAGGTATGAACGTGGAAAGCGATATTCTGGCCGGCTCGGACTTGGGTAAAGCAGTGGGCGCGAAAATCATGGCGCGCGCCAAAACAGACAAAATGGGCGCGGCCAATAACCAGGCACAAACGGCCGCGATGATCGCAAATGCGCGCAAAATTGGTGTTACAGAACCCTGGGTGAGCCAGGAATTCCCGCCGCGCCCGCCGATGCTGCCTACGTACGGATTTGTAAAAACCTGGAATTTCGATTCGGCCACAGTAGTTGCGCTTCGCCCCGAAGCACCGCCGGTGATCGGAAGCCCCGCATACCAGAAAGACATGAACGAGCTGCTGGATATTGCCAAGAACCAGACCCGCGAACAAGCGCGTATTGCCAGCTTCTGGTCTGACGGCGTCGGCAGCTACACCCCTCCCGGCCACTGGCACAGAAAAGGCGCACAGCTATGCCATGAAAACAAATACAGCGAGGTGCGCGCAGCCCGTACGCTGGCGCTGCTCGGTACGACCCTGCAAGACGCGGGAATCTGCTGCTGGGATGTGAAATACTACTACTATTACCCACGCCCGAATCAAATGAGCAGCAAGATCAAAACGTCTGTGGGATTACCTAACTTCCCTTCCTACACGTCGGGACACTCGACATTCTCGGGTGCGGCAGCGGAAGTGTTGGCCCACATCTTCCCAAGCAACAAGAAAGAAGTGGACGATATGGCTTCCGAAGCATCGGTATCCAGGATCTATGGCATGATCCACTATCGTTTCGACTGCGAAGTAGGCCTGGCATCCGGCCACAAAATAGGCAGCTACGCCGTTCAGAGAGCTAAAACGGATGGTGCAGAGTAATTTTTCGGATTAAAAGCAAAAATCCCTATTCATCATCTGATGGTAGGGATTTTTGTTGAATATATTAACCTAAATCGACTGATCCCCCGTCAGTCGCTTGCCTTGTAGCAGCATATCGATCATTCTGGCGATGCGTGCCACTTTGGTCTCGTCCTTCTTGGCGGAGTAGACCCAATCCCGGTATTCTTTTTGGGCGCCTTCGCCGAGTTTCTGGAAGTTTTCGTAAGCTTTGGGCTCGTCTTTCAGGCAATCGATGAGCTCATCGGGAATATCCAGTGCTGAATCATCAGCATAAAGCTCGACATTCACCCAATCCCCCTCTTTTTTCCCTATTTTCTTTCGAATTTCGGCCTTGACAGGAAGAAAAAGCTGCCCCGTGCCCATAGGCATCAGGTTGTAGCCCATCAGCTCATAGTCATCGATGCGCCCTTTGACCTTCACCATTCCGAACTTCCGTTTGATGTTCTGCCGGATTTCGGAGACAACTACATAAGTCCAGCCACCCTTTCCGGGAAATTTCTCTAACTGGTATTTTTTACTCACCAACAATTCCTGCATTACTTCTTCTTTTTGGACGACTTGGCAAACTTGTTGAACGCTACGCATTTGGCAATCCAGAAATCAAAAGCCTCCCGAGAAGCATAACCCTCCGGATTTACGTACACATAGCCTTTCGCTACCCGGCCGTTCATGATCATGGGCTCGACACCCCTCATTTCAAGCGCCGCTTCATACTCATCCGGGCCAATCCGGCATAGTAATACGTCGTTTCTAACGCAAATGCACAACTTATCGTCGACCATAAAAGCCAGCCCCTGGAAGAGGGTCTTCTCCTCCACCAAGTGCTGGCCGGCTAGGGGTTGATTGGCCAAAGCTTCACGGATACGATTAGCTATTCGCTCTTCATAGGCCATCGTCTCAGGCAATATTGTTTATATCAAATGGCAGTTTTCTAAGCCGCTTACCGGTCGCTGCGAATATCGCATTACCCAATGCAGGTGCAACAGGTGGCAACCCTGGCTCTCCTACCCCGCCCGGCACAGCGCCGCTGTCGACAATGTGAATTTCCATAGCCGGAGCTTCATTCATGCGCATGATATTGAATTGATGGTAGTTGCTCTGGTCACAAACGCCATTGGTAAATGTAATACCGTCCTTGATAGCCGCGGTGATACCCATTACGATGTTTCCCTCGGTTTGCGCCTTGACATTGTCCGGGTTTACATAGTAACCACAGTCGATCACCGACACCACTTTGTCGATTTTCACGCCCGAGTCCTTTTTGGATACCGTAATGCAGCAGGCCGAAATACTACCGAAAGATTTGAACACGGCGATTCCCTTGCCGCTGCCTGCCGGAAGCTTTTCCTCCCAGTTCGCTTTTTCGGCCAGCGTTTCGAGCACTTTTTTGAAACGCTCGTCGGGCAGGATTTCAAGACGTGCTTTCAGCGGGTCCTTTTTGGCCAGATGCGCCAGCTCATCGACGAAGCATTCCTGGCCCCAACCGAAGTTGGAGGCATATACCGAACGCCACCAAACCACGGGAATGTCCGTTTTAACGTTCGTCCAGCTAACCTTCGATGCGGCCGCAAACTGGTATTTGTTATTTCCCGTACTGATCTCTTCGCTAAGCCAGGGGTCGGCCTCGTCGTCTTTGAGGCCTTTGAAAACCTGTCCCACAATGGATTCCCCAATGGCGTGATGATGAAAACCGGTGATCTTGCCCTCTTCCACAAATCCTTGCATATGGCTGAGCATTCCCGGGCGGTAAGGCCCCTGGGTAATGTCGTCCTCTCGTGTCCAGATCACTTTCACAGGCTTTTTCAGCTCCCTGGAAATATGGCAGGCTTCCAGCAGAAAATCGTGGTATGCTTTACGCCCGAATGCGCCGCCAAGCAATGTCACGTTGATTTTCACCTGCTCGGGTTTGACCTTTAAATAGCCGCAAACGTCCCTCAATGCCCAGTCGGGCCCCTGAATAGGCGCCCATATTTCCACCGAACCATCTTCTTTCACATGCACGACCGCATTCTCGGGCTCGATAGGTGCGTGCGCAAGGAACGGCGTCTCATAATGCGATTCAAGCTTATCCTTGGCGGTGGCGTATTTTGCACTGAAATCCCCTTTCTCCTCAAAATTCACCCCTTCTTTTTTGGCTGCCTCATAAGTGGCGGCAAAATAGCCTGCGGTATCGACGGTTTTGGCATAATTACCATTATCCCAATTGACTTTCAGCGCCCGCTTGCCCTTTAGCGCGGCCCACCAGTTGGTAGCAACCACCGCAACGGCATCCGATGTGCGGTGCGGCATGGTGCGCTCGGTTTTAATCACCTGCAAAACCCCTTTTACCTTTTTGGCCTCTGTATCGTCTATTAAAGCCACTTTACCGTGGATCATCGGCGAATGCACGATAGCGGCATATACCATGCCCGGCACATCAACGTCCAGACCATAAACGGCCTTACCTGTCACGCGCTCGGGCACATCCAGGCGCTTGTTATACTTTCCAATGATTTTAAAATCCTTTGGATCTTTCAGTTTGGGCTCTTTCGGAATTTCAAGCTTGGACGCATCATCGGCCAGCTCTCCATAGGAAAGGCTTTTTCCACTTGCCTTATGCCATATTTTACCGTCTTCGGCCACGCATTCGGATACGGGCAGGTTCCACCTTTTAGCCGCGGTGGTTGTCAGCATTTCACGGGCCGCAGCGCCGGCTTTGCGGATCGGCATCCATAACTCGCGGACCGAGCTGCTACCACCGGAGGTCTGGCTGCCATATTTACCCATCCCATCGCTTTGTACAATCATTACTTTTTCCAGGCTCACTTCCAGTTCTTCGGCAAGCAGCGAGGGCACGGCCTGCGTTGAGCCCTGGCCCATATCCGGGCGCGGGTTCACAAGCGTGATATTACCCGCCGTGTCGATGATAATGAATGGATTGATTTCCAGCTTCAATACCGCCGGAGCGATTTTTTTCAGACTGGCATCCTTTGTAAAGCCCGAAATGCCAACGGCCAATCCGAGCGACGTAAATCCGGCGGCTTTCAAAAAGTCACGCCGCGATGTCTGTATATTTTCCAATGTTTTCTGGGGCTAAGGTTGATGAAATGGCATTAGCGCTGACCGATTCCTTTTTCGGTGACCTTCATTTGCTCGGAAGCGCGGTGTATGGCCTTTCTGATCCGGTCATAGGTACCGCAGCGGCAAAGGTTTCCGCTCATAGCCGCGTCGATATCGGCGTCCGTCGGGCTGGGGTTGGATTTGAGCAATGCCGCCGCCGACATGATTTGCCCCGACTGGCAGTAACCGCATTGTGGCACCTGTTCCTCTATCCAGGCTTTCTGGATAATGTTCATCTTGCTCTCCCCGATGCCCTCGATCGTGGTGATCTTATCATTTTTCCCGACACTGGAAACCGGTGTCTGGCACGCGCGCGCAGGCTGACCGTTCAGGTGGATCGTGCAAGCGCCGCAGAGCGCCATTCCACACCCGAATTTGGTGCCCTTCAAATCGGCAAAGTCGCGTATCACCCAAAGCAAAGGCATATCGGGTTCTACATCGACTTTCACCTTTTTACCATTCAATGATAAATTGTATACAGCCATGGTGATCAGTGATGAAGAATTAATGAGAGTGGTGAATAATCCTGTAAAATATTGCAAAATCCCTGACTTTTACAAAAAGTCGAGAAGCTATATCAGGCTTTTAAAAAAATAAGCTGCCCCAGGTGATAAGCCTCATGATTAGTCCTGTTAATCAATATATTGAGCTTATTCCGGTGCGGTTCGCGCGCAAAATCCTCATCAGATATGGCATTGTGCTTTTTGAACCATTCCTCAGCATCGAGCCCGGCGAAATAGCGGGACAAAACCTGGTTCAGGTTAGCCCATTTGACTTTCAATTCGGCTACCGGCGGAATCTGGTCAAACGCTCGGTCGGGATTTTTGACAAAAATCTCGTCAAGCTCCGGGTAAAGGCGCTCGCCCAGGCCCAGCAGCGGGATCATTCCGTCGTTAACGGCGATCAGGTGTCCCAGCAAATAAACCGCCCGGTTCTTCCCTTCGGCCACGGGCTCCGACAAACGCTCGTCTGATAATTTGGCCAGCCAGCCATTCAGGCGCTGGTTTTGCAGCTCCCAGTTGGACACGACCATTTTGATAAATAATTCCCTGCTTTCTTTCAGGGCGGTGGTTTCTTCCTGCATGTTCATGGTGAAGGTTTTGGATGATTGGTGGTAAAAAAACGGAATGGCTCCGTTTCGGACAACAATATCTGCCCCGTCAAGGATCGCTTTTAGGGTTATTTATTTTTAACCCAAGGGTAATAACAAGCAGGCTAACGGTCTTTAACCCTGATTACCAACTTCAAGCCTGACCAAACCGCATCGACTGCACACACTTTTACATCCACCAGGCCGATCGATAATGCAAGGCCGCGAATCACGTCCTCGGTCACATCCGTCGGCACTTTCGACGCTTTCTTGGGCCATGACACCCAAATCATGCCATTTGAGACGATTTCAGTTTTCAAAGCCGGCAACACTTTCTCCAACTCGGAGGCCTGTTTGGTGAAATAATGAACAAAATCGATTCCCGATTCGGGGTCTTCAAAAAATTCCAGATCTACCGGCAGCCCTTCAAGCAAATCAAAATAATGCTCGGGGGGGTTAATAAAACGGATCTTAAAGCCTGGTTTGATTCCCAGCTTCTTGCTTAGTGTCGTATTCGAATAGCCTGCTTTTGCGCTCATCCTGGAAGTGAAGAATTTATCGCAGTAAGTTACAAAATCAAAAACCCGTCTCAAATTCCCAATCACCCAGCTAGCGGCAGGAATACGTTTTTGGCACTTTTAAGCTATTTTTACCCATTCACCTTTCCCTTACCTTGATTTCTGACGCATGATTACCAACGACGCCGTAGTGCTCGGACTTTTGATGCTGATACTGGCCGGCATATTTTACACGGCTGCTCTGCCTGGCTGGAAGCGGTTTTATACCATTGTACCTCCCTTGCTGCTTTGCTACTTTATTCCGGGGTTGCTCAATTCGTTTGGGGTTATCAACGGCACAACTTCGCAGCTTTACCCGGTCGTTTCCAAATACTTCCTGCCAGCGTGCCTGGTGCTTTTTACCGTCGGAATGGATTGGAAATCGCTCACACGCCTGGGTCCGAAAGCGTTGGCGGCCATGCTGATAGGAACTGCCGGCATTATGATCGGCGGGCCGGTTGCGCTGTGGATTGTCGGGACGGTTAGTCCTGCAACCGTTGCCGGCGAAGGTGCCGACGCGGTTTGGCGGGGGTTAGCAACGATTGCCGGCAGCTGGATCGGCGGCGGGGCTAACCAGACAGCCTTGCGGGAAGTATTCCATCCCAGCGATGCGCTCTTCTCGCAAATGGTAGCCGTTGACGTGCTCATTGCCGAGCTCTGGATGGCTGCATTGATCTACGGCGCGGGCATCGCCTCGCGCCTGGACGAACTGCTGGGCGCCGACAGCCGCGCGGTGCAGGAAGTGAAAGAACATTTGGATTCTGATCAAAAGGCCCATGAGCAAAACCCAATGCTGCGCGATTACATTTTCCTGGCCGCTGCGGGCTTTGGCGCTACCGGTGTTGCCCATGGTTTAGCGGGCCTGATCACGCCTTATCTGGCTAAAAATTACCCGGCGCTTGAAAAATACAGCCTTACTTCCAACTTTTTCTGGGTCATCAGCATTGCGACATTAATCGGCATTCTGCTCTCGCTGACGCCCGTGCGCAAGCTGGAATATTACGGTGCTTCACGGCTTGGTTCAGTGTTCCTATATGTGCTTGTGGCCACCATTGGAATGCAAATGGACCTGGGAGCGGTCGCAGGTAACCCGGGGCTGTTCGCCATCGGCCTGATATGGATTTCGATCCACGGCATTATCCTTATTATCGCATGCAAATGGCTTAAAATCCCTTTCTTCTTTCTGGCCGTCGGTAGCCAGGCAAATGTCGGCGGCTCTGCTTCCGCTTCTGTGGTGGCGGCTGCATTTCACCCATCATTGGCGCCGGTCGGAGTGCTGCTGGCAATTTTAGGTTATGCCATCGGAACTTATGGAGGGTATTTGACTGCTTTAATGATGCAATGGATCAGCACCTAACAATCTATTCGGATGGAAGAGAATAGCAAACTCGATAAAATTATCGAAGCGCGGATGAAATTGAAGGCCCGCTTCGAGCAGCAAATGGCCCAAACACCCTCCGTTTCCGATGCCAGACCAATGGGAAGCGGCGCGCCCAACCGCCACGGAATGCCCCAACTGCCGGTGGGCCAGATCAAAACGGTAAAATGGCCGGTTCTCGATCTTGGTTTTAAACCCGATGTGCCGCTCAGCAAATGGAAGCTCATTGTCGATGGCGAGGTGGAATCGCCTGTCACCCTGGGCTGGGAGGACTTTATGGCGCTACCTCAAACCAATGACGTCAGCGATTTTCACTGCGTTACCACCTGGTCACGCATGGATGTGCCATGGGTAGGCGTGCGACTGGCTGATATTGCCGCACTAGTCATGCCCAAACCGACCGCTACGCACGTGCTTTGCCATGGTTACGACAAATACACGACCAATCTTTCGCTCGAAGAAGCATTGAAAGAAGATGTATTGCTGGTGCATACCGCCGACGGCAAGCCACTCGAACGCGACCATGGAGGCCCGGTGCGCATGATCACCCCGCAACTTTACGCATGGAAAGGCAGCAAGTGGATCAGTCGTATCCAGTTTCTGCCAAAAAACCAGCTTGGGTTTTGGGAGTTGAGAGGATATTCCAACACGGCTTACCCGTGGCGTAACGACCGGTATAGCTAAAACTAATCAGAAACGGCGATGCAGGACCATCATCAAAACTATTGCGAGCGTCGGATACCGGTGCCGGCAGAGTTCGAGCAAGTCATAACCTATTTCTATTCTGCCCTAAACAACACCGAAAGCGATATTAAGAAAATACTGGTCCCCAGCTTTCAGACTATTATGGCTTTTAGCTTCGGACCTGCGGTCAGATTTAGCGCCGGAGGCGATTCTGTAGTACTGGATCAATGCCTGGTACTGGGCCCTATTAAACAACCCATTGAATACACCTTGCCGGCAGCCGCGGACCTGTTGGTAGTCAATTTCAAAGATGATGCCTTTTACCGCTTTTTCGGCCCGGCCCTGATGTCCGGATTAGTTGCAGCACACCCGGACCAACTTTTGCAGCAGAATTGTTTTACTCAGCTATGGCTTTGCCTGAAAGACGAAACAGTGGACATGCGCGTGGCGCTGATACTGGACTTTTGCAGGCCGTACCTGAAATGCCGGGAGGTCTCCTTCCAGGACATATCCAAAGAAGCATCCGACTACCTTGTAGTAAATCCTGTCAAGGCAGTCGCACAAAAAACCGGACAAAGCGAACGCAATGTTCAACTGAACCACAAAAAGTACCTGGGGTATACAGCCAAGGAAAGAGGGCGGTATGAACGGTTTTTAAAAGCCATGCTCATGCTGCAAAGCCTTGTTGGCAAAGTGGACTGGCTCGAAGTGGTCGAGGCATGCGGCTATTACGACCAAAGCCAGCTTATCCACGATTTCAAACACTATCTGAATCTTAGTCCGGGGCGCTACCTGAAATTTCAGGCGGAAGTCTGCCGGGTTGGGGGCTAATCCACGGCCCTTTCGTTATTCGCTCCGTAATGACCTCACAGGGTTCACCAGGGCTGCCTTTACACTCTGTACACTTACAGTCAGCATGGCTACGACTATGGTTGCCAAAAATGCCGACAAAAATATGAAAGGGTTTAGGACAATCTTGTATTCAAAATTTGTTAGCCAGCCGTCCATGACCCACCAAGCCACCGGAGCGGAAAATACGAATGCAATGCCTACCAATTGGATAAACTCACTGCCGAGCAGCAACAGAATACTGCACACGCTCGCCCCTAAAACTTTACGAACGCCAACCTCCCTGGTTCGCTGCACCACCATAAACAACACAAGTCCATACAAACCCATACACCCGATGAGCAAAGCGACCCCGGCGAAGAAGTTGATCAACCTGCCCATCGTTTGCTCCTGCTGATAGGATTGCTGAATCTGGTCATCTACAAATGTCGGATCGAAAAAACTGTCTGGATATATCTGGTTGTAGGCTTTTTCCAATTGTCTTAGCGCGCGACTGTAATTGGCTGACTGTAACTGAATGTTGGCCGAATAGAAGCCGTTGGCAAACGTACTCATGAACAATGGGGCAATACCCTGCCTGAGGTCCGACTGGTTATAGTCTTTTAAGACACCTACTATTTCCAGCGGCGTGCCGGATCTATACAAAAACTTACCCACAACCTTCTCAGGTTGGCGAAAACCCAGCCGCCGCATGAATGTTTCGTTGATGACTGCTTCCCGTAAGGTATCCGAGCGTTGCAGGTTGCGCCCTGCAACCAGTTTCAGGCGGTATAAATCCAGATAGTCGGCGTCGACCCATACCTGTTGAGGTGTGTATGGTTCTTCGTCGGGTCTGTTATCGAAGCGGACGTTTGTCTGGCTGGTCCATCCCGACTGCGGTGGTCCGCCCATCGAATAGCTGAGCTTACCCACATCAGGCACAGCAGTCGCCAGATTTCGGAATGCACTCATTTTACCCAGGTCCTGGGCTGGAAGGTTCGGCAGATTTATGGTCAGAATAGACTCTTTCAGGAAGCCCAAATCCTTCGTTTGTATGTAATCAAGCTGCTTGGCCACCACGATCAGCCCTACGATTAGCATCTGAGATATCGTAAACTGGGTGACAACCAGCCCACGTCTTAGAGAAAAGCCACCCGCCTGCCGCGTAGTAAGCCGACCTGCCAGCGCTATTACCGGGCGGAAACCCGCCACGATTAAAGCCGGATATAAGCCGGCCAGCAAAATGACCAGTACCACCAGAAGTACCAACCAGCCCAGTACCGATGGTGAAAAGTAAAATGTGAATCGGAAGGTGCCGTGCAGATAGGTGTGGGCCAGCTGCTGGCCATATTGAAATATGCCAACCGCGAGTATCAAAGCCGCAATGACAATAAGCGTAGTCTCGCCCATGAACTGCCAGAACAACTGTTTTTTCGTGCTCCCCAATACTTTCCTCACTCCTACTTCCCGCGCCCGGTTGAGGGCTTGCGCCGTAGCCAGGTTCACAAAGTTGATGCTGGCCGTGCCGATAAGTAATATGCCAATTAAGATCATCGACAACAGCAGCGCGCGGCTGACTCCCCCAAACTCAGGAGAGAGGTGCATCTCGCTGAATGCGACGGCGGGATAAGATACTTCTTTGACTTTCCCGGGATTATATTTCTTTACGAACGATAATACCTGCCGATTCCAGTCGGCCGCTGTGTAACGTTCGCCGAAAAGGGCGAAACAGTGCGTACTGCCGTTGGTGTTGTAGAAGGGTTCTGCTTCCGGACGGATATTAAGCTGTTGTTTAAGCGATCCCCACGAGGCCATAATCGAGTACCCCAGGTCAGTGTCCTCCCGGTAATCCGCGAAGACCCCAACCACGCGGGCAGGAATGCGGGCATCGAGTCTGATGATCCGGTCTATCACATTGCTAGAAGTACCGAAGCATTTGCGGGCCATTTCAGCACTCATCACGACTGTACCCGGCTGGCTAAGGGCTTGTGGTCCGCCTTCAAGCCAGGTGTAATCAAATATGTCGAAATACGCTGATTCAACAAATGCGCCCTCGTGGCTCTTATCCTTTATTTTTTTATCTGGCTGGTTCGGAATGGACACTGATACGAGCGGTTCATACCATTCATCGAGCATGGCTACACGTTCCAGGTCGGGGTGATCGTTGCGTATTGCCTGACCGAGCGGATATGGAATTCCCTGAATATTGAACTCATTTGCACCCGTCTTAAACCGGGACGTAAACTGATAAATCCGGTCATAGTTCCGGTGATGTCGATCGGTCTGATAATGAAAGCGAACAAGTGCAAAAATCAGCAGCGCACAACCCATGCCAAGCGCCAGGCCGGTTATGTTAATGAATGCATAAGCCTGATTCTTACGCAGGTTACGCCAGGCGATCTTGAAGTAGTTTTCTAGCATTGCTGTTAGTCGTCATACACGTCGGAAAAGCTTCCTTTTTACCCGGTATACCCAATTATTATACCACAAAGCATAAACAACGATATAGGCCATTCGGAGTCATTTAAAGGGAATCAACTGTACGAAATCGGACAGCCGATGTTCGCTATTGTAACTAAATAGTTACACAGATATTTACAACCAAGACCTTTGAAAGTTGTTTGCGAACGTTGCGGCAACAGGCATAATGGAAATAAAATCGTCTACCTCTGCCTGTCACGCTTAACTGTTTATAAATGCGCTGTTTTCAGTTTTGCTCGCTTTCTGAGACAATACCAATGAGGCGACTGTTACCTAGCGCGAATGCCCAGCCTCTGCCGGTTTCGTTTTCTTACAATTTTTCCGGGCGGCAAACGATGAATTTTGTTCTGTTCATTTAAAATCAAATTCTATGAAACAGGCAAACATTTTTCTTACAGGCGCTACCGGATCGGTAGGTACAGAACTAATCCGGAAGTTAGAACCGCTGAACGTGCAGGTAAAAGCACTGGTCCGCAGTGATTCGCAGGCCGCAGCTTTACGCGGCATTCCCTTTGTGGAAGTCATTACCGGCGACCTGGCAGATCCGGCAAGCTTTCAACACGCGCTTAAAGGCATAGAAACGGCATTCCTTCTGACCAATTCCTCCGAACAGGCCGAAAGCCTGCAGATCAATTTCGTAGAGGCGGCACACAGGGCCGGTGTAAGGCATATTGTCAAATTATCCCAGTTTGCCGCCAGCGAGTCCTCGCCTGTCCGGTTCCTGCGCTATCATGCAAGAGTAGAAAACAGAATTAAGGAGCTGGGTTTTACCTACACCTTCCTTAGGCCTAACCTGTATATGCAGGGGCTGCTCTCTTTCAAAGACTACATCAGAGACAACGGGCATTTTTTTGCCGCCATCGGAGAAGCCAAGGTAAGCGCAATCGATGTCAGGGATATCGCAGCCGTAGCCGCCGCATGCCTCACTCAGAGCGGGCACGAAAACAAAATTTACGACCTTACCGGCCCTGAGCCGCTAAGCCACCATGAAATGGCCGGCATATTCTCGCGGGTCCTGGATAAACCCGTGCAGTTCATAGACGTTACGCCCGGGCAAATGCACGCAGGCTTACATGCCGCCGGATTCCCCCAGTGGCAGGCTGATGGCTTGATTGAAGACTATGCGCACTACGCGCGCCAGGAGGCGGCCGCAGTTTGCAAGACCGTCGAGACAGTGACCGGAAAAAGTGCGATCCCTTTCGAGCAGTTCACCAGGGATTACGCCGTCATGCTCGGCGCCTAGGTGCCGATCGACGTATCAAGCGACGGGCATCACAGGTCCAGAACCAGCCCGTCGTAGGCCAGATGCACATGCGGCGGCAATTCGCTCTCGACCGCCGCGTGCAGGCCCAGCTTGTGGCTGATGTGCGTCAGATAAGCCTGGGGCACATTCAGCTTGTCGATCAGATCGAGCGCCTGTGAAAGTGTGAAATGGGAAAGGTGCGGCTCTTTTTGCAGGGTGTCGAGCACGAGCACCTGCGAACCTTTGATTTTTTCCTGCTCTTCCTCGGAAATGTAGTTGGCGTCGGTAATGTAGGTAAAATCGCCAATGCGGTAGCCGTAGACAGGCAGTTTGTGATGCATTACCTCAATAGGGATCACTTTCACACCCGCCACTTCGAACGGCTCGTTTTCAATCTGGTTCAGTGAAAAATGTGGGACGCCCGGGTATCTCCTTTCCGAAAACGCGTAGGCGAATTCGGTTTTGATCTGATTGAGCACTTCGAGCCTGCCGTAGAGCGGCATGTCCATTTGCTGGCGGTGGTTGAATGCCCGTATATCGTCCAGGCCCGCAGTATGGTCTTTGTGTTGGTGGGTAAAAACAGCAGCATCCAGGTTTTGTACGTTGGCCCTGAGCATCTGCTGACGGAAATCGGGACCGGTATCGATTACAAACGATTTGCCGTGGGCCTGAATCCACACGGAAGTACGTAAACGCTTGTCATGCTGGTCATTAGAACGACAAACAACACAATCGCAGGCAATAACGGGTACTCCCTGCGATGTGCCGGTTCCTAAAAATGTAATCCTCATCAGGTATTTATTCAGTCAGATGCGCCACCACTTCAACCAGGCGGTCGAAATTCAAGGGCTTCATCAGCGCATCGTCAAATCCTGCTTCTTTGAAATCTTCCTCTGAATAATTTTTTGCATTGCCCGTAATTGCCACGATCGGTGTCTTGGCTTTCTTTTCGTCAGGCAATTTGCGGATGCTTCTTGCACATTCCATTCCATCCATCACAGGCATATTGATATCCAAGAGGATAATATCAAAATCCTCTTTTTCAAGCAATTGCAGCACTTGCTCGCCGTTTTTCACGGAAGTGATTTCATAATGCTGAAATTCCAAAATCTTCCTTGCCAGGTTTTGAATAACTGAACTGTCTTCGGCAATGAGTACTCGTTTTGTGTATGACATACAATGGGGCAGGTATTGTGTTTAAAGTTTTTTCCCAGGTCAATTTAGATATATTTCAACCAACATCGCAAACCCGATGGACGCGAAGTTTCAAAATTATTCCAAAAAAGTAAATAAACCTTCCATACTTTTTCAAAGCGCCTATTCAGGTGTAAGTTTGCAGTCCGATTAGCCTATTATCCTTGTTATGTTCAAAAATAAAGTAATCCGGTACAGCACGATCGCGATGTTCATCGCCATACTTGCCTATTTCGTTGTCGAAAATATCGGCGGCGCAGGTTCCTCGTCCGACGACGCCATCCCGGCCAACCCTGCGGCCTATAAAGCCAAAATACTCGAAGAGCGTGCCGCGAAAGACGAGCAGTTCAAATCCGGCGATGACTCCCCTATCAAGGACAAGGAAAGCTTTCACGGCCTTCATTACTTCGAACCAAACCTGTCGTTTCGCGTAAAAGCCAATATTTCGCCCTACATGCAAGACGATAAGGAAGTAATTGTCAAATATACTGACGGCACCAGCGAGAAATATGAAAAATACGGCTATGCTAATTTTACCGTCGTCGGCGAGAAACAAAAACTGCTTCTTTTGAAAAACGAAGGCACCATTTCAGTGCTTTTCCGTGATGCTACCAGTGGCAAACAGACCTACGGCGGCGGCCGCTACCTGGATTATCCCGCCGATCAAATCAAGAACAACACGATCGTGCTGGATTTTAACAAGGCGTATAACCCCTATTGTGCCTACCAGGAAAGTTATGCTTGCCCGGTGCCTCCTGCCGAAAATACGCTTACGGTAGCCATTCCGGCCGGCGAGGTGACCGAGGAAGCCACACACGAATAGGTCCATAAAAAACGGCCCTTGGCGCCCGACGGCCGAATGCCGTTCAAACTAAATCATTAATTTTGCAAACAGGCTGGATTTTTTGATCTCCAGGGCCTGAATTTTTATTTGTTATTAAAGCATTCTAGATGAAGATCTCTTATAAGTGGCTTAAAGATTTAATTGAAATTACTGAAACACCCGAGCAAATCGACCGCTTATTGACGGGCACCGGGCTGGAAGTCGAAGGTATTGAAGAGATCGAATCGATAAAAGGCGGTTTGCAGGGCGTGGTGATCGGCCAGGTACTGACGAGGGAGAAACACCCCGAAGCCGACCGCCTGAGCTTGACTACCGTGGACGTTGGCGGCCAGACGCCCCTTTCGATCGTTTGCGGCGCAGCCAACGTGGCAGCAGGGCAAAAAGTGGTCGTCGCGACTGTGGGCGCCACATTATACCCTGCCGGCAGCGACCAGCCGCTGGTTTTGAAAAAATCAAAGATCCGCGGGGCACTTTCCGAAGGGATGATCTGCGCCGAGGACGAGCTGGGCGTGGGAACATCGCACGACGGGATCCTGGTGCTGGATACAGAGCTTCCCAATGGTACCCCTGCGGCCGAATATTTCGGCATTTCATCGGATTATCTGATCGAGATCGGCCTGACGCCTAACCGTGCCGACGCGGCCTCGCATTATGGGGTTGCCCGGGACCTGAAAGCGGTTTTAAAACGACCAATCACATTACCCTCGGTTGAAGATTTTAAAGTAGACAATCAAAATCTGCCGATTCCAGTGGAAGTGCGTAATGCGGAAGCTTGCCCGCGGTACACCGGCCTTACGATCTCTGGCATTAAGGTGGCCGAATCGCCTGAATGGCTCAAACAGCGCCTGCAAACGATCGGAATCCGCGCGATCAACAATATTGTCGATATTACCAATTACATCTGCCACGAGCTCGGCCAGCCGATGCACGCATTCGATGCGGACAAGGTTTCGGGCAAAAAAGTGATTGTTACTACTGTTGCCGAGGGCACCCCATTTGTGACTTTGGATGGCATTGAGCGCAAGATCTCTGCCAATGACCTGATGATTTGCAGCGAAGGCGCCGGTGGAAACCCCGAGCCGATGTGCATTGCCGGTGTTTTCGGCGGGCTCACTTCGGGCGTAACAGAGACAACAACTTCTATTTTCCTCGAATCGGCTTACTTCTCACCCGTTTGGGTGCGCAGGACCGCGCAGCGTTTCTCGCTAAAAACCGATTCATCGTTCCGTTTCGAACGCGGTACCGATCCGAATATGCCGCTTTTTGCATTGAAGCGGGCCGCATTGCTGATCAAGGAAATTGCCGGCGGAAGCATTTCATCTGAGATTATTGACATTTACCCTGAGCCAGTGGAGGATTTCAAGGTGAATATCAAATACAAAAACATAGACCGGCTGATCGGCAAGTCTTTGGGAAAAGATTTGATCAAAGACATTCTGGAAAGCCTGGATATCCGCGTGACCGATGAAACCGAAGCCTGTTTTACGGCGATCGTGCCGCCCTACCGCGTGGACGTGCAACGTGAGGCGGATGTGATCGAGGAAATCCTGCGGATCTACGGTTTTGGCCAGGTGGAGCTTTCGGACGTGCTAAGCTCCGATTTTATTTCCGATTTCCCGGTTAACGATCCCGAAAAGCTCAAACTGCGTGTCGCCGAGCTTTTGGTAGGCAATGGTTTCAATGAGATGATCAACAATTCATTGACCAAACCTGAATATCAGGCGATATTGGGCGAAAGTCTGGTAGGCAACCCGGTTAAAATCCTGAACTATCTCAGCGAAGACCTGTCGGTCATGCGGCAGACGCTGCTATTCTCCGGCCTGGAAGTGATCGCCTACAACAGCAACCGCCGCCAGAAGGATCTGAAAGTATTTGAATTTGGCAAAACCTACTATGAAACCGACGGCAAGTACATCGAGAAAGAGCGTCTTTCGGTGTTTGTGACAGGTAATATCCATCAGGAAAGCTGGTTTGAGAAATCGCGCGAGGTCGTTTTCCATGACCTGGCTGCTTTTGTAAATCAGGTTCTGACGGCTCTGAAAATCAAGGATGTTCAAAAACAGGAAGCGGATGGTGCAGTTTTCAAAAGCGGATTGACACTGCTGGCCAATAAAAAACCGGTGGTATCATTTGGTTTGCTCAATGCAGCTGTTGCAAAGAAACTCGACGTTAAAGCGCCCGTATACTATGCCGATTTCGATTGGGAATACCTGCTGCGCCAGTACAGCGCCGCGGTCGAATACACCGAAGTACCCAAGTTCCCCGAGGTACGCCGCGACCTTTCGGTGGTGGTAGGCAAGAACGTCACCTTCGAGGAGCTTCGCCAGGCTGCCTACAAAACTGAGCGCAGCTTGCTACGGGCCGTGAACGTGTTTGACGTGTATGAAGGTGCCAACCTGGAAGGTAAAAAGTCCTATTCGATCAGCTTCATTTTGCAGGACGAGCAGCAAACGCTTACCGATAAGGTGATCGACAAATCCATGCAGCGCCTCATGGCGACCTACGAAAGGGATTTTGAAGCGGTGATCAGAAAATAAGCCCGGTTTTTCCAGTTGTCGGATCTTTGAGTTTAAAAAAATGGAGAGGAGCATTGAACGTATTATCGAACACAAACTGTCCGACGTCGAGAAAAAACTCGAAATCCTGGTCAATCATAAAGAGAAATTAAACTGGTCGATCTCAGAGCTCCAGCGTGAAAATGCCGAGCTTCGGGCCACTAATGCGAAGCTCACGGAAGAATCGAAAGAAATAAGGAAAAAATACACCTCTTTGGAAAAAGACTTTAATAAGTCTAAAAGTTTCGCTAAACTTGTCACTAGTAAACTGACACCAACAGGCGCAATTGCCGAACTGAAAGAATCAGTTGAAAGATATATCCAGGAGATCGATAAGTGCATCGAATTGCTTGAAGATACCTTATGAAAAAAAATAGCATACCTAATCCAGATGTTTCTGTCTTTATAAAACTGCTGGACAGAGGTTTCAAACTGAGCGTTCCGGCGGATCAGGAGAAATTTTACAGGGATGGGTATGAGGTGTTCATGCAGCGTGTGCAACAGCATAAATTAAAGGGGAAAGTATACGGTGATATAGAGGCGATTGCATTGACTTCTATAGAATGCCTGGTGGCATTACAACGGAACCAGGAAGAAATGGACGACCTGGTAGCGGCTTTTAAGAGCAGAGTAGAAAAACTGGACGAGACCCTCGCCAGCGCTATCGAAAGCTGACACCCATACCTGACCTTTGATTTTTACAGTATCTGCAAAATATACTTTCAATTTCTTCCACTTTCGGCATTTCAACGCGGGTGTAGTCGGTAAAACCAACTATATATAACCATTATTGAAATGTCTAATTCATTGTATTTCATCGTCATCCTGTCCGATATCATCGCCATTGGGGTGGGTATTTTTGCAGGTAAGTACATCTTTCAGCGATCATTCGACGCAAAGGAAAAAGAGGCCCAGGAACGTGCAGCTGAAATTCTCCGGAATGCAGAAGTAGCGGCCGAAAACATCAAAAAAGACCGCATTCTCGAAGCGAAAGAAAAGTACCTCCGGTTGAAAACCGAATTCGAAGAAGACGCCAATAAAAAGCGCAGCATCCTGCAAGGAAACGAGCAAAAGCTCAAACAACGCGAGCAGAGCCTGAACCAGAGCCTGGAGCAGACCAAACGCAAGGAAAACGAGCTCGATAACCTCAAAACTAACCTCAGCCAGCAGCTTGAATCGGCAACAAAACGCCGCGAAGAAGCGGAGAAATCACTGCAACAACAGGTTGCCCAGCTTGAAAAAATCGCCAACCTCACCGCCGAACAGGCACGCGAGCAGCTTGTAGACGCCCTGAAAGCCGAAGCGGAAACCCGCGCGGGATCATATATCAAAAGCGCGATGGAGGAAGCCCGTCTTACCGCTACGAAAGAGGCGAAAAAGATCGTTATCGAAACCATCCAGCGCACCGCCGCCGAGCACGCGATCGAGAACTGCGTATCGGTATTCAACATTGAAAACGACGATATCAAAGGTAAAATCATCGGCCGCGAAGGACGGAACATTCGCGCGCTGGAAGCGGCTACGGGCGTGGAAATTATTGTGGACGACACTCCCGAAGCGATCGTTATCTCCGGTTTTGACCCTGTCAGAAGGGAAATCGCACGCCTTTCGCTGCACCGCCTGGTGCAGGACGGACGTATCCACCCTGCACGCATTGAAGAGGTGGTGGCCAAAACCCGCAAGAATATTGAAGACGAGATCGTCGAGATCGGTGAAAGAACCGTTATCGATATGGGAATCCACGGCCTGCACCCTGAACTGGTGAAAATGATCGGACGGATGCGTTTCCGCTCATCTTATGGACAAAACCTGCTGCAACACTCACGCGAAGTAGCCAAATTGTGTGCTACCATGGCAGCTGAGCTTGGGCTGAACACCAAACTGGCCAAACGCGCCGGTCTGCTCCACGATATTGGTAAAGTATGGCCCGAAGAATCGGATCTGCCGCACGCGATCCTGGGTATGGAGCTTGCCAAGAAATACAAAGAGAATCCTGAGGTTTGCAACGCGATCGGAGCCCACCACGACGAGATCGAAATGACCTCCATTCTATCGCCGATAATCCAGGTTTGTGACGCCATTTCAGGCTCACGCCCGGGCGCACGCCGCGAAATGATGGAATCCTACATCCAGCGCCTGCGCGACCTGGAAAACCTTGCGCTGTCCTTCGACGGCGTGGAAAAATGCTACGCGATCCAGGCGGGCCGCGAGCTGCGGGTGATCATCGATGCAGACAATGTTTCCGACGAAAAAGCGGGCCTGTTGTCGTTCGATATCTCGCAGAAAATTGAAAAAGAAATGCAGTACCCCGGCCAGATCAAGATCACGGTGATCCGTGAGATGCGCTCGGTGGCATACGCGCGTTAATCCACTATTTCATACATGACTTACTCAAAGCTGACAAGCACAGAACTACTGGGAATCCGAACGCTCGGAGAACTAAAAAAAGCAGGTTATCAGTCGCGTTCTATCAAGCAGGAGCTGAGAGATAACCTGATTGAAAAGATCAGAAACAAGGAGAATGTCTTCCCGGGAATCTGGGGTTATGAAGAAACGGTCATTCCCGATGTGGAAAGGGCCATTCTTTCGATGCATAACATCAACTTCCTGGGCTTGCGCGGGCAGGCCAAGACGCGCATCGCGCGGATGATGGTGAATCTGCTCGACAAATATATTCCGTACATTAGAAATTCGGAACTGCACGACGATCCTCTGGCGCCCCTTTCGCGCTATGCCAAGGATGTGCTCGCCGAGCAAGGCGACAATGCCGAAATCGCGTGGCTGCACCGCGATGAGCGCTATACCGAAAAGCTGGCGACGCCGGATGTTTCGGTAGCGGATTTGATCGGTGACGTGGATCCCATTAAAGCAGCGACGCTGAAATTACCCTATTCCGACGAGCGCGTAATCCATTTCGGGTTGATCCCCCGCTCCCATCGCGGCATTTTCGTAATCAACGAATTGCCCGATTTACAGGCGCGCATCCAGGTGGCGCTATTCAATATTTTGCAGGAGGGCGACATTCAGATACGCGGCTTCAAACTGCGGCTGCCACTGGATATTCAGTTCGTGTTCACTGCTAACCCAGAGGATTATACCAACCGCGGAAGCATTGTAACGCCATTGAAAGACCGGATCGAAAGCCAGATCGTGACGCACTATCCGAAGACGATCGAAACCGGTAAACGTATTACCGAGCAGGAAGCGGTGGTCAAACCAGAACAAAAAGGCATTGTGCGTCTCAATGAGCTGGTTAAAACACTGATCGAACAGATTGCTTTCGAAGCGCGGGAAAGCGAGTATGTCGACAGCAAAAGTGGTGTTTCGGCGCGCCTGACGATTTCTGCTTATGAAAGCCTTTTAAGCACAGCTGAGAGAAGAGCGCTGATAAACGGCGAAACTTCGACCTACGTGCGCATTTCAGACCTTTACGGCGTTGTTTCGGCTATCTGCGGGAAAGTCGAGCTGGTTTATGAAGGCGAAGTGGAAGGCCCGGTGATCGTGGCGCAGAACCTGATCGGGAAAGCGATCCGTACCCAATTTTTGAACTTCTTCCCCGACCCGGAAAAGAGCAAGAAAAGCAAGATCAATCCTTACGCGAAAGTGGTGGAATGGTTTGGGGCAGGCAATGAAATGGAAATGCCTGCCGACATGACCGACCGCGAGTACATCGCCCGTCTGAAAACCATCGACGGCCTGGATGATTTCGTAGATATGCTTTCCGCATATGGTGATGCCGAAGAGAAGCTTTTCATGATGGAATTCGCTCTGCACGGCATGGCCGAGTTCTCGCTGGTAGGTAAGCAATCGCTGGATCAGGGTATGAAATTCCAGGACCTGGTTAGCAGCATGTTCTCCGGCCCCGGAGAGGATGATTATGACTTTGACGAAGACGACGACGATGATCGCAAACCTTTCTGAAAGGCCTTGATCATTCAAACAGACTATAAACAAAAATGCCCTGCTAAAACAGGGCATTTTTTATGATCTATATTTATTGGCTTATTCCGGAGAACCCTCGTCAGCAACATTAGGCTCGCTGGTATCGATCAACACATCCGGATCGACATTCACCTGGCCGCGGATCTTGCCTTCCAGCTCATCCATGAGCTCGGGATTGTCTTTAATCAAAGCTTTCACCGCATCACGGCCCTGTCCAAGACGGTTGCCTTCATAGCTGAACCACGAACCGGATTTCTTGACGATATCCAGCTCCACAGCAAGGTCGATGATCTCCCCAACTTTGGAAATGCCTTCACCGTACATGATATCAAATTCGACCACTTTGAATGGGGGCGCTACTTTATTTTTAACGACTTTTACCCGCGTACGGTTACCCAGGATCGCATCGGCGCTTTCCTTGATCTGGCCCACGCGGCGGATATCCAAACGCACCGATGCGTAGTATTTCAATGCGTTACCACCGGTGGTTGTCTCAGGGTTACCGAACATCACACCGATCTTCTCACGAAGCTGGTTGATGAAGATACAGCAGCAGCCAGTCTTGTTGATCACACCCGTCAGCTTACGCAGCGCCTGGGACATCAAACGCGCCTGCAAACCCATTTTGCTGTCACCCATCTCCCCTTCGAGCTCGGCACGTGGCACCAATGCCGCCACCGAGTCGATTACAATAATGTCAACAGCTCCGGAGCTGATCAGGTGTTCGGCAATTTCGAGTGCCTGCTCACCATTGTCGGGCTGGGAAATCAGCAAATTGCTGGTATCGATACCGAGCTTTTCAGCGTAAGAACGGTCAAAGGCGTGTTCGGCGTCAATGAATGCTGCCAGGCCGCCTTTTTTCTGGGCCTCGGCAATGCAGTGCATCGACAATGTGGTTTTACCCGATGATTCTGGTCCGTAGATCTCCACGATACGGCCGCGGGGAACACCGCCTACGCCCAGCGCCAGGTCAAGGCCCAGTGAACCGGTCGAAATCACAGGAATATCTAATACTTTAGTGTCGCTCAGACGCATCACAGTACCTTTTCCGTAAGTCTTGTCGAGCTTTTCGAGCGTGGTCTGTAACGCTTTTAGTTTGTTGTCTTTGTCTGTTGTTGCTTGTGCCATAAAAATGGTAACAGTAATTTGGTTGGTACATAAAAAAGCGGCTTTTGCAGGACAAAAACCGCTCGTAAATGGGTCTTTATTGTTTTGTAAAAATAGCTAATTTCAACTAGAACAGCAACCCGCATTTTGTCTTAAAACTTAATTTTTCCCGAAATTTTCGCATTTTAGGGCGTTTGCTAAGGCAGGGCGAAAATAGCGATAGGCAAGCGGAAGAAGCCGATTATCAAACGGCGGCGAAGCTGTGATTTTCAGCACTTAAATATCGTTCATTTCCCTAATTTTGCTGGCGACTACCAAAAGTGCGCCCGTACCGCCGACTTCATTTAACATTGGAATTGTGACTAAAAAAATATTGCTTACCCTGTTGGTCGTGCTGATATTGCTCGGCATTTGGCAAAGGGACGTGCTTAGTTACGCATTTTTACAGGCCAAAGGACAAATTGGCATACTGATGCAAGTGAAGGATGTCGAAGAGGTCCTGAGCGATCAGACCTTTCCTGATTCCCTCAAAGCGAGGATACGCCTGATACAGCAGATCAAGAAATTCGGCGTCGATTCGCTGGGACTTACGCCCTCTGATAACTATACGACATTCTATGATCAACATGGACGGCCACTTATTTGGCTTATCACGGCCTCGGAACGCTATAAGGTCGAGCCGCATCAATGGCACTTTCCGATCGTGGGCACATTTCCCTATAAAGGTTATTTTGATTCCACCAGGGCAGTAAACGAAGAAAAAATACTGATTGACAATGGTTTAGACACCGATATCGGGGAAGTTTCGGCCTGGTCGACGCTAGGCTACCTGAAAGACCCCATCCTTTCAAGCATGCTCCGAAGGCGCGATGGCAGCCTGGCCAACCTGATACTGCATGAGCTTACACATGGTACACTTTTTGTGAAAAACAATCTGGAACTCAATGAAAACCTTGCCAGTTTTGTAGGTGACCAGGGTGCTATCCGGTTTCTTAAATACAAATACGGCGCCAATTCCGAGCAAATGCGCCAGTATGAGTATTCGAAACGTTACAACGATGCCTATTCCCAGCACATGCTTAGGGGTGCGGGCCGTTTGGATAGTCTTTATAAAACATTTGGTCCCGATGCCTCGCCGAACAAGGAGCGCGACTCACTGAAGGCCAGGTTGATCACCGAAATCGTAAGCGACACGGATACACTTCTTTCAGGCAAGCGTACGTTAACAAACAAAAACCGCTGGCCCGACGGAAAACTTCCCAATAATGCTTACTTTATCAGTTACCTGACCTATAAGTCGAAACAGAACACTTTCAGACAGGAATTTGAGAAAAAGTTCGGAGGGGATTTAAAAAAGTACCTGAACCATTTAAAGGGCGAATACCCTTCCCTGTAATGTAATTAGCATGAAAAGATCGTACGCATTACTATTAGCCATTTCTACACTCGTGATGCTGCTCTCGTTTCGGCAGTTTGAGGAAAGCACCGAAATGGACCGCATTATTCCTAACAAGAGCTTCGGTACCGGCGAAAGGGTCGAATACAGGGTGCATTACGGCTTTATCAATGCCGCCGAGGCGAAAGTGGAAGTTAGCAGGGCAGTTTCGATGATCAACAGCCGTCCTTGCTACCGCGTCAACGTCATCGGTCGCACGGTCGGCGCCTTCGATCTGATATCGCGCGTACGCGACACCTGGCGCTCCTACATCGATACCACAGCCATTCTGCCCCACATGTTCGAGCGGCAGATCCAGGAGAACAGATACCGCAAGGAAGAGACCGTATTTTTCAATCACAGCAAGGATCAGGCTGTTTCCAATGTGAAGGACGAAAGCAAGACCTACAATGTCCCCAACAACATCCACGACATCATCAGCGGTTATTTTTTTCTGCGCACCATCAATTTCGACAAGGTCCGGGAGGGAGAGATCATCGAAGTCCCGACATTCTTTGACGGTGAGGTTTACAAGCTGCGCGTCCGGTATGTGGGCAAGGATGTGATTAAAACCAAATTCGGCAAGAGCAAAGTATTGCGACTGTCCCCGCAAATCCCTGCCAATAAATTCTTTAAAGGAGAAGAACCTATGGCACTTTGGGTTTCTGACGATTCGAACAAAATTCCATTAAAAGCTGAGGTCGATCTTAAAATCGGTTCGCTGGAAATGGATTTAAAATCCTACAAAGGCCTGCGGAAAGATATTGCCTTTTTCTGATCAGCAACCACTTCCGAAGCCCCTGGATTTGCCGGAATGGAAAGGGTAATGCGTTTCTCTTGATACCGTAAAAAGGCGTTGCCACTGCTCCAAACCCGGCATAATAACCTGCGATGGATTCTTTTTGAGGGCTTTCAAAATCAAAAACGGATTTCGTGGCTGTATTTTCACGGAAATAGGTGTCCAGCATTGCAGCCCTCGCATTTCCCTTCCGGCCTGCATGATCTGCGGCATTAAAAAGGTAAATCGCTCGCCCGTGGTATTGCGCGAGCAGCATGCCCGCACCTATTCGTGATCGCGCATACGCATACCAGAGCCGGCCACAACCATTTTGAATACACCTCTCTCCAAGCCTTTTTAGCACCTGGTATGCATCGGCTTTAATGCTTCCTATCCCTGCTGCGTGGTTTTCCGCAAAGAGCGCTATTAAGGGCCCCAAATCCTCTGATTCAACAAATTCCCAATCTGTGCCCCTGCTTCTTTTCAGATTTTTTCTCCGGTCTTTGGAATAGGCTGCATACAGCGCCGGATAGGGCTGAGCAAAATGCAGCCAATGCGTTTGAAATACCTGTAATTCGAAGCTTTTCAGGCAAAGGCTATCCATTACCGGGTAATTCTCCGGGCTGAATGTATAGTTAGAAATGTAATAGAAACGCGCCGCTAAGACTTGAAGAAATGCCTCGCATTGCTCTGCTTTCAATTCATGTTTTGAAAAAATGCCTGAATACTGGCAAAACAGCGGCTGGTACAGGACGCGAATGCCCAGTTTCCGCCGCACAGGCAGCGGCATGGCAATCGAAAAATCTTCGGCAGAAGGCCACACGAGCGCCTCCCATTGCTCGCAGACGATATCGAGGTACCAGCTTAGCGCGTAAATCACGCATTGCTGGCTATTATGGATGTGGTTATCCCAGGTTTGAGCATCAATTTGCTCGCGGGAAAGAAGGACAGGCTCGGGCGACATAAGTTCAAGAAATTGATTCCTGAACATTGATACGTCAAAACCTATTTAAAGTAACTGCGGAGCTTCTGCAAAGTTTCTTCCACGTCTGGGGTTTCGTCCATCAGCAGGTTAATGCTCTGGATCGAGTGGATCACCGTACTGTGGTCGCGACCGCCGAAGTGGTAGCCGATGGATTTAAGCGGAAGGTCCGTGTATTCCTTCGCTAAGTACATCGCGAGCTGGCGCGGGTAGACCACCTCCTTTTTGCGGCTCTTGCTTTTCAGATCAGCAATCGAAACCTGAAAATAATCGGCGATGATTTCCTGGATCGTATCGATGGTTACCTCCTTATCCTCGTTCATCACGATGTTGCGGAGGGTGTTTTTAGCCAGCTCTACGTCGATATTGCGACGGGTAAGCGAAGCCTGCGCCATCAACGACACGATTACGCCTTCCAGCTCTCTGACGTTCGAATTCACACTGTGCGCAATGTATTCGATCACATCATAGTCGATCGAAATGCCCTCGGACTGGATCTTCTTCTGGATGATCGCAATACGCGTTTCGAAATCCGGCGCCTGCAAATCGGCGGTCAAACCCCATTTAAAACGGGACAGCAGACGGTCCTGCAAGCCTTGCAGCTCCCGCGGCGGGCGGTCGCTGGTCATGATGATCTGCTTGCCGAGCTGGTGCAGGTGGTTGAAGATATGGAAGAAGGTATCCTGCGTTTTTTCCTTACCTGACAGAAACTGGACATCATCGATCGCGAGCACATCCACTTTCATGTAAAAATCGGTGAACTCTTGGAGCGTATTGTTCCGGATCGAGTTGATGAACTGGTTGGTGAACTTCTCAGAGGAGACATACAATACCAGCTTGTTCTCGTAGTGATTGGTAATATAGTTTCCGATAGCCTGTACCAGGTGCGTTTTGCCCAGCCCTACCCCTCCGTACATCATCAGGGGATTGAACGAGGTAAGCCCCGGACGCTGCGCTACGGCAAAACCCGCCGAGCGGGCAAGCCTGTTACAGTCACCCTCGATGAAGTTATCGAATGAATAATTGGGGTTCAGATACGTATCAAGCGTGAGCGAATCCTGGTCTTTCTCCTTCACGCTGGTGCCCATCCGGGGGTCGGTCGAGAAATTATCCGGCCTGGAATAATTTGGAGATTTCTGGGTTGAGACGTTCATCGTCAGCGGCTGGTGCTTCTCGTTGCCTGTGTCGACGATAATGGAATATTCCAATAATCCGTCACGGCCAATCGCGTAATCCAGCGCTTTCCTCAGCAGATTGACATAATTATCTTCCAGCCATTCATAGAAAAACTGGCTCGGAACCTGCACGGTAAGTACTTTACCATAGAGCTTTAAGGGACGAATGGGTTCAAACCACGTCTTAAAACTCTGATCGGGAATGTGCTGCTGAATAATCCTCAGGCAAGCATCCCAAACCTGGTCTACCTCTCTATTTGTGCTGATTCTTTCCAATGTATAATTTACCAAACTCTGAGTATCATAATTCAAAAGGACGGCAAAGATATAAAAATACCTGATCTCTCCAGATGAAACGGATATTCAATTTAATCCTCGTAAAGTGTATCTGCAAGCCCATAAATAAAATTGCGAGCGTAATCGTGTCCAGAAGGTTACAGAAGCGGTTTTGATTTTTATGCTCCCAGTTTTCCGTGCCAAAATTTGTAGTTTTGCTAATGGCGCATATCCCCGAATCGTCCATCAATCCACCAGCCCATGTCAGCAAAGCTCTTTTCAGAATTTCCCCCATCAGACAAAAACGCATGGGAAAAGCTGGCGGCCAAAGAACTCAAAGGCCGTACCGGGCTGCTGGATTCGTGGGAAACAGCGCCCGGCTTACATTTCAAGCCTTATGTCACCGCGGCTGAGATAGATTGGAAAGCGGTCGCCAAAGTCCGGCGGGCCCAAAAGCAAACCCCCGGCTGGCAGAATGCAAATGCAGCACCTGCCGCAGGACCCCGGCCACTGATTATCGAACTGC
Organism: Dyadobacter sp.; assembly: GCA_965227755.1. Classification (GTDB taxonomy): domain Bacteria; phylum Bacteroidota; class Bacteroidia; order Cytophagales; family Spirosomataceae; genus Dyadobacter. The sequence continues at coordinate 1,761,075 of CBDDGG010000005.1, forward strand.
AAGGCCCTGATCCGGTAACGCAGTTGGCAGCAGCCCTGGTTTCTTTTTCAAATGTGTATGCCCATGATGGCCTCTCGCCTGCGGCCGCATTTGAACAAACCACTTTCCTGGTGCCTATCGGCTCACAATACCTGACTGAAATCGCAAAACTGAGAGCATTAAGGTATTTGCTGCATAAGCTATCACCTGCATTCGGGTCATTGGAAGGAGAAGGCGCTCCCTTTATTCACGCTCAGACTTTGATCCGTTACAAGGAAAATACAGCGGATCATACCAATCTGGTACGGGCCACCGCGCAAGCCATGAGCGCCGTAATCGGGGGGTGCGATGCGCTGACCGTACTTCCATTCGATAATTCGGATAATGCTCTGGCTCAGCGCCTGGCTACGCATGTCTCCCATATCCTAGAACACGAAAGCCTTTTTGCCAAAGTGGCAGATCCAGCGGCAGGCTCATTTGCACTGGAAGATATGACATTAAAACTGGCGGACGCTGCCTGGGAGACCTTTTTGAAAACGACAGCTAACCAGATTTTCCGAAGCATTCCTGATCAAACCGCTGACCAAAATCGAAACATCGGCAACCCGCAGCCGTTTCAAACCGCCGAAGGCATCGCGCTCAAAACCACTTTCACGGAAAACGACCTGGCAAGTGCTGAGCACCTGGCATTCGGCGCGGGCGCTCCCCCATTCCTGCGCGGCCCCTACGCGAGCATGTATCTCGAACGCCCGTGGACGATCCGGCAATATGCGGGCTTCTCAACCGCTGCCGACTCCAACGCTTTCTACCGTAGAAACCTTGCCGCCGGACAAAAAGGGCTATCCGTTGCATTCGACCTGGCCACCCACCGCGGCTACGACTCCGACCATCCACGCGTGACCGGCGATGTAGGCAAAGCAGGTGTTGCGATCGATTCGGTGGAGGATATGAAAACGCTTTTCGACCAGATACCGCTTGATCAGATGTCGGTATCGATGACGATGAATGGCGCGGTGATACCCGTAATGGCCTTTTTTATCGTCGCTGCCCAAGAACAGGGCGTGCAGCCGGAGCAACTTATCGGGACGATCCAGAACGACATCCTGAAAGAGTTTATGGTGCGCAACACCTACATTTACCCGCCTGCACCGTCGATGCGCATTGTCGGCGATATTTTCGCCTATGCCTCGCAAAATATGCCGCGTTTCAACTCGATCAGCATCAGCGGCTATCACATGCACGAGGCGGGCGCGCCGGCGCACATAGAGCTTGCCTACACGCTCGCCGACGGGCTGGAATACATCCGAACGGGCCTGGCCGCAGGCATCCCGATCGACGATTTTGCCCCGCGGCTATCTTTTTTCTGGGGAATTGGCATGAACCATTTTATGGAAATCGCCAAAATGCGGGCTGGGCGCATCCTTTGGGCCAAGATCGTCAGGCAGTTTAACCCGCAAAACGAAAAGTCGCTCATGCTCCGTACGCATTGCCAGACGAGCGGTTACAGTCTCACCGAGCAGGAGCCATTCAACAATATTACCCGGACGACCATCGAAGCCATGGCGGCCGTAATGGGCCATACGCAATCGCTGCATACCAATTCTTTCGACGAGGCCATTGCCCTTCCTACCGATTTCTCGGCACGAATCGCCCGGGATACCCAACTTTTCATTCAAAATGAAACAGACCTGTGCAAGGCCGTCGACCCGTGGGGCGGCTCCTACTACGTCGAATACCTGACCATGCAGCTGGCCGAAAAGGCCTGGCAGCTGATTGAAGAAGTGGAAGTGCTAGGCGGTATGACCAAAGCGATCCAAACCGGCCTGCCCAAAATGCGCATCGAAGAAGCCGCTGCCCGAAAACAGGCGCGCATTGACGCGGGCAAGGAGGTTATTGTGGGGGTTAACCGTTACAAAAGCACCGAAAAACAGTCTTTTGAAATACTGCAAATCGACAACGATGCCGTAAAGCGCGCCCAGATCGCCAGATTGGAGGCTATTCGCAGGGACAGAAATGAACCTGAGGTGCATCAGGCATTACAACGCATCACGACCGCGTGCCACGAGGCGGGTGGAAAGGATATGCATTCAAATCTGCTCGCATTAGCCATTGACGCGGCACGCAAAAGAGCTACATTAGGAGAAATCTCAGAAGCTATGGAAAAAGAATTCGGCAGGTACCAGTCCACGATCCGCTCGGTTTCGGGCGTTTACCGGACCGAAGTTTCCGATGACGAAAACTTCCGGCGCGCACGCGAAATGTCTGATGAATTTGCCCGGCTGGAAGGCCGGAGGCCCCGGATAATGGTCGCCAAAATGGGCCAGGACGGCCACGACAGGGGCGCGAAAGTGATCGCAACAAGCTTTGCCGACCTGGGTTTCGACGTTGACATTGCCCCATTATTCCAGACGCCGCAGGAAGTAGCGATGCAGGCCATTGAAAACGATGTGCACGTCATCGGCGCATCGAGCCTTGCTGCCGGGCATAAAACGCTGATTCCGGAGCTTATCGGGGAGTTGCACAAATTGGGCAGGGGCGATATTATGGTCATAGCCGGAGGCGTGATTCCCGCGCAGGACTACCAATTTCTATATGATGCCGGAGTAAAAGGCATTTTCGGTCCGGGAACGGTCATTTCACTCGCCGCCCAGGAGATCCTTACCAAACTGATGCTGGGGGATTAGTTTACACCGGCAAAAACCAGCGAAGTACAGTTGCCTCCAAAACCAAAGGAATTGGAAAGCACATAATTCAGCGGATAGTCGCCCCGCCACTGCGAAACAGGCACCGCAGTGCCGATCGGCTCGCGCACATTCAAACCTGGAAACAATTCCGAATGAACAATGCCCAGAATGCTGTAAATAGCCTCCACAGCGCCGGCAGCGCCCAGCGTATGGCCTGTAAATGATTTGGTAGAACTGAAAGGTGGCATCTGCCCAAACAACTCCCCCATTCCGAAAAACTCAACCTGGTCGTTGTTCTGCGTGCCGGTACCATGCGCATTGACGTAGCCTATTTGCGAAGTCTCGATCCCCGCCGAGCAGATAGCCTCGCGCATGCAGCGGATCGCACCAGTAGCCTCATCGGACATTGCCGAGGGATGGTGCGCATCGTTCGCATTGCCGAAACCGGCTATTTCGGCATATACCTTCTTTCCGGCTGCCAGCTCTTCCGCTTCCAGGACCAGGTAAGCCGCTCCTTCGCCCAGGTTCAGGCCATCGCGGTTAATGTCGAATGGCTTGCAGGGCCATTGCGACAATATTTTCAATGCATTAAAACCATTGACAGTGTATTTGGCCAAACTATCCACGCCGCCAACAACCGCTCTTTTCACTCTCCCCGAACGGATCAACCGCGCCCCGAGCATTATCGCATTAGCCGAAGACGAGCAGGCGGTATTAATCGTGTCGGTAAAACCCTTGATGTGGTACCGTTTGACCAGCTTCAATGTGTGCGCCGAGCAGCCGTATGATTCCAGGTACTCGGAGCCTTCGGATTTGTGGTTGGCGTCCTGGTAAAGCTGGTCGGTCAGGCACATGCCGCCCACGGTGCTGGCGGATATCAAAGCCGTGTCGAGCGAAGAAAGCTGGCCCTGGGTCAAAGCGGCATCGGTAATAGCCTCGGTGAAAGCCTTGTCGGCGAGCAGGCAAGTACGCGTGTAGCCGGTGGCTGTTTGCAGTTGCTGCAATTCTTTCAGCTCATCATTGCTTAGCTTCACTTCGCCAAACGGCAGCTGCGAAGCGTACAGCGATTCGAAAAAAGCAGCCTTTCCGATTCCCGAACGTCCTTCCCGCAAGCTTTCATGATTCTGCTGCACATTGTTACCAATGGCGGAAATCATGCCCATACCAGTCACCAACACCCTTTTCATCGAAAACTAAGCGGCTTTTGTATGGGCAAGTATGTACTCTGCCATGTGGTTTACATCGACGAGGATCTTGCGCCCCTCGGCCGGATTGGTGATTTTAATACCGTACTCCCTTTCGAGCAGTACCACCAGTTCGAGCGAGTCGATGGAGTCGAGCCCCAGATCGCCGCCGAAAAGCGGCTCGTCGTCCTTGATATCCAAAGGGTTGATGTCCAGCAAGTTCAGGTATTGTACAATTTGCCCTTTCAGAATGGGCTTCAGGCTTTCTATGTCCATGTTGATTTATTAATCACTTAAAGTAATTGCCGGTTACAGGCTAATGCACCGGCCAGGGGAATTTCAAACTTAAATAATTCTTTCCAACCGTAACTTAAAATATGTGCCAAGTTGGCAAAACACTATAAAAATGGCCAGAAAAGCGAACACCGTCCGCAAATCCTGCCAGCTGCCACCTTTAAGAAACAGCACGTAAAAACCTTCCAGACACCAATGCAGAGGTGAAAAGTTGCTAAAAAACTGCATGAACCCCGGCATTACAAAGGTCGGTACCAGAATACCGCCGATCGCCCCGAAAATGATGATCGAAATCGCCCCGAAGCCATTGGCCTGCTGCTCGGTTTTGGCGAATGCGCCGATCATTAAAGCATAACTCACCGCCGCCATACTGCTGATAAAGATCACCGCGATTGTCGCGATGATGTTGTCGGGCACGCTTAGTTTCGGCAAACCCAATTTTGGCAGTATCCACACGCCCATCGAGAACGTAAGCGCCACCTGCAGCGCAGCCACCACCACGTAAACCGCCATTTTACTGAACATGACCACCATAAATGAGGTTGGCATGGTTTTCAAACGGAGGAAGCTGCCATTCACCCGTTCCTTCACAATGTTGCTACCCAGCGAGACGACCATGAAAAACATGGCGAAAATAGTCCAGGCAGGCACATTATGCTGGGTTGAGTTGGGGATAGCTGTCGAATTATTGTTCCGCGCTACGATCTGGTCAATGCCCACGCGGTTGGAAATCATCTTGTCTTTGAGCTTTTCCGAGCGTTCGGCCATATCCATAGTCGCATACATCCGGTCGATCATCAGCGAATTTTCGATCACGCTCATATATGACTGGATCACACTTATGATCGAGTAGCTGTAATTTTCCTGTAAAACCGGGTCGTTGTAAAACGAAAGCCTGGGCATAGAAACCTTCTCCCGCGCGGTCGTGTCGTGTTCCAGTCCGAGATCGTCCATCAGAATGGTGCTCACATCCCGGGCATTGCTTTCAAGCCCTGCCGAAAACGTTGCTGGAATGTACAACGCGATCATTTCCCCTCTCGAAAGCAGCGCTGATTTCAACGATTCCTGCTGAATCGCATTTTGCGAATCGATCTTGAAAAGGCCTGATTTAGTGAGCAAATCCACCAGCTTGCGCCCTTCCTTACCTTTGTCGTGATTGACTACCAAAAGCGGTATCTGGTTCTCATTCACCATCTTATACGCGCTATCCTGGATAATCGTAATGATAAACACCAGCAGCAAGGGCATCAGAAACATCAAAGCCAGCCCTACCTTATCGTTGATAAGCAGTAGCAGTTCCTTGCGTAATGATGAATATAATTTGAACATAAGTTTAATCGCGGTACGCGTCGCCGGTCAGGTTGATGAACAATGTTTGCAGGTTGCCCACTTCGTGCACAGCTTTCAAATGCTGCAACGCGCCTGCTGCAATAACCCTTCCATGGTCGATCAATGCGATATTTTTGCAAAACTCCTCTGCCTCGGACATGTGGTGCGAAGTGTAAATAATCGTCGTTCCGGCCTGGTTGATCTGTTGTAAGTAGCGGATGATCGCATTACGGCTCTGCACGTCCACACCTACTGTCGGCTCGTCCAGAAAAAGAATTTCGGGTTCATGGATTATGCCGATCGCCAGGTTCACACGGCGTTTCATACCTCCCGAAAACGTCCCTACCTTCTTATCAGCCGCTTTTGCAAGACCTAGCACTTCCAGCAAATGCTCGCGGCGTTCTTCAAGCCTATTTTTGGAAAGATTGTACATCGCCCCGAAGTAATCCAGGTTCTGGCGCGGGGTCAGTTCCTGGTAAAACGCGTATTCCTGAGGGACAAATCCGATCCGGCTTTTTCTTTCATGCTCAGAATAAGGCATCCCGTTGTGAAAAAAACGAACATCGCCGGAAGAAACAGGGATAATGCCGCACAGAATGGAGATCAGCGTAGTTTTGCCGGCGCCGTTGGGGCCCAGCAAACCAAAAACGTCCGATTGCATAATGTCCAGCGAAACCTCGGACAGGCTATCTTCCTGGGCGGATTTATAGCGTTTATAAACGCCTCTGATCTGAATGCACACCTGACCCGCCATACCCATCGATACTTATTTACCGAGTTTCAGGCTGGAAAGCTTCTGAAATGCCTCTTTCTCAACCAGACGGATTTCCAGCATCATATCGGCAATTTCTTCAAAATCTTTCTGTTCGGTAAGGCGGCCTTTATATACGCCCGCCATCTTAATCGCGCTGGCCCGCCACATGTCGCCGGCTTTGGTGAAGTCTTCCGAGACGTTGGCCACGCGGTCGTCCTGCAAATAGGCTGCCGCCTCTTCCAGAAATGCCCCGTATAGGAAACGAAAACCGCCCCCGCCCGTACCGATCTCTTCCTGCATCCGCACGATCTGGCCTAAATACAGGCTCGCCTTACGCAGACCCAGCTTATCGCGCCATTTGCGAACGTGGTTGGAAGTATGACGGATACCGTTCACCCCCGCGAAATTGCCCGGAATGCTCAGCATATCGCGCACATTGCGGCGGATACCGGCCACGATCCCTTTGCGGATCATCTCGTCTGTAATGGGTTTTATTTTTTCAGGAAAGTAAATATGCCCCTTGGGCGCGAGCGGGCCTTGCGCGAAGCGTACGCGGGAAAGTTCTTCTTTGGAAAGCGAAGTCACGTCTTCCATCACCGGATCGCTGATCTGGTAGCGGCCGTCCTCCTGGCCAAAAACGATCAGGTTATGAGCATTGAAATGGAAACGGTATTCTTTGGGAAAATAACTGAGGTGAAAAACCCCCACCTGGCACCCGACCGGCACACCTTCCCTGACCTTTTGGTCCAGAAACGCCTCGGCGGCTACCGGATTCGAGAATTTCTTGCGGGTAACTTCCACGCCCAACGACTTGCAGGTACGTTTGAAGATCGCGCCGGGCATTGTCCGGAACGAGATCGCCGGGCCGTTATTGACTGTCAGAAAAGGTATTTGTATGTAAAACAGGCCCGAACCCATACCGAATGCCAAAGGCTCGGTCATGAAATCGAGACCGTGGTACCGCAGCAGCGCCGTGGTTACCCCATTTTCGCAATGGGCCGTCTGGACATGATGGAATTCATCTGTTTGACTGTCAATATTCACTGGATCAACCTTTAAAATTTTTCAATTCGGCCACGGTAATGTCGAAAGCCCTGGCATATTTTTCCAGTTTTCGTTCGCTGAGACCTTCAAAAACGGATGGCTTGAAATGTCGTTTGATAAAAAACGGGAAGATACCCGTGTAACCCGACAGGACCGGCAAATCCATCAGGCGAAGTTCCATAAAATAGTATACCGGACTTTTTTCTCCGTTCGCTACCGCCTTGCGCGCCTCTTCCACCCGCTCATTGACCTCCTCCCAGGCGCTGTCCAGCGCCTGCTTTTTCACGTCCCAGCCTTTGCTCAACGCCGTTTCGTATTTACCGTCGTCGTTTTTGACGTAGCATACTTCCCGGGTAAATTTGTCGAGCGCGCCGGGATCTTGCGGAAGGTCTTCCTTTTTCATGAATATGGGCAGCTTTTGGATGGTTTCAGCACACGGTGAGCAGGCAGAACATGTACGAGAAACGCGAGCTCTCGGGCACTGCCAGCAATATTTTTTCGCCCTTTTTCAAAGCTCCGCTGTTGAACACTTCTTCGAGCATCATGTAAATGGATGCTGCGCCAACATTCCCTTTCGTCACCAGATTGGTATACCATTTCTCCTTTGGGATAGGCATTCCATTTTCATTGAAAAATTCGTCGATCTTGCCTTCGAAGAAATAGCTCGACAAATGCGGCAGGAAATAGCTCACATCGTCCATGGTTACTCCTTTTTTAACAAGGATATCTTTAAGCTTGGCGAAACCCAATTTAACAATTTTTTCACCTAATAGCTTCACATCCTGTTTGATACTCAAAACCGAACGCTCCTGGATCTCCTCGGCGGTGAAATCCTTATAGCTTTTCAATGTACCGTCTTCCAGCTTGTCGGCACCCATGTACATGCAAGCTTCCACCTCGTTGGCATACGAGCAGCCTTCGATCCAGTCTATTTTCAGTGAAATACCTTCCTGGTTCGGCGATGATTCTACCAGAAATGCGCCTGCACCGTCTGAAAGCATCCACCGTAAAAAGTCCTTTTCAAATGCGAGGAAAGGGTTCTTTTCCAGCCGTGTCAGCTGCTGGATCTCGTCCTCGAACTGGTCCGAACGCAGCACTGTCGACAGGCGCTCGGAAGCGCAGGCAACCGCTTTCTCCTTCTCACCCAGTTTCACGGCCATATAGGCATATTTGAATGCATGCATCCCCGCGCAGCACACGCCCGATGGCGATACTACTTCAATCGAAGCGGCTTCGGGCAAATGCCCGTGCACCATCGAGCCGTGCGAAGGCATCAGCTGATCAGGGCTGGACGTAGCGCAGCTCAGCAAATCCATTTCGCCGATTTCCGCCGGATTATTTTTGAAGAGGTTCTTGATGGCAAGCGCGGCCATTTCCGCATTGGTGTGCGTAGGCGTTCCATCTTTACGCAATGCGTAATACCGGTTTTTGATACCGTTATTGCGCAAAACAATGGCTTTCGATTTGGAAGGTTTTCCGTTGATGTATCCTAAGTATTCTTCCATTTCCTCATTGGAAACGGATTCATTCGGTAAAAACTTGGCAATCCTGGTAATATATGCTTCTGACATTATCATTTGGTTTCTACACCACAAAAGTATTCTTTTTTCTTCTTAATCGCATTGGACGCAAGCGGCGCGATCAGCAGCCTGTAAACCGTCACGAGCACCGGAGCCACCATAAAAAGTGCCACCAGCAGGTAATATTTGAAAAAACCGACCAGACGCTTCCGCTTTTCAGGCGTTGTACCCTTTGTTTTAATCAGGTTCGCCCAGATCCTGAACAGCTTTTTCGCCCGCCCTTCGATGAAAAGAATATCTGTTGGTATGGTTATAAGGCCTGTGGCCATAATTTCTTTTTGTAAACCGGTATATTCCCGGTTATCATATGCATTTTTGACGATCGCCCCGAAACGCGATGCACTCCGGATGTCTTCGTCGCTCACACCGGGCTTTGGAAAAATGCCCCATTTGCGGTCTTTGCGGCCAGTAAGCATCCAATGCAAGATGGTCACCGCGCTGACGAGGTTTGAAACGCGGTCCATCAGCGGAATATTGCCTACCAGCTTCCCACCCGCGTCGGCGATCAGCTTCTTGATGCTTTCCTGCGAATTGAGCCACATATTCCGCCCGCCGATCACGGTAACAATAGGCGTATCGCTAACCCTGGCTTTAAATCCGGGGCTCTTCAGCAGCGAGGTAATGGGCAGGGATGGCGACAAAAACCAGGGCTGATAGCCGATGATGATCAGGTCATAACGCTCCGCACCGAAGTGCAGAGGCCTGAGCTCGATCGGATCCTCCTGTACGCATTCGGGCATCTTGTCGAAAAACTCGTCAGAGGTCCAGGGAAATACAAAGGGCTTTGCTGGAAAAATCTCTAACCGTTCTACTGTTTCAGGCTGAAACGGAATCAGAAACTGATCGATAATTTCATTTAACTGACCTGACTGAGAGTAGTTTACAACTAGAATATTTTTCATTTATTCGCAAAATTCCTGTTAATGCATTCCTATCTGAGATCCGACTCTTTCAACACCTTCGAATCCTTCGCATAATCGGCGATGACGTTTTTAAGATCGGCGTCCAGCTTGTCGAAGCCCGACACGACAGCCTGTTTGTCGGCATCTATTTCCTTGTTGTACTTCAAAATCCCCGGTGCATGTTCCTGTATCGTAAGGCGCAGGAAGCGGAACTCGGTATTACCCGGGTTGCCTTTGATCTCGTCGTCGAGCAGGGTTACCCCTTTTTTGAAAGTCTTCACTTTGCCTCCAACCCCCTTCACAAACCCCGCCTTTTTCATCGTCAGCGCGCCTTTATAGGCATTCACTCTCGACGAGGATTTTTCAGTTTCGAGCTTTGCGAGTACCTTATCGATAGATTCCTCCTCTCCACTCGACAATGCCTTGTAATAAATTCGCTTGTCGATCTGTGCCTGGGCCGTAAAGACTACCGTGGCCAGGAAAACAAGGCAAACCGCCACCATTTGCTTCATAACAATCAAAATTTACGTCTTCCGGATATAAAAGGATCAGGCATCAGGCCTTTTTCCTGCATTCCAGAATCGTATGATAGCTATCGCCGATCAGCGGGTAGGTGTTAACCACCTCGAACCCAGCCTGGCATACCAGCTCCTTCATCACCCCGATCCTGTACATTTTGCTATTGCCGTTGGCCATGATTGTGAAATACAAAGATGTCGCCACCAGGCTATAATGCGCAGCAGGATAATTCTGGTTATCAAAAAATGGTTCCAGAATGTACAAAGTGGTGTTTTCAGAAGCTGCCTGGCAGGCATTTTCCAGGATCGCCACGATCTGTTCTTTTGAAAAGCAGTCCAGAAACTGGCTCATCCAGATCACATCGGCGCCCTGCGGAATTTTCTGGGTGGTATCAAGCAGATCGATCGCGTGGAAATCGATGCGGTCGAGCAGACCCCTTTCGGTGGCATTGGCCCTGGCCACATTGAGCTGCACCGGCAAATCGAGTATTTTAATCCTCACATTCGCGTCGTGGTCACAGCATGCAAACGACCATTTACCCGTGTTTCCCCCTACGTCGAAAAGCGTTTTCGGTTTTTTGGAAAACACGATTTTCAGCGCGTCGGGAAATGCATTGTCAGAATAATAATGGTCAAACTCGAACCAGGAAGTTTTTGCCGGCTCGGGAAGAATCGACAACCCCTCGTAGATCGTCGGCCAGTTGCCCAGCTCTTTCAAACCTTCGGGCTTGCCGTTGACGATGCTTTCGGTCATATGATTGGCGCCCAGGTAGCACACGTCTTTCATGAAATTCATGTTCACCCGCGTCATTTCGTCCTTCAACAGGAAGAAACCGATTTTACTGATCTTGACAATATCGTTTTCTATTTCCACCACGCCCAGGATTTCCGCCGCTTCCAGCAACAGGGTCACGCCGTATTCCGAGACATTCACATTTTCGATAATGTTGGCGATACTTACTCCCTTGCGGTTTTCGCTGATGTACTGCAAAATGCCCAGGTCTCTGAGGGCCACCACCGACTGGAAGTACATCGGGCCAAACGCTATCTTTTGTGCTTCATACTTGGCTTCAATAGCCGACAATTCTTTTTTCATTGTACGCTTTTATTGTTCCCTGTTTGTTCGGAAGAGGGTATCGTCCGGTCCTTATATCTCCTTCTGTATTTAGCTCTTTTCAGATCGTCCTCGTGCCACACAATATACTTGCCCATCGTGCCGCGGAAGCGTTTGAAAAAACCTTCCTTATCCGACAGCTTCACGAAACCTTCATTTACCACAGCATCGGTATGGTCGGCCTTCGGCTCATATACATTCAATGTTTTCACCGTGTCTATCACAGTGGGCAGCAGGCCGATCGGAAGCTCAAATTTTTTGATGAACTTCTTCATGTAGCTCGTCTGAATGGGGTCGGTGGAAAGCGCAATTTTCGAAAAGCCGAGGTCTTTTGCAAGGCGGTAGGAATAATATACGTTTTCCGTGCTGTGCTGGGCCTTCTCTTCGGTAAACAAATGCTCGCGCGGGATGCCCAGCGCCTCGGCGTAGTTGGCCATGACCCTGCTTTCGATATAGGGGGTTGCCACCGCGCCTCCTGAGAAGATGACGTTTTTGGTATAACCTTTGGAATACAGGTAATGGGCCCAGTGAATGCGCAACTGGTGCACCATGTCCCATTTCTCGCCATTGTAGGGAAAGCCCGGGACGATAATAGCGTCATAAGGCGCTTCTTTGGCTCCTTTTGTAAAAGCCTTCGCAGCCGAACGGTAGAGCATTTTACCACAACCGGTAAAGAGCAGGCACAGAATCAGCAGAAAAAACGAGTTGGCTATGCGCACGACAACGGGTTAGTGATTTTAAACAGTAAGCTGTGAAACGTTTACCAGACTCAGGCAAACAGATCACAGCTTACAAAAGAATGATATGGTATCGGTAACTAATCTGAGCTTTAAAAATAAACAATTCTATTTACTTTTTACGCTTTGAACGACTTGCTCCACTTTTTGTAAAGATTTTTGTCGATCTCCTGGTTGATCTTGTAAACACCGCCGGCCCAGTAGTTACGGAAGCCGAAACCGCCCGCTTTGCCTTCCACTTTTTCGGTATGGATCACCTTTTTGGTAGCCAGATCGATGAATGTAACCCAGGCAACCAGCTTCTCTGCGTTTTTATTCAGGCTTTCAATCACGTACACCACCCCGATGCCGTCTTTTTCGCTCAGCGAATATTTGGCTACGGATTTTTTCACCTGATCTTCGGTAATGCTGTACTCCTCGTCTGTAATGTTTTTCTCAACATTCACCGATTTGTTCAAAGTGACCATATCCTCTACCTTCGACTTGTACTGGTCGTCTTTGAGGCTGAACGCTTTCTGCAGGGAGAACTTCTTGGGTTCGAGCTCGATCAGGTTGTTCCAGCTCACAATATGCTGGTTCTGAATCGCCTGTGGATCGGTAAAACCTATTTTACCAATGTACTTGGCTTGCGTGAAATCAAGGCCCAGGAAAACCAGCTTGGTTTTACCGGCGAAAAGGTCGGCCATGGTATTGTCGGCGTTGGCGAAAGTCGCCGCGTTGAACAACACGAATGCGATCAGTAGTAACTTTTTCATAACTGAGAGTAATTTGGAACGTTTGGTTTATTTCAGTTTTTTGTCCAGAAACGCGGCCAGGGATTTGCCTGCCTTCGCGTAAGACTCGGCAATCCGCACGCCGGTATCAAAGTCGAAACCTCCAAACTGACCGCCTGGAACATTTCTCATTCCAATTTCAGCAACTTTATTGGATTTGTTGGCCGACTCTACAAGGTCCACTTCAAAATCTACATATGCATTCTTGCGCATCACGCCCACGTTGAAGCCGGGCTCTACGAATTTGGTTTTCACAATAAGGGTGTATTGCGCATCGGGGCGGGCTTTCACCGCGGTAATACCTTTGTCTTGCAAACCTTTGTTGAAAAGCTCTTCGAACTTGGGTTCGTAGCGGGCCTTGCGGTCCTCCACCCAGGCCTTTTTCCAGGCATCGCCTTTGCCGGCTTCTTTGGCATTGTACTCGGCCGACTTCTTGTCGAGATATTCTTGCTCTGTGGCAAATTTGCCTACTCCAAATTCGGAATAATCGTATTCTACATTGACTGTTTTCTGGCCGGACAACACGCCCACATCACCGGAACGGAGATCGACGCGCTGCGCTAGGGATGCATCTGCGGCGAGGAACGAAATGGCCATTACAGACGCGTAAATGAACTTTTTCATGATAGTAATTTTATTTTTACGGTAATAGAGGGGTCAAATATAGATCAATTTTTCAGGTTTGCGTTTTTCCTGTTTGTAGATCCGGAAAGTTAGTTCTTCAGCGGTTACGAAAGTTAGCGCAGGCGATACGCGGAGCCTGGATTTAAACAGGGAATGCATGGTTTCCTTGAATGCGGACGTCTGCAACTGCATCGGCAGCACCACGGTGATCTCGTCGTTTCCGAACTCGTTTTTAGATACGACCACCTGGTACAAATCGATTTCCTTCACCGCGTCAAGCACGTCAAATAATGCAGGCGGGAATATGGTAGTACCCTTAAATTTGATCATTTGCTGCTTGCGTCCCACGACAGGGCCCAGGCGCGGGCTCGTGCGCCCGCACGTGCAAGGCTCGTAGTATACATTACAAAGGTCGCCGGTTTTGTAGCGCAGTAGCGGCATCCCTTCCACACCAAGCGTGGTTACCACCACCTCGCCCAGCCCGCCATCTTTCACCGCATGCCCCTCATCGTCTACGACTTCCAGAATCAGCAGATCCGGGTTCAGGTGCCCGCCTTTACCTTCGCCGCATTCAGTAAATGCCGCACCCATTTCAGTAGACGCGTAGGTGGAATACAATTTCACGTCCCACTGCGAGGTAATGCGCTTGCCCAGTTCATTCAATGAAAAATCGGGGTTACGGATCGGCTCGCCGATGCAAATAATGGACTGAATGCTCGAAGCGCTGAAATCGATCTCGTTGGCGATCGCGTAATCGATCAGCCTGGGAATAAATGACGGGATAGCGATGATGACCGTCGGCGAAAAACGCTGGATCGATTCCCATTGCAGAAACGGCGCTCCCGGGCCCACACGGATCATACCCGCGCCCATTTTGCGCGCGCCCATCCAGTACGCCAGCCCGGCCATAAACCGGCGGTCGATGGTGGTCATCAGTTGGTAAATATCGTTTTCAGAGCCGCCCGCGCAACGAAACGATTCCGACTCGTTGGTTGCGAGCCTTTCCACATCTGAATCCGTGAGGTAGAATGCCACCGGGTCGCTGAGCGTGCCCGAAGTGGTCACAAAATCGGTAATGCGGCTTTTGGGCACGCACAGAAAGTCGTCGTTGTATTGCGCCAGGTCGTCCTTGGTCGTAAATGGCAGTTGCGCCAGGTCGGCCACCGACTTAATCGCATCGATGTTAATATTCTGCTCGCGGAATATGCGCTTGTAGTAGTTGGAGTGGTTGGAAACGTGCAACAAAAGGTGCTGCAAGGCGGGCTGCTGTGTTTCGGGACTCATGGCAATCAAAGGTTGGTATGGAAAATCTGAAAAATGCGACGGGCACTAATGCATGCCCTTCCTGCTTTCGGCTATCCGCCCGCGAATCGATTTTTCCTCATTCAACGAAGAAACCTCGTGTTTCAGAGCCTGCTCGTAATAGCCTATCGCTTTGCCGAAATCACCTTTCTTCTGATGATATTCCCCCAGGAAAAAATACGGAAGGTAACTCTGCGCGTTATTGGCGACAAATGCCTTCTCATCCTGCGGCGTCAGCAAAAGCGGCGCGTCCAGCATCACATATTTAGTGATTTTCTGTCTCACTGATTTAAATGCCTCAAACTTTTTATAGTCAGCCGATTCCAGGAAAGGATCACGGTCGATATGCAGCGAATCAAATGATTGAAAATGACCTCCTTGCAAGAAAATTCGGTTCAGATCATATCCTACAAACTCGCCGAGCTGGTAAGGCGGCGTCGAAATCCAGAACTGCTTTCTGGCTGGTTTGAAAACAATGCCGTGATGCGCGATGAGCTGGTTGAGCAGCCTGGAATTGCCATAACCAATGAATTTGTCGTCGACGCCCTTCTGGTCGCGTAAAATGGCCGCGGCCCGGTCGACGTCCATCGGATACGAGCGGTCCATCAGCTGCGTCATCCGGTCAAAACGCGCCTTCGAGTCTGTATCTTTGATATTGTTGATATTGACCGAGTCCTTCACAAATGCATTGCTCTGATAATGGTTGGCGCAAACCAGGTAGTCCTTGCCCGAATCATACACGTCCATTTTCTGGGGTGATTTTTCGATAATCACCGCCTTGTCATCTTCCGCCGAGCCGATCAAAAGCGATTCAGATACAAACGTTTCGCTTTTGGAAGCGATTTTCCGCGCTTCTTCGATGCTGCCGGCATATTGCAGGATTTCCCTGGCCAAAATGGAAATAGGCTCCTTCGCCGAGAACGGGATATCTGATTTAGAGGCATTTAATGTAACGGTAATACCTTTCTCATTGATCCCCGAAACCACGCCCGTAAGCCCCGCCCACGCGTAGGAGGCGAATTTGTAGCCTTTATCCGGATTCATGAAAACGACCAGCTTATCCTCGGCAAATGCGTCGCCCATGTAAAAATCGAAGTTACGGGCGATGAGCAATGTGGAATCTCTGGTGAGCGAATGGTTAACAGCGAACGAGGTGCAGCCTACCATATTCAGGTCGGTGAGCGCATGGCCAATGTCATGCGCCGCATGGTAGTTGAGAATCCGGTAATATTTAGGCCCGATGTAATTGAACTGATCCGAAAAAGACTGCGAGACACCGTAAATCTCCTGCTGGTTTTCTTCGGGAATGTATTTGTAAATATCACGGTTGAACCAGCCCACAAAACCTTTCAACACTTGCAGGAACATCGCGCTCGGGATCATTTCCTTAATCTGGCCTACAAAGTGCACTTCCTGCTTTTCCATGAGCTCTTTGGCCAGGATGCCATAAATCAGCCCCCGCTCGTAAGGAGCCCCTTCCAGGTACATTTCCCAAATGCCGTGCTTGTTCTTCCGCAGCCAGTTGTTGCCGACCCGGTAATGGTCCTGCCCCACTTTCTCACGCTTGTAACTTTCAACAGTTTTAGTACTTTCAAGCTCCGGCTTCGGCACGCGTATACGCCACAGGAACAATCCGAAGAGTATCCCGACGATCAGAAGGAAAATGGAAAATACTTTGAGTGCGGAACGCAGGACTTTGTTTTTAGGCCACATAAAAATCAGCAGAGGGGCGCAAACAGAACGCCGCATCGGATATCAAAATTAGCAATAAATGGGCATCGTTTCTATAAAAACCATTTCACCGGTAGCAAAACTAGGGCTTTGGCGCATGGCGGAACCATGGCAGGATCTGCTCGGAATGCTCGATTTGCCCATGCCTGAAATGGCAACACTGGAAGGCATTTCCAAGGAAAAACGAAAACGGGAATGGCTGGCTTGCAGGGTGTTGCTTAAAGAAATGCTGGGCCGGAATGGGATAATAGGTTATGACCCGGAACGCAAGCCTCACCTGGTGGGCAGTGAGATGGAAATATCTATGTCGCACTCGGGCGAATGCGTGTGCGTATACTTGCGCAAGGGCGCTCCCGTGGGCGTCGACATACAGCAAATGAAGCCGTCCATTTCAAATGGCGCGTTCTATTTTTTAAATGATACCGAGCTACAATGGGCTGATCTGGAAAACAATGTACAAATGCACCTGCTATGGTCCGCCAAGGAGTCGGTATTCAAATATGCCGGCGACGCTTCCGTCGACCTGAAAAAACATATCACGATTAATCCGTTTTCCGGCAACCAAAACGGCCGTTTTGAAGTTAATCTGCAAAAAGTCGATCTGACGGAAACGATACAGATCCAATTTGATACATTTGAGGATTATGTACTCACCTGGACGCTATAACCAACCCTAAATCAACCACCTTAACCCGTTATGCATCGTTTTTTTACGCTCGTACTCGTACTGTTTGCAACCCGGCTTTTCGCGCAGACACCCGCCCTGTCTTCCAGTGAAATCTTCCAAAACATTAAAAAACTTGATGTGCTCGGCTCGGTGCTCTACATCGCGGCCCACCCCGATGATGAGAATACGCTGATGCTCTCCTACTTGTCAAAGGACCAACTCGTGCGTACCGGCTATCTTTCACTCACACGCGGCGACGGCGGCCAGAACCTGATCGGCTCCGAGCAGGGCTACAATATCGGCGTGATCCGCACGCAGGAATTGTTGGCTGCACGGCGTATCGACGGCGCGCAGCAGTTTTTCTCACGCGCCTACGATTTTGGTTTTTCCAAAACCCGCGATGAAACGCTTAACTTCTGGGATCGCGACAAAGTGCTCGGCGATGTGGTATGGATGATCCGCAAATTCCAGCCCGACGTGATCATTACCCGCTTCCCGCCCGACCCGCGTGCGGGCCACGGCCATCACCAGACCTCGGCGTATCTGGCCGAAGAAGGTTTTAACCTGGCCGCCGATCCGAAAGCCTATCCCGATCAATTGAAATTTGTAAAAACCTGGCAAACCAAGCGGCTTGTTTGGAATACATTCACGCCCGGCTTTACCAACAAAGCCCCCAGTGAAGAGAAAAACCCGTTCATTTCGATTGAAATTGGTGGCTATAACCCGGTTCTAGGTAAATCCTACACTGAAATCGCCGCATTAAGCCGTAGCCAGCACCGCAGCCAGGGCTTCGGAAGCGCCCCTCAAAGAGGAGACCGCATCGATTTCTTTTTGCACAAAGTGGGTACACCCGCCGAAAAAAATCTTTTTGACGGCATCGATGTCAGCTGGAAACGCGTGAAGGGAAGCGAGAAAGTACATGCGCTTGTTGCGGCAGCTATCAGGAACTATTCCGTAAACAAGCCGTCGGCTTCTATCCCCGAGCTTCTGAAAATTAATGCAGAGCTCAACAAGCTGGATTCGGGCAACATTTATATCAAAACTAAAAAGGAGGAAATCAAAGAGTTGATCCAGCAATGCGCCGGACTTTGGTTTGAAACTAATCCCAATGACTTTTCGGGTGTTGCCGGAGAGGAAGCCCGGATTAATATAGGTATTGTAAAACGATCGGATTACCCTGTCAAGTTGGTCTCGCTGCATTGGACCGGCAAATCAGCGGACAGCGTTTTGAACCTTGCCCTGGGGACCAATGACATGAATGCATTCCCTAAAAAAGCACTCCTACCCGCCAATTTGAAAATCAGCCAGCCCTACTGGCTCGAAAAGCCGATCGAGCGCGGCATTTTCCAGATTGATAACCAGCAAGATATCGGCTATCCGGAAAACCGGCCGGAAACCAAAACCAGCTACAAATTCGAGATCGGCGGGCAGCAGTTTGTATTTGAAAGACCGTGGGTATACAAGTCTGTGGACCCGGCGGAGGGTGAAATTTACCGGCCATTTGAGATCCGGCCACCTGTAACGACCACCATTACCGAACCCGTTTTCATATTCCCTTCAATGGAAGCGAAAACCGTCAGCATCATCGTGGAAGCCCAGCGCAGCAATGTGAAAGGCACGCTTAAACCGGAGATCCCCGCGGGCTGGAAGGTAGTTCCCGAATCGGCGGAATTCAATTTGACCAACAAATATCAGCAGCAATATTTCTCGTTCATCGTCACACCACCAGCCGGTAATCAGGAGGCTGCAATCAAAGCAGTTGCAATTGTGGAAGGCAAAACCTACGACAAATCGGTTAAAACCATTGCCTACCAGCATATTCCCAGCCAAACACTTTTTCCGGAGTCATCGGCAAAACTGGCCAAAATCGATGTTAAGGTTGCCGCCAAAAACATCGGCTACATCGCCGGCGCGGGCGACGATGTCCCAACCGCGTTACGGCAAATGGATTGCCAGGTAACCATGCTCAACGAAGCCGCACTCGCCAAGGATCTGAATGTTTACGACGCGATCGTCGTAGGCGTGCGCGCGTATAACACAGAAGGCTACCTGAACAATTATCAGGCGAAACTGATGGATTACGTCAAAAACGGCGGAACAATGGTGGTTCAATACACGATACCGGGCGGCCAAAAAGTGAAGCAGATCGGTCCGTTCAATATTGAGCTCGGTCGCGAAAGAGTAACGGAAGAAGATGCGGAAATGCGCTTTCTGCAACCGGAAAACCCGATTTTGAATTACCCCAATAAAATCACGGAAAAAGATTTCGAAGGCTGGATCCAGGAGCGGGGCTTGTACTTTGCCCAGGATTGGGATAAAAAGAATTATATAGCACTATTCTCGGCCCACGATAAAGACGAACCTGCTCGCGAGGGCAGCACGCTTTACGCCCAATATGGCAAAGGGCATTACATCTACACCGGCCTCTCCTTCTTCCGCGAGCTCCCGGCGGGCGTTACAGGTGCGTACCGCCTGTTCTCGAATATGATTTCGGTTGGCACCAAGTAATGAACAAAGTTTGTCAGGTTTGGTCAGGGATTGTCATAAATAGTCAGGGTATTGTCAGGTGTGGTCATGAATAGTCAGGTTTGGTCAGGTGTAGTCAGGAGGGATATATATTCTCTAATGACTAGATCTGACAATACCTGACCACACCTGACCACACTTAACAATACCCGACCACACTTGACCAAGCCTTACTTGACGTTCTTTCTTCTGTTTCTTTGAAAATCTTCGAGTACAAAGCCGCCCAGCCCTTGCAAATTGCTGTAATAGGCCCGGCCATTGTTCACCTGGGTGAAGTTTTGCACGAACTGTTTCAGGTAAGGGTCGGTAGCGATCATGAAAGTCGTTACCGGAATGTCTAGGCGGCGGCATTGCGCGGCCAGTGTGAGTGTTTTGTTGATGATCTTGCGATCGAGGCCGAAGCTGTTTTTGTAATAGCGGATACCTTCTTTCAGGCACGTGGGCTTGCCGTCGGTGATCATGAAGATCTGCTTGTTTCGCGTCTTTTTGCGACGCAGAATGTCCATTGCCAGCTCCAAACCGGCGACTGTGTTGGTATGGTAAGGCCCTACTTCCAGATAGGGCAGGTCTTTCAGCTGGATTTGCCAGGCGTCATTCCCAAAAACAATAATATCGAGCGAATCCTTGGGGTATTTGGTCCTGATCAGCTCCGCCAATGCGAGCGCCACCTTTTTGGCGGGCGTAATGCGGTCTTCGCCATACAAGATCATCGAATGGCTGATATCGATCATGACCACGGTCGCGGTAGTGGTTTTCTGCTCGCGCTCCACTACTTCCAGGTCGTTTTCCATCAGCATAAAGTCACCGATCCCGTGATTGACCTGCGCATTTTTGATGGATTCGGTCATCGAAATCTGATCCAGCGTATCGCCGAACTGGAAATCGCGGATATCGCTGGTAAGCTCGTCGCCCGCCCCCATGTGGGGAGTATGATGGTTACCGCCGGATTTAGACCTTTTCAGTTTACCAAAAATCTCATCCAAAGCGCTTTTACGAATGCTTTTCTCCGCTTTCGGCGTCATAATGAGCCTGCTCTCGCCCTCCTGCTTTTCCTCGGTCACATAACCTTTCTTTTTAAGGTCTTCGAAGAAATCACCGATGCCGTACGAGTCGTTGGTCAGGTTATACTGCCGGTCGAGCTGGCTCAGCCACGACATGGCCTCGGAAACGTCGCCCGACGTCATCAGCAGCAGCTGTTGAAAAATATCAAAAAGCTGGTCGAACTTGCTGTTGGGCCCTTGCTCGGGCGGAATATATTTCGTGAAACGATGTCCTCGCATATGGCTGGTATTGAAAACAGACGGCTACTTTCAAATGTAATCGAAAGCAGCCGTCAGGTCATTAGATAAGTTGCGAATTATGCCTCCTCTGTGCAGAATTCTTCGAAAGCCATTTTCAAATGTTCAGCGATCATCTGTGCCGAACGGCCCTCGATGTGGTGACGCTCAACGAAATGGATCAGCTCACCGTCTTTGAACAGCGCTACGGCTGGCGAAGACGGGGGATAAGGCAACGTGTACTCACGCATTTTAGCGGTAGCTTCCAGGTCGGCACCGGCGAAAACCGTTGCCAGGTGATCAGGCTTCACTTCGCTGCCGGCCAAAGCCGCTCTCACGCCCGGACGTGCAGCACCAGCCGCACAGCCACATACCGAATTGATCACAACCAAAGCAGTCCCTTTGGTATTCTGCATGAAGTTATCGACTTCCTCAACGGTTGTCAGATCCTGAAAACCGACGCTTACCAGTTCGGCCTTCATTGGAGCCACTAATTGTGGTGGATACATATATGTTAATGTTTAAAAGTTGTTGTTACTATTTTTGTACTTCGGCAGTCGGCAGTCGAAGTATTTAAAAAAAGCCGACGGCCGATTGCCGAAAGCCGAAGTATTGAAAAGCCGAAACCCCTACATGAAACCCAGTTCCAATTTCGCCTCTTCCGACATCATTTCCGTCGAATACGGCGGGTCGAAGGTCAGCTCCACGCTCACATCGTTCACACCTTCCACTTCCCTGATCTTTTGCTCTACTTCGCCGGGCAGCGTTCCTGCCGAAGGGCAAGAAGGCGATGTCAGGGTCATCGACACAAATACGTTATTGATCGGAAACACTTTCAGATCATATATCAATCCAAGCTCATAAACATCGACCGGGATTTCCGGGTCGTAAACTGTTTTAATGGCGCGGATCACTTCTTCTTTCAAATCTTCCTCTGACATCGCAAGGCTTGTTAATTGTTATGCATTCACTGATTTGGCCTGATAGGCAAAGCCATACGCTTTCATTTGTTTGAGCATCGCCGCCAGCCCGTTCGACCTGGTTTGTGCCAAATGCTGATGCAGCCCCACTCTTTCCATAAAATACACGTCGGCTTTGGCAATCTCCTCGGGCGTATGTCCCGAAAGCACCTTCACCAGCATGCTCACCAACCCGCGCACGATGATCGCGTCGCTATCCGCCTCGAATTTCAAAAGCCCTCCGTCCATGTAGGCATTCAGCCACACCCGCGATTGGCATCCTTTGATAATGTTATCCTCGGTTTTGTATTGTTCTTCCAACGGCGGGAACTGCTTTCCGAGATCGATGATGAACTCGTATTTGCTCTCCCAGTCATCAAACAATTCAAAATCCGAAATTAGTTCGTCCTGTGTTTCGTTTATGGTCATTGTCAAATTCGATTTATGCTGCTGCTGACCGCGTTTCAATCCAATCTATCAAAACTTCGGCCGCTTTGAGTCCCTCTTTCGACACGCTCGCAAGCAAAACGCCATCATAAGCCATTGATAAATGTAAAACGTCATAAAGGGCATTAAACCTGTCTAGTGCCTTTCTGTCAATTTTACGTAAATTCTCCACGTACCAGTCTGCACTCTTTCTTCCTTTTTTCTTGCCTATAAGAACATCCAGCGCAACCAGGACACCTGAATATGCAGCATGGCCGGCCAATCTTACATATTTTCTATCCTGATAAAAATCGCCTTCCTTTCTGGCCTTCTCCCTGAGAATTTCCCTGGCGTTGTTGAGATACCTCCTGGCTTCCTGCAAATTGTCTTCCATAATGTGTCTATAGTTAAAGTAAAACAATGCAGTAATTTAAAAAATTATCCCAACATCCGCTTCACTTTATGCAGCCCCTGTACGAGCTTATCGATCTCCTCTATCGTGTTGTAAACAGCAAATGACGCACGCGAGGTTCCGGTAATATTGAAGCGGTTCATCAAAGGCTGCGTACAGTGGTGGCCCGTGCGGACAGCAATGCCTTGCTGATCGAGCAACACGCCTATATCCTGGTGGTGAATGCCGTCGATAACGAAAGATAGCACGCTTACCTTCTCTTTGGCCTGGCCGATAATGCGCAGCCCTTCAATTTCCTTCACCGCTTCGGTGGCATATGCCAGCAATTCGTTCTCATAGGCCGCGATATTTGCTTTGCCCAAAGCATCTACATAATCCAAAGCAAACTTGGCCGCTACCACATCGGCAATATTAGGCGTGCCGGCCTCGAACTTGTATGGCAGCTCGTTATAAGTCGTTTTGGCGAAAGTGACCTCCTTGATCATCTCGCCCCCACCCCGGTAAGGAGGCATTGCATTCAGCAAATCGCGCTTACCGTAAAGGATACCCATGCCGGTAGGGCCATATATTTTGTGCAGGGAAAGCGAATAAAAGTCGCAATCCAGGTCCTGCACGTCGATTTTAATATGCGAGCTGGCCTGCGCGCCGTCGATCAACACCTTCGCGCCTACCGCGTGGGCTTTGGCGATGATTTCCTTGATCGGGTTAATGGTACCCAATGCATTGGAAACATGCACGACCGACACGAATTTGGTCTTTTCGGTGAGCAGCTTCTCATATTCGTCCATCAAAAGCTCACCCTCGTCGTTGATCGGGATCACTTTCAGAATGCAGCCTTTCTCTTCGCAAAGCATTTGCCAGGGCACGATATTGGAATGGTGCTCCATGGTCGAAATAATCACTTCATCGCCCTCTTTGAGAAACTTGCGGCCGTAGGACGAGGCTACCAGGTTGATACCGTCTGTGGTTCCATACGTGAAAATGATTTCTTCCGAATGTTCCGCATTCAAAAATGCCTGCAAGCGCTTCCGCGACAACTCGAATGCAGAAGTAGCTTTTTCCGCCAGATGGTGAATGCCGCGGTGGATATTGGCATTGTAATGCTCATAGTAACCCGCCAGCGCGTCCAGTACCAGCCGGGGCTTCTGGGTCGTCGCAGCGTTATCGAAATAGACGAGTTGTTTGCCATTGACGACTTCGTTCAAAATCGGGAAGTCGCTTCTGATGGATGCGATATTGAGATTGTGGCTCATTGTGATTCGTCATTTAAGAAAAATACCCAACCCCAAAAATGGCGGTTGGGTACCAGGAAATGTATTAATTCGGATAATTAAACCCGTTAAAAGCTATTTCGAAGCGAGCTTCTGGGTGATCACGTTTTCGAGATATTCACGAACCGAATCGATCTTGATCTGCGAAACCACATCGGCACAGAACGCGAACATCAAAAGCGACATTGCTTCCGGCCGGGAAATCCCGCGCGAGCGCATGTAGAACAATGCCTCCTCGTCGATTTGCCCGGTGGTGGTTCCGTGCGAGCATTTCACGTCGTCGGCAAAAATTTCCAGCTGCGGCTTGGTGTTCATCGACGCGTCTGGCGAGAGAACGATATTCTTGCACGATTGGAACGCGTTGGTTTTCTGCGCATCGGGACGAACGAAGATCTTTCCGTTGAAAACGCCCTTTGATTTATCCCGCAAAATACCTTTATAAAGCTCGTTACTTTCCGAATTGGGCTTTTGGTGGTCCGCAACAGTATGGTTATCAACGTGCTGTGAACCATCGGGGAAGTACAAGCCGTACATATGCGCATCGCAATGCTCGCCGTCCAGAACAATATTCAGGTTGTTGCGGGTGAATTTACCATTCAGCGTCACAGTGCCCGCATAGAAATGCGAGCGGTCGAGCATGCGCACCTGGGTAGTACCAATGTGGTAAGCATTCTCGCTCTCGTTCTGTACTTTATAGTATTGGACGTTGGCTTCTTCGGCTACATGGATTTCCGTCACCGCATTGGTAAAAGAACGCTGGTCGCCCAAAGTCCTGAAAGCCTCAGCCATTTTCACATGCGAATTTTTACCGACGTAAATGATATTCCGCGGCTGGCTTCCCACATTTTTCTCGCGTGCGTCGCTTACAAAACGCAGGATAATCGGGTGCTCTACCGACTGGTTATCAGGAATATGGATAAATATACCATCCTGTGCAAACGCGGTGTTCAATGCTGTAAATGCGTCGTCGGCGTCCTTGGTAAGCTCGTTGAAATGCGCCGAAACCTTGACAGGATCATTCTTATACGCTTCGGCCAGCGAGCTGATTGTGATCTTTTCAACCGGCGAAATGATGGTAGAAAGGTCCGCATTGTAACGGCCATTTACAAAATACAGGATATTGGCTTCCTGCTTAGGCACTTTCAGGTCTTCCAGCTCGGCCAGGCCGATGGAGCTTTCTGCGTTGAAATCGTAAGAAACACTGATAAGGTCTCTTACATTGCTATATTTCCACTCCTCGTGCTTGATCGTCGGGAAGCCTAATTGCTCAAAACGGGCCAGTCCTGCGCGTTTTTTCTGGTGGAATTCAGAAGACGCCTCACCGTTCATCACAGCCTCGCGGGCATGAAAATCAGTGATCAGTCTGGTTTTTAAATCTATTGTCTCGGTACTCATCGATAATGGGGTATGGTGCTGTGTTGGGTTAAGTTTTAAACGGACATCTGCCTTTTACTTAACCTACCGCTTCAACTTCCGCTTTGATCCAATCGTAACCTTTTTCTTCCAATTCGAGTGCAAGCTCCTTCGGTCCGGATTTCACGATCCTTCCTTTGTACAACACGTGTACATAGTCGGGTACGATATAATCCAGAAGACGCTGATAGTGCGTCACAACGATGGTTGCACGCTCGGGCGAACGCAAAGAGTTTACGCCTTCGGCCACAATGCGCAATGCGTCGATATCCAGCCCCGAATCCGTCTCGTCCAGAATCGCCAGTTTCGGTTCGAGTACCGCCATCTGGAAGATCTCGTTACGCTTTTTCTCGCCGCCGGAGAAGCCTTCGTTCAATGCACGTTTCAGCAGGGAGTCGTTCATGCTCACCAGCTTGGCTTTCTCGCGCACCATTTTCAGGAACTGCGCGGCATCCAGGGGCGCTTCGCCTTTATATTTACGGATTTCGTTAACCGCTGTTTTCAAAAAGTTGATCGTGGTAACGCCCGGAATTTCGACCGGATATTGGAATGCAAGGAAAATACCTTCCGCAGCCCTCTCTTCGGGAGCCAGTTCAAGGATTTCTTTTCCTTCAAAAACTACGTTTCCACCAGTAACCTCGTACTCTTCCCTTCCTGCCAACACCGAAGCCAAGGTACTTTTGCCGGAACCGTTGGGCCCCATAATCGCATGCACTTCACCCGGTTTGACTTCCAGATTGATGCCTTTTAATATTTCCTTACCTTCAATGGAGGCACGCAAGTCATTAATAGAGAGCATAACTGATTTATACTTAAAAGATAGTTCGTGGTAATTTCCCGCAAAAGTAATACGCATTAGCCGTAAATGAAAATGAGCCTCAATGTCTTAAACTACGGACCACTCATTTTGTACAACCTTTTTAAGTGGCAGGATGTTCCCGCACGGAAGATATTTCTAACTCAAACGACCAGAGAATAAACGGGTTGAAGAAACGCCGGTTTTTAATTCCCAAAGAAACATTTACTTTGTGCCCCCAGCGTTCCAAACACTTCATTTATGGCTATTAATCCGATATCCGGGCTTCCGATTGGCGTATCCTCCGAAACGGGTACACTGAAAAGGCTGCTGATCCACAGCCCCGACCGCGGCCTGGGCAAAGTAATCCCCAGCAAGGCGCAGGACTGGCTTTTCGAGGACATTGTGCACCTTGACACCATGCGCAGAAAGGAATATGACTATTATGTAAAGCTCTTGCTGTATTTCCTTGACCCCGATAAAATCAAAGGCAAAATAAGCGAAATCAACGAGGATCCTACCCGCTCCTACTTCATACCGGGCACCGACAAATATTTCGCTTCCGATCAGGTAGTGGACATTCAGAGATTGCTTGGGGAGATTCTCGAAGATCAGAGCACACGCATTAAACTCACCGCAGCCATTTGCGGTATAGAGCGTTGTTCCTACAAAATCCAGGAAGAGCTGCATGGCTTCGATGCGCATGAACTGGCCCGCATTTTCATCTCCGGATATTGTTCTGATAAAAGAATGCTTTTCGCGCCGCTGCCGAACCTTATTTTCACAAGGGACATCGGCATTGTGATCAACGACCACATTCTGCTCAACAAGCCCGCCAAAACGGCACGCACCCGGGAATCGATACTGGCGCAGTTCGTGTTCTTTTACCACCCGATGTTTGCGCATTTCAAAGAAAATATCATTGAAATACCCGAAAATGAGCGCCATTTCCTGCTGCCCGACGACGAAAAAGCCAGCGACTATCAGCGCTGCACGCTCGAAGGCGGCGATGTGATGATGGTTGCGCCAGGCCATTTGCTGATCGGTTGCAGCGAGCGCACATCCATTTACGCCGCCCAGCAGGTGATGAAGATTTTGTTCGATAAAAATGTAGTTGACAAAATCACGATCATTAAAATCCCTAAAAAACGGGACTACATGCATATCGACACAATTTTTACGCAGGTTAAAAAAGATGTGTGGGTGCTTCTGGGCTCGCTTGCCCGCGTGGGCGACGAGGCCCGCAAAAAGGATGTGCTGCATTTCTTCGCCCCTGTGGACATCAATAAGGAGTTCAGGATTTTGCAGTTTGTCAAAGGCCATGAACAGCATCCTCGGGAAATCGAGAACCTGGAAGACCTGCTGACTGAAATCAGCCAGGAAGACCTCGGTGTAACAGGGCCGGTCCGCTTTATTTATTCAGGTGGAAATGAATTTCCATACGGGGAGCGCGAGCAATGGACCGATTCCTGCAACCTGCTCGCCTTGCGCGATGGCGTGGTGATCGGTTACGACCGGAACGACAAAACGCTCGAAGCATTCAAGAAAGAAGGCTTTAAAGTAATTAGCGCCAAAAAATTGCTTGAAAAATTCGAGCACAACGAGCTGGCCCCCGAGGAGCTTACCGACACGTTCATCACACTGCCCTCGGCCGAGCTTTCCCGTGCGCGCGGCGGCTCGCATTGCATGAGCATGCCGTTGCTGCGTCTGCGATAATTTTAGTGTTGTAATCAAGCTCTCAGAATCGTAAATTGCATTAGGGACTTTCGTCCTCATTCCCAAACATTACTACCTATTCCTATGCGCGTCATTACTTCATCCGCTCAAATCCAGCCGCAGTCGACATCCCGGATCATGATGATCAGGCCGGTACGGTTCGGTTTCAATGAGGAAACCGCCGGAAGCAACGAGTTTCAGCGGGAATCGTTCGCGCAGCAGACCAAGGGCACAGCCCAGGAAACGGCCCGCCAGGAATTCGACATGATGATCGACCAGCTGCAAAAAGCCGGCCTGGAACTGCATATTTTCGACGATACCGAGGAAGTAGACCGCCCTGACGCTGTTTTTTCCAATAACTGGGTCTCGTTTCACCAAAGCGGGAAAGTAGTATTATACCCGATGATGGCCGAAAACCGTCGCCTGGAACGGCGCATCG
The DNA here is from genome assembly GCA_965227755.1 of Dyadobacter sp. Classification (GTDB taxonomy): domain Bacteria; phylum Bacteroidota; class Bacteroidia; order Cytophagales; family Spirosomataceae; genus Dyadobacter. The sequence continues at coordinate 1,789,526 of CBDDGG010000005.1, forward strand.
ACATTATCGACGCGCTTGCGGGTGATTTCAATGTCGAAGAAGTTATTGATTTGACCCATTTCGAAGCGCAGGGCAAATTCCTGGAAGGCACCGGCAGTATGGTCTTCGACCGTCGTTACAAGATCGCCTACGCATGCCTGTCTCCGCGTACGCATAGGGAGGTCCTCGACGCATTTGCGGACGCACTAGGCTATGAAATCATAGCGTTCTCCGCTTCCGACGAGCACGACAAGCCCATTTACCATACCAATGTACTCATGTGCGTCGGCGACATTTTCGCCGTAGTTTGCCTTGAAGCCATTAAAGACCCCGACGAGCGGTTGATGGTAAGGTCGGTGCTGGAAGAGACCCATAAGGAAGTAATCGAAATATCGCTGGAACAAATGCGGCATTTCGCGGGCAATATGCTGATGGTCAGAAACGGGAAAGGCGACAAGTTCCTGGTCATGTCCACGCAAGCCTACGAATCGCTGACACCACGGCAGAAAGACCGGCTCGATGATTACGCGATGCTACTCCACACCGACCTTTCGGTGATCGAAGGTAACGGGGGCGGCTCGGCCCGGTGCATGATGACCGAGATTCACCTGCCCATCAGATAACAAAAAATGCTCCGGTTCTCCGGAGCATTTTTTGTTATTCCATAAGCCTCACCAATTAATTAGTCGTTCAGGTCCGCCTTTACTTTGGCGATCTTTTCTTTGGTATTGGCCTTGAACTCGTCCCATTTGTCGGCGGTCTCGTTCTGGGCGCGTTTCCATGAAGCCTGCAACTCTTCTTTTTCAGCATTCAGCTCTTTTCTGCGCTCCTGCCATTTGGCTTTTTCCTTGTCGGCCGTCTTCTCAATTTTGGCATCGGCCTCCTCTATTTTACGGTCGAGCTTGCCGATAGCATCGTCAATTTCCTTTTTCAACTCATCCTTATCTTCCTTCACTTTGGCTTCAAAATCATCCCCCGCTTCCTTGATATCGGCTTTGGCGTCGGCCACGTTTTCGTCCATGTCGTTTTTAGCTTCTTCCACCGTCTCTTTGGCGGAGTCTTTGGTTTTGTCTGAACAGCCAGTCAGCGAAAGTGTACCGACCAGTAAGAGAGAAGCGACAATCCAGGTGATCTTTTTCATGTTTTGGGGTATTAAGGTTGATTTCAATTATTGTGTGATTTACCTGTATCAGAGCAAAAAGCTTACCAGCAAATAGCGGGTATTTCCGCGTGTTTTTTGTGGAAAATTCTTCTCAGAGCGCCGGAAGTCGGTGAACTTCGCATCAGACTGTGCGGTTAAGCCGGTAGCGATATCTTGAAACTGTTGGCATTTATGATCAGCTTTGTATTTTATTGATATATCCTAAACCCATATGCTCAAAATCTCTATTACCGGCGTTCTTACCGCTTTCCTTCTTTTCCACGACTCCGGGCCGGTACTGGCACAAACCGATTCGCTGCAAGCCCGGGATCTGCGCGAGGTCACCGTACATGCATTTGAATCCGAAAAAGACCCGCTTACCACTACTGCAACAGTCGGAATGCTCAGCCCCCGCTCGCTTGGCCGGTTTTCCAACTACACCTGGGCCAATGCGATCAACACGATCCCCGGTGTGCGCATGGAAGAGCGCTCGCCGGGCAGCTACCGGTTTTCGGTTCGCGGAAGTTTGATCCGTTCACCATTTGGCGTGCGGAATGTGAAATTTTACTGGAATGGCATCCCATTCACCGACGCGAGCGGCAACACGCCGCTGAATTCGCTCGATTATGGCGCTATTCAAAGCATGGAGGTCATCAAAGGCCCCGGCAGCAGTATTTACGGCGCAGGTACCGGCGGGGTAGTGCTCATGCACAGCCGCCCGGACAATGAATTTCAGAACCGCGCCGAGCAAAGTGTGAGCTTCGGCAAATACGGTTTTCAAAGCCGCAATTCCACATTACAGATCGGCGACATTTCCATTCAGTACGGCCATAGCGAGCAGGACGGCTACCGCAACCACAGCGGCATGGTGCGCGACGCGATCCGGTTTACTTCTACTTCCGGCATTGGCGAAAAAGGTACGCTCTCGCTGCTGGGGATGTATTCGGACCTGTTTTACCAAACACCGGGCGGTATAAACCTTGCGCAGTATCAGACCAACCCCAAACTTGCCCGCCAGTCGACAGCGACCGTTCCGGGCAGCGAGGCGCAGAAGGCTGCCATTTATACCAGACTGGCGCTACTTGGCGGCAATTATGTATTGCAGCTGTCGGAAAGATGGACGCAATCCACCGCATTGTATCTGACCTTCACCGATTTTGCCAACCCATTTATTTCTAATTTTGAAAAAAGGGATGAAAACGGCATAGGCGGGCGGAACCTCTGGCAAAACAAGTCGGAATGGGGCAATATAAAAACCAACTGGACCAGTGGTTTTGAATGGCAATACGGCAAATCCGCGCAGCGGAATTACGATAACAAAGGCGGCGTTGCCGACAAGCAGCAGACTGCCGAAGACATCCGCACGGCAAACCTGTCGGTTTTCAGTCAACTGGAAGCGACTTTGCTCACCGACCTGACCCTTAGCGCGGGTTTGAGCTACAATACCTCCAAATACAAATACGAACGCTATTTCCCGCTTCCTTTCAATAAGGACCAGAAGACTTTCGACGGCATCTTCATCCCGCGTTTTGCGGCCAATAAGGTGATCGCCGGCAACTGGTCGGTGACTGCCTCATACAGCGGCGGGTTCTCCCCTCCTACTTTGCAGGAAGTGCGGCCTTCGGCGGGTGGCTTTCGCAAAGACCTGGAAGCGGAAAAAGGCAACAATACAGAAATTGGTATCCGCAAAGCCGGCAAAGTCATTTCAGGCGAAATCAGTGTTTACCACTTCGGGCTCCGCAACGCGATTGTGCGCAGGCTCAACGAGGCTGGCGCCGAATATTTTGTAAATGCGGGTAAGACAAAGCAGAACGGCCTGGAATGGACCATCGGATGGGACATTCTTTCCAATCCGAAATTGCCGGTATTGCTCAAACTGTGGAACAGCGGCACATACACCAAATATACTTATGAGGAATTCCAGCAGGGCGACGCGAACCTGAGCGGGAAACTGATTCCGGGCATTCCGCGTTTCTCACAGTCGACGGGCCTGGACGTGCTGCTCAAATACGGCATCTCCGCATTCCTGACCTACCAGCATGGCGATTCGTTTTATCTCAATGATGCCAATACCGTTAAAAACACGGCGTACAACCTCTGGACGGCGCGCGTGAGCTGGAAAAGGAGCTGGGGCAAACATTTTTACAGCGAACTATCGGCATCCGCCGAGAAGGTCAATGCCGGCATTTACAGCCTTGGCTACGACCTGAATGCATTCGGTAACCGCTATTATAACGCCGCGCCGAAAAACAATCTCTGGGCCGGTGTGAAAATCGGTTGGGAGTGGCAGAAAAACTCTAAATAATGCATTTATACCTCCATATCCCCTTTTGCAAACAGGCTTGCCATTATTGCGACTTCCATTTCAGCACCAATACCGCCAATAAACGCGCCGTCGTGGAGGCTATTGCCAGGGAAATCGTTTTGAGAAGATCCTATCTTCCGGAGGGGGATATGGAAACCATCTATTTTGGCGGTGGCACGCCCTCGATGCTCGACGAGCCGGAGCTTCACTTCCTGCTTGAAACCATTCACGAGCATTTTCGCGTAGCGCCTGATGCCGAGATCACCCTGGAAGCAAACCCGGACGATCTCAGCGTAGCTACCCTCCAAATGCTTGCCAAGGCGGGCATCAACCGCCTGAGCATCGGCATTCAGTCATTTCACGAGCCGCATTTGCGCTTCATGAACCGGGCGCATTCCGCAGTGGAAGCCGAGCAATGCGTGAGATTGGCGCAGGATGCCGGTATCGATAATATCTCCATCGACCTGATTTACGCGATTCCCTCGGAAGATCATGCTATTCTGCTAAGTGATCTTTCCAAAGCATTTACGCTGAATGTGCCCCACATTTCGGCCTACTGCCTTACCATCGAGCCGCAAACCGCCTTTGGAAGCTGGCTGAAAAAGAAGAAGATCAGGCCGATTGAGGAAGAATATGCAGCGCAGCAATTTGAAATACTCGTAAAATCCCTGGGCGAGAATGGCTATGAGCAGTACGAGATCTCCAACTTTGCGCGAAATGGCCGTTACAGCAACCACAACAGCTCCTACTGGAAGCAGCACCTCTACCTGGGCGTGGGCCCGAGCGCACATTCGTACAATGGCGACAGCCGCGAGTACAATGTCTCCAATAATGCTAAGTATCTGGAAGCGATTAAAAAAGACATCATTCCCTCGACCGTAGAAACGCTCTCGCGGGCCGACCAGACCAACGAATACCTCTTGACAGGCCTGCGTACCAAATGGGGGGTTGAATTACAGAAGCTGGAAAAACTTTCGGCCGGCGAATTCGGATTACAGGCCAGCGATGAATTGGGAAAAATGACCCGGAAAGGCTGGATCAGGGAAGATTCTGGGATATTGCTGCTTACCCAGGCCGGCAAACTCTTCGCCGACCGCATTGCAAGCGAGCTTTTTATCGATTGAAACCGGTTCACCATGCCATGCAGGCATAGTGAACCGATCGGACTGACTTACACCAGCTCGGCGTTCAATGTGATTTCCGCATTGAGCAGCTGGGATATCGGGCACTCTTTCTTGGCCTTATCGGCAACCTGAGCGAATTGCTCGGCACTGATACCCGGAACCTGCGCTTTCAGATCGATCGCACTTTTAACAATCTTGCCTTGGGCCGGATCCAGAGAAATAGTAGCGGTAGCGTTCAATTCGTCGGCGGTAAAACCGGCCGCATTCAGCTCGAAGCTCAGCTTCATGGCGAAACATCCGGCGTGCGCAGCGGCAACCAGCTCTTCTGGGTTTGTTCCCTTACCTTCCGCAAAACGGGTATTGAAAGAGTACTGCGTATTTTCCAGAACTGTGCTCTGCGTGCTGATCGTACCTGCACCTTCTTTGCCGGTACCTTTCCAAATGGCTGTTGCTTTACGGTTAATCATCGTTGTTCCTTTTAATGTTGGTTGATCCTAAAATCGTTGTTTTCGGGAAAAGTAGCACGCAAACGATATCTACGCAAACAATCCCTTCATTTAAAATACAATAATTACTTACCGTGCTCTGTTCCAGTGTATGCCTCCCTATGATGTATGGAACGGCATTTTTTAGTTAACAAAGGTTAATGCCCGATCGGGATTTAAACTTTATAATTGCATCATCATCTAATCACAGAATTTTAACAGATTTCTCAATTATTCAACTTACAAGTCATGAACAGAAAAATCTTGCCCCTGCTGTTACTCGTTGTCATCGCATTATTCCAAAGCTGCACCGGGCCAAAAGGCGATCCCGGACCGCAGGGTGGCGATGTACTGGGACAGACCTTCGACATCATCAACGTTGACTTTACCGCCGCTAACAAGTGGGGATATGTCCTGAATTTCAAGGATAAAAAGATCGATGTCTTGCCTACCGACGCGGTGCTCGTGTATGTGTACTGGAACGACCAGGGTGGCCTTAAAGCCTACCGCCCCTTGCCGCAAACCGCCTTCCTCAATAATGGCGTGTTGGTCACTTACAACTTCGATCGTACGGACGCTGATATGGAAATTTTCCTGGACGGAAACAGCGACCCGGCCAAACTTCCCACCGACTGGACCCGTGGCTTCGAATTTCGGGTAGTTGTCATTCCTTCCGACCCACTCCAACGCACCAACGCCGAAGTGGATTTGAACGATTACGAATCAGTGGTGAAAGCATTCAACATCGATGAGTCGAAAGTGAAGAAAATTTCAGCCCAATAGGTCAAAAAGTTCCCGGATTTTTGGGTTTCTGGAATAATTTTTATAAAATCCGGTAAAAATTACCGGATTTCTTTTTTCCCTGCCTTATGAAAGTTGTTTTAAGCACACTGTTTACCGTTCTGGTCGCGGCGTTTGGATCACAAGCACAAACTTTTACCGAAGAGACTAATCAGTACAGAAATCATTACAAGGAGGAATTCCTGCACTCGGAGAACTCGCCGCTCAAAGCAGCGGATCTACCCTATTTGCAATTCTATGAGCCGGATTCTTCCTACCGCGTGGTCGCACATTTTGAAAAGGCGAAGGGCAAATCCTTCGAGATGCCTACTTACAGCGGAATGAACAAGACCTACGTCAAGTACGGGGTACTCAAATTCAAGGTCAATGGCCGCAGACAAAAACTGACAGTGTACCGCAGCCTGAGCCTGCAACAACTCGCCAAATACAAGGATTATCTTTTTGTCCCCTTCAAAGACAAAACCAATGGCTCGGATACCTATGGCGGGGGTCGCTACCTGGACCTGAAAACGACCGATCTGAAAGACGGCACCTGCATTCTCGACTTCAACAAGGCATATAATCCCTACTGCGCATACAGCACCGGCTACAACTGCCCGATCCCGCCGCTGAACAACCATCTGGCGATCTCGGTCGTGGCCGGAGAGAAAAATTTTACTAAACATCATCAGGAGGCAAGTATCAAATAGCCCCAACAAAAAAACGCCCGACTTTCCAGCCGGGCGTTTTTTTATGATTCCCATCGATCAGGCTTTCAGCATTTCTTTTTGCTTCAAAATCCGCTCGAAAACCTTGATATCGTGCTCCGAGGTAAAAATAGTGAATGGCAAATACAGGAATTGTCCTTTCGAAATAACCAGCACGTAAGCGTCCTTGTCTTTGTAACCTTCCTGGATCTGCTCCCATTTCATCACGCTTCCTTCCTTCTGGTTGAGCTTCATGAGAATCTGGCGGTTATCGATCTCGTAGGAGAATTTCTCGAACATCGGCTTGTACTGGGCGAGCTGCGTGATGCCCGTGAACTGGATCAGCCAGAACAGCACATAAAGGATAGAGGCAACCACAACGGTGATGTAAATCCACAAATTGGGATACACACCTGTGAGGCTGACAACCGCGTTGATCAGGATCAGGGCCACCGGGACAAGTACCCATTTTAGCTGCGTCTTGAAAAAATAACGCATGGCCAGTGAAATGTATTTTTGAGTAGGTAAGGCGTACTTCTTCGTGCGAACCGCGGCCGGGTTCGTAGGCATTTGATAGACGGGCTGGTGTTTGTTTACCGAAACTTTGGCCATAACTCTGTTTAAATTAACGATCTTCTCTGTTTGCCACGGCTCTTGAAAACATCTTCCGGGCAAAATGAAGTGCAAAGTTAGAAAAAAGCGCCCGAGATATGAGAAAGGTTGGGAAATAAAAAACTGTTATGAGAAATTGGTGTAATTTGTCTTTACTAACTGCGTTGAACATTTGAAAAGTGCCATTTTGAAACCATATTCGGCCACTGATCACTGACACAAGACTATCCTAAGCTACATGAGTTTTCTTTTTCCGTCCTTCCTGTGGGGTTTGCTGGCCATATCGGTCCCGATTGCCGTACACATTTTCAATTTCAGGCGGACAAAAAGGGTATACTTCACTAACGTCGCATTTTTAAAGGCAGTTGAAACCCAGACCAAGTCCATCCGCCAGATCAAACACTGGCTGGTGATGGCCGCCCGGATACTGACCATCGCCTGTCTTGCATTCGCATTCTCCCAACCATTCATTCCCGCTGAAAGCAATGTAGCCGTCGACAGGCGGGGCATTACCAGCCTGTACCTTGACAATTCGCTGAGCATGGAGAGCGAGCTGAACAACAAACGCTATCTCGACATTGCTACCGGTCGCCTGGGCGATTTACTGGGATTGTTCAAGAATGCGACCTCACTTCAACTGGTCACCAACGACTTTTCCGCCCAGGAACAAGGCATCTACCCCGCAGAGAAGCTCCGCGACCGCCTGACGACCATCGGACTTTCGGGCACGCCCCGTACGCTCGAACAGGTCTACAAACGCCAGGAGAACCTCATAGCCCGGCATTCACAGTCCGGCAAAAATCAACTTTTCTGGTTTTCGGATTTTCAGAAAAGTACAGCCGGGGACCTTTCGGCCATTCAAACCGATTCAACCAACCAGATTTTCCTTGTGCCGGTGCAGGCCGAAGCCGAGAAAAATGTGTTTGTAGATTCTGCCTGGCTGAATACGCCCTTTATCCGGGAGCTTCAAAACAATATATTGTTCGTAAAAGTGAGCAACTCCGGCAATCGCGAGGCCCGCAACGTGGTGCTCAGGCTGAGCCTTGACAATACGCAGGCCTCTACGGCCTCGGTCAATGTGCCTGCGAACGGCAGCGCGACGGCGAAATTCAATTTCAATCTGAAAGGGAAAGGTTATAAAAAAGGACAGATCACCTTCGACGACTTCCCGGTCACCTTTGATAACGACTATTATTTTGTGCTCAATGCCTCGCCGCTCATACGCGTGCTGCACGTGTACGGTCAAAAGCCGGAAGGGAACTATATCGAGAATGTATATGCCAACGACAGCCTGTTTACCCTGCAAAGTTACAGCGCCCAGAACGTCGACCCTGGCCTGATCAAAAACGCCGATCTTGTGGTGCTGGAAGGTGTTGCGCAGCTTTCAGGTACGTTGCCGCAGGACTTGCAGGACTTTGTCCGGCAGGGCGGTAGCCTGGCCATCATCCCCCCTGCTGCACCGGAAGCCGATAGCTATGGCCGCTTTCTGGGCGCATTGGGCATCCATGGTATTACCTCTGAAAAAGTACAGGCCGCGCTTCCGCTGGCCGTTCCCGATCGCAACAATCCGTTTTTCAGCGATGTTTTCGAAGAATCGATGCGGCAGGAACTGAACCTTAACCTGCCTGCCGCATTGCCTGTGTGGAGCTGGGCAAATGCAGGGCAGCCGCTTCTGACATTGCGCAATGGCCAGACCTATCTTAATCAGGTGTTATCCGGCTCGGGCAAAACCTACCTGTTCGCCGCCCCTCTGGGCCAGGAGTATGGTAATGTTGCGCAACACGCGATATTCGTGCCGGTCATGTATAAAATTGCCGCCTCGAGCGTGCGGCAGCAGCGTACTTCGTTCACTTTTGATGAAAACCCGATCAGCCTGACAGTCGGCAAGCCCAAACCTAATTCCGTTTATAAGTTAAGGCGGAACAAAACAGAGATTATCCCTGTGCAGCGCGTGGCGGGTAACCAGCTTTTGCTGGAAATCCCCCAGGGCGACCAGGCCTCGGACGGGCTCACCGCAGGCTATTTCGAACTGGTCCTTGACAACAAAACAGAACAGATCATCGCCCTGAACCATAACCACGCCGAGTCCAAACTGCAATACTACTCCCCCGACGAGCTGCGCGCCGCATTTTCAGGCAAAAAGAATGTGCAGGTCTTCGACCGGATCGACGACGACGCCTTTTCCACGGCATTCCAGCAACAAAACATGGGAACCAACCTCTGGAAGTTCTTCCTGTACGCTGCGCTGTTCTTCTTATTGGTCGAAATTGGCCTGATCAGGTTTATGAAATAGCAATTATCATATGACGATTTAAAGGTTTTTCGGCCCGGAGGCGAATGCGTAAATTTGTACAAATCAAAAAAAGTACACCACTATGAAAACACCTTCCCAAAACAAATCTGCCCAAAATCGCACCAATGCCGTTCAGCCTGCATCCTATCCTGATCTTGAAGAAACATTTGCCCCCCAGCTCAACGAACCCATTGTTTCCTACGTGCGCCTTGATCCCGCCGTGCACGGGCGCGTGATCTGTGAGGAACTGACGCCCGAAGAAGAGGCCATGGCAAATGATCCCAATGTGAAGCCTTTTTCACACGTTTCGGATTCCGCCGAATACGTAAGAAGAATCCGTCGCGATTTCAGGTGTTAATATGCTCTTGCTGGATACGAATATTCTCATCGATTATCTGAGGGGGAAGCAAGCGGCTATTGAATTTATTGACTGTGCCGGTAAGCCGGGCTTCGCGGTTAATACGGTTATCGTGCTGGAACTTTATAATGGCTGTCTCAATAAAGCTGAGCTGGCGAAGATCAGGCGCTTGTTGAATGGATTCAATCACTTCGAGTTGAATGAGGCCATCGCACAAATGGCGACGCATATCGGCCACAGGTTTGCCTTGTCGCACTCGGTAACTGCGCCGGATGCGCTAATAGCGGCGACTGCAATGATTTACAATCTCGAACTACGGACAGCGAATCTGAAAGATTTTAGAATGATTCCCGGGCTGAAAGTGTCGAACGCGCTACAATAACCGCATTTTCGTAATGACTACACCTGGCTTCCTAACCTTTTTGTGCGTGGCAATACCTGACATCCTTACCATTCCTGACCCACATTTGCCGAACATCGCTTTTTTCTGACCCGTTTTTAAACCAATTTTGCGGGAAAATATCATTCAATAAATGCTTTCATCCCGAATTGGAATCCTTGGCGGCGGGCAGCTGGGCCTTATGCTCCTGCAAGCGGCTGTGGATTGGAACCTCGATATTCACGTACTCGATCCGGACGCAGAAGCGCCGTGCCGGAAAATAGCGCCTCATTTTACCCAGGGCTCGTTGCAGGATTTTGACACCGTCTATGACTTCGGTAAGGGCCTTGACGTCATTACCATAGAAATCGAGAAGGTCAATGTGGAAGCGCTGGAAACACTGGAAAAGGAAGGAAAAAAGATTTATCCTCAGCCTTCGGTAATCCGCCAGATACAGGACAAGCGCATTCAAAAGCAATTCTACGCTGATAAACAGCTTCCTACCGCCGAATTTATTCTGACAGAAAATCGCGAGGATGTTTCCAATTATGTCTCGTTTCTGCCCGCGTTCCATAAACTAGGGAAAGATGGCTACGACGGCCGCGGTGTACAGAGGCTAACCTCGGCCGACGACCTGGGTAAAGCATTCGATAAGCCGGGCCTGCTGGAAAAAGCGGTTCCGTTTGAAAAAGAACTCGCGGTCATTGTTGCCCGCAATGCGAATGGGCAGATCGAAACTTTCCCGACCGTGGAAATGGTGTTCCATCCCGAACTCAACCTGGTAGAATACCTGTTTGCGCCGGCGGAAATCAGCGAAGAAGTAAATGCGAAAGCGCAGGAAATAGCCCGCAATACAGCCGAGGCTTTCCAGATCGTAGGACTGCTGGCGGTGGAGTTGTTTCTTACACCCGACGGCCAGGTGCTGATCAACGAAGTAGCGCCCAGGCCCCATAACAGTGGCCACCATACCATCCGCGCGAATGCAACCTCACAATACGAACAACATTGGCGGGCCATTCTGAACTTGCCGCTGGGCAGCACCCACGCTTACGGGCCTTCGGCGATGGTGAACCTGCTCGGTGAAGATGGCTATGAAGGCCCTGCGGTTTATGAAGGAATGGAAAAGCTGCTTGCAACGCCCGAGGTATTCCCGTTCCTTTACTGGAAAGCGACTACGAAGCCCTTCCGAAAAATGGGCCATATCACGATCATGGACACGGATATCGCTTCACTGAAAGCAAAAGCGGATTTTGTCAGGAATAATATCAAAGTAATCAGTCACAAAACGAAGTAAAACATACCAATGGTAGGGATTATCATGGGCAGCCTTTCGGATAGAAAGGTGATGCAACTGGCCGCAGACGCATTGACGGAGCTGGGCGTTTCATATGAAATGGAGATCGTATCCGCACACCGCACGCCCGAGCGTATGCTCGAATACGCGGCCTCGGCGCGCAGCCGCGGGTTGCGGGTGATCATCGCAGGTGCGGGCGGGGCTGCACACCTGCCCGGAATGGTCGCTTCCCTGACCTCCCTTCCGGTTATCGGGGTACCGGTTTTGTCGAGCAATTCGATAGACGGCTGGGATTCTGTACTTTCGATCCTGCAAATGCCAGCGGGTGTTCCCGTAGCAACTGTGGCGCTGGATGGTGCAAGAAATGCCGGCATACTGGCCGCCCAAATCATCGGTGCAAGCGATGCCAGCGTCGCAAAAAGGCTCGACGCATTCAAAGAAAGCCTCAAAGAGAAAGTCGCGGTGATGAACGAGGAATTGAAAAATCAACTTGGAAACTAGGTTGTGTTTATTATTTTCGTAGAAAATTAACTCCACTAAAAAATAGAAATCCGGCCAGGTTATGGAAGACGAGTTCCCGAAAAAACGAAATATCCGTCCCACTGAAAAGTCGAATCTGCCTATCGTTACATTGCTCGTGTTGGTTTTGCTGGTATTAGCAATGCTGTATGTGGGCTACGAATATATTTCTGACAGTTCTTCCAGCTCCGAGGAGCTCACATCGGTAGTCGTCGATTCGACGCTGGAAGAAAGTGCCGCAGAGCCGGTCAGCGACGAGCCTGCACCTACCGAGGAGTCGGAGGAAAAAGCCAAGCCGGAGCCGGTCAAAGAAAAAGTGGAAGAGCCCAAGAAAGAGGAAAAGCCTACTATTTCGGCCTCTTCGATCGGGGGTGAACAAATAACGCACACCGTTCAGGGCGGCGAGACGTTTTCCAGCATCGCATCGCGCTATAACCTGAAAACTGAAACTTTACAGGGTCTGAACCCTTCTGTTTCCGACGTGAAAGCGGGCACTACCAAGCTAAAAATACAGGTAAAAGCGGTTCATACCGTAGGCCCGGGCGATGTGCTTCGCGTGGTGGCCAGCAAATACGGTGTCACCAAGGAAGCATTGATGAAAGCCAACGGCAAAAGCCGTGACTTCTCCGAAAGAGGTGAAAAGCTGATCATCCCGTTCCCGGATAAAAAATAGATTTCAGCATTGCAAACAAAGAAAATCCCGGAGCCAAAGCCCCGGGATTTTTCTTTGCACTGAATGAAGGGTTTAAAGTCTTAGTCGTTGAAACCCCGGCCTCCGCCACCACCACCTGGTCCGCGGTCACCGCCGCGCGGATAACCCGCGCCACCATCGAAATCGCGTCTTCTGTAATTACCGTCGTTAGTAGAAGGCATCTTGCCGAAGTTTCTGAGCGTGTAAGTGAATGTGAGCATAGCGTATTGTGTGAGCACCCGGTTGGTCACGTCCTGTACGTAAGTCTCGGTAACGTTACGGGTAATGCTGTTGTTCTGTTTCAAAATATCGAATACCGTCAGTTTCAACTCCCCTGCATTGTTTTTCAGGAATTTTTTACCGACGCTCGCATTCCAGAGCGTAAAATTCTGGTTATAACCTGCCCCCAGACCGCGATACGACTGGTTGTTGATATCGCTTTGCAGCACAAACCCTTTCCCGAAAATCCAGTTTACGCGACCGGTAATACCTTGTGTATAATAGTTATTGTTCAGATTGGGCTGGATACTGTTGCGCACCACGTTGTAGTTGCCCGAATAGGAAACGGTAAAATCCAGCTTTTCACTGATATTGCTGCTAACCACCAGGCCTTGCGAAATGGCATAGGTATTCGAAAAATTCGGCACGTTGTTGATCATCCCCGGCGAACGTACATAGTTGAAACCGGTAGTAAGGTTCAGGTTCAGCTTCAAAGGAGCCACAGGCTTTCCGTAGGCGATGAACGAGCGTGCATTCCAGCTTCCGTCCACGTTGATCGGCGCGGTGAATTTGGCACCTCTTTCCAGGAACAACCCGTTTGGCAATGTCTCCGGCTTTTGGGCAATGTAGGTCGAATTCACGATCGCATTGTTGGTTTGCGTCACAAAAATCATCGCATTAAAACTGTAAGGCCTTTTCGCGCCGGCAAGTGAATAGCGAACGTTGACCATGTTGCGGTACTCCTGTTTCAAATCGGGATTACCGGCTGTAAGTGACAACGGATTGCTGTTATCGACTACATTCTGCAATTGGGAAATCGATGGCTGATTGGTCGAACTGCGGAAGAAGGCCCGGAATTGAGCCCCTTCTTTGGAACGGTAGTTGATCATGGCGTTAGGCAAAATATTGGTAAACGACTGATCGACCTTGTTGTTAACCGGCGCCAGTTGCTGGCTGTAAAGGCCTGTATTCTGAAAGTCCAGGCCCACATTTGCCGACCAGCTGTTCTTCCGGTAGCGGTAACCCAAACCGGCGCGATTGGTAATGTAGCGGTTATCAAAATTATTGGTCAAAAGCGAATCCAGGTCCGAATAGGTCCCGTCGTCATAGCTCATATTATAGGTATCCTTGTTGGAATTGCTGTTCTGTATTGTCAGACCATAATTGAATTGCAACTGCCCGGTGGTGCTGATCGGCTCGGTGTAGACCAGGTTTCCGCCTAAAGTAATGCCGTCCGAATGCGTAAAGCTGCGCTGATCGATCGTGTCTCCCCGCATGGCCGTGTCGCCCAACGCCATGTTATCGAAATACGTATTTCTTGAATAAAGGTCGCGGCGGCCATTTTTGTCATTCACCTGGGTGTTAAAGTTGAATGAAACCGTACGGCCCTTCTTCTCAAACGCGTGCCGGAACAGAATATCATTGGAGAAATTATAGCCTTTGTTGGCATTACCCTGGCTGTTATCGGAGCTATTGACCTTGCTGCCGTCAGACGCCAGGGTCGTCAGCCCCGCCTTCACACTCCCTGAATGGTTGTCCTGAAAGCTAAGCCGCGGAGTAATGATCAGCGAGTTTTTGGGGTCGATATTGTATTCGATGCGGAAGTTCAGTCGGTGATTGGAATTTGTGGTGTTTGTACGGCTGTTTTCAGTGTAAAACTGATTGCTCGTAGCGCCTTGCAGAAAGTATTCCTGCGATGTTGCCTGCACGTTGCTGTTACTGGTTCTGTTAAAGAAATAACTGCCGCTTACATCGAGCTTCTTGCCGATCTTATTGGAATAGTTTAAACCAAAAGAATTGGTACCGGTAATCCCGCTCTGGTTACCCACCAGAAAATTGCCCGCAGAGCCGCCCCCACCGCGGTTACCGCCACCTCCTCCGCCCGAAACGCCCAAAAGGTCCTGGCTGGAAAAGTTCTGGTTATTGATATTATTGCTCAACCCGATCACGGATATACGCTGGTTGCCTTTGAAAAAACTCACATTTCCACCCGCCTGATAGCGGTCGTCAAGCCCGTATCCGGCAAAAACCTTCCCGAACTGCCCCACCCGCTTGTCGGCCTTGGTGACGATGTTGATCGTTTTCTGTGCATTACCGTCGTCAAAACCGGTGAACTGCGCCTGGTCGCTCAGTTTATCGAACACTTCGATCTTGTCGACAACTTCTGCGGGAAGGTTTTTAAGGGTTAATGCGGCATCATCACCAAAAAATGGCTTACCATCCACCAGAACCTTATTAACTGTCTCTCCGTGAGCGGTAACCGTGCCGTTGGCAACGGTAATGCCGGGCATTTTCTGAATCAGGTCTTCGGTGGTGGCATCCCGGTTGGTTTTGAAAGCAGCCGCGTTGAATTGCGTCGTATCGCCCTTCTGTTCCATAGCAGTCACCTGTCCCACTACTTTCACCTCTTTCAGGTTTGCAACCGATTCGGTAAGGGTGATCGTGCCGAGATTTTCAATGTCTTTGGTGACGGCGACCGTTCTGGCAAAGTCCTTATAGCTTAGATATGAGACCTTGATCAGGTAAGAAACCTGTTTGCTTAAACCGGTAAAAGTGAATTTACCATTCACATCCGTCGTCACATATTCGGGCTTTGCCTCCGGGGTGTTGCGGCTCACGGCCACATAGGCACCAACCACCGCTTCACGGCTCACACTGTCCAGCACGGTGCCGGTAATCTGCGCATTTTGCGCAAAGGCCGGGGCGGCGAAGCCGGCGAGCAACAGGACGAAGAATGTAAATCTGTTCATGATTTGTAAAGGTTTATTGCAGGTTAGAGCCCCCTTCCCTTCCAAAGTTTAATGCCTCCGGGCAATAAACCTTTACAATCGACAGTATAGGATATTTTAATAGACTAACAGGCCATTTTCACCGACGAACAAGATGCGCTGTCGGTGATCGGTGGTCGACTATTTCAGCCATTCCCCCAGCAACCCCTTATAACTTGCCAGGAATCTTTCGTAAGCCTTTTCCAATGCCGGAAGTGCCTCTGCAAGCGTGCTCGTGTCGTCCGATTTGAGCCGCCATTCGGCATCCCTGGCAATTTCAGCTACCTGCGAGACGCCTACCGTGCCACCGCTTCCCTTCAGGGTATGCAGGTTACTCTTCACCGTTTTAATATCACCGGTTTTATAAGCCTCCAGCGCGCCCGCTACCAGCTCATTGGATTCGGTTACAAAATCCTCGAACACCGACCACACCAGCTCGGCGCCGCCGATGCCGTTGAGCTGATCGATAATTTCCTTGTCGAGCACAGGTACCATCGCCTCCTGGGCGATTTCCTTTTGCTTTTGTTCGAGCTTGCGGTTTTCGATATTGCCCATCAGTTCCTTCACCTTCTGCACGAGCGTCTGGGCGCGTATGGGTTTGGCAATATAATCGTCCATCCCCTGACTCATAAACCGGTCGCGGTCCTCCTTCATCGAATAGGCCGTCATGGCCACAATCGGCGGGAGGCCTTTTGAGAAACGCTTTTTCAGTTCCTGAGTCGTTTCCACGCCGTCCATATCCGGCATTTGAATATCCATGAAAATGATATCGTAGCCTTTCGAATCGGAATGGTACCTTTTCTCTACCATTTCAATTGCCTTGAAACCACTTTCGGCCATATCGGTCTCGCAACCTGATTTTTTGAGTATCTCATTGGCGACCTTCCTGTTCACCGCGTTGTCGTCCACAAGCAGGATCAACGGATGGTAATCGGCAAATACATCTTCGATCGGCGTATCTTCCAACTGCGTAATGGTGCTTACCTGCGCGATAGAAGTTTCCTTTGTTTCAAAGGTAAACCAGAACGTGCTACCCTCTCCCAGTACCGATTCAACACCGATTTCTCCGTTCATCAACGCGCAAAGCTGCTTGGAAATGGCCAGGCCCAGACCCGTTCCGCCAAACGATTTCCGTGACGAATTGTCGAGCTGGGTAAATGATGTAAACAAGATCTGCTTATCGGTGGCGCTGATACCGATTCCTGAATCCTCCACTTCCACCTTGATCTTGTGAAATAGCCCTTCTTTTTTCAGTAATGTCAGCAATACCTTCACCGAGCCATTTTCGGTGAATTTCAAAGCATTGGATGTCAGATTGGACATGATCTGCAATAGCCTCGTCTGGTCCGCAATGATGAATCTGGGAATATCGGGGCCGATATGGTAGGTGAGCGTATTGCCCTTGCTTTTCGCAGTTTGCCCGAAAAGCGATACCAGTTTAAGCAGCAGTTCCTCCACCGCGATCGGTGCTTCGTGCAGCTCCATTTTGCCGGCCTCGATTTTGGAAAGGTCGAGAATGTCGTTCAGAATATTGAGCAACGTCTCCGACGACCGCTTGATAGTCAGCACGTAATCTTTCTGCTCGGTATTCAACGGCGTTTCGCCAAGCAAATCGATCATCCCGATCACTCCGTTCATAGGCGTGCGAATCTCGTGGCTCATATTGGCCAGAAATCCTTCCTTCACCTTCAACGAACGTTCGGCGTGCTCCTTGGATTTGAGCAGTTCGAGCTCGTTGCGTTTCAGTTCGGTAATGTCTCGCGCCAGCACGGCCACTTCGGTAGGTTTGCCTTTATCATTGGTAAACATCAGCATGTTGATCATAAACTGACGCTCGGTACCGTCTTTGCGGTACATGGTGATCTCGAAATTCCTCAGGCTTTTGGTTTTTCGAAGGCGTATCAATGCAGAGTGAATGCGCTTTTTGTCCGGGAAAAACTCGGTTATCTTATGGCCGATCACTTCCTCGGGCAAATATCCCAGCCGTTTCAGCACCGATTGGCTGATCATCGTGATCTCTCCCAGGCGGTTGATACGGCAATAAATATCCTGCAAGTTTTCAAAAATCCCTCTGAAAAGCTCTTCGCTGTGCCTGAGCGAAAGTTCGGCTTCTTTCCGGCGCGTTATGTCGCGGGCAATACCGGATACCTCCTCGATCACCCCGTCGGCATAATGGATCGGGTTCAGGTAAAATTCCAGCCACATTTCACCCGCATCTTTCCGGTCGATCTTGAATTCGAAATACTGCGGCTCCCCGCGCAGCGCCTGACGGTATTTGGTTTCAAGCGTCCGGCGGTTGCTGTTACCGACCATCCGCCAGCCGAATTTCTCCGCGCTCGATTGCAGCGAAGGCCTCACACCGAGCTGATTATGAATAAGATCTGCGTAGTTTCTGTTAAATGAAGTTAGTTGCAGCGATTTGTTCACCGACCATATCAAATGCGAGCTGCTATCGAAAATCGCGTTCAGTCGCGCCAGGTATTTGCTAAGCTCCTCCTCGCTCTGTTTCCGGGCAATAGCCATGGCCACCTGCCCCGAAATGAATTCGAGCAATTCCAGATCGCGGGCATCGAACATATTGGGATCGTCGTAGGATTTCACCCCGATAATCCCCGTCACACGGTCGCCTATGCGCAAAGGCACGCACAGGAGAACCTTGGGCGTGACGCCATACAAATAAAGGCTATTGGTTTTGGCCAGCTTTTCAATGTCCTTGTCGGACAGGAAAAGTGGCTTGTTTGACGCGATCGCATATTCGGTCAGCCCGTTACCGAGCTTTCGTCTGGTAAACCTTACATTTCCTTTGAAATACTGGTCTACGTAGTAAGGAAAGTAAATGTAGCTCTTGCTGGGGTCGTATAATGCGATGAAGAAGTTGCGGACGTCGATGATCTTGCCCAGTTCTTCATGGATTCCCTGGTAAAATTCTTCGAGATTTTGAGTATTAACCGTCCAGTTAGCAATGCTATAATACAGGTTCTGGGCCTTTTCGGCCCTGATTTTTTCTGTAAAATCATTGAGAATGCAGCGGAATGCAGTCGGTTTGCCATTGTCGAAACGGCAGTTTACGCTTCCTGCCACAAATACCTTTTTCCCATCGCGGTTCATAAAAACCGCCTCGAAACTCGGATTGGCGATGCCTTGCTCGATCCGTTTCAGCTGGTCGAGCGCCTCTTCCTTATGCTGCGGGTGCAGAATATCCTCCATCCGCATGGAAGCGATCTCATCCAGTCCGTAGCCGAGCACCTCGCGCCAGGCTTTATTTACAAATATGAATTTGCCGTCGATTGCCACCAGCTGGATCAAATCACTGGTATTATCCACCAGGTCCTGCAACTGGGAATTGGATTTGGCTATGGCCGATTCCATCCTGCGCCGGCGGGTAATATCGTCGCCCACGAGCGTAATGCACTCAACCCCCTCGTTTTCCTGGTGGATCAGCACCGAGTTGATCGAGAACGTACGCAGCGTTCCTTTCTGCGCCAGAAAAGGGACCTCTCGCTGTTCCAGCTTACGTTTACCCTGGATGCCTTCTTCCAGCATTTGCCGCACTTCGTCCTCCTCCTCCCTGGGTATGAGCTTATCGAATATGCTGAACCCCACCAGATCCGACTCGTGCCAGCCCGTCTTCATGAGCGCATGCGGGCTTATGCTGCGTATGATAAAGTCGGGCGAAAAGGTAATTCCAATCAGATTTAAATGCTGAAGTGTGTGGTGAATAGTCTGCCAGTCGGTTTGGGATAAAATCAGTTCCATGGGTCCCGTACAATCGCACTTTTAAGTTTCCTTCCAATTCTTTATTCGATAAATCTACGAATTAAGACGTAATTTTGGCTTGTGAAAATGAATTATAAAAAACCGGATGATTCCAAAGTGCGGGCCAAAAAGCATCTGGGCCAGCACTTTCTGAAAGATTTGAATATTGCCCAACGCATCGTCGACGGACTCTCCGGCCACGGTGGTTACGACCGCGTCCTGGAAATCGGGCCGGGTATGGGCGTACTTACGCAATTTCTTTTACCCAAAAACAATTTCGACACCTACGTCATCGAGATCGACACCGAATCGGTGGCCTATCTTGAAAAACACTATCCCAACCTTGCACCGCGTATTATCGCGGGCGACTTCCTGAAATTCAATCCCGGCGAATATTTCCCAGACAAGTTCGCGATCATAGGGAATTTCCCTTACAACATTTCGTCGCAGATATTTTTCCGGGCGCTTGAAATACGCGACCGCATTCCGGAAATCGTTTGTATGCTGCAAAAAGAAGTAGCCCAACGCATCGCATCGCCGCCGGGAAACAAGGATTATGGGATACTAAGTGTGCTCTTGCAGGCATTTTACGATATCGACTACCTGGTATCAGTCCCACCAGGGGCATTCGATCCGCCTCCGAAAGTGAATTCGGGGGTTATCAGGCTGCGCCGGAACGCGGTTACCGCATTGGCTTGCGATGAAAAACTGTTTTTCAGAGTGGTAAAAACCGCATTTAACCAACGGCGCAAAACCCTGCGCAATGCATTGAAACCGGTAGGCGAAATACCGGACCACCCATTGCTCAACAAACGGGCCGAACAATTGAGCGTTGACGAGTTCGTTACCTTGACGTTACTTGCCCAAAATGCGCAGGAAAAGAACTAAACCTGCTCTGAAACATTATATTAAGTAAGCTAAAAGCATTTCGCCAGTCGCTAAAAGCTCATTTACAATGACGTTCGAATTAACCCAGCTATACGTAGACCATATTCAGGAATTAATTGAGAAAGAGGACTCTATGGCCATCAGGTCGGAAATGGAGAACCTCTTTCCCGCGGACATTACCAGCTTGCTATACGAGCTGGAAACAGAAAGCGCGAAATTCCTGATCAGTCAGCTGAACGTCGAAACCGGGGCGGCTATCCTGGCCGCTATGGACCGGGGGGAGCGCCGGGACTTTTTGAAAGTCTTTACTTCGGAGGAAGTCTCCAAATTCGTCAACCTGTTTGATTCCGATGACGCCGTGGATTTGCTTAACGAGCAACCCATTCGCGTACGCGAAGAAGTGATCGCATTGCTGGAAGACCGGGAACAGGCACGTTTCATCCTCGATCTGCTGCACTACGACGAGGACGTTGCCGGTGGTCTGATGCAGAAGGAGCTTGTAAAAGCGAATGTAAACTGGACGGTAAATCAATGTATCGAAGAGTTGCGGACACAGGCAGAGGATGTTGAGAAGGTGTATGCGGTGTATGTGGTCGACGATTTCGGTAAACTCCTCGGTATTCTTTCCCTGAAAAAGATCGTTCTGGCGCACAAGAACACAAAAATTGAAAGCCTGTATGATAAGGACGTCATTTTTGTAGAAACCTACCGCCCTGCCGAAGAAGTAGCAGAACTGATGCGGCGCTATGACCTGGACGCATTGCCGGTTGTAAATGTCCAGGGAAAACTGCTGGGCCGCATTACAATCGATGATATCGTGGATGTGATCACCGACCAGGCCAGTTCGGACACCCTTGCGATGGCGGGTATTACCGGAGACGTGGAGGAAGATGACAGCATCTGGCAGCAAACCAGGGCACGTTTACCATGGCTGCTCGTAGGTATGATGGGGGGAATTTTAGCCGCGAAGTTTATCAGTTTTTTTGAAGGGGACCTCAAAATCATCCCCGCTATGGCCGCATTCATTCCCATTATCGGTTCAACGGGGGGAAATGTTGGGATTCAAACGTCTTCGATTATCCTGCAAGGCCTGGCCGATAAAACCGGTATCGATACGACGTTAGGTCAGAGGTTGATCAGGATGTTCGCCGTGGCCTTTATCAATGGAATTATTATCAGCGCGATTGTATTTGGGTTTAATATGCTGATCGGAAATGAGCTGCAACTGGCGCTGGTAGTTTCGATCGCATTGATGTCGGTGGTATTCCTGGCCTCATTTATGGGTACCTTAACACCCATTTTGCTCGAAAAGATCGGCATTAACCCTGCCGTAGCATCCGGACCCTTTATTACCACTGCCAATGACCTCATCGGTTATGGCGTTTATTTTGGTCTTGCGCATTTACTGCTCAAATTATAGCCCTACATTGGCCTAGCATTCACTCAGACTGATCGGGATATTCACCGCAAGCCCGCCTTCGGAAGTTTCCTTGTAACGGGTATTCATGTCCAGTGCGGTTTGCCACATGGTTTTGACCACATTGTCGAGCGAAACTTTCGCATTCTCCGGATTGCTCTGCAGTGCAAGCTGGGATGCCGTGATTGCCTTGATCGCGCCCATAGTGTTACGTTCAATACAGGGGATCTGAACTAATCCGGCCACCGGGTCGCAAGTCAGTCCGAGATGGTGCTCCATCGCGATCTCTGCGGCCATTAAACACTGCTCGACACTTCCTCCCGACACCTGTGCCAGTCCTGCCGCCGCCATCGCCGAAGAAACCCCGATCTCCGCCTGACAGCCCCCCATTGCCGCTGAAATCGTCGCGCCTTTCTTAAAAATACTCCCGATCTCGCCTGCCGTCAGCAGAAACCGGAAAATATCCTCTTCCGTACCACCGCAGAACGTCATATGGAATTGCAGCACCGCTGGTATTACCCCCGCGGCACCATTGGTAGGAGCCGTAACGACACGGCTGTAAGAAGCATTCTGCTCATTGACGGCCAATGCAAAGCAACTGACCCAATCGAGCGTGTAGTTGAAGCCGGAGCCGCTGTTGCGGATCAGGTCGATCCACTCGTCACAGCCAGTGCAAGCGTGTCCTTTCAGCAGTTTTTGGTTAAGCTCCGCCGCACGTCGCTGAACATTCAATCCGCCCGGTAACACCCCTCTATGCTGGCAGCCGAGGAAAATGCTATCCTGCATGACCCGCCAGATATTCAGCAAATCTTTTCGAATAGCCGCATCGTCCTTCCACACGCGCTCATTGTCCAGCACCAGCTCCCAGACCGGCTTGCCCGTAACGCGGTGCCATTTCAATAAATCCGACGCATCATCGACAGGGTAAGGAATTTCCGCCGATGCGCTGCCGCCCGAAGCTTCCCGGCCCTCCTGGATCACAAAACCACCGCCAATCGAGAAGTAAGTTTCTTCCAGCACCTGCCCGTCCGAGCAAGTAGCAGAAAAAGCCACGCCATTCGGATGAAATGGGAGCGACTCCGTTTTATGAAATACTACATTTGTTTTGGGATTGAAATGAACTTGCATTTCCCCGCGCAGGCGCATCGTTTCGCTCGCGGCGATATCGGCGAGAATGCTGTCTATTGAACTCGTCTCGATCGAGACAGGATCATATCCGCTCAAACCGAGAATCACCGCGATATCGGTACCATGCCCCTTGCCTGTTTTGGCAAGCGAACCATAGAGGTGTACGGTTACCTGCTCTACCCTTCCGAGCAAGCCCTTCTCTTTTACGGCGGTCAGAAACTGCTGAGCCGCGCGCCATGGGCCAAGTGTATGAGAACTGGACGGGCCAATGCCTATTTTAAAAATGTCAAAAACGGAAATGCGTTCTGCTGTCATGAAGTGGTGATAACCTTAAGACCGGTAAGATACAGAAACCTCTGGGTTCATTGGCCATCTTTGTGATATTTCCACGCACGGCTACCTCCTCTGAACTAACGGCTTTTCGCAAATCGCCCGGACTATTTTAGAAGATTCCCCCGTACTTTTGCCCCATTCAAAAGAATAGAAATATTAAATATATGATTGCAGTAATCCAGCGCGTAAGCAGCGCTTCGGTAACCATTGAAGGAAAGATAAAAGGAGAAATCAAAGCGGGATTTATGGTGCTGCTTGGCATCACCCATGCCGATACCCAGGAAGATATAGAATGGCTCGGCAAGAAGATTATCGGACTAAGGGTGTTCAATGACGAAGAAGGTAAGATGAACCTGGACCTCAAAACAGTAGGCGGCGACATTCTGCTGATCAGCCAGTTTACATTACACGCCAGCACCAAAAAAGGTAACCGGCCGTCGTTCATCGAAGCCGCCAAACCGGATATCGCCATTCCGATGTACGAAAAAATGATTGAGTTTCTGGGGAAAGAATTGGGCAAGCGTATTCAAACGGGTGAATTTGGCGCAGATATGAAGGTTTCGCTCCTAAATGACGGCCCTGTAACCATCGTCATCGACTCAAAAAACAGAATCTGATACGACACCCAGCCAGCACCCTATTCAGTCACACATTCATTCATTCACTCATTCAAAATTAAAAATGACCATCCAGGAAGCACAAGAGCAGGTCGATCAATGGATTAAAACTTACGGCGTAAGGTATTTTTCAGAACTGACCAACATGACCATCCTTACCGAAGAAGTGGGTGAGCTCGCGCGCATTATGGCGCGTACCTACGGGGACCAGTCATTCAAAAAATCGGATTTGGGCAAGGACCTGGGCGATGAAATGGCCGATGTCCTTTGGGTACTGATGTGCCTGGCCAACCAGACGGGCATTAACCTCACCGAGGCCTTTGAAAAGAACCTGGCCAAGAAAACCGACCGCGACAAGGACCGCCACAAGCAGAACGAAAAGCTGCAATAGCTTCTAAACAGAACAAGCCCGGAAACCCGGGCCTGCTCTGTTATCTATTTTTCCGAAATGATAATATTACATATCCAGTAACAGACGCATCGGATCTTCGAGCAACTGCTTCACGCGAACCAGGAAGCTTACCGAATCCTTACCGTCAATCGTGCGGTGGTCGTATGACAACGCCACATACATGATCGGGCGAACGACTATCTGACCATCTACAACAACCGGACGCTCTACGATATTGTGCATACCGAGGATCGCAGATTGCGGCGCATTGATGATCGGCGTCGACAGCATCGAACCGAATGTTCCGCCGTTAGTGATCGTGAATGTTCCGCCCGACATTTCGTCAAGCCCCAGCTTACCATCACGGGCACGGACTGCGAGACGAACGATTTCTTTCTCGATTGCCGCAAACGAAAGTGTTTCAGCATTGCGGATAACCGGTACTACCAGTCCGCGCGGTGTTGAAACAGCGACCGAAATGTCTGCGAAATCGTTGTATACCAGCTCTTCGCCATCGATCTGGGCATTGATAACCGGGAAGTCTTTCAACGCAACGGTTACCGCCTTCACGAAGAACGACATAAAGCCGAGCCCCACTTCGTGTTTTTCTTTGAATTTGTCCTTGAATTTGGAACGCAAATCCATCACAGGCTTCATATCCACCTCGTTGAAAGTGGTAAGCATGGCCGTTTCATTTTTCACTGCCACAAGGCGGCGAGCGATGGTTTTACGAAGCGACGACATTTTCTCGCGGCGCGATGCACGTGCACCCGCAGGAGCCGGTGCGGCTGCCGCAGCAGCAGGTTTGGCCGGAGCTGCCGCAGGAACGGCGGCTGGGGCTGCTTTCTCTGCTTTCAAAGCATCGTCTTTCATGATTTTGCCTCCCGAGCCGGAACCATTCACATCTTTTGGATCGATCCCTTTTTCGGCCAGGATTTTAGCAGCAACTGGTGATGCGTGTTTCTCGCTATAAGCCTTGTCGGCAGATGCGCTTGCCGTAGGAGCGCCGGACGCCGGGCCGCTTGCTTGTGGCGCAGCTGCCGGTGCACCAGCAGTCTGTGCGATCGTACAGATAACCGCACCGATCGACAGTGTGTCGCCTTCTTTTCCTACAATTTTCAATATACCCGCCGCTTCCGCCGGGAGTTCGAATGTTGCTTTATCAGATTCCAGCTCGCACAGGATCTCGTCCACAGCCACGTAGTCACCATCTTTCTTGCTCCAAGAAGCGATGGTTACCTCGGTGATAGACTCTCCTACCGCAGGAACTTTCATTTCATAAACCTGGCCGGTCGCCTCGGTGGATGCTGCGACAGGGGCTGCTGGTATTTCGGCTTTGGCAGGCTCTGCCGCAACAGGGGCCGGCGCAACTGGTGCTTCCGCTTTTGGAGCAGTTTCTTTCGGAGCAACGCCATTGGCCGCATCGATGGTGGCAATCAGGTCCCCGATATTCAACGTATCGCCTTCCTGCGCTTTAATATGCAATATACCTTCTGCTTCCGCGGTGAGTTCAAATGTCGCTTTGTCCGAATCCAGCCCGCAGATCACTTCGTCCATCTTCACAAAATCGCCATCATTTTTGAACCAGTTTCCTATCGTAACCTCGGTAATCGACTCGCCAACGGGCGGTACTTTTATTTCAATTTCAGCCATTTTATGTGCAATCTTGTTATTGAATTAAGTCAAAAATTATAGGAATATCATTCAAAAGCCCTGTTGATGATTTCCGCTTGCTCCTTCGCATGGATTTTCGAGAAACCTGTCGATGGCGAAGCACTTGGTTCGCGGGCAATAACCTGCAATGGCTTCACGCCTTTGTACATGCGGAGCAGGAATGTCCAGCCGCCCATGTTGAATGGTTCTTCCTGCACCCAGTAAACACTTGCATTTTCATACTGGCTCAGGTGCGCGTCAATCTGCGTTTGCGGGAACGGATGCATTTGTTCCAGACGAATGATCGCCACGTCGTCGCGTTTGTCGGCTTGCTGCTTTTCGTACAGTTCATAGTATAGCTTACCAGTACAAAGCAACACTTTCTTCACTTTTTTCGGATCCGCATAAGTATCTCCGATAGTCTCCTGGAACGAACCGTTTACGAGGCTATCGACAGGGGAAACGCAAAGTGGGTGACGCAGCATAGATTTGGGCGACATTACCACCAGCGGCTTCCGGAACGGGAACTTCAACTGCCTGCGGAGCAAGTGGAAGAAGTTGGCCGGTGTGGTCACGTTCGCCACGATCAGGTTATAGTTCGCTGAAAGTTGCAGGTAACGCTCCGGACGCGCATTAGAGTGCTCCGGCCCCTGGCCTTCGTAACCGTGTGGCAGCAACATTACCAGACCTGTCCAACGGTCCCATTTGGTTTCGCTGGATGTTACAAACTGGTCGATGATCACCTGTGTGCCGTTAGCAAAGTCACCAAACTGTGCTTCCCAGATCACCAGCGCATTAGGATTCGCCATCGAGTAACCGAACTCAAAACCCAAAACCCCGTACTCGGAAAGCAGTGAGTTATAGATCATGAACTGCCCCTGGCCGTCCTGAATGTGCTGCAAGCTGTTGTAAGCCGCATTGGTTTCCACATCGCGCAATACCGCGTGACGGTGCGAGAATGTACCACGCTGCACGTCCTGGCCGCTCAAACGAACGATATTGCCTTCCGCAAGGATCGAACCGTATGCAAGCAGCTCGGCCGTAGCCCAGTTTACTTCCTTTTTATCGAAGATCATTTGCTCACGGTCTTTGAGCAACTTGTCGATCTGTTTCAATCTGTTGAAGTTCTCAGGAGTGCTGATCAGCGCTTTACCAATCTTTTCAAGCACATCCAGAGGTACACCTGTTTCGGGTGATTTCTCAAAATCCTCCGGTTTCGATTTACGCAGGCTGTGCCATTCCTGTTCCAATTTCGGCATGGTGTATGGCAATGCTTTCTGCTTCACCATATCAAGACGTTCCTGCAACAGTTGCTTGAACTCCTTGTCCATATTTGCCGCCAGCTGTGCATCCACATCGCCGCGATCGGCCAGTGTTTTCTGGTAGATTTCGCGCGGGTTCTGATGGTTCTCAATGGATTTGTAAAGAACCGGCTGCGTAAATTTCGGTTCGTCCGCCTCGTTGTGTCCGTGACGGCGGTAGCAAACCATATCAATGAAAATGTCCTTGTTGAATTTCTGACGGTACTCGACCGCAAGGCGCATACAGTATACAACCGCCTCCGGGTCATCGCCGTTGACGTGCAACACAGGCGCATCGACGATTTTGGCAATATCCGTACAGTATATAGACGAACGCGCATCAACGAAGTCGGTCGTAAAACCAACCTGGTTGTTGATCACGAAATGGATCGTACCACCGGTGTAGTAACCATTCAGGGCCGACATCTGCGTTACCTCGTAAACAATACCCTGGCCTGCCACCGCGGCATCGCCGTGGATCAATACCGGCAATACGCGGTCGTAATCGCTGTCGTACATGCCATCGGCACGGGCTCGGATGTAACCTTCCACTACCGGGTTCACCGCCTCAAGGTGCGATGGGTTCGGTGCGAGTTTCAGGTGTACGTTGTTGCCGTCTTTGGTGGTGATCTGGCTGGCAAAACCCATGTGGTATTTCACGTCACCATCTCCCCACACCTGGTCGGGCAGGTTACCTTCAAATTCGTTGAAGATCTGTCCGTAGGTTTTCTGCATGATATTCGCCAGCACGTTCAGCCGACCGCGGTGCGCCATACCGATCATCACTTCTACCACGCCCATTTCGGCGGCTTTGTTGATCATCGCGTCCAGCGCGGGGATCGTCGTCTCGCCGCCTTCCAGCGAGAAACGCTTTTGTCCCAGGTATTTGGTATGCAGGAAGTTTTCAAAAACAACCGCCTCGTTCAATTTCGAAAGAATGTGCTTTTTCTCGTCGATCGAGAAAGTCATCGTCAATGCTTCCTTTTCGATCTTTTTACGCAACCAGCTTTTTTGCTCGCGGTCGCGGATGTAGAGGTATTCGAAACCGATATTTCTTGCGTAGATCGTCTTCAGCGAGTCGACAATCTCACGCAGGGTGGCCGGACGATCAAAGACCTCAACACCAGCTTCAAAAACGGTATCGAGGTCTTCAGGTCCCAGATTAAAATCAGCAATGTCCAATTGCGGGCGACGGTCTTTCCTTTTCTGGATCGGGTTCGTAGTCGCCAGAAGGTGTCCCCTCGACCTATATCCGCGGATTAAATGCACCACTTCCATTTCCTTGCGGATACGGGCAGGATCCGATTTTCCAACTACCGCAGCCTCTTTACCGTTGGCAGAACCATTGGCGTGTCCGTTACCGGCAACAGGGAATTTTTGATAAAAATCATAACCTTCAAAAAACTTTTGCCAGCCTTCGTCCACGGAAGCGGCATCTTGCTTATAGGAATTGTACAATTCTTCAATATAAGCGGCGTCGGAATTTGCTATATAAGTGTATTTATCCATCACAAAAGTGAGTATTTCATTTACGGCACAAAGGTACGAGAGTTATGTAAAGATTACGAATAAAAATATCCTTTTCACTTAACCTGAAAGAGGATTTCGAATGGTTCTTGGCATCAATATTTCTGAAAACCTTTGGGATTGGGAATAAATTTCAGCATGAGCTCGTGGATACCTTTCGGCCCTGAATAGGATGCATAGATTTGTTCTGCCTGTCGCGTGCTGTAAAAATACCCCAGCCTCACGTTTCTTCCCAGCTGAACCTCAGCAGTTAACTGCAAATAGTCCACTTTTGCCGACATGGCGCTATATCCTCCGCCCACACGATAAGACGCACCTAACCCTACTTTCTCCCTGAACCAGAACCGGGAACCGATGTCAAATCTGAGTTTGTGATCCTTTTCCTGGATAAACAACACATGCGGCAGCATCATCACGTCCTCGCTCAGATCGTAGCTTCCGCCCGCGGTGATGTAAAGAGGCCGTCGGTAGAGTGTCCCTACCACCTGGTCTCCGAATTTCTGTGAAAGCACTTCCGGCTTGGAAATACCAAAATACAGCCGGTCGGAGCGCAGCCATGCCCCCAGCCCGAAACTGCCCAATGCACGGTTATTACTAATGAAAGTGCCGTCCGAGACCGGCAGCACATTGATTCCGCCCTGAGCGCCTAGACCGAGCTTCCACGTATCCGACAAGCCGAGATGAAATGCGAATGAGCCCACAAAGCTGGTCGTCGTGAAATAGCTGGTCTGGTCATTCAATGCCTGAAAACCTATTCCAAACTTGCCGTTCGCTACGGTACCATCCGCGGCAAACGTCTGGCTGGTGGGCGAATTCGGGATATTGAACCATTTTCTGCGGAAAATGGCAGTCATATTGAAGTCTTCGCGCGCGCCCGTGAAGCCGGGGTTGATCGACATCGGGTTCTGGACATATTGCTCATAAAGCACTTCCCGCTGCGCCTCCGCCGCGCCAACGCAGCCTGTTAGTAATGTTACCGAAAGAAAAACCTTTCTTGAATAGTGATGTGTATTCTTCAAAAACATAGCACCGAATTTGGGTTATTGTAAACAAAAATGGCAGGAGAGTCAATCTCTTGCCATCTTTATAACTCCTGGATAATACTTTTTTACTGTCTGATCCGATCAAAAATCGTAACCCAGTGTTACGTAAGGAATTGGCTTGTTGGTATAACCGTTATCCACTCCCCACGCATAATCAAATTTGGCATAAAACCCGAACAGCGTGGTTCTCACACCGGCACCATAGCCCATCAGGTAAGGGTTTTTATAATTGGTAACCGTTGCCCGGAAAGTCTCGTTTTCGTCCCCGATAATCTGGGTGTTCAGGCTGTTATTTTCGCTGAATGGCCCTTTGCCAGTCCATGCAGTACCAATGTCGCCAAAGCCGACGATCTGGAAGTTACGCAGGAAACTGGAAGTAATAGCGCCGCGATAAAGGTATTTCACAAGCGGGATTCTCAGTTCGGCGTTGAGCAACATGTAACTTGTGCCCGACAGCCTGTTCAGTTTAAACCCGCGCAGGTTTGTCGCAAAATCGGCGAAGAAAATGTCGCGGTTGTCACGCTGGAAGTTTAACGGATTGTCGCCACTGCGGGTTTCTTTCCGGTTACCGAGCCAGTTTTCCATACCACCGAGGATATTCTGCTTTGGCGCCCGCCCGCCCGAGTGGCTGGCTGATGCACGCACGGCTAGGATCAGGTCGCGGTGGATTTTCTGGTAATGACGGAAGTCAAGGCTCACGCGGTTGAAGCTCTCATTGCCATTGCTCAAACCCTGGTACAAGTCGTAACGCAGTTTGAACCGGGTTCCTTCCATCATATTCATACCATTCACGCGCGTATTGTCGAATACGAATTCGCTGCGCACACCTCCGTAGTTTGAAGACAAATCCGGATTAGGCAGCAAAACGTCTATCATTCTCGTAGATGTGAACATCGGCGATACCGAGAAACGGCTCGTGGTCGAGAACGGGTACGAAGCCGTGAACATCAACTGGTTGAAACGGTATTTCTGGATCAGTCCTTCCGAGTCGTTGTAAAGCGTCTTTCTGTCGACACGCAAACCGAAGTCTACGCGGTAAGTATTGTTGTTATACTCGGCAAACAGATCGCTGTTCCTGAAATTCGAAGAAATAAAGATTCCGGCTTTAATGACGTGATTTTCGAGCAGGTCGTTCATCGAAATGGATTGTGCATAGCCAAATCCACGGATCGGGTCGATTCGCCAGTCGGAACTTGCATCGTTAGTGATAAACAAGCCTTTATAATTGTATGGCCCTTTAATCGCGATATTCTCACGAACTGCCTTCGTGCGCGGCGCCACGCCCGGGGTGGTCGGGAAACTGCCCCGGTTTCTTCTCGATTCAAATGATTTTAGCACATCCTCATCGAATTCGTAGTTATCCGTATCAACCTCTCCTTCTTTCAAAGCAAGCTTGTTGGCTTGCCCGGTCTGTGATGCTTTGGCAACCGAGTCGGTCTTCGCGGCATTGGTCGTAGTGGCATTCCCCGGGTTACCTGCGCTGGCAACGTTTAGCGATGGAGGATTTACCGTCGCATTAATATCGAAACCATTCTTAAATGCGGCAGTATAATACCCATCGTTCAGATAAGTATAAGCCAACGCTCCACCGGCAGCTTTCAGGTTCACATCGGCATTGCGAATATTCTGAATATAATTTGTCAGTTGAGAACTGGTTTGGGAAGCGCGGTTGTATTTGTAAAGGTTGTTGACGCCCTTGCCATTGGAAAGGTAAACTACATCATTTTCGTCAGCATAAACCGGTGTCACTTTGGTCTTCCCTTCCGACTCCACCAGCTTCACCATGTTCTCGGATCTTGGTGTACCATCGTGTTCAAACAAGGTATAAGCAGGAGAGATGGATTTGAAATTACCTTTGTCTCCTCTGCCCAGTGAATCGACCGGTCGGTTGGAAGAGAAAACAACCCTTCTTGAAGAGCCCTGGATAAAACGGGGCGAAAGATCGTCGTAAAGGTCATTGGTCAACGGCAATGCAGAAGCCCGGGCCACACTGATAAGGAAAATGTCGTTCTGACCAGCCTTATCTGCGCTCACGGTGAGCATCGAACCGTCATGGGACACATCCATATCCACGATCTGATCTAGTCCGCGGATATTCCGCTTGGTTTTGATCTTGATCTTCTTGGTACCTACATTTTCATACATGTACAGGTTCTTCTTGTCGTTCTCGTTGGCAAGGATCGTCAGCACGTTGTTTTTCGACCACCCCAAAAGCGGAGGCTGCGTTTTCATCCGGCCACCGATAATATCGAGCTTGCCTTGCCGTATCACCTTCTTAGAACCCGACTCACTATCAAACAAATACACACGATAGCGACCGTTCTTGATCTCGCTTACCGCAGTATACTTTTTGTCGGGAGAAATCTTGATTACCGCGCTGGCATCGGTCACATTAAATTCATTCAGCTTATATTTCCAAGTCGGGTTGGGGTCCGAATAGAACTGCTCGGCGTTCTTGGTCTGATTCAGGTAATAGGCCCGCCAGTCGCGCAGGAAGCGGTTGTAGGATTGCACACCGAGCGTGCTGGTAATACTGGTTTGTTCGGTGCGGATGATGCGGGTCAGGTTGAGAATGTCTGAAATCTTATCTTTTCCGTAACGCTCCGCAATGTAGTTCCAGATCGAATGCCCGATCAGCGTCGCGTCGTCGCCAGTCATGAGGGTAGGCTTGCGTATGTTGCGGTTTTTAAAGAAATCGCGCATGTAATCGTTCAACTCCGGCGACCATCCCTCTGCAATGTAAGCCGCTGTTCCCGACATGAACCATTCGGGCAAGGTGAGCAACAATGAGCTCTGCAACGCCTCTTTCATGTTACCGCCATACAGCATATCGTATACGAAAAGCAGGCTGATATCCCGCACGAGTTTCTTGCGAAAACCGATCTGATCCCCCGTATAAGCTACCTCCACACGCGACTGCGAGAGGTTAAGCTTCTGGTCGCTGAGGTTATCCAGCACCGAAAGCCCCATATTGCTTTGTTCGAGCTCCGCGGGCGAGTTGTAAAGGAATATTTTGACGCGGTTATAAGGCGTCCAGCCAAGCACGTCGGTGATTTTATCAAATTCACTTTCAGCATATTGCGCCGTCAGCTTGGCGAGTGCGGTGCCGCCCTGGTAGTGGTAGATTTCGAAGTTCGTGGTCCGGAATATCTTCCAGTTGAACTTCTTGTATTGAACCCGGTTCTTTCCAAAAGTCTCCTGTGAAGGATAGCGCTGTGCTACTGATTCCGTAAATAATCCAAAAACCGCTAAAAGACCGATCGAAAAGGTTAATGTGTAAATATATCTTCTGCTCATATTGCTTAGGCTGACGTCAACGGAAATATAACGAAAAATACCTTTTTATATTCACTAGCGGGTTCAATTCTTT
This sequence comes from Dyadobacter sp., assembly GCA_965227755.1. Taxonomy (GTDB): domain Bacteria; phylum Bacteroidota; class Bacteroidia; order Cytophagales; family Spirosomataceae; genus Dyadobacter. Next base: position 1,822,604 of record CBDDGG010000005.1, read on the forward strand.
CCCGTAAATCAGGTGGTTACAAAACTCTTTGGCCAAAAAAGGAGCCAGCGTAACACCCTTTGTACCTAACCCGTTGAAAATACAGACATTAGAAAACTCTGGATGTGTACCGATCAACGGCCGCCGGTCCCGCACGGAGGGACGGATACCCGCCTGAGTGCCCAATAATGTGTAACCGGCATTTAGCAATCCCTTCAATTTGGATTCAAGTTCCTCCGTCGCCGCATCGGTAGCTTCCCAGTCCAGCGGTTCCCAGGAGTACGTAGCGCCCACTTTCATCCTATTTTCAGCCAGTGGCAATGCGAATATTCCCTGGTTAATGATATACGGTTTAACGGAAACATCCGGGGCGATTTCCAGGATTTGTCCTTTTACGGGTGTAAATGGCAGCCAGTTGAACCAGTCGTTTTCCAGGGCAAAAAAACCCTGACTGAATATGACAGATTTAAATCGTTTGCCTTTCCAGCGAATGCATTCATCCTCCCGCACCAGATCGGCCGCATCGAAAATCGATTCCACATATTCATTTCTCGCTTCGAAGTACAACCTGCTTGCATCCAGCAGTGCCGGCAAATCGATCCAGCCCGATTGCACCACTTCCAGCCCCCCGAAATCCGCATTCACATAAGGCAGCTCATTTCGCGGGTCGGGCGTGTCGGCGATGTATGGGCGAATGCCGGGGTCAGCGGTTTGAGCTAGGTAAGTATTCTGCTCTTCTATCGACCGGAAAGGCCGGTAGATAGATGTGAGGTGCATTAATTTACAGGCTAATTTTTCTTCCAGATTTCCATAAAAGGATTTCGCATAAGGGAAAAGATCGTCTGCCAGCCAGGTCTTGACCAGCTTTTTGCCCGTCAGCGGATTGAAAATACCTGCCGCTACGCGCGAAGACGAAGGCCTGGAAGAATCGCCGATGATCTGGAAGCTTTTCCCCAAATCATGCAGGTGCCAGGCTACGGAGGTGCCTCCTACCCCCTGCCCTATGATGAGATATTCGTAGTCAAATTGCTGCATATCAGTCTCTATCGGCAGCTCGACGTCTGAGTGACAATCCGATCTGCTCATCGGCGAGACGTACCACCACTTCTACCTGCTCATCGAGGGTCATAAATGAATTGTCGATGTAAATGGCATCCTCTGCCTGCCGGAGCGGGCTTTCGGCGCGGTGCGTATCGATATGGTCACGTGTCCTGAGGTTTTCAACGATTTCCGCCAGGTCGACAATATCGCCTTTCTCCATCAGTTCCAACTGGCGGCGGTGTGCGCGGATCAGCGGGTCAGCGGTCATGAAGATTTTAAGCTCAGCCTGCGGAAATACAACGGTACCAATGTCGCGGCCGTCCATTACAATGCCTTTGGTCCTGCCCATCCGCTGCTGCTGCGCTACCAATGCGTGACGTACCTCGGCAATGGCGCTTACCTCGCTCACTCTTTCGGAAACATACATTTTCCGTATCTCGTCTTCGATATTCAAACCGTTCAGATACGTATCATTGCGCCCAAGCTCGGGGTGGCGACGGAAGGTAATATGTACCTTCGATAAGGCATTTTCTACTTCCTTAGGGTTGGTAAGACTTATATGATTTTGGATAAAATACAATGTAACAGCCCTGTACATCGCGCCGGTGTCGATATAAGGGTAATTCAATTGCTTGGCAACCAGTTTCGCAGTCGTGCTTTTACCACAACTGGAATAACCGTCGATCGCAACGATAATCTTGGGCATACTTCAAGGACAATGTTTGACAGACCGTAAAAATACATTTTTAAAGCTCACTCTCCGGCGAGCTTTACAAACAAATGTTCGTCCAGTACCTGGTCGTTTTTGATAATGGCCTTGCGGTGAATAGCTTCCAGTTTATAGCCGGCCTTTTCGAGCACCCGCATCGAGGCGGGATTCGTTTCAAATACCCCCGCATAGAGACGGGTAATGGTTGTATTCTCAAAAATCCAGTTGGTCATTTGCACCACGGCTTCGGTGGTGATCTTCAGCCCCCAGTAAGGCTCGCCGAGCCAGTAGCCGATCTCAGCATTATTGCGGTGAATATCGTCCTGCCGGAGCACGCCTATTCCGCCTGCAAATTCCTCATTATAATAGATCGCGCGATGAAAGCTCCCACCATTGTGCCGCGCATTGCAGAAATCGATCCAGTAATGGGCATCGGAGAGCGTGTACGGTGAAGGAAAATTATCCCTCACCTGCGCCACCACATGCTTGTTATTGGCCAGTTCGGCCAGCCTTTCAGCAATATTTCTTGTGAACGGTCTGAGTGTTACCTGTCGGTCCATACAAAACTACTCGCCTTCGAGCAGGAAGATCACCATACTGCGCGCCCCGTGCGCGCCGATGACCAGCGATTGCTCAATATCAGCAGTTTTTGACGGACCTGCAATAAAACAGCCCCAGCCCAATGTATCCTTCAAGCGCGCATACGCCTCGTGCATATTGTCCACGAGCGCATTACGGGGGATCACGAATGCGAGGTTTTGAGTGATAAATGGCAAAACCCGGTGCGGCAGATATTGGTCAGAAACCCAAACAGCTCCATTTTCGGCTACACCAAACTCGGCTTGTACAATGGCTATTTCAATGGTTTCCAGTTCGTGCGGATCGGAAACGTTCAGGCTGAAATCCGCCCAGGCGCTCAATGCCGGGATGGTTGTCGCGCGGTTTACTACTTTCCCATAAAGTTCTTCCGCTTTCAGCGAGAGCTCTTCCAGGTTTTTGACAACAATTACTTCCGTGTAAATCGCTGCCAGCATCTCGCGAAATTTGTCTTCCGTATTTTCAAAATTGTTGGCAAAAGTCGTAGTCGCCGGCAGCTCCACTGCCTCCGGTTTGTTCTGCCTGATCTGGCTTAAAATTTTGTCTCGTGAGCTCATCATCAATTCTTTCTGTTACGAACATACCAATCGCGGAAACTTTCCTTCGGCGGCTCGGGCATGTCGCGCTGTTTGTACCACGGGTTCAGGCTATTATTGACCATGAACGGGATCGTCCGCATTACCGTCCGGCCAAGCCTGCCCGACCATTGGTAAAACCGCGGCGCCGCCAGCACGGTCGACATCGCACGGATGCCTATTTCCTTGCTTTTGGGAACATATCCTTCCTTGGCCAGCACCTGTCTCCATTTATACAGCTGGTCGTGGATATCGATTTTCACCGGGCACACATTGGAACAGCTGCCGCATAATGTACTCGCAAACGGCAGGTCGGCATTCTTGGTCATATCCAGGTTTGGGGCCAGGATCGAGCCGATCGGCCCGGCGACCGCATTATGGTAGCTATGCCCGCCACTTCTTCTGTAAACCGGGCACGTATTCATGCATGCCCCGCAGCGGATGCATTTCAGTGAATTTCTGAAATCCTTTCTTCCCAGCTGCGTGCTCCTGCCATTATCTACGATCACAATATGCATTTCCTGGCCTTCGCGTGGCTTTTTAAAATGGCTGCTGTAAGTCGTGATCGGCTGGCCGGTGGCGCTTCTCGCGAGCAGCCGCAGGAATACGCCGAGATGTTCCTGCTTGGGAATGATCTTTTCAAAACCCATGCAGGCAATGTGAATGTCGGCCAAATGCGCACCCATATCGGCATTCCCTTCATTGGTCGAGACTACGAAACCGCCGGTTTCGGCGATGGCGAAGTTGACGCCCGTTAATGCCGCGCGACGGGTCAGGAACTTGTCGCGCAAATGCTGTCGGGCGGCCTCGGTGAGGTATTGCGGGTCGGTGGCGCCGGCGTCGGTGCCCAGGTGTTCGTGGAAAAGATCGCCGATATCCTTCTTTTTCAAGTGGATCGCAGGGAGCACGATATGGCTCGGCGGCTCGTTGCGAAGCTGCACAATGCGCTCCCCCAAGTCGGTATCGATCACCTCGATGCCGTTTTTACTCAGAAACTCGTTCATGTGGCATTCCTCGGTGAGCATCGACTTGCTTTTCACCATTTTGTCGATCTTATGCCGCTTCAAAAGCCCGAGTACGATCTCGTTGTGCTCCGCCGCATTGGCAGCCCAATGTACCTGCACGCCGTTTTCCTTCGCTTTTTCTTCAAATGAGATGAGCAGATCGTCCAGGTGCGAGAGCACGTAGTTCTTGATGCCGGAAGCAGCTTCGCGAAGCTGCTCCCATTCGGGTAGTTGTTTGGATGATTTATCACGCTTCTGGCGAACGAACCACAGGGTCTCGTCGTGCCAGTTTACGTAAGGTTCGTCTCTGTTGAACACCTCGGAAGCATCCGCGTGCTCCAATACTGTTTTGGACATAGCTGCCTTAACAATTAGATAATAGTATTTAAAGAAGAATAAGATTTGTACTTTTCACATTCGTTGCACTATTTCAAGTTTGCAGTTTGTTTAATAAACAACTTTTTACAAATCGAAAAAATGCTATTTTATTGTACTGCAATATCTTATACTTTTGAATCAACAAAGTTTTTCGATCGGGGCATCGGAGTCTGAATTAAGTTCAGTTTAACTTTTTTTAGACATTTAAATATTAACTCCTATGAAAACCAAAAACACTCTTATTATCGCAGCCTTGACTGGCTTGCTGCTATCAGGATCGGCATTTACATCAAATGCCCAGGACAACTTCGCTACCGCAGACAAAACCGTAAGCGCTTCTACCAAGCTGACTGTTCTGCAGGTTAAACCACTGCAATTCCGCGTTTCTTATAATAATCCAATTTCCAAAAATGTAGTCGTGCGTATTCTGGACAATGAGAAAAATGTTCTTTTCTCAGAAAACAAACGCGTTGAAAACAACTACCTGAAATACTTCGACTTATCAACCCTGATGGACGGTACGTACACGTTCGAAATCACGGATGGTAAAGAGAAGACTGCACAATCGTTTGATATTTTGACTACAACCAGCCGCGTTGTTTCTTCAATTAACTAACAACGGGCGCTTCTCAGATTCTGAACATCCGTAAACTTTGTATAGACCGGGGCTCAATGTATGGGCTCCGGTTCTTGTTTTTTGATACCTGCATTAAGGATTTCGGCGATGTGCTTTACCTGCACATTGGAATTGCCGCGTTTCAGAATGCCGCCCAGGTGCATTAAGCAGCTCATGTCCGAGCCCGTAATGTACTCCGCATTATGCCGGATGTGGTCCGCCACGCGGTCCTTGCCCATTTTTACAGACACGGCCTCTTCGCTCACACAGAACGTCCCTCCGAAACCGCAGCATTCATCGGTACGGTCCAGATCGACCAGCTCGATGCCCTTCACCTGTTTCAAAAGCGAGACCGGCTTCGAGAATGGTGCCGCATTCAACTCCGACATCTGCGACAAAAACAACCCGCGCTGCCCGTGGCAGCCTTGGTGCAGTCCTACCCTGTGCGGGAACTCCGCTTCGATGTGGTCTATTTTCAAAACATCGGTCAGGAACTCGACCAGTTCGTAAACTTTCTTTCTGACGACTTTGGATTCTTCGGCCTTGTTATCGGCCTTCAAATGGTCCTTGATGTGCAGCACACAGCTGCCCGAAGGCGAAACGATGTAGTCGCAATCCTGAAAAAGGTCATAAAAGAGATTGTCGCACGAGCGTGAGAGATGTTCGAATCCGGAATTGGCCATCGGCTGGCCACAACAAGTCTGGTTCAGCGGAAATGTGACGGTACAGCCCAGTTTTTCAAGCAATTCGAGCGTTGCAATCCCTACCTGGGGATAGAACTGGTCGACATAGCAGGGGATAAATAATCCGATCTTCCAATTTGAGTAATTCATTTTCTACCAAAATTCAATGGTGGCCTGAATGGGATAGTGATCAGAAACGTCCGGATAATTCCTGATAACCTTGTAGTTTTTGATGCGGACCTTGTTATTGAGCAAGGCAAAAATGTAATCAAGCCGGTCTCCCGGTAAACCTTCGTTCCAGGTCTGCATCTGTGAGCCGCGGGCAGCGTCCTGCCACTTTTTACGGAACGAAAAGTAAGGCTGTTCATTCGGCCTCGCACCCATATCCATGCCCAAAAGCACGGGCTGGACACTGTTTACGAGCATTTGATTGATGTAAGCAGCCTGCAATGCACGGTCCATGACGGAAGCATATTCGAGCCGGGAATTGCAAAACCGGAACGTTACCGACCTCGACAGTCTGATCAATCCGCATTGCAACACCTTCGGATCCGAGCCGACAGTCCGCGGCAGGCTGATCACCTGCGCTTTCTCAAACGGCCAGTTAGAAAGTATCCCTATGCCCTGCGTCCCATTTTCGGAGGTATCGGCCACGGCGTAGGAGTAGTACATACCCGTCTGCGCGGCGATCTGCCTCAGCTGGTGCTGCACCTTTCCTTTGTCTATCAGGCTGTCGACCGCCTGCAATGCCACAAGGTCGGGATCATTTTCCTTGATAATCCTCAATATATCCCGCAGATTCGACCCGTCTTCGATATTAAGGCCATGCCGGATATTGAAACTCATCAACTTCACTTCCACAGCCTGGCGTGGCTGCGACGAAAGCAATGCAAATGATAAAACAAGGATGGATAATGCGTAAAATAATCTACTCAACCTGTTCGAATGCTAGTTCATCACTTCAACCTTTCTTCTTAGAGGGCAAATATCTGGTCCATTAATACCCATTTTTCACCGGGTTTCGCAGTGGGTAATGCCTGCTGGTACTTCCACATGAGCCGCTCCCATTCCTGTACCTTCGGATTGTCGGCATCCATTTGGGCTTTTGTTTCAAAACTGAAATCGTCTTCCGTTTCCATGATCATGAACAAGCGGTTGCCGACGCGGTAAATGTCCATCACAGTGATACCGGCGCTGGTTATGCTCTTGTGAATTTCCGGCTGGATCTTTTTATGATAACCTTCGTATTCCGCTATCATTTTTGGATCATCCACGAGATCCACCGCAAGACAATATCTTTTCATATTCGTATTTAAATATCGAGATTATAAAATCTTCTGGCGTTATTCCCCATTACATCGCGCACCTCGTCGTCGGAGAACATGCTCAGGTAATCGGTCAGAATGCCCTTGGCGCCTTCGTACTCGCCTGCTACCAGGCATACGGGCCAATCGGAGCCGTACATGATCCTTTCCGTCCCGAATGCTTCAAAAACCACATCCAGGTAAGGCCTGAAATCAGCTTTCCCCCAATGCAGCCAGTTTGCTTCGGTGATCATGCCGGACACCTTGCAATGCACATTCGGCAGTTCCGCGAGCCTGCGAATATCATCGGCCCAGGGCTGCAATTCCTGTGCCTTGATGAGCGGCTTGGCAATATGGTCCAGCACAAAATGCACATTCGGCAGCCTTACCGCGAAATTATAAGCTTCTTTCAGCTGATTTTGGTAAATCAGGATGTCGTAAGTAAAGTCAAATGCTACCAGCTGGCCTACTCCTTTGATGAACTCAGGTTGCAGCAAAAAGCCTTCCGGCTGCCCTTGCGCTACGTGCCGGAAACCTTTCAGTTTTTCAAATTGCGAATATCTTTCGAGTTGGTCGTAAAGATTTACCGCCCGGAGATCGACCCATCCCACCACACCCCTGATGAAATCGTTGGCCTCGGCCAGATGAAGCAGGAATTCCGTTTCCGAATCGGTCTGCGAAGCCTGCACAGCCACACAGCCGTCGACCTTATTGGCTTTCAGTACCGGCCACAAATCCTCCGGTAAAAAATTCCTGCGGATAACCTGCATATCAGGTGTGATCCACGAATCACGTTCCTCGTCGTAAACCCAGAAATGCTGGTGGCTGTCGATTGTCATATACTCTTATACTATACTGATGGCTTGGTCGTGGAAGTCAGGTGTTGTCATTTGTGGTCAGGTATTGTCATTGATAGTCCGGCATATCATAAGGTGAATTTTTGAAAAACTGACTACACCTTACAATTCCTGACTATTACTTGACCACTTCGTCACAATTAACCCTTACACTGTCGCCTTCCAGGCAATCGCTTCCTGCTTTTGTGAGCCCAATTTTTCAATACCCAACTCTACCACATCACCCGGTTTCAGGTAAACTGGCGGCTTCATACCCAATCCTACGCCGGCTGGTGTTCCCGTCGTGATAACATCCCCCGGAAGCAATGTCATAAACTGGCTCAGGTAGCTTACCAGGAACGGGATCTGGAAAATCATATCGGAAGTATTGCTATCCTGGATTTTCTTACCATTCAGGCTTAGCCAGAGGTCGAGATCATTGGCATTGCCAACTTCGTCGGACGTTACCAGGTAAGGCCCCAGCGGCGCGAAAGTGTCGTTGCTTTTGCCTTTAACCCACTGTCCGCCACGCTCCATTTGGAACGCCCGTTCCGAATAGTCGTTGTGAACCGCGTAACCGGCCACATAATCCAATGCATTGGCTTCGTCGACATAGCTTGTCTTTTTACCGATCACCACGGCCAGCTCCACTTCCCAGTCGGTTTTCTCCGAATTTCTAGGGATAACCACCTGATCAAAAGGCCCGCACAATGCGGAGGTTGATTTAAAGAAAATGATCGGCTCTTTCGGCAACTCTGTCGCACCCGATTCATAGGCATGTTTGGCATAGTTCATACCGATGCATACAATCTTCGATGGGCGCGCCACACACGAACCGTAACGAAAACCTTCTTCCACTTTTGGTGCGGAAGCTCCATTGGCTTCCAACCAGCTTTGCAGGCGGGCGATACCGTCTGTCGCAAAGAATTTCTCGTTGTAATCTTCACCAAATGCCGAAACATCCAGCTTTGTACCGTCGGCCAATTCTACGCCCGGCTTTTCATTTTCAAATGCACCAAATCGGAAAAGTTTCATGAAAGGAATATTTGTGACGGAGGAATGCTGTAAGCGGTAGGCTGTAAGCTATAAGCAATTGAAATGCATTGCCGTCATAATGAATAATATGTTTTTAAATTTTATTTTAACAAGTGTACGCTGGCCTCGCTTATGGCCTAAAGCTTAAAGCCCAAAGGCTTCCAGCCCCTAATTATTCAACTTCTCAAATCCGCCGTCGATCAGATAATCGCAGCCGGTAATAAAGCCTGCCTCATCCGAGCAGAGATACAACGCCAGCGCACCTATTTCTTCCGGCTTTGCCATACGGCCAATGGGCTGGGTTTTAGACAGTTTTTCAAACATTTCCTGCTCTTTACCGGGATAGTTTTTCGAAATAAAACCGTCTACAAAAGGAGTGTGCACGCGGGCAGGCGAAATGCTGTTGCAACGGATGTTATCCGCCAGGTAATCGCGCGCAACCGACAATGTCATCGAATAAACCGCACCTTTTGCAGTAGAATAAGCAAAGCGGTCGGGTATTCCTACTGTTGCCGCTATGGAAGCCATGTTCAAAATCACCCCCCCTCCGTTGGTTTTCAAATGTGGAATGGTGGCTGCAAGGCAGTTATAAACACCTTTAACGTTGATATTAATCACCCTGTCAAAGTCGATTTCCGCGGTCGTATCCGCTTTGCCAATGTGCGCAATGCCTGCATTATTGACCAGGATATTGATAGTATGTTTCGCAGCAATCGCGTTGACGATGCTGACCACATCCGCCTGCTTGGAAATGTCCAGTGCGTGTGCCTCAGCTTGCCCGCCTTCCGCGATGATTTCACTCACCACCTCGTTGGCCAGATCAATATTGAGTTCCAGAATGTGCACATAAGCGCCCTGCTTCGCGAACGTTTTGGAGATCGCCAATCCGATCCCACTCGCTCCGCCGGTTACCAGTGCTGTTTTTCCTGTTAGATTAAACATAGTTGGTTGGTTTGGCCCAAGGCTGAGGCCTTGGGTTGATGATACTTGTCTGTGCCCCCTCCCCCCTCCCCAGCTTAAAAGCTGGGGCTATTTGTGAGGCTATGATGTGGGGCTATTTGGCCGTGTGCTATTTCAGAGAGAAACGCCGCGTTTCCAGGGTATGAAATCGTCCTGGCCGAGTTGCTGCGCTTTGGTAAGCTCGCCGCTGGCTACTTTGATCACATATTCGAGCAATGCCTCTGCATTTTGCTCGATGGTTTGCGTACCATCCACAACAGGCCCGCAATCGAAATCGATCACGTCCGGCATGCGTTGGGCGAGCGCGGAGTTGGTGGCTACTTTGGCTACCGGACAGATCGGGTTACCTGTCGGGGTGCCGAGGCCGGTTGTGAAAAGGATAATGTTGGCGCCCGCGGCTGTCTGGCCGGTGGTTGCTTCCACGTCGTTGCCAGGTGTGCAAACCAGGTGCAGACCTGATTCAGTAGCACGTTCGGTGTAGTTCAAAACGTCGGAAACGTATGCATTACCGCCTTTTTTGGCCGCTCCTGCCGACTTAATGGCATCAGTAATCAGACCGTCCTTGATATTCCCCGGCGACGGGTTGAAGGCAAACGCGGAACCTACCGCTTCGGCTTTGCCAGCGTAGTCGCGCATCAGTTTTTCAAATTTTGCGGCTTTTTCTTCGGTTACACAGCGGTTAAGAAGCTCCTGCTCTACCCCATTCAGTTCGGGGAATTCAGCGAGAAGTGTCTGTCCGCCCAGGCCTACTACCAAATCAGAAAGGTGACCGAGTACCGGGTTCGCCGAAATACCGGAGAAACCATCCGAACCGCCGCATTTTAGCCCCACTGAAAGTTTGGAAAGCGGCGCATCCGAGCGTTCGAACTCGTTGATTTTGGTGAGTCCCATGAAAGTTTCCTTGATCGCGCCCGACATCAGCGAGTATTCAGTGCCTTTCTGGTGCTCAAACGCGAAAAATGGCTTATTGAAATGCGGGTCGCGCTTGCGGATTTCATCTTCCAGTGTTTTCAGCTCAGAGTTCTGGCAACCGAGGCTTAGGACCGTGATACCAGCCACATTGGGATGCACCGCATATGCTGCGAAGAGCGAACACAATGTATTGGCATCCAGACGTGTACCACCGCAGCCTCCTTCATGTGTAAGGAACTTAACGCCATCTACATTTTTGAACGGTCGTTCCGGTTTCTTTTTCGCGGCTGGCGCGTCCACGAAAGTTTCGAGGCTTTTGATCGTCCGCATATCTCCCTGCTGGTACAAATGCAGGAATTCGCGCACCTGGTCACGGTACATGTCGGTTTGCGCGTAGCCGAGCTCACGCTCGAATGCGTCTTTCATAATGAGCACGTTGCGGTTCTCGCAGAACACAAGCGGTACCACTAGCCAGTAGTTGTAGGTTCCTACCCGGCCATCTTCCCGGTGGTAACCTTTAAAAGTCCGGTTCTGCCAGTGGCTTACGTCCGGCTGAGTGTAAGAATATGGCTTACGGTTCGCGGTGCTGTAATCGTGCGCGTCGTGTTTCAGGTTAAATGTCGTGATCGGCTCGCCTTTTCTGATCGGCTGGGTGGCCCGTCCCACGAGCACGCCGTACATAATGATGGCGCCGCCGGTTTCGATATCCTCCGTAACGAATTTGTGCTTGGCCGAAACGCCGTATTGAAGATTGTAGAGATTCCCCTCGTACGTCACGTCCGCGCCTGCGGGCTGATCGCGCAATGCCACGATGACATTGTCGGAAGGGTGAACTTTCAGGAATTGGGACGCCATATTAATGTTCAGGTGAATGGTAATCTGATATATTCCAGTGGTTTTCAATGATGCCAAATAGAATATATCAACAAAACAACAGAATTATTTGAATACTATGAACGCAGACATTAGCAAATTTTTCAACTATATTGGCATATATTCTTCTTTTACGGTTTTGATCATGTAATTATTTGTGAAACCGCAGCTACTTAAAGTCCCAAAGGGCCTGCAAAAATCGTTCAGTATCCGCCGCGACGTGGTGCTCTACTTCTATAATCGCTGGCATTACCACCCTGAAATTGAGCTCATTCACATCGAACAGGGCTCCGGCACCCAGTTCGTGGGCGACAACATCCGAAATTTCCAGAGCGGCGACCTGCTGCTGATCGGCCCCAACCTACCGCATTACTGGCGTTGCGACGAAAAGTACTTCCACCGGGGCAGCCAGCTTTATGCACAGGCCACTGTCGTCCATTTTTCGGAAGATATCTTTGGTAAAAGTTTTCTCGGACTGCCCGAAAACAAGTCGATCCGCGATTTGCTCGTGAAAGCCCGTCTTGGGATGAAGATACTCGGCGAAGGGACCGATAAAGTGAAAGCGCTTTTGCACGAACTCCTTAACCAGACCAACGGTAATCCGGTCATCTCGCTGATGCAAATACTCGAAACCCTCGCCCATTGCGAGGAAATCAACGTACTTTCCAACACACAATACCAGAACGAGTACGATCAATACGACACCGACCGCATCAACCATATTTACCAATACTCGATTTCCAACTTTCAGAAAAAGATCTCGATCGAAGAAATCGCCGAGGTGGCCAATATCAGCCCGCATTCGTTTTGCAGGTATTTCAAAAGCCGCAGCCGTAAAACCTATTCGCAGTTTCTGCTTGAACTCCGGATCGGCCATGCCTGCAAGCTGCTTTCCGAAAGCCGCATTCCCGTAGCTCAGGTTTGCTTTGAAAGCGGTTTCTACAATTTTGCCAACTTCAACAAATACTTCAAACTCCACACCGGCAAAAGCCCGATGCAATACCAGAAGGAATTCCGAAAAATCCCTATTTCGGGCCATATGCCAACGTTTAACACAGCCTTATGAAAGCCAACCTGATCAATATCTTCGAAAAAACCATTAACCAGGCCGAAATCTCCATTGCCGGACAACATATTTCCAAAATCGAAATTACCGGCCCCGAAAATCCCGCACTACCTTATATGTTGCCGGGCTTTACGGACGCGCACGTGCACGTGGAGAGCTCAATGCTCACGCCCGCACAATTCGCGCGGCTTGCTGTGGTTCATGGGACGATCGCCACGGTGTCCGACCCTCACGAAATTGCGAACGTGCTGGGTGTGGAAGGTGTACATTTCATGATCGGAGATGGCAAACGCGTCCCATTCAAATTTTGCTTCGGCGCGCCCTCGTGCGTGCCCGCGACGGTTTTCGAAACTGCCGGCGCGACGGTGGATGCCGAACAGGTCGGCGAGCTCCTGGTCAGCGACGATATCGGTTATCTGGCGGAAGTAATGAATTTTCCAGGGGTTTTGAATGAAGACCCCGACATGATGGCCAAGATCCATTGGGCCGAGCATTATAATAAGGTCATAGACGGCCACGCGCCAGGCCTGCGAGGCGAGGCTGCGAAGCAATATGCCAGTTACGGCATCAGTACCGATCACGAATGCTTCACCTACGCGGAAGCGAGGGAGAAGATTGATTACGGCGTCAAAATCCTGATCCGTGAGGGCAGTGCGGCACGAAATTTCGATGCGCTGATCCCGCTCATCGCCGAGTTTCCGGACCGCATTATGTTTTGCTCCGACGACAAACACCCGGACAACCTCGTCGAAGGACACATTAATGTACTTGTCAAACGTGCGCTGGCGCTGGGTTACGACCTCTGGAATGTGCTGCAAGCTGCCTGCATTAACCCGGTAAGTCATTATCGTTTAAATGTGGGATTGCTACGGGAAGGCGATGCCGCCGATTTTATTGTGATTGACAATCCCAACACATTTAATATCCTCGAAACCTGGATCGACGGCACGTTGGTTGCAAAACAAGGCGCATCGTTAATACCTGATGCGCGCAGCGCACATCCGAACCGTTTCGAATGCGAACTAAAAACGGCGGCGGATTTTAAATATCCCGTAAAAAATTCTGAAACCAGGATCAGGGTGATCGAGGCTTTGGATGGTCAATTGGTTACAAATGAGTGGATAACGGACGCAAAAATTATCGATGGCGCGATAGTCCCTGACCTAGATAAGGACGTATTGAAGGTGGTAGTCGTGAACCGCTACTCGCCAGCGCCCCCGGCGGTCGCATTCATCCGCAATTTTGGTTTGAAACAGGGTGCATTGGCATCGTCAGTCGCGCATGATTCACATAATATAATAGGTATAGGATGTGATGATGAGAGCCTCGCCCGGGCCGTGAACCTGATCATAGGCGCAAAAGGCGGCGTATCGGCCGCAGGTGCCGGAAAGGAACACTTGCTGGAACTCCCGATAGCCGGATTAATGACCGATCAAGACGGTTATAAAGTGGCCGAAAGTTACACGAAAGTCGATTGTTTTGTGAAAGAAGAGCTCGGATCGACGTTAAAATCGCCATTTATGTCGCTGTCGTTCATGGCGTTACTGGTGATACCCTCATTAAAACTGAGTGATAAAGGCCTTTTTGACGGGGAAAATTTCAAGTTTACCGCGTTAAGTTTATAAAAAGGGCCGATTTTCAGGAAATAGTATCATTAACCTTTGAAATATAATTTTATGATGAAAATATTTTTAAAATATGTTTTTTTATAAATATATTTACAAGTGTAATAATGACATTATTCACAATCATTCCTAACCCCAATTCCAAATCCTTTCCAAACAATGGCTCACCTACGCTACAAGCAAGAAGAAGAACTCTGTTTTTGGGATCAGTTCAGAAAAGGCGATGAAAATGCCTACGCATGCCTCTACCGCTCTTACGTTCACATTCTTTACCAGTACTGTTCGCAATTCACGATCGACAAGCCTCTTATCAAGGATTGTATCCACGATTTGTTTGTAGAATTATGGAGAAACCGCATGACGCTCGGTGACACGACTTCGGTCCGCTTTTACCTGATGGCTTCGATCAAACGTAAATTGGTCCGCCATTTGAATGCACAGCAAAAGCACACCAGCAACGAAGATATCCCGGTTGAATACTGGCATATCAACACGCCTTCCCATGAGAACCACCTGATTTCGGAAGAAGAGTTCGAATCCACCAACCAGCACCTGAATGTGGCCATCAACGGCCTGCCACGCCGCCAGCGCGAGGCGATCTTCCTCAAATTCTACATGAACCTCAACAATCACGAGATCGCAGATTTGATGAAAATAAATATACAATCAGTTTACAACCTGGTTTTTGGTGCATTAGGTAACCTGAAAAAGCAGATGACACTCGACAGACTGACTTTTTGATAGCCGTCTGTTTAAACGTTTAAATAATACCTTTGAAAGCGTGGCGAACTCTGCCACGCTTTTTTTGTGTTAAATTAATCTTACATTGACAAGCTAAATTCCGACACTTCACCCATGAACATTACCACCACGCCCCTCGCCGAACGCCTCCGCCCACGGACCCTCGACGATTTTGTGGGGCAGGAAAAACTACTCGGCCCGAAAGGACCATTAAGACGCGCCATTTTACAGAATGCGATTCCCTCTATGATTTTTTGGGGGCCACCCGGCGTGGGAAAAACCACCCTCGCATTACTCATCGCGGAAACCACGAAACGACAGTTCTACAACCTCAGCGCGATTAGTTCCGGGGTGAAGGATTTGCGCGAAGTCCTTGCGCGCCCTTCCGGCCTGTTCCCGGCGATTCTTTTTATCGACGAGATACACCGTTACAATAAAAGCCAGCAGGATGCATTGCTCGGAGCGGTTGAAAAAGGACAGGTTACGCTCATTGGCGCTACCACCGAAAACCCTTCATTTGAAATCAATTCCGCATTGCTTTCCCGCTGCCAGGTATACATTCTGGAAGCATTCGGTGAAAAAGAGCTCAAAGGCCTCATTGCCCGTGCATTGGAAAAAGATCCATGGCTGAAAGAGAAGAATATCAAATTTGCATCCTATGATGCATTAATGCGCCTTTCCGGCGGCGACGGCCGTAAGTTGCTGAACCTACTGGAACTGGTGGTGCTGGGCAAAGGCGACGCCAAAAAGATTGAAATCACCGATGAGTGGGTCACCGAAGTCGCGCAGCAAAATATTGCCCGGTACGATAAATCGGGCGAGCAGCATTATGATATTATTTCGGCTTTCATCAAATCGCTCCGAGGCAGCGATCCCAACGGGGCAGTGTACTGGATGGCACGGATGATCGTGGCAGGTGAAGATCCGTCGTTCATTGCCCGCAGGATGCTGATCATGGCTTCGGAAGACATTGGTAATGCCAATCCAACGGCGATGATCATGGCGAATGCCTGCATGCAGGCTGTGAACGTAATCGGCTACCCCGAATGCCGCATTATCCTGTCGCAAACAGCTGTTTACCTCGCCACTTCGCCTAAAAGTAATGCAAGCTACATGGCCATCGGCGACGCTATCGAGGCCGCTACGCGCACCGCGCACCTGCCTGTGCCGCTGCACCTGCGTAATGCACCTACGAAGCTGATGAAGCAGATCGGCTACGGAAAAGACTACAAGTATTCACACGATTTTGAAGGCAATTTCGCCAAGCAGGATTTCCTCCCCGACGAGTTAAAGGGTACCAAGTTTTTCGAACCGGGAAGGAATGCGCGGGAGGAGGAGATCAGGAAAAAATTGCAATACTGGTGGGGGGATTGGTACGGCTACTGACCGTCGCGCCGCTTGCGTTTCTCTTCAAACTTCTCAAAGGAGAGGTCCACGGATGTTTCTGGCGTGGACACCTTCGGATGCTCGTTTACAACCGGCGTTTTCAGATCATCCCCCAACTTCAAGGCCAGTTTTCGGAGATTTTCTTGGGTTTCCATCTGCTGCACATAAGCAGAAAGCGACTCCTCCCCCGGTTTCCCTGTGGCATTGTCGGCATCGATCGGATCGGTGTGGGGTTGTTCCATGTGTTGAGTCGAAATGAATGCTGATTGGCCGATGTACAGGCTAGCTGAACAATGGCCTTGTAAAGGAGCAAACTTTCCGGAACATTGCAAGCAAAGCCGGTACAAAATGTGCCTAATACGATTAACTTGCTGAAAAAGTCGAACCAACCTGATATGATTCCCGAAAGCATTTCCCTTATCGAAAGACAACTACTGATCAACCAATGCAGAATCCTCGCGATCATCGGTGACGAAAAAGAACGTGACCTTTCTGAGAAACGGATTGAAATACTGGAAAAAGGCTACACAGGCCTCTACCCCAAAGTATTCAACAACTTGTACGAAGAAGTACCGCTGAGCGTATACACCGAAATTTCGGATATTATGAAGATGTACAGCCGCATCAACGATTCCATTCGGTTGCTACCGGAATCAGACAAAGAGTTACTTGACCTGGCCTCGCTGGAATTCGAAGGATTCGATCAAGACAGCGGTATGCATTATTATATGATGTCGTACCTCGTCGACCGGATGGATGAGCACGGTGACTATAAAGGGCGCGAATTGAAGTCGCACAAAAGTGGTTCACTGCTTAAATACAATCGAATGCTTTCCGTGTATTTCGACTATGAAAATGCGAAAAAGCAGCAATATTCGGCGCAGGATTTACAAAAGTTTATCAACCAGGTAAAGACCATAGTCCTTGACACTCAATTATGATACGTAACCGTTTACCACATAGTAAGAACAAATTACTGAACGGCTACAAAAAATATTATTTCCTAAACAAAAAACAATGTTTTGAATAAAGAAATCATTAAGTTTGTATCGAAAACCCGTGAAAAGGTTTTCAATAACGTTGAGTAAAATCAGACATCCCGGTTACCTTGTAATTGGGATGTTTTTTTATACCCCTGCCTTAATGCAGCTGTATTTTTCTAAGTCTATTGGCGTTGCGTTTGAGGAACAAACGGTCGCTAAGCGAATAGTGGGTATATGCGCTCCTTTTTTTCAATTCCAGGACCAGCCAGAACCCGCCGATCGCCGCGCCGAAAAGGGCTATTGTAGCCAGGATCGGTGCGATGTTGTAGAGATTTTGAAGTAATTGTGCCATGGTATCCGCTGTTAGTCAGGTTTGGCGGATAAACTTAAATAATCGTACCAGCCCGGTACAATTCCACCATGGCTACTTTTTTGCACTAAGCACTTTCACGTCACATCCTACTACCGCGTTATTGACGTAGCCAACACTGAGTCCCGAAACTTTCGTCGTTTTCCGCGCCGGTAGTGGTGTTTTGATGGTGACAATCTTGGAGGTCAGCACCGCCTGTACATCATTGAGGTATTTGAACTCCACTTCCACACTTTTTACGGGCGAGGCCGAGGTATTCTCGATCTCCATGTTATGAATGGCAAGCCCTCCTACCGGATGCCACTCATTAGTGGTAATGTGTATCTTCGCAGCGAGCTCCTCGTCCGACCGCCCCAATCCTGCCTGCAAAGAGTCACCGGAACTCAGCACCTTCGTTTCCGTTTTCACCACCTCCTGCCTTTTCAGGAAGTCGAACTGTTTATAGTAGTAAAGAATGTAAATGAAGGCGCAAACCGGAATAATCGCACTGACCCATTTTAATACCGGAATAAGGACCTTTTTGAACTTGCTCTTTTTACCTCTTCTGCTGGGCATATAAAACTAACGTTGATAATCGGGATACTTCAAAGCTCAAATATACCGATCTGCTGTTTTAAAAAAAGTAGTTGGTCGCTCCTTTTTGAAGTACGGCTTACAAAAAACAAACCGCTGACTTGTGGTCAGCGGTTTGCCTGTGTATCGTGTGGACAGGACTACTGTCTTACAAATCTCTGCGAACTTACAGTACCGTCGGTATGCGTCACCTGGACTACATATGCACCAGCTACAAGATTGCGTGTACTGATACCCGAAAGCAATGCGTTGGAAGCTTCAAAAACTACTTTACCCGAGGCATTAACCACCTTCACCAGGCTCACTTTGCTCCAATCACCCACATTGAGGGTCAGGCTTTGCGAAGCGCTTACCGGGTTAGGATAAACCAGTGCAATACCTTTGAAGTTCAGGTTTGCGATGCTACTGTAAGAGAATGTTTCGTCGAGATCCACCATTTTCAGACGGTAGAGGTTCTCGCCTCTCAGCGGGGACGCATCCACAAATGAGTAGTATTGATTCACGCTGCTTTCTTTGTGAGAAGCCAGCGAACCGATCTTCGCCCAGTTCTTACCGTTCTGGCTGCGTTCGATATCGAAGCGGTCGCTATTGATTTCTTCCGAAGTTGACCACGACAAAGCGGCTGTCTGACCTTCGGCCAGTGCTTTGAAGCTAATCAGCGTAACCGGTAAAGCTTTTTCGATCTGCATTGTGAAAGAAGCAATCGCTGTCTGCCCAAACTGGTTGGTCGCTTGTACGTCGAATGTGTACGTTCCATCTTGTCCCGTCGTAGGGGTTCCTGAAAAAGTACCGTCCGGATTCAGCGTAATGGTGCCTGGCAACGTGCCGGCCATCGTACGACCGCCTGGCGCCGATACCTGGTACAATGCATAAGTGTATTCAGTAGGCAAGCCGCATTGGATGCTGAAACTTAGAATATTGTTGGTTGTTGCGGTAAAGAGCTCCGCGGCAACCGGATCAGACACGCGGCCGGGCGCCACTGTTCCACCAGTGAAAGTTACCGGAGGGCGAGAGGATAGCTCGTGGACACGCAAGCCGGTAAACAAGTTTACATCTAGGAGAGTCGTGGACGTAATTACAACCCGGTCAAAACTGCCACCTGGCGTGAATTTTACGGGAGTCAACGTATCGTTGCTGAAAAGGCCAAGCAAATCGGGCGTCAACAGTGCCGAAAGCGTTTGCGCCCCTCCCACAGCAGTATTACCCAGAAAAGCCTGGAAAGAAATGTTGTTAAGTACAGACAGATTAAGCAATGCTGCCGGCTTGGAGATAATTGCCACAACCTCATTGTTGGCTCCTGATTCTTTGGCCATGTAGAATGTCTCCGAAACTGAGGAAATAGCAGCGGCAGCGCCATTTTGAAGCAATGAAAAGTTGCTCGCGTCAATAATGCCGTCAACAGCATTTTGAGGATTTTGTAGAGCATCGGTCAATGTCAGCCCGAGAACACCGGTCACATTAGGGTCGACGCCTACATACGAGTACGAGATCAAATCGCAAGCTCCCAGAGGGGCATTTTCGTACGAAACAACGCCATCGACGTTCAGAGAAATGCTACCAAGCGCCAAACCCAACAAGCCCGTTGAATTGGCCAGGTCAAGTCTGATTGAAATTGTACTGAATGCTGCAGACGATGTCACTGCAATGTAAAGATTGTTCGCACCATCTTTTACAAGCGAACTTTCCGCAGTCCCGGCGTTGGTAGTGACGCGAATCGTGTTAGTGGAAAGTAACCCCAGAAGATTAACCAGGTTTCCAAGATCCAGTGAAAGCCCCTGAACTGTCGGCGCCTGAATTTTTACATAAGCTCTTTTATTCGCGGAAATGGCGGTTGGCATTGTGAGGTTCAGCGTTGCACTGCCTGTTACCGATATAGCTGTTACCACTATACCCGAGGAAGTCAAGGTAGCATAAGTGTTGTCGGGGGCGTTAAGTGCATTTGCCGCTCCAGTAATAGTTCCAGGCGCTTGCACAAATAGCAAAGTTCCTGTTGTTGTAGAACTAGTCTGGCTGGATGCATACTCCTGTGCGTACGAATTGAGAGAAAATGCCAAGGCAACCACTGTTGCCACTGCCATGCTGCGGAGAAACCGCGACGACACCACCCTCTTGATCAAATGGCCGATAGAACTTTTCATAAGTGATAGAAATTTAGAATAGAGACAAACCGTTATGTGAATAAAGGAACATAAATTCAAGAAAATCAAATAGTTAGATAAAAACATACAGTCCCGGAAAACCCGGTAGCATGGTCGATTCCTTTGTGGCGCCCCTCCTGTTCACGTTCGCATAGATATATACGCGCACATGCAGACGGGCTTTCTTGTGAAGGTGTCGTTTAACGAATAACCGGGTACCCCGGTCAAAAGAGATGAGTAAAGCTTTTTTGTTACGGTACTGTTCAAATTAGTTTAAGTGTTGATGAACTTACGAAAGTGGGTCAAACCTAGCATGTTAACTAGTTATACTATTTTACTCAAAATAGATAGTACTTATTTGCAAATGTATTTATAAATGCATCAAAATAAACCCCCATATTATTAGTATGAATCCACCCCCCAAAAATTAGGGGTGTCAAATTAATTTTATCCACGTAATTATTGTAGATTCACAGAGTATAGCAGCCGAAAAATAATTAATGCCCGGCGTTTACTGGTTAATTTCGGTACTTTCCAAGTATTTAGTGTACGACAAGTGACTCTATCATACCACGGTGAAGATTCTTCGGCTTCATCTTCTATTGTAATACCTGGCAGACTCGTGTAATTGTACAAAAGAGAGGGTTCAAACTAGGTCGTATAAATGCAAAAGTAATTCTATGAACATAGTTTTAATTGACGAACAACTTCTTCTAGCCGATGCCCTGCAAAGCCTTCTGATGCTGATACCCGAAGTTGAAGCGGTGGACACTTATTCGGATGGCAAGCATTTTCTGACTGAAAGAAGCACCACTCCTCCCGACATACTGGTCATGGAACTCGCCCTGAACGGATTAAATGGCCTCGAACTGCTGGATGTGTGCCGTTCGACACTGCCCAGGGAAATGAAAGTGATCGTATTGTCGACCGTGGCCGACGTACAAACCATTAAACACACGATCCGGCGCGGCGCGAACGGCTTTCTTTCCAAATCCATACTCTTCGAAGAATTCAAAGAATCTATTTTCCAGGTGAGGCTGGGAAAGCAGTACATCGGCAGGGCCATCCGTGACAGCCTGATCAACAGCGTGTTTACGGAAGAAGAGGTGGTCATGCACCTTTCGCCCCGGGAAAAAGAAGTACTGCAAAAGGTTTGTGGCGGCCACACGATCAAGGAGATCGCCTACGAACTGAAGCTGAGTGCCCATACCGTACAATATTACCACCGCAGCGTAATGGATAAACTGAAAGTCCGTCGTACCACCGACCTCATCGTATATGCCATGCAGCACGGCCTTTACATTCCCGAAGCCCGGTAAGCAAACTGGCCGCGCCGCGGAGGCCGCGCCGCGTAGGCTCGACCCCGGCCGTTATTTATTGAAGGCCTGCAAGACGGCCATAGAAATCGGGAAGGGGATTCAATGCGGTGTTCTTCCGTTGGTGCCAGTAAGGGTAAACAGGCGACTTTTCACTTGCCTCGTCCAGAAGTTTTACTTGCCCCAACGTCAGGTTCCAGCCAACGGCGCCGAGATTCTGCTTCAATTGCTCCTCATTACGCGCGCCTATCACGATGTTGCTCACAGTCGGGCGTTGCAAAAGCCAGTTCAACGCCACCTGCGCCACGGTTTTTCCAGTCTCGGCCGCTATTTCATCGAGCACATCGATCAGGTTAAAGAAAAAGTCCTCGGGTATGGCCGGGCCTTCGCCGCCCCCCTGCGCAATACGCCCCTCTGGCGGAAGCGGCTGGCTTCTGCGGTATTTACCTCCCAAACGTCCGGCCGACAATGGGCTCCACACAATCGTACCAACCTTCTGATCGGCACCGAGCGGCATCAGCTCCCATTCAAACTCCCTGCTCAGCAACGAATAGTGCGCCTGGTGGGCAATATATCTAGCCCAGCCGTACCGTTCCGAAACCGAGAGCGACTTCATCAGGTGCCATCCCGAAAAGTTGGAGCAGGCAATGTAACGCACCTTTCCTGCCTGGATAAGGTCGTTTAATGCACTGAGGGTTTCTTCCACCGGCGTGGTACCGTCGAAACCGTGCATATGGTAAATGTCGATATAATCTGTTTGCAGCCTGCGTAAACTATCCTCACAAGCCTTGATCAGGTGAAAGCGGCCGGAGCCCGACTGGTTGGGCTTATCGCCCATCCTGAACGTGGCTTTTGTGGAAAGAATGATCTTGTCGCGAAGCCCGATAATCGCTTTCCCCAGGATTTCTTCGGACAAGCCCTGGGAATAGACGTTGGCTGTATCGAAGAAATTGAGGCCCGCATCCATGCACAGCCCTACCAGCCTTGTTGCCTCATCCACCTGGGTATTGCCCCAGGCCTTGAAGAAATCACCGGTACCACCGAAAGTGCCGGTACCGAAGCTAAGCACCGGCACCTTCAAGCCCGATCCTCCCAGTTGTCTGTATTCCATTTGCGTTGCTATTAAATGATGAATTGGACCGAATTAAGCGATAAAATCCTCAAACATCAAGCCAAATCGAGCATTTTGCACGCAGCCGGGGCACAAAAAAGGCCGGACGTATCCGGCCTTTTGCCTCTATCGTAGAACCAGGAATCCGCCAGTCTTCCAAAAATTGCCACGATGTCCGCAGTTCGTCTAGTCAGGTCAGTTATACACTGTGAAATTGCACTTTCATTTTACGGTGGGTTTCAAAAAAATATCTTCCCTGAAATTCAGGGAAGATATCCGCATTATTTACTCAACGTTCCTCTATTACTTAACCTTCAAACCTCTCAACAGAACCTATAAATTACTGTTGACTAGCCCCCAGTTCAATAATATGATTCAAATATCATCAATGGATCCGGACCTCGAGAAATTTGATGTGCAAATGGCTCTTCTGGGTGAATATTCGGAAAAAAGGGCCCATTTTGGTGCCCAAATCCCCTGTCTTAATTATCTTTAAAAGATATTTTTTATAGCTATTTGAATTTCCTGACTTAATAACCTAACCATGAACCGTAGAGAAGCTGTTCAAAGAATAACCTTCCTGCTTGGCGGCGCGATTTCGGCGCCGCTTATGGCCGGCATCGCAGGCGAACGCCTGAATTTCGGTCCCTCTCTGGATGTGTCCGATCAGCAGGAAGCCCTGCTTGCGGAAGTTGCGGATGTTATTATCCCCACCACCGGCACACCGGGCGCCAAAGCAGCCGGAGCCCAGAAATTTATCGTACGTGTGATGCGCGACTGCTACACGATGGATGATCAGAAAAAATTCTATGATGGCCTCGCCAAAGTGGATGCGCTCGCGAAAGAAACGTATTCCAAAGACTTCGCCGCACTGGACGCCGCCCAGAAAAACGACATTATCAAAAAGACCACCGTTTCCGACAAGCCTTTTTTCCTCCAAATGAAAGGGCTCACAGTCACCGGCTATTTTACTTCCGAAATCGGGGCTACCCAGGCGCTCGATTACCTGCCGATTCCCGGCCGGTTCGAAGGCAGCTGGCCGATGCCCAAAGGACAGAAAAGCTGGGCACTTTAATTCGGAAACATTTAAAAGGATAATAGCAGCGGGCAAGGCAATGACCTTCTGACTACGACCCGACATTCCAAACTCTCTTAAAAATGGCGAACCTTAATATTGACGCAAAAAAAGACATCACCTACGACGCTATCGTGATCGGCTCCGGAGTCTCCGGCGGCTGGGCGGCGAAAGAACTGACCGAAAAAGGCCTGAAAGTGCTCATGCTCGAAAAGGGTAAGAACCTCGAACACGTTACAGGCTATGAAAATGCATTGAAAGCTCCCTGGGAGACCCAATACAATGGCCGTCTGACGGTCAAACAGAAAGAAACCCACCCTTTCCTCTCACGCGATTATCCGTACAACGAAATGACGGAGAAGTACTGGATGAACGATATGGACCAGCCGTATGAAGAAAAGAAACGTTTCGACTGGTTTCGCCCCAATATCGTCGGTGGGAAATCCATCATGTGGGGAAGGCAGTCGTACCGTTGGAGCGACCTCGATTTCGAAGGCAACCTGAAAGACGGTATCGCGGTGGACTGGCCCATCCGCTACAAGGACGTGGCTCCCTGGTATTCATATGTTGAAAAACATGTTGGTATTTCGGGCGAAAAACTGGGGCTGCCGCAGTTGCCTGACAGCGATTTCATTGCGCCGATGGACATGTACCATGTCGAAAAAGAAGTGCGCAAACGTCTGGAAAAAGAATTTCCTGGCCGTGTGATGACGATCGGACGCGTTGCCAACCTTTCAGAAGCTACCAAAGCCCAGATCGAAGGTGGCCGCGGTCCCTGCCAATACCGCAACCGCTGTTCCTATGGCTGCCCGTACGGAGCCTATTTCAGCACCCAGTCGTCGACATTACCACCGGCGATGAAAACCGGCAGGCTTACGCTCCGTCCCGATTCGGTGGTCCGCGAGATCATTTATGATGGGAAGAAACAGGGCGGACGTGCTACCGGCGTGCGCGTGATCGATACAGTGACTTTGCAGGAGCGCGAGTTTTTTGCCAATATCATATTCGTGTGTGCCAGCGCGCTGGCATCCACTGCACTACTCCTCAACTCGACGTCCGACCGCTTCCCGAACGGAATGGGCAACGACTCAGGCGAGTTGGGCCATAACCTGATGGACCACCACTTCCGCACAGGAGCGAGCGGTACCTGGGAAGGCGACCTCGACAAGTATTACTTCGGACGCCGCGCAAACGGTATATATGTACCGCGTTACCGCAACGTAGGCTCCGACAAGCGCGATTACCTGCGTGGCTTCGGTTACCAGGGTGGCGGTAGCCGCCAGGGCTGGCAGCGCAATGTAGCCGAACTGGCATTCGGTGCCGATTTCAAAGAAGAACTCACCACGCCGGGCAACTGGACAATGGGCTTCGGAGGTTTCGGCGAGACGCTGCCTTACCACGAAAACCGCATGTACCTCAACAAGGAAAAAAAGGACAAATACGGAATCCCGGCAGTCGTATTCGACGCGGACCTTCGCGAAAACGAGAAGAAAATGCGTAAGGATATGATGAACGACGCGGCCGAAATGCTCGAAAAATCGGGTGTTAAAAATGTCCGGACTTACGACAACGGCTCGTACCTGGGGATGGCTATCCACGAAATGGGGACAGCCCGCATGGGACGCGATCCTAAAACTTCAGTGCTGAATGGAAACAATCAGATCCACGCGGTGAAAAACGTGTTCGTCACCGATGGGGCATGCATGACCTCGGCGTCGTGCGTGAATCCGTCGCTTACCTACATGGCGCTTACGGCCAGGGCGGTGGATTTCGCGGTGAAAGAATCGAAAAAGAAAAACATCTGATGGTATGTTCCGGGGCCAGGTCGCAAACCTGGCCTCTTTTTTTAACAAGACTTCTGAGAACTTGCAAAGAAGACATTGCTATTTTTTGCAATATTTTGCAATTTTCTGCAAAAACCTATTTCTTTGTAGAAAATCCACACCAACGTTAATGGAAGAGAAATTGAGGATCAGCGCAGCCAGGAGGGCAACATTATTGATATTTCTGGTTTGCGGCATTGGCCTGTCCAGCTGGGCACCGATGGTACCTTTTGCGAAAATCAAACTTGGTCTTAACGACGCCGACCTGGGTGTGGTACTGCTTGCTTTGGGCGCCGGTGCCATTCTTACGATGCCGCTCACGGGCCTGTTGATCAATAAATATGGAAGCCGCACGGTAGCGATCGTTTCGGCGCTGGTGATTGCCTCTCTCCTGCCCCTTCTGCTCGTGGCCAGCTCGCCTTACCAACTTGCGGCCGCATTGTTCGTGTTTGGCGCCGGAATCGGGTCTATCGATGTTTCCATGAATGCGCAAGCTGTGGTCGTTCAGGAACGGTACGGGAGCCATATTATGTCGTCGTTCCACGGAATGTTCAGTCTTGGCGGACTGATAGGCTCGATAGGGCTTGGTTTTCTTATAAAAGCCGGGCTTTCACCGACTTACGCCGCGGTAGCTATTTCTGCATTACTGGTATTTATCACGGTGACCCAGTCGCGTTACCTGTTGCCACATTCTGAGGAAGCAAAGATGGATGGTACCAGCTTCGTATTGCCCAAGGGGCCGGTTATACTGCTGGGCATTATGTGCTTCATTCTTTTCCTTGCCGAAGGCTCCCTGCTGGATTGGAGTGCGGTTTTCCTGCAATTTTCGCGCGGTTTCGATCCTTCATTCTCCGGGCTCGGCTATGCAGCTTTTTCAGTGGCGATGGCCATTATGCGACTCACCGGCGACGGTATTATCCATCGGCTGGGACCAGCGAAAGTAGTGTTTTACGGGACCCTGCTTGCCGGTACCGGGTTCCTCGTAGCGGTAATGATCCCCTCTGCCATTGCAGCATTGATTGGTTTCGTAATGGTGGGCTTAGGGGCTGCCAATGTAGTTCCGATATTTTTCACCGCCGCAGGACGCATCCCCAACATTCCGCCATCGATTGCGTTGTCGGCAGTGACCATTCTGGGCTATTCCGGGCAACTCGCAGGGCCTGCCCTGATTGGCATAATCGCTGAAATTACCTCGCTGTCGTGGGCGCTTGGACTGGTCGGTTTACTGCTGTTCTTCGTCGCGTTCGGCTACAAGCACCGTGATTAGAATGCCTCGCCGGTAAAAAGGTAAAAGCCGGGACCGTCCTTGGTAAAACCGACATCCAGCCTCAGGTAAATATCCTTCCTCGGAAATAACAGATACCGCAACCCTACGCCACCGGAAAGTCTCGCCCGTGCGGGTGTTAGCGAACTGATTTTGGGGCCTACCACCGCCGCGCCTGCAAACACCACCCCGCCAAACCGCTTGCTGAATCCGAATGGCAGCCAGCGATGTTCCACCTGCGTCGCAAGCATATTCTTATCGCGGTAGCGGCCATAATAATAGCCCCGCATGATCATCTCCCCGCCCATCAGCGCCATTTGATTAAATGGCACATTGCCGGTAAAAAAATTGCCGTAAACCTGCCATGCCAGCACATTCCGGCGGCTCAGCGGGTGCGAGCTGCGAACGTCCAGGTTAAAGCCCTGAAAGTTGTAATGGCTGCCTACCGATTGGTTGTATTTCAAAAAAGATAATTCTCCGAAAAGCCCCTTGCGGACATTGAGCACATTATGCCGGTTGTCATAAACCAGTGCGGCCCCCAAGCCAATGTTCCTGGTACCGTCGCTTCCCGCCGGTTCGTCATAGAAATGTTCTTCGGGCTGTTTGAACTCCGCATTGTAGAGTTGCTGGTAATCGATTTCAGGGCCTATGAAGAAGTTTGGCATGATCCTGCGCAAAACCCGCTGCCGGAAAAGCAGATAATTGGCGTCTATCAATGCAGGTTCTTTATCCAGCGTGGTATGCCCTATTCCGTAATACAATAACGGAAAGCGCTGAAAACGCGTCCTGCCGAGGAAAAACCACTTGTCCTTGTCTCCATAGATCGCATTGTCGAGCCAGATACCGTACTGGCCTTCCAGGGTCACGAACGTGAATGCCGCCACCTCGCTCAGTCGGTTCAGTGTATCGCCTTTGGCCTGGAAAAGCAAGAGTGACGACAGCCCGACTTCCAGGCTGGTTTCCGGAGCATAACCCAATGTGGGGTAAACGCGAAAACTGGACTTGCCCTCTCCGGTCGTGTCTGAAATCGTCTTTTGCACGAATCGTTTGAACCAGCCATCCTGTGCAGCGACGTGCGAAGCCTGCAAGCTCATAAGAATGGCCATTAAGAAAAGATATTTCCTGCTCAATATGCTACTGTTTAGATCATAGTATGATTTCAATGCATTCATATAAAAATCAAACCGAAAGCATCAAGTAGATGCAATGCAACCCGCCTCTTTTCCAGCAAACCATTCATTTTGGCATGAAAAATGGCATTTTACTCCTGTACTTTATTCTAAATACAAATCTCCTACCGGCACAAAACAAGCCCGATCTCTGGTGGAAAAGGAACAATCTGAGGATTATCCAGATGAACCTTCCTGCCTACGAGGCCGCGACGATCAATGCCGATTCCATTGTAACCGATCTCGTTGCCTGCTCCGCCAACACCCTACTGATCAACGCAGGCGGCATCATGGCTTTCTATCCAACCAAGCTCGATTTTCATTACAGGAACCCCTATCTGAAAGACAACAACGTACTCGCAGACATAGTCCGCAAATGCCACGAAAAAGGGATCAAGGTAATCGTGCGCTTCGATTTCAGCCGGGTCAATGAGCGCATTTTCAAAGCACATCCCGAATGGTGCTACATTTCCCCAAAGGGTGAACGCATCATCAATACCGATATGTATGTAGTGTCGATCAACGCGCCCTATGTGCAGGAAAAGGCATTCAGGATCATCGAGGAGGTGATCGACACTTTCCCGATCGACGGGATTTTCCTCAATATGCCGGGCTACCAGGTCAACAATCCCTATGAGGGCAAATATCACGGGATAGATCAAAATGAGTATGACAAAAAGCGCTTCGCAGAATTCAGCGGCGGCCATGCGTTACCTACCGAAGAGAATAAAGCGGACCCGCTTTTTCAGAAATACCTTGAATTTAAAAAAGTAACGGTCGAAGACTGGTCGGAGCGGCTTCACAAGCTGGTAAAATCCAAAAACGAGCAGATCGCGATCTGTACCTACTCCGACAAGTTTGTGGACATCATCCGGCACGAATCGCAAAGTATGACCACCCTGCCCTATTGGCCATATACCGCCTCGGACAATGTCGGCAATGCCGTCAATTCATTTCCGGAGCACATCATCAGCAATGCCAGCATTCAGCAGATCTCCTTCCAGTCGCGGTACAATGCCGTGGAGCCGGAGGAGACGCGTATCAGGCTGTACGAGAACATCGCCAACGGATCGGGCCTGGATATGAGCATGATGGGCGATATGCGCGGGTATGAGGACGAACGCAATTACCCTGTTTTCAGGAAGATATATGGTTTTCATAAAAGGAATGAGGCCTATTTTGGCCAATACAAATCGGTAGCCAAAGTGGCTGTGATCGCACCCGGTGCCTGGCCGAGCGGCGAGCCTATGCAGGAGTACCGCGGCATCCAGCTGATGCTCCGCGAGGCCCACATCCCGTTCGATATCGTGGAAGACGGCCAGATCGCCAATCTGGAACAGAAAGTAAAAGAGTACAAACTGATTATTTTGCCCGACATTACCTATCTGCAACCGGGCGCGATTAAGGTACTGAAAGAAGCAAGCCAGCAGGGAACAAACCTGATCGCTACCAACCGGGCATTATTCGATAGTCCCGAAACACTGGAAACACTTTTTGGTGCAAAAATCGAGAAAAAAGACAACGACGGCGCCGGTAACTACCTGGTACCCGATGACCGGGGCATTTTCAAAAGCTTCAAAGGACAAAGCATGATTTTCTGGAAGTTCAACCTGGGCCTTTACGATCTGTCGGGTGCCGATCAAAAATTGCTCCCGGTTTTGGCGAAAGGCCGCCCGGGCCCGCCGGAGATCATTGGCGGCCACGATCCTACCGGCTACTATGCATTGGGCATCAAGAACCATCCGAACAGCAAAGCGGCTCTTTTTCCCGTCAACCTGGGCAGGATCTATTACATGCACGGCTATCAGGAACACAAGAACCTTTTGCTGGATATGATCCGCCACATGCTACCCGAAATCGCACAAGATTTCCAAACAAATGCACCAGCCCGGGTCGAAACGGTGTTGAAGGAATTCACTAAAAACACCCTCGAAAACCGGACAAAAAACACCCCTGACGGCCAAATACTGCACTTGATCAACCTCACCGGTTTCAGCGGGAATACCTATTTCGAACCGCTGCCGGTCACCGACCTGCAATTCAGGATCAGGCTGGCGAAAAAAC
Organism: Dyadobacter sp.; assembly: GCA_965227755.1. GTDB lineage: Bacteria > Bacteroidota > Bacteroidia > Cytophagales > Spirosomataceae > Dyadobacter. Next base: position 1,852,810 of record CBDDGG010000005.1, read on the forward strand.
CGCAAAAAGTATTTACATTGACAAATCACAAGCCTTTGAACTTTACCTGGAAAGACGGCACGATTGGCCTCTCGCTTACCCGCCTCGCGGAGTTCGAAAGCATTGTGATGGAATGGTAAACAAAATCAAACGCTACCCCCTATGAAACCCAGACTCTTTTTGCGCCTTGCCGCGCTCTGTATCCTTATTCACCTGATCGGGCATTTTTTCGGTCATTTCTCGTGGAAAGAAACCCCCGATCCCGCCAAACAGGAGGTAATCAGGCAGATGACCGGCCCGAAGTTCGAGTTCATGGGCGTAATGCGTAGCATGGGCGACTATTTTGAAGGCTACGGTCTGATCCTCTTCATCGTATATGGTATGTCGATAGCGCTTATCCTTTCGGCTATGCGGTATTCCGACAGCAACCATGACATTGCCCGTAAGGTACTCACGCCCATCGGAATAGGCTTTCTGGCAATGGGCGGTATCGAATTTGTGTATTTTTTCCCGTTTGCCGCATCGCTGAGCCTCGGCGCGGGCATATTCATCATTCTCGCCATATTCCTGAATGGATAGGCTATAACCTGGGAGCGTCCGGCTTGTTGGGCGCTTCCGAGGGATTTACGCCGCGGGCTTTCAGCTTGCGCCTGTAAATTTTGCCTTTCGTGTGGACATAAAGCATATCAAAACCGGGGCCACCGAACGCTATTTTCGCCGCTGCAACGCTGGGTGAGGGTAAAATAGCATTCACACGGCCAGTCTGATCCAGTATCTGTACGCCCATATTCGTAGCCACATAGATCCGGCCCTCGCGATCGCAGATAATGTTTCCAGCGCCGGCATTTTCTTCCGAATCGGGCACGTGCAGCCATCCGAACCGCTGCTTGTATGCCTGCCTGCCATCAGGCTGGACCTGGTACGAATAGATCCAGTGCGAAAGCGGGTCGGACGTGTAAATCAGCGTATGATCCGGAGAAAGCCCGACTCCGGGTCCTTGAAGTGTTTTCAGCGTAGCAGCCCGTTTGGTGACGGTTTTCTGACCCGGTTGCGGTGGTTCCTTCGCCTCCGTCCATTCTTCGCCGGGAATCAATAATGCCGACAGAAACGCATTTTGCGACTGTCCTTTTTTTACCGGCTCCGGCCAACCCTTCCACAAATACCGCATCGCCTCGGGAAACAGTGCAGTGCCCTGCTTGCCATTATGGCCGCCCTCGCCCCACTGATGCTGTACCTCGTAGCCGGCGAAGGTCAATGCGCGAAGCATTGTCTGATTAGCCATCCACCAATCGCCGGCGTAAATGTTCAGGTCATTGGCCCCATCCTGCATATAAATGCGGACGGGTTTCGGCTCATACTTCCTTATCAAAGTGGGGTAGCGATCCGCGCCGCGCAGGCCTACGTAAGTTCCTATGGCACTAAAAACGCGTGAAAATGCATCAGGCCGTTCCCACGCGGCAGTGAATGCGCATACCGCCCCGCTGCTCGAACCTCCGATAGCCCGGTCGTTGCCATTTTTAGACAGCCGGATCTGCCGACCGTCACTGGCTTTTTGCTTCTCCACCTCCGGCAGGATTTCTTCCAGGATAAACCGCACGTAAGCATCGCCCAAACCATCGTATTCAAAACTGCGGTTGAAACGGTCGTTCGCGGTATTGGGATCAGCGGCTTTTACGCGGCCATGCATCACGAAAACACCGATCGTAACCGGCATTTCCTTTTGGTGGATAAGGTTATCAAAAACCGTCGGAGCTTTCCATTGAATGCCGTCCTGGTTCACATACACACACGCGGGCACATCAGGCTTGTATTGCGCAGGTATATACACCCAGTACTCGCGCCATGTACCCGGGAATATGTTGGATTTATCAAAAACAAATTTCAATACCTCCCCCTTCGGTACACCCGGATGCTCCTCCGAGGCCGGGTCGACCGGATAAGTTTCCTCCGGACTTTGGGCAGTTGTAAAAAATGGTGCAAAAAGGCAAAGCAAGAGCAAAAAACGGTTCATACGTGTGCATTTAAATACAAAACATCATTTACAAATAGCTCAACCACCACGTCCGCTTCCTGGCCCGGTACTCCCCGTACCACTTGCAGGGCCAGTAAAGCGCCACGACAATCATTATCCATATGAGGTAGGTTTGGCCGAGAGGATATCCGAAATCGTTTGGCCGGAATTTGAAGAAAAGGCTGTCGTCCGTTGCCTGCTGCCAGGTGTAGCCGGAGAGGAACACTGTTACCAGCGTCATGATATGGATCACATAAAAATGCACGAGAAAAAAGAAAAACGGTACCCTGCCGTAAACCGTGCAAATCCGGCTGAATGCGTTGTTTGTTTGCTCTGTAAAAGCCAGCAGAATGAGTATCGGGCCCTGCGTCATGAAGGTAAAGAACAACGACGGCGGATACTTGGTCACATTCAGGAAGGACATGAAAGTCTTGATGCCGGTATCCTGTGTCGACCAGGGCACAGGGTCCCCATAGCCGTTGATGAACCTCAAAACCACAAAGAGGACTGTAAGTACGGCACCGATCTGCAAAAGCAATTTCTTGCGCCGGGCGGGATCCGCATTGCGATTGTACAGCATACCCAGCCCGTAACCCGACATCATGATACCGGCCCAGGGAAAGATCACGTAGAGGAATATGATCGCGCCGCCGTCAGGCCTCGGCAGGAATGTACCCCTACCGGTGAAGAATATGCGCAGCAGAATATCAGCCAGCGTATTTTCCTGCAACTGCACATAATCCAGCAGATTATGCCCGAGTACCAGCGCAAGTCCGAGTATCAGGATGGTTTTGGGGGGCGCGAACCGCACGGCAATACCCAGCACGATCATCGCCCCGCCCAATGCCCAGAACACAGCAAAAAAGAGCGTTTTATAGTAAATATCGAATGTGAATGCAAATGTCATAAACACCATTTCTACCAAAATAAGCCAGAAACCGCGTTTGATCAGGAAGGCCGATTTCTCGGCTGCTGTTTTGTTAATGCCAGACAAATAGGCCGACAAACCCGAAAGCATCATAAATGACGGCGCGCAATAATGCGTGATCCAGCGCGTGAGGAACAGTGCGGGCGTAGTGGTAGCAAGGTCGGTAGGATCGCCGGTGGCACCTGCGATATGGAAAAAATCACGCACATGGTCGAGGGCCATGACAATGATGATCAGCCCGCGGACGGTGTCTATCGATCGGATGCGGTTGGTGAGGATGCTGGTAGTGGTATACATGACTAATACGAGTTGAAAACAACTGACCTAAGAAGCCACATAAATTACTGATTTACTGTCTATATACCTCAAACAAAAGGCAACAAAAATCCCGGCATTTCTCAACAAAAAGCTGAAAAATACCGGGACCTGAAAAGCGGGAACCCGATTACAATAGTGCGGCCCCGAAAACGCCGGCGCTGTCGCCCAGCTTGGGCTTCACGATCGGCGTTGTGACAATTCCTTTATTGAAAATATACTTACGGATACGCTCATAACCAGCGGTATAAAGCAGGTCGATATTGCCCACGCCGCCGCCGATCACGATCAGATTCGGATCGATCACGTTAATAAGCGTTGAAATGGCACGACCGTAGTATTCCAGCAGCCGCTCGATGGTTGCTTTGGCGTGCTCGTCGCTTCCTGCGTGGTAACGTTCCAGCACAGTTTTCAGCGAAACCCTTTCTCCGCTTAGCTTCTCGTAATGGCGCTCCAGCGCAGGGCCGGCAATAACTTGCTCCACGCAGCCGGCTTTTCCGCAATAGCACGGTTCGCCGCCTTCTTCGAGGATATTGTGGCCCCATTCGCCGCCAATACCGTGGTGGCCTCCGATGATCTTGTTGTTTACCACCAGTCCGCCGCCTACTCCCGTACCCATAATAACACCGAAAACAACTTCGGCACCATGGTAATCCTTACCGGCGCCCATTAATGCTTCGGCCAATGCAAAACAGTTCGCGTCGTTGGCCAACTGGCAAGGCACGCCCAGTATTTTTTCAAGATCGGCCTTCAAAGGCATTCCGTTGAGGCAGGTCGTGTTGGAATTTTTCATCAATTGAGAATCCGGTTCGAGCACGCCCGGCGTTGCAAACCCTACCTTGCGGGGCTGCTCTCCCACCTGCTCCGCCACCATGTCGATCAGCTTCTTGATCTGCGACAGGATATGGTCGTAGCCATTCACCGATTCTGTCGGCACGCGCATCCGTACCACCACTTCCAGATTCCTTTCGGAATCCAGCACTGCACATTCTATTTTAGTACCTCCTAAGTCGATTCCCCAGAGTTTCATTAGCTGTTTTTGAACTTTGTATTTAAAATTTTGAAATGACCGCCGACCATGGGCCGCCGATTTTCTATATGTGATTTATACCCGAACACTACATCGGCCGTCGGCGGTCAGCCAGTTAAACAGCCGAAAGCCGACATTCTCAATGCGACTTATAAAATTTATAGCCGAACAGGAAGATTACCGTGTAGCAGATAATCGGCAGGTAGTAGGCGTGCGCTACGTTGGTTTCTGCCACCGCGCCCATCAGAAATGGGAAGAATGCACCACCGGCAACGCCCATTGCGATGAACGACGAGCCTTGCTGCGTATGCGGACCCAGGTTTTTCAAGCCAAGGCTAAAAATCGTAGGGAACATGATACTGAAAAAGAAGTTGAGCATCATCAACGCAATGAACGAAGGCCATCCCCATGCCTGCGCCACGATAAGGCACATGATGATGTTGCTGAATGCAAAAATGGCGAGCAGCGAATGCGGGGCGATAAAGCGCATCAGGAAAGTGCCGACGAAACGTCCTGCCAGCATCAATGCCATAAAACCGATCATGTAGTTGGCTGCTACCGCGTCGGAGAAGCCCATTTTCTCGTGCCCGTAGTTGATAAAGAATGCCCAGGTGCCGCCTTGCGCAGCCACGTTGAAGAACTGTGCAATGACAGCCCAAACGAAATGGCGGTGTTGAAATAATGTCTTTCCGGGCGCTACATCCACGTTCACCGCTTCGGGATCGATCTCCGCTGCATGCGGATCGATGAGCGCGGGGACTTTTACAAATGAAAAGGCCAGGGCGATCAATGCGATAACCGAACCGATGGCGATATAAAGATTCTTCACAGAAGTAAGATCGGTACTGCCTTCCACATGGTTGCGGAACAGGAAATACCCGCCGATTGCCGGCCCCAGGATAGCACCCAATGCATTGAATGCCTGGGCGAAGTTGATACGCTGGTCGCTGGTACGCTGATCGCCCAGTGAAGCCACAAACGGGTGAGCAACGGTTTCAAGCGTAGCCAGACCACACCCGAGGATAAACAGTGCAACACCAAAAAAAGGAAAAGAAGCCGTACTGGCCGCCGGTACGAACAGGAATGCACCCAATGCAAACAGCGACAAGCCGAGTAATACACCATTTTTATAACCAAAACGCTTCATGAACAAACCCGCCGGGATACCCATAATGAAGTAAGCCCCAAAAATCGCGAACTGGACGAAAGCGGATTGCGTCTTGCTCAGGCTCAGTACCTTCTGGAAATGTTTATTGAGCACGTCTCCCATCGTAATGGCAATCCCCCAGCACATGAAAAGAGAGGTAACAAAGACCAGGGTAACAAGGTATTTTTTGTCAGTGAACTTAGGCGGGGAGGCCTGAACGGTGCCGGCAGACGGATGGTTGCTCATTTAGTTGAATAGTAAAATTAAATATTAGGTTCGGTCTATTTTTGCAAATGTAAATCAGAGAAATTTAAAAACTGTATCCAGTCGAACATTTTAACGTCGTGCCCGCCCGGCCGGATATGGAAGCCTATTTGGCCTGTCAGAGGCTGATTCAGTGCAGGAAAAGGCCCGTCCGGAAAACCGTTCGTCCCTAAAAACCTGTACACAGCATCCGCTGCCCGCGCGGTGGCGAACTCACCCTGGGGATCCGCGTTCTTATCGTCCTCTGCCGTTGCCAGGTACACCGGCCGTGGGGCAATGAGCGCCAGGACGAAATGCTGGTCGAATGGCAGTTCGGTATCTTTTCCTTTGTATTTACCCCAACTCCGGGCAAACCAATGCGGAAACACGGTACAAAGCCGGTTGATGTCCTCCCCGACCCCGCGCCGGAACTGCTTACCGCCCCCCGCTCCCGACTCATTGCTCAGTACGGCAGCAAACCGGCGATCCGTTGCACCAGCCCAAAGCGCCGCCTTGCCCAGCCTCGAAAAACCGAATACCGCGACCCGCTTCGCATCGATGTCTTTGTCCGTTTCCAGGTAATCCATCCCACGGCTCAAAGCCCAGGCCCAGGCAGCAATCGTGCCAAAATTGTCCTCCCGCTGCTGCAATTCCGGGTACAGCGTGTGAACGCCTGTCCGGAATGCCTGATCTTTACGGTCCGAGGCTATTTCTTCCCGGTAAAGCGTGACGAGGGCGTACCCGCGTGCGAGAATACTGTCCACCGCCCATTGCGAAGCGTTCACGCCCCGGCAGGCATCGGTCGCTTTGCCGCCAGCCCCGCACGGGAACATCCCGCTGTTCTCCACCCAGGCGGTCGTTAGCTTGATCCCCGGATCGGCGTGAATGGCCTGGTTACCAATAAAGTTGAGCCCGATAATGGCCGGAACCGGATGCCTGGCCTGATTTGGAATATAAATCAACAGATCAAACCGGGCTTCCTTCCCTCTTTCGGTAATGCGAACCGTTACTTGCTTTCGTGTCGCTTTGCCGGCTAACGCGTTCCTGTCCACGTCAAAAACTTCAAAACGCATGTTTTTGGGACGTTCAGGAGCCGCGCCGTACATTTCGCGCGTCATCGTTTCGAGTATCTCCTTCCGCCTGCGCTCCCATTCTTTTACGGACTTCACCTTCTTCCCGCTATTAAATGTAAATGGGTCCGGCAATGCCTTACTACCCTCCTGGGCATGTAATATTTGGGGCAAAACGGCAATACAGAACGTCAATGCAAAAAAGAAATACCTCATAGGGAGCCGCATAATCCGGGTTTCTGATTTATTTTTTATTGAAATAGGTACTCATAAAAAGCAGCTGGTGCTGCACTGCATTCTCCCAGTAAGGCCAATTATGGGCACCCGGGCGCGCAATGTAATCATGCGGAATCTTGCGGTATTCCAGCTGTTTGTGCAGGTTCTCATTCACGCCATAGAAGAAGTCTTCGGTACCACAATCAATAATGAGTGAAAGTGTATTGGGAGTTAGCAAATGGAGCATATTAATGACCGTATTCTTCTCCCATCTTTCGGGCTGGTCGGCATAGGTACCCAGCCGCTTGGCCATGTCCCAGTTGTTGGGGAACGGTCGGATATCCACGCCGCCGCTCATGCTGCCCGCAGTGCCATACACATCCTGGTGCTTGAACGCCAGGTACAATGCACCGTGGCCGCCCATGCTCAAACCGGTAATACCCCGTCCCTTGCGGTCCCGGATGGTTTTATAGTTTTTATCGATGTAGGAAACCAGTTCTTTGGAAACATAGGTCTCGAATTGCGACTGCGGGTCGACGGGGCTATCCCAATACCAGCTGCTGAAACCGCCGTCGGGGCACACGATGATCATATTATATTGGTCGGCGGCCTGCTGAATACCGGGCGCTTTCGTGATCCAGTTGGAATGGTTGCCGCTGTAACCGTGCAGCAGATACACGACCGGGAATTCCTTGCCCGAATTATACCCCGCCGGCCGTACTACAACCACTTTGAAGTTTCTTTTCATCGCCGAACTGTTCACCTCAACGGTGTCGACCTGCGCAGCGACGACGGTGGACACTGCCGCGGCATTCGTTTGACAGAGTACAAATAGGGCAAATGCAAAAAATGATAGAAATGCTTTTTTCATTTGAAAGAATTGAAAGGGAATTGAGAGAATAACGATAACGCAGGCGCCCCTACCGTAAGCTTTTGAGAAAATTTTCTACAACTGCACGGCGTAAAAGCCTGGAACCCCGCAAATATTGTAGAAACCGGGGAAATATCCCGTTTTAATCCATCATAAAGTGGCTGGCATCTAAATTGATATAATCCAGATATCTCTAAAATAACTCTAACTCAAAATTTTACACCCATGGGAAATCTCCTTTATACCATAGCCGTGATCCTGGTGATTCTGTGGCTGATCGGCTATTTCGGCTTTGCAAGTTTTGGATTAGGAAATATCATTCATATTCTGCTGGTGATCGCCGTCGTAGCGGTTATTCTCCGCCTGATACGTGGCGACAGGGTAGTGTAGGGCGCAACAATCCGCTAGACATACCAGGCCCGGGACGTTTTTAAACTGACTTCCCGGGCTTTTGTCCACCGCGACACTATGGCTTCACGGCAGCGGATGCACATCGTACTAAAAAGAAAAAACCCGCTCGATGGCGGGTTATTCATTATAATAGGCCTTTGATCCTTACCCAGACATTCTCAGCAAGGATCTTGTGCCCTTCGGCGGTGGGATGGATGCCATCCGACTGATTCAGTTTGGATTCCCCACCCACCCCTTCCAACAGAAACGGAATGAGCGTCACGCCGTTCTTTTTGGCCAGATCGGCATAAACGTCTTTGAATTCGGTGGCGTATTTCTGCCCCATATTGGGCGGGATCTGCATGCCGGCGAGTACCAGCTTCGCGCCGGGATATTTTGCCTTCACTTTATCGAGGATCTCTTGCAGGTTTTTTCTGGTTTCCGAGACCGGAATCCCGCGCAAGCCGTCGTTACCGCCAAGTTCGAGGACAAAAACATCGAGTGGTTGTTTGAGCAACCAGTCGATGCGGCTGTTACCGCCCGACGTTGTTTCACCGCTCACCCCGGCGTTGACGACTTTGTAGGCCAGGCCCAGCGAATCGATCCGCTTCTGAATCAGCCCTGCAAAGCCCTGCGATGGGTCGTCGAGGCCGTAACCGGCGGTGAGGCTGTTTCCGAAAAATACGATGATCTTCTTTTTAGCAGCCGGTGCTTTGGCTGCTGGTTGTGTAGAATCGGCCTTTTGCTCCGAATCCTCTTTTTTCTCACCTCCGCATGAAAAGACCGCGGCTGCCATAAAGGATAATACCAAAAAAGCCTTGAAACGACGCATATCAATCATAATCTCTATTGATAGGGAATGATTTTATAGTTTAAAAACGCATACCGGGCCATTCATTCTCATTTAAAAACCGTTTAAACTATATTTATGAGAAACAATAAGCGAAAAGAGCCAAATTAGGTCTTTCGCGATTGCCCGCACCGGCACCACGCAAACATAAAAGAAAAACGATTGATGAATACCATACTCGATCTGCACGACGTCAGTAAAATATATAAAAGCGGCGACCGCACCCTCAAAGTCCTCGACAATATCAGTTTTTCCATCGAAACAGGCTCTACCGTTTCGATCGTTGGCCCATCGGGCAGCGGCAAAACGACGCTCCTCGGCCTCTGCGCCGGGCTCGACCGTTCGACAGCCGGCACGGTAGAACTGCACGGTACCCGGCTCAATGGCCTTAATGAAGACCAGCTCGCGTCCGTGCGCAACCAATATGTTGGTTTCATTTTCCAAAACTTCCAGCTCCTGCCCACGCTCACCGCATTGGAAAATGTAATGGTGCCAATGGAATTGCGTGGTGAAAAGAATGTGAAGTCCCGCGCGCTCGACCTGCTCGACAAAGTGGGCCTCGCCGAACGCGGGCACCACTATCCTACCCAGCTCAGCGGCGGCGAGCAGCAGCGCGTATCGCTGGCACGTGCATTTTCCAACCAGCCGCAAATCCTTTTTGCAGACGAACCGACCGGTAACCTCGACGCCGAAACGAGTGAGAAAGTAGTAAAACTGCTCTTCGACCTCAACCGCGAGGCAGGTACTACGCTGGTGGTCGTAACACACGACCTCGAACTCGCTGCTAAAACCCAGCGCATCATCCGCATCAAAGGCGGCAAAATTGTGGAAGCCAGCTAACCGTGAATTCCTGATGAACCCCAATAGTTTCAATCTTTCGTGGTTATTCCGCATGGCATGGCGCGACAGCCGCAGAAACCGCGCGCGGCTGGCCCTGTTCATTTCGTCGATCATCCTCGGTATCGCCGCCCTCGTAGCCATTTACTCGCTCGGGGACAACCTGCGCGACAATATCGACAACCAGGCAGCCACGCTCATCGGCGCCGATCTTTCCATTTACAGCGGCAAAAAAATCGAGGGGAAAGCCATGGCGCTTGTCGATTCGCTGGGCAAAGTGCGCTCGGAAGAACGTGCATTTGCATCGATGGTTTACTTCAATAAAGGCGGCGGCAGCAGGCTCGCACAGGTAAAAGCGCTCTCCGGCGATTTTCCTTATTATGGAAAGCTGGAAACCATTCCCGTTTCGGCTGAAAAGACATTCCGGGGCCGGCAGGAAGCCCTGGTAGACCAGACGCTCATGCTGCAATACAGGGCGCAGGTCGGGGATTCGATCAGGATCGGCGAGGTGACTTTTGCTATTGCGGGCGTGCTCGAAAAAGCACCCGGCGCAACAGGCATTACCGCCTCGGTGGCGCCGGTTGTTTACATTCCGATGCGCTTTCTGGACCAGACCGGTCTTATGCAAAAGGGCAGCCGGGTCGGTTACAGGTATTATTTCAAATATCCTGCAAAAACGGATGTCGAAAAAATGGTCAAAACGCTGGAACCCAAGTTTGAGCGCTACGACCTTGACTATAATACCGTTCAAAGCCAGAAAGAAGATACCGGCCGCTCTTTCCGCGACCTTACGCGCTTCCTGTCGCTGGTGGGTTTCGTTGCGCTCCTGCTCGGATGCATTGGCGTCGCGAGCGCTATACATATATATGTGCGCGAGAAGCTGAATTCCATCGCGATACTGCGTTGTCTGGGTGTAAAAGCGTCGCAGGCATTCCTGATCTACCTCATCCAGATCGCCGGAATCGGGCTGATCGGCACCGTGCTCGGCACTGTCCTGGGAACCGTGATCCAGCAGTTTTTGCCCGTTGTATTGAAAGACGTGCTTCCGTTTGACCTCACTACCGATATTTCCTGGGCCGCCATCGGGCAGGGGCTGGCCATCGGTGTGCTCATTTCCATACTTTTCGCATTACCGCCACTCGTATCGATCCGCAAGGTATCGCCGCTGAATGTGCTTCGCTCGGCTTCGGATGCTTCCCATCCCGAGCGCGATGCGGTCAGCTGGGCTTTGTACGGGCTGATCATCCTGTTCATTTTCGGATTCTCGTTCCTGCAAATGCAAACCTGGGTGCAGGCGCTGATATTTACCGCGAGTATTCTTGCCTCGTTCCTGATCCTGTTCGGTATCGCCAGCCTGCTGATGTGGCTCGTGCGCCGCTTCTTTCCTACCTCATGGAGTTACCTGTGGCGCCAGGGGCTGGCAAATTTGTACCGCCCCAACAACCAGACGACCATTCTCATCGTCTCGGTCGGCCTGGGTACTTCGCTGATCTGCACGCTCTTTTTTATTCAGAGCATCCTGCTTACGCGTGTAAAGCTGTCGAGCAGCGGCAACCAGCCCAATATGGTGCTTTTCGATATCCAGAGCCATCAAAAGGACGGCGTGCTGGCGATCGCGAAGGCACAAAATGTGCCTATCAACCAAAGCGTCCCCATTGTGAATATGCGCCTGGAAGAAATCAATGGCAAAACCGCCGCCGATTTCGAAGGTGATACCACCTCCGAGCAGTCACGCCGCATCTTCGGCCGCGAATACCGCGTTACATTCCGCGACTCGATTACTTCTTCCGAGAAAATCACCAAAGGGAAATGGCAGGGCAGTTACGACAAATCGACCGAACTGATCCCCGTTTCATTGGAGCAGGGCTTCGCTGAAAGAAGCCGCCTGGAACTGGGCGACACGCTGGTTTTCAACGTACAGGGCACCATTATGCCCACAACCATCGCCAGCTTCCGGGAGGTGAACTGGAGTGAGGTGCGCACCAACTTCCTGGTCGTATTCCCTACCGGTGTACTGGAAGAAGCCCCGCAGTTCCACGCCATGCTCACGCACGTGCCCAATCCGGCGGTTTCAGCGCGTTTCCAGCAGGCATTGGTGAGGCAATATCCCAACATTTCCATCATCGACCTTGCCCTCGTGCTGCGTGTGCTGGACGATATTTTCAACAAAATAGGCTTTGTGATCCGCTTCATGGCCGGTTTCAGCATTCTCACCGGGCTGATCGTCCTCATCGCGTCCGTGATGATCAGCAAATACCAGCGCATTCAGGAGAGTGTGCTCCTGCGGACGTTAGGGGCAAGCCGGAAACAGATATTTGTCATCACCGCTTTGGAATACTTCTTCCTGGGTGCGCTTGCCGCATTCACCGGCATCCTCATCGCTGTCATCGGGAGCTTTTGCCTTGCCAAATTCAATTTCGAATCCGAATTCAACCCGGAGCCCGTCCCGATTGCGCTGATTTTCCTTTTTGTCTCTTTGCTAACCGTAATTATCGGCTTGCTCAACAGCCGTGGTATCCTGTCCCGTCCGCCCTTGGAAGTATTGCGGCAGGATGTTTAGGAGTTTAATTTTTTGGTATATTTAATCTAGAAATGAAACTGCACACACTTGGAATATGATAGCAGGGGTGAATCGTTTCCCCTGCTAAATTGCGTCCGCTCTCCTCTTCGGGCCACTCCACCGATCCTGCCTATCTCGCAATTCCGCGCTTCTTCGCCATTTCCGATTTAACAATTCCTTAAAACACATTCCTTCATTTATTCTTTCGAGTAGTGCCATTTTTGACCTGAAAATGTCGCTTTAATGCAACTTTCCCAATCCCGATTAGACTTTGGGATGATTAAAAATCACTATTCCTACACCACAGTAAGCAATATTAATTTCATCCAATTTAATCTTTATATTTTTTCAAACGTTTGCACAGAATTTCAAACGTTTGCATTAACTATAAAGTTATTGCTATTAATTATTTTAAAAATACAATCACAATCTTGTAACTTATTACGCTCAAAATTTTCCTCTATGATTAAAATTCCTTTCTGCTCCAACATTCTATTCACTGTAAAATCCAATAATCCACGACTATGAGAAAGACTTCGACTCTATCAGTCAGGACCGGGATATTCCGAAACTGCCTTATGCAGGTTACGGCCGTTTGTGGCCTCCATACCATTGCCGCAGCTGAAATACCGGTTCTCAAAGACCAGCCCAGAAAACATGTTGAAACCAACATGAACACGTTGCAGGAAGTTACCCTTACCGGAAAGGTCACCACAGAAGGCTCATCCGAAGGGTTACCCGGCGTTACCGTCGTGATTTCCGATGCCAGCGGCAATAACAAGCAAGGCGCAACGACCAACGAATCAGGCTCATTCAGTTTCGCAAACTTGCAAACCGGCCAGCGGTACAACCTCGAATTCAGCTACATCGGTTTTGAAAAGCAGTCCCTGAAAGACTTCCTTTTAACGGAAAGCAATGCCAATTCGATCGAAATCAAGCTTAAAGAGTCGGCTTCCAATCTCAGCGAGGTGGTGGTGGTCGGCTACGGCAGCACCACGAAAAAGGACATTACCGGTTCGGTGAAGTCGCTGAAAAGTGCGGAATTTAACCAGGGGATCATCAACTCGCCTGAGCAATTGCTGCAAGGAAAGGTGTCGGGCGTGAATATCACGTCGGCGACAGGTGAGCCGGGCGGCAAGACAAACATTACCGTTCGCGGTCCGGGCGGTGTGCGTACCGGCAGTACGCCATTGTTTGTCGTGGACGGCATGGCGCTCGACAACAGCGGTACCGGCGGCGACACTAACCCGCTTAACTTCCTGAACCCGCAGGATATCGAATCGATCGATGTATTGAAAGATGCTTCCGCGACTGCCATTTACGGTGCACGCGGTGCGAACGGGGTAATCCTGATCACGACTAAGAAAGGTAAATCGGGCCAGGCGAACGTTACCTACTCGGGAAGCCTGGGTATTTCGAACGTGGCACGGCCGCTGGATGTACTCTCCGGGCCTGAGTTTCTGGCAGAAGCCACCAAACTGGGCGCTACCGTGGCCGACGGCAAAGCTAACACCGACTGGCAGAAAGAAATTTTCCGGACAGCCACCACGCACAACCACAATGTATCGGTTGGCGGCGGCAGCGAAAAAATGACGTATTACGCTTCGTTCGGAGCCCAAAAACAGCAGGGTATCCTGAAAAACAGCCAGCAGAACCGCTACACAGGCCGTATGAACCTTTCTCAGAAATTGTTTGAGGACCGCGTTACACTCGACTTTAACCTGAATGCTACGAATACCAAAAACCAGCGTCCAAATATCCAGGGGGTGATCGGTAGCGCCCTCACCATCAATCCTACTTACGCGCCTTACGACGCGAATGGTCAGCTGGTTCAATATCAAGACTTCACCAACCCGCTTTTCACTTTGCAACAGTACAAGGAAGTGCTCACCACCAACCGCGTGCTGGCAAGTATATCGCCATCAGTGAAGATTATAGAAGGGCTGGTTTACAAGCTGAATTTCGGCATTGATAATTCAACGGCTACCCAGGATAAACAGACCCTGCCGAGCACTATTCCGGCTGAGTTGGGACGTCTTGAAAACTACGGTCTGCGCAATACCAACAGGTTGCTCGAAAACTACCTGACTTACACATTGAATACGAAGATGCACAGCCTGACAGCCCTGCTCGGCCACTCTTACCAGCGCATTTTTATCCAGAGCCGTAATTTCAGCATCAACAAGTTCCCGATCTCCGACATCGAGCCGATCTACAACCCCGGCCTCGGACAGGACCTTTCGCTCGTGCTCAACCAACCAGGCGGCTTCGCGACGATCAATGAGCTGCAATCGTTCTTTGGCCGCGCGAGCTACGGTTTCAAAGACAAATATTTGCTCACCGCGACATTGCGAATCGATGGTTCCTCGAAATTCGGTTCTAATAACAAATACGGATCTTTCCCTTCATTCTCGGCAGGTTGGAGGATTTCGGAAGAGCCTTTCATGAAATCATCGCCATTCTCCGAGTTGAAACTCCGCGCAGGATGGGGACTGACGGGTAACCAGGAGATTCCTTCCAAAATTACCCAGGCACGTTTCACGTCGGTGGTTTCAGGAACAGCCAGTTATCCTTTGGACGGCGGGACCAACTATCCCGGCGGTACTACCTACACGCGTCTTGCCAACCCCAACATTCAGTGGGAGGTTTCCAAACAGACCGACCTGGGTCTTGATTTCGGTTTGTTCAAAGGTGCACTAAGCGGCGAAATCGATTACTTCAGAAAAACATCTGAAAAGATGCTGCTCGAAGTGATCCCCGCCGACCCCGTTCAACCGGCCGGTACTTTCTGGACCAATGTTCCTGATATGCAGATCATTAACCAGGGGTTGGAATTTGACCTGAATTACCGCAACACACTGGAAAACGGTCTGAAATACGCGCTGGGAGGAAATATCACTTTCATCAAGAACCGCGTGGAGCACTCGCCTTATACGGTGATCCCGTCGGGTTCGGCACAGGGATCGGGCCTCACCTCGGCGACGATCAACGGTTATATCAACGGTGAAGCCATTGGCTCATTCTACTTGAAAGAATTCATCGGTTTCGACGAGAACGGCATCAGCAAGTTCCGCGACGTGGACGGCAATGGCATTGTCAACGACGCCGACCGTGTGGTAGCAGGCACCGCACTGCCTACCCGCATGTACAACTTCAATGGAAATGTCAGCTTCAAGGGATTTGACCTGAGTGCCAATTTTAATGGTGTTGCGGGGAATAAAGTGTATGACAACACCGCCAATTCCAATTTCTATAAACTGAAATTGTCAAAAGGTGTGAACGTAACACCGGAAGCGCTCGAATCGCCTGAGGAATCGGTCAACAATTCGGCGGGGGTTTCCACCAGATATCTCAAAAGCGGCGCTTACCTGAGGCTGAATAACCTTGTATTAGGCTATAATCTTAATACCGCCAAGCTGGGCATCAACAGATGGGTACAGACAGCCCGGATTTCGGTAACGGGCCAGAACCTGGCATTGTGGACCAAATACAATGGCTACGACCCGGAAGTTAATAACGACCGTTCTATCGCCGGTATTACCTCTTACGGTATTGATTACCTGAGCTATCCGAAAGCGAAAACCGTCATTTTCTCGATCAATCTTGGCTTTTAATTATTGACCCATGAAGAAGAAACTATCAACCATATTTGCGGTAGCAGGCCTGCTTATGCTCAGCAACGCCTGTACCGACCTGAA
Source organism: Dyadobacter sp. (assembly GCA_965227755.1). Lineage (GTDB taxonomy): Bacteria > Bacteroidota > Bacteroidia > Cytophagales > Spirosomataceae > Dyadobacter. The sequence continues at coordinate 1,868,955 of CBDDGG010000005.1, forward strand.
AGAACAAGTGCTTGACGAAACGCTCAGCGCGAAACTTTCGGAAGAAGAAACCGTCAACGGGCTGCTGGCTCCTACCTATGCATTGCTGCCCAACCTTTTCCAGCATACGACCTATTTTGCATTGCAGGAAATTTCGACCGATGAGGCCATCCTACCCTACCGCGGCGGAACCGACTGGGGCGACAACGGCATTTACCTGGCGTTGCATGCGCACAACACTACCAGCACCGACCCGAACGTGAACAACACCTGGAACCAGCTGGTACAGTCCATTTCGAGGTGTATCACGGCTATCGAAGGTCTTAAAAGCGCTACATCGCCCAATGCGGCGCTTTACACCGCCGAGGCCCGCGGTATGCGCGCCTATTACAATATGGTGATGCTGGACTTGTTCGGCATTGTGTTTGTGAAGGATGATCCGGGAACTACTTCGACAATCATCCGCGGCGACGAAGCGGTCAAATACATCGAAAGCGAATTCCTGGCCGTGGAGCCTACCTTGCAACCAAAATCGGTAGTAGGCCCGGGCCGCCTGAACCAGGCTGCTGTATGGAGCTTACTGGCACGCCTGAATTTGAATGCCGCCGTATACCGCAACATTTACGGCACTACATTCGATTTCAAAGCCGAGGATATGGACAAAGTGATCCAGTACACCGACAAGGTGATCAATTCGGGCCAGGCTAAACTCTCGGCAGACTATTTTGCCATCTTCGGCAACGCTAACCATACCAACGAAGAAATCATCTTCGCGGTAGACCAGCGCGCAGAACTGAACGGGCATAACCGTATGGCCTATTTCTCGATTTCGGGCGACCAGTTCCCGCTGGCGGAATTCCCTACCGCGAACGGTACCGACGGTCCCGCTATCACTTCCGATTTCTATCAGAGCTGGGTCCAGGCCTATGGAGCTGTCGATCCTTCGCGTGACCCGCGTTTTTACCAGCAGAACATGTCTGTTTACACCAACGCGGCTGATACCTGCGTGAATGACGCCGATTACAAGATCAACCGCGGTATCCTGAGAGGCCAGCAATATGGTGCTTTGCGCGTGAATGGTGCATTTCTCCGCTGCCCGGACGGCAAGTTGAAAGTGGGAAAACTGAGCTATGTGACACGCAACCGGGCCGATCTGCCTGTAAGCTTCTCTGAAATGATCGACTTTACGACCGCCGGAAGCAATTACAATACCGGCTACCGCGTAGAGAAATATGAATTCAGCAGCAAGTCGAACACAGGCCGTAACCGTGGCGAGGCCGACATCGTTATCGCACGTCTGGCGGACATTTACCTCATGCGCGCGGAAGCGAAACTCCGCAAAAGCAACGATGCAGCCGGTGCCCTGGCCGATGTGAACCTCGTACGCGCCTCACGCACGAAGACACTCGCCCCTCCGGCATTGAACAGCATGACACTCGATTTACTATTCCGCGAGCGTGGTTTCGAGTTCTACTGGGAAATGCTCCGCCGCCCGGACATGATCCGTTTCGGCAAGTACGAAGGCAAATGGACCGAAAAAACCAATGCCGACGTGAAGAAACGCATCTTCCCGATCCCGCAGACGGCCATCGACGGTGCATCGAACCTGCCGGGATATTTGAAGCAGAATGATGGGTATTGATATTTTGAAATTCTAAATAATGCATAAAAGCCGGTCGGAGATGCTCCGACCGGCTTTTATGCAATCACAAGGGCTAAATCCGCAGCGACGACTCCCTGATCACCAGCTCGGATGGCAGCACAATGCTCTCAGGAGCAAAATCCCCCGACCCGTTCAATTGATTGAGAAAGAGACGCGAAGCTTCCATACCGATCTTGCGGCCAGGGCGGTGGACCGTAGTGAGCGACGGAAATGTATAAGCCGAAATCGGTGAATTGTCAAAACCTACCAAGCCTATATCCTGTGGAATGCGAAGGCCTTTATCCTTGGCCACGCGCATGGCGCCGATCGCGACCTGGTCGTTCACGCCGAAGATCGCGTCGGGCGGCGAAGCCAGTTCGAGCAGGCGCTTGGTCGGAAGAATGGCGCTCTCTACATTGAAATTGGTATTGATAATCAGGTCCTCCCGAATGGGCATATTGTATTTTTTAAGACAATTGATATACCCCTTGAAACGCTGTTCGGAAACGGTAAGGCCATTAGGCCCTTTTAAATGCGCAATTTGTTTATAACCTATTGAAATCAAATGCTCTACCGCCGCGAATGCGCCGTGATAATCGTCCACGGTGGCGCGGCTTGTTTCAAAATCCTCGTACTCTCGGTCGATGAAGATCAGCGGTGTTTTACGCTGGATGACGTTTTCCAGATGCTCGTAGTAACCCGCGTCGTAAGTCTCCTGCGAAACTGAGAGAAAAATCCCTTCCGTCCGGTTGGAGAGCAGCTTGGAAAGCGACTCTTTTTCAAGCAGGTAGCTTTCGTTGGTCACACAGATATTGAGCGTATAACCCATTGGCTGCAATACTGTATGCAAGCCTTCGATCACCGCAGTTTCATAGTAATTACTGATCGTCGGCACCACCACTCCGAGCGACGCGGTCTTTTTATTGAGCAGGCTCAGCGACACTTCATTACGCTGGTAACCCACCTCTTTGGCATATTCCTGGATGTTTTTCCGGGTATCTTCATTGATGGCCGGGTGGTCGTTCAGCGCGCGGGAAACCGTGGATGGAGAGCACCGGAAACGGCGTGCAATGTCTTTGATCGTAACAGGACGTGAGGAATTCATGAGTTGGAATATGGCAATTATTTCTTTGAAATTTTTTCAAACGTTTGCATTCAATATTAACATATTTACATTTTGTGTTTAATTTATACAACACTATCATTGTGCAAATGTAATGGATTTACCACAATGAGTGACCTGCTGATCAAGCCCCGAACACACGACAAGACCTATCATTCCCTCACCGCCGAGCAGGCGGGCTGGACGTACCTGAACTTCGAAGCTAAAATACTGGAAGCGGGCGAACAAATCGTGGGTGATACGGGCGATTATGAATATTGCTTTGCGTTATTGGGCGGAAATTTCAAAGTAGAAGCCGCAGGGCAGGTCTGGGAAACGGGCAATGGCCGCAAGGACGTGTTCAGTGGCATAGGCCATGCGATGTACCTTTCGCGCCGTACTCCGTTTGTACTGACGGCCCAGTCGCCCGGTACCGACATTGCGATTTGCAAAGTCCTTTCTGACGAAGATCACCCGCCCCGCATGAAGCGCCCCGAGGAAGCCGCCATCGAGTACCGTGGAGGCGATAATGCCAACCGCCAGATCAACAGCCTGCTCGAACCGGGCTTCGGCTGCCACAAGATCGTTTGTGTGGAAGTGTACACGCCCTCGGGCAATTGGAGCTCCTTCCCCGCGCACAAGCACGATGAGCGCAAGGTAGACCCCGACGGCAACCTGCTCGAAGCGAATCTCGAAGAAATCTATTTTTATAAAATCGACAAGCCGCAGGGCTACGCCATCCAGCAGGTTTATACTGAAGACCGTTCGCTGGACGAGATTATCCGTGTGAAAAACAATGAAGCTGTGTTGGTCCCCAAAGGCTACCACCCGGTAGTGGCCGGCCATGGATACAATGTATATTACCTCAATTTCCTCGCCGGAAGCGACCAGTCGCTCGCCAACACGTCCGACCCCGACCACGACTGGATTTACGGAACCTGGAAAGGCTCCGACCCCAGATTACCGATCGTCACCGCCGAAATGAACGGGTGAAGAGTACTTCGGCTGTCAGCTATCGGCAGTCGAACCCTTTTTTAACTGAAATAAACTGTATCAAAAAGGCCGACAGCCGATAGCCGAACGCCGAAGTACAAAAATAAATCCCGATGCCCAAATACGATCTTCTTACCCTTGGCCGCTCGTCCATTGACCTCTATTCGGCCAACGTAGGCAGCCCTTTTGAAAAAATCGAGGCATTCAATGCATTCGTGGGCGGTTGTCCGCTCAATATCGCCACGGGAAGCCGCCGACTAGGCCTGGAAACCGCCATTCTGACGGGTATCGGAAATGACCAGGTGGGGAATTTCATCAAACATTTCCTCGACAATGAGGGCATTGTTACCGAATGGGTACCGACCATCGAAGGCACCCGAAGCTCGGCCGTCGTGCTGGGCATCGAACCGCCCGACCGCTTCCCGCTGGTTTACTACCGCGAAAACTGCGCGGATATCAACCTGAATATCGACCACGTATCTGCGATACCGTTCCGGGATTTCAAAGCGGCGGCATTCTCGGGTACTGCATTCAGCAAAGACCCCAGCCGCACTGCGATGTTCTACGCCCTTGAACTGGCGAAACAAAACGGTGTTACCCGCCTGCTCGACATCGATTTCCGCGCCGACCAGTGGTTCGATCCGCGTGCATTCGGGGTAACGATCCGGGCGGCTTTGGGAAGCTTCAATATTGTAGTCGGGACTGAGGAAGAAATTCTCGCTACGTTTTTAACCGATAAGGAGCAGCTTTTAATTAAGCACCAGCAAATATCAGCTCCGGAAATCCGCGGAAATATTGAGAATGCGATTAACGAAATCCTGAATTCCGGGGTAGAAACGCTGGTCGTGAAGCGTGGTAAAGATGGCGCATCCATTTTCCAGCCGGGTAAGGAAGAAGTGAAGGTGCCCGGTTTCCCGGTCGAGGTACTGAATGTGCTTGGAGCGGGTGACGCATTCTGCGCGGGCTTTTCGTTCGGGCTGCTGCGTGGTTGGGATTTGTACAAAAGTGTAAGAATGGGTAATGCATGCGGGGCGATCATCGTCACGCGTGAGGGCTGCGCGAATTTTATGCCGACCTATGATGAAGTAATGGAGTTTGTGAAAGGATACGGAGGTTTATAAGTTTTAAAATACAAATGGAAAAATTACAGAATTACATTAACGGCCGCTGGGTCGACAGCCATTCCGACAACTATGTGGATGTGCTGAACCCCGCTAACCAGGAAGTATTGGCAAAAGTGCCGTATGGCACCGCACAAGACGTTGCCGATGCCGCAGCGGCTGCTCACGAAGGTTTTCAGGAATGGAGAAATACGCCCGTTTCGAAGCGTGTTCAATATTTGTTTAAACTAAAAACACTGCTCGAAGACCACACCGACGATATCGCACGGACTATCGTGCTCGAATCGGGCAAGACGTTCATCGAAGCCAAAGCCGAAATGGTACGTGCTATCGAGAACGTGGAGAATGCCTGCGGTATGCCGACGCTGATCCAGGGCGAGTTTTCCGAGGATATTGCCAAAGGCATCGACGAGTACATGATCCGCCAGCCGCTGGGCCCGTGCGCATGTATCGCACCGTTCAACTTCCCGGGCATGATCACGTTCTGGTTCCTCCCATACGCACTCGCCTGCGGGAACAGCTACATTATCAAGCCGTCTGAAAAAGTGCCGCTGACGATGACCAAGATCGTTGGACTAATGCACCAGCTGGACCTTCCCAAAGGCGTGCTGAACCTCGTGCAAGGCGCGCGCGAAACGGTGGACGCAATTCTGGAACATCCCGTGATCAAGGGTATCAGCTTTGTAGGCTCTTCCAATGTGGCCCGCTATGTGTATTCCAAAGGCTCGGCCAACGGCAAGCGTGTTCAGGCCCAGGGCGGCGCCAAAAATCCCGTGATCGTACTGCCGGATGCGGATATCGACATGACTTCGCAAATCGTGATCGACAGCGTTTACGGTTGCGCGGGGCAACGATGCCTGGCTGCCTCGACGATCATCACAGTTGGGGAGCATAAGGACATTACAGAAAGCCTGGTGGAATCGGCCAGAAACCGTAAAACCGGTTTCGGACTCGACTCCGATGTGCTCATGGGTCCCGTAATTACAGCCGAAAGCAAAAGCCGCGTGCACACGCTTATCGATAAAGGCTTACACGAAGGAGGCCGTTTGCTGGTGGATGGACGTAATGCAAAAATTGACGGCTATGAAAACGGTAACTTCATCGCTCCTACCATCATCGAGGATATTCCGCTTGACGGCGAACTTGCAGCGACCGAGATTTTCGGACCGGTACTAAGCCTTGTACATATCAACACGATCGACGAGGCGATCCGCTTTATCAACTCGGGGAGATATGGCAATATGGCTTGCATTTTCACCAGCAGTGGCTTGAACGCCCGGCGTTTCCGTCACGAGGCCGAGGCCGGTAACATTGGTATCAATATCGGTGTCGCCGCCCCTGTGGCGCAGTTCCCGTTCTCGGGCTGGAAGGATAGCTTCTACGGCGATCTTCACGGCCAGGGCAAGCACGCGGTTGAGTTCTTCACCCAAACCAAAGTGGTGATCGAGCGCTGGCTGAAAGAATGGACCAGGAAATTCTAAAAAATCAATCGCATAGCATTCCCTAACAATCATTTCTAATCTTTCCGGCGTCGACTTAGGCCGACGGCCGGAAACTCGCTCGCAATTTCTGAAGATGACAAAAAAACTCAAAACCGGTGTGATCGGCCTGGGCCGGATTGGCCAGATCCACCTTAGCAACCTTGTGCACCATATGCCAGACGCGGAAGTGATCATCGCGTCCGACCTGTCGCCTGCTGCACATGCATTTGCCCGCGACCTGGGTGTTCCGGAGGTCGTTACGGATGCTTACGATGTGATCAACCACCCCGATGTGGAGGCCGTGATCATTTGCTCGCCTACGCCTTTTCACGTGCCATATACGGTGGCTGCCGCGGAAAAAGGGAAGCATGTTTTTTGTGAAAAACCGCTTGATGTGACACTGGAAGCAATCCAGGCAGCCGAAAAAGCGGTTTCAGACAATAACGTGAAGCTGATGCTGGGCTTTAACCGCAGGTTCGACGCCAACTTCAACAATGTAAGGCACCTGGTCGCGGACGACAAGATCGGGGAGCCGCATATTCTCCGCATTACCAGCCGTGACCCGGCACCGCCGCCGGTCGAATACCTGAAAGTTTCGGGCGGAATTTTCCTCGATATGTCCATCCACGACTTCGATATGGCGCGGTACATTGTAGGAAGCGAGGTAAAAGAAGTATTCGTGAAGGGCGACGCGCTCATTCATCCCGAGATTAGGGAGTTTGGCGATATCGATACCGCGGTCATTGTCCTGACCTTCGAAAACGGCGCTCTCGGCGTCATCGACAACAGTCGCAAGGCTGTTTACGGTTACGACCAGCGCCTGGAAATCTTTGGTTCGAAAGGAATGGCGAAGGCGGAAAATAATACCACCGACACGCTCATCCATTTCGACAGCAATGGCGGCCACAGCTCGCTACCGCTGCATTTCTTCCTCGAAAGATACGAAACAGCCTACCGCGTCTGCCTCAAAACGTTCATCGATTGCGTGTTGAACGACACCCCGTCACCAGTCGATGCACACGACGGCCTGATGGCGACCGCTATCGGTATCGCGGCCATGAAGTCGCTGACCGAAGGCAGGAGCGTGAAACTGGACGAAGTACTGCAATATTCGGTGGTTTAGGAAATGATCAGGTGTGGTCATTTATAGTCAGGAGTGGTCAGGTGTAGTGGAAATTGAATAAGTTTGGCCCATACAAGGCACCATTCATATGAAACCTGTACCTGACAACCCCTGACCACACTTGACAATCCCTGACCAACATCACGCTTCCGTCCCTTTTAACCAACTAACCCTTTCACTAGCATGTCCACTACCGGTCTGCAATCGCTGGATTATATAGTATTTTTCATCTATCTCATAGGCGTTTCCGCTTACGGTTACTGGATTTACAAAAAGAAGAGTTCCAAAGAGGTTAGTTCAACCGACTATTTCCTCGCGGAGGGTTCGCTGACATTCTGGGCGATCGGCGCTTCGATCATCGCCTCGAACATTTCTGCGGAACACTTTATCGGAATGTCGGGGTCGGGATTTGCGATTGGCCTGGCCATCTCTTCCTATGAATGGATGGCCGCAGCCTCGCTGATCGTCGTGGCGGTGTTTATCTTACCGGTGTATCTCAAAAACAAGATTTACACCATGCCGCAATTCCTGCGGGAAAGATATAACCCTACGGTGGCGACGATCATGGCGGTTTTCTGGCTCTTATTATATGTGTTTGTCAACCTTACATCGATCCTTTACCTCGGGGCGCTCGCGCTCGAAGTGACCGCCGGGCTGGACTTTAACTACGGGATTATAGGACTGGGCCTTTTCGCGGTCGTGATTACGATCGGAGGGATGAAAGTGATCGGGTACACGGATGTCGTTCAGGTAATTGTGCTTGTACTGGGCGGTTTAGCAACTACCTATCTTGCGCTGGACCTTGTATCGCAGCATTTCAACAGGCCGGGCCTTTTTAACGCACTCGCATTGCTGAAAGAGCAGGCCGATTCGCATTTCCACATGATCCTGCCGAAAGAAGACCCGTTCTACAAAGACCTTCCCGGATTATCGGTGATCATCGGTGCCATGTGGATCAATAACCTCGCTTATTTCGGCTGCAACCAATACATTATCCAGCGCAGCCTCGGTGCCAGCTTGCCCACTGCCCGGAAAGGCATTCTTTTCGCCGCATTGCTCAAATTGCTGATCCCGATCATCGTGGTTATCCCTGGCATTGCTGCATTCGTTTTATACCAAAACGGCATGTTCCAGCAGGAAATGCTCGACGGTAATGTAGTGAAACCTGATCATGCTTACCCGGTACTGCTCAATTTACTGCCTGCCGGCTTAAAAGGAATGGCATTTGCGGCACTTACAGCGGCCATCGTGGCCTCCCTTGCCGGCAAAGCCAACAGTATCTCCACCATATTTACACTAGACATTTACAAGCAGTACATCGCTCCCCACGCCTCCGAGCACCAGCTTGTACGCGTGGGCCGCTACACGATCTACGTCGCGATGGGTATCGGTGTCCTTATTGCCCCGCAACTAAGGGTGCTCGACCAGGCGTATCAGTTCATCCAGGAATACAGCAGCTTTATTACGCCCGGTGTGTTTGCGATATTCATTCTCGGTATGTTCTGGAAAAGAACGACGTCGGCCGCTGCCTTGACGGCCGCCTTGCTGACGATTCCGCTCTCGACCGCAGGAAAGTTCCTGGCACCTGAAATTCCTTTCCTGGACCGTATGGGCTACATATTCCTGATCCTCTGCGCCGTAATCGCCGCCATTTCCCTTGCCGATCCGAAAAGCAGGAACAATCCGAAAGGACTCGACATCGAGGCTTCGATGTTCCAGCCTGGCAAGAGCTTTGTGATAGGCTCCGTGTTGATATGCGGTGTACTGGCAGCTTTATACACGATTTTCTGGTAACCATTCCAATGCTACTGACAACTCGCCAACTCTTTGATAAATGCTATGGCCGCTATGCGATACCGGCGGTGAATGTGTTTTTCATGGAAGAAATCCATGGGCTTTTCGCTGCGGCACAAGAGGCTGATGCACCTTTTATCGTCCAAACAACACCCTTTGCACGCGACTACGCCCATGCGGACATGCTCCTGTCCATGATAGGCGCCGCTGCGCGCATTTACCCGCACGTTACGTACGCGATCCACATGGACCACGGCTATGAAGAACATATTTTCGATGCGATCGAGAAAGGCGGGTACACATCGGTCATGATCGACGCGTCACACGACAGTTTTGAGAAAAACGTGGCCCGTACCAAAGCCGTGGTCGCGGCGGCGCATGCCAAAGGGATCAGCGTGGAGGCCGAGCTCGGCGTACTGGCCGGGGTTGAAGATGACCTCACCGTAGACGCAGCCCATTCGTTTTACACTAATCCGCAGCAAGTCGAAGATTTTGTGAATGCGACGGATTGCGACAGCCTCGCCATTGCGGTAGGAACCAGCCACGGAGCTTATAAATTTTCGGGCGGGCAGGGTTTACAATTTCATATTCTCGAAGAAATCCAGCAGCGCTTGCCAGGCTTCCCACTTGTATTGCACGGTGGCTCGAATGTCGTGCCGGAGGTCATCGAACGCATTAATGCGGCTGGCGGCCAATTGAAAACCGATGCGAAAGGCGTACAGGAAGAAGAAGTTAGAAAAGCGATCCCGCTGGGCATTTGCAAGATCAACATTGCTACCGATACCCGACTGCTTTGGACGATGGTCAACCGGGAATTCTTCCGCGACCGCCCCGACGAATTCGCCCCGACAACCCCGGGGAAGATTTTTATGGAGGAATATAAAAATTTTATGCTGAAAAAGTTCGATCTGTTCGGTTGCACGGGCAAGGCGAGCGATTTCAGTGACATTATCAGCTGACTCTGTTTTGAACAGTAACTCATCAAAGACATGACAAGACGACTCACGGTGGCGCAGGCTACCATCATGTTTCTAAAAAACCAGTACATCGAGCGTGACGGCATCGAGGAGCCCTATTTCGGCGGCTGTTTCGGCATTTTCGGACACGGTAATGTAGCCGGGCTAGGCCAGGCGTTGCAGGAAAACCCGGACTTCCGTTACTACCAATGCCGTAACGAGCAATCGATGGTACATACCGCGGTGGCCTATGCGAAGGTAAAAAACAGGCTCGGCGCATTCGTTTGTACGACTTCGATTGGTCCCGGTGCGACCAATATGATCACCGGTGCCGCATTGGCAACCATTAACCGGTTACCTGTGCTGCTGCTGCCGGGCGATATTTTCGCCACCCGCGAGCCTAACCCGGTTTTACAACAGCTCGAAAGCGCTTCTACGCAAGATATTTCGGTCAATGACTGTTTCAAACCGGTTTCCAAATACTGGGACCGCATTAACCGGCCTGAACAGCTTATTTACTCGCTGCCGGAAGTAATGCGCGTACTCACCTCGCAGGCAGAAATGGGCGCTGTGACGCTCTCGATGCCACAGGATGTGCAGACCCACGCTTACGATTTTCCCGAATCACTGTTCCAAAAACGCGTTTGGCACGTCGGTCGGCCACGTCCAGACCTGGTAACCGTGCAAAAGGCTGCCGAATGGGTCAAATCTGCTAAAAAACCTGTGATTGTAGCGGGCGGCGGGGCTATTTACAGCGGCGCAAGCGAAACGCTCCACGCATTTGCTTCCAAAACCGGCATTCCCGTCGGTGAAACTTTCGCCGGGAAAGGCGCGGTACGCTACGATGCACCTTACAGTATCGGCGGCCTCGGCGCGACCGGCACCAAATATGCGATTGATGTCGCCAACCAGGCTGATCTCGTGATAGGAATAGGCACACGGTACAGCGATTTCACTACGGCTTCCAAATCGATTTTCAAAAACCCGGATGTCCGGTTTATCAATATCAATATCAGCGAATTTGATGCTTTCAAGCATGCGGCATTGCCGGTCATCGGAGATGCGAAGGCAGTGCTGGAAGAACTGGCCGGGCTCCTGGGTAATCACGAAGTTGAGGCAGCCTACCGCCAGCATATTGCCGACATCAACAAGGCCTGGGACGACGAGGTAACGCAGATCTACGCCGAAGGCAACAGCACTGTTCCGCCGATAGACCAGGCGGTGGTGATCGGCACGCTGAACAGCTTTATGGACGACCGCGATGTGATGATCAATGCATCCGGCAGTGCCCCGGGCGATTTGCACAAACTCTGGCGCGCCACCGATCCGAAAAACTTCCACCTCGAATACGGCTTCTCCTGCATGGGTTACGAGATTGCCGCGGGCCTGGGCGCCAAAATGGCCGATCCCACGCGTGAAGTGTATGTGCTCTGCGGCGACGGTGGTTATCTGATGAATAACCACGAGATCGTCACAGCCATTCAGGAAGGCGTGCGCTTTACGATCCTGCTTTTGAACAACAACGGCTACGCAAGCATTGGCGGATTATCGGAAAGTATTGGCAGTGAGCGCTTTGGAACGATGTATAAATACCGGGAAGATGAAACCGGCCAGCTCTCCGGCGGATTTCTGCCGGTAGACCTTGCCAAGAATGCGGAAAGCCTCGGTGCAAATGTCATTCGGGCGACCGACCGCCAATCGCTGGAAAATGCGCTGGCACAAGCCAAGACTGCCGACCGCACCACGGTCATTTACATTGAAACCAGCCTGTACCGCACCGTCAAAGGCTACCACGCATGGTGGGAAGTGCCCGTGGCAGAAGTGTCGACCTCCCCGTCGGTTCAAAAGGCATTTGAAACTTATCGCGAGAACAAAAAAACACAACGAATCTTTTTATAGGGAGGAGGAAGGGGAGGAAACGGTTAGACCTCCCCTTCCTCCCTCCTATCCCTTTAAAATTCCTTTCAAAAAAATGAATTTCGAAAACATCAAACTGGGCGTTGCTCCTATTAACTGGACCAACGACGATATGCCGGAGCTCGGCGGCGAGAATACATTTGAGCAATGCGTAAGCGAAATGGCGCTGGCAGGATTTACGGGTTGCGAAGTGGGGAATAAATTCCCCCGGGATACCAATGTTTTGAAAAAAGCTTTGGAGCTCCGCGGTTTACAGATCTGCAACCAATGGAACAGCTACGAACTGACGACCAAATCTTTTACCGAAAACCGGGAAAATTTCACCAAACTGCTCGACTTCCTTGAAACTATGGGTGCCAAAGTGATTGGCGGAGGTGAAACGGGGAATAGCTGCCAGGGCAAAATGGATGTACCTGTATTTGAGGGCAAAGGCATGCTGAACACCCGTGAAGAGTGGGACAGTTTCACCTATGGCCTGGACGAGCTGGGTAAGGTCGCACGCGACCGCGGTATGAAACTGGCATTTCACCACCATATGGGCACCTGCATTCAAACCATCGAGGAAACGGACCGGCTCCTGAATGAAACCAACCCCGACTATGTGTTCCTGAACTACGATTGCGGACATTTCCATTTTGCCGGCGAAGACCCGGTGGCCGCATTGAACAAATATATCGGCCGCACAGCGCATATACATCTGAAAGACGTGCGCCCAAACGTGCTGCAACGCGTACACGATGAGCGCCTGAGCTTTTTAACAGCCGTAAAAAATGGCGTTTTCACCGTTCCCGGCGACACCGAAGGTTGTATCGATTTCCCATCCCTTTTCGCGATCATTAAGGAAAGCAACTATGCCGGCTGGATCGTCCTCGAAGCCGAACAAGACCCCGCAAAGGCGAACCCGCTGGAATATGCCATTATCGCAAGGAATTTTTTCAGGGGTTTGACAGGAATTTAAGCACTCATTCCTTCATAAATCGCCACTGGGCCGGGATATAGCTTTTGTTTTAAAAGCCTCCGGAGCAGTGGCGATAATTTTGTTTATTCCAGGTGAGTAAATCTTTTGGGCAAATTTTCATCCAGTAACAGCTTCATACAACTGCTCGATGTGCTTCGATGACAGTAGCTTGTTTGCTGCTTCGAGTAACGCTACCGCTTGATCCCTCGTAACAGACGGAAAGTCTTCCAGAAAATCGTCAAGCGAAACACCTGCTTCCAGGTGATCAAAAAGCGAGTCGATAGGCACTCTGGTCCCGCTAAAAACCGGCTGCCCGCTCAATATACCAGGATCGATCGTGACTATCTCGTGAATTCCCATACTCTTCTTACGTTCCATCTTCAAAAAGGTAACGGCTTTGTAGAAACAAATTAGTTAATTTTTTGAACTAAGCATCGCCATTATCGCCACATTTCCACGCCAACCTACGTAACAGCAGTATATTACCGATTAACCTCTGTTGCAATACAGCCTATGCAAATCAGTTTACTCATTACTTTAAACTGAACATTATGTTAAATTTCAAACGATTACATCTGTTTTATGTCCTGATTTTTGCGCTGGCGGTAGTGGGTTGTAAGGATAAGGATGTAGATCCGATTGTTGCAACAGTCGATTCTACCACTGCGGCGGATTATCCCGAAATTAATAGCTGGCTTTACGACGTCATGGACGATGCCTATTTCTGGTACAAAAACCTGCCCGCTAAAAGCAGCCTCGATAACAGCATCGATCCCTACGACTATTTTGAGAAACTGGTCTACCAACGCGCTACTGTCGACCGTTTTTCGGCTGTTACCGACGATATCGACGCCTTGCAGGATGAGTTCAATGGCATTAGCAAGATATTCGGGATCAGCTATTCATTGTCTTTTACTGATAATGGGAAGTCTAATATTGCCGCTTTCCTGAACTACGTTGTCAAAGGCAGCCCGGCCGAAGCGGCGGGACTAAAACGGGGCGATATTCTTATGAAAGTGAATGGCACGCAACTCACTTCCACGAATTACGCATCACTGCTCAGCGGTAACGAAACCGCCACATTTACTTTGGGGGAGGTCTCCGGTTCGGCTATTGTAGCCAGCAGCCAGACGGTTACCATGACCAAGGCAGTGGTAAACGAAGATCCGGTCCTTTTCTCAACAGTCATTTCAAAGCCAGCGTCCGGCAAAACGGTTGGCTATCTGGTTTACACCCAATTTGTGCCCGGTACGGATACCGACGAGTCGAAATATGACAATGAGCTGCGCCAGGTCTTTGCCGATTTCAAAAGTAAAGGCGTGAATGAGCTGGTACTCGATTTGCGGTTCAATCCGGGTGGTTATATCAGTTCGGCTGAAACACTCGCGTCGCTGATCGGGACGGGCGTTTCAAGCTCCAAAATCTTTTACAAGGAACAGTGGAACGACAAATACACCACATACTGGCAAAAAATGCAGGGCGCAGACGCGTTGAATTACAAGTTCCTGAATGAGGCGAGTAATATCGGAAGTGCTTTGAGCCGCGTGTTCGTGCTTACATCCAATGGCACAGCGTCCGCCAGTGAACTGGTAATCAATGGATTGAAACCCTACATGAGCGTGATCAGGATCGGAGAGCATACTGCGGGCAAAAATCTGTTCGGCCAACTTGTCAGTGATGATCAGAAGCGGTGGAAATGGGGGGCCTACATCATGCTGGGCCAAACCGCTAATGCCAACGGCGAGTCGGATTACGGTACTGTCAATGGCATGACGCCCGATTACGAAGTTGAGGACTCGACCGTACCCTATTTGCCTTTTGGCGATGAAAATGAAACACTGCTCCGCAAAGCCCTGGACGTGATGGGCATTCCGGCTCCGGAAGGCCAGCGCCTGGCGGCTACGAAGAACGTCGATACGTTCCGCAAAATGCTTTACGACGACCTTCAAACGAAGGAAAACCGCATGATCCGCCGCGGAAACATAAGGGCAATCCCACAGTAACTCTCACATACATATGGTTGTCTGGACCGGGCCTGCATTTGCGGGCCTGGTCCGTTTCCAGCCCGTTCCATCAAAAAGGCGGTTGGTTGGCATCGTTTTAGCTGTATTTACTGTAATTTTGATTCCCAATTTTACTCACGTTCGGTACGCAGGCCTTGTCATGAAGTTGAACGCTTTACATATCCTTTTGATTTTCTTCTCTTTCCTGCATTTTGCCCGGGCGCAAACCGGCAAACATACCTATCGTTTTAAAAACGAATTCACCGTTGCGCAACCCGAATGCGGTCCGAACCTTGTTGAGGCGAAAGCAGCAGGCTCGTGTGCAACCGGAACCGTAGCAGGTAGATTTCTCGAAGAACTACTGCCTTGCGGAGGCAGGCGGGCCGTATATCACAACAATAGGAACTGGGGGCTGATGTATCCGAACACCGACGGCCTCGTTTCTGAATCCTACACGATCCAGCTTTACCTGAAAGTAACAGACTGGGGGGAAAAGTGGGCCAGGATCATTGATTTTTCGAATGGCACCCGCGACGATGGCATTTATTTTAAAAACGCTCCCGGAAGTACCGAACGCTGTCTGGATTTTTACCCCAATGGCATCATCGGAACCTGCCCTTATTTTGACACCTCCACCTACTATTTGCTGACCTTCACGCGCGATGGCGCCACCGGCAGAATGGAGGTTTACGTCGGCAATAACCTGTTTGCAACTTATATCGACGATGCCAAAAATTATGTGGGCAAGGCCGGAGTGCCGATTTATATCTTCCGTGATGATAATGCGGTGACCTGCGAGTCGGGGGAAGCGAACTTTGCCTATCTCGCTTTTCATGGCGTACACTTTTCAAAGGCCGATGTAGACAAATCAGTCTCCGAAATCTGCTTTGAGGCCAGTATCAACTCATATGCCGATTTTTCCATTTCCCCCAACCCGGTCTGCGGCCATTCTAAAAATGTAGAAGTGAGATACACCGGGTCCATTCCTTCGCCAGGTACAGGGTACGATTTTAAATGGGATTGGGGCGGAGCCCAGGTTATTTCCGGGTCCGGTATGGGACCTTATGTAGTGAATTGGGCTACCGGCGGGACGAAAAACGTTACGCTTACCGTCACGAGCCAGACTTGCGGCAACGCGCTCGACAACCGCAAACAGGTTGTTATCAGCAACCCTACGCTTACCGCAGAGGTCATATCCGGCAATTGCGACACCGGAACCAATGGTACGATCACGCTTACAGCCACTGACGGCATCTTGCCATACCAGTATTCAATAGATTCTGTCAATTACCAGGCATCCAATATATTTCAGGCACCGGTAGGTCATTACAGGGTGTTTGTGAAAGATGGCAATGGCTGTACCAGTGCAGAGAATGCCGATGTGTCGTTTGCCAGCGATATTACCGTCAGAACGATGCCCGATACCACCATTTGTGTCGGACAATCGCTGGCACTGGCCACGACGAGTAACGGACAGAAGTTTTCCTGGGTACCGCAAAGCGGGCTGGACAATGCCGGAGCGCTGGAACCGGTTGCAACGCCGGAAGCTACTACGCAATACATTATTACCGCTACCAAGGGGTTTTGCACGCAGACAGACACCGTCCAGGTCCGTGTATCGCCCAAAATTGAGGTAAATGTTACGCCCGATGCCGTGATAGAATACAATGTCCCCTTCCAGCTCAATGCAACTTCACCCCAGATCCGCAATTATGCGGGCGTCACGTTTTTATGGACGCCAGCCGACGGACTGAGCGACGCCAGTATCCAAAGCCCGATAGCCGTTTTGCAGGAAAATCAATCCTATACGGTGGATGTCACTTCCGAGTCGGGCTGCAAGGGTTCGGGCCAGGTGAAGCTTTCCATCAAACGCCAGGAAAGCATTATCATCCCAACTGCATTCTCACCTAATGGTGATGGTAAAAACGAAGTACTGCTGCCGGTTGTAAACGACATCGCGTCGATCCGCTATTTCCGCATTTACAATCGCTGGGGGCAACTGGTATTCTTCACCGACCAGCTCAATACCGGCTGGGACGGCTCTTTCAAAGGTGGTACGGCTATTTCAGGCACTTATGTTTGGGAAGTCGAAGGAGTTTCGACGAAGGGGAAGGTGATTAGCAAGCGGGGCGCGGTGATGTTGTTGCTATAAATGCCGCAACGCTAAATGGTCGATGGTCTATGGTCATCTCTCAAATAGACCACAGACCATCGACCATGATATTGTATTGCTTTACCTGCTTATCCAGCTAAACTCATATGCCAGATCCGGAATACGGGTCCGGTCGGCTATTCTTCTCAGACGCGCAGGAAGCGCCATGAGGTAGTCTCTTGCTTTTTCAGCCTTTTCATTAATGTCCCTGACGGAACCGATGTTCCATTCATTGAGCAAATCTTCGAGAATATCGATGTAATCCAGTGTTGTGTACACACCCAGCCGTTGTGCCGCATCGGAGAAGTGTGAGAAAGTTTCGCCCATTTTCACGCCCGATTCCCGCATGAAATGCGCCGGCATAACGATCTTTTTCCGCATCATATCTTCCAAAGCCAGCAGCAGCTCCGATGGATCTACTTCCAGTATTCTGGTTACAAACGTTTTGTATGCCTTCGCGTGACGCATTTCGTCGGAAGCAATTACCCCACATATTTTAGACAAATGCGGGTTACCGAACTTCTTCGCGAGCGTGGCCGTGCGGCGGTGCGAGACGTTGGTAGCAAGTTCCTGAAATGAAGTGTAAATGAAGTTCCGGTAAGGATCGCGGTCGGTGCCGATATCGAAACCGTCGGCGATGAGGTATTGTGTAGAAACTTCCATAGCACGCATGTTCACGCGTCCTGAAAGGTACAGGTACTTATTGAGCAAGTCACCGTGGCGGTTTTCTTCGGCCGTCCAGGCACGTACCCACTTCACCCAGCCGGATTCAGGCTCGCCGACCTGGTTAACACCAATCACATCCATCAGCCAGGATTCGTAAGTAGGCAATGCCTCTTCAGTAATCGTATCTCCGATCAGCACGGCAATGTAGTCATAAGGCAGCTCACGGCAGCTTTCCTGCAAAAGCTTCACTTCATGCAAAAAATTCTCTCTTGTTGCATCGGGCAGGAAGTCAGCCGGTTGCCAGTTTTCTTCGATCGGTTTAAGGTACTCACCAATGAGCCCGTCGAGGTCTTTGCCTATATGTTTCATTACTTCAAGCCTTTCGGCTGAAAGCGTAATATCCATTTGTATTTTGATTTAAACACTATTGACTATTTTACAAATAACGTGAATTATACGTAAGTTTTGAATGACAATTGTCATTTCACGCCTTAGAATTTGGAGTAACCAAAGCAGTTTTCGACTATTTTTGCAAAAAAAATAAGAATGAAAAAAATCCTCGATTACGTTCTGAGTACCCTCTACCTGATCCATTTCGGCCTTACACTCTTAGTTTTCCATGTCATACAGGTCATCGCATTCAACGTCTTCGGCAAAAAGGCGCACAAAGTGTCGGTCGACTGGCTTAATTTTTCCCTCACTTTCGGGCTCTATCTGACCGGCGCAAATATTAAGTTCAAAAACCTTGCCCAGCTGCCCGACAACCGGCCTCTTATATTCGTGGCCAATCACCAGAGTAGCTACGACATCTCCCCTGTTTACTGGTACATGCGGAAATACAGTCCTCGTTTCGTTTCCAAGATAGAGCTTGCAAAGGGCGTCCCCAGCATTTCCTACAACCTGCGCAAAAGCGGCGCGGCGCTCATCAACCGGAAAGACGGCAAGCAGGCCATTACCGAAATCGCACGCCTCGGCAAACTGATCCAGGACGAAAAAGCGTCGGCCATTATTTTCCCCGAAGGCACCCGTACCGCCAGCGGCGATATGAAGCCGTTTCAACCCGGCGGTGTCGCTACCCTGCTGAAAAGAGCTCCCGACGCACTCGTAGTGCCCGTGGCGATCAACGGCACCGGGGCATTCAACCCCAAAGGAATATTCCCGCTGAAATCTTTTGCAAAGCTCAGTTTCACAGTCCTGCCTGCCATCGAGCCGGCCGGCCGGAAGGCGGAAGAAATTTTGAATGAGGCGCAGGAAGCCATTCGTCTGGCGATCGCGAGCTGATTTTCAAATGGTTAAAAACGCTTCATTTTCGGTTAACAATCGTTAACAATCCCCATTTAAACCTCTGCGGCCACTTACCCTCTAACCCACGAAACTTAAAACTTTTGGGTTATGAAAAAGATACTTTTTGCCGCAGTGGTTCTCGCATTAGGATTCACCAATGCTTCCGCCCAATATGGTCCCCGTTACGATCGTGACGAATACCGCGACGGTTACAGCCGTGAAAGAATGTCTGACATCAACAGACTCCAGAGAGAAGTACGACAAAATATAGCCAACGGTGTGCAATGGGGCACGCTCACTTCCCGTGAGGCAAATATGCTCATGAACCGCTACGAGAACATCCAGGACAAGGAACGGCATTTCGCCCGCCATGGCCGTCTGTCGAACCGTGAGGAAAGAATTCTCCGCAACGACCTGCACGAGCTGATGTCGGACACCCGCCATCTCAGCCGCGACCGCGACCGCTGGTCACGCGATGGTCGTCACAGAGGCAGATACTAAGATTTTAAAGGTTATAGTTGAAGGTTTAGGGTAATGCAAAAATCACCGGGACGTTGGCCCGGTGATTTTTTATTCGTTTTTGAAATACCTGACGAGTTTGACATGCGACTTTTCGAACCCCTCACGCTCGTAGAACCTGTGCGCCTGCTCACGTGTGGCGCGCGAGGTTACCTCCATTTGAATAGCGCCCTCTCCTTTTGCGAATGCGGTAACATGCTCCATCAATGCATTCCCGATCCTTTGAGACCGGTACTCCGGGTCGACATACATTTCCTGTATTTCCGAGACCAACGCTGCGTGATGCAATAGGGGCTGAATATGGCAGCTCACCATTCCAACCGGCTTTCCGTCGTGTTGGGCCAGGAAATAGGCAATATTCGGGCTTGCAATGTTACGGTCGAAGGCGGTATCGAAGCCTTGCCGGTCGAGTACCATGTTTTCGAGACCGCATATCATCTGGTAAATAACCGCACGGTCGGCCTCGGACGCGCGCCGTATTGTAACTGGTGCCTTCACGTTGATAACGGTTGGGTTGAGCGGCCCAAATTACGCCAGGTAGTGCTTAAAGGCAAGAATGCGGCCTATTTCTCAGGCCATATTACCGGGCCTCGTGTGCCTTCGCCGCGGATAGTGGCCAGAAAATCCTTCATTTCCTCCTGTGTGTATTTCGAAAGGTCTACACGGGTACCGTCGCAATGGTACGCCGAACAACCTATGCACGACATATAAATCATCGTGCAATCGAAAACGAATTCACCCTTTATTTTTCCGAGCGTAACCGTGAGCATGTCAGCCTCGCCTTTGGCTTTCAGAGAGTCGATCTTTGCCCTCAACCAAGGTAAATTTCGCACAGGGTCTTTTATACCGCACACTTCCAGACGTGAAGAAAGGGTGTCGTCGTTGCAGGAAAAAACAAGTATCAGGAAGAGGAAAAGTAGAAGGCTTTTCATGGTTGGAAAAAGGGTGTAGTGACCTGAAAACGGGACACAGTATTTGCAAAAATCGTTGTAATCAATGCGTTGCACATTATTGTCATTTCCTGATATTTATATTATTTTAACAATCGGTTACAAAATTTAAATTACATTTGAAAAACGCATTAATCACGCTATTTATGAGGCAAATTGTACTGGCATTTGCGCTGATCATTTCTTTCCAGAGCCTTGGTCAAATTACATTCATCGACAGTAACACTTCCTGGAACCAGCTTTCCAAACAAGCGAAGGAACAGGACAAGCTCATTTTTATTCACTTCGAAAACAGCGAGTGCATTCAATGCAATGAGGTCGCTTCACTGGGTTTTGGTAATGAAATTCTCAAGAAGACCTTTGACGAAGAATTCATCTCCATCCGCTGCAATGTAGGCACTGCCAATGGCCGGAATCTTGCTCAGGAATTCAGGATCATGAGCTCGCTGATGTCGCTGTATGTGGATTCGGACGGCAACATCCTGCACGTAAATAACGGCTCTACGGGCGATTCCTACACCTATTTACAGGGCGCGGAGCGCGCACTAGATCGTAAAGGGAGAAAGCAATTACCCGACTATGAAAGAGATTACAAAGCCGGCATGCGCAAGCCCGCATTCATGAGGGAATATATGGTCAAAAAGCGGGAATCATCCATGGCGATTGATGACTTGCTCGACGAATATGTTGCCTCGCTTCCTGTCGATTCGCTCGTTAATTTTCAGACTGTCAAAGGCATATTCGAATTTTCCCCCGCTGTAAACAGTCTTGCTTTTCAAACTATAAGAACCAAAACCCCGAAATCAATAACCGACAGTATATTCAACTCGGCCAAACCCGACGAACGCAAAGCAATGTATGAAGGAATTCTTGAAAATTCTTTCCGTATAGCGGTGCAAAAACGGGACATTCAAATAGCGCAGCAAACCGCTGATTTTGCAAGGGAATCTCACAGCAAAGACCGGTCGAGCGGCGAAATTGATTCTGCGAAATGGATGACTAAATACTACTACCGGATCGGTGATACGCGAAAGTATTTTGAAAGCGCCGTCAAATTAATAGAAAACAAATACATGCCGCTGACCATCGATTCGCTTAACGCAATGGACGATGCAGCATTCAAAGCACAACAGAACTTTTTTATATCCAAACGCGGCAAGCCTAAACAGGGTGTGACGGTAAGGTCTATGGCGATCGCGCCGCCCTCGCAGTTCATTTATCTGGAACTGAATGAGCATGCCTACCATTTCTACGAGCTTACGCGCAATAAGGAACTGCTTGAAAAAGCACTGGCATGGTCGAAAAAATCGATGGATTTATCAAATGAAAAAAGGAAAAACGCGCAAACTCCATACCGGTTAGGCGACCCGAACTTTATTGACACTTACGCACACATCCTTTACAAACTAGGCAGAAAAGAAGAGGCCATCGAGTGGCAAACCAAAGCGGTGGAAGCACAGAAAGTTTCCGGTATGGCCTATGAGTCTTTTGAAGTACGCCTAAACGAAATAAAAGCAGGCACATTGTAGGGCCCATATACCTGTTTTCACATTATACAAAAGCGCTTTCCCCCGTAATCGCCCTGCCGACGATCAGTGAATTGATTTCCTTCGTGCCTTCGTACGAGTAAATAGCCTCTGCATCGGCGACGAAACGGGCAATGTCGTATTCGAGCAATATGCCGTTACCTCCAAAAAGCTCGCGCGCATGATCGACGATCGAGCGCATGCGCAGGGTGCAGAATACTTTTGCGAGTGACGCATGCTCATCGGCGAGATCACCCGCGTCCTGCAATTGGGATAGCCGGTAAACCATCGTCTGCATGGCGGTAAGGTCGCCCAGCATGGTTACCAACAGGTCTTGTACCAATTGAAAACCGGCTATCGGCCGCCCAAACTGCTTTCTTTCCAAGGTATATTTCAAAGCCAGCTCGTACGCGCCCCGCCCGCACCCGACCGCCTGCCACG
The DNA here is from genome assembly GCA_965227755.1 of Dyadobacter sp. Taxonomy (GTDB): domain Bacteria; phylum Bacteroidota; class Bacteroidia; order Cytophagales; family Spirosomataceae; genus Dyadobacter. The sequence continues at coordinate 1,891,562 of CBDDGG010000005.1, forward strand.
CAACACCCGCACGCGTCATACGCAGGACGTTGGCGGTATCTTTGAATGAGTTTGCATTCTGAAGACGGTCGGTCTCGGGTACGCGGCATTCCGTCAACGTGATCAATGCATTCTGCACCGTGCGCAGTGCCATCTTACCCTCCATTTTCTCTGCTTTAAAGCCGGGATTCTCCTTCCGCACGATAAAGCCTTTCACCTGGCTATCGTCCAGACTACGCGCCCAGATAATTGTGATATCCGAAAAAGTGGCATTGCCGATCCACTTCTTCTGCCCGTTGATCACCCATTCGTCGCCTTCCCGTTTACAGGTTGTCGTGAGTCCGCCGGCAACGCCCGAGCCTACTTCCGGCTCGGTAAGCCCGAACGCACCGATCAGCTCCATACGTTGCATGACAGGCAACCATTGCTGCTTCTGTTCCTCCGAACCGCACAGATAGATGGAGCCCATGGCAAGGCCGCTATGCACACCGAAGAACGTTGAAACAGACGAATCGATACGCGCCATTTCCATCGCGATAAACCCTTCCAATAATGCCGAACGACCGGCACAGCCATATCCGTGATAAGTGAGGCCGCAGATATTCAGCTTGGCCATTAGCGGGATAATGTGCATCGGAAACTGTGCATTGTTCCAGTAATAGTTAGCGATCGGCTTGATTTCCGTTTCCATAAACTCCCGCACTTTGAGCTGTATCTCACGCTCCTCGGGACCTAGTGTCGATGTCAGCTCATAGAAGTCGCCATTCACAACAGGCGGTGTCTTCTTTTTGCCTGAACCGGCTTGCATGAATTTAAGCATTTTACCAAGGTCCTCTTCGCTCATTTTGGAGACGATACCCATCAACTGGTTGAGGTCAACTTTCCGGGACAGCTTGGCAACGGCTTCGAGGTCGATGGATTTGAGTAGGGTCCGTATTTGTGAAATGGATTTGAAAAGGTTCATACCGTTTGTTGGATTTTGATTTGATAAAGAGTCGGCCCAAGAGGCGGTTCTACTGCACTATTCCAAAAAAGTAGCACCACCGGGAATGAAATTTGCAGGTAGCGCCTTAAACCTCAAAAATTATGAAAACGCAAACCAATCACCTGGAAGGCGGCTCCCCAAGCCAGGGCGGGCCAAAAAGTAAATCGAAGCAAAAAGACGATAGCCGGAAACCTTCCGAAGTCCTCAAACAGGAATCCATCCAGAAATCCGAAAAGGTAAACATGACCCAGAAAAAGGGGTATAATGAGACCCCTGAAACTGTTCCGATAAAAGGTAAAAAGGCCTGATAATCCGGCAAGAGTCTATTTCATCGATGCTTCCAGCGCAGCGGCAAGGTACACTATCGGTGCGTTCCAGTTGATTGCGATCTCATTGGAAGCGTATGAACAATCGCTATCGGTAAATGATTCGTCGGCAAATTTGTTCGGATAGCCCGCGCATTTGTCCTGCTGCCCGGGATTAGGCCCCCCGGAAAGCAAGCCGGGAATCGGGTCCACAACGCCGTCCGCAATGGAGAGCCGGTGGTGCGGGTGCATGACACGCTTGGAACCGAATCCTGTGAGTAGACAATAGCCCGTTGCATTCCGGCCAAGCAGGTAATCGAGGTTGCCCAAGGCCGCATTGAGATAATTCCGGTTTTCGGTTAGCCGGAAGGCATATACTAATGCAATGCCCTGGTTCGTCGCAACTGAACTGCTGCCCCACGCGTAGTCCTTCGCGATTTTCCCCATGACCGTGTTGTAGGGTTGCTTTTCAAGATCGGCCAACAGCAGATCTGAATAAGCCACAACGGATTTTATCAGCGGTGTCGCAAGTCCGGAAGGCAATTTCAGTGTATGCATGTTGCGCAACAATGTATAATACCCTAATGTTTTCACCTGGCTCCAAGTGGGTAGCACCATGGGCTGCTGCAACTCCAGATCGATTTCTTTGATATACTCCGGCTTGCCTGTCGCAGCGTACATTTCACAGGCAGCCCATACCCATTCATCATTCACAGAGCGGTCGCCGTAGGTGCCGGTAACCACATCCGGATCGAACTGCTTGTTCATTGCATTCTGATTGTACAACACCTCCTGATGCTTCCCGGCCCATTGCCAACCTTTCACAGCAGCCGTCGTACATGAATCGGCCAGGCCGGGGAATTTGTTGTCAAAACTTTTGAATATCCGCGAAGCCTGCGCCATCACTGCCACGAAGTCGAGCGTGGCCGCAGTACTTTTCTGCACAACATAGCGGGAATTTTTCGCAGCATCGGGCATGATCATCCCGTCAAAACGCGGGTTTGTGAGCTTGTGATACACCCCTCCATCAGCCGGGTCCTGCATAGTCAGCATCCAGCGCAAGTTCCAGACCACCTCGTCCAGCAAATCGGGGACACCGTTGTTACTTTCCGGGATATTGGTATTGAAATCTTCGAAATAGAGCGGATAATCCTCGTACAACGACAGCAGGGTACCCATTGTAATACCCGAATTAACAATGTATTTATTGTAGTCACCGGCATCGTACCAGCCCCGGGCCGAAGGTATTACGGTATTCTCTGGCCGTCCTTCCGAAACTGCCGACGCGTGTACCAGCACTTTGTTATCGGGATGCCCGGCCGGCCGGGCCCATTTCCCTGCGTACTTTTCAGGGAGTTCAATGGAGGCGCGTTGATAGTAGAACGCTTTTAATGAAGCCTCGGCTACCTCCCGGTGAATGCGGCTGCCGATATTGAACGGGGCCGATTTTCCCAATCCAGCTACTTCCACCACATAAGAACCAGGCTTCCGAAGCGCGCTAAAATCAGCCAGGCGGGTATGCCTGCCCGAATGCTGACTGGTACGGGCATTGCTCAGCTCCCCTTTTAAAACCAATTTCCCCGATTTAGCATCCTTCACTTCGAATGTCCCCGCTCCATTCCCCACAACCACAGCCACTTTCGGTGCCGCCGGGTAAAACCCGACCTGATTCAACCGTATCGCATCGGAATGCTGCTGCGCATGCGCGGACGAGATATACAAACCAAAGGCCGCGAACGACGCGGCCACATGCAGGAATAACTTCATGTATTTTAAAAGGATTTCACTTCCACTGCATAAAGCCGCCCGGCAGGCATCTTTACCTCAATCCTGCAATTCTTTTACAGGATGCTCAATATTAGTACCCGTAATCACCAGGCGATGGTACTCGCCCCAGCGGCGCAGTTCTTCGATCAGCGGTTCAAGCGAACGGGCGTGTTCGGTGCGTTCATACTCGATCACCGGCGGGAAGGAATCGTACACCTTTCGCTCCACCAGCAAGTTCATTTCCAACTCTTTCAGCTCTTTCGACAGCATCCGCGGCGTGATGTTCGGAATAGCATTCTGCAATTCCATAAACCGCTTGTTTCCGAGGCTCATTGCGATGAGGATCGAAATCTTCCACTTCCCGCTGATCACATCCAGCGCATCCCGCACCGGCAAGATCAATTCCCGGCATTCCGGGTGATTTTCCTTGAAATTCTCTTTCATATTACTACTCCTTCAAAACATAAACCATGTCCGCCGGAGCCAAAGTAATCTAGTCGACTTTCTTCGGCCCTACGGAATCGTAAACCACCACTTTTTCCCACAAATGACCATACTTCTCGATAAAGTCGAGATGGATCGGGTGAGTCTGGTAGATTTCTTCCTCGATGATATTCTTAAAAAAACACATCCAGGAGACCGTATAATCTTTGACAATCACCGACCGGTTGGTGACAGCCGGCTTTCCGATGTGTACATATTGTATCGTCGGCACCTTGGCCAGCTTGTGCAATCCTTCCAGCAACTGTGCCTCGTGCTGGGCATTGTTGGGCTCCTTAAGGTAAAAGAAAACGTGATGTATAAACAGCTCCTTTATTCTTTCCGGCTCGGGTGTGATATTGGAAACAGAGGCGAGTGAAGCCAATCCCGCATTTTGCAGGAACGTTCTTCTTGATTGATCTTCCATGAACAGAGAGCAAAAACAGACAACGGAGGATTTTCCGCATTTCAGTTTCAAGGATAACGTTTATTTACCCATTATCAAAATACCGTAGCCTGCCCGAAAATACCTTTTGAAACTAATCCAATAAAAATTTAAATTATTTCTACAATACAGTCAAGGTAAACATTCCGGACAGAAGTCTTTCTACTAAAAAACTACTCGACTTACCCTATTATGACAATTACAAAACGAGACCTTATCGTCGCCTCTATCTCCGTTTGTTGCACATTGACCTGCATTATCGCCGAACCCAAAGGCAGCATCCTTGAATCATCTGTTTTCGATTGGAACAACATCGCTGTAAGGGGTACCGCCATCGGATCCGTGAGGACATTTTTTCGTTCTCAAACCGCCACAACGGATGAACTCGAATGCCACGTTACGACATTGAATCCCGGTGAAGCATCGCACCCACCTCACAAACATCCCGAAGAAGAAGTGATTATCATTAAGGATGGCACTGTGGAGGCGCTCGTCAACGGAGAGAAGAAGAAAGTCGGCCCTGGTTCGGTCATTTTCCAGGCGTCCAATCAGATGCACACGCTGCGCAACGTAGGCAAAACGCCGGCAACGTACCACGTCATCAGCTGGCATTCGCCAGGGACTATGGAGAAGTAGCTATTTCTTATGCCTTACCGGAGCATGACCTCGTCTCAATTTATGAGTATTACCTATGTCTGACATCGCTGTACACATAGTTTGTTCATATAAGTTAAAAAAAATAGCCAGCGAAATGCGCTGGCTACCTTTTCAATATGCTATGATACAAACTATTCCGTCTTGGCGTACGCCGCAGCGAGGTCGTTTAGCGTCGCGTCTTTCAAATGCTCGGAAGCAATTACCATGCGGTAGCGGAAGGTGGTCGATTCGCCCTTTTTCAACTTGAAATTGAGCGTTTCCTTGCCGTCGCTGAGCGCTTTCATTCCCAGAGGATTTACAGCAAACAATCCGTAACCTCTCGCATGCCAGTAAGCCGGATAACCGACGTTTTTAGGATGGTCGATCATCGCGATGCTGATGTTTTCGTCTTTGATCTTTCCGGTCAGATTACACCAGATCGCACGTTTGCCCCATACCGTTTCGCCTTCCACGCCATTGCTGTTGCGATAGTTGCCCGTTATTCCCTCATTGTTCATTACGGGTACTTTGGTGGCAATACCGCTTGCATCCGTGAAGATTTCGGGCTTGTTCGACGGTAGTTCCAGCTCGCGTGCTACGCGGATCGCGTACATGCCGTCTTTTACGTCGGGCATATTCACTTCGGGTAAAACGGCTGTCAATGTCGTGCTGCGGTCGATAATGCGGGTATCGCCTTTGCCACTGAAAGTGTATTTGGTTACTTCTTTCAGGGTCAGCGTGCCGTCTTTATCCACCCAATCGGCAGTAACGGTGAGCTCGCCTTTTTCTTTACCGCTCTTCACGGAGGTAATGCCGGTATGGATAATCGTTCCATAGGCCCGCTTTTCGTGGTTGACGGCATCGGAATTGTTCCAATAGTCGTTACCATTGACGTCCTCGTAATTGAGCCAGATACCCACGTGGTGCGGGTGGTCTACGCGCTCGCCCGCACGAGGGTCCAGCGGCCAGCCACGTGTGATCACCGTGCCTTTACCAGTCATTACCGGGTATAACACAGCCTTTTTCAGCGTTTTCTCGCCAGGGTAATAATATGCCGTAAATGGCTTCCCGTCGACTTTCACCTCCACTTTTTTGTCCTTGTCGTTCCGGATGAGATCAACCTTCTGCGCAAAAGCACTTCCGGCAAAGGCGACGGCAGTCAGTGCCAAAGCAGTATGTTTCAAATTCACTGTCAGATCTTTTAAAATGGTTAGCTAAGCACGATTTCCTTTTTCTTCGGATCCCAGTTCACACGTTTTCCAGTATGCAACGCCTGGGTTGCCATAATGTTCGCCACCGAGTGGTTGAAACCTACGCGGGCAGGTGCATTCGTCTCTTTGCGGCTACGGATACACTCCATCCAGTTACGCATGTGCAGCGAAGTCATCGGATCGGCGCCGGTATTCGCGTCGGTCGCGATTTTATCCCCGGTTTTCAGCGACATTTCGGGCAGCAAATTAGCCTGCAAGCCCATTCCTTTGGCATCTTTTTCCTTCAAGCCGCCTTCGGAAGTGATCTTGTTCGTATCGAGGTTGATCATACCGCCATTTGAATAGTAATATTCCTTCACACCGCCTGCCTCATTGTTGAAGCGGGAAGAATAGATTACCTGGAAGCCTTTGCTCTTGTCGTCCAAAGGACCGTATTCGAATGCCGCGCTGAAAGTGTCGACATTGGTACGACCGTCTTTCCAGGTGTAAATACCACCATTCGCAACGACATTACGCGGCGCATCGAGGCCCGAGAACCAGTGTACGGTATCGATCTGGTGGGCCATCCATTGCCCGGGAATACCCGATGAGTATGGATAGAAAAGACGGAACTCGAGGTAGTAACGCGGGTTCCACTCCACTTTCGGACGGTTCATCAGGAAGCGGTCCCAGTCGGTATCCTCCTTGCGGATCTGCGAAACGAGCTCCTTGCGTCTCCAGCGGCCCGGCTGGTTCACGTTCCAGGTCATTTCCACCGTGGTAATATCCCCGAATTTGCCCGATTTGATATATTCATAAGCTGCCCAATAGTTGGGAGCACTGCGGCGCTGCGAGCCTACCTGTACGATCTGCTTCGACGCGTCCACCGCTTTCAATGCAACTTTCGCATCTTCAAGGGTCTCCGCGAATGGTTTTTCAACATACACGTCACGACCGGACTTCACAGCTTCCGCGCAATGCAATGCGTGCTGGAAATCGGCGGTACTGATGATCACCGCGTCCACATCCTTGCGTCCCAGCAATTCTTCGTTATTACGCGCCTTTACAAATTCGCTGGCTGCGTAAGGTTTCCCTTTCATGAATGCCTCCGCTTCGTCGCGGCGACGGTTCCAAAGGTCGGAAACACCCATAAACTCAAAGTTCAGTTCCTTGGCGTGATCCGAGAAGGAAGGTGCCAGCGAGCTACGGAAACGGTCCGAAAAACCGATGATACCTACCCTTACGCGATCATTAGCTCCCACGATACGGCGGTAACTGGCCGCACTAAAAGCATTCGCGCCTACTGCGACACCCGCAGAAGCCAGTGCAGCGTTTTTAAGAAAATCCCTCCTATTAGTCATGATATTGGATTTGAATAAAAGTTGACTTTTTAATTGCCTTTGAGTCCGATTTGCGGGCAATCGTTTGTAAATGTCGGACGCCCGCTTATCTACTGTATTTTTTTACCCTTTTTCCGCTGGTTGGCGCTATTTGATCTCCTTCACTTTCAAGCTGCGGAAAAACACATTGTCGCCGTGGTCCTGCAACAGCAGATTACCTTCCTGTGAAAGGCCGAAACCTTCAAATTTGGCGAATTTCGAACCTGCCACGAACTCCTTGAATTGCGGGGAGCCCCGCACATATTCCACCACTTTATAGCCGTTCAGGAAGTGCTGCACAGTACCGTCCTTCTGCACCACAATGCGCCCCTGGTTCCATTCACCGATCTTTTTCACCGCATTCCTCGGACGGTCGGCCGGGATTACGTCGTAAAATGAAGCAATGGTACGGTTGCCGTTTTTACCCAGCTTCGCATCCGGATGACGCTCGTCGTCCAGCACCTGGTATTCGCAGCCAATGCCCGATTTCCCATTCGAATTGAATTTCTGGTCGACAAAGTATTTTACACCGCTGTTAGCGCCTTCGGTTAGCTTAAATTCAAATTCATATTCGAATGCCGGGCCATAAAGCTTGCGCGTAACGATATCATTCCCGGTTTCAGAGCCATCCGATTTGGTAATTGTAATGGCACCGTCCTGATAGTTCCATCTCTTGGTCGGGAATTCTGTCCCGCCGTAAGAACGCCACTGATCCACCGATTTACCATCGTACAATAGCGAATAACCCTGGGCTTTTTCGGCAGCGTCGAGGTTGTTCGGAATCAGGTTGACAATGCGGACGTTGGTGGCCGGGCTCGGTTTCAGGTTTGTGGTTTTTATGCGGACATTCTTCCAGCTCACCTGTGTACCTTCCATTTCCTTGCTGCCGATCGCATGCACTTGCAGGCATATGAAGCCCACGGGCGTCATATCGTCCACCACATGTGCAACAGGTACGCCGTTCAGGAAGGTGCGTATCGAATTACCGATCGCTTCGATGCGGTATTTGTTCCAGGCATCTCTTTTGAATGCTTTTTTGCCTTCGGGATTCAAATCGAGCGGGTACAGCCAGCCTCGGCGTGCTTCGTCGTAAATACCTGCCGAGTAAGCACGATCGCTCGGGTCGATCTCGACCTGGTAGCCATGCACGCGGCCATTCATGTAGTCGGGTTTAGACAAGCTTCTGATCTGAATGCCCGAGTTTAACTTATTATCGACTTTTACATCGAGTTCGAGAATAAAATCGCCGTAGTCTTTTTCGGTTGTCAGGAACGAGTTGGGCGTGCCCATCACGGAAGTACCTACGATGGCCCCATCTTTTACTTCGTATTTAGCCTGGCCGTTGAGTTGTTTCCAGCCTGTCAGATCCTTGCCATTGAAGAGATCTACCCAACCGTCTTTCGACTTCTGGGCTTGGAGCGGAGCGGCAAGGAGGAACGCGGCCATCGCGACCAGCGGTAATCGGAATTTTTTCATTGTGTTGAATAAAAATGATGAATAACTGAAAAATGCGAAAGGGTATCCTATCTAATATCAGTTATTACATTAATAACGAAATATTAATAAGAATACCCTTACAAATACAGTTCGGACTACACGGGATATTTTAAAACCTCGGCAATGTACTTTTTATTGATTTCTGCGCAAATCAAAGGAGATTTCTCCGGATCAGGCACGCCGTCGAGTTCCACCACGGCCCAGCCTTTAAACTTCACTTTGTCCAAAGCCTTGAAAACCGCCGGGACGTCCACCCTGCCCCGCCCCAGTTCCACAAATTTGTAGCCGCTTTTGGTCTCGGCCGGTTTGGTATCTTTCAAATGCAGCGAATGCAGAATATCCTTGTATTTGACGATCGCTTCATGCGGCTCACCGCCGCCCTGCTTATAATGCGCAATGTCGAGCAGGAGCTTGATATAACGCGGGTCCATTGCCTGGACGATCACATCTACTTCCTCCGGCGTTTCGCCGAGCTGGTTCATATGGTTATGGTAAACGGCCTGCACGCCCAGGTCGGCCGTTTGCTTGCCGACTTCATTCATCACCTGCGCCAGTTTTTTCAACTCCTCCACCGATGGAGCGCGATCTTTCGGCCGAAGGCTGTTGGTAAGCTGCATCGCGTTGCCGCCTAATGCTTTCACAAAACTCGCGTGGGCAACGTGTGTATCAACGGTACTTTCAAATTTGGCAGGATCTATCTCGACATTTCCGCTCGAAAACATGCAAAGCGTAAGATTGTTCTTCACCAACGCCTCCTTCAATTCGGAAGGTTTGTTACGGTAAGGCCCGAATGTATTGGCCCGCAACTGAATGCCCTTGAAGCCCAGCCCGGCCAGATCGGCCATAGCCTGTTCGTCCTTACCGCCCCAGGTAATGGCGGAATAGCCGATTTTCACGTCTCCCTTTTTTATAGCGGCTTCCAGCCAGCCGGCACCCGCCATAGTAGCAGCCATCGCTAGTGAAGTGTTTTGCAGAAAATTCCGTCTGTTCATTTCAGGTTTAGATTAATGTAAAAATCATAACTCCCAGACGATATAAAACAGCAATGACCCGCTGTCTACGGGCCATTGCTTGCAAATTTATTTCGGGATTTCCGTCAGCGGCGGCACGTTCCGCTCATAGCCTGCATATCCCTTGTTCTGATTGATCCTCGCCTGCGTGTTCCCGTCGATCGCCGATTGCGGGACCGGCCACAGCACGTGGTAAGGGCTCATGGTGTATTCGTCGGCATGGCGCGTTTTCACACCCTTATTGTAAAAATCGTTCTTCTCCATTACCCTGTCATAGAAGTAATTATCATCGGAAAACTTATCGAGACTGTATGTTTTGCCATTCGGAGCAGGCTTACCCGTTTGGGCGAAAATATAGGCAATGCGCGTCAGCTCGGTCTTGCGCGGTTCTTCGAAATACAGCTCTCGCGCGCGCTCGTCGAGAATGGTACCGATGTTGATTTTACCGGCTGCAAGTGGTGCACAGTTGGCGCGGGCCCGTACCGCATTTACATCGTCGGCAGCTTTCGCCAGGTCGCCTTTCCACGCATACGCTTCCGCGCGCAGTAGGTAAGTTTCGGCCAACCTGAAGACGTACCAGTCGGAATTACCTCCCTGGGGTTGCACACGCAACGGGTCTTCGACGAAGAGCTTATAGTTCGGCCAGTCGAACCAGCAGCGGATGGTGTCGATTGTCAGCACCACGCCTTCCGCATTTTTAAGTTGCAGATGTTTGCCGTAAAAGCTGTCCGTTTCCTTGATCTGAGGGTTATTGTACAGAATATCCTCCATGCGCGTCCAGTTACCCGGTGCGTGGCGTAAGTCGTTCTTGTCGTCCCATATCTGATTCTGCGAGTAATCGGTCGGGCGCAAACGGCCGATCCCGCGACCGTATTTAACAACCTGATCGATCTCGATGCCATAGGTGTCAATCGTGCCCCGGTTTCCGTTCGGCGTGTTGATGTTGTTGAACCAAAACGGCACGCAGTTCCGCATGATGAGCATACCACCGTCGACATTGCCTTCGATATTTAAACGGTCGATAACCAACATTAGCCCTTCGGTATTCGTTGCCAAGGCTTTGTTCTGAGGCCGGTGCAAATCCCAGACAATATTCCGTGTCGCATCGGTCGCATTAACGCCGAAGCGGGAGGTCATGAGCTTATGCGTCCCGCCATCGATTACATTCGTTGCCGACTTGATCGCGTCGTCGAAAAGACCCAGCGCCAGATTGACTTTCGTAAGCAGATGGCTCACCGAGCCCTTGTTCACCGTCCCCTTATCCGTCACCGCAGGGACCCATTGTTCGGCAAATTCGAGGTCTGCCTTCATTTTTTTGAGGATTACCTCGCGTTTCGTAGTCTGGAAATCCAGTTTCGGCCCGTTTATTTCTGTTAAAATCAACGGAACATCGCCAAACTGCTGTGTAAGCCGGTAATAGCGTGCCGCCCGATGGAAATAAGCCGCGCCCAGCAATTCGTTCTTTTCCTGCTCATTTTTGTACGTGGGCAAATCAATTCGGGAAATGGCCGTATTGGCATACTTGATACCCTTGTAACCTTCCAGCCAATACCAGCCAATGCGGTTGTAATCAATATGGTTCAACTGCGCATCCGGTGTAATGAGCAGGTTCAAATTTTGCGCCGGCCCCGATTTGTCGGTCGTTCCCTCGACGGCAATGTCCGAAAAGATCGATTCGGTGATCATTGGCATCGCGTCGCCGTACCATTCCAGGCGCAGGTTACGCTCGCATGCGACGAGTGTGGCTTTCAACCCGCCCAGGTCTTTGAATGTCAAATCGGGCTCGTAAAATGAAAGCGGTTCGGGTTTCAGCCAGGTTTCCTTGCAGGACGTGATCGCCGCCCCTGCGCCGAGCAGGCCTATTGCCAGTATATATTTTGATTTTTGGTTAAACATAATCCATACAGTTTTGTGTGATAGTGATTACAGGGTGATATCCAGCCCGATGGTATAAATGCGCGGGCTCGGAACCGAGGTGGCTATGCTGGCATTGGTAGTACCGTTGGTGCCATTCTCAGGGTCCCAGTAGTTCCATTGCGGCGCCCAGAAACCGATATTGCGGATGTTACCGTAAATCCGCAGGTTTTGTACGCCCACCTTTTGCGAAACAACTTTGGGTACGGTATAAGCCACCGAGAGGTTTTCGAATCGCACGAAGGACTTGCTTCTGTAAACGGCATAACCTGTCGCCGAACCCTCGCTGGAATAAAGTCTCGCCCATTCGTTCGAGCGGTTTTCCTCGGTCCAGTAAGGAAAAACATAAGAGCTGGTGCGGTCCACGAAGCCGTCGCGGTTTTTCATCTGGTTGAATGTGCCTTTCTGTCCCCAATAAGAATAGATCATGAACGACACGTCCAGGCTTTTGAAGAGTTTGAATTCATTCCGGAATGTCCAGCGGAAGCGCGGGGAAGTATAACCAAGAAACTCTTTGTCGTCGTTGGTGAATTTGCCGTCGTTATTCACATCTTTCAGCTTGAAATCACCCGGCTTAACGCCGTATTTGGCCGCTTCGGCTTCCTCTTCTTTCTGCCAGACGCCGAGGATCCGGTAATTCCATATCTCGTCGAGCGCATGTCCGATAAACCAGCGGTTGGTAACATCGTCCGCCTCTCTGCGGCCGGTCACCTTGCCGGAGCCGTCTTTAATGTCGACATAGTTGCCATACAAATGCACAATCTTGTTGCGGTTGAGCTGGAAATTGAATGTGCTGCGCCATGTGAAGTTTTCGTGGCGCATATTGTTGGAATTCAAACTGATTTCGAGCCCTTTGTTCTGCACTTCGCCGAGGTTGTCCCAGACGTTGTCAAAACCCAGCACATTGGGCAGCGCACGTTTTACCAACAAATCCTTCGTGGTCGATTTGTAAAACTCGATACTGCCATCCACCAGATTGTTGAACAAAGCAAAATCGAGACCGAGGTTCAGGGCATTTGTTTTCTCCCATTTCAAATTCGGGTTCGCCATCCGGCTTACATAAAGCTGGCTCACCTGGTACACGGTCCCATCCGGTTTCACGTGCAGGTATTTGCCGCTCGCAAGGTCCGCGAGCGCGTCGTAGCGCGGAATATCGCGGTTCCCGTTGTTACCATACGAAACCCTCAGCTTGCCATAGCTTAGCCATTTGGAATGAAGAAAGCCCTCGTCTGTAAATACCCAGCCCAAAGCCGCCGACGAAAACACAGCCCGCGGGTTCTTCTGGCCGAAAGCGGAATAACCATCCCGCCGGCTCGACAGCGTGAGCATGTATTTATCCTTAAATGAATAGAACAACCTGGCCATCAATGCATCGGCGGTGCTTGTCTGGTCGTCGGTGTAAACTACCGGAAGCCCGCCTGCCTGGATATTGTGGTAACCCAAAACGTCCGTCGGTGCGAAGCCCTTGTTGGAAATACTGTCACGCCAGCTTCTGAAACGTTCGGCATTCGCAAGGAATGTGAGGTCGATCTGGTGCTTTCCCGCGATGGTCTTGTTCCATTTGAGGATATTATCGACCTGCCAGTTGAAAACCGTCGAATCCTTGCGTGACGCCCGGCCACCTTCCGCCGCCCATTCGGCATGTTTGGCAGATTCGGCATTATAGCGGTGTGTATAGTCGAAACGGGGTGTGAAATTGATTTGATAGGTAAATCCAAAAGGCAGGCTAACCTTGGCAAAAAGGACGGAATTCAATGTCTGAGCACCCTGGTCGCGTTTTATAAAGCTCGGCGCGTAGTAGGGATGGTTTCCGCCGCTTGCTTCGCCGTTGGGCCGCCAGGAGTAGTTACCGTTCGCATCGAACTCGGATCCCCAGGGCGAAATGACCCGTGCCAGATCATAGTTTACGGGTATCTGGCTCTCGTCACGCCGCGCAAATTGCGTATTCATCCCAATGGACAAATGCTTGTTCACTCTGCCTTCGAGGTTCAGCCGTGCGCGAACCGTACTGTATTTATCGCCGACGATAATGCCCTCATTGCTCAGGTACCCCAAAGACATGTAGTAGGAAATGCGATCGTTACGTCCTGAAAGGCTCACTGTATGGTCTTGCCTGAAACCTTTCTGAAATACTTTGGAATACCAGTCCACACTCTTGCCGTCCTTGTAATTCTGGATCTCGGCGGGCTGCATCCCCAGCCGTTGGAGCCAAACCGTCGTCGGCTCGCCCTTGGAACCGTCAAAGGCGAGCCACTGGTCAAGAGTCACGCCAGCCGGAAGATGGTTAGGATCGGCGAAGCGTGCGGGATCGGCGGTGGCGTTGATATTCCGCATTACCTCTTGCCGCCAGCCAATGAAGCCTTGCGGGCTTAGCACCGGCTGATTTCTGGCCACTTCCGCGAACCCGAAGTTGCTGTTGATATTGATAACCGGCTTACCTTCCTTTCCTTTTTTGGTGGTAATCAAAATGACCCCGCTTGCAGCTTTGGCACCGAAAACGGCTGAGGAACTCGCGTCTTTCAGCACATCGATAGTCTCAATATCATTCGGGTTGATATCTTCCAGGCCACCATAATAAATCGTACCGTCGAGCACGATCAATGGGCTGGAACCCGCATTGACGGAGTTCTGCCCCCGCACCGAAACACTTCCGCCACCTTTCGCGGAGGTCGAAAAACCGACATTCATCCCCGGCACATTTCCGCGCAGGACATCCTGCACCGACTGCGGGTTTTCGTTTTCGAGCCGGGTCACATTTACCTGTGATACCGCACCGGTGAGGTCGCGTTTCTTTTGGGTTCCGTAACCGACAACCACCACTTCATTGAGCGTTTTCAAGTCGGTTGCGAGCGAAATTTCTACGGTACTGGCATTGCCCATTTCCTGCTCCTGCGTGACATAGCCGACAGCCGAAAAAACCAGCACCGCCGAATTGCCCGCGATCTCGATGGTGAACTTGCCATCCGCATTGGTTGTCGTCCCCTGGTTTGTTCCTTTGACAACCACTGTTACACCCGGAATCGGCGTGTTTCCGTCTTTGGCCAGAACGGTGCCGGTAACTGTTCTATCGGCTTGCATGACGTGACCAAACTTTGCGAGCGGACTCGCGACGACACTGGCGGGCACTGGCGGGTGCAGGCATATCGCACATATGCATACCCCACTCATGCGACGCAAAGAGGTAAAAAATCCTTTTGTGATGTGCATAGGTTAGTGAATTAAGATGATGTTTAGGTGAAATATACCACCGTGACGCCACCCATTCCAGCCCACCCGAACTCCGAAACAATCCTAGTTTTTAATCGGATAATACCAATGATTCACCGGCAATATTTTTTTATTTTTCATCTCCTGAAAGCAAAAGAGGATGGTCGCCCCGGGCAACCATCCTCTTGATTTAAATACTTCTTGAACCTATCAGTATCCTGGGTTCTGCGGGAATACCGATTTGCCATCGGATGTCTTCGCGCTCCGGTCGATCTGGGTCTGCGGGATAGGTCTCAGCACGTGATGCGCCTGGATACCCGAAGCTTGCGGGTTGTATTTTTTCACCCTTTCCACGAGAAGTCCCCAGCGTTTCAGATCCACCCAGCGGGTTTGTTCCCCGGCCAGCTCCCTTGCACGCTCCTCAATAATCAGGTCCATCGTCAGGTCTTTCGCATCAATGAGCATTTTGTCCTTTTTGCCGGGCCAGCCCGCGCGGTATCTTACCATGTTGATCGCTTCGGCAGCACCCGCTTTATCGCCCGATTGGAACAGGGCTTCGGCGAGCATCAGGTAAACATCCGCCAGACGCACCACGTAATAATCGCGGCTACCCGGTTCATAAGTCATGTCAGGGCGTTTCGAATCGAAGAACTTCTGCAATGTCGGGAACAATGCTTCCGAATACTTGCTGGGCACCAGTACCTGGTACTTTTTCGTCGCACGCACCTCTTTCGTCATTTCATAACCCGGAATGAAGATTGCCGTATCGCCCGCCGCAAACGTCACTTTCGTTTTAGAATCGTCGAACGACGCAGCATTATAAGTACCCGGGTTGTTAGAAAGCCAGGTATCGCGGAATGTTTTCTTGTAACGCGAGTCGTTGACGCGTTCAGCGAAAACGGTGTTGATCAGGTACTCGGTCGGTCTGAGACGTTTGAATGGCCGGCCCCAGTAAGTATCCCGCTTCATACCCGGCTGCACGTCGTACTGCATCCCGAAATAGAGGTGCAAGCTGTTACCCGTGCCGTTCGTCAATGCATCGGATGTGTATTGCACGGCGAATACTACTTCGGAGTGGTTCTGGTTGTTTTCATCAAACACAGCCGAGAAGTCGTCAAGCAACTTATAACCGTATTTGGTAGAAACCTCTTTCAGAAGGTCTGCCGCTTTGGTAAAATCGTCTGCTGCTTTTTCAGTTGAGTATCCTTTTGCCAGGTACACTTTTGCCAGCAAAGCCTGCGCATGCGGCTTGGTAGCCCGGCCATAGTCGCTCGACTGTGCTTTCGCTTCAAGGTCTGTAACCGCGTCGCTCAAGTCTTTGATGATCGCAGCGTACATTTCGGCATCGGTCGCACGCTTGGTTTCCTTTGTTGGAAGCAAGGTTTCGGTCAGGCGAAGGTCTACGCCACCGTATTGCTGATGCAGGAGATAATAGTAATGTCCACGCAAAAACTTGGCTTCCGCAATACGCAGCTTCTTAACATTATCGGCAATGCCCGTCACATTCGGGGCACGTTCGATGACTGCATTACAGGTGTTGATTCCCCTGTAGAGCTCATCCCATGTTGTTGCCAGATAGTCCACTGTCGGGTTCAGCTGCCCGTCATAAAAATGGAAACCTTTGTAGCCACCATCAGCGCCGGTCGCGTAAATATCAGTACCATATTCGCTCATAGTCAGCCCCTGCTGGGTCGCGTAATAGAAGCGAAGGGACGAATAGGCCGCCTTCACGCCATCTTCAAAGCCTTTGGCAGTGTTCAGATAATCGTTACCAACGCCCGAGACGATGTTTTCCTCCAACACATCCTTACACCCCTGCCCGGCAAGCATTAGTGCCGCCATTCCGCACACCACAATCGATTTTCTTATATTTTTCATTTGTCAGTATCTTTTAAAAATTTCAAAACCAGGCCGTTAGAATTTCGCGTTCAAACCGAATGTGATCACCATCGTAGCAGGGGTTATACCTGTACCACCCGCTGCGAGACCGGTAGTTTCAGGGTCAACACCGTTGTATTTGCTCCGGTATTTCGCCCAGATGAACGGCTGCTGAATGCTCGAATACAAACGCAGTGACTCCATTCCCAGTTTTTTCGACAATTCCGGCGTAAATGTGTACCCTACGTTCACGTTTCTCAGCTTCACGAATGTTCCGTCGAAATAGGTAAGCGTGCTTCCGTAAACCGGGAACTCCTGGTTGCTTTTCGGACGTGGGAACTCGTTGGTCGGGTTGTTTGGTGTCCAGTAATCTACCTTCATTTGCTGATAACGGCCCGCCAATGCATTGTTGCTTCTGTGGAATTCGCTGCGGATCAAGTTACCTACACGCGCAAAGAAGAAGAATGAAAGATCGAAACCTTTGTAGCTGAGACGGTTGGTGATACCTCCGCTGAAATCAGGAACATCGGAACCGATGATCTCGCGGTCTTGAGCGTTGATCTTTCCATCGCCGTTGATATCCTTGATTTTGATCTGACCCACTTCGCTCGCGAATGATTTCGCGGCATCTGCTTCGTTGGTTTGCCAGATACCTACTTTTCTGTAATCGTACACCGTGCTAAGCGGGCGTCCGATGAACCAGCCGTTACCCAGGTCGTCCACTTTTCCATTGTAAAGCGACAGGATAGCCTCGGTATTTTTGGTAAATGTAAAATCAGTAGTCCATTTGAAACCGCCCGCAGTGTTGACGTTATTAGTTGTCAAACTCAACTCGATACCGCGGTTGCGGGTCTCACCCACGTTGCGGGTAACCGCGCTAAAACCGATAGATCCCGGCAGCTGGTCGGACAGCAGCAATGCAGTGGTATTGGTTTGATAGAATTCCAATGACCCCTGAATCTTTCCGCGGATAAAGCTGAAATCCAGACCTACGTTGGAAGTAGCGGATGACTCCCAGCGCAAATCGCCGTTTCCGATCGTTCCCGGACGGTAGCCATACGCGGCATTGGTGTTCCATGCGTAGCTGGTGCGGCCGAGGAATGCCTGCGTCTGGTAGGGAGCCAAACCGGTGTTACCCACTTTACCCCAACCGGCGCGGATTTTAAGCAGGTCGACCCAGCTAACCCCTTTCAGGAAGTTTTCGTTGCTCAGGTTCCAGCCCACCGCGATACCCGGGAAGTTACCATATTTGCTGTTTTCCCCGAAACGGCTCGAACCGTCACGTCTGATAGTCAGCGTGACCAGGTATTTATCATTATAATCGTAGTTAACACGTCCCATGTACGAGTTGATGGTCCATTCCACCAGGCCACTGACAGGCGAGAATACGGTTGTTGCAGCGCCCAGGTTATAGAACGACTGCGACTCCACCGGCACACCCTGCACGGAAGCTCCGAAACCTTCGGCGCGGTCGCGCTGGATGGAGTGGAGCAATGTTACGTTCAGGTTATGCTTGCCGCCAAATGTTTTGGAATAGTTTATAATGTTTTCCAAAGTCCAGTTGAAACCGAAGGTGTTGGTATTATTAGCCTGCGCATCTCCACCTTTTCTGGCATTGGTTTGGGAACCGATAAACCGTCCATAGCGGGTAATGGTAAAGTCAGGGCCAAAGTTGACGCGGTATTTCAAGCCAGGGAGAATGCTGAACTCCGTATAAAGGCTGTTAAAAATCCGGTAGCGTTTCAACTGGTCCACCTGGGCGCCCTTAACCAGTTCCGCAAGCGGGTTGGTAAGCAACGCATCGTTGGTCGGGGAGAAAATCAACTTACCATTTTCGTCGTAAGGAACCGCCAGCGGGTTTTGGTTGATCGTCATCCCGTAAGTGTTCAGGTTTTCACCGTTACGGATGCTGTTCATCATATAAGACGAGAGACCTACTTTCAACCATTTGTTCACATTGTGGTCGATATTCGAGCGTAGCGACAGACGGGTAAAGTTTGCTTCTTTCACCACACCCTTATCGCGGAAAAACCCGCCGGAAATATAAAATTGCGTACGGTCGTTCCCACCCTGGATACCCACCGAATGGTTTTGCATTACGCCCGTTTTAACGACGAGGTCCTGCCAGTCGGTACTGGTTCCGTTTGCGATACCTTTGGCAACATTAGGGTCCCCACCGAGTACAGCCACTTTCGCATCCGCCTCCGCGTTGATTACGCCAGTGGGGATCGCATTACCCGCGGCATCCTTGTAACCACCCGTAGCACGGTAGGCTTCACGAACGAACTCTGCAAATTCGGTTCCGTTGAAAAGCTCTACTTTGTCCAGCGCTTTGGAAACCCCCACATAACCGTCGTAGCTGACTGTCGTCTTACCTTTTGGCGCACCGCGCTTGGTGGTAACGATCACAACGCCGTTGGCACCCCGGGAACCGTAAATCGCCGTGGCGGTAGCATCCTTCAATACCTCCATCGACTGAATATCGTTGGGGTTCATATCATCATAACCTGCTCCCAGCGGGATACCATCCACCACATACAGAGGATCGTTACCTGCATTGAACGAGCGACGCCCGCGGATCAGGATCTTCGGCACCGTTCCCGGCTTGGAACCCGATTGCGTTACATCCACCCCGGCGGCACGGCCCTGCAAGGCCTGTCCGAGGTTGGTAATGGGCATTTCATTAATTTCTTTTGAACCGACCGAAGAAATTGCGCCGGTCAGCTGGCTTTTCTTTTGCGTACCATAACCCACAACCACGACCTCCGTCAGTATTTTCTGATCACTGGAGAGCACTATATCCACCACACTTTTATTACCAACAGCAACTTCCTGCGTCACGAAACCTACTGCTGAAAACACGAGGACCGCGTTGTCTTCCGGAATGCTCATCTTGAAGGAGCCGTCGGCATCGGTATTCGTACCGCTTTTACTTCCTTTCAGTACTACCGAAACACCGGGAACGGGAAGGTTGTCCTCTACCGAAGTCACCTTTCCTGAAACTGTCCTGTCGATAACCCTGATGGTCGGATTTGAAGGCCTCATTGCATAGACCTGCCCTGTAAAACCCGTCATCACCGCACCAGCCATTGCCCAACGCATCATACAGTGGCCAATACTTGTAAAGTTTCTTTTCATACGCATTGATTGTTTAACCATTAATAGTTCACCATAAACTGTCAATTCTGACGATCACTTGATAGATTAGCCCTTACAAATAATTATATTTTTCCTGCCAATAGTCACAAACATACGCGCAGTTACTTGGCACAGATTTGTAACCAATCTGTCGAAAAACTTTATCTGGAAAGAGGCTCAGGGATGATAAACACTTTTGATTCCCGGTAGTATGCCGATTTGAACAATTCCAATAAGTACATTTTTTGTACCTATAATACCATTTGGAAATCAGTTTGAGAATAGAGATTCGGGGAGAAAATTGAAAACGATCCGCGAAGTTTATTTATGCAATCGTTATCGGGAACGTTGCCAAAATAGACCAGTTCCAATATTTTATTATAAGATATTTGCACAAAGAAATACGAAACTGCCCTATCCGAAGGGAAAGCCTCCCCAAAATATTGTATTTAAACAATATTAAGTTAGAGATTTACAGAGCGGATATGGGCAGCCGAACGTTGAAGAAGCTGTAATCTGACACCTATTTATAATGGTCCGGATTCTCATCCTGCCACTCGTTGATACCATCCCGGATGCGGTTCCGGAAGGTTAGCGTGTCCTGAGCAAAAGAGGTCGTACCATCCTCATTTTCATATTTATAACTTAAAAACAATTTACGGTCTTGCAACAGTTTCGAACGGTTGAAAGTACTGGGGCCGTCGGGTTTTACCTGGATCTGGGAACCATCGGCTTTGCTGATCCGAACGCTATTTCCATCGAGTGTAATCTTGAATGAGCCTTCCTGGTCGCTGATCATGTTGGTCACGAGCGCGTCAGGTGCAACCGTTTTCAGCTTAAAAATCTTGGCCTCCGGGGACGGGATCGTCGTATAGTACTTCACGGTCTTCACGACCTTGCCCGCAGCGTCCTTCACCGTCGTCACGCCGCCGTGCCAGTAGTTTCCAAAAAGCATATTCTCGTATTTGAGTGCCACCACGGCCGAACGCTTTGCATTGATGACCGAATCGGCGTCGGCGGAGGTAATGTAGAACGGGATGGCATACCCCGCACGGATCGTGCCGGCGTCTTTCAGGAACCGCGCCGAATCGGCCTTGATCACCACAGCCCCCATGTGCATACCGGCCTTGATCACCATCCTGGAATTGTCGGAGATCGTGAAATAGTCTGCGGGCAGCGGTTTGAGCGTATCGACGCCACTCACCGCCTCGCGGATGTAACCGGCCCCGGCTTTCATCGCCTCCAGTGCGTTAGCATTGACCAGCGCATTATCCAATTGGAAACCTACGACGCGGTCCTGCCGGTTCTCGCGGACACCGGCGAGCGCCGCCCCCACCTCGATGCTCATCCCCTCGCCCACTACGAAGGTGCGCACGTTGGTCTGGTACATGAAATACACCGAGGTGTAATCGAAATCCTTGATGTAATCGTCATAGCAGGCGCTCAGGCCCATTGTCAGCCCGAGGGCAACAGCAATTCTCTTTTTCATAGCATTCATATTTATTTCCAGGCTTCCCAGCCATCGTTCTGTACCAGATTAGACATTCTCAGCATTTCGTCGTAGGGAATAGGCAGGAAAGGGGAAGTGTACGACCGCGCTTCCACCACTTTGTCCAGATCATATTGAAAACTACCATCCGAATTGCGCGTCACATTCGCCATCCGGACCGGCCTGTTCAGGTCGGCAAGGTTTGTAGTCCAGCGGCGCAGGTCGAAGAAGCGCAAGCCTTCGAAGCACGTTTCGATCCTTCTCTCATTTTTGATAAACTCGTTGAAGGCCACCTTTCCCTTACCGGCCACCTCGCTGAAATACGGATCTTTGTCGAAGCCTTTTCCGCCGTCGGTATTGTCCTTTTTGCGCAGGTATTCCATCGCATCTTTGGCCGACATGCCATATTTACCTCCATCGGGGCCTTCTACCTGATTAGCAGCCTCCGCGAATGTGAGCAGCATGTGTTCCCAGCGAATGAAGAATTTCGAATGGGGCTGCCGGTTAATGGAGTTGTCGGACCAGTTGAGCCCCATAAACACCATTTTTTTGATATGGTAATTGGTACGGCTGTTTACTGCCGGCCCGGCGGCATCTTTCGCATTTTGCCAGTTTTCAAAGGTGTACATCGTCTTTTCGCTATTGATTTTCACGGCCTTCGCATTATTATGGAAGATCGTCGCGTAAAAGCGGGGGTCGCGATCGGCGTAGGGATTACCCGGGTCGTATTTGCTGCGCGGGTCGGTAATGGGGTAGCCATTCTTCATCGGAAACGCATCCACAAGGTCCTGCGTAGCCCCTACCGAGCCGGTTCCCTGAAAGCCGCCCGGGTAGAACATCCGTTCCATCGCGTCGTTCGCATTGTTGTAGCGCGAGGCCCAGATAATGCCCGGAAAGTTGGGGTCAAACCAGTTTACGGCCTTCTTTACATTGAAACCATTGGTAACGGCATCGGTCTTCATTTTGAAGTCGATCACTTCCTTGGCATTCTGTGCAGCAAGGTCCCAGCGGCTCACGTCGTTCGAGGGATTGAAGCGCGGGCTGGCCCAGGTAAGGTATACCAATGCTTTGATAGCCCTCGTGGTAATGCCGTCCATGCGCCCCCAATAGCGACCACCGGCATAGGCGCGGTCGTTGACGTTCTTGACGAGAAAATCGCGGTGCGCGATGGGCAGGTATTTGTAAGCCGAGTCGCAATCAGCGATGATCTGCCTCACGCATTCATCGTAAGTGTTGCGTTTGAGATTCGTTTCCGTTTTTACATCCAGCGGGTCCAGCACGATCGGAAAACCGAGCAACTGACCGTTGGCCGTTCCGCCGAATTTTTGCAGCAAATCCCATTGAAACCACGCCCGCAGGGCATAGGCCTCTCCCTGCAAGCGGTTTTTAACCAGACTATCCAGGTGTGGATCTACGAGGAAGCGGGTATTATAGCCCCGGCGATCTTTTAAGAACAGGTTCACGAGGTATATCGACCGGTAATTCCTGTCCCAATAGGTGCGGAAAGGATCCTGGCTGGTAGGTAACGAGCCGAGGGCAAAGCGGGTCAGTGCGTTGGTGGTACTGGTAATGACCACGTCGTCGGTAGCGCCGTCGAGGTACACACCCTCGTTATCGTTGTAGTTCCGCGGCATCACGTCGTAGCATTGCCCAACCAGGCCCTGCACCATATCCTGGTACTTCCAGATGTCGTCGGTGGTCCTGTTACCGTTCGGGTAAGGTTCCAGATAATCGACGCAGGATGTTAATAGCAATGCGGCGAGCGCCAGCGACAGGATGTTTTTGATATATATTGATTTCAAATGCATAGCTCTGGCTTTAAAATGTCAGTTTAACCCCTCCGGAAAATGTGCGGAACAGCGGATAGCTGGTAATCCCCGAATTGACCGACTCGGGATCTACGTTTTTGATCTTCGAGAAAGTGAGCACGTTGGCACCGCGTACATACACACGGATACTGCGCGCGGCCATGATGTTGCCCAGGCGTACCGGCACATTATAGGCCAGTTCCACATTCTGAATCTTGAAGAAACCGCCGTCGCGCAGCCAGAAATCCGAGCCCACGAAGTTGTTGTTAACTTTATAATAGGTAAGGCGCGGATACTGGCCGTCCATATTCTCTTTCACGAAATCGGAATAGTTATTATCTCCCCAGCCGTTCCAGAAATACTTGTTGGTAAGCGGTATCTGATAAAACGCGCGACCGTTGCCAATGACGGTCAGTTCCAGGTTGTGATAAGCCAGTTTCAGGTTCAATGCGTAGATCAGCCGCGGTGAAGTGTAGCCGATCTGGCTCTGGTCGTTATCGTCGACGATCCCGTCGCCATTCCGGTCCAGGTATTTAAGGTCGCCTGCTTTCAGGTCGTCGTCATACACCTGCCGAACGATGCCGGTCTCGGCATCCGTAGCAAACTTACCGATGTAGGTCTGTCCCCAGTAAGCGTCGGTAGGCTTGCCGACTCGGGTCTGATAGTCGAAGCGGTAATTGGGTTCGTCCCATTTGAGGACTTTGCTGTTCTGTATCGTAGCATTCCCCCCGACAGAAAAACGGACATTCCCCACACGCTCGGTGTATTGCAATGCAGCCTCTACTCCAAAATACCTGATTTTGTTATAGTTATACCAAGGCCGTGCGGTCGACACGCCTGTTACCAGCGGCAGGGTGTTTGCGAGCTGCGACACGATGCCGTCGCGCAGGTTATTGAAATAATTAATTTCTAATGAAAGCCTGCGTTTCAGAAACAATCCGTCGATCCCGATATTGAACTCCTTGCGTTTCTCCCAGGTCAGGTCGGGATTACCGACGCGGCCGGGCGTGGTGCGGTAAACAGAGTTGTCGGTGTTGCTGCCAAACCATTGTCCGGTCGAATACGGGCCGAATGCCGAGCCGGTCGAATTCACGGCCCAGCGGTCGAGATAATAGAAAGGCGGCAGGAAACTCTCATAGCCCAGCATACCCGCTTCCGCCCTGATTTTCAGGTAATCAATTCCTTTCAAACCTGATAAAAAGCTTTCTTCCGAAATCACCCAGCTAAACCCGGCGGCCGGGAACAGGGCATAGCGCTTTCCTTTATCGAAACTGTATGTGCCCGCGTAGTTGAGCACACCCTGGAACACGTAACGCTCTTTCAGCGAATACACGCCGTTGAAAACCGCATTCTGCTGCCGCTGCGGTTCTTCGATCCCGTTACGCGACGATTTGCCCAGGTAATAGGTAAGTCCGGTCTGGAGGTTGTGAACGCCCCAGCTTTTTTCGTAGCTCAGGTTTTCGTAGACCACAAAGCGCTGCGAATAATAGTCGTGGAGCTTTGCCTGGCCGGCCATATCGACGCCGTCATGCACTTTGGATAGTCTGATGGTGTCCAGCCCGGCATCCGTCTTGGAGGGCGTCGCGATGTAGGCGATATAGTCCTCGGCCTTACCGATCCGAAGGCTGTTGAACAGGTTGAAGCCTGCATAAGTAGTCGATTTGAGGCCTGGAACCAATTCTTTCAAATCGTATTCAAAAGTGATATTGGACGCTCCTGTACGCCCTGTTTCGGTATAATAGCCATTGTGCACGAGGTTACCGATCGGGCTGGTTTTATAGTTGGAACTCACCCCGTACCACGGCGCCACCGGATTGTCGGCAAACGCGGCGTATACCGGGAATGCGATAGGCGGCGTGTTGGTAATGTCGTTGATCGCCGAGTTGAACTCGACCAGGTCGAGCGCGGTGTTGGTATTGCCGTCGTCGCTGGTAAAATTGGAGTTGTAACCATAGTTGGGCGACCGGCGTAGCGTGAGCCCACCGAAAAAGTCGAACTTCACTTTGATCAGCGGATTGATCTTGATGTCGATATTGGACCGCACGTTCACACGGTTGTAATCCGATTTCTCCCCGATTTTGTAAATATCCCCCTCGCCGTTGTACCCCAGGTAAGCACTGTACTGAACGGTTTCATTCCCGCCGGTCGACGACAGGTTAACCCTCGTGAAAGGCTTCGAGTTTTTCAGCATCAGATTGCGGAAGTCCACGCTTGGACGGTACAAATTGTATGGGTCGTTTTTCGCGTAGGCCGCGATATCGTTCTCGTTATAGAGTGCTGTGAGGCCGCTGTTTGTTCGCGCCACATTATTAAGCCGCGCATATTCCGCACCCGACACCCAGCCCGGGAACCTATCTACCACGCTCACACCCTGCTCCGCATTTACGCTTAGCACGCGCTCGTTTACCTTCCCTCTTTTCGTTTTGATATAAATAATGCCGTCAGCCGCCCTGGGCCCGAGCATTGCTTTGCCCACAATATCCTTGATGATCGTCACTGATTCGATTTCCTGCGGGTCGATCGGCATTTCGGTAATGTCGGTCGGGACATCGTCGATGATGAAAATCGGGCTGCGACCGCGGGTTGCTATACCGATCTTCTCCGTGATCCTGAAATTCCCAAGTTCTTCCTCCGCGGTGAGGCCGGGCGACCCGTCGCGTTCCACCACTTCCAGGCCATTTACCAGTCCGGCAAATGCATTGCGGAGGTCATTGGTAGGGTATTTTTCGAGGTCGGCGGTTTTCAGGGTTACGTAGCTCCCCGTTGCCAGCCGCTTAGACATATTCATGAAAGGCATCGGAACGGCGTCATCGGGCGTGGCGAACAGTTTGGCCTTTTTCAGTTCCACCACATGATCGGTCGCCATATCGCCGACGAGTGAAACCGACTTGCTGTAACCGTACGAGGAAACCGTGACAAAATCACCGGGCAACGCTTCGAAGTCGAAATCGCCGCTTGCGTTGGTTTCGGCATGGATTTGCCCTTCCCCCACCACCACGGAGGCATTCGGTATCGGTTTTCCGTTTTCGTCGGTCACTTTCAGGCTCACGTTCACCGGTTTCTGTTTTTTGGCCGGTTTGTCCTGAGCCAGCGCGTTGCCGCCCCACAGCAGGCAAAGCATTATCGTTCCGATAACCCCCTGCCCTATATAATGCATAGTTTTCTTCATCATTGGATTGAGCGTTACGGTTACCAGACTTCGTTCGGGGCGAAATTTTTCATTTTGTACGTATCCTCGGTGTTGAACGGCAGATAGTACATGGCTTCTTTCCAGCGCACCTGGCGGTCGGCCGAGAGCGGCATGCGGGTATACTTGAAGCCGGTCGGGTACGTGGTGCTCACGGGCACTTTCTCGACGTCCATACGGTAGAGTGTGCCGCCCATCACCCTGGGGGCATCCTTCCAGCGACGGATATCGTGGTAGTAATGCCCGCCCTCGAAGCAGAGCTCAATGGTGCGCTCGTTCTTAATGCGTTCGCGGAGTTTGTCCTTACCCGCTACGTACGCGGGCAACACGTTGGGCATCCCTGCGCGTGTACGTATGCGGTTGAGCGCCTGCAAGGCTGTCATGGACGCGCCCGGAGCGGTGCCGTTGGGACCATAAGCCTCATTGGCTGCCTCGGCGTAGTTGAGATAAAGTTCCCCCAGCCTGATCAGCGGATCGGTGTATTGCGGGGTCGTTTTGTTGTTCACGCTCTGCTCACCCCAGGTTTTGCGCTCGTAGTAGCCTGTACGGGTGATGCCTGCGTAGGACTGGTCGAGGAGTTGACCGTAAACAGCGGCACCGTCTTTGGTTTCGTAATAAATTTTGGCATTGCCATAACCCGGTACCGGTGCGGTATTGTAGATAATATCGATGTAAAAACGCGGGTCGCGGTCCTTGTAGGGATCCTGCTCGCTGTAATGCCCTGCTGCCGTAGCCGCCTGGCGTTCCGTGGGAGTATTCAAAGGTTCGCCCCATTTGGTTTCAAACTTATCGACCGTATTCTGCGTAGGGCATTCGCCCGACCAGCCCGTTTTACCCCCGCCGAAGACGCCGTTCATCTGGCCGTTCAAATCGCCTGCGTTATAGGCCTTCGTGCCGGCATACCATGCCCAGAGCTGTTCATTGGAATAGGTGGTACCGATATAGTTCTTCTTATAATCGTCGAGCGAAAGCAGCTCGTAGCCATACTTTTCGGCAATCTGGATCGCCTCCCAGTTTGCCTTCGCCGCGTCTTCCCAGTCGGCGTTGCCTTTTTCGTTGTTCAATGGGCTCGCCGCATACAGTAGCGCCCGCGCCTTGAATGCCTTGGCCGCCACGCCGGTCGGTCGTTTCTGTTCAGGGTTGTTCAAATGTCCTGTCACACCCGGCCCGGGATCACGGCGCATGAGGTCGGCCTGCTCAAAGTAGGCAGCGGCCGAATCCATATCCATCGCAATGCGGATCAGTGTCTCCCGTTTCGAGAGCCGCGGGATGTCCCATTCGTCGTCCTGACCGATCACTTTGTTGATATAAGGCATCGGGCCCCAGAGCCGGAACAGCTCAAAATGCGCGAATGCGCGGATGAAATGGGCTTGCCCCTTGAAATCGTTGATATCCGCAGGGCTCGCGTCTTTAAGCAATCCTATGTTTTGCAAAGACATGTTGCATTTTCGGATGATCGAAAACATGGACCCGAGAATGGGGCGGCGCGACGGGTCGTAAGTCATTTTATTGATGATCGCGGAAATCTGCCCGCTTTTGATCACCTGCGCATCCATCACGCGACCCATGTCGCTCATATCCGTGAGCGCTTCGAGGCTGTATTTCTGGTCCCAGAAATCGAAATAGAGCGAATAGGCATTCTTGATATTGTAGGCCCGCCAGGTGGTACCGTCCAGCTTGTTGCCTTCATAAATGCCGTCGAAGAACTTTTTAAAGTTTTCGTATTTGGAAAAAACATCGTCGTTGGTGAGCCCCGACTCGGGCGCCTTGTCGAGATAGTCTTCCACGCACGAACCGAGAAGCAAAATCAACAGTACCGGTACACAAAGTATCGTAATTAATCTTTTCATCATCAGTTGGGTTAGGATTAAAATGCAGCCCTGATAGCAAACTTGACGGTGGTCATCTGAGGATAAAAACCCTGGTTGAAATCTTTCCTTTCGGGGTCGCCCTCGATGAGCTTCGTGAAAGTCCAGAGGTTGTTGCCTGTCACAAAAAATACCAGGTTGGAGGTACCGATAACCCGCCGGAGGAACTTGGAATTAAATGTATAGGAAGCATATACCTCCCTCAATCTCAGATAATTCGAATTCCGCCAAAACCGGTTCTCGATCATGATATCGAAGCCCCTGTCGGCCTCGCCGCCGCCCCAGAAAAGGTTATCCGTACTGCCGCCGCCCGAATAATGCAGTGTAGCGTGGTTGGCACCGGGGTTAGCGGGCGTCCAGTAGTCGAGCTGCGATGCATGCACGCGCCAGTCACCCTTGATGAATTCCACCTCATAAGGCTGGTTGAACTCCACATACTTGCCCACATTGCCCTGGAACATGAAATTGAAATCAAATTTTTTCCAGGAAAAACCGGCTGAAAATGAATAAGTTATCGGCGGATAGTCGGAGCCGGGGATCGGGTATTTGTCGAGGTTGGTCACTTTACCGTCGCCGTTGTAATCCAGGAATTTATAATCCCCCACATTGAGTTTTTGCAGGTCGATAGCCGAAACGTTGTTATGGATATCGTCCACGGAAGTATAATATCCGGTGCCGGTCAGTTCCACCCCGCTCAGCTGTGCGCCGAGTGGCTTGCCGGCAGCCTTCTGATAATCGAATGCGTAGGGCAGGTCGTCTTTGAACAGAATGCGGTTTTCATTGAACCCGAAAATACCCTTTACAAAATAGTTGAGGCCCGATGAAGTGTGATTGCGGTACTCCGCTTCCAGCTCGATACCGTGCTTTTTCAACCGGCCAAGATTCAGCTCCTTGAATGAATTGCCCAAGAGCATCGTTACGCTTTGCGGGTTAAGGAGCATCTTTTTGCGGCGCTCGTCGAAAAGGTCGATGCCGAACGTGAAGGTATCGTTCCAAAGTCCCAGTTCGACCCCGAAATCGCGCTTGCGGGCTTCTTCCCATTGCGAAACGAGGTTCGGACCAAGGTCTTCGTGAATGTAGCCCGCATTATCCTTGAAATACTCGCTCAGGTACAGCCACCGGTTGCCGGCGATATCGCTCCCTACCTTCCCATCCGAATACCGGAATTTCAGTTTACTGATCCAGGGGATGCGATCTTTGAAAAACTTTTCCTCGGATACCACCCACCCAATGGCCCCCGACGGAAAGAACCCGTACCGCTTACCGGGGGCGAAACGTTCCGAACCGGTATACCCAACATTCACTTCGATCATGTATTTGTTGGCGTAATCGTAAGTCGCGCGGCTCACGAGCCCCTGATTGTAGTAAGGGAATTCGATGGTCTTGTCCTTCTGCTGACGATTCACGAGCACAAGCCCCGACACATTATGCTTCCCGAACGCCCGGTTATAGCTGGCCGAGAGTTCGTAGTAAAAATCCTTGTAATAGTCATTTTCCAGCTCGCCAACATTGATATCCAGCGGCGATTGTTCGAAAACCTCATTACCCTGCCCAGCCCTGAACCAGGGGTTTTCCTCGGTGCCGATCTTGTCGTAATTCAGCTGGTATTCCGGAAAAGAATAACTGGCGGTGAGCGATCGGTTGCGGTAATAGGTGCTCATGGAAACTTTTCCCCTTACGGAAAGCCCTTTGGTGATGGCATCCAGTTTCTGATCGAGAATGAGGTCGGTAAAAAGCTTGGAATCCAGATATCTGTTGAAAGATCCCTGGTTCATGGAGGTATACGGGTTACCTGTAAATTCCCCGAAATTCATAGCCAGGCGGTCGCCCGAGTCGTTCGGATAATCAGGGTCGGGTACTTGTTGGAGCACCCAGGCCGGGAAATAGGCCGGGTACCGCGAGGGGCCAGTCGAATACAGGTTGCGCCAGGGACTGCCGCTGGGCTGGTTTTTGATACCTGTTTCACCGCCCACATTCAGGGACAATGTCGTAGAGCGGGTGAGGTTAAAATCAATGTTGGTACGGTAGTTGAAACGGTTGTACCAATAGCGGGTGTCGTCGTAGCCCTCGTGATAAGCTTTGAAAAAATCGCCCTGGTAGGAATAGCCCAGCGACGTAAAATACTTGATAAAATGAGTCCCGCCCGATACGTTGAAGTTGGCATTGGCATTGGTCGCGAACGGTTTGGTCATCAGGTCGAACCAGTTCACATCCGGATAACGCAGGCTGTTCAGCGGGGTCGACGGGCTCTTGTATTCATTCAATGCATACTGCGGAATGAGGTCTGTAAACTGCTGCCCATTCATGAGCGCCTGGTTGTACATCGACATCGTCTGGTAGGAACTAATATGATCCGGGATGCGCGTGGCCTTCGCCAAACCGTAGGAAGCCGTAAAATCGAGCTTGGGCTTACCGATCGTTCCGCGCTTGGTTGTTACGATAATTACCCCGTTGGCTCCTTTTGCACCAAAAACGGCAGTAGCCGACGCATCCTTCAACACCGATATCGTCGCGATCTCGTTCGGGTCCATATCGCGGAAATCACGTTCCACGCCATCGACCATTACCAGTGGCTGTGAACCATTCCAGCTCGAAAGCCCGCGTATGACGATCTCCGAATGGTCGCTGCCCGGCTCGCCGCTCTGCTGCATCGTGAGCACGCCCGAGAGCTTGCCCGCGAGCGCGTTGGTGACGTTGGACGTACCCGAGCGCATCAGCGCCTTGTTGTCGACCTGCGAAATGGCGCCCACTACGCTTTCCTTCC
Organism: Dyadobacter sp.; assembly: GCA_965227755.1. Taxonomy (GTDB): domain Bacteria; phylum Bacteroidota; class Bacteroidia; order Cytophagales; family Spirosomataceae; genus Dyadobacter. The sequence continues at coordinate 1,922,488 of CBDDGG010000005.1, forward strand.
GCTGCGTGCCGTAACCCACCACGACCACCTCTTCCAGTGCTTTGTTTTCGGGTATCAGTTTTACGTCCAGTGACCGGCGGCCTGCGACTTGAATCTCCTGAGAAACATATCCTATATAACTGAATACCAATATCGAAGCATTGTTGGTAACGGTAATTTTGTATTTACCATCGGTGTCGGTCGAAAGCCCGTTAAGAGTCCCTTTCTCGACCACGTTCACGCCGGGCAACCCATTCCCGTTTTCATCTCTGATCACCCCGGTTACTGTTACAGTCAGCGAGGCAATCGCGTTTTCCATTACCTCGCGCAGGCGCCGGGCATGATAGGCCTCCGCTGCGCCCGTGAAAGTTTCCGGCTTGCCGGTGGCCGATGCCTTGAATACCGAAGTACCGTTCAGGACCTCGGTAACCGCATGCTTTTTGGCATTGGACACGTAAATGGTCTCGTTGACCCTGCTGAAACTGAGGCTCGTTTCCTGCGAGATGTGCCTGAGCAGCTTTCCGACGCTTGCCTGTGGGAAACTGAGGTCGACCGTCTTGTCCCGCACGAGTTTATGGTCGTACTGGAAATTGAAATTGGTTTTATCGTTGATCACCACAAAGGCATCTTCCAGCGGCACGTTGTGCAGATCGATGGAAATGTAGATTTTCTCAATGCTCTGCTCCTGGGCCTTGCCGTCGGAAGCCGACAGTAAACCCGCAAAGATGCATTGCAAAACCGTCCCGATAAGCGCATACCTAGACATCGCTACAATTTGTCGTAGTAGTTTATATTGCATATTTTTGATCGTTTTGAATTTCACGTTCATTACACGTGGCTTTCTCCGTTACCTGATTGAGCGCCAACTCCTAGCACGGGAAAGTCACACGGACCGGTAATCAGCAATGGTTACCGGTCCTTTTTTAGCTGGTATCAGACTGCATAGGCTGTTTCGGTTATTGAAGGTTTACAATGCGATTATTGACTTTGTATGAAAACCGGTTGGGGTAACTCATTACCCCGAGGATATAATCCAGCGGCTTATCCTGGAACTTGCCGCTGAACCGCCAGTCGGCATCCATCCGCACGCCGGGCGCCACTTCGAACTTCACACCGTACCAGCGTTCCAGTTTGAGGATCGTCGAATGGAAATCCGACTTTTGGAAGTAGAGCATGCCATCCTTCCAGCCGATCTGCTCCTTCTCGTCGTAGACACTCACGATGAGCTCGCCGGCCTCTTTCTGAAAGGTCGCCATTTCGCTTTTGCTCAGGAAAACGCATGCATTTTGATCTTCCGAGCCTATTTTGGCATTCACCTTAACCTTCCCCTCGACCACTGCCACTTGCACGGCCTTGTTTTCCGGATAAGCGCGGATGTTGAATGACGTGCCCAATACCTTCGTGACCACTTCACCGGAGGTGATAACGAACGGGGCCTTTTCGTTTCTGGTGACGTCGAAGAAAGCCTCGCCGGTAAGGCTTACTTTACGAATATTTTCTTCAAATTCTTCGGGATAAGAAATCGACGACCCGGCATTGAGCGTCACGCGGGTACCGTCCGGAAGCACGAGCTTCCGCTGCTGCCCGTTCGCCGCTTTGTGCTCCACCGGTATAAAAGCGGAGGACGGAACGGTGTGGGATGTCAGGTACCGGTTTGCCAGGAAGAAGGCCCCCACAAGCACACAAGCGGCTGCCAGTAGCCTGAACACCCGGCGAAAACCCATGCGACGGGATTGGCCAATCGCGGTTTTCTGAACATCCGGCGCGGCAACGGACGATTCCAGCCGCTTCCATTGCTGTTCGATGTCATAGGTCGGCACCGGCTTCCCCTGGAAATGTAGTGCATAGACGATCTTTCGGGCTTTTTCGATTTCGGGGTGGCGGGATGGGTTGGCGAGGAGCCATTTCTCCCACAAATGATCATTTTCGGGGGCGGTACCGTTAAGCCACGCACGGAAATCGTCGTCGAGGACGAAATCTTTGTAGCCAAACCGGTCGTATTTGTGCGCTTCCAATAGGATAATATTTATTCTTTACTTTGATAAAGCCAGAATAAATACGGAGTGACCCTCTACCGGTTAAATTTTTTGTAAAAATTTTTACATTAAGTCTTTAATAATTTCTACACCTTCCACCACCGTACCGCCGGATGCCAGCAGCACCTTGTAAACGCCAAGCACAAACGGCACATCCTTCCCTTGCGGTGCAAGTTCTTCATTGAGTGCGTCCAATGCTTTGTAAATAAGCTTATACACGGCCCGTGTGGAAATATTCATGATCCGTGCGATCTCTGCGAACGACTGATCATTGTAGAATCGCAGATACAATGCCTCCTTCTGTCGGGCGGGGAGGTTTTGAATCGCTTTTTGCAGCGAAATCACATTTTCTTTAAGCGTCTGATCGTGGATCATCTTCATTTCCGCGGACAGTTCGACATGGAACAGCGATTCATCGTCGTCCAGCGCGATCGTCAACGGGTTAGCCTTCGCTCTTTTAAGGATCAGCCGGCGAAGGGAAGCAAGCAGGTAGTTGCGGATAGAATCCGAGTTTCCCAAAAATGCTTTTCGCTCCCAGATATTCATAAAAAGTATCTGAATACAATCCTTGACCTCCTCCTCGTCCTTGTTGAAACGGAGGCCGTAGTTAAGCAGCGACGGATAGTAATGCCTGAATATCTGTTCGAAAGCCTCCCCGCTTCCCGCTCGCAGCAAGTTCCAGAGTGGTGTGGCCGACTCGGGCGCGGCCGACCCAGACGTGTCCGGCCCTGGCGCATTCGTTTTCCGGTTGTTAGTCAGGTTAATAGCTTCCATATTCGCTGAGATTGGCTGATTTCGGTTCAGGAAAAACCATCGGCAGTAAGTCACCGCATGATGATTTTTAGGTGACGCAGAATACGCCGATCACCCTTAAAAAGTCAACATTTTTCATGAAATAATAAAAATCAGCAGCGAGGGGGCAGGGGGCTCAATTATCGCCCAAAATAAAGTAAAAGATAAAAAGCAGAAAGGTTACCGACATCAGGATCAGGACGATGTTGCCCGCCGACAGTCCACTGGCCGGCCTATCCTGTGGGCTTTTCCGCGTATCGCGGTCGCCCATTATGTCCAGCGAGCTCATAATACGGCCCCAGATAGAGTTCACGTCCTGGCTTGAAAGGCTATCGGGCCGCCAGTCGGAGGCTATCAGCACCAGTTCACGCGCCTTGGCGACGGTATCCTGTTGAGCAGGGTATTTGCGGATCCAGTTTTCCCAAAAAGAGCGGATAGGCGGATCATCAGGAAACCGTACCCATCTTATGAAGAGGTTTTCCATTGCCAACTCCTCAGCCGATAACTCTGAAAACGGTTTCATCGATATTAGTAGATTGAATTTTAGGGCCTATCAAACTTAAGTCCGAATTCAGACCATAAAGGGTATTATATGTTTGTTAAGCTTTATGTCTAAAAAAGGAGGCGTTTCCGGGTTTATACTCACTTTGGAGACATCGAGAAAATAATTTCAAAAATAGCCATCCTGTACTATGGGGTATACCGAAATTTCGAATATGCGGAGCGGCAGTAACTTAATCTCAAAGCAACTGTGTACCTTTGCGGCAAATTTCATGATGATATAAGTACCAAAACAGACACAATGACCTCGCATCAAATACGTCAGGCTTTTCTTGATTTTTTCCGCAGTAAAGAACATTTAATAGTACCCTCGGCACCCCTGGTGGCCAAGAACGACCCCACGCTGATGTTCAACAACTCGGGGATGGCGCAGTTCAAGGACTATTTCCTCGGGAACGGCACACCGCCTTCGCGCAGGATCGCGGATACCCAGAAATGTCTGCGCGTATCAGGAAAGCACAATGACCTGGAAGATGTGGGCTTTGATACCTATCACCACACGATGTTCGAAATGCTCGGCAACTGGTCGTTTGGTGATTATTTCAAAAAAGAGGCGATTGCCTGGGCATGGGAACTGCTGACGGATGTTTACAAACTGCCGAAAGACAGATTGTATGTATCGGTATTCGAAGGAAATGAAGCCGACGGCGTGCCGTTCGACCAGGAGGCGTGGGACCTTTGGAAGGGCATCGTTGGCGAAGACCGCATTATCCTTGGAAATAAAAAAGACAACTTCTGGGAAATGGGCGATACCGGTCCCTGCGGCCCTTGTTCCGAAATCCATGTCGACCTGCGCACACCTGCTGAGGTAGCGGAAGTTTCGGGGAAATCGCTGGTGAACAACGACCACCCCCAGGTTGTGGAGATCTGGAACCTGGTGTTCATGCAGTTCGAGCGTAAGGCCGACGGCTCGCTGATCCCGCTCCCATCGACGCACGTCGATACCGGAATGGGTTTCGAGCGCCTCTGTATGGCTATCCAGCAAAAAACTTCGAACTACGACACCGACGTTTTCCAAAATACCATTCAGGTGCTGGAAACGCTTTCGGGCAAAAAATACGGACAAAACGACGAGCCGTTCGCCGATATCGCAATGCGTGTGATCTCCGACCACATCCGCGCGGTTTCATTCGCCATTACCGATGGCCAGCTTCCTTCCAATGTAAAGGCCGGTTATGTGATCCGCCGCATCCTGCGCCGCGCCGTGCGTTACGGATACTCTTACCTGGGCTTCCAGGAGCCATTCTTCCACAAGCTGGTACCCGTATTGGCCGAGCAGTTCAAGGATGTGTTCACTGAATTGAAAGATCAGGAAGAATTTGTGACGCGTGTGATCCTGGAAGAAGAAAAAAGCTTCCTGCGAACGCTCGAATCAGGCTTGAAACGGTTGGATAGCATTACCTCCGGCCTGAAAGAGAAGGGTATCAATACCATCCCGGGCGATGAAGTGTTCGAGCTGAGCGATACTTTCGGCTTCCCGGTGGACCTTACCGCACTGATTGCACGCGAGAAAAGCTTCCAGATCGACGAAACCGGCTATCAGGATGCATTGGCCGAGCAGAAAAAACGCTCGCGCCAGGACGCCGCCAAAGAAGCGACCGACTGGATCGAACTGCGTGAATACGACGGTGTGGAATTCCTGGGCTATGATTTTGAAGAAACCCACAGCCACGTTGTCAAATACCGCAAGGTGAAAACCAAAACCGGCGAAGAATACCATATCGTGCTCGACCGCACACCTTTCTATGCTGAAATGGGTGGACAAGTCGGGGATACCGGCGAGCTTCTTTTAAATGGAGAGAAGGAAGGAGGAAAGAGGATTGCAATAGTTGATACCAAGAAGGAGAACGATCTTTTCGTGCATATTTCGCGGGATAAGGATTTGGACGAGGCACTATCGGGAGCGGGGATTATTACCGCTAAAATCGATATTGACCGTCGTAATAAAATCAAGTCGAACCATACGGCAACGCACTTGATGCTCTCGTCTATGCGCGAGGTGCTCGGTACGCACGTAAGCCAGAAAGGGTCGTTCCTGAACGACGAGGTACTGCGTTTCGACTTCGCGCATTTCTCGAAAGTGACCGACGAAGAGCTGAAAAGAATCGAAGACCGCGTGAATGAGAAGATCCGGGAGAATATAGCATTGGATGAAAGACGCAATGTACCTATCCAGCAGGCGCTTGATGCGGGTGCGACGGCTACTTTCGGTGAGAAATACGGCGATTTCGTGCGTCTGATCATCTTCGATCCCAAATTCTCTTTTGAGCTTTGCGGGGGTACGCACGTACCTTCTACGGGCGAGATCGGCGTTTTCAAGTTCATTTCAGAAGGTTCGGTATCAGCCGGCGTTCGTCGTGTTGAAGCTGTAACGGGTGAAAAAGCATTGGAGCTGATGCGCCAGCAGGAAGATACTTTGAACAAAATCAAGGACCTGCTCAAAAGCCCTGCCGACCTTGTTAAAGCGGTTGAAAGCCTGATCGAAGAGCGTTCGGCATTGCAGAAAAAGATTGCAGCGCTCGAAAACGAAAAGATCCAGGCCCTGAAAACCGCATTGGTGGAGAACATGGAAACCCACAGCACGTTTAACCTGATCGTGCAAAAAGTGGATGTTCCGGGTGCGGATTCATTGAAACAGCTCTCCTATGAGCTTCGCGACCAGGTCGAGAACCTGATCGCCGTATTCGGTGCAGAGATTGGCGGCAAACCACAGCTTTCGGTATTTATTGCGGAAAACATCGTACAGGAAACCGGGCTGAATGCGGGCAAGATCGTGAAAGACCTCGCGAAGGATATCCGCGGCGGCGGCGGCGGTCAGCCGTTTTTCGCCACAGCAGGCGGTTCCGATGCAAGCGGGCTGGATTCTGCGCTGGAAAAAGCCAGAAGCCTCTTTTAAACAAGCATTACTACTTATCAGCTCATAACAAAAGAGCGGCATCCTCACGGAGCCGCTCTTGCTTTTTGCACGTGAGTGCCATTCAGTGGATTATTCCTCAGCTTTCAACTGACCTCTGATCTCTCCGTTCGGATACTTGGCCGAATGGATGTTTACATAATACAAACCTGCTTTCAGATCGGCCACCTGCGCCTCGGTAAGCGTGTCTTTAAATGCAAAGGGTGTTTTGAAATCGGTGCCGAAGTCGATCACTACTGCACCAGTGGAATCGGCAGCTCCTTTGTGGATGTGCCAGGCCGTTGGGGTGAAAACCGAGTCGGCCGATGCCGAATCCGACGCGGCGGAGTCGCTGTAAACAATGTTAAGGCTTAAAATCCTCGACTCCTGGTCTAATGTACCATCTACTGAACCCGTAGCTGTTGATGGATTAGCGGGTACTTCGTTTGCACCGGAAAGTGTTGTGGAAACTTTCAGTTCGGGCAATACGGGAGTTGGGTCTGCTGTCTCGTCGTCGTCATTACATCCTGCCACCATCGCGGCGATCACGAACACACCCATGAATGCTAATTTTCTCATAATGCTTTGTTTTAGTAAATAATTGGTTTGACCGCCGCCTGGTAAAATTATGGTTCCCACCGAACCCATTTAACACAAGCAATTCACTTACAGTTATTTACAAAAACAATTTGAAAATTGGGAACTGGGGAAAAGAACCTACCCTTTGCTGACTATTACAACATTTTCAAGGCATTGACGGGTTTCTGCCCCTGGCGCGAGTGAAATTTCCAGCGGTTATGCGACCAAAGCCAGAGCTCCGGCTGCCGTTCGATGGTGTTTTCCAGTGCTTTATAATAATGTTCCATGATCCCCGCCTCGCCCAGTTCGCGCGCCTTCGAGGTAATGAGACGGAACCGGAAATCGTAAGAGTTTCGGTTCCTCTTGGTCACATCCACGTACACGACCGCGCAATCGCGCTGCACGGCAATGCGCGCGGCACCCGACTGGACGAAAGTCTTCCGATTCATGAAATTGAGATAATACTTGCCCGATTCCGGCGGCCGCTGGTCGGCAATGGTCACAAAAATGGCCGAGGAATCCGTATTCCAGCCCAATGTCCGCCGGTACCATTCCGATTTCGGGATCAGCACAGCGCCAAACCGGCCTCTCAATTTCAACAACCAGCTATTCAACCATTTATTCGATACCGGCGAATAGGCCGCCAGTACCTGGCTATCGGTCTGAAGGGGGAGCGAAAGTAAATATTCCCAGCTTCCGTAATGCGAGGCCATGACCACGATCTGCTTATGCTCCTGCAAAAGCCGTTCGATCAACGCGGTATTCTCAAAGTTGACCAGCTTCCCAAGGCTACCCGGCGCCATTCCGCCAATCATAAACGGCTCGACGATCAGGTCGGCCAGATGGCGGAAATAGGCTGTGACCATTTGCCGGATCTCCTTTTCGGAACGTGTCGGGAAGCAACGGGCCATATTCAGCAGCACCATATGGCGGCGGTAAGGCCAGAGTTTAAACAGCACCAGGAAAATCAGGTCGGACAGGGAACGCCAGCCCCAAAGGGCCAGCCTGAACCGGAGCGCTTGCATCAGAATATGTACTGTAAACCTGCATTGAACCCTACGAAAAGCCCCTGAAAGTCCTTGGAACTGTTGTTTTTCCAGATATACTTTTTGATAAAATCATAGTCATTCTCGCGCTCGTAGGACACATAATTGAGCGTCGGTCCGGCGAATGCTTCGAATCGGCTGCCTAATTTCAATGCAGGCAGGACGCGCAGCGAGTTCTTGTTGTAATGCCCTCCGTCGAAATCGGTGAGGGTATGGCTTACGGCTTCGAGGTTAATGCGCAGGCTGCCCGCGAACGGGATATGCGCGCCCAAACCGCCCTCGGCAGCGTACATCGCCTTGGCATTGTTCCTGAAATTGTATCCTATACCCGCGATCCCGTACAGCACGCGCCCGCCCGAGCGGAAGGAAACAATGCCGGTCATCGTTTCGTCAATCGTAACAGCCACCGATTTTTCGCCGTTTTTGATGAAGTTGAAGATCGCGATCGGGTAGTCACTGCTGTCGGCGATGTTAATGAGCCCTGCAAGCTGGACTCCCCTCACCTTTTTCGCCACATTGGCAAAACCGCCGATCTGGACATTTACATCGCCAGCCTTGTTCAGAAACCCGGCCACCTGGGCGCCCTTCACATTTTTGCGGGCGATATTCGTAAATCCGGCAATCTGGACCGCACCTGCATTTTCCGCCAGGTTGATAAACCCGGCTACCTGTGCACCTTTGGCGTCGTGCGCAACAATGTTGCCAAAACCGGCCAGTTGCGCACCTTCCGCATTGTTGCCTGTCACATTGGCAACGCCAGCGAGCTGTACCCCACCTGCATCCTTGCCTATTACATTCGCCACCCCGGCCATATGCACGCCGTGTGCATTTTCTTTCACTACGCTTGCTACGCCCGCAATGGCCACGCCTGTTTCTCCTTTGGAAAGTCCCGCAATGGCATGAAGGGAAAATCGGTTGGTAATCGAGGCAGCCTGTTTACCATTGGAACTTATCGGGTATATAAAGCCAATATGTGCCGGAGCGGTATCGCGCTGGGCGGCACCCCGCTGGGCGGCACCCCGCTGGGCAATGGAACGGAACGGAATGGCCAGTAACAGTATGCTGATGACAGCTAATTTGGATGGATTAAAGAGCAAATTTTTCATGGGTAATGCATTTAAAGAAACAGAATGTTGAATCGCACACGCTAACGGCTTCCTCGCAGGCCTTCAATTCAGCCGGGTTCAAACCGTGTGCATTTAACCGACAACCGGAATACTGCTTACCCTAATTTTTTGTCAAAAAAATAAAATCCGGCTTTGTTAAAACGCCAGGTAAACATATATCTACAAACTGCATTCACTATCTGGATTTTTTTATAGAAATAATTTTATTGAAATGCGTAATACTCTTTAAATATTTATATACATTTAGCCAAATTGTCACATTTTCTCACACTCAATCCCAATCTCTATGACGAAACGTTATCTGCTTTTTTGTCAGTTGGCATTACTTCCAACCCTGGCCGCCCAGGCTCAGTTTACAGCGGGAACCAATGGTTTCTTTATCGCGCAGGATACACAGGTGTTTATCGACAGCCTTACACTGAAACCGAGCGTCGATTTTTCGCTTGTATCGCAAACCCTGACGATCACGCCGACCCCCATTCCGGGAGTTCCGCCCAGCATCGCGAGGGTCTACAACCTCACTACACCGGTTAATTTCACAGGTGTTGCGGGATTTTTCTACCGGGCTTCGGAGCTCAACGGCAACACCGAGAGTACATTACAGCTTAATCACGGCAACGCCAATTTCGTATCGACCACCGGAAGTACGGTCAACGTAATCCAGCACTACATTTCCAACACCCTGCCCCTTACCAATTTCACATCACTCACCGCCGCACAGGAAGGTGCATTACCGGTAAGCCTGATCGGCTTCCAGGTGAAACGTGTGGAGAACACGACGGTACTTTACTGGCAGACGTCCGAGGAGAAAAACAGCGATCATTTTGAAGTCCAGCAGAGTGAAGATCTACGAAAGTGGAGTGCATTGGGGAAAGTTAATGCAGCGAACTCCAGCTCGCAGCAAAAAGACTACACCTTCCAGGATCCCGCGGAGCGGTACGGAACGCAGTATTACCGGCTTAAAATGGTAGACATGGACGGCAGCTATGCTTACAGCAAAATCCAATCCATCCGGCTGGGCTCTTCCGGGCTAATCAGCGCTTATCCCAACCCCGTGGTCGACAAACTGCTTATTGGTGCCAAAGAAGCGCTCGCGAGCGTGAAAGTGACCGATCTGGCGGGCCGTTCATTCCTGGACCTGTCGAAGCCGAAGCCCGGGGAGGAGTTCAGCATGAAAAACTACCCTGCCGGTACCTATCTCGTGAAGGTTGAAACGGAAGACGGCAAAGTTCAGGTTATAAAAATCATTAAACAGTAAACCTCACATCCCTATGAAAAACATATATTTAGTCCATATCTCTTTCCAAAGCATAAAAAGAGCCCTGCTAAGCTGCCTCCTGGCCCTATTTGCATTCACTACTTACGCGCAGGTTGGAATCGGGACCATCTCGCCTGATCCAAGCGCGCAGCTGGATGTTCAGGCTACCGATAAAGGTCTTTTGATACCAAGAATGACGCTACTCAACCGGTCACTGATCGCCAGTCCCGCCACTGGTCTGCTGATATATCAAACCGACTCGACACCGGGTTTCTATTACTATGACGGCACTACCTGGTTACCACTGACATCCGCGGCCGCCGGTGGAGGTGCAATTATTCCCTATGCCTCCGGCGCTCCCGCTGTGTTGACGACTGTATTGGGAGGCTTGCTCAACACCGGCACGGTACTGGGCTTCGGGTCTTCTGCGACAGGTATATCGGCATTGGGTGGGATCATAGACGGAACATCGCTTACCAACATGGCCTTTACAGTTCCCCGTGCAGGTACCATTTCCTCCATTTCCGGCACTTTCAGCAGTACTGCCGCGGTGGTCCTGATCGGATCGACCGTTACCATTCGGGGGCAATTGTACCAGGCCGCCGCAGGAACCAACCTCTTTACAGCCATTCCCGGTGCTACCGTAGACATGTCCCCCTCCGCGACAGGGATTCTGGCGATCGGCACGGCATCGTCAGGCACTGCCAACCTTGCGGTTCCCGTTACCGCGGGCACGAGGCTGTTACTCGTATTTTCGGCCACTGTCACAGCAGGTATTGACGTTGCCACAGTCATGACAGGCTACGTCAGTGCAGGTGTTGGCATAGACTAACCCGCATTATACCTGAATACTATAAAAGCCCTGGCACAAGCTGAGGGCTTTTATATTGTATCTACAATTTCCCGTACCGCCAGCTGACGCCCGCCTGCCAGCCGATCCAGGACGAAGTTTTATTGCTCCCGAGATCGATTTTCGGATAGCCCGATGGCGGAAATTGCCGATAGCCTTTACCAGTCTCCACGCCGTCATGATCGTAAATCGTATAGGAAGGGCCGCCGAACAGCATGAAATGTTTTCCGAGCTTGTAAGTAGTCGCCATCTGCAGGCGGTACAATGACGGCATCTTCTCCCAATCTCCCAGGTAAAGGTTCTGGTTCAATATCTCTATAAAAAAACCCACCTTTTTAAAAGGGAAAAACTCGCGCCCGAAACCGGCACCGAAGGTTCTTACTTTTTTATCGCCGTTAAGGCCCGTACCGGCCATCAGCAGGCTGTAAAACTGGTGCGTTCCCATTTTCCAGGCCACATTAAACGGCGCCACGTCGGTAGCATACACGGAAATATTGGAAGTACTTTTCCTGACGAAATTGAAAAGGCCGATACTAGCGCCCGACGAGCTGTCGGCAATATTGACTATGCCTATTTGTACGCCTCTCATTATTTTCGCATAATTAAATGGCGCAAGCTGCACACCCTTGATGTTCCTGGCGATGTTGAGCCCGCCGGAAATCTGCGTTGCCCGGATCGAATCGCGGGCATTATTAGCCGCACCGGCAATTTGTACGCCATCAAAAATACCCCGTACCTGGTTGTATCCGCCGGATATCTGCGCCCCGCGGCCTCCATTGCGGATCAGGCTGATGGTTCCCGAAATTTGCGCGCCCGCAATGCCGCCACCGGCCCTGCTTAAAAAACCGCTTATCTGCACGCCTTCGACGTGTTTCCGAACCATCCCGCTGAAACCGGAAATTTGCACGCCGTGCAAGGAATCGAGCACATTATTACTGAACCCAGCCACCTGAACGCCATTGACATGCCCCGACACCACATTAAATGCCCCCGCAAGCTGCACGTAGCGGACATTTTCCTTTGAAATATTAAACCCACCTGCAATCTCGACGCCGTTGACACCCGCCGTATACCCGCCTGCGACATTCAGCGAAAACTTGTTGACTACCTGCCCACTCATCCGCCCATGCGTGCCCAGCCCGGGCGTAAGCGATGCCTGGTAGGGTAATGCCACGAAGAACCGTCCGATATTACGGCTCTGTGCGCGTAGTCGTTGGGAAAGGAACAGGCGCCCGAGCCAGGTGGATTCACCTTCGGAATACCGTACGATAAGGGGGTCGAGGTCTACTGCTTTGGGCTGAATGCGCATGGTCCGCGCCGACTCATCAGTGCTGCTGATGACCATTGTCGTATCCCCATACCCCACCTTACTAACTGTCAGATAAATAGGAAAAGAGCGTTCTTTAATGCGCAATCGGAAGCCCCCGTCATCTTCCGAAAGCGTCGACACAAGCAGTTGCCGCGAATAGACACTCGCGTAGTCGACAGGCTTCCCGGTTTCATCATCCAGAATGAGACCACTGATATGAAAGGACTTGTCCCTGGCCACCGGCAGGATGATCAGGTAATCGCCCTTTTCCTTGTATTGAAATCTGTTGTGAAAAAGCTGATCGAGTACTTGCCGCACCGGCTGCCGGGTGGCATATAATGTAACCAGACTATCGCCCGCGATCAGGTTACTGTTGTACGAAAAATAGAACTTCCCTTGCTCGCTGATGGATTTCAAAACGGCAGAAACCGGTTGCCCCTTCACGGAGATATCAACCGGTTTATTCAAAATCTGCTGCGCAAAACATCCGCACGGGACCACTACCAATATCACAGCCAGCCTTAAAACACTTCGTAATATAGAATTCTGATTCATCCCGAAAGATAAGGCTATTTCAAAATGATCTGGTCGCCGTGATGTTCAACTTTGAGTGAAAGGGTTTCGCTGACTACGCCGAGGATGCTTTCAAGTGAATTCTGGTCAAATGTGGTATTGATAGGCAGGTTCTTTAATCGTGGGTTGCCGATCACGATGTCCGCCTCGTAGGCTTCATTCAGGATTTCAACCAGTCGCCAAAGCGGCGTACCATCACAAAACAGCCTGCGGGTGCGGTAGTAATTATGGAATTCGTCCGCGGTAATGCCTTTGCGCATTTCCGCGCTGGCCTTCACGATCGTCGCTTCCTCTCGGGGTGTAATGCGTACCCGCTGTGTGTCCCTGGAAACCTCCACGATGCCCGTTTCCACGATCACTTCCGTTTTCTCCGCATTATCTTTCACATTGAATGAAGTACCCACTACTTTCACCGTCACGTCATTGACCGAGATCAGGAACGGTTTCGATTTATTGGGTTTTACATCAAAAAATGCTTCCCCGGTAAGTCTCACCGGGCGTGTGTTTCCCTCAAACTCCTGGGGATAGCTGATACTCGACTTCCTGTTGAGGGTTACGATCGACCCATCCGGCAGCGTATCGGTGAGCGTCTGCATCCCGGAACTGATCGTCAGCATTTCATTCGATGAGCTGCGTGTCGCGAAGATGTAGCTCAGCCAGCCTACGCCGGCTGTCATGAGCACCATTGCTACCATCCGCAGGATCCTGAATACCGGTTTGGGATACATGGGTATGATCTCCGTTTCTTGGTCTCTGGCCCTCGTTCGTGCCTTAAACCGCTCCCAGGCGGCATTTTCGTCCACGGTGCTCGTGCGTGCGAGCCGTTTGCTCTCGTTCCAGATCAGTTCGAAATGCTCGAAATACCGCTGGTTATCATCATCGTCGAGCAGCCATTGCTTGATCTCGATCTGCTCCGCAATGCTGGCTTCGTCGAGCATCGACTTCACCAGCAACTCATCTATGTTCGGGTTGTGTTCTGTTTTCATGACTGATCAGCTGAGGAAAAAAAGTAAAAAGGAAGCCGGGAGAAAATCGGCCAGTTTGACCCGCAGAAGCCGTAATGCCTTGCCCATCTGGTTCTCGACGGTTTTCACCGGCATTTGCAGGCGATCCGCGATTTCCTGGTATTTCAGTTCTTCGAACCGGCTCATCTGGAAAATCGTCCGGCATTTCTCGGGCAGTTCCCGCAATGCAATATCCAGGCGGGTTTCGAGCTCCGAGAGTTCGAGGGCGTGCGAAGCGCTGGCGCTCTGCTGCTCCTGGTGCAGGGTATAATCGCGGTGTGCCTCGCGCACTTTCAGGTGTTTGAGATAATTCAAACTTTCGTGGTACACCGACCGGTAAAGGTATCCGCTGACCGACTCGCGGATATCGATATAGTCTGTTTTCTCCCACAGCCTGCAAAACACATTCTGGACCATCTCCTCGGCCATGATATCGTCCTTCAAAATAGTGCAGGCATAGGCGTGCAATCCTTTGAAATGTTTTTTGAAGACTTTCTCAAACTCCGATTCCCTGTCCCTGCTCAAAACCGTTACGTGGTCATCCGCGAAGGCTGCATTCATTGCATTGACTGGTTTGTGTAAAAAATAAGCGCCCGACTCGGGTTGTACAATGAATTGACAACCGGTCGGGCGCTTACCCTAAATTTCCCCGAAAAAATATTCGGGCTTATGTCTTCTGCTTGTTATTTTTTCTTTGTGGCCTTAGTGGTATCGGCCTTGTTTGTTTTATAGCGTTTATCGGGCGTTCCGTCCTTTTTGAGGTGCTTGTTTTCCTTATAACGTTTATCCGGCGTACCGTCCTTTTTCAGTTTCGCCTCCGTCTTTTGCTTTTCTGCCGTAGTCTGGGCAAAAATCGGCGTCGCCACCGCCATCAACGCCAGCAAGATCCATGCTTTCAGGTTTTTCATAGTTGATAGTATTTATTATTAAGTGATAGTTTAAAGCGAAGCTAAGTTACAATTCCTGAGAGAAATGTAAGCGGGAACAATCTTGAAAGAAGAAAGTTTAATGAGGATTTAATACTACTACAAGCTGTTACCTTTCGCAGTAACTATCGTAAAAGAAGAATGTATCACTAAAAACATTCTTCCAAAATGAAAAGTCAAAGACTTATTGTTAACGATCAGGAAATTAGCGTACTGAGCCAGGAAAACGGAGATTTCATCTCTTTGACAGACATTGCAAGGCAAAAGAACGGCACCACGGGCCTGGTGATTTCGCATTGGCTCAGCACCCGGTTCACCGTAGAGTTCATCGGATTATGGGAGCAGTTGTACAATCCCGATTTTAATGTTACTGAATTCGGTAACATTAAAAATATAGCGGGAGCTAACGGATTTGTTTTAAGCTCTAAACAGTGGATCGAGAAGACCAATTCGATAGGGCTGGTCTCAAAACCGGGTCGTTACAACGGCGGTACTTTCGCGCACCGGGACATTGCATTCGAATTTGCTTCTTGGATTTCGCCGGCTTTCAAGCTTTACTTGATCAAAGAATTTCAGCGATTGAAAGATGAGGAAAACAAACGATTGGAACTCGATTGGGATTTACGGCGCAGTCTGGCAAAGATCAATTACGCGATTCAGACCGATGCTATCAAAGAAAATCTGATCCCGAAAGAACTCGATCCGCTCTTAATCAGTAAAATTTACGCCGAGGAGGCCGACATCCTAAACCTCGCATTATTTGGCATCACTGCCCGCGAATGGAATAAAAACAACCCCAACTGCGGCAGCTTACGCGATTCTGCAACGCTGGAACAACTCGTGGTGCTATCGAATCTGGAAAGCATCAATGCTATGCTTATCGGTCAGGGACGACTGGCCGCAGAAAGAATTATTGAACTGAACCGAATTGCGATCATTCAGATGAAATCGCTTGTCGCTAGTCACTCTTTGCAAAAAGCCCCTCTTTTATTAGATCAATTAAAGTGATAGCTATTACATTTGCATAAATGAAATTTATAAAGTATTCAAAATGAACATCCAGCAACTGGAATATATCGTCGCTGTCGACAACCACCGCCACTTCATCCAGGCCGCAGAGCATTGCAATGTCACCCAGCCTACCCTTTCGATGATGATCCGGAAGCTGGAAGAAGAACTGTCGGTCAAGATATTCGATAGGACAAAGCAGCCAATTGTCCCTACCAGCATCGGGCGCGAGATCATCGACCAGGCCAAAACAATTTTACGCGAAACGTCCCGGATCAATGAGATTGCGAAACACTTCAACGGCGATCTGTCGGGAGAGCTGCACGTAGGTGTTATACCGACGATTGCCCCGTATCTGCTCCCGCATTTTGTGAATCCGTTTATTTCAAACTTCCCCGATATCAAGCTGCATGTCTCGGAAATGATCACCGACCGTATCATTACCGAACTTAAAATGGGGAACCTCGATGTCGGCATTATCGCCTCTGTTTCGGAAGAGAACAGTTTACAGGAAATTCCGCTCTACAAGGAGTGCTTTTACGCCTACATTTCGGAAAAAACGGATTTATATTCCAAACAATACATCCTTCCGACCGATATCGAGCCCAACGATCTCTGGCTTCTGGAAGAGGGACATTGTTTCCGTACGCAAATCCAGAGGCTGTGCGAGCTAAGCCGCAGCAGCCAGTTCGGCAGCAGTTTCAGCTACCGTTCGGGGAGCATCGAAACGCTCATCCGCATGGTCGAACGGAACGGCGGCATCACCATCCTGCCCGAAATGGCGGTTATGGAGCTCTCGGAGGAACGTCAAAAACACATCCGCCACTTCCGCTTCCCCGAGCCCGCTCGTGAGGTATGCCTGGTCGTCAATCGCGAGCAGATGAAGGCACGGCTCATCGACGCATTGCGGGAAGGCATTATGGGACATCTGCCGGAAGGAATTTTGGATAAAGAGGTGGAGGTTAGGGTCTTGTAAAAATATAAAGGGAGGTTATTGAAGAAAACCTCCCCAAATAAACCCATCGAATACCCTTACCGGATGCCTGCCTATTACGTAGGACTCGCTGATATCCAGGTTCTTTGCCAGTGATGCCGTGTTCTTCAAATCGGCCTCTGTTGCCGTTTCTTTCACTTCAAAACATTGCTTTTGGTCTAGAATAAAGTCAATCTCCCGGCCGGTTTTGAGCTGATAATATGCCACTTCTCCCCGATGCATCAATTGATTTAAAACCGCGTTTTCAAATTTCGACCCGCTCCCAAGCTCGCCCGCTAACGATGCAATGCCATTATCAAGGAAGTAAACCTTCTTTGCTTTGACTATTTCCCTGTCCGGGCTATTCGCAAGTACCGGGATCGTCTTGATCAGATAGCTCTTTTCAAGCAGGTCCAGATAATTTTCAACAGTTTGCCGCGCCATTCCAGTTAAGCTGCTGAGCTTGGAAATATCGAGTTTAGTGCCTATCCATACCGACAGCAGCTTGATCAGCTTAAATAAGTTCGTAGGATTGCGTATGTCGGCCAGCCAGGCCAGATCGAAATTGATATATGAGCTTACTATATTACTGATGAGATCGCGTTTATCTTCTGCCGAATCTGCCAGTACCACTTCGGGAAAGCCGCCGAAATCAATGTATTCGTCATAATAGCCCTTCAATCGTTCATACTCCGTCGGCATAAATTTGGCAGCCCTGTGAATGTCTGGCCTGGTTGCATTTACGCCTTTGAAAGCAAGTAACTCTCCAAACGTCAGCGGATATATTTCGAAGATTTTCTTCCGCCCCGCCAGCGACTCCGAGAACTGGTTTTTCATGTAATAAGCACTCGAACCGGTGACGATGAATTTGATGTCGTAACTATCGTAAAGGTATTTGAGCACGCTGGGCAGGTTGGGTACCAGCTGGATTTCGTCGATGCATATGAGCACCTTTTTTGAAAAATCGGTACCTCGCCTGGTTAGCGCCTGCACGATCGTTTCGTAATTGGGCTCGGAGAAAAGAGCGCGCACATCTATCCTTTCCAGGTCAAAATAATGCTTTTGCGGGATATCGCATTGCGCCATCAACTGCTTCAAAAGCGTAGTTTTTCCCGTCCGCCTCATTCCGGTGAGCACGGTGATCTGTCTTTTTATCGAATGGGCAAGAAGCTTCGGATAAATGTAGCGCGTAACGAACATAAGTACTATTCTCAAAGTGCACTGCAAAAATAGCACTACTATTTTATAAGTATACCATAAAAATAGTAATACTATTTTATAACTACACTTTAAGAATAGTTAATTTATCCTACCAGCCCGGCCTCGCAGATACTCCTCCATTTGCCCCAAATTCAGTGCATTAAAGGTCATATCCTTCGTCAAGCCGCCCTTTCTTGCATTGGCTACGCCGTAATGCATATCCAGATAACCTTCCATGGCATGGGCATCCGGATTAATGCTGAGCATAACACCCTGTTCCATGCAGTAGGCGATCCAGCGCCAGTCGAGATCTAGGCGCCACGGCGAGGCGTTGATTTCGATGACAACGCCGTTTGCGGCACAGGCGTCGATGATAACCCGGTGGTCGATCGGGTAACCCTCGCGGGAAAGGAGCAGGCGGCCGGTTGGGTGGCCCAAAATCGTTGTATAGGGATTTTCGATCGCTTTCAGCAGTCGTGCAGTGGCTTTTTCCAAAGTCATTGTCAGGTTGCTGTGGACAGAGGCTACTATATAATCGAACGAAGCCAGCACATCCGCAGGATAGTCGAGCGAGCCGTCACCGAGAATGTCGGATTCTATGCCTTTCAGGATTTTAAAGGGCTTTGCCGGGTTTTCAGTGGCGAAGCGTGCATTGAGCTTTGCGATTTCTTCGTGCTGACGGATCACGTCTTCTACTTTCAGCCCCTGCGCGTAAGTGGCGGTTTGGGAATGGTCGGCAATACCGAGGTATTCGAAGCCTAAATCCCGGCAATGCGTCGCCATTTGTTCGAGGGTGTGCTGGCCGTCGGAATAGGTGCTGTGGTTATGCAAAATACCTCTGAGGTCATCCCAGGTAACGAGCTGGTCGGGCGTGCGGGTTTCGGCCCAGGTGAGCTCCCCTGCCCCCTCGCGCATTTCGGGCACGATGTATGGCAAGCCTGCTTTTTCGTAGATGGCATGCTCGGTATCGGCTGTTTCATAGTAAGCGTGTCGCCAGATCGTACTCCCCGACGCACCTGCCAATCCGAGGTGATCCGCACCGGCGGTTTCCAGGAAAAGCTCGTTTACCAAACGTTCCGGTTTCACTGCCACGATTTCGATCGCCACCGCCACGTCCTGCACATGGCCACGCCATACAAACGGCGATGACGTCTTTTCATCCTGCGCGAGCAGGTCGATTTCGCCGATCGTATTTTGCAAAAGCGCGGGGGAATCGGTTCCTACGAGAATCCGGATAGTCTCTACTACCTCCGATTTCCGTCTGATCTCACCGGCCACTTCCACCTGCCCGAATGTTTTTTTCAATTCACCGACAATCAATTGCGCTACCGCCTCGGCTTTGTCCATACGCAGTTTCCCGGCCTGGTCTTTCAGGAATGCCAGCGAATCGAGGATTTTTTGCTGCGTATTTCCCCCGAAACCTTTCACTTTGGCAACCGTTCCATTCAAACAGGCCAGTTCCAGCTCGTGCAGGTTATCAATGCCCAGTTCTTGCCAAAGTACAGCGATCTTTTTGGGCCCGATACCCTTGATATTGAACATTTCCATCACACCCAGCGGGGTATTGGCTATGAGCTCCTCCAACTCCGGGAATGTACCGGTTTTCGCGATCTGCGCGATTTTCGTGGCAGTACTTTTCCCTACCCCCTGTAATTTGGTCAGCTCCTGCTCGGTCATGAACCGCAGCTCGCCTTCCTTGTATTTATCCAAATAAAAAGCGGCTACGGAATATCCTTTGATTTTGAAAGGGTCAGCATTGTGCAGTTCCAGCAGCTTGGCCGTTAGTTCGAGGACTTCTACGATTTCGGAATTACTCATGGGGGATCGGGATTGATGAATTCATTGCGAATTACGAAGTATGGATCAGCATTTGCAAATCACGCGCCTTCACCGGGGCGTCGCAGAGAGTAAATACTCCAGAAAAAAATATTTATAGTGATAATCGCCGCACCGATAGCCGGGACGACGACCGGTGAAGTAATATCCAACAACCATTTTAACACTCTGACCATTTCTTAGACCAATGAATGTAGATCAATTGAAAAGTTACCGCGAGGAAATCCGCCGGCATTTGACCACCGAACTCCTGCCTTTTTGGGAAAATCGTTGTGTGGATAAAGAAAATGGCGGTTTTATAACCCATTTCGACAATGCAGGCAACGATTCGGGCGAGGACGAGAAATCACTGATCGCCCAGACGCGCACGGTTTACACCTTCTCCTCCGCCCACCGCGCGGGTTATGGCGAGGGCCGCTATGCCGAAATTGCCCGGCATGGGGTAGATTTTCTGATCAACAGGATGTGGGACAACGAGTATGGCGGGTTTTACTGGCTGATGGACCGCAAGGGCGATGTCAAAATCGATGAAAAGATCGTCTATGGCCACAGTTTCGCCATTTACAGCCTTGCAGAATACACCTTGGCAACCGGCGATCCGCGTGGTTTGGAGTATGCCGAAAAGGTTTTTGACCTACTACAAAAACACGGCGCAGACACCTATTACGGCGGCTACTTCGAAATGTTCCACCGCAACTGGGACCTCAAAGGCCCCGGTGCCGCTGGCGGAGACCGCAAGACGCTCGACGCGCACATGCACCTTATGGAGGCATTCACGACACTATATGAAGCCTCCGGCAAGCAGGTCCACTGCCGCAAACTCATTGAGATTATCCGTCTGCTGATCAACAAGATTATGCACCCGCAATACAGGACCGGCATCCCGCAGTTCTGGGAAGACTGGACTGTAGCCCCACAGATCAAATTCGACATTATCTGGGGTTGGGACCGCTTCACCGAAGATGGCCTGAAGAGTGCCGCAGAAGACAATACCAGCTACGGGCATAATGTGGAATTCGCGTGGCTGCTCATGCACGCGCTCGATATTGCAGGCATTCCTTACGACGAGTACCACGATCAACTCAGGGCTTCTTACGACCACGCCGTCGAAAACGGCATCGACTGGGAGTTCGGGGGGGTGTACGTCGAAGGCTCGCACGCAGGCGAGGTGTACGACCGCGAGAAGGAATTCTGGCAACAGGCCGAGGTCATCATCGGGATGCTCGACGCATACCGGGTGTACGGCGATGAAAAATACCTGAAAGCTTATGATGCGACCCACCGTTTTGTATTTGATAAAATGATCCACCATTCGGTAGGCGAATGGCTGCCGCTGCTGACCCGCCAGGGCGAGCCTATCTGGAAGCATATGAGCCATTCGTGGAAGGTTAACTACCACTCGGTGCGCTCGATGGTGCAAGGGGTTGTGCGTCTGAATAAGCTGATTGGCTAATGTCAGTCAGGAGCGGCCCAGGCCGCCGGGCGGACGAAGACGTGCCGTACGGACTGTCTTCGACTTCGCTCAGACTGACATCTCGCGGCTCACTAGCGACGCTTTTTGGACGTTCCGTGTAATTTTTTGCTCATTGATTACTGTACAACACGCGCCCAGGGCCGGTTTTCGTGTTGGAATGGTTCTTTAAAATGATCATGAAAAGCGCTTGAAAGGGTGCCATTATCAAACTCAAAACCACACAATCATGAGTGCATTCACACAACAAGTTAAAGGAAACTGGAACGAACTAAAAGGAAAGTTCAAGCAACAGTACGCTGACTTGACCGATGACGACCTGCTTTATGAAGAAGGAAAAGAAGATGAACTTCTTGGAAAAATTCAGAAGAAGATCGGCAAAACCAGAGAAGAGGTAGAGAGTGAAGTGGACAGCTGGTCACGCTAGATCTTAAAACAGGTCGATATAAGCCCCGGAATCAATGGTTCCGGGGCTTTTTTTGTAGTAACCGGCCGTCCCAAAGTGCTTTTAACACTATATTACCCCATAATCCTAAATCCGCTTTTGAAATGAATCCAAATGAAATCCCCGTCGGCATTGTCGGTCTTGGTTTAATGGGCTGCAGCATTGTGACATGCTTACTGATCGCCGGTCATCCGGTGGCTGCCGTCGCCCCTATCCCCGCCGATCTCGACCACGCCGGGCGACGCATTCGCGAACATTTGCAAAATGCCTGGGAAAACGGCATTATCGATAACGAACCGGAATTCTACCTTCGTAAACTGATCATTACCGAAGATTATTCAGTGCTCTATCCCTGCAAACTGGTGAACGAGTGTACGATTGAGAATATCGATATCAAGAATGCGGTATTCCAAAAGATCGAAAAGGAGATTTCGGCCGACGCGCTGCTTACTAGCAATACTTCCGCTATCCCCATCAGCCAGCTTCAAAAACTGACACAGCATCCATCGCGCTTCCTGGGCCTGCACTGGACCGAGCCCGCGCACACAACCCGCTTTCTGGAAATCATTTGCGGGGATGATTCGGACATTAAGAACGGTGAATACCTCTATGAACTTTCGCATTTATGGGGTAAAGAGCCTATTCTGGTGCGGAAAGACATTGCCGGCTTCATTACGAACCGCCTCATGTACGCCATGTACCGCGAAGCCATCAGCCTCGTGGAGAATGGCTATGCGACGATCGAGGACGTCGACCGCTCCTGCCGCAACAATGCGGGCTATTTCATGACGCTCGTCGGTGTATTCCGCTGGATGGACCTGACCGGCGTTCCGGCGTACCATACTGTGATGAAAAACCTGCTCCCCACCCTCAACAACAGCACGGAAGTGCCCGAACTGATCGACAAAGTCGTACGCGAGGGCGGGAAGGGCATATTGAACTCGCATGGATTCTATGAGTACGAACCCGGCGAAGCGGAGGTCTGGGAAGAGACTTTTAAGGAATTTACTTATGATATTCGGGAGCTGGCGTTGAAATATCCCGGGGATATTGTGAAACGGCGGCTGGCGGAAACCAAATCGGGATCCCCGGAAAACAGCTAATTTACCCTCCCATCCTTCAAAAAAGCAGTCGTCCCGGAAACACCATCCGTGTCTTTCAGATAGAAAAACGCATACTTATAACCTTCCTTTGGAACAGGCTGCACGATCGTTTGAGTATCTCTATTGATCGCGGCGGGGCTATGCTGCCAGACCCGATGTTCGTTGTCGGACGTAACATCATTGGTATAATAAAATTCGGCGGAAGCTACCTGTTTGTCGGCAATTGGTTTCAGCACGACTGTCAGCTGATTGTTATCCAAAGTAATAAAGAGAGGCCTCACAAATGGCCATGGGTTACCGTTCAATGCTCCATCAAAAAACGTGCGGATCTCCACGGGCGCCCAGCCGTCTTTGTGGCTGTGCGGCATATCCGGAATAATGCAGATCTGCTTGTTCCTGCTCAGCTCGTAAGTTTTAATGTAAGGATCTACATTGTAATGCTTGTCCTTATTTCCATTAATGAAAAACATAAATGGCTTGGAATAAGTCAGATAAGCCGAAGGATCGAAAAACTTCATCCATCGCGCTTTCGCCGCGGGCGACAATGCGTCAAGGCTTTGCTTGAAAACGTCGGACTCGTCGTAGAAACCGCAGCCATAAACCGGTGCGGCAGCGATGAAACGGTTGTCCAGGCTGGCGACGATGCAGGTAAGGTAACCTCCCCAGCTAATGCCGGTTACGCCCGTACGCAGCGGATCGATTTCAGGAAAGCTCAACAGCAGCGAATGTGCCAGAATGGAGCTTGCCACGGCATGGTAAGTCCACACATTTTTCAAATTACCTTTTTCTATCTTCTGAAACTTGTTTTCATTGGACTGCTCCGGGCCGGGCTGCTCCACCTTCCGGCCATCCGCGCCGTTACCCGACAGGTCCATCGCAATCGCCGCATAGCCCTCGTTTGCCCATTTTTCCACCCATTCCCGGAATGCCTTCCCGCCCCCGCCGTGGATCAGTACCAGTCCGGGGAACTTCTGATTGGTCCCGGCCCGGCCTGCGATCATGTCAGGATTGGAATAGTAAGCAAACACTTCCGTAGGTTTGCCCTCGAGATCGACGCTTTTATAAAGTAGCGATCGCACGGTGCCTGCGGTGTCGAGCCAGCGCGATTGCGGGGCTTTGCTAAGTTCGTTAAGGTCCCACAGCAGGCTATCGACTTTGATATGCCGGGCGTCGATCAGCCACGGTTGTTTGAATTGTGCATTGGCGCCGCCGGCCAGTAATAGCAGTATGGCAATGATTTTTTTCACCCTGTTCATGGTTTTCCTGACGCTTGAAACATTTTGATAAAAAAAGGCCAAAAACCCGATCATTTTAGTGCAAATGATGGTTCTTCTAAAAAGTCTTGACTAGTTTTGAAATACCCTTTGGCAGCTGTTCCTAACCCGGAAAACGATATTTTTTCAGTAAATCTATTCCCATGAACGACTTCATAGCCGCCAGATCCCAAATGGCCCTTTCGCTGGGGTTTCACATCATATTTTCCTGTATCGGAATGGTCATGCCGTTCTTTATGGCAGTTGCCCATTACTACTATCTCAAAACTGGTCAGACCGTCTATAAAAACGTTACGAAAGCTTGGAGCAAAGGTGTTGCAATCTTCTTCGCAACCGGTGCGGTATCGGGCACGGTGCTGTCGTTTGAACTCGGGCTTTTATGGCCGGAGTTTATGAAACATGCCGGGCCGATTTTCGGAATGCCGTTTTCCCTCGAAGGAACGGCATTTTTTATTGAGGCGATCGCACTTGGCTTCTTTTTATATGGCTGGGACCGTTTCAATCCTTGGTTTCACTGGTTCACGGGCGTGGTCGTGGGCGTGAGCGGGCTCGCCTCCGGGATCCTGGTAGTGGCTGCCAACGCGTGGATGAACAGCCCCGCGGGTTTCGAACATTTAAATGGACAGTATCTGAATGTAGACCCCATTGCGGCGATGTTCAACGAGGCGTGGTTTTCGCAGGCGTTGCACATGACGATCGCCGCGTTCGCCGCAACAGGCTTTGCGGTCGCGGGCGTACACGCGCTCATGATCCTGCGTGGGACCAACGTAGCTTTCCATTCCAAATCTTTCACGATCGCGGCGATATTCGGCTGCGTAGCGGCGCTGGTGCAACCGTTGAGCGGCGATATTTCAGCCAAGGATGTGGCCATTCGTCAACCCGCAAAACTGGCTGCGATGGAGGCCCATTTCCACACCGAGAAATCGGCTTCCCTCATTGTGGGTGGTATCCCGAATGTGGAAGAGAAGAAGGTCGATTTTGCAATCAAACTACCCGGCTTTCTGAGCTTTCTGGCGCACGGCGATTTCAAATCCGAAGTTACAGGCCTCGACCGCATTCCGGAAGAAAACCATCCACCTGTTGCCATTACCCATTATGCATTCCAGGTGATGGTCGGTATGGGTATGGCGATGATGCTGATTTCCGTGCTCTATTTTGTGGCTTTATGGAAAAAACGGGAGTGGCTGCGGGCGCCATGGCTGCTGAAACTGTTTGCGATAGCCACGCCGCTGGGTTTTATCGCCGTGGAAGCCGGCTGGACAGTCACCGAAGTGGGTCGGCAGCCCTGGATCATTTACGGCGTCATGCGAACTGCCGACGCCGTCACCCCTATGCCCGGCATTGCCTATTCGTTTTACTTGTTCTCGGCCATTTACATTTCACTGGCCGCATTTGTAGTTTTCATGCTCTACCGGCAGATTAAGATGGTCGGGGAGTTGTACGATGTTTAATGAGCCGCCGTGGAACGGGGAATTTTGAATGACTGAATAAAGGTCAGGTATGGTCAGGAGTAGTCATGAAGTCGTCGAGATTAGGTCCAATACAACACCTGACCACGCTTGACCAGCCGTGATCCTGCACATTCCCCGTTCAACGGCGGATCATTCACACATTCACTCATTCAATCATTCAATCATTCAATCATTCCCCGTTCCACGGCGGATCATTCAAAATTAAAAAAATGCTCTACATCGTCATAACATACCTCTGGGCGTCGATTTTGCTTTACCTACTGCTGGGCGGGGCGGATTTTGGTGCGGGGATTATCGAGCTTTTCACTTCGCAGAAAAACAAGCAGGTTACCCGTAAAACGCTCTATTCGGCCATCGGGCCCATCTGGGAAGCTAATCACATGTGGCTGATCATCGCCATTGTGATCCTCTTCGTCGGCTTTCCTGTGATTTACTCGACCATGTCGGTGAATATGCATATCCCGCTCACCGTCATGCTGATCGGCATTATCGCACGTGGCACCGCGTTCACGTTCCGGCATTACGATGCGGTCGTGGACGATACGCAACATCTTTACAATACCATTTTCGAGCTTTCCAGCTTCACCACGCCGCTTTTTCTGGGTATCATCGCCGGAAGCGCGGTGTCCGGCCACATTGACCCCCAGGCCGGTTCTTTTGCGGATGCCTATATTTTCAGCTGGCTGCATTGGTTTGCCATTACCGTCGGGTTGTTTACGGTGTCCATTTGCGGGTTTCTGGCTTCCGTTTACCTGATTGGCGAAACCAATGTCGAGCACGAGCGGCTTCGCTTTGCGCACAAGGCGCAGTTTTTCAACATAGCCGCGGTCGTGTGCGGCGCTCTGGTATTTGCGGCTGCATGGGTGGAACATATCCCGCTGTTCGACTGGGTGTTCGGCAACTGGGTCGGGCGCATTGCCATTATTTCGGCTACCCTCTCGCTGATCTGGATGTGGCTGTTGCTTTATCAGGGAAAAATCAGCCTGCTCAGGCCGCTGGCTGGTTTCCAGGTGACCATGATCCTCCTTACCACAACATTCAAACACTTTCCAAACATCGTTATCCTGAAAGGCGGCGGCTATTTGTCACTCACCGAGCATGCAGGTCACGAGAAAACGATCGAAGCACTGGGCTGGGCGCTGCTTTTAGGCAGCATTCTCATATTACCGGCGCTTTTCTACCTGATTTACAGCTTCCAGAAAAAGCCATTGGCTTACGGAAGCGAATCGCATTAACAACGCATCCTCAACCGGTAAGCAAACGGGGCGCATTCGGCGTTCCCGCTCCTTTCAATAACCGTTTGGTACCACACGGACATTGGAATGGGTTGGGTTATGCCCGTTATCATACTTTGTGAAAAAAATCGCAGCCGGGTTAGCTGCCATTCACAAGGGATTTTAACACTATACCCACTATGATAAAAGCGCTGATCATCGACGACGAGCCAAGAGCCCGTAATGTTTTGCACCAGTTTATCATCAGCTTCGCGCCCGAAATCTCCGAGGTACGAACTGCTGCATCGGTAGAGGAAGCCAAAGGGGTGATGGAATTCTATCAGCCCGACCTCGTTTTCCTCGACGTAGAAATGCCCCATCAGAACGGATTTGACTTCTTGCAGCTCCCCAACAATCCCGACTTCGATGTCATTTTTACGACCGCCCATAACCAGTATGCCATCCAGGCAATCAAGTTCAGTGCGCTGGATTACCTGCTGAAACCTATCAATCCGGATGAGCTGCGCGCGGCGGTGAAGCGGCATTTCACGAAAAGCGAGAGTTTCCGGCAACGCAAAATGCTGTTCGAAAATCTCGCGGTAAATATCGACAAACGGGACGTAAAGGATTTCCGGCTGGCGGTGCCTTCGAGCGAGGGCGTTTTCTTTTTTATGATACATGAAATTCTCCGCCTCGAAGCAGACCGCAACTACACGATCATCCACCTGATCAACAAACGCCCGTTTATCGCCAGTAAAACGCTGAAACACTTTGAAGACATGCTGACCAAGTTCCGGTTTATCCGGACGCATAAGTCTCACCTGGTCAATCTCGACCATATTATCCGGATCAGCAACAACAACGAATTCATCATCCTTTCGGACGGCTCGCGTATAGAGGTCTCCCGCAGGAAAAAGGACGAGGTCCAGCGGCAGCTGAATATCTGAAAACCGGCCTTAGCAAAACAATGTATTGGAATATTTATGAGGCAAAGAAGCATTTCCCCCTAAAAAAATATAATTCCTTTGCATTGTTTTGTTTTACTTTACAGCCGTTCCTGCATTTACTAATATTCAACCTTTATGACCGATCGTAAGACGCGGCTGGCTGTCATCCTCATCACGTCACTGTTTTTCCTATGGGGTTTTGCCCTCAATCTCAACCCAATCCTGATCCCGCATTTAAAAAAAGCCTGTCAGCTTAGCGACTTTCAATCCGCGCTGATCGATTCCGCTTCCTACATTGCCTACTTCCTGATCGCATTACCGGCCGGACTTTTTATGAAAAAGTATGGATACAAAGCCGGTATCGCCTTTGGATTGTTGCTTTTTGCCACCGGGTCATTTCTATTTTACCCTGCCGCCGAAATGCGGCATTTCGGGTTCTTCCTGTTTGCATTGTTCGTGATCGCGAGCGGGCTGACCATGCTGGAAACAGCGGCCAATCCTTACATTACCGTATTGGGCGATGCCGATTCGGCCACGCAACGACTCAATTTTGCCCAATCGTTCAACGGCCTTGCCGCATTTCTGGCGCCGTTAATGGGTGGAAAATTCATTCTCTCAGGTAAAACACTCAGCAGCGCCGAACAACAGGCGATGTCGCCCGACCAACTGAACGCCTACCTGAACGAAGAAGCGTCATCGGTGCAGATTCCGTTTATATTGATCGGCCTGGTCGTGTTGCTTGTTGCAGTGATGATCTGGCGGACTTCGCTGCCTGAAATCAAGGAGGAAGAAGAAGTGGCGCAAAAACCGAGTGGCTCGATCTGGGGCGAAAAGAACCTGATTCTGGGGACCACAGCGCAATTCTTCTATGTAGGCGCGCAGGTATGCATCAGTAGCTTCTTCATCCGCTTCGCCGATCATGTGGCTGGTATCGATGAAAAAACGGCTGCATATTTACTCTCGGGCGCATTGCTTGCATTCATGATCGGCCGGTTTATCGGTACTTACCTCATGCGTTTTGTGGCACCGCCGCGTTTGCTGGCCATTTACAGCATTGCCAATATCGTACTGCTGATCATTGCAGTGATTACGGATGGGATGTTCTCGGTGTACGCATTGGTGGGCGTCGAGTTCTTCATGTCGATCATGTTCCCGACCATATTCGCTTTAAGTATCCGCGGATTGGGTGAAAAGACAAAAATTGGCTCTTCGCTTGTGATTATGTCGATTGTCGGTGGTGCTTTTTTCCCGGTGATTATGGGGCAAGTGTCGGATATCTCGTCCATTCAGACGGCCTATATAGTGCCTGCGGTGTGTTTCCTCGTGGTACTGTACTTCGCGATCCGTAACAGTTCGGTGAAGAGCGTGACGCTGGGCACTTCGCATTAATAGTTAAGCAATTCATTTATAAGTTCTTATATTAATACTAATGGATTTAAAACTTCAAAATAAGGTGGTCATCGTGACCGGCGGGGCAAAAGGTATTGGCGAGGGCATCGTACAGGTGCTCGCGTCAGAAGGCGCAATCCCCGTGATCGTGGGCAGAAATGCGGAAGACAATCAAAAGGTAGTTGACGCGCTGGCGGCTGAAGGGAAGGAATCATTTCAGGTTGCAGCCGAGCTTACCCGCCCCGAAGAATCGGAAAAGGCGGTGAATGCGGTGCTCGAAAAATACGGCCGGATCGACGGTCTGGTCAACAATGCAGGGGTAAATGATGGTGTGGGGCTGGAAAACGGCACCTATGACGGCTTTATCGCGTCATTGCATAAGAACGTGGTACATTACTACCTGATGGCGCATTATGCTTTGCCGGCATTGAAAGCTTCCAAAGGTTCAATCGTAAATATCAGTTCCAAAACGGCGGACACTGGCCAGGGCGGAACGTCGGCATATGCCGCTTCCAACGGCGGCCGCAATGCGCTGACGCGTGAATGGGCGGTAGAACTGCTGAAATACGGCATCCGAGTAAACTCGGTGATCGTAGCAGAATGCTGGACGCCGCTTTATGAAAAATGGATTGAAACACTACCTAATCCGCAGGAAAAGCTGGCGTCTATTACAGCACATATCCCTTTGGAAAACCGCATGACAACGTCTGAGGAAATCGCCAACATGACCATTTTCCTGCTTTCGGAAAGATCCAGCCACACTACCGGGCAGCTCATTTACGTCGACGGCGGCTACGTCCACCTCGATCGCGCGCTGGCCAATTCCTGATCACGATCCAATGGAAATACTCGTTTGCACCACACCTGGTTCGTTTTCCTACGAACAGGCCGAAGCTCCGGTCATTACACCGGGCCATAGCATTTTGAAAATCAGAAGAATAGGCATTTGCGGCACCGACTTGCATGCATTCGAGGGAACGCAACCATTCTTTAATTATCCGAGAATCCTCGGCCATGAACTGGCTGGTGAGATTGTCGAGACCGACGCGCCGGGCTTTGTAAAGGGCGAGGCGGTGACGTTTGTACCTTATTTTAACTGCGGCAAATGTGTGGCATGCCGTAACGGCAAGCCCAACTGCTGCACCAGCCTGAAAGTATCGGGCGTGCACATCGACGGCGGGATGGTAGAATACCTCGCCGTACCCTCCTACTCGCTCGTGCATGGCGACGGACTGAGCTTCGACGAGCTCGCGCTGGTGGAACCGCTCGCGATAGGCGCGCATGGTGTGCGCCGCGCGGACGTGCGCAAGGACGAGTTTGTACTCGTAGTAGGCGCCGGGCCCATCGGACTTGGGGCAATGGAATTTGCACGCATTGCCGGCGGAAAGGTGATCGCACTGGATATCAACGACCAGCGCCTCGCATTCTGCCGCGATCGCATTGGCGTGGAGCACACGATCAATGGCCTGACGGAGGACGTTACCGAACGTCTGGCGGAGATCACCAACGGCGATATGCCAACCGCTATCATAGACGCGACGGGCAACTTGCGCGCGATCAATACCGCATTCGCTTACCTTGCGCACGGCGGCAAGTATGTGCTGGTAGGCCTTCAAAAAGGTGAAATCGCATTCAGCCACCCCGAATTCCACAAACGGGAGGCGACATTGATGAGCAGCCGCAACGCCACCCGCGCCGATTTTGAGCATGTCATCCACAGTATGAAAAACGGTTTGGTCGACCCGAAAACATACATCACCCACCGCGTCGCATTCGGCCAGGTGAAGGACGAGTTCGAAAGCTGGCTTGACCCGGCCAATGGCGTGATTAAAGCGATGGTTGAGCTGGATTAGGCTGGGGTTGTTAGGAATTGGCAGGTGTAGTCAAGTATTGTCGGGTGTAATCAAGTATTGTCAGGTTTAGTCAGGGGTTGTCAATTGGTTTTTTTGTAGTTCAAAACGGCCCAGCTGTTCAGAATAGCGGCCATTAATGCTACAATTCCTACATGCGGCAGCACATCGGCGAAGCTGCTGCCTTTGAGCATGACCATCCGCATGACCTCGATCATATAACGTACCGGATTGACGCGCGTGATCAGTTTTGCCCACTCCGGCATGCTGTCGATCGAAGTGAACAGACCTCCCAGCAGTATGAACAGCATCATGAAAAAGAACATGATGAACATCGCCTGCTGCTGGGTGTCACAAAACGTCGACACGAGCAAGCCGAAACCTAAAACGGCCAGCAGGTAGACGGAAATAAAGGCGTAAAGGGTTAGCAAACTTCCTACCGGCACGATTCCATACACAAAGCGCGCCACCAGCAGGCCTATTGTGAAAACGATATTGGCTAAAACCCAAAAGGGGATCAGTTTACCCAGTATAAAAATGTGCTTCTTAATCGGCGTTACGTTGATCTGCTCAATCGTGCCGATCTCCTTTTCGCGCACAATATTCAATGCGGACAAGAAGCCTCCTACCATCGTCACCAGGATCGCGAGGATGCCGGGGACAATAAAAACCTTGTAATTCAAAACCGGGTTGAACCAGTTCGAAGCCACCACCTCGATTACCGGAAACTGGCTGAACCGCGGCGGGGTAACGAGCTGCATCCGGATATCCGCGTTGAAATCCCCGATAATGCTGCCGAGATATGAACCGCCGAGGCTCGCCTTTGTTCCATTGATCGCATTCACGGCCACAAACAGCTTTTCATGATCTTCACGGATAAGGTTTCTTTCAAAATCGTGCGGGATTTCGAGGATCAGATCCGCTTTGTCGGCTTCGATCAGGCCGAATGCCTCCTTGAATGACGCATTGTACCCCGCAAGCCGGAAGTAGCCGGATGCGACAATTTTAGCAATCAATTTCCGCGAATAGGGCGATTTATCATGATCGACGACCGACAAATTGATGTTCCTGACCTCGTAATCGGCTGCTAGCGGCATTAGAATCAGCTGCACCATCGGCATAAAAAAAATCATTGCCACAATGGATTTATCCCTGAAAATCTGCCGGAATTCTTTGCGTAACAAAAATCGTAATGTCCTCATTGCAAACGGATTTTAAAACTTTTCAAACTCACCAGCAGCAGAAATACCGTCATACCGAGCAGGATCAGGGTTTCCTTCCAAAGTGCAGTCAACCCTAACCCTTTGATCATGATCGACTTGACGATAATGTAAAACCATTTGGAAGGAACGATGTTGGAAATGACCTGCAAGGGCACGGGCATATTCTCGATCGGAAACAGGAACCCGCTGAACATGATCGTCGGGAGCAGCATACCCATCAGCGAAATGAGCATCGCGATCTGTTGAGAAGCAGTTTTAATGGATATAAAAATACCCAGTGCCAGACAAGTGATAATGAACAATGTACTTTCGGCAAACAGCAGCGGCACGCTCCCTTTCACGGGCAAATCGAGTACAAAAACGCTCAGCAACAGGATCGCCGTTACATTCACAAGCGACAATGCGAGGTAGGGAAATGCTTTGGCGAAAATCACCAGCACCGGTTTGAACGGCGATACCAGTAGAATTTCCATCGTTCCGGTTTCTTTCTCGCGCACAATGGAAATGGCAGTCATCATCACCGAAACCAGCAGCAACACCAGCGCCATCACGCCCGGTACAAAACCGTGCGCGCCTTTGAGCTGCGGATTATACAGCATTCGTACCTCCGGCGTAATGCGATAGGGGATTTCCAGGTTCTGGTTGATCTGATTCTGATAATCCAAGATGATCGACGTCAGATAATTTGTGATCATATTGGCAGTATTCACATCACTGGCGTCGGTAATGACCTGAATTTGGGCCTTGTTATGATGCAGCAGGTCTTCATTAAAATTCGCCGGAAAGACTACCACCGCTTTGATTTTACCTTTCTGAAATGCGCCCAATATTTCCCTATGGCTCAATGCGGCCTGCCGGATGTTGAAATACCGGCTCGATCCGATCTTCGTCAACAACTCCTGAGAAGCAATGTCTTTGGCATAATCCACAACCAGGATTTCGGAATCTTTTACCTCGTTGGTCAACGCAAAACCGAAGATCAATATCTGCGCAATAGGCATCCCAAAGAGGATGAGCAGCGTGCGCCGGTCGCGTAGCACGTGGTAAAATTCCTTTCTGACGAACGCTAGGAACTGTTTCATGGCTAATCCCCTCTTTTGGCGCCGCGCGCGAGTTGGTAAAACACCTCGTCCATCGACCGTGCATGAAAGCTGTTTTTCAGGTTCGCCGGCGTATCCAGGACTTCCATTCTGCCATCCACCATAATGGATATACGGTTGCAATACTCGGCCTCGTCCATGTAATGCGTGGTCACGAAAACGGTAATGCCGCTGTCGGCAGCCTCGTAGATCATATCCCAGAACTGCCGCCGCGTCACCGGATCGACCCCGCCTGTCGGTTCGTCGAGGAACACGATTTTGGGCTCGTGCAACACCGCTACCGAGAACGAGAGCTTTTGTTTCCAGCCAAGGGGCAACGAAGCAACCAATTTGTTGGCCTCGGATTTCAACCCCAGGGCATGAAGCAATTCATCGGTTTTAGATTTAATGCGTTCATCGGAAAGGCCGTAAATGCCCCCGAAAAACTCGATATTTTCCCGTACCGTCAGGTTTTCATAAAGCGAAAACTTCTGGCTCATGTACCCGATATTCTTCTTGATCTGCTCGGTTTGGGTGTACACATCGTAGCCCGCAATGGTCGCTTTGCCGGAACTGGGCGACGAAAGGCCGCAGAGCATGCGCATGGCAGTTGTTTTCCCGGCACCGTTCGCACCGAGGAAGCCAAAAATCTCCCCTCTGTGTACGTCGAATGTAATTTCATTGGTGGCTATAAAGTCCCCGAACCGCTTCGTGAGCTTTTCGCAGACTATCACTTTGTCGTCCTGCATCATGGCTATGACGTTTTTAATGTAATAATTTGATAAATGAATCCTCGATAGTCACCTCGGCGTCCTTCACTTCCACGCCCGTGAGCCCCTGGCCGCGCAGGTAGGCCTGCAACGCGTGCGTATCAGCATCGCGGAACGTCGCATGCGCGTACTCGCCGAATGCATAGCTGTTCAGAATGTCCGGATGGCGTTCCAGCACTTTCAGCAGCTTGTACATTTCATTGGCTTTCACGGCCAACAGCCGGTCGGGATAGGCGCTTACAATGTTCTGAGGCGTGTCTATGGACAGGATTTTGCCGCCCTGGATCAATGCAATGCGGTCGCAAAGCGAGGCCTCGTCCATGTAAGGCGTCGAAACGAGAATGGTAATGTTCTGCTCTTTCAGCCTTCCGAGCATTTCCCAAAACTCCTTCCGCGAAACCGGGTCGACGCCCGTGGTAGGCTCATCGAGAAACAATGTGGCCGGCCTGTGGATCAATGCACAGCATAGTGCAAGCTTCTGTTTCATTCCGCCGGACAGTTTGCCGGCCCGCCGGCTTTTGAATGGCTCTATCTGAACGTAAATGTCTTTGATCAAGTGATAGTTTTCTTCGATAGTTGTTCCGAAAACTGTCGCAAAGAAATTCAGGTTTTCTTCAATGGTAAGGTCCTGGTAAAGCGAGAATTTCCCCGGCATATACCCTACCGAACTGCGTATTTGCCTGAAATCCTGCACAATATCATATCCGTCGACGCTTGCTGAGCCTCCATCCGGGAGGAGGAGCGTGGTCAGCATACGGAAAATGCTCGTTTTGCCGGCGCCATCCGGCCCTATCAACCCGAATAACTCGCCCTTCCTTACAGAAAACGAAACCTCGTCCACGGCCACAGTCTTTTCCTTACCGTAAGTTTTAGTCAGATTTTTGACAACAACCCCTTCCATTATTTCAGCGCGACTTCACCGTACATACCTATTTTCAGATAGCCGTCATTCTTCACCCTGATCTTCACCGCGTATACCAGGTTGGCGCGTTCATCTTTGGTCTGGATGGTTTTTGGAGTAAATTCCGCTTTGTTACTGATCCATTCGATCGTCCCGGGCAGCTGGCGGTATTGGCCGCCGGCACTGTCTACAAGTACTTTTACCGGCTGGTTCAGCTTGATGCCCGTCAGTTGGTCGCCTGTCACGTAGGCGCGCAGGATAATGGTCGAGAGGTCTGCGATTTTATACAAAGGTTTCCCGGCGGCTGCCACCTCATTGGCCTCGGCATATTTTGTCAACACAGTCCCGCCGACTTCATTGACTATTCTCGACTTTGAAAGCTGGTCATTGATCTGCTCGATTTGGACAAATAATGGCAGCACGTCCGCCCGCAGGCCGGAGGTTTGTGTTTTCAAAACGGAGGTTTGCGCCGCGTCTTGTTTACGTATCACATCAAGTTGCTTTTGCAGTTCCTCGACCTGCGCATTGATATCGTCCAGTTGCTTGGGTGTCGCTGCGTCGGCTTTCAGCAGGTTTTGAATGCGTTTTTGCTCGTGCAGCAGGTTATCGAGGCGCACTTGCGAAACGGCGATCTGCTGTTTGTAAACATTTGTCTGCGCCACAATGTCAGGAAGGCGGCTGCCGGTAGCCCTGATCTGCGCTTCGAGCTGCTTTTTACGTAACGACAGCTGTACACTATCAATATAACCCACCGTCTGGCCGGCTTTGAGCTGTTGGCCTTCTTCCAGATTAAGCGCCATAATGCGGCCCGTAGCCTCGGCGGACACGATCGTTTCCACGGCCTCAAAAGTGCCGGAAGCGTCATACGGGTTCTTTTTTCCATTGCAAGCCACCGTCGCCGCAACCAATATGATCAGATAAGAATAGGATTTCATGAGCTTGTATTTAAATGCTTATTCGATATGAGTTCCCAGTGTGTTACCGAGGCTGTACTGCGACATCAGTAGCTGAATACCGTGAAGGATCTTGTTCTGCCGCGCCTGGTCCTCGGCATTCACCTCGCGCAGGAAATCGCTGGTATTGATCACACCGTTTTCGAGCTGTGCCGCTGAGGTAGTTTTAATGCTTTCCCGGAGTGCAATAATCTCGTCATCGGTCATTAGCAATTGCCGGAAGCGATCGAGTTCAGCATTTTGTTGCCGGGCAGTCAGATGGGTGTTGAACAGAAATGTCTCTTTTTGAAGCTGAATGGCATCGCGGCTGTTCCGGATCAGCTCCCGGTCTTTCCTAACCGTGTATAATCCCGAAAGTTGCCAGTTCAGCCGCAACCCGGTTATATAGTACGGATCAAAGCCATTGCTGAGGATATTCAATGCCGGCCTTCCGTACCCTCCCTGGAAGAAAAAGTTGAGTTTGGGGCGGTTACGAACGTCCAGCAGCTGTGACTGAACATCCAGGCTGCGGTTCTGGGCATCGTAAAGTTTGAGTTCAGGCCGGTTGATATCATCGGCAGCAGCCAATTCCGTAGGCTTTTCCAACACAACCGAATCTCCCGGCGACTGCCCCGTCAGCAAACCCAGCATTTCCAGGTAGGCCTTCCGGCTCGCATTCAGGTCGATCGTGCGCTGGTCGGCTTTCAGTAATTCCGCTTTCAATGTGCTTGCATTGCTTTTAAACGCAGTGCCATTATCGATGAGCGCCTGTAACTTTCTAATGCCCAGGTTAATATCTTTTTTCAACAACTCATTCTGCCTGAGCTGCTCTTCAAGCATTAACACCCCAAAAAACAGCTGGTTAACCCGGTCATTAAGCTTGTAAAGTTCCACCTCCAGCTTCTGCGTCTCCACCTGCGCATTCGCCTCATGCGAGCGAACCTGCGTGCGAATGTTGCCGCCGTCGTAGATGGTCTGGTTTACCTCGCCATACACTTTGTACTGGTCCTTGTTATTGCTCGGGAACTCCACGCCGGGGATCGCCACAGGCAGTTTAAACTCGGTCACCGCCGACTGGTAAGTGGCTTGCCCCTGCACCGTCAGTTGGGGCAGATACCCCTTTGCCGCATTGCTTACCGAATAATCCCGCGTCTTTTCGATCAGGCCCTGCTGGCGGATCATCGGGTAGTTTCGCCGCGCAAGTTGGTAAGCCTCCCTGATCGTCAGCGACCTGGTCTGCGCCCTCAACCCGGTCGAAAAGAGCGACAAACAACTGATTATCAGTATTATTTTAAATCCGTTAATCATTTTGTTTATTCGTTTTATTTAATCATTTGATTAATTTTAGGGTAAAAAAATGAGGTAGCAACCTCGTGCTTTAACGCCAACTTTCCGTTCAGGCTTGATCCAGCATCAGCTTCATCCAGGCCGGGACCAATTTCTTACGTTGCTCCATAAGTTGCCTGTACACTTCTTCACAGCCCACAATCGGTTGCAGAACGGGCTTGGCAACAAACGGAAACAAGTTCATTCCCAGCAAATTCATCAAAAAATGAAATGGGTTAATGTCGCTTCTGCGCGCCATAAGCTGCTTAATAAAAACCGATTCGGTCAGATGCTTGCGGGCCTGAAAACGGTTTGACAGCTGCTCCGGGTTATTGCGGATTTCGCTCAGCACAAAAATCGGCAGGTCGGGATGTTCGAGAAGCATATCAATATAGCTTTCCGTGATCTTTTCCAGTTTCTCCTCCAACGTCGTCGATTCATCATTAAGTATCGGCCCAAGCACGCCGAAAAGCTTGTCGATCCGCTCGGCCATGATGATCTGGAAAAGCTTCTCCTTACTACGGAAATAGTAGTTCAGCAATGCCAGGTTAATGCCCGCTTCTTCCGCAATGTCCCTCGTACGCGCATTTCCGTAGCCCTTTTTGGTAAACACAATGCTCGCGGCCTCCTTGATCTTCTCTTCCGTGCTCAGGTCCAGCTCCGCCTTTTTCGCTTTCGCCATCAGTCAATTTCCTTTTGATGTGTCAAAGGTAAAAGCAATTGTTGATTTAACCAAAATATTTAATCGTTTGATTAAATATTTTGGTTAATACCGCTTTCAGAAATGCGCTGCATGCCGGTTCACTATTTTTCCGTGTGGCCGGCTTCCGTTAGAGGTCATTTTTTCATAACTTTTAAAAAAATCAAATCTACAATCTGCGCTAACTGTATGATCTGTAACGCTACTCCACACCTATGACTGCTTCTTCCCTCAAAAAATGGCTTCCCGGGATATTTTTTCTCTCGGTCCAAGTCATTAACACATTGTATGAGCTCACACAGGACACCCGTACGCTCTCGTGGGCACCGCATACCACGCAGGTATTCTACCGGATCGACGCTTTTCAAAATGGCATTGCCTGGGACAGGCAGACCGTAGAAGCCCGTTACGGCATCGCCCAAACCCAGTGGGAAGCACACGCACCAGGTAATTTGAGGCGGCTGATTGTGTCTGTCGAGGCGCAATTACCGGGCGCCCCAGACAGCGTCAGGATAGCCTACCGGCGCAATGGGGCACCAGAAAAGACCTATTTGTGGAAAGCCAGCTTCTGAGCCATATGCGCCATCTCAATCCTTTCTATGTGACCGGAAAGGCCATCGTTCCCGAGCTCGTGCTCGCGGTGAGGGCATTGGCAGTGTACCTGCTGTTGATGCAGGACTTCCCCTTCAACGGCAATCAGGGCGGAGGCAGGTTCTATCCTGTCATAGATTTGCTGGCCCGCATAGGTACGGACGAACAGTTCAATATGGCCGTGCGGCTACTATTTCTGACCGGGACCGGCGTTCTCCTTTTATCCCGCTTTGTGCGGCTGGGCGCGCTGGGCGTCGGCCTCGCATTTGTGATGGGGCCGCTTTCCTGCCAGACATGCATTTCCGTAGCGCACCTTTTTACCGGATGTGTATTTTTGTGTACTGCGCTCAGTAACGATGTGACTGGCACCAGCCTCATTCGCTTCCAGCTGGCTGTGCTCTACCTCGGTGCCGATCTGAACAAGGTATCGGATACGGATTGGTGGACCGGCGCCAGCATCGAAACACTCCTGGTGACCAAGCATCAGATCGCGTCCTACATGAATGCGGCGAGCATTTTCCCGGCTGGTTCTTTGTCCCAGATCACAGGTATAGGGGTCATGATACTGCAAATGGGCATTGCTATCCTTCTGTTGTACCGCAAAACAGTCGTTTACGCCATGCTGATGGCGCTCGTCCTGCATTTACCGATGGTGTTATTAATGCAAATGACATTCGGCCCTTTTCTTTTCGCGCTTGTTGCGGCTTACGGTTCGCTGCTCGGGTGGCCCCGGCGATTGGTTTGCAACAGCCGCCTGCACAGTTACATGCTGGTCAAATGGCTGGGCATGCTGGATTTTAATGACCAGGTCGGCCGATGTTCGGGGAAGGGAAAAGACTCTCCGGCTCGCTGGTTAAGGACCGGTCTCTATTTTTTGCCCCACCCCGTTATCCTGCTGCTACTGACCTTTCTGACCGCCGCGATGGTCCGTTACGGCAAATTATTGCCTTTAACAATCCTCACGATCGTAGCGTTCACCGTCTACGCCTGGCCGCAGCGAAAGCGCACCGGACCGGAACCGCAGCCGGTGAGCTGATTGGCAGGCTTGTCATTTTTAGTTTCAACTTCTGTTTGAAAACATCTTGAAATATTAATTACCCTCGTAATTTTGTGGTTGCTTTGACCTGAACTATATATTCAAAGCATTTGAATAGGAACAACTTTCATGAAGAAAATCCGTAATTTTTGCATTATTGCCCATATTGACCACGGGAAAAGTACGCTGGCGGACCGTCTGCTGGAATTTACCAAAACTGTATCGCAGCGCGAAATGCAAGCGCAATTGCTCGATAATATGGATCTGGAACGTGAACGCGGCATCACCATCAAGAGCCACGCGATCCAGATGAACTATGTTTATAAAGGCGAAGAATATATACTTAACCTGATCGACACTCCGGGGCACGTGGACTTTTCCTACGAGGTTTCCCGTTCGATCGCAGCCTGCGAAGGCGCATTGCTGCTCGTGGATGCCTCGCAAGGCACCGAAGCGCAAACGATCTCCAACCTCTACCTGGCGATCAACCATGACCTGGTTATTATCCCCGTTTTGAACAAAATCGACCTTCCCGGTGCCATGCCCGAGGAGATCAAGGACGAAATGGTAGATCTACTGGGCTGCGAACGCGCAGATATTATCCCGGCCAGCGGCAAGGAGGGTATCGGTATCGAGGACATTTTGAATGCGATCGTGGAACGTATCCCTGCCCCCGTCGGCGATCCGGATGGCCCGCTGCAAGCATTGATCTTCGACTCGGTTTTCAACTCCTACCGGGGTATTGAAGTTATCTTCCGTGTAAAAAACGGCAGCATCAAAAAAGGCGACAGGGTGAAGTTCATGGCTACCGGCAAGGAATACATTGCCGACGAGATCGGAACGCTGGGCTTACAGCAGATACCGAAACAGGTAGTAGAATGCGGCGACGTAGGTTACCTGATTTCAGGGATTAAGGTGGCGAAAGAAGTAAAAGTGGGTGATACTTTCACTCATATCGACCGTCCTGCCAGCGAAGCGATCGTGGGTTTCTCGGAGGTTAAACCAATGGTGTTCGCAGGTATTTACCCTGTCGATACGAGCGAGTTCGAAGAGCTTCGCGAGGCGATGGAGAAGTTGCAGCTCAACGACGCCGCATTGGTTTGGGAACCGGAAACATCGGCGGCCCTCGGTTTCGGTTTCCGCTGCGGCTTCCTGGGAATGCTGCACATGGAGATCGTGCAGGAACGTCTGGAACGCGAGTTCGATATGACCGTCATCACGACGGTGCCATCGGTGCAGTTCCGGGTTCTGACTACCAAAGACAAGCTGCTCAATATCAGCGCTCCGTCTGAAATGCCTGAGCCTAACCACATTAAATACATCGAGGAGCCTTATATCAATGCGCAGATCATCACCAAATCGGACTATATCGGCCCGATCCTGAACC
The DNA here is from genome assembly GCA_965227755.1 of Dyadobacter sp. GTDB lineage: Bacteria > Bacteroidota > Bacteroidia > Cytophagales > Spirosomataceae > Dyadobacter. The sequence goes on from CBDDGG010000005.1 coordinate 1,963,548, forward strand.
TGTGTATGGACAAGCGGGGTATCCTTAAAAACCAGATATACCTGACCTCTGAGCGTGTGGAACTCCAATTCGTGATCCCGCTCGCCGAGGTAGTGTTCGACTTTTTTGATAAACTCAAAACCATTTCAAGAGGTTACGCTTCGCTCGATTACGAACTGGCCGGTTACCAGGAGTCGGACATGGTGAAACTCGACGTGATGCTGAATGGCGAGGCGGTGGACGCGTTATCGGCCATCGTGCACCGTTCGAAGTCCTATGAATGGGGTAAGAAGCTTTGCGAAAAGCTCCGCGAACTGATCCCGCGGCAAATGTTCGAAATCGCCATTCAGGCGGCCATCGGGCAGAAAATCATCGCTCGTGAAACTGTAAAAGCCATGCGGAAGGATGTTTTGGCCAAATGTTACGGCGGTGATATTTCCCGGAAGCGCAAACTCCTCGAAAAGCAGAAAAAAGGTAAAAAACGGATGCGCCAGGTGGGGAACGTAGAAATTCCGCAAGAAGCATTTATGGCAGTTTTGAAGATCAACTAGCAATTCTAAATATGAAAGCAAAATACCAGCAATACTACCTCAGAGGGTTGTTGCTGGTATTTTTGCTTTATCATGCGCCAACCATTTTCCTCGGCCCCGGCGCATTCTTCAATGCTTTCGACTCATTAGATTCCTTTGTGGTGTGGTACCGCCTCGCCACGCAAGGCGCTTACGCCTGGGCGCCGCCCTATGCGATCATTGAGCCTTTTATGGGGGGTGTGCCGAAATTTACACTCGTCAGCACCTTCAATGTCTACTATTGGCTCAATCTCCTACTGCCGACTTTCTATGCTTTTCAGGTTTACAATGTCTTCATCAGCGCCGTTGCGCTGATCGGAATGTGGTTGCTTTGCCGACGGCACCTTGGCACCAGCGAACCGGCCTCGGCTTTTCTGGCATTGTCGTTTGCCTTTACACCCTTCCTGCCCACCTGGGGGTTAAGCATCGCGGGCCAGCCCCTGCTTTTATGTGTGATCCTGAATATTCGCAAAGGATCGCCCGCAGCCTGGAACTGGCTGGTCCTCGCGGCCTTTCCGTTCACTTCCAATTTCCAGTCCGCCGGCGTGTTTATCCTTTTTGCATTCGGAGTGCTTATTGCCCGCGACATGATCGAGAAGCGCCCGGTCCGCCGGCTGCTTCTTGCTTTTACTATCCTATTGGCGGTATACCTGGCCACGAAGGTCGATCTGATCCAAAATTTACTGGGCGGCGAGGGCTTTGTTTCGCACCGGATGGAGATGCGCCGTTTTCCGGTATCACTGGAAGTGTGCCTGAAAATATTTGCCCGGTACTTTCTGCTCGGGAATGTCGATGTCGCGCTGTCGCTGCATACATTCGTTCTTTTGCCGTTTGTATGCATGGTTTACGCGATACACGTCTTTCGCAAAAGAAACCTGCCGACTGCCCTCACGACGACACTGGCCGTGATCGTTCTGATCTGCTTCTACATTGCGATGCTAAACTGGGCACCGATAGTTGACCTCCGCAACAGCTCCGACCTGCTACGCATGTTCAGTCTTGAAAGGTTTCATATTTTTCTTCAACTGCTTTGGCATATTGCAGCCGCACAGGCACTGATGCTCGTTATTCCTGCCTATCAAAACCGAATATTGCTTGTGGTGGCGGCTATGCAGCTGGTTGTTTGCTTTGCTTACCAGCCAACCTACTATGAACGTTTTGTAAAAAAGCTGGTCACCATCGTCCCTTATCATTATATCTTTACTTACGAGGATTACTACGCCGAGCGGATGTTTGATAATGTCAAGGCGGCAATCGGCAAGCCCGTGAATACCTACCGCGTGGCCAGTATCGGGATTCCGCCGGCAGTGGCGCAGTATAACGGCCTCCGGACTATCGACGGGTATTCGAGCAACTATCCCCTTCCCTACAAACACCAATTCCGGAACATCATTGCCGCCGAACTTGAAAAGAACGCCAACAACAGAGGGTTCTTCGATTTCTGGGGCAGCCAATGCCTGATCGTCTACGACCAGGGGCTGCCTTATTTCGAAACGCATATGACACGTGGCAAGGCGGCCCACGAACGGTCAATCACACTCTCGCACAAGGCGTTGCAAAGCCTTCGATGCGACTATATTTTGTCGGCAGAAAACATCCGGGACCCCGAAAAATCGGGTCTGCGCAAGCTGGCAATATTCAGTTCGGCGATATGGCATATCAGTTTGTACGAAGTCACGGGGAATCAGTGACGTATATTTAGTAGAAATTATTCGGCACCGGTTGAAAAGTCATCGCCCCGTGGTTGCTCACTAGGGACATTTTTGCGTATATTCAGCACGTCAAAAGGAATCCCATTGTTTATGAGCATCGTAGTCTCCAATATCAAATTCCACAACAACCAGCAACTCGATTATTTCGGGCAGAAAATCAAAAAAACGATGATCCCGGTTGCTTCACCTTACGTGCGCAGGCATGTGAAAGAAGTGATCGATTTTGCCGGGATCAAAAAATCCGACCGTATCATCGACGTGGCGTGCGGAATGGGGAAATACACCCTGAACTTCCTCGCACAGGGTTACCGGGTCGAGGGCCTCGATCTGTCGCCATTTCTTTTACAGCAATTGCTGGTCTACAACGACAACAAGTTTCCCGTAAAACTCCATGCAGCGGATATTCTGGATGCACCGGAAGAGCTTAACGATCAGTTCGATGTAGTGATGGGTTTCATGGCTCTTCACCATTTCCACAGCTTGCACGCATGCTTTCAGGCGATGTACCGGATAGCGAAACCGGGCGGGAAGCTGGTATTTCTTGAACCAAACGCCTACAACCCGCTATATTACCTGCAAATCGCACTCACGCCGGGCATGTCCTGGGAAGGAGACAAAGGCGTGGCGGATATGACCAAAAAGAAGCTGTTCGACGCGATGGATTATGCCGGTTGGAAGAATTTAAAGATTAAGCGATTTGGCTTTTACCCACCGTTCCTGTCCAATACGACATTAGGGCAGAAAAGCGAACCCGTCCTCGAAAAAATTCCCGGATTAAATACGTTTCTGCCTTTTCAGATCATCACAGCTGAAAAATAATGACAGGAGAAAACAGAGAAAAGTGGCTTGTTTCATATCCCGACGACGGGAATTCGGTGTGCTTTGAGATGGAAGACATGTCGTTCTGGTATCAGCACCGGAATGAATGCCTGGTAGCAGCCATGAAAGCCAACGGTTTCCACAAGGAATTCCTCGATATCGGTGGCGGGAACGGCATTACCGCATTGGCCATGCAAAACGCCGGCTACGAGGTAACATTGGTGGAGCCCTACCCCAGCGGGATCGAAAATGCAAAGAAAAGAGGGATCCGGTCGACGATCCAGAGCACCCTGGAAGAATACGTGGCGCAAGGGATCGGAACGGCCCCCGCGGCGGGGTTCTTCGATGTAATGGAACATATTGAAGACGACCAGTCCTTCCTCAAAAACATCAACCGGCTGCTTACCCCTGGCGGGCAAATCATGCTGACAGTACCCGCATTTCAGAGCTTATGGTCAGAAAACGATGTTCAGTTGGGGCATTTCCGGCGGTATACACTCGGGCAGCTCTCCGTATTGCTTGCGCAAGCCGGCTTCAGGGTAACGTATGCCACCTATTTTTTTTCACTCGTGTGGGCGCCCATGTGGCTTACGCGGGTGTTGCCGGAAAAATTCGGGATCAAAAAAGACAACACCCCGGATAAAAAACGGAATGAGCACATGGCCGGTCGGCCAGGGACCGCACGCTTGCTGATGCGCGTGCTCGGCTGGGAGATTAATGCCATTCGAAATAAAACAAAGATCCCTTTTGGTACCAGTTGCCTGATCGTTGCACAGAAAACAAGAGACTTGTGAAACAAAATTTACCCGCCCATTTCCAGCTCTTTCTATTCTCAACCGACCCTGCGATCGTCCGAACGGCCATCGCGGCAGGTGTGGACGGGATCATTGTCGATTGGGAAAATCAGGGAAAGAAGCTCAGGCAGGAAAGTTTCGACACGCAAATCAATTATGATACTTATGAAGACCTGTGCCGGGTGCGGGAAGTAACCCCGGAAGGCAGGCTGATATGCAGGATCAACGGTTTCTCGCAGGAATATACGCAGGAAGAGGTAGAGCTCGCGCTGCGTGCGGGCGCCGACGAAATCTTTCTGCCAATGGTCCGAACTTCTGCCGAGGCGCACGAGACATTGCAAATGATCGGCGGGCGGGCCGGGTTGAATATACTGATCGAAACAACCTCCGCGCTCAATTGCATAGAAGAGCTCAGCAAACTGCCGCTTCGCCGGGCCTATATCGGGCTAAACGACCTTCATATTCAGCAAAACAGCAGGAATATTTTCGTTCCGCTTATGAATGAAACCGTAACCGACATCCGCAAGCATTTCGAAATACCGCTCGGCGCCGGCGGCGTGACTTATCCGCCCAACGGCCTGCCGATCGCGAGCAAATACCTGATCAATGAATATGCCCGCCTCGGGATCGATTTCAGCTTTCTCCGGCGCACTTTCATCAAAGATCACGCCAGCCATAGTATGGATCACATGGTGTATCATATCCGGAAAGCCTACGATGAAGCCCGCAGACGGTCACCCGAACAAGTGTCTGCAGACTTCCGGACGTTCCGCGAGCAAGTCGAAAGCTGGACAACCAATCCGCATCACGCATGATCCTCCTGATGTACGAGCCGGTACAGGCACATTTACAGCACCTGCGACAAGCCGCACCGGATCATCCAATAGCCATCGCACATTCATTGGAAGAAGCGTGCCGGCTCATTGAACAAGCTGAAATCGTTCTGGGCAACCGCTATTTTATTCAAAGCCTCCCCTTTGCGGAAAAGCTGGTCTGGATGCAGTCCAATTCCGTAGGTGTGGACCTGATATTAACAGAAAAACAACGGCTTCTCGACAAAGGCATTACCCTGACTTGTGCCCGTGGTGTATACGATGCCGAGCTGGCGGAGCACACGGTAACTCTTCTGCTAACCCTGTTTCGCGACATTCATTTGCTTCGCGACGAACAGAACGCGCATACCTGGCGGCGGCACAGGTTACGTACCCTGCACGGCAGCCATTGCCTGATCCTGGGATGGGGCAGTCTGGCGCAGGCGATCGCCCGGCTGGTCACGGCGATGGGAGGGCGTGTCTCGGCGGTCAGAAATCGCCCCGATGATTCCGAAGAACATGGTATTCCCCTATTCGGGCACCAGACCTGGCAGTCGCAATTGCCCGATACGGATGCATTGATCAATTGCCTGCCTAAAACGCAAGAAACGCATCATTTTGTTAATGACCGTATCCTGGATCAGTTGCCTGGCCGCGCATTTGTGGTCAACATCGGCAGGGGCGGAACGCTCGACGACGAGGCATTGCTGAAAAGCGTGCAGGCGGGCCGCCTGGCGGGGGCCGCACTGGATGTGTTCGAGGAGGAGCCATTACCCGCTTCTCACCCGATGTGGGACGAGCCGCGGATCATAATCACCCCGCACGTAGGCCGCAGCCTCGAAGGTCCCGAATACAAGTGGCAATCCCTTTTTGAAGAAAATCTCGCACGTTATGTACGCGGGGAAACGCTGCTGAATATCGTCAACTATGAAAAGGGTTACTGATGCTCAGTATTGTCATTCCGGTATATAAAAGCGCGTCGACGCTGGTCGCTTTGCATGAACGGATCGGTCGGGTGGCGGCGGCGCTCCCCGTTCCCTGCGAGATCGTGTATGTCAACGACGCTTCTCCGGACCATTCGCTGTCCATTCTCCGGCAGCTTCCACCGACTATTTCATTCCATATTGTTAATCTGAAAAAGAATACCGGCCAAAGCAATGCGCTGATCGCCGGCATAGCATTCGCGCGCGGCGAACTCCTTGCTACCATGGACGCCGATTTGCAGGACGAGCCTGAAAACCTGGCAGTGATGATCGAAGCGATGAAGCCGGGCATAGACATTGTTTTCGCAAAACGGCAGGGACAATATGAAACGCCCGGCCGGCTGCTTACCTCCTTTCTGTTCAAAGGGATGGTACATTGGTTTTCGGCCAGGAAAATCCCCATGAATGCAGGCTTGTTCATGGTGCTGCGAAGCGTCGCCGCCTCGGGATTCGTCCCCTATTTACCGCATTCTCCATACCTAATCGGGTTGATCGCCAGAACCGGTTTGCGATGTGCCACAGTAACAGTGGAGCGGCCGGGAAATGCCTTTGGTGAGACCTCTTACACTTTCCGGAAACGCCTCCGCGTGGCCCGGAGCTTTTTCCGGACATTGCGCCTTCCATCCCCGGAACCTGGCCCTGAGGCTGTGGCATGGCTTAATTCATATCTTTTGGCCGATCATTCATATATCGCCCAAAAACAATGAAGGCGCCTTATCCGTATGCTGTTTTGCAGGCTGAATGCTGAGAGAATCTCGACAAACAACCTTAGAACACTGATTATCAAGCATTATAGGAAAGACTATTCCCTAAACATAGTGCCAGACTGATGGAGGAGGGCAATTTTATAATGTCAAACATCTCTCCTATTCACCTTTTATTGTAATTTTGACCAAAGTCTAAATTTCGACCAAGAACAAAAATACCTTAACAAGCGATATGGCAGAAGTAATTCGTATGCCCAAAATGAGCGACACCATGGAAGAGGGTGTTATCGCGGAATGGCACAAAAAAGTAGGCGATAAAATTAAATCCGGTGAAGTGATTGCTGAGGTGGAAACCGACAAGGCAACCATGGACCTTGAATCTTACTGGGACGGTACCCTTCTTTATATCGGCGTTAAAAAAGGCGACGCGGTACCCATTGACGGTGTCATGGCGATCGTAGGTTCCGAAGGGGAAGACTACCAGTCGCTGCTTGACGGTGCCAGCAACGGAAATGGTGCAGCGGCTCCGGCTGCGGCAGCTCCTCCCGTTGAAACCGTCACTCCGCAACCCGCGCCAGCTGCTGCGGCAGCCCCTGCTGCGAAACCTGCCGCTTCTGCCGAGAAAATCAACGCTGCGGTAGTTCGTATGCCCAAAATGAGCGATACCATGGAAGAAGGTACGCTCGTTTCATGGCAGAAAAAAGTAGGAGATAAAGTAAAATCAGGCGATATCCTGGCCGAAGTCGAGACAGACAAGGCTACGATGGAACTGGAAGCATATGAAGACGGTACACTGCTTTACGTGGGTATCAAAGAAGGCGACGCGGTGCCAGTGGACGCTATCATCGCTGTAATCGGTGAAGAAGGGGCCAATGTAGAAGGCCTGCTTGCACGCGAAAACGGCGAAGCTCCTGCTGAAACTGCCGCTCCTGCACAAGCTGCATCGGTAGCACCGGCTGTTAACGGCTCTGAAAAGGCTGTTTCCGTTGCTGATTCTAGCGAGCGCGTAAAAGCATCCCCTCTGGCCAAACGCCTGGCCGACGAAAAAGGCATTAACCTGAGCGAAGTTGCGGGAAGCGGCGACAACGGACGCATCGTGAAACGCGATGTAGACGAGTTCAAACCCGCTGCTGCACAACCATCGGCTCCTGCTACTGCCCCTGCGGCCCAGCCTGCACCAGCCGCCGCAGCAGAAACGGCTCCCGCAAGTGCTCCGGCCACGGGCGATTTCGTCGATACCCCGATATCGCAAATGCGCAAAACCATCGCGCGCCGCCTGAGCGAGAGCTTGTTTACAGCGCCGCACTTCTACGTGACGATGGAAATCAACATGGACAAAGCGATGGCATTACGTCCACAGCTGAACGAAGTGGCTACCGCCAAGATTTCGTTCAACGACATGGTGATCAAAGCCTGCGCGGTTGCATTGAAGCAACATCCTGCCGTGAACTCCGCCTGGCTGGGTGACAAGATCAGAAAATACAATTATGTCAACATCGGTGTGGCGGTAGCGGTAGACGAAGGTCTGCTTGTTCCTGTGATCCGTGAAGCTGACAAGAAAACGCTTTCTGCCATTTCAGGTGAAGTAAAAGACCTGGCCGGCAAAGCGAAAGATAAAAAGCTGCAACCGAAAGACTGGGAAGGCAACACGTTCTCCGTGTCCAACCTCGGTATGTTCGGTGTAGACGAATTTACAGCGATCATCAACCCGCCGGATTCCTGTATCCTGGCGATCGGTGCGATTAAGAAAGTGGCTGCTTTCAAGGAAGATGGAACGGTTTACCCGACCAACATTATGAAAGTAACGCTTTCGGCCGACCATCGCGTGGTAGATGGCGCAACGGCTGCTCAATTCCTGCTGACAGTGAAGAAACTGTTGGAAGAGCCGATGAGTATGCTGGTTTAAGTTAAATACAAATGCATGAAAAAGTGTCAGGCCCGCAAGGTCTGGCACTTTTGTTTTCAGAGGCATTTTGTTTTAAAAGCGACTAACATTTGCATTAATATCAATATGGAGAAAATACACGCTACTACCGTCCTCGGGGTGCTACACAACGGAACCGTCGCCCTGGGCGCGGACGGTCAGGCTACAATGGGCAATACTGTCGCCAAGAGTAATGTTAAAAAGATCCGGACCCTAATGGGCGGCAAAATCCTCGTCGGCTTCGCGGGCTCCACAGCCGATGCATTTACGCTTCTCGATCGTTTTGAAGAAAAACTGAATGCCTACGGCGGCAATATGAAGCGTGCCGCCATTGAACTCGCCAAAGATTGGCGTACCGATCGCTATTTGCGTAAGCTGGAAGCGATGATGATTGTTGCTAATAAAGAGGAAATCCTGGTTATTTCGGGAACCGGAGATGTGTTGGAACCGGAGAATGGCATCGCGGCGATTGGCTCGGGCGGTAACTTTGCATTGTCGGCTGCACAGGCATTTAAGAGACATGCCACGCATTTGACTGCCGAAGAAATGGTGCGTGAAGGACTGACGATTGCGGCCGATCTTTGCATTTACACCAATCATAACCTGGTGATTGAGAAGGTGCAGTAATGAATATTATAAAAAATGGTGCGAAGCTCCCGCTTCGTGCCATCTATTCGCAGGCCTCTGGCCGGTGTGAACATCCCTGCAAGGCAGCCGGAGGCTGCAACATAGCGTGCGCGAAGCAGGAGCTTCGCGCTATCCTCCCTCACAGCTCCGCCATCAACGTCAGCAGCTTCACCAGCGAATCGGAAATCACCCGGTTACTCCCCGGCACGTACTTGTGCGCGATGATCGTAAAACTGAGCAATGCACCCGATTTCGCATTCACATAACCTGCGAACGCCCGCGTACCTTCAATAGACCCGCTCTTCGCGTGCATATTACCTGCCGCGCGGGATCCTTTTCCAAGATTACGGACAGTCCCGTTTTGGCCGAGCACAGCAATGCTTTGATAAAAGTCCTTGTAACTGACATCCTTGCTGACAAGATTGAGAATGTCGGTCAGGCTACCTGCGGTGATGGAGCCGGATGGCGACAGGCCACTTCCGTCTTTGATATAAAAACCCCGCAAATCTGCCCCCCGGCCCGACCAGTAGCCGGTAATCGCCGTAGCCGCATCGTCGAACGCCGAACTTCCGGAAAGTCGCTTGCCGGATTGCTTGAAAAACACATCCGCAAAGAGGTTAATGCTCCAAAAGTTGGCTTGCTGACACAGCTCGCGCAATGGCGGCGATTTATATTCGTCGATGATCTTCTTGGGACTGGGTGCCGCGCCATTTGGGCTTGCAGGAAGTTGCTCAGGTTCTGCCACCACTACCCCATTCCCCGATAATGCGTTTTTCAGTGCATAGGCCGTGTACCATGCCGGATCGGGAATGGAGCCTTTAACCGTAAAAACCGCATTGCCAGCCGGCACGGTACCGGTTAGCAGCACATTGTTCCCCAGTGGACTGCTGTAAATGATCGTTTTGTCGCCCGAGCCGCGTTCGCCTGTCGTGACCTGGTTTGTAAATGACAAATACGGAATCACAGGCTCAGTCCCAAGCACAGTCGTAGGATCCCCCGGATCCACGCCGGGTTTGAATTTGATGCGATAAAGGTTTTCATTGAAATTAAGCCCCTGAACACCCGCACCGTAGTAATTACCCATATCGCCCCAGATCCAAGTACTGGCAACAGCTTCTTTATCGAAAAATGAAGCGTCGGCGATCACCTTTCCTTTAATGTACTTGATACCAGCCCGCTTTACGGCGCCCACCCACCGGCTGATCATTTCCGGGGCCGTTGGATAACCTTTAAACCGGTCGCTTCCAAGAGACGGGTCGCCGGTGCCGTGAATGTAGAGATTACCCGCAAGCGTGTCGCCGCGAAGGGCACCATCGTATTCTAGAAAAGTTTGGAATTTGAAATCCCCCCCAAAGAGGGTCAGAACCGTGGCTGTGGAAACCAGTTTCAATACAGAAGCGGAAGGCAAGGACCGCTCAGGATTCAATGCAAATACATTTGTACCCTCTTTTACTGCCCTGACGCTCACTGCCAGCGAGCCGCTCCGCATAAATTCGCTGTTTTGCAGTTCGAGCACGGCGTCGCTGAAACGTACGAGTCCGGCACTGTCGATCGCTTGCGCGCTGGCGACACGGGTTGTCAGAAATATGCAAAACAAAAGAAGGGTGGCTCTCATCATATTAAATATTCACCAGGCACAAAATCGATGCGGCTTTGTCTAATCTAGTAAGTAATGTCCGTATCTCAGGCTGTTTTTTGGTACTTTTGTAAGATATTAGACAATTGATTAGTAGTTTACAAAGAAAAGATACAATAGTCATATTGATTTTTCCGCCAGACGAAAAATACCAATATAGCTTTCACCCCATACTATTTATATGAAATTGACATTTTGGGGGGCTTCACAGCAGGTCACAGGTAGTATGTTCCTTCTCGAATCGGACGACTACCGCATCCTGATCGACTGTGGCTCCGATTTTGATCTGGATGAGATCGGTAAGAAAACAAGATATGAACAGCAGAAGAGCGTTTTTCCGTTTGAACCCAGTCTGATCAACACCGTACTGCTCACACACGCGCACATCGACCACTCCGGTAACATTCCCAACCTGTACAAGGAAGGTTTCGAAGGACGGGTGGTTTGTACCGAACCTACGATGGCCCTGACCTCGCTTCTGCTAAAAGACGCGGCCAACCTGCACCAGAAACGGCTCAATTCCCGCTTCAACTCCAAAAAACGAAGCGGCAAGAAAAAGCGGGAAGTGCCCATGGATTATTTTGTCGAAAAGCATGTGATCGAGGCCATGGACAATTTTGTTCCCGTTGCATTCGGGCAGCGTTACCGCATTGCCGACAATGTGACGGTAACTTACTATGCTGCCGGCCATTTGCTCGGTGCTGCGCATATTGTGCTGGATGTGTATGAAAATGGCGAGAAAAAGCGGCTTTGCTTTTCGGGCGATATCGGCCGGAAGAACTATCCCCTTCTGATCGACCCGCAGGAAATACCGCAGGTGGATTACCTGATTTGCGAATCTACTTACGGAAACCGTTTGCACGAAGACCAGCGCGGGACCGTGGAAACACTCGCGGATGTAATCAAACGGACCTGCATCGATATTCCGGGCAGGCTCATTATTCCGTCATTTAGTGTCGGCAGAACCCAGGCATTGCTTTACACGCTTAACAAGCTGTATCTCGACCGTTCTTTTCCTTACATTAAAGTATTCTCCGACAGCCCATTGGCACACAGCAGCACCAAGGTTTACCAGAAGCATTCACGGATGCTGAACAAGGAGGCGCGCGATTTTAAGGAAGACAATGATATACTCTTCGACTTCGAAAACCTGATTTACCTCGAAAGTTCCGAGGCGAGCCGGGCGGTTTCGAATTACAACGAGCCTTGCATTATCATTTCTTCGTCCGGAATGGTGCAGGGCGGGCGCGTAGAGGCGCACGTGGAGGCTAATATCGGCAATCCCTATGCGACGATCCTGATGATCGGCTACGCCTCGGAAGGGACACTTGGCTGGCGGCTGTTGAACGGCCAGGACACGATCTCGATTCGCGGAAAGCAGTACCCTGTCTTGGCTAATATTGAAAAAATTGACGTATTTAGCGGCCACGGAGACCAAAACGACTTAATTAATTTTGTAAAAATGCAGGATCCGGAAAAACTGAAACGCATTTTCCTCGTCCACGGAGAGCAGCAAAGCATGGCTGAATTTCAAAGTAAAATTCAAGAAATCGGCTATCATTCGGTGGAAACGCCGTTAAGGGGCACTACTTACGAACTCTGACCGCCCACTAATCACCAGAACCTGAATTATGAGAACATACCTGGATTTTGAAAAGCCTATGGCCGAGCTCGAACGCAAGCTCGAAGAAATGAAAGCGTTGGCGAATGAAAACAATGTGGATTTTTCGGACGCCATTGCGTTGCTGGAAGGCAACATCACCAACCTTCGAAAAGAAATATTTGAAAACCTCACACGCTGGCAGCGTGTGCAGCTTTCCCGCCACCCCGACCGCCCCTACACGCTTGACTACATCGAACTGATCTGCGACGAGTTCATCGAATTGCACGGCGACCGCCAGGTACGCGATGATCCGGCTATTATTGGTGGTCTGGCGAATGTCGGCGGACAATCATTCATGCTGATCGGTCAGCAAAAAGGCCGCAATACCAAGCAGCGCCAGCACCGTAACTTCGGCATGCCGAACCCGGAAGGTTACCGCAAGGCATTGCGCCTGATGAAACTGGCCGAGAAGTTCAACAAGCCTATCGTGACGCTGATCGACACGCCGGGTGCATTCCCCGGAATGGAAGCCGAAGAGCGCGGACAAGGCGAGGCAATCGCACGCAACCTGAAAGAAATGTTTATGCTGAAAGTGCCCGTGATCTGTATCGTGATCGGCGAAGGCGCGTCAGGCGGAGCATTGGGTATTGCTATCGGCGACCGCGTACTGATGCTTGAAAACACCTGGTATTCGGTAATCTCCCCTGAAAACTGCTCTGCGATCCTCTGGAGAAGCTGGGATTTCAAAGAACAGGCCGCCGAAGCGATGAAGATCACGGCGAAAGACATGACCAACTACAAGCTTGTTGACGGCATTATCGCCGAGCCGCTGGGTGGTGCACATCTCGACCACAAATGGATGGCCGACGAGTTGAAAAGAACAATTCTTGAAAATATCGCTGAACTGGGCGCAATCAGCGAGCAGGACCGCATCGATCAGCGTATCGATAAATTCTGTGCAATGGGCGTGGTAGTAGAAGCGTAAGCATATCCATGAAAAACGATAAGATCAGGAATATCATTTTCGACCTCGGTGACGTCATTCTCAATATCGATGTCCCCATTGCTTCCAAGTCATTCGCTGATCTGAGCGGGCGGGAACAGAGCGAGATAATCACCATTTTCAAGGAGAACGAACTTTTCCGCCAGTTTGAAACCGGTTTGATGGACGAACCCACTTTCCGAAACTACGTGCGCGAAATTCTGAACTTCCCTGATCTGTCGGACGAAGCGATCGATACCGCATGGAACAGCCTGCTGCTCGACCTCCCGCCCGAGCGCGTGGAGCTACTCAGAAGACTGGCGACCCGGTACCGGCTGTTCCTGCTGAGCAACACCAGTTCGATCCACATTACCCAGGTCAACAGGATACTGGAAGCATCGACCGGCGTTGAAAAGCTCGAAGATTTGTTCGAAATCGTTTTTCTTTCCTACGAAATGGGCATGATGAAGCCCGATACCCGCATTTACCAGGATGTGCTCGACAAAGCCGGCCTGAAAGCGGAAGAAACACTTTTCCTGGACGACAACGCGGACAATATCCGCGGTGCGGCCCAGCTCGGCATCGAAACCATTCACGTCCAAAAGCCGGTCACCATTCTGGAATACCTCGAAGACTATGCAGTCTAACACACGGACCCACATCATTCAGGCAGTACTTTTTATCATCACCATCATCACCACGACGATGGCCGGTGCCGAATGGATGTTCGGGAATATATTCGGCTTTGTTTACGATATTTTCTTCTTCCTGATCGGCAAACAGGAAGGCAAGGAAGTTCCTATCCCGACTAAACCGATGGGCTGGGCCGAATTCATGCAGGGCTTTCATTTTTCGATTCCCTTCCTGCTGATCCTCACCATCCACGAATTCGGACATTACTTCGTGGCGAAGGCTCATAAAGTGAAGGTCACACTGCCATTCTATATTCCCTTGTGGTTCGGCATCTCGCAGAGCATTGGAACGCTCGGCGCATTTATCAGGATCAAGGAGGTGGTTAAATCACGTGTAAAATTCTTTGATATCGGCATAGCAGGACCGCTGGCCGGTTTTGTGGCTGCACTAGTTGTACTTTGGTACGGTTTTACACATTTGCCACCGCCGGATTATATTTTCAAGATCCACCCCGAATACGAACGCTTCGGGCTTAATTACCCCCAATTCGCCTACGAAAACCCGGCGGGGAACCTCATGCTGGGCGACAATATCCTGTTCTGGTTTTTCAAAAACTACGTGGCCGATCCCGCTCGCCTGCCTCATGCCTATGAAATCATCCATTATCCCTATCTTTTTGCGGGATACCTAGCATTGTTTTTCACTTCGCTGAACCTCATTCCAATCGGGCAGCTCGACGGCGGGCATATTCTCTACGGAATGATCGGCAGGAAGCGTTTCAACGTCGTTGCTCCGGTCCTGTTCGGGATATTTGCATTCTACGCAGGTTTGGGCATGTTCCGCACCGAGTCCTTCGCGACCGGCAGCGACGCCGTATTTTACGAGCGGCTGTTCTATCTCGCCATTTATATTTATTTCCTGTATATCTGTTTCAAACGCGCATTCGATAGCCCTTCGACGGCATTGATGATCAGCCTGCTGGTTGTCGTCGGCCAGTTCGCTGTTTGCTATGTTCGCCCGGATTGGGACGGGTCGGTCAATCTGCTGCCATTTGTGCTCATCCTCGGCCGCTTCCTCGGCATCCGCCACCCCGAAACCGAAGACAATACACCATTGGATTCGAAGCGCATGATTTTGGGGGTAATCGCATTCGTCATTTTCGTGATTTCGTTTAGCCCCACGCCGTTTATTGTGATTGAGTAGCTAGGAGATCTTTTCGCCTGCGGCCTTTTATCCTTGTTCTTGAAAGGCAATATGGATAAGATCTCACGCAGACAATTTCTCGCGACGCTCGGTGCGGCACCGATGATTGGAAGCATTACTCCTCCCGCTGCCCCCTACACTTATGCTGTCAGAGGAAAGCTCCCGGTTTCTGATATGGGCGCCTCACTTATTCATGAGCATGTTCTCGTCGATTTTATCGGTGCAGACAAGATCTCGCCGGATCGCTGGCAGCACGACAGTGTAATCCGCAAAGTCCTGCCCTATTTGCAGGAAATCAAATCGCTTGGTATTAACACGCTGGTAGAATGCACGCCCGCATTCATCGGACGGGATGTACTCCTGCTCCAAAAGCTTTCGGTACGATCCGGCCTGAATATCCTGACCAATACCGGATATTACGGTGCTTCCGATAATAAGTATTTACCCAAATGGGCATTCACCGAAACGGCCGAACAACTCGCAAGTCGCTGGATCGCAGAGTTCGAAACAGGTATCGAAAACACAGGCATTCGTCCGGGTTTTATCAAAACAGGTGTCAATAATGGCAAGCTGTCAGAATTGCATCAAAAACTCATAAGAGCAGCGGCGCTTACGCATTTAAAAACCGGGCTGACCATTTGCTCGCACACTGGCCCTCCGTTGCCTGCCCGGGAAGAAATTGAGATATTAGAAAAATCGGGCGTGCATCCGTCTGCATTCGTGTGGGTACACGCGAGCGGGAGCGCGGAAGAAATGGAAGATTTGGCAAAAAGTGGCTGCTGGATTAGCCTCGATGGCGTAAATACCGACAATATAGCCAGACACCTGGAATTGATTAGTTTCCTCAAAAATAAAAACCGTTTGAAACAAGTCCTGATTTCTCACGATGCAGGCTGGTACCGCCCCGGCGAACCTGACGGAGGGGAATTTCGAGGTTTCACGACGATTTCAGACAAACTGATCCCGGCATTGAAAAGCAGTGGTTTCACCGACGCAGATATTCATACGTTAATGGTCGATAATCCGGCCAAAGCATTCGCAATAGGCCTTCGCAAAGCTTAATCATTAAGACTTTTCAATGCGAAACTCGGTCCATCCGTCGGGCCCGGTTTCCAATGCAAAGACGAAGCCATGGTTTCCAAGTATTTCGCGGGTTAATGTAAGACCAATGCCCTGGCCGTCGCGTTTGGTGCTGAAAAACGGGTTGAACAGCTTGCTACTCACGTCCTGCTCAATCGGTTTACCATTGTTACGGATCACGAGGCGGTCGGAAGTTGCCCCGATAAATACTTCCTGCCCGCTTTCACAAGCCTCGACCGCATTCTTGATCACATTGATCAGTACCTGCTCCATTTGTCCCTTATCCACGTTCCAAAACACGTTTTCCGGCGATTCGCTCCGAACTTTAATATTTCTGACAGACGCCGCATTATGCATAAAAACCGCGACGTCGCGCGTGAGCACACCCATATCTGTCCGCTCCGGCACCGGCGCGGGCAGGCGTACCACGTCCGCGAAGTTGCGCATGAAGCGTGTAAGCTGCTGGTTCCGTTCCGACGCTACATGTAATGCGTCCTTAATGTCACCATAATCGGTATCAGGCAGCAGATGCGTCGTGGTCTGCAAAATCGAATCAGTGGCGCCCAGGGTGTTATTCACTTCATGGGCCATCATCCTGATCACTTTACCATAGGCATTCTTTTCCGATTCCAGAATTTCATTGGTTAATTCTTCAATCATTAAAAACGACCTCCGGAAGCCACGGTCCATGAAATGCGAGCGCTGCGCTTTGAATGTGGCAATACCGTTGGTCTTGATCATCCTGGATTCGCCGTCGAGGATGCCCGCCAGCTCGGTGAGCAGTGGAATATCCGCTTCTTCCAGCTTTTTACCAATCAATGCGGGGTTATCCTGCCCTAACTGACTCTTTCCCTTGCTGTTGAGTGACTCGATACGGTCGTCATAGTCGAGAATAATGATGGAAATAGGCGAGGCTTCAATGAGTTTTTCCAAAAAGAAATGCTGTTCGTTCAGCTTGATTCGCTCTTCGCGCAACTGGTCGATCATCATATTGTAGACCTCTATCAGCACGTCGACCTCCCCCTTGCCGGTCGGGACAAACTTGATCGAAAAGTCTTTATCCTTAATAGCCTCGATTCCGGATTTCACAAATTGGATAGGTTGCATAAAATTGTTGTAGAGGACGATTGACGCAACTGCCGACAGCAGCAGAAATACCTCCGACGCAATAAAAAGCGCCTTGTTTTCAAAAAGCAATTTGTAAACCAGCAGGACCAGCACCAGGTGCAGGATGGCGATATATGCAATGTATTTCGTCTTTGTGGATAATCTCATACCTCCTCCGAATCAAAGGATATACCAAATTTCTCCAACCTCCTGTATAATGCAAAACGCGTGATCCCCAGCGAACGGGCGACTTTGCTCACCTTGTTCTGATGGTGCTGCATCGCCCTGACGATCATCTGGTACTCCATTTCCTCCAAAGTGATGCTGCCAACTTCCGGGACCTGCTTTTGTACGGACGCGGCGTTACCCGAATGGAGGTTCCGCTGAAAATCGTCGATATCCAGCACGCTGTTTCCGGCCAGCAATACCGTACGCTCCACCACGTTTTTGAGCTGGCGGATATTGCCTTGCAACGGCAGTGTTTTGAGCCATTTCAAAGCTGCGTTGGTGATCTTCAGCTCCGGGCGGTTGTAAATCGTTTTAAGGTTATCTGCAAAAAACGCCGACAGCAGCGGGATGTCGTCCGGTCGTTCGCGCAGTGCTGGAAGTTTAACGGTGATGAGGTTAATACGATAGTAAAGATCCTCCCGGAATGCACCCTCCGCCACCATTTCTTCAAGTTTACGATTGGTGGCACAAATAACGCGCACATCCACTGTACGGCTTTTGCTGCTGCCCAACGGTTCGAATGTGCGCTCCTGCAACACGCGCAGCAATTTCACCTGGCTCGCCAGGTCCAGTTCTCCGATCTCATCGAGGAAAATCGTCCCCTTGTGGGCCATTTCGAAACGGCCCATGCGGTCGGTCTTGGCATCCGTAAATGCGCCCCGCACATGCCCGAATAGCTCACTTTCGAACAATGTCGAAGAAATGCCGCCGAGGTTCACTTTTACAAACGGGCGCCCCTTCCGGCGGCTGTTCAAATGGATAGCCTCGGCGATCAGCTCCTTACCCGTTCCACTCTCACCTGTAATGAGCACAGGAGCGTCCGTAGGCGCAACCCGGCCGATGGTTTCCAGGATATCGAGCAGCTTGGGGTCTTCGCCGACGATGTTTTCAAAATGGTACCGCTGATCCAGTTTCCGGCGGCTGCCCGCCTGCTGGGTCGGCTTGGCCAGGTTGAGGATCGTACGAATGGACTGGATCAGATAGTCGTTCTGCCAGGGCTTGGTCACAAAATCAGCGGCGCCTCCCTTCATCCCGTGCACAGCCAGGTCGATCGTCCCCCAACCGGTAATCAAAATCACCGGGATCACTGCATTATGTTTCTTAATGCGCTGCAACAGGTGCATCCCCTCCTTCCCCGACGTCTCGATCGAGAAGTTGAGATCGAGCAATATCAGCTCGGGCGTCGCCACGTTCAGTATTTCAAAAGTTTCTTCCGGCGACGCCGCACCGCGCACTTCGAATCCCTCCTTCTTTAAAAGGAGCATCAGAGAAGTGCGAATGGCAAGGTCGTCGTCTACGATAAGGAGCATTGGGGCGGTTGTTAATTCACTCATTCCTCATGCAAAGCCATCGCCGGATGTATCCCTGCGGCTTGTTTGCTGGGGAACCAGGCGCATAGTGTTACAATGATATAAATTACCACGACGGCCGCCAAGATCGCAATGATGTAAATTTCTTTATCCAGATCAAAAACGTTCATGAGCGGGAACTGGACGGCAAAAATAAGACCAATAATGAGGCTGAATGTGGCCAGTACCCATATTTCGCCAAGAAACTGGCTCGTAACTTTGGATTCCGTGGCGCCCATGGCCCGGCGCAGGCCGATTTCGCCTTTCCGTTTCGCGATGTTGAGGTTCAGCACGCCGAAAAGGCCCAGGGCGACGTTTGTAAGCAAAAAACCACTGACTATCAAGAATATCAGCACCGGAACGAGCGTCAGATTCTCGCGGTTTTTGCGCGAATCTTTGAGATAACCCACCTCCACACCCCAGCCGGGTAACATCATCGCAATGTCCTTCACAAGCCGTGCTTCGAAGTTCGCATCCGTGCCGGCTTTGGTTTTGATGAGAACATTCGAATTCCAGCGGTCGTTTTTTTCCAATATCTGAAAAAGCCCGGGCTTATCCGACATAAACTGGCCTTTCGCCTTGAACTTGTCGACAATGCCGACCACCTTATACATCGTCTTGTCGTCGCGCTTGATGACCTTGTTCAAGCCCGACTCGTTTTGAAACAATTTGTCTTCCATCACCTGGTTGATCACGATCGGAATGAATTTGCCCACCAGGTCTGCCTCGGCATACCACCGGCCTTTTTTCAGCGGCAGATCGAGCACTTTGGCAAGCTCGCTGTCGGTATAATAAAAATCAGCCCCAACGTCGACCTTATTGTAATTTACCGAATTACCGATCTGATTGGCCGAAAAGGGCGTATTACTGCTCATACGGCTCGCATTAACCACCTCGGGATACGACCGCACCCGCTGCATGGCACGCTGCAATTTCGCGGCTATTTCGGTGGTATCCTGGTTGGAAGACAGTTCGAGGTTCCATACCTGCTCGTATTGGAAGCCGATGGGTTGTAAGTAGTTACGCAGATTGAAAACAATGAGCGTCAGTACCCCGAAAAGCACCATAAACGCGGCCCATACCTCGATGATAAGCAGGGAGTGCGTGCCTTTTTTATTCCATATCAATTTAAAAAGATGTCGTAGCATGGCTATGCAGGATTAAAATGAGAGAATCGGCGTCAGACTTTCAGCGCTTCCGCTATTTTCAGTCGCGACATTCGGAAAGCCGGCAAAACGCCTGACAGCAATCCGAAAACCAGGCAAACCAGTATGCTGATGAGGAATACCGGCAGATTGATCGTCAGGTCGGCGTAGGCGATCCAGCCGCTGGAATTGATGAGATGGATTACAGCGATTGTTAATAGCAGCGCGAACGCCCCTCCTATGAAGGTAATGAATACATTTTCGATGATAAATTGCCACAAAAGTGCTCTCGAAGGTGCCCCGAATGCCTTCCTGACGCCGATCTCCGACGCGCGTTCGAGAATGCGGCTTACGTTCACATTGACCAGGTTCACTGCCGGCAGTCCCATGATCATCAGCAGTACCAGTCCAACTATTGCATAAAGTGTAATACGGTCCTTATCGCTTCTTGTGAACATACTGAGGAAATGGTCAAAGTAAGTATCCGCCTTGACAATCAGAACATTGAACCGGTTATTATCCGAATACTCCGAGCGCGGAATGCGGGCAATGTAGCCATCGAATTCGGCCTGCACGGCGGGAAGATCGGCAGGACTCTTGGCCAGGACAATGGCCACGAAGCGTCCGCGCATACCCTTTTCCTCATAGTTGCTTTTGGGAGCCGTGTATGGGAAATACACATCCGAATAGGTGTAAATCCGGGTCGGGGGGCTGCCTTTCACGACCCCTATCACGCGATACTTGATATTTTCGATATCGATCGTTTTGCCGACAACGGTTCCGGCGTCGTTCCCGAAATATTGCTCACGCAGCGCATCGGTAATCACCGCCACATGGTCCGCATTCCGGAGGTTCGTCTCATCGTATGGTTTGCCTTCAAGGAACTCGAAATCGGTCACCGACCAGAAATCGACATCGGTGTATTTGGTATTCAGCTTGATCCGCTTTCCATTCACGTAAGCATTTGAAAAACCGAAATTGTTCATCACGGACACGCGCTCGGCGGTCTTCAGTGTTTTGGCATACTTTTTCAAAAAATCGAAAGAAGCTGGCCCCGACGACATCGTAGTATTGGCCGAATCGGTCTGGATCACGGAAGCAATGTACAGCGATCGGGCACGCTTGTTCTCCGGGTAATGCGCCCCGAAAAGGTGGTCGAGAAAGGAAGTCACCACCATCAGCACCGTCAACGTAAGCGTGATGCCGAAAAGCGTGATGAAAGTATAGAAAGGATGCCGCAGCAATACCTTCCAGGCGATTTTGATGTAGTTTGAGAGCATTGGTAATGAAATTTTGAATGACTGAATGAAAAGTCAAATGTGGTCAGGCGTGGTCAGATGTAGTCAAGTGTGGTCTTGAGGGTGGATAAAAAACAATTCTTGACCACACCTTACCTCTTCCTTGCCCCTTCAACTCACCTGTGTCCCGTCAAAGAGCCGTATCAGCCTGTCGGTCTTCTTCGCCATGGCTTCGTCGTGTGTGACCATCACAATCGTGGTGCCGTCGGTGTTCAGCTTTTGGAGAATCCCCAGGATTTCGTTGCCCATGGCGCTGTCGAGGTTACCCGTAGGCTCGTCGGCAAGGATGATTTCCGGGTTACCTACGATCGCACGGGCAATGGCGACCCGTTGCTTCTGCCCGCCTGAAAGTTGCTTGGGAAAATGCTTCATCCGGTTGCTTAACCCTACTTTTTCCAATGCCTCCTGCGCAAGCTCGCGACGTTGTCTCGCCGACGTATTCCTGTAAAGCAGCGGAATTTCGACGTTATCTATCACCGATAGATCATTGATCAGGTGAAAGCTCTGAAAAATAAAGCCCAGCTTTCGGTTGCGCAATTCGGCCAGATGCTTGTCGGTATACCGCTCCACCGGCGAGCCGTCAATCTCGATCTGTCCTTTCGAAGGTGCGTCGAGTAGCCCGATAATGTTCAGCAATGTGCTCTTCCCGCAGCCCGAAGGTCCCATGATCGAAACAAACTCGCCCTTTTTCACATCGATATTGATATTGTTCAGGGCCAGCGTTTCAATCGAACTGGTGCGGTAAACTTTTTCTACGTTTTGTAATTTGATCATGGCACGGGAATTAAATGTTGAATGTTGAATGATCCGCCGTGGAACGGGGAATGATTGAATGAATTTTGAATGAGTGAATGACTGAATGACTGAATGAATTTTGAATGAGTGAATGAGCCGCCGGGGAACGGGGAATGAGTGAATGAATGAGTGAATTATGAGCTTGATAGGTTTGTGCTACATTGAGTTTTGATATACACAACTTGAATTCCGGTGTTTGCCCGACCGATGAAAACTATTCACTCATTCAAAATTCACTCATTAATAGTTAATCTTCTTACCTCGTTCGAAGTCATACAGCGTCAGGAGCCGCAAACTGTAATACGCTTGCCAGTAGTCCCGCAATGCGAGGATATAGTCCCGGCGGGCGATGTCTTTTTCCTGGGTGGCGATGCCAAGGTCGGTTACGCTGAGGTCGCTGAGGATGAAACGCTCCTTGGCGATCTGGTAACGGTCGGCGGCGATGCCATCGGCCACCTGCGTGAGTTTTACCTGCTTTTGCAGCATCTGTAAAAGGGTTACCTGGGTGAATATTTCCTGTTCAAAGGTTAGCTTATCCTGCTCCACCGACTGCTGCGCAAATTCCCGCGCTGCGAGGGCTACCTCTGTTCTCGCCTTGTTGCGGCCCCAGGTGAGAATGGGTAATGTGAGTTGCAGCTCCACAAACTCACGATCCTGCGGGCTCACATACACGTCGCGCGGAAGGCTACCTTGGTTCGACAGTCCGAATGTGGCATTCAAAGTTGCATTCAAACCGTTGTTTTTCCTCGCCTGCTGCACGTCGCGTTCTGCTTCGAGCAGCCTACGCCGGAATGCTACCGACGCCGAACGGTTCGCAAATGCTTCGTCGAGCGCCACTTGCGGATCGATCGCAAACTCTCCGGCTTCGGAAGGAATACCCAGTTCCAGCTCGCGCTCGTCACGCGAGCTCATGTACATTTTCAGTTTCATCGACGCCACCGCGGCACTTTGCCGTGCCGACGCCAGGTCTTTTTGCGCGGTAAGCAATCCCATTTGCAATTGCAAAAGGTCGTTTTGCGATATTTTACCCAGTTCCAACTTATGCCGGGCGATCTTAAACAGCGTATCATTATTACTCCGGTTCTTCTCCGCGATCTGCAAGTTCACCTGTGCCACCAGCAAGTCGAAATAGAAACCTGTTGCATCCAATGCTACCTGTTCGAGCGACTGGATGTACTGCTGGTTGCCTTCCTGGTATTTCAATGGTGATATTTTCCTGTCCCATTTCAGCGGGTTGTACTGAAACAGCGGCTGTTTGATGCCTATTTCAAAAGGGATACCATTGTAGCGCGTCACATCGCGCCGAAAATCGTCGAAGCGCTGCATTTGCTGTTGCACGTAAACTGTACCACCAGTCGGGGCGATACTCTGGCTCAGCGACAAGTTGAGTGTCGAGTTATTATTCGAAACTTGCTGGAACGAAACCGTACCATCGGGCTGCACGACCTGAACATAGGAGCGTGTAAACCCGGGAACTGTCCCCAGCAGGCTTAACTGCGGCTTATAATCTGCCATGAAGGAGCGGTACTGCCAGTAATTGGTTTTTTTTTGCGTCACCGCCTGCTTGGAGGCGATGGATTGTTCTTTCGACTGCTGCACTACTTCTTCGAGCGTCAGCTTGCGGACCTGTGCTGATAATGTGCCTGAAAACAGGACGAAAATCCAGATGAAAAGCTTTCTCATAGCGGTCATTGAATGGTGAGCTCTTCCAGGTGTTCGTAGTCGTTCATATTGATCAGGATCACCTTTTCGCCCGGTTTCAGCCCGCTTTTGATCTCGACATAGTCGAAATTGGAAAGACCGGTCTCTATCTCCCTCCTGCGCGCCGAGCCGTTTTCAAGGACATAAACGTACTGTTTCCGCTTACCCGTAAACGCAGGGCCATTGGCGACCCGCATTGTTTTGGCGCTCTTGCTAGTCACCACGTACACTTCCACCTTCATATTGGGCCTGAGCGATTCGTTCCGGGCATTATCGAGCTGGATCGTGAAGCCGATCACCCCGTCCTTCACAGCCGGTTTCACCTGCGTGATCACGCCCCGCAGCTGGGCATCATTAATTTTGATAATGGCGCCGAGCCCGGCCTTCACCTGTTCGGCATACACATCCGAGCAACTTCCTTCTACCCGAAAACTGCCCAGGTCGGCTACCTTCGCCAGCATTTCGCCTTCATTGACGGAAGAACCTATATTCTCGTTCACCCACGTGAGCACGCCCGGGCGATCCGCAACGATATCGGCCATTTTGAGCTTATGTTGCAACTCCTGCAAATTCTTACCCTCGATCTGTGCGCCCAGTTCGGTCTCGCGCAAGCTTGCCCCCATCGACTCGCGGTTATATTTCAGGTCGTTTTCGAGCTGCCTCTTTTCAAGTTCCGCGATTTTCAATGCGTTCTCCGCGCGGGTAATATCCTCAATAGTACCTCCGCCGACTTTTTGCAGCCTTTTGGCGTCCTCAAAATCAGCTTTTAGCTTGTTGATATTCAAAGATTTGATCCTGTCATTGATCTCGGCGTCATACAAATCCTTGTTGAGCTTCATCCGCAACTGCTCGATGCTGTTCTTTTTCAATTCGAGCTGGTCTTCATAACGTTCGGATTCGATTTCGGTCAAAGATTTGTCGAGCTCTACAATGGCCTGGCCTGGCTGAACCCTGGTGCCGGGCGTGAGCAGAATGCGTTTGATACTCGCACGGATAGGGCTCGTAAAGATTTGCTCGTAGGCCGGGATGATTTCCCCCGAGGCTGTCAGCGTGTTTTCAACGTCTCCCGTTTCAACAACACCTGTTCTGATGCGTGCGCTTTCGAGTGTGCTGGAAAGCGATTTTTTGAAAAAGTAGAACAGCAGTGCCAGCCCTGCGATTACACCGCCGATGATCAACCATCGGCGGTTTCTGGTTTGCTTGACATATTCCGGTGCAATTTCCCGATCCATGCGGATTTGATTGGAGGTTTTCAATGGAAAAAATTCATGGCTAATACGCCTTATTTTATCCGAAATCCGTGCCAATCACTAACTTGCTACAAATCAGCAATTTACATTAACAAACAAAAACAAAAAACCGTGCGATAACGCACGGTCGGTGTGATTTCAAACTTATTTCTTCCGGTGTTAACTTTCCGGTCAGGTTTTAAGTTTTTTCTTTTTCGCAGCCGGAAAAAGGATGTTGTTCAGGATCAAACGGTAGCCTGCGGAGTTGGGATGAAGATTCAGATCCGTCGGCTCCTCGCCTACCCGGTGCTGGTAATCCTCCGGATCGTGGCCGCCATAAAAAGTGAAGAAACCCTTGCCGTGCGTGCTGTGGATATAGCGCGCCTCCTTGGCGCTTTTATTCTCTGCGAGGATGATTACCTCGGGCTTGATCAGCCGGTTTTTGAATGCTGTGGTTTGGCCCAGGAAGCCTTTGATGATGGTCTGATGGTTCTGCGTGAGCATACTGGGTACCGGATCCCATTTAGCCGAAAACTGAAACAACGAGAAAAAATCGTTCGCTTCGATCATGCCACGTTCGTCGGGCTGGTTATCGATATCCGAGAACTCGATTTCATAGGGATACGGGATCGTTTTAAAATCCTGAAATGCAAATGAATTATTGTAGTTCAGTTTTCCGTTCGCGGTCGGGTCGGCAGGCGTGCCGTCGTACATCGCATCCACGATATCGACACCATCCGCCGCGAGCGCGATATCGAATGTGTCGGTAGCATTGCACATTGCGAACATATACCCTCCCCCGGTCACAAATTCGGATATCTTTTTGGCGACCGCCAGCTTCATTTGCGGCACATTGTTGAACTGAAATTTGGTAGCGGTTTCTTCCGCTTCCTTTTTCTGCTCGCGGTACCAGGGGTAATCTTTATACTGGAAGAATTTACCAAACTGCCCGGTAAAGTCCTCATGGTGCAGGTGCAGCCAATCGTATTCGGGGAGCTTGTTGTTCAATACTTCATCATCATAAACAACATCGTAGGGGATCTCGGCGTAGGTGAGCACGAGCGTCACCGCATCGTCCCAGGGAAGTTTGGATTTGGGAGAATACACCGCAATCCGGGGTGCTTTTTGGAGCTTCACGGCATCCATGTTCACATCCGGTGCGCTGATCTGGTTCAGGATTTGGCCAGCCTGGCCTTCCGAGATCACCTCGAAACTCACGCCCCGCACCGTCATTTCCGATGCGAACTGCTGATTGTACGCCACCATAAAACTGCCGCCCCGGTAATTGAGGAGCCAGTCCATTTCCATTTCATAGTTTTTCAGTATCCAGTACGATATGCCGTAAGCCTTCAAATGGTTTTTTTGCGACTCGTCCATCGGGATCAGCAGGCGGTTTGCCATAGCATTCAACGAGCCGATCAAAAAAATGACGAGCGGGATATAGAGGCGTATCACTGGTTTGATTCTTTCGACTTTCATGCGCAGTTTTACATTCAGGTAAAGATTAAATATAATAAAGAAACCGTCACGTTCCGAAATCTACCACAAAACCCGTACCGGTTTCTGACGCGCGACCTCCTTTCGGACTCCATTACTAACGACCAAAACCTGTTTCTGGTGCGCCAGCTCTAAATGCCATGATAATACGCGAAAATATCGAAGAAGGCCTGCGTTCGATCCAGAGTAACCTCCTCCGGACTGTGCTTACAGCTATGATCATCGCCATCGGCATTACCTCCCTGGTGGGGATCCTGACGGCCATCGACGGCATTCAAGGGTCCGTAAACAGCAGCTTCGCCGACCTGGGCGCCAACACCTTTACCGTCCGCAACCGCGACGACGACGATTTTCGTCGAGGAGGCCGCCGGAGCAAACAATATCCCGCCGTTACCTACCGCCAGGCTAAAACGTTCGCCGACAAATTTAAAGCCTCCTACCAGGCCACAGCTTCGCTTTCAGCCGATATTGCCGGTGCGGTGCAGGTCAATTACCGGAGCAACAAAACCAACCCGAACAGCAACGTCGTTGGGTCCGACGACCAATACCTGGGCATCAACGGCTACAAAATCGACCTCGGTCGTAATCTGGACAAGAATGACCTCGAAAATTCTCTAAATGTTGCAGTTCTCGGACAGGAAATTGCCCGCAAACTTTTCGAGCGCAACGATCCGTTGAACAAGGAAATTGCATTTATGGGCAGCCGGTATAAAGTAGTGGGCGTATTGGCAAAAAAGGGGTCACTAGGCGGCAACAATAACTCCGACCGACTGATCCTCATCCCGCTCGAAAACGGCCGCGGGCTGGCTGCTAACCGCACGCTTACTTATAATATCACCGCCTCAGCCCCGGATGCTACCGACGGCGATATGATCGTCGAAGAAGCCCGCGGCATCATGCGCCGCATACGCAGCGACGAGCTCGGCAAGGAAGATTCCTTTACCATCGACCGCGCCGACGCGATGGTAAAGGATTTTGCCAATATTACCGATTACCTCCGCATCGGCGGCTTTGTGATCGGCACCGTTACACTGCTCGGGGCGGCCATTGCCTTGATGAACATCATGCTGGTTTCAGTTACCGAACGAACTCGTGAGATAGGCATCCGGAAATCACTTGGCGCCACTCCGCGCGTCATTCGCATGCAATTCCTGATCGAAGCCATTGTGGTATGCATCCTGGGTGGCATCGGCGGGCTGATCCTCGGTATTATCGTGGGCAACTCCATTACCGGCCTCATCAGCGAAAACAGCACGTTCGTTGTTCCCTGGCTCTGGATGGCCGTCGGCATTGCGATATGTGTGATGGTAGGCGTGCTTTCGGGCATCTACCCGGCCATTAAAGCCTCCCGTCTTGACCCGATCGAGGCATTACGCTATGAATAAGCGGGTTAGCGCAGATCTCCGTAATTTCTGTTAAAATTCTCCGGAAAATTTACGTTTGGGACTTGCTTAATCTTTTTTTCTGCCTACTTTTGCACTCCCAACAAGTAAGAGAATGCCCAGATGGCGGAATCGGTAGACGCGTTGGTCTCAAACACCAATGAGGTTACACTCGTGCCGGTTCGACTCCGGCTCTGGGTACGGAAGCCCCTTAGCAAAAGCTGAGGGGCTCTTTTCGTTTAACACCTTGGAAAAGTTAAAATTCGAACTCATTTTTTCGATATTTTCAACAGGTTTAGATGGCTATATAAGATTAGGCCTTAAGGTGCGAATAAGTGATTGCCACCGCTCGCTCGGTCTTTTGATACGGACGTTTCGTGAGAAAGAAAAATCCTTGAATTGCTGACTGTCCACATTCGTTTACTCAAAGAAACAAAGGCTCAATGACACACAAAATTTACAATCCTGCTTATTTCTGATTTGATAAATGAATGACAAGTTCATTGGCAAATTTTTCAGGTTGATCCAGCCACAAAACATGACCTGCTTTTTCTATTATGCTCAACTTAATGCGGGTCGAACCGCTTAACCATTTTTTTAACAGAAGGTTATCAAAATCCAAAAAATCGTGATCGCCAACAATGATACTCACCGGATAAGACTGATTTTTGAATTCCTGCACGTAATCCCATCCTGATTTGGGATAGCTATTTTCAGTTAATTGAAACACCCCGTCTTTGTACAATGCTCTTCCGCCCATCATAAGGGGCCATTTACCGACATCAAATAACATTCTCTTCGCAAAATTGATCCGAAATTTACTGGTCTGTTCTCTTGACGAAAAGTTCGGGGCATTTTCGTCTAATCTATACTTCTTTAATTCCTCGGCAACCTCAGCCCTGTTTATGAATGCTTTGCTGGCATTGAAACCTTTTCCCTGAAGCTGTTCGTCCTCTTTTGGTGTTGGATATTTGAGGTAGGCAGGTGCTAGCAAAGCCAATTGCCTGACTCGTCCCGGATATTTTGCCGCATAGGCACTGGCCAAAACCGCGCCCATTGAATGGCCAACTATACTAATTTTATCCAACTTCAGTTCCTTCCGTAGCAGTTCCAAATCTTCAATGTGATGGGTGAATGTAATCAAGGAATCAGGAAACGGGGAGCGCAATGAACCGCGCTGATCGTAAAATATGAAATGATAACGGTCCTCTAACGGCCGGACGGCTTCTAAAAAGTCACTATGGTCACCACCCCAGCCACCATGTAGCATGATGATGGTGTCTTGCCCGCTTCCAAATTCTCTGACATACAACTGAGGGCTATTTTGCCAGTCGCCCGTGGAAAGAAACCAATCCTTTAAACCTGGCAACTGTATCTTCTGGTTGATTGGGACAGAACGGTTTTGCTGATCTTGATTTCCAATTTTGTCAACCGGAGTTTCCCGTCCATCGCGCCAATGCATTTTTAACCCAGACATTTGACCATCAGGGCCTTTTATGAATTGAAAATGAACCTGTTCATTGAGCGTAAACCAATCCTCAATAATTGGATTAAGAGAGGTAATTTCATTGCCACGGCCCGTGTTTTTACACCATAGCCTATTATTTTTCAGATAGACCAGCAAGCCGTCATAATCACCGGTATACTGGGCTAATGCACTCGCAGCAACAACAAATTGCTGCTGGCGGGATTTCAGCTCGTGGACTGCCCATTGTAGCTTTCTTTTCTGATTTTCACTCGAGGTTTGCTCCATCGCCGTTGTCAAGATCAGCTCCTGGGCTTTTTCCAATGCCCCATCGGACTGTGTAGGAATATCAGGCAGTACACCGATGCTCTCCCAATTGGTTTTGGAATAAGGGTTGATGGACTGCGCGAAAGGCAGGTTGATCAAAAAACCTTGGCCAAGTCGAAATGGCCTGGCCGGATGTGCTCCACCTCCTGTCGTATCCCCTACGATCAGGGCGCGTTTGGCTTGCTGCATACTGTAACTGAAATCTTCGGCCGCCGAAAAGGTACTGTGACTGGTCAGGATATAAACCGGCATGGATAAGTACAAGCCATCAGCCTTGGCCGGATCGGCCCAATACACAAACGTAGAATCTCTGATCCGGTTTTCGATGGTCGTAAAAGGCGTTCGAACAGAAAAGAAATAGCTGCCCAGTTGGCTCACCATTTCCGGGCTCCCCCCTCCATTGTAACGCATGTCGATGATTAGCGCCCGTGTCCGGGAAAGGAAACGCAGGGCCGAGACAAAAGATGGCCTTGCCCGTTCGGTAAAGTTGGTAAAGTTGTAAACAGGCAGATAGCCAATGTTGCCGTCCAGAATTTCCACTTTATTTAAACCGAAATTTTCATCCACCGCATCGATCAGAGCGAGTGAGTCCGCGATTCTTCTCCTATTCGGATCAATCTCCGTCAACTCCCTGGCAAAATCCGGATCATAGCGCACGAACATATGACCATCTGCATACACGGATTGCAGATCCTGGCCCAGTTGAACGGCTAATTTGTTGGGATTTGTGACTGTACGGTACCGGCCTTGTTTGAGCTGTGTCTGCAATTGTTTGCTCATCAAGGCTGCCTTATCGGGGAAAATATAAAACCGATTTAAGACACGCTCTAAACTATCAATAAGCCTTTTAGTGAGAGGCTGACTCATTATCGGAGGGTCAGTGGCAAGCTGGGCCAGACCTGATGTGCTTGCGAATAGTAAGGAAATAATTAGGCATAGAGCCTGCCGAATAAGTCTCATAACAGATTTATTAGTATAGGTTGAACAAGGCTATCTGAGGAGATGCTCAAAGCATTTTTGCTCCATATTATTGCCGGATAATCAATCGATTATCCATATAGCCATTGGAGATTGCTCAAATCTAATACCACAATTAAAAACCCGTTTTATTTACACTCAGGTGGATATATGCTAAATTTTTTGTTCGATTTCGGACATTTGAAACAATGATTGCCGGCAAATACAAAGTAGGATGCGGGTACGGGAGCCTTCCAGCGAAGGCTAGGAGGTTTTTTTATGTTTAAAATCTTCTTAAAACTACAATTCGAATTCGCTTTTCTTACTAACATTCAAATGATGTTACAACGAACATCGCGTCAAGCCAAAATATAATTCCCAAACACGTTCTTAGCGATTAAATTCGCCAAGCCGCCAACAGTTCCGGCCGCGAGGAAGGAGCTTACTTCTTCAAAATCTTCAACTAGCTGAACTTTTTTGTAGCTGAGGCGGGTGACCTTTGTGCTATGGAAAATATAAAAAACATGGAAGAAATCATGACAGACGAACAAAACCGTATCACCCGTATTATAGACTTCTTTTAAACATGAGGATCGTAACAATTCCGGACACCGTGCCAGGCACAGGACCGATACTGAATATGCTTAAATTTGTGGACCGCCGCCTATACATCGAAGAATACCTGCCGGCACTTAACCGCGTGATGGGACTGCTAGGGATGGAAGCCAAAGTGAATCTGCTGAGTGACGTTTTGGCCAGCGTAGTGGCTGATGAAGGCGAAGACTGGGACGCGATTCTCATTATGAAATACCTCAGCGCAGAAGCATTTTTAACAGTGGCACAAAGCGATGCATACCGCGAAATAGCCGAACCTCTACGCCTGTCCGCTTTGCATGGACCGTTGTCTACTCGTCCTTTAATCCAACCCATAAGATCGCCGCTCGCTTCTTAATTTATTCTGCAGCTCTGCAATCGCTTTCTTTTTACTCTGCCTGATTTGGGCAAGCAATGGCTTGGGGCCTCCGTCTGGGTTGTACCTGGATCCCCAGTCAAGTACCTCCACCATGACCGGCACCAGTTCGATGCCTTTGTCCGTGATCAGATACAGGAACTTCGACGCGTTTTTGGGCGAGACTACCTTCGAAACGATTCCTTCGTCCACTAACGTGTTCAACTTCTCTGTCAATACTGCAGAAGATATTTTCTCGTCTGATGCCCGAAACTCCAGAAAAGAATTTTTGCCGTTAAACATTAAGTCCCGCAAGATCAACAACATCCATTTATCCCCGAAAATTTCCACCGAAAAATTAATGGGACATGCCGATCTTCTCTCCATCGCTTTCATAATATTACCGTTAAAAGTGGTTTGTTTTTAAAACTGCTTTTCGATAGATTTGTAGTTTATAAAACAGACTGCAAAAATAGCTAAAATTTAATTATGGACTTCACAGGCAAAAACGTCATTATCACAGGCGGAACAACAGGAATAGGACTGGCAACAGCAAAAGCATTCATCAATGCAGGTGCAAACGTGTGGATTACAGGAAGAAGCACGGATAATCTACAAAAGGCAAGCACGGACATAAACAGCCCGAAGCTAACCACTGTTGTATCGGATACATCAAAACTCTCAGACATTTCGGTTCTGGAACAAGCATTTGCACAAAGCGAAAATAAGCTGGATGTTCTCTTCCTGAATGCAGCGATTGGGGTATTTGAGCCGATAGAAAAAGTCACAGAGGCAAATTTTGACGCACAGTTCACCACCAATGTAAAAGGGCATTTTTTCACGCTGCAAAAATTACTCCCGTATCTAGCTGACGGAGCATCCGTAATATTCACTTCTTCATCGGCTGCGACTGCTGCAACCCTGGGAACGAGCATATATTCTGCAACCAAGGGCGCGCTGAATAAAATTGCTCAAATTGCAGCTAATGAGCTGGCAGCCCGGAAAATCCGCGTAAACCTCATTAGTCCGGGACCAATTGCTACACCAGGCTTGGATAGCGTCTTGCCCCCGGAAGCGCAAGCTTTTCTGGCCACCACCACCGCATTGCAAAGACTCGGCCATCCCGATGAAATTGCAAAAACAGTATTGTTTTTGGCCTCAGATGCCGCAAGCTATATTTCCGGCACAGAGGTGGTAGCTGATGGTGGTTACCACACCTATGCATTGAAATAACGGTCAGGCTAATGCGCGCTTTAAGATCGCATACTAGTTGTACTATTGATTGAATGATGACATAGTTAAAGAAGCTATTTTCTCTAAATCGGCTAGCATTTGGTTCGACATTTGTTCGGTTGCGGGTACAAAAGCTCCTCAGCTTTCGCTGAGGAGCTTTTTACGTTTTCGAGATGTTTAAAATATCGAATTCCAGGGTCTCAACAGACATCGTGGTTCGGCTGATCATTGTCGTAAAAATTTAGCGGTGGATTAAAATCCAGTTAAAGCCTTGCCATTAAAATATACTTTTTAGTATATTTGTATCGAAATAAAATTCACTACCAGAGACATGCTTACCAAAGCGGAAAAGACCAAACAATTCATATTAGAAACAGCAGCGCCTCTTTACAATGAAAAAGGCATATCAGGTGTAAGTATAGATGACGTGCTGGCAGCCACCCGGTTAACGAAGGGCTGTCTTTACGGGCACTTTGAAAACAAGGAGGACCTTTCAGGACAAGTCATTGATTTGTTATTGAAGAAAATATCTGACAAAATCTACCTGGCAGTAGCCGAAAAGAAAACGTCAAAAGCAAAAATCTTCGCGTTTCTGGACTTTTACAAAGACCCAATTGATACCTATATATCAGGTGGTTGCCCAATTTTCAACACCGCAGTGGATGCAGACGATAATTACCCGCTTATCAAAAAGAAGATAGCCAGCGTGTTCCGGGCCGGCCAGCAGGATCTTACCAATGTACTTACAGAAGGAATCAGTAACGGAGAATTCTCTTCAAATCTCGATGCCCCGGTGTTTGCTTTTAAATTGATGGCATCCATAGAAGGGGGTATCGTTATGTGCAGAACGATGGATACCGCAAAGCCGATGCAGTCACTGATCAAAAGCCTGAAGGCCGAACTGGAACAATACGTAATCTAATTTTTTTTAACTCAAAATAGACCAAAAAGTATATTTTTTTTAACATAACAACACGAGTAAAATTCGTTACTGCCCCGCACCCAACAATCTCAAAATTTTAGGACTATGAATCTGAACAACAAAACAATCCTGATAACCGGTGGAGCATCGGGTATAGGTCTGGAAGCGGCCAAGCAGTTTTTGGATCTCGGGGCCAGGGTAATTATTACGGGCAGAAACCAGCAGAAACTGGATACGGCGAAAAAATTGTATCCGCAACTAATTGCCGTCAGGAGCGATGTGGGCAATGCCGCAGATTCCAGACTTCTTTTCGACAGGGTTAAAGAGCTGGGTGGCATTGATATCCTCTATAACAATGCAGCCGTACTTGTTCCGCCGTCAAATCTGGGGATCACCAACGACAAGCATGCAGAAGACGCGGCATATGAAATGGAAGTCAATTATCTGGGAGTGATAAGGCTGAATAACCTCTTCATGGATATGCTGAAATCGAGAAAAGAGGCCGCAATAATTAATACGACATCGATACTAAGCGAAGCTCCTTCCTTAATTGAGGCCACCTACTCTTCGTCCAAAACTGCGCTGGCCTTTTACACTGTATCGCTCCGCGAACACTTAAAGATTATTGGGAGCAACGTCAAAATATTTGAACTGATCCCGCCGCTTGTCGCCACAGAAATGACCGCAGACAGGAACGACAAAAAAATATCCTCGGAAGAAATGGTAAAAGGCCTCATCGAAGGCTTGCGAAAAGAGCATCACACGATACGCGTGGGCGACGCAAAATTATTCAATCTAGTCAACAGGTTGTTCCCGAAAATTGGTTTTGGGATACTCAATCCGAAGAAAAGCCATCAGCTCTTAAAGAACTGAAGTAAAAATCAGGGTCACTACTTTAATGCAAACGACATGAAACAGACCATTTTAATAACAGGTGCATCATCAGGGTTTGGGCTGTTGATGGCGAGCAAGCTACATGAAAGTGGCTACAAGGTGATTGGTACAAGCCGTAATCCGGAAAAATATCAATCCAAAGTACCCTTTAAATTACTAAAACTGGATATTGATGATGATCAATCAATCCAGTCTTTCAGTAAAGAACTGTTTGGCCACATTAACCAGCTAGACGTGTTGATTAACAATGCAGGTTTTTACCTGGCCGGATTGGCCGAAGAAACAACAATTGAGCAAGGCAAAAAACAATTCGAGACCAACTTCTGGGGAACTGTCAAACTTACCAATGAGTTGTTGCCCTATTTCAGAAAACAACGTTTTGGGAAAATAATCACGCTAGGGTCCATTATGGGATTGATCAGTCTTCCGGGTGGCGCCTATTACTCCGCTTCAAAGCATGCACTGGAAGGCTATTTCCGGGCTTTGCGTTTTGAAGTAAATGAATTCAATATAAAGGTATGTATGGTTGAGCCAGTTGGATTTAAGACCAATATCGTCTCCAACTCTATGGTTGCAGAAAAGAAAATGGGCGATTACGACACATATCGCGGAACACTTGAAGATTATACGAAAGATCTGTTTTTAAAATCGGAAGAGCCTATTGCAGTTGTTGAAACGCTCTTAAAACTGGTTGAAAGTAAAAATCCAAATTTTAATCATCCTGTCGGCAAAGGATCTACTTTATTTCCCGCGATACAGTTTCTCTCATTTAAAACTTTTGAGAAGTCCATCATCAGGAATATCAATAAATTCAGAAGATGAAATTGGATAAGGTAACTCAAAGGAACTTTCACATTACCAACAATATCTAA
Source organism: Dyadobacter sp. (assembly GCA_965227755.1). Taxonomy (GTDB): domain Bacteria; phylum Bacteroidota; class Bacteroidia; order Cytophagales; family Spirosomataceae; genus Dyadobacter. The sequence continues at coordinate 1,998,961 of CBDDGG010000005.1, forward strand.
AAAATGAAAGCATTTCAGATCAAAAAATACGATAAAAAAGGAGGGCTTTTACTTGCCGAAATGCCCAAGCCATCCGTCAAAGACGATGAAGTTCTGGTAGAGGTGCACGCCACTGGCTTGAATCTTCTGGACTCTAAGATCAAGTCAGGTGAGTTTAAAATGATACTACCCTACCAGTTTCCATTAATTCTGGGGCATGATGCCGCCGGGACGGTGATCCAGGTCGGTAAAAATGTCAAACTTTTCAAAGTCGGCGATCCGGTTTATGCACGTCCGGCCGATTTTCACATCGGAACATTTGCCGAATACATTGCCATCAATGAAAACGACGTGGCTTTAAAACCAAAGAATATTTCAATGGAAGAAGCGGCATCTATCCCGCTCGTCGCTTTAACCGTCTGGCAGGCACTGGTAGAAATCGGCAATGTACAAAAAGGCCAGAAAGTGTTTATCCAGGCAGGTTCCGGAGGTGTTGGAACGATTGCTATTCAACTGGCTAAATACCTGGGAGCAACTGTGGCGACAACAGCCAGTGAAAAAAGCTTTGACATACTAAAAAGTCTGGGTGCGGATGTACTGATCGATTATAAAAACCAGGATTTTGAAAATGTATTGCAAGATTACGATCTTGTGCTTAACAGCCAGGACACGGCTACACTTAAAAAATCTCTCAATGTACTAAAACCGGGAGGCAAACTCATATCAATATCCGGGCCGCCAACACCCGATTTTGCAAGGGCGATCGGTGCTCCCTGGTACATAAAAATGATTCTCTCCCTAATCAGTTCAAGCGTACGTAAAAAAGCAGAAAAACTAGGCGTACAGTATTCGTTCCTGTTTATGAGAGCAAATGGTAAACAGCTGCACGAGATCACAAAACTGATCGAGTCGGGAGATATCAAACCCGTTGTGGACAAGGTCTTTCGATTCTCCCAAACCAATGAGGCGCTTGCCTATGTAGAAAGCGGCCGTGCGAAAGGGAAAATTGTAGTCAAGGTCAGGTAAAGGCGTTGCAGCACCTGCCAATTCCGCGATGGCGCAGGTAAGGAAGCCGGAAGAGCGTTTCATGGAGCGCATTTGTAGACATACTTGGTAGCCTCCCAGCTCAAACTAGGAGGCTTTTTTGCTTTGTAAAATGTTGGAATGGGGTACTTACAGGGTGACTAAATAGTTCGCTGATTTTTAAACAACCCGCAAGCTGCTCCCAACTGGACAAGTATTTACCGCACGGCCACTCCGAGGGTTTCGCGGCCAGGGTTTGGGATACAATCCATCAAAATAAAAGCCGGGAAGCGTTGATTTAGTGGATATTTTCCAGGGAAAGTCCGATGATCACCTTTTGTATACCTACTTTTTTGACCAGTGTACCTCTTGTATACCCGCCCGGTTAGGATGCCCGCTGCTGACATTCCTAAGTTTGCATCAGTCGAATCTGAGAATATTGGCATCACTTGATCATCAGGATTTCACACCTAATCTCCGACGTCAACCGGGTTATATCCGCGATGCTTTACCTGAGATAATGACTAAAATAAATCAGTTCAATTCATTTAGATAATGTGCAAACGCCATGAAAAATGTTCTTTTGAGTACCGCAATGCTTTTACTTTCACTGGCTATTGTTAGCTGCAAAAAGCCGAATGACCTAACGCCGGATGGCGGCGCAATACCTACAATGGCTGGTTATGAGTCCGCGCCGAACGAAACCACAGCAGCCATGCAGGTGGACGGCAGGACGCCGAAACGAATACTGCGGGAGATATCAGTTGGGGAGTAGGTTCCAATTGCTAAACCGCCGGCCCTTTTACCGGTTACGCTCAGGAATTTTCAGTAACAACGTATACACGACTCCGGAAGCCCCGCCAACACCCCTTTATCGCGCAGTCCTCCGCATCATCGGCCATCTTCATTTTTTCAAATACAAATTAACATTAGTCATGAAACTCTCGATTACTATGAGACCAACGATTTACTTCACACATACACTGCTGGTATTCCTGCTGTTTATCCAGATCTTCGCGGCCCAGGCACAGATCGATTGGACGAGCCGGCAGCTATTGCCCAACATTGTTCTTTTTGATGTTGCCTTTGGTGCAGGAAAATACGTGGCAGTGGGACAGTCCGGGATGATCCGGGTTTCTACCGACGGCATCAACTGGAACGAACAATCATCACCCGTCGGCAAGACCAGAAATTTGAGACGCATTGTATATGCCAACGGTTTTTTTGTGGTGGTAGGAGATCTCGGGACGGTCATGACCTCGACCGACGGCCTGAACTGGTACCAGCATAATTCGGGAACAGACCGGAACCTGTACAGCATTGCCTACGGTGCCGGAACCTTCGTCGCGGTCGGGATGCAGGGTTGCCGGTTAACGTCATCGAATGGCATTGCCTGGACTAACAGATCCGATATGCAGCAAAATAGTATCTATGACGTGGTTTACGGCAACGGACTTTTTGTATCAGTCGGGGAAAATGGCATTTTGAAGACATCTCATGACAATGGGGTAACATGGACGGCAAGGGTTTCAGCAACAACAAACACATTGTATGGCATTAGTGTCAACAAATTCGGACGTTTCGTAGCGGTCGGCATTAAAGGTACGATCGTCTCTTCGGCAACAGGAATGGTGTGGAACTCATATAGCCTGGCTGATCAGACATTGATCCTGAAAGCAGTCGCATCGAATCCGGCGACCGGGAAGTTTGTTGTAATGATCCAAAACAAAAATAGGGTACTTACTTCCGCTGACGGTACTTCCTGGAACAATCCACTCGTCGCAACGGCCATCGATCAAAACCTTTATGGCGTGCGTTATCTTCAGAATCAGTTTCTGGCCACCGGTGAAGGTTGTATGTTCCGGTCATCGTATAACGACGGCGTCACCTGGGTTTCGGAAACGCTCAATTACTGGAAGATGCATATCAGCGGTTCGGCTTATGGAAACGGGCGTCTTGTGCTCGCGGGCGGTACGAATAACGGCGAAATCTATGGAACGAAGCGCAACCTGATTCTGACTACCCTGGATGGTATAAATTATAAGGCAGCGGAAACCATCCAGCTGAATCTCGGGGCAGAAGTGTTCACCTCCGTTACGTTTGGTAAAGGTCTTTTTGTCGCGGTGGGCACGGACGCCATCATTCAAACCTCTATCGACGGTTATGTATGGGGTTATAGTCGCGTAGAGTACGGGCAAAGGCTTGAAGGTGTTGCATATGGTGGTGGCAAATTCGTTGCAGTCGGCGACAATGGCCTCATTCTATATTCTACTGATGGTAAAACCTGGTATAAGGCGGTTACTAAGAGCAATTACCATTACAAAGCTGTGGCTTACGCCAACGGAATGTTCGTACTGGTAGGATTGCAGGGGATTTTGGCAACCTCCACGGATGGTAATCAATGGACATTCAGAGTAAGTGGCACGCCATACCCTTTGGAAAGTGTCACTTATGGAAACGGCAAATGGGTAGCTGTGGGCCTCGCAAAGTCGTTTGCGACGTCGTCCGATGGCAAGGTGTGGTCGGCAACCAGCGATCCTTACAGTGATATTAACTATCTCGATGTGGAGTTTGCAAATGGCCAATTCGTGATTTGCGGAAGAGATGGAAAACTGTTCAGATATGTTCCAGGTGTAGCGTGGACGGCTTTGAAAAGTAAGTTAAGCGTTGACCTACTGACCATTACCTACGGCAATGGCATTTTCATTACAGGCGGGTTAGTGGGAATTCAGACCTCGCCTGGCACAGGCTCTCCTGCCCCGGCACAACCAAATGCTCTCCCAGGTGACAATAACATGCGGCAAACTATCCCGGGCGATAGTACCGGACTTGAAAACTTTGCGCCCGAAGTTGCGTTCAAGGCTACAACATACCCCAATCCGGTTTTGGATCAATTTTCGGTGAATGTGGAAGGTGCGACCGGCGAAACAATACGCCTTCAATTGTCGGACCTTTCGGGCCGGACAATCTTTGACAAAGTGGTGACTGCTCAAAACGGAAATTATCAGGAAGCGATCCCCATGGCGCAAAGGCAAAGCGGACTATACCTGATTCGCGTGAGTACGCCCACCCAAACGCAAACTGTGAAGGTTTTGAAGAAATAAATTTTAGCTCGTTTCTACCGATACCGCCACTATCTAACCGATAAACAACTAACTCGGCATTGATGAAATTGTGATTCATTGCCTATCCGCAGATACGTTAACTAAGCTTATCGGTCATTTAAGGCCGATAAGCTTAATAGTCTTTGCAGTTACAACTATATTCGTGAATCCCAAACAGACTGGCGGACACGTCTCAATGAAATTAACGCTCTACCTCCTTCTTGCTGCTACTTTACCGATTTTTGCACAGTCCCCCAAAATTGACAGCCTCGAAAATCTTCTGGCCAAAGCGCAAGCGGACACCACGCGGGTGAACCTGATCTTTGAGATCGCGATGGAATCGTGGAGTACTACCCCGGAAAGGACGTTAGCCAATGCAGAAAACATATTGTCCACTTCACGCAGAATAAACTACCGGAAAGGGGAAGCGGACGGCGAATACGCGCTGGGCGTTTATTACTGGCAAAAAAACAAATATCCCGAAGCGCTTGCCCATTATTCGAAAAGCACCAAGATCTCACGCGACATCGAAAACCAGGTTGGTGTAGGCAAAGCCATTGCGAGCGCAGGGATCATCTACAGCGAACAGGGGAATTACACTCAGGCTTTGGACAATTATTTGCAGGCACTGGCCATTTTTCAGGTGCTCAGGGATCAGAAGCGCAGTGCCAACATCCTCAACAGCATTGGTAATGTCCATAAAAACCAGAAGAACTATGATGAAGCGCTCAACTTCTACAAGCAGGCCCAGGCGATTTGGGCGAAGGCGGGTGACCGGAAGTCGCTTGCCGGCTCCTACATTAATATCGCCTCGATCCATATCCGGAAAAAAGATTTCGATGCGGCACTAGCCAGCGCTAAAAAAGGGTTGGAGCAGTTCGATCAGTTCAAAGACACAAATGGCCAGATCATTTGCCATAACAATCTCGGTGAGATTTACTTCCAGACCGGAAAATACGATTTAGCCGCGGCGGAATATGAAAAGGCAGTGGCCATCAATCACGAATTTCAGCGAAAACCCGCGCTGGTCAGCTCCTATAATGGTTTAGGCCACGTGTATTCAACTACAAATGATTTTCAAAAGGCACTTACCAACTATCATCAGGCGGAAAAGCTGGCCAGGACAAACGGGATACGACCGGCATTGCAACTGGCTTACGAAGGATTGGCGCATGTTTACGGCCAAACCGGCAACTTCGCCAAGGCATTTCGCTTCCAGGAATTGGCGATGGTTCTGAAAGACTCGCTGTTCAATGAGGAAAGTACTGTGAAAATGACCAATATGCGGGTTCATTATGAAAACGAGCGGAAAGAATCCGAAATCAGGCTGCTGCAAAAGGAAAAGGACCTGGGAGATGCCACCCGGAACACCATTGTGGTAGCATTGGCGTCGATACTTATACTGGTAGCCCTGGCATTTAACAGACAACGATTGAAAGTTGTCAAAGACAAGGAGCTGCATGCCGCCCAGAAGGCACTTGCAGACATTGAAATACAGAATAGTATTGAAAAAGAGCAGCATCTCCAGGCCGAACTTGACTTTCGGAACAAGGCGTTGACCACACACACTTTAAACCTGATCCAGAAAAACAGTATCCTGGAAGACATCCGCCAAACGGTTTCGCAGGCATTGAAGACGGGGCCGGGGGATGAAAACAAGCCGCTATTCAGCAAGCTCATCAACCTGATCGATTACAGTTTCAACCTGGACAGGGATTGGGACGAGTTCAAAGCCTATTTCGAAGGGGTTCACCCGGATTTTTTCTCCAAACTTAAAAAGGCTAACCCGGAACTAAGTGCGGGCGAGCTTCGGCTTTGCGCGCTCATCAGACTGAACCTCAATTTAAAGGAATCCGCGGGGCTGCTTAGCATTTCGCCGGACAGCGTCAAAACTGCCCGCCACAGGCTTCGTAAAAAGTTAAAGCTGGGTGAGGAAGGCAATTTACTGGATTATCTGATGGCTATTTAACCCCTGATTACTTTTTGTATACTTCCTAATCTTGGTGTTGCGGATTAAAATCAATTTTTTTGATCAGGCAATTCTCAGTCTTTTATAAACAGCCAGCCCGTGACAGACCGGAAAATATTGATCATCAAAACAACTTGGAGCTACGCCATTTCCCAGCCGGAACTAGTGGGAGAAATGTTCTATGAGGCGCTTTTTGAACTTGATCCCGGCTTACGGGCGATGTTCCCGCGCGATATGGAGCAGCAGGTAAGAAAGCTTACCGACATGATAACGTACATGGTGAGCCGGCTGCAAACGATGTCCGAAATACAGAAAGACGTCGATGCGATGGCCGTCCGGCATGCAGGATACGGCGTAAGGGATGCGCATTATCCGACGGTGGGAAAGGCATTGTTGCAAGTGCTGGAACAGCGTCTTGAAGAGCGATGGGATGAAGAGGCCAGCCAGGCCTGGAAGGAGCTTTACGATATATGGCAGACGTCCATGATCAAAGCCGCGCACGAGGCGCGATAACGGCGTTTCATGGTAGATAAATCTACCTGGTTAATCTGCAAACCAGCGTAGGATCAACAGGAGCAAAGACACGAGCACAAGCGCGGTGATCTTTGTCCAAAGGTAAGGTGCGACATTGAGCCCGATGATCGCCAATAAAAGCAAAAAGCCCACAATTTTAATGATCCATTCCGCCCCCGGTATTTCATGGCTGGGGTTACTGGCCTGCAAAAAAGCCCACACTACCGATGACCCATATAGGAAGATCAATACCCAGTTAAGATAAGTAATAAGTTTGATAGCTGACATTGTACGGTTTGATAAATATAAATAAGCCTGAACGCCTTGAAAACCCTTTTTCACCGGCGCTGCGCACCCTGCGGCACAAGGCGATACAAACGTAAAAAGGAACGGGACCGATGACAATTTTTGGGCGTATACAAAAGGTAAACACCCCTGTTTTGTGCACGTCTACCTTTTGTACACCCTCATTTTGAAAGCAGTTGACCTTTTGTACACCCGCCAGGTTTGCTGCCTGTTTCTATCCTGCCGAGGTTTGCATTGCGTCCCGGAACAGGCACTTCTGTTCGTTGGGAGACAGCCATTATTCAAAACAATTTCTTTCAATTAATCATTAGTCATGAAAACTAATACTACCAGCCAGGCAAAGCATTCCGTTTCAGCAGGCCGCAAGGCAGGATACTACCGGTTTATCTTCATTCCGATCCTGACCATCCTCGCCAATGTTGCCTGGGCGCAAGGTTTCGGTGCAGGCATAGTTCTATCGATCCCCACCGTGGGAAAGCACATCAGGGCAATGGCCACAGCCGATTTCAATAGCGACGGCAAGGCAGATATTGCCGCGATATCCGAATCCGATCATACCATGGAAATTGTGTTGTCAAAATCAGGGGGAGGCTATGCGCCAAGCAAGATATTCAAGGTGACAAATGGCCCGACGGCCATCAAAACCGGTGATTTCAATGGCGATCACAAGCCTGACATCATTGTTTCATTATCGGGCAGTTCGGAGGTCAAAGTGTTTTTGAATGCGAATGGAACATTTTCTGCAACAAACTACCTTGACACGCCGACCGGCATGTATCCGTCGGGACTTGCGGTGAGCGACTTCAACGGGGATGGAAACCTGGATGTGGTGGTCACAGAAGAAGGAAATGCCAGAGTGCGCGTCATGCTGGGAACAGGTCTGGGCGACTTTCTTTCTCCCAATTTTTACAATGTGGGCAAACAGCCCCGCTCTATTGCCGTCGCCGACTACAATAGCGACGGTAAACCGGACATCGCCGTAGCAAACTTCGAATCGGGCGAAATTTCAACCCTGATCAACAAAGGAATATTGGGTTTTTATCCGGCTGTTAACATGAATACAGGTCGCAAAATTTCTAAAATAATTTCGGCCGATTTCAATGGTGACAGCTATCCGGACCTGGCAGTCGCCAATATGTTTGCCAGCAGCATCACCGTTATCTTGTGCAACAAATATGGAACATACGTGTCATATACCGACTATCCCGTGGGTAACGGACCTACCTCCATGAGTGTGGGGGACTTCAATAACGATGGCAAGATAGATCTGGCGGTTGGTAACTTTTTTTCCGCTAACGTTTCGGTGATGATGAATACGGGCGGCGGATTGTTCGGACCTTCGAAAACGTACCAGTCAGCCTATGCGTTGGTCTGGGACATCATGAGCTGCGACGCAAATCATGACGGATTGACAGACGTCCTGTTAACGACCTCAAACAATGAGATTAAAGGTTTACGGCAGGATGAAGCTATTAAGAAAAGCTCTTCTCCCGCCGATATCAGGCCTTCGAACCCTACCGGTATCATTCCAGCCCGGTCAAACAGCCGTATTGCCGCGGAAGAACCGGAGCAGGAAACTTCTTTCGACGCTATTGCGTATCCAAATCCGGTCGACAAGGAGCTAAATGTCGATATAGCGGGTGCAGCCGGTCAAAAAGTAAGGGTGATTTTAATGGACGTCACCGGCAGAACTCTGAAAGATCAGGTGCTTGTCCCCACAGACAACACCCAAAGAGAGTCTATGGATATGAGTCAAAACCAGATGGGAATCTATTTGCTACAAGTCAGCACAAATACCAAGACAAAAACATTAAGGGTGATGAAACGCTAGTTTCTGACTGTCGGAATAGAGAGAATCACTGTGACTGATGTGGTACATTGCTTTCTTATTATGGAGGTGAGCACCAATGCAAGCGCCTTATTGCCTGCACAGGCATTGAAGTTATTGCCCCTGCTCCCATCCTGGAATTTGAGACTTGCTGCCACGGAACCGCCAGCTGTTCCAAAGAGCAAAAACAGCAAGCGCCACCAATAGCCAGATCGCTTTTGCACGCTCGTGTTCCAACAAGTCAGCAACAGGATTTGACCGCTCCGTCAAGCGCTCAATCAGCCACGCCAGCGAGGCAATCAAAGCTATTAATGCTCCTCCCATCCGCACATATACATACGCGGGCGTACGACTCAGAAGGATAAGCCACGGTATAGTTAAACCCATGATGACTAACTGCATCACTTCAATTCCGATGTTGAACCCTAAAATACTAAGTATCATAGGGGCTGTGTCCAGCTGCAAATTCGCCAGTGTGCTTGCGAATGCCAGACCATGGATTAATCCAAAACCCGCCGCTATCCAGGTTTCCCGTCCCGAAAATATCGGTTTAGCGGCATGGAGAGCAGAAACCAAAATCGATATGGCTATTAAAACCTCAATGGGTTGTGAAGGCAGTCTTACCCAACCCAGCGATGCGGCAAGCAAGGTAATGGAGTGCCCGATCGTAAATGCGGTGGTGATGGCCAGGAGCCTCACCAGGCTATATCGCACCCCTCCAAATTTCCCCCAGCTTCCATTCGATGTCAATAAAGGTGCCGGGAGCAGGAGAACTAAAAGAAACAGCAGATGATCAGTACCTTCGGCGATGTGGTCGGCCCCCAGCTTTACCATACTGACAAAACCCGTCCATCGGCTACCGGAAGCGAGATCGACCGGCAGAGGCAAGACGTTACCGCTGACGATATCCGTACTGATGGTTCCCACCTGCACCGGTTCCTGGTCCGTGAGCTGGCCACGTTCCCAATCCTGCCAGACCGAAACCAATATCTGATGGGTTACGACCTGGTGCAGCACCACATCGTAATGAAAGGTAAATTTCCTGACACTCTCCAGCACCGGCGGCACCAGCTGCACCTGCACCACCAACTCACGATAGACACCCGTCATCGGGTTTTGTGTTTCGCTCACTTTCATGTCGCCAACCGAGACGTCCCAAAATCGCCCGTCGGGACTTTGCGGACGAATATGCGATTTCAAATAATCCCTCAGCTCGGGCCCCAGCCGCTGGACGAGGCCAGCAGCTGAGTCGTTGACGGCACGTCCCCAGGCCGATTGCAATTCGACAAGCGGAATCTGCAATTCTGCATGGATGCTATCGGAATAGACTTTCAGTAGTACAACTGAATTTGGCATCGGATGGGCGGCCAGCTTAAAGGAGCAGACCACCAATAATAACAGAGACAATAAAGTCCTGATCCTGGATTGTGAACGCGATTTCATACGACTCTCTTGTTGGCTTATTTAGTTACCGCCGTAATCCGCGCTGTGATCGCGCCAAACCGAGTGGGAATGGGGAGTGTTTTTGATGATTACACCGCCTTGATAGGAGAACTCGATCCATACACTCGGGCCGTCAATGCGCACGTAGTCATTCTGAGAGGCCATGGAAGCATTTCCCGAATACGCGATGTAGGTATTGGCCAATTCGTTGGTATACTTTGCCAAGACTGCCGCGGAGGAGGATGCGTCCAAGTCGTTTACATACAACTTGATAGCGCTCAGCACCAGCGCCTGCTTGTCTGCACTTAGCGCACTTACGGGCAAGCCCGATTTTGTTGCAGGAAATTTTCCATCCTGCCCGGGCCCGAGTACCAGATCCGAATAAGTGCCCGACAGCTTGGCCGTGCTGAGCTCCGTGGTACTCAGGCCGGTAAGCATGGCCGCAAATGCAACGCGTTCCTGTTCAAATGCCTGATAAGTGCGGCTTCCCGAAGTCACTGCCGCCTGGGGTTCCGTCCCGCGGAATGCAGGCGTCACGCCGGTAAATACCCCGGCATTGAAGGTAACAGGCTGGGTGTAATGGTGACCTGTGAAAAGGATTGACCAAAGCCCTGTTGCACTTGGCGTCCCAAGAAATGAGATGTAATAGTCGCCCGCGCCATAATCCGACCCGCCGCCGATGGTTGCCAGGTAGTCATCCGCGGCAAGGTTACCCAGCAGTTCATCATAGCCTTCGTTTGTGGTTCCGGTTTGAAGCACAGCCACCATCAGGTCGCGAAATGCGGCGAGTTGGGCGTCACTTAATGCACCCAGATTAATGCCGACCCGCGCCGACATGGCAGCTGGCAGGTTCGACCATTTTTTTGCGTTGGCGGCACTGTAGGTAAGCTGCATAGCCGAGACCTGACTGCTGCTGAGCGTTGCTTTGAAAGACTCAGCCAGGCAGACAATTTTCGCCACGCCCGTCGAAGATGCGCAGGAGGTGTTTGCGCTCGTGGTGGCTGACAACGTCTCAGTGACGGAAGACGAAGGGGTTACTGTGGCTGTTTCGTCTTCTTCCGCTTTGTCGCAACCTACTGTTAGAAAGGCAAAAAGTGCAAGGCCGAATCCCGGCCTGATCAACGATTCAATTGTACGAAAAATCATAGCAATTAGTTTTTGTGTTGATCAAATTTTGGGCTTTCCGGCGGCTTGCGGGAGAAACAGTGGCGAATCCCGTAAAAGTGAGGGTGAATATTTAAAATAGTGGCAAATCCGTCTTTTCAGGGGTGAAATTCACTTCGTAAACCGCATCAAAAACTTTTCCTCATAGCTGCTTCCGATGGGAATTTCTTCATCTTCTATTTGTATCAACTTGTGGCGGATAGCACGGATTTTGTCGATCGAGACAATGTAAGACCGGTGCACGCGGGCAAACTGCGAATCCGGCAACTTGTCCTGGAAGGCTTTCATCGTCATACGCGCGACGACGGGTTTGGAATTTTTTAGGTGGATTTTCAGGTAATTGTCCAATCCTTCAACAAATGTGATATCGGAAACCAGGATTTTCACTAATCCATAGTCCACACGCAAATACAAATGCGGCGGTTCGGCCCCATCGGGCCGCTCCATATTAAGCGCCTGCATTCGAGTCAGTGCTTTCTGGATCGACAGCCCGAACCGATCAAAAGTGAATGGTTTAAGAAGGTAATCGACGGCTTCGACCTCGTAGCTCTCCGCAGCGTATTCACTATAAGCTGTTGTGAAGATAACCATCGTCCGCTGGCCGATGACGCGCGCAAATTCGAGGCCCGACTCCCTAGGCATATTGATATCCAGGAAAATCAAATCCACCGGATTACTTTCCATATACAATCTGGCTTCTCCCGTTCGCGTGAAAGCTCTGGCAAGGTTGACGGTTGGTATGCGGCTGCAAAATGCCTCGATTACATCCAGCGCCGGTCGTTCGTCATCCAATGCGATAGCTCTGATCATATCAGTTCCAGATACAGGTTTACGGAAAATGAGGCGTCGGTATCCTGAATAGTCAGTTCATGCGCGCCAGGATAAGTCAGTCGGAGCCGCTCACGGGTATTCCAAATCCCGATTCCAGTCGATTCTTCTATTCTGCTGAACTGAACTTTATTATTTGTCACAATAAATCGCAAGGTATTGGCAGCGATAGTCAAATGTATGCTGATCGGGGACTCTTCTTCGGGGCTCACGCCATATTTGAATGCATTCTCAACAAATGAGGATAGCAGCAGTGGAGCAATCAATAATCCATTTGGCTGACCGTCCAGCTGATAATCAATTTGTGCAGCATCGTGCAGCCTCGCTTTTTGAAGCTCGATGTAATTGGCAATATACTGGACCTCCATGGCCAAAGGAACCTTGTCGCGATGGGCATCACGAATAATGTAGCGGAGAAACTCGGATAGCTGCACAATGGTATCAGCCGTCCTGGCATCGTTCCGAATCGCCAGCGCGTAAATGCTATTGAGCGTGTTAAACAAAAAATGTGGCTGTATTTGGGCTTTCAATTGGCTTAGCTCGGCCTGCAATTTGTCGTTTTCCGTCTGCCGGAGTCGGTTTGTCGCCTGTATGAGTATGGAAACCAGGGAGCTCACACTCCCCAGTAAAAAGAAGATGGCCAGTTTGGAGGGAAGCATCCAGGAAGATGAGCCTGGCCCGGGCCCGTCTACACCGAATGCCGGCGGCCTTCCCGGTGGTGGCCCTTCTCCACGAAAGTCCTCACGCCTGCCTGTTGGCGGACCGTCCGGCCGGAAACCAGCCATTCCGTCCGGCCCATTGCGCGCTGGCCCTTCGAGCATCATTTCCTTCCAGAAAATCTGTTTAATCCAGGCAGCTACCGTTTGCTCATCGGGTTTTTTAAAATACAAAAACTGTTCAATGCGATACGGCAAATAGACGGCGCCCGCAATGCAGACAACGGCAATAACAGTGTACTTTGCGTATTGTTTATTTAGAAACCATCGGGGCACGAAAACTTGATGGTTAAAGAATGTAAAAAGCAATAGGGAAAAATAAGCCAATCCATTTTGAACAAGATGCTCATGTGGATTGAGCGGGTTCCAGCTAACCTGGGCATATAAAAAATAGAGTATTGGAAGAACCGCAAGCGCGACTCCGATCAAAAGCTTTACTACATTCTTTTTGAACCAGTTCATTCCCTGAAATTATATTCTTAACCTCCCCCAATTTACCAGAAATAGGTGACACTAAGGCGCGCCGCAAAGGGTGTTCCCGGAGTAAAATGGATTTCCTCAACGGGCACTGCTTCACTTCTTAAGCGGCTTTCGGTGTCAAACTGGGTTTCTTTCCAGCGCGTGTTAAAAAGGTTCTGGATACTAAGTCCTATCGAGTATTTGCCCTTCGGGTAATTCAGTTGAAGATCATTTAAAAAGTAGCCTTTTGCCACCATGGAATTGTCTTCATTGGCCGGGCGATTGGCTATGTAGCGGTAGCGCATTGAGCCGTTGAAGCCGTGTCGCGTTTTAAGAGACAGACCGCCGGTGGAGGTGAAGACCGGCGCGAGCGGCAAGTAGTTTTGTCCGGCCACTGCGTCAATTGACCGTGGCCTGGCCGTATTAAGGTCCACGTCTGCAAACAGATTTTGGATGATCTGATAGCGCACCGACAGGTCTATGCCCAATCTGCGGGAGCGGCCACCGGGTTCCACCACGCCTTCGTCCCCGACGTAAACAAACTCTTGCTGCATCCACAAATACCAGGCGGCTGCATTCACCAGCAACTTTGGAAACGGTTTGATGATCAATCCGAGATCTGAGCCGTAGGCCGCGGGCAGGGTTTGTTTGCCATCCTGCGCTGTAACAACGCGGGCGTCATTCGAGTGAAACCCTTTTCCGCTATTCAGGTAAAATTGCAGCCGCGGATTAGGCGTGTAATAGAAGTTCAGTTTGGGAGAGACAATGGATTGCGTTACGCTTTGGGTTACGCTCGGATTCAAAAGCATATCCCTGTATTGTGAGCGGAAAAAATCAAACCGCACACCTGCATTCATCGAAAACTTGTCCGACAGCCGGATATTTTCATCCGCATAAAGTGACGCATTGGCCTCATTCACATCACCGTACTGCTGCCTTTCCAGTATTTGTTTGCGGTTTAGTGTATGCGAAAGTTCCGTTCCGTTCGTAATATCCTGCCGGTATTGCGCACCGAAAGTGCTGGTCCAGTCCATTTCGCCTACTTTGGATTGAATGGAGTAGCTGCCATTGTAGCCGAACAGGTTGCGGCGTTCCTTTTGACGGATCTGGTCGCCATCGACGCTGTCTTTCAGGAAAAACGTAAAATTGGAATACAGTTCGAAATTGTAGTTGGAATAATAAAGCTGCTGTTTGAGCACGTGGTTTTTGGGCGTCACTGTCACCAGCTGCGCATTGAAATTGGTGCGGCTGGTCTCGCCTCCCTCTGTTGGGTCGACAGAGCCAAACCATCCGACGAGGCCCGATTCCACAGCGCGGTCAGGAATTTGGCCTGAATGGTTCCATCTGCTCCAAAATGTGGAGCCCGATAATGTCAGATTGGTGTTTGGCGCAACATGGCCGTGGTATTTGCCGGTAATATTGAACCGGTTAAAATTCTGGGGATTATCGAAGTACGAATTAGTATAGGAGTATTCGGAGGCGATGTATGCAGACTGATTTTTATTCTTCCCTTTCTGCCCTAACAAATCGATGCCCGCAACAGCCCGGTAAGTATCAAATTGCCCCGCTTCCAGTTTGACAAACGAGTGGTCGAGGGCTGTGCGGGTTCGGAAATCGACCCACCCGGCAGTTGCCAGGTTCCCCTTGTCCGTCGTGTAAGTACCCTTCTTGAAGTCGACGGTTTCGACGAGTTCGGGGATCACGAAATGCAAGTCCGCATAGCCCTGCCCATGTGCGTGGGACACCATATTAACAGGCATACCGTCCACGGTCAGGCGGATGTCCGTGCCGTGGTCGAGATCGAAGCCTCTTAAAAAAATCTGCTCCGCTTTGCCACCACCCGCGTGCTGCCCTATGAAAAGCCCGGGCACCATTCTGAGAATCTCCTGTGAATTGGTGACCGGGCGAAGTTTGATGTCCAGGTTACTGATCAGTTGTTGGTCATGCGCCTGACGCGCCGTGGCGACTACCTCTTTCAGCTCGATCGGGGCAGTCGCCATGACCGCTTTCACAGTGGCTATCTCATCATCACCGACTGCCACATCGATGATGATCGGTTTGTAGCCAATCAAAGAAAGTTCAACCTTATAAGAAGCGGCTAACAGCCCTTCAAACCGAAACTGCCCAAGCTCATTACTCGCAGTCGCCCTGCCTGTGCCGGTCAGCTGGACTGTAACTCCTCGCAGTGGCAGGCCGGTCGATAGATCGGTAACAGTGCCCAACACCGTGCCCAGGTGTGCAAATGCCGGGATATTCGCGACTACAAAAACGAGTGTAATGAGAAAGCATTTAGCCATAGTTTAATAAATTATCCGCTTCGAAATAAAACAATATTAGAAAGCAGCTAACAAAACTTGTGGCTAAATATTTGATAATTGGGACGAATTCAGTGATCCGGAGAAATGAAACCGGTACTTCCCACCCCTAAATTCCTATTCCGAAATATCGCCGGAATGCGTTTGGGAGCATCCCATAAAATCCATATGTCCCATGATCGGCGCGCCCGGAGGCATGTCGAGCACCGGGCCGGGCTCGAATTTAATTGGGTTCTTGCCAAACTCCTCGATCTGCGCCAATCCGAACAGCATATTCGCTTTTTGCTTGGGGGCGGCTGCGGCAAGCTGACCTTTCAGCCAGTCGCTCAGCTCTCCCACTTTCAGCAACGCTTCACCGCGCACATTCTCAGGCGCTTTGGAATCCGCGGCGAGCATGAGCAGGTATTTCAGGGAAAGGTTATTGACCAGCGTTTGCAATTCGCCCTTGTAGCCGTCCGCGGGGGCCGATTTCCAGGTTTTTTCGAAAAGCTTGTCGATCACCGGCATTAGACCGGGCTGCTGCGCGTCACGTGCATTGTACTCGATCAGGCGTGCGGCGCGTTCGGGGTTGAGCAGGTACGAGAGCGTGGTACCGGCAGCAGTTTCAGCAGCCGCAATGGGGTCGAACGTCGGGCCGGTGTGGCCGGTGAAAGTTTCCAGGCTCGCCGGGTAACCGCTCGGCCGCGGCGGGATTTTGCTGATCAGCGCTTCCGGCAATGCCAGCGCTTCCGGGGTGATCGTGCTGAGCAGCGATTCCAGCGCTCGCCATTGCTCCTTAGGCTCCACCATCCGCGTCGTTACCTGGCCGTCGTTTTTTACGGCGTGGGTAAAATACAACCCGCCCACCGACTTCGCGACGGCTTCAACCTGGTAGCGATGGAGCAGATAGATCGGCACCAGCACTTCTTCGATCGTCGCCATTGGCTCGCCTTTTTGAATGGCTTTTTCGGAGAAATTATCGAGCACTTTTCTACGCACCTTCATAATGTTGGTCATCTGGTCGATCGGATTGGCACCGTCGTCCCACTGGTGCGACGTCGGGTGCGCATTGCCGCCAATATCCGGAATATACAAAAAGCCCTGTTTGAGCGTCTCCTGCATAATCTTTTCAAGGCCTGCTTCTTCGTCGCCACCTTTCGGAAACTCGGTATAGCCCCACATCACCGCACGCTTGTCCCAGGCTCCTATGCCTTTCGCATAAGAATCCGAAATATCAACCGTGCCATCCGCTTTCAGGGAAAATCTCGGAAAGGGATAATCCATGACCGAACCCCGGTCTTTCGGGCTGGCGGCAAAATTGTGGTTAAAACCAAGTGTATGCCCTATTTCGTGGGCCGAAAGCTGCCTCACGCGCGCCAGGGCGAGTTCCTGCATGGCGTTGGTGGTTTTCTTGCCATCTTCATAAGGCTGCAAAAGTCCCTCGGCGATGAGGTAATCCTGGCGGTGGCGATCGGAGCCAAGCGTCACGACACCTTTGATGATCTCACCGGTCCGGGGATCGATATACGAGGCACCGGACGAAAACCCGCGCGGCGCACCGGTGCGGTTGATCCAGTTCACGACATTGTACCGGATGTCCATCGGATCGGCACCTTGCGGCAATTCTTTCACCTGGAAGGCATTCTTGAAACCGGCTGCCTCGAATGCCTCGTTCCAATAGGCCCCGCCTTCGATCAATGCGGTTTTCACAGGCTCGGGCGCGCCGCGATCGATGTAGTACACAATGGGTTCAACAGCCTCGCTGGGCGCATTGCCCGGGTTTTTCTTTTCCAAACGGTGCCTGCGGATAAACCGCTTCACAATAGGTTCGGTCATCGGCGCGGAAAAATCCATATAGCTGAACATCCCGAATGCAGACCTGGGATCGAAACGCCGGGGCTTGTAGTTACCATCGGGCAGCTCCACAAACGACTGGTGCATATTGATCGTCACCGCGCCGGGATCAGGTGCAAGACTGCTGCCGCCACCGCCAAACCGGTTCACATTCGGCGAGCCGCCTGTAAAGGTGACCATCGCCTCGAATTCGGTATTTTTAGGAAAGTTCTTAGTGTTTTCGAGATAAACAACAGAGCGGGATTCGTCGAGCCGGTAGGTACCTCCCCCGCCGCTCGGCTGAGCCACGCTCACAGGCCCGCTCACACGTCGCACGCCCAGCCGCGCAGCGATGTTCTGGCTGTCGCGGATAATGAATGGCGTGAGGTCTACCAGCAGCTTTTCACCTTCCACCGCCACGGGCGCAAAGCCCCAGATCACCGATTTGGCAAATGCATTCTCCACGGCTTTTTGCTCGTCGGGATTTTGTGAAACGGCTCGGTAGTTGGTTACCGGCTCCACAAGCAGCACCTTAGGGCCCACTTTGATGAATTTGGCCAATGCCGAAGAGGCTTGTCCACGCTCAGGGCCACCATTTCCAACGCCCTCCGAAAGCGATGCGAAATAGAGAAACTCCTTATCGAGCTTGTCCACTTCGAGCAGCACCCTGCCTGTTTTTTCATCATAATAAAAATTAAAAAAACCTTCGTACTTCTTCATGCCTTGCGTGGCCGAAGCAATGCTTGTTGCGGTGGCGGTAGTCCGCTGGCCGGGCGTTCCGCCCTGATTTTGCGCAAAACTGAGGGTACCGGCTGCCAGCAAAACAGCCAATGCATAGAATCTCAAATTCATAGGACTCGGGTTATGGATGAATGATTTAAATACTATTTCAACTGCTCCGCTTGGAGCAGGAACACTTCCGACCTGTAATCGCCGGTCTTGTTCAGCATGAGTTTACCCCTGATCCTCACCGGCTTGTCTGTGTACCCTACTTCCTTCACCATTTTGACCTCCACCATCGACGGGATGTCGCCCTGCCCGCAATAGGGACATTGGTCCATCGGCACCACGGCGAGCATAAACTCCCTGTGGTTCAGGTCGGCATTGATCGGGATCATGTAGCCGGGCAATTCGACGGACTTGTTCTGCAACGCTTCCAGCCGGGCCGGAAACGCCGGGACCATCTTAAATTCGGCGTTCTTCTTGTAGGTACGTTGTGCGATGAGCTTCCAGGTGTCGTTCATGAGCGGGATATGCACCGGCGGCTGGGCCATACCGGCGTATCCCGACACCAACAAAATCAACAACAGCCATTTCTTTGTAAAAATCATTTCAAATTTTCGACATGGTTTCAGAAATATCGGTCCGGTAGGCCTGTATCGCAGGCAGGAATGCGGCCATTAACCCGATGAGCAATCCCGCAACGAGCAGCCAACCTTCTTCGGGCAAAAACGCAAGGCCGTCCAGCCGTGCCTGCGGCGAACCCTGCCAGTACCCAATCGAATGCAACGCGCCGTGGCCAAGCAATACGCCGGCGAGCGACCCAAATGTGGTTAGCAAAGTCCCTTCCAGCAGGATCATGGCAAAAATAACCTCGCGCGACGCACCCATCACGCGCATTACCGCGAGGTCGTACACGCGCTCGCGCAGGGAGTTGTAAAGACTTACGAATACGCTCACGCCCGCCAACAGCATCAATGCGACCGCGAACCAGCGCACCGCATCCACGCCGATGCCTATCAATGCAAACAACCGCGCACTTTCCTTCGCGGGAGAGGCCGCCTGCATGGTTGTGGAGCGGTTGATCATCGCGGGCAATGCCACCATCGCCATCCTCGACCGGTATTGTACGAGCATGGAAGTGATTTCGCGTTTCTCCCCTGCACCGTGCATTTCCCAAATACTTTCCAGCCCTGTAAGCACCAGGTTATCGGCTACATTTCCTTTCTTTTTCAAAACGCCGGCAACGATGTAGGGGCGGTCGTCATGAACATCCTCATCCGACGAAAGCCCGTGCGAACCATAAATGCGGTCGCCGGCTTTCAACCCTTTTGCCCGGGCCACTTCCGCTCCGATAACGACTTCAAATGCCTTTTTCCAAAAATGCCCCGAAGCCAATTCCAGTTCGCGCAGGCCTACATAACCCGTATCGGTGCCCACAATGCGGAAGCCTGCATAGTTATCCCCCAGTGCAAGCGGTACCGCCTTTTTCACCATCGGATTGGCCGCCAGCAGGCGCGCGTCCTCTTCGCTGATGTTGCCGGTCGGAAAATCGATGAAGTAAATGCTGCTCAGGATCAGTTGTAAGGGACTGCCCTTCGCACCCACCACGAGATCCACACCTCTGGCATTTTCGCGCAGCCGCTCGCCCACCTGGCTCATACCCAGAAGCAGCATAGCCAGCATACCCGTGCCGAATGCGATCAGCAGCAGGTTCAATAGGAGCGTAAGCGGGTTGGCTTTAAGATTTTTCCAACTGATCTGAAATGCGTTCATGGGAAAGTTCAAATATAAAATCCTTGAAAAACGCCTCCTTAACCCGGTCGTCGTGCGTGGAAATGATCAATGTGGAACCTTCCGAAGCGGCCAGTTCCGATAGCAAACGAATCACGGCGTCGGCATTGCGGTTGTCCAGGCTGCTCGTAGGTTCGTCGGCCAGAACCAGCTGAGGCCGGTTGATCAACGCCCGCGCTATGCCCACGCGCTGCGCCTGTCCCTGGCTCAGTTCCTGCGGATAGCTGCGTCGTTTGTGTTCCATATCCAGTGCATCCAGCACTTCGCCGATACGCAACGGGTCTTTTGCCTCGCCGACAAAACTTTGCGCCAGTTGCAGGTTTTCTTCCACCGTCAGGCTACTGATCAAATGCGGCTGCTGGAAAACAATACCGATATGCTTACCCCGAAACCGATCCAGCTGCCGCGTTGCAAGCCCGTACAGATCCACCTCATTCACCGCGACGCGGCCTGCCGAGGGCCTCAGCAACCCGCCGAGCATATGCAGCAAAGTCGTTTTCCCGCTTCCCGATTCGCCTAGTAGCAGCCATTGCTCGCCGCGTCCGACATTCCAGTCCGGGAAGCGGAGCGTGGCGCCATTCGCGAAGGTTTTGGTCAAAAGGGATGTTTGCAGCATTGGTTTGTCAGGTTTGGTCAGGTGTAGCCAAGTATCGCGCGTTCGTGCAAATCTCCGGATTTACACACGCTATTCGCAGGCCTCCGGCCGGGCGGTACCGCATAGTTGCTTTTGTCGTATGGACCGGCCGGAGGCCTGCGAATAACAAGTCACGAAGGCAACCTTCGCGCCATTTCACCTGACAAAAACGACCCGCTACTTCCCCGTCCCGCCAGCCTCGCGCACCGTCGGGTACTTAATCCCCAGCTGTTCGAGGTAGGTAGCGTATTTCGTCGGGTCGTAATAGTATTTCTTCATTTCCGGTCGGAATTCGGACATGATCTTTTCGTTGAGATGGATCGCCGGCTTGTCGGTAGCGGAAATGAGGGCTTTGTATTTGACGTCCTTGGTCTGGACATTATTGAAATAATCCCAGGCAGAGCGCAGCACTTCCGGTTTCACCAGCAGGTCGAGTAAGGTCATGGCTTCCACTTTCGCGCCGGCGGTAACGCCTTTATGGGCGATAGGTGTGGCCATCGCGATCGCATTCGCCCAGTGGTGGCCCGGCAGGCCGGGGATATTCGCCGGATAGCGCAGTACAACTGTGGGCAAGTTCCAGGAAATGTCGGCAATGTCGTCGGAGCCGCCACCACCGCTGTTGGGTGTGGCCGAAGGTTTGGTCAGCTGGCTCAATGTCGTGGCCAGTCCGTTCGTTTCGAGCGCGCCACCTTCCGGGTTTTGCATTTCCTTCTGTGTCGCCTTGGCAAGGACCTGGTCTTCCTCGGACCATTTGGGCAAGCCTACCCGCTTGATATTCTCATACATTGTCTCGGCAATGGCCTGGTTGAAATGCCCCGGCCAGGCGCTGCCCAGCACTTCATAAGTCATTTTGGTTTCGGTCATCTGTGCCGCCCCCTCGGCGATGCGGATACCGTCTTTGAACATCTGGGTGATCTTCGGGTAAGTCCGTTCACGGAAATAGTACCATACCGAAGCCTTGGAAGGCACCACATTAGGCTGATCGCCGCCGTCCTTGATCACGTAATGCGACCGTTGGGTGGTTTCCATATGCTCGCGATGGAAGTTCCAGCCGATATTCATCAGCTCCACGGCATCGAGCGCGCTCTTCCCGCGCCAGGGCGCCGCGCCCGCATGGGAGGCCTGTCCTTCAAAATTGAACTGCACCGATACCATCCCGTTATTCCCGCCGTCGCCATACGAAACCGAGAGGTTGTTGGCAACGTGCGTGAAAATGCAGGCATCCACATCTTTGAAAAAGCCATCGCGGACATAATAAGCCTTCGTCCCCAGCTGCTCCTCGGCCACACCCGGCCAGAGCATAATGGTACCCGGTATTTTTTCGCTTTCCATGATCTTTTTCAATGCCAGCACCGCAGTAATGTTCAGCGGCTGGCCCGAGTTGTGGCCTTCGCCATGTCCCGGTGCGCCTTCGATCACCGGGTCATGGTATGCCACGCCCGGTTTCTGGGATGCTTTGGGAATACAATCTATATCACTACCTACGGCGATTACCGGTTTTCCCGAGCCCCATTTGGCCGTCCAGGCAGTAGGAATGCCGGCAATGCCCTGCTCGATCGTGAAACCGTTTTTCTTTAAAATATCGGTCAGGTACTTCGAAGTTTCGACTTCCTGAAAACCCAGCTCGCCGAAGCTAAACACCATATCGACCATTTCCTGGGTAAACTCCTGCTGACTGTCGATTTCTTTGGCCATTTCTGTTTTCAGCGCATCGATTTTGGCGGGGCTCATCTTTACCTGCGCCAGCGTGTCCGTCGGCAAAGCCAGTACCGTCGCTGCCGCACAGCCCATTCCCCAGTGCCGCATTCGCCGGAACAATCCATCTGTTTTTAAAAGCATGTCTGGAAGCGTTTAAGTGTAGACCTATTTACCTGAACCTGAAGTCTTTTCCTCGCGTACCGCTGAATCACGGACCGTCGGGTATTTAATGCCTAATTGTTCGAGGTAGGTCGGATATTTGGCAGGATCGTAATAATATTTCTTCATCTCCGGCCGGAACTCCTCCATGATCTTCTTATTGAGATGGACAGCCGGTTTGTCTGTTTTGGAAATTAGGGCTGTGTATTTCGTATCCTTGGTTTGTACCTCATTGAAATACTTCCAGGCATTGGTCAGGATTTCGGGTTTTACAAACAGGTCCAGGAGCGTCATCGCCTCCGCTTTGGCACCCGCGGTAACGCCTTTGTGCGCGATGGGCGTCGCCATGGCAATGGCATTGGCCCAGTGGTGGCCGGGTAAGCCGGGAATGTTGGCCGGATAACCCAGGACAATGGTCGGCAGATTCCAGGAGATATCGGCAATATCATCCGACCCTCCCCCGCCCGACGATGCCGTCGCCATCGGTTTTCTCAACTGGCTCAACGAAGTGCTCAAACCGTCGTTGGCGCGTTCGCCGCCGAAGCCTATGGCAGGGCTCTCGACTTCCTTTTGCAATGCGCGGGCCAGTTTCTGATCTTCCTCGCTCCACTGCGGCAGGCCCACGCCTTTGATATTCTCATACATCGCCTCGGCAATGGGCTGGTTCATATGTCCCGGCCATGCGCTGCCCAGCACTTCGTAGGTCATTTTGGTTTCGGTCATTTTCGCGGCGGCCTCGGCAATGCGGATCCCGTCTTTGTACATCTGGGTGATCTTCGGGTAGCTGCGCTCGCGGAAATAGTACCAGACCGACGCTTTGGAAGGTACCACATTAGGCTGATCGCCACCATCGGTGATCACATAGTGCGAGCGCTGGGTCGTTTCCATGTGCTCCCTGTGGTAATTCCAGCCGATATTCATCAGTTCCACGGCATCCAACGCACTTTTTCCGCGCCAGGGCGCGCCGCCTGCGTGCGAGGCCTGCCCTTCGAAATCGAAGCGGACCGAGATCATGCCATTGCCGCCGCCGTCGCCATAGGAAGTGCCCAGGTTACTGCTCACGTGCGTGAAAATGCAGGCATCCACGTCTTTGAAATAACCGTCACGGACAAAATAGGCCTTGGTAGCAAGCTGCTCCTCGGCCACACCTGGCCAGAGCATAATGGTACCGGGGATCTTTTCGCGTTCCATGATCTTTTTCAATGCAAGTACGGCTGTCACGTTCAACGGCTGGCCGGAGTTATGGCCCTCACCGTGGCCCGGCGCACCTTCGATAATCGGGTCGTGATAAGCCACTCCCGGCTTCTGCGAAGCTTTTGGAATGCAATCGATATCACTTCCGACGGCGATTACCGGTTTTCCCGAGCCCCATTTGGCCGTCCAGGCGGTAGGGATGCCCGAAATACCCTGCTCGATCGTGAATCCGTTCTTTTGGAGAATATCCGTCAGGTATTTGGAAGTTTCCACTTCCTGAAAACCCAGCTCTCCGAAGCTGAATATCATGTCCACCATTTCCTGGGTGAACTTCTTCCGGCCGTCGATGTCTTTGGCCAGTTCGGTTTTAAGCGCGTCGATTTTGGCGGGAGAGAGCTTCACCTGCGCGCTCGCGAGACCGGGGAGCAGCATGATTGCCGCCAGATAGCTAAGTATTTTTGCAGATTTATTCATGGGATTTTCGGTTAGAGTGCCGGCCTTCGACTGCGCTCAGGCTGACAATGCTTGTGTCAGCCTGAGCGCAGTCGAAGGCCCGGTACTAAATCAGTTTATTGGTGGACAATTCAGCATTCGGGATCGGGAAGATGTATTCCGGCTGGGAAGGCGAGATGGACGGTGCCGAAAGCCCGCCGCTGCCTTTGGCCGGGATCGTGAGCAGGTTGCGCAGGAGGTCGTTCGAGCGCAGGCCTTCTCCCAGAAACTCGATGCGCCGTTCAATCAAGATCGTTTTCACCAATGCCTCGCCCGTCGCAATGTCTGCGGCCGGGAATGTGTAGGAAGCATCCGAGCGCAGGCGTACGGCTTTCAGCAGCTCCGCCGATTTGGCGAGGTCCCCGGTTTTAGCAAGGGCCTCGGCGTAATTCAGCAGGACTTCGGAATAGCGGAGCAGCGGCACGTAGTCGATGGTCGGGTTGGTCTGATTGTATTTTTTCAAATACGTAAGTCCACCCGCTACGCGTGTGAATGCAGTTTTCCGGACGTCGCTAGCCGGCCACGACGGTTCCCCCAGAATGCCCGTCGGGTTCAGGTTGTATTCCAGATTGAGATTATACTCGTACGCCAGCGAGTTCTGGCCGCTCACCAGGTTCAGGGCGGTCATCGGCATCGAGAAGATCGACTCGGTGGTGGTATAATCCGTAAAAAATACGGTAGTAATGTTCGGCTGCAACTGGTGCTTCACGCCCGAGGTAGCGCTGAACGGCATTCCGTCGGACACGATCTTCTTCGCTTCCGTAACCGTTTTGGCATAATCCCCCATCGTGAGGTACACCCTCGTTTTCAGGGCAATGGCCGTATTTTTATGGGCGCGGGTCGTGTTCAGCAAGGCCGTCGAATAGTTGGCGGGCAAGCCGGTCTCGGCATCGTCGAGGTCTTTCAGTATTTGCGCATATACCTCCGCCACCGTGCTGCGCGCGAGGTCGTTGTTGGCAGGCGTACTCTCTCCCTGCAAGCGCAACGGAATGCCCGGCGATGCGCCTTTATCCTTCACATAAGGCTGTGCATAGCGGGTGATCAGCCCGAAATAGCAGAATGCACGCACGAATTTCGCCTCGGCCACGTATTGCGCGGCTGTGGCTGCATCCACGACGTCGGGATGCTTTGGCAGGCCATCGATCAGCAGGTTCGCCGAATTAATGGCAGTATAGGAAGTCCCCCAGGCCGAAGAGGCGTCGTTGGAGCCGGAGGTTACGGTGTGGCTCCATGCGTCGTACCCGGTAAAGACATTCTGCGTACGGTTGATAAACTCCTCGCCCCGGATATCGGCGAGCATCAGGTAGCGCCCACCATACAGGCCGCCGATTTTCATCGCACCATACAAGCCATTCACCTGCCCCAGCACACGGGCGGGCGTGTCGAAAATGTAAGCGTCCTGCAAGGCAATGTTCGGCACCGGATTGAGCAGTTCCTTTTCATCGCACGAGGTCATGAGGGCCGTCACGGGCAACGCCATGCAGGCCAGCCGGAACAACCATGTATTCACAGGCTTCATAGGAGTGTATTTAAGGATATTTTTCATGATCAGAAACCGAGGTTTAAACCAAATGTGAAGGTGCGGCCCTGGGGAATGGAGTTTTTCTCCACGCCCGGGGTCGTGTTGGAATTACCATTGACCGAAATCTCGGGATCGGTACCGGTGTATTTAGTGAGGATAAACGCGTTGAAAACCTGCGCATACAACCGCACTGAGCTCAGCCCCAGCCTGCTAAGGATCGGCCCCGGCACACGATAACCCAGCGAAACGGACTGCAACCGGAGGAAATCGCCTTTCTCGGCATTCTCGGAGATCGGCCACGACGAGCCGTTCGAAAGCAGATCACCATACACCACCCTGGGGATCTTGGTCACCTGCCCCGGCGTGGTCCACCGGTCGAGTACCTCGGTAGTGTTGTTCCAGAAGCGCTGGTCGCGCCAGGTAGCCTTGGTACCGTTCATGACAAGGTTACCACCCGAATAAGTGAAGTTCACGCCCAGGTCCCATTGGCCGTATTTAACATTATTAATAAAACCACCATAATAGG
This sequence comes from Dyadobacter sp., assembly GCA_965227755.1. Taxonomy (GTDB): domain Bacteria; phylum Bacteroidota; class Bacteroidia; order Cytophagales; family Spirosomataceae; genus Dyadobacter. Next base: position 2,025,159 of record CBDDGG010000005.1, read on the forward strand.
TCGGCAGCGCATTGCCGAGCAGGTAGTAATCGCCCACCGCGATAGCAGGTGCGGGCGAGCCGTCCAGGTATGTCCAGCGGCTCCCGCCCGCAGGTACCACGTGGCTGTACTGCACACGCTCGCCCGCCTTGTTGATGAAGATGCGTTGGCCGTTTTCGGGATTCACACCGTCCGTTTTCGCCCCATACAAGCTCCCTACCGAGTAGCCAACGCGTGTAATATTGGTCGCCTCCGCTGCCGTGGAAGTGGTACCGACGAGCTCGGTTCCCTGCCCGTACAGCTCGGTGACCTTGTTTTTATTATGTGTGAAATTGAGACTTGCATTCCAGCTCAGCTTTCCTCTGCGGATGATATTGGCATTCAATCCCAGTTCGATACCGTGGTTGTACATCGCGCCGATGTTCATGAATATCGCGTCACCCGGGATACCTTTCGAAGGCGACTGCGGCACATTGAGGATCAACCCGTTGACGCTGTTCGCGTAGTAAGTGGCTTCCAGGGTAATGCGATCGTTCAGGAAACTCACGTCAGCCCCCACGTTGGTCTGGTTGCTTGTTTCCCAGCCGAGGTCGGGGTTACCACCCTGGCTGAAATTCCACGTCGGCACGGCGGCATACAGGTTGGATTCGTACAGCGCGAGCGAGCCGTACGCGCTCACGCCCGAGTTCCCCACACGTCCCCAGCTTGCGCGCAGCTTCACGCTGCTCATGACGTCGGCCAGTTTGGAGCTCTTGTAAAATTCCTCTTCCGAGATACTCCATCCCGCCGACACACCACCAAAATTTCCGTATTTCTTGCCGCTTCCCAATGCAGAGTTACCGTCGCGGCGGTAGTTTAGGGTGAAAAAGTATTTTTTGCCAAAATCATAGGTAAACCGCGAGAAGACTGAGACTAATGCACTTTCCGTCAGCACATTCGCAGTTGGCGAGATTTGCCCGTAACTACCCTGGAACTCGTCGAAAAACGGGTCCGAAAGCTGCGTACGGGTCGCTCCCCAGCCTGATGTTCCAAACTTCTGAACGTCATAACCTGCCAGCAACGAAATGTTATGTTTGGTTGCGATCGTAGTCTGGTAGTTTAATGTGTTTGTCCAGTTCCAGTTGCTGATCAGCCTGCTGCTGTTGGTGGCGCTGCCGTTGGAAGAGTTTCCGGGACCGTGAACGGGGCTGTTGAAGCTCACGTTCTCGACTTTCAGGCGGTCCATCGCGTAGCTCATTTTATATTGCAAGCCTTTGAATAGCTTCACCGTCGTACCGAAGTTGGCGATAATGCGGTCGTTTTCCGAGGTGTATTTGTTTAAATCGAGCAGCGGCACCGGGTTATAGAAGTTGCTTGCCACTTTATTATTGCCCATACCCAAGGTGTTGGAAGAACTCACATTATAGGAGCCGTCGGGGTTCACCGCATACACATTCGGTGCCGAAAGCCAGGCCAGCCGCGCAGATCCTACCAGGCCGAAGGCATTACCGCTCAGCGAACCCGTGTTGGGCGAAGCATTCAAGCTGGTATTATAGTTGATATTTCCGGAAAACGACAGCCAGGAATTGAGCTTGTGATCGATATTGAAACGGGCTGCTTTCCGGGTAAACTGGTTGGTTTTCAGAATCCCTTTCTGATTGCTGTAATTCGTGGAAAAGTAGTACTTCGTCGATTCGGACCCGCCTGAGACGCTGATGCTGTGGTTTTGCGAAATGCCGGTCTGGTATACTTTGTCGTACCAGTTGGTATTCACGATGGAGCCGTCTTCCTGGATAATAGGAAAGAAAAGCGCCGACGCCACGGCATCGTTGTTCGCATTGCCGCCCAGGATCTTGGCGTTCATCACGCCTTCATTTTTGATATCCATAAACTGCTGCGCATCCAGCATTTTGGGCAGGCGGGTCGCTTTGGTCATGCCTGTCCAGCCTTCGTACGTCACTTTCGCCTTGCCCGTTTTACCGCTCTTGGTCGTGATCAGCAATACGCCCGCAGCCGCACGCGAACCGTAAATGGAAGTCGACGCGGCATCTTTCAGCACATCGATCGATTCTATATCCGCAGGGTTAATATCTCCGAGCGGGTTATTCGCCACGGTAGAGTTCGCCGAAATATCGCCTGTGTTAATTGGAATACCATCCACCACTACCAATGGAAACGAGCTGAGAGAGATCGAGTTGACCCCCCTGATACGGATCACCGGCGGGTTGTTCAGTACGCCGTTCGGCTGGCCAATGCTGACACCGGTAGCGCGACCGGCCAGCCCCTGGTCGAAACTCTGTACCGGCATATCCTTCAATTTATCACCCGAAACCCGTGCCGCCGAACCTGTAAACTCCTCCTTGGATTGCGTGCCATACCCCACCACCATCAGCTCATTCAGCTGCTTCGTACTGCTCGCCAGCTTGATACTGATCGCCGACTGGCCACCCACCGGCACTTCCTGCGCAACGTAACCTACGTACGAGAACACGAGCACAGGTGCGCCCGAGTCGGACACCTTCACCATGTACTTGCCGTTCATGTCGGTGATGGTACCGGTCGAAGTACCCTTCACGAGCACCGCCACGCCCGGTAATGCCTCGCCATTGTCGTTGTCGGTGACCACACCCGATATTTCACGATCGGCCGGGCGCACGAGCGATGCCAGCAGGATTTCCGTTTTCTGGATCTGGCCGGTTGTTCTGACCTCTTTTTCGACGATTACCACCGTGCCCCTTTGTTCGCGGTAACCGAGGCGTGTCGGGCCCAGCAGTTCGTTGAGTACTTCGTCGACCGGTTTGCGGCTCACATCGATATTGACCCGGTAGGGCGCCACGAGTTCTTCGTTGTATACAAATTTGAAGCCGGTCTTTTTCTTGATCAGGTTAAATGCCTCTTTCAGGCTCCTGTCGTGAAGCGTAAGGTCGATCGTCACTTCCTGAAGGCTTTGTTTGACCTCACTTTCCGCCTGGGCGGAAGGCATCGTCACCAGCAGCGCGAAAAGCAGAAAGAACGCAGTCAGGCGTGTCCATTTGTATATGGACAGTAAACTTCTGGTACAATTTTTCATACCTTTGAATGAGTTGGGGTTAATCGTGAAACATTAATTCCAGCTTCCGGATAGCAAGATCAGTCAGTGATTGGCGTTACGTTCTGATTTTCACTATCACTTGGTCCGGCGGGCTTAGGCTTGCCGGATTTTTTTCGTTGAAGGCAGTCGTTCATTACATAGGCACCGGGTTCAAATGGAGCTTCTTTTTGTGGTAAGCTTTATCTGGTCGTTTTCAAAGCGGTATTCCAGGTTGTTGGCGAGCGATAGCAGATCGAGTATGCGAGAGAGGGAGTCGGTTGAGGCAAATTCGGCAGACATATGGTATTCCCGTATCGATTCCTCTGCCTGGATCTTTACATCGAATTTGTTTTCAAGAATGGCAATCACATTGGCGAAGCTCTCATTGTCGAACAGCAGCCTACCCTCCTTCCAAGCCACCGCGTTGGCGCTGTTCACATTTACTTTTCTGATCTCACGGGTCTTCATATCGTAGTATACCTGTTCATTGGGCAAAAGTATCTTTTTGTCGGGCCCGCCGACACCTTCTGCTTTCCGCACTTCCACCTTCCCACGAGTAACGGTTACCAATATACTTTTCAAAAAATGGTATGACCGGATGTTGAATGCAGTACCTAGCACCCGGGTCGTCGTACCCGACGCTTCCACGAAGAACGGCTTCGATTCATCTCTTTTGATATCGAAGTACGCCTCGCCGTCGAGCAGCGTCACTTTCCGCGAACGCGCGTCAAAATGGGCAGGGTACTCCATCTTGCTCGATTCGTTGAGCCATACCGTCGAACCGTCCGGCAGTTTCACTTCCTTTCTTTCGCCCTTCCCGGTGGCCACAGAAACCGTGTTTGCAAAGAGGCGGAAAGGGTTGTGCTTCCAGATAAAGACCGACAGTGCAAGTATAAGCAACACGGATGCGGCGATCCGGAATGTCCGGAAAACAGGCGTCCACGACTTTGCTTGCAATGGTTTCACACGTTCCGCTTCCTGTCCGCTTTCCTTATCGAGTTGCCTGTCAAGCGCCGCGTCCAGTTTGCCTTCGGCCAGCAAACGAAAGAAAACATCCAGCTCTTCCCTGCTCAGCGCATTGGCAACATAACGTCTGACGAGTTCTTCCAGGAATCTCTTTTCTTCCATTTCTCAGGCTATTTATGATGAAGACGGGCGAGGCGAATTTTAGGGTACCCCCTGGTTGAAGTTTTTTTTGGTCAATTGTGGTCAGGTGTGGTCAGGTATTGTTATTCGTGGCCACCACTGACTATAAATGACAATACCTGACCACAAATGACCACTCGCGACCATCACCAAACGGACATTACGCAGATAACCAGAGAGTTGAACGACAACCCGAAGCTTTTGTTAGCAGAATATTTGATATACTTTATCGCCTTCACCATGTGTTTTTTAATGGCATTGCGGGAAATGCCCAGGACTTCGGCGGCTTCGTCGTAGGTGTGCTCCATTTCGCGGCACAGGCGGAAAACCTCCTGGTCCCGAGGGGAGAGTTCTTGTAATACTTTTTGCAGATAGTGCTGATATTCTTCGGATTGCAGCGCCTCCTCGACATGGCTGGCATGTTGCAGGGATGCCCGGATGATCTCCTCGCGCGCCGAACGCTCGGTGGTCGCGTGACGGAGATAGTCGAGTACCCGGTTTTTGGACACCGTGAAAAGAAATGCACGGAACGATTGCAGGTTGGGCAAAGTTTCGCGCTTCTCCCACACTTTCAGGAATATCTCCTGGCAAAGGTCCTCGGTTTGTTCGGTAGATTTGACGAATTTGAGCACATAGCGAGTTATTTCGCCGTGGTAGTGCCGGTATACCTCATCGAAAGCCTTGCTGTCTCCCAAAGCAATGTCTTGCAGCAGAACAGTTTCATCGAGCATGTCCATCTTTGAGTAAATCTTTTATCCTACCAAATATCGTCTCCCTAATTTAGCCACATATTCATGAAAATTTCAATGTTTTATAAATTTACAGCTCATTAATTTCGAGTTTTATCAAAACAGATTAGTATAATTATGGTTTTTATAAAATAGTTGAAATAATCTACGAACACCAAAGAAGCACATCCCCATTCTGCCCACGAGCTACTTGCTCAACCACCTGGGTTTCTTTAATCCATTACTGTTCAACAAAAAAACCCGGCCCTCAGACCAGGTTTTTGGGTATTGATTCCGACGGGCGGAGATCTCGAGAACTCAAATGACCTTCTCCATCTCGGCCTGAAAAGGCTGATTATAGAACCGCTTTCCTTTGTTTTTGTACAATGCATTGGCTACTGCTCCAAATACCGGCGGGAACGGAGGTTCTCCCAGGCCTGTCGGATCGATATCATTCTGGACAAAATGAACTTCGATCTTTTTGGGGGCTTCGTTATGCCGGATGAGGCGGTAGTTATTGAAATTGGTTTGCTGGGCGGCACCGTCTTTGTGTGTGAGAGCGCCATAAAAAGCATTACCGATACCGTCCACCACCGCTCCCTGCACCATATTCGTCGCCGCATCCGGGTTTACGACGATACCGCAGTCCATCGCGCTGAACACGCGCTCCACATACGGTTGCCCGTCGCGGGTTACCATATCGACCACGTGTGCCGCGTAGGAATTATGACAGAAATAGGCAGCTACTCCCCTATTGTATTTTTCATTGCCCGGCTTGTTCCAGTTCGATTTGTCGCGCACCAGTTCCAGCACACCGGCGTAACGGTCGGCATCGTATTCATTGTTTTTACCTACCGGATTTTCCTTGGCCCGCTTTAAAAGTTCCAGTCTGAATGCAATAGGGTCTTTGCCCGCAGCTTCGGCCACTTCATCGAGGAACGATTGTTCGGCAGCCGCATTGAAATTGGAGCGGGGCGCCCTGAACGCACCGATGGTAATATTGGACGGAATCTGCCAGCCTTCGGCCAGATAGTTATCGACGGCGCCGGCTGGAAAACGGTTGGCATGGACCGGATGCTCGGGTATACCGCCACCCTTTACATGGAAAGCAATCAGCTTTTTGTCCGCATCCAGGGCCGCGCGGTATGTGGCCGTGTACATCGGGCGGTAAATGCCGTAGGTCATATCATCCTCGCGGGTGTACATGAGCTTAATGGGCGCCTTGACTTTTCTGGAAATCAGGGCAGCCTCCGAGAGATAATGCCCGTAAGCCCTGCGACCGAAGCCGCCACCCATGCGGGTCATTTGTATTTCAATTTTGTCGGGAGGCAAATTCAATAGCTTCGCGAGCGTAGGCTCCGTCCACCCGGGCGCCTGCAACGGGCCTACGAGCAGCGCCTTTTCATCGGTTACGTGCGCGAAAAAGTTCATCGGCTCCATACAGTTATGCGCCAGGAACGGCGCATTGTAGGTGCGCTCGATCACCTGGGCGGCATTCTTGAAAGCCGTTTCGGGATCGCCGTCCTTCCTTAATTGTTGGGCAGGTTTTTTGGCGTATTCCTGCATTTGCTGCATTTGTGTACTCGTGCTTTCAAGCGCTCCCGGAACGGTTACTTCCCTTTTTCCATTCCTTCCGCCCATGGTATCTTTCACGTCGCCGGCATGTTCCCAATTGGCTACCAGCTTCTTACGGGCATTCATCACTTCCCAGGTGGTATTGCCTACCACAACAAGCAAATCATTGAAGGAACGGGTGTCAAAACCTGCCTGTTCAAATCCATCCTCGTACAATTTCAGGCTGAAAACATCCTTGATCCCCGGCATTTTTAGCGTTTCCGCAGCATCGAACGATTTCAGTTTCATACCAAATGCAGGCGGGTGCTGGATCATCGCGATCAGCATGCCGTCTACGTGATAGTCCAGCCCAAACAGCGGCTTACCGGTTACGATCTTTTGCCCCTCGACGTTTCTTTTAGCCTTTCTGACGATTGTAAAATCCTTCGGGGCTTTCAGCTGCAAGTCTTTGGGCACTGGTAATGTTGCCGCTTTGCTGGCCATATCACCATATTTCGCCGTTTTTCCGCTCGCATGCGACAGCACGCCTGCTTTGGCTGTCACTTCGCTAACCGGTACATTCCAGGTTTGCGCAGCTGCCTCACGGAGCATTTGCCTTGCCGCTGCCCCGGCTTCCCGGAGTGGTTTCCAATACATTCGCACCGAATTGCTTCCGCCCGTAAACTGCGCGCCTAGTTTTGCATTATCATGCGGCCCCATTTCTACGGTGACGTTTTTCCAATCCACATCCAGCTCCTCGGCCACGATCATGGGCAGGGAAGTCATTACATTTTGTCCAAACTCAGGGTTGGGGCAAATCAGTTTTACCTTATTATCAGCCGTGATATGAATATAGCCGTTAAGCTGCGCCCATTGCTCGGGCAGATTCAGGGCCTCTGTTTTGTCGGCAGACTTAAAACTGGATAACCAGCTCACAGTAAGCATCATTCCTCCACCAGAGAGTAGAGAAGCTTTCAGGAACGAGCGCCTGTTTAAAGCAGTTTTATCGTTGTTCATGGTGAAGTTCTTGTTTTCGGGTTGAGGATCACACTATTTTTTCGCAGCCGACTTAACAGCCTCCTTAATGCGCAGGTAAGTGCCGCACCGGCAGATATTCCCGCTCATTTGCGCTTCGATTTCCTCGTCAGTCGGTTTCGGATTATTTTTCAGCAGGGACGCTGCCGTCATGATCTGTCCCGCCTGGCAGTAGCCGCATTGGGCCACGTCGTGTTCCAGCCATGCTTTCTGCACAGGGTGATCGCCCTTTTCCGAGAGTCCTTCTATCGTGGTGACCGCCTGCTTGCCTACCACCGACACAGGCAGTTGGCAAGAGCGGATCGCATTGCCTTCCAGGTGAACCGTACACGCGCCGCACTGGGCGATGCCGCAACCGTATTTGGTACCGGTCATATTCAAATGGTCGCGCAGCACCCAAAGCAAGGGTGTCGCCGGATCGACGTTCACCTGCCGGACTTTACCGTTAATTTTAAGATTGTATGTAGCCATCCTGGTTGTGTTATGGGTTGTGACAAACCTTTGGAGCATCTTCATCAAACCGGTAACGCCCCGGCAGAAGCTGCAACTTGCGAAGTTCCAGATTTCCTTCGGCTTATGGAGTATACAAATTCCTGATTTTCCTACCAATATTCCTGATCCGACATCAGATCCAAGCAACCTGAAATAGAGCCGGCAGATTCAGACTCTTAGCGCTCCGGCGTACCGGTACATACTGATGAAAGCGAGTTCGCGCGGGTCAACGGTGTCTTAAAAGACGCGTTTACCACGACCAAGCAGCAAGTATGCGCCAATCTCAGGTTCCAAGAATCACTTCTTAGCCTGCCTGACGGCCTTAATCGGAAAATCTCCGTATTGGGACCCTATCATTCCGGTGAGTGTGTCGCCCTTTTGAATGAAATTATATTTGAACACGCCGTTCTGATTCTCTGTAGTGAAAGTCACCTTGTCCTGATCGACGGTCAACTCCTGCATCTCATTCTTTTCCGCGGCCTCTACGTATCCGACCGTCTTATTTTCCTTTTGCTCGAAAACCAACAGTCCCGATTCATATTCAGGCGGAACGTCACTGATCAGATATTTCCAGGTACCTACCAGATCGCCGGCAGTGAATGCCTTTCGCGCTGCCATTGAGAACACACCGACTGCAATAACCATTAGAAAGATGTAGTGTCTTGTTTTCATGTCCATTCGGATGTTTTGAGTTTGAAAGATCAGATACTTAGTCGGAAATTAAAAATAAATATTGGGTTTGTAATATTTATGTCATAATGCGCGAATTCTGTAAAAAAGGCAACCCACCCAAAAGTCGGTTGCCTTATCGTTCTTTTTTTCCTATTCAATTCCCAACCCGCTTCTGCAACGCCTCGGGATACCGTTCCCCCAGCACCGTAATTTCCGCCGCAGCCTTTTCAATCTCACCCAAATCGTGCTCGGTCAACTTAATAGCTGCTCCGCCCAGATTTTCTTCCAATCTGTGCAGCTTCGTAGTACCCGGTATCGGCACGATCCAGGGCTTTTGGGCAAGCAGCCACGCCAATGCAACCTGCGCAGGTGTGACCGGCATGCCGGTGGCCGGCACTCCGGTGGCCGGCATGCCGGTGCCGCTCTTTTGCTCCGCAATGCTATTAAGCAAATCCACCATAACCTGGTTGGCCTTCCGCGCCTCCGCGGTAAAGCGTGGCACTATATTGCGAAAATCCGATTTGTCGAATGTGGTGTTTTCGTCGATTTTACCGGTTAAAAACCCTTTACCAAGCGGACTGAAAGGGACAAAACCGATTCCCAGTTCTTCAAGCGTGGGTATGATTTCGTTTTCCGGTTGCCGCCACCATAACGAATATTCGCTTTGGAGCGCCGCGACGGGTTGCACGGCATGCGCCCGGCGAATCGTTTGGACACCGGCTTCCGAGAGGCCGAAGTGCTTTACCTTTCCGGCCCCGATCAAATCCTTCACGGTTCCGGCAACATCCTCGATGGGTACATTGGGATCGACGCGGTGCTGGTACAAAAGGTCGATGCGGTCGGTCCTGAGCCTTTTCAGGGAGGCTTCCACAAATGCTTTGATGGTCTCCGGCTTGCTATCGAGCCCGGCTTTGGAATCCCCGCCCTGGAAACCGAATTTGGTCGCGATCACCACCCGATCCCGGAACGGTTCCAGTGCTTCCCCCAACAATGCTTCATTGGTAAAAGGGCCGTATGCTTCTGCTGTATCAAAAAATGTGACGCCTTTTTCAAACGCGGTCCTGATCAGATTTATGGCATCGGTTTTGTCCGCCGCCGGGCCGTAGCCGAAGCTCAGTCCCATGCAGCCTAGCCCTAAGGCCGAAACCTCCAGGCCGCTGTTTCCTAATTTTCTCTTTTCCATACCTTTCAAACCTACCAGATCGTGGATTGCACACAGTTCAGTTTTGTTATCTCCTTACGCTACCGGCTCTTTCTAAAATTAGCTTGCCAGCATCGGCCTCGCTCTTGCCAATTTTGGCTTCTATAATTGAAAACAACTGCGTAAGCTGTTGCTTGGAAAAACCCAGATTCAGACAAATGCCGATATGCCCGGCCAGTTGTGACTCCACACCTCCCAACGCAGCCGCTGTCAGCCATCCGATTGCCAGCCCTTGCTTCGTAGATTACCAATAATGAAACAATGGTCAGGAGTTTATACAGCTTCATAGCGTGGCCGTTTCTCATTAATGCTTGATCACATGGGTATCGCGTACGCTGCTGAATGTCAAGGCCAGCATTTTCCAATCATTACCTCGCTTCTTGTAAACTTCTGTAACTGTAAACTCCGTATTTGCTTCATTCCCCCGTACCATGGCCGCCAGCGTAATACGGCTCCAGATGATGGCCGTGTCATCGAAAAGCTCCACAGCCACATCGTGTACATCCGCTTTCATTGAATATCAAATAGCCCAATCCAAGAATTGAAACGGCCATGAACTTTTTCAGAAATGAGGTATTATTCGATCTTTTCATCATCTTTCTTTTTGGTGATTTATTGATTCAGTTTCATTTCGCAGAGCCATTTCACCATAGCCGGATCACGGTGATCAAAGAAGGCGCTGGTTTCGCTTCAACAATGCAAAGCTCCTCCCTTCTACGGGTATAAATGGTATACGGATTCCCGAATTATCTACCAATATTCCTGATTTACGTCGCGCGGCTGTCGAACGCCGCATCGAAGCAGTAAGTCAGCATCAGGCAAATATTAAACGATTATGGAAGAGACAATCGGGTTTGACGCTGCGAGTCAATACAATGCATTAACCAACAGGAAACTTTACATCCGCTGGCGACGGTGACAGATCTGTCGAGGGCAAGCGCCAGACGCAAAACCAGTCAATACACGGGATGTTATAGCATTTTCCTGAAAGATGTGGTATGACGGGGCCTTCGGCATGGAAAAGAGTATGACGACTACCAGGAAGGGACGCTGGTTTTATGTCGCCCGGACAGGTTTTCGCCGTGGAGGGCGACGGTGAGCTTTACCGCCGAAAGGACATGCGCTGGTTTTTCATCCGGAATTGCTCCTGGGCACCCTGAATGCGACCATGCATGAATATTCGTTTTTTGGCTACCAGTTAGGCAAAACTGTTTGCTTGCAGGCTTCATCTTACCAGACTATTTTTTTGCCGGTTCATAATAGAGCGTTACCGCACCGCAGCTGAACGTTTTTGTCTTTAAAAGTTTTAAAATCGTCCCGGCGTTGATGTTCTCAAACAATGGTAAACCATCTCCCGCTATCATAGGATGAACCGTAAGCTGGAATTCATCAATTAAACCAAAATTCATCAAAGCAATTATAAGACTCCGGCTCCCAACCAGAATCGTCCCGCCCGGTTGTTGAACGAGGTCGACCACCTCTTCTCTAAGCCCCCGCCGGGCAATTTTTGCACTTTCCCATTCCGTATCAAGTAAAGTCCGGGAAAAAACAATCTTGGGGATGTTGTCCATTGCTACCGCGAAATCATCCATAGTCTTATCGCCGCTTGGATTTTCTACCAATGTTTTCCAAAACTTCATCAGCTCAAAGGTTGTCCTCCCGTATAAAATGGTGTCACCGCTGCGTATCAGCTCTTCGTAATGCCGATGCAACTCATCGTCTGCAATCCCTTTCGTATGGTCGCAAATGCCGTCAAGTGTCATGTTGATGGCTGCAATTATTTTTCTCATATCGTTTTTATCGAATTGAAACCTCCTAGAACCGATACTAAATTAGGCAGATGCGATACAACATCACGAGGTCATTCGGGACAAATAAAAGGGGGAATCTGGTCGCGAAGCCATCGCAAAGACGGAAGCCGGCTGCGCCTCGACGGGTAGCGGCATGATCAAACCCCCAAACCGTACGAATTCAAAATCCACTTCAAAACCTTGTCCCGCTCCTTCTCGGTTTCAAATTGCCACCGGCCAACCTCGGCCGTTCCTCCTGTACTTCCGTTGAATAGCACCCGTTCGAAGACGATCTCAAAACGGATCCCGTTTTCTTTATTGATGCTATCGATGTAATCCAGATTAATCGCACGTTCTTGTTTCTCGTGATGTATGAAGGTCGGCATGTTTCGAATTGGTTTGAATAGTGTTATTTTCTTCCAACATAGACCAATCCGAACGGACATCCAAACATTAAATGTCGGATGGCAATACGCTTCTACACTTTCGCTTGTTGCGCCACCCGCCTGCGTATGCGGCTGAGCGACTCCGGCTTCATGCCCAGGTAACTGGCCAGCTGATTTAGCGGAACGCGCCGAACCAAATCAGCGCGGGTTTCGAGCAAATTAAGATAGCGCTGCTCGGGCGAGGCATTCTTGAAATCTGCGAACGCTTTCTGGCTTTTAGCGACAAGCTCTTCGGACAAAATGCGGCACATTGTTTCGAAACGCGGGAATTTTTCGAAAATGACCTGCTCCATATCCGGGTCGGAGATGAGTAAAATGGAGTCCTCCACACAGGCAAGATAGTTTTCGGACGGCTTCCCTGTAACGACGCAGGCGGGGCTCACGGCTTCTCCCTCCGTGTAGAATTCCGTCGTGCGTTCCTCCGCGTCGATCACGTGGTAGAAACGCAGGCAGCCTTTCATCACGAAATAGGAATACCGGGACGATTCACCCTCCCGCAGCAGTATTGTCCCTTTTTTAAATTCGTAAAAAAGGCTGAGGTCAGCAATCGCCTTCTGCTCATCTTCGGTAAGTATGAGATATTTGCCAATAAAATCAAAAAGTTGCTGCTCCATCTGGACGTCTGTTTTTCCTGACGAAAATTAGCAGGAAATAGGCATCCGGCAACATCCCGTTCAAAAGATTTACCAATACCATGGGTTCAGCTCAAAGATGCCGGTAGAAAAACGGCACCCGTCGCCCGGCCTGTCAGAAGCGGTTTGTTCAATGCAGCAAATATTGGCTGTAAAAAATTGGGCTATCTGCTTACCCTGGCATGATTTGTTTGCTTTTTCAGCTTTACAGTATTCTGTTAGCCATTATCGTACCGAATGAAAACTATTTACCTTGCCGACGATGACGAAGACGACCGCATGCTGATCCGCCTCGCTGTGGAGCAGGTTATCAGTCCCGTGCACATCATTGAGCTCGACTCGGGTGAGGATCTTATCAAACTAATTGCGGATCGTTCCGTATCGGATCATCCGGCGATGATCATCATGGACATGAATATGCCACGGCTGAGTGGCTTGGAAACGCTCGACATCCTGAAACTGAACAATGATTCCCGCTATATTCCAGTTGTAATGCTGTCGACTACTTCGAATCGCGCACTCGTGCACGAAGCTTATGCGCGCGGGGTCAATGTATTTCTTGAAAAACCAGTGCACGAAGCGGACTTCGTGAAACTTGCCAGGGCCGTCGATGTCTGTTTCCTGAATGCCCGTCTTGGATAGTGCCGGAATGTATTTTGCAGTTCAAAAAACACCACACTTCTGTGAGCGATAACCATGAGCAAAAAAGAAATTTACCTGGTCGAAGATTCAAGCGACTTTCGTCAGCTGGTAAGAGGCATTTTCACCGAATTCCTGCCCGGTTACCATGTCAGATTTTTCCAGGGTGCGCAAGAGCTATATCGGTATATGGTTCTTCAATCGGCCGAGCAGTTCAAAGGAAGACGGCCTGGGCTGATCATCCTCGACCTGCAGCTGCCCGTTATGAATGGCCTTGATTTGCTGAAACTAGTCCGCCAGACGCCGCCCAATGCTGAAACTGAATGGAAAACCATCCCTATTGTGATACTGAGCAGTACAGCCGGGCAGGAAGACATCGACCGCTGTCATCAGGCGGGTGCCAATTCCTTTTTTATCAAGCCTGTCGAAGTTGAAGGGCTGCATGCCTTGCTGGAAACAATGTGCCGCCGCTGGATCGACGGTAAAGGTCATGCCAATGAAGATATTCCCAGTCAACTCCGTGCGCAATGAGGCTGGTTATGTAACCCACGCACACGATCCCAGGCCGGCCAAAGGCGGTGGCTCCTGTTTGTGGGCATCCACATTACGTTACTGGCCCTCCACTCCTTCTGCCGCCGACGTCTGGTCTGCAAAATCCTGCAATATGACTTCGCGGTCGGCCAGATCGCGCTGCATTGCCTCTTCGACCAAAAAACTTATTTTTTTCCCGAACAGGCTTTCGCCGGTATAGAAACGGCTGTCCTGATAAATGTTTTTATCCGAAGGCAGATAACCATACTCCCGGTTATACCGATCTATAAAAGAAACCAGTGCGTGGTACATGCGCTGCCACCAGGCCACGTCCTCTTCGGGACTTCCCATTCCGGGGACATGCGTACCCGTATATTTCTGTTTGGTAATATGGACCCGGTAGATATAGAGCTGCCCGGATTCCAGGTGAAGCATTTTAAAGCGTCCCGAAAAACCTGCCGGGACACCGTCCAATGCAACTTTCGGTGAAAGGACCAAGGTTTTCATCATGTATAACATCCCAGTATTGTGGTGGTTGACGCGGGTGGTGTAGCAACGACGCTTCCCTCCGGTACCAGTGAAAAGCAACTTATGTACCAGCCTTAAATCTGCTGGAACATGTTTTGCTTACATCCCTCCGATTTTTAATCATCAACGACTATGGCAAAAAGAAAAAACCAGAAAAATCCGAAAGTGGATCAGCCGGAAAACGACAAGATCAGGAGCCTTGCCCAGCATAGGGAGGATTCCACAGGCGAGCTGATGAATACCAACACGGGTGTCCGCGTCAACGACGACCAGAATTCCCTTAAGGCAGGCGACCGGGGCGGTACGTTGCTCGAAGATTTCATTCTCCGCGAAAAAATAACCCATTTTGACCACGAGCGTATACCCGAGCGTGTCGTACATGCACGGGGTTCGGGCGCACACGGGGTTTTCAAACTCTATGAACCGCTCGCACAATATTCCAAAGCGCAATTTCTCAACGATGCCTCCATCGAAACACCGGTTTTTGTCCGGTTTTCAACCGTTGCGGGGTCGAGGGGCTCAACCGACCTCGCCCGCGACGTTCGGGGGTTCGCGGTCAAGTTTTATACACAGGAAGGCAATTTCGACCTCGTCGGGAACAACATGCCGGTGTTTTTTATCCAGGATGCCATTAAGTTCCCCGACCTGGTTCACGCCGTGAAACCCGAACCCGACAATGAGATCCCGCAGGCTGCCTCCGCACACGACACTTTCTGGGATTTCATATCGGTAATGCCCGAATCGGCACATATGATCATGTGGTTGATGAGCGATCGCGCCATTCCGCGCAGCTACCGTATGATGGAAGGTTTCGGCGTTCACACTTTCAGGCTGGTGAATGCCGGGGGCGTCAGCCATTTCGTGAAATTCCATTGGAAACCAGTGCTGGGCGTGCATTCGGTGGCCTGGGACGAGGCGCAGAATATTTCAGGCAAAGACCCCGACTTCCACCGCCGCGACCTTTGGGACGCGATCGAAAGCGGCAACTTCCCCGAATGGGAACTGGGCTTACAGATCGTGCCGGAAGAAGATGAGTTTAAATTTGAATTCGACCTCCTCGATCCCACGAAAATCATACCCGAAGAGCTCGTACCGGTTATCAGGATCGGGAAAATGACGCTTAACCGCAATCCCGAGAACTTCTTCGCCGAAACCGAGCAATCCGCGTTTCATATAGGCCATGTGGTACCCGGTATCGATTTTACGAATGATCCATTGCTGCAAGGCAGGCTGTTTTCCTACACCGACACCCAGCTGATCCGCCTTGGCGGGCCCAATTTCCAGGAGATACCCATTAACCGGCCCATTGTTCCGGTGCACAACAATCAGCGTGACGGCTACATGCGGCAGACGATCAATCGCGGCAAGGTCAGCTACGGGCCCAATTCACTGGGAGATAATCATCCATTGCAGGCCAAGGCAGCAGAAGGCGGATTCACCTCTTACCCCGAAAGGATCGATGCGCGGAAGATAAGGGCAAGGAGCAAGAGCTTTCTGGACCATTTCAGTCAGGCAAAACTGTTCTTCAACAGTCAGTCGGACCCTGAAAAGAACCACCTTATTGACGCATTCTGCTTTGAATTGGGTAAAGTGCAGTCTAATGACGTGCGCCACAGAATGCTTGGAATTCTTTCAATGATCGATAAAGGGCTGGCTGCGGCAGTAGCATTTGCGCTCCGCCTTCCGGTGCCGGAAAGCCCGGAACTGCCCATGAACCGCAGCATTCCCGCCGACGCCGACCCGGCAGATTACGAACCGGTCATTGTAAAAAGCTCGCTCGCTGCCTCCGCGGCATTGAGTATGGCAAACACCCCGAAAGACAGCATCAAAACGCGGAAAATTGCATTTCTGGCAGCCGATGGCGTGGATAGCAAGTCTCTAAACACTGTAAAAATTGCATTGGAGGCGGAAGGGGCCGTTGTAGAAGTGATCGCGCCAAGGCTGAATTACATTTTGTCCGCTACCGATGAGGAAATCCATGTACACCACAGTTTCCTGACGACCGCATCCGTACTATATGACGCTGTGTACGTGCCGGCCGGTACCGATAGTGTGGCAACTGTGGAAGCGGATCCCGACGCCATCCATTTCCTGAACGAGGCATTCAAGCATTGCAAGGCCATTGCAGCAGATGCCGGCGCGATGCAGGTGATCGAATCGACCTATTTTGCGAGAAAAATCCCGGCGGGTTTCCCGGATGAACCGGTGCTGCCTGACGGGATCGTCATCAGCGACGACGCTGCTAAACTGGCCAAACAGTTTATCGCCGCCATTAAGCAGCACCGATTCTGGGAACGGGAGAAACCAGGGAAAATCCCCGCCTGATACACTTAAAGCAAATGAGCCTGCCCTCTTGCCGTCGATTAAACCGACGGCATTTTTTTATGCAAGTAATGTGATCGCTTCCTGATTCCCCTGTTGTACGGCCAGGTCGAATGCCGACTGGCCCCTGACATCCAGTAAACCAGTGTCCGCTCCGCTTTCCAGCAGCAGTTTGACCACATCGTTGCGACCAAACATCGTGGCGAACATCAATGCCGTACCGCCATTGCCGTGCTGGCTGTTGAGGTTCGCGCCGCAGCGGATCAGCAGGGACGCCACCTCCGGAAGTCCTTTGAATGCGGCGCCCATCAGCGCGGTGTTTCCACCATGGTCACCTGCATTCACATCCGCACCCGATTCCAGCAGGAGCTCGGCAGCCTCGAGGCGGTCGTTATAACACGCTATCAGCAATGGCGTGTAGCCCTTTTCATCTCTGACATTTACGTCCACGCCCCGGCTAAGCAGTTCCCGGATCACTTCCAGGTTCCCTACGCGGGCCGCGTGTATCAATACATTCGTGTAGTCTTCCATCGTGAGCAGCGGATTTTGATGCAGAGCCCCCAAAAAATAGCGTGCCCGGGAAAATCAATTAATGCTGCGAAACCATTTTCAGGCCCGCAATGGAGAGGATTAAGGTGGTGATAAAGAATATCCGCCAGAAATTGACCGGATCTTTAAATACCAATATACCCACAAGCACCGTCCCCACTGCGCCAATACCCGTCCAAACCGCGTATGCGGTACCGATCGGCAGTGTCTGGGTCGCTTTGAGCAGCAATACCATGCTGACAACTAGAGAAATTACAAATCCTGTAAACCACAAATACATTTCGCTTCCGCTTGTTTCACGGACTTTCCCCAAACAAGAGGCGAATCCGACCTCGAACAGGCCGGCGATGATTAAAATAATCCAGTTCATAACACTTTGTTTTTTGATACAAAGGTCTTGCTCCGGGTCCACAAAAAATTTTACAAATGATAAAAAGGAAATCGTTACCTGATTTCCGCGCGGATCCGGCTGAGGCTGACCTGCGTAATCCCCAGGAAGGAGGCAATGTGGCACAATTGCACACGGTGAAGCAGATCGGGTGTGGCCGACATTAGATCGAGATACCTTTCCTGGGCCGTTTTGAACTGCATGGAAATGAGCCGCTCCTCGGTTTTGATCAGTTCCTGCCCGATCAGCTTACGGCCCCAGTTGGCAATATGAATATCGCTCGCGAAAAGCTCTTCGAGGTCCTGGGCTTTCATTTGGTACAGGTCGCAAGCTTCCAGTGTTTCTATATGCTCGTAACCCGGCTGGCCCGAAACGTAGCTTTTCATCGAAACCACCAAATCCCCTTCTTTCCCAAACCAGAATGTAACATCGCCGCGCTCGCCGTCGGAATAGGCGCGTACCATGCCGCTACGGATGAAATAGAGCGTTTTTTCCAGCCTGCCCGCGCGTATGAGCGTGTGACCTTTGGGATATTGCACTTCGGAAACACGCGCTTTCAAAGCCGCTCTGGATTGCGTCGGCAGCGGGTGGAAACGTTCGAGGATTTCATCAATTTCCATATCGCACTATCTTGCCAGTTTAGCGACCGCTTCTTCAACCGATGGCAAAAAATTGATCTGCCTTCCCTTATTACTTTCGAAAATGAAATCGCGCAGGCTCTTGCTTTCATAGCGGGCAAAATCGCCAACAATGACAAGCCGGACGCGGTAGGTAGCAAATTTCTGTAAAATTTCGCCCGCTATACCTGTTTTAAGATCGAAGAAATCCGGTGTAATGCTGGCTTCATGCAGGATCATCTCTCCGTAGCCCTGGTAATACAGGTCTACCATTATCTGTAGTCCGTCGTCGGGCGTGCGGATGAGCACTTCGTCGGAAATAACCTCTGCGATTGTAGTTTCGTCGTGTTGATGGAGTTGAATATTCATAGCATAAAAACAGCCGTGTGGTACAGTTGCGGCTGCGTGCTAAGTTAGTCAAAAGTAAGCCGCGGGGACCAAACAGCGATTGAACTTTTTCTACATTTCAAAATATTTATTCTAACCGTCATTTTCCTTTGAAGCAATAAATAACACAAGTAATGGTTACAATCATCATCGGTCTATAACGTGATATCGGACGCAGTATGGGCATCTGTTGGTATGCAACCGGGCATCAATTCAGGTCTCAATCTCAGGAATGTCAACTGCTAAAAATTCACGCGGCACCGGATTCATTACAATCCTATCGCTATATTAAAACTATTTTTACAAACCGGATGGAATAGTATTTTTACGGCACCGGGCTGCTAGTTTTAAAAACAAACAGGTGGTTGTTTGGCATGAGATTTATCATTAATATTCGAATTGCACCCCCTGCTAGTTAATAATTCATGGCCCCGGAAACTGCACAGCTGCATGCTATTTCAAATGACCGTATTCCGCTCTGCCGTACGGGCGCGGCGCCGTTAAAGATAAACCAGGCAGGACTGCCGGAACAGATACAGGAATTCTTCCGCGGGCTTTTCGGCACCTCCGAATGGCCGGCCCGCTGGTACTGTGGCTCCTGGTCGGATTTTCACGGCTGGCTGTACATTATTTCGGACATCCTCATCTGGACAGCCTATTTCCTCATACCCATTTTCCTCATCCGGTTCATTCTCAAAAGAAGGGACTTTCCCTTTCCGAAAACGATCTGGCTTTTCGTCGCCTTCATTCTTTTTTGCGGCGCCACGCACCTGATCGATGCGCTCATTTTCTGGCTGCCTCTGTACCGTTTCAGTGCGCTGGTCAGATTCGCTACCGCGATCATATCGTTGGCAACCGTTTACTATTTGTTCAAAATCTTCCCCAATGTACTGTTGCTCAGATCGGTGTCTGATCTAAAAAGGGAAATCGACGAGCGGACAATTGTGGAAGAAAAGCTCGCAGAAAGCCAGTTTCTGCTGACGGCAGCAGGCAATGTCGGCAAACTTGGCGGCTGGGAATACGACCCGGCAACAGGTCAGTTCAGCTGGACGGCCACCTCCGGTAATATACTGGAAACCAACGAGGGTGATATCCATAGTGAAACCGATCTGCTAGGCTTTTTCCCCGAACCCTATCAGCTCATTGTCCGGGCCGCGTTGCGGGAATCAATGGAGTTCGGCCGACCCTGGGACCACGAATTGCAGCTTATAACGCCGTCCGGCAACCGCAAATGGGTCCGGTTTTCGGCCACGCCCTTGCTCAATGCATCAGGCCAGGTAACCAGGATCAGAGGCATCATCATGGATATCGACAGATATAAGACTCTGGAGCTGAAACTGATCAAATCCATCGATCAAATGGCACAGAAGAATAATCAACTACAAAGCTTTACCCATATTTTATCCCACAACCTGCGGAACCATTCGAGCAATATCGCGCTGCTTGCCGATTTTATCGATGAATCGACCCTTACCAAAGATAATGAGGAGCTTTTTCAGAAAATCAAAACCGTGTCGAAGCACTTGAACGGAACGCTTGACGATCTTTCGAAGGTTATCAAGATCCGCGATAACCAACTCGAAGGCGAAAATTTGAATATCAGGGAGGTAACGCAACAGGTGCTTGGTGTACTCGACGAAAGCCTTCACACGAGCCAGGCGCACGTTGAAATGGATTTTCAGGAAAATGAAATCACCTTCCCCCGGATCTATCTGGAAAGCATTTTAATGAACCTGGTTTCCAACGGTATTAAGTACAAAAAAGACGGTCAGCCTGCGATGATCAAACTTCGGTTCTACCGCAATGAAACAGGCCTTAAAGTATTAGAATACAGTGATAAAGGCAAG
Source organism: Dyadobacter sp. (assembly GCA_965227755.1). GTDB lineage: Bacteria > Bacteroidota > Bacteroidia > Cytophagales > Spirosomataceae > Dyadobacter. The sequence goes on from CBDDGG010000005.1 coordinate 2,045,691, forward strand.
GGAATAGACCTGTCTCTGCATGCCGACAAGATCTTCGGTTTGTATAAAACTTTCCATAAACACCAAGATGCTCACGGAGTTGGCTTATTTTTGATAAAAAATCAAATAGAAGCCCAGGGCGGGAACATTCAGGTTTTCAGTAAGGTCGACGCGGGTATTACATTTAAAATTACTTTCAACGAAAATGCTTGAAATCCTCTGCGTAATTGACGACGACAAAATCTTCACTTACCTGCTAAAACGAATTATTGAAAAAGCCAAAATAACCCGGGAGATTATCTTTTTCGAGAATGGGCGGGATGCCCTCGATTATCTTTCCCGTAACCGCGAAGACGCGCGGAAACTCCCCCAACTGATATTGCTCGACATTAATATGCCTATTCTCGATGGCTGGCAGTTTCTGAATGAATACGGAAAATTGAAACCGGATGTCCCCAAGCCCATATCGATTTGCATGATGAGTTCGTCGACCGACCTCGAAGACTACGACCGGGCGATGGACTCCGGCCACGTGATGGATTACCTGCAAAAGCCCGTCCAGATACCTTCGCTGAAAGAAATTACCGATCGCGTACTGTCGTTCCTTGGCCCGAAATAGCGGCGGACTTGCTATTTTTACCTTGTTAACCAAAAACAAATCCGCCCTGCCACTACGTATCCTGATAGCGCCGCTGGACTGGGGACTGGGACATGCCACGCGCTGCATCCCCGTCATCAGGTACCTTATTGAGAAAGGGTGCGAGGTAACCATTGCCGCTTCGGGTGCGACCGCCTTGCTGCTAAAAGAGAACTTTCCTGATTTGCCGCAGTTGCTCCTTACCGGTTACGAGATCACGTATAGTCGTAGCGGCGGCACTTTTGTTGCGAAAATATTAGCCCAAATCCCCAAAATTCTGGGCGCGATCCGGCAGGAGCGGCAGTGGCTCCGCGAAACGCAAGCCAGGCACCAGTTTGACCTGGTTATTTCCGACAATCGTTACGGGTTAAAAATAAATGGGCTGAGATCGGTGATCATGACCCATCAGCTGAGCATCATCACCGGTTTCGGGATGGTTGCCGACTGGCTGATGCGAAAACTGCATTACCGTATTCTAGAAAAATTCGATGAGTGCTGGATCGTGGATGTGCAGGAAAATGGTGGACTGGCCGGGAGGCTATCGCACCCGCCCCATATCCCGTCCAACGCGCGTTATGCGGGATTGCTATCCCAATTGCGCCCTTCCGCAACACCCGCACAAAACCCAAAAAACAAAGTACTTATTCTGCTCTCAGGGCCGGAGCCGATGCGGGGTATTTTGGAAGAAAGGCTGTTTCAGCAAGCCAAATCTGCCACTGAATACCATTTTCATATCGTGGCCGGAAACCCTTCGGGCGTGGCCCGCGCGGACATGCCGGCGCATATGACGTACGCTACGCACGCGAACGCAGACGACCTGGCCGTGGCGCTCTCCGATGCACAACTTGTGATTTGCCGAAGCGGTTATTCCACGCTGATGGACCTGGTTGTTTTTGAAAAAAAAGCATTACTCATCCCTACACCTGGCCAATCGGAGCAGGAATATCTGGCAAGCTATCTGCAAACGCGGGGAATCGCTTTAAGCACGCATCAAGCAGCACTGAATTTAAAAAAGGACATTGCGGAAGCATTGGGGTACAGTGGTTTCAAGCTCACCGGCTATCAGGGCCAGCCCGATCAAATGCGGGAGGTGATCGATAGCGCTCTGAGGTATTCCGGGCACCAGCAGGGGTAATGCATTCATTTTCGTTCTTAACCGGGAGTATTGTACGATATTCTCATTTTTTTGCCTTTATTTTACCCATCAGGAAAATTTACCAAATCAATATGAAAAGACAATTACATCTACTAACCGCATTGTTATTGACACTCTGCGTTGCTCAACGTTCATTTTCACAAGGCTGCGTGGCTATTCGCGGCACAGGTAATGCCTGTATGATCTCCCATGCCGACAGCAACGACCACGCTCAATGGGTGGTGAGCGCCAGCGGTCGCTATTTCAAATCGTTCCGCCATTTTTCAGGAAAAACTGAAAATAAGGAACGATTAGTGCAGCATACAGAGGTAATTAACCACACGGCGTCGGTTGACATCAACATCATGCGCATTCTCAACGACCGCTGGTCACTGATGGTCGATCTGCCGATCATTTCAAATGCCCGTTCTTCACTGTACGAGCACGGCCTGGTCAATGGCGCCAACAAATTCAACGAGCGGCACAGCATGCATTCTTTCGGCATCGGCGACCTGCGTATCGCGGCATACCACTGGCTTTTTGATCCTAAAAAGAGCTATCGCGGGAATATCCAGCTGGGTCTGGGCATCAAATTACCTACCGGGGATTATAAGTACCAGGACTACTGGTACAATGTCGGCCGAATGGTACGAAAGAACTCCGCACCGTTGACCAGTCCATTCAGCTGGGCGATGGCGGAACAGGTGTTACCGTGGAGTTGAATACGTTTTATAACATCTTCCACAACTTCGGCGTGTATGGCAACTTTTATTATCTCGTCAATCCACGTGAGCAGAATGGCGTGCGTACCTACCGCGAAACCCTATCGCCACGTTTGGCCAACGAGGCCATCATGAGCGTACCCGACCAGTACATGGCGCGCGGTGGTTTCAGCTATTCGCTTAATCCGGTCCTAAAAGGCTGGGCGGTGGCCGTCGGCGCGCGCTTGGAAGGTATTCCGGTCCACGACCTCGTAGGTGGCAGCGGCGACTTCCGTCGCCCTGGCTACGTGTGGAGCGCAGAACCGGGGATCACCTATTCGGGCGAGAAATTCAGTTTCTTCGCGACGGTACCGGTCGCATTTGTCAGAAACCGCACGCAAAGTGTAACCGACAAGGAGTATTCCGACAAATCGGGCACATTTGTACGCGGTGACGCCGCCTTTGCAGATTACTCCATCAATGCCGGTGTATCGTTCAAATTCTAATTCGTTTTTGAATACAATATAAAATGGCCGGACCTGCGCGATTCGAAAGTCCGGCCATTTTTACATCAAATACAAGCATTCTTAAAGACCGCTGATCTGGACACCCAGCAATTTGTAGAACTCTTTCAGAATTGCCGGATGGCCGGGCCATGCAGGTGAGGTAACGAGATTACCATCCACAACAGCCTGATCGGCCGGGATATTCTTCCAAGTACCGCCAGCCAGCTCGATGTCCGGGCCTATCGCCACATAGGCCGTCAGTGTGCGGCCTTTCAATACTTTCGCGGCGGTCAATATCTGGATTCCGTGGCAAATCGCAGCTACCGGTTTGTTTGCTTCAAAGAAATGCCGTGTGATTTCGAGCACACGTTTGTTGAGTCGCGTATACTCTGGCGCACGGCCGCCCGCGATGTACAATCCGTCGTAGTCGGCTGGGTCAATACCATCAAAATCAGCAGTAATCGCAAAACGGTGGCCCGGGGTTTCTTTGTAAGTCTGATCGCCGACGAAATCATGAACGGCCGTCGGCACGGTGTCGCCTTTCTTGCGATCGGGCGCCAGGGTGTCGACCTCAAATCCAACGGAAAGCAAAGCCTGGTAGGGCACCATAGCCTCATAATCTTCGACGTAATCCCCTGCCAGCAACAGAATTTTCTTAGACATAACGGTTTAAGTTTAGTGATTTAACAGTTGTTTAAAGCTACGTGAAAAACGGCCTCCTGGTTCCGGGAAAAGTCAATTTCTCTACTCATATTCTTTGAGTAATGTCCGGATATCGCGGATGAGCTCGTAGGTACCTTCGTCGGTGGTACCGTCGTACATGCCGCGGATGTGGCGATCCTTGTCGAGCAGCACAAAATGTCCGCTGTGCAGGAATCCGCCCGGCGATTTGGCATCTTCGGCCGCCGTAATGAGGTAGTGCTTCTGCCCTATTTCGTAGATCTTCCCACGATCGCCCGTCACAAACTGCCATGTTGCATTACGCACACCGAGGTCGTTTGCGTAAGTTTTGAGCACTGCGGGCGTATCGTGTTCCGGGTCGATGGTATGGGATAGAATGCGCACGGTCGGATTGTCCTTCACCTCGTCGTACACTTTAAGCATGTTCTTTTTCATCACAGGGCAAATTGTCGGGCAGGTCGTAAAAAAGAAATCGGCGACGTAGATTTTGTCCTTAAAATCCTGCTCGGTTACCGGTCGGTTATCCTGGTTGGTAAATGAAAAGTCGGGGATCGATGGGTAGCTCATTTCCCTGATCGTTTTGCCTTCAACGGTTTTGGTAATGGCTTCCGGTTCGCCCAGGTATGGCAGTTTGCGGTCTTCGCAGGCAATCAGCAACGTCGCTGCCAGCAAACCGACGATCAATCTTCGGGTATGCATGATCATGGTAATTTTTGAAATAGAATTGAGGGCGCTGCATTCGGTGCGGCGCATTTGGAACAGATGACGCTCCAATCCGAACAGAATCGAATCCGAGCCTAAAAAAGGGAAGATTTAGCCCAGCGGGGGATGAAAGATCTCCGAAACAACCCCGCGCGGAAGGAGCGGGTAAATGTAGCCGAATGTGATCACCAAACGTGTTTCGAAACACTCAGGCGACCTGAAAATGAATGGTTTGCCGGTATCCATCACCTGAAAGAGCAAGTTCGCCATATAGCTTTGTTCCGCCCGGCGTTCCTCCTGTTTCTTGGCCTCAACAACCTTCTCAGCCAGGTAACATTTACCCTCGCAGACCACGATCGGATTGTCCCGGTTCACGCAAAGATTGGCAATGATGTACTCCTTACGCAGTTCATAATCAAGATAAACCAAAGGAATAACCCATGCTTTCACGAGCATAAGGAGCGTAAAGCCCAGGGTGATCCATTGTTTTACGGAAACTTTCAAGAGCGGGAAAGCGATTTTAACAGGTACTAAATGCCTGCAAAGCTAACGCCGGATGACTGAGATAGCAAATCCTTCACTGCTCTCCTCCCTCTTCCAAACTTTTTCCCGAAAAATATTTTCGTTTTATTTTGTACTAATTGGTAAAGTATTATACATTTGTAACATCAAACAAACGGAACAATGGCAGGCAGACCCAAAATATATGACGAAACAGCGATCCTGGACAAGGCGGTGGAGGTCTTTTGGGAGAAAGGATATGCCAATGCGACTGCCGACGACCTGCTCCACGCTATGGGAATCGGCAAAGGCAGTTTCTATTTTGCATTCAAAGGCGGGAAAGAGGAATTGTTCCGGAAATCGATGGAACGGGTCGTCGAACTGAACTTCAAAGCGATTCGCGAGGCGCTCACAACCTGTGAAAACCCGGTCCAGTTTATCAGGGATTTCTTTTTATCGCTCACAGGCGCTGACTCGCCGGTCGGTAATAAAGGTTGTTATTTCGGTAATGCATTGATACAAGTATCTGCCGACGATTCGGGATTGAAAATGATTGCGGCGAAGTATCTGCATCTGCTGGAAGAAATATTTACCGAAGCAATTCAAAAAGGCAAGGATCTCGGATTGCTTGAAACACAAGAACCGGCCGCGGCGCTTGGTACGTACCTGGTAAACCTTTGGAATGGCCTGAACGTAACCCGCAGAATGGAAACCGACCAGCATAAACTTGCGGAACTGGTGCGGATGAACCTGAATATACTTCACTAATTTTTTTAACCAATTTTGTACCAAATAGTACAGTTTACTTAAAACCAATTTTTAATTTTAAACTCTGAAATATCATGAAACGCAAAGCAACAGCCGTATGGAATGGTGACATTAAAACAGGTGCAGGACATATTACAACCGGCAGCACCGTCCTCAACAAAACACAGTACTCGTTCAACAGCCGCTTCGCGGACGGCATTGGGACTAACCCCGAAGAGTTGCTTGCCGCGGCCCATGCAGGCTGTTTCACCATGAAACTCGACCTCGACCTGAGCCAGGCCGGTTACACCGTCGAATCACTCGAAACGCAATCGGTTGTTACCCTGGATAATGGCAAAATCACAAAATCCGAGCTGACGTTACAAGCCAAGGTCGCCGGCATTTCGGACGAAGAATTCCAGCTCATCGCCAAAGGCGCCGAAAAAACCTGTCCTGTCAGCCAGGCATTCAGTTTTGAAATTGTTTTGAATGCTACACTGGTCTGATTGATCAGGCGCCTTAAAGCAGCGGTCGGCACCTGGTTATGATCCAGGTTCCGGCCGCTGCTTTAAGGTGCCGTTTGGTAATTACAACCTTGAAAAAGCGGTTTAAAAGTCCGCATTGGTGATCGGGTACAGATATTCGAAATCGAGCATCCATTTTCCGAACCAATAAAATCCATTTTATTGTTGCCTGGAGACAACTCGCGGCAAATCATGGATACTTTCTTCAAAAGAATAGCTTCGCCCACGGGCACCCTTACGCTGATTGCCACAGACAATGGTTTGAGGGCTGTGCTCTGGGATTACGGCGTTGCTGAAAAATCAAGCATCGACCGAGGCATTGAGAAGCCCGATCATCCACTACTGCTCGAAACCGAGAAACAGCTGAACGAGTATTTTGCCAGGAAACGCAAAACGTTTTCCGTACCGCTCGATTTTATCGGCAGCGATTTTCAAAAACAGGTTTGGGAAGCATTACTAACCATCCCGTTTGGCGAAACGCGGTCGTATGGCGACATAGCCCGCCAAATCGGCAACCCGGATTCGGTGCGGGCAGTGGGCGGCGCTGCCAATAAGAACCCTATTCCTATTATCGCTCCCTGCCATCGCATGGTGGGCGCAAGCGGCAAGTTGGTAGGCTTTGGAGGCGGGTTAGAAAACAAGGCCCTGCTACTGGAACTGGAGGCGCCATTCCGCCAAACCACGATCTTCGACTAAGCTGATCCGTCAACACAGGTAACCGACAGTTGGCCTGTGTGCACTTTCGGGATTTACCCCTATATTTGCAGCATTATTCACCAACCGGAACACCAGGTGTAAGAAATCATTTCTTTCAGGAAAATAAACGCACGGCGCCATCAAAGCGGCGGCTACTATTCATTCTCAAAAGAAAATTTCTATGCTTTTTCTCCAAGGTGTTACCTACGCACACCCGAACCGGGACGTGCTATTCTCTGATATAAATTTAACTGTAAACAGGCAAAACAAGATCGCGCTTATCGGCAATAATGGCACGGGCAAATCTACATTACTGGCCCTCCTGGCCGGAAGGTTAAAGCCCGCATCCGGAATGGCCGGTACTAATTCCAAGCCTTATTTCGTCCCTCAACTTTTTGGACAATACAATGAACAGACCGTTGCGGAAGCATTGGGTATCGACGACAAATTATTAGCCCTGAAAGAGATCCTCGAAGGGCATTTGACGGATATCAACCTCGAATTGCTCAACGACGACTGGGGAATCGAGCAACGTTGCCGAGAGGCTTTCGTGCATTGGCAACTCCATGGAATTGCCCTCTTCCAACCCATGGCCACACTGAGCGGCGGGCAAAAAACAAAGGCATTTCTGGCGGGAATCATGATCCACGAGCCGGAAATTGTGCTGCTCGACGAGCCCAGCAACCACCTCGATGTGGCAGGCAGGGCATTATTGTACGATTACATCCGGTCCACGCGCAATACACTGGTTGTCGTAAGCCACGACAGGACTTTACTGAACCTGCTCGGCACCGTATGCGAGCTTGGTAAGCGGGGTATAACCGTCTACGGCGGCAACTATGACTTTTATGCCGGGCAAAAAGCGATTGAAAACGAGGCATTGGGCCTCGATGTGAAGGCAAAGGAAAAAGCCCTTCGCAAGGCCAAAGAAGTAGAGAGGGAATCGGCGGAGCGGCAGCAGAAGCTGGATGCGCGCGGCAAGAAGAAGCAGGAAAAGGCGGGGCTTCCGACGATCGTCCAGAATGCGTTCAGGAACAATGCGGAGCGGAGCACGGCTCGGATGAAGGGAGTCCATGCCGGGAAAGTAGGCGGTATCGCCCAGGAACTGAGCCATTTGCGTAGCGAGTTATCTTCCGTCGACCAAATGAAAGTCGATTTCGACAATTCTTCGCTTCACAAAGGGAAGATCCTTGCGACGGTCTCAAAGGCCAATTTTGCTTACATTGACCAGCAGTTGTGGAGCGAAAACCTTGATTTCCAGATTACGAGCGGGGAGCGCATTGCGATCAAAGGTACTAACGGGTCGGGCAAGACTACACTGATACGTTTGATCCAGGGAGATTTGCAGCCCACCGCGGGCTCCATAGAGCGGGCCGATTTCAAGTCCATTTATATCGACCAGGACTATTCATTGATCGACAACACTTTAACCGTCTATGCGCAGGCCATGAAATACAATTCCGGCGGGTTGCAGGAGCATGATATCAAGACGCGGCTGAACCGGTTTTTGTTTCCCAGGGAATATTGGGACAAACCGTGTGTTAACCTCAGCGGAGGTGAAAAAATGCGGCTGGCGCTCTGTTCGCTGGCAGTAGCCACCCAGGCACCCGACGTGATCATCCTCGACGAACCTACCAATAACCTCGATATCCGGAACATCGGCATACTCACGGCGGCGATCAACGAATACCGGGGCACATTGCTGGTCATTTCGCACGACACGCATTTCTTGCAGGAGATTAATGCGGACAGGGAAATCATTTTAAGTTGATGCTCGCCGTCGATTACCCGCGCGTTTGTGCCCACAGTAACCTTGCATCGAATAAATGACTCTTCACACTTCCAAGTCTTTACCTATATTTAACCCAAAAAACTCCCATGCTGGATATTGTAATTGAAGCCAGGAAGGCGGCTATCAGCGAGTCGGTGGTGGTGAAACGGATTCTCCCTTTCCGTCTCCGGCGAATGGTCGGGCCGTTTGTATTTATGGACCATGCGGGGCCTCTGGGCGCGATTCCGACAAATCCGTCGTCGCTGGACGTGCTTCCGCACCCGCATATAGGGCTTTCGACGGTCAGCTATCTGTTTGACGGGCAGGTTACGCACCGCGATAGCACGGGTGTGCAGCAGATTATCCGTCCGGGGGAAGTGAACTGGATGACGGCCGGCAGCGGAATTGCGCATTCGGAGCGTTTCGAAGATCCTGCGGCTTTGGCAGGTGGCCTCGAAATGATCCAGACCTGGGTCGCGCTTCCCGAAAAAGACGAGGAAGCCGCCCCCTCTTTCAGAAATTATGCTAAAAATGAACTGCCGGTATTCACCGACAAAGGCGTGTGGATGCGGCTTATTGCAGGCGATGCATTTGGATTATCCAACGGCGTCGAAACCCTTTCTCCCCTGTTTTATCTGCATGTGGTTGTTGAAGCCGGGGCGATGTTCAGGATCCCCGACGGCTATCCCGAACGGGCCGTTTATGTGGTGAAAGGATCTGTGGAAACCGGCGGTCATTTCTACCATCCAGGCCAGATGCTTGTCTTTAATAAAAATGCAGAGCCGACCATCAAAGCCACGGAAAACGCAACATTAATGCTCCTGGGCGGCGAACCGCTGGGCGAACGGTTTATCTGGTGGAACTTTGTGTCTTCGCGAAAAGAACGTATTGAACAGGCTAAGGAGGATTGGAAACAGGGTCGCATTCAACTCCCGCCTGCCGATGATCACGAGTTTATCCCCTTGCCGGAGGATTACTCACGGCCAGCCGGGACTCCTCCCCGGCCGGAACCGCTTTCCTGATATTCAGGTTTGGAATTTTACTGACAGTTTGCCAAAAAAGCCCTGCAACCAGGCGGTTACAGGGCTTTATATCAGCCGGCAAGCCTGGACGGCGGCACACCGAACATTTTTTTAAATGCAAATGAGAAATGCGAAAGGTCTTCAAACCCGATTTCGAGATACACATCGGAAGCCGCGCGGCCTTTTTCCTTGATCAGGTAATGCGCCTCCTGCAACCGCCTCTGCTGCAACCAGCGACTGGGTGACGTATGAAAAATATGTTCGAAATCGCGTTTGAATGTCGCCAAGCTCCGCCCCGTCAGGTAAGCAAAACGGCTCATCTGCACATTGAAATGGAAGTTTTTGTTCATAAACGCTTCCAGATCGATCTTGCCGGGCTCGCTGAAATCGAACAATATGTCTTTCATCGCCGGTGACGAGCGCAGCAGGATCATCATAGCTTCCCGCAGTTTCAACGCCTGTAAATCCGCATCTATAAGCTGGTTGTTCTCGCTGTAAGGCATCAGCGAATCCATAAAACCCTTTACCAGACTTCCCCCATTCAATGCAATAATAGACCCGGCCTCCCGGCTTCGCGTATGATCGGCCTGATAACCATGCTCCATCGCGAAACTTCTCAGCGTTTCCTGCCCCAGGTAAACCGAAATGGATTTAAATACACCGTCCTTCGGCGGCTGTTTAATGAACTTGAGCAGCTGGTTCCGCCGGATAAACCGGCAATCCCCTTCTTTGAAAACATACTCCTGATCGCCGTTATTGATCGTGAGCGTACCGGAAATCTGGTAACTGAATACGTGCTCGGGCGCAAACTGCTCCCCCTCGCGGTTCCGCGTGAAATAGCACGAATAAGCGATAGGAGATGCCTGTTTATCGGATTTCAGATCGGCCATGAACAAAGTTAGAAATTATACGTCCCTTTTGCTGCCGGTATACCACTTGCCCATCGACGTTTCCAGAAAATCCTCCGATTCGTCGTGGTCGGTCGAAAAGCTTACATGCTCCCATTCCTCCATTTCCGCCTTTCGGGCTTCATCGGCACTTTTTAATATTCCAATCGCCTCACTGCCAAGCACAAGGTGAACGGGCGGCGCAGGATGCGCTGCCAAAGCTACCATCACGTCCGCAGCCTTTGCGGGATCGCCCACCGGTACGAATTTGCCCGATTTAAAAAACCCGGTGCGTTGGTTAACCATCTCATATCCCTCGATCTCGCGGGCGTAGGTCATGGAAGCGCCGGCCCAGTCTGTACGGAAACCACCCGGCTCGACGCTGGTAACCTGAATACCCAGCGGCGCTACTTCTTTGGCCAGAGCCTCGGTGAAGCCGCCGAGACCAAACTTGGCTGCCTGGTACATGGTAAGCCCTGCATTGCCGACCCTGCCGCCTATCGAACTGATCTGCAAAATGCGACCGCTTCCCTGCTTGCGCATATAGGGCAACACGGCGCGGGTGATTTCGATCGGCGCATATAGGTTTGTTTCCAACTGGCTGCGAACCTGCTCTTCGGTATATGCCTCTGCGGCTCCGATAACGCCGAAACCTGCATTGTTCACCAGCACGTCGATGCGTCCGAAATGTGCTACCGCGCCCGCTACAACATGATAAACCTGTTCGTTGTCGGTTACGTCCAGCGCTATCGGCCAAATCTGCTCTCCAAATTCGGCAACCAGTTCTTCCAGCTGACCAATATTCCGTGCGGTAGCAACCACTTTATCTCCGCTTCTCAAAACTGCTTCCGTAAGGTTGCGCCCCAATCCGCGGGAGCTACCTGTAATAAACCATACTTTTGTCATTGTCCTGATGTTTTAAGTACAATGCAAAAGTACCTCAGCCCGCTCCCTGCGCGTTTGTTGAAAAGCTCAGAGTTACTTTGTTAAAAAGCTCATCGCTTTAATACATAAAAGAAAATTTCCGTGCGGATATCAAAACCCAGCGACTCGTACACGCCTATCGCACGCGCATTGTCCGCCTTCACGTGCAGGAAAGGCTGTTCACCGTTTTGCTGAATGCGGTTTACCTGCCGCAGCAACAGATGCCTCGCATAGCCCTTGCCCAGATGGTCGGGATGGGTGCAAACGGCGCTGATCTCGGCATACCCCTCGGGATGCATACGCTGGCCTGCCATCGCAACAAGCCTGCCACCGTCGAAAATCCCCTCGTAATGGCCGAAACGGATGGTTTCTTCCGAGAATGGCCCGGGAGCCGTCAGGCTTGTCAATGTGATCATTTCCGGGACGTGTTCCACGGTGAGCGGGATAGTCACCGGACCATCCGAGCCTGGATGTGCCGGTCCGGTGTAAAGCATCTGATAGCCGGGTACCGTCGCCAGAACCTGCCAGGGAGCCGGGATTTCCACTTTTTCGTTGCTTACAAAAATCACATTACTATCGAAGGGAATGGCTTCATACAATGCCGGCAGGCCTTCCAGCGCAGGGCCTTCCACCGCCGCGAACGGCGAAACTTCCGGCAGAAAATATGCCGATCCTTCCTGCACGTTCCCGAGCGCACGGTTGTGCGTACGTAGCGCGTGCCAGGCAGGATTATCAAGGATCTGTTTCATTTGAAATAGTCAATTCTCCGGCTAATTTATACTTACTTCACCGGTTATGTCACTTTTTGACCATCACTTTTTGGGAGACCTGCGAACCGTCGGCGTGTTTGGACACCAGAATATACATTCCCGGCGCCATACCTTTCAGATCGATTTCAGTTTGCGCGCTGCCTCCCCGGTAAACTACCGCTCCGCTTGCCGAGATCAGTTTCACGCCTTTGATCGCATTCTGAGAATTGGAACGGATGAAAAGTCTTTCGCTCGCCGGGTTAGGGAATACAGAAACGCGCTCTTCCGCATTTTCCTCCAATTCCGGCTGCAGGGCCAGTCTGGAGGTAACATCCTCCGCAGGTGCCGGAGATACGCTCTTTCCTTCGACATACACCTGCACATAACGCCATGGGCCGTATACCTGGCCTGTCAGCGCGAGCGCAGGCTCGTACCTGACACGTGCCCTTAGCTTTGTTTCGGGGTTCAGCTTAACCACCAGGGCTTTCAGCTCAGTTCCGGCCGCGGTAAGATCTGTAAATGCCGGCTGCGAGCCAGTCGATTGTACGCTGTTGCTGATCGGCGTGTTGGGGTTGCTGGAAAAAGGTTGCCCGTTGCCCTTGGTTTCCCATATCAGCTTGCCCTTGTTCCTCCCCAGGAATGACCGGCTTTCAAGACCGACCGCGAAGTTGGGCTGAGGGGCATTTGGCGCATAAGGGGTAACCATATCTGCATTGTAGAGTCTCACGCTGTTCGGTTTACCTTGCTTAATATTGAACCAAATCGGATCCTGATATTCCGCGCCTCCGTCAAAAACCTGCGCGCCTCCGGCATCCGCATTGATGCCGTCGCGTCCCGGAATGCCCACGATGACATCGGAAAATCCATCGCCGTTTACATCGCCCGCGCCCGATACCGACGTTCCCATCTGATCAAACGTCGCATCGCCCATTATCTCCCAGTTCGCGGGGACTACGCCACCGTATCGCACGCCCGGAATTACCGTAAAACCTCCTCTTTGGGCAGCTTCATGCGATAATTTGCTTTCCCCCACGATAACATCGCTGTAACCGTCCCCATTGACGTCGCCAGCGCCGGATACAGAAATACCAAACGCAGCATTTGCCCAGTTACCCGGGTAAAAGCGTTTGTTCGCTTCGGTAAAGCCGGCCGATGCCCCAAGATAAATGGCAACCGAGCCTTGCTTCGCCAACCCATGCTCGGGAATACCGATTACCGCGTCGTTGAAACCATCGCCGTTTACATCACCGGCAGCCGCCACCGACGTCCCGAAATGCACATAACCGTTGTCGTTCTTAAAAAAAGTGATCGAGTTTTCTACCCCAGTTGAAGAACCATAATAAATCCACGCCGCGCCACCCTCTACTGCAGCCGTATTGGTAGTTGGCGCCCCGACGATCAGGTCGCCATACCCATCGCCATTCGTATCACCCAGCCCGGCAACGGAGGCGCCCATACTTGCATTGCTATTTTTCCCCGGCAGAACTTTTGGAACCGTACCCACGCCGGTTGGCGAGCCGTAATAAACATATGCAGCACCTCGGGTGTCATTTCCCACTTTGTACTTGGGCGCGCCTACCACAATATCCGCGTAGTTATCCCCATTGAGATCGCCAGCACCGTTTACGGAGGTTCCGTACTTTGTCCCCCCCAGCGGCTCGTTCAACACCTGAAAATTAAGGGTATCAATTCCCGTTGCGGCACCGAAGTAAATTCTCACCTCACCGCCATTGACCACGTTGCCATAATGTGGATTTCCGATAACCACATCGGCATAACCATCGCCATTGACATCCCCCGCCCCGGCTACCGCCCGACCGAAAAGTATCGTTGTTAATTTATGTGGAGCATTGTACCACGGTGGTCTGACCCCGTCGGTCGATCCATAGAAAATGCTGGTCCGGCCCGAAGTGAGCGGATCGGTTCCCGGCGCACAGATGATGACGTCGTCGAAGCCATCGGCATTGATATCCCCCGCATTGGCCACCGCCGATCCGAACCGGCGCGCGGCTACCGAGTCCGCGACCACGCTTTTGGCCGTCGTGTGACCAACGAGACCGCCGCCATGGTAGATCAGCGCCGTACCTTCATCGGTTTGGCCATTGTCGTAAGTATACGCCCCTATGACCAGATCGCTATACCCATCGCCATTGACATCGCCCGCCGAGGCCACGGCAGTACCCAGCCACGCATCGCCCTGGTCACCCGTAAAGACCGCATTTCTGATCGGAAAGTTCTTCGTGGGATTACCATAATACATAAATACCGCCCCTTCATTGACCTTGGTCACATCGTAGTACCTGGCACCGATCACAAAGTCACCGTAACCGTCACCATTCAAATCGCCAGCACCCGCTACGGCCCATCCGAACTGTCCCTCTTTCTGATAACCTAGAAGTGTTCTCTTATCGCCGATCGTCTCTCCAAAGGTGGAGCCGAAATACAGGAAGGCAGCCCCTTCATTAGTCTGGCTCTGTTTATACTGATAAGCGCCCAGGAGCACATCGGAAAAGCCGTCGCCATTGACATCCCCCACCGTAGCAACGGAATGCCCCAATCGGGCGTCGATCTGGTTGGCCTCTACCTTAAAGGGATTGGCCAGGATAAGGCCGGTTGCGCTTCCTTTATAAACGAAAACCGCCCCTTCGTAGAGTTCACCATTGGTGTACAACCTCGCGCCTACCAGCACGTCGCTGAAACCATCGGCATTGACATCTCCCGCCGACGACACGGCATAGCCCATCATCGCATTCGCCTGGTTCGCTTCCAGCGCTAGTGCACTTCCACCTACGCCGGCTGCATTGCCATAATAAAGAAAACCCGCTCCCTCATTGTTCTGGCCGTTGTCGTACTGATGTGCACCGGCCAGGATATCGCTATGCCCGTCGCCGTTAACATCCCCGGCCATAGCCACAGAAATGCCGAAGCTTGCAGCGCTCTGATTGATTTCCAGCATCTGAACCGGATTCGTATTGAGTCCTCCCGCACCGCCGAGATATAAGAACACGACACCTTCGTCCGCTTGCCCGGCATCGTAATATGGCGCGCCTACGAGCACGTCGCTGTATCCATCCTTATTCACATCACCGGCACTCGACACCGACGTACCTGCCTGCGCATTCACCTGATTGCTTTGAAGCACCGTCGCAGCAAGACTCAATCCACCCGCAGTCCCGGGGAACACAAATGCCGCGCCTTCGTCGGTCTGCCCGTTGTCATACTTCGGCGCTCCAATGATCACATCGCTATACCCGTCGCCATTAACGTCGCCCGCGCTGGACACCGAGTACCCCAACCATGCATTGCTCTGATGGATTTCAAGTCTTTTATCAGCATAAGTCGGTCCGCCGCCTACGATCGGGTCGATCGTTACCGGAAATGCGGCGTTCTCTACATCAGCCGTAATCTCGATCTGATTGTTTGCATATGCCAATGTCGCATCCAGGATTTGCCCGTTGGCGTCCCAGCATTTCAGTCCGTTGTAGGTGAGCTCTTCGGCGTCTTTATTATTGACCGCTTTGGTTATAAAGCGAAGTTGGTTTTCTCCATTATCCAAAACATCTGCTCCCGTTACAGCTAGCTTTACAGCCAGTGATTTCAGTTCGGCAGGAGCACTTTTAACAATAAAATTCTGGCGGACGCCATCTTCGTTGTTAATAAACTCTTCCAAAAACTGACCGTGATCAATGACAACTTTGTTTTCGGAGCTGTTCACACGACCATCCCTCGATACCGTGTAAAGCAATTCACCATCCCCAAAAACCCCTTTATTGAGGAGTTTCAATGTAAAATCGGAATGGGTCGAATCCACGCGCTTTCTGACTGTCAAAGCACCAGGTGCATAAGAAGCCCGCAAGTTCTGTTTTCGGTTAGGGCTTTGGAAAACACCGTTTTGTTCGTCGAAAGTCACGTGATACTCCCGGTTGGCAATTACCTCCCTGATACCGGGCAACGCACTGTCAGGTAACAGGGTAACGTCCGTGGTCGGCATTTCTGCCGACATTACAGGCGCGGCTGATCTTTTAATGGAGAGCGTTTGATAAATCTTTTTGTGAAACAAAAGGCAAAACGCGAATAGAGAAACGAAGAGGAATTTGTAATGATTTTTCATTGGCGATTGTTTGATACTGATGGTTGATAACCAATACAAAAAATAATGTTCAGCCGAATATAATTACCTGAAATACTACTACAATCATCTAATTATGTAGCGGTTAATAGATATGATGATACGGTTTGAATTTATCCTTCGGTCGTAGAAGTAAGGCATCATTTAACATAACCCAACAACGATTATACTTTGGAAGCAGTGGCTTAGTCCTGCCCTACAAAAATTGCCGGGCCTATCCACTGGCATATGAAGTGTTGAATGCGTACGGCGCTACGATGGTGTTTCATGATAAGGCATGCGGCGCGTCACCTCAACCCGCGCTGCATGCCGGGCACGTTCACCTGCGTTTTCTCGGGCCCGGAGGAAACTACAAGGGAAGCTACGATGAAGGCCTGCTGTTCGAATACGCTGGTTATATATCCGATTGGATGAATGAGGAAAAAACTGTCCAGCCGAGCGATTATGTCCCACATGAAAAAAGCACTTAGAAATTAATCTAAGTGCTTGATTTTCAAGTGATCCCGTTGTGATTCGAACACAAGACCTACTGCTTAGAAGGCAGTTGCTCTATCCAGCTGAGCTACGGGACCTGGTACTTAAAGAAAATCTACTCATCAAAAGCGGACGCCACGGGGGCAGTTGCTCTATCGAGCCGGCTGACGCTCGGTGAGCTACAAGACCGTACTTCAAATTTAAACTTTATTCTAAAAAAATAGGCAGTCAGCGATTCACAGTTTTCACTGCTACGGCTTACTGCCTAATCTTTTTTGTCGGGGAGACAGGATTCGAACCTGCGACCCTCTGGTCCCAAACCAGATGCGCTACCGGGCTGCGCCACTCCCCGAGATTTTATCTTTCTACTTTAAGAAAGACCCCTTTTTGAACGTTCAGAAACCGCGTGGAGGAAGCGGGATTCGAACCCGCGGTACCCTTGCGAGTACGGCAGTTTAGCAAACTACTGGTTTCAGCCACTCACCCATCCCTCCTTCGTCCGTCGTTCTGGGTTGCAAATATAGCGGGTTCGTTTTCAGAAAAGCAAACATTTCAAGAAAAAAAACTTCGCCAGAAGCCTGAAATGCCTATTTTTGGCAAAGTTTAAATTACACAATACGTTCATTATGAACTGGAATTACCCCTTTGAGAGCACTGAATATTTTTTCATATTTTTTTTCATATTCGCCTACACAGCCTACATCGTACGCACTGTCCGGGTAGCCCGACAGCTTCAAACGACTGCGCGGACCCTCATCATCAAACTCTTTTTACGTAGCATTACCTTCTCACTTTTGATCATCAGTCTGCTCGGGCCATCGTTCGGGGAGGCCGAGCGCGACATTCAGGCGAAGGGAAAGGATATATTCATGGTAGTCGATCTTTCGAAGTCGATGGACGCGGCGGATGTGACGCCTTCGCGGTTGGAAAAGGTAAAGTTTGAAATGAACCGGTTTGTGGAGAACGAGCGGGCGAACAGGATCGGGATCATTATTTTTTCAAACGACTCGTACATACATGTGCCGCTCACGTACGACGTGGCCGCGCTAGAGCTTTTTATCCAGTCGCTGCAAACGGATTTGCTGCCGACGAATGGCACCAATATATGCGGGGCCATCGAAATGGCTTACAACAAGCTCATGAATTCGGCCGACCCTACGAGCCGCGCAAAGATGATGGTACTTTTTACAGATGGGGAAAATAGTTCAGGTTGCAGCAATGCATTGTTCAATAACCTTCGGCGCTTCGGGATCGGGGTGTATTCCGTGGCTGTCGGCACGAAGGTCGGTATCAGCATTCAGCAGAATGGCAAGCCATTAATGGACAAGAACGACAAGCTGGTGATCAGCAAACTGGACGAAAACTTTCTGCGTGGTGTGGCCAATTCGTCGCGCGGGTCGTATTACGAGCTCAATAACTCGAAGAACGATATACAGAAGCTGATCAGCGACGTAAACCTGGCCGAGGGCGCTTTGGTGGATTCGCGAACGATCACCGTTGTTTCGAACAAGTACTATTATTTTCTGGGTGCGGCGCTGGTCCTGATCCTGCTGGACGTACTAATTACCATCGGAACGTTTCGACTGTAAGCAGCAATTCGCTATTTTTGCACCCAAATGTGAACCAATATGACGTCTCTGATCCTTTATGTCCTGCTCTGGCTTTGGGATAACCGTACGTTCGATTCCATTACCAAGACGAACCAGAGAAAACTGGATGCAGAGCAGGCTTTCCAGAAAAAAGAGTTTAAGAAATCGGCCGAGCTGTACCGGCAAATCACCTACGGCTCGCTTTTTTCCGATCCCGCCGCAAGGTTGAACCTGGCTCATTCATTATACAAAACGGGCGACTACAAACAGGCCTTGAAACATTACCGGCTATTGGGCGACATTGAAAACAACAGCATTGCGTCGGTAGCCAACGCACAAATCGCATTGATCCTCGTCAACAAAAAAGACACAGCCGGCGCGCTGACAAGCCTGCGGACAGCTATACGCCTCGAACCGGGTAATGCACTTGCGAGAACCAACTATATTATCCTTAAAAAGAGTTTTTCGGGTACTGAGCAGCCATCGGACCTTACTACCCGGAAACGGAGATCGAACCAGGAGCAGACTGCCCAGAGCCAGCCTGCCACACCGCCCGAGCCGCCGCAGGAATCGCGCGAGGTGACAGAGGACCTAAAAAAGGAAGAATTACTGAAAAGTCTTAAAGCGATGAACATGTCGGAAGAGCAGGCCCGAGCCATTCTTGATGCCATGAAATCGAACGAATCCCAATATATTTACCAGCTCCGGCGCAAGCAGTACAATACTAAGCCCGGACAAAAGAGCGAAATCGAATGGTAATTTTACCAATAATCTAATGAACAGCATACCAGCAACCAACTTCCAGTTCCCTGGCCAGACAGCCTTTTACAAAGGGAAAGTCCGTGACGTTTACTCTTTCGAAAAACGTCTGGTAATGATCGCCACCGACCGCATTTCGGCATTCGATGTGATACTGCCTCGTGCTATCCCCTACAAAGGCCAGGTTTTGAACCAGATCGCCGCCCACTTCCTGAACGCCACCTCCGATATCGTACCCAACTGGCTCGAAGAAGTACCCGATCCGAACGTGAGCATTGGTCTCAAATGCCAGGCTTACCCGGTGGAAATGGTAGTGAGAGGTTACCTCGCAGGGCACGCGTGGCGCGAGTACAAGGCCGGGAAACGCGAAGTTTGCGGGGTGGCATTGCCGGAAGGCCTGAAAGAGAACGACAAACTCCCCCAGCCTATCATTACGCCTACCACCAAGGCGCATGAAGGCCACGATGAGGACATTTCGCGGGAGCAGATCCTCGCACAGGGGCTCGTGAGCGAGGACGAGTACGAGCACCTGGAACGCTACACGCTTGCATTGTTCGCGCGGGGAACCGAAATGGCTGCCGATCAGGGGTTGATCCTGGTGGATACCAAATATGAGTTCGGACAGCTGGATGGCACGATTTATTTGATCGACGAAATCCACACGCCCGATTCCTCAAGGTACTTTTATAAAGACACTTATGAGGAAAATCAGCGCGCCGGAGTGTCCCAAAAACAGCTTAGCAAAGAATTTGTACGGGAATGGCTGATTGAAAACGGATTCCAGGGCAAAGACGGCCAAACCGTGCCCGAAATGACCGACGAAAAAGTAACCTCGATCTCGGAACGCTACATCGAGCTGTTTGAGAAGGTTACGGGCATGAAATTCCAGAAAAACAACCTGGATCACCCATTGGAAAGAATCGAAAAAGCCATTCTGCGCGCAATGGCCTGAGGCGAACTACTCACTTAACAAAATATTTGTTCGACAAAAACGACAACCGAAATGGATTTTAAACTGGAAAAGAAAGAACAATACGTCTATATCGAAACGGATGCAACTGCATTCGCCGGTGATGTACCCGCGTCTTTCGAAGAAACAGCCCGCTCGCTTTTCAGGGAGGGCTATCACAGCCTGATCGTGAATATGCAAACGGTAAAATCACTTGACGCGGCCGGAATCACAATTTTGAAAAAAGTAAACCGCCTCTGCGTAAACGACCTCGGCATGCTGGCGATCGTCACGCGCGACGACGATTTTATCGATACGTTGGAGGATCTCCGCATCCCCGACCTGACCGTTTTACCTACGAAAGAAGAGGCGATCGACGCCGTTTTCATGCACAGTCTTGAAAATGAGTTCGGTGCGGGCGATGACGATTACGACGACGAAGATTACGAAGGCGTAAGCGAATCGAAAGAGCCCTGATATTTGAATAGTATAATTTTCAGTCATTTTGAGAACGTCCCGCCGAACCCCGGCAGGACGTTTTTTTGCTATCATTCCTGCAATTTTTATATTTTCCTTAGGCACTTTTTGTAATCCTCCAAGGGACACAAAATGGCGTTTCCGGCTTATCAAAATGGTAACCAATACGGGCATTCGTTACATGATTATCAATATTTTGATAATAATTGTAATTAATCGGCCAAATCCATATTGGTGGTAGAAAATTTTGCCATTCCCATAATAAGCCAAATATTTTTTATGGGTATATTGCGTGGCTTTACCCAAAACATCACACACTGGCGTTTTCGCTTTCCTTTTAAAGTGCTTATTTAAACAGATTCTAATTACGAATTTGTTAATTACCTACAATTCGATAAATGTCGCAAATGTCTGAACAAATGGTAGAAAATCAGGGACTGTACCGCCCGGAATTTGAGCATGATGCATGTGGAATCGGTTTCCGGGCTAACATCAAGGGTCGTAAGTCGCACCAGATCGTGGCGGATGCCATTCATATGCTCGAAAGGATGGAGCATAGGGGTGCTACTGGTTTTGACCCTAACACCGGTGACGGTGCTGGTATTTTAATTCAGATCCCTCACGAATTCTTTGTAGAAGAATCTACCAAGTTGGGCTTCCACCTGCCGCCGGCAAGTGAGTATGGTGTAGGGATGATCTTTTTCCCGGGCAATGAGCTCGTAAGGGAAGAGTGCAGGGAAATCCTGAACCGAAAGATCAAGATGCTGGGCCTGCAATTGCTCGGCTACCGAAAAGTACCTACCCTGAACAACACCCTGGGTGAAGGTTCGCTTTCCGTTGAGCCCAACGTGGAGCAGGTTTTCATTAAACGTCCGGACGACATTACGGACGATATGGCGTTTGAACGCAAGCTGTTCATCCTCCGCCAGGTATCTGCACGACTGATCAAAGACACAGTAAAAGGCGCGAAGAATTTCTATTACTCGTCGCTTTCATGCCGCACGATCTCATATAAAGGGCAGCTTACCACTGCCCAATTGAAATATTACTTCCCGGATCTTGAAAACGAATCGGTTGTATCTGCATTGGCAGTAGTACACTCGCGTTTCTCGACCAACACTTTCCCCTCATGGGAGTTGGCCCAGCCATTCCGCTACATCGCGCACAATGGGGAGATCAACACCGTGAAAGGTAACGTGAACTGGATCCGCGCCGGAGAAAAATCTTTTGAGTCTAAATTCTTCTCGAAGGAAGAAATGGATATGCTCCTGCCGATCTGCGACAGAAACCAGTCCGACTCTGCCAACCTCGACAATGCGATCGAATTGCTGCACCTTTCAGGCCGCTCGTTACCACACGTAATGATGATGCTGATCCCCGAAGCATGGGACGGCAACGAGCAAATGGACCCTGAACGCAAGGCATTCTACGAATACCATGCTGCCATTATGGAGCCATGGGACGGTCCCGCATCGATCTCGTTCACCGACGGCAAAATGGTAGGCGCTACGCTCGACCGTAACGGTCTGCGCCCTTCACGCTACTGGGTACTCGACGACGACACCATCATCATGGGATCGGAAGCGGGTGTATTGGAAGTGGATCAGGCAAGGGTTGTTACCAAAGGCCGCCTGCAACCAGGACGTATGTTCGTGGTGGATATGGAGCAGGGCCGCATTGTTCCCGACGAAGAAATTAAATCACAAATCTGCTCGGCGCAGCCTTACCAGCAATGGCTGGATGACAACAAACTGCACGTGGATGCGCTCGATCACCCGATCCGCACCTACCGCGCCTACGACGAGAATGCATTGCTGAAACGTCAGGTTGCATTCGGTTATACTTCCGAAGATTTGCGCATGATCCTCGGGCCAATGGCTCAGACGGGTATGGAAGCGATCGGTTCAATGGGTACCGACTCTCCGCTTGCCGTTCTTTCGGAGCAGAGCCAGCATTTGTCTACCTATTTCAAACAGCTTTTCGCACAGGTTACCAACCCGCCGATCGACTCGATCCGCGAGCGTGCGATCATGTCTCTGATCTCTTTTGTAGGCAGCACCGAGAACATTCTGACCGAAACACCAAAACACTGCCGCCAGATCGCATTGCCACACCCTATCCTTTCGGTGCAGGAATTCGACAAGCTGCGTTTTGTAGATAAAGACGGCTTCCAGGCCAAAACTATCAATACTTACTTCCGCGCAGATGAAGGCGGAAAAGCACTGGAAAGAGCGTTGGAAAGAATCTGCCGTTACGCGGTAGACGCTATCGATGACGGGTTCGAGATCCTGATCCTCTCCGACCGCGCCATCGACTCCGACCACGCGCCGATCCCTTCATTGCTCGCAACAGCAACCATCCACCACCACCTGATCCGCGAAGGGTTGAGAGGAAAAGTAGGCTTGCTCGTGGAAGCGGGAGACGTTTGGGAAACCCACCACGTAGCGACACTGATCGGCTACGGTGCGGCGGGTATCTGCCCTTACATGGCATTCGAAACGCTTTCATACATGAACCGGAAGGGTATGATCGAAGGCGAGTTCACCGACGAAAAACTGCATTACAACTACATCAAGGCCGTTAACAAGGAGCTTTTGAAGATATTCTCAAAAATGGGAATCTCGACCCTGCAATCCTACCAGGGGGCGCAGATCTTCGAATGCGTGGGCTTAAACAAAGATGTAATTGACAAATATTTCACAGGAACCATCTCGCGTATCAGTGGTATGGGCATCCCTGAAATCGCCCGCGAAATCCTGGTGCGTCACAAAGTGGCTTACCACGAAAGCGCGGAGCAAAAGCCAAGGCTGGAAGTAGGTGGTGTTTACCAATGGAAACAACGTGGTGAAGCACACATCTTCAACCCGCAGTCGGTGCATTTGCTGCAACAATCTACCCGCAATGCGAGCTACGAGCAGTTCAAGAAATACTCTAAACTGATCGACGACCAGAGCCACAAGGCGCTGACGCTCCGCGGATTATTGAGATTCAAGAAAGGTAATGCGATTCCTCTGGAAGAAGTAGAGCCTGTTGAAAATATCTTCAAACGCTTCGCTACCGGTGCAATGTCCTTCGGATCGATTTCGTGGGAAGCGCACACGACGCTGGCGATTGCGATGAACCGAATTGGCGGTAAGTCCAACTCCGGTGAAGGTGGTGAAGACGAGCTGCGTTACAACAAGTTGCCAAATGGCGACAGCATGAACTCGCAGATCAAGCAAGTTGCTTCGGGGCGTTTTGGCGTAACGAGCCACTACCTGAGCAATGCGGGTGAGCTGCAAATTAAAACTGCACAAGGTGCAAAACCAGGTGAAGGTGGTCAGCTTCCGGGCTTCAAAGTGGATGACTGGATCGGCCGTACCCGTCACTCGACGCCGGGCGTAGGTCTGATCTCCCCTCCTCCTCACCACGATATTTACTCGATCGAGGATTTGGCGCAGCTGATCTTCGACCTTAAAAATGCCAACCGTGCGGCACGCATCAGCGTGAAGCTGGTATCCGAAGCCGGTGTAGGAACCGTGGCATCCGGTGTAGCGAAAGCACATGCCGACCACATCCTGATCTCGGGTTATGACGGTGGTACCGGTGCCTCTCCATTGAGCTCGATCCGCCACGCGGGTCTGCCCTGGGAGCTTGGCTTGGCTGAAACGCACCAGACTTTGGTGCGAAACAAATTGCGCGGACGGGTAACCGTTCAGGCAGATGGCCAACTCCGTACCGGTCGCGACCTCGCGATCGCCGCATTGCTTGGTGCCGAAGAATGGGGCGTAGCAACTGCCGCTCTGGTAGCCGCGGGCTGTATCATGATGCGCAAATGCCACCTGAACACCTGTCCTGTGGGTGTGGCAACGCAGCGCAAGGAACTCCGCGCATTGTTCTCAGGCAAGCCCGAGCACGTGGTGAACATGTTTACCTACATGGCGGAAGAGCTGCGTGAGATCATGGCGCAACTAGGTTTCCGTACCGTAAATGAAATGGTTGGTCAGGCCCAGTACCTCGAACTGCGCAATGATATCAAACATTGGAAATACAAAAACCTGAACTTCGACGCGATCCTGTATAAAGAAGGCGACCTTTCGGTAGCCCAGTTCAAGCAGGAAGAGCAGGATCACGGCATCGACGCCATTCTCGACCTCGACCTGATCCGTTCGGCCAAACCGGCGCTCGACAGCAAGGAAGAAGTTTACGCAGAATTCCCGATCAACAACCTAAACCGGTCGGTGGGAACCATGCTTTCGAATGAAATTTCGAAGAAATATGGCGGTGTGGGCTTGCCAAATGGCAATATCCACTTCAAATTCCGCGGTACTGCTGGCCAGAGCTTCGGTGCATTCAACACGCTTGGTGTGCGCCTGGAACTGGAAGGTGACGCGAACGACTACTTCGGAAAGGGCCTCTGCGGCGCCGAGTTGATCGTGTACCCCGACAGAGACGCGAAGTTCAAGCCGGAAGAGAACATTATCATCGGTAACGTGGCATTCTACGGTGCTACTTCGGGCGACGCCTACATCCGCGGAACGGCGGGCGAGCGCTTCTGCGTACGTAACTCGGGTGCGAAAGTAGTTGTAGAAGGAGTGGGTGACCACGGTCTGGAATACATGACGGGCGGTCTGGCGATCATCCTCGGCGAAACGGGCCGCAACTTCGCGGCGGGTATGTCGGGCGGTGTAGCTTACGTGCTCGACAAAAACGGAACCTTCGAAGAGAAAGTGAATAAAGAAATGGTAACGCTGGAAGCGCTCACGGATGAAGACAAAAGCATCCTGCGCGAGTATTTGGATAAACATTTCCAATACACCACCAGCAACATCGCTTTCCAATTGATCCAGAACTGGGAAGAATCTGTGAAGAAGTTTGTGAAAGTAATGCCATCCGACTTCCGCAAAGCGCTGGAAGGGCGCGGTATCACGCTCGCACAGCAGATTGCAGACAAAAACGTGGTGTATAAAGACATCGTCGTAGACGTGGTACACCAGTAATTTTCAGTTTCAAGATCAACTATCAGAATTTTTTAAATCAGTAATAAGAATGGGAAAACCAACCGGATTTTTAGAGTTTGAAAGGGAGTTGCCGAAAAAAAGAGCAGTAGACGAGCGTCTGAAAGACTACCGTGAGATTGAAACCGCACCGACCGACTCTAATTCCAAACAGCAGGCAGCCCGTTGTATGGACTGCGGAATTCCTTTTTGCCATAATGGTTGTCCGCTGGGCAACATCATCCCCGAGTTCAACGACGCGGTGTATGATGAAAACTGGGGACTGGCCTACGAAATATTAGCATCTACCAACAACTTCCCTGAATTCACAGGCCGCATTTGCCCTGCTCCTTGCGAGGCATCCTGCGTACTAGGAATCAACAAGCCACCGGTAGCGATCGAGTACATCGAGAAAGCGATCATCGAGAAGGCATTCGAACTGAACCTGGTGAAACCTAAGGTTCCTAAAATCCGCACCGGCAAGAAAGTGGCCGTGGTAGGTTCAGGACCTGCGGGATTAGCTGCGGCTAACCAGCTGAACCAGGCTGGTCACTCGGTAGTATTGCTCGAAAGAGCGGATAAAATTGGTGGGTTGGTACGCTACGGTATCCCCGATTTCAAACTCGATAAAGGTATTATCGACCGTCGTCTGGCGGTAATGGAAGCGGAAGGTATTGAGTTCCGTACCGGCGTAAACGTTGGTGTGGATATCAAAGCCGAAGAACTGCAAAACGAATTCGACGCGGTGCTTTTGACCGTTGGATCGACTGTGCCGAGAGATGTAAAAATCACAGGCCGTCAATTCAAAGGCGTACACTTCGCGATGGAGTTCCTCAGCCAGCAGAACAAGCGCGTAGCCGGCATCGACCGCGTGGTGGATCACCGTGGGGCGACTTATACCAATGGCGAGATCCTTGCTACCGACAAGCACGTAGTGGTAATCGGTGGTGGTGATACAGGTTCCGACTGCGTGGGAACTTCGGGGCGTCACGGCGCGAAATCCGTAACGCAGATCGAATTGATGCCAATACCTCCGAAAGACCGCGATTCGAGCACGCCTTGGCCAAACTGGCCGATGATGCTCCGCACATCGACTTCGCACGAGGAAGGCTGCGACAGACATTGGTCTATCAACACCAAAGAATTCATTGGCGACGAAAACGGCAATCTGACCGCATTGAAGATCGTCGACCTTGACTGGCAGAAAGACCCTGAAACGGGCCGTATGCAAATGAGAGAGGTGGAAGGCAGTGAGCGTAATATTCCTTGCGACCTGGCGTTCCTGGCGGCCGGCTTCCTGCACCCTCAGCAAGAAGGCCTGCTAAGCGACCTCGACCTGGAATTCGACGAGCGCGGCAACATCAAAACCAACGGGTACCAATCGACTTCCAATGAGAAAGTATTCGCAGCCGGCGACTGCCGCCGCGGACAATCCCTGGTAGTTTGGGCGATCAGCGAAGGACGCGAAGCGGCCCGTTCGGTAGACGAGTACCTGATGGGCGAGTCATTCCTCGAAGCAAAAGCTGTATCGATGCTGAATCCGGTGTTTGCGCACGCGTAACCGGCGCAGGATTTAAGCCAGTCTCTATATATTGTTATAGCAAGAAAGCTGCCCCACCCGGCAGTTTTCTTGCTATATGATTCATAGGTAATCATCCATAAAATTACAAATCCGCCTGATCCGGCGGCTTTTTTTATTTTATTTGGGGGTTATATATGAATCTTTTTTATTCCTTTACGGCATGTTCCTGCATCATTCCCCATTCTGGCTGAAAGCGTTCTTCCCCGGTTTTACCTGGCATATTCCCACGAAGAAAAAGACCATTTTCCTAACTTTCGACGACGGACCTATTCCTGATATTACCGAGAATGTGTTGGATATATTAGGTCAATACAATGCCCAGGCCACCTTTTTCAGTATCGGCAATAATGTACTCAAACATCCCGATGTCTATGAAATGGTCAAAAATGGCGGTCATTCGATTGGCAACCACACATTCAACCATATGAACGGCTGGAAAACCGAGGATGCTGTTTACCTGGAAAATATTCGGCAATGTCAGCAGCAGTTAAGCCTCAAAACCAAACTCTTCCGCCCACCTTACGGACGTATTAAGAAGAGCCAAGCCAGCGTCGTTTTACAGGACAAGCAGATCATCATGTGGGACGTCCTCAGTGGCGACTTCTCCGCCGACATCAGCCCTGAAATTTGTTTAAAAAAATCCATCCAGCACACCCGGCCCGGCTCCATCGTGCTCTTCCACGACAGCATTAAGGCGTCAAAGAACATGCTTTATGCGTTGCCGAGGTATCTGGAGACTTTTACGGAACGCGGTTACAGGTTTGAAGCGATGGGGATGGTTTAGGCTGTAAGCCTTAGGCTATAAGCTGTAAGCTCTAAGCCTTAGGCTGTAAGCAATTGGCATTACGTGTTTTGAATAACCAACCATTTTAAATAACCCAATAACAAAAAAAGCTTAAAGCTTACGGCTTATAGCTTAAAGCATAAAAAAGCTTACGGCTTAAAGCTTAAAGCACAAAAACGCTTAAAGCACAAAAAAATGATCGAAACCCACGCCCACATATACAGCGACGATTACGCCGAAGACCGCACCGAAATGCTCGACCGCGCCTGGAATGCCGGTATCGAGCAGATATGGATGCCCAACTGCGACCACGAGACCATCGAAGGTATGCTCGAACTCGCTGAAAAATACCCCGACAAATGCCTCCCGATGATCGGCCTGCATCCCACCTATGTGAAGGAAAATTTTGAAAAGGAATTGCAGGTGATGGAAGAATGGCTGGGCAAATACGAGTTCATCGCCGTCGGGGAGATCGGTATGGACCTTTTCTGGGATGTTACCTTCAAAGAGCAGCAGGAAAAAGCATTCCTCTATCAATGCGGCCTCGCGCGCAAGCATAACTTCTGGATCGACATTCACAGCCGCAGCGCATTTTGGGAAACTGTGAAACTCATCGAAGATTTCGCCGATCCCGCATTGACCGGCATTTTCCATTGCTTCACCGGTACATTGGAAGAAGCCCGGAAAGCTATTGAACTCGGTTTTAAACTCGGGATTGGTGGAGTGGCCACCTTTAAAAACGGTGGTTTGGATAAAGTGATACCGCACGTCGGCCTGGAACATCTGGTGCTTGAAACCGATGCGCCCTACCTCGCCCCCGTCCCCTACCGCGGCAAACGTAACGAAGTCGCCTATATCGATCTCGTCGCTCAGCGGGTGGCAGATTTAAAAGAAATGACCAAAGCCGATGTCATCGCAGCGACCACCGCAAATGCCAAAAGCATGCTCAACAAACTATCTCAATGAGTTATACCAAAATACACATCAACCCCATTTCTCCTGAGCCGACCACCGGTTCGGTCCTTGTAATCTACACGGGAGGCACGCTGGGCATGGTTTATGAAACCAAAGGCAAACAACTCGTCCCGTTCGATTTCCAGCAGATCATCGAAAAAGTTCCGGAGATCAGCCGGCTCGATTTTGACATCACCTTCCTCTCGCTACCGGAACCGATCGACTCGTCGAATATGAACCCGGCCATCTGGATCGAGCTGGCAAGCATTATCGGCGAGCATTATGAGCAGTACGACAGCTTTGTGATCCTGCACGGAACAGACACGATGGCTTACACCGCCTCAGCATTGAGTTATCTGCTTGAAAACCTCAACAAGCCCGTCATCCTCACGGGCGCGCAATTGCCCATAGGCGTGGCGCGCTCGGATGCGCGGGAGAATGTGATTACTGCGCTGGAACTCGCTGCCGCCAAGAATGAGGAAGGCTATCCCATTATCACCGAGGTCTGCATCTATTTTAATTCCAATTTGCTCCGCGGTAACCGTTCCAAAAAACAGGAGAGTTCCGATTTCAACGCATTTCATTCCGAAAACTACCCCGCGCTGGCGAATGCGGGCGTCAACATCGAATACAACTTTCCGTATCTCAGGCCCTACCAGCCCGGTTTGAAACTGAAAGTCCACAATAACCTCGACACCCATGTCGCATTCCTGAAAATGTTCCCGGGCATCAGCCAGCAAGTCGTGGAATCGATCCTGAACATCGAAGGCATGCGGGGCATTGTCCTGGAAACCTACGGTGCAGGCAATGCCACCACGGAGCCCTGGTTCCTGAATGCAATCAGCGACGCCATCGAGCGCGACATTGTCATTTTCAACGTTTCCCAATGCGACGGTGGCCGCGTATCGCAAGGCCAGTACCAGACCAGCAAGTTCCTGCAACAGATCGGCGTCATCAGCGGCTCCGATATAACCGCCGAAGCCGCCATCACCAAAATGATGTACGTTTTCGCCTGCGAACGCCCCGGCGGCCCGTGCATCGACATGCTCGGTAAACCACTCCGCGGAGAAATGAGTATTTGATTTGCGTCCTGGATTTGGAAACAACATTCTCTTTATTATATTTGCACCCCAATAGAGAGGTGCCCGAGTGGTTGAAGGGGCTACCCTGGAAAGGTAGTATATGGGTAACTGTATCGAGAGTTCGAATCTCTTCCTCTCTGCTGATAAGAGTAACAAAAAGCAACAAAAGCCTGTAAATGAATCATTTACAGGCTTTTTCTTTTTTAAGCCTCTGCCAGAATATTCAATTTTACCCAATATTCTGGTGAGCATTTGGTGAGCATTGTCAAAGTAAAAAATCTGCTCACCAGAACCGATATAACACACTGAATTACAACCTGTTTACGAAGGAAACATCTTGATTTTTTGACGGCATTGATAGTAGATTTAATTCACTTAAAACTATCATTATGTTATCTAGAAACCTCACAACGCTCTTTTATCTAAAAAAAAGAAGCGGCTATGTTAAGGGCCCGTTACCGATATATCTGCGGATAACAACCAATGGCGAACGATTTGAGATTTCCACAAAGAGAGAATGCGAGCCCGAAAAATGGAATTCGGTTACCGGGCGCAAAAACGGGACACGAGAAGATGCACGAGTTTTGAATAGCTATCTTGACGCCATGCAACTCAAAGTGTATGACATCCAAAAACAGATGCTGGAAGCGAACATCGATCTGAGTGCTGAAAAACTTCGGAACAGAATTAATGGAGTGTCGGACAAATCGAAAGATATCCTTGAAATTTTTCGGGATCACAATGAGAAATTGGCGCGGATGGTAGGCACTGACTATGCCTTGGGAACGCTGGGACGGTACAAAACCTCGTTCGACCACACAAAGGCATTCATTGAATGGAAATATAAAGCGACTGAATTTAATATCACAAAGCTTGACTACGATTTCATATCAGAATATGCGTTCTGGTTGAAGACGGAAAAGCAGCTGGGCCACAACACAGCGATGAAATATCTGACGAATTTCAAAAAAATCGTGATTATCTGTGTCAAGAAGGGCTGGCTAGCACGGGACCCATTCTCGAACTTTCAAATTTCGTTAAGAGAAGTCAACAGAGAGGCGCTCACACCTGTCGAACTGCAAAATATTTCAAATAAGGATCTTGGTAATCCAAGGCTTGAACACGTCCGTGACATTTTCATTTTTTGCTGCTTTACCGGCCTGGCCTACGCAGATGCTTATAAGCTTAAACGCTCAGAGATCATCGACGGCGTCGATGGAGAGAAGTGGCTTTCTATAAAAAGGCAGAAAACGGATACACCGTCAAGAATACCAATTCTACCAATGGCACAGATTATACTTGATAAATATGCTTGTCACCCTGAATGCATTGCAAAAGGCAAAGTGCTTCCCGTGCTATCGAACCAAAAAATGAATTCATACTTGAAGGAAATTGGGGACGTATGCCGGGTAAACAAGCCGATTACGTTCCATTTGGCACGTCACACCTTTGCGACGACCGTAACACTGACCAATGGGGTTCCGATTGAAAGCGTATCAAAAATGCTCGGGCATCGAAACATCAAAACTACCCAACATTATGCTAAAATTGTCGACAAGAAGATATCTGATGATATGACGAGACTAAAGGGAATTCTTAACAAGCAGTAATAAGCGTTTTGCTAACCATGGTTCTCAAAAAGACAAAGTCGAACTCAAGACCACGTTTTCGGCATTCACTTTGTCTTTTTGAGGTCTTTTACCGTCGCAACAATTACAGACATAGAAAGTTGACCAAGCTGCTGTCGCGGAAAAAAGAAATCTGTTAAAAATCAACGTGGTCGTAAAAAATGCAAAAGTCAATCACCCTTCTTGTGCTTGTGCGGTTTCAGTGAAGGCGTGTTACCTGCCGAATCTTTGTTATCCCTTTGGCGCTTGTCCGGTTTTCCCGTTGACGCGGCAATCTTTTTCGGTCCTGGCTTAATTCCCATGATATCATTAATCTATGTGTACAATCGGAGAAAGTTAAAATTTTTTGTTAAAAAAATTATGCCGAATCTCCTCTGCCTCTAGCGTTCCAAGGCCGCAGACACAGTTATTCACGCGTCGATAGCGGTGCTTTGTATCTTCCCAAAAAACCAGTGTATCGATCGCATAACTTGCAGTTATGTTAAGCAGAAGTTGTAAGCCGTCGCATCTGAGCCACGGCTTACATGCTTGCTCTTTATTGCTTGACAAATTGCAGTGCCTGTTTTTCCTCAGCGGATGCCGGCCCAGCTGTCTGCAAATACAAAAAGTAAGTGCCGGTGATCAGATTGCCAACTGGGATTTTAACCGTTTGATTGGCATCTGAGCTGACGGTTAGTTGCTTGATCACCCGTCCCGCACTGCTTACAATCTGCACCCCGATGTGGCTGTATGCCTTGTTGAGTTGCAGTTGCAATACATCGGCGGTCGGATTGGGGAAGACCAGGATTTCCGTTACAGTCCTATCCTGCAACAGGATGATCCGACTGTAATCAGTCTCACCGTCGGCGTGGACGGTCTTTAAGCGGTAATACTGCTTTTTGCCGGTGGCATGAAGATCAATAAAATTGTAGGTATGAAGTTCAGGGGCGTTCCTGGCATCCAAATAACCTATTGTATTGAAGTGAAACCCATTATCGCTTTTCTCGATCTCGTAGCAACAGATCTCGCTTTCATTTTCAGTAACGAAGGTGACGCGCGCGGATTTGCCCTGCTCTTGCCAGGCGACTTTGAATGAGATCAAATCGACCGGCAAAGCGCCCCCAGTTGTTCCCGCACTGACGGAAGGCACGTACCGCCACGGGCCATATTTTTGCCCGGTGATCGCCGTGACCGGATCGTATTGAACCCTGGCCCTTATTTTAGTGTACTTGCCCGGTAGTTTATTGATCAGGTTTTTAAGTTCCGTACCCAATATGGTCAGATCGGTATAGCCTGCTTGCTGGGAAGTGTACAGGACACTGTTAGTGATGGGCGTGCCACTAAAAGGTTCATAGCTGACCTTTGTTTCCCAGACCAGTTTGCCTTTGCTTCTACCCAGGAACGATTTGGCAAAAAGCCCCGTGCCAAAATTGGGGAAGCGCGAAATTGCTGCTGCCGATTGGGGTAGTTAAATCAACATTGTACAAGTTCAGGTTACTGCGATTGCTTGCGACTGCGTGATTACCTTGGTATACAAAAGCTGCGCCTTCTGTATTTTGACCACTGGTATAAAAATAAGCACCTGCAATGATATCGCTGTACCCATCCCCGTTTACGTCCCCCGCACCCGCAACCGAAAAGCCGAATTGCGCATTTTCCTGATTACTTTCTAGCATGGTTGCGGCGGTGGTACTGATCCCTGTGGCTGAGCCATGATAGATAAAAGCGGTCCCTTCGTCGGTCTGGCCATTGTCGTAAGTTTTGGCCCCTAAAATCACATCGCTGTACCCATCACCATTGACATCCCCCGCGCTGGAAACTGAAAAGCCCATTTGTGCGTTCGCCTGGTTGCTTTCAACCATAACGGGGGTCGATGGTGATGGGATAGGTCGCACCTGTGGTATTGACATGAATGGCGTAATCGTCGTTGTCCTTTTCAAAACCCGCCGCCAGTATCTCGCCATTGGCATCCCAAACCTTTAATTGTTCGTAGTTTAAGACTACGCCGCTCTCCTCATGCACAAATTGCAGCCGGTCGCTGCTCAATCGCTGTTTTAGTGTGGTTTCCACACTGAAATTCAATTTCAAGTCATCATCATCCGACAAAGGTTTTTGAACGATAAAATTCTGCCGCATACCGTCTGTGTTGTTGATATACTGCACAGTAATATTGTCTGTTTGATATTCTGCCTTGCTTCCATTGGTCTGCCAGATGCCTTTGCCAATCTGTCTTTTATCCAGGTTGAAGGCTATTTTCCAATCGGGCAGGGATTTGTATTTGATTTGATCGGGCGCGGTAGTGATATCATAATCGCCAATGGGAATCCGGATCGAACGTGGCTGGACGGTGAACCCTTTTTCATCGTAGTAAAAACGAAGGTTGTTTTTACGGTTGGGCGTGCTGTAACTGTTGCCCTACTTCTTAAAGTAATATTCAGCTTCCTGCATGTTTTTCATGGCAGTAGCATACCAGTCGCTTTGTTTTAATTTGTCGATGTCGGGCGCTTTTTCTGGTTGGTGTACCAACAGTTTATTGGATACCACCGGCAACGGGCGCGGTGTTACGGGCTGCCGGTTAACTGCAAGAGGATCTGTGCTCTGCGGCAGGGATAGAACCAAAGCAAAAGCAGACAATAGTAAACGTTTTAGACTCATACTTTTCCATCATTTTAGAGTTCGTTTTCAATTAAGCATTGTGCAACGTTAAGTTCTGATTTAGTCTTCAACTTAAATTGAGTATTTTACTTGCAACAGTCCTCAATTCTGAGTAATTAAAGAAGGTTTACGCAGCGAGATGGATCAGGCCTGTTATCAATCCTATCATGTATTTCTCTGAGTTGCGTCAGATTTGTCTCCATCGTTTGCGAAATATGCTGCACCTCCGAAACCCTTTCAGGCACATGACGTGGTTCCGTTTTGGTTTACACTTTCGCGGGTTAGTAAATGTTTTTAAACTTCAAAGCTCATCCCGTTTGCCGGTAATATTCTGCTTCAAAAGCTACCGGATTTAGATAGTTCAATGAAGAATGTAATCTTCTGGTATTGTAATATTCATCAATGTATTCGAATAAAACAGACTTCAATTTCTCGATGCTTTCGTAGCCGCCCTTTGGCATGTCTAACTCGGCCTTCAACCTCCCCCAGAATGACTCTGCCCAGGCATTGTCATACGGATCATCGGCGCGGGACATGCTCTGTCTGAGTTTGAACGTTTTGATCACGTTCTTCATTTTTCGTGATAAATATTGTCCGCCACGATCCGAGTGCACGATCATTCCCTGTTTGACCCTTCGCTTGAGAAGTGCCTTTACCAACGGTTCCCTGACAAGGCTTTCCTCCATGTTGTCGGCTAGTTGCCAACTAACTATCTCCCTGGAATACAGATCCATCCAGACACACAGATAAACCCATTTGCCGCCTTTTAAGGGTATGTAAGTAATATCCGATGTCCAAGCTGCATTGGGCCGACTTGGCTTCGGCTCATCAGGCAGCAGATTCCGGCAAACTCGTTTTCCGTGCTTACTATCCGTGGTTCTCGGAATAAATCTGGGTGGCTGAATGGCCCTTAAACCTTCCTTTCGCATGACTTCAGCAACTTTACGACGGCTAATCTTGATACCTTTTTGTTTTAGGGATTCTTTGATTCGCCTGCTACCGTATCGCTTCATATTCCGGATAAATTCGATCCGTATTTCATGCTTTGGACGGGTTGTATTTTTTGTCCGCATTATGACTTTCTCCTCGCCTGTACCGATAGTAGGCTGTGCGGCTCACCTCGAAAAGCGAGCACAGATAACTTACCTTAGAGCGTGTTTGGGATTTGCAGAGAATGGGGATCGTACCATCTTTGCAGTGACGAAACATTAAAGCATTGATTAAACAGTTTACTAGGCTGACCGATCCCCAATGGAGTGCAATTTCGGGGTTTTTAGATTTAAAAAGAAAGAGGAAACACGATTTAAGGGCAATTATGGATGCACTGCTGTACATCGTTCGCACAGGTTGCCAGTGGAGAAATTTGCCGCTTTGCTTTCCTAAATGGCAGTCGGTCTATTGGTACTTTAACCGCTGGAAAAAGAGTAATGTGATCGCGAAAATCAACATTTTTCTAAATCAGTTCGATAGAAAAATGAATAATAAGGACAAAAATCCATCCGCCTTTTGCATTGATAGTCAGAGTGTTAAATTATCTCCTATGATTTTTGAAAACCGTGGGCTGGATGTACACAAAAAGGTAAATGGCCGTAAGAGACAGTTATTGGTCGACACAGATGGCAGAATATGGTTTGCTCATGTTCACGCTGCAAATGAGCCTGACGGCCATGCTGCGTTAAATTTTTCGGCAGATATTCTTTGCCAAGACCAACGCCTTGCAAAGGTGTATGGTGACCAGGCATACAACGGTATCTTTGCCCGCAAAATGAACGAGTTCAATATTCAATTTGAGAAAGCTTCACGCCCAGAATCGGCAAAGGGGTTTGTACCCCTAGCAAAGAGATGGGTTGTAGAACGATCAATTAGTTGGACTAACTTTTTCAGAAGAATTGTCAAAGATTACGAATATACAGTATCATCTTCGGTTGCCTGGGTGCTTCTCGCCAATATTCAACTGATGCTACAACGCACACTACTTCCGGCCAGAATATAATTCTCAAACACATTCTTATTTGTACTGGAAAGAGATATTATTAAGTCATAGACGTCTCTTAGTCGGACGTGCTGAAGAGACCCAACGCCTTTTTTAAGATCTCTCGGTCGGTTTTTAGGCGTTCAACTTCCGCTCGCAGTTTAGCATTTTCAGCAGCAAGTTTTGCTGCTTTGCCACTCTCTCCCTGCACCTGCTTTGTTTTTGTCTTCATAGTTACCATTCTCTTCCAACGATAAAGCAGATTCTCAGCAATTCCAAATGATTCGGAAACTTCCTTAGCGCTTCGACCGGAAACGAGCATTCTGGTCACCTCTTGCTTAAAATCAGAATCGTAGCTCCGACGAGTCTTTACATTTTTGATTTCTTTCACTTCGCATCACGATGTGCAAAAATGCATGCCGCTTTTTGGAGCCACCTCAACATCCTTGGAAAAGTAGCTGTGAAACTTCAAGATTTCAATCACATCACCGGCATAGACCTCGTAAGGCTCATACGACCTATTAAGGATTCCAAAGCATTTTTTTCCCTTCTGGTAAAACGATCACTTTCTTAAAGACAAAATCCTGCTCGCCATCCAGGATGACAGGACCGCAATAACCATTTTTCCATTTGAGATCACCCAAATCGGCCGTACACGTCTCATCGTCCCAAAATCATTCCTGGAATTGGAAAATTGAAAGGCTCTTGAAGTACCTTTCCATGACTTTTTCATTTGCCAAATACCTCTTAATTTACAAATTTCAGCTCTATTTAACGATAGCCTAATTTAATGTAACTAAATGAAATCAATGCGAGCAATGATAGATTTACATGCTTTTTAAGGCTTGTAATGAAATGCTAGGAGACCGTAACAATTATTGCTACAAAAATGTGTAAAAACCAACATAGGTCGTTAAAAAAAGTGACCTTAAAGGTGAATTTGATTGTAGAAATAGGCACACTTCGAAGGGCCGAATGGCTTCATTACGAGCGCAATAGCGCATAATAAATACGTCGTCTATAAAGTCAATGGACGAATCCTCTATGTTTGAATAGGTCATATTGTAATTGTGGTTGGTTATCACCCATACTTTTACCATGCTTAATCAAGCGCCTTCTCGAAAAGATCCCGTGCCATAAACCTATCACCCTGAAATCCAAACAATTAAACTATTTCGAAAAAAAAATGTGTAACACATATAAAAAAATCTGCCAAACCTCAGATAAATTATAACAGTATAAGTGATATATTTGGATCCAATAAACAGTCTCAAATAAACGAAAGGCTATTACATTCCACACACTTACGAAGTCATCGAAAATCGATCTGGGTCGGCTGAGTAATTTGCGAGTCTGCTCTGAATGTAGATTGAAAGTTCTATTATCAACGCGCAAAGCACAACAATCAACAATAGTGATCCTGAATTATTTTAAAAAAAATATAAGTGTATTTCTAGCTTTACTCGCACTGTTGAACAGCTGGATGACTATCGAAAATGCCCCTGGTCGGAAAGCGTTTGCACGTTTTTTTGGCGAAACGGAAATAATCACTACTGAGATTGATCCGTTAATCCAGTCAGAGCTGTATGAGTCTCTCTACAATACAAACCATGGATCGACGAAATAATTAACAAGAGAATATTGTCGCATGAGGCTGAGAAGTTGGGAGTAAGCATGGCCAGTATTATCAATCCAATCAAAACTGTGCGCGCCACTTCGCAGGTCGAAACAGAAATTTTTGCTATAAATTCTCTAAAAGATGGTATACCTGACCTAGAACTCCCCGGTCGTGTAGTCTCGATAGATTCAGAATAAAAACAAGAACTATTAAGAAGTTTTTCGGAAAGTTTTGTGCTCAAAAACTATATAGAATCGGCAAAAGAAGCAAAAGGTACAGAAATTTACATTCAATCTCCTCTTTCGCCGATTGTAGGTCTTGAAGATGTTTCATATCGTATCACTACTAGAAATTCCGAAAAGAAAAAATATGTGTTAAGGGGGGCGATTTGTCCTGTATACATTGTCAAGAATTTTCAGCCGCATATAGCACGCTTCGTCGATTGCGTACTATTTCATGAGTTCTCTGAAAACTTTGGCAAGTTTCGGGATGTTAACTCGATTGATGATGAATTCAAAACGTGATAACACAGGAAATCGCAAGGAAATCTGGATTAAATATGGCCAAATTTCAAATTAAACAAAGAAACGCAAATAAAAAGCAACCTCAGATGTGATTTTGAATTTCTAGCGAAAACGAAAAAACTTCAAGCTACTCTTACTGTGCTTATAGAAAATCAGATCTATTACAGTTAGACCGATACATATTGAAACTTAAACAGACACTTAGGTCAGTACGTGATAATCAGCATATGGGTCGAAAATAATATTAAACAATATTTAGTGATGATATGACGCACAAAAGTAAACGCTCAATTTTAGTAAGCGAATCGATTCAAATTGAAAAGGCAAAGCTACCCATTATGGATTCAAATTGAATCTAAACTTAACGTTGATTTATCTAAGCAGGGTGACGGGTCTTCGGAGGGTTCTTTTTCTGTAGAAAATAAAAATATCGTCAGTACACCGGTCTTTAGGTCATTAATTTATCGTCATACCGACAAAGATTAAGGTGGCAAATTTCAGATGTAAAGTAGAGCTGTAAAATTGTCTTTTTGAGCAATTGGCTTTAAAAGCCCGGTAGTTGAACAATAAGGCAACCGTTCAAAAAAACTTAAATAGATCTACTAGGGAGTTGCGAAGTCTTGTAGAAGTACTTCTCCAAGACTAACAGCGAAAGCAAATCTTCTTTACGACTGTCTTGAAATTGCCGAATATAGGCGTTTGCATTTCGCACAATTTGAACCGCTTCCGCTTCATTATTTAGGTAGTAATCTAATTGATTCTCCAGGTCTGAGAAGTCATCTTTTATGAGAATGTAGTGGTAGTTTGGAATTAATCTTCCTTCCATAAACCAAGTTTCATATTTTGGAATTGGCATTACCGCAATCGAACTACTAGACATAATCCATTTTAAATTTGTGGCTACATCATTCCCCTCCAAGCTCAAAATGAATTTGTATTTGAGATGTTCGATTATAGACATTTTAGGTTTTATCCACTCATGCCTACCTCCGATCCTATTTATTTGACCAATATCAACTTTTGGATGATTGAAATATTGTTCAAAAAACCGTATTCGATGCGGCTGTGTTATTGATCCTCGACCAATAAGCTTAGAGATTTTTTGCTGATAAGGAACAGGATCATTCAAGAACAGAAAATGTCTTTTTTTGTCTAAATTTAAAAGTATAGCATTTTTGTTATTCTCGTTGATTGGTCTAGATTTTTGTATTGATGGTACATCCGATACATGTATTACGTCACCAAAAATAAAATGTGCTTTGAGATTTTGTTCGAAAAAATTTGTGTACCTCAAGGTGTCAAAAATATACGCACTAGAGGCTTTCATACTCTTAACATCTTTTAAAGATGAAGTGTCATCGCTTAACTTTATAGGCTCATCCAACTTGTTATAGTAATTTAAGCGATACTCCAAATCGTCTCTATCATAGTTAGTTAATGCTTTTATTTTTATTGCGTAGGCCGTACGAAATGCGACCCTAGGTACGGCTTGAATTGCGATACTTTTGATATAGTACAACAACTTATTTTTTTTGATCGATAATTTTAATTTTTCCAGTAACATGTCTAGTTGCCTTTTGTCTATATATTTCTCTTGATTGTGCACAGCCACACGAGTTTTGAAATCGTACAAAGTTAGCATATTACTCAGTAAGGTTCGCAAGAAACTGCGATTTCGAGGAACTTTACAGGGTCCTTTATTGTCATAAGCAGCTAATTTTCAATTGGTTATGAGCCATTCCAAATAAATAATCCTTGAGCCTATTTACGCTCATCGTGTTAATTGTGTCGATGATTTGCGCTCCAATTGTCTAGGTTGTGTGATTAAGAGGCCTATATTATTGAAAAGGCGTTCATGATATTATATCGATGTATTTGTTGTTCATTATAGGTCAAAAGTGCTCTCTGGCTTTCAAATTTGACCCATACGTTGTATGA
This sequence comes from Dyadobacter sp., assembly GCA_965227755.1. Taxonomy (GTDB): domain Bacteria; phylum Bacteroidota; class Bacteroidia; order Cytophagales; family Spirosomataceae; genus Dyadobacter. The sequence goes on from CBDDGG010000005.1 coordinate 2,085,922, forward strand.
TTTCTGCTCAATTTAACATCTGATTTAGCGAAATGCCTGTTGTTTAATCGACAAAATTTTAAAAATGAATGATTGATATTTTAAGTTGGATTGTTATATATTTGAGTCGTAAATTTTGAACATATTAATTAACTATCAATGAAAACAACTTATAACTGTTTGCCCCTGGCTCTTGGCATTGCTTTACTTCTAAGTAGCTGTAATGGTGGTGATCTTGAACCATCATCTGAAATCGAGAAAATCAGCAATTCCTATCAAAAGATAGAGACTGGGGCATCCAAGGAAGAGATTGACGCAGTAGTGAAATCTGGAAAAGAACATATGGAGCGATACACCAGTCGTTACCGGTCTTTAAGAGATGTTTCGGGCGCGGGGTATGATGTTGGTGTGGTTCCTACCTCCGTTTCATGCCCATTAAATTCTGAGATGGTAGTATTTTTTATCGACAATGAAAACGACGGCGCCAATACAAGGACGAACGGTTTTAAGGGGGCGTGGGAAATTACTGGTAGCAAGGATTCTTATCTTAGATTCTGCAAAGTTGATGGAAGGGTGTTTAACAATATGCAAGGAACCTTTGCGGTTCTGAAGCTCGGCCCAAATAACCCTACGGGCTTTAGAGCGGTTAGTATGCTGTTAATGGATAATCAGGATAGCGGTAGCACTTCAATTCCGAGTGGCGCGTCCAACGTATCTCCTAATTATGTAGATGGTGATAATTTGCGATTAGTCTTTACAAATTTTAAGCTTGCAGACGGAGCTACTCCGACGGCTTTCCCTAATCTAGGATTTTCCTACGGGGTAATGGGTTGGACACAACTTTCACTTGAGAATGGGCAATACTATACCGACGACGAGGATCACAATAACGAAACAACAGAAGCATTACTTGAGGGTACTGGGGCCGGCCAGTGGATCCCATACGACCTTGTTAGGATTAACAACTCATCCTTTGAGGTAGCTGGTACCAATTTCCGGTTGTCCAAAGTAAAATAAATTATGATCACTGGACTCGTGTGGAAATAAATCTCGGAAGAAATCAAATCTCAAAGATATTGGGGGGAGTATAATGAACCTGGAAAAGCTCCGCACAAGTATTCCGAGTGTCTATTAGCAGAAGAGTAATCGCGACGGGTCTCTTCCATATAATACAAATAATAGAGGCGAATGTTGCCGCACACCTAATGGACTTTGACATTTCAGCTGATCTTGCGATGCAAGTAGAGCCTAGTGTCAAAATCGTGTATCCCAAAGAAAACTCGGTTTTGTATAAATTTGGAGTCGTGTAACTGAGATCTACTTCCCCTCTTATGTGATTTTCTTCTCGAAATGTAAAAAGGATCTATTTATAGTAGCAATGATTTCATTATAGCTGAATGACTCCTCTCAATGTCGTATTTTTTTTTCAACTATGTTTTTTAAACAAATGATCACAAAACAAAGGAATCTTACTTTTTTATTCGCAGTACTAGCATTTGTGTCCGGCTGTAAAAATGGTGAACTAGACCCATCTTCAGAAGTATCTGAAATAGCGAGTTCGTATAAAAAGATTGAAACACGAGCTTCGAACGAAGAGATTGATAAACAATTACTGAGGGGTAAAGAACATCTAGAGAAGTATACCAGTCGATACCATTCAGCGAGAGATGTATCAGGAGCGGGTTATGACGTTGGTGTCGTCCCAGAAACGAGCTCATGCCCTTTGAGCTCGGAGATGGTTGGCTTCTATATTGATAATGAAAATACAGGTAATAACACAAGGACAAACGGATGGAAAGGAGCATGGACAACTGAGACGGGTGGAGACTCCTATCTACGATTCTGTAAGATTGATGGTCGGTTGTTTAACAACATGCAAGGTACTTTTGGAGTTTTGAAGCTGGGGCCAAATAATCCGACAGGTTTTCAAGAGGTAAGGCTACTATCAATGGACAATCAAGATAGTGGTTGGACAAGTATACCTACCGGCGCTTCCAACGCTGCGCCGAACTGGGTTGACGGAGACAATCTGAGGCTTCATTTTACGCAATTTAAAATTGCTTCTGGGGCGACGCCTACTGCATTTCCTAACCTAGGCTTTTCATACGGAGTTATGGGTTGGACAGCACTTGCACTTGAGACTGGACAATACTATACTGATGATGAGGATCACAATAACGCAACATCGGAGAAAATAGTCGAGGGTACTTCTGGTAACCTGGTGATTTCATATGAATTTGTTAGGATTAATAACACCTCATGGGAGGTAGCTGGTACCAATTTCCGGTTGTCCAAAGTAAAATAAATTATGATCACTGGACTCTTGCAGAAGTAAATCTCGGCAGAAATAAAATCTCAAAGTTATTAGGTGATTTGACATGTACCGACTTTCATATATTGAACTTGATGACAGGTGTCCTCAGGTTCAATATTGCTAGAAGATTCGAAAAAGTTGATGGACTAATACATAGTCCAAATTCTAAAAGCTATTTGAAAGTGGATTGAGTTTGGAAGGCTTCACAGAAGTACTTTCGAGTGTTTATTGGCAGATCCACTTTGCTTTTATGTAATTTTATTCTTTAAATATAAAAGGGATCTATTCATAGTAGCGATGATTTCATTTTCAACATTGAATTATCAACGCCCGTAACACGCAAAGTTTTGAATTCTTCGTGGATACATTCTTACTAGTGTTTAACAATTAACAAATAACTACTGCTGTATGAAGGTTAATAATATTGTAAATGGCATTGCCACTGTGGTCGCTCTGTCAATCTTCGCTTTTAGTTGCGAGAAGCCAACCAATCCAAATGGCCCGACTGACGAAATAAAGGGAATTGAAGAGTCATACTCCCGATTAAAGATCGAAAACGGTAAGGTAGCTCCTATCTTCGAAGAACAGGAAAGGGAGATCAAGGAACAGTTTATCAAGTATACGTCTAGATATAAATCGGCCAGAGATGTTTCAGGCGGTTATGATGTTGGTGTAATCCCTATCGTTGCTGGATGTCCGCTTAATTCGGAACTGGTAAAGGTTTTAGCGGATGCTGAAGACGACACTCCTCATGATTCTTATACAAGTGGAAATGCAGTTTCTTGGTATAAAGACGGTGGAGGGGATGTTATCATGTATTACTGCAAAGTAGATGGTCGGCTTCTCGCAGCTGCTAGCGGTTACTTTACCGTAATCCGGTTTTGTCCCGGTGTTCCAACGTCAACAATTGCACCGTTATCAAGTATTCAGCAAAGTCACCTCACCTTTGACACAGAAAACGGCGGCCACACAAGGTGGATTGCGCCTACTACAGCTGAAATTGCTGCGCCAAACATTATCGATGGAAATAATAATCTTGCATTCCATTTGTTGAGCTACAATAACCCCGGCACTGTCGCAATGCCAGATTATGGCTTCAGTTACGCGGTTTTGGGTGGATACGCTTATGGGGCATCGGAACCGTCGTATTATTCACTTAATAAATTTGGAACGGGCACTGCCTACCGAGGTCTGTGGTACGTTGATACGGAAGATAATTCGAATAACGACTCATGGAGCTTTGACGCGGGACCGGCACCTCAACTATGGATTAAAAAGACCGCTAACTTGATTTACAATAATAATGGCACTGGTTCGCAAAGGAAAGGGATCGATCTCTACTATGCCATTGTCAGATAAGTGATTTAAAAGCCAAGGCCTTCTGGACATCTACATCTTGAATCCTTGGCTTTTCACTTACAATGTCCCGCCACTAGCTAGACATTTTTAAACTATTATATGAATTAATAACATTTATAATGAAGATCGGTTTAACGAGTTTACTGCTCGTGCTTTTTTTCCTGGGATGTACAAGTGACAAGCTTGGTGATAGAAAGAGTAATGTTGCAGCAATAATAGGAGATCGAGAGATCTTGACATCTGATATAGATCCTCTTATTCAGCCAGAATTATACGAGTCTCTTTACAATGCGTACTACGCTCGTAAATATATGCTGGAGGAGCTCATCGCTAAGCAATTGCTCCGAGAGGAAGCCAAAAAGTTAAATATTACGCTAGATTCTCTGGTTTCAAAGATTAAAATCTTCCACGCCACCCCTGAAAACAGGAATTTGTATATTGAAAATAACCTGCTGGCGGATGGAATTCCGGACTCTGATCATCCGGGCAGAATCGTTCCCTTGGAATCAGAAGATGGCAAAAAATTATTGAAAGATGCGTTTGAGACCTATCTTGTTGCTAGCTACGTCGACTCTTTAAAATTAGCGAAAAATATCGAGGTGTTCCTCCAACCTCCACTATCGCCGACTCTAACCATCCCAAATGTTACGTATCATAAATTAAACAGGGTCGCAAAAGAAAAACCGATAGTGTGGATTTTTTCAGATTTTGGATGTTCCCACTGCCGAGAATTTTATCCTACCCTTAACAAATTGCTGCAAAAATACAATTCGGATATCGAATTTAGATACTCTTCCATGACGCAAGAAATATCTGATCCCATATTGTATGCCGAGTATGCAGGAGAGAATGCGAAGTTCTGGGAAGCCGCTCAATTAATCTTCACCGCCCAATTCGATGTCGAAAAAATTTCACGGAAACTAGGCTTGAGCAGCTTAAATTTTACAAGCTACAAAGGCGACCTATCAAAGGTAAAAAGGCTAAAAGGCGATTATGAGCTCTTAATGAAGCTTGGTAAGTTTCAGGCTACACCAACAATAGTTATAAACGACAGAATTTACTACGGGGACATTTCGTTTTCAGCCCTTGATAGGTATTTCCTTGAGAACGTGTTAAAGTAAACTTGTAGATAGCGCCCCTTCGAGCAATCCGACGGGACTTTCTTGTAAAACGGGTGTAAGATGTTTTCGCTACAAAGATGGCCCTTCCTCACTTTTTATGATGCCTACTGCTATATTTTTGTGAAACGCCGGAAACTCTACTTTCAACCGTCTGAAAACCTGGGAGGGGCTCAAAATAAACTTAATTTTAACCGATGGCTGCCCAGTGAAACGGGAGTATTTCAGATAAGACAGTTCAGGAAACCTACAAAAAGGAAAAACGTTGCACCTTTATATGACGAGGCAGTGGATCGGAGAATCTGTGTTGGCCGTTTGATCGGGATTTCGAAATAATCGTAGCCCATCTCAATCTGATCTCTCAAAATATCTCTCAGAATGGCCAATATTGTCGAAGTATTGCCCTTCCGAGCTGCATCCATATACGGTTTAGTTTGATTGGCTCACGTACTGGATACCTAGAAAATAAATCTTTAGAGAATGCGCCTTAAATCGTCCTCAGCGGCAGGTCTAGATGTCCGTAAGTATTGTTTAATCAACGACATAGCTGGATTTGGTTGGCCATATCCACAGCGAAAAGTGTTATTCGACTCTGAATGATAAGAGCTGGTTTGCCGCTCCAAATTCCCTCTGCAACCAGATATAATTCGGCGGTTTTGCTTAGGTAGAGCCCGGTAGTATAAATTATTACCCGGGGGGAACGTAAGGATTGCCGGTGAAGCCTTACCCTAAATGTAAGCTTTCCCGAATTTAGGACAGTGCAGGATTAGACTCGAAAAGAGCTAATTTTAACTGTCACATGAAAAAGAAAAACTACTCAGAAACCCAGATCGTGGCAATCCTCAAACAGTATGAGGGTGGCCGAGAAGCTATGGATGTTTGCCGCGAATACGGCATTTCCAAAGCAACCTTGTTCAATTGGCGGAAAAAGTACAGTGGTATGGAAGCTGCGCAGCTGAAAGAACTTAAGGCACTCCAAGCGGCCGCCGCGCGGACGAAAACCGCCGATTAAAGCAGATGTATGCTGAATTGAGCCTGGATTACAAACTTGCGAAGGACATCATCGAAAAAAAGCTGTAGAGCCTTGTCGGCAAAAGGAACTCGTGGAATGGGCTGTTGAAGAGAAAGTATCCGTCGGCAGGGCTTGCAGGGTAGTCGGAATGCATCGATCCAAGTGGTACTATCGTAGCAGAAAGGATGATAGGCTGGTGATTGAAAAGTTACAAGCATATGCGGAAGTTTATCCTACAAGAGGCTTTGACGATTATTTTGGAAGACTTCGCAATGAGGGCTTAGTGTGGAACCGTAAACGAGTTCTTCGCGTGTACCGGCTACTAAATTTGAAGCATCGACGTCGCCATAAACGCCGTCTACCAGCTCGAATCAAACAGCCCTTACAAGTGCCCAGCGAACCAAATACGAGTTGGAGTATGGATTTTGTGTCTGATGCGCTTGTGAATAAACGTAAGATTCGCGTGTTGACGATTCTCGACGATTGCAGCCGGGAAGTATTGGCAGCGCACGCAGATTTTTCACTTCCCGCTCAAAAAGTGATCGATGTCTTGGAACTGATCGTATTAGCCAGGCCATACCCCAAACAAATTCGAGTTGACAATGGCCCTGAGTTCCTTGCCGACAAATTCAGGCGATGGTGTGAAGATAAAGGCATCGCAATCCACTATATTCAGCCAGGAAAACCGATGCAAAATGGGTATGTGGAAAGATTGAACCGCACTTACCGCGAGGATGTCTTAGATGCCTATTTATTTGAATCACTTGAACAGCCGGGCGGCCGGTGCCGTTCGCATTTTATCGGACGAATGGATGGAAGATTATAATCGATTTCATCCTCATCAAGCATTGGCTGGCTTAGCACCGGCAACATTTGCCAAGAAACTAGAAATGAATAAAGTCTAAACGACCACTGCCCTCTTTAGGGTAAGGCTTCAGTATGTGTAAATCGATACACCTAGGGAAGCATATACTAGAGAAAGTTTCCAATAGTCTCTATTATAAATTTGGCCGCCCCCCGGGAGTAAAGCAAATTTGGTGGCTAACTGCGGCTTTGGGATAAAACCGCGATTTCTTGAAGAATCCGGATTCATAATAAGGGTAGCATCCGAGCAGCCATATATAACTTCCATAATCATGGTTTCGCCAATATCTTCGACGCATCTTCCAATCACCTCGGTCGAAAACAAAAGTGCAATAATAAGATAGTTGAAGCCTTTAACGAAGCTCATATATTGTGTAAAAATGTATTTAGCCGCCATACGACATAAGTCAGAACCATTATTCAAATTCAAAGTTAATCTTTATATAAGCGGAACAAATATCATAACTTCAAAATGGTAGCCGTCAAGCGCCATACCATATCTTCAAAAACACAGTACTTTTTACGATTGCTCTCTTTCTGTGGTGCAAGATACAAAATATCTCCTGCAAAAGCTGGCAGATATAATGTTCACACAATAGAACTGAGCCCCTATATTTCCAAGTTGTTGAACCCAAAAAATGTAAAAAGTCAATGCTATTGCAAATTTTCTTGTCTTTCTCCGAAAAAAAACTGGTGCCGTGCGACCCGAGGTTACACGACACCAAATCTCTATCTTCTTGTAATATTCATCTCAGTAATCAAAATATTGAATTACTTAACTTTTGACAGCCTAAAGTTAGTCCCGTATACTTCTGTTAAAGTTGTATTATATACAAGGTCAAAAGGAATAACCTGGTTAGAATGAGTGCCTTCGACTAATTCCTCGTCTGTTTCGTTACCATCGTCCTCATCGTCGGTATAGTATTGGCCCGTTTCTAATGCGAGCTGTGTCCAACCCATTACGCCGTAGGAAAATCCAAGATTAGGAAACGCCGTGGGGGTTGCACCGTCGGCGATCTTAAAATTCGTAAAGTAGAGTCTCAAATTGTCGCCGTCAACCCAGTTCGGTGCTGCATTCGCCGCGCCAGTTGGTATACTCGTCCATCCGCTATCTTGATTGTCCATTGATAGCAGAAGCACCTCCCTGAAACCAGACGGATTGTTAGGGCCAAGTTTCAAAACTCCAAAAGTCCCCTGCATGTTGTTGAGCAAGCGGCCATCAATCTTACAGAATCGAAGATAGGAGTCTCCCCCTGTCTCAGTTGTCCATGCTCCTTTCCATCCATTTGTTCTTGTATTATTGTTTTTATTTTCGTTATCAATGTAGAAGCCAACCATTTCCGAACTCAAAGGGCACGAGTTCGTTGCTGGGACGACACCGACGTCATAACCCGCTCCTGATACGTCTCTCGCCGAGCGGTATCGACTAGTATATTTCTCCAAATGCTGTCTACCCCTTGCCAATTGTTCATCGATCTCCTCGCGCGAGGCTCGTGTTTCAATCTTTTCATACGAGCTCTCTATTTCCGATACTTCCGAGGACGGGTCAAGTTCGCCATCTTTACAGCTTGCTATAAACGTCAGAGCTGCGAGTAAAAAAACAAGATTCTTCTTTTTTGCGATCATCTGTTAAAAATTATAGTTTAAAGGTGAAAAATAAATGCAACATCTAAAGGAACCGATCAGCCGTAAAAGTCATCATCAGGCTACAAACATTCGGTAACTACTTAAATAAAAACCTTTATCAGTTAAAGGACTTTCTAACCCTCGGTTTCAAATCACGGCGGCGGCAATTTACTATTAACTTACTCAATTTCATTATATTAACAATATTCCCAATTTGTTCGATTCTGCTTTGATGATATAGTCCCCAGCTAGCAATTAACAACACGGAAAACTTCCAATTCCAGTAGCCTGTGATTTACTTCAAAACAGCTGCGCAATTATACACTCGCGTATTTTAATTCCCAACAAAACTCGTTGCGAATTATGTCTATTTTTTTGATAATATCATTCACAACAAAAAAGTTTGATAATATTCAAAACTGATGCGTAAAACTATAATAGCATATAGCTTAAATAAATCCATAGGATTCGGCAATTTCAAATTGACAAAAAAGAAAGTCATCACGTCGACTGGAATTATAACGACGACAAGGCCCGCCAGATACATTGAAATAATAAACAACGAAATAACAGCGACTAAGAAAACGAAAACATCGCCGCTCGATGGATCAAAGCCCAATTCATTCCGGACCAGGCCAGCCAAACCGTATATACCATAGCGCATGTCTGTTGTGCTCCGGTATAGGAAGTACCGGCAACTATTAGATAAGGCTAGCATTTTAAAGAATGAGCTTCCTGATAAATGGTGCGTCCAAAGAACCGAATAGCTCTATACGCGCTCCGGATGGAAAAGTGATTGCTGCCAGCGCCTGTTGGTCTTGCGCAATTAATTCTGGTTGTGGAACTGATATTTGACTAAACCCAGGGGCCGGTGCCGCCACGGCCACATTCTTGCCGCGGAATTTTTTAACCCAATAATTGAATTTATGGTATCCCATACCATTCCGATTGCAAAAAGCTTGTTTGCTTATCCCTTGCGTCTGCCACTGATCGTACAGATCACGCATTTTTTCTGCCTCATTTTTCATGAAACAAGATTACGAACTACATCGATCTGTTAAAATGGCTCTATCGGACACATACAGAGCTTTAAATGAGTTCGTCTCCGGTTCAGGAATACAAACACTTCGCCAGAGGTGGCGCTTCGACCTAATTCATTTACTAATCCGCATAGTAGTGCATCAAATGATTTGTTCATGTCGCAACTGCCCCGGTACAAATAGTACTGGTGTGAGGAACCTAAGGAAAACATCTTAAAGCTTTACCAGGCGCGCAACCAATGAAAGATCGGACGAATCAACAGTGATTTTTACTCCAGATGGATATTCTCCAGGGTCAATTCTTTATCGATACCCGATGTTAGTGCAATAAATCCTGCGGGGACCGCCATTTCTTTACTCTTTCTGACCCAGTAGTTCAGCTTAGCAATACCGACACCCGCTTTCTTGCAAAACTCTTTTTGAATCTTCCCGCTACACAGGTAATCATCTACCATCGATAACATCTTTTCCTTTGGCTCCATTTTTATGTTTTTCACGCAAGGTAGAAGCCCCAGCTTGTCAACTCAATATGGTGTTAACCGTGCGGATACCTTGATCTGACAGTTAGGAGTTAAAATTAATCGTCAGATGTCGTGTTCGGAACTGTCCAGTAAAACGGTTGTAGATCATTCGCTTCCTTGGATTGCCTATCTTCACAACGACGAGAAAAAATCTGGATTTGTCAACTGTTCCAGAACTTCTCTTTGAACAGCGGTATTGTTTCGAAGAAGGTTTGCATTGGTGTTCTTCCAAAACAGTATTTGCCAGAATGGGTGCTAAGTTGGTTATAATAGTCCATCCACATGTCCAGATCCTGCAGCAATTGCTGTTGCTAGCTGGTCTAGAATCTTCTGCGGAACGCAATAGCATAAAATTCGTCTTGTAATATATACTACTACTTTACCGGCAGTTGTTTTATCTCTTCAACTATATTTCTCAGCTTTTCAACATTTTTTATCTCACATTCCCACAAAACTACGAGGTGCCAGTTTTCAGCAATCAATGCCGCCTTAACTTCCGCATCGCGTTGCAAATTTCGGTTAAATTTCCTTGTCCAATATGCGACATTAGTCAGAGGGAAACTTGCTCTTTTGCATCCAGGATGTTGATGCCAAAAACATCCGTGGATAAAAACTGCGGTTCTTCTGGAGGTCAAGACAATATCCGGTGTGCCCGGCAATTTTGCAGAGTTAACTTTATATCGCAGACCATCAGCGAACAGTGCTCTGCGAACAGTCATTTCAGGACCCGTATTCCTTGATTTAACACGCGCCATTGTTTCGGAGCGCGTCATCTTTTTGCATTCATCGACCTTTAGCAATTTCAATTTTGAGGCTTGGATCTGTTTCAACATTACTAACGATTTCGTTATAACGCTCAACTAGTTGCATTATTCTTTTAGAACGCCCATCCTCTTCGAAGGAACTTCGTTCATGAATGTTTGCAACAATAAATTGAATAAAATCTATCACATCCACGCGGTCTCCAATCGCTAATTCATCTGCGATATCCTCTGCAAGTGCGACCCCAGTGTCAATCGTGATAATGAGCGGCCTACGGTTTGCATTCAAATTTTCTCGGCATTTAAGTAGAAGAGCCTCAGACGGACGAGTCGTAACGTGAATGCTTACGTCACCCAAGTCAAAGTCCCCAGTGCGACCGTATTCTTGGTCATTGCTGCTTGCACAATTATGCTTCACGCTACCCACCCCCATGACTACCTCTAATTTTGCACCTACAAGATGCTGCATCATCGTACCTAAAAATTTAACTCCAGATACTTCCCGCTGGCGCTTCAATGCTTGGTCGGTGAGATTACGAATTATTGCTCTAACACTTTGCGAGGCATCTATGCTTAAGGTGAAGGGGTCGGCGTCAAAATACTCATGTACTTTGCTGACCCAAAACTGCTCAACTTCATCCCAGTTGAAATTTCCATGACTCCTGTGGTAAGTATTCAGGAAATCTATGTAAACGCGCATATTTTCTATGCTGCCTCTGCTCGTCCTTCCCCCCCTCATTCGATAAAGTACGTTCAATATCATATTGACGAAGAATCTTTTTAAGGTTTGGCCCACCTAATCCTTGAACCTGCCCGCCACGCTTTGCCAAATAGTCATCCGCTCTCAAAGGTAATTCCTTATTTCGAAATGCATTTGTGAGCTGCAATGCGACGCTTAACGGACCCTTGCTGGAAAATTCGGTGAAATTGACCACCTCAATACGGTTTAAACTCTGTATTGTCCTGAAATAGCTTTACACAAAAGCAGAACGGATGAAAGCAAAAGAGAAGGAGATCACGGTCAAAAATCGAAAGCCTTGGGGACGATTAAGCGAAACGGAAAAGAAAAAAATTGTTCATGAGGTAAATTCGGGGATAATTAGTCAGCGGGCAGCGGCTCGCAAATACGGTTTAAGTCGAAACAGACTTAGTGCATGGATAGTCGATTTTTCTTCGTTTAGTATTAAGCCACGCGAGGTGGCGGAAGAAGCCATTGGCAATATGACTGAAAGTGCAAAAACCCGAATTCTGGCCAAGCAAGTTCAGGACCTTACGAAGCAACTTGAAAAGGCTAACTTGAAGATTAGCGGGCTACAGACAATGATCGAGGTCAGCGAGCAAGAGCTTCATATCAAAATCAGAAAAAAGCCTGGTTCCAAACAGTAAAAAGAATGAGACAGAAGCATCCGGAAGAAAGCCTCGGAAGCCTCTGTGAATTGTTTGGTGTTACACGTCAGGCTTACTACGATGCGGCAGAGCATGAAAAGAAGACATCAATAGCCCACGTGCTGGTGTTGTCGTTGGTCAGAGAATACCGAAGTGATATACCATTGATAGGAACCAGGAAACTTCTCTTTCTGCTAGTGCCTGACTTAAAGCAACATGGGATCAAAATCGGGAGAGATCAACTGTTCGAGCTACTGCGTTTCCATGGCCTTTTAATCCGGAGAAGAAAGAGGATTGTAAAGACCACAGATTCTCATCACTGGCTTAAAAAGTATCCCAATTTAATCAAAGGGCTCGAAATTACCGGATCTAATCAATTGTGGGTAAGCGACTTAACATACATTAGAACCTTGGAAGGATTTAGTTATCTGAGCTTGATAACGGACGCGTTTTCAAGGAAAATTGTAGGTTATTCCCTTTATCAGACATTGGAGGCGGTAGGCTGTATTAGCGCGTTGAAGATGGCAATTGCTGGACGAAGCTGTGATTCTCCGTACTTTTTGATCCATCATTCCGATCGTGGAATTCAGTACTGCTCAGCAGAATATGTGAGTATTTTAAAAGATGAAAACATCGCGATCAGTATGACTCAAAGCGGAAGCCCCTATGACAATGCCCTTGCAGAGCGGGTAAATGGTATTATAAAAAATGAGTTTTACCCGAAACGGGTTTATCAGAATCACAAAGAGGCTGCTAAGGCAATCACCAAAATTATTCATACATACAATACCAAGCGCCCGCACGCAAGTATCGACTATTTAACTCCCGATCAGGCGCATACGCACGAAGGATTACTGATGAAGCGCTGGAAACAATATCAGAGAAAAAGGAAGAATGTGCCTAAGACCGTTGAAGTATAAGGCGAGCAAATTCGACGTCCACATTGTTCTTATAACCCCCATTTCCATTGGGGGGGATTATAAGAACAATGTTCAAAGCCAATTGAAAATCTAAGATGAAAATGGCGTATATTAAGCTTGCAAAGTAATTCCAGTATTAAGGAAATTGAGGTGTAAGGTTTTAGCAGTACTAACAAGAAGTCGAGTAAAGTTCAATCAGGATTATCATTAAAAACTGTAAGGTTTTTCCAGGACGACACACTCTATTGCTGCGCAAACGGGGGTTTCCCGCAATACGGCCAAAAAATATATGGCTGCTTTTGAAGCGAGCGGCCTTACATTCGAACAGGTCAATAGCTTGAATGACAAGGAGCTGGATGATTTTTTCGGGACTGTTAAACAGATGCCGCCACAGGACCGGTTGGTGCACTTGCAGCGTTGTTTTCCCCGGATAGATAAAGAACTCAAAAAGCCCGGCGAGACGCGTTATTCGCTCTGGGAGAGCTACAAAAAGGAATTCCCTGATGGCTTCAGCTATACCCAATTCTGCTTCCATTTGGCCCAATGGAAGTCCCGGGTCAATCCTGTCATGCACCAGGACCACAAGGCAGGAGATAAACTTTACATCGATTTTGCCGGTGTAAAGCAGAGCTTTATTAACAGGGAGACTGGCGAAATAACTGAGGTTGAAGTCTTTATTGCGATCCTGGGTGCAAGTCAGCTGACATATGTGGAAGCGGTTCTCAGCCAATCAAAAGAAGACCTGATCCTGGCCTGCGAGAACGCTTTTCATTGTATCGGGGGTGTTCCGGCTGCTGTCGTCCCGGACAATCTCAAGGCCTCTGTCACCAAAAGCAACCGCTATGAACCTACGTTGAACGAGGCTTTTGAGGACTTTGCTAACCACTACGGAACGAGCATCTTGCCCACCAGGACGTACCGGCCACGTGACAAAGCATTGGTCGAAGGGGCTGTTAAAATCGTCTACAGCCGCATCTATGCCCCTTTGAGGAAGCAAGTTTACAGCTCACTCTCCGAGCTAAACGCAGCCATCTGGGCTGCTCTGGAAGTCCACAATAATCAGCTTCTACGTGGCCGCAATTACAGCCGCAGGCTTCAATTCGAAGAGATCGAACGTGGCACACTGTCTCCACTGCCAATGCTCCGCTACGAGTTCAAGAAACAATCGCATGCGACTGTAATGAAAAACGGTCATGTTAATATGAGCATCGACAAGCATTATCGCCGGGCGACCCCGTACAGTGTCCCGTACCGGTTTATCGGCAAGAAGGTCAAATTGTTGTTCTCAGGCACCGTGGTCGAGATTTACTACCGCTATGAGCGCATAGCCCTGCATAAGCGTGTTAAAAGCCCTTATAATTACTCCACCGAGAAGGAGCACCTGGCCAGCACGCACCGCTTTTTGACCGAATGGACCCCGGACAAGTTCGTCGAATGGGCTTCCTCGATCCACGATGACGTAAGGCTTTATATCCTTAAAATACTGGACTGTAAGCAGCATCCCGAGCAGGCCTACCGCTCTTGCATCGGCATTCTATCCTTCGCAAAAAAGGCTGGCGAACAACGGCTGATCAGCGCATGCCAGCGCGCGTTGAGCTACGGTATTTACAACTACAAAATCATCCACCGGGCCGCCGGGCGGATGATCCTGGAAAAGAAGATGGACCAGTACGAGGACAGCCTGTTCGCCGACGAGCTACCTATGCCTAACCACGACAATATCAGGGGCGAAGAATATTATCAGTAACCTTTTAAACAATCTATACAATGAACAATGACACCTTGGAGAAGCTTCACAAGCTTAAATTTTATGGCATGTTCCATGCCTTCAAAACCAGCCTGGAGAGCGGAAAAAACAATGATTATACAGCTGATGAGCTGCTGGGCCTCCTGGTAGACGCCGAATGGGATGACCGCCATAACCGCCGCGTGGAGCGGCAGATCTATCAGGCCCGGTTCCGTTTAAAGCCGTCGTTGAAAACATCCATTACCATGCAGACCGCAGCATCGACCGTAACCAGATCATGCGACTGGCTGATTGCTCTTTTATCGCCCGCAACGAGAATCTACTAATCACCGGCAGCACCGGGATCGGTAAAAGCTATGTGGCAACCGCCCTTGGCCATCAGGCCTGCATACAGGGGTACCGCATACTCTACGCGAGTACTCCTAAGCTGTTCGCCCGCTTGAAAATCGCTAAGGCCGATGGCTCTTATATCAAGGAAATCGCCAAGATCGAGCGGCAGCACCTGTTGGTGCTCGACGACTTCGGCATCCAGCCCTTCGACGCACAGAGCAGGGCTGCCCTGATGGAGATCATCGAAGACCGGCACGGCAAAACTTCTCTGATTATTACCTCCCAACTGCCTGTCAGCAAATGGCACGAGGTGATCGGTGAAAAGACCATCGCTGATTCCATCCTGGACCGCATTGTCCACGATGCACACCGGATAGAACTGAGAGGGGAATCGATGAGAAGAAAGAAAAAAAGGAGCCCGAAAACAGCTACCAATAATACGACCTTAATTAACTAATTTGAAACTGCTTCTGCAGCTTTTTTCTGCCACCGGCCGCCAGACAATTAGGTGGTCAATTTGCCACGGAATCAGGTGGTCAACTTCTCCGAAATACCCACCAAGTGGTCTATTTCCGTCATTTTTCGGTATATCTGATATGCCGGTTTTTGAACATGCTTCAAGAGTTGCCAACGGAGATTGAGGCGTATAAACCGGTATGCATGAGGCAGGCTTTCAATCTTATCACGGTGTGCCCAGACTTTCAGGTAACATTCGTGCAGGATGCAGCTCACCAGGAATTCGTCATTAACCAGCCCTCTACCAAGGTAAAGCAGGCTATTGTAGGTCCGCTTATAAAAATAATTGAGCGCACGCTCGTCTCCGCTGCGGAAAAGCAGCAGATATTGCTCGTTGCTCGCGGACGTCTGAGAGAGTTCACTTATCGCCATGACGAGACATTTTATATCCTAACAGTTACAAATATAGGCAAACAAATCCAAATGTGAGTTATAACCCACTTTATTTTTTCACATTTGCCCCCACCTTTCGCAAAATGCAGGACAGGTGAAAGATCGCTATTCGAAGGAAATCATCCGATTTGGGGAACGCGTCAGAGAAATTCGGCTTTATCGCAACATGATACAGCTTGATTTGGGCGAAGCAATCGGTATGGAAAGAAGCGAAATCAGCAAGATTGAAAACGGGAAAAAGAATGTCGAATTCAATACTATGATTCGCTTGGCAGAAGCGCTCGAAGTCGAGCTAAGTGACTTTTTTAGCCCCATCTTCAAACCTCAATAAAACTTCATTTGACACATGAGGGTTGCCTATCAAACAATTGAAACTAGTTTGAACGCACCCGGTCTCCGGTCAGTTTGTCAGACTCCCGTTATCTACATTCATTCAACAGGCTGATCAATTCCCTCAGCCGAATTCTATATCTGGCTTTATACAACTTCGTAAGCAGCAAATCAAACTGAATGTGTTCAGTGCAAACGAAAGTTACAAAGCAAAAAATGACGGTTGCAAGCCTGCACTCCGTCATCCGGCTTTTTAGTTGACCGCTCGGCAGCCAGCCGCACCGTAAACCGCCGGATGGGCTTGCAACCAGGGGAAGCGAGCCCCGTCATTTTTTCTTTGATCGATAGGCAGCGATTGCCCTGAGCACAAAGCCAGGGCCAAAGCAACTTAAATGCCTTTCAATCATGAGAAATCTTGAAAACACTCCAAGAATCTATGTGGGAACCTATGGTCAGTACAACAACGGATCGCTGTTTGGTAAGTGGTTTGACCTGACGGACTACGCTGACCTAAAAGATTTCCTGCAAGACTGCTATGAATTTCATCGAAATGAACTAGATCCAGAGCTGATGTTCCAAGATTGGGAGAACATCCCGGACTTATTGATATCAGAATGCAGCCTTCATAAAGAGGCATTTACATATTTCGAAGCCATCAGTGAAATGGACGATGAGACTGCCGAAGCATTCGAGATTTATTGCAAACAGATCAACTATTGGCCAAACAATCGCTACGAGCTGGAAGACCAACTTGAAAGTTTCCGGGAAATCTACCGGGGATTCTTTGGCGGCTCAATGAAGGATGCTACACTTGAATACGCCTACCAATACGTCGAAGAGACTGGGCTGCTGTCAGGTGTGCCAGCGAATCTTCAAAGGTATTTCGACTATGAAGCTTTCGCGAAAGATTTATTTTTAGAAGGGTATTGCGAATATGAAGGCCATGTTTTTGTAGACTACTAACAATTTCTTCGATGGAATAACTGTCGATCGGCGGTTATTCCATCTATTTCCAGAACTGCTAGGAAGACAAGTGGATAGTTGTCAGTGTTCTTTTTGCAAATACCACCTCCCTACCGAAAATCAGAAACTGATTTTCCAGAACCTTCAGTTAAATTTGACTCCGCAATTTTATCGCCCGCAATAAAACACTGATCGTCAAGCAATCCCAATATTATCTAGATAACTAAGGCTAACGAATCGGAGAGCATTTGGTATAATGGCCTCTGTTCGATGCAAGTGATGGCAGTTATGTAATATCCCATATATGCTAATCTATCAGGTGAAGAGTGATGAGGTAATAAAAATAGTCAATGGCGGCCCGTAAATACATGAAGCGATTGATACCGGAACATTCAATTTGGCACTTGCGAAAGTTTCGCAAGTGCCAAAA
Organism: Dyadobacter sp.; assembly: GCA_965227755.1. Taxonomy (GTDB): domain Bacteria; phylum Bacteroidota; class Bacteroidia; order Cytophagales; family Spirosomataceae; genus Dyadobacter. Next base: position 2,103,531 of record CBDDGG010000005.1, read on the forward strand.
ATTAGCGGAATCACGGTATCGCTTGGCGTACCGTCCCCCAATTATTGCAAACCAGTCCAGTATTTATACAGCTAGAAACAGCTTTGAAATTATTAATATTTGTCCATGAAACAGTTTCGAAAATTCGTATCTCCCACATTTGTCTTTATTCTGGTTACCGCCTGCTGCCTGGGACAAAAAAAGGATTACAACAAAATGGCCGATCCAGCTACTATCCTTTGGAAAATAACGGGACCGCAATGCCCGAAACCGTCATACATAATCGGAACAATGCACCTGGCAGACGCCGGGTGGCTCTTGAAATATCCCGAAATCACCAAAGTGATCGACAGTACGGAGTTTATCCTTAGCGAAGCATTTACCACGAAGCCAGCAGTCCAAAAAGTTGCAAGAAGGCATTTATTAAAGGCGGTTCCATTGCTGGATAGGAATCAGTTTGAGATGCTGGATTCATTTTTTGTGGCCAAAGTGGGCGAAGGCATTCGTAATAATAAGGATGCCGAAGATATGACTGTTGCCGAGATGAAAAGCATTATACTAACCACACTTGTGGCCGACAGCACCAAACCAAATGGAGTCACACGATTTATCGACAAACAGCTTTTTGACCTCTATGTCACATTGGGGAGAGAAGGCGACAACCTAGACACTCCCGAAAAAAGTGACTTCGACTCATCGGAAGTCGATTTGGCTAAGAAATACATCGCGCGGACAATCAAGTATATCGAGCATAGTGATAAGCCCAATTGGAATATTTATCAAATGAAAAATTTAAATGAAGCGATCGCTATGTACAAACAAATGAAGGTTGAATATTCGCTTGATGTGTCAACAGCCGAAACCAAGCCTTCCGACAATCCGGACTTTATCCCAATGGAGCAGCGAAATAAAAACTGGATGCCCAAAATTACGGCAAGGATTTCTAGCCAACCGACCCTAATAGCGGTTGGTCAGGCTCATCTCCGTTATAAGACCGGAATCATTATGTTGCTGAGGGGGCAGGGCTATACCGTCGAACCTGTAATGATGAAAAAACATTGATCCCCCTCTCATGATGATCTTCACTTCTGTTATATCCTAAAACGGCTTAAACCCTTAGGGCGGGTAGCTAAATAACGGAGAAGCTCTCCGCCCCTCCATCCACTGGACCCCAGGTTGACATATAGAACCGGTGCGGCTTTTTTGAGATTCTGTTTTTCTGTCTAGCTTGCTATTTAGGTCAACAACCTAAGCAAAAAGATTCTCGTGCTTGTACTATTTGCCTGAGTTTGAAAAATTCTCTCAACAGATCGGGGAATGAACTACCATTTCACAAGAATTTCCAAAAGACAATCTGGCTAATTGACTGAAGTATGAAATTTCAGTTGTGTCCATCTCTTCCAAACGAAAGTAGCGTGTCCTAAGAGAACTGTCTGTAAAAGATTTACCATATTCATAATTTGAAAACTGACGATACTAATTTAGCCTTATCTGGTCAAATTTTGTAAATTTGAAGTATCGATCGCTTGTCATTAATCAAGGTGAGCAATTCGAGAGCAGGCTAAAATCAGCATTTTAAGTTACTCATAATTAACATATTACAGCAGAGTTCGAATCTCTTCCTCTCTGCAAAATGCCTCTGCTGGTAACAGCAGGGGCGTTTTTCGTTTTCGGGACAAATATCGGGACAATTTTATTTTCCGAGCTCGTGAAAGACCACACACACCCGGCGCACCTACGACCATTGTAATGAGTCCGGCGGGCATTAATACGCCTGATAGCGTGGCGACAAGCTTCATGGTCAGTCCCTACCGACGTAGCTTTTGAGAAGTCAGTGACGGTTACTTATTATGATACTGATGAACTGAGCAGGGCATCAACCGATGCATGAAGACTTTCAAAACAAACAAAGAGTCGGCGCCGCCGCGAATCAGCGCCAGCCCAGGGCCAGCCCTATTCCAGCGTGAGAGGCGAGGCTGTTAGGTAATAACGGGGGTGTATAGCGCAGCTTGAAAATATAGATCCATCTTCCCGTCACGATATTGAAACGGAGGCCGATTATTCCAGATGGAGTTATCAGTCGTTGCTTATTGGTTCCCGAATATACTGCGTTGTCGTAACGATCAATCACAAAGCTGCCCACCCCGGCCTCGAGGTAACTCTCGATCAGATAGTTCCCAGGTTGGGGAACGCAAGGCCTGCGTTTATAGGGATTTAGAATAAAGCAGTGCGTCAATGCAACAGACAGAGAAGGACTGCGAAAATCCGACCTGGTAATGGCACCCAGCCCTGCCTGAACATTCCAATGAGATTTTTTTAAATACCCAAACGACGCCTCCGCACTAATCGCAGCTTTCGGAGCAATACCGTACAAATCACCCCCAAATGCTCCTCGCACAGGTGTGTAGTAAGGCTGAGCTACGGCCACGTTGGAACAGAATAATGCAAGTAGCAGATATCTCGGAAGCACGGCTTAAACTTTGCATCTTAACGAAAAAAATAGCGTCGTAATTATACTATAAGTTACAATTTATCCCCGACAAGATCCTCCACTCCCGGACAGGTTTCCAGTCCTTTGTTTTTGGAACCGGCAATGAGTTACAATCGTCGGAAGTACTGTACGAATCAACCGTCTATTTACCTCGCAATCGCAACCTGCCGGCTTATTGCGCCGCCGTCTCGTCCGGTGATATGCAGAATATACATGCCAGCGCCCAAATGATCTACATTAATGACCGAAGACGGCTTACGAGTTTCGAAAACTGCCTTGCCGGATTGATCCAGCAATTCCACAGATACGGCATTTTTCAATACAGCTTCGCTTAACTGCAAACGGTCGGCAGCAGGGTTGGGATAAAACGAAACCCATTGCGGGCCTTCGAAAACCACGCGTGCTATTTTGCTGTACGAAAATGTACTGTCGCGATCAACCATTTTTAGCCGGTAAAGATTGCTCCCGATGAGTGGCGCTTTATCGATGGCGTCGTAGTATCTGCTTGCCTGGCTGATATTTGCAGCTTTAACAGTTCCAATTATTTCCCAAATGCGCCCATTGGTGCTGCGTTGTATTTCAAAATGACTCGAATTGGCTTCTTCGGCAGTCGACCAGTTGAGAGATACATGGTTCTCCCGGGCAGCAGCTTCAAAAGCGATGAGTGTCACCGGCAGCGCGTCTGTGGCATTTACAACTATTTCATATGTTTTCGCACAACCGCCCTGGCCTGCGGTCACCGAATAGGTGTATGTTCCCGGCACCGACGGAACTTTTACGTCCGTAAGATTAGCGGTATTGCCGACTGCACCACCGTTCAGCTCCCAACGGTAGCTAAGTCCGGAGCAATCTCCTGTGCAGGCGGAAGACAGGTTAATGGAGCTACCTACCCGCGGGTTATAGACGCTCGACGAACCCGTAAGCGTGATCTGGCAGTTTGTTTGCAGGTCGTTGTTGATAAAGATATTGACCGGTTCCCCACCAGCCGAATTTCGCGCGGCCATCCAGGTTTTATAAGCATCACAATCGTCGGAGTAGCTGCTTCGATTGGTCACGCAGCCATTCTGTTGGATGATGCCTGACAAGGTGAAACTATCCTGGTTCGAAGGAGCGGGCGTTGTAACGGGCTGACTGACCCAGGTGTTGGCCAGCTCCTGAATGGCGGGGCCTCCGCCCGCACTCAATAAATTTTCAAAAAACATACAACTCACCATCTGCGCGCCGTGGGCGTAGCTCTCGGTAGCGTAAGAAATAAAATTGGAAATGCCGAAATTCGCATTGTAGGCTGCCTCGTTGATGTATAGTTTACCGGGAAGATTGCTCCGGAGGAGGTCAATGGCGAACCGGTGATCATAATAGTTATCATCATTGATTTTGATGCCATCCAGATCCGCTGCGATCTCGTTAAATGCAAAAGTGGACCTTCCCAACGACAACTTGTCGTACGATGAGCCATGATGCGATATGACTTTGATACGACTGTCCACGGCCTTTACCGTGTTTTTGAAGATATTATTCACCTCCTTCAACACTTGTGTCCGGTACAGGTACCAGTCCGAGCCGTCGGCCTGGGTGAACATTGTCGGCGATGGCCTTTTGGGCGATACGTCGTCGAAAGACTCGTAATTGGTTCCCCACACAAAATTGAGCGATTGGACCTTTTCGTACTTACCCGCGAGCCAGGCCCTGAACCCGTTTTTCATCGGTTGCGAGTAATCCGTGAGGCTGTTATTATCCCGAAGGTTCAGTGGCTGGTCGTAATGGTATTTATCTGTCCCCGCCTCAAATTCCGCCTCTCCCTGGCGTGAATAGATGAGATCCATATAGAGCAGTTCGTTTGTATCCTGAAGGTGGCCATACCGCTGCAATACTTTTTGGGTAAAATCCACTATCCTGTTACGGGTTGACTGAGCAGCCAGGGAGGTCATCACGAATTGCACGTGGACCCCATTGATCCTTCCCCCGTATTTCTGGAAGACAGCCTCCGTTCCATCGTATCCGACGTTTAGTATTCGCTCGTCTTTGAGCCAGCCGTCCCCGGTATTGATGCCGTACCGATCCGAATAGCTGTGCGTGACGTTATCGCCCGTACTTACAGCGACATTGATCCCGATTTTCATGCCCAGGGAGCGGGCCTTCGCTATCTGGTCGTCGTACATTTGCCATACATTGTAATCCTGCCCGTATTGTTCCTTCATTGCCCGGGAAATGTATCCTTCGATTGCCCCCCACTGGATACTGAGGAAAACCGCATTACAACCCACAGCGTGCGCGTCCTCAATGTGTTTTAAATTACTCCAATTTCCTTCGTTTACCAGGCTGAGCCCCAGGTAACGCTGTTGGGCAAATGCGATCGGGCTAAAACTAAAAACGCTGAGAAAAATAATTGCTGGAAAAAACTTTTTGAATAGCACAGAATTGCTTCTGTTTGCCCGAATAGCTTGCAACAATTTTTGCATAAAACAAAGTTTTTGTGATGTTACAGGTTGAGGCTACGACGCCAAAAACTGTGTAAAAATTATTCTACAAGTGAATGCTCAGTTCCACTGCTATAAATATATTTAAAAAAAATCTACCTTTCCTCTAAGTGTTTCGCTGGCCGAAAACGACATTATAATAGTAAGCCTTAGAACCGGCCTGCTGTCGGCACTTTAACCCGCTAGTAATGGATAGTTTGGATTTGTCTGATCATCACGAGGATGATCCCGGTCAGCCCGCACCTCCGGGCCGCGGACCCGACCGTCTTTCAGGTAGGCCTGAGTTCCCTGCCGAATCGGAGATGTTGTTGAAAAAGGCTTTTGAAGCGGATATTAACACCGGTATCGAACTACTTTTCCGGTGGTACTACCGCCCTTTGTGCAGCCATGTAGTCAGGTATGTTTCCTCGAAAGAAATCGCCGAGGACATCGTGTCCGAAGTTTTCTACAAATTTCACAAGGATGGCGTGTATGCAAATGTGGAAACGTCTTTCAGAAACTACCTGTTTTCGGCCGTGCGGTACAGCGCATTCGATTACGCCCGGCTCGAAATGAAGCGCAGCACTTCATTGGAATACGCCGAATATGTAACACTTCAGCCCGAGCAGCAGCCCGACCATATTACGCAATATGAAGATCTGTACAACGACGTGCAGAACGCGATCAACACGCTTCCGCAGAAGCAGCGACGGGTGTACCTGATGCACCGCTATGAGGGTAAAAAATACAGTGAGATCGCGACCGAGCTGGGCGTATCGTACCGGACCGTGGAGTCACAGATGTACACCGCGATGCAGGAACTGAGAAGGATTATCAAAGCCAAATGGCTGTTCGCACTGCTTGCCCTGTTCAATTAGCCCATTAACCGATGGGAATGGAAAAGCATTATCGTAAAAATTAACCATGAAAGACTCAATAAACAAAGAACTGATTTTCAACTACTTTTCGGGCAACACAACCGCTCTTGAAAAGGACCTGATCGATCGCTGGAGCGTCGATCCCCAGGCCAGGGAACAATTGTTCATTTGGCTGATGGAATGGGAGCATCAGAATATTCAATACAATGCCGACGTCGAAAGCGCGATCACCCGGCATTTCTCCCGCATCGACGAACATCCTGCCGAAACCGAAGTTGAGCGAGCCGTTATGCGACCGGTACTTACGTTACCGGCAAAAGGCAAATCGTGGCTGGTTGCGGCGGCAGTTGCATTAATCCTCCTATCGGGTGGCTGGCTTGTGCGGGAGCATGTGCGCTACGAAATTTACACGACCAGTTTCGGCCAGATCCAGCGTTTGGTACTGCCCGATGGCAGCAAAGTAGTGCTCAACGCAAACTCCACACTCCGGATCCCGCGCTTTGGGTTCGGAAAAACCACACGGGAGGTGTACATGACCGGAGAAGCGGATTTCTCCATTACCCACACAGCTAACCATCAAAAATTCATCGTCCACACCGAAAAGAACTTCGACGTTGAGGTGCTGGGCACCGAATTCAACGTATATGCACGACCGCGACGCTCCCGCGTTGTCCTGAATAAGGGTAAGGTAAAACTGCATTACCGGAAAGGTTCCGAAACCGACCAGATCGTGATGAGACCCGGAGACCTCGTTACATTCGATGCGCCGGGGCAGGCATCTGTGAAGAAAACGACCAACCCGGCCAACTATTCGGCCTGGAAAGCCCACCGCTTTGTCTTTGAAAATGAGAGCCTGCGGGAGATATGCAACCTGTTCGAGGACAATTTCGGCCTGGAAATCCGCATACCCGATTCTACACTCGCCGCTCAGACGGTCTCGGGCTCCTTTACAGCGCTCAATGCCGAGGAACTCTTTGAAATACTGGCCGACGACTCCGGCCTGTCCTACTCCCGCTCGGAAGACGGGAAAGTCATCACACTCGATTATTAATACGACTAAACTACACCCCTAACCATTTCTTACCCTGTTAAAGCCCATTTCTATGAAAAAACCGTTACGATCCCTTCTATTCGCGCTCGTTGCCGCGAGTGCCGGTTCGCCCGGCCACGCGCAGCTGCTGGCGACCATCGGGCAGCGGCAATACCCGTTTGTAGCCCAGCAATCAACCAAGAGCCTGAAATCAGTGTTGCAGGATTTCAAAACACATTACAAGGTTGATATACTCTATTTCGACAGCGTGGTGCAAGGCTATGAAGTACCGGTAAGCGCTCTTGATTTTCAGCCCAATGCGGAAAAGTCCCTTGCGAGGATATTGAAACCCCTCGGCTTGCAATACCGGAGATCCAAAACCGGCGGCTATATCGTGATCAAACCGTTGAAGAATGACAAAAAGTCGCAACAGTCCCCTGTATCGAACGCCACCGAGCAACCGGCCGACAACCGCCAATTCTCCTTCATCGCATCGTCCGCAGACGGCCAGCCCACCCGGGCGGCAGCGGAGATCGGCCTGAACGGAAAAGTTTCGGACGACAAAGGCCAGGGATTGCCCGGTGTGAGCGTCGTGGTAAAAGGCACGCAGCGCGGGACGATCACCGACGAGCACGGCGAATTCAAGGTCGAGGCGGCTGACAAGAATGCGGTACTCGTGTTTTCGTTCGTGGGATTTTTGTCGCAGGAAGTGAATGTAGGTAACAGAACACGCATCGACATCACACTTGCATCCGACACCAAATCCCTGGAAGAGCTTGTAGTCACCGGTTACAGCTCTCAGAAAAAGTCGTTGATGACCGGTTCCGTGGCCACAATGAATGTTACGGAAGAAATGCAGAATATCCCCACGACGTCCACGGGGAATTTGCTGTCGGGCAAGCTTGCGGGTGTTTACATCGGCACGCCTAACGGTATCCCCGGCACTAACCCGCAAATCAGCATCCGAACGGGCTCCTCTCTCAACGCGCAGCCGGTAACTTACGTGATCGACGGCATTATCCGGACCTGGGAAGACTTCAATAACCTAAGTCCCAATGAAATAGAAACAATTTCGGTACTGAAAGACGCTGCTTCGGCCGCTGTTTACGGGTCCCGTTCTGCCGGCGGTGTCATACTGGTCACTACTAAAAGAGGGAAATCCGGCAAACCATCTTTTAATTATTCTTTCAATACCGGCTTCGACACCCGGACGAAAAACGCATCCCTCACCAGCGCGGTGCAGGCAGGTGAGCTGTACAACCGCATTAATGGCAATACAGATCCCGCAGGCTGGGCCTGGTCGCAGGAAGAGATCGACCATTACAAGACCATCAACAATGGCTGGGGCTACGACCAGCTGGAATCGGTCTGGCGCAACCCGTCCACTTCCCAGCACAACCTGAACGTTTCCGGTGGCACCGAAAAAGTAAAATACTTTGCGGGGGCTTCCTATGTGAAACAGAACGGATTTTTGAAACCGCTGACGTATGATAAGTACAACATCCGTCTGAACACCACCGTCGACGCCACCAAGGACCTGCAATTCTTTGTCGGATTGGGGCTTAGCAATAACCTTCAGGGCAATGTAACCTGGGAAGGGCCTCAATCGCTTTACCGCAAACTGCTGGTATGGCAACCCGACCAGCCGGTTTACACCGATAGCGGAAAGCTGCTCGATTACGGCTGGATCGCCAACGTAGGCGGAACAGTCAATGGTAACGGTGGTTACGATAAGAGCAATTTTTTAAGGCCCCAGGTTGTCCTGAATGCGACCTACAACATTCCGGTCATCAAAGGGCTTAGTGCGAAGGCTGTGTACAGCAAGAATTTCAGCAGTTACCGCCGCAAAGTTTTCCAGAAGAGCTATCTGATGAATATCATGAAGCGGGATGGTGCCAACAAGCACATTATCCATACCGACGATGCCAGCATTACCGGCACCAAAGCTTCCACCAATATCTCAAAAGACTATCTGCGCACCGATGTCTCGTGGGGCCAGGATTACCAGCTCGATCTCCAACTGAACTACGAAAACACTTTCAATAACGTCCATCACGTGCAGGGTATCCTGGTGTATGAAAAGGCGGAGACCAGCGGAAGCGGCATTTTTGCGGGAAGGGAGACGTTCCCCGTGTACACGACCGACCAGTGGTGGGCCGCAAGCAGCGCACGCGCCGACGATTACGCAGGAGGAAGCAGCGATTACATCAACGGCCGGGCTTCGTTCATCGGGCAATTCAATTACGATTACGACGAAAAGTACCTGGCTACCTTCTCTTTCCGAAAAGATGGTTCAATGAACTTCGCGCCGGACAAAAGATGGGGGCTTTTCCCCGCAGGAGCACTTGGATGGGTAGTGTCAAAAGAATCTTTCTTCCCGACGGGTTCCGGGATCGATCAATTGAAACTGCGCGTTTCGGCCGGGCTTACCGGGAACGATGCAATAGGCTGGTTGAACGGCAATCCCGTGCTCACCAGTTGGCTATGGCAGGAATCCTACAAGCAGGGCACCTCGGCTTACTTTGGCACCGAACCTAAAACCGCCGCTGGTATTACCTACGGATCGGTCGTGAATCCGAACCTGACCTGGGAAAAGGCTTTAACCTATAATGCCGGTGCGGACATTTCCTTCCTGAAAAACTGGACGGCGACGGCAGAATACTGGAACCGGAAATCGTACGATATCCTGGGGCCGCGGATTCTCTCCACACCACCGACATTCAGCCTTAGCCTGCCGGCGGAAAATTATGGGGAGATCAAAGCGCAGGGATTCGACCTGAGCATAGGTTATGCCACCCAAAAGGGCAAAACATTCTCCTATTATGGCAACCTGAATGCCTCTTATGGATGGAACAAGGTTGTCACACAGGATTATGCCCAGAATGCGCAACAGATAGATATTCCTACGGGCAGGTCACTGACGGTCATCAGGGGGCTTCAATTCGACCGCATCATCCGTACCCAGTCGGATCTTGACCAGTTCAACAGCGAGCATCCAAACTACTCGTACAGCGGCATTAAACCTGAACTCGGGATGATGACCTACAAAGATATGAGCGGCCCGCAAGGCACAGCCGACGGGATCATCGACTCCTACGACCGGGTGGTGATCAAGGCAAACAACTTCCCGATCGTATACGGGCTTAACCTCGGTGGAAGCTGGAAAGGGTTCAGTGTGGACCTGATGTTCAACGGGAACGTGAAACAGAAGAAATCGTTCCGCGACCTGGCGGGCGGTGTAGAATGGAACCGGATGTATTCCGGGTGGTATGACGATAGCTGGACACCCGAAAACCCTAATGCGACGCTCCCCAAGCGAATCTCGGCGAACCAATCGAACACCTACGGGGCCGAGTCCTCCTACTGGTACCGCAATGCAGGCTTTGCCCGCTTGAAATACCTTACGGTGGGCTACACCGTGCCTACCCGGCTTTACAACAATGCACTGGAAAGCGTCAAGTTCTATTTTTCCGGAACTAACCTGTTTAACCTCACCGGCTTCTCGTATTACGATCCCGAAATCGGGGACGGCACGGCATACCCGGTCATGAGGAGCTTCAACTTCGGTGTAAATGTCACATTCTGATCAATCTAAAAGGATTTAATAATGCGTAAACATATAAAGAACCTACCGTTCTCATTGCTCTGCCTGGCAGTAATGATGCTGCCACAGGCTTGTGAACCCAGCCTCGACTATGTCAACACCAATGCGATCAATCCGGACAATGTCTGGAATGACGAAAAACTGATCAGCGCGTTTTTAACTGATATCCACGGAAGTTCAATCCCTTCCTGGCCTGTGAACGGCAACAGCAGCGATGAAGGTATGAATGCCCCAGGCTCGATGGGTACGTATCTGAGAGGGATTATCAGTGTGGCCTCCGACGGGCAGAACCTGAGCTATACCACTATAGACAAGGTCAATTTCTTCCTAGCGCGGGTCGCAGATGTGTCGCCATCGGTGCTTTCAGACGAGAAAAAGAAGCAGATGACCGGTCAGGCGCTGTTCTGGCGTGCATGGGACTACTTCGGCAAGGTGGCCACATTCGGAGGCGTGCCCCTGATATTGAACCCGCAGGATCCCGCAAACAAGGAAGGGCTTTTCGTTGCCAGAAACAAAACTTCCGAATGCGTAACGCAAATCCTCGCGGACCTCGATGCCGCCATTGCGTCCCTGCCCGATCAATGGGATAATGCCAATTACGGGCGTATCGACAAAGGAGCGGCCATGGCGTTCAAAGGAAAGGTATTACTCTGGTACGCGAGCCCGCTATTCAACCCGGCAAACGACCAATCGAGATGGCAGAAAGCGTACGAGGCCAACAAGGCAGCCGTGGATTACCTCAAAGCACAGGGAAAAGGCTTGCTGGGTGCGTATGGACAGATCTGGAAGCAGGAGCGTAATAAAGAAGTCGTCATGGTAAACCAGTTCACGTACCCTGATCACCCCTTCAACCAGGCAGGCATCCGCCCGCAGCCGCTCACACAGGGCGACGCGAACAAAAATCAGCCATTACTCCCGCTATTGAACGCCTTTCCTAAAAAAGACGGCTCCCCGATGCAGTTCGACGCGGCAAAACTCCTGGCCGACCCGGCTTATAATGAGCAGTATATGACCGACTTTATTACCAATCGCGACGACCGTTTCTATGCCACGATCTTTACCGGAGGCACGCCCTACCCTACCCCTGACCTTCCCACGGGTACCCGGTACTGGAGTGCATGGAGGAAAACGGCAGATGCCGGCTCTCCCGGCGGCTTCAAATATGTTTCCCTAGCCAGCGACCAGAAATCCGTCACGATCGGAGCAGGGGTGTCCGGCTTTTTCCAGATCAAAGGGCTTGACAATACGCTTACCAGCACGGTAATCGGCAATGCGGCCACCGACTGGGTGGAGATACGTTTTGCGGAAGTACTCATGAATTACGGTGAAGCCGCCAACGAAGCCGGCAAGTCGGATGAGGCGCTACAAGTATTGAAGGACATCCGCGCGCGGGCAGGCATTACGCCGGGCACATCAGGCAGGTATGGCATTACGGCCACAACCCAGGCTGGCATCCGCGAGGCATATATGGGCGAGCGCTTTGTAGAATTCGCTTTCGAAAACAAGCGTTGGGGCGATCTGCGCAGATGGAAGCGATTTGATGTGGTAAATAAAACCGCGTTTCGGCAGGGTATCTATTTTGTGTTGAAAGACGGCGCAAAAGTTGACTGGACCGATGATATCTCGGACTCGGCTGTCCGCAAGAAATTCACGGCTGTGTTCATCGAAAACCTCGACGGCGATCCCCAATACAAGTTCAACCTCGATCTGAACCATTGGTTTTATCCGATCAGCCAGCAGAACCTGGAAGCCAGTTCCGTATTGAAGCAAAATGTGGAATGGGGCGGTACTTTCAACCCACTGGACTAAAATAAAGTAGGTTTTGACGGCGATGATGCTTACTCTGCTAGAATAGGCATCATCGCTTTTTCATAAAGATTCCCAACAATAAAGCGTTTTCAGTAAATTATCTCAGATATGCGATTTCGGATTTCCCCAAAACTTGTTTTAAACCTCATTGCCTTTTTCCTGGTATCGTATGCCCATGCCCAGCACGATTTCAGTACCCACTATTTTAAAATCCACATCAACAACAAAGGCTGGATTACCAGTATGAAAAATGTGACGGGAAAGACGCAGCAGCGCGAATTCAGTCCCGCCGACAAGCCTTCCCCATTGCTATCCCTGTTCGATAGCGGGAAACAACGTTACTACCAGCCGACAAAAGCCATTTTTAACAAAACCAAACAGGCATTTACATTGCATTATGCCAATGGCTCGGTGGCAACCGTCGCGCTGGCAATCCACCCCAAATATTTCAAAATGAAGTTATTGTCACTCCACCCCCGCAATGGTGTCGACAATGTGCAATGGGGTGCCTATCATACGAATATCACCAACCTTTTTGGCGAGATCATCGGTGTGGCGCGCGATACCAGCGAGACGGTGAACTACGCCATCGGAATGCTGGCGCTTAACGACAACACGCTCGGCGGCACCTCCGAAACGGTGGCCGATGCTGCACCATTCCAGTACATTATCCACAGCCCCGACAAAAAACGCTTTCCGCTCCCTGCCAACCTGCATGAGGGGCAGGTGTTTCCTATCGGCGGAGACGGGATCAGCGACGTGGCCTTTTACGCACACAAAGAGCCTTATTACAGGATTTTATACGGTAATGCGGCGCAGATCGATCCGCAAGGCAGAATATCCATCGCGTATAATTCAAGGGACAGGGCTCCGAAGCGGACAGTATTTTTTTCATTGATCCCTAATATGACCGCCAACGTTCCCAACCACCTCGACGTGCAGAGTCTGCCGGGAATCGACTACCTGGGCTCTTCGGTAGCACTTTGGGGCAGTCCCGACAGCACGGCATTGCTGGATGTGGTTCAGAATATCGTATTGTCCGAGGGGCTTCCCTATCCTACCTTCAACGGAAAATGGGTCAAAGATCCTTCCGGCTATGTGCCCGACGTGCTCACCAGCGGCGGCGTATATGACAGCACTGTATCATACACGCATCAATTAGGCTTCAAGGCTATCAGCCTCTACGACCAGGGATTCATCCGGCCCGACCGCGGCAACGACGGGTATATCGACGGAAGGAATTTCGAAAAGAAACCATTGAAAATGGCTTCGGGGGACAAATCGCACAAGGAGCTTTCCGAAATCGCGGCACGGCTGGGCATTATCATCGGTCGCACACCCATTACCACGGCGCTCGCACCCGGCACCAAAGATGCAAGCCCTTTCCCGAGCGACAGCCTTTGCTACCAGCAAAAGCGTATTCTGACCAAAAGTATCGGTGCTGCCGACACGCTGATCTTTGTAAACGATCCGCAATATCTTGACGAAATAGCAAGCTGGGAAGGCCATTGCAAGAACCTGAATATGATCAAGATCGGCAGGGAACTCATTCATTACCTCGGTGTTTCGGGGGAAGCGCCCTACCGCCTCCTGAACGTCAAACGCGGCTACTGGAATACGGCGCCTGCGGGACATTCGGCGGGAGATACCATTTACAAGCTGCAAGTGACCATCAACTACGGTTACGACGGGCTGATCCCCAATATGCAGTTACAGGACAAAATCGCGGAGTATTACGCCTCGGTTTGCAAGGTCAACGGCATGGCTTATTATGACTTCGACGGGCAGGAATTCCTGTTCAACAACGGCCACGGGTACTATTCCGTCAAACGGTTCTTCCGCAACATGTTTGAAAAAGGCAAAGAGCTTGGTGTCCCGTACATCCGCTTCACCGGATCTACGCTATCGGAAGGCTCATGGCATTATCAGAGCCTCTGGAATGTAGGCGGCGGCAAAAATCTTTACGACGTTGACAGACGGGAATGGGGCAGCGCTACGAGCCAGGGAAAAGATCTTAGGGATGTTACGTACGCGAATTTCTTCCCTTCGGGAATGGGCGGCAACTTTCCTGTCAAAGCAGGCTCGACGGTGGCTCAATACGAACATATCCAGGCTATTTCAGTGGGTATTGGCTCAACTTACAGCCTGCAAATCAATCAGAAAGACGTGGAGGCCTGCACCGAGAAATATGCCATTTTCAAAGCAATCAGGACCTGGGAAAATGCCCGCTCGGCCAACGCTTTCCCCAGATGGGTCAAAAAGCAGCTTGCCGACCCGGCAAATCAGTTTCACCTGGAGGAACTCGACCGGAACACATGGAAACTCTACAAAACAGACCTTGACGGCAAAAATGCCAGGCCGTTTTGCGTGCTCGCCCGACCAGTTCAATAACCATCAGGCGCGGGCAGCAGTTGCCCGCGCCACCCTGCTATTTTTTACCGGTATACAATAAACGCAATCAGTCTTACTCCCTTACACTTTCTACAGTATACACAAAGCTGTCGGCGCGATAATAGCCGATATTGTACTCGATCGGCCGTTCGCCCTGGTCAAACACAAAACGTTTCCTGAACAGTATCGGGCTTCCCGGCTCGACTTCCAGTTTCGCCGCGGTAAATTTATCGGCAGCAATCGCACTTATTTCCTCTTTCGACAGCGTGGCGATCACCAGGTGGTCCTTTTCGAGGATATCGTACAATGGTCGTTTGAAATCTTCCTCGCCCGTGAGTCCTACCCTGGGATGAAAATAGGAAATGAAATAGACAAACGGGCCTTCGGCCTTACCCCTGAGCCGCTCTAATTTCAGGACCTTTTTATCCGTGCCGATCTCAAAAAAATTAGCGATTTTCTCGTCGGGCGTAACCCAGGTTACATGCAGCTCAAAATTCTTAACGACAATACCCCGCGCATTCATTTCCTGGGTAAAACTGAGCCAGTTTTTTGATTTAGAGCTAATTACAGGCTCCGCTACCTTCGTACCGACGCCTTTTTTCCGGATAAGCAGTCCTTCATAAACCAGTTTGTTGAGCGCCTGTCGCAACGTCGACCGGGAAATGGCCAGCCGCTTTGCCAATTCGACTTCATTGGGCAAGAACTTACCATCCAGGTGTTCGGGAGAGCTGATCATGCTACGCAATAGGTTCTCTGCCTGTATATGCAAGGGAACAGGACTCTTATGATCAATACTAAATTTCATATGGGCGGATTGCAGATGGACAAAAGCAAAAATAGCAAAAAACGTATTCAGCTATCAATTTAACGGAATATTACAAATCCTTTGGGACTGTAACCCCGGCGCCTATTGTCCGACGCTCACATACCGCCCCGGCAACGCGCGTTCGAGGTCTTCGATCATCAGTTCGCTCCGCCGCTCGATCCCGGGCAGGATCAGGTGATAGCTGGTATCAAAAAATACGGAATCCGGAAGTTCGTAGCGCTCCGGTACTGCGATGACAGGCAGATGGTTCTCTTTGATCGACTGATAAATCTTGTCGATCAAAGGCTTTTGATTAACAAATGAGGTCGATTGATAAGCAGGCGGCAAAAGGAACATTGTAGCCTTTTTGCCCTCAACAAATTTCTGAAAATCAACCAGAAGCTCCATTGCTTCCGGATTTACCTGATCTTCTTCCTTTGCCTTTTGCGCAGCCTTGAACTTTCTGCCGGGCATCGTCCAATGCACATAGGCGTCGCCATAATTGTTGAATGCTTTCCGATCGTAAACATCCACTGGCCCTGTGGTACTTGGCTCTTTCGACATTTTCAATTTCGATGCCGCGTAGAAAGGAATAAACTGCATCAGGTGCCACCATTGTTTGGCGTCGATCTCCCTCATCCCGTCGCGGTACACGTCGAAAAGGATCGAAACCAGCTCCATGTTCCCGTAAAAAGAATCGGTGTAATACTGGCTGTATTCTGGAATCACTACCACGATGTCCCCTTCGCGTACGTAAGGCTTAATGTCGGTCAGATAGAATTTCATCCCAAGGCTCGCGTGCAATCCCGCATTGACCACGGGAATATGCAGCGCTTCCTGTATCCGCTTGCTATCCAGCCCATAAGCGACATTAGAACCGCCTATGATAATGATCCTTGGCGATCCGGCCACCGGGCTGCCGGCCACCGGGCTGCCGGTTTTGCGCAGCATCTCGTGTTTGTCGAGTAGCGCGCCCAGCATGTTGTGTTTTACCACGGGATTAGGCAAAATAAAGAGCGCTACGGCCAGTAGCAGGAACGCCAGGCCGGCGAAAATCGTAGTGCGTGTAACAAATCGCTTCATCGTCAAAACTGAAAGTAAATAAATTCCTGATCCTGTTTATAATTGGCCAGGCAGAGCACCAGCAAAAACAGATACATACCCCAGCGAATCACGGGATACCTGAAATGCACCGTTTCGAACGGGTGGTTACTGCTTCGTTCAAGCCATTCGATACCGAACATTAATGCGATGAAAATCATCAATGTATGGTAACCACTGTGAAGCGGCATCGAGAAAAGCGATTTGCTTGCAATGCCTTTCAGATATTCGCCGGCCTTCGTGATATTCTCCGCCCGGAAAAGGATCCATCCGACAGTGACCAGGGCAAAGGTAAGTGCCATCTGAAATGCCTCGCGAATGGAAGGC
Organism: Dyadobacter sp.; assembly: GCA_965227755.1. Classification (GTDB taxonomy): domain Bacteria; phylum Bacteroidota; class Bacteroidia; order Cytophagales; family Spirosomataceae; genus Dyadobacter. The sequence continues at coordinate 2,120,402 of CBDDGG010000005.1, forward strand.
AGCAACCGCCCTGCCGCCACCGGCCCCACATTCCTACGGTTTTTATCAAATATCAGCAATGGAAGGAACAAAAGGCCGTGATACACACCCCATGCAATAAACGTCCAGTTGGCACCGTGCCAGAAGCCGCTCACTGTAAATATGATCATCGTATTGCGGATCGTCTGAAGTTTGCCATTTCGGCTTCCTCCGAGCGGATAGTACAGATAATCCTTGAACCAGGACGAAAGCGATATATGCCAGCGGCGCCAGAACTCGGCTATATCCCTCGAAAAATAGGGGAAATTGAAGTTTTTCAACAACTCAAAGCCAAAAAGCCTTGCTGTACCGAGGGCGATGTCGGAATAACCGGAAAAGTCGCCGTAGATCTGGAATGCGAAAAATACCGCTGCTAAAACCAGCGTACTCCCGCTGTAACTTCCCGGGTCGCTGAAAATCGGTGTCGCGTAGGCGGCGCAACCGTCGGCAATCACTACTTTTTTGAAAAACCCCCACAACATCTGACGAAGCCCGTCCACAGCTTTGGCATATTCAAATGTACGCGGACGTTCGATTTGCGGGAGAAGGTGCGTCGCGCGCTCAATCGGACCAGCCACCAGCAATGGGAAAAAACTTACAAAAAGCGCGTAATCGATGAAATTGGTAGTGGGTGTTATTTTTCTGTTGTAGATGTCGAATACATATGAGAGACCATGGAACGTGTAGAAAGAAATTCCGATGGGCAAAATAATGTTCAGGGTACCTGAATAAGCCTGCAATCCATTTGAAGAAAGCAATTCGGCAAAGGACTCTACAAAGAAACCGAAGTATTTAAAATAGGCCAGAAAACCCAAATTGATTGTAACGCTTGCGATTAACCATCGCTTACGGGCACCTTCCGATTGCGAATTGTGAATGCGAAGCCCGCTGTAAAAATCAAGCAGCGTGGAAAAACTCAGCAGCCCGAGGAAGCGCCAGTCCCAACAGCCGTAAAAAAAATAACTGGCAATGAGCACCAGGATGTTTTGATACTTTACCGTGTTCCTGGGTAAAAGCCAATATAGTATGAAAACGACAGGGAGAAATACGGCAAATTCGATTGAATTAAATAACATATCGGACGTTCATTTCAACGCGCTCGGTGGGAGCAATAGCGTGGTAAAAGTTGGGACAAAGTAACAATATTACCATCAATTCGCGCGTGTCGCAGGCTAATTTTAATACACCGGTAACCATTTGGCATAGTATTTCTAGCCATATTTGCCAAAACAACCTTGCTGCTATGAAAAGAATTTCTGAACTGGTTGGTGGTATCTTGTTTGTACTTTTAATGATCCCGTTGTCCGGCTTCGGGCAGAATTCAGGGCTCCGCATCACCACTACATCTTCCGGAGAATACCAGAAGAATCCCAAAACGTCCATCTACCCCGCATTTGTCGATAACATTTCCTACCAGTCGTGGACGGAAGCCGGGCCATCCCCTTTCTTCCAGCTAACAGCCGATGGTGGAACGCCGCCTTACAACTGGGCATTGGCCGGCGGGGCATTGCCCAAAGGACTCAAACTGGATAAAAACGGGAAAATCCACGGCATGCCAATCAGGGAGGGCAACTATTCCTTCACGGCCAAAGTCACCGATTCGAAAGGCGCTTCCACCAGCAAAGCGCTGACGTTCGAAGCCGCCCCGTACCGGTCGAAATGGTTTTCCGATGCCAAATTCGGCATCTATATTACTTGGGGTGCATACAGCGCTCCCAGTCTCAAAGGCAAGGACGGGATTGCGCAATTCGAAAAAAGAATTACAAAGTTCAACGCAGATCAATGGGCACAGACTGTTGTAGACCTGGGCGGCAAGGTATTGACCGCCAACGTAAAAGCAGGCGACGGCGTCCGCCTCTGGCCTTCCACTTCACCCAGCAAACTCGAACTCAAGACCAAGCGCAACATTGTAAAGGAACTTGTGGACGCGTGCCACAAAAAGGGCATTCGCTTCGTCGCCTACATCGCCCCCGACAACGGCTGGAACAAAGATGTGATCGATACGGCGCCCGACGGGACCTATGGAACCCTTAACCTGGGGCTTGTCCGCGAACTGATCGCGCTGGGCGTGGACGGCTTCTGGGTAGACATGACTTCCGCCACCGAACTCTACCAGGGATTCGACTACAACTGGTTTCCCTGGAACAAAATGATCCCCATAATGCGCACCAACAACCCGAAGGTGATTTTTGCCAATAATACAGGCCTAGGTTTCGGAGGAACGGTGCTGCAATACCCTAATACAGACGTGATCGTTTACGAAGGCGGCACTTCGGCACAAGAGACTGCGCTGGAAGTGGCAAAACCTGCTACCGTCAGGAAAAAGCTGGCTATCGAGGTCGACAATCTCCTGGACAATACCTGGTCGTGGCGGGAAGATCCGAAACTCAGGTCGCCGAAGCCGGTCGATATGATGATCAGGAATATTAAAAAGAACTGGGAAGTCGGCGCTACCTATATGCTAAGCTACCCGATTACCGCAGATGGCGACATTTTCCCCGAAATCTATCAGGACAGGCTCAGACAGATCGCCAGTTTCGTCAAGAAAAACCAGGGATGGAGCACCATTCCACAGGCTTCCCTTTCCGATACGATCGATTACGACGGCGTTCAGAAATTGACGCTTACGGCACCGGCCCGCGCGAAAATATACTATACCGTCGACGGCAGCCGCCCCACCACGGCAAGCAAAGCTTACAAAGGACCCATTGGGCTTACAAAAACCAGTCGTGTTCAAGCAATAGCTGTGGAACCGGGCAGGCCGGCCAGCAAGCTGTTCGATCAGACATTTACGGTACTCAACGTTGCGAAGGCGGCGGCACCTAATGCCCGTTCGGCTGTGCGGCTCGCCACGGCGGAAGCAGTCACGGCGGGCAAGACCGATCCCAACGGCCTTTACAGGGGCATGCGCATTACGGTGGGTAACATCCCGATCCGGTTAACGGAAGTGGGCCGGAAACATCTGACGGGGAACAACGACAGGCATTTGCTCATTATCAAGCGCTATGTGGATGATTATCCGTTGCTGACGGCGTCCCTGAACACGGCCAGTCTGCCTGTCGAGACGGACGGCTACCAATATGCCCAGATACCACCGTTAATCCTCGAAGCCGGCAAATCGTACGTTATCGGCTTTCGTGAGAATAACAGCGACAAATTTGCAGCCGAGGATTTCAAAAACGTACCCGCAACAGACGACTACCGGGTTATCGGCTACAATATATTAAGCCAGCAAGGAACCAAGCTTCCCATTGTCGATGACAAGATCGGGCAATGGGTCAGTTTCAAATACGAAAAAGCAGGCTCCAAAGACGCAAAAACTAACCTGGCGATCGGCAAACAGGCATTTCTGCGCGCAAATAACGACAATGGTCTTGGCCCCGCGAGTCAGATCTATTTTGCAGAAAACGGTATCGACGGCGACCCGGCTACGATGGCTCAGGCCGGTGGACAATACCCCTGGACGCTGCTGGTGGACCTGATGAAAGTCGAAACCGGCGTCAAGGAGGCGAAAATCACATTCGGTAAAACCGCATTCTCGACAGAGTTCCAGCTGATGGCATCGCCCGACAATAAGACGTGGATCACTTTGGTGCATAAAACCGATAATTCAGATCTGAACATCGACCTGAAATTTAACCCCGTGGACGCACGCTATTTCAAGCTTAGGTCGCTAAAACCTGAGAAAAGTGGGGATAAAGGCGGTTCGATGGGTGTACTTGAATTTGAGTTGTACCAGTAGCTTTAAACGCAAGGTGCCCGTCCCCGGGCGAACGGAAACTGTTCGTTACCGGACATAATTCTGCTTCAATAGTTTTCCAAAGAATTGATTACGAATTAGTTAATTATTTGGCAGGCTATTTGAGTTAAGGAATTCCATATTTGTCTGGAAGAACAAGAAAATGCTAAAAAACTATCTCAAAATCGCATTCAGGAACCTGCTCCGAAACAAGGCTTTTTCGGCGATCAACATCCTGGGATTATCCGTGGGTATGGCGAGCGCGCTGCTTATCCTTTTCTGGATGTACAATGAAATCAGTTACGACCGCTTCCATAAGCATAAGGATTACCTCTACGAAGCCTGGAACCGCGGTACGTTCGACGGCAAAATGCAATGCTGGAATTCGACGCCACAGGTGCTCGGTCCCGCCCTCAAAGCGGAATACCCGGAGGTAAGCCATATTTCACGCAACTACTCAAGGTGGTTTGTGACGCGTGTGGGTGACAAGAAAATTTCCAGCGAAGCCATTATTACCGATGCAGCTTTCCTGAGCATGTTCGACTTCCCGCTCACGCAGGGGAATCCGCAGACAGCGCTCAACTCGATCAGCTCGATGGTGGTTACGCAGAAAATGGCTATCAAAATGTTCGGCACCGAGGATGTATTGGGCAAAGTCGTCGCAATAGACAAGGATAATTTTACGATCACAGGTGTTATGCGCAACCTGCCGCCTAACACCGCATTCAGATTTGAATATATCCTTCCCTTTGATTACCTGAAAAAGATCGGCTCGGCAGACGATGGCTGGACATTCAATACGGTAAATACCTATGTACAACTGAAACCGGGGACCAATCCGGAGAGGTTTGCCGAAAAAATCAGGGATATTACGATCCGGCATTCCAACAAAACCGAAGAACACGAGGTATTCCTCCACCCTATTACCCAATGGCATTTATATTCCAACTTCGAAAACGGCAAGGTGGTTGGCGGGCGGATCGCCATCGTGCGGCTGTTTGGCATTATCGCCGCATTCATTCTGCTGATCGCCTGTATCAATTTCATGAACCTCAGCACCGCCCGTAGCGAAAAACGTGCAAAGGAAGTGGGCATCCGCAAAACAGCCGGGGCAAACAAGGGGCTTCTCGTCGGTCAGTTCATCGGCGAATCGATCCTTATCTCGATGATTGCCGGAACGATCGCATTGCTGGCCGTTTGCCTTACCTTGCCCGCATTCAATTTGCTGATCGGCAAAGAGCTGGAAGTACCTGTAACAAATCCGGCGTTTTTGACTGCCGCGCTTGCCTTTATCCTCTTTACAGGTATTGTTGCGGGAAGCTACCCCGCATTTTATCTGTCGTCGTTCAAGCCGATAAGTGTCCTGAAAGGTGCATTTAAAAGGACGCACTCCGCATTCAATCCCCGAAAAGTGCTGGTTGTAGTGCAGTTCAGCTTTGCCATTGTGCTGATCATTTCTACGCTTATTGTGGTCGAGCAAATCCGCCACGCCCAGAACCGCGACCCGGGCTACGACCGCGGAAAGGTCATTTATCATTGGATTACCGGCGATTTGGGCAAACATTATGCACAAATCAAACGGGAGCTGATAAGTGCCGGCATTGCCACGTCCGTTACCAAAACCGCTTCGCCTCTCAGCAGCGTTACCAGCGACACCTGGGGCATCGAATGGCAAGGCAAAAACACGGCCGAAAAAATCGATTTCGACATTTTCACAGAAGACGAAGGGCTCGTCAAAACCGCCGGCCTCCAACTCATCCAGGGCCGCGACATGGATCTCACCACATTTCCATCCGATTCCGCGGCGGTGTTACTCAATGAAACCGCTGCCAAAATAATGGGGTTCAAAGAGCCTATCGGGCAAACGATCAAAGACAACGGTACTTCTTACCATGTCGTGGGTGTGGTGAGGGATTTCGTGATCCGGTCGCCATATGACAGCCAGGGCCCGCTGATCATCGAGGGCGCTCAGAGCTATTTCAATGTGATCCATATGAAACTCAGTGCGGACAAGCCTTCTGCCGACCTTATGCCTGCTGTGGAAGCCATTTTCCGCCGCTACAATCCTGAATACCCTTTCGAATACCATTTTGTGGATGAGGACTATGCCCTGAAATTTGAAGACACACGTCGGGTAGCCAGGCTCACCGGCATTTTCGCAGGTCTTACCATTTTCATTTCATGTCTGGGATTGTTCGGTCTGGCCGCCTACATGGCCGAAAACCGCGTAAAGGAAATCGGGGTACGCAAGGTGCTTGGCGCTACCGTGATGAGCATTGCCGCACTGCTTTCCGGTGAATTCATGGCGCTTGTGATGATTTCGATCGTCATAGCGGTCCCGGTATCGTGGTACGTTATGAATCTGTGGCTCAACGACTTCGAATACCGGATTGGCATTCAATGGTGGATATTTGCGGTATCTGGTGTGCTCGCCATCGTGGTATCATTGGCGACCGTCAGCTACCAGGCGATCCGGGCAGCGCTGCTCAATCCCGTAAAGAGCCTTCGCAGCGAATAAAAGCGTAGTCAAAACGACTGCAACCGTCATTCGGAGCTGGTCTTGCCTTTCAGGGCGATGATCAGCTCCTGTTGTGTTTGTATTAATTGGTGCAGCACCTGATTTTCTCCCTGCTGAAATTCCCTTTTCGAGAACTTCACCTTATGCAGGCTCACCAACGTTTCAATATCCGTCTCAAGAACAACCGCGATCTCTGAAAGACGGCCCATCGTGATCGAATCCTGTTCTTCATTTTCCAGTTGCCTGTAACGTTGCTTGGAAATCCCAAGCCGCCCGGCTACATACTCCTGCGAATAACCCAGCCGGTTACGTAACAAACGTATATTATCTCCGATAGGGACTTTGTGTTCTTTCATAGGGTGCCTCTGACAGATGTTTTCACGGAATAAGGCCGTTTGTTACCCGACATTCCTATTCCCACTTTTCAATCGGCAACCGATTGATTAGCCTACGCATTCGCCTGTTTCTACTCGCTTGCACGACTAGTTAAAAGTATCACCAGACTGGTTCTTAACCACCGGAAAAACTCGCGTAATGCGGCGTTTTTTCTGGCTATTTGCAATTGTATTTAATACAAAAACCACAAGCATTATGAAGAGACATCTACCGCTGTTTTTTTGTCTTTGGACACTATTAACAATCTGCCAAACTGGGTTCGGTCAGGACAGCTATAATGAGACGAATGTAACACAGGATGCGCTGACGTGGTACTACGACGATGTGCAGCCCGTTAGAGTCATGGAATATTCAACCGACCCGGCGGGGACTATTCTCCGCAGGCGGCTGGAAACCTTACCAGAAAACGACCTACCGGCGATCAAAGTCAGGATCATCAATGACAAGTTCGAAGAAATACAATTTGTCAATGAACCTCCGTTCGACGGCTTGTTCGAAAATGGGCTCTTCGGGCTAAAATATAGCGTAGAGGCTGCCAGTATTTTGTTCGGAACAGAGGTCGCTTTGAAAGTGATCAAAAACAAATTTGGCTGGACCGGCCTGGACAATCAGGCTGCAAATGGCAAACCAATTATTTGGAATATATTGGCCCCTCAAAAACCGTCAAGTATCGCCGCTCCCCTCTATTCGCTTGCCGCCCATGAATTTTACTATCTCACAACTGGCGACGAGCCGGAGCGACTGGTACATATTGACGCAATAACCCACGAGCTGGTCCATGGTATTGTCGATGCCAAACTGGGGTATGGTCTCTCCTACGGTATTGACCCCTGCAGTGAGAGACTGGTAATAGCGGAAGCTCTTGCCGATATCATCGGCCTATATGTACGAAACGAATACGAACAAAACTCACCGGCGCTTTACAGCTGGACATTCTCAAAAGGATTTATTTTCCCCGGGAGAGTATTCGATAACCCGAATGCCATTGGGCAGCCTGATACTTATTTCGGAAACTATTATGCCAACAGTTGCCCGGAAAGCGGCAAATTTGATGAACACCAGAATGCGACGGTCATAGGCCATTGGTATTATCTGCTTGCAAATGGCACTACCGGAACCGAAACAAACGACCTCGGCTATTCCTATAAACTCAACGGCATTGGAATTGAAAAGGCGATCCAGATCGTGTGGAAAAGCCTTGATAACCTAAATAAATACACCGATTTCAATGCTTTGAAAAAAGCGACCCTCACTGTGGCCGAACAACTCTACGGCCTTCACTCCACCGAATACCTTGCCGTAATGGATGCCTGGTGTGCGGTAGGAATTTGCGAGAACAATCTTGGTCCATTTTCAATGTCGCCTGCGCACGGCGCGACCGGTACCGAGCCCTGGCCCGGGGTGAATATAAATGTTACCTGGGAAGGTTTGCCCGTTGACGAATGGGAAGTTGAAATGGCCACCAATGCCGCTTTCACCGAAAATGTACAGAATGTACTGATCAAAAACTTTAACGTTGTTATCAAACCGGGAGGTGGAAGTGCTTACTCCGGCTTCGCAACCGGCTATTACCACCCCGGCGAACGCGTGTATGCCCGTGCACGCATTACCAAGGCTGGCGCAAATTTTTGCAAAGGGTATAATCCGCTTTGCGCGCTCTTCCAGCAATATGGCCCGGCTCATGCTTTTGTACTTGACGACAAACAAGCCAAATTCTGGCATGCCGTACCCGGTAACAGCTGGACCGTCAACCCCTGGAACGACCCATCTATTGAATGGAAAAAGGTCACCAATGCCCATCATTATACCTATGAGGTCGCTGAGGACGACGCATTTACCAAAATTGTCTACTCAGGCGATACTCCCTTTACCGGAAATTTTTCTGAATCCGGCACAATCAACACGATGCTTGACACAGGCAAAACTTACTATACCCGTGTCAGAGCTGAAAGGTACAATTCTCCCAATTTAACCGACAATTTTGGGAGGTGGTCGGATACCGAGGCTGTTCAGGTGATGCCCCCACAGACCTCCATTACCCAGGCTTTGAACCAGAAAGCGAACGATCCGGCCAAGCTGGTATCCAGCCTTGGCTTCTGGGTCACATGGTACGCATATCCGGCGCTACCAACTACCTTATCCAGGTCGCAAAAGATCCCGCATTTACCAACATAGCCAGGTCTCAGATAGTCCCTGCCAACATTAACACAATCGAATTCCTCTTACCCTCATTGCCCGATCATACCGAACTGTTTGTTCGCGTCTTGCCTCAAAAAGGTGCCGCATACGGCATTTGCAACAATGTCTGGCGCATTAAAACCGACGAGCAAGCCACAGTCCCGGTAATGAAGAGCCCGGCAACAGGAACTGATTTCCCATTTAGGAACTTCCTTGCCGTCTTTCAATGGAATGGTGGCACACTCAATCTGAACATGGTCGATCACTTTGAAGTATGGGTTACTGAAAAAACTTCCGGCCTGACATCTATTTTCTCCACCCAGGGTAAGGTCTTCGATTTCGCTTTGCTGGATCCATTGATGTTTGACGACAAAATGGGAATCCAGGTCAAAGTATTAGCCGTTGGCCCTCATGGCGCGAAATCAGCACCCTCTGCGCCCTTCGATTACGACATATGTCCGGATCACCCGGAAATCATTTTCCCGGTTGATCAGATAAGTCAAATCGACGCCACGCAGAATTTCAACATAAAGTGGCATGACAGCTTTTGGTTCGATCCGGTGAGCGAGTATCAGGTCACCATCAAAGAGGGCGGCCTGCCAGTACCCGGGTTCAACAAGAAGCCGACAAAATCAACCTCGATGCTGGTCCCGGCCGGTACCCTGACCAACGGGAAAAATTATTCAGTGACGGTCGAAAACGCTCCTTCCTGCCCAGGAATCGTTCTGCAAGCAAACATTTTCTCAGCGGTAGGTGCAGGCGGTTCCAATCAGCCGAAGCCTCCCAAGCTCGTCAATTTCACTATTGACTTGAAGGGGTTTCGCAACGACCTGGACGGGATTGCCTGGGAAACTTCTGACTATGTCCTGGGCATTGAGCTGATCGATCCTGACGGGAATCCACTGGCGCTCGTCGATCCTAATTTAAATCAGGTTACACAACTTCTGGTGGATTCCGAAAATTCGGGCGTCATCATGGTCGGGAACAACAAACCGGAGGGCAAGTACAAGTTGAGGCTGAAAATGCAGAACATCTTCAATCCGCTGCTTTACTATCCGTTTGATCAGCCCCGGTTTTCAGTATTCCTGAATGGAAATCCCGTGGTGAACCCACACGTGATCACCGCGAACTTCGTCGATCCGGACTCCCCTTTCAATGAATGGAAAATCGGTTTTCAGTTCGCTGATATCATTCTGGATATCAAATAATTATTACACATTCTTAGCCAACACACCACCAGTATGAAAAATTCGATCTTGTCCCTGATTGTGATCTTTATATTATGCTGTCACACATCTTTTTCGCAAACCCTGCACAATCCCCAAAATGTAGACCGCACCGCTACCAGCTATTACAACGGACTGCAAACGTTCAGGGCATTAGAATATACCAAAGACCCTGATCAACAGAGTGAAAAAGTGTATCGCTTGCAGACGTTGCCGGAAAACGGTTTTCCGGCCATACATATCACCGGGACAGACAACGGCTCCACTGTCTATTTCGAAGATAAAGTGCCATACGATAACAGTTTTGCCGACAATCCAACACCCTACCTAAGCGCGGAAGCGGTTCAGCTACATTTTAGCTTTCAAACCGCTATGAAAATATTCGATCAGCGCTTTGGGTGGAAAGGAATGGATGGCACCGGTGCGGATCCTATTAAAATATCCGTTGAGAATTCAGATGGAACTTCGAAAGATTACAGCTATGCTTACTACTCCGCCAATATAAACAACAAGTATTTTGCATTTGGAAAAAGTTTCGCACATAGTACACCTCTGCCCTCGTCCATCGATATTGTCGCGCATGAGCTCAGTCACGCAATCATGCAGCACAAAAGCAATATCACTTACCTGACCAGCCTATGTACTGAATACCGTTCAATTGACGAAGGTCTGGCAGATATATTCGGAATCTACGTAAAGAATAAATTCCTGCAATCGACACCGCAAAATTACAATTGGCTTGTCGGCGAAGAGATTTCATCTATACCAAAAGATATTTCAAACCCCAAATCACACGATAGAGCAGATACATATAAAGGACAGTATTTCGATAACAGTTGCTCCGACAGCTACAACTTCAACGCCGGGGCCGGAGTAGCAGGAAAGTGGTTCTATTTACTTTCCTCAGGCTTTACAGGTACAGCGACCAATGACTTGGGTTACCAATACAGCAACATCACCGGCATCGGCGTTGAAAAAGCGATTCAGATTATCTGGAATACGATACCGAACCTAAAAAATACTACGGACTACCCGGCTTTGCGAACGCTAACGCTTAATGCGACCGGACAACTACACGGCATAAATTCAACAGAATACCTGGCCGTACAAAATGCCTGGTGTGCCGTTGGTGTTTGCGATAATGGTCTCCCCTATTTCTCGCTGTCTCCGGCCAACGCCGTTTCAGGTGTAGACCCCTGGCCTGGCGTAAAAGTCAATTTCTCGTGGGACAATGATCCGCGGGTCAAGAAGGTGGAGGTACAGATGTCAACCCAATACGACTTCGCGGTGAACACACAGACAATTGAAGTGAGTAACTTCGATATGCTCTTCAAACCCGGCGGAGGAATAGTGTATACCGGAAACGCGACAGGATATTTCCATCCCGGGGAAACAGTGTATGTGCGGGCAAAAATTGTTGAGGCTGATGCCAACTTTTGCAGATCTCTTAATCCGCTATGCCCGTTGTACCAGCAATATAGCCCAACACATGCCTTTAAGCTCGATAATAAAAAGGCACAATTCTGGCATGCGATACCTCAGAACGGTTTCACTGTTAACGCCTGGGAAGACCCAACTATTTATTGGAAGTCGGTGGCCAATGCAGAGAAATATACTTTTCAGGTAGCAACGGACGAAAAATTTTCAAACCTTGTTTATACTGGTTCAACTAACCAAACAGGCAATTTCACGGAGTCGGGGATTATCAATGCCGCATTAGAAACAAACAAATACTATTATTTGAGAGTCCGCGCGGAAAGAAACAATTCCGTTAAGCTTATCGACAACTTTGGTGAATGGTCGAAAACAGATAGTGTGCATGCGTACATGCCTACCACAAGCGTAGTTCAGGCATTGAACCAAAAACCCAACGACCCCGCAACGACGGTTAGCTCACTAGGCTTCGGAGTGGATTGGTACGCCGCACCGGGCGCTGCCCTTTTCCTTATCCAGGTTGCCACCGATGAGCTTTTCACTAACGTCGTTCGTTCACAGGTAGCGCCGGGTAATCAAACCAACGCGCTGATAACGCTGCCTTCACTAGCTGATCAGATCAACTTGTTCGTCAGGGTATTGCCGCAAAAAGGGGTTACCTATGCCACATGCACCAACGTATGGCGGGTCAAAACAGACAAAAACGCCACGTTGCTCGCAATGGCAGGACCTGATCCCAAAATACCAATACCCTATAAAACCTATTTTGGCAAGATATTTAAATGGAACGCGGGGACCGTAGATCTCGGTCTGATTGACCATTTTAAAGTCCGTGTCGAAGAAAAAGGATCCGGTCAAGTCACCTTTTTTAACACGCCAGGAAAAGCGTTGGAAAAGGAAATCGTTGATCAGCTTATGTATGACGATCACCTTGGCATCGACGTGAGCGTGCTTGGTGTAGGTCCGCTGGGTGCGGAAACGGCATTATCGTCCGCTTTCAGTTACACAATATGTCAGGATCAGCCGATTCCGAAGTTTCCAAACGACAATGACAAAATAGACCCGGCACTACCGGTCACGATCACATGGGAGCCGAGCCTCTGGCAGGAGCCTGGTGAGCAGTACCTAGTAACCATATTAAGTAATGGAAGCCCTGTAAACGGTTTTAACAACACCCCTACCCTGTCGACTTCGATGTTGCTGCCGGCAGGCACGCTTGGCAATGGGAAAAACTACACGCTGATCATTAAAAATTCCGGAAGCTGTCCCGGACTCGATCCCTGGACGGTATTATTCTCAACCATCGCGGGTGCAAACAATAACCCACCGGCCACACCTACAAAAGATTTAAGTATACAGTTAAGTGCTTTTCGTAGTGATTTAGACCTTTCTGATCCATTTCCGTTTGAGAACGCGGATTACATACTGGGATTTGAGCTGGTAGACCCGAACGGAAACAAAATTCAAGTTACAGATGCCAATGGAGATCAGGTATCACAATTGTTAGTCGATTCTGAAAACGTTATTCTGGGAATATTCGCAAAAGACCAGCCGGTTGGCAAATACGCGCTGAAACTGAAAATGCTAACTATTTCAGATCCACCTGTATACAATCTCATCGACCAACCACGGTTTTCGGTAACCCTGAACGGGCAAACCGTGATAAACAATCACATCATCACAATTAATCCCTTTGATGCCTTTTACGATGAATGGAAGGTAAATTTTCAATTCACAGACATCACACTGGATCACAAATAATTACATCACTTAATCAGTTAAATCATGAAACAAAGTATCAGATTTTTGATTTTCGCACTGGCAGCTTCGAGTATTAGCCTGGCGAATGCACAGGAACTACGCCATTCCCAACTGGATTTCGTCAGAAAAGGCTCTATGCTCACCGTTCGGGCGGCGTCCGGTAAAGAGCTTGGCACTGTTGATCTTGACAAACCGGCTGTAAAGGGGAAAGTTATCGCGTTCACTTACTCGGCTAAAAAGAAACAGGAGGTTGAAAAAGTTGCAAGTTCAATCAATATCTTCCCTAACCCGGCCTCCAAAGAGGTAAACCTGCAATTTAAAGGTTCATGGAAGTACCCCGTGGACGTTCAGATATTCGACAAAAGTGGCAACACATTGCAAGCCACCCAGCTGAAATCTGCCGAACAACCATTAAATGTTGAGTCGCTCGCACAGGGGTTTTATATTCTGAAAGCGCATTCGGGGAATGCGAGTGCGATTGAAAAACTGGTTATACAGTAATCGGAAAGGGAGCATGCAAACACCGCGCATGCTACCTTTCACTCAGCGCCTGTGCTATGGCTGGATTTGAGGCAAAAAATCCCTATTTTTAGCCGTTACCAATTCTCTATCTGCAACATGAGATACAGCGCTTCCATCGACAAACCCACCAAAATTATTACCATCGGACTGACGGTGCTGTTCGTCGGCATCAGCGTTTTTGAGTTTCTTACGTTTTCGGCCGAGGCGACAATCGGTGCATTCGTTTCAACCGCGATTTTAATAGGCGTTTACGGCGGTGCTTACATTTATCGACCGGTTGGGTATTCCCTGACGGAGGAAACCCTGGTCGTACATCGCCCGATCAGCGACATAGTTTATTCCCTCCAAACGCTTGATTCTGTGCAGATCGTCACTAAAGAACAGCTCAAATTCACCATTCGAACATTCGGCGTAGGCGGCTTTTGGGGCTATTTTGGTAAATTTTATAATTCAGTTTACGGCAAAATGACGTGGTACGTCACTCGCCGCGATCAACTGGTGCTCATCAAGACCGACAACAAAACAATTCTCCTCTCGCCGGACGACATCGAGTCTTTTACCCTGAGGCTGAAATCCTATGCGCCAACAATGGGATAACCCCGAAATTCCTGGTTGTCATTTCGTTACCAGATTTTTCAAAAAGAACGGCAACATTTTCGTTTCGATCCGCTCGCCTATTTTGTTAATATGGTCGCCCTGATATTCTTCATAGGTGTGCTCGATTTTGTAGTTATCAAGGACCTGGTGCAGGATTTTAATATTGGAAGCAATAGGCTGGTCACGGTCGCCGGCATCGAAACCGATCCCTTTCATTTGCTTTAAATTAGTAATGTACGGATCGTGCCATAACCACCCATTGAGTGGCCCGCAAGCCCGCGACTTGCTGGTTTGGCAATCGTCCGGTAATGCTGATCGATATAGGCGACGAGCTCTTTGGAAACAAAATCCTCCCAGTTACCGGCAGTAATGGAATTGGAATAATAGCTACCGCCACTGCGTGTGAAAGCATTGGGCGTGACAATGATCATTTCCTGCGCTTGACCAGATGTAAATACCTTGTCGACAATGACCGGCAGGTTGATCCAATGCTTCACAAACCCATACCACTGTGCATCGGTATCAGTGAAGCCGTGCAGCAAATACACCACCGGATAGCGGCGTTTCGACTCCTTTTTATAGCTCGGCGGCAGGTACACCGACACATCGGGATCGGCAGGGTTGCCTTCCAGATTACCTTCCAACGATTTGCCGTGGACTTTAAAACGTTCTACCGATCCTTTCAACGGCGATTGCCCAAATGCGAAACCAGACGTGAGCAGGATCACGAATAAAAGGGCGGCTAATCTTTCTGCTTTCATTACAAGTCAGGTTTGAATTTGCCCCAAATTAAGAAAGATTAACCGCCTGTTAAAGTGCATTGAATATGGATCAGTAATTAAACCGTTGTCCTTCTGACAAAGTAGAAACGTGCCGCATTTTCCCGTGGCGGAAATCGCTGTAAAGCTCCCTGATTTCCTCCTGGTGGTCAGAAATGAAAGGGCCGTGCGAAACGATCTCGTCATGCTGCGGCTCACCCGCGTACAGTACCACACGTGCTCCGTCCGCACCCGCCACGAGGGTCAGCCAGCTCATCTCATTCGCCGAACCCCGGCTTAACCAGCCGATCTGATTGATTTTCAATGCCTGCTCCTGATCTCCTGCCCTCACCTCGCCCTCAATCACATACAAAAACGCATTGTACGACGCCGGCAACGATTCGGCGAGTCTTGCGCCCGGCTGCAACCGGATGTCGGCAACAATGAGCGGTACATGGTTTTTCACAGGTGAACGCAGTCCTGCAAACGTGCCGCTGTACAAAACCGTTTTCACGCCATTCCCTTCTGCAATCGGCGCATTTTCAAATGCCAGGTCCTGTACCCTCGGTGCCGTCCAACGATCCGCCTTTGGCAGGTTCAGCCACATTTGCAGCAGCCGCATCCGTGACCGACCTTCAATCGCCTCCGTATGTACGATGCCGCTACCGGCAGTCATCATTTGAAAATCTCCCTGCTTCATCATATGCGTTTCGTCGCCGATTTGGCCTTCAAGCAACAGCGAAACGGTTTCAAAGCCCGCGTGCGGGTGCGGCCCTCCTACCGGCTCGTCGTCTTTTTTATCCAAAAAGTCGTCCATCAGCAAAATGAACGGGTCGCTGTGCTCTATTTCGTTGTAAATCACCGCTCGCGCCGTGTGATCGGGCCCCAGAAATCCCGGTTGCGCAGGTGGTGTTTTGATACTGACTATCTTTCTGATAATGCCTTGATTTTTCATGATCTGTTTTTTGCTTTCATATTGACGAGACCATCTGTGGTCCCATTTTAGTAAACAAAAACAGTGGGCCCAGCATCCATTTGATCCCGCTATACATTTGGTTAGCGACGATGCAAAATGACAATTTACTATTCCGCCACGGGTCAATAATTGACAAAAGTTGCCTTTGATCGCAAAAATCCGGCCAATGATTAAATTCTTTCTGTCGACTTTTTGTTGAAATAGGTGACAGGGCTGTAAGATCCGACTGCACAGCCCCAGGTCATTTATCCGATCAAGAATCCCATTTACACTTCACAATGCAGTTTTATTCAGAACGTTTACGCTACGAAAAATTTACTCCCGACCACTTTGAAGACTATTTCCGGCTCGTATCGCGGCAGGATGTGATGGTGTACATAAGCGGCACCGGGCTCGACGTGGAAGGCGCCCGCAAAAGATTTGAAAGATCCCTTCGCGCCGACGGGCAGCAGAGCGACATGGGTTTTGTGGCAGTTTACGAAAAGGCCACGGATTTGTATGTGGGTTTGGGCAAAATCGTACCATTCGAGGACGGCTTCACCGAAATCGGCTATGCATTGCTACCCGAATTCTGGGGCAAAGGCTATGCTTCCGAAATCACGCGCAGGCTTATCACCTATGCCCGCGAATGCGGCAGCATCGAATCGCTCGTGGCACTGGTCCTGCCCGAAAACCAGGCTTCCATCAACGTACTTACCAAACAGCAATTCCGCTTTTTCAGGGAAGTGCCGGAAGGTGATGTGGTGCGGCACGATTACATTCTGGATTTGTAGCGCCACAAATTGCAATACGCTATTTCCTTGCTCTGCGCCGCTTTGCCGCATTGGTATATGCTGTAATGCCGCCGGTATGATACGTTCCGGGAGGTAGTTTATCCAAAAAAGTGAGGAAAGATACCGGCAGTTTGAGGGTTGATTCGATTTCCCTGACGAAATCGTCGACCGCTTCGGCTTCTGTCACCTTATACCTGGCGCTTGAAGGATTGCTATAACTTTTTAACGTGTAGGAAGCTGGTGTGGCATATTCAAATGCATAGCTCGTCCCGTCAAAATTCATTTCCCATTGCCGAATGTCCTGCTGATCCGGGATGGCAGGTATAGATCGCCTCATAAATGCTTCATAAATGGCGCGCGCTTGCGACTTTTTTATTGGTTTACTGTCAAACAGCAATTCGCTTTTACGGTTCAAGCTCAGAACCTTGTCGTCACGCACAATTTGTCGTGTGAAAAGAAACCGCTTTCCACTGAATGCCCTAAAATCATTAGTATGGATTTCTACCGCCCAGTTCTCCGATGAAACCAGGAGCAAAAGGCTATCCTTTGAAACCAGCGGGTCGCGCATTTTCATAAGAGCGATCCGTTGGCGCTGCATTTTGTAATGAAGCGTCGTATCGCCGGATTTATGAATGGGAACCGATACCGACTTGGACTGTCCAAAACCGTCTATCGTGAGTAGCAATGCGACCAAAACCGGCAGCAATTTCAGCTTCATAGTAAACCTGAATGTTTTCCTAACAAATTCTAAAATATCGGTTACAAAAGCAATATTTTACCGGCAAATAAACGGTTGCTCTGTGAAAGATAATCGACCCCTAGCCGGTTGGAAACTGCCGCACATTTTGAGTTGTATAGGCAACTTGCTCATTCAAGGAGTTGTTGTCTTTCTTTGAAAGAGTCAAAGAGATCTCCTGATGGAAAGGATTTGTACAGACGAACGACTACAGAGAGGCAAACGCCTCTCTTTTTTATTTCAATTGGCATAATTGTTTCTGTATGTCTACTCAATTGCAAAACATTACTGCATTGCACTGAATTGACACCAAATGATTGTAGAACAATACATTACACACCAAACCATCGTCGTCGCGGGTGCGGCGGGGCATCTGGGGACGTTAATAGCAAAAGAACTCCTCGCGCGGCACGTGCATGTGAAAGCGCTCGTGCGGAAGAACACGCCCCTTTCCAAAACTGCACCGCTCGAAAAAGCCGGGGCAATGGTGATCCCGGTCGATTACCAGAACACGGTGGCCCTTACCGAAGCGCTCCGGGACGCCCAATGCGTCGTCTCTGCGTTGTCGGGTTTGCGGGATGTGATCGTCGAAACACAATCGGACCTGCTGAAAGCTACCCTGAATGCGGGTGTACCGCGTTTCATTCCGTCGGACTATTGCATTGACTACGCGAAACTTCCCGATGGCACCAACCGTAACCTCGACCTGCGCCGCGATTTTGCTTCGATACTCGATAAAACACCGATCCACGCTACGTCCATTCTCAACGGCATGTTTACCGACCTGCTCAAAGGCCAGGCCCCGCTGATCCTTGCCAAATTGAACCGCGTGATTTACTGGGGCGATGCGGATCAGCAGATGGATTTTACCACCATCGCCAACACCGCCGCATTTGCCGCCGCCGCTTCGCTCGATTCGCAAGCACCGCGGTTCCTCCGCATTGCCGGCGAGGTGGCGACGATACGGGATTTGCAACGGGCAGCCAGCCAGGCTTATGGAAAAGAGTTTCGGTTATGGAGGATCGGCGGATTGGGATTTCTGGCAACCATGATCCGTATTATGCGCAATATAGCACCAGCCAGGGACGAGGTGTTTCCGCCCTGGCAGGGTATGCAATACCTTCATAATATGCTGGGAGGCTTGCCAAAACTTGAACCGCTTGATAATGCACGCTACCCGGAAATCAAATGGACAAGGGTCCGGGAGGCATTGGGCTGATTAGTTTCCTTCGAGGAACTCCTTTACGAGCGCGGCGGTAATTTCAGGCTGCTTGCTACCAGCCTTTACGGTGCAAATCTCGCCCAGCAATGCGCCATGCACGCCGGGAAGGATCACCAGTTCGGCGTTCGGGATCAGTTTTGAAATTTCGACAATGTGCTCGGTTCGGATCACATCCTTGTCGCCCGTCATGATCAACGCCGGCGCTTGTATGCGCGTGAGGTCGCTTTGGGGCCAGTCGGCAAAGGTACGGCGGCGCTCGCGGTCCTTATTGAACATCGCTTGCAGGCCCTTCGGGTCGGGGTTTACCTTGAGATAATATTCTTTTAACGGCGCGGGCATATTGTCGAGCGAGGCATTTTCCATCATCTCAAAAAAGCCGTCGATCATCCCTGCCCGGGTGTAGTTTGAGGCTACGACGATGATCTTGCTGATCAGTTCCGGGTGACGACCTGCCAGCTGCATGGTCGTGCAACCTCCGTCGCTGAAACCGAGGACATTGGCTTTTTTCACTTGCAAATGCCGGAGCAATGCGGCCACATCGTCCGCATCCTGCTGAAACGACTCGGGCGCGTCACGGTCGCTCGTGCGCCCGTGGGCCTGCAACTCGACGGCGATGATCTTGCTGAACGCCGCGAGTTTGGGCAGGATGTTAGCAAACGACGTTTCGATCGTCGAGCCGCCGCCGTGAATGAGTACCAGCGGGAGGTCACCGCTTCCGTAAATCTCATAATACATTTTCAACCCGTTGACGGGCGCATAACCGGTTGTTTTTGGCTGCTCCATGTTAATTTCTTGTGCTTGAACGGATAAATTCAATATTGCACCCAGCAATGCCGCGACCAGCGCCTTCATGATTGACGGCCTGCTTTCCGGCCTTCCAGATACACCGATAGCTTCTCGACATTCTGTTTCAAACCTTCGGCCGCGTTGTTTGATTTCACGATCCGGATCATCTGTTCCGCCGATTCGAAAAGCATATGCCAGCGCAGGAACGTCTCTTCGCCCTGCGCTTCAAACTCGACAGTAGTCACGAAACTGGGCGCAAAATGCTGGTATACAATCTTCTTCAAGGGGATTACTTCCTTGAATATACTCCTGTTCTGATAATCTTTACCGTCGGGTCCATGCATAACGAGCTCCCAAACACCGCCGGGCACCAGATCCATCGTCGTGATCGTATTGGTGAAACCGTTAGGCCCCCACCATTTGGCAATATGCTCCGGCTGGGTCCACACTTCCCACACCAACTCCACCGGCGCATTCAATTTGCGGGTAATGATCAGTTCGCGGTCGTGCGTGCTGCTTTTTTCATTTTCCATATCGCTCTTTTTTTAGTTGTTCCAGATAGTTTTCCAATGAATCCAGTTTACTTTCCCAATGCTTTTTGTACTGTTCCACCCACACCGACACCTCGCAGAGGCTGTCGAGCCGGGCTTCACAAATATGGTCCCTGCCCTCTTTCCGGATAAAAATCAACCCGCAATCGCTTAGTATTTTGACGTGGAGGGAAATCGCCTGGCGGGTAATATCGAAGTGTTCGGCAATCGCATTCACATTCTGGGGCTGCTCGGCCAGCATTCCGATGATCGCCCGACGGGTAGGGTCGGCAATGGCCTGATATACATCTCTTCGTGCTCTCATAACATGCAAGTATTTGCTTGCAAATATATACGCAAGTATTTACTTGCACAATATTTATTTGTTAATTTTGAAGTCTGGAAAAAAGAGTATCAATTTGTCGCACCCGCCCCCTGCGAATGTCCTTTTTAGGGAGCATATATGACAATTCGAGACTCTACTTTTGCATCAGTCAACAATCTAAAATCAAGTCCAATCACCTTTTAAATCTTTTAGCTATGCCTAAAATCAATCCTTACCTCAACTTCGACGGAACTGCGGAAGAGGCTTTCAATTTCTACAAGTCCGTTTTTGGCGGAGAATTCCAGGGCGTTCACAGAATGGACGGCACCCCAGGCTCGGAAAATCTGCCCGAAAACGAAAGAAACCGGATCATGCATATCGCATTACCCGTCGGCGACGAGCTGTTGATGGCCTCGGACATTATGCCTTCTATGGGCCATACCCTCGCCGTGGGCAACAACAACTACATTTCTATTTTCACCGACAGCCGCGAGCAAGCCGATCAGTATTTCAATGGCCTTTCCGTGGGCGGTACCATCGAAATGCCGATGGAAGATCAATTCTGGGGCGATTATTTCGGCGCATTCCGGGATCGGTACGGCGTGAACTGGATGATCAACTTCCCTGCACAGCAAGGTTGATTGCCTAAACTCAGCAAACAGAAAGCCGGCTCTCATCGACGAGAACCGGCTTTCTGTTTTAACCGAAATACGGGTCTGCAAGTACTAGTCCTTATGCTGGGCGAACATCCATTCCATGATGTCCTCCCGCTTGACATTATCCCATATTCCATGCCCGGCAAACTCGTACTCGGTGTATTTCGGTTTGCCGCCCGCTTTACGGATCGCATGGATCATATCGCGTGAATGCTCCACAGGTGCCAGCTTGTCGCGGGCGCCGTGAAATGCCCATACCGGCACATTAACGAGCTTCGGCCCGTATTTAGGCTCGCCGCCGCCACAAATGGGAATAGCCGCGGCAAAAAGTTCGGGATGGGCGCTGATGAAATGCCAGGAGCCATAGCCGCCACCGGAAATACCCAAAACATAAATGCGTTTATTGTCGATCGGCAAGCTCCCTTGCAACTGCCGGATCGTCCTGAAAACGAGTGAATCCACACTGGCATTCCCATATGCACCGCTGAAACCCACCCCCTGCGGGCTTTGCGGCATGAAAATGAATGAAGGATACTTTCTTCGGTTACCCTGTTCCATAAGAAAAGGCGCCGGATCTGCGGACAGTTGCTGAATATTGTCCTTCCCGTGTGCGCCACCATGATGCAGGCACACGATCAGCGGATATTGTCTGGTCGAATCGTAGTCAAGTGGTTTGAGCAAACGGTAATGCAGCGAATCCCCGCTTTTATCTATAAAATGATAGGCATCGACGGCCTTTGACCGACGCAGGTCCGTGGGAGAAGGTTTGTAAGACCTGGCCCGGCTCAGGGCTTCGACTGAAAAATTAAACCCTAAAAACATTAAGCCTACAAATGCGGCAAGTTTCAGAAGCGCGGGAATGGTTTGAGCTGGCGCATTGTCCGTAATCGGCAACCGCTTTTCTTCCAGCCGGAAATGAATCAACAGGCAAACCGTCCCGGTCAATGCAAAAAACGAAACCCACCTGCTCGTCTTATCGATCAACAGTTTTGTACCGCCTTCGCTTACCTGAAAGTAGAGAAAGAATAAAACAGCCAGTAAAAGTGTAAAGAAGACCGTCAGGATACCGCTCAGCCGCAACCATCGTCTCTCGCCGGCTTTTGTGAATACCAGGCTTAGCCCCCAAAGCACGGCTGTCCCAAAAAGCATAGAAGCCACAGCGTGGTAATGCTCCTGATAGACTACCCGCAGTTCACGATCCAGGATCAACACATATTGGAAAAACACCGCCAGACACGAAGCCACACAAGCGATCGCAGCCAGCCGGTACCCATTGTGCAACAGGTAGCGGATCAATGCCCCATTCGTGATCGCAATCACCGCGAGGATCAGCCACATCCAGGAATTGAATGATTCCAGGCCCATTATCGTGGATCCTATACTCAGCAATGCCACGGATTGAATCAGTGAAATGATGCACAGGATAGACAGAAAGAAAATAATGAAGGAATAAAAATCCTTACTGAGCGGCTTAACTGTCATAAGTGGGAGCGTTTGGTGAAGGATTGACTACTGGTATTCCAATAAAGAAAACTTCCGCTATGATTTTCTTTCCTGTTACACGACCGGCTACCTTCCCGTTTGGATGGCAATTGAATTATTAAAAATAAATCATATATAAATAATAATCCTGCAACAGATTTGCCATTTAGTTACGTAATTTGATTGCGTGCATTCTCTGGAAATTTCTTATTCTAAAACATCTCAGCAGCTATGAAAAATATCGGATTAAAAATATTCGTACTGACTTTAACGGTTACGCATCTTCTATCTCCAAAAGCAATAGCACAAGCTCCATTTGCCGATACACCCTCCGATTACTACAACCGTTTTACCACTTTCACTCTAAGAGACCTGAATGAAGCCTCTGCACTATTCTGCCTCGAAAAATTGGCTATCAATACGAAGGCCACCCATTTGCTGCAAGATCTCATACACAACAATTATGCACAGACAGTGATCAATAGAAAATTTCCTTCCGGGATGGACAGTGCGGTGATCAGGGAACGCCTCCGTGTGCATAACTTCAATAAGAACCTTCTAATCAAGATCATAGCCGACACGAGCAAGGTACTAAGGCAAACTACCAATACACTTTTTCTCTATTCAAATATCGAAGATGCTGCCGGTAACAATGCCAAACTTACGCGCTTAACAGACCAATTTATTGAAGAAGAATTATCGGACCCGGATATTTACTCAAACCGCGCCGGGAGATATGGTTTGATGATATATGGCAAGATCAGTCTAATACCCGAATTAAAACCGTTATCGGAAAAGCTTTTCCAGGTTTTATATAATCATCTTGAAAAAGGGCAGGTACGTGCTTTGGAAACACCTGATCGATACAAATCGGAAGAACGCGCGTGGTTTAGATATCTTTATGCCTATGCAAATTACATTCAATCAGAAAAGGAAATTCAGTTTAAGGAAAAGAAATCGTATCTCAAAAAGGCATTCGATTATAGCCCGGACCTCGCAGACAAAGATCATAAATCAGGTTATTTCTACGATATGCATTTGATTATGCAAAAAGGGAGAGACTCTTTTCGTGATGATTACCTCACATTCCTGAATAACCACGCCTCCGATCAGGACGACGTGCTTTCTACTTTGCTGCAAATCGCATTGGAACAGCCGGAATATAAGGCAAAGCTCAAAACGGCTTTCGCCAAAGCAAAAGGCAATGAAACCGGGTTTTCAAAATACTGGATGGAAAATGTAAATCAAAATGCCAAAACCGCCCCTCCCATTTCGTTGTCAATGCTTGACAAATCGAACTTTTCGAGTAAGGACGGAGCTGGCAAATGGCTATTGGTGGATTTTTGGGGAACATGGTGCGGTCCGTGTCGTGCAGAACACCCAGATATGCAAAAATTCTATGATTCGATCATCAAAACCAATAGTGACAAAATCGCTTTAATGACCGTCGCATGCCGCGATACCGAGGCCAAAGTGACAAGCTACATGACCGAGAATAAATTCTCGTTCCCCGTCGCGATGTCGGATAACAAGATCGAGCATACATTTAAAGTGCCGCATTATCCAACGAAATTGCTGGTGACCCCAGCGGGGAAATACGTCGTCGTGCCATCAGGCTCCGATTGGGTCAGCTTCGTAAAGCACTACACCGATCTCTGACGCGGTACTATTGGCCGGCCAGCTTCTTCGCCTGGGCTTCCAGGATCAGTTGCAGGTCGGCGCTTGCGTCCGTTACGTGTGCATAGGAGCCCATACCCAATTCGCTTAATTTTTTGAGCTTCTGGCCGGTGTGCTCGTTGCGGCCGAAGGTAAAAACGCTGAGGTACACATCCTGGCGGGCATTCTGCCGGATCATGTCCACGACCTCGTCGCTGACGGGGAACTCGCCGTCGGTAGCCAGTACAATGCGGTTGTTACCGGCCCGGATGTACTGTTTATTGGCGGTTTTATAAGCGAGTTTAATGCCCTCGTTACCGTCCGTGTCACCGTCGGATTGCAGCAAGTCGATCATTCTGGAAATTTCCGGCGCCTTGGCGCCCGAAGTCGGTTTGAGCACGACCCTGGCCTTGCCCGAATAGAGTACGATAGAAATCATATCCTCGGCCCGCACGAGCGTCAGTAGCGATTTGATGGAGCGTTTCAGCAACGGCAATTTATAAGGCGAATTCATCGACGATGAAACATCGAGCAGCAACACCATATTGTTCGGTGCGAAACCGTCGAGCGAGCGGGTGACGTTCTGCAACTGCGCATTGCGGTCGACGTACACCGTATCCACGCGTACGCGCTCCACATACACGGTATCACGCTTCACCTCCGCACCGGGCGCAGCCTGGGCTCCGCCGGCAACAGGCCCGGCCCCGTTCGTGAGCGGGCGAGCGTCCCGGCGCACGGGAGGTTGCCGTACCGCGGGCACTTCGGCATCGTTCGTTTGAGCTCGGGAGATATTCTCAACCGGTTTTTCAACCTGTGGTTCAGGAGTTCTTATCGGTGGAGCGGCTTCCTTCTGAGGCGCGGTGCGCCGGAACGCAAAAACATCAGGCTGGTTGATCGTCTTCAACAGCCCCGCTTTCGATAGCGCTATAAAGTTATTGTACTGGTAAACGAGCTCATTATTATAGAAATAGTAAAACGACTCGTAGGGATGTGCCGCGAATCCCGACGACTCCGGCTTGTATTGCTGCACTTTCTCCGCAAAACGGCCCGCATTCGTACCAAGGTCTTCATATGGTGTATACGGGCATAGCCCATTATTCCGGCCGTAACGTTGGAGGCCCTTCATGTTTTTGTACTCGTCGGCGATCAGTTGCCGGCTGTCGGCTTCGAGGTTGGTCGTTTCGGGTAATTTGGAAGCTTCGCCTCTTAAATAATCTCGCACGCCGAACATGACGTCGTGCCCATTATCCATGGTTTTGAGCATGGCATTACCCGCAATGTACCAGGAGCTGGCGGGCGTTGCATTAGGATAGCTTTCGTGAATGCGGCGGACGTCGTTGTAGAGCTGCTCTTTCTTTTTATCCAGAATATCAAAAAGAACGAGGTAACGGTCCAGAATGACATCGGAGCGCTTGAGGTGGTCTTGTAAATATTGTTTTTCAGAGGTGTAACGGATCAGTTCGATACTCAGGCCGTCCATTTCCTGTAAAACATTCATCAAAACCTCGGCCTGACCGGCGACAGACTTGCGGTAAGGCTCCGGAATGGCCGTGCCGGCACTCAACAACAACGAATATTCCGAAGAAGGCAGCTTGAAATCCTCGTGCGAATAGCTGAGATTCGCTCTTTTTTGCGCCTTTGCCGGATCACGGTAGTATTCCGCCGAGCCCTGATAATTGCGCACGATCATTTGCAGCAAATGCATTTGGTGCAGCGACTGGTTGATCCAGTCGACATATTGATTTAAAGTCCTGATCAATGCCGCGCTTGCAGGTGCCGGTGCCTTTTTCACATTCAGCGGCTGAAAAGATTTGTCCTGAAAAGGCGGTGTTGTTGTGGAAGCCGAAGCCACCTCGTCCCTGCCCTCTGCCTTCATTACCGGGCTGAAAAAAGGATAATTCAGCAGCAAATGCCCCGGCTTGCTATACCCGACAAATGCCTTGTAAAATTCCAGCATGTCATGGTTGAATTGCTCCACTAACGACAAATACACCGCATTCCCGTGCCGCGCCGATTGCTGCGCGGCAAAATTGTGGTCATCCAGCGCCTGCCGTTTGATATCCTGCATCGAAGCCAGCGCCGATTTGAAAGTACCCACCATATCCGACGCCGGGTATTGGAGCTGCGAAGCGGTGTTGCCAATCGCTGCCAGTGCCTTTTCGTCGTCCAGCATGCTTTGCCGCACCAGTGCTGCGGGCCATTCGGCTTTTGTTTCTTCGTTCAAATAGTAGGGCAATGCTTCGAGCAACCGTTGCTGGGCGGCGATCACCTCTCCCATTGCCCTTTCCGTCGCTATATAGGGATCGGTAGCCGCTCGATTTTGAATGCCGGCGTAAATCTGCCTGATTTGCGTGTATAATGCGTTTTTGTCGTGTGCATAGCGTTCAAAAAGCGACTGCATTTCGGAAACCAGCGCATCGGATTTTTTCAGATTATCGCGTTCGTAATCTTTCAGGCGCACATAAGTTTCCAGCGTTTTGCAGGTTTCATCCAGCTTGTTGAGCACTTTCCATACATTTTCCAGGCCCGCATTCAACTGTTTCCGTTTTGCAAGTTCAACTCCCAGGCCGCCCAGTGCCTTATTGTAATAGTATTCTTCCAATGGCCCCGACGACGGCAAACGTAATCCATAGTCCGGCCTTTTCCGATAACGGCTCACGTCGTCCTGATAGTCGCGGAGCATCTTAAACCGGTGAATGACCAATTCCGAAGATTCGCTCAAAAACTCGATGTAATGGTTCAGCGACGTCTGCGGCGCCTCCTGCTGCGCGGCAACCGGGTTGAGAATGAATGCAAAAAGGATGATCAGGATGGAGAATCGCCTCATACGTATCTTCTTGGAAGTATGTGTATTACCAGCTGCGAAGGTCGGGATTTTACCCGAAAATTGACAGCTCACATACTTCCGTAAAATAAGTCATGCCAGCGGAACGGCTCATTTCCCTTTTGTAAAAACATAGTGGTTACGAATATGGCTATACTGTTCGTCGTCGTCGAGTTCGATTTCGTTGGTATTCATTTCCAGTTGTTCTACACCGGCGACCATCTCGGTTGAAACAAGAAACCTCATTGAACCATCCTTTTCAAGGACATTGGAGGCTACAAGGTCCTTAAACGTGTCGCTATAAAGGTGAATGTATGCCAAGCCGATTTCTTTCCCGTCCATCGACAGGACATCCAGTTTCCAGGTGCCTTTCACTGCCGGAAAGCTACCCGTGAGATCGTAGCTCGTAAAACGCTTGTCGGCGGAAAACTCGTAGGCAATAGTTCCAGGTTTAATGGTAGCCTTTTGTATCCAGGCGCCACCATCGCGCTTTTTCCACTCTGAGTGCCCTCCCTTGACTTTCCAATAACCCAACAGGACGGAATTGTTGGGCTCGGGGGCTTTTTCTTTCTTTTCGCTGCATCCCGCGCTCACATTCAGCAAGCCGCAAAACGTCATTACCAGATAAAAAACCAATTTTTTCATAGCGATCCACATTTAGACGTTTGAAATTGTCCGGGCATTTTACCCGACCATTCAAAACTAAATGCGCTCACGGCAGTCTTCAACCGGCAATCGACGAGCGGCTTTTTAAATAGACAGATAACCGGTAAGCTCCGAGATATCGACTTTCAGCATCCTGCTTTTGAAAAGATCCGCTTTGTATTTGAAAATGAAATTGCGGAGCGACATGCCTGTCTGGTTGAGTACGCAGAGATTGGCGACATCTTCCGAGATATTGAAGCGCATCAGCAGATCGGGCACGCGGATGCTCTTGTTCTGGTGCAATTCCTGCCGTAAATAATCGATTATAGCCCCGGCGAGGTGTTGCCGCGAAGTTACTTCCTCTACTTTTTTACTTTCGAAATTATTCCGTGCCAGAATGGTGACGATCAGATCGATACTGCCGCGGATCAGCTTGTTATGCGAGGTCGGCTGCTGGGTTACTTCGAAAAGGATCTGATTAATTAAATAGGTGATGGTCTGAGCATCGCGCTCGTTTTGCAAAGGTTTGCCCTGAGTAAGACGCACGCCGTCGCAGAGGTGCTCGGCTTGTTTATAAATGTCGGCAAAATCGGGGCTGAACTCTTTTTTCTGCAAAAAATCATCGGAAAGCCAGGTATCGAACGCGATGAGGAAGATCTCGGCACTGCTGTCTTCCTGGAAGATCGGACGGTGGCCGGGACCGAGCAGAATAACGCCTTGCTCGGCATATTCGTACAGTTTCCCGTCCAGACTGAAATGGCCCTCCCCGTTGCGAATGAATATAATACGGTAATGCGGGGTCAGATCATTGTGGGTTTCCCAAACGCGCGTCTTACTTTGAAGCACATGGTACTTTTTGTGGGCATTAAATTGAATTACAGACATAACACAAACCTCCTGCTGTTTGGCCCCAATTTGGCCAGGCCACGTTTGTAATGAAAATACAAATCGCGGAACGCCCGTTTTCGGGTGCTGAAACGGCAAATTTAAATGCAGAAGTAAACCGAGGTTTATTTGCCCAACCAGTTTTTGAACTCGGTCATTCGCTCGGAACTCACGTAAATTTCCTGCGCAGAGGCCGGATTCAGGTCGATTTTCAGCTTTCCGGCCGACACTGCGTGCATTTCGCGGATCGCGTGGAGAGATAACAGCATGGTACGGTTAATGCGGAAAAACTCGGCGGGATCGAGCACTTGCGAGAGCTTTTCGAGGCTGTACTCCACGGCAAAATGCCGGCCATCGAACAGCCGCAGGAAGGTGGCGCGCTCTTCAATGGTAAAATAGGCGATTTCAGCTGTTTTAAATGTAAATATCCGCGAACCGGCAGTGACCAGGAACCGGTCTTTGTATTTTTCCGGCACCGTTTCCTCCGTTTGCTGCACGCCATTTGTCCTGATCTTTCGGTACTTGTTCAGCGATGCCTGCAATTCGAGCGGGTTAATGGGTTTGAGCAGATAGTCGATGCTGTTCACCTTGAATGCACGGAGAAGGTAATCGTCGAATGCGGTCGTGAAGATGACCGGGATCATGAGGCCCTGGTTTTCGATGATTTTGAAACCGTTGTCGTCTTCGAGATGAATATCGAGAAAAATGAGGTCGGGCTGCGTATTGGCCTTATTTTGCAAATAGGCAATGGTTTCGAAAACCGACGGAATAATGCCGAGCACGTGAATGGCAGGGTCGATATTGCGGATCAGGTTTTGCAAACGCTCCGCGCTCAGTTCCTCGTCCTCGACAATCAGTACATTCATGATAGCAATGGGATTTTCACGGTAAAATGCGTGGCGGTCTTTTCGATCAGCACATCCTTATCCTGCAACAGCTTATAACGGCTGACTATGTTTTTTAATCCAAGACGCGTAGTAGGCTGATCTTGTTGCCTCAATTGCAGAGGATTGCTGACAACGAGCATTTGATCGATTATTTTAATGCTGATTACCAAAGGATTAGCCAATGACATCATATTGTGCTTCACCGCATTCTCGACCAACAACTGCAATGTAAGCGGAATAACAGAATACCGCTCCTCATCCGCAGGCGAAAGCGTCGAATCGAGTATAACCTTCTCTTTGAAACGCGTCCGCAACAGGTACATATAAGTATCCAGAAACTTCATTTCTTCCTGCAAACTGATCTTATCCAGCTCCGACTGTTCCAGAATATAGCGGTACGCCGACGACAGCTCCTGTATAAACTCTCCCGACTGCTCCGGCCGCGACTCTACCAACGACGATAGCACACTGAGGTTATTGAATAAAAAGTGCGGGCTGACCTGGTTTTTCAATGCCAGAAAACGGGCGTGCATATTCTCCTTTTCAAGCCGCTCGGAATCGACAAGCAACTTTTTCATCTTTTCCTGGACCTGGTTGCTCACGCAAAGGTAATAGGCGGCAATGAGCGCGAGGATCGTGAGCGCCTGCCCTGCGCGCCAGCGCGTATGCATGAGGTCGCGCGTGCGGAGATCTCCGAGCATGGGCCTCGGAAACGGGTTCCACCATTGGCTCATAAGCCCCCAGGTGCGCGCAAGTATCATATTGAACAAAACAGCCAGCAGAACGGCGGGTATCAAAGTAATGAGCTGGTCGCGAATGCTGAATGCAGGCGATTTGTCGGCCCCGGTCAGGGCTGCCTGTTTTCTCAAAAACCAGTCCATCAGATAGATCCAAGCCGTGTAAAAAACAGTGCTGATCACGATTTCCAGCCCGAATAGCGGCAGGTTTCGCGGGATTGTGTACCAAAATTGCTGAGGGACGTTTATGTACGTTCGTAGCGGAATGTAAACCAGTGCAAGGGCGAAACCCAGCAGCCATTTTTGCCCGAAAAGATAAGGCCGCATAGTTAAGAGGTCAGTTAGGATGCCCAAAAATAAGGTAATTTCATGAAAATTTATCAGTATTTTGCAGGACTCAAATCAACCGGAAACACTTAAATCTGCTCCTATGGCCCGCTTTTTCGTTACCGCAGTCGCCGTGCTGCTTTCCCTGAACGCCTACTCGCAGGCACTCAACACCCTCACGGCCGCCGAGAAGAAAGAAGGATGGAAATTGTTGTTTGACGGCAAGGACCTCCAAGGCTGGCATGCCTACAATGGCAAAGCTCCCGGTTCTGCCTGGTTGATCGAGGATGGCGCCATTAAACTGAATGTACCTGAAAGGGCCGGCAACAAAGCCAAAAACGGCGGCGACATCGTAATCGACGACGTCGTGAACGGTGATTTCGAATTCAAAGCGGAATGGAAAGTGAGCAAATACGCCAATAGCGGCATTTTCTTTTTTGTCCAAGAATCTCCCAACAACAAAAACATGCATGATACCGGGCTTGAATTGCAGGTAATCGACGATAAGATCTATGAAGGCGCCAAAGAAAATACGCATCGCGCGAGCGACTTTTTCGGCATCGCGAATGCCCGCCTGCGCGAAGGCAACCCGCAAGGGGAATGGAATAAGATCCATTTTATTGTAAAAAAAGGCAAACTCACCGTCTACCAGAACGAGTTCATGGTACAAGAACATGACCTCAACGGTACCGACTGGAAACAGCGCGTCGCGAACAGCGGGCTGAAAGCCGCACCCATCGCCAAAGGCAATTATAACGGGCGCATTGGCTTGCAGGATTGGGGCAGCACGGTATGGTACCGTAATATTAAATTAAGGAAACTGTAAGAACCGGGCAATGTCGCATTGTCCCCCTTTGGTTGTCCTGTTATCACCCGCGGCCTTTATGGAGGGTCTGTTAACTTTGTGATGTTGCACTAGTACAACCACCTTAACTACAAAACACTATGGAAAAGGCCGTATTGCACCCTTATCTGATGTTCGAAGGCGATTGCGCCGAAGCGATGGAATTTTATAAAGGTATTTTCGGTGGCGAGTTGAACACGATGACCTTCGGGCAAGTGGATGGCAGCTGCCCTGCCGCCTTGCGCGACAAGATCATGCATACCTCGCTGATGGGTGGAGAAATCGATTTCATGGGTTGCGACAGTCCCCAACCCGGCCCTTTGGCTGGCGACAAGATTCAGCTTTCGCTCAGTGGTTTCGACGAGGCCAATCTCCGCAACAAATTCGCGCGGCTCAGCGAAGGTGGCACCGTTACAGTACCGATGGAAAAACAGGTTTGGGGCGATATTTTCGGTGCATTCAAAGACAAGTACGGGATCGATTGGATGATCGACGTCCGGGCGCAATAGGTAACGCCAAACATTTCGAAAGCCGGGGCCACGCTCCGGCTTTTTTAGTCGCCTTTCAAAAAGCGCTCCTGCAAATACCAGCGGGCACACGAATCACCGTCCATTCTGCGTACGAAGCTGAAATACATGTCCGATGGACATCCATATGCGCCCACAAACACGACGCCTATTTTCGGGTATTTCCGCACAATGCTATCCGGCACCACCAGTTGATTCGAAGTCGTACTCGCATAGTAAGGCACGTACGTCTGCGCGCCCGAAGTATCCTTCAACGGCGCAATAACCCAATCGAGGCCTATCGAAGAAGGCGTATCCGCCGTCAGCAGAAGCCCGGCGGTACCCTTATAGCAATCCGGCGAAACCGCTACCTGCTCCACCGGCACGCAATCATCACGCTTATCAACTTTCTTTTCGGAACAGGCCAATACAATAGCCGCCAGGGCGAGTATTTTCTTCATGAGGAACAGGATTTTTAATGTGTGACACGACGAGTGACGATGTGGTTGCAGGGGAGTGTATTTCCCGGTAAAAAGGCAGCACGTACTGCTCTCTTACTAATGCAATTCACAAAGTCATGATAATTTTTGCTTCCGGCACGTCTTTTTGTTATTTTTGAAACCCAATTATTGATATTTAAAATATCAATAAACTACTCAAAAAGCGTTCCTAATGGCTCTCCCGCTCCTGAAAAACGGCATGTTTAGCAGGTTGCAAGAAGATATTCTTGCATTGCAGGGGTTTCGAACGCCCGTTGGAGCCCGGAAGATCAATTTCGGATTGGGGGTTATGGATGCCTCGTTCCCGAACCATTCTTTTCCGACCGGGGCTGTACATGAATTTATCAGTAACGATCCCGAAAGCGCCGCGGCTACAACCGGGTTTATGGCGGGGTTATTAGGAAAATTGATGGGAGAACACGGCATATGTTTATGGGTCGGCATTCGTCCCATCGTGTTCGCAGCGGCGCTCAAAGCTTTTGGCGTGGAGCCGCACCGGGTTATTTTCATTGACCTCAGCAAAGAAAAAGACGTGATCTGGGCTGTGGAAGAAGCACTAAAGTGCGAATCGCTGGCAGCGGTGGTCGGGGAACTTCGTGAAATTACTTTTACGGAATCGCGACGGCTGCAACTGGCGGTAGAGCAAAGCCGGGTTACCGGTTTTCTGCACCGCAATAATCCGCGCGCTGTAAATACCCTTGCCTGTGTGTCGCGCTGGCAGATAACCCCTATGGCGAGCCAACTCGAAGAAGGCATGCCGGGTGTCGGCCATCCATGCTGGCGTGTGCAATTACAAAAAATCCGCAATGGCGAGCCCGGAGAATGGGAAATGCAATGGGCCGCCGGGCGGTTTGAATACCTTCGGCAAGAAATTCCGGAGCATTCCAAAGAAGTGGCGGACACCCCTTCCGTTTATATCGCTCAAAGAGCTTAGACCTTGCCAGTCATATTTATTTAATTTTATATATAATTTTATTTTATATTTATTAAATAATCAATGAATGACTAGCCATGACGAGTTACCTACTATTCCCGTTCGCCTTCGTTTTCCATGCAGCGCTTCTGACCTGCGAAAAACCAGCTCCAGACATCAGCAGGAATAAAAAACCGGACACGACGAACATCATTATCGAGGAAAGCCAGGACCATGAATTTTACGATAATATGCCCAACGCATTCGAAGGAATGGAGATGATAATGGTTCCGGCTGATTCCATGCCCATCGACATGGACGTCCTGCCCCAGTTTCCCGGCAGGCAACCGGCTCCTCAAAAATAGCATTACCTCTTATCATTTTATAACGGCCTTCATCCGGAACGATTCGCATTGTTGTCTACACATGTCTTATATTAGGACACATTCGATCGCTAATCAATAATCGCCGTATGAAAGCATCATTACGTCTCCTGGTTCCCTTTTTGCTATTTGTTGTGAGCATCCATTCCGCCAACTGCCAGACGCCCCGGATTACAGCCAAAGCGGATTCGCTATTTTCAGAATGGAACAAGCCGGGAATGCCCGGCGCGGCAGTGGGTGTGGTACATGGAGGCAAGCTGATTTATGCCAAAGGATTCGGCGAGGCGGATGTGGAAACAGGCGCTAAAATAGGTCCTGAAACGATTTTCCATGTGGCATCGGTGTCCAAACAATTCACGGCCTATGCTATTGTGCTCCTGGCCGGGCAAGGCAAGCTTTCGCTCGACGACGATATACGGAAACATATTCCGGAAGTGCCTGATTTTGGCAAAACCATCACCATCCGGCACCTCCTCAACCACACCAGCGGCCTCCGCGACCAGTGGAACCTGCTGGTCATGGCAGGCTGGCAGCTCGACGACGTGATCACAAAACAACACGTGATGAACCTCGTAACCCGCCAAAAAGAACTGAATTTCGAACCCGGAAGTGCTTTTGCCTATTGCAATACAGGTTACACTTTGCTGGCCGAAGTCGCCAGCCGCATCACAAAGCAGCCTTTTGCCTATTGGATGGAACGTAATGTTTTCAAGCCGCTGGGCATGAAGAATACGCAGTTCTTTGATAATCAGGAAGGTATTGTAAAGGGGCGCGCCTATTCTTTTCACCGCACGCCCGGCGCTATCGGACCGACCATGTTCAGTAAAAGCATATTGAGCTACGGTAACGTCGGTGCTACGAGCCTTTTTACGACAGTCAACGACCTCGCGCTGTGGATCAACAACTTCCGTAACCCACAAGTGGGCAGCCCGACAATCATGAAACAAATGCTTGAACGAGGCCGCCTTACCAAGGGCGACACGCTCACCTATGCGTCGGGCCTGGTTCATGGCAAGTACAAAGGCCTCGCATATTATGGTCACGACGGTGCAGACGCGGGTTTCCGTTCTTCGCTGGTTTACTTTCCAAAAGAAGATTACGGCTTCATCGTTCTCAGCAACCAGGCGGAATTTAACCCGCCTAAAAAGAACCTTGACATGGCTGATTTGTACTTAGCCTCCTTAATGAAAGACGATAAACCCGCCGACGCAACTCCCAAACAAGCTACATCCGGCAACTACGCATTTGACTCGACCCTGTTCCGTGCCTATGCCGGCTCCTTCGCATTGGATGAAGCTCCGGGCTTTGTATTGAAATTCTGGCGCGACGGCAACAACTACTATACCCAGGGCACGGGCCAACCATCGGCAGCCATATTCCCGTCGTCGGATTCCACGTTTTTCCTCAAAGTAGTAGAAGCATCGGTCGTTTTTCATAAAGCCAAAGACGGCAAGGTGAACCGCATTACTTTGAAACAAAACGGTAACCATCCAGCCACCAGGGTCGATACGCAGGCATCCGCCGCCATTGATCCCGTCCAGTTCGTCGGCCAATATTACAGCCCCGAGCTCGAAACCATTTACACCATTGCCAAAAAGGGCGATGCATTGAAGCTTATCCACGTACACCACGGCGAGGTCGATCTGAAAATCGTGGATAAAGACAAGCTGAATGCCCCCTGGTGGTTCGTGCAAAATATCGAGGTCGCCCGCAATGCTTCCGGCGCTATCACCGGCATTAAAATGTCCAATGGCCGGGTGGTGAATTTATGGTTTAAAAAGCTGCCCGACGACTTTGCTGCAAACGGCAAATAGTGGTGTGACGATTCCTATTTATCCATTTGTCTCTTAAAAAACTTCCACGACTCCTCGAACATATCGAAATCAGTCACGAACTCATGCTTGCCATTGACCACCTTTAAAAGTGTTACTTCCGGTTTGCCCTTTTTTTGATAGGTGTATTTTTCAACCGTGATATTATTGGAAGTATCACCATCCGGCATGATGGATTTCTCCGGCTCACCGGTATAACCATCCAGCTTCGCCCAGTAATGGAATGACTGGTCAGTCGACCGTACCGTTCCTAATGTAACGCCGGGTGTTTTCACTTCCCCCCCATCATAGGGATTGGTCTGGTCCGCCGTCCCGTTCGTAATCATGACCGGAATTGGCACATTCATCGGCGAACAATCCATGTTTTCGTCAGTTGGCAGGTTCGCCACCACCGCCGAAACCGCCCGGATTTTCCCCGGCATCGTGAGCGCCAGCTTGTACGACATATGCCCGCCACCCGAAAAGCCCGTGGCAAAAACCTGCTTTTTATTGATCTTATATTTCGAAGCAAAAAGGTCGATCAGCGCATTAAAAAACGCTTCTTCATTCAGGTTATGCGTATTGGCTACCGCCGTGGAAGCCTTACGGCATTCATTCCAGTATTTTTTATACCCGCCGGGATACACTACCAACACATTCTCCGATTCAGAAAGCGATTCCAGCTTCGCACCACGACGTGCAAACCCCAATGGTTCCCCACCCGACCCATGCAACACAAATACCAGGCTAGCCCCTGGCTTCACTTTAACAGACGGATTATAAGCATACACCCGGTAATGGCCTTCGATCAATAACGAATCGAGCACGTGCTGTGCATTGGCTGTGAGGGCGGACAGGATCAGGAACGTGGAAAAAAACTGCTTGAACATGGGCGGTGAAATTGGATTTTGTTCATGCAAGTTACATAAACCATTCAAATCCTGCTCTCGAACATCCAGATATGCCCGAACGGATCTACCACGTCGCCCTGGCGGTAACCGTAGTCATAATCCTGAGCCGGCGAGGTCACTTTCGCACCCGCAGCGACCGCTCTTGCCATGTATGCATCTACATCTTCCACAAACAAACCGATCGTCACTGTCGACCCCTGATGACGTCCAGGACTAAACGAGGCCGGATTTTTTGTTTCCTCATGCAAATGGAAGATTGCGCCATGAATAGACAGCTCAGAGACATGGATCGTCTCATCGTCATTACTGAAACGCCGGAGCTCAATAGCGCCAAGGCCCCTGATGTAAAAATCGATGTCCCTCACGCCATTCGGAATGTAAAGTTGAGGGGCAAAAGTGGGAGTAAATGGTTCCATAATAATGATTTTGCATTTGTATTTATAATATCAAAAAGCCACATTCCCCCACTTCCTCCTTCCTCCTTCCTCCCTTACTACCTATTCAACATCCGCTCAATCGCTCTCAAAACCGCCTCCCGGTTCTTAGCAGCCTGGATAAACCGGGGAAGTTACGGCCCAGCTCCTTCTTGATCACCCGCGCCGCTTTGGCGCATTTCGGACATTCAACCCAAAACTCTTTCACATACGCATAGCGCGTTGCGGGCGGGCCTATGTAACGGTCTGCCTCACTTTCCATAGCGCTTGTCCGGATTTTACTTTTTTATGGTGATATCGGGAATCGGCGCCTTTGCAGTCTCGGCAATCAGGGTCTTCCGTTCTGTTTTCAAACGGGTTAGAAAAGGCTGAATGTCCTTGCCGTAGGCACGGTTACTGAGCGCATAGAGCAAAATACCTTTTTGTCCCGACTTTGCCGTGACCGCTTTGAAACGGTACACATCGTGTTCGTAAATACTTTTTGCATCATCTGCCGCCGTCTGCCCGAGCAGGCAATCGATAATCTTTTCGCCAGTGGCGGCATTTGCGATCACTTCATAATTGACTTCCAGCGTCTTTTTCAACTGCTCCAATTCTCGAAGCTTGGTCCGGACAGCGTCATCAACGCCCGCGGTTGCGATCACAAAATCAATGGTAATCATTGACTTATAATTCGGAAAACCATCGCCGGTCACCAGGTATTCCTGCTTGTAAAGCGAAGCATCCGGATGCGACGACCATACCATCTGGTAGCTCTTCTTCTGGAACACAATAGGCCCCGGAATACCCAGGTAATTGACAGCCGGCTTGTTGCTCTGAGCAAAACCGTGAACCGAGGCCAGCAGCAGCGAAGCCGCGACGATCGGTATCAATTGAATTATCATTTTCATGCGTGTATGGATGGAT
Organism: Dyadobacter sp.; assembly: GCA_965227755.1. Lineage (GTDB taxonomy): Bacteria > Bacteroidota > Bacteroidia > Cytophagales > Spirosomataceae > Dyadobacter. The sequence goes on from CBDDGG010000005.1 coordinate 2,158,204, forward strand.
GTACGAAACAAGAATGCAATCGGACCGCAAACTTATCATGTCATCCTTCCAAACACAAAGTGCAAAAGGCCACAACTGCATTACAACTCCGCTGAGCCACAATATTTTGAGTTACCGGCATGGCCCAAATGCATCAGCCTTGTACCTTGGCAAGGTAAGCGTCCAGTTGGCCCCATGTACCTTCGTAACCCTGGTTCATGCTTGCATTAAGATCGGCAAAAGTTTTTTCCTGCTCAGGTGTCGCATTTACCGGCTCGGCGTAAAGTGTCAGCGTGGTAATGCCATTGACTTCGCTCAAAGTGATGTTGTTATATACTTCCAATGGGAAATCGAACGGGAATGGCGACGAAGTGATATTGCCCTCGGGATCCGTAAAGGAGCTTAGAAATTCGATGGAATCCGGCTGTTGGATTTTCTGGTAGCGGAAAAGCGCCCACATAAGCATACCGTTACTGTCGAGCTTGTAATGGGTCCGTCCGCCTTCACGAAAGTCAAAACTCAGGAGCGTGAGCGTCGACCCTGCCGGCCCCCACCACTCCGCAAACGCCTCCTCGGAAGCATAAGCATTAAACACGAGTGATTGCGGCGCTTTAAACTGGCGAATGATTTTAAGTTCTGCTTTTTTAGTTACCTGGTTTTCCATGTTATTGATCGGATTGATTGTTGTTTTGAATTCGGTTCAGATAATTATCGAGAGAGTCGAACTGCGTGTTCCAGAACTGCCTGTACTGGTCGACCCAATTGGACACTTCTTTCAAAGCATCCAGCTTCGCCTCACAATACCGCTCGCGCCCCTCCTGCCGCACCAGCACCATCCCGCATTCCATTAAGATCTTAATATGCTGAGAAACTGCCGGCCTGCTGATCGAAAAGTTCTCAGCAATAGCATTCAGGTTCATCGGTTGGTAGGCGATCAGATTAATGATCTGCCTGCGGGTAGGATCTGCAATCGCCTGAAAAACATCTCTTCTTGCTTCAATGGACATATGTGTAAGTATTTACTTACACAATAATATATGTAAGCATTCACTTACGCAAATTTTCTAAGCAGAATTGTATTCAAAACTTTCACAATCGATGAAAACCGGGCTATTTGAGCCAGCAGAAGGTTGCTTACCGTGGTCGGCTGATCTCGTGATTTGCTCGAAGAGCGAGGGGCCTCGTTGTGAAGTCATACCATTCAATTTTAAGTGTGTAAAATGATTTTAGCAAAGCAAAAAAATTGCTGGCAATTTCCAAAGCATTTTGATATTATTGTAATCTATTTTAAGATATTTAAAATATCATAAAATCATAACAACCTCATCAACAATATCTTTAAAATGCCTAGCCGCTTTGTTTCCATATGGTTTCCTAACCTGGCAACGGATCACCAGATCCGCGTCAGACCGGAGCTTTATGGCCTCGAATTTGCACTTTCGGCCCCTGAACGTGGCCGTATGGTGGTAACGGCGGTCAGTGCCGAAGCCGGGGTATTGGGTATCGAAACGGGTATGGTAGTGGCGGATGCCCGGGCTATTTTGCCTTCTCTCATTGTATTGGATGAGGAAGCGGAAGTTACCCGGCAAGCATTGCACGCTCTTGCCGAATGGTGCTTACGTTACACGCCTACCGTCGCGTTGCATGCGCCCGATGGCCTTATCCTGGACGTGACCGGATGCCCATATCTGTGGGGTGGCGAGCGCGCATACATGAATGACCTTACTAACCGGCTCACGCAAGCCGGTTACAGGATACGCGCTGCCATGGCGGATACGATTGGCCTAGCGTGGGCCCATGCACATTTCGGGCATCCGGGGGCGATTATCCCGTACGGGGACCAACATAATGCATTGCTGAAACTTCCTCCCGCCGCGCTGCGGCTTCCGCCCGAAACCCTGGAAAAAATGCAGAAACTGGGTTTCTATCATATCAGCAGTTTTATCCGGATACCCGCAAGAATGCTACGCCGACGTTTCGGGGAGGACTTACTGGATAAAATAAACAAGGCACTGGGTTACTCGCAGGAATTTATCGAACCTATCCGTCAGGCTATTCCCTATCAGGAACGGCTTCCCTGCATGGAACCTATCGTAACGGCCACGGGAATTGAAATAGCCCTTCAGAAGCTGCTGGAAATGCTTTGCGGTCGGTTAGTGAAAGAAGGCAAAGGGCTTCGCAAAGGCATTTTAAGTTGCTTTCGCGTGGATGGCAGGACGCAGCAAATCGATATTGTAACCAACCGGGCTTCTCATCACGTGAAACATCTTTTCAGGCTTTTTGAACTGAAAATCAAAACCATCGCCCCGGGCTTTGGTATCGAACTATTCCTGCTCGAAGCGCCCGAGGTAGAGGACATGGACGTCACACAGGAAACGATGTGGGACATGACAGGCGGCTTTGAAAGCACGGCCATTACTGAATTGCTGGATGCCGTTACAGGGCGGACTGGCATCGACACCATTCACCGGTATTTACCTGATGAACATCACTGGCCGGAAAGATCTGTAAAACTGGTGGCTTCCCTGCGGGAAAAACCCAAAACTAACTGGCGAACCGACCGGCAAAGGCCCGTTTTTCTGCTTCCGAAACCCGAAAGCATTGAAGTAACCGCACCGGTTCCCGATTACCCTCCTACCGTTTTCAGGTACAAGGGTAAGGTACATTATATAAGTAAATCAGAAGGCCCTGAGCGCATCGAACAGGAATGGTGGCTGCAACAGGGCCTCCACCGTGATTATTATACATTGGAAAACCGGCAAGGGCAGCGCTATTGGGTTTTCCGGCTGGGCCCATACTCCGAGGATGACGAAGGAGAACGCCCCGAATGGTTTATACACGGCTTTTTTGCCTGAAATACATACAGTTTATCCGGACTATACTTCATCATCATGAATTATACTGAATTACAGGTCACGACCAATTTCAGCTTCCTCCGCGGCGGATCGCATCCCGAAGAGCTGGTCGCGCATGCCATTGAGCTCGGTTACAAATGCATTGCCATTACGGATCGTAACACGCTCGCAGGCATTGTGCGTGCACATGCGGCCGCCCGGGATAAGGACTTCCGTATTATCCCGGCCTGCCGCCTGGATTTGCTCGACGGCCCCAGCCTGCTGGCCTATCCTACCAACCGGAAAGCTTACAGCAGGCTTTCCGCGTTGCTTACCGAAGGAAACCTCCGTACTGAAAAAGGCAAATGCGACCTCTACAAGGCCGATATTTACCGCAATGCACAAGGGATCAAATTCATAGCAGTCCCGCCGTCGGCTTTGAATGAGTCCTTTGACTTCGATGCCTCCTTCGCCGGAAACCTGCGGGAATACCGGGAAGCATTTGGCACCGATCTTTACCTGAGCGCTATACGCTCCTACCAGGGCGATGATATGAAAAAACTCTACCGCCTGGATCAACTTTCACAGCGGCTCAACATTCCTCTGGTAGCCACTAACGATGTACATTATCATAACCTGCAAAGGCGCGAATTACAGGACGTGCTTACATGCATCCGCGAGAAATGCACCATTTACAATGCAGGCTTCCGGTTGCACGAAAATGCCGAGAGGTATTTAAAACCGGACGTCGAAATGAAACGGCTATTTTTAAAATTCCCCGAAGCGATCGAACGCACGCAGGAAATTGCGGATGCCTGCCAGTTTTCGCTGAGTAGTTTGAAATATGTGTATCCGGAGGAGCTGACTACCGAAGGACGCACGCCTTTGGAGGAATTGGAATATTTGATACACGAAAAAACCAGTGAAAAATATAAGGATGGTGTGCCTGAAAAAATAGCTTCCGCCATTAAGCATGAGCTTAAATTCATTAAAAAAATGGATTATGCGCCCTATTTTCTTACAGTTTATGACATTGTTCGGTTTGCGCGTGCGCAGAATATACTATGCCAGGGTAGAGGGTCGGCTGCTAATTCGACAATATGCTACTGCCTGGGCATTACATCAGTAGACCCGATTGAAATCGACCTACTTTTCGAACGCTTTATTTCCTCCGCCCGAAATGAACCGCCCGACATCGATGTGGATTTCGAACACGAGCGACGCGAGGAGGTAATGCAATATATTTACAACAAATATGGCCGCGACCGGGCCGGTATCGTCGCGACAGTCACTCAAGTGCATCAAAAAGGAGCTGTACGCGATGTAGCAAAGGCGATGGGCATGTCTATGGATGCTATTAACCGGCTTTCCAGCTCGCTATGGGAATTTACGGATGAGTGGTTTGACGGTAAGTTAATAACCGAACATGGTTTTAACCCCAATGACCCGCACCTGATCAAAATCCTTGACCTCACAAAGCAATACATGGGCTTTCCACGCCAATTAGGCCAGCATACAGGAGGCTTTGTAATTACACAGGAAAAACTCTCTGACCTCTGTCCGATACTTAATGCCCGAATGGAAAACCGCACCTGTATAGAATGGAACAAGGATGATATCGATACGCTGGGTTTTCTCAAAATAGATGTACTGGCATTGGGCATGCTCACATGCCTACGCAAGGCGTTTGACTTGCTGCGCCAGCATTATAACATCATCCATGATCTCGCGAGCATCCCGCCAGATGATAAAGCTGTGTACGATATGATCTGCAAAGCCGACACAATCGGTGTTTTCCAAATCGAAAGCCGGGCGCAGCAATCGATGCTGCCGAGGCTGAAACCCATATGCTTCTATGACCTTGTAATTGAAGTTGCGATAGTTCGTCCCGGCCCTATTCAGGGGGATATGGTCCATCCGTATCTTAAAAGAAGGAATAAAGAAGAGGATGTTGAATACCCAAGTGAGGAGTTGAAAAAAATCCTTGAAAAAACGAAAGGAGTCCCACTTTTCCAGGAGCAGGCTATGAATATTGCCATTGTAGCAGCCGATTTCAGTCCATCAGAAGCGGATGAATTGCGACGGAGTATGGCAACTTTTAAAGCCAAAGGTGTTGTCTCCAGGCTAAGGGATAAATTGGTGAATGGCATGATAAAGAAAGGCTACGAAAAGGATTTCGCCGAGCGCATTTTCAAACAACTCGAAGGCTTCGGAAGCTACGGTTTCCCGGAAAGCCACGCGGCCAGTTTTGCATTGCTGGTATATGTTTCTTCCTGGATCAAATGCCACCATCCCGATGTTTTTGCGGCGGCATTGCTCAACAGCCAGCCCATGGGTTTTTACCGCCCGGCGCAGATCGTGATCGATGCGCGAAACCATAAGGTGGAAGTGAGGCCGGTCGATATTAATCACTCTTTTTGGGACAATACCCTTGAAAACATTCCCGGTAAGCAGTGCGCATTAAGGCTTGGGTTCAGGCAGGTTAAAGGATTGAAGGAGGCCGAAATGCAACTTTTAACAGACGCGCGCACCAGGCCTTTTACCCATATCCATCAATTGCTGGAAGCCGGCATCTCCCATACCGCATTGGAAAAACTGGCCGATGCCGATGCATTCCGGTCGATCGGCTTCGACCGCCGGCAGGCTTTCTGGGAGGCTTCCGCAATGGCCGACAGGCCGATTGGCCTTTTCGAGGGACAACGCCCGGCTAGTACCGGCGAGGAGGATGTGCGGTTGCCGGAAATGACGCTATCCGAGCACGTCATTCATGATTACGCTGCGACGTCACTTTCGTTGAAGCAACATCCGGTCAGCTTTGTGCGCGAGCAATTGAATGCGCTTGGTGCGATACCCAGCAAAGAACTTGAACATATTAGCGACGGCAAAATAGTGAAAGTGGCAGGCTTGGTACTTGTACGGCAGCGGCCGGGCACGGCCAGCGGCATTTGTTTTATCACCGTTGAAGACGAAACCGGTACAGCGAACCTGGTGGTTTTTCAAAACCTTTTCGACACTTATCGCAAAGAAGTGCTGCGCTCCAAATTGCTGATGGTCGAGGGTAAAGTACAAAAGGAAGGCTCTGTGATACATGTGGTGGTGAGCAAATGCATCAATGCATCCGGGTTACTAAGGAAACTTGCGGCAAACGAAGAGCAGGAGCCTGAGGTGCTTACTTTATCCCGCGCCGATGAAAAAGATGAATACGACTCACTGGCCAAGGGCAGGAAGTTGCAGCCGCGTAAAAACGTACAGGCAGAGATTTTCCCGTCCTCCCGGGATTTCCGGTGATCAATGCACCGCCATATCGAGATCGATCACCTGCATTTTGTAATTTTCCGGCAGGAGCATATTGCGAAGGAACGCACCCGCACCCATTCGCTGACTCACTTTGTAAGCAGGAAGCAACAAATCAAGGAGCCGCCCTTGCCCCAGGCCGAGCAGTGTTTTGACACGTTCGGGTACGAGCCGCATTTGTACGTTCGTCAGCAAATGATACCGGTACCAGCCCAGGTGTTTCCTGTATTGTTTGTACAGGTCAATGGTAAAATGACTTTTGATCAGGTTTTCCTGCAAATGCTCCGCACGCATTCGCTCCCATGCGCGCAGGTCCGCGGGTAGCCCAGGCACATCCATGCCCTCGCCCACAGCACGGAACACTTTAAACAATTCTTCCTTTTCGGCAGTTGTGAGTTTTCTTTCGAGCAATTCGAATGACCGAATGGAGTAATCGATGAGCATGAAAAGCACATCGCGGTAGGCGCTGTCGGGGATGCGTGCATTGCGGCTTCGCTCCACTCCCTGGTGGATCGAAGCAATCTGGCGGATGGCCCGCATGGCGTCGTCGTATTCCGAGAACACGATCTGCCTCGCGTACCCGACTGTCGAGAAAAGCCTTCCAAGTGGATCAGCAGGCAGTTTCCCCGTAAAATAAAGCCAGTCCACCGACTTGTTGAGCGCAAATTCAGCCGACGCTCCCGCAAAAATAAACAGGATCGTATCCGCCTTCCCCCAGATTTCACGCACGATCGAACCTTCTTTCACAAACCATTTCATAATGCATGTTTTTGACCAGCCAGTTCCTCCACTCCCACAACAAACACAATACCCAATGTATAAGCAACGATATCCAACCACGAAAAGGTCGTCCCGATGATCGTCCGGGCGATCGCATCATCTTCCAAACGGAGTATTCTGACGATTTGAAGGTATTGCAAGCCCTCAGCAAACCAGGAAAACACCAGAACCGCCGACGCGGCCGCAAGCACATTCAACCGCGTAACACCCCGCACGAGGCAATACAGCAGCACGACCACCAGCACATCGCCTCCCCAGGGCCTCACGAGGTCGTCGTGCACGTACAATGCAATCAATACTTCTGCCATGAAGATTACCAGGGCGGCGATCAGATAATTCATTTTATACATTCAATTCAGTATTAAGGGGTCAGCAATAGTTAGCTCGGGACTATTGGGTTGTCCTTCGCGGCAGTCGCCTGTTTTCACTTTCGACAATATTGATTCCAGCAATGGCAGCATCGCATTCAGCCCTTCTGTTTTAATGATAAAATTCCAAAGCGGCTCAAATTTTTTCCAGCCGCCGGTGTATAGAAAGTGCTTGACAATATGCTTCACCGAGTCGTGCTGCAAACTTGATTTAAAGATATTTTTCCAACTATAAAATGCGTCATAAGCCCACCAGTAACCCTTTTCCAAAGCTTCGGCACTAAGCCCAACCGTTTTATACACCACATGCCGGGTATCGTAGCGGTCCCAGTTGCGGGTCAGTATCCGGCCAGCCGCCTCCATGTTTTTGTACAGTTCCGTACCGGGGTAAGGAGTCAATATGTGATACGTTGAGGTTGTGATACCATGATCAACTCCCCAGTCAACAGTTCGTTTGAACACATCGCTATCATCCCCATCCAGGCCAAACACGAAGCTGCCGTTGATCATGATCCCCAACGAATGCAACCGGTTTACAGCCTTCGCGTAGTCCTTTTCCAGGTTTTGCTTTTTGTTACCCTGTTTCAGGTTTTCAGGCGAGAAAGTTTCGAATCCTACAAAAAGGCTCCTCAAACCAGCATCCGCAGCCTTTTCGATCAGGTTTCCCCTTAATATGGCATCTACCGTGGAAGCCCCCTGAAACACGCGTTTCATTCCTCGCATTCCTTCAAAAAGCGATTCCGCGAACTTTGCATTGCCCAGCAGGTGATCATCCAGAAAATACAAATGCCGCCCCGGCAGCCGGTCGATTTCCGCCAGTGCGTCATCCACCAGTTGTGTGTAAAAAGTTTTGCCTCCCTCGAAAAACGCGTCTTTGTAACAAAAGCTGCAATGGTGCGGGCATCCCCTGGTTACGACAATAGAGTTGGGCACAAGGTACAGGTTCCGCTTAATAAGATCCCGGCGAATAGGCGGTATTCCTGCCAACGTTCTCACCGACGATGTATATATTTTCTGTGGAGTGCGGTTTTTGAAATCCACCAGAAACCGCGGGAATGTATCCTCGCCCGGGCCGATGAAAATACTGTCGGCATGCGCCATCGCCTCATAGGGAAGCGAGGTCACATGCAAGCCGCCCAGAATGACGTAACTCCCCTTTTTCCGATACTGGTCCGCCATCTGATATGCCCTGAAAGCATTGGTAATGTAAACCTGGATAATGACCAGATCGGGCCTATCGTCCAGTTTTAACATCTCCACGTGCTGGTCTTGCAGGTCGATCTCATCGTCCGGCGAAAGATAGGCCGCTAGCGTGGCCAGCCCAAGAGGCGGAAACAACGAATACTTGATTGGCCTCCACAGCGGGCTTTCCGCTTCTGTCAGCGCCGGCAGAATCATTTTTACCCTCATACCTTATATTTTAAAAGTACTTTGTGTTACAAAGTAAATTAACGGTCTTGAAATAAGCAACATTCACCGGCGCAATCAGCCCAAATAAAAAAACAGCCCCCGAAAACCGGAGGCCGTTTACCATTCACAAACCTGACTAAAACATCATTTTAAATCTTCAAGCCGATAACCGAGGAAATCATCAATGACCAGCTTATAATTCAACTTCTTTCTCGGACTGCTGATATACACATTGTAAGTACCCTGCCCAAGCTTCGACATGTCGAACCAGCGCCCGTAAGTCGCGTCTTTGATCTGCTCGTGATAAATCGTGCGCAGTGCGTTATCGACAATGCGGATATTATAGTTTTCTTGTGCGGGGTTCTTAAGAATAACCTTCATTTTCCCCTTTTGCACGACATACACATTCGACATGGCCGTTTTCATGCTTACGCCCGGCGCAGACCATTCGGGTTCTGAAACGCTCCGGTAATCAGTCCGGCTATCGGCCACGATATCGTAGGCTTTTACTTTTTCGGACAGTAATTCGCGGGCCATCAGTTTCGCCAGTAATTCATCAAAAAGCCTGACATTGCGCTTCGTCAGCTTAATGTACTTGCGCGCCATCGATTCCTGGTAAAGCAAATTGTTGGCGCCATCGAAGAATTGCACTACGGTGTTCCGCGAGTTTGGGTCGGTGTGGACTTGCCAGTAACCCTTATCGGATTCTACATAGGCTTGGGAGGGTGACGCATAGGCTACGGGCCGCGCGGCGGCGACCTGCGCGGTGGCGGGCACGAAGCCGGTTAGCCAGAGAGCTGGCGCCAGCATAAGGGCAAAGTGGATTCTTTTCGTTTTCATGGCTATCAAGGGGTGGAATATTTTTTGAACAAAAACACAAAAAGTACTCAACGGGAAGCACTTTCCCATTCCTTCTATTGATGGCCATCAATTTGTTTCAAAGAGTAGCTATAAATATAAAAGTTGCAGCGAATGTAAATTCTTTTCGAGATTGGGTAACAAAACAAACCTACGATCATGGTAACCATCACGCAATTTGTATATGTCAAAGAAGGGAAGGAGGAGATTTTCCGGCAATTCGAGTCGCTGGTATTGCCGCTGATACCTCAGTACAACGGCAAACTGCTCCTGAGGCTACGCACGAGCCCGGAGCAGTTGATCGAAGGCGAACTGGAAGCGCCTTATGAAGTACATCTGGTCAGTTTCGAATCGGAGGCGGATCTGGCCGCGTACATGACCGACCAGACCCGTGAAAAATACCTCTATTTAAAAGAAGAATCCGTGCTGAAAGTGATGACTATTAAACAGCCATAGCGAGGATCAGGGAGCCGGCGGAATGTACGATGGAACCACATTTGAAACCGGTTTGATGGATTTCAGGTAAGCAAAAATGGCACGCATGTCGTCTTCGGCCATATTCACGTAGTTGAACCACGGCATAGGCGGCATAAGCGGACGGCTGTTTTCGAGGCCTTTAAACTTCCCTTTACGCATTGCCGTATTGAATTGCTCGAACGTCCAGTTGCCAATTCCTGTTTCATCGGGCGTCAGGTTGGCCGCGAACGACATGCCCCACGGTCCGGCAAATGCGGTGCTCTGACCGTTGAATACTACCCATTCGCCTGTTTTGAGGATACTTTTATCGAACGTACCCAGCGGCTGTGTGCTGTTGTGTCCCGACAAAAAGCGCTCCATATCCGGTGCAGGGCCCTGGGGTGTCATTTTCTTAGGCGCATGGCAGTCTGCACAGCCCATAATCGTAACGAGGTATTCTCCCCTTTTCACGGCGTCGTCTTTCGAAGCGACAATCGTCTTTTGATGCCCGGAGGCCGTTTCCAAGGAGGTAAGTGCTCCCCTTTTGGGTGCTTCCGGCTGCTTTGTAAAAGCGCAAATGGACCATACGGCCGCCGACGCGGCCAAGTAAACGAGTTTCATGGTAAATAGATTTAAAGTTAAAAACTGGATCAGGCCAACCTCACCTGTTTATCGGGTAACCTGAAATATTGATATTGATCCTGGAATATATTGGTAGGTACTTCCTGGGCGAACTCTTTAAAATCTCGGATAAAATGTGCCTGGTCGGAATAGCCGAACCTGTATGAAACCTCGGCCCAGTTTGGCGTGGACGACAGGCTACAAAACGATTCATAGGCACTTCTGAACCGTATAATGCGCTGGTACATCTTAGGTGTAGTGCCGTAATGGTCCTTAAAAATCCTTTCCAGCTGCCGTTTGCCGATGTACAAATTTTCGCTCAAAGCATCGATCGACAACCGGCCCTGCGTTTGGCGGATCAGCCGCGTCGCCTCCGAAATGTGGTGCTGTTTCGAACGGGTATTCTTCAAAAGCCCGAGCAGGAAAGTCTCCGTAACGCGCACGACCTCATTCGTGTCCCCTACTCCATATACGTCGTCCACGAGCCGGTTTATTTCCTTTCCGAAATAGCTTTCAACATCGGTGAACTGGTTGAACAGGGGCGCTATCGGTATCCTGAACAATTCCAGTGCACTTTCGGGTCTCAGCCGTATCCCGAATTTCCTGCACGACCCAACCGTTTTCCATTGCACCGCATCCCGATACAGCCCCACCAGAAAAGCAGGCGGCAACTTTTCCCAATGCCCCTTAAACAACGCATCGCAACGGTTATCGTCCAGATGAAGAATAAGCTCCAGCGTCCCTAACGGCATGCAGCGTTGTACCGGCGATTCCCGCTCACCATCGGTTTCGAACCGATGCAACCAGTAGCACTCGACATATTGCTGCAATTCGGCAGATGGTTTAAATTCCTGATAACCTGAACTCATCGTTTCTGAAAAGGGCTTTTTGTATTGACGCCACAAAACTAGGGTTATTCTGAAAACGTGTATTGTAAAAAAGCGACATCCGAATGCGAATTACTTAAAAATCAAGGCATTGTTGCATATTTGAGTTAGTAAGCGGTGTAAAATGGCCGAAACGCTGCGGTTTGCTTAATCAACCACATCAAATCCTTTCCCATGATTCAGCACCACATGCGTACTTACCGCCCCACCTTCGAGCTCGATAATGCGGTAGCCATAATATCGGCTGTGAATCACAATTTCCAGCGGGTTCTTCTCCATTTGCACCGATGCCGCCGGCGTTACATATTGGGTAATATTTTCTTCCTTAGTAAAATCATCCGTATGGTAGTGCCCGCTAAAAATAGTAATCTCCCGCCCGCTTCGCACGAGCACGTCTTTCACTGCCTCCCGATTGTTTAATGGATATTTAAAATCCACCGCTGTAAATACCCGCAACACCGGATGATGAATAAAAAGCAGTACGTGTTTGGCCGTAACCAACTCATCTCCCAGCCATTGCAACTGAATTTCACTGATTGTATCAGAGGAAGAATCGAGGAAAATGTACTTGAAATACCCGTCTTCCTTGGAATGGAACATTTCGCTTTTCGTTTTCAGGTACTGGGGCAAGTAATGCGGTCTGATATCGGCAAATTTGTCGTGGTTGCCCGGTATGACAGTAAAATCGAAATCTTTGAGCAACGCGAAAAAGCGCTGATAAGCGTCGGGATGCCCGATATCACCCGTAAAAATCACCTCCCTGATCCCACGCGCACCCACGTCCTGCAAGATCAGCTTCATGTTCGTATCGGTATCCGCACCGTGTTTCGCCGACCACTCTTCCATTAAATGAATGTCCGTTATCTGCGCAATCCTTTTCATAGCTGTCAGTTTGTTTTCCCGAATTATACCAGAAAACAGCTGCAATAACTGATCCAATTGCGCAATTTCCGATGCGCCAGCGAAACGAGTAGGTGGTATTTCGCGCAAACCGTCCGTATTTTCTTTCATTAAACCAACAATTGAATTTTATCCCTAACTTTCCCAACCTTTAATACCTAAAAATTTTATGAAGAAAGTATTCCAAACCAACCTTTACCGTGCCTCCCGGCGCATGATGCTCTCGGCGGGTGCGCTGCTGATGGCAACCTTTTCAACAAAAGCGGACAGTGCCCCACTCGCTTCTTCCATCGAAGGCCGCTGGGACATTAGTGTAGATGCAAATGGCAAGACGCTGCCTTCCTGGCTGGAAGTGCGCCACTCGGGTACCAAAACGCTCGTAGGCCAGTTTACAGGCTTCTCTGGCAGTGCCCGGCCTATTTCCGTAGTACATTTTAAAGACAACAAATTCGATTTCGCAATCCCGCCGCAATGGGAACGCGGCGAGACCGATCTCAAAGTGGAAGGAACCGTGTCCGGCGATGCGATTACGGGCTCACTGACCACGCCCGATGGCAAAACTTACAGCTACAAGGGCGTACGCGCGCCATCGCTGCGCGGAAAGGCTACGCCAGCCTGGGGAGCACCGATCAAGCTGACGGCTGGTAACGAGATTAAAGGCTGGCATGCGACTGGCGAAAACCAGTGGGTCGCAGAAAACGGCATTCTGCGCAGCCCGAAATCCGGCGCCAACCTGGTTACCGACCAGAAATTCGGTGATTTCAAACTGCATATCGAGTTCCGCATTCCGAAAGGCAGCAACAGCGGCGTGTACCTGCGCGGCCGTTACGAAGTGCAGATCACCGACGGCAAAGGCATGGAGCCAGCCCTCGACCAGATGGGCGCGATCTACGGTTTCATTACGCCAAGCGAAATGGTAGCCAAAGAAGCCGGCGAATGGAATACGTTTGACATTACATTGATCGGCCGCATGCTGACGCTCGTTGCTAACGGAAAAACGGTGATCAGCAACCAGGAAATCCCGGGCATTACCGGCGGTGCGTTGGACAGCAATGAAGGCGAAGCCGGCCCACTCTACATCCAGGGCGACCACGGTCCGGTGGAATACCGCAATATCGTGATCACACCCGCGAAGTAAGCGCTTGGCCAGCCGCGCTTGGCCAGCAGCGCTCCAAAAGCCGCTACCCTGCCCTTTTCAAACCCATATAGTGGCTGCGCAAAGGTTGATCGAAATGCTCGATCGAATACCGCAGCAAGGTCCGGGGCATGGTAGCGGCATATTTATCGAGAAATTTCTGCAATTGCGCCCGGTTTACCTGCCCGGCGCTTCGCAGCATCCAGCCGGTGGCTTTGTGAATGAGATCTTCCCTGTCACCCAAAAGCAGCTCGGCGATCCTGAAAGTATCCTCAATATCCCCCTTTCTGATAAAATACCCGGTGGCAACGATGGACGTCCGCCGCTCCCAGATATTTCCGGAGCCGGCCAGTTCAAACAGCACATCCCGCGGCTCACCGGAAATATACAAGTACCCGCCTACTACATGCGGCGCACAGATATCGACCAGGTCCCAGTTGTTGATCCTGTGCGTATTTCGCAAATAGAGCTCGTAAAGCAGTTTCCGATGATCGAGCGTCGTTTTTTTGCTTCGGGCTTGCTTGTCGATAATACTCAACGCGCCTGTACGGATTTCATGGATCGGGCTTTGCAGCAACACTTCCACTTCTTCGAGCGGCATATGAATGTAGGCTTTCGCCATCTCGAAAATCTGCCCCATCCGCACGCCCATAAACACATCGCCCTCCCCATATTGCCCTTCGCCGGTTTTAAAATAGCGCATTAGCTTCATGGCTTCGGCCGGCGAGCGGAATTTTTCAATGTGTTCCGCGAATTGCCGGGCCGTCGGGTTCAGCGGTTTTTCCTTAATTATTTCGATGGCTGCCATAGAACTGTTGTTGAAAGTGCTTTTTTCAAATATAATGATATAAAAATGATCGAATGATAACCCTCGGGTAACAGCCGGTAAAAGCGCCCGAGATAATTTTGAAGTCCTAAACTCACCAGCATTCATGGATTCAAGAAGAGATTTCCTGAGAAAAGCCGCTCTGCTCGCAGGCACGGGCGCAATGGCGAATACACTCCCACCCGTTATACAAAAGGCCCTGGCCATCGACCCGGCACCTGGCAGCACATTTTATGATGCCGAGCATATTGTGTTCCTCATGCAGGAGAACCGGTCGTTCGATCACCAGCTGGGCATGCTGCAGGGTGTGCGCGGCTTCAACGACCCGCGGGCGATTGAGCTGCCGAGCAAAAACAAAGTATGGTTCCAGACCAACAAGGCCGGCGAGACTTACGGGCCTTTCCGCCTCAACGTAAAAGATACAAAAGTGGCCTGGATGGGATCCATTCCCCATGGCTGGACCGACCAGACCGATGCCATGAACAATGGCAAATACGACCGCTGGCTCGACGTAAAAGCGCCTCGCAACAAACAGTATGCGCATATCCCGCTCACAATGGGCTACTGCGACCGTAACGACTTTCCGTTCTACTACTCCCTCGCCGACGCATTTACCGTTTGCGACCACAACTTCTGTTCGAGCATTACCGGCACCCACCCCAACCGCTATTACTGGATGACCGGCACCGTCCGCGAGAAAAACGAGCCCGCCGGCATCGCGCATTTGTGGAATATCAGCAACTACGAATATCCCGAACTCAATTGGAAGACCTACCCGGAACGCCTGGAAGAAAATGGCATCAGCTGGAAAGTTTACCAGAATGAGCTCACAATGGGTTACGGCCTCAAAGGCGAAGAAAGCGAGTGGCTGAGTAACTTTGGTACCAATGTTTTGGAGTATTTCAAAGCCTACAACGTGCGCTTTCACGAAGGCGGGATCGCTAATCTTGAAAGTAAAAGACAGACCGTCGTGCAGACGATCGCAGATCTTGAAAAGGAGTCGGCAACCGATCCGCGTGCAGCGACAAAAGCCGCAGCGGCAAAAAGGCTTTTGAAAAATATCGAAACAGCCCAAACGAAGTTCAACAAGGATACGCTGGCCAGTCTTTCCGACAGGGATAAAAAACTGAACGACAAAGCATTTACTACCAACATCAGCGACCCGCATTTCCATGAACTGACGTCTATGCAGTACGCCGATAATGGCACCGAGCGTACATTAAATGTACCGAAAGGCGATATTTTCCACCAGTTCCGCGAGGATGTTAAAAACGGCACATTACCGACGGTTTCGTGGTTGATGTCGCCCGCACGCTTCTCGGATCACCCGGGCGAGCCGTGGTTCGGGCCCTGGTACGTGAGCGAGGCGATGGAAATTTTGCTGCAAAATCCCGAGGTTTGGAAAAAGACCATTTTCATTGTCACCTACGATGAAAACGACGGCTATTTCGATCATCTACCGCCTTTTACAGTTCCAAATCCCTATAAAGAGAATACCGGAAAAGTATCCGCGGGCATCGACCCGAGGCTGGATTTCGCATTGGCAGACCAGCAAACAAACCCGTCGGCCAACCCGGCCAGTATCCGTGAGGGCTCGATCGGCCTCGGTTACCGCGTACCGATGATCATCGCCTCGCCATGGTCGAGGGGCGGTTATGTCAATTCGGAAGTTTTTGACCATACTTCTTCCCTGCAATTCCTTGAAAATTTCCTTCAGAAGAAATTCAATAAAAAAGTACACGAAGAAAACATTACGCAATGGCGCCGGACGATTTGCGGCGACCTGACGTCGGTTTTCCGACCCTACAACGGCGAAAAGATCCAAAAACCGGTCTTCCTGCAACAAAAGCCGTTTATCGAAAGCATTCACCAGGCGCAGTTCAAGGAAGCACCGGAAAATTTCAAAAAGCTGGAAGCTTCGG
Source organism: Dyadobacter sp. (assembly GCA_965227755.1). Lineage (GTDB taxonomy): Bacteria > Bacteroidota > Bacteroidia > Cytophagales > Spirosomataceae > Dyadobacter. Next base: position 2,174,474 of record CBDDGG010000005.1, read on the forward strand.
AATTGGCGGATCTTAATAAAAACCTCAAAAACTCGCCGCTATTCCCGACGCAGGAAAAAGGCGTGCGCCCGGCTTGTGCATTGCCTTATGAGCCAGTCGTGAATGCGCTACCCGGCAAATCCGGCGGCACGTTTCAATTGTCGTTCAAGGCCGGAAACCAGCTTTTCGGGCCCAAATCGAGCGGTATCCCCTTCCGTGTATACACCATGCGGCCCTACCGCAACGAAACACTCCGCTCCTGGGATTACAGTGTAGCCGCCGGCGATACACTCACGGACGATTTCCAACTGGCCGATTTTGAAAACAATGCTTATCACATGCGCATTTATGGACCGAACGGCTTCTACCGCGAATTCATCGGCGGTCCCGAGAACCCGAAGTTGAAAGTGAGCTGTGAATATGAGGTCAAATCTTCCAAACCGACTGGTAATATGTTGGTAACGATCGAAAACCTGGATTCAAAGTCACATCATGTAGTGATTGAAGATAATAGTTACAAAAGCGGTGCTAAAAACAAGGCTTTCGCCGTTGGCGGGAAAGCTACGCTTGTGATGGATTTGGCCAAATCATTCCATTGGTATGATTTCAGTGTGAAAGTGAAAGGTTATGAAGGCTATGAAGAGCGGTTTGCGGGACATGTTGAAACCGGCGCCGTGACCAAAACCGATCCGCTGATGGGAGGCATCGTTTGATGCACCCATGCCCCACAATGAAAACAGGCCGGGAACGATCGATCTCCCGGCCTGCCAATGCTGTTGATGAAATGTAATCCGAATGCTATTTCGTGAAGGGAATCAATGCCCGCACTTTCTCATTACGCAGGTACAAACCCGCCCACACGAGCACGCCAAACACCGAGGCGAAATACAACGGCTGCCCGGCACGTACCATGATCGCGATCGCTCCACCCAGGTAGCCAGTGATCAGGATCGCCCCCAGAATGGATGTGCGCGGGATAATGTACAGGATCGTAGCAATGAGCAATGCGATCCCGATGCTCTGCACCTGGTCCACGGGCCAGCCCAGCGCCGCCGAACCTTCCATATGATGTGATTCCTTGATCACTTTCGCAACCGCGTCAAAAAGCAGGAACAGGATACACAATGCGCTGATGATCTTGCCGGCAAGAGCGGCTTTGTCGGTACGGGGTTTCATGCTTGGGGTAACAAATGTAGCTTCCATGGTTTCTTTTGGTTTATATAGTTTTTGATTGATTGGTTGATACAAAACTAACGGGTACCAAAAGGATGGGCGCTGTGTAAATACGGCATTGTTAGGGGGCGTTTGCGCCACAAGCAGAATGTTCTATGCCCCGTAAGAGACAATCGAAGCATTTGTATTGCGTTTTAGGTTACAAAAAGTAGAAATTATTAGTAACTTGCTTATAAGTGAAATTCAAACGTAGCCCGCAGAAACTGAAATATGAAAGAACCGATCATGCAGGATCACATCCTTGCAGCAAGTATCCGCAATGGCGACATCCCCTCTTTTACAAGGGTTTACGAAACCTATCACGCCTATTTGTTCCGCTTTGCACTACGGTTTTTGAGATCAACAGAACGTGCCGAAGAAGCTGTACACGACGTATTCCTGAAATTGTGGGAGAACCGCGATGGCCTGAATAATGAATCTTCCCTGAAATGCTACCTGCTCAAAATCTGCAAAAGCCACATTTTCCACACACTTACGCGCGCAGGTAAAGAGCAGGCTGTGCTGCAACTTTGACCAATCCGAACCGGGCCAGATAAATGGATAAAGAAATTCATATCAGGAACCTCGTTTACAAATACATCTCGAACCAATGCGATGGTCACGAGCAGGACGAACTGCTCAGGCACCTCCAAACGCCGGCGGGCAAGTGGGTTTTTGATGAAGTAATGACCTCGGAAGCGGGTAAAATCTTTACAAAAAGCGAAGAAATAGAACCGGCCGTATCCAGCCGGCTGCTCGGACGTTTGCACCAGAGCATGGTGCCGGAAGAGATGGCCAGCGAACATCCGCTGCCATTCTATCGGAAGGGCAGTTTTATCCGGATAGCCGCCGTCGTGCTCCTATTGCTGGCTGCATGGTTTGCTTACTGGCTCACAACCTGAGCACCCCCTATTTTTTGATATACTCGTCGGTAAAGTGTGTCCTGGTCTTGGGTTGCGCGAATTTCTCATCATTGTAGTTTTGAGATTTTCCCCTCGGGATCGATAGGGACGACCATTTTTCATCCAGCGCCATTTTACCGATAAAGACGATTTGTCCTACATGGTACGGATAATGCGCGAGCTGCCGGTTGATCGCCTCCATCACCGAATGTCCCTGGTTTCGTATATAGATAACTGTATTCCAGTTGGATTCGCCGAGTGAATCGAGCGCACCGAAAAGGCAGTTCCAGCCTGCATGCCATTTGGCCAGAAGGTCCTCACGATCACTTATATCGTTTTCGAATTCAGCTTCACGGTTACGCCATTCCTTTTCGCCGTCGGTCGTCAGAAAATCGGTCCAGCGCGAAAGCATATTGCCCCACAAATGTTTCACAATGCTGGCAATACTGTTACTTTCTTCGTTGTATTTCCAGAAAAGTTGCTCGTCACTCAGCTGCGCGATCGTTTTTTCGCCGAGCATTTTATAGTATTCGAATTGCTTTCTGACGCTCTCGATATATTCCTTGTTCATGGCGTTGTGATTTTGGACTGGTTTTCTGATGATCCAAATTACAAATTGCTACCCATTAAAACGAACGCGGATCACTTCTCCGTAGGCTATTTTAATATCGAAAATACTGGTCAGGGCGATTTCGTTGACGATCGAAAGGATCAGACGGATCACACCTGCATGCGTCACAATAGCAACTTTCCCGTAACCCGATTGTCCCAGTTCCGCCCAAAACTCCCCCACGCGCGCGCGCATTTGCATCATGCTCTCGCCCCCGGGCGTACACACGTTCACGTAATCGTCCATCCAAGCCTGCAATGCCGTTTGGTCGACGGTGTCCCAGGTTTTTCCTTCCCATTCACCGAAGTCCAGCTCTTGCAAGCGGTTATCCGCGATGAATTCCGGCGAAAGCACCCTGGCAAGCTCGGTACAGCGCAGTGCGGGGCTTGAATAGATTATTTCAAAATCCCCGCTCAATTGCGACCGCACGGCTTCCAGTTCCAACGGAAAATCAGCGTGCAGCAGAAGCTCCTTTCGGCCATAAATAAGGCCCGGCTCGAAGACGGGGGTCGTGTGACGGATCAGATAAACTTCCATAGCACAACTATGAAAAAGTAAAATGCCGCTTCGCACACCTGCTGGATTGCACCCAGGCAATCGCCGGTGTACCCGCCAATCCATTTTTTGAAATAATTCGCCAGCAGGAGCGTGATCAGCCCCAAGAGCAGGATCGCTACCAAAAGCAACGGCTGTCCGAGATACACGGCCATTCCAAACAGCGGCAAAACACCGAAAACGATAGCCAGCCCAAGTACCCCAAAAGGCGGTTTTTCTGCGACAGGTTTCGCTTTACTGTCGGTATCACGGGAGTATGGGAGCATATAAATGACAAAAACCGGCATTAGCCTGCTTAAAGCATGCCCGCTGACCAGCACGCCCATGATTGTCACTGCCCCGTCTCCGAGGGATTGCAGCAGCGCGAATTTCAAAGCGAGTATCGATATCAATCCCACGGAAGCGTAAGTCCCGACCCGGCTGTCCTTCATGATTTCCAGGATTTTTTCCTTCGTCCACCCACCTCCGAAACCATCGCAAACATCCGCAAACCCATCTTCGTGAAATGCGCCGGTCAACAGTATGGAAACGATCATGGAGCAAAGGACAGCTATCGAAGGGTTTGTGAGGTAATCTGCCGCAATCCATGTACCGCTCGCTGCTGCCCCCACAATCCAGCCGACAAACGGCAAATAGCCCGTCGCCAGACTGAGGTTTTCAGGCCGGTATACCATCCATTCAGGCGCAGGCAGGCGCGTGTAGAATTGTAATGCCGTAAAAAACAGGGTAAGGTGGTGACGGATGTGGGACATTGGCTTTTCGGTTGTCGCCTTCGATTTATTTCGCTGTTTTCTGGCTTACCCCCGCGCTTTCAAAACTAGCCATTTCGTTCAGGAACGCGACGGCGCTTTGCAGGAGCGGGTAAGCGAGCGCACAGCCAGTACCCTCTCCAAGGCGCATATCGAGCTTCAACAGCGCTTCCCCTTCGAGTGATTGTAGCAGTAAACGATGTCCTTTTTCATTGGACTGATGGCAGAAAACCGCATTTCGCCGAATGGACGAATCCATTTTTAATGCAACCAGATAACTAACGGAGGCGATAAAACCGTCGACAAGCACCAACATGCCCAGCCGCGCGGCTTCGAGCATTGCCCCGCACATCATCGCAATTTCAAACCCGCCGAATGTGGCGAGCACCGATTCCGGAGCGTCGCTTATACTCCGGTGATGCTCCGAGGCACTGGTTAATACAGCTATTTTTCTGGCAAGCTGGGCATCGTCGAGCCCCGTTCCCTTGCCTACGCATTCGGATATCGGGATATTCAGTAACCGGCTCATGATCACCGATGCCGACGAAGTATTACCAATGCCCATTTCGCCAAAACCGATCACATTGCATCCGCTTTCCCGCACCTCCCGGACCAGTTCCGCGCCTTTTTCCAGACATTGGCGGCATTCGGCGTCCGTCATGGCGGGCTGCCGGGCAAAGCTTTTAGTCCCGAAATTGACCTTTGCGTCGATCAGTTTTTCATTTTTACCAAAATCATAATCTACTCCCGCGTCTACCAGCAAGAGATTAATGCCATGCTGACGCGTAAAAACATTGATCGCCGCACCGCCGCCGATAAAGTTGAGCACCATTTGCGGTGTCACCTCCGACGGATAAGCGCTCACGCCCTCCGAGGCAATGCCATGGCTGGCGGCAAAAACGATGATATGCGGATTCATCAGCTGCGGCGATAACGTATCCTGCACCGACGCAATCTGAAATGCCAGTTTCTCGAGAGCGCCCAATGCACCCAACGGCTTGGTTTTCAGATCAATTTTCGCCTGGATCTCCCGGCTGGTTATAGTGGCAGTATGCATAGTTATTGGATTGATTTTAATATGAATGGAATGCCCGAAACGATCATCACGGCCTCCTGCGCAGCCGCGGCCACATATTGATTAGCCCAGCCCTGCAAATCGGTGAATTTCCGACCGGCTTCCGTTTCAGCATGGACGCCCATGCCTATTTCATTGGATATGATAATTAAAGTCGCGTCAATACGGGCCAGCATGTCGATTTCTGTTTTAAATGCCGCAAGCGATTTGTCGACATCATATTCAAAAGCAACGAACAAATTAGTAAGCCACAATGTGACGCAGTCGATCACCGCTACTTTCCCTCCGAGCGGTAGCAGATGAATATCCCGTTCGCTTTCCAGCGACGTCCATTCCGGCCCCCGCTCGTCCTGATGCCTTTTTACACGTCTGCCAAAATCCTCGTCCCAAATCCTGGACGTGGCCACATATACCGGATTAGGGCTTTTTTGCAGTGCCAGATCCATCGCAAACCTGCTCTTCCCGCTGCGGACGCCACCCGTGACATAGGTAATCATGACGGCTCGGCGCTCTTGAAACGCTTGTACAAAAAGAGCTGCCACTTTTCCTCCGCAACACCCGCCTTGTCCATTTCGGCACGTGCAAGCGTGAAAAACAGGTCGGAAAGACGATTAATATATGAAGGAATGGCTTCATGTACCTCGTCGGTTTTGATCAGGGACACCAACCGCCGTTCGCCCCTGCGCATTTGCGTCCGCACGACGTGGCAAAGTGCAGACACTTCATTCCCACCTGGCAGCAAAAAGTAGTCGGATGGCGAAGTCATGGCGGCTTCCAGCGCATCGATCCACTCCTCGCAAAAAGTTGCACCATCGGCCGGTATCGGGTTTTTGTTCTCCTTTTTGGCATCCGACGGCCGCGCCAGATGGGACATCATGTCCATCAGGTCCTTTTGGATTTTATGCAGGTTCGGTTGCCACTCGTGCCCGGCGCCCAGTTTCACGCGCAGCAATCCGATCGTAGAATTCGCTTCATCAAGCGTCCCGATGCATTCGATGCGAACATCGTCCTTACTAACCCGGCTTCCACCAAAAAGTCCCGTGGTTCCCTTATCGCCCTTTTTAGTATATATTTTCATTTAATTGATTGATTTATAATAGACCAGCTCATGGTTCGGCAAGAGCTCGGGATGGATGATATGAATCAGATCGGCCAGCACCAGATGCGGGTTCACTGCGCCGGATTCCCAGTAATCGTTCGCTCCCTGGGCATTCATGCGGTTGTTGTAGCTGTAAATATGATTGGTTTTAAAGGATTTGAAATCGGCGTAGCGAACGTCGCGCGCAAGCACATCCTTCTTGGTCCGAACGTTTCCAATGCTCACATTCAGCCAGAAATCGGCCTGTAACGCAACCGGATAAACCGTTTCAAAACTCAGCGGCAGGCTTCCCGTTGCCTTCGTGCCGGACCAATGGTACGAAGCCCCCGCATCGCGGAAGAAGCAGTTCACATAGCTATCGCCATTGGGTACATACCAGGCATCTTTCGAGTTCATTCCCGTAATCAGGCTTGGGCGCACGGTAACTTTGCCGGTCAATTGAACCAGCCGTTTATATTCCTGTTCCACCCGCGCAAATTTCCGGTTTACATCACCTTCCTTATTGATCAGTGCCGCCAGCAATTTCACCCATTCTGCCCTGCCGAGCGGCGTCGTTTCCACCCACTCGGAATTGACCATCACAGGAATCCCCGCCTGGTGTAGCGACTCATACCGGCTCACCTTCGAAACCGGGCTGCCGGTTGCCATAATCAGATCGGGATGCATACTTACCAGTAGTTCCTCGTTAAGGCCCTGGTCTTTGCCTACTTCTGCTATTTTGCCGGATTTGATCCGTTCCAGAACTTTGGCGGAAGAAACATATTTGAGATTCCCCATACCCGTAAGAATGTCCTCGCAACCCAGGAAGCCTATCAGCCCGATGTGCAGCGACGACATCGCCACCATGCTCCTCACCGGGATTTCGATCACCTGGCTGTCTTTGTAGCCGATAGGCCTTGGCGTACCGCGCTGCACCAGCACGTACGTAAGCGTGTCGGTCGATTTCTCGAACGGACTCATGATCTTAATGACCTTGAAATGATCGTGATAAGCGATGTTAAAGCCCTTGGCGTACGCCACTTTGGCCTTTTCAGGAAACAGGTCCCGACCTGTATAATGCGAATCGCCTTTCTCGTAAAGCGACGAAGAAGTGCTGCAACCGGCCAGCAAGCCGTATAGCAGAAGGGCTGCAAGAGTTTTTCTAATAGTCATGTAGTCATCGGCCTTTCTTCCGAAAGCCATGTAAACAGCGTTTGCAGGCAGGTCTTCTGACTCGTTCAACCCTTGCGCCTTCCCGGGAGTGATTTAAATGATTGAATGACTGAATGATTGAATGACCGAATATTTTCTATTCAATCATTCAATCACTCAATCATTCAAAATTATATCCCAGTGGCATCATGCAAGAGCCTCGTTTGAACTTACAGCAGCGGAGACTGTTCCGGATTCACACCGGATTCCCTTTTAATCACGCGCAATGCGTGAACCTGGATGGCCGCAAAACTAGCAATATTTTATTGCTTATCATTGTAAAGATTCAATTACACACACCCTTGATGAAACGAGACGACACCCTCTGGAAATCGATCCTGGAAGATATTTTCGAAGATTTCCTCCTGTTCTTTTATCCCGATGCGGGTTCATTCTTCGATTTTTCCAAAGATTTTGAATACCTCGACAAAGAGTTGGAACAATTATTCCCGCCGGAAGATAATTCATACCAAACACGCTTCGTCGACAAGCTAGTAAAAGTTCACTGCAAGAATGGCAACAATGAATGGATACTCGTCCACATAGAGATACAAGGTTATAACGATGCCTATTTCGGCCGCAGGATGTTCACCTATTATTCAAGGATATTGGATAAATATGACAAGCCGATCACGGCCTTCGCGATTTTTACGGAAAGCAATGCGGCATTCAAGCCTTGCGAATATCACCGGGAGTTTATGGGAACGAGCCTTTTGTACCGTTTCAATTCCTTTAAAATTCTGGAACAGGATGAGCAGATGCTCAGGGAAAGCGATAATCCATTTGCGACAGTGATATTAACAGTGCAAACTGCATTAAAAAGAAAAAAAATGTCAGAGGATGAGCTATTTAATTTAAAAGTAGAACTAGCTAGAACCCTATTAAGCAGAAAGTTACCAAAATCAAAAGTCAGAAGTATGCTCTTTTTTATGCGGTTCTACATCCGCTTTGAAAAGCGTGAAACAGATGTTAAATTTGAAAAAGCAGTGGATCAAATTACGAAAAGCAAACAGACTATGGGTATCGAGGAATTTATTATGAATAGGATCAAAGAGGAAGTAAGGGCAGAGGCAAGGGCTGAGGCAAGGGACGAGGCAACGGCCCAAATTGCCAGAAATCTGTTACGAGAAACCTCTCTGACAATCGAAGAAATTGCCCGAATAGTGTGCGTATCGCCCGAGCTTGTCCGAAACCTCAAAGACAATAGGCAACGCCCCACTGCATTAGGGTAACAATCAACACCATGCTCAAACAAGTCCGGTGATTAACATTTGCCACCGTTCCTATTTCTTTGGGTTCAATAACCCGTTCATTCTTCCCGATAAACGGCTTCTCAACCACCTTCCCGTGATACTTATTCGGGCCTCCGAAGCGACAATCCAGAATCCCAGCCAGCGCAGCTTCCGGATAGCCGGCATTCGGGCTTTTATGCCGAGGGCCAAATTTTAATACAAAAACCAAAGCGCGCCGGTTTCCCGTCACCAGAAACATTAATAACGCCGTTAATCTTGCAGGAATAAAGTTCGCCACATCATCCAGCCTTGCCGCAAATTTCCCAAACCATTCATAGCGGTCGCTGCGATACCCAAGCATGGAATCCATGGTATTGACCATTTTATAAGCCATCATACCGGGCACACCGGCAATGGCATAGTAAAAAAGCGGCGCTACGACACCGTCGCTCAGGTTTTCAGACATGGTTTCCAGCACGGCAATACATATTTGCTGCGCATTTAACTTTGACGTATCCCTACCCACAATCCTCGAAAGCTGCTTTCTACCCGCTTCCAGCCCTTCATTTTCCAACACCCAGAACACCTTTTTCCCCTCCGCAATGAGCGAATGGTTGGCCAGACCGTAGTAAACCCAGATACTATTGACGACCAAATACAGTGCCGGTACCTGTAAAAGCAAGGCGTTGGACCGGTCGAAGAAGAAAAATACAAGTACAACCAGCGTTATACTCAATGCCGCTCCCTTCAAAAACCGCCAACGGCCACGGTTCAACAGCTTTTCGCCCTTTGAAATGGCATGACCGAACATCCGGACCGGGTGTGGCCAGTTGTCTGGATCGCCCAGCCACAGATCCAGCAAATAGCCTGCGATCAAAGGGAAGATCAATAATAGAGGCTCTGCCATTCTTTCAATGCATTGATCATTTTTTCATTATCCTCAGGTCGCTGGGTAGCGAGTCGGAAATGCTGCCGCGTGAGTCCGCGGAAGTTGCCCGCGTCGCGGATAAGGAAGCCATGTTTTTCGATCAAAAAATCTTTAAGCTGAGCTGCATTCCGAACCAACGTTCTGGCCAAAAAGAAATGCGTGTCGCTTTCCATTACTTCCAGACATTCCAGTTGCCGCAATTCTTGAACGAACGTTCTTTTATCTTCCAATAATTGCGAAACCGGCGGTTGGACATCGTCGAAATGATCGAAAATATAGTGCCCGGCCCTCATAGCTACGGTATTGACAGTCCAAGGCTGTTTGATATTCGTCAGGGAATCAACCAATTCCTCGCGCGCAAGCAAGTAGCCCAACCGCAGCCCGGGAATAGCGTAGGTCTTTGTTAACGAACGCATAATTAACAAATTTGGAAACTTTGCCATCAGCGAAATGGCCGATTCTGCTCCATCCGTGAAATCGATAAAAGCCTCATCGACTGCAAACGTGCATTGCGGGTTCAGTTTAAGCCAATACTGTAAATCCTTAAAAATAAGCCCGGTAGGGTTATTGGGACTACAAATAAATGCAAGATCGCTTTTCAACCTCGGCAGTTCCAGTGCATCCTGCCAGGTCAAGCCAGCAATTTCGTGGTCGAACGACAGGCAGGCGTCTTCATATTCAGCAAATGAGGGAGTCACGATCGTAGTGCGCTTTCCGGAGAACAACTGGGCGATCAGGTAAATGCTTTCGGTAGTCCCGCTACACACGAGAACATGCCGCGCCGGCAACTGATGGTGCAAGGCAATCTTGTCCCTTAAACTCTCGGCAAGTACCTCCGGATAACGACTTATTTCATTCCATTTTGCGAAAACATACTCTTTCAAACCAGCCGGTTCGCCCCCGTACCAGACATTCGTGCTGAAATCCGCGATAATCCTTCTCCCATACCGGTAACCATCGTCGCCGTGCCCATGTAACATAATCTATTCAGCTATACTCTTGTAAATCAATTCCATATTAATGTGTGTACGTAGCAGATCCGCCAGCTTGTCGTATTGCTGCTCCTTAAATTCCCGATAATCATACCGCACGCCTTCCTCATTTGTGTAAGGTGCTAAAATGCTATCGATCACAACCCGATTATCCAAAATCCCGTGCAGATAGGTCCCCCATGTACGCGCGTCGCGAAAGTACCCGTCCGTGCGCCCATCCGGGAATGTCGCCACCGGCTCCCACGGTTGCAAAGCGGTAGTATTACCCATATGGATCTCATAGCCAGAACAGTCTTCCTCAGTTCCCCTGAAACGGAAAGTACATTGCAAGGTCGTTTTTTCGGACTGCAAAACCGTCTTTACCGGCAGAAGGCCCAACCCCGGCAATTCTTCTATTTCACTTTCGATATGTTGCGGGTCGAGAATACTTTCACCGAGCATTTGGTAGCCACCACAAATCCCTATCACCGTCCTTCCGGCTTTATGCGCATCGTAAATGGCCTTCGCCACGCCGCTGTTTTTTATGGCGAGCATGTCCCCGATCGTGTTTTTGCTTCCGGGAATGATAACGATCGATGCTTTGGCAATTTCAGAGGGTTCATTGGTATAATACAAATTAACCCGCGGGTCCTTTTCGAGCCGGTCAAAGTCGGTAAAGTTGGAAAGCCTTTTCAGCAAGATCACCGCCACATTCACTTTCCCCTGCACGGCCGACTGGTATTTCAGCTCCAACGCAACGGAATCTTCCTGCTCGATATGAATATCCCGGAAGTAGGGCAAAACACCCGCCACGGGCAAGCCCGTCAACTCTTCCAGCATTCGCTTACCATCTTCAAACAACCGTCCGTCTCCCCGGAATTTATTGATAATAATTCCCTTCATACACGCGCGCTCTTCGGGCGTAAGCAATGCGATGGTACCGTAAACGCTTCCAAAAACACCTCCCTTGTCAATATCGGCAATAAGGTATGTAGCCGCACCCGCATGGGCAGCCATTCTTAGATTAGTAATATCCCGGTGTTTGAGGTTAAGCTCCGAAATACTCCCCGCCCCTTCCATTACAATAGGGGAATATCTGACTGAGAGACGGTCAAAAGCATCCTTTACCGCCGAAAACAACTCCCGTCGGTCATTAGCCATAAAGTATTCGTAGGCCGACTGGTCCCCTACCGGCTTCCCGTTCAGCACCACCTGCGAAGTCTTGTCATTTGTAGGTTTCAGCAGTACCGGGTTCATATCCGATTCGCATGGAATTTGCGCGGCTTCCGCCTGCACTGCTTGTGCGCGCCCAAGTTCGAGCCCATCGGCCGTCACAAAACTGTTGAGCGACATGTTCTGGGCCTTGAACGGCGCAGGCTGGTAGCCGTCCTGCTTGAATATCCTGCAAAAACCGGCTGTGATTACGCTCTTGCCCACGTCCGAGCCCGTGCCGACGAACATGATCGGACGCAATTTTTTAGTATTCATTCAATTTAAATATCAATTCGCTCCGAAATCGTATCTGTAATTTCACTGGTCGAAAGTTCGTCTAGCGCCAGGTACTCCGCACCAAGCGCACCCGCCAGCTCCCTGGCCTTTCCATAACGGACATACCCGTTCTCCGTATCCAGCACCAATGCCGGATATTGGAAACTTTCAGCTATTTGCAGCGATTGCCGCCATGCATCTCCACCCGCGCCCGGCAGAGGCACATTCGCCTTACCGTCACTCAATATCACCAGAAATGGCTGAATAAGGTCGCCTTTTGCGAAAGAGGCAAGCATTTTTTCTGCCAATTGCAAAGCATGTGGCAACGGAGTCCTTCCACCGGTCGGCAGCTTTTCCAAAGCCTGTTCAGCCAGTTCGGTGCTCCGGGTTGGTTCGAGGAGTACTGATGCTTCCACGCCGCGAAAAGCTATCACGGCTACCATGTTACGTTTCTGATAAGCATCTTGCAGCAGATTAAGCACACTGCCTTTCACGGCTTCCATCCGTTTGCCCGCAGCCATCGACCCCGACGCGTCTACAATAAACAATATCAGGTGGCCTACTTTTCCATTTCTGACCTTTTGGTGCAGGTCCTGCCTTCCTACACGCAACTGATCAGGGTCACGTGCCAATGCATGCAGCACAGTTTCGGTCAATGCAATGTCGGTAGCCGTGTCGCTTTTGACAGACCTTACCTGAAAGCCTTTCTCTGCCTGTCTCGCTTTCATACTTCTTCCGCTCATCGAATCAGGCAATGCAACAGAGGCCACATTATTCAATTCTGGAATATTCATTCTAAAATCAATCCCGGCAACGTTTTCGTCGGCCCCGGTATCACAGCCTCCTTCGCCACATTCTCCTGCACGCTGGTCTTCGGGAGCGATTTCTTTGGGACTTGGCGATTGTGTATTATTTTGTTCGGTCGCACTTTGGTCAGGCTTGCTCTGGTCGTCAGACGACTGACCGCTCAGAGGCTGTGCTGCTTTTTTACCCCTCCTGTGTGCCAGAGCCAGGTCGGCGCCTTCGCGTATATCCTCCGGAGTTACTACCTGTCGACCGTTCAATGCCGCAATGGTGATCGCTGTTTTGTACAATACAATATCAGCCCGAAGACTGCCCACACCCCACTCAATGCATAACTGGCTGATCATTTTGAGCAGTCCATCGGGCATTTGCACTAGCGGCAACAAGCGGCGCGCCCCGGCTATTTGCTTCTCCACAGCCTCCTGGCTATCCAACCACTGGCTCACGAACACCGTAGGATCGCTTTCGAATGCAATCCTTCTCCGCACCACCTCAGTTCTCGCCGTCACATCGGTTTGTGCTTCTACTTCGATCATTAACCCGAAACGGTCGAGGAACTGCGGCCGCAGGTTTCCTTCTTCCGGGTTCATCGTGCCGATCAAAACAAACCGCGCCGGATGGCTCACCGACAGCCCTTCCCGCTGAACCGTATTGACGCCCGACGTCGCCACATCCAACAGAACGTCCACCAGGTGGTCGGCCAGAAGGTTCACTTCATCGATGTACAAAACGCCCTCATGCGCACTCGCGAGCAGCCCGGGCAGCAGTTTTTTGGTCTTGCTGGAAAGAATGGCCTCGATATCCAGGCTTCCGAGGACACGGTCTTCCGAAGCGCCCAACGGTAAGTCGACAAACGGGACAGGCTCGCCCCTGTGCGCCAATGGAGGCATTACCTGCGCCAATCCGCGTACCGCTGTACTTTTTGCCGTCCCTTTTTCACCTTTGATCAACACCCCGCCGATGCCGGGATTGATCGCACACAACAGCAGTGCCCTTTTCAGTTTATCTTGTCCGACGATCGCGGAAAACGGGTATAAAGTCATTTCAATATTGATTTCAAAACACTATTTGGTATTCGATCCCCGATATGCGCTATTCGGTCCTGGATTCGAGCAATGCCTCGCTTTTGAGGTACAGGTTCTTTAACCCTTCTATCGTCTCCTCCGAAGGCTTTTCCCAAAGGCCACGCTGCGCCGCTTCGAGCAAGCGCTCGGCGATGGCATGAAGTGCCCAGGGGCTGCTTTCTTCAAAAAACTGCTGCATAGCGGCATCCAATGCGTAGGTTTCAGCTACTTTTTCGTACATCCAGTCGTCGACAACCTGAGCGGTAGCGTCGTAGCCGAACAGGTAGTCCACCGTAGCCGTAAGTTCCAGACCACCTTTGTAGCCGTGCTTTTTAATGCTCTCGATCCATTTCGGGTTCACGACCCGCGAGCGGAAAACGCGTAACGTTTCCTCTTTCAAATCTCTCACCACCGGTCGTGCAGGATCCTGTGAATCACCAAAATAATGCTTCGGTTGCTGGCCTGTGAGGTTGCGGATCGTGGCGATCATTCCGCCGTGAAATTGCAGGTAATCGTCGCTGTCGAACAGGTCGTGTTCCCGGTTATCCTGGTTGTGCAATGCCACTTCCACCCCGGCAAGCCGCTGCGTAAATTCCTTGCGGGCATCTACTCCCTGCGCGTTCCGTGAATAAGCATAGCCACCCCAGTTAATATAAGCCTGTGCGAAATCACCGTCGGTTTTCCAGTTCTTTTCATTGATCAAAGGCAAAATACCGGCTCCATAGCTACCGGGCGCGGCGCCGAAAATGCGGTAAGCAGCGCGCTCTTCCGCTTCCTCGATGGATAATGCGTCATCCTTTTGCAATTCCGCCAGCTCTTTCAAATAGTGCTTTCTTACAAAGTTCTCTTCAAAAGGCTCATCGGCGGTGATTACCATCTGTACCGCCTCGTCCATGAGCTCAATCAGGTGGGGAAACGCGTCCCTGAAAAAACCACTGATACGGGTCGTTACATCAATACGCGGCCGACCAAGCTCAGCCAACGATATGATTTCCAACCCATTGATCCGCCGACTTTCCGCCTGCCATACCGGTCGGACACCCAGTAATGCCAGTACCTCGGCCACGTCGTCGCCGTGCGTCCGCATGGCGCTGGTACCCCAAATGCTGATTCCGACACTTTCGGGATACCGGCCGGTTTCTTTCCAATGGCGGTCAAGTACCTCTTTGGCAAGTTGCTGCCCTACTTCCCAGGCGGCCCTGGAAGGCAATACCCTCGGGTCTACCGCGTAAAAGTTCCTTCCGGTGGGCAGGATATGCGCCATCCCTCGCGTAGGTGCGCCGCTCGGCCCCGCAGGTACGTACCCGCCCGAGAGCCCATGCAGGAGATTCGAAATTTCGTCGTCGGTGCGAGAGAGGTTAGGGACCAGCTCTTCCGATATGAAGGTTAATATCCTGCGCAGGGCCACCAGTTCAGGCAGGCCCGGGTTCAGGTCGATTGATTCAAATATTACCTGATCAATCGCTGCCCTGTCAAATCTGTAATGTTCGAACAGCCTTACCATGTGCGCCGCAACCTCGTCCAGCACTTCTAGTACATCGGCGGTGGTAACAACCGCCCGACCGGCCCAGACCGACAGGTTTTCAGCAGGCACAGGCAGCTTTTGTCCTTTTTGCTGATGAAGTGTTTCAATATCAAAACCATACAAATCTGCCAAAACAGCTTGCATCCCCGGCACAGGTCCATTCGGCAGTCGCGTGAGCGCTTGCAGCATGTCTATCAATGCATCCCCCTCGGGCATTTCCCCCAGCGTATGCAACCCGTTGCGGATCTGCGCGGCGCCGAGTTCACACAAATAGCCGTCGATATCCTCGATCAGATGCGCAATATCCTTACCGTCCATTTCCGTTAGGCTCACGGGCACGCCTTCGGGCGTCATTTCATCGTCCCAGTCATGCTTGTGGTCGCCATGATCGCGACTTAGCATCGCCGAAAGATCGGCGTCCAGGTTGGTCTGCTTAATCAAATCCCATATTTGCCGTTGAAGCAATGGCAACTTGGATGGATCAAGGCTTTCTACCTGGTAATACTCGTCGACCAGTTGCGTGAGCTGAGCCAATTCGCCGTAAGTATCGGCTGATGTCATCGGAGGTGTCAAATGGTCCACTACCACGGCGTGTGCGCGGCGTTTGGCTTGCGAACCCTCTCCGGGATCGTTGATGATAAACGGGTAGAACAACGGCAAATCGGCTAAAAAAGCATCGGGAAAGCAGTTTTCCGATAGCCCAATACCCTTTCCCGGCAGCCATTCCAATGTACCGTGCTTTCCTACGTGCACAATGGCATCGGCGCCCCAGCCATCGCGCAGCCAGCGGTACAATGCGTAATAATGATGCGTAGGCGGCAAATCGGGCTGGTGATAGATCGCATCCGGGTCCATACCATATCCCCGGGGCGGCTGCAATGCCACAAATGCATGGCCAAGATCAAGCCCGGCGAGTGCGATGTGGCCTTCGTGCACGTAAGTTACTCCCGGCGCCGGCCCCCATTGTTTCAACATTTTTTGCCGGGCAGCTTCGGGTAATTCGTCAAACCAGACCGCATATTGCGCAGCGGGAACCCTCGCCGCAGCCTGCGCAAGCTGGCCGGGCGTGAGGAAGTCTTCGTCATAGGCGCAACGGTCTATCAAGGAGTGGATCAGCTCCGTTCCGGTGGCGGGCAAGTTGTCGATCCGGTAATCTTCGGCCTGCATTGCCCGCAGGATATTCAGCAACGAAGCCGGCGCGTCAAGCCCCACAGCATTCCCTATCTGCGAAGCTTTTGTATTGGAATTCGTAAAGATGAACGCGATCTTCTTATCAGTATTCTTCAAATGTCTCAGACGCGCAAACCGGATAGCCAAGCCGGCTACACGATCGCCCCGGTTATCCAGCGGCTCATAACCACGCGTATCTTTTCCTTTCTCTTTAAAAGATACCGGTACCGTGATAATGCGTCCGTCAAACTCGGGAATAGCCACATTCATGGCCGTATCCAGCGGATTAAGCCCTCGCGACGATGATTCCCACGGCCCGCGGCCCATACCGCTCGTGATAGCCTGCAATATCGGCACATTCAAATCCAGCAATGCTTGCGAAGGACCGCCTTCCGAAGGGCCACCTTGCGAAAGACCGCCTTGCGAAGGACCGCTACTTTGTCCCGACGGCTGAATGTCGCTCATTGCGAATGAAATCGTATTCACCAGCACATCGATCCCCGTTCCCGCCTCCGTATCGAAATATCCGAATGCATCCGGCTTCCCTGTTTCTGCATTCACGGATTTGAGTGAGGAAGTAAATACCGGCAGGACATTCACACCACGGTCTTCGAGAGAGCGGATCATCGCATCCACAAAACTGGTATTACCGCTCAGCCAGTGTGCCCGGTAAAATGCAATGCCTACTGTCGCCAGCGCGGGATCATGGTATTTCAGCCAGTCGGATTTGTCGGCAAACTCGGGCAGGTCGGGATGATAAATACCGTGTTCCGGCAAATGAACAGGCGCTTCGGCACCGAAACCCGTCAGCAGTAAGTGATCCGAAAGGTAGCTCAGCAGCGAAATCAGGTTGCTATAACCGCCAGCTTGCAAATAGGCGAGCGTTTCGTGCAAAATAGCGGGCGAAACAGTCGATACCGCTGCAAATTCAGGATTCAGCTCACCCGTACCGCTCACCACGATCAGGTGTTGGCCCCGCTGGCCGGCCAGTTTCACCAGCTCGTTGAACCCCGGAATACCACTTAACCTGCCATGAATGCGAATAATGATGATTTTTGCCTCGGCGATTTCCCTTTGCAAAAGCTGTTGCATCTGCTCTTCACTTTTAATCGCCATCAGGCTGATGCCCGTCGTTTTGGGAAAATCTTCCGGCAGGAGCTGCATGGCGCGGTCGAGCGTGAGCAGGTCTGTGTCCGCGTGCGTGAGAAACACAATACCGTCGGTCGGAATAGCCGTTTGCCTGAGTTCGGTCGATTTCTCCGAGCCTTTCCAGGTATAAAATTGAAATACATATTCGGCCAGGTCCGAAGGCGGCACAAGGTACCTGTCGGCCTTGACCATACTTTCGATATAGTCGAAAATCGCGATGATCTGCCAGTCGTAATTAATGGAATGGAACCACACCGAATGACCGTCGAAGAGCAGCGTAACAACGTTAGCCAGCGTACACGGCCCCAGGCAACCGCCTTTGGTCATATGCACCACATTTCGCAGCTTCCGGCGCAGCCACTCGCTTTTGTACAATTCCACCGGGATGGGTGCATAACCGCGGTCGACGCGTCCGCAGCAGCAGGCGTTGTAGCAATAGGAAAGATGTCCCCGCCGCTGCACGAGGTTAATGGCTTTTCCGTCGGACCGGGTAATGCGCTGGCGTTTCATTTTGAGCTTTTGGCAGTTACTTTGCTGATGAGATGTTGAATAAATTCGGGCTTGTCGGCCCAATAGAGGTGTACGTAAGATGCAAATGTGTTGTTTGCCCTGAAAAGCTGTGTATCAACCGGTATGTCCCTGGCGTTGGTAATTGAGGCAAACCCGGCTTGGAGAGAATGCTCTTTCAATACAGAATAATGAAATTCATGGCCTCTGATTTCCAGCCCGTCCCATGCCATAGAGCGGTAACCCAGCGTCATTTTCGAACTTTGTAACGTCGTTTCGCAATCGAGCACGCCCGCCATCTGAAAAGATTTGCCCTGGCTGTCCGTAATCGCCCTGCCCAGGTACATCAGGCCGCCACATTCGGCGTAGGCCAATCCCCCGTTTTCGCAATACCGGCGAATGCTTTCAAGCATCGTCTGATTGCCGGACAGTTGCCTCGCAAACAGTTCGGGATAACCGCCCGGAAGATACAGCAGGTCGGTTTCCGGCAAAGCCGTGTCATTTAACGGACTAAACCACTGCACCTCTCCGAATGCACGCAGGCATGCTATATTCTGGTGGTATAAAAAAGAAAATGCCTCGTCGCGAGCTACGGTTATACGCAGGTTTCGAGGTTCGCTACTTGTCCTAGCTGAATGACCTTGCCGATTTGAAATATCCTCATTTTCAAGAGCACGGCTCGCAGAAGTGATTTCCAGTAGCCGGTCCAGGTTTACAGTTTGGGGGATAATCTCTGCCAGCCTTTGGATAATCTGTTCGTAGTCTGTTTCAACAGAAATGTGCAATCCCAGATGCCGGGAGGGAATGTGCAGCGCTTCATTTTTGGGCAAATACCCCAATGCCTCCACGCCCGCATCCGCACAGGCATCCTGCAAAAACCGGTAGTGCGATTCCGTATTCACGAAGTTGAAAATCACGCCCACGACACGGATTCCGGAATAAAAATTCTTCAAACCGTAAATCAGCGGCGCCGCCGAGTACGCCATCGACTGCGCATTGATCACCAGTACCACCGGAATGTCGAGCAATGCCGCTATCTCGGCGCTGCTGCCTTTCATTTTATCGGCCCCGTCGAAAAGCCCCATCACACCTTCGGCCACGCTCACATCCGCACGCGACGCATAATGCGTGTACACGGCATGTGTGTGTACATCCGAAGCCATATAGGTGTCCAGGTTCAAGCCGGGGCGGCCTGCCGCATTGCTATGGTGGATCGTATCAATATAATCGGGCCCGCATTTGAATGGCTGCACCCGAAGCCCCCGCTCCCGCAGCGCGCGCAGCAAAGCCAGGGTCACAGTAGTTTTGCCCGAATTGCTCGACGGGGCTGAGATCAGGAAACTGGATTTTGGGTCATTCATGGGGCAGCTTTGTTCCGGATAAGTATTTTATTCTGAGTTAAATCCTGATTATTTTTGATTATGGGGAAAACCAAAACACTTAAAACCAACTACGCACTTCACGGTCAACCAATGACCGACGAGGAAGTAAAAAGTAATGGTTCAAGAAGCTCAACAAGGTAAATTTCATTCTATGCAGGATTTAAAACAGAAAATCGCTGAATGGAAATCGAAATTCGCCCGGTCGTGTCCTAAACATCATTCACAGCAGTCGCAGCCCTTCGAGGATCAAGGCAGCCAGAAAAATCAAGATTTGACGTGCGATGACAGATCGTTAAAATAATCAGCAGAAAAAGAAAGGCATTCCCAGGCAGCAACGCCACCGGGCGATCATCGGAACGCCGAAGCGTCGGACCGCCGAAGCGTCGGACCGCCGAAGCGTCGGACCGCCGAGACGTCGGACCGCCGAAGCGGACAAAAACCCGATGAATATCCAAACCAGACCCTGCTTCATACCGCGAAAGCATTGTCAACAAGGAAAGGACAGGTGCTCTGGCTCGAATTTAATGAATGAATGTTTTAATGAGTGAATGAGTGAATGAGTGAATATTCTGTTTTCAAAACATTCGCTCATTCACTCATTGCTCATTCACTCATTAAACTCCTCACAGTTGCGCGACAGCTCGTGATTCTCACACGATTCCCCTGGAATGCGTTGATACGCAAACCCTTTTCCTGTTGGAGAAGTAAGTTAAAGAACTTTTTGTGGCGTAAAGTTAGCGGTATTCGGCTATTTTTCTGGTTTATCTCGCATAAAAACACCTAGCTTTGCACATTCATTGGTTTACGCCTCCGGGCGTAATTAAAAGGGAATCCGGTTTAAATCCGGAGCAGTACCCGCTGCTGTAAGTTCACTAACGATACTCTTGTAAGATGTCACTGGGATATAATGATTGAATGACTGAATGATTGAATGACTGAATAAAATATTCGGTCATTCAATCATTCAGTCATTCAATCATTACACCCGGGAAGGCGCAAGGATTTGAACGAGCCAGAAGACCTGCCATTGAATCATCCGGTTTTGCTTTCGGGAAGAAAGGCAAGAGGAAACAGCAGGCCGCGTCGCGGCCGCGCTACTCCCTGCATTCTCCCATAAGTTATTTTCTAATTTATGCGGAAATCCAAATGATTCATTATCTGCTTATTGACTCCCTGCTCCTCGGCGTGCAGCATTCGTTTGAACCCGACCATATGGCTGCGGTTTCGGTTCTGGCCACGGAGGAAAACAAAAGCCCTGATCAGACGGCCCAACGTTGGAAGCTCATCTGGCGGTCGTCGCACTGGGCGCTGGGGCACTCTTTCACACTGATTCTATTCGCGATCCTGGTGCTTTTACTCAAATCTACCATCTCGCTCCACATTGCCGATCAGGTTGAGTTGCTGGTAGGTCCGTTGATGATCTGGCTGGGAGTACTCGCGATCCGGCGGAATTTCAGCAAGGCAAAACCCGGGCACGCCCCGGTCGACCGCAAGGTTAGCCGCTCGTTCTGGGTAGGGATGGTGCATGGCCTTGCAGGTACTGGCGGGGCTTGCGCAGTGGCGCTTACACTTGCCGCACGCGATCCCATGACCGCCGTATGGATTATCATTCTTCAAAGCCTGGGCATTATCCTCTCGATGTCGGCCTACGGCTATTTTTTCGCCTTTTCTATCGGTCGTTTTGCAGAAAACCGCGAGCGCTTTCTGATGATCGTCAACTACCTCGTGGGCACGTTTTCGATCCTGATCGGCGCGATTACCCTTTATGAATCATTTCAATTTTAACAAATGTATATACAGCTTTACCAAACCATCCTCACTTTCGCCAGCGGGTCAATTCTCTCAATTTTAGCCATTTCAGCCGTATCGGCGCAAGAAATCACTCCCGACACCTCGAACCGGAAACTGCTCGACCCGGTGGTCGTAACGGCTACCCGTTTTGAAACCAAAAAAGAAAAGATCGCTCAAAAGCTGGACATTATTTCCAGGGAGGATATCCAAATGACACCGTCCGCCGACTTGACCGATATTGTCAGGAAAACAGCGTCCGTAGATGTAATTCAATATCCCAATTTGTCTTCCGGCATCGGTATACGCGGGTTTCGTCCTCAATTTTCCGGGTTAAACCAAAGGACGCTGCTGCTCATCGATGGCCGCCCTGCCGGCGCTACCAACCTTTCACAGATCAATTTAAATGGTATTGAAAGAATTGAAGTTCTGAAAGGACCGGCATCATCGCTGTATGGCTCACAGGCGATGGGCGGCGTGATCAATGTCATTACGCAACGCTCCAAAGGTACGCCCGCAGGAAATGCATTTCTGGAATTCGGCAGTTTTAAAACATGGCAGGCGGGCCTCAATACCGGTGGAAACATTACCCCTAAACTGGATTACGATCTGTCATTCAGCTATTTCGAACGGTCCAAAGACTACA
This sequence comes from Dyadobacter sp., assembly GCA_965227755.1. Classification (GTDB taxonomy): domain Bacteria; phylum Bacteroidota; class Bacteroidia; order Cytophagales; family Spirosomataceae; genus Dyadobacter. The sequence continues at coordinate 2,196,500 of CBDDGG010000005.1, forward strand.
AAATAGGCGAAGACAACTGGCTCCGTAATGCATTCGGCCACAAACATGCGCAGAAAAACTACACCGACCGCCCCGTGGCCGAAACCGACGAAACTACTGGCGACGGCGCGCGACGGCCTTTCACCAAACTGCACTATTTCTCCGGCGCATTGAGGCTGGGTTACCAGATCAGCGAGCACTGGCGTGTGGATGTGCGCGGGGAGCAATTTCAGGCGAGAGATGTAGAATCACCCGGCGAACTCTCCTCGGGAAGCACTGAAGCGAGCACCAAAGATGTGGACCGGCAGGCGCTCGACATTTCCTTGACCGGGCAAATCGGGCAACACAGTCCGAGCGTGAAAGTGTATGCTTCGGAAGAAAACACCAGAAATTACACCCAGAATGTGGCGGGCAAGGCCGTTATACCATTCCGTTCCGCGCAGGGGCATAGTGCTTGGAAAGGGATCCAGGTAAAGGATGTATGGAAGCTCGGCCGGCATTCGGTGATATTGGGTTACGATTATCTCAATGCATCCACCAATAGCCGCCGCTGGACCAACGACACCACCGAGCGTGCCCCCACCCAGCCTGAATACGCATTGATTTCCAGCGCATTCTTCGGCCAGGCATTGTTAAATTTCGGCAATGTCACGCTGCAACCCGGTATCCGTGTCGACCACATTACCTTCGACGTGCGCGAAACGCCATTGCTCCCTACCTACAAGGCCGGTAAAAAAACGACCCCATTCACTAGTCCGAGCCTGGGCATTACCTATGCGCTATTACCCTCGCTCCGTGCAAAAGCAAATGTCGGCCGCGCATTCGTCACAACCGATGCTTACAGCGTAGCCGGATACAACGAAATCCGGGATTCCAAAGGCCGTATTGCCGTCACAGCCGGTAACCCCGACCTGAAAAACGAAAGCAGCCTGAGCTGGGATTTGGGACTGGATTTCAACAAGCCGCAGTCCGGCTTCGCGGCTAACGTAACTTTTTACAGTACGAAAGTCGAAAACCGCATCGCCAAGATTATCAAAGTTGTGAACGAGCCTTTGGCAAACGGGGATGTAATTACTTCAAGGGCCACATTCGTCAATGCAGCCGATGCGGAAATCGCTGGCCTTGAAACCGAACTATCTTATGATTTTGGTGCCAAAAGCGACTACCGCTATTCTCTGAAAGCATTTTGGAACGGTAATTCCATAATTAAAGCGAAGGAGCTGATCGTCGGCACCGACGCGTCCGAAATGAACCGCGACATTCAGAATGTCGCTCGCAATACTTTCAATTTCGGACTCGCTTATGATAATTTGAAATGGCTGCAAGTGAGGCTTTCAGGAAGAGCTATTGGAACCAGGAAGGACATCGATTACACCGACCCCATCAATCCTGAAATCGATTATCCGCAGTACATGGTGCTGGATTTCGTCGCTCAGTTTAAAATCACCGGTGGTCATACCATTGCATTGAAACTAAACAATTTGACCGACGAAAATTACTACGAAAAACGCGGCTACAACCTGCCCGGGCGGGCGTTGTCGGTGCGGTATTTGAAGAGTTTTTAAATTAATGAAAGCCTACTCGGTCTTATCGATCGATTGGGCTTTCTCTTTGGCAAGCTCGGCTTTTCTAGCGAGAAACCAATCGCTCATCCTTTGTACATCTTCCTCGGACCTGTCACCTTCCCAATGCATCATCGGCCCTTTGGGATCTTCATCCTCCCATGCATCAGCCTTGTCCTTTCTTCTTTTCGTTACATATTCCATGTTTAAATTTAAGCAAATTAGAAATACAAATCAATAAGTTTCCTGGCATTGACTGAGTCCATGATCATCCGTAGCCCGAAGATATGTTTTGCACCAAATCGTTCGTAATATGGTATCAGTCTATTCTTTGCGTCAAAATAAATACAGCCATCCAGTCCTTCATCCCACGACACTTTGCAGCACAATGCAACCATCGCCTTACCAACTCCATGGTAAACTGGCTTCCCGTGCTTGTTGGCATCGCATATTTCCATATTTGTACATTCAAGGGCCCCGGTAGTAGGCCTGAAAGCAACCAAGCCCTGTATGGTCGAATCAGTTTCTGCCTGCAACTTGTATACAATATATTTTTTCGTGAGCGTCAGAAAATTGAATTGGAAGTTACCTCTCGAATCTGCCAATTCGCTCTGAGTCACAGGCGATGCCACCGCATCTACTTTTTCGCCGGTTGCATTGAAGGTAAAAGCTGATGATAGTGTGTATATTTTTTTCATGCGATAAAATTACCCAAAACGGTCGCAACGGAAAAGAGAGGTTGCGACCGTTTGATAATCAGTATTTATCCCACCAGTTCTTCACCCCCTTGCTATTCCGGCCTCCCAACTTCTCCAGGGCTGTGCGATAATGCGCGCCGTTGAGCGAGGCTTCAATAAGCGGGTAACTCATGCGTTTCGAAATGTCGGTGACGTCCGGGTCCAGGGAGCCGTCGGCGGGGAGGGCGAAGATAGCCTTGCCCGTGATCGGATCCTTGAAGTCGAGGCGGAGGCGTTCCAGCCAGCCCTGAATACCCTGGGTGTACATCGCTATCCATTTCTGGGAGCCAATGCTGTCCTTCCATTTGGCGGCATTGTAGGGCACTTTTTTCAAGTATGCGGTAATGTTTGCTTCGCGTATGCCCGCGAAACGCATGGATGCTGCTATGCCGTCCTGATAATATTGGGCAGCCGTTCCGGTTAGCCCAACTTTCAGCTCGCGGGCCTGAATTTCGGCGAGCATGAATTTCACCTCAGCCAGGTCGAGCCAGATCGTCGGGGCGGTGGCGCCCACGGCATAGTCGGCCGGCAGGCTCACGATCGTCGGGTCACCGTTGGAGCTGGCGTCGCCGTTTTCCTGGCCGTATACTTCTCCCACATAATTATTGGTATTGAGAAGCGGCTGAGCGAAAACAGGCAAACGGGGGTCGTCGTATTGTTTGAGATAATCAATAAACGGCTTCGACATCGAGAAATCCACACGCACCTTGAACGACTGGTTCATCGGGTTGTTGTTCGGCGGCGAAGGGAGCCAGCGGAACAACGCGCTCTGCTCCTGGGTAGTGATAATGCCGCCATTAGCCGGATCAAGGGCTTTTTTAATGGCCTCAGTAGCTTCCGCAGGTTTCACGTCGATCATCCGCAAGGCAATGCGGAGACGCAGCGAGTTGCCGAACCGCTTCCAGGCATTCACATTACCTCCGTACAAAACATCCCCCGTGGCATAGCTCGGCTCGGCTGCGTCCAGGATCTTCACATGCTCGTCGAGCGTCGCCAGCAGACCGGCGTAAACCTCTTCGCCGGTGTTGTACGAAGGCGTAACGTCATCGGCGTTCAAAGCGTTGGCATATGGGACGGGCCCGCCGTAAATGTCGGTAAGGAAATGATAGGTGTAGGCCTTCATAATTTCCGAAATGGCAAGCCGGTTCTTTTGACCCGGCAACTGTGATGCTTGCTCTATCTTCTGCGCTTCATGCAGTTCATTCAGCACATCGGTGTAAAAGGTATTCCACATGATCTGGTTGGTATTTTCCCGGATCTGGTAACGGCTCTCGTCGGAATAGTAGGTCGACGACCAGTACTGTGCATAATACATCCCGAAACGCCCATTGTTCCATTCGTCGGTAATATTGGTGGAAAAATTGTATTGGGCATTGGTGAGCAGCTGGGCCGATGTCGCCTGGTCGGCGCGGTTAGGGTCCGTGTTCATCTCCTCAAAACCATCGGTACAAGCCAGTGCCGATGTAAGCAGCATTGCTGCGGTTATTTTCCTGATATTTTTCATAGCTGTTTCGTTTAAAATCCGAAAGATACATTCACACCCATCGAGCGCACGGATGGCAATGCGCCGCCTTCAAGCCCCTGCCAGTTAGAGATGGAATTGGTGATCGCGGTGGGGTCGACATGTTTGGAATTTGACTTGATCAACCACAGGTTCCGGCCCGTGAGCGAAACACGCACTTTGCTGAAAGGCGTTTTGGAAACCCAGTCAGTCGGGAAACTGTAACCCAAGCTGACTTCGCGCAGATAAATGTACCCTGCGTCCAGCACGTCGATCGAATTGATATTATAGCCGCCATTTCCATTACTGCTGTAATGGTCGCGTGCCGAAATGACCACGTCATTGGGCGTACCGTCCTCTTTCACACCTTCGGCGATAATGCCGTCTTCGCGGATGCTCCCGGCTGCTGTTTCTTCCAGTATGCCGGTCTCACGGCCAAACATTTGGGTGGTCGAGAAGAAGCTTCCGCCTTTCTGGAAATCGATCAGTGCCGAGAGATTGAAACCCTTGTAACGGAATGCGTTGATAAGCCCGCCCGTAAACGACGGCAGCACCGACCCGAGTACCTTCTGATCGTCCGAGCGCAGGTAAACACCCTCTTCGTTCACGACCTTCTGCCCTTTTTCATTGTATACAAAATCATAGCCCACAATGGAGCCAAACGACTCGCCTTCGCGCGCTTCGAGCTGTACCGCGAAAGACGCATTGGCAAGCACCATGGTTTTCTGTTCGGTGGTCAGGCGGACGATCTTGTTGTTGTTCTTGGCCCAGTTGAACGTCACATCCCATTTAAAATGCTCGGTCGAAACCGGTGATGCATTCAGGCTGAGCTCGATACCCTTGTTTTCGAGCAGGCCTGCATTCACATACTTGTAGGTGGCGCCCGTCGCGGCCGAGCGGCTCAGCGGGATGATCTGGTTCCTCGTTCGGCGGTTGTAATACGACAAATTCACCCCCAACCTGTTGTTGAACACCTTCATTTCAGTACCCAACTCATATTCCGAAGTGATTTCCGGTTTCAAATCCGGGTTAGGCAATGTATTAGGCACCGCAACGCGCGAATCTGTCCCGAACGGCTGGTAGAGCAGGTATGCGAGCCTCACGTTGTAAGGGTCCGTGTCGTTACCCACCTGCGCAAGCGCTGCGCGGAGTTTAAGGAAATTCAGCCAGCTGGCATCGATCAGGCTGGATGCGATCCAGGACACCGAACCCGAAGGATAGAAATAAGAATTGTTCTTCAGGGGCAATGTCGACGACCAGTCGTTCCGCGCTCCCAGATCGAGGAAAAGCATATCCTTATAGCCCAGCGACGAGCTCGCAAAAACCGAATTAATGCGCTTTTTAGTTTTTAAATCCGTGATGTCCGGACGCCCGATCGATGCTTCGAGGCTAAATACATTGGAGCTCAGTCCGTCGATAGTTTTCGAAATGAGCGTCGAGCCGGCGCGCGTCATGCGGTTCACGCCGAGGTTTGCATTCCAGGAAAAATCTTTGGTGAAAACCCTATTATAGGAAAGCAATCCTTGCATATTGTTTTCAAGGTGGCTGTATTTGCTGAGCCAATATTGCGAAGTATACTGCGAGCCGATGGCAACCCTTTCCTCCTGCGTTTCAAAATAGGTATCCGTCATGTATTTCACCTCCGCGGTGAGCCCTTCCGCCAGCTTGTAGCTTGCGGCCAGGTTGCCAAAAACACGCGTACGGCCGTCTGTCTCGTAGTTTTTATGCCTTACCCAATACGGATTGTTGGAGTACCGGGGCGTAGGGTTGAACCATGAGCTGCGGTTCCAGGTGAGCTGTGTGCCATCGGGGAGTTCATACTCTTTCATTTTGTTAAAATCCACCTGCCGCTGGCCCCATTGGGTAAACTGTACCATCACATTCCCGCCGTCGTCGCCATAGCCGGTACCCGGTCTGCCTTTTGCCGAATGTGTCACAAAATTCGCGGACCCCGAGATCGTCAGGTTTTTAATCGCCTCGTAGCTAGCATTGATACTCGCATTATGACGCACGAGTTTGGAATTGGGGAGGATGAACTTTTGGTCGAAGTTTGAATACGAAATGCGGTAAGAACCTTTGTCAGTAGCGCCGTCCAGCGATACGTTGTGGTTAAATGTCCCTCCGGTTTCGAAAAAGCTTCTGATGTTGTTCGGCTGCGCATTCCATGGCACCACCTTACCAAAATCGGGGTTGCCGCTGTCTTTGTCCCAGCTCCAATAGGGCCGGTAAAGTTGTCCTTCGAACTTCGGCCCCCACGATTCGTCGGTCGCATATTGCGGCAGCAGGTCGTAGGGTCCGAGTCCGTCATTATCGTCGTAACTACCCTTGCGATCTGCCGGGAATGCTTCGGGATTTTCATTGTAGTAGAGCTTCTCAAAATCATAGCCTCCACCATATTTGTTTTGATAGCGGGGCAGTTTGTACACCTTATCGATGTTGTACCCAAATGTGTAGCTCAAATTGGGCTTTCTCGATTTGCCGCCCTTTTTGGTCGTGATCACGATTACCCCGTTCGAGCCGCGGCTACCGTACAAGGCCGTGGCCGCGGCGCCTTTGAGCACGGTCACATTCTCGACATCGTTGGGGTTCAGGTCCTGGATAGAGTTACCGAAGTCATAACCGCCTGCGCCGCGCTGCTGTTCGAGCGAATTGGTATTCCGGTTTTCCATCGGCATACCATCCACGACAAAAAGCGGGTTATTGTTACCGTAAATCGAGTTGATGCCCCTGATATTGATCTTCGCAGAGCCGCCCATCGAGCCGGTGTTACCCGCCACCTGCACGCCCGCGAGTTTACCGGAAAGCGAATGGACGAGGTTGGCTTCCCGCACATTGCTCAGCTCTCCCCCATCCAGTTTCTGCGCCCCGAAACCAATCGATTTTTCCTCGCGCCTGATGCCCAATGCGGTTACCACCACTTCGCCCAGCTGACGCGTGTCCTCAGCCAATCCAACATCAAGCTGCGACCGGCTGCCTACTTTTATTTCCTGTGTTTCAAAACCGATATAACTGAAAACCAGAATAGTTGTATCACCTCCTACCTTAATCGAATACGACCCGCTCCCGTCGGTCTGCGTACCGATATTGGCGTACTTAACCTTGATATTGACACCCGCCAGCGCGGTACCGTCATCCCTGGTGGTCACCGAGCCGGTCACCATCCTGTCCTGTGCGATCGCATGCATTGCCGGCAGCAAAAGCATGCACCATAGTGAATAGATATTTTTCATGGAATATATGGATTGGTAAAAAATACGCGCGTATTGCCTGCGGGAGGGACGCGGCAAGTGGGCGAAGCAATGCTGCGGGCACAATGCTTCCGTTCACCGGCTGTACGACCGGGCTGAAAATGAATGCGTTAATTTCTAACGAAACAGGCTAACCTGCTCGGCAACGATCTTCCAGCCTTCGGGCCGGTGCTGCCAGACGCGGGTGAAGAATCCCTCAACAGTTTTGCCGCCTTTCACGGCCTTTGCCTTGCCGAAGCAGTAAGCAAGGTCGCCTGCTTTGGAAATACCTTGTCCTGACCTGATAAATTGGTATGATTGAATTTGCTGCTGTGCTAATGTACCAAGCGCATCTGCCTTGGTTTTGCCGAATGGCCGGTCGCTTCTCAGCAACACGACTTCGTCGGCCAAAAACTGCTTGTAAGCCTGATCGGCATCTTTTTGAGCTTCCGAGGAAAATTCGTCTTCTATTTTCCAGGGGGTTGGATGATCGTCTTTTCCCAGCGCAACCGGAGATATATAGTCGTAGTCAGTGCTTCTTTCGGGCTCTGGGTCACGCAGGAATGCCTCTGAATGGTTTCTATCCTGAGAATGGATGACGCCGCCATCAAGCATTACCTTAAAACGACCCGCTGCATTCTTTTTCCAGACTGAAAAGAAATAACCGGAACCCACGGCATCCTGCCCACGCTCAGCAATGAATTGGAACGGCCCCGAGGTAAAACCCAAATCGCCGTTCCGCGAAACCTGGGCTATTAGCGGATACCATTTCAGAAGATCCTTGCCCCCTTTCGGCGCCTTGCTGTACTGCGCAACGCCATTCACGGCACCTTCACCATTGAAGATCACCCCAGAGCTATCCAGATAAGCCAGAAATGCCGTCGGCACATCGGTTTCTTCCGCCTTCGCAGCAAAGGCTTTCTCCTCTTTTTTCAGCAACTCTGCATTGGGATCTACCTGCTGTGACCATACACTATATACGCAACCTAAAATCAAGGAGGCACAAAGAACCCAGCCCCGGCAAAAATGCAGGGCGCCATGATGCGGATTATATACCGGTCGGGTCATGCGGAACGATTTAGTCAGGAGTTGTTATACAATGATACAGCATCTTACGGGATTGTAAAAGCAGGCACACCGGCTTATCGACGAACGACCGCTGGTATCGGCCAAATACGTTTGTAGAATAAAAACGCCCTGTTGTCGCAGATTACGCCGTTCGTCTTTTGTATTCTGCTCTTGAATAAACAATCCCGCCCGCAGACATAGCGGGCGGGATTGTATTTTTTAAATTTCTGAAAAAAATCAGAACTGGATCTGAGCGCGAATTTCTCCGCCCGGATGGATAATGTTGTGGATATTGAAATAATACAGCCCGTTGAGCAGCTCCATTTCTTTGATCTTCACCCCATCCACCAGCACCGAATTCGAATACTCACCTGACAAGGTTTTGGGTAAATTGGTAAAAAAGTCGTGCTGAACGGGTGCATTGGAGCCAGGTGCTGCCGTTCCGTGAATATGCGAGCCGGTCGGTGTGGCTGTGAGATCTTTCCATTTGATGAAATAGCTCAGCAAATGCGTCGATTTGTTGTACATCACATCCACCGTTCCCCACGCGGCGGTAGCGACAGGCGGTACCTGCTGCGATCCGGTAAGTGGCAAGCCTTTGGCAACCACAATATGCGGCTGGTCATAAAACTCGATCTGCCCCCGGATCTCGCCACCAGGGTTCGCCGCCGTGTGAATATTGAAGTAGTACAGCCCATTCAGGAGGTCGTTTTCATTGATACTTACTCCGTCCACCAGCACCGACGACGAGAAGGTGCCGCTCGGGGTTTTGGGAAACAACGAGAAGAAATCGAATTTGATACCGGCATTGGTGCCGCGCGCAGCCGTCCCGTGTATGTGCGCGCCTGTGGGAACACCCGACAGATTGGCCCAGCTGAGCGTGAATGTGAGCAAGTGCGTGGTTTTGTTATACGAAACATCGGCCCAGCCGGTCGCCTGTGTCTGCTTGGCCGGGAGTTCCTGGGAACCGCTCAACGGCAAACCGTTCTGTCTGACAACATCCTGCGGGGTATCGTGGTCTTCGCATCCTGCAAACAGCGCGACGAGCAACCATACCAATCCAAATTTGCATAGAACTTTCATCATTTGGTTTTGTTGGGTTGAGTTGAAAGATTTATATAAAGCATTCCTCTAAAATTACAATTAATTCGGCACACTTCTTGGAAATGCGGATCAATAAAACGTTAAGAAATAGCGATTTGCAGATTCCGGCATGAGGGCGGAGCTATATCCGATATGGTTTCCCGAAACGACGCCACCATAGCATGGACAAAACGATGGGAAAGCAATAGGCGACCCAGAAAAAACGGCCGTCGGTATGGGCGGAAAATAGTGTGTAAAACCAAAGCAAATACCCTCCTATCGTCCCAACCCAGAGCGGTAATTCCTCTTTCCATGCACTTTTTACAGCCCCGCTGAACCGGACCAGGTAATAGCAGCACAAAACGCCGGGAATGCCGAAGCTCAGTATCGAACTCAGGTATGCGTGCAGGCGGGTGAAGTTGTCAACTATGCGCCAGGTGATCGGTTGCCAGAAAAGCACGGGGGTATCGCCATAGCCATTGGGAATATATTTCTTCACAAGTCCCCACGCCACCAGATACAGCAATAGCCCGGCCGCCGCCGAATAGTACCAGCGGTTGTCTTTTCCGGCAAATGCGTAAGCTATCGCGACGGGGATCAAAAGCGCAATTCCTTCCTTGGCGATGGCCCCGAGAAACACGGCAAGCAGAAATAGCAGGTGATTTTCTTTGTAAATTGCATAGGTGCCGGCAAAAATCATAAGCAGGACACCGGAATCGACATAACCGATGGTGCTGTAATAAAATGTCGGGAAAGAAAGTACGAACATATACAATCCCACCCAAACCAGGTTACCATCCAGTTTGAAGTGTTCCAGGAGCTTGTAAAGAAACCAGATCGCAGCGAGCAGAAAAACGACATTGACGATGTTGATGGATGTCATCGGATCGAATGGAAGCAGCGACGCCACGATGGTCACGAGCAAGCGTTCGTTAAACGGAGCCTGCAAATGAAAGGCCACTGGCGCACCTCGTAAAAATTCCACATTCCCGATATAAAAAGCCGCATCCCCGAGGGAACGTTTGACCAACAGATCATTCCGGTTGAAACGTACAGCGACGACGAGGAAAAAACAGATCAGCAATGCGGCAGGAGTTCGCCAGAATTTTGAAAGCATGTTGGTAGATTAAAAACCGTAAAGACAACCGGATTAGCGGTTTCGAAATTAGTGAAATTTTAAGGAGGATATCCACTGTGCTTTTCCTCTACTTTTTGGTGCGTTGGTCGAAATAATTTCATCCGTAGCGATCTTTTCCATTCATTTACCACATCATCTAAAATGCGCCTATGGAAACGCCCTTCCTGGAAAAGCAAATCCGGTTTCCGCTCTCAAACCGCACGGTTACAGTCAAATATGCGATGGTACATACCTGTTACTGGTTGCTGGTCACGGGTTTTTTCCTATATGAAAAGCGTTACCTGATTCACAAGGCGAGTCTGAATTATTTCACGATCTGCGTGGTCACCCGCGTGGCGCTGCTGATCGTGATCGCCTACCTGAACCTGCATTATTTTCTGCCCAAATACCTTTTGAGAAAGAAGTACGGGGCCTACTTCGGGCTGGTAATGCTGTCGATCCTGGGCTATTTGCTCGTCCAATGCCTTTTTGACTACTATTTATATGGCTATGTGATCGGCCCGATGCGGAACAGCAACCTGGTGGAGGCCATTTTCTACAATTTTTTCAGCACACTCTGGTATCTGGCATTGATGGTCGCCCTGAAACTGAGCATCGACTGGTACGAGCAGCAGCGCATTTTGCAAAAGATCGTCGTCGAAAAGCTCAATGCAGAAGTTAATTTCCTCCGTTCGCAAGTGAACCCGCATTTTCTTTTCAATATCCTCAACAACCTGTATGCACTCACATTAAAAAAATCCGACCTAGCGCCGGAAGTGGTATTGAAATTGTCCGAAATGATGGAATACATGCTCTACGACAGCGACGACAGCACCGTTTCGCTCGACAAGGAAATCAGCTACTTACATAGCTATATCGAACTCGAAAGAATCCGCTACGACAATAACCCGGATATCTCACTGGACGTGGCCGGTAACCCCGAAGGCAAGGAAATCGCCCCGTTGCTGCTGTTGCCGCTGGTCGAAAATGCGTTCAAACACGGTGTAAGCCGCAAATCCGACAAGGGCTGGCTGCACGGAAAGATACGCGTGGGGCCGTCGGCACTGGAAGTGACGATCGAAAACAGCAAGTCGAACACAGCGGTGAAGGACGGCAAGGGCGGTATCGGACTTGCCAACCTCCGCAAGCGGCTGGAACTCCTGTACCCGTCGCGCCACAGCCTGCGGATTGACGATCAGCAGGAAAGTTTCAGTGTTTTTATGGAAATCAATCTAGCCAATGTATAATCAGAACTTGTCATGAAAAAATCGATCTGGCTTTCGCTTTTACTGCTCGCCGGTTGGGTAAATTCCGAGGTGATCTCACCAGAACCTGAAATATTCGTTGCCGCAACACCTTGCGACGCTGTTCCGAGGTATTTGCTCGCCATTCCGGCCAACCTCGATTGCGAAATGATCAAATGGCGCCTCACCCTGCGCCGCGACCCGCGAAACCTGGGCCGTAATGACTTCAAACTGCAATACACCTACGGAATGACCAAGCCCGGTACGCAGGGCTTTATGAACGATGGTTTCAGCAAGGAAATTTCAGGCAAATGGGCCATTTCAAAGAACACCGGTAAAACTCCCGGCAAGCAGGTTTTTACATTGCAACCGACTACCTCCGAAGTTCCTGTTACATTTCTGCAAATGAGTGATCGCATACTGCATTTACTTGATACACAAGGTAATTTAATGATCGGTAACGCGGGATTCAGCTATACATTTAACAAACAAGGCACCAGCCTGTAACAAAACCATCTGTTAGCCATGAAAACACTATTGTTCATTACCGCCTGCTTCATAATGCTGCAACACGCTGCGGCACAATCTCCACCTCCGGTTAATATCCCATCCAAAACGACCACGCGCCAGCCCATTGCCGAAGGCGCGAATGTATGGGGTGTGTTTCACGGGCGCGTGCCCTGCCAGACGATGGCGGAAGTAATGCACATTTCCGTCCAGGCTAATTGCGAAAAACTGAAATGGGGCTTCACTTTCTTCCAGGACCCGCAAAGTAAAAAGCCGACGACATACGAATGGGAAGGCTCGCTTTTCCGCGACAAACCGCGGACAGGCAAATGGGCGCTTGTGAAAGGAACCGCCGACGATCCCGACGCCACTGTCATCCAGATCGATCCCGACCACCCCGAAAAATCCATTTTCCTGCTCAAAGGCGATGAAAATGTATTATTCGTACTCGACGGCTTGAAGAAGCTCATGGTCGGCTGCGACTACCTGAGCTATACTTTCAACCGGGTTTCCAACCGGGTCGGCAACTGATTTACCAGGACAAAAAGCCCCGACGTATGCTGCAATGCGTGATTATCGACGACGAACCTCTTGCGAGGGAAATATTGGAAGAATACCTACAAAAATCGGGGATTACCGGTGCCGTCCAGTTCAGCAACGCCCGCGACGCGCTCGCGTATCTGCAAACGCACGAGCCCAGCATCCTGTTTCTGGACATTGAAATGCCGGAAATGAACGGTATCGACTTCCTGAAATCGCTCGGGCAGCCGCCCGTTACCGTTTTCACAACCGCCTACCGCGACTATGCTTTCGAAGGGTACGAGCTCGGCGTGATCGATTTTCTGCTCAAACCCATCTCATTCGCCCGTTTCCAGCACGCGCTCGAAAAAGTCCGCGACTTCCTCCAACTCAAAGAGCAGAATGCCGATCTCGAACAGAACCTGTCAGAAGAAAAACCCGAATTTATCTTTGTCAAAAGCGGCGTCCAGCGTGTTCGCCTGGCCTTCGACGACGTTTCGCACATCCAGGGCCTGAAAGACTACGCCATCATCCACACCGTCACCGGCAAGGTCGTCATCAAAGGCTCCGTGAAAGCGATGCTCGACATTTTCCCGCCTGCACGCTTCCTGCGCGTACACAAGTCATTCATTGTAGCAATTGATAAAATCCGCCGGATTGAACGTAACCGAATTATCTGGGGGATTTACCAGATTCCGATCGGCCGGAGTTACAGGGAGGAGGTGATGGGGGTGATTGCGCGTTAACACCATTCGTCAGCCCGGGAAAGGATTTGATCAGCTTCCATTATTTCAAAGTTTCGGTTTTAGTTTAAGTTACCCAATCGACAACTCGTCCAGGGTGCAGGCCTTGTCGCGCAATAGGGTTTGTTCCTGTATGGTTTCACATCCGCCGCTCGCACCGGTGGCGAACCTCATTCTTTTCTACGCTGCATGGATCGCTTTTATAGGGTCGGGTTAGAGGGTGAATGTATAGGTCTTTCCTTTCTCGGTTTTGAAATCATACAAAGCCGTTTCCGGCAGCTTCGAAGGCGTCATTTTCGCGACCGGAGAAACGATTGGTTTTGGAATATCAAGCATTTGGTAAAATGGGTTCCCGCTCAGGCTACCATCGGCGGCGCGTGCCAGGGCATTTCCTTTCAGCGCATTCGGGAGTCTTAACCGGCAGTTTCCGCCAAGATTCGATTTGATCACGAGCTTCGAAACCTTACCATCTTTCCATTCCAATGCCACGATTTCAAAGCCGCCGCGTGCCCGCAAGCCGCTGATCGATCCGTTTTTCCAGCTGTCGGGAATGGCCGGGAGCAAATGAATAGCGCCGTCGTGGCTCTGCATGAGCATTTCGGCGATACCGGCCGTACAGCCGAAGTTACCGTCGATCTGGAATGGTGGATGGGCGTCGAAGAGGTTGGTGTAGGTACCACCGCCGCCCTTCTTGCCGGGCGTCGTTACGCCGGGCGTCGCGTTTACAGGTGAAAGCTGGTCGGTAATGAGCTTGTAGGCCCGGTTTCCATCGAGCAGGCGAGCCCACCAGTTTACCTTCCAACCCATAGACCAACCCGTGGAAACGTCACCGCGGTGTTCCAGCGAGGTCCTGGCCGCGCTGAAAAGCTCCGGAGTGCGGTAAGCCGAAAGCTGAGCCGATGGATATAACCCATACAAATGCGAAATATGGCGGTGCTTGTCTTCGGGATTGTCGAGGTCTTCGAGCCATTCCTGCAACTGGCCGAACCGCCCGACTTGCATAGGAGGCAATTGCGAGCGTTTGGTTTTCAATGTATCCACAAAACCGCCGTCAATACCCAATACTTCCGCCGCGCGGACCGTGGCTGTAAAAATGTCGTACACGATCTGGTTATCCATGGTATTCCCCGCCCCGATCGTCGTTTTCGGACGGATCCCCGGGGCGTTCTCCGGCGACATGCCGGGCACCACTACCAGCCATTGGTGTGTCGGCTCGGGTACCAGAAAATCGACAAAAAATTGCGCGGCGCCCTTCAAAACCGGGTATACCGATTTCAGGTATTCCTTATCTCCCGAGTAGCAGTATTTTTCCCACAAATGCGTGCTCAGCCAGGCTCCGCCCATCGGCCACATGGCGTAGAAAATCGGGTCCACCGGGCCGGTAATGCGCCACAAATCGGTGTTATGATGTGCCAGCCAGCCTTTCGCTCCGTACATGACACGTGCCGTTTCCTGGCCGGTCACCGAAAGTTCTTTCACCATTTGTACCAATGGCTCGTGCAATTCCGTCAGGTTGGTCACCTCGGCGGGCCAATAGTTCATTTCAGTATTGATATTGATGGTGTATTTGCTGCCCCACGGCGGGTTCACCGATTGGTTCCAGATGCCCTGCAAGTTAGCCGGTTGCCCGACGGGCATTCCGTTGCCGCCGGGCTGCGAAGAAGAGATCAGCAAGTACCGACCAAACTGGAAATACAACGCCACCAGCTGCGGATCGTGACCGGAAGCGAACTTCACAATACGCTCGTCCGTAGGCCATTGCGCAGCTTCCGATGTGCCTAAATCGAGCTTTACCCGGTTGAAATAATGCTGATAGGCAGCAATATGGCTTTTCAGGATTGTAGCAAATGGTCTGGCTGCCGCTTTGCTCAAATACTGATCAGCCTTGGCTTGCGGATTGGCTGTCAGCGTTTTATAATCCACAAAGTTGGTAGCAATGGAAATGTAAATCGTAGCGGCATTAGCTTTGCTGACCGTCAGAGAAGTGTCTCCTGCGCTCAGTTGCCCGCCCTCGGGCGCCACCTGCACGTGCGCACGAAACGCCACTTGCCCTTTAATACCCTCCTTATCCCCGCTAACCCCGGCAAAAATCAACTTTCCTCCCGTCTCCATCCTTCTTTCTCCTTTCTGCGGACTGTTCAGAAACGAGGTAAATGTCAGCCTCCCGGGCTTATCGGCCGTCAGACGGATCACAATTACCTGATCCGGCACCGAAGCGATGACCTGCCGGGTATATTTCACGCCGTCGACCGTGTAGGAAGTAGTGGTAACGGCCTTCTCAATGTCCAGCTCGCGATAATAATCCGCGAACTTTTCATGGCCGGGGAAATCAATATTCAGGTTCCCGACGGGCTGGTACATCATCCCGTTTGTCGTTTTCGACTCGATCTTCTCCGCCGCGAGCTTGGCGGCTTCGTTGTGTTTGCCTTCAAAAATCAGCTTGCGCACCTCGGGCAATGCGGCTAGGGCGTCGGGATTGTCGTTCCTGTTGGGGCCACCGGCCCATACGGTCGATTCATTGAGTTTGAGTACCTCCCTCCCGGGGTTGCCATACACCATTGCACCCAGTCGGCCATTCCCGACGGGCAGTGCGTCGGTCCAGGTATTTCCGGCTGGCTTTTTGTACCAAAGCCTCAGTGCGCCCGGCGTCTGTGCAAAAGTTTGACTGGCCAATAGAAAAAGGGTCAGGCTTAGGAATAGGCGTTTCATAAAAAATGTGTTCTTGTCCATTGTGTTAAGAGGACACAAACAAGGATTTTTAATGCTTTGGGTTGTTAAAGTTTGATTAATCGGTGAAATGCGGCTGCGGGCGTGGTGCTCAACACGGTGGTATATCAAGCAAAACGTTGGGCAAATTAGGCGGACGAGATTAACAATAGGCTTAATAAAAGCTTAATGCGGGAAGAAATTCCTCAAAAAGATCAACAAGCCTCGTTAATCCTCTCTATCTTTTCCATCAGCAACCGTTTGTCCGCCTTAGATTTAGCCAGGGACAACGATGCATTAAAATATTCCAAGGCCCTTTCATCATCAATGCCCAGATACAACTCCCCCAGCAGCGAGTGGTACAGATGGTTGGCCGCCAGGTTGAGCTTCTCGGCCTCGCGGATAGCTTCTGCTTTAGAGCGGGCTTTGGCCAGGGCGTAAGTGCGGTTCAGGGCGGCGATGGGCGAATATTCGAGGATGAGCAATTGGTTGTAGTATTGCAGAATATGCTCCCATTTTTCGGGCGTGTCGGCTTTGATCGTATGCCAGTAGCCGATCGCGGCTTCGAGGTGGTAGCGGGAAAGTTGCTGGCCGACGGACGCGCGGTTGAGGTAGAATTCCCCGCGACAAATAAGCGTAGCATCCCATAGGCTGTCGTCCTGATCCTGGTACAGCACGGTTTCGCCCTGCGGATTGGTGCGCGCCTCGAAACGCGACGCGTGAAAACACATCAGCGCAAGCAGCGCATTTACCGGCGGCCTGTCGGTGCCAGGGTTTTCGGTGAGCATTTTTGTAAGCCACATGGCTTCGATACAAACGTCCTTGCGCAGCGTAACGTCCTTTCCTGCCGAATAAAAACCTTCGTTGAAAAGCAGGTACAAGGTTTTCAAAACGGCATCCAACCGGGATTCGATATCGGTTTCACCGGGAAACTCCATTTTTACCTCCTCGGTTCGCAGCTTTTCCCGCGCCCGGTAAAGCCGTTTGTTGATCGTCTCCTTGTTGGTCAGGAATGCGCTGGCGATCTCGCTGATCCCGAACCCGCACAGCACATTGAGCGCCAGGCCGATCTGTGATTCGACGGGAAGCGACGGATGGCAAATGGCGAACATCATCTGCAATTGGCTGTCGGTAATATTTTGGGTCGACAAATCAATGTCCAACTCGTCGCCCATCGGGCTGTTACTGACCACCTGGCCACTGATTTTTTCCTTAAAAAGCTTGTCGCGACGCAAGTAATCGAGCGTTTTGTTTCGTGCGACGGTGTAAAGCCAGGCTACCGGATTGTCGGGTACCCCCTTAATCCCCCACATTTCAGACGCCTGCAAAAAGGTATCGCTGGCAATATCCTGGGCGATTTCGATGTGCCCGAGGCCGAAAGTTTTGCTAAGGACGGCGGTGATTTTCCGGTATTCGGTCCTGAACAAATGCGGTATCAATTCCTGGTTTTCCATGGCATTAAAGTAAATAAGCCTTTGCTGGTTACAAAGGCTTATCGATATTTAAGCAAAAACTACATTCGGATAATGGGCCTGACTTCGACATTACCGCCTGCGGACAAGATCGGGCACCCTTTCGCCATTTCGGTTGCCTCGTCCAGCGATTCGGCCCTGACCATAATAAAACCGCCTACCGATTCTTTGGTTTCGATATAGGGGCCGTCGGTAACGACCTGGGAAGGCCTTACCACGTTCCCTTCGTTGGCGAGCCGGTTGCCCCGATCTACCAGCTTACCCTGTGCAGCGATGCCTCCTATCCAATCCATCCATTTTTGCATACTGTTTTGCAATGCTTCCGGCGACATGGCCGGCATTACCGCTGGATCATTTCTGAAAACAAACAAGAAGTCATTCATTTCGATATAAGGTTTATGTTTTAAAGCTTGTTGACGAACCAAAAGCGCCGGACTGGACAGAAGTTTGGGATTTTATTCCGGAAAATTACGAAAGCTGCGAAAACGCGCATCTGCTTTGGCACGATTGGTTGAATAGACGGCGTGAAAATCAAACCGGCACCATCGCAAAAACAGCCCTGAAATGACCGCACACACGCGCATTCGAAAAGACGTTCCGCAAAGATCCTGACCGGCGGGCAAACTGCGTCACGGCGCCAGGCTCAATCCGCTTGCAGATGCTTCGATATGAGCACCGAACTGAACAATACGGCTTCGGATTGTATACGAAAGTGGCGGCGAAGGAAGACAAAAGGATAAGAAAAAACATAAACAGCTATTCCTGAGAGCCGGTGTCGCCCCGCGTCAGTCCTGAAAACGATCCTTTCTTGTGCCTGTGCAACTGTTGCGCCGCATCGATGGAATGCGAAGTGTGGATATCGTGATCCTCTTCCGACATTTCGGCCAGTTTCTGATAAAATTTACGCAATACATCGAGTTCCGCTTCGCTCAGGTCTTCGATATCTACCATCCTGTTGCTTGCAAAGCGGCTGGCGGCTATCAACTCATTCAGTTTTAATTGAATGGCCTTCGAATCTTTGTTCTGTGATTTCTGGATCAGAAAAACCATCAGGAAGGTAACCACTGTGGTGCCGGTGTTGATCACGAGCTGCCACGTATCGGAATATTCGAAAATCGGCCCGGTAATGCCCCAAACCAGTATGATACTGAATGCCACGCCGAATGCCATCGAACTACCGGTCCAGGCTGTGATACGTGTAGCCATTTTCTCGAAAAAATTGATTTTTCCTCTTTCCATAAACAGACAATGTTGAGAAGGCAATCTCCGATCTTTGGCGCTGAAATACTACTCCTTTACCTGATTTTCAAATAAAAAACACCTTTCTTACTGGCTATGATGATGTCCGGCTTGCGGTCGCCGTTGTTCCAGATCAGGTGCGTTTTGAAATCGATCTTAACCTACCTGCTATTGACATATACATAGCCGCGGTTTTTACAAGAACTTTTCAAAACATCAAGTATGACATTTATCATGTTTTAAAGTAAATTAATTCGCATATATTTGTAGTAATATTTCATTTATTTTACTCAACGTTATGAAAAAAGGGCTTCTGCGTGAAGCCCTTTTTGTTTTAGTAGGTCATAGCAGTCCCCGTAGGATGACCGTCGCGGTGCTCGTGCAGGTTTTCGGTTTTACCCACCTTATTATAGTCTTTCAACACTTTTTTCGACTCCTCAGTCCCAATCGCCTCCACGCGCTGGATCATGTACGGCAGCATTTTGGGGAACGGGGATTTCCCTGCCAGTTGCAAGGCGCGTTTCGCGTCGATAGGTGCCAATGGCTCGGCAGCATACCATTCCATCAGCGGCAGGTTATGGTCGTCTTTGTCTTCGGCCTTCTGCACCAACGCATCCAGCACATCCCAACGCTGGGAAGGATCAAGCCGGAGCATTCCGGAAGTCAGATAAAGCCGTACCAGCTTGGAATTGTCCTTCTGCGCCATCTCTGTAAACTTTTTCAATGTCTCGGGCGAAACGGACTTGTTTTCGGTTAAAAGCTGTATCGACCAGCTGCGGACGTATTCGCTGTCGTTGGAAAGCAGGTCGGCGAGTTCTTTTTCCGTGAGCCCTTTGGTCACATGGAGCGTCCATAATGCACGGAGCTTCCGGGTTTCGTCCGGGTTTTTCGCAAGGATCTCTTTCAACGCCTTGTGTACTTTTTTGTTGGGACCGCGTTCCTGCAAAATTGTACGAGCCTGACGGACATACCATTCATTTGGGTTCAGCTGGTAGTCGACCAGCTCCATATCCGAAGCCTTGGACAAATCTACCTGCACCCATTTGTCGTTGTCATGGGTTATTTTGAATATCCGACCCATGGTTTTGTTGTGTACGTCGGGATTCGGGCTGTGACACTGGTTTTTGTCGTACCAATCGATCGCCCAAACGGATCCGCTCGGGTCATATTTAAAGTTCAGCCACTGCGACCAGGAATCGTTCATTGCCATGAAGTCGTTTTTATGGGCAGCTTCATAGCCCGACCCCGAGCGGGTCAGACGATCGGTATTGAGACGTGCGCCGTTGATATTGTTCATGAAAATATCGTTGCGGTATTCCTGCGGCCAACTATTGCCCAGGTAAATCATCGCCCCTGCATGCGCATGCCCGCCGCCTGCGGACGCCGAGCGGAAGTTCCCCGCATGCGGCCCGCGCTCCCCTACCCAATGCACGTGGTCCGCGATTGTTTTGATGTCGTCGTAAGTATACGGGTTGAAATGCTTGCCTGCCTGCCGCTGGTAGCGAGCGCCCTGGATGATGTGGTACATGTGCGGGATCACACATACGGTAATGAACGGGTGTCCGTAATCATTAAAATCGATACCCCACGGGTTGCTCGATCCTTCCGCGAAAACCTCAAATTTGTGGGAAGTCGGGTGGAAGCGCCACACGCCGGCATTGATTTTCGTCCGCTCCGACTCCGGTGCCCCGGGCTTGCCTACGTTCGAATGCGTAAATACGCCGTGCGTGCCATAAAGCCAGCCATCGGGCCCCCAGCGAAGGTTATTCAGTACTTCGTGCGTGTCTTCCAGTCCCCAGCCGTCGAGTAATATCTGCGGTGGGCCGGCGGGTTTATCATTTTTAAAATCCGCAGGGATAAACAGCAAGTTAGGCGCCGAGCCCAGCCACACACCGCCCATTCCCACTTCGATACCGCTGATGAGGTTAAGGTTTTCCGCAAACACCTTGCGTTTGTCGAGTGTGCCGTCGCCATTGGTATCCTCAAAAATCAGAATTTTGTCCCTTCCCTGGCCTTCCGGAGCGCGTACCGGATAAGTATGGCCTTCTACAACCCAAAGCCTTCCGCGCGAATCCAGTGTGAAACTGATGGGTCTGATAATGTCCGGCTCCGCAGCCGCGAGCGTGATTTTGAAGCCCGAAGGCGGGGTCATGGCTTTCGCCGCTTCTTTGCCCGACAAACCCGCATTCAAAACGGGGTCCAACGGCGGCAGGATGATGATATCCTTCTGTTTCAGCTCATTGGGAAAGTCGGGACGGGTTGTATAGAACCGAAAATCGTCGAAATTGATATGCGCCCATTTGTCGTTGGGAATGTAGGGGATTTGTGAAATGCCTGTCTCATTGTCGACAATCCGGATGAAAATCTCTTTGTTCAGATAAGGTTGAAGATCCACGACGGCAGGCTGCAATGTAGCCCTGCCCTGGCCTGTAATATGGTAGATGACCTTATTATCAGCCGCGGTCACGATTTCGACACGGGTGTCCTGCAATGCCCCGCCCGACACGCGGAATGCCGCGAAAGGCTGTATCACCTGGAACGGAACGGATGTTAGCGTACCCGTTTGTTTGTAGTTGAGCGTGCCTCCGCTGCTGAGAAAGTATTTCCCTTCGTAACCAATATTCATTTCCTTTTCATGCACCGGAGAAGGGTCCGAGCTGAATAGGGCCTTGGCGAATGCGTCACCGGTTGCGGTCCAGTTTTTGAGGTCGCCCGTTTCAAATCCCATATCAAGCGGCTGGCCGTCCTTCACGGGCAACTGACCGGCCACAGTTTCATTGGAAATAACACCTTCGACCACCTCAAAACTACCTACCATACCCGCAGCACGGTGCCCGGGCACGGAACAGTAATAGGTGTCGCTCTGCTCAGCCTTGAAAGTAATGCTCGTGCTGGTGCCTTTTTCAATGATGACTTTGCTTTTAATACCGAGCTTTTCCAGCGCGATATCGTGCGTCATCAGTTCGCCGTTGGTAATCGTGATCCGCACGCGATCGCCTTTGTTAGCTTTTAATGTAGGGTTCCGGGAGCCGTCTCTGGCAAAAAAACCGAGCATGGTCGCTTCCAGCGAATAGTCACGGTCGAACTTCTCGGAAGTTTGTGTGGTATTTGTTTTCTGCGCAAAAGTGTCCTGCGCCGGGACAGTCACCATGGCCAATGCCAGCGGGACGAGCATGTGTGTCAACCTGATCATATTTAACTGTTTAGGAATTTCGGTTTTGAAAGTTGAGCAATAAAGGAAGGCGACACTATGTTTATACTTGTTGGTATAAAATTGAAAAAATTCGCTCTTATATTTGAAAAAATTCCTATATTTGGATACTCAATCTCCTTTGTTATGAAAACTTTTGCTCACCCTGGTTCAAATTTGAAATCCAAATTCAACCATATTGACATGGACAGCAATTTTTCCATTGTGCTCTCTGCCCGGAAAGGCCTGCACACGAAGGTTTTCTACGATTTCGCCGAAGCCATCAAAATGCCGGAACGAAGGTTGGCGGCGATCATGAACGTTTCTGCGCGCACCATCAGCAACTATAAGGAAGCCGAAAAGACTTTGGAGCCCCTTTATGGCGAGCACCTTTTGAAATTAATCGCGCTTTTTGAGAAAGGAGAGGAATTCTTCGGAACTATCGATGAGTTCAATTACTGGTTGCAAAAGCCATTCTGGAATTCGGCTGAAAGGCCCGCTGACTGGCTGACGACCGGTGGCGGTGTGGATTTCCTGAGCGAGGAGCTCGATAAAATGGCGGAAGGTTATCCGGCGTAAAAGATGCTCGTATTCCGGATCGTCCACAAGCTCTACGCCAACACTTTGTTCGCTTCCGGCATGCGCGGGAGATGGAACAGCGCGGGCAACAAAGTGATCTACACCACCGAAACGGTCCCGCTTGCATTACTTGAAAACCTGGTAAGGAGGCAGGGCGTCGGTTTCAATGCAGATTTCAAGATCATGTTCATTGAAATACCTGACGATGCCGTTATCGAGTCAGTCACCGAAAGCGATCTCGAAGCCGGCTGGCGCGGTCCCAATGACTATTCGCAATGCCAGCCGCCGGGTGACCGCTGGTTCAATGCGGGCAAAGCACTCGCCCTAAAAGTCCCGTCTGCTGTAATGCCCCTCGCATTCAATTTTGTAATCAATACTGTCCATCGCGATTACGCGCGCATAAAGCTTGTGGAGGTAACCAACCTGGTGCCGGATAGCCGGATTGATGACATTTTAAAGAAATACGCCTTCACAGCAGGTGCTTAACCCCCACCTTGTTTACCGCTGGCCTTCCAGGCGGCTTCCTGATTTTCCGCAATCCGCAGTTCGATGATCTTCCTGATTAGATCTATCGGCACCGGCTTGTTCAAAGGGAAATGTGCAGAGCCTTTTGTCCCCTTATAGCCTGAAAGTTCGGACGAGAGCGTTTGGAAGATCTTTTCGGTAACCGGATAAAGCGCGACGTGCTTTTTCCATGCGGCAAAGTAAATCAGGTATGCCCCGTTTAAATTAAAAGTAGGCATATCGTATGAAATCGTCTCCGTCGCCTCCGGCGCAGCTTCCTTAATCACCGTCCGGATCTCCTGCAATATCTTCTGCACATTTTCCGGAAAGCTTGCGATGTAGTCGTCTATTGAACTGTGTTTCGCGGCCATGTTCCCTGTGATTAATGATTTGATAAATTAACAAAAATTTCCAGGTTCGGAAAAACCACCTGCGGCCGTAGGAATGCATAATTTTCATAACTAAAACCAAACTATCCCTATCCCGCTTTGATAACCGGCCTTGACCTTGCTGTCAGTACCTCCTGACTCAGCGTCCCTGACTAAGCGTCCCTGACTTCCCCCGGCATTGGTTACCATCGAACTCGTGGTGAAACTGGTACCGGCGGTCCCTGCCGTATAGGTCCCGGAAGTGTATAGTCCGTAAAAATCAGTCGTTCCCGCCGTAGTTCCGCCGGTGTAAACCTGGTAAGTAGTCCCCTGCTTTAATTTCGGGCTTGAAAAGAGCATCGTGTTGTATGCACGCGGGATCGTAAACGTCATGGTTTCGCCCTCCGAAGAGCGTATATGCATCAGCTGGTTTGCCGAACCTGAACCCAGGATAACCGACGGTTGCGTGCTCACATTTGCCGTCGGCGAGCTGGTAGCGCCGACGGTGCCGATCAATATTCCGCCGGTGATTTTGAAAGTATTGCGGTCGCAATCAAATCCTTCTTCCGGCCCCCCGGCCGCGATGGAAATGTTGCTGCCACTTGGAGCGCTCGTCCACCGTCATCGAACGCGGATCGGTTGTCCAACGGCCTACTTTGAATTGAATCTCCTCTTTCATGTTCTTAGTTTTTTTGCAAAAATACAAAATACTCAGCTTCTCAAAGCACCAGCTTATACCCTCTTCCTCTGATATTAATAATCTGAATATTAGGATCGTCCCGTAGGTAGCGACGGAGTTTGGTGATGAAAACGTCGAGGCTCCGGCCATTGAAAAAGGAGTCGTCGCCCCAGAGCTCATTCAGCACTTCGCTGCGGCCGAGAACTTCGTTGCGTTGCTGGTAGAGGCGACGGAGGAGTTCGGCTTCGCGGTGAGATAATGTAACTTCCCGGTCGTCAACGGAGAGTTTTTGTTTGGCCGGGTCGAAAATATAGCGGCCGATTTTCAGTGTTCCGTGGGCGCTTGCCCGGGAAGCGCCCACGCGCAGGAGCGCATTGATGCGTGCGATGAGCTCATCCAGGCTGAATGGCTTTTTGAGATAGTCGTTTCCTCCCAACTCAAAGCCCCTAACCACATCGGCCGTTTGGGAACGTGCAGTCAGGAATATGATCGGCGTATGCGGGTCGTCGCGGCGGATGTGCTCGGCCATGGTGAAACCGTCCATATCGGGCATCATAATGTCGGCCACAACGATATCGGGATGGTGTTCCCGGAACTGCTCAAGCCCCTCGATCCCATTGGCGGCATACAGCACATCGAACCCTCTGTAAGCCAGGCTGTCTTTCACAATCATGCCCAATGCGGGTTCGTCCTCGATAAATAGTACCGTAGCCATTTCTCAGAATTTTAAAACAAAAGCACTTCCTTTCCCCGGTTCACTTGCCAGACTGATACTACCGCCATGCTTCTCCACTACTTGCCGCACATAGGCCAGCCCCAGGCCAAAACCCTTTACCTGATGCAGATCTCCGGTGGGAACACGAAAGAACCGATCGAAAACCGAGGCCTGGTAAGCTTTGGGGATGCCGATCCCGTTGTCAGCGACCGTGAGCTGCCATCCATGCGGCTCCTGTTCGTAATTGAACGATATGGTTACGCGGTCATAGGAATACTTAACCGCATTGTCGATAAGGTTATTTATCACATTTCCGAAATGCATCCGATCTACCTGTACGGTTGTCCCGAATGGGATATGCATGTTAAATACCACGGTTTTCGCAGCCTTGATCCTGTGGTTGGCAGCCAGTTCGCATAACATTTCGGCCAGGCTCACCGGCTCTGTCTGGAATTCTAATTCCTGCTTATCTTCCACCGCCAGGTTTAGTACTTTCTCGACCAGGTCCGACAGCCTCTGGAGGTTGTTCTGGGAAATATGAAGGTATTCTTCTGTTTTGCGCGGATCGTTCAGTGCTCCGAAATGCAATAGTGCTTCCACAGCCGCCGTAACCGTCGCAATAGGTGTTTTAAGCTCGTGGGTCATGTTATTGATGAAATCGTTCTTGATGTCAGAAAGCTTTTTCTGCCGCAGTATGGTCCGCAGCATGAAAACGAAGCAGCCCGATGTAAGCAGCAAAAGCAGCAGCGAACAGCCCAGCAGCCAACCCATTCGGCTTAGCAAATAAGGAACGGGCATTTCGAAAGTAGCTTGCACAAAAACATGACGTACCGGATTGACCGGCAGCGGCAAGGTCCTGAAACGGCCATCGTTTTCCGCATTCAAGCCGTTACCATTATAAATGATCAGGTTATCGCCGCCGGGCTTGGGAAGAATGGATAAGGTGTCGATTGTGAAGGCGACGTCGACGTTCCTCCTCAACAATTCCGCGCGATAGGCGGAATAAATCTTACGCAAATCCACCCGTCCGCCTTCCCTCCACTCCTGCACCACGAACCGCGAAATGCGTCGTGCGAGGGTGTCCGCCGGTGCAATGGCCACGCTGTCGTTATTAAATTGGTAATAGAAACGCGATCCAGCGCCAGCGCCTGATCGCCTGACCAATACGCGCGCTTCTTTGGAAGCACCTCCGGGAGCCCTCCTGGGAATACCTCCGGGAGGCGTGTCAGGAACTCCTCCGGTAGATTCATTGGAAGTAGCCTTGCCGGGACGATGCTTACCGAGCAGCGTTCGCGCGTTATCAACCTGATGCCCTTCGATAACCTGGAACAACGCATCCTGGACGGTGTTCCCAAACTGCTGCCGGTTGAGCTGATACGTTGTAAGGAGCCAATATCCCTGAAATGCATTGATTGCGACAATGCAGGCAGTCATGAGCCAGAAAATCGAGCGGATACGGCGGTTCGTCATACCGCAAAGCTAAACTTTCCGGTCGGATGATTTCCGGCACCTTAACACTATTTAACACAAAATAGTATTGATTAATAAGGCACTCTATCGAAGGAGAGAAATGGCCGCCATTTCCTTCCGGTGAAAGATTTTCACCCCATCCAATTCCCTGATGAACCGGTAATGCTTCCGCACATATTCGCGCACTACCGGCACCTTATCGTGGGGCAGGAAAAGGTGCCCCCGCTCGGAATATTCGGGGATCATCGCTTCGATGAAGATCTTAGGCTTGTTTTCCTCCATATCTTCCAAAAAATCTCGCGTCCAGTTCGGTACAAGCGGCGATTTCATCGAAAAGTGGAACGTGTGGACATCCCGGTAACCCATCGGCCGCTGCGCGCTCACCAGCAGCCCGTCGCGCCAGCCCCAAACCACCACCGGGTCCGACGAGCGGGTGTGCCTGACAATGTGCCCCACCACCTTCCTATCGATGTCCGTCCGGATATCATAAGCTATCTCCCCATCAAGGTATTTAAGGCTGACAGCGGTTTGCAGGACACCTCCCAGCAACAGAACACCTGCCGCGTATTGACGAACCAGCGGCTGGCTCATCGACAGGAACAATGCATTGAAGACCAGCAGCGGAACGAAAAGAAAGAGTTTATAATGCTCGAAATTGTTGCCCGACTGCAATACGGCATAAATGCTCAGAAGCAGAAACAAGAAGGTAAAAACAAAAGGTATCCAGTTGATTTTAAATTCGGAACTCCATCTTTTGAAAGACAAAACCGGCAACGCAATGGCCAATGCAACGAGTGTGGACACATAAATACCTGAGCTCGTGGCATAGAAAATAAACCGGGTGGCGCGGGCGGGGCTGAACCGTTCGGCAATGGGCATGGAGGAAAACTGCGTCGTGAAAGAGTAATAGAAGTAGTTCCAGAAGTAGTTGTTCCAGAACACATCCAGTTTGCCCCTCGCCCCATAGAAAATGTTGATGAAAACTGTCGGGAAAAGGCAGCCTGCGAGTAATGCAGCTATATTACGCCAGTCTTTCCGTTGTGCCATGGCCAGCAACAGAAATGCCCCTGTGAGCAAACCCATGGGGGCATTTTGAAATTTGGCATAAATAAGGCTTCCGAGCAACAAGCCCGTGGCCGTAGCGACTACCGGGCTTGTCCACCGCCGGTAGAAGTACAAAAAGAACAATGCTACGCCCGCAGTAACCATAAAAATGCTGTTATGCTCGGAATTGTAGGCGGCGAAAATGTGACAGATCGTACCAAGAAAAAGTGCCAGGCTCCAAGTCAGGACCAGGCTGGCATTTTTCCCGGCAAACAAATTACATATCTGATACAGAAGCAATACCGTACCCGTCCAGAGTAGCAACCCGATGATTTCGGCGCTGCTGTAACTGACTGGCATTCCTGCCCACGAACCGGCAAGTAACGGGAACACCGTCAATGGTCGGGCGTCGGTGTAGTTGAGCAACGTCCACAGCTTGTCGGGATAATGGTTAATGGCTATGACGGCACTGAGCCAGGTACTCGTATCGATATCATATTCCTTGTCCCGTAAAAAAGGGATTCTTACAGCCCACACCAGCACCAGCATGGCGGTAATCATGAATGCTGTGCCCTTCCCGGAAACATTGTGTTGGGAGTCATTTATATATACCCTATAAATCCACAAAGTCGATAGAAAAAAGACAACAAATAGGAACAGCTTGAAGTAGAGGTTATAAACCATTAGTATACAGAGGGTTGTTAAGTATGAGTTCGGTAAACCAATATAAGGACAGCACCTCTTTAATACACCATGAAATGGGATTTTTTTTAGTTTCCGGTGCAAGTTCTGCTTTGCGAAAGCTTTTTATTGAACTCTGGCAGGATTTACGTTTAACACTACTTAACATTAAATAGCAGAACCTTACAAACCGTCACCTGACCTTTGACCCATCCAAAATCAAAACCACGGTGACATCATGAAAAAGCTTCTTTCAATCTTCATGCTGCTTTTCGCAGCAGCCCCGGACATTCTCGCACAAGCCTCCGGGCAAATCAGTTACGAAGTCGTGCGCAAGATCGACCAATCGCGGTTACGCTTCATGGTCAATGGCGAGGAGGTGAAACAGGGCGATCCCAACTTCCCGACGGATGTTCCCGATACCCGCACAATCGGGCAAAAAGTCCTCTTTGCCGGAAATTTTGTACGCGAAAACCGCGATGAGGAAAACATGATGCTGAGGGTAAGACAAGAACCTGGCGGTATCCCGCAAACCACAAATGCAGGGCGTCCATTTGAAGAATATGTTGTAACAGACATTGCAGCTCAGAAAACACTGACTTTTGTGACTGTCGGAAAAGACAAAGAGGCCCACACCTATAAAAGCGAAGCGCCGATTGAAGCAACCGGCGGGTGGCAGCTTACGCAGCAGACGAAGAAAATAGCAGGTTACTTGTGCCAGAAAGCGGTCGTCAATTACCGTAAGGAACCCTATACCGTTTGGTTCACGACCGAATTGCCCTTCCGGTACTCTCCTGTACCCGGTCTTACACCCGAAAAAGGGGTTGTCTTACTCGTGGAAGGAAGCCGCGAGCAGTTCAGGGCTACGAAAGTAAGCCTGGGCAAAGTCGAAGACAAATCCGTGTTGCCCGATAGTCAAGCGGAGAGTGTCAGTGCGGAGCAACTGGCAGATATCCGCCAGAAAGCGATGGCTGATTTTCACCAAAAAATGGGGCCCGGCGGTGGAGGCATTTAAACTGATATTATGCCTGCTGCTGCTTTCGCTATCGCCGGTATTCGCGCAAAAAACACCGCCGGCAGGCGAAATCAGCGGTACGGTGCTCGACTCGGTCTCACGGAAACCCCTGCGTATGGCCTCCGTTTCCCTGCTTCTCGCACGCGACTCCGCGTACGTAAGCGCGACGATTACCAACGGCGACGGCCATTTTGTGATACGGAAAGCACCGCCCGGCGCTTATCGCCTGCTCATCACTTTTGTGGGTTACAAAAACCTGTCCTGGCCAATTACCGTAAGCCGCGATGCATCTGCCGATGCGGGGACACTTTTGATGACCGAGCAAGGCACACAGCTGAACGAGGTGGTGATCAAACAGGAACGCGCACCGGTGACGATTAAACAGGATACCATCGAATTCAATGCAGGCTCGTTCAAAACGCAGCCGAATGCCCAGGTGGAGGAATTGCTCCGCAAATTGCCGGGTTTCGAGGTCGGTCGTGATGGTTCTATCAAAGCCAACGGTCAGGCGGTGAACAAGGTGCTGGTGGACGGCAAACCATTTTTTGGCAATGACCCTAAAATGGCAACCCGCAACCTGCCCGCCGATATTGTCGATAAGGTTCAAATGTACGATCAGTCATCGGACCAGTCCCAGTTTTCGGGGGTAGACGACGGCGACCGGGAGCGGACGATCAACATTACCATTAAAAAAGATAAAGGAAAGGGGTTTTTCGGTCAAAATGCATTGGGTGCAGGCCCGGCTAATGGCGACCAGTCGGCACGGTACGAGGCCAAACTGAATGTGAACCGTTTCAACAACCATAATGGCGGGCCTAACCGGCAGCTTTCGGTGATCGGGCAGGCCAACAACCTGAACCAGCAGAATTTCAGTATGTCCGATGGAGGGGGTGGGCCACAAATTGTGGGCCAGTCCGGCAGCGGTGGCGGTGGCGATGGGCCGATGGCGCCTTCCAATATCACAGAAGTTGCGGCATTGGGCGTCAATTACCGGACAGAAAGCAAGGCCGTGAGATGGGGCAAGCGCGCCGAAATGGCCGCCAGCTATTTCGCCAACCGTGCAGTAATCACCACCGACCAGCAAAGCCGGCGTGAAAACATCCTGCCGGGGCAGTCGTTCCTCACCGACCAAAGCATTTATTCCAAAAACACCACGCTTACCCACCGCATCAACGGCCGCTTCGACCTGCCGATCGATTCGCTGACCAGCCTGCGGTTTACACCTAACATCAGTTTTCAGACAAAAGACTTGCTTAGCAAAAACAGCAGTTATTCCTACCGGCCGCCAGCAGACTCCCTCAACAAGGGCTTCAACCAATATGACCTTGACGGAACCGGTCTGAATTGCTACAACAATTTATTGCTAATGCGGAAATTCAAAAAGGAAGGCCGGTCTCTCTCCGCGAACCTCAACACGCTGCTAACCACCGGCAACACAACAGCCTACAACCGGTCGGCCAACATCTTCTTCGATACGCTGACTACCGCCCCCGGTCGGGAAAGAATCGACCAGCGGAATACTCAAGACCAACTTTCATTGCAGAACACGATGAGCATTTCATTTACAGAACCCATTTCGTTCACGAAGAAACTGGAATTCAGGTATGCTTACAGCAACAATTTTGGCAAACTGCTCCGGAATGTCGCCGACAAAAGCGAGGAAACGGATCATTATGACAAACCCGACGCTTTGCTAAGCAGAAATTTCGCAAATACCTTTGAAACGAACCGCCTGGGAGCCACTTTTCAGACCCGGCGGCTGCGCTACACGTTCGCATTCGGCGCGGATGCACAGCTGGCGTCTCTCCGCCCCATTGATCGATCGACCGACGTCGGCTACCGCTCCCAATATGCCTATTTCATGCCCAATGCTCTTTTTTCTTACACATTTCGAGGAAAAAAGAACCTGCGGCTTCAATACCGGACGCGCGTCGCGTCACCTGGCATTACACAGTTGATACCCATTGCCGACAACTCCAATCCACTCAATGTCAACATTGGGAACCCGTCATTACGGCCGGAATACTATCACAATGCTACACTCACGTTCAGCGCGTCGGGCCCGGGCGGAACAGATAACCTTTTTGTTTTCGGAAGTTTCAACCAAAGCAACAACCGCATCGGAACATCCACCCGCACCGATGCCTCGGGCGTGCAAGTGAATACGCCGATTAACACGAGGGGATTTGTGTCGGGAACCGGATTTGTCGCGCTTAGCAAAAAGATAGACCCTTTGCGGCTTTCGGTCAACCTGAGCACGCAGGGAAGCCTGGCCCGCAATACCAGCTTGATCAATGCATCCGACAACGTAACGACATCGAGCTCCATCGGGCAGGGCATCCGCCTGCAATCCGATTACAATGGCCGGATCGATTATGGCCTGAGCGCCCGTATTACCTACCAGCAGGCGCGGTATTCGCTTTTATCCCAACAAAATATGCAGTACTGGTCGCAGTACGCCACGGGTGATGTGCATTGGCAGCTCCCCGGAAATCTGGTGATCGCATCGGACCTTACCTATACCGGCAACACCGGCCGCGCCGAAGGCTATAACCAGCGTTTCCTGCTCTGGAATGCAACGGTCGCCAAACAATTTCTGCGCACGCGGCAGGCCGAGGTCCGGTTGCAGGTTTTCGACCTGCTCAACCAGAACCGCAGCCTGGTCCGGAATACCGGTGATGCCTATATTGAGGACGTCCGCAGCAAAATCTTGAAGCGGTATTTCCTGATCAGCCTGGTGTATAACCTCAGGAAATTCGGGGTTTGATCTTCCTGCTTTCAACTTCCGGGGCTTTCCGAACAAGAAAAACGGTTGGTGATAAACGACAAAAAGCGTGTTATGGCAGCCCATGACACGCTTCTACACTACTGTTCGTTTATCGGCTTATTATTCTTGTTTTAAATCGCTGGAATTGCCACAGTTATAAATACAAACCCATTTTCACGTCCACCAGGGAATTCGCTGCCGGCAAAGTGTAAAATTAATTCTATAATACTAACAACAAATATTTCTAAGCATTTTTTTTACTAATTCAGGCACCACCGCTCCGCGATCCACACCGGGTGCGAATTGCGCGACGGCTCGTGATTTGCGCCGCATCGGCAGCCCGAACGATCCCCTGTTAATTCACAGAATGTGAAGCATTTTCCTGTAAGAAAATAAATTAAAGAACCCGTTTGGGGCACAAAAGTTATGATTTAATCATAGTTTGCGGCACTGAAACAGGAGATTAATCACTTTTGAAAAACCGCCGCATGGAAAGACATGTCGATATACGGCTCCGGCACTGGGTGTTTGTGGACGAGGTCAAATTTTTCGGCCCCGGGCGCTACGAATTGCTTGAACGCATCGCCGAAACCGGCTCTATAGCGCAGGCTGCGAAGGAAATGGGCCTTTCCTACAAAAAGGCTTGGGCGATGGTGGATGCGCTCAATACACTGGGCAAAGGCCCTTACGTGGTAACCCAAAAAGGAGGCACGAAAGGCGGTGGCACGGTGCTCACCGATACAGCCAGGCAAGTAATGGCCGCCTACAAGCGCCTGAACGATAAGCTACTCGCCGCACTCGCCGAAGAACCGGAGCTTTTGTCACTCATCTGACGCAACTCGTCAATTTTTTCCTGCCTCCGTGCCTTGAAAAAGCAGGTATTATCACCGGTGCCAAACTGTGGGGCGAAAATCTGGTCGAGGGAAGAACGCCAGTCCGTCAGCGGGCCGGCGTTCTTTCTGTTTTGGTGTAATTGAAATACCGGTAGCGGCCCAGAACCGATGTTTCCGCCGATAATTTGTAGGTACCCCAGGGATAAGATGCCTCCGTTTGGATAAGCTGCTTTTTGGAATGGCGGGGTTGGGCTTTTTTCATCCGCTGAGGCAAATCCAAAAGTTCGTAAATAGCCCGCCCATCCATTCCCGCAGGCTTTGGCAGATCGTAACTATATAAAATGGTTGGCACTATGTCGACGTTGGAAGTCGGCGTATCGGTAGATGTTCCATTTTCAAAATAAGGTCCCGTAGCGAGTAACGCAATATTGATTTCATAAGGGCTCGAACCGCCGTGGCCTGCGACGCCGCCAGAGAAATCGGTACCGGCATAACCCTTGTCGTTTTTCGCGTCGTTCCAGTTTGGAGCCACCAGAATATCCCCGGATCGCTCAGGATGGTCATAATGGATCAGATCGAAGGAAAGCGTTCCCTTCACTTTGCCCCGAGTATCCCCTTTTTTCACCCCTTTGGTAAAAACCGCTCCCGCCCACTCCTGCTTGTGCAATGCAGCCACAATGGATTCGATGATTTTCGCGTCGTGATTTTTGACATAAACCGCGCCCTCGGCCACCACCACATCGTCCGATTCTTTATCCTTTTTAAAACCTTCCTTTATCAGAAAATCGACGAGTCCTGGCTTGGCGGTATGCGTCACGAAGCCATGATCGGTGGAAATGATCACATTGTACCGCTCGTCGGCGCCTTTTGACTGCAATGCTTCCATGATCCGTCCAAACTGCCCGTCGACATATTTGATCGCTTTCACAGCTTCCTCCGAACCGATACCATGCTCGTGCGCCGCGCCGTCGGGGTCCGAAAACCAGATCGCGCTCACCAGCGGACCGTTTTTGACCAAACCGTATTTTAGCAATGCATCGGTTATCCATTTGTGGCGGCCCAGGTCCTCATCGGTACCCTGGCTAACCAAGCCAATTTCATCCAAAACCTGCTTTTTGAATGATTCGGGCAAAATCAAATCCGGATTGACAACCGCCCCATTCACTGTATGGTTTTGCAAAAAAGCCTGCCCGGTCGTTCCCGAACTGAAAACCATCATCTCCTGACCCGCATCCGCCAATACTTCTCCGAGCGATTTCGCCGTCAGCAACGGCCCACCGGTAGCGGCTGGAATTTTACTCAAATCGCCATAGGTTGTCCCGATAGGCTTGCTTGGGGCTACTTCGGGAATGTAAATGGAATTACCCAGCAGCCCGTGCGTACCCGGATACGAGCCTGTGGCGTAGGACGCCGAGTTCACCCGTGTTACCGTCGGGAAAACGCTGTGATGATGCTTGCCCCACGCAGCGTGCTTTTTGAATGCCGACAAATTGGGCATTTGCTCTTCGGTGATGTAATCCGGGCGCAGACCGTCGAAAAACACGATCAACGTTTTGATTTCAAAACGGCCATTCACTGTCCCCTGTGCATGGGAAAATGGCTGGAAAATTGTAAGAAAAAAACAGAGCAGGCAACGGAAATGTAGCGTCATTAATACAAAGGGTTATCGGATTTCGGAAACGGTAACGGCGTGTTTGCTACGCTGAATGCCGTACAGTGACATTTTACCCGCCACCGAACGATCAACTGCAATGCCCTGCCCTTCGATAGGCGCCGGTAATGTGCTGATATGCTGCAAAGTGTAGCCTGATTTCGGGAGTTTCAATACATATACCTCGCTGCGGTCATGGCCGGTGCAATACAGCAAACCGTTGGCGCCCCAGGCACCTCCGGAATTGCTTTTGGGCGTAAACATATCGACCAGGTTCTTAGGAAAAACCCAGGCTTCCACCTGCCGCCATTCCAGGTCGTACTTCACCAGCGACGTCCACCGTACATCCCTTCCCTCGCTCGACTCCTTGCCCGCATAATGCGCGAAACCGATAAACCAGTATCCGTCTTTCTGGTCCAGCCACGTAAGCGACCCGTGCTGGGCGATCCCAAAACTGTGGGTATCGACGTGCGTCAACGTTTTTACGTCGAATATCTCCACCGAGCTGGTCATTGGGATTTCGGGATAATTGGAATTAGCGCAATACAGCCTCCCCTTGATTACGACTCCGCTATTCAAATGGACTATGCCCTCCTTCGTACCGTCCCAGGTAGCTACCAGCTTGCCATCCGTTTTGGAATGCTTGGTAATCGTGCTGTTGTTGATCACATAAAAATACTGCGCGTCCACCGCCACAGCCTGCTTGGCTTCTTTTACGTCGAAGGTCTTCACGGACACGATCGTTTGCGAAAATGCGGGTTGAAGTGCGAGCCAAAGCAATAAAAAAGTGCAGAATAACAGCGGTTTAAGAAGAGACATAGGGGTTACAAATGTTTTTCAAATCCTAAAAGTACCGAAAGTGGCTATTTTCTACTTTACCGTAATGTTATGAGGTCAAAATCGTTCGAACGTCAACGTTCGGACGCACTATTCGCAGGCCTCTGGCCGGTCGTGTACGCGAATACCGGCCACAGGCCGAGTCTAAAATCGTTCGAACGTCAACGTTCGGACCCACTATTCGCAGGCCTCCGGCCGGTCGTGTACGCAAATGCCGACCAGAGGCCCGCGAATAGTGCGTTTGAAGGTAGACCTTCAAACCAGCTTCCAGCTTGTATAATTAGCCTGAAATACTTCAAATGCAGTAATGCAACTACAACACATCGATTTGTATTTGTTATGCATTCCCAAACCCGCTCCAAGCCACTCATTACCATCCTGCTTTTCCTGGCAACCTTTTTCCAATGTGCCGCCCAGTCCATCGACCTGAAAAACGCGACCTGGATTGTTTCCCCCAATATTTCTTCCCCCATGAAGGAAACGGCCCCCGCGGTGCTGACGGAGGAAATTGAAAAACGGACGGGTATTACGCTCAAAAATGCGGCAGGATGGCCGAAAGGCAGCATTCCCGTAATTGCGCTGGCATTATCCTCAGACCAGTCGCTTCTCTCCCGTGCATTGCCGGCATCGACCGGGGCCAACGGACCGGAATTCAAGCCGGAAGGTTACCGGATCGTGACCGAAACAACGGGTGGAAGCAAGACCATCTGGATCATCGGAGCAGATGCACGGGGCGTACTGTTCGGCACAGGATATCTGCTGCGCCATTTGAAAATGAGTAAGGCATTTATGGGCAAACCGCTGCTGGAACTAGCAGGGCCGGTAAACATCGCCTCTTCCCCCGCCTACCCGATCCGAGGGCACCAGCTGGGCTACCGCTCTACCGCTAATACTTACGACGCCTGGACGGCCGCGCAGTTTGACCAGTACATCCGTGAGCTGGCTATTTTCGGCAGCAATGCGGTAGAGGGCATTCCGTTCCACGAGGACGATAAACCAAGTCCACATTTCAAGATTCCGGCAAGGGAAATGCGGATTAAAATGAGCGAGATTTGCCGAAAGTATGACATGGATTACTGGGTATGGACGCCCGCGACATTTGAACTGACAGACAAGGCCAAGCGCCAGGCGGAACTGGACCTGCACGAGCAATTTTACAAAGAATGTCCCCGCCTCGACCATATTTTCGTCCCCGGCGGCGACCCGGGCGACAATCATCCCGCGGAGGTGCTGCCTTTTCTGAAAGAACTGCAGGCAAAGTTGGTCAAATACCACCCTAAGGCTAAAATGTGGATTTCACTGCAAGGTTTCGACACCGAACAGATTGATTATTTTTACAAATATCTCGAAACCGAAAAGCCTGCATGGCTGCAAGGCGTAGTATCGGGCCCCGGCAGTCCGCCGATGGCTGAAACGCGCTACCGCCTGCCCAAGCAATACCAGCACCGCCAGTATCCCGACATTACACATTCCGTACGCTGCGAATTCCCCGTCGAGAAGTTCGATCAGGCATTTGCATTGACGCTCGGAAGGGAATCTGTGAACCCGCGACCGTTTGCATTCGCCAAAATCCACGCGAAATATGCTCCTTTCACCGACGGCTTTGTTTCCTACTCCGACGGCAGCCACGACGATGTGAACAAAGTGCTGTGGAGTATGCTTGGCTGGGACCCGCGGATGGATGTGCACGGCATTATGGTAGAATATGCCGCTTTCTTCTTCAACCCCACAGTCGCACCGATGGTTGCCAGCGCGATAGAGGGGCTGGAACAGAACTGGAAAGGGCCTTTGGCAGAAAATGGCGGTGTGGAAATGACGTATCTGAACTGGCGCGTGCTAAGAAGGGTTGAGGAACAATTGGAGGGGAATTGGCGCTGGCAAATGCTCGTTTTCAGGGCGTATTACGATCAGTATACCCGCGCCCGCCTTATCAGCGACCAACGGCTGGAAAAACAGGCCAATGCCGTTCTTGCTACTGCCGACAAAACCAATCTCGCGGCAACCATGGACGCAGCTCTGGCGATTGTTAACAAAGGTGATACCGAACCGGTGGAACGCGATCTGCGAAAAGAATTAACCGAATTGAGCGATGCCCTCTACACCTCGATCGGCTTGCAAACAAGCACAGAAAAACACAAACCACGCAACCCGGAGCGCGGCGTCGTGATGGATTTTGTGGATTACCCGTTGAACAACCGCTGGTGGCTGGCCGATGAATTTGAAAAGATCAAAAAAATGGATGACCCCGAAAAGCAGCTCGCGAGGCTGAAAACCATTGCATTATGGGAAAATCCGGGCCAGGGAAGTTATTACGACGATATTTCCAGCGTAGCAAAGGGGCCGCGCGTAAAAACCATCTCCGAAGATGCCACCGACGTAGCCTGGTGGGATAACGGAAAAAGCCGTAAACGGCTGTCATTCCAGCTATTCCAGCGCGAGCCTGAACTGGATTACGACAACCTCGACCCACATGCCCGCTACATCATACGGGTAGCGGGCGAGGGCGACGCACTCCTGCGCGTGGACGGGCGCCGGCTCTCGCCAGTGGTTTATAACAAGGAACCGGAGACATTTAAGGAATGGATCGTGCCGTTAAGTCTTACCCAGGACGGCATAATTTCCGTCACCTTTGATGGCCCTGAGGAATCGGCCTTAAACTGGCGCAAGCAGTCTAAAATTTCGGATATATGGCTGTTAAAACAGCCGTAATAATGCATTGGAGTTACTTTAAAAACGGGGCCATTCCGTGGCCCCTGTTTTTATTGATTCAATCATGAATACCTAAAAACCGATTCCGAACGAGCAGGCAGGCACCCAGCAGGCCGGCGTCCTCCCCCAGTTTGGAATGCACCAGTCTTGTATCGTTGTTAACCAGGCTCAGGGAATATTTGTTAATGGCTGTTTTAATGGGCAAACCTATGTAATCGCCGGTAGCGAGCAGGCTGCCGCCGAGGATTACCAGCTCGGGATTGAAAACGTTGATCAGCGAAGCGATACCGCGGCCGATGTTGTCGCCTAATTGCGCGATTAGCTCGATAGCGAGCACATCGTCGGCGATGGCGGCTTCGATAATGTCGTCCATGGTAATGCGATCGGCCTCGGGGATTTTGGCGGTAATAAGCGATGAAGAGCCTTCGCGAATCTTGTCGCGGAACATTCTTTCCAACGCCCAGCCTGCCGCTTCGGTTTCCAGGCACCCTTTTTTGCCGCAGCGGCAGATGTATTCGTTATTGAAAACCGGCATATGCCCGAATTCGCCCGCATAACCCGATTTGCCATAATATAGCCCGCCACCGATCAGGATACCGACCGCAATGCCGTAGTCGAGGTTCAGAAAAAGTACGTCCTGCTCGTTTTCAACCGCCCCAAGGCAAAATTCACCATAAGCCATCGCCCGCGAATCGTTTTCGAGAAACACGGGAAACCCTATTTTCTCCTCCACAATCTCGCTCAGCGGACGGTCGTCGAAATGGAAGTAGCTGTAACTGTGCCCGGTGCGGTAATTAACCCGCCCCGAGAGGTTGATACCTACACCTTTAATCCGGTCTTTCGGGATGGAAAGCTCCGGGCTGGACAGCTCATTGATAAAATCGAGGATATAGCCGCATAGCTTATCGCGCGATTCGACCGTATTTGTCAGTTCATAATCCATTTTACCCGAATTCCTGACCAATACTTTGTCCAGATCCAGCAAGCCGATCGTCACATGGCTCTGCTTGACATCCACTCCGATAAAATAGGCGGCACCGGGTGCCACACCGTATAAATTCGGCTTGCGCCCGCCCGAAGAGTCAACCTTTCCATAGTCGCCCACCAAGCCCTCATTCCGCAACGCATTCACGAGCACCGTTACTTTCGGAACGCTGATATTCAGCCGCTTGCCCAGCTCCGGCAAAGTCATACTGCCATGATTGGCCAGATACCCCAGGATGATCCCGGCCGGGTCTTTGGTTTTATAGTTGGCTGCAACGCGAAGTGGTCTGCTCATAGAGTGTTAAAAACAAATGGGGCGGCTAAATTAAGGACATATTTACTTTGTTTTATAACCATTTAAACCAAAAAACAGGATGAAGACATAGCAAAGCAAAGGCAACATGAAAGCGACCTGCCAGTTGAAATGGTCGATCAGCACTCCCTGTAAAAAAGAAATGACAGCCCCGCCGACAATGGCCGTGGACAACCAGCCCGAAGCCCTGGTCGCATGCGCTTCGAGCCCGGCGACCGACAACGAAAAGATCGTCGCGAACATGATGGAATTGCATAATCCCACGGCTACCATGGTCCATGCGGCCAACATCCCGCTGCTCGTAACAGATACTACGATCAGCACCACAGCGCTCACCGCGCAGATACTCAATACCAGCGGACCCCGGACGACTTTCAGGATACCGGCTCCGACAAACCGCCCTACCAGCATACTTCCCCAGTACAATGCCACATAGGTAACAGCCTCATTCTCCACAATGCCTGCCGTATCGGCAATATAGTTGGTCAGAAAAGAGCCAATAGAAACTTCCGCGCCTACGTAACAGAACAATGCCACCAACCCGAAGCGCAGATTGCGAAAACCGAAAATACCCGATAGTCCTTCACCCGTCTCCGGCTGTTGCGACACCGGAACCGGCAACTTCAATTGACTGATAACGAAAGCAATGACGATCACCAGGGCGGTAATAAAAAGGTACGGTAGTCGCACGGCTTCGCTGGATTGCGATCCATGGCTGGTTTCCGAAAGAATATACCACGCTCCCAGTAGCGGGGCCACGGTAGTTCCCAGCGACCCTAATGCCTGAATAAGGTTGAATCTCGAAGAAGCTGTCTCCGGCGGGCCGAGCAAGGTTATGTACGGGTTTGCCGCAACTTGCAGGATTACAATACCGATGGCCAATATAAAAAGTGCCGCCAGAAAGAGGTAGTACTGGTGCATCAGCGATGCGGGAAAAAACAGGAACGTCCCCACCGCCGCAATAGCGAAACCGGCTACCATGCTCTGTTTGAAGCCAAATTTACTAACAATGGCCCCGGCAGGAATAGACATCACCCCGTAGGTTACAAAGAAGTAAAACTGCACCAGTGCCGATTGGGTGTAGGTCAGACGAAAACTGCTTTTGAAAAATGGCACGAGGGTGTCGTTCAGGCACGTGATGAGCCCCATCATGAAATACAAAACCGCGAGCGTCACCAAGGCGGGCCGATAACTTTGGCCTTGGGCAACGCCCGCAGATTGTGCGGTAGTAACTGGAACCTGGGCCATATCAGACGTTTAGTGATACTTTTTCCTGAATGGCTTCCAATGTTTTCCAGCATTGATATAAGCCGCGCGGCACGTGGAAGCAGCCCTTCCATTTACCGCCCTTTAAAGTCAGCAGCGGCTCGCCCTGGCGGTTGAGATAGCCAAACCATTCGCCATATTCGGGGTCCGGGAAATGGCTCCACGTATACGCATGTACGCGCTCGAACCACTGCGCGCAGCGCTCGTCGCCCGTGTGCAGGTAGCCTTTCAGCAGTGTGATGAGTGTTTCCATATGCACCCACCAAAGCTTCTGGTCCCATTCCAGCTGTTGGGGCGGATTGCCTTTTACATCCATAAAATAAAAAATCCCGCCATACTCGTGGTCCCAGCCGTATTCGATCAGCTGGATTGCAATATCGACCGCCCTTTGCGCCAGCGTGTCATCCGAAATCCGCTGGGCCAGGTCCATCATAAACCACATCGATTCCAGCCCGTGCCCGGGATTTACGAGCCGACCTTCGAACGAATCCGAAAAAGAGCCGTCCGGACTGACATTTTCAAGGATCACACCCAGCTCAGGCTTGTAAAACTTGTTCATGACGGTATCAATACCCCGTTCGATCACCTCATTTACCAATGCCGGTTCCAGCAGCGATTCGATTTCCAGCACCAGGTTACACAGGATCATCGGCAGCGCAAAACTTTCCAGCGGCCGGGCACCGGGCACAGTCTTGCTGTAAATACCCTTGGGATTATCCTGTCTTTTTAAAATATTACAGAAAGTATCCGTAGCAACGGTTTTGAACTCCTCATTGCCCGTAGCCTTATACAACTGTCCGAATGCCATCGTAGCAAAGCAATCCGAGAAAATGCTATGCGGCTGTGTAAGCGGGTTTCCATAACGATCCAGCGAAAAGTACCAGTTAGCGCCCCGATCGCCAGCGCGGACATCTCGTCCGTGCTCACGCAAGAACACAGCCCCTGAAAGCGCCATATCCAGCCATTCCCGCCGTGGTTCCACCTGGTTATACAACATGGCAAAGCACCACACCTGCCGGCATTGGAGCCATACAAACTTATCCGTGTCGAACACCTTCCCCTCGCGGTCGAGGCAGGTGAAAAAGCCCCCCGATTCTTGATCAGGGGAGTTTTTCATCCAGAAAGGGATTACATCGTTCAGCAGTGCGTGACGGTACTGGTCAATATACTTTTCGGGTTGCATGAAAGGTTAGGTTGGGGTTCAGGAATAGTTTTGCTTATTAAAAGGTCAGGGATTGAAGTCGTTTTCGAAATACATCCAGTCTATATGGAACATCGGGCCTTTGATTTTTTCGTTCCTGAAAACCAGGTATAGGTCATGGACGCCGGTACCGGCAGTTACCGGCAGCAGGACTTCCTTCCAACCGGTTTTAAGATCGTCCAGCCGTCCGCCAGGAACGTCGATTTTACCCAGCAGCTGACCTTCCCGGCCATCCTGCCGCAGCTCTATGGTCCCGCCAGCGCCGTGTTCCTGAATGCGCATTCGGATATTCTTGATATGCGAAAGGTCTATCCGGTCGAACCGTGTGTACTTTCCATTGGTAATATTCGCGATATAGGAAACGTATCCCGTGTTTTGTGTGGCGATCACCACGCCGACATTACCTTCCTGGTAATCTTCCATTTGCACCAGCGGATTGCGCAACACAATATGGCTGGCGGTCTTCTGAGGACCGATACCGTTTGCACCCTTATCGGTATAGGAAGCCTGCAAAACATAAGCACCTTCATTGCCTTTACCGATATGTTCCGTAAGTTTCAATTGGGCCAAAAGCGGTGTTTCCTCGGCTTTTTGCCCCAGTGAAAGAATATAGCCCGCTATTTCTTTCGCGTCCTTTTCGGGCAGATCGGCATGCGGCGGCATTGGGTACGAACCCCAGTTTCCGCTCCCTCCGGTAATGATCTTGCGTGCGAGCATATCTGCCGCGCCCGTATTACCTGCGTATTTTTTTGAAATATCTTTCAATGCAGGCCCTATCGACTTGGTTTCCAGTGTGTGGCAAGCCTTGCAATCCAGCGAAGCATACAATTTCGCTGTCGCCGCATACCGGATATTCTCCCCTTCGGAACCCGACAATGCCCCGGCCAGGTCCTTGCCAAAAGCCAGGTAGCTGAACCCTGCATGAATCTTCTCCCGCTTTATTTGGCCGTCTTCTTTGTCGGTCACTTTAATGCTGTAATCAAATGGGGCATTATCCCAATAAAAACTGCGGTTCGCCTTCGTATCGATCTTCACATCCGGCGGCGTGTTACCGATCTTGAATTCGGTCGTGACTGTTCCTTTTCCGCCGTTCTGGTCGGAGACTGTGAGGACGACATTGTAAATACCGGGTTTGGTAAAAGTATGTTTGATCTCCTCGCCGGTAAGTTTTTTGGCCCCAATCCTCCATTCATAACTCAGCTTGTCGGAAGCATCGTAATCCTTCGAACCCTTTGCCGAAAGCGTGGCGGTAAATGGCGCGGCAGCGATGGTCCTGCCCGTGGCAACCGCCGCTATCGGATTGCGGTTACCCTCGGCATACTCGACCCGGATGATACCCGAATCCGTATTACGGGCAAACCAATTGGTACCGTAAGCCAGCAGGTAAATGGCCCCGTCCGGCGCGATCTGCATATCGATCGGCGCAACTACTTTCAGCTGCGGCAGGAACGGCTCCATACTTACATAGTTGCCATTGGCGTCCATCGTCACCGCCAAAATCCATTTCCGGATCCATTCAAAAATGAACAGCTTACCGTTGTAATATTCCGGAAGCTTGTAGGGTGCATTGGGATACAAATCGCTGTAATACACCGGCCCCGCCATGGCGCTGGCGCCACCTTTACCTACCAGCGGGTATTTCTTTGAAGGCCCCTTGCCATACCAGATGAACGCAGGCTGCGCGGGCGGTAACTCGCGGATGCCCGTATTATGCGGCGAATCGTTCACCGGCTTTTGCGGGTCTTTTCCCGGGCCCTCCTTTTTAGTAGCAAAATCGTAATCCGGGAATACCTCATTATCGCCCAAAAAATAGGGATAACCGAAAAAGCCAGGCTTGCGGGCCTGATTGATCTCGTCATAACTCATTTTCCCCTCACTCCCAGGCACCTCCGTATCCGGGCCCACATCGCCCCAGTACAGGTATTTGGTTTTCGGGTCTACGGAAATGCGGAACGGGTTCCGCACGCCCATCGCGTAAATCTCGGGCTTGCCTTGTGAGCCGTCCCTGGGGAAAAGGTTACCGTCCGGAATGCTGTAAGTCCCGTCCGCCTCCGGCTTGATCCGCAGGATTTTGCCCCGGTAATCATTGCTGTTGGCAGTCGCAGCCTGGTCGTCCGAAAGCTCCCGACCGGGACGTTCGTCGATGGGTGTGTGCCCTTCGATTTCCTCTGCATTGGTGTTATCACCGATTGAGAGATAAAGTAACCCGCCAGAGAACGTCAGGTAACCCGCCGAATGGCAGCAATATTTTCGCTGCGTCGGAACTTCCAAAAGTACTTTCTTGGAATCCTGGATCAGATTTTTCCCTTTCAGCTCGAAGCGCGCCAGCTGGCTGACGCTCTTCTCGCCGCCTAAGCCATAGTAAAAGTAAATCCAGTTGTTATTCTTGAAATCCGGGTCAACCGCCACGCCGAGCAGCCCATCCTCTATACCGCTGAAAACGTTGAACTGCGCTATGGTAGAAAGCTCCTTGGTTGCATTGTTGAAATAGCGCACTGCTCCCTTCCGCTCCGCGACAACCATATCATAGTTCGGCAGTATTGCCATTTCCATCGGCTCATCAAGCCCGGAAACCAATTTCGTGTAAGTAAACCGGCTCGAATCCGGCCCTTCCGAAACGGCAGCAACACGATGCACCTCATCCACTTTCGGGAGAAACAACGGTTTATCATGCCGGGTAACCGAGGCCACACAAAGCCCCCCGGCGAGCAAAAGACCTATCGAAGATTTCAATTTTTTCACACGATAAACTTAATAAAATGATTTATGAAATATAACGTTATGTTGGATTTAATTTTGAATGATTGAATGAGTGAATCATTCCCCGTTCCACGG
Source organism: Dyadobacter sp. (assembly GCA_965227755.1). Classification (GTDB taxonomy): domain Bacteria; phylum Bacteroidota; class Bacteroidia; order Cytophagales; family Spirosomataceae; genus Dyadobacter. The sequence goes on from CBDDGG010000005.1 coordinate 2,240,845, forward strand.
CGGCTCATTCACTAATAGTTCGGATTCTGCGCAATCGAACCACCTGAGCGGTCGATCTCCACTTGTGGAATGGGGAACAACTCATTTTTCCCGGCTGTAAAGTTCCCGCCCTTGCCGTTCGAAAGCGGTTTCGCAGAATAGGCTTTCATCGTCGGTACGAGGGCGTTCCAGCGTATCAGGTCAAACAGACGGTGGTATTCCATCGCCAGCTCCACGCGGCGTTCGTGCCGAACGGCCTTGCGCAGGTCATCGCTCGTTTTTACATCGGGCAACTGCTTTTCAGCCACTTTCAAAATTCTCGATGCAGCTTCCGCGTCTTTCCGTGCCGAACCGGATGCACGTTTACGCACCTGGTTAATATAATTCGCCGCCTCGCCTTTATCTCCGCCGCTTTCGATCAATGCTTCGGCATACATCAGCAGCACGTCGGCATAGCGGATCGGATGGTACGTCCAGGCATCGTTACCCCAGCCCTGCCCACGGCGCGATTCCGGCAAATACACTTTGCGGTTGTGGTAACCGGTGTTCGGGTAGGTCGAAAAGTCCAGCACCTCTTTCGTGCCATTCAGCTTCGGAAACTGGTCACCCGATTGCAGGATCGTGTACAGCAAACGCGGATCGCCCGCTTCGAACTCATTCACAAGGTCTTGCGTGGGCAAATCGAAACCCCAGCCGCCGGTTGCACCACGCGGCGAACAGTACACGTTGATCGTGCTCCCATAGATCGGCACTGCCGGGTCGTCGCCCATAATGATTGAAAACACGGCCTCTTTTGTCTTATACCCGTTTTCAAGGAATATCTCCTGAAACTGAGGATGCAATGCAAAAGCGCCCGAGTCGATCACCTTTTTTGCGGCATCACGCGCCTTGGCAAAAAGCGCCGGGTCGTCTTTGGCAAAAAACAGATAAGCCCTTGCCAGCAAAGCCCAGGTAGCCTCCCTCGTGGCCCGACCAACCTCGGAAGCCTGCAATTTCGCCGCCGAAAGCATCGCGGGATCATTGGCCGCGGCAGTAAGCTCGCTTTCAATGAACTGAAAAACCTCCTTCGATGTCGCACGGTTCAGTTTGGTACGGTCTTCGACAGTCAGCGTTTTGGTCACCAGCGGCACCCCTCCGAACACTTCGGCGAGTTCAAAGTAGAAAAATGCCCTCAGGAAACGGATTTCGGCCAGGTAACGGCTCTTTTGGGTAGCGTCGAGCGGAGCCCCGCTCGCATCGATGAGATTCGCCTCCGGCAACCGCTCCAATGCCACATTACAGTTCCCGATCGCGCTGTAACGCGCTGTCCAGTAACCCGCAAGTGTTTCATTGGAAGAGATCGCCCTGCCAAACCCAAGGTCGGTCACGAACGGACGGTCGCCAGCGTCGGAACCGCCCTTGTCGGCATCGTCCGTTGCCATATTGCCCAATTCGGCACGGGCCGCTTCATAGCCCCAGAAGTCACCCACAAAACCCCGGTAGCAGGTTACCAGCGATTTCAATCCGGCGTCGGGCGATTTATAAAATGTTTCGTCGGTAAGGTTGCCCGGAGGCGTACGGTCGAGGAACTCGTCGGAGCATGACGTCCCGCCCAGGACCAGGCACGACGCGAGCACGATGATTGATAACTTTTTCATAGTGAAGATTTTAGAATTTTGCATTAACACCAAACATCCATGTACGCGCCTGCGGGAAATACCCCTGGTCAATCCCGGTCAGCTTGGGATCCGCCGAACCCATTTCCGGATCCAGGCCGCTGTATTTGGTGACCGTAAACAGGTTTTGCGCACCCACATAGAACCTTACCTGCTTGATCTTCGCCTTTTGCAGCAAACCTCCCGGCAGGCTGTAACCCAGCTGAATGTTTTTCATGCGCAGGTAGGAACCGTCCTCCACGAAATATTGCGACACATTGGTATTCAGGCCAGCATTCTGTGAGATTTTATAGTACTCGTTGGTACTACCCGGCCCATTCCACGCCTTTTCCAGAAAACCTTTCGGCGCATTGTACCAGCCGGTCCCGGCTTCGGTGTCGTAGCGGAGGATGTTCATTACATCATTTCCCTGCGAGCCCTGCACAAATGCGCTGATGTCAAAGCCTTTGTAGGCCGCATTCACAGTAAGCCCGTAAATGAAGTCCGGCCAGGGGTTACCGATTTTTGTGCGGTCGTCGGCATTGATCAACTGGTCGCCATTGATGTTTTTAAAACGAATATCCCCGGGCGTCGAAAGACCTTTCTGCGCACTCGCATTCACCTCATCCTGCGTCTGGAAAATACCGTCGGTCTGCCATCCGAAATAGTAACCCACCGGCATCCCTTCCTCGGTTTTGGTAATGGTTTCACCCAAATGCGCCGTCGAATAGATCGGCTCGCCGCCTCCGAGGGTGGTTACCTTATTGGTAAAAGTAGAAAGCGTAGCTTTGATACCATATTGAAAACCAGCCATTTCATCATCATAACCAATCGCAAAATCCCAGCCCTTATTCACCATTTTTCCGGCATTCGACCAGGGGAAATTAGGATAACCCAATGTCGTCGGCAGGGGGACAACGAGCAGCATATTGTCGACTGATTTTTTGAAATAATCGGCAGTCAGTGTCAGTTTGTTATTCAAAAACGCGAGGTCCACGCCGATATCGGTTTGGTTGGAAGTCTCCCATTGCAGGATCGGGTTACCGATGCTGCTGCGGCCCGCGCCCATGTACCACGTCTTGTTATCCCCGAAAAGGTATCGGCTATTATTTCCGTAAGTCGACAAATAGGCCCCGTTGGCAACATTCTGGTTACCGATCTGCCCATAGCTGGCGCGCAGCTTGCCTTCCGAGAGCCATTTCAGGCCTGCATTTTTAAAAAACTCCTCGCTCGTGAAGTTCCAGGCCGCCGAAACCGACGGAAACGTTCCCCAGCGATAATCCTTTGCAAACCGCGAAGTACCATCGCGGCGAACATTGGCCGTCAACACATATTTCCCTCCAAAGGAATAACTTACCCTTCCGAAATAGGAATTCAATGCATTGGAATAGGTGTAGCCCGATGCTCCCGGGTTGATCGTCGCGGCGTTGATGATCCGCATATCCTCCTCATTATTAACGACCCCCTGCTTGGAAGCGCCATATTCCAGCCCTTTCGTGAGCTCCGCCGATGTACCCGCGAGCACATTCAGGCGATGCTGGCCCCAAACCTGGTCGAATGCCAGCGTATTTTCCCAAACAAAGTAATTGGACCAGTAGGAGTAATTGCTGACCGTATTATAAGTCGCATAATCATACCCATTGAGATAGTACTGCGGCGTGAAGCCCTTGGAAAGCGCCCTGTGAATATCCAGACCAAAGTTGCTGCGGAATTTGAGCGGTTCAAGAATTTTGACTTCCAGGTTCGCGCCCCCTTTCAAGCTGATACCCTCCCAGATGCTCTGACGCATCCGCTCGATCTGGCCGACCGGGTTCGGTTTATTGGAATACAACACCCCTGCATAGCGCGAAAACGGGTTGCTGGCATCATAGTCCTGCATAATGGTTTGGTAAAAAGCAGGAACGTCGCGCAGATTATCGCGGTAAACGGGCGTAATCGGATCGGCGGTCATGGCGCTGAAAATCGTCCCGGAATAGGGGTTATTCTCATCGATATTGCGGCGGCTTTCGTACACCACGGCAATATTACTGCCCAAGCGCACGCGGTCGTTAATATCCGCGTTGACATTGTTTCTCCACGAAATGCGGCGGTAATCCGAACCACGCACAATGCCTTTCTGATCCATATAGCCCAATGCCGAAGCAAAATCAACCTTCTTACTACCACCGGAAACGGTGATATTGTAGCTCTGCACCGGTGCATTTTCATGGATGATCTGCTTCCACCAGTCGGTACCGTTGGGGCCGGTGTTCGCACGCACAAAATTGAGCGCCTGCGTTTTCATGTCCGGTGAAATAGGCGGGGTAACGCCCACTGCTTCCGCTGCGCGGTTCTTATAGTTGATAAACTCCTCCGCATTCAGCATATGCGGGCGCTTCCATGGCGATTGCAAGCCATAATAGCTATCGAAAGAAACGCTCATCGCTTCCGATTTGGAGCCTTTTTTAGTGGTAATGATCACCAGGCCGTTCGAGGCCCGCGAACCGTAAATAGCTGCCGCAGAAGCGTCTTTATGGATATCCATGGTTTCGATATCGTTCGGGTTCAGCCAGCCGATACCGGTTTGCGGCAGACCGTCGACGATATAGAGGGGCTCGTTGGAGTTGTTGATCGAACCGATCCCTCGTATACGTACGACACCCGCGGAACCCGGGCTCCCGCTCGACTGCGTCACCATCACGCCCGCGGCCTTGCCTTGCAAAGCGTCCGCCGCCGAGCGCACGGGCATATTCCGGATCTCGTCGCCGCCTATCGATGCCACAGAGCCCGTCACATCCTTTTTGGAAACGGTACCATACCCTACGACCACCACCTCCGAGAGCGATTTCGAATCCGTCGAAAGCTTCATATCGATCACCGAGCGGTTATCCACCGGCACTTCGGCCGACAGGTAGCCGATAAACGAGAAGACGAGCGTCGCATTTTCAGGCACATTAGGAAGCTCATAACGACCCTCCCCATTGGTAGTTGTACCCGTACCGGAGCCTTTCACGATCACACTCGCGCCGGGCAACGGCTCTCCCGAAACGGCATCAGCCACCAGGCCCGATACCGTCAGCGCCAGGTTTCCAACCTTACGCTCCCCGGCACCCTTGAAAAGGGAAGCGAGGGTATTTACCGGCTGCGTCGCTTGCAAATGTCCGGCCGGCTGCTGTTCCAGCGATGTTTTACGCTCAGAATCAGCGCGCTCCCCAGGCTTTTCGGTTGTCTCGTCTTTCATGTAGATCACATAGAAATTATCCCGCAGCTTCTTGAAAGCCAAATTATTCGGTTCCAGGATTTTGCGCAACGAATGTTCCAACGATCCGGTCGGGCGCGACCCGGTCGGGCGTGACCCGGTCCCGCCGGATTCCTTCACGGTTTTGCCGTTGACATAGCCCGAATTGTACAAAAAGGACACATTGAACTGCCTTTCCAGCTCACGGAGCTTAGATTCCAGAGTTACCGCCTGGCGCGGGCGGGAGTCGCTGCCGGAGTCGACTGGGTCGGGCGCGACCCGGTCTGGCGTGACCCGGTCGAGCTTCGACAGCGCGACGGGCTGAGCCTGGACCGCGAGAGCGGCACAGCAGCAAAATGCGATCAGGTTAAGGGTAGTGATCAGTCGTTTCATAGGCGAAAGCGCTTTAACAGGGTTAGTTTAAATGGCCAAAATCCGAACGCGTATCACAATATTTCGCGATTCTGAACATAGAGTACCGTTTCATTCGGCCTACCGCCATCTGGGGCGACACTTTTTTTGAAAATTTTTTAACGAGGGCCATCAACAGGTCATAAGGTAGTCATTTATTGCCATTTTAAATGTTAAAAGTGAGTTTTTGCTTTAATTAATAAATTAAATTATTAATTAAACGTAAAAAAAAGAAGGTTTCAGCTATTCCAGACCTGCTGACTTATTGCGTTTTCTGACTTATCTGGCTTTTGGCGCGATGATTAACTGATCGCCGTCGCGCGTGATGGTCACATCCGATGCCTCGGCTATGCCTTGGAGGAGTAGTTCCACATTATCCGTAGGAACTGAGCCGGAAATCCGGCGATCCAGCAATTCGGGATGGTAGGCTTCTGTTTCAAGGCCATACGTATCCTGTAATATCGCCGTAACTTCCCTGAGTGAGGTATTTTTAAAAACAAGTCTATGTTCTTTCCAAGCAGAGTAGAGCCCCGTTTCAACGCGTCGGAGCTGATAATCAGACGGTTTTTTCCGGAATTGGACCATTTCGCCCGGTCTAAGCACCAGTGTATCCCTTCCGGCCCCGCCCAGATTGCATTGTACTTTTCCTTCGTCGAGCACGATTCGCGTGCCGCTCTCGCGTTTACTGATATTGAATTTCGTACCAAGCACATCGAGGCTGAAATCAGCTCCCGTGCGCACGCGAAATCTCCGGTGATCTTTGGTATGGACCACCTTGAAATAGCCCTCCCCTTCGAGCTGCACTTCACGTAACTCCGCCCATTCCGCATTGTACGAAAGCACCGAGTTACCATTCAGCGTCACCTCGGAGCCGTCGGGCAGCGTCAGCATACGCGTTTCACCGAAGCCCGTCCTTTCGACAACGCGGCCGCTTTGTTGCTGCAACATATATATGCCGATCCCGGCGACGATCAGGAACAGTATCGCTGCCGCAATTCTGCCCCAGCCCATTCTGCTGCCCGACCTTCCGTCCCATTCTTGTGGCTCGGTGGTCAGGGTCTGAATCCGCGAGAGCATTTTGTCTTCCAACGCCGACAATCCCCCGGCAGAAAGCCCATCGGTCAATGCCGGGCGTGCTTCCGCAGAACTATACCAGGCTTCGAGCTCTGCGGCCTCGGCGGGCGAGCTTTGCCCGTTTTTGTCCTTTTCCAATAAATACAGCAAGCGATCTTTGTCCATTCGTCGATATACTTCTCCGCTTTTAATATGGTAACACTCCGGCGCGGCTACCGCCACGGCAGGTACCTATTTTTTTCTACTGATACAAATCCCACATTTCCAGTACAATCCACGCCCAGGCAAACTCTTTCAGGTTTTCCCGCAGGATTTTCAGGGCGCGCCCCATTCGCTTTTCAACCGTATCCAAAGGGATTTGCTCTTGCTCGGCGATCTCCTTATAAGTAAGATGCACTTTTCTGCTCAGCAGATACACTTTCCGCAATTTTTCGGGCAGGTTTTGAACGCTGTTTTCAAGCGCCCGGGCAAGTTCCTCATAATGCAGGCGGTCCTCGATATAATTGCCCTCCTCGCCGGGCGTTTGCAGCATATGTTCAAGATAGGCCTCCCTGATTTTCCGGGAACGAATATGATTATAAATGCTATACCGCAACGCGCCGAAAAGGTAGGCTTCCAGCGAAACCGATATGAGCAGGGTTTCGCGTTTCGTCCAGAGGTCGGCGAAAATTTCCTGGATAATTTCCTCACATTCTTCCCGTAACATGATCCGCCGGTATGCGGCATCGAAGAGCCGTCGCCAGTATTTCCGGTACAATAAGGCAAAAGCATCACTGTCGCCGGTCCGCATGCGGGCGAGTAAAGCTACGTCGGTGTTATTTGGGTTTTCTGTAACGATGATCGGAAGGAGTTTTGAAACTGCAAGTTCGGTGATCCGTCGGTTAAAACCGACGGGAATTTCGACATTTTCGTAGCGAGGACTATCAATTCCTGACCAAAGTCAGTTTTTCCGACTCCCCTCCGTCATCCGTTCCGCTCATCGTATGTTCCAATTTTGGGCAAGGTTTAACCCAAACCATGACCATGAGCATATTGACGGCCACGGAGGCCATTCCCGATACCCGGCATGTTTGCTACCACTGCGGCGAGGATTGCCGCGATGAGATACTGCATGCCGACGATCATGATTTTTGTTGCGACGGCTGTGTGACCGTTTACGGTTTGTTGAAAGAGAGTGATCTTTGTCAGTACTACACGATTGACGGTGCGCAGGGCATTTCCCCCGACCCGGCTTTCTACGGGAGCAAGTACGACCACCTCGATCAGCCGGAAGTTTACAACAAGATGATCGAATTTACGGACGGCCGGCTGACCACCATTTACTGGTACCTGCCCAAAATGCATTGCAGCTCGTGCATCTGGCTGCTCGAACATCTCTATCGCCTCAATCCGGCTGTCCGGAGCTCGGTGGTGAATTTCCCGGAAAAAAAGGTAAGGATCACATTTGACGCTAGGGCATTGCGGCTGAGCGAAATTGCGGCACTGCTCACGCGCATCGGCTATGAGCCTTACCTGAGCATGGACGACTTGTCGGGCAGGAAAGCTGGCAAATGGAACCGTACCCGGCTTTATAAAATCGGTATCGCGGGCTTTGCCTTCGGGAACATCATGATGCTGAGCTTCCCCGAATATTTTCATTTGGGACAAAACACTTCGGACCAGGACCTTCGAACGCTTTTTGGTCTCCTGAACTTCGCATTGAGCCTGCCCGTACTGTTTTACTGCGCCGCGGATTTCTATAAATCGGCCTGGTCGGCGCTGAAAGGCCGTTACCTGAACATCGACGCGCCGATTGCCCTGGCATTAACCTGCGTTTTCCTGATCAGCATTTACCAGCTCGCGACGCAAACCGGCGCAGGCTACCTCGATTCTTTTGCCGGGGCCGTATTCTTCATGCTCGTCGGCCGGTATTTTCAGGACAAAACCTACGCCGGCGTCTCATTTGACCGCGACTATAAATCTTACTTCCCGATCGCCATTTCGGTGATCGACAATGGAAACGAAACACGCAAACCGATCACCGACCTCCAAAAAGGCGACCACATGCTGGTCCGCAACGAGGAGTTAATCCCCGCCGACGCCGTCCTGCAAAGCGCGGTTGCGATGATCGATTACAGCTTCGTTTCCGGCGAATCGCAGCCTGTCGAGCGGCGAAAAGGAGATACCATTTACGCAGGCGGCAAACAAAAAGGTGCGGCTATCGAGCTGGAAGTACTGCGTGAGATTTCACAGAGCTACCTGACCCAGCTTTGGAACAATGAAGCATTTACCCGCGAAAAAGACGACATAAATAAATCGCTGGCGGCGCGCATTAACCGCTATTTCTCTCTGGTTGTGCTCGGTATTGCCGCCGTTACCTTTGTAATATGGTTTTTTGTATATCAAAACCCCGAAACCGCGTTCCTGGCATTCACTACCACGCTGCTGGTGGCCTGCCCGTGCGCGCTGCTACTTTCATCGACATTCACGAATGGCAATCTTCTGAGCGTTTTCAGTCGTAACCGTTTTTACCCTAAAAACGCCCATAGCATCGAACGGCTGGCCCATATCGACGCCGTCGTTTTCGATAAGACAGGCACCATTACCTTGCCTGATGACGCAGTGATCAACTTTACGGGCGAACCGTCGACGCGTGAGGAACTGGTGATGATCAAAACGCTGGTCGGGCAATCGTCCCATCCGCTCAGCCGACTGATCGCGAAGCATTTGTCCGATGCGCCCGCCAGCAGGCACGTGCTGACCGGCTTTTCCGAAACAAGTGGCAAAGGAATGGTCGCTCAATGGGGTGCGAGAACGGTGAAAGTGGGCTCCGCCAGCTGGGTCGGAGCTGCGGGTAACGACGACGACAACGAGCAGTCGAGCCGGGTATATGTGGCCATCGACGACGTCGTGAAGGGCTATTTCACGATCCGCAGCAAATACCGGCCGGAGCTGCCGGAAACATTGTCGGCATTGCGTAATACAGGTATCAGTACTTACCTCCTCTCCGGCGACCGCCCTACCGACCGCGATTTGCTAACCCCGCTTTTCGGACAGAATGCATTGCTTCTTTTCAACCAAAAACCCGGGCAGAAACTGGATTTCGTGCGCGAACTGCAAAGCCAGGGCCGCCACGTGCTGATGGTCGGAGACGGACTGAACGATGCCGGTGCATTGCGCCAGAGCGACGTCGGGCTGGCGGTTTCCGATGATATCAACAACTTCTCCCCGTCCTGCGACGCCATTGTGGAAGGTAACCAGCTCCGCCTGCTGCCCGGCTACATTAACCTCGCCCGGAGCGGCCAGCGCATTATCCGGCAAAGTTTCGCCATTTCATTGATCTACAATATCCTGGGACTGTCATTCGCGGTTACAGGGCACCTGTCGCCCGTCATAGCGGCGATCCTGATGCCTGTCAGTTCCATTACGATCGTGGCTTTCACAACGCTTGCCAGCAATGCCGCCGCGCGACGATGTCTTAAAAAACTGACCAATGTCATAAACTGAGCACAGCACTTATCATCCTTTACCTGCCGTACCGCAGGTAGTTTTGACCTATCAAAAATACCTAATCCGATCCTCATCATGAGCGCATTATATCTGCTAATCATCGCCAGTCTGCTGGTGGCGCTGGGATTCCTGGGCGCATTCATCTGGTCGGTCCGTAAGGGCCATTACGACGATGACTATACGCCCTCCGTACGCATCCTCCTGGACGACTCCGAAAAGCCATAAACACCTGAAAACTGAACTGATTTTTACCATTTATCCTCACTAGTTATGTCAAACGTTCCCCATCCTGAGCTCGCCTCCGTTGAGTTGGATGAATTTCAATACGACAACCGCATTGTCCGGGACTTCGCCATTGCCACCATCCTTTTCGGGCTCATAGGCATGCTCGTAGGCTTGCTGGCGGCCATGCAGCTGGTTTTCCCGAACCTCAACTTCGACCTGCCGTTTCTGACATTCAGTCGTATCCGGCCGCTGCACACCAATGCGGTGATCTTCGCATTTGTGGGAAATGGCTTCTTTACCGGTTTGTACTATTCCGTTCCGCGCGTATTGCGGACGCCTATCTGGAGTCCTGTCCTCAGCCGGTTCCATTTCTGGGCGTGGCAGGCTATCATCCTGGGAGCGGCTATTTCGCTGCCTATGGGTTTTACCACGTCCAAAGAATATGCAGAGCTGGAATGGCCTTTCGATATTGCCATCGCGATCGTGTGGGTTTCTGCCCTGGTCAACATCATTATGACCACCATTAACCGCCGCGTGGAGCACATTTACGCTGCGGTCTGGTTCTACATCGCTTCGTTTGTGACGGTCGCCATGTTGCACGTGGTCAACAGCATCGAGCTGCCGATCTCGTTTATGAAAAGCTACTCCGTGTATGCGGGCGTACAGGACGCGCTCGTGCAGTGGTGGTATGGGCATAATGCGGTCGCATTCTTCCTTACGACGCCTTACCTGGGCCTGATGTACTACTTTTTGCCCAAAGCGGCCAACAGGCCTATTTATTCCTACCGGCTTTCGATCGTACACTTCTGGGCACTGATATTCCTGTATATCTGGGCAGGCCCGCACCATTTGCTCTACACCGCATTGCCCGAATGGGCGCAGACGCTCGGTACCGTCTTCTCCGTCATGCTGATAGCACCTTCATGGGGAGGTATGATGAACGGATTGATGACGCTACGGGGCGCGTGGGACAAAGTGCGCGAAGATGTGGTACTGAAATTCATGGTGGTAGCGATCACGGCCTACGGTATGGCGACGTTCGAAGGACCGATGCTCTCTTTGAAAAATGTAAATGCCATTGCCCATTACACCGACTGGATCGTAGCGCACGTGCACGTAGGAGCATTGGGCTGGAACGGCTTCCTGACATTCGGGATCCTTTACTGGCTTTTCCCGCGCCTTTATAACCGACCGTTATATTCTGCCAAAGCTGCCAACTTCCATTTCTGGATCGGTACGCTGGGTATCATTTTCTATACTATTCCAATGTACTGGGCCGGATGGGTGCAGAGCTCTATGTGGAAGGAGTTTACCCAGGAAGGTCTTTTGAAATACCCCAACTTCCTTGAAACAGTTACAGCCCTCAAACCATTGTATTTCCTCCGCGGCATAGGCGGTTCCCTGTATCTGATCGGTTTTGTCGTGATGATCTACAACCTCTGGATGACAGCCCTGAAAGGCAAACTCGTGGCCACTGAAACCGCCAAAGCGATGCCGCTGAATGCGATCTGGCACGCCGAAAAGAGCGAATACTGGCACCGCCGGTTGTTGGAGCGCAAGCCTTTGGCATTAACCATCTTCTCGCTCATAGTAGTGGCGATCGGCGGAATGATCGAAATGATCCCGACGTTCCTGGTCGAATCCAATGTGCCCACGATCGCAAGCGTGAAACCTTACACGCCGCTGGAATTGCAGGGACGCGACATTTACGTCCGCGAGGGCTGCTACGTGTGCCATACGCAGATGATCCGTCCGTTCAGGTCCGAGATCGAGCGGTACGGGGAGTATTCCAAATCAGGCGAGTTCGTATATGACCACCCGCATCAATGGGGCTCTAAACGCACCGGACCGGATTTGCAGCGCGTAGGCGGCAAGTACCCCGACTCCTGGCATTACAACCACATGGAAGACCCAACGTCGATGTCGCCCGGGTCCATTATGCCCCGGTACGGCTGGCTGCTTGAAAACGATCTCGACACGACCACCACCAAGACCAAGATCGAAGCCATGCAGACGCTGGGTGTCCCTTATGAAAAAGGTTATGAACACCAGGCCAATGCCGATCTCGTGAAACAGGAGAAGCAAATCCAGGAACGCCTGAAACAAAGCGGCATCAAAACCGCGGCCAACAAAGAAATCATCGCGCTGATCGCCTATATGCAGCGATTGGGTACGGATATTAAGCAAAACGGCAACAGTCAATAAGTCAGGTGTTGTCTCACCCATTCCCCGTTCCACGGCGGATCATTCAATCATTCAATCATTCAAAATTGAGTACCAATGAAATTCCGTAATTACCTCGAAACCATAGCCGGGGTAGGCATTTACCCGCTCATATCCCTGCTGATATTCTTCGTTTTCTTTGTCGGCCTGCTCTTTTACGTGTGGGGCCTGGATAAAGGAAAGCTCGACAAGATGCGCAGCATTCCGTTAAATGACGGCGTTGCGAAAAAGACATTGCTATCGCTTCTTTTGCTCGGATGCATGGCATTACCGGCATCGGCGCAGGAAACTACCGAGAAAGTCCGGGCGATTACCGAGCTGGACCTGATCCTCTACGTGGTACTCGGCGCATTGGTTTTTATCATCATCCAGCTTGGAATCCTGCTGGCGTCGGCGATGAATATACTCAACAAAACCGCGCACGCTTCCCACCAGGAGCCGACGCATATTTTCAGCGCGCATTGGTGGAAAAAGTTCAGGGGTATCAGTGTGGCTTTGGATGATGAAAAGCGAATTCTGATCGATGGCCACGATTACGACGGGATACAGGAGCTAGACAACCGGATGCCACCCTGGCTGCAATTCCTGTTCTACACGACAGTCTTCTTCGCCGCGGTTTATTCGGCTTACTATTTCGGTGGCCTGGGCGATATGCAAATCGCGGAGCTTGACAAGGAAATAGCTACTGCCGAAGCGGAGAAAAAGGCCTATATGGAAAAGGTGGGTGCAAGCATGGACGAAAACTCCGTGACGCTGCTGACCGATAAGGCCGGCGTCGATGCGGGGATGAAGATATTTCAGGAAAAGTGTACCGCCTGCCACGGTACCGAAGGCGGCGGTTCGGTAGGCCCTAACCTTACCGACGCGTACTGGCTGCATGGCGGAAGCATTCACAATGTGTTCAAAGTAATCAAATACGGTGTGCCGGAAAAAGGGATGATCTCCTGGGAAAAGCAACTCTCTCCTACCGACATCCAGAAGGTAGCGAGCTTCGTGCTTTCGCTCAAAGGCACCAAACCGGCGAATGCGAAAGAGCCACAAGGCGAGCTTTTCAATGACGAAACGGTGGCAAAAAAATAGTACACTATGAAAACCAGCCCGGAAAGCCGTCCTCTTTACCCCCAGCGCCCTACCGGCAAATGGCATAACCGCCGGGTGGTATTCAGCATTGCCATCATTGCATTGCTGTTCATTACGCCGTTCATCCGCATCGGTGGGCAGCCGCTGGTGCTGCTCAATGTCATTGAACGGAAAATCATCCTGTTCGGTATCTTCATCGGACCGCAGGATTACTGGCTTTTCGGACTTACGATGCTTTCGTTCTTTGTATTCATCGTGTTGTTTACGACGATTTTCGGCCGGTTATGGTGCGGCTGGGCTTGTCCGCAGACGGTTTTTATGGAAATGGTGTTCCGCAAAATCGAATATGCCATCGAAGGTGACGCCGGGAAACAAAAACTGCTGGACAAAGCTCCCTGGACATCGGACAAAATCCTGAAAAAGGGTTTGAAATACACTATTTTTCTAATTATATCCTTTGCCATAGCCAACCTGCTCCTGGCCTACGTGCTGGGTACCGACGAGCTCTACAAAATTATTTCCGAGCCCATCGAAGACCATATCGGCCTGTTTTCAGGCATTGTCGTTTTCACCGCCGTATTCTACTGGAACTTCGCGTGGCTGCGCGAGCAGGCCTGCACGGTGGTATGCCCATATGGCCGCCTGCAAAGTGTACTGCTCGACCGCAACTCCATCAATGTAGCCTATGACCACGAGCGCGGAGAGCCGAGAGGCAAGCTCCACAAAGATACCGAGCGCACCGAGGGCGATTGTATCAGTTGCTTCCAATGCGTTGCCGTGTGCCCGACAGGCATCGACATCCGTAACGGCACCCAGATGGAATGCGTAAACTGCACTGCCTGCATCGATGCCTGCGACTCAATCATGGATAAGGTCGGGTTTCAGAAAGGCCTGATCCGCTACACTTCCGAAAATGCCATCGTACGGAAAACCACGAAGGTCGTAACGCCCCGAACCTGGGGCTATGCGGCGGTACTGCTGCTACTCTGGTCGGCATTGGGTTTTGTGGTGGCTACCCGCACCGATACGCAGACGACGCTTTTCCGCGCACCGGGCAGCCGCTATATCGAGAACAGCGACGGAACGATCAGCAACCTGTACACTTTCAAGATATTCAATAAAACAAACCGCATCATCAAACCCTCCTTACACCTCGACGCCCCGCACGGAAAGCTTCTCTTTGCCGGATCACCCGACCTGACGCTCGAAGCCGCGGGGATGTCCGAGGGAACGGTATTCGTAATTATCCCGAAATCTGAATTAAAAAGCCGCAAAACAGCACTGAAATTATCGGTTTCGCAGGGAAGCCGAAAGCTGGAGAGTTTCGAAACCACTTTCATCGCACCGGAAGAATAATGTATTAACCTATTTTCAAATACCATGAAAATCAATTGGAAAGCACTCATTGCCGCAGTTTACATCAGTTTCATCTCGATGATACTGCTGCTCGTAGGAATGAGCGCAGGGCAGAAAATCGACCTTGTGACCGATCATTACTACGAGGAAGAACTGAAATTCCAGGGCAAGATCGACAAGACCGAGCGCGCTAACGCACTAACACAGCCGCTATCCTGGAAGATCACCGAAAGCGATTTGCAGGTGGACTACCCTGAGACCTTCTCCGATTCGGCCATTACCGGCCTGATACGGATGTATTGCCCGTCCGACAACCGCAACGACCGCCAGTTCCCGATCCGTGCAAAGAATAACCGGCAGACCATCGCACTGGCACAGATCCCGGCAGGTCGTTACAAAATCCAGGTCGACTGGAAAAGTGGAAACGACACCTACTGGAACGAAGGTGTCGTTGTCGTTGACCACAAAAAACTTTGAGCCATGATCACCGTCCTGCCCTACCTCGCTATTTCGATGGGGCTCATCAGCAGTTTCCATTGCGTAGGCATGTGCGGGCCCATTGCGCTCGCGCTACCGGTGCATAAGGGGCCACGCGTACAACAGATCGCGGGCGTGCTGGCGTATAATGCGGGGCGCGCGCTTACATACGCGATGTTCGGAATGGTCATTGGCACATTGGGAGCTTCGCTGGCATGGCTGGGCGCACTCCGATATGTATCCATCCTAATCGGTGTCGCGATGCTGGTTTATGCGTTCTGGCCGTCAGGGTTGGAGCACCGGCTGCGTATGCCGTTGTTCTGGCAAAAAACAGTAAGTCTGCTGAGACAAAGAATGGCCACATATCTTAAAAAATCAGACTTATCAGGCATGCTGCTGCTCGGAATGCTTAACGGCGCGATTCCCTGCGGCATGGTTTACATGGCCCTTATGAGCTCGGTTGCTACCGGCAGTGGCTGGGGCGGTGCGATATTCATGGCACTTTTCGGGCTGGGTACCATGCCTGCCATGCTTGCATTAGGTATTGCGAAACAGCAATTCACGCCCGCATTGCGTACGCGCATTCGCAGACTCACGCCGGTGCTGGTCGCTATTGCGGGTATCTGGCTCGTGGCGCGGGGGGTAATGACCTCCTACCCCGGACCATCAAAGTCAGCCGCGGAGATTACAATCTGCAGATGATACCTTGACCCGGTCGTACGCGTGGCTTACCTTGCCGGCATGAAAACCTACAAAGCGATTATACAGCTTACCTCGGACGATCCGAAAGTACACCGCAGCATTATCCGGCAAATCGGTAACCTGATCGCCCACCTGGGCAATGCAGTCGAGGTACGGCTCGTATGCCACGGGAGTTCCCTGTCATTCTGCACGCAAGCCGGCAATCCGTTCGCCGACGATATCCTTGCTTCAATTAACCAAGGGGTAACCATCGCCGTATGCCGCAACATGCTGGTCGCAAACAGCGTCGATACCGCTGCATTGATCGACGGAATCGAGGTCATTCCCTCGGGCATTGCCGAGCTGGTAATCTTGCAACAGGAAGGATGGAGCTATATAAAAGCCGGTTAGAAATCTGTTTTTGGCATGATCAAAGTCATGTTTTTCCCTTCAGCTGCTGGGTAGTTTTGATGAATTATCTAGATCAAAACTTTGACCAATGGACAAGGACCTGCTATTCAAATATAACATTCCGGGACCACGCTACACCAGCTACCCGACCGTTCCGTACTGGCAGAAAACTCCTCCTGCCATCAACAAATGGAAAGAGCTCGTACAGGATGCTTTCACGGTTTCGAATCGGAAGGAAGGGATCAGTTTGTACATTCACCTCCCGTTCTGCGAGAGCCTTTGCACCTATTGCGGCTGCAATACCCGCATAACCATCAATCACGCAGTGGAAAGCAAATATATCCAGGCGGTCCTTAAGGAATGGAAAATGTACTGCGTGATGTTCGGTGAAGAAAAACCGGTGATCCGCGAGCTGCACCTGGGCGGCGGCACGCCTACGTTTTTCAGTCCGGGCAATCTTGTAAAACTGGTCAACGGCTTGCTGGAAAATGCCCTGGTGCATCCCGACGCCCATTTTGGTTTCGAAGCGCATCCGGGAAATACCACCGACGAGCATTTGTTGGCACTATATTCCGTCGGCTTTCGCCGCATCAGCATTGGCGTACAGGATTTCAACCCGGTGGTGCTCGCGATAATCAACCGGCACCAGACTTATGAACAGGTAAAACATCTCACCCTGAAAGCGCGGGAAATTGGTTACACGTCGGTCAACTACGACATTGTGTACGGCCTCCCGCAGCAGAAGAATTGCTCGATGATGGAGACCATGCTGCACGTGATCAAGCTCCGTCCCGACCGCATCGCATTTTACAGTTACGCCCATGTTCCGTGGATCAAGCCAGGCCAGCGCAGTTATACCGAAAAGGACCTGCCCGATGCAGACCACAAAATGGCGATCTACGAAGCTGGCCGTAATGCACTAGAGCTGGCGGGTTACGAAGACATCGGTATGGATCATTTTGCCCTCAAATCAGACGAGCTTTACAAAGCTGCCGCCCAGGGCCGCCTCCACCGGAATTTCATGGGTTATACCGACACCCACACACAACTACTGATCGGCCTCGGCGCATCCTCCATTTCCGACTCGTGGCGGGGATATGCGCAGAACGAGAAGAAAGTGGAAGATTATTACAGAAAGCTCGCTGCAAACGAACTGCCCCTGTTTCGCGGCCACGAGCTGAGCCGCGAAGACCTGATCATGAGAAAGCACATCCTCCGTCTGATGACCTCCTTCGAAACTTCCTGGGCCAATAGCTCGGAAGTTTGTTCGGAGCTGTACCAGGCACTCGAACGGCTCTCCGAAATGGAGCTCGACGAGTTGGTGGAAGTGGAACCGTTCCGGCTGAGGATCACCGAAAAAGGCAAGGCATTCGTACGCAACGTTTGCATGGCTTTCGATGCACGCCTCTGGGCCGATTTGCCCCAAACTGCGCTTTTTAGTCAAACAGTTTAATGATGAATTCTTGCTGTCTTCACCTGTGTCCTGTACTTTGGTATGTTTGATACGGATATTTTAATTCATACGCAGGTGATGACACGGCATATCGAGATGCTGGATGCCCTGTTCAAGCACGCGACCGAGGGGATCGTGGTGGTGGACAAACAGGCAAACATTGTAATGCTCAACCCCAAGGCAAAGGAGCTTTTTGGGTACACTGATCGCGAGCTGATCGGCAAGAAAATCGAAACGCTGATCCCGCAACGGTTCAACAGAAACCATGTGGGTTACCGCGACGAGTATCTGGAAGCCCCCCGTGCCCGTGGTATGGGGCATATGATGGACCTTTTTGCCCGCCGCAAGAACGGCAGCGAGTTTCCCGTGGAGGTAAGCCTCAGCCCTTTCAAGACGAGCGACGGAGAGTTTGTCGTGAGTTTTGTCATTGACATTACCGAACGCAAAAAGCAGGAAAGCCGCATTATCGAGGCCAACCTTGAAATACAAAAGCTGAATGCCGAGCTGGAAGAACGCGTACAGCAACGTACCGAAGAACTGGCGGCGGCGATCAAGCGTATCGAGCAATCACAGGAGGAGGTGGTACGCGCATTGACGAAGGAGCGTGAACTGAACAACATGAAGAGCCAGTTCGTGACCATCGCTTCCCACGAGTTCCGGACGCCCCTGGCGACTATCCTGTCGTCGGCGTCGCTCATAGGCCGGTATTCGCGCACGGAGGATGAAGACAAGCGCCAAAAACATGTTCAGCGTATCAAATCGACCGTAACCAACCTTACCGAGATCCTGAACGACTTTCTGTCGATCGGTAAGCTCGAAGAAGGCCGTATTCACTGCATTCCGGTGCTGACCGACCTCAATGAATTTTGTAAAAACCTGATCGAAGAGATCCGGGGGCTTTGCAAGGAAGGTCAGGAAATGTTTGTGAGCTACGAAGGTGAAGCCAATGCCTGGCTCGACAAGCAACTGCTGCGCAACGTACTTTTTAACTTGCTTTCAAATGCTATCAAGTATTCGGAACCCGGGAAGTCGATCTTTCTGAGGGTCAAAAATTGGAGCGGGCTGATCCGCATCGAGGTACAGGATCAGGGTATCGGTATTCCCGAGAAGGATCAGGGCCACATTTTCGACCGTTTTTTCCGTGCCAATAATGCCGGCAACGCGCAAGGTACCGGACTGGGCCTCAACATTGTACAAAACTATATAGAACTCATGGGCGGTAACGTACGCTTTCACAGCGACGTCGGAGCAGGCAGCACATTTTTCGTGGAATTGCCCAACCGGGAGCCGGCAGGCCTTAGAATCGAACCCTGACACAAACAGCTGCAAACTTGGAAGCGAGAAAAATACTTTTAATAGAAGATAATCCCGAAATGCGGGAAAATACGGCCGAGATCCTTGAACTCGCCAACTTCGACGTAGTCACCGCCAGAAATGGCAAGGAAGGCGTGCAACAAGCCGCCCAACACCACCCTGACCTGATCATCTGCGACATCATGATGCCTGAACTGGACGGTTACGGCGTGTTGCATATGCTTGGCAAAGACGAGCGTACGGCCTCCATTCCGTTTATTTTTCTTACTGCCAAAGCCGAAAAGGAAGATTACCGCAAGGGAATGACCATGGGTGCCGACGACTATCTCACCAAGCCATATGACGACGTGGAGCTGCTCAATGCTGTTGAAATGCGTCTGAAAAAAAGCGACCGGTTGAAAAAACAATTCGAACGCTCCGCAGACGGCTTCGACCAGTTTATCCGTGAAGCACAAGCATTCGATCCGATTGTGAAGTTGGCGGAGGACAAGAAAATAAAGGTTTTAAGAAAAAAAGAGACTATCTACACCGAAGGCAGCTTTCCCTCCCATGTTTTTTTTCTGCAAAAAGGGAAGGTTAAAGCCTATAAATCGAATGAGAATGGTAAGGAATACATTACCGATCTTTTGAAAGAGGGCGAATTCTTCGGTTACCTCGACCTGCTTCAAGGTGCGCCTTACGAAGAAACCGCCATCGCATTAGAGGTGTCGGAAGTGGCGATGATCCCGAAGGACGACTTTTTCGCCCTGCTCCAAGGGAATCGTGAAGTGGCGTCCAAATTTATCCGCATGCTCTCCAATGAGATCAAAGACCGGGAAGAGCGGCTTTTGCAACTGGCCTACAATTCGGTACGGAAACGCGTAGCGCAGGCTTTGGTAATGCTCGTGCAGCGTTACCAGGAAGACCGATCAAAGCCGTTTACGATGGCTGTTACGCGGGAAGACATCGCCTCGATGGTGGGAACCGCTACCGAAACGGTGATCCGGACTTTGTCGGATTTCAAAGAGGAACGCCTCGTGGATATGAAAGGCAGCCAGATCACGGTTTTGGAGTATGAAAAATTGGCGCGGATGCGGAATTAGAATCGAAGGATAATTCAAATAATCCCCTCAAACCAACATTTGCACCGTTTATTCATCCGTTGGCTTTGAGCAGCGATAGCTTATTTTACTTTCCTAGCTTTGATTTAGAGGTTTATTCAAAATCTATCAAACTATGGAACAACCAAAATCAAGCGAGACGCCGAACACTTCGGAAGCAACCGACGTCGAAAACTGTAAGCCAGCTCTTACCCTGGAAATTCTGATTGAGAGAATGATGCAGTCAAGAAGGGACATAGACGCGTACCGCAGGGGAGAAATGTCACAAGCTGAATTTGACGCACTTGGAATTAAATTTTTCTGAAATTTATCCGTACCAGCGTTTTGGTAGTTACTTCCGATTTACGACAATGCAAAACATCGTCGTTAAGGTAGATTTATCCCAAGATCCGAGGTTTTTTCCCGATCATCCTGAAATAGGGCAAGCCTGCCACTTCTTTATCGAAACGGATAAACCTTCCATGGGCCTGGATGTCCGGCTTAGAAACACCGTGCTGGACATCCTGGCCAATTTTCTGAAAGAGAACGACTTAATTATTATATACTATTGCGATCCGCTCGACGGCAAGGGGCATAAGCGACACATCAAATTCAACCGATGGTTCAGCCTGATCAATGACCCGTCTATCGAAAAACAAGACAGACAAGTCATTGTCAAAAACTTGAAGGTTGACGAACATGGCAATGCTGTCAGATCTGAACTGACAGTATATGCCTCTATTCTCCTGCGAAAGTCTCATCCGAATTATGCCCCTGCCATTCGACTCTTCCATTCAGGAAGCCTGGATAAGACGGGCAAGTTGTGAAACTCTTCCCTCTACCTCTTCCAACTGCGCCATCATCTCCTGCCGGTAAGCCACTGTCTGGTTGGTGATTTCAGGGATCAGTTTTTTGTAGTAATTAATCCCTTCGAGCAGGTTAGTACGGAATTTAGCGAAGTACTTTGCCTTCTTGTCGTTCAACGTCGCAGCCTGCCGTTCGATATCCTTTTTGAGATAATCCACATACAGATTTAGTTCGTTGATGAACATATTCGGCCTGAGTTGCTTGGCGAGCAGATCTATTTTCCCATAAATGTGCCCTACCATTTCATCCAGCGAATAGATTCCCGAGAACCAGGCCAGGTTCGGCCCCGGACAGATCGCCACCGCATTGTTTTCCCGCGGTTTTACCAAATGGTTTTTGATAAGCGCCGCCGTGCTTAGTCCGTCGCAAAGGCAGAGCTTTTCGGTGACTGCGTCAATTTGCGTTTGCAGATCGGCCGGCTGCGGTTGGAGCGCTTGCAGTTGTTTGATTTTCAATTGCTGATATTGGCGGGAGGCCGTACAGATCGGTTCTTTGGTGAATTCGGTGTTCGAAACGAGATAGCGTTTGTGGCACGGGCTGCCGGGGCGTCCTTTCGCAATGCGTTCAAGTCGCTGTTTCTCGGCAGTGCTGTTCTTGAAATTATTGAAAAGCACGCCCAATGGTGACGAATCGCTTACGTAATAGGCGTCGCTGTCCGCATTTGCCAGCGCATTTAACGTGCTCTTATCGACATTCGTGACTTCCGGGACAAGCAGGAAGGGACTTCCCCAGCCCGTGGCTTCAATACCGTAATGATCCAGCAGAAAGGTATTTTCGGCCGCCGTGCCAATTCCGCCTTGCACGGATATGCGCGTACGCGGCGATTGTGCGAGCGCGATGCCCTTACTTTCCAGCGCGGGGCCATAGAGCGCAAGCAGTTCGGTAAGCATTTCAACGCGGCGGCTTTTAAATTCCTCCAAAACGGGCCCGAGCAGGTTACCCTCCGTGGCAAATGCGTGCCCTCCGCAGTTAAGTCCCGACTCGATGCGAAACTCGGAAACCCAGATGCCTTTTTTGGCCAGAAACTTCGCCTGAATCAAGGCCGAGCGGTAATCGCTTACTTTGAGGATCAGTTTTTTGCGAAAGTTGCCCTGCTGGTCAGGGAAAAAGTCGGCAAAAGTTTCGAGATAACTGTACAAACGCGGGTTCATGCCGGCGGAAAGAATAATCGAGGACGACAATTTACTCAATGCGAAACCCCGGAGCGCAGCCAGCGCATCCGTATAAATTTCATCGAGCATGTTCCCGTCGGCGTCGGTATTCATTTTATCGACTTTCGACATAATATTGACGTCGATACTGCCAGGCATCATTTGCTCGCGCAACGCAGCCGCTTCGGCCTCCTTTTCGGTACCGGCGGGCAGCGCCAGCATTGTTTCGTACCGGAGTTTCATTTCGGAAGTTGCCGGCAAAAGGCTGAAATAGCGGTCGATATCGCTGTCAACGCCGAAAGGCTGGCTTTTCAGTTCTTCAAATTCTTCCGTCACTATCCGGTCCATCAGATCGAGATAGGCGGTGATCCTCCGGCTGCGGTAGTCGGGCTCGGATTTGGCAATCGGCGCGTCGTCCTCGCCACGCTGGCGGGAATAATGTACGCGCATACGCTCGATCAGTTCGTCGTCGACGATGGATGCGACCGAGGAAATGCCGTATTTGGCGATCTTAATAGGAGTATCGATGGAGTATCCCAGCCCGAGGACCGGAATATGAAAAGTATGCGGCATCATGTTCTGGATGAGGTCTTGATAGTTCATCCAAAAGTACGCGGCGATCATCGCCGGAAAACTGACGCTACTTAGCTGCGATACTGAGAAACGTCATACCGGGCTGAATGCCTTACTTCTTTTTGCTTTTTTGTGGCTTCGCAGCATCGGCCAGTTCATTCTCCTTCACCCGGTATTCAACGATGCTTTTTATGAGGTCGAGCGGGAGCGGGTCTTTATCGGGCAATTGGAGCGCCGATTTACTCATTTTGTATTTCGAAAGTTCCGCTTTGAATTCGTTAAGCAGCGCCTGGCTGTAAGGATAGGACAGCGAAATATGGTTCGTCGCAGCCGAATAATAAATCAGAAATCCGAAATGCTTGTAGGCCGGGATCTGGTAACTGATCACTTCTTCGGCCTGTGGCACCGCTTGCCTGATCGTTTTGCGGATTGCCTCCAACCGCTCCTTTTTTTCTCCCTGGAACGTGTCCTGATATTCGTCCACGGATTTGAAATCTGTTTTTGCCATACCGATCGGGTTCTTTGCTGAGTGATTTTGATAATAAAAAGCGCCATAGTGGCCGGATTTAACCGGCGTATGTTTTTAATTTAAGTAACTGAATTATTATTAAATTATATTTTATAAATTTTCAAAGAAATTATCACAAACCCGACTAATTTTCAACAAGTTACACGCCATGAAAAAAGCACTGTTTTACCTGCCGATCGCGGCTATTTGTCTGTTTCTGGGGTGTAGAAAAGACAAAGAAATCGACCCCGGAATGGTGTCGGTCGATGATACCTATTTAAAGTCGGTGACCGTGAGGGGTGCCAGAGAAGTGCAACTCGATGCCGACAAACAGATCATCCAGGTAATACTACCGGAGACTTTTACCGGCAACGTGCTCGACCTGAAATTTGACCTGCCCGGGACAAGTGAGCTCAGCGTATTTGCCGACAGTTTACTGATTCAAGCTAACCAAATCAGATTTCCCTACATCGGAAGCCTTCCGCTGACGTTTAAAGTTGGGAAAAAGAAGCAGCCGTCCCCAAATGAAAAACTATACACGGTTTTTGTGAAACACGAGGGCCCACTCACAGCCAAGTTGCTTGTTGCCCCTGTACTTCAGGCGGCGGGCAGCGAAATATCGCTCAGTGGAGAGTTTAAGTTCCTGTCGGGTATTGGTACCATTCCGGAAACGCCGGTTTCGCCTTCTAATGTGTCGGTAACCTTGTCCGATCCGGCAAAAGGACTGAGTAAGGATGGGGTGGCTTCAACGGAACTCCACTACATTGCGATTGAGGAATGTGCTAAATTTCTAAAATCGGAGAATCTGAGGTTGAGCATCTCCTATGGTAGCGAAAAATTCGATTTCCCCGAAATCAAGCAGATCAGACGGTCGGGCATCACCGGGCAGGTAGATTGGAACAGAAAGCTTTTTAAGACAACTACCAAAGGTAAAACCATGCAAATTCAAGGAGGCCTGTTTCTCCCTGAAAACCATTACCGGATCGAACTTTCCAATGACCGCATGACTCAACCACGAAAATTCGAAGCGACTTTCGTGAATTACAGTACACTGACTTTCAAACTACCCGGCGATCTGCCCGATGACCAGTACCTCGCACAGATTTACGAAGGCAGCACGCTTATTGGCAAATCTGCCGAACCTGTTGCTTCGGATTCGGTGAAGGCTTCGGTAGGAAGCGTGTGGACCGAGTTCTTAGAGTGTCCGATATTCCAGATTCTCCTTGGCGGCCATACGAGCAAGATCGTGCTCAGTAAAGGTCAAACATTTTATGCTATGCCCTTCCCTGTGATCATGGAAGCGCAATATGGTAAGCCGATGGACCCGAACAAACCGCTTCCCGCATTGGAATTGAAATCGGGCAGCGAAACGCTCCGGCTGCTGCCATCCGTGAAAGCCGATTGGTGCTATGGCGACGGTAGCCTCTACATCTATTATGGCGTTTTCAAAATTCCGGCGAATGCGCCTGCGGGCAAATATGAA
This sequence comes from Dyadobacter sp., assembly GCA_965227755.1. Lineage (GTDB taxonomy): Bacteria > Bacteroidota > Bacteroidia > Cytophagales > Spirosomataceae > Dyadobacter. The sequence continues at coordinate 2,265,530 of CBDDGG010000005.1, forward strand.
GCGCGTTTTATCTCGAAAGAGAATACCGCATCCATGCCCTATTGGAGCCAAATTGAAATCCGGTAATGGCTAGTTTCCCATCTTGCTCGCACTAAAAACCGACGCTAATACCGACAGAAACTCCTTTTCAGAAAATGGCTTGCCCAATACGCCGTTAATGCCCAGGGCCGCATAAAAATCCTTGTCGCGGTCGGACAGATCGCCGGTGAAGCCTATTACCGGTACCGATGCTTTCAGCGGATCGGCGTTATTGCGGATTTGCCTGGTAAGCTCGGAGCCGTCCATACCCGGCATATGGATGTCGGTAATCACCAGGTCGTACGGATGCTTCTCAAACAGTTCGAGTGCGTCGTCGCCCGAGCCGACGAGGTCGAAGGAAAGCCCATGTTTTTCGAGCAGCCTGCTCATCAATACGAGATTCAACTTGGTATCGTCAGCCACGAGCACCTTTTTCCCCCGCAACTGAACTTGCGTGACTACCGGAGACTGGCTTTGGACTGGTTTCGCTTTTTCGGCCATCTGCATCGGAATCGCCACTTTAAATTCCGACCCCTTTCCCAACACACTTTCGACCGATATTTTGCCTCCGTGCAGTTCCACAATCCGCTTGCATATCGCAAGCCCAAGCCCGGTACCCTGCTTCCCTACCGAAGCGCCGTCAATCTGGCTAAAATCTTCGAAAATCTCTTTCAAATGCTCTTGCGCAATGCCAATACCGGAATCTTTAACCCTGATTTTCAGGCATTTTTTCTGCCCGTCGGCACTTTCAAGAACGGCTTCTACCAGCACTTTACCATGTGCCGGCGTAAACTTGACCGCATTGCTGAGCAGATTGATCAACACCTGTTTGACACGGAACTCATCGCCCAGGAGGAATACCTGCGGGCCGACATTGATTTTAGATACAATTTCAATATCCTTTTCATCCGCGAGAACGCTCATCAATGCCACCACGTCGTTGACCAGCCCTACCGGATTGAAAGCCTGATATTGCAGCGTCAGTTTACCCCGTTCCAGTTTGGAAAAATCGAGCAGGTCGTTCACAAGCGTCAGCAAAATCCGTGAGGAACTTTGAATGGCTTCGACACTTTCCTTCATCTGACCGTCGAGGCGATCGGAGTCCATAAGTTGGGAAAATCCAATAATCGCATTGAGCGGCGTCCTGATCTCGTGCGTCACCTGCGCCAGGAATTCCCCCTTATTTCTCGCAGCTTCGGTTGCCAATGCGGCATATTTGACGATCGTAACGTCGTTGCGATACAGTTTGACAAGATTACGAATGATAATGATCGTCATCAGCAACACTAAGAGCGCACCTGCCCAGAAAAGGTGGTTCACTTCTTCAAACTTATCGGATGTTTCCGTCAGCAGCAAGCGCCTGAACTTCCTGGCTTTTTCCTCTTCGGCCTCTTTCAGCGATTTAAGCGTCAATTGCAGATTGGCGAACAGCTCTCCATTGAGAAACAACAACCTTTGCTCCGCCTCGTTCAGTTGTTTTTTAACCCGGTCATACTCGTCGTAACGACTGAGATCGAGCTCCCGTGCGAGCTGGTAGGGCATTACGAGCGAATCCCGATGGACAATCACCTTCGTCTTTTCTTTGGTAACCTCCTCATCGCGCTTGTTGGTAATAGCATCGGCCAACCTTTTGAAAAGCCCGCGCTTCTTCTTTTGGGGATCCTCGGACACGACCGAATCGACCTTGGAAGTCTTTTTTACACGAATGGGCGGCGGTTTGGGCTTGGATTGTTCCTGCTGGATTTGCTCGCTGCGCTGTATCGAGATGGAAAAAAGGCTGTCGACCAGGATCTTCATCCGGATAAATTCGTCATTGCTTTCCCGCTTGCTCTCCATAAGCCCCGACAATGCGGACGACTGATGGGCGCGCTCGGTTTCAAATTCTGTAAGTATATTGGCAACGGTCTGAAGCTGACCTGTAAATGCCGTCAGATAAGCGGAATCCTGTGTAATAATAAAAAGCCGGCTATTGTTCTCGGCCACATAGAGGAGCGAAATACAGGTATCGATCTTCTCGTAGCCATTCATATCCTTGCGTAGCTCCTGAATGTTCTCACGGATCGTCTGCGACTTGCCGCGCGTCAGCAAAAGCATAAAAACGAATGATCCCAGTATGACGACCAGCAGGATGGTCCAGACAAAAAATGCCCTGGACAAGGTGCGGAAAGGAATTTTCATCATGTGTAAGTCCGGCGGTTTACCCCTGCTTCCCTGGAAAACCGATATTTGGAGGGTTGGTTTAAGACAAAGGTAAAAAAGCGGATACAAAACACTGCTATGCCCGCCATCTATTGTTCAGTATACCAAATCCATCGAAACAGTTACAGACAAACAGTACTTCTATGTTTCAAGCCATGCTTTGAACCCCGGTGCCTTATCTCTGCTAACGACCACCTCCTGTGAAGTCTGCGGGCGGAGTTCTACTTTAAGTTTACCATTAAAATAGGTATGAATCTTCTGAATGGCGTCGATACGGGCAATGAACTGGCGGTTGAGGCGGAAAAAATTCAGCGGGTCTACCAGCGATTCCAACTCTTCCAGCTTGTAGTCCACCAGATATTGCCGACCGTCGGTTGCGACGAGGCATGCCATTTCATTCGCCGTATAAAAATAGGCGACGTTCTCCTGATTGACCGGGATCAGCTGTTCTCCGTTTTTTACAAGAAACCGCGTTTTGAAAGGTCTTTTGGTCATTTCGAGACTATCGAGCAGTGTTTCCACCTTTCTTGCATACGCTTTGGGCGAAAAATCTTCCCGGATATTCTCGTATTTGCGGATCGCATCTGCCAGTTCGGGCGCCTTGATAGGTTTCAGAAGGTAATCGATGCTTTTCACGCGGAATGCCTTGATCGCGTACTCGTCGTACGAAGTCGTGAATATGATCGGGCTATGCGCGGGAAACTCTTCGAATATCTGGAAACTCAGGCCGTCCGCGAGCTGGATATCGGAAAAAATAAGGTCCACCGGCTCCGCGTTGGCGAACCATTTACGGCCCGCCTCGACGCTTTCCAGCACCGCACACACCTCCATGCGCGGATCGAGCTTTTTGATCAGCTTTTCCAGCCTTTCCGCTGCCGGGTATTCGTCTTCAATGATCAGTATTTTCATAGTAATCGGGCGGGATCCACCCTGGTGTCATATTTTATTCGCCCACCTGGCTCAGTAACGGAATCTTCACCATAAACCGCTCTTCGTCGCGGTTTACTTCCACTTTCCGGTCGGTCAGGAGGCCGTATCGGTTGATAATATTCTGCAACCCTACGCGCGTCGATTTTTCAAAGATGGTCTTTTCTGAAATATTATTCTCGACCACCAGGTATCCGCCGTTTTCCTCGCGGATCACGATCTGCAAAGGGTTCTCGCGCGAGGCCACATTATGTTTAATCGCATTCTCGATCAGCATTTGCAGGCTCAGCGGAGTAATATACTGCACCAATGCAGCCGGGGAAAGCCGCTTTTCCACTTGCAGGTTTTCTCTGAAACGGATTTTATTCAAATACACGTAGGCATCCACAAACGCTAATTCCTCGCTCAGCAACACCGTGTTTTTGTTACGGCTTACGAGCACGTACCGGTACACGTCCGACAACCTTTCCAGGTAATCCTGTGCGGCGGTATTCTCATCGTCAATCAACGCCGCCAGCGTATTCATGCTGTTGAACAGGAAATGCGGGTCCAATTGATTTTTGAGTACTTCCAGCTGCGATTGTACATTTTCGCGCATCAGCGCTTCCGTTTTCCTTACATTCATTTTCCAGGCATCAAAAAAATAAACCGCCTCATACACCAGGTAAACGATCACCGTCGGCACAATGCTGATCCGGAACCCCATCGCCAGCACGCTCACATGGTACACCGGCTTGTAATAAAGCTCATCGAGCAGCAGGCATACCAGCAAAACATAGGCTACCGCAAGCACCGCTTCCGCAGCCACCCTTTTGCCGGTTTGGCCATACTCCGGAAAAATGCGGCGCATCCATGTAATAATGTACCGGTTACCCTCCCAGAATGTCAGTGTAAGCAATGTTGAAAAAAATGCACTGAGAAAAAAATGCCGGCTCAGTTTCAGAAACTCATCGAAATTGATCATCAAGGCAATGGCAACTCCCATGAGCGGGATACCCATGATCCGCCATTTCCGGTCGTTGAGCGTATAAGCCTTTTCTTTCATCGCAAGTGAATATCGGCGGGCAAACTACTCGATTACCCGCCAATTTTCAATTAAAATGTATACCGGAAATAAGGTACCGGGAAAAATGGCTGCTGATACTGATTCACCAGCTCGTTGGTTCGCGGGTTGTAGGTTTGCTGAAAAATGTTCTTTCGCGCGGTCACGTTCTGCAAATCCATCGAAAACTCCATCGTGCTCCGGCGCATTTCCCGGCGATAGGAAAAGCGGATGTCGGTCCTGAAATAGGTGCTTTGACGTAACGAGTAGGCGCGGTTTTCATCATAAACGGCGGAGCCTTTGGCCCGGGAAGCAGCCAGGTTGAGTGGCGTAATGTACTTTCCTCCCACGAGCGAGGTTTTGATGTTGGCACTCAGGATATTGTTGCTGCCAAACCGGAACTCTTTCCCTCCTAGCACATTAAGCACATATTGGGTGTTGAATGCCGTCTTGCGCTCCACCTTATCGCTGCCTTTGTATTTCGAGTCGAACAATGATGTGGTGAGCAGGAAGTAATAGCCTTTGTTGAAATACCTTTCCAGAGTAAGCTCGACGCCCATGTTATGCCCCGTGCCTCCATTTACCAGACTATCATGATCTGACGGGCCGAAAGCAGCACCCATATTCAAAGCCGAATACGTGGAAGTCCGCTGCTCGACCGGCACATCGAACAGTTGCTGATAATACGGCTCGATTTTCAGTAACAGGTTTTCCGTGAGGCGATTCTGATAACTCAGCACGAAATGATGACTTCTGGTAAAACCCAGATTCTTGTTGGTCCGCACCGGCCCCGATTCGCCCGGTGTTTGAACAAAATAAGTATAGATGTTCTGTGCCTGGCTATTCAAGCCGTACCCAACGCTCACCGATTGCCCCTTGCCGAATGTATATTGCAAACCGGCCCTCGGCTCGACAGCGACGTTGTTGTTCAGGTTATAATGCTGGAAATGCATGCCCGTCGTGAAGATCAGCCCCTGCGAAATCCGGTACTTCCATTGCGCATAGGCTTGTGTGAGCACTGTTTTTTCTCCGCTCACGTTCGCTCGAACGGTATCGATCTTCCCGCCCTGGTAAATCGAGCGGCTGTACAGGTCGAAGCCGAGCATATCTACGGTGACACCTCCATAAAGACTGCTTTTTGCATTCATTTTATGCCGCAGATTCAACACCGCAGAATATTTGGAGGTATTGTATCTCGCCTCGCCGCTCAGGAAAGCTTCCCGCGCCGGATTGCTGATGGAGTCGCCGCTGAACCGCTCCCGTGTGGTACTCATGCCGAGGGTTAGCTTGGCGAAAGTTTTGGGGGTCAGATTCTGTTCATAGGCCAATCCGAAAACGTTTGTCCTGTATTTCACCCGGGTGTTGGTGTTCTCGGTGCCATACATGTTCGTGAGCGTAGTATCCACCTCATTCCCGAGGAAATTCACGCCGCTGCTTCCCGCTATGCCAAAAAGCGTCAGTTTTCCTTTATTACCGGTCGGCATGGCCACTTTAAAGTTCAGGTCCTGGTAATCGGGAATGGCCGTACCCGTTCCGAACTGCAATCCAAGCGCTTTGAACAGCCCAAGTGTCGAGTACCGGTAATTCAAAAGAAACGACGCTTTGGAATTCTTTGAAAACGGCCCTTCGGCGCCCAGTTCAAAACCGTTGAAACCTACCTGGCCCATCAGTTCATGTTTTTGATTATTGCCTTCACGCAATTGCAAGTCGAACACCGCGGCCAACGCGTTTCCATACTGGGCAGGAAATGCACCTGTAAGAAAGTCGGATTTACCTAGGACGTTGTTGTTCAGCATGCTCACCGGCCCGCCGGTAGCCGCGAACGAGCCGAAATGGTTGGGATTCGGGATATTGAGACCTTCCAGCTGCCATAATGTGCCCGAAGGCGAGTTTCCGCGGACCACAATATCATTGCGCGAATCATCGCCCGACACCACCCCGGCAAAGTTGGCCGCCATCCGCGACGGATCGCCCAGCGCTCCCGCATACCGCTTGGTATCATCCACGTTGAACGACCGCCCGCTTACCAGCGACAGTTCGTTATTGGTTTTGGTCTTATCGTTTTTCCGATCGGCGGTAACCACCACTTCATCCAGGTTTTGTACCGCCTCGGTCATGGTTACATTCAGAACGACTTCTTTACCCGCTGTGACCACAACACTGGACAAGCGTTGCGGTTCGTATCCAACCATCGTAACCTGAAACGACTGGCGGCCCACAGGCACGCCCGCGATGGTAAAATCGCCCCGGGTGTCGGTAACCGCCCCAACCGGGCTTGCCCCGGCCTCCCTGACTAGCAGTATGGACGCCCCGATCACGGGCGTTTTGGAAACTTCGTCCCGGACAGTCCCGCGGATCGTTTGTGTACCTTCCTGAGCGTAAAGGTGGGTAGCGAAAAGAAATGTCATGGCTAATAGTAATGCTTTCATCGGCTAATTTTTTGAATTGACAAACCAAAATTCTCCATAACACACTGAGTTTGAAACCTGGCGGACGCTCAATCGTACAGATTCGGGGGCGAAGCGGCGGCAGGGTTCGGGGAATCGTCCGGAATGGGGGCGCATGGGTGCATCGAATTTATTTGGACTTATTATAAACAAAGAATTACATTTGCGCAATCTATTCCGCTCGCGTCCCCGATTGCATGACCGTCAATACCCCAGATAACGCTCCTTTCCGGATAGACGAAACGTCTTTCAAGCAGATATATCTGGCCCATTGGGAGAAAGTCTACTCGGTTTGCTACAACACCGTCCGCGATCCCGAACCTGCCAAAGGAATGGTGCAGGAAATCTTTAAATCTCTCTGGGAGCGGAAAGACGAGCTCGAAATCACGACCTCCGTGGAGCGGTACCTGTTGCGTTCCGCCAAATTCAAAGTCTTTGAATATCTCCGAAATACCAAATCCCGTAAGGAACATAACCAGATCGCGTTTGCAGACTACTGCGACCGAACGCATTGCACCGAAAACGACATCCTCTACAATAACCTCAAAAGCAAGGTCGATGACCTTGTGGACACCCTGCCCTGCCAGTGCCGGCGGGTATACAAAATGAGCCGCGAAGAAGGTCTTAGCAACAAAGAGATCGCCTCATCGCTGCTGATCTCCGAACGGGCCGTCGAGTACCACATCACCCGGGCGCTCACGACACTTCGAAACAACCTGGCCGAATATATACACTAGAATCGCCGGCGTGGCTTACGGCTCAACTCAATTTATGCTACTTTTACTTTCAGGAAGCATCACCAACCGAACTGTGGAGTATTTGAATGAAGATCAGTAAAGAACTTATTGAAAAATACCATCATGGCCGCTGCACCGACCAGGAGAAGGCAGTGGTAGAGGAATGGCTGCTAAGCGACGATGCCGACGAAACCATAGCATGGACCTTTCCGGAAGAAAAAACTGCGCTGCAATCCGACATGTGGAATGAAATAGCGACCGTACTCCCATCTTCCCAGGAAGCTCCTGCTCCGAATGTCAGACATACCATTTCGCGTTCGCTGTGGAAACCCGCTGTGGCTGCGTGTCTGCTCGCCTCGTTGGGCGCGGCCCTTTACAGCGGGAAGCACGAGTCCGCTCCAAAGGAAATAATTGCACTCAACAATAGCTCGGGCACGAAAAACAAGGATCTTGACGAAAAGGAGTTTACCCTTTCCATTGCACCCAGAAGCAACGTGGCCCTCAATAGCAAAACCGGTATCATGGATTTCTGCGGGGCAGTGCTGATCAATCCCAAGGAAGATATCGAACTCATCTTTCAGGGTACCTGTGCCAATCCTGCCCAGAACCGGGAAAAAGTTTCGTTGAAAAAAGGGCAAAACTACATTGCGCTTAACTATGGCGGCAATGCACAGACCGGCGAAGTGATCGTCGTCAAGGAAGGTGCCATGGTAAGCCTCCCGCCGCTCGTTTTGAAGCAGCTCATGCATCAGTTCAATATCTGACCTAACTCATGATACATCGTTACCGGGGTGTTATCCACTTCGTCATTTTCGCATTGCATTCTGTTGTCCTGCTGCCCGGTTGCCGGGAGCAATCCGATCAAAAAGGGGTTGTTGCCAAAAAGAAGTACAGCATTTATGCCATGATGAACAATGGCAAAGAGTATATCCTTCAAACCGATTCGCTTGATTCCGGTGAGTTGAACCCGGAAAAAACGGGGGCGAAGGTTGTGCCGGCGCCACTATACTATGAGCTTATCGTGCGCGACGGCCGATATTACAGCATTGACCGCCGGAAAGGCTCGTTTGTCAGGTACAAGATCGCCAATGGCGAATTTACAAGGGATACGGCCATCGCCGTGACCGGCTTTTCGTCGGTGGAAAACTACAATTGGCTATCGCGTGATTCGTTGATGATCCTCGGCTACGACGACGACGCCCGTAAAGTGCGTTATGTCAAAATCGATGTCCGCGATCTGAGCATCACCCAGGGCACGGTCCCCATTCCTGAGCCCTTCGGCAACTATAACTGGCTATTCATTGGCTTTACGCAGTTTCTGGAAAACAGATTGTACATCGGCTACTGCTACCACACCTCCACGCTCGACAACTACACCACAGGCGACACCATTTACACTGCCGTCCTGGACTATCCTCAACTGAAACCGCTGAAAACGCTCAGGGACACCCGCTCCGTTTATCCGGGCGGGGTGAATACGCGGCAGAGCCATTCATTTGTCACGGAAAACGGCGATTTCTACTTTATTGCGTGTCCGGGAATTGCATCTGGAAATTACCCGGAGAAACCAACCGGTGTGTTCCGCATTAAGAAATCCCTGGGAGAAATCGACCCGGCTTACTTCTTCAATATCTCTGCATCACCGATTAAAAACCATGGCTATGGATTTTGGTACGTGGGAAATGGCAAAGCGATCGTAAGAACCGAACGCAAAGGGCTCTACACCGGCATGAAAGACCATTACAAAGTTCCTCATTTCGACTTCTTTCTGCTCGATCTGGCAAAACAGACCACCAGCCGCCTCCCTCTTCCACTCGACAAGGGAACTTCGCGCCAATGCGTACTGGTCGAGAACGGAACGGTTTATATTACCGTCAACTCGGGAAGTGAGGGATGTTATGTATGGCTACTCAACCCTGAAACCGGGTCGTTAAAGAAGGGATTGAAGTTTAGTGATGATACTGAGTACATTTTGCGGTTGGAGCCGCTTGCCGAATAGGTGAACAATCAGGCATTACGGATTTCCTCAAACGTCAAGCCCGTTATTTCACAGATTGTCTCAATATCGAAGCCCTTGGTTTTCATCTTACGGGCCACTTGAAGCTTGCCCTCTTCTATACCAGTTTCCAAGCCTCGCTCCAAGCCTTGTTCTAAGCCCTGTTCCAAGCCTTGCTTCATTCCCTCTTTCATCGCCTCTTTCTTCGCATAGTCCATGGAATTTTCGTTATCCCACTTGGCTTTTAAATATGCATCCCATGCCATTTTTTCTTGTTGATTTAGGTTACAAACTTCTGCTATTCTGAAAACTTTGTTGTAAACAGGCTTTGTCAAAACTGCCGGAACATCATTCAAGTTACTTAAATTTTTCAACAAATAAAGCCACCTGTCCAGCTCCGTCAAAAGCTCCGATTCTCGTTTCAGAAAACGCGGCATCTCAATGAATGTCAGGCCAAATTTGTCGTAAAATACCTGTCCGTTGCTATTCTTGACTAACCGGATTTCGTGCAGGTAACGATCATCACCGGAGTCTTCAAGACAAAAATCCATTAAACCAATCAAATACACCGGTTTCAAGTCATATTTCCAATTAGCTACTCCCGCCTCTACCTGGTCACGGATGAGAGAAGCCGAATAGTACAAACACCGGTCTTTGAAATACTCCTGCCTCACGCGCTGTACTTCGATAATAAATTGCTCTCCATCGGCACCTGTGCAGCTTAAATCAAAAATAGCCCTGCGGAGTATGGAAGTCTGTCCATTGTTTTCATTTTGATTGAATGTCAGATCGGCCACATGCCTTTCTCCCGCGAAAAGCACGTTCAAAAAATCAATTAATATGTCCTTATTAGCCTCTGAGCCGAAAATCCGTTTGAAACCAAAGTCTGAAAGCGGATCAATGAATCTTCCGCATGGCATTCCATACATCTCCATAGTGTGTCCAATCAAAGGTTTACAGTTCCTGAATTTACAAGAAAACGTACCTGTGGCGTTACGCGATGACCGTATGCGAGGCCATTTTTTACCAAACGGCCTTCGGGAAATGAGCGATTGCGCTACTCATTTCAAAAGGCGGAACCCTCCTTTTTGAAACTTCAAAAGATCGGCGAAATAATAGTTAGTATTCGATGAACATCCTTAAAAAAATCAATGCATGGTTGCACCTTTGGCTGGGGCTGGCTTCCGGAATCGTGGTGGTAATAGTAGGCTTCACCGGCTGCATTCTGGTTTTTGAAAGCGAACTGGAAGCGTTGACCCTAAAACACCTGCATGCCCCGAATCCCGAAAATAAGGCTATGCTACCGCCTTCCGCATTATGGAAATCGGTGAAACAGGCGTTGCCTGAAAAAGTGATTCACAGCGTCTGGTACCATGGCAAAGACCAGACCGCCCATTTTAGCCTCAACTCCGATTCACTGGTGTACGTGAATCCCTACACCGCTGAAATCGTGGCGATGGTGGACCATGAGGATTTCTTCCATTTTATCCTCGACGGTCACACCAGTCTATGGATCGAAGGAAAGATCGGAACGGGGATCGTCAGCTATGCTACCCTGGTATTTTTTATTTTACTCATCACCGGCATTGTTCTTTGGTGGCCCAAAAAGTGGACGAAATCCGAAAGAGAAAAGGCGCTGACAATCAAATGGCGGGCGAAGTTCAAGCGCGTTAATTACGACTTGCATAATGTCCTGGGTTTTTATTCGCTCACTGTTGCATTGATATTGACAATTACCGGACTGATTATGGGCTTTCAATGGTTCAACAAAGGTTTTTACTGGCTTACCTCGGGCGGACAGGAGCCCCAACGTTACGAACGGGCGTTTTCGGACACAACGCAAAATCTGCCGCTGGCAAGCATGGCGAATGTTGACGCTGCATGGCGGAAAGGCATCACCGAAATAGGGGTACTGAACAAGGAGGCGATCATCGTTTCATTTCCCGAAAGACCGTCCGAGCCGATCGAGCTCTGTACCGATATGCATAACGGCTCGTGGCGCTATGTGTACCTCGACCAGCATACACTTGAAGAACTGCCGGCCAGTCAGCCGCAGATTGCAGCGCTGGATGTGGCCCAATGGCTCCGTCGCACAAACTATGCCATGCATGTAGGCGCGGTCGGCGGAATGCCCACTAAAATCCTGTTTTTCATAGCTAGTCTGATCTGCACGAGTTTACCCATTACCGGCTTCTATATCTGGTGGGGCAAAAGGGCGAAACCCAAAAAGAGAAGCAAAGTATTGCCAACCAATTCCCGATTCTCAATTTCTACCGGCAAAGCCTGATACTTAATACTTACACTTATTACATTTCATCAACCCCTTAATTCCCCGGCAACCCCGCCGGGATCCACTTCCCAGCTATGAAATTTCAGTACCGTTGCCTCTTCCTCTTACCTTTCCTTACCGCCTTGCTAGTCGCTAAAACCTGCTTTTCGCAAACATCGCCCGGTTATCTGATCAAAGGTACGCTCATTGATTCCTCATCTTCCAGGGCCATCGAATTCGCTACAATCAGCATTCTCGATGAGCAGCAGCAGGTAATTGCGCTTACCTATTCCGATGAAAATGGCTATTTCAAATCCACGGACATTAAGACGGGCTCCTATTTGCTGAACCTCTCGTTGGTAGGCTACCGGCAGAAACGCCTCGCATTCAGGATTACCTCCACCGCGCCTTATGATTTTGGAACTGTAAAACTCGTCTCCGACGTAAAGCAACTGGATGCCGTAACGGTTACGGGCATGAAGCAACTCGTTGAACAACAGCCGGGAATGCTCATTTATAATGCCGAGAAGGATATCAGCAATACAGGCGGAACAGCGGCAGACGTACTCAGGAAAGCGCCAATCCTGAATGTGGATGCGGCAGGAAACGTGACCATGCGCGGGAATTCCAACCTGCGTATCCTCATCAACGGAAAATACTCAGGCCAAATGGCGCGTAATGCAGCCGATGCATTGAATATGATGCCTGCGGGATCGATCAAGTCCGTCGAAGTAATCACGAGCCCTTCGGCGCGTTATGATGCAGAAGGCGCAGCGGGAGTTATTAATATTATTACTAAAAAAGGCAACCAGAGCACCAGCGGGACCATCGAAGTAGTGGGCGGGAACCTGGAACAGGCCCTTAATCCCCGCATTGCCGCGAACCGCGATAAGTGGAATATCAGCTCGACGCTCCATTTACACAGGTTCCGCAACAAGGAATTGTCGAACGTGGACCGTACCACATTTGAAAACGGCGCGGAGACCGGCAAAGTCCGGCAGGAAATCGTACGCGACAATGCCAAACCGCACAGCTCCGGTGATGTGCAGATCGAATACCTGGCCGATAGCGCCAATGTTTTCAATTTCTCGATAAATGGCTGGCTCGGTAACTGGCCTCAGTACAGCGAGCAGCATAACAGCCAACTTACCCCGGATGGAGAGATTACCGACCAATTTCACCAATCTGTCAAGACCAAAGCACCCAACAAAGGCATCGATCTGAATTTGGGTTACACCAAAAAATTCAGAAAACCGGGCGAAGAACTGTACCTGATGGCGCAGCATAATCGCTCGATAGACGATTTCAACTACAATGCGACCCGGCGCGACGGCGAGCAGTTCGTCGTTTACCGCGAAATCAACGATAATACCACACATAACCGCGAATGGACGTTCCAGGGTGACTATATCCTGCCGCTCGCCCCATCGGGCAAACATGCATTGGAAAGCGGCGTAAAAGCCATTTTGCGTAGTGTAGGAAGTGACTACCAGGTGCAAGCCAGCGCGCCCGACGCGCCGGGTAACCTCCAAATCGTCCCCTCCCGTACCGACCGCTTCGCTTACCGACAGGACGTTCTGGCTACTTACAGCCAGATCAAATTCAAGTGGAGCAGCGGCTGGGCCTTGCATGCGGGCGCACGCATGGAAGGAACTTTCCTTGAAGGCAACCAGCGCGATGCAGGAGTACATTTTACCAGCAGCTTCTGGAATTTTGTGCCTAGCGCGACTATTTTCAAGAAGCTCGATGCGAACAACAATCTCACATTAAGCTTCACCAAACGCATTTCCCGCCCGTCGATCTGGGATCTTAATCCTAACCGCGACAGCCAGGACCCAAAGAATATCGTAGTCGGCAACCCGTCGCTGAAACCGGAGGAAGTGAACCAAATGGAGTTCACCTACGCATTGCAGACAAACTCCGACCTGTTTGTGAACATTTCCGCGTTTGGCCGAAAAACCAACAATTCCATCGAAAGCATTGTCACCATGGACGCTGCCGGTGTGGCCACCACAACCAAGCAAAACCTCGCCTCGAATGCCCAGTACGGTATCAACTTCTCGGCCTCGTTATCGCTTCTGCCTGACTGGAAGGTCAACAGCAATGCCAACATTCGTCGGGCGCGCTTCAAAAGCGGCGCGCTTGGGATCGACAACAAGGGTGCTGTCTGGGGAGTCAATATCAATACCAGTCTAAAACTCCCCCAAAATTATAGCGTACAGGCATACGGAGACTATGACGCCCGCAGCATTGAACTCCAGGGATTCGAGGGAGCGTGGCTCTATTACAGTTTTTCAGCCAAAAAGGAGCTTCCTGCGCGCAAGCTCTCGATCACCCTTACGACGGTAAGCCCCTTCGGCTCTTATCGGCCCCAGAAGGAGGTCGTAAGTTCGCCGGAGTTCTATTCGATCATGCGTAATCGGTACCTTATGCGATCCGTAAAACTCTCGTTGAACTGGGAGTTCGGCGGGCTCTTTAAACAGGGCTCGGGGCGCAAGATCAGCAACGACGACTTGAAAAACGTCAAACAAGGCGGTTAATTCCTAGGGATCAAGCGGTTCATCAGCATCGATGTGCAATGCATCGAGCACCGGGTAGAATTCGAAATCCGTTTCGCTGAGCCGCTTGCCCAACTTGTAAGGAACGTGGCTGATCTCGCGCATACAGCGGTTCACAAAAGCGTCGCTCGTGATAGAATAGCTTTGCGAACGCATCGTTGAAACGAGGCAGGGTTTCTCCACCGGCATTCCGTAGCGATAAAGTAGCCGCACCGCATTACGCATATTGGTCGTCGTATGGCGCGCGTGCGGATCCATGATGATCGCGCTTTCGGGTACTTTTAAGGTTTCCATCAAAAACTTCTTCATTTCAAATGCCTCGCTGTACTTCGTTTTGAAAGGGTGCACACGCCCACCCGAAACCAGAATGTAAGGCGCTAATCCTTCAAAATACCGTAAGGCAGCGACGCGGCAGCGCAGTATGCCCCCCTCGCTCAATACACGGTCATGAGTATCCGGGCCTGCACCGGGTACGAGGATCAACGTGTATTTGAATTTACTCCAATTGATTTTCCTCACCCGCTCGAAAGCAGCTTTGTTGACCGTCGAAACCATAGGTTCATAGTCCGCAGCCTCGTGTCTTTCGTTTACTTCCAGGAATTGGAGCGCATAATGCATGGATGGACCGAAAAACAGGCCCGCATTTTTCTTCTCCTGGCGCACAGTCTCCGTAACGTCGTAAACCAGCACCGGGTAGCTTTTAGCGGCAGTTTTAAATTCAATGGAATCGATCGCCGGATAGTTGGGCCTTTTGCCCTCTGCGTACACCTCAATGGTGTGATTGACGCTCTTTGCATCCTGCTCCCAAGCTTTTCGCAGCAGCGCTTTTTCGTTTGGCTCCTTCAATAATATATACGTCCCGGATGGATTAAGGTGCTGTTTTACAAGCTTCCCCAATGCATTATTCTCGCTGTAAAGCGCTTCGAGCCTGGCCCCTATTGCATTGATTTCTTCATCCGAAAACTTCATTTTACGCGTGTAGCAAAGAAAATCACTCTTGCATTCCTTCACCGATGTTTCAAGGTTTTTGTATTTCAATCCGGCTATTGCGGCCAGTTCGCTGTCCTTTTCGAGCAAGGCTCTCGCCTCCGGAAGCGATTCAAAAAGTGTAAGTAAATACCAGTTCTTTGACTGGACAAACGAGTTTCCCGTAATCAGTTGGTAACCCTGTTCCGGAGTACGGCCGGTTTGGGCGAAACCGGTCAGGGTAAGCATCATCAGGACAAAAAAGGTTAAAGGCTTAGTCATAGTTATAAAACGAGTATGGAAAGGCTGCAAACTAAGTGAATCCGTTTGACGGGATCATTACCTGTAAGTTAAGAAACAAAAAAGACCTGGACCCAATACCCGGACCAAGATCAGCTAAGCAACCGCCTGGCACGTATATGTATATACGCGAACAAACCGGCAAATTCCGGTATTCCCGGCATGCACGGGTGTCGGGCAGGTATGACACACCACCCCGGGCGGGCGACCCGGGACTCCTTTCCAGGCAAATGGCTTACGATTATTCCTTCTACCGACAACTTATTTGTCAATATTCAGCTACAAATAAGGCAGGGGTATTCCCCAAGGGTGAATTAATTGACGGGTTTATTTTGGTTGAATTGCAAACAAAAAAGCCCCTGGCAAAATGCCAGGAGCTTTTCAATTTTTAAGCACCCATTTTACTTATAAAAGTTATCATTTTCCAGTACCAGGCCGGATCGTTGTTTTCTTAGATAAAAATTGCGCTTTTCCAGCTTAAATCCAAATCAAACGACATATTCAATGCCCGGCAGTACGTGGAAGTCGGAGATCATCTGTTTAATTTTGTAAAAATCAAA
Source organism: Dyadobacter sp. (assembly GCA_965227755.1). Classification (GTDB taxonomy): domain Bacteria; phylum Bacteroidota; class Bacteroidia; order Cytophagales; family Spirosomataceae; genus Dyadobacter. The sequence goes on from CBDDGG010000005.1 coordinate 2,281,549, forward strand.
CGGTGCAACGCCGGATTACCGGCAAAGTTTGCAAATGAAGTATAATAGTGGCTAGTATGAAACAGAGACGGGCATTCTTTAAACCCTCCTTTAAATGCAATTCCTGTATGTTTTTTTATCATGGCCAATAGCTTCTTTAATTCTTTCACAAAGCTTCCTTTCCTTACCGGGTTTAAAGTAATCCTAAATAGGTGGCGAACTAAAATAATTTCGCCGAATTATGCATTAATTTCGACCAATACCTATATTATTGCAGACGAATGAAATTTAGTACAGTAGTTAAGGTCAGAGTATGTTGTCTCCCGGCAGGTTGCGGTGTATAATTGTAGACGATGAGGCTGATGCACGCCGATTGATCGAAAAATATGTGCAGAAAGTTCCCTTTCTCGAATTGGTCGGTACTGCCGAGAGTGCTACCGATGCCCTGTTCCTGATCAGGGAAATAAAGCCGGACATCGTATTTCTGGACATCGAAATGCCTGAAATGACCGGATTTGAGCTTTTAAAGCTCCTTCCCGCCGCCCGGCCCGCCGTTATCATGATTACAGCCGACCCTTCCTACGCGCTGGAAGGCTACGAGCATGAGCTGACGGACTATCTTCTCAAACCCGTCTCTTTTGAAAGGTTCTTAAAGGCCGTCAACAAGGTGGACAGCACGCGTTTTCAGAAACATTTACCAGGCGGTTCCGAAACCGCGCGGAAATTTGTTTCATCTTCCAAAGAAGCGCAGGAACACGTGCCGGACACAGCATTCTCCGGTGCCCGAAATGACTTCCTTTTATTGAAAGAGAATAAAAAACTCATTAAAGTAGCTCCCAGTGAAATCCATTTCATTGAAGGCATGCGCGACTACCTTAAATTGTATTGGGCGGATCGTGTAGCGGTTATTCATATGACAATGGCCAAAATCGAAGAGGCTTTACCTGTCGCGCAGTTTCTGAGGGTTAACCGCTCCTATATCGTCAATAAAAAAGTGATTCGCGAAATTGAAGGCAATGAGATTACTACGAACAGCGGGCGGAAAATTCCAATAGGCGTAACCTATCGGGCTAATGTCCTCGCAGCGTTACAGAAGAACAGAATCTGACAGGCATGCGTCTCAATCCTATTTTTTCTGAAAAAAGCGCAAAAGTCACCAGGGTTATTTATCATTTGCTTGCATGGATAGCGCTCTGGTGCATCGTTCGGTATTACAGTATCCCCGCACTCACGAGGGATAACCTGTCCGTCATATGGCATGCTTCAGTTGTCGTTTTTCTGCAATCCATTTCAGTATTCTACCTGCTGGGGTATGTGGTCTTTCCACGTTTTTTAAACACCAGAAAAATACTCTCCCTGGTTATAAGCCTGCTTATCGTATTCTTGCTGGTACACCTCACCAACTATTACGAAATCAGGCACCTGGCAGCCATCACAAACGGCTCTGAATATAATCCTATTTATATAAGCAAATTGTGGGATTTTTATCAGGCCCGCAGCCATTGGGCCAGTTGCTTCATCAATTTCGACATTGCATACACCGACTATGCCTGGAGTTTGTATTATATCACGCCGCTGCTGGCGATCAAGGTTATGCGCGACATTATTAATTCCAGGACAAAAAATATGCAGCTGGAAATGGAACGGCTACAACTCGAAAAAACAAACCTGAACCTGCAAACACAAAGTCTGCAATTACAAAAAAACAACCTCAACCTCGAACTGAGTTTTCTCAAATCGCAGATCAATCCGCATTTCCTCTTCAATACGCTCAATGCTATTTACACCAAAACGGTGGATGTCGACGAGCAAGCTGCAGACCTGGTTCTTAAATTATCAGATCTGATGCGGTACAGTCTTTACGAATCAAGCAAGGAAACTGTATTCCTTTCGAGCGAAGTCAGTTACATCGAAAATTACCTGGATCTGGAACGGGCACGTTTCTCGGATAAAGTGACGATCAAATACCAGTTGGAGGGGGGAAACCCCGCAGACTATCTCATCGCCCCGCTCCTACTCGTTTCGTTTGTCGAAAATGCATTCAAACACGGTACCGCCAAAAGTAAGCACGCATCGTATGTACATCTTCATATTGCACTGACTTACAATACCTTGTACTTCAAAATAAAAAACAATATCCCTCAAAACTCCCGATCCCAAAACCGGGCCAGGAATGAAAAAGTGGGAGGCTTCGGATTGAGCAATACTTCGAAGCGTCTTCAGTTGCTTTACCCGGACAGGCACAAATTGTCGGTACAGCAGACGGAATCCGAATTCAGCGTAGATCTTGAACTAACACTGGACCCGGCCGGTGGGGTTAAGCATTTTACATCCTGACAATCCCTCATATCAGTCCTCCGTATACAAGCGAACGTCAGTTGTCGAAGTCGGCAAAACCCGGAAATGCTGCACCACTTTTATACAAATACGCTGTATAAGAAATCAAATCGCTTTTATTTTCAGATTTTCCTTTTGATATTGAAACGGCGGTGGAAACACCGCATTCAATTACCCCCCGCTATCCAAGGATTTTTTGAAAAGAGCGTTAACAAATGTTCGGATTTACTCATTCATTCTCTGGATCTCCACGACAAATTGAAGAAGGTTTTTTGAATTTGAAAATGTCCGGATGAAAAACATTTTGATTGTAGAAGATTATCAGATTATCAGGCTTGCAACAAAAATACTCGTACAAGATTTATTCAAGGAGGCTGTAATTCATGAAGCCGGATCTTTCAATGCAGCGCTGACCGAACTTGAAATGCAGGCACAGGACCTTATCATCCTCGACATTCAGATTCCTGACGGACGGGGATTTGAGATGATAGCAATGATGCGCGCGATTCAGAAAAATGTCGCTATACTTGTCTTCTCAGCCCTCGAAGAAAGAATTTACGGTATCCATTATCTGCGCTCGGGAGCAAATGGTTTTGTATCAAAAAATTCGCGCACCGAAGAAATACGAACCGCCATTACATCCATAGCGGACACGGGCAGGTACGTGAGTCCGAGAATTAAAGTTGAACTGCTCAACCAGCTCGACAAGCATAATTACAAGGCTGATAATCCGCTCCTGGATCTGTCAGTTCGCGAAATCACGATCATGGACATGCTGATTGAGGGATTCTGGATCAAGGAAATAGCCTCACAGCTGGATCTCACCGAAAGCTCCGTCAGCACCTACAAAGCACGGTTATTTGAAAAGCTTCAGGTAACCACGCTTATTGAAATGTTTCAGAAGGTGCAGCATTATAAGGACATGGATTGAAGGCCTTCCTCTGCCACGAGCCCCTTGTGCAGCATCCCCCATTCGTTCATCTGATCGATAATGGGCATGATGCTCCGTCCAATGTCGGTCAGCGTGTACTCGGTGTAGAGCGGAAAACCGGCGGACTGGCATTTTTCGACGACCCCGCCCGCTTCCAGATCACGCAGCTGCATGTCGAGCACGCGCGGCGTGGCGCCCCGGATCTCCCGATGCATTTCGCTGGGGCGGCGAAAGCCACGTTGAATGGCGTCGAGCAGGCATGGTTTCCATTTTGCTCCGAACACTTTCATGGCAATGGTAATGCCGCATTCGAGGTCTTCCGAAGTTTTTCGCTGATACATGGTGTCGATGAATGCGTTGGTCCGATATCGTTTTAGAATGCTCAATTTACTGAATACCGAATAAATTTTCGGTTACCGAATCTTTTTTCGGTAATTGATGGCGACCCTGCCACTCCCGAATTTTGTGCTCATCAATTCAAAACGAACAGAAAATGAACACAAAACAAATCACCATTATAGGTTTGGGACAAATGGGCACGCGGCTTGCCGAGCTGCTGGTTGCGAAAGGGCATATCGTCTCGGTCTGGAACCGTACTCGGGCAAAAGCCGACGGCATTTTGGGCGTAAAAGTATTTGACGACCTCGACGAAGCAGTCCGCCAGAGCCCGCTGATCGTGATATGCGTCCTGGACTATGCGGCAGTAGACCGTATTCTGGACAATATCGGCGACAAATCTATCCTGAACGGCAAAACGCTCATTAACTTCACTACCGCAGATCCACAGGAGGCCGAAGCACTGGAAACGACGCTTGCCAACGTTAATGCGGGGTATATCAACGGCGCTATTCAGGTTGCGCCGGATCAGATGGGCCTGCCCGAAACCACCATCATCGTTTCAGGCAACCGGGATCACTTCGAACGCAGCCGGGATGCATTAGCCGCTTTTGGAGGAAATATCAAATACCTGGGCGACCGTGCGGCACTGGCTTCGGCCATGGACCTTGCTACATTGACGTGGCTGTATGGTTCGTACACCGGCTTGATTCACGGAATTGTGCTTGCACAAAAAACAGGCTTGCCGCTCAGTGCATTCAGTGAAATATTGGGCGAGATCACACCCGGATTCACGGAGTTCTTCAAACACCAGATTGGCGTGGTGGAGAAGGGCGATTTCAGGATCAGCCAAAGCCCGATGTCGATCAGCATAGCTGCCACACAGCGCATTCACAATGCCTTCCGGAATGCGGGGGCGCAGGAGGATTTTGTCAAAACGATCAGCGACCTGCTGCAAAAAGCGGACTCTCTCGGCTTGGCAAACCAGGAAGTTGCCGCGCTTGTGAAAGTGGTTGGATAGCTTGCTAACAAATGCTTGCCCGTTGACGATCCTCAGATCCAGCGGGCAAGCATTGATATTGTGTATTGATGAAATGCTCAATGCACCGCAAACTGGCCCGGCTCGTAACTTCCGGCTTCGGTGCGGAACGCTATGTTGAAGCGGTTGTAAGAGTTGATGGTAGTGATCGCGAGCGTCAGATCGATGATCTCTTCGTCCGTAAACTGAGCGTTGACAGCGTCGAATACCTCGTCGGTAACCTCCCGGTCTTTCAACACAGTCACGGCTTCGGCATAAGCCAATGCAGCGCGCTCGCGTTCGGAATAAAAAGGTGCTTCCCGCCAGGCATTCAGCAGATACAGCCGCTGCTCGGTTTCACCCTCCGCGCGCAGGTCTTTGGAATGCATGTCAAGGCAAAATGCGCAGCCGTTGATCTGCGACACCCGGAGATAGATCAGGTTTAATAGCCGTCTCTCAACCTGTGATTTGGCAAGATAACCGCTTAGTCCATACATGGCTTTGATTGCTTTTTGCCCTTTCTCCAGAAGATTGATTCGTTGTTCCATGGGGATAATTTTGAATGAGTGAATGATTGAATGTGAGGCTCACGCCGTCGATTCATAGTTATGACGGTCGGGCTTTCGGATATTGGACAACGAAGCGAAAAAAAATCTCAGATTTTCCGGGGAACGGATGGACGGTAGAATCGGATGTATCCGCGACTTCACAATTATATAATATTCTAATAACACCCTGGATAAGTAGATACTCTTCTTTTGCGGCAAAATTTGTTTAACCAACAACATGCTCATGCATAAGAGATTTTTACTTCCTATGATCCTGACATTGCTTTGCTGCTTCGGCAACATCGTAGTGCTGAGGGCCCAAACAACGCAAGCTTCGATCGCCGGTACAATTACCGACGACCAGAATGCAGTACTGGCGGGTGCGACCGTTCAGGTGAAAAACGAATCAACAGGCTTCACAACCGGAACTGTTACCAATGCAAAAGGCGAATATGCCTTCAAAGAACTTCCATTGGGCGGCCCTTACACGGTGACAGCTACTTTCGTCGGCTTTGGTGAACAAAAACTGACCGGTTATCTGCTCCATCAGGGCGATGCCGTGAAGGTTAAAATGAGTATGAAAGAGGCCGGTCAAACGCTTGAAGTAGTAAGCGTTGTGGCGTCGGGCATCAAGAACAAAATCGAAAACCTGGGTGCTTCCACCGCCATTTCGGCCAGAGACATTACCCGCCTGCCGGTGAATGGACGGAATTTTACTTCGCTCATGGACCTGTCGCCACTGAGCCGCGGAGGTAACATTTCCGGCCAGTTAGGTTCTTCTACCGGCTATACCATCGATGGTATGAGTTCGAAAAACCCGACTTCCGCAGGTGCTACCACCAGCAGAAGCGGTGCCCCCTATTCGATTTCTATTGAAGCGGTACGCGAGTTTCAGGTGATTACCAACCAATATGACGTCACTTACGGACGCAGCGGTGGTGGTACGATCAGTGCGGTGACGAAATCAGGTACCAACCAACTGAGCGGTAGCGCATTCAACTATACCCGCGCCGACTGGTTGTCGAGCCCCTATGATATTCGTGGTAACAAGATCAATAACAATTTTTCTACCAACCAGTTTGGCTTCTCCCTCGGCGGACCGATATTGAAAGATAAGCTGCACTTCTTCGTAGCCTGGGACCATCAGCAAGACAGCCGTCCGTTGATCATTGCCGATATTCTCAGCCCCGTCGACGAAAACCGTTTCAATGTAACCCGTGCCACACTCGACCAGTTCGTGAATATCGCCCGCAGCAAATACGGCATGGCCGATACCCGGCAGTTTGGAACGTTCGACAAAAAACGCGGTTCCGACGCAGCATTCTTGCGTCTTGACTGGCAGTTGAACAACAGAAACCTCCTCACGATCCGCAACAACTACACCAACGACCGCAACAAGCTCGGTCTGGCGGATAATACGACCATCAACGCCTACGAGTCTTACGGAAACGACTTCAACCAGGACAACAGTTTGCTCGCGTCGCTCCGGTCGACGCTCAATTCGAAAGTGACTAACGAGCTGAAAGTGCAGCATTTGTTTGTCAAACAAAAAAGTGCGCCTGGCGACCAGCTTCCGGCAGCCAACATCCCAAGGGCGATCGTGGAGAACGTTAACTCCGTATTGAGCGACGGCAATTCGCGTGCGACCAACATTCAGATGGGCGGCCACCGTTTTGCACAGGAGCGTTTTACCAACAATGTCGTTCAATTGGTGGATAACCTCTATTATAACACCGATAAAGTAGAGTATACCTTTGGTGCGGACATCATGATGACCCGTTCGCATTCAACATACGGTTCGGAGGTAAACGGCCGTTTCCACTACAATGTGGATGCTGCTGCGGGTAAAACCGCCCTCGACCAGTTCAACGACCTGAAACCTTACCGTTATTACCGTGAAGTTCCATTGATGGACGACTGGTCGGTAAAAGGAACGATCTGGAATGCCGGCATTTACGGTCAGTTAAAAACAAACCTCGCAACCGGGCTGGACGTGGTGGCAGGTCTGCGTCTCGACTATGCGCATTACCCAAGCTCGCCGCTGAACCAGACTTTGTACGACGCCCTGAAAATCCGCACCGATAACAAGATCAAGTCGTTTGTAGTGCAACCCCGAGTACAATTCACGTGGGATGTGAACGACAAGCATACCGATATTTTCCGTCTCGGCGGTGGTGTGTTCGCTTCGGATATCAACAACTATGTCGTGATCAATAACCTTACATTTGACGGAAAGCACCTCGCGACCGTCGATGTACGCAGCCCGAACATCCCTACTCCGGATTTCGCGGCATACCGCGCCAACTACAACAGCATTCCGACTTTGTCGCAATTCCAGTTGCCGACGATCAATACCAATGCCAAAGACGCGCGCGTCCCCATCATCTACAAGGCCAATATTTCCTACGCCAAGTACCTGACCGACAAACTGAAAGTGGGTATTGCGGGTTACATGAGCCTGGGCCGCAACAACTATATGTACGTGGACAGAAACATGGTCGACGAGCCATTCTTCCGCCTGGCTAACGAAGGTAACCGTGGCGTATTCGTACCAGGCGGCGAAAATATGCCAACCAATGGCGCCGGCGACTGGTTGAAAGGGCGTAAATCCACACAGTTCGGCCGCGTGCTGGAACTGAACAGTGAGGGAAAAGTCAACGCATTCTCTTTCGTGGCTGATGTGAAATACCAGTATTTCCGCGACGGTGAGATCACTTTGAGTTATACCTATAATGATGTGAAGGACAATACCTCTTTCAACGGTAACGTAGCTAACAGTGCGACGCTTTCATTGCCGGTAAGGGACGATCCGCGCAATCTGAGCCTGATGTCTTATTCCGACAACCAATTCCGCCACAAAATCGTATTCTACGGCTCGCTACCCAGCTTCTGGGGTGTCAACGTCGGCGTTCGCTATTCAGGAATCGGTGGTACCCGCTACACCCTGCTATCGGGTGGTAACACCAACGGCGACTTCGTAGGTACCAACGACCTTGCATATGTTTTTGACAGAAATGACCCGAGCGTACCTGAAAACGTGCGTACCGGCCTCCAAGCCATTCTCGACAACAAGGACGCAAGTCAAAGCATTAAGGATTATATCATCAAAAATTCAGGTAAAATTGCGGAAAGAAACGGTGGTATCAACGGCTTCTACGGCGTGTTCGATGTTCGGGCATCCAAACGCATCAGGATCGCTGGCACGCATGCCATTGAAATTTCCGCCGATGTATTCAACTTTGCCAACTTCCTGAACAAAGATTGGGGCCGCAACAAATCGCTGGGCACACAGGCGCTCTACGCATTGGGTATCCCCGCTGCCAACGGCAAGCCCGCGGTTGCCGCATTCGACAGATCGAAAAACCAGTTTGTATACCGTGTAAACACCGCTGGTGTAGTGACGCCTTCGGGTAATCCTTACCAGGTGCAGATTGGTTTGCGGTATAGCTTCTGAGACTTTATTGAATAAGGATTATTGCAAATCCCGGCTGCTGATGCAGCCGGGATTTTTTATTGTTTCCCCTTGATCATTAAGCGGCTCCCGTTTATTCATTGCTGGTTACTGGTGAGGAAATATCGCTTTGTTTTATTACATATTTGCTGAAAGGCAGGGGTTAAAAGCAATTTCCAGCTTATACACCGTTCAGGATCATGCAGGCCAATACCTCATAAAGGCGCAATTTACCGATGGCACCTCTGCAACCAGGATGGTGATTAAGCATTGATCAAAACAAAAAGAGCGCAAATTTCCTGCAACTTATTGACAGATTTCTGCGAAATGGTCGTTAACGAGGGAACACACTACACCCTTTTTGGGATGGTTTAACCCCCGGTTTCGGCAGTTCATCACATAGGTGTTCTGTATATCGAATCCCCGATACTAATTTAGAGCATGTTTCATCCATTGGAAGCGCGCCTTCCGGAACATTAACTTCATTTAGCCATGAGTACTATTGAAATTGAACAAGAGCAGGAAATTACGCCAGTGAACATCATCCGGATCGGAACAGGTTTCTGGTCTGCAAAACCATTGCTGACTGCCGTTAGGCTGGGCCTCTTCACAGAACTTGCCGCGGGCCCGCTGTTCGTATCCGAAATCCGGCAAAAACTAGGCCTGCAAAGTGACAGTTCACTCGACTTCCTCGACACACTTGTCACATGGGGCATTATCGAACGCCACGGCAAAGGATTCACCGCCATTTATTGCAACTCACCCGAGGCCGACACATTCCTGAACCGCCGGAAGCCCGACTACCTCGGAGATTTGCTCGAAATGGTGAATGATGAAAAATCGTCATTAGCCGGTAATCTGAAAGAAGTTGTCAGTCGATCGGGCCTTCGGAAGCGATTGGATCTGAACCGGCTATTTACGATGGTAGCATAGCAAGCGTTGCCCGGCAAACGTTGCGCGGCAAGCGTTGCCCGGCAAGCGTTGCCGAATAAGTTGAACAAATTATATGCATTTACAGGGAGCGGCTTCTACCGCTCCCGCAATACCCAATTATCCGCTTTATTTCCATCCTCGCAGGTATCTGTTTCTGTTGCCCTAGCAGAATCCAGTCTCCCATCCAATGTCCAACCGACAATAACAAATTATCAATAACCCGCATTTCATCCCTCCAAAACAACACTTCATCAATCCGATTTGCGCTCTGCTGGTGCTTCTTTTACATTCGAAGCACACAAACTTTCAACCCGAACGCCTATGCCTTCCTACAAGCTTTCTGTGAACGGTAAAGCTTATACCGTTGAAGCCGATGCGCAAATGCCGTTGCTTTGGGTGATACGCGACCTTATCGGACTTACAGGCACCAAATATGGCTGCGGAATTGCGCAGTGCGGGGCTTGTACCGTTCATTTGAGCGGTGCGCCGGTGCGGTCTTGCTCTTTTCCAGTGTCGGCAGTGGGCGAGCAACCGGTAACGACGATCGAAGGACTTTCGGAGGATAATTCACATCCCGTGCAGCGCGCGTGGATCGCCGAGCAGGTGCCACAATGCGGTTACTGCCAGAGTGGCCAGATCATGTCGGCCGTTGCCTTGCTTGCAGGGAATGCGAACCCCGATGACGAAGCCATTAACAGCGCGATGAATGGCAATATATGCCGGTGCGGGACCTATCCGCGCATTCGTAAGGCGATCAAAACTGCTGCCAGCTATTCGCATTGATCACCGCCATGGAGCCAAAGGATGTTTCCCGTCGCAATTTTCTTCGTCAGGCAGCCTGGTCGGGTGCGGCGCTGACGCTGGCTGCATACCTGCCCACGAGCGGGCAAACGGTCCCCGAGATCGTAAACCCCGTAACAAACGGAACCGTGCCCGGCACCGAGCTGATGTCCTGGATTTCGATCAGTTCCACAGGCAAGGTGACGCTGATGTGCAACCGCTCCGAGATGGGCCAGGGTACTTTTCAGGCCCTTCCACAAATGCTCGCCGAAGAGTTGGAAGTCCGGCTCGATGATGTAGAGATCGTCTTTGCACCGGCTAATCCTGAAAAATATGGCCCGCAACCACAGGAAGGCAGTTTTTCCGTCCGCGGGTGGGCACCGCGACTCCTACGCACAGGCGCCTGCGCGCGCGCGATGCTGACCGCGGCTGCCGCCACCGAATGGGGCGTTTCCCGGAATGACTGCTATGCCGAAGACGGGGCGGTTATCAACAGGAATACCCAGAAGAAACTGACTTATGGCGCGTTAGTTGAAAAAGCAGCCAAACTCACTCCCCCCACCGAAATCATACTAAAAAAGCGGACTGAATATAAAATCATAGGCAAATCCGTCCCTCGAAAGGATATCCCCTTGAAAACCAATGGCTCTGCCGTATTTGGGTTAGACAAAAAGCTGCCCGGGATGAAATATGCGATGATCGAGCGTAGCAGGCGGTTCAGGGAAACGGTGAAGCGCTTCGATGACTCGGAAACGCGAAAAGTACCGGGCGTGTCGCACGTTTTTAAAGTCAAAAGGCCTGTATTTTCCCAGTACTGTGAAGGTGTCGCGGTAGTCGCCGATTCCCTTTGGGCAGCCATGCAAGGCCGGAAGGTATTGAAAGTAGATTGGAACGATACGGATTTTGAACTTCCCAACACCGCATCGCTCGAAAAACAAATGCGGGAAAATCTTCAAAAAATCGGTCCGCAGCCGAAATTCGAAAGCGAATACGATCAGTGCACACAAAAGTTGGAAGCCGTTTATGAAACACCCTACCAGTCGCACAGCTGCATGGAGCCGCTCAACTGCATTGCCGATGTCCGCTCCGACAGCATCGAAATATGGGGGCCAATACAGGAAGCGAACTGGATCCAGGCCGATTTAAGCCAGCGGTTCGATGTTCCCATTGAGCGGGTGGCGGTACACATGACCTTCCTCGGAGGTGGTTTCGGCCGAAAAGCTTTCCCCGACTACCCCTACGAGGCCGCATTGATTTCCAAGCAGATACAAGCACCTGTACAGGTCGTCTGGACGCGTGAAGACGATATGACTTCCGGCCCTTTCCGTCCTGGCGCTTTTTACACATTGAAAGGAGGACTCCATGCAAACGGGCGCGTTCACGCATTCCAGGCCAAAACTGCAACCCAGTGGATCGGCCAGGAATGGTCGCCTGTACCACCGCCGGCTCCCCAAGCCGGCGGTTACAACACGGGCGATTTCGAGGGGTTGCTGCACCCCTATCGCCAGGGAATCCCGCATTACAGCTTCGGAGGCGCGGGGACGCACTCGCCCGTACCTGTAATGTGGTGGCGCTCTGTGTATGCGTCCACAAACGGGTTCGCGTGCGAGAGCTTTATAGATGAACTGGCACATTTGGCCGGTAAGGACCCGCTGGCATTCCGGCGCGAGCATCTGCCCAGCCCGCGCTACCAGGCATTGATCGACCGAATGGCGGACTTAACCAACTGGCAATCCCGGGCCAAAAACCAGGGCTGGGGCGTTGCATTTACCGAATGCTTCACAGGTATTTGCGGCCATGCGGTGAAAGTGGTGCGCAATGCGGAAGGAAAAGTCAGAATTGAAAAAGTGATTGCGCTGATGGATTGCGGATGGTACGTAAACCCCGACACTATCCGCGCACAGGTGGAGGGCAGTATCGTGATGGCGCTGGGTGCTGCCACTACGCACGCAACGACCTTCGAAGACGGCAAAGCGGTTCAGCAGAATTTCGACACCTACCCCATGCCGCGTATCGCCGACATTCCGTCTATTGAAGTACACATCATGGAAAACGACGAGAAACCGGGCGGCGTGGGTGAGCCGGGGTTACCTCCATTTGCCCCGGCCCTCGCTAATGCTATCTTCGACCTCACGGGCCGCCGGATCCGCCGGCTACCATTCAGTCTGGATGAAATTTCGTGACCCCTGTGGAGCAACCGCTGTTCCACAGGGGCTGTTCAACAGAGGCTGCTCCACAGCGGCTGCTCCACAGGGGCTATTTTCCCGAAAGCGATTTGATAAACAAAATCACCGACTCGATATCGTTATCCGAAAGCACGCCAACAAACGACGGCATTTCTTCATTGTAACCTTTGATAATGCGTTTGGAAGGGGTCAGGATCGATTCGCGCAGGTAGGTTTCGTCGGCAACTATCTTAGTACCATCATCAAAAGTCCGCTCCGATTTGTACAGGTTCTGAAACGGCGGGCCGTACATACCCTTTGTGCGGGTACCTTCGGAATGACATCCGGCGCAGGCCATTTTCTGGAATATATCCCGGCCTTTTTCCGCCGAAGCCGCCGTTTCTGCCACGGCTGTCGCTGCGGCTTCGGGGCGTTTTGCATTCAATAATGCCAAATCGACGCCTTCGAAGCCTTTCAAATCCACGTCTGTCGACTGATTAATGGTAAACCAAAACTGGTCGTTCACCTTTTTTCCGTCCGCGGCCTGCAAATGGTAGGTCACTTCCATCTGCATGATTTCCGTCATTTCAGGTACGAGCAATAACACGCTTTTGCGATCCGCCGACAAATAGGATCCCGCTACATACATGGTTTCCTGCCCTGTTGAACCATCCAGCTTGAAATGCCCGGAGCCGTATTCCTCGGTACGTTTGTAATTCCACCTTTTTACCTCAAAATTCTTCGGATCGCTCGCAACAGCTTTATCCAGCGGCGAATCGAACCGCAACACAATTCCTTGCTTGCCAGCGCGGAAATGGTTGGGCAAATAACTCGGTTTTCCGGTGTAGCGCAGCCTCAGCAATGCGCTGATGCCATTCGAACTGGAACCCCAGAGGTTAAAACCGGCCACATATAGCTGCTCGTCCACCGGGTTCATGGCCCCTTTCGAAGTCGGCGCAGGATAATTGGCATTAATCACCGAAACGCCGCCCTGGACAATGCTCGTAGTACTGTCGATCAGCACCCGGAACAAACCCGGCCTGCCGAACGAGAAATGGATCAGGTTGCCATTCAATGGCCCCATCTTGGAACTGGTAGCCCAAACCTGGCTGATCGCCGAACGATCGACGCTGTGAGGAATCCAGGTCAACGGCGGCGTTACAGCAGGATTATCCTTCCGGTGCAATGTGGGCTCAACGCCGAAGTAATCGCCTTTTTGAATCACAAAAATCGGTGTGGAAGGCACGAAGTTACCCTGCTGGTCGGAAGCCGTAAGAATGCCTTTAGTAGGGTGCATACCCAAATATGGGCCGCGTAAACCGGTCGCCACTACCTCTGCGCTACGTCCGTCGAGCGCAATTTTCAGGATAGCGCCGTTCTGGTCTGAACCTGCCCTGAAACCTTTGCCGGTTGCCTTGGTCATACCCGGTCCGTTGCTCAAACTACCGCCTTTGGCAATGTAAAAACTACCATCCGGCGCGGTAACAAGGTCTCCCGCCCACTCGCGTGACTCGGGCGATTGCCCCATTACATTCGAAAAGTTCTCATAGTAATCGGCCACGCCGTCGTTGTTCAGGTCGTGAAAACGAACAATGCCATTTCGGTCGAAAACATAAATAATCCCCTTCACGATCTCGATGCTCATCGGCTCGTGAAGACCTGAGGCAAACCGCCGCCATTTCAAGTTTTGCAGGTTTTTATCAATGCCTTCGATTGTCCAAACGTCGCCTTCAAAAGTGACGACAGCCGCTCTTCCGTCCTCAAAAAAGCCCACATCAGCCACACGCACATTTCTTTTCCAAGGATTGTTCAAAGGTAACGTGAGCTGATCGGTGACAAATGCCGCCGTATCCGGCGCCAGCTTTCCTTGCGTTACGACCGTTTCCTGCCACAAAGCAGGGCCGCCCGTTTTAAAATCAGGCAGTGGTATGTGTTTGGTTTTTACAAATTTCTCAAATGCTCTTTTATCCTTCGAAAGCCCCTTCCAAATGGCAACCGTAGCTTCGCCGGTATTCGCCGACGCTGGTATTTTCACGGTCAGATATTTGCCCTCTTCCACACCGGGCTGCCAGTTGGACTTCCCCTTGCCCAAAACCGCCACCGCGGTAACGGTATCCTTGCCCGCGCCCTGGTACACATATGCGATACGGCCTTTCACTTCGCTGCCGGTCGCATTATCGATTTCAGCGGCGGTCAGAAATAAATCAGTTGAAACATCGCCGGCCTGGATCGCGCGCGTGAATGCAACGCCGCCCTCGAAGCGGGCACTTCCCGGCAGCTCATAAATATGGGCCTTCCCAACCGAATAATCGAGTATAGAGCGGTTTCCGTATACATACACCCCATTGTAACGCCCCTGTTCGGCGGGAAGCGGCTTCCACGTCGGCGGCAACGACTGGTCGGTGCGGTACTGCGGCTTAGCGGTCGACCATCCCGCATAGGCGCCTGTTGCGAGTACGGGCGAGCCGGGAACGGTGGCTATGTTATTGTTTTTATTAAAAAAATCTTTGTACGAAACCTGCGCCATCAGTACCATCGGTAAAAACTTGCCAGTCCACGCTACCGACCACCGCAACAGATCGGTATCGAAGCAGGCGTAGGCGCTGTCGCCCAGCTGCAATGCCAGCGTACGCGCGGCCTGGTTATCTTTCGGGAAACCACCACCCAGCTTGCGGGCGTCCACGGATGTCGAAATGAAAGGGAAACCGGGCTCGACAAATGAAGCCAATTGCAGCGAATCGGGACGGTCGGACACGGTGTTGCGGGTGTAGGTGTAGCCGGTCATCAATACCGACGCCAGGGTAATACCGCCCAGAAGGGCAATGCCCCACCGTTTGCCCTGATACTTTGGAATGTTAAGCATGTATGGTTCAGGTGATAAAAGAACAATTTTTAAAGCTATGCAAAAAAGGAACTTACTGGATTACTAATGACCAATTTTCGGCCCTGTATCCCTTACAGCCAACGAAAAGGCCTCCCCATTGAATTTAAATCAATATATTTGAAATAAACCTGAACGATATGACCTTATTCTCCGGGCTTCGCAAAGAGCAGATCTCCACCGAAATCCTGGCCGGGATTTCCTCATTCCTGGCAACGGCGTATATCATCGTCGTCAACCCGTCGATCCTCAGCCAAACCGGCATGCCTTTCCCGGCGGTGCTCACGGCAACGATCCTGGTGTCGTTTTTCAGCAGCCTGATGATGGGCATTTACGCCAACAACCCCATTCTGGTCGCACCGGGAATGGGGCTGAACGCATTTTTCACCTACACCGCCGTGCTTACTGACGGGCTATCCTGGCAGGTGGCACTCGGGACGGTTTTCTGGTCCGGGATATTCTTCCTGATTTTATCGGCATTCAATATCCGCTCCTATATTGTTAAGGCTATTCCAAAACCATTGCGTTTCGGTATCGCGGCGGGGATCGGGCTGTTTATCACGCTCATAGGTTTTGCCAATGCCAAATTCATCGTACCCAATCCTGCGACGATGATCAGCCTGGGCAATCTCAATGCGCCGACGCTGACATTTATCGCCGGACTGCTCGTGACGGTGATCCTGCTGATCCGCAATGTTAAAGGCAGCATTCTGATCGGCATTGTCCTCACCAGTCTGCTCGCCTGGCCGATCGGTCGCTGGTGGGGTGGAGCGGAAACGGTCATCACCATCGATCACATTGTTGCAAAGCCCGATTTCAGCCTGCTATTGCAGCTCGACTTCGTCCATTCGCTGAAATGGAGCCTTGCACCGATCATTCTTGCATTCGTATTTACCGACATGTTCGACAGCCTTTCTACTTTCGTCGGACTGGCCGAAGCCTCCAACCTGCTTGATGAAAACGGCGAACCACGTAATATCCGCCGCTCGCTGATGGTGGATGCTATCTCCACCACCATTGCCGGTCTCACCGGCAGCAGCCCGGGGACAGCCTACATTGAATCCGCGGTAGGCATCGAACAGGGTGGCAAAACAGGGCTTACGGCTGTCGCGGGCGCCATTTTATTTCTGCCCTTCCTGTTCCTTTCGCCGCTGCTGAGCGCGGTACCTTCCATTGCCACCGCGCCCGCATTGGTACTGGTAGGCGTTTTTATGATGAAACCGGTGATCCGCATCAACTGGAACGATCTTTCGGAGGCCTTTCCGGCATTCCTGGCGATGGTCCTGATTCCCTTTACCTATTCCATCACCCAGGGCATTATCTGGGGATTCCTGAGCTGGACAGCTTTGAAATTGCTATCCGGACGGGCAAGGGAAATTAGTTTAGCCCTCATTATCATTGATATTTTCGCAATTCTGGCGCTGATTTTTTAACTCAACATGAAGAAAAACTTACTACTCGCATTCCTCTTCCTATTCGTCGTTCTTTCGGCCAAATCCCAGAGTATTACAGGCATTCTCGGCGCATTTCCGCCGGAATTGGTACTGCTGGAAAGTCAGATGACACAGAAAAAAGACACCGTTATCAGTCAGATCCGCTTCATTACGGGCGAATTACGCGGCAGGCGCGTGGTACTCGCGGAAACGGGCGTCGGGAAGGTAAATGCGGCCATTACCACCGTGCTGATGATCCAACATTTCAAACCCCGCGAAATTGTGTTCTCGGGGATTGCGGGCGGCGTCGATCCGGCCCTGGCGCCAGGCGACCTGGTGATCGGGACGCAGATCTCTTACCACGATTTCGGGCAGATCGACGATGCCGGAATGCATTACTGGGCCACGAAAAACCCTTTTACCAAAAAAGAAAACCCGCTGAAATTCCACTGCGATTCCGCGTTGATCAGCAAGGCGCTTTCGGCTTCCCAAAACCTGAAACTGGCGAAGGTGGAACGCGACAATGGCAGCTTCGTTCCGGCAGTGAAAAAAGGCATTATCGTTACCGGCGACGTGTTTGTTTCATCCGAAAAAACCACTCAACGGTTACTGGCCGACCTCAATGCAGCCGCTACCGAGATGGAAGGTGCCGCCATCGCACAGACGTGCTACCAGCAAAACACGCCGTTCCTGATCATTCGAAGCCTGAGCGACAAGGCCGATGGCAAAGCCAAAGCAGATATGGACCAGTTTTACGATGTCGCCGCGCATAATGCGGCCACGCTGGTTATGGCCGTGATTGAGGAAAAGTAGTCGCGGGCGCAGTCGCAGGGGCGGTAGGTTTCCTCTTTAACGCGCTTACCGGGCTCGTGTTCCCGGTGGTCGGTTTGAAAAGCAATGCAGCTTTACTCTCAAAATCAAATAACCTACCGGTTCTTATCCATTAGCCTCCGGTTCACAACCTGCTCGATTACCTGCTCGCGGTAGTTACGGCTGATGGGAATGCGGTGCGGCTGAATGAAGATTTCGTTGCCGTCGATCCCTTCGATTTTGCCTATCGAGACAATATAGGATTTGTGAATGCGGATGAAATGCCGGCTATCCAGGTTTTGTTCGAGGTGTTTCAGGTTGAGCAGCGTAATGTACTTGCCTTTACGCGTGTGGATCGTGACATAATTTTGCAGGCCCTCGATGTACAGAATATCGTCGAAAAAAATCTTCTCGTACTTGCTGCCGCATTTGATAAAAAAGTAGTCTTCCTCCGTCTTAGACGTGGCGGATTTACTCAGCAGTTTATGATAATCGCGTGCCTTGCCGGCCGATTTAAAAAACCGCTCGAAAGTGATCGGTTTGAGCAGGTAATCCATCACATTGAGCTGAAACCCTTCCAGCGCGTAACTCGGGTAGGCTGTGGTAATAATGGCCATCGGCGGGTTCTGCACGACTTTCAGGAAGTCGATGCCGCTCATTTTCGGCATTTGAATGTCGAGGAAAATCAGGTCGACCGGCTCGCGGTCCATGAGATTCATGAGCTCCACCGGATTTTCGCAGACGCCCGTCAGTTTCAGAAAATCCACTTCCTTCACATAATCCGCCAACCCTTCCCGCGCCAGTGGTTCATCATCGATTATCGCACAGTTAATCATTTATTCAACCTGATTTAAAGACATTTGAGAAATATCGGCTGTTTCCGATTTTTCGAGTTCCGCCTCGAAATGAACGACAAACCGGTCCGTATCGCGCCGGGTATCCAGCCTGTATTTTCCCGGATAGATCAGATCCAACCGGCGACGGACATTTTTGAGACCAATTCCTCCGTAATTCACCACTTCCGCATTTTGTTCTTCCGAAATAGAGTTACTAAGGTTAAATGTCAAATTTGCATTATCCAACCGTAAGTCGCCTCGGATCCAGTTGGGCCGGTCGTGGTACCTCGAAACATGCTTGAATGCATTTTCCATGAAAGTCATGAGCACAAAAGGCGCAATACCGTGCTGTTCGCCCGAATGCTCTTTTACTTTGAAAACTACTTCCAGATTGTCGCTCTGCCGCAGCTTTTCAAGCTCGATAAAGTTCTCGAGATAGGCTATTTCCTTCACCAGCGGGATCTGGTGGTCGTTGCATTCGTAAAGCTGGTGCCTGAGCAGGTCCGAAAACTTGGCCAGCGATGCCGACGCCATATCGGGATTTTTATGGATCAGAAAAAAAATCGAGTTGATACTGTTAAAAAGAAAATGCGGATTGAACTGGTATTTCAAAAAATTCAACTCGGTTTCCAGCTTTTCCTTTTCAAGTATTTGTTGCCTCCGCTGCGTTTGAAGCCAGTTTTTGGCCAATTTGATACTCATCGCAAATGTCGTTGCGGCAACGGTCGACGATAACGGCCCTCCGAGCATCATATGAAAAAACTCGTAGTTCCCCGGGCCGAAGAATTCTTCCAGCGTCTTCCCTGCCGCCCAGGCCCCCATGTAATAGCCAGGAACGATCATGGCCGCGGTAGCAAGGATCGTCAACAGCAAAAATGCCAGATACGGAACATATTTTCCCTTTTCCAGAAACCGGGGTACCAGGAAATACAGATTGAAATACACCGCCAGCGCCTGCCATATCACGTAAAAGAGGAACTTGATCACCGAAGTTGTAAACAAGGCCTCTACCACCTTGACCGGATTCCCCAGCGCCACCACCCACCAGATATAATGGTAAACGATCCAGAAGGGGATGTGATAGAGCTTGTACCTGAAAAACCAATGCGCCCGGGCGGGCGGAAAGGCAAAATCCGGGTCGGAATGCGGCTGGGCGATCATACAGGGCAGGTGGCTATACTACCCCCAATTTACAGGAATAAGCGCAAAATAGGAGTCAGCTTGATGACCCGGCGGAAATAATTGATGAACCGGCGGCGCTGCTATACAACAAGACCTGGTGGATTCGCATCGTCCGCCAGGTCTTTGTTCCAATATTTTATAAAAATCTAAGTCAATGTAACGCCGCACGGGCATGGCGCGCCACGTTTCACGGTGCTGTTGTATTCCAATTTCAGCTTCTTGCCTTTCTCGTCCGCCTCTTCGAGCAGCTCGAAGGTACGGCGCTCGCCAAGCATCAGAAGCGACTGGAAAAGAATGCCGGCGTATTTACTTTCATCGCTACCCGGTCCTTTTTCCTTGGCGAGGTCATTGTAGTGTCCGAAAAGATCTTTTCCTTTTCCCATGTTTTTATGTTTTGCTTTGAATTTCAGGACATTGGTTTCGGTACCAAAAAGCGCACCAAATCTCTCATTTGCCAATTTAGAAAAATAATCATAAAAATTCTCAAAAAATACATGCCAAATATAAGACTGCTATCTCCACCCTGACGCCGACTTTGGACAGCCGGGTGCTGTGCTATTGTCATGGCCGTACGCTCTTCCGTACCGCCAGCACCTTTCGCATATTCTTGAACGTTTCGATAGGCGCGCGGCAGGCGAACATATTGACGACGTGGGCGGGGATGTGGCCGCCGGGATCGACTTGCAACAAGTATTCAACCCATACCTTACCATTCGGCAACGGGCGGATTAGCCAGCGGTTTGTGGAAGCGCTGATTCGCACGATACCCTCTCTCAGCGGCACGATGCCCGGTACCGCTGGTGCTTCGACGGTCACAATATCGCTTTTTTCGTGTTTTACCACCTTCAAATGCGTCACGAAGTCGCGATTATCCAACGGCCATGGCAGGCTTACCTCGGTGTGGTAAAACAGCTCGGTATCCGAAACTTTCTTGATCAGCTTACACGATTTGGTATGGCAAACCCATTGCCCGGCTGCCTCAACATCCATGAGCAGCGCTATTACCTCGTCGACACCCGCCTGCAATACGCATTCCGCTTTCATGGCTCTGATCTTCGAATCGGGTACTGTTTTGGCATAGACTTTAATCCCGTCACGCGCGGCCAAACGCTGCCACTCCGCCTGCGCGATCGCCTGCGTAACACACAGGCAAAGAGTTATTAAAGTGAGTATCAAGTGCTTCATGGCGGCACAAAATTCCCACTTCAACCACCATTAATGAAGCAACATTCCGCCCCTGATGCCGGAAAGCATGTTTCAACTGACAGAATGCATGCTTGAACTGATGAAAGTTCGCTGCCGCCGCAGGATCATTTAATAGTGATCAATAGGCGTGTAAAAAATATTATTGAGATGAATTTCGGCAGTATGCTGCAAATACTGGTCGAAAAGTTGGCATTTTACCAACCTTTATTTATCTTTGAATACTCAAATGATGGTTGCAGCTTCGAATAAAAGAGCTGCGCCATGAGAATTACGCGAAGATTACTCTTAAAACGCTTTGCCCTAAGGCACGCTGACGCGACCAGGAGTCTGGCAGTTTGGAAGCAGATCGTAAGAGACGCTGAATGGAAGCGGAACGCCGACGTGCTATGTGATTTTCCAACGGCCAAATTAATTAAAGGAAACAGGGCTCGGTTCAAGATCAGCGGGAATAAGTACCGTTTAATAGTTGAAGTTGATTACAAGGATTCAACAGTTGAAGTACGATTTGTGGGAACACATGCAGAGTATGATCATATTAACGCAGAAACAATCTGAGCAATGGAAAAGGCACAATGGTATTTGATTGAAACCGAAGAAGAGTACGAAAAAGCACTTAGTCGGTACGATGAGGTAAAATATTCGACAAAAGGGTCTGAGGAGCATAAAGAAAAAATGCTTCTCGTTCATCTGATCAGCCAATATGAATCTCTGCATGACATCGAGGTCGAAGTCGATCCGGTTGAGGTCATCAAGATAAGGATGGAAGATTTCGGCTACAAACCGGTCGATCTGGCCCAGGTATACGGTGATAAAGGGACTGTCAGTAAAGTTTTAAATTACAAGCAGGCCCTTTCGCTATCAATGATCCGCAAGTTTAGTCAATTGCTCCGTATTCCTGCTGACTTGTTAATCAAGGAATATTCGTTGAAAGGCGTTTAAAAAAGCCCTAGAAATCAACCGAAGCCGACACCTTATACATATTCTTAAAGGGACTGCCTGAATCCGTTGGTATCAGGTAAGCGAAATCGAGGGAATAGTGTTTCAGAACGCGTACGCCGGCCCCGGCGGTGAGGAATTTCCGGTCTCCTTTCGTTTTGTTTTCAGCATAGTAACCACCCCGGAGCGCGAAACGGTTTCTGTACCAATATTCCGCACCCATTGCCACCACTATTTCCCGCATTTCTTCCTTAAAGCCACCGGGCGCATCAGAGAACGACTGGACAACACCCTCCAGATAGGGTTTCTGGTTCACATTCCGGCCCGGCGCAGGCGTCGGTACCAGCAGCTTTCCCGCTTCTGCGGTCACATTCAGCTTGTGCTGCCCGCTGGCAGTATACGAAAAGCCTCCTCCCAACCTCAGGGTTGTCGGCAAAAAATATTCATGCCCCGACCCATAGTCCATCTTAGCGCCGATATTGGCCAGCGTAGCTCCAATCGTCCACACCATATTTTCATCCCCCTCCCCATCCGACGAAAGGCTTTTGTAATAAAATCCGATATCACCGGCAGCCGCACGCGCTGGTTTCAACGCAACGCCCGCCACCACACTATTCCCAATGTCCGACGACAAATATTTGAGTGTTACACCCGCTGAAAAGTGGCTTCCCAATTGTTTGGCATACGATCCGCTGAAAGCAATATCCCCGCCGGGAGACAACGCCGGCGCAGAAAAGATCCCCGGATTACTGAAATACTGCACGGAAGCTCCCACGACCTGCCCATTCCTGAACTTCTTGTAGCCGGTCGCATAACCAAGCCAGGCACCATCGAAAAGGTATGGCAACCAAGGCGAGTACGTCGCCGAAACCCCGAAATCCCCAGGCGCGTCAGTGAGCTTGCCGACATTCCAGAACGCCGAATTCGCGTCGGCACTGGTGGCCGTTCCCGCATGGCCCATACCTCCCGCCCTCGCATCCGGCGCGATCGTGAGAAAGGCAGCGGCCGTTTCGGGAATGCGGTAGATCGTTTGGGCAAATGCGTTCGTCATAACGCACGACAGGCATGCAAGCGTAAGCAGGTTCGCTTTCATAGAGGCTCCGATTTACGTTAAAAAAAGTTTGCTAGCGGTTACAAACTAAAAACGCGCCCTCTTTTATATTATTACGTGATTTACCGACATTATTCAAAGCTTCAATCCCAGCGGTCGAGCCCCAGCAATTTGCGTCCCAGCTCACTCAGCTCAGCCGTTTGATAACGGGTTTTCTCCCAATTCCTGGGGTCACCGGGGAAAGCGTAGCCTTGTGGCGCTTCGCGTTCCCGCCAGGAGCGGATCCGCCATTGCCGCAATGCCTCGTCGTCTTCCTGCGCGGGCATCATCGAAATATATTGGGCGAGACGTACTTTGTCCTTACTGCGGTTAGCGCGGATACCGTGCGGCTGAGAGCTATTGAAAATCAGCAGGTCGCCGGCATTCATTTTTACCTTAACAATCTCAAAACCTGTCACGTCAGGCTGAAAATGGTTCCTGTCCTCCGGCTGCGTCAATTTCCAGGTATCGTAGGTTCGGAACAGTTCGGGCACACATTGAAATCCCCCCATATTCTCGTCGTCCTGATCCGCCAGCGCGAGTACACCCTGCACATTTTGCGGTTTGGTTTCCGGATCGTAGTCCCAGTGAATGAAGCCCTTGTATTCAAAACCGGGGCGGAGCGGCAGGTTCAAATTGGCACGGTCGATGGTTACCCATAGCCTTTCGGTACCCCAAATGTCGGAGAACGCCTCGTGCACCTTCGGGTATTGCCGGTTATCCCACAGATATTGGTGGTTGTACACCTCCACCATACCGGTATTGGTCAGTTCTTTCATCTTCATTTCGGCCCGTGGCGGCATGTACCATGTTTCCGGGTCGCTCGGGTCCTTTTCTTCAAACTCCCATAGAAAATCGGCCAGTTTTTTGACCTGTTCTTTCGGGACCGCGTTCCTGATCACTATATAGCCATTGGTTGTCCAGAAATCCCAATCTTCCTCGCTCAGCAATCTGAGCGGCTTCCCGTTGCTTCTGTCATTCAGCCTGACGTTACTCGATTTGGCCGTCGAAGGATTACCGGGAATATCCTCATGCGCATTAGCAGGTGCCATGGTGGCCATCGTTTTCGTTTCCATATCAATACTATTTTTTCATGATTGAATAAAACAAAACTAATTATTCACCATACGCTTCACTACCGCTGCAATTGCCTACTTTTGCTCTCTATTAACAAATACCGATTATCAGCGGCACCACAACCGCAAACCAAGGACAATTTCAGGCATTTCAAAATGAAAATTATCCGCGAAGACATCCAACCGGATCAGGGAAGTTCCTTTAAAATCCTGCTGACCCCGGGCCTGAACGACACCTTTCTCTGGCACCTCCACCCCGAGTACGAGATCGTCTATGTGGAGGGATCCAGCGGCACGCGGCACGTGGGCTCGCATACGTCCGTGTACGAGGGGAGCGACCTGGTTTTTATCGGCCCAAACATCCCTCACCTGAATTTCGATTACGGTGTACGCACGCAATGCGAGCAGGTGATTGTCCAGATGCGGGAGGATTTCCTGGGCAAAGACTTTCTACTCGCCCCCGAACTCCGGAACATCCGTAAGCTGTTCGAAAACTCGCATCACGGCCTTTCGTTTTCCGGCGGCACGAAACGTGTTGTGGGAGAAAAGCTGAAACAAATGCCCTCGCTGGCCCCCTTTGAACAGCTATTGGCGCTTCTTGGCATTTTAAAAATCATGGCCGAATCTACCGAGGCCATTGTATTGAACCCCAAGCCTATCGGCAGCAGATCTTTCCGGAAAGAACATCTTCGCATGCAGCATGTTTACGCGTACGTGGAAGCCCATTTCGACCGCACGCCCGACGTCAATGCGGTTGCGGCGGCTGTAAACCTGACCACCCCTGCATTCTGCCGGTTTTTCAAAGCGAATACCCGCATGACTTTCACCGATTTCGTGAACCAGTTCCGCATCAACCAGGCGAAGAATCTCCTGCTTCAAGACCGCTCAGTTTCAGAGGCATGCTTCGCTGTCGGGTTCGAAAGCCTGTCATATTTTAACAAGCTTTTCAGAAAAGTTGTCGGCGAAAACCCCTCAGAATTCAAGAAACGGCATTTGTACTAAATTTTATGATATTTTGAAAATCAATAATTTGGTATTTAAAATATCTTTACTATTTTTACAAGTGAAATTACACTTCATCAATATGAAATCTATTCACTTCAACAACAACGATTTGAGTACGATCAGGAACATCCGGGAGCATCTTTATGAGTATCTCCTGGTTTTTTCCTGTGATCCGGTCACCGAAGCCGCGATCGGAAGCGTCAAGCAGTACTTTCAGAAGGCTTACGGCTGCGAGCAGGCCGCGAATCTCCGCCCGCACCTGACGCTCTTCAACTGCATTATCCATGAATACAAACTCGACAGGGTAGTTCAGGGATTTGAAAAAGTAGCGCGGCATATCGCCCCATTCCGCATCGAACTGGATGGTTTCAACCGGTACGAAGGCGGTACGTTTTACGTCGATCTGGAAGAAAGCTCTTCCCATCAGGTGACTGGGTTGGCCAAAAACCTTAAAAATGAGACGATTGAACACCTATCCAAATGGGCATCGGGAGAATATAAGTTCTGCACCGATCCGCACGTTACCATCGCCCGCAAAATGACACCCGCACAGATAGACAGCGCAGCCAGGGAATGGACATACAAGAAATTCCACTCTTCTTTCCGCGTCACCGAAATGATCTTGCTGAAAAGATCGCTCGTAAGCGGCTCGAAATGCCAGGAAATCGCGCGTATGCCATTGCTAGGCTTGCCCGATCAGGCGTTTGTGCAAGGAAGTTTGTTTTGATTGAGGAAGGACGTATAGGCATATCCGACTAACAAAATGATTAGGAGCTACTTTTAAGCTTAGCCTGAACTGGTTATTTTGTATCTTCGGCTATCGGTCAACGGCGTTTGGGATGTAATCATCGACTACTGTGGGCCGGTAGCCGAAATTTCCTAACGACCTTTTTATGAAACCAAAACTCTTTTTACGCTCAACGATCGGACTGATGTTTTGTGGCCTGAGTGCCTTTTCACAGTCTTTCAACAACTTTCCCGTTACCACCCAAAAACCGCCTCTGCATGGCAGGCACTGGATGGGTATTACCGGCAAACCGCTCGCAGCCACAGCCGGGGCAATGATTTTCAGCAAAGGCGGTAACGCCATCGATGCCTCGTGCGCGATGCTCGCGGCTACTTGCACAATGTGGGATGTGCTAAGCTGGGGAGGCGAAACACAGGCGCTGATTTATAATCCCAAAACCAAAAAAGTGATCGCCATTAATGCAATGGGCGTCGCACCGACAGGGGCTACGGCTGCTTTTTTCAAGAATAAGGGCATGAAATACCCGCCGGAATATGGCCCGCTCGCCGCGACGACGCCCGGCACACCCGGAGGCCTGATGACCATGCTGGCCGAATACGGTACGATGAGCCTCAAAGAGGTGCTTGCACCTGCCATGCAAATGGCCGAAGGCTACCCTATTGAAGCCCAAACGGCCAATTCAATTGAGAAGGGGAAAGATCAGATCAAGAAATGGCCCTATTCAACCAAGGTATTCCTCCCCCATTTGGGTCAGAAGCGGGAAGCGCCGGATGCAGGCGAGATATTTGTCCAGAAGGATCTGCGTGAGACATTGCAAAAACTGGTGGATACCGAGCAACAAGCGTTGAAAAGTGGCAAAAACCGCAAGGAAGCCATTTATGCGGCCTATGATCGGTTTTACAAAGGCGACATCGCGAAAGAAATCGCACGGGGATGCCAGGAACAGGGAGGCCTCATCACCGAGCAGGATATGGCCAACTGGAAGGTTAAGATCGAAGAGCCTTTGATGACCAACTACAAAGGTATCGAAGTGTACAAAATGCAACAATGGACGCAGGGGCCGGTCATGCTGCAGGCGCTAAACATGCTCGAAAACTTCGATCTCAAGAGTATGGGATATAACTCCTCACGCTATGTGCATACACTATATCAGGTCATGAACCTGGCTTTCGCCGATCGTGACTTCTATTACGGCGACCCGGCATTCGCACCAGAGGAGCCGATGAAGGGCCTGCTGTCGAAAGAATATGCAAAACAAAGGATTAAGCAGATCAATTGGGAACAGAACGATGCGAAAATAATGCCGGGAGATCCTTACCCTTTTGAAGGGAAAAAGAACCCTTTTGCCGAGCAGATAAAGAACTGGGGTAATTTCCAGGCGTCGTTGAACCGCAATGCAAACGGGTTAGACGAAAAGTTTATGGAGGAATTTACTGCGGGTACTACTTCCGTTGAGGCTACCGACGAAGAAGGCTGGGTGGTGAGCATTACGCCCAGCGGCGGGTGGGTTCCCGCGTGCATCGCGGGTAACACTGGCGTAGGCCTGAGCCAGCGTATGCAGTCGTTCGTGCTCGATGCGCGCGAGAACCCCTTTAATGTAGTGGAACCGGGCAAACGGCCAAGGGTTACTTTGACGCCCAGCCTTGCCATGAAGGACGGCAAGCCGTTTCTTTCCTTCGCCAAACAGGCAGGCGACGAGCAGGATCAGTTGCTGCTGCAGTTCTTTTTAAATGTGGCCGAGTTTGGGATGACGGTGCAGGAAGCAACGGAGGCCCCGAGTTTCAAGACTCTGCAGATGTACGCCAGCTTTGGCGAGCATGAAAAAGATCCGGGAGGGCTGATTTTAAACCAATCGATGCCCGACTGGACACGCAAAGAACTCTCCCGCATGGGTTACAAACTAAGCTACCAGCCCCGCACCAGCGG
Source organism: Dyadobacter sp. (assembly GCA_965227755.1). Taxonomy (GTDB): domain Bacteria; phylum Bacteroidota; class Bacteroidia; order Cytophagales; family Spirosomataceae; genus Dyadobacter. Next base: position 2,309,156 of record CBDDGG010000005.1, read on the forward strand.
ACCGATAAACGCCATTTATTTCGACTGGCAACATGGTAGTTTCTGGGGAGGATCGAGCAACCATGGTGAAGACTACGGTTTCGGATGGTGATCTTGCGATCGGTCGATCATGCGGATCATACCGAAAGCCTCGCCAAAGCCTGTTTGCTGGTAAAACGGCGCCAATCCTTGACCGGTGAAGAGCCCCACCAGAGCCCCTTGAGGCGCATTGTCATCGAGCCAGAGCTTTACCTCTTTCATGATGGCTGACCCGACCTGCTTTCGCTGCCAGTCGCGATGGACCATTACATCCTTGATGTAGAAAAAGCTGAGGCCATCTCCCAATACCAGTGCGCAGCCGATCGCCTCGCCGGTTTCGGTGTCTTCGGCAACCGCCACGAAAAGTGTTGCGTTCAGCTTCTGTTGAAGGACATCGTCCGGTTGCGTGCTTGGCCAGCCAACCGACTCGGCGAGTTTACGGTATTCGGCAGTTGTAAGCCTACGTCCCAGCGTTTTTACATTAGTCGGCAAAGGCTGCGATCTGCTCTCGCTTCCGGAAGTAGCAGGTGCGGCGAAAGTAATGTAGTTGCCGTTGAGATCCTGAACCACATATTCTTCAAAACCCCAGGGCTGCTTTTCCAAATGCATCACAATTTCTGCCTTCCGATCCAGATGCATCTGATACAGTTCCCGGATGTTCCTGACTCTGACCCATACACTTTGCCCACGCATTCGCCCGGCCGCTTCGGTATTCCGCGAGAACTGGATGAATGCTCCATGCCACGAAACGCCGCCGTGGTTGGGTGGCGTCCCCCAGGTCCATTGACCCGGAAAACCCAGCACTTCGTGCCAGTACTTTACCGTCTCGGCCACGTCGTTAACCGACAATACGGGTTCGGCTTGGGATATGAACGGTTCGGGTTTGTCCTCTGTATTATGCATAGGCGTCGAAGTCGAGTTTTTTCAATTTCTAAATTTAGCCGGGCGGCCAGGTCAACGCAAGCACCGCTTCATGCCCGCGTTTCTCCGCCCACGCACGAGGAAGCGCCCACGGCTTATCGGCGGGCAAAAACGCATTGGCACCATTTTCGAGCAGGAATTGCACCATTTCCACTCGGCCGGCTTTCGCTGCCCACCCAAGCGGCGTAGCACAATTTTGTTCGTCGATCGCGTTTATGTCAGCCCCGCGTTCGAGAAACAGTTGGGCATTATGTATATCGCCACGCTCAGCAAATCGGTGCAAAGGTGTAATACCCAGCCAGTTTCTGAAATTGGGATTCATGCCGCGTTGGAAGAGGAATTCGGTCAGCTCGCGACTTTTAATAGCATCTTGCGGGCCTTGGCTCTCCACGCCTACAGCAATATGCTTCGCGAGATCGGGCTGGTAACGAAGTATCAGACGGACGAAATCTTCGTTTCCCTGTCCAGCGGCCGTTTCCAACGCCGAAACATTGTCAGCGAGTGCCGGGTTAGCCTTTAAAACAGCTGCGGCCGTCTGGATATCTCCATAATATGCCAGCAAATCCAGCGACCGCGCCGCTCCGTAGGAACACAGCAAATTGATCATCGCCTTGTCGCCGCGTTCCAAAGCCGCCGTGAGCGTATCCGCGGAACTTTCAACCGGCACGTTGGGATGAGCGCCATGATCCAGAAGCAGTTTTACGATTTCAATATGATTGTAAACTACCGCCGAATGCAGCGCATGGCCCATAGGCGCTATACCCTCTTCCGGCAGGTTGGGGTCCGCGCCCTTTTCGAGCAACAGTTTGACAATCGCCATTCGCCCGGCCATTGCCGCATTTTTCAACGGCGTACCCGAGCCGGCATAGTAGGTAACATATTCGGAAGGCCTGTTCGCAAGAGACGGATCCAGGTCGAGCAATGTCCGTACCCTCGCCTCATCCCCCTTCAAAGCAGCCATACAAATGTCGATATATGCGCCTTTACTCACCAGATGCAAGTAAATATCGTTGGGTTTCCATTTCCAATCCTCCGGTACATCGCGCCAGCCGCGATAGGAATAGTCGCCATTGGTGAGCTGGATTGCCCGTGCTCCATCAGGCCGTTTGGCATTAATATCAGCCCCCCGGGCCAGCAATGCGTCAATCATTTCAGGTTGGCGCGACATCGTGGCCCAGTGAATGGGCTGATTACCTCTGTCATCGGTGGCGTAAACATACTCGTCGGCGCTATCCAGTAATGTATTAAATGCCTTGAAATCACGGCTTCTGATGGCAGCGGCTATCTGCTTTCCGGCTTCGGAACCTTTATGCCGGTTCAACGCGCGCTCCAGAAGCTCTTCCATGGCCGGGAAACCGCGGTCACGCGCCATTTGAATCAGCGGATCGCCGGTGCCCGAATCCACGGGGCTTGCGCCGTGTTCCAAAAGATATTCGGCCACGTTCAGCCTGTCATTAGCCACCGCGAACGACATGGGCGTGCGGTAATCGTAAGCGCCGCGCACAAGTGAAGGGTCTTTGATTAGCAGTTTTTTTACCTTTTCAATATCACCGTCGCGAGCAGCGCAGAACATTTGCCACACATCGGTTCCTAGTCCGGTCGACCAGAATAATGGTTCTTCTTTTTGAAGCGCGGCTGGCTGGGTCATGCTCATCTGGGCTGAATAAGGCTTATTTTTGCGCGAAACGTCTGTGTAGTTAGTTATTTTTTGTATTAAATAAAAGAATGGATTCAATTGAAATTCAAAAAGTTAATGCCGATAATTTGTTAGAAATCCGGCATCAGGTGCTCTGGCCTGACAAGCCACGCGAATTTGTAAAAGTACCGGAGGATGAAAGCGGCGTCCATTTCGGTTTGTACCTCGAAGGCACCCTTGTCTCGGTCATTTCCCTCTTCACAGAAGGGAAGGATGTCAGGTTCAGGAAATTCGCAACGCTACCTAGCTTCCAGGGCAAAGGGCTCGGCTCCCGGCTTCTGCACCACGCCATCGCCTACGCGCAAACGCAGGGGTACACACGTATGTGGTGCGACGCACGTACCGATGCGCTGGGATTTTACGAACGTTTTCAATTCACGAAATTCTCCGAACCCTTTTTCAAGGAACACATCGAGTATTATAAAATCGAGCGAATGCTTTGATGAAACCTCTATTGAAATACCACATTCTTTTTCCCTATAAACCGGGCATAAGCGGTACCGGCTGATTCGAGGGAGTTCTCAGCAGCGGCAGGCATTTTGGATAAAGGAGATATCTCGATATTTACAGCATCCTTCTTCTCCGTCCGCCGCCATGCGGCTACGATTTTGCCTTTCACCATTACGACCGGTTTAAAAATACCGCTCCCCGATTCCGGATTTTGTGCCACAGCATTATCCATGGCGGCCCTGCGGTCGGCGTACCCGATGGTAATTTCGTCGAACGCGGGAACGAGTATCGCTTTCCCGTGCATTTTGGGCAGCTCGGCAGTCGCGGTAAACAGGTATTCCCGCCCGTCGACTTTCGCCGTTTCAAATTCGCCGCGAACTGCTTCGAAACCGAGCTTCGAATCGGTTAGCGACAAGCCGCTCCACCAGGCGAAGTCCTGGACAGTTGCCGGCCCATGGCTCAGAAAATAGCGTTTTGCCAGTGCAGCCAACGCCTCTCCCCGATTCAACGCTGCCGCAGCGGGCACCTTTTTGTCAAATAATGCATATGTGAACTTCTTCCCGCGTCGCGCGCCGTTGCAAATGATTTTATCTAGCTCGGCCTGGAACATAATGTGCGTGGCGCGAAGATTGTCGGTTTCGATGCCCGCTTTATTGACTTCCGCGATCACTTCTTCGCGCGTCAGCTCGTCGCCGTCGGCCAACAGCTTACCGATCAGGTCGTTGGTGATCCTGAAAACAGAATGGTCAAGTTTTAGCTGGCGGTACATAGTGCCGGCGAGCTTGTAAACGTGCGGCGCCGTGAGATCCATGATCCATCGGGCATCCTCCTTTGCTACGAAATGCCAGGTAGGCCTCATAATGTGCGTCCGGATAATACCGCCCGCGTCGATAGCTTGCTCCACGCCGGCGTCTGTGGCCTTTTTCAGGCGTACCCCCAGTGCCCACTTGGCCATAGCAAAATCCTGTGACTGCACAGCGCCCATCCAGGCCACCAATTCGGCAGGATCCGTGAAGCGGGTATTCAGTATCTGTTGATTAGTGAGGCGTAATGCGGCAATGTCGGATAAATTCATGGCGGGACAATCGTTTGCTGGCAAAGTGTTAAGTCTTGCTAAAATGAGGATTTAAATACAAAAAAGAAACCCTATCAACCATAATGGTGACAGGGTTTGAGAGACGACCAGGCAAAACCGCTTTACTTCGAAACGGTTATTTGTCTCAGTCCCGCAGCTTGCAAGTAGGCCATTGCCGCTACCCATACTGCTACTGCGCCAATAAACACATAGCCGATGACTGCAATCGGGAAGGGCTGGAACAGCACAATGACCGCGCTGCCGATCACCCAAAGCGTGTCCAGAACAATGACCAGCCTTACCGCGCGGGCATTCACCGGGTTGCCACGGCTTACCGAGAAGACCAGCGCAGCAAATGCGATCAAAAAAATCCCGACTTCGACAAAAGGCATTGTGGCCGTCGTTTCGAACAGGCCCGCTACCGCTTTTGGAAAAACGGCAAGTCCTAAACCTGTTGCACCTGAACTGATTGCATTAATAAGCATTACATTTTTGAGCGTTTTCATATGTCAGTTGGTTAGTTGTTTTTGGATGCAACAAAGGTATTGCAGCACCCCCTCCCCTCACTTACCCGCATACGCCAACGACTTACCATTTCATGACAACCTCAAAAACATAGGTGCTGTGCCGGGTGTGGTTAGGTGTAGTCAGGTTTGGTCAGGTATATTCAGATCTGACTACACCTGACCCAAATGACGAGCCCTGGCCACACCTGACCAATGACTACTACGGCAACGATCCCGCTATTCAGCTGGTAGCAAGCCGCATTTCGGTCAGCATTTTTTTGAAGCCAACTTTTTCATAGGCCGCTACGGCCGGTGTATTGTCGGCGTAAACTTGTAACCGTACCTCTTCGAGGCCCTTTTTACGCGCCCATTCCACCAGTGCGTCAATGATCAGTTTGTTGATTCCGCGACCGCGCATATCGGGTTCGGTGTACATGAAACCCAGGAATGCGTAACGTTTGAAGCTGTTATACGGCTTTCCTTCGAGGATACGCGCGTGCCCGCTGGCAACCAGCCGGTCGCCCAGAATGGCTACGAGTACCTCGGCTTCGTCGCTGCGGATCATTTTTTCCAGATCGTAATAGTGAAATTCTTCGCTGATGAAGGTAACATCAAGCGGACGTTCAGCGTCGATCAGGTTCTGTTCGAATTCAAGAAGTGTAGGAAGCTCGTCTGGCCGTGCCTGCCTGATCTGAATGTTTTCCATGGAAATGTTGATGTGGTGATACCGCAAATCTAGCATTTCGCAGGAAAGCGCGCCGATTTTCACCGAATTAAATGCTATTACTTCACCATTGCACGGCCTTCTCCGATGCCCGGCAATACACTTTCCAGTATCTCCGCTGCCCTCCCGGTCGATTCGGCACCTGAGAAAGCCGCCAAAGCAAAGCTACTGATGACCAACCCGGAATCGTTCAGCTCCGAATTGAGATGTTCCGCGAAACGCATATGGAATGTCAGCAACGCCTGCTCCCAGGCCGGTACCGGATGCGGACAATGCCACAGATCTATTACCCGTGCGTGCGCATGAAGCAGCAGATTGGGCAATAGTTGATGCAGGTATAGAATCCCGCTCGCGTGACTGGTTTTCAACTTCCTGTCCAGTGTGCGGACGTCGTAGTCTTCCAGCCGCCGGTGAAAGCCTGTTTCAGCGTAATTGATCAAGAAATCCACTTCAAACCGGTCATTGATTTTTTCACAGGCAGTGATCATGCTTCCCGTATCGGCATCGTCGACGACGAGGTAATGCACCAGTACCCGGTGTTTTTGCACGATTTCGCGTACCAGCGCTTCAAGTGCGGCTTCTTTTATCCCGATCAGGATCAAATGCCGGTTGGCGGCCGCCAATGTTTTTGCGAAGGCTTTTCCCCATAGTGTGTCGGCGCCCCGGATTACTGAAAAATTCATGACGTTGGTGATTTTAACAAAATAATGAGGACATACCTTAGGTGAGATGCCCTCAGAGTTGTCCTTCCTACATACCTGCAAAGAAAACCCGGATACCGATGAAAGGAAATACTGATTTATCATTACAAAACACGACGGGGAGGCCCGGGAGAACTGCGCCCGATTACCTCCAATTGCTGAACAGATACTATGATTTTGACGGTTTTGAGCCCGATCGGCTCGACAAGCAATTGGGGCTCATCCGGGCCATGGCTCAGCTAAGCAGTAGCGGCGTGACAGTGTATGATTTGCAAAAACAGACGCACGTGTACGTCTCGAACAACTTTTATCAGCTCTATGGCTACGATTTCGGTGATATGGGCGCTTGCATTCCCAACGATCTGTTCGACCGGAAAATACACCCCGACGACCGGCAGGCACTGGCACGGAATGGTTATGAAGCCATGAAATTCATGATGGCCCAGCCTGTGCCTACGCGTAAGCAGTTTAAAATCGTGACCGAATACCGTATCCTGTCGGATCCCGAAACCACTATCCGGGTGTCGGAACAACACCAGGTCCTTGAACTCGATGGATCCGGGAACATATGGCTTTCGCTGGGCGTAATCGATATTTCACCGAATCAGGCACTAAAGGATGTGAAGAGCCAGGTCATTAATTTTCACACCGGGGAGCTCATCAAACTGGAATACAACCATACAGCTGGGGGCGTCAAACTGACAACACGCGAAAAAGAGATATTGGGGATGATCGGCGCGGGCAAGCTGAGTAAAGAAATTTCCGCACTACTGGACATCAGCGTCCACACTGTCAACACGCACAGGCAACGGATCCTCGAAAAGCTGCAAGCCGACAATTCCATCGAAGCATGGGAAAGCGCAAAAATGATCGGATTAATCGCCTAATGATAATTCAAAATAACCTTATAATAATTACAACCCCTTTTGGAGTTAATTCGATAGCGATTCACAAAAACTGGTACAGTTTTAATAGCTACATCGGTTACAATTTTCAACTCATCCGAAAAGTTAACCCTGATAGCTATGGAAGGCGAAAATGAAAAACAGACGGTGATCACGCTGAACGACGAAAGTTTCAAGCATTATCTGATCGAACGCTACGGCAGCCATGCCGAAAACTCCAATTGGGAACGATTCAGGAACGCGTCACAAGACCTGGTCTCACCGGAGACCTGGGTCAACTTGTATAACCAGGCCAAACAGGATATCTCCCAAAAGGGAGGACCGCTGATCGGCTATGAGCTGGTGAACAATATATTATTGAGCCATGACGGCGTCAATTCCCAATGGCCTATGAACTGGATGTGGGTGATGAGATTCGGGCGCAACTAATTAATCGTTACGCTGACGAAGGAAGCCATTGACCCGGGCGGCCGTTTCTTGCAGGCTGTCGTTTTTGTTCTATTTTTCTGCCATTGTCCCACCGACCTTTGAAAGAAAAAAAGATATGACGACGATCAACTTCTTCCTGCTTGTGACCGCCCTTTCCAGCGGCCTTGTTGCCGGACTGTTTTACAGCTACTCCTGCTCGGTCAATCCTGGCCTCGGCGCGCTTTCCGATGCCGGTTATCTTGCTGCCATGCAATCCATCAATCGGGCCATACTCAATCCAGTGTTCTTTTTCAGCTTTATGGGGACGCTTTTACTTCTGCCTGTCAGTACCTACCAGCATTTTGGAACAGGGAGCCGTTTTTATTTGCTTCTGGCGGCTGCGGTTGCGTACGTGATCGGGGCTTTCGGGGTGACCATGCTGGGTAATGTGCCGTTGAACGAGGCTTTAGATAAAGTTAACCTGACCGGCGCCTCCGCCCAGGAACTGGCGGCACATCGCGTGCGGTTTGAAGTTCCCTGGAACAGGTTGCATGCGGTGCGTACCTATGCGTCGGTCATTTCGTTCGTACTGGTACTATTAGCCTGCCTGATAACACCCGACAAAAGCTGACAACCTTCCTACTCACTCTACCCTGCCCTTTTCGTCGTCGGATGCATTGTTGTTGTGGCGACGTTTACGGGCGAAGGTATCCTTGCCGAATTTGTAGTTCAAAGCAATGCTGACACGCTGCGTATCCGTTCCGCCCACCTGATAATAATCCGATTGCCGGATACTGAACGACCGGTTGTGATAAACCCAGGAATGGAAAAGGTCTTCGAAGTTCATCGCGACGGCGCCTTTCCCCTTCCATATTTTTTTCTGAATACCGCCATTGACCCGGAACATGCCCGAAGTCTGCGCCTGGCCATTTACGTCGCGGCTCGCATAATAACTGCCCAGTTCCGCATTCCAGCCGTTGCCAAGGTTGAAGTAATTGTTGATTTCCAGACGTGCCACATTCGTCGCATAATTCAGCGCCTCCGTATACAACGGACCTTTCAACGTGATTCTTGACAGCCGTAATGTGGTGTTATTGTACCACCAGCCCGTTAGTTGGCCCGATACACTGGTATTCAGCAATACCATATAACCCCGGGCGATATTGTCGGGGCGGCTGGTGAAGGTGTCGCCCTGGGCCTGGATGGTCGTGAAAATACCATTAGTGAAGCGGTTGTAGCTCAGTCCCATGTTCAGGAAGTTCTTATGCTGGTATTTGAGCTCCAGACGGTCCTGGTATTGCGGTGTTAAATGAGGATTTCCAGCGCTGTAAGTATATTGGTCTTTATAAAAAACAAAGGGATTCAGCATCTGGTAATTCGGCCGGTTGATCCTTCTAACCGCCATTAATACGAATTCATTCCGTTCATTCAATTTATAATTCAGGAACATGCTGGGGAAAAGCTTCGTGTAGTTTTTGGTAAACCGGATTGCCAGAACCGAGTCGTTGCCTAGCTGGTGGCCTTTGGCGATGGTATTTTCCAGGCGTAAGCCGAGCTGCATTCCAAAACGTTTCCATCTTTTTTCTCCACTGAAATATGCCGCATTGATGTTTTCACGGTATTGAAAGTGGTTGGACCGGCGGTTGTCGATCACCGCATTTCCGTCGTTGGTATTGTAATGATTGAAAACAAAATCGTTGTCCACGTAACTCGACTTGAATCCCCCTTCCAGGCGTGCTTTGTTCTTCAACGGATGCACATAATCGGCTTTGAAGGTGTAAATATTGATCTCCGAAGGGGTGCGGTACCGAAACATTTCCCGGCTTTTAATCGAACCTTCCGCGTCGAAAAGGCGATTTTCAAGGTCCTGCCTTCCCTGGGTGCGATAGTTCAGATAATTCGCATCGACTGCCAGCTCCCGCCCCTTATCATTGAATTTGTGTAGCATATTCATATTGATACTGGTGTTATTCCGGATATCGTCTGAAACCGTGCTGCCGTTCCCGGAGCCGACCGGCTGATACAATGCAGTCCGCTGCACGCTTTCATAGCTGAAATCGCCTTTCCGGGAAGAGCCGTTAAGATTAACAATCGTTCCGAAAACGGTTTTGGGCGTAGCTGTCAAATCCATTCCCAGGTTGATATTATAGCTATTTGACGCAACTACCTGCCTGTTTTTCAGCTCAACGCGCGATTTTACCACCCCCGACTCGTCATAGTATCTGCGGCTGAAATCGTCGTCACTGTAGTTTTTTTCATAGCCGTAACCCAAATTCGCAAACAGGTTCAGTTTTCGCTGATTGTAATTGAGGTTTACCGCATCATTGCTTCGCGCATACCGGCCCTGGCTGCCACCCAACGCGAGGCTGCCTGTAAGCCCGCCTGCGCGTGTCTTTTTCAAACGGATGTCGATCACCGCGTTTCCGGCCGCATCATACCTCGCGGGCGGGTTGTCCATCAGTTCTATCCTGTCGAGCACACCACCCGGCAGCGATTTCAGGTAGGCAGCCAGGTCGGCCCCGGACATGTAGGTACTACGGCCGTCGATCAGCACCATTACCCCGCTCCTGCCATTGAGGCTGATTTCCCCATTTGCATTTACGCCGACGCCCGGCGTTTTACTCAACACCTCGAATGTACTGCTGGTAGCGCTTCCGATCATCGATCCTACATTCACAATCGTACGGTCCATTTCCTGTTCGATCAATGGCTTTTTGGCTTTTACCACCACTTCCCCCAGCTCGATGCTTTTGGCCGGAAGCAGGATAATCGCCGGCAATGTAATGGCGGAATGTCCGGCATCGATCGTCAGAGGCGCGCTCCTGAAATCCTTGTGGCCCATTGCGCTGATAGCCAGCATGTAGGTACTGTTTGGGAGGTTAACAAAATGAAAATTGCCACCAACGTCCGTTACATCGCCCGTTACGAGTGTCGAATCGGATGTTTTAAGCAGACGTACGGTTGCTCCGGGCAGGCTTTGGTTACCGACGTCCCTGACTGTTCCGGAAATGGTATTGCCTGACTGGGCAAATGCGTTCAGACCTATCAGGCAGGTTGTCAGAATGGTGAAAAGCGTTTTCATGGCTATTATTTTACATGGATCGAGTAATGAGGCAAATATTGCCCTGACCCCTAACCCTGTAAAATAAATGTGTTGTAACTTCCCGGAACCGTGACCGAATCCGGTTCCGGGCTGACGAAACGCTTCGTCCCGGCCAGCCGGCTTTCTGTCACGAATCCGGGCCTTTATGACCCTGCACAACCGAACTTCCGGCTTCGACAGTGCATATTTGCCGATGCCTCAGCGCATTAAACGAATAAATCCATGAGCAGCATTTTCAACAGCGATAACAAAGAGGCGACGCAAACCGGCATTTACGTGGTGCTTACCATGGCAGCAAGCGTACCCGTGTTTTTCGGAATCGACACCTATCTCAATATGATAGGCGCCCCTCACGACGAAGCACTTGCCGTAGCGGCCACCAGCGTGCTTTTCGGCTGCATTTACATTGGGCGCCATCTGGCCACGATCTGGTCGGCGAGGCAGCGCGAAATACCCAAAAAAGTATTGAATGGGCTGGCAGTCGCCATTGCCTTCTTTTTCATCTGGCTTTTTATCCATGCCGATTTCCAGTTTCAGGGTTTTCCCGGCATTAATCTCCTGCTGTACTGGATTCCTTTTCTGACGATCGGCCTGTGCGCAGGGGCACTTATCAAACTATTCAGAATGAGTACTCGGAAAGAGCTTGAGGCTGCCAAAACACAGGCCGCCCAAAGTCAAAGCGAACTGCATATGCTGCAATCCCAGTTGAGTCCTCATTTCTTGTTTAACACATTGAATAACATGTACGGCCTCTCGATCACCCAGCACGAAAAGATCCCGCCGCTGATACTGAAATTGTCGGACCTGCTACGGTATTCGGTGTACGAGGCCACGGAAACTTATGTTCCGCTTCAAGACGAACTGGCTTATATTTACAATTATATCGATTTCGAGCAGCTAAGGATCGGCGACCGCCTGGAATTGAAAACAGACATTGAAAGCATTGCCGGCACCGACATTCGGATTGCCCCGATGCTGCTCATCGTATTTATCGAAAATGCCTTCAAACATTCCAAAAATACGATAGAGCCCAAGGTGTTTATCGAGATACGTTTGAAAATCTGGGGGAACTCGATCCTGTTTTATCTAAAAAATTCGCACAGCCGCTCCGCTGCCAACGAGCCAACGGTTGAAAAACACAGCGGCTTTGGCCTTATGAACCTCAGGAAGCGGCTGCAACTGCTGTATCCCAATCAGCACGACCTTGTAATTGAAAACGAAGCAACCCATTATACCGTTAATTTACGCCTGAACCTCCGATAATATGACGCAAGCCGACTGCCTGATCGTAGACGACGAACCCATTGCCCGGGATATCATACGTACCTATTGCGACCACCTGCCCTACCTGCGCGTGGCGGGCGTGTGCGGGAGCGCGCTCGAAGCCAGGACTGTGCTGATGCAGGAAAAAGTGGATATTGTGTTCCTGGACATCAATATGCCGGTAATGGACGGGATTTCTTTCCTTAAAACACTCAAAACACCGCCTCAAATCATATTCACGACCGCCTATAAGGAATACGCCATTGACGCGTTCGACCTTGCAGCCTGCGATTACTTACTCAAACCCTTTTCCCTCGAACGTTTCATTGTAGCCGTTGACAAGGCCATCGAAAAATTGCAGCCTACCGGTAATGCCTTTACCGACGCAGGCGAATCAAAGGGAGACGACTTTCTATTCCTCAAATCCGACGGCAAAATCTACAAGGTCATGCACGATGACCTGCTGTACGCGGAAGCGAATGGAAACTATACCAAAGTCAGGACTTCGCAGCATACGCTATTGCCGGCAATGACCTTTTCGAGTTTTGAAGAATTGGTGCCTAAATCAAAATTCCTACGCATTCACCGGTCTTTTATCATCAATAAATCAAAAATAGACCACATCGAGGGCAACCGGGTGTTTGTTCAAAACACAGAAATACCGATCGGCAGCAATTACCGCGAGCAGTTCTTGAAACAAATCGGACTTTCCTCCTGAGCTCGTAAACACAAAAAGCAGGGTTTCCCCTGCTTTCAAAAACGTCCCTGGATGAGCTATCCGCTACTTATGAGCCGGAATCGCGAAAAATAAACTGAGCTGGATTACGCTATTTCTGAAATCGGGGTTCATAGCCGCGCTTTGGTCAAAATCCCCGACTTTGGAAATCCCGGCAATGTAGCGCGCCCCTATACCCAGTCCGAAATTGGCCTGATAACCCAATCCGACAGCTCCCGCGAGGTCGAGGTTTTTGGCAAAATGGTCGATCGTCTGATCCGGTATATCCTCTCCCGTTTTAAACGATGCCTGGGGGCCGAACTCGAAGTAAAACCCGCCTTTGGACCGGAATTTCAGCATAACCGGCACCGACACATAGCTCGTCTTAAATTCCCGTTTGGTACCATCGTCGATTTTGGCGCCCTGCGTAGAAAACAGTACTTCCGGCTGGATCGAAAACACCTGTCCGATCCCGAAATTCATGATCCCGCCCAAATGGAAGCCGACGCGGGCATCCGATTCAATGTCACTTCCCGTATAGTTGCTGATGTTGACCCCTGCTTTCGGGCCGAAGGAAAACGACTGCGCAAACGCCGCACTGCTGAACACCGACAGAAGAACGAGCAAAGAGATTTTTCTCATGGTTTTTAAATTTGAAGTGGTTTGATATGTGGATTGCTAGCAAATGAACAAAAACCGTACCAACTGCTTTCAAGATCCGCGCCACCTTCGTGAATGTGCCATTCAGTCGACCCAATGGCACATTCAGAATGAAGCACTTACAATTATTTCAAAGAAAATCTCTCAAAATTTCTTGCGCTTATCGATATTAACTTTACCTTTGCACCATGAATCGCGTACGGCGAATCAGATAGAGAGATGGCAGAGTGGTCGATTGCGACGGTCTTGAAAACCGTTGACTGTAACAGGTCCGGGGGTTCGAATCCCTCTCTCTCTGCAGAAACGTTCAAAAAACCTCACTACAATCTGTATTGAGGTTTTTTTATTGCTGCTGTATCCGGTTTTGTACCCTTTTTACGGCGACAGCAGATAAGCACAAGTACACTTGAAGCAGCTCGTCGATTTTGTGACTGTGGTTTAAACCCGCAACGGCGTTCCTGATCCCGCTAGTTCAGCGTGAGCATATCCATGGCTTCGCATTATCAAAGCACATGCGCGTTTGGTAAGGTCTGGCTGAAGCACGGGCCCGTGAGTAATTTTAACAATTGGCAAGATTGTATTTTTCGGTTCGATTTCGGCGGCCCGCAAAGCAATATAGGGCACAGCGAGGCCGCCAGATTGCCGGAATTTTAGCCGATCAAGTTCTTTCGCATAATCTAAGTTGTAAATTAGGCGCCATTCATTCTCTTCTTTGAAAGATGGATGTTTAAATGTGAGAGCAAACTCAATTAGGTTGTAGTACAAGTGATCAACATATCTCTTAAAAATTGTGGTTTTGTTTAACTCTTCAATTGTCTGGTTACCAGCCTCTTCTTTGAACAAAGCACATGTTTTGTCAACAACAGCGCGTATCAACCTCCTTTGAGTCGCTAAGCTGTAGATCACCTTTCTGAGCTGAACATGCCGGTTAGTTAGTCTTGAAGAATCAAAACCTATATTATAACCGCTACCTCCCTGTCCATAGGCGCGCCACTGACTTAGCAAATCATCGTTGGTACAAAAACATGCAACCATTCTTGCTCCGCTTTCTTCGATCACTTCCCGACTCCAAAATGCGCGGTTCAGTAACTCCGCACACGTCGCAGGCAGTTTGGTCAGTTTTGATTCATAACATTGATTGATTAAATCAATACCGTACTGCAATTCGCTCGAATCATTCATATAAGCCATATCGGTCATCCAAAGAGAATGACTGCCTAAGGTACCTAAAAGGCCTGCCAAGGATGTATAATGGTATAGAATTCCTGGAAGCTTACTGTGGTAAACGGCCCAGGATTCTAAGAATTCTTCGTGCAAAAGCCTGAGCCGGTCACCACTATCGGGCTCAAGTGAGTAAAATATCGAAGATCGAACAGTAATCGAATTAAAAACAATATCCGAAACCTCAGGCAGCATTCTTTGTATGGTTCTATTGATTTGTTCGTTGACATTGTATGATGCACATTCCGGACAAATTATAACCGCATTATTTAGCGACCATTCACTAAATAAGTTTGTAAAAATTGTTGCACCACATTTTCCACAAACACTCTCTGAGCTTGCTTTCATTAGTTCAGATTCTGGCACACTGCCAAGAAGATTTTTGGAACTGAAGGTGTCAGCAATACTCTTAGAAACAACAGTTAATGACTTCTTTATTTTTGCCATTTGGATCTATACATAATTTGGTAAGGCCAAGGCCCATACAAGATTATTCTACTGCCCATATCATTACAAGATTTAAGCTTACACGCTCGCCCTTGTGCCTAGTACCCTCATTTAGATCGAATAGCTTGTAGCAGGCGCTGACCATAGCATCAGCCGCAGGACTGTGCAGATTTCATTTTATCGGCCAGCGAAACGGTGATAATTGTCCTAAATACTGGGCAGGATCCGCTATCTCGATATCTCATAGACAGATCGGGCTTTGACCGATAAAAAAAGCCAGGCTCAAACGATCCTGGCTTTTCGAATTACTCAACGTGTTATGGCTACTTCATGTGTATTTTTCCTCCCGTGCCAGCGGCTTACCTATCAGGCCTTGTAGTTCCCTGACTTGTTTGGGATTGAAATACTGTTTTCCTTTTTTCCATTCGAGGATTCTTCTCCCCTCTTCTCCGATCAATTTTTCAAAGCTCCTCGTTGTCGGGACATTATACGCGACAATCAGGTCAGTTTTAGATAAAAAATCCATTTGTCAGCTATTTAGTTGTTGCCTCATTTACAAAATCGAAGCAGTTAAAAGTAAACAAATGATACTTTTTCCCTTTCATTGATGCAACTTTCTGGTTAATCAAGTTGGCATTCTGGTTGGTCTTTCTAATCCCAATGAGCTTTCTTCCTTTCAAAAAATCACTCAGCCATTCATCGATTATTCCTTTTCCAGGCACCATGTGCCAAACCATAATCTCTCCGAGCTTGGTGCTGACAACAGCAGCGTGTTCGATGATCGGCACTCCCTTAATTGACGTGATAATAATATCACCCGGCATTATTAAAATTTTATTCATGTTGTCAAAAATCACTAAGATCGAGGACCAAATTTGTACGCGATAGCAGCCGCTAGGCCAATAGCCAAAAGGTATACCGTATAATCCTGCTTCGCAACCTGCCGATTTTTAGTATCCTTAGCGGGATCATAATTGGTAAGATCTACGGTAGCGGGAATATTGCCATCCTTTTTATAGCTTGTCCATTCCGCCAGTGCTGCACGTATATAGCGAACCGGATCGCTTGGGTCACTGGGCCAATAAATTCCATAAACCTGCACGCCAGACTCCCTACTGGTACTGGTAGTTCTCACATATGTACCTATCAGATTTCCGTCCTTGGCGGACATGCCCAACTCCTGCTTTGTAAGAGCTTCGTCTTTATAATACAGAACAGTTGCACCCTTTTTTGCGTAGAGCGGCTTTCCGATTTTGGGATCTTGAGTTCTTGCCATATCACTTGTAAGCTAATACCGCCACAATGGCGACAATGAGACCCGCTTTAATATATTTCTTCGCTTCCAAGCCTTTCAGCTCATTGTCGTAAAGGACGTATTGATTTTGAAGAGTTGTCAGGATAGCCGACCATTTCAATATTTTCTCCTTTTTGTAAGCAAGTATTTTATCACTGGTTGATTTACTCAAAAACTGGACTATTAACCCAGCACCGGCCACGATTGCCCCGACTACAGGCTGAGCCTTTAACAGCTTCCCACCCACGAGAACCAAAGCGGAAGCAACAATTTTAGCCAAATCGGGCTCACCTTTCGCCATATCCTTAATTTTCTCGACATAGACCAGCGCGACCGACTGCATTTTGGTCATTTGATCTTTCAACCAAATAATCCGTTCTGCGTCGGTCGTTCCCTTATAGATATCCTGCCCGGTTAAGAAGGAAGGAAGATCATCTGATGCAATGTTGACAAATTCGTCATTGTAAGAATCCGAGCTTCCAGCTCCTGCCTGTGGAATTAGAGGCCCTTCGTAAAGTTCAATTACCTTGCCCTCGTCGGTTACGGCATATTTCGGCCTGTATCCACGCGGCCCGAGTGTACGCACTATTCTAGCCATATCTTTTCAATTTATTGATGAAGTAACTACCTAAAGATAATCATATTTATCTGATATTCAAATCTTTAATTAAATTTCTTTGCCGTTATGTTCAACTTTTGGATGAGTCTCAACAGCGTAGACTCCGGAAAAAAATTGCTCCTGAAATGAGTGAAACACATCACTGTTTTCCACTTTCGTGAGGGCCGGCCAGACCGCATTGAAGTAGCTGATTATCTGTTCTATCGAGTTATGGCCTTTCAGATTTTTACGAAAAAAACAGTAGATGATTAATGGCAGAATTTCGGAATCTATGGACATTTCTTTCAGAACCGCCTCGTATTCGTCCATGAAAAAGGCCTGATGTTCGCTTGTCGTAACAATCGGGACATTTTTCTTGCGACGGTGGTAAGCACTCATTTTGCAGGCGCTCGAACAGTACTTTGCATCCGACCTGGCAGGATTAAATTTCTGTTTACAGGTTTGGCATTTTTTCGCGGCTTTCATATATGACAATGGGGTTTATAATGGGTAGGGAAATAGGCGATAAGTAACACTCTAACATTATGCGGATGTGTTACTTGTACTTACTATAAAATCGTTAAAGTCTTTACGGTTAGGATAAAGAATTTGAGACCAGTTTTTAAGATTAAAACCCAGATTTTCAAGCTTTTGAACCACTTTTTCGCCAGCAATGTCGTTATCGAGAAAACAGTTTATCAGTCTTCGATCTCTCAGTATCGGTAACGCAGCTTTTAAATTGCCTACTGTATTAAGAATTATTGCAGTATTTGTCGGCTTTTCTTGTCCGTAGTATCGTAATGCGGACAAGAAATCGAAGAAACCCTCAAATAAACTGACCGAATCACCGGGCTGAGAGAGTACAGTTATTCCATTTGCTGTCTTTCCTTTGAACCCTAAACCGTTCCTCAGTTCATAACCACCGCCGTCATTTTTGAAGCCGACAGCGAAATATTCTCTCGCTCCCGCGGCAAAGTGAACCTCTTCCAGATAATCAAACGCGTGTTTCAACAAAATGCCACGATTTGTCACATATCGAATTAGGGCCCGGTTTCGCAGTGGCCCGATTCGAGTCACAACGATCCGGCTATCCGGTTTTCCGACATTCGCACCCTTGCCGCTAAAAGAAAAAGGAGAGTCGAGGGGAAAGTCTCCGGATAGCAGAATCGCTACGGCTTCGCGGAAGCTGCATTTTTTAAACAATTGGACGAACCTTATTGAATCTCCCTTCATCTCTTCGTCTCCGCCGAAATCGTTGAACGTGTTTTTCCTCTGGTTAACATGAAACGAAGGTGTCTTTTCGGCGCGAAGCGGTGAAAGGTATACCAGTTCTTGGCCGATCATATTGACAGGATTTATATTTTGAGCAAAAAGGAAAGATGCTATCGATTTTTGCTTCGCGAGGCCTATGTGATCAGAAGAGATAGAAGTTGTACTATTCATGGATTCTTAGGGTTTGTGAAGTGTATTTTTTCTTTTAGCGGCAATTCATTCGAGTTGGCCAAAACGTATGTTTTGGGAGATTTTATCGATTTTTTGGAACATTGGAACAATCGCAGAATTTTTGGAACATGGAACACATTTGGAACAGTTTTGGAACAGTACTTTTTTCTGATTTTCAATTATTTAATTTCTTTTGTTCCAATGTTCCAAAAAAGGAGAATATAATTTCAGAATGGATAAAGCGGCGTTTTTTTGTTCCAAAGAGGCTTCTTTTTTGTTCCAAACCTGTTCTATTTTGTTCCAAAACCCCACTATTAATGGGTGGTTAGACGATTTTAAACCGTTCGCGATGGAATTCATAAACCCAGTTGTTGCGCTTACTTGAATAGAACATTTCCGATGCATTGTGCGCGTCCGATAAATTGAAATAGTCGTAACGCTGTTTTGTGGCCGGGGATATGGATAGGTCTTCCTCAATTGCTTTTTTTACTTGCTGCCTATCACATTTACCCAGGTATTTACATGCTGTCAACTGCTCGATCAGGTCTGTAACGGCAAAATGTAGCACGGCCTGTTCCGGGAACATCTCAAAGGCATCACGAATGAATTCTTGAATCGCCTTAGCGGTGTAAGATTGGCTCCCCTCATAGTATGCGAGCAGCTGCCGTGTTCTGTATACGTCCGGAGAGAAATACATTCTACCCTGTTCCTGATAGGTGGGTGTCATGCTTGCCAGGTAATGAAGAAACGCGGGAATCTCCGCTACGATCTTTTCTTCAATATTGGGGTCCTCCTTAATACCTCGCTCTTTGAAGGTAGGCACTTTAAAGACTGCAAAACGCGGATCGCCCCGTTCAATTGGGAGCGCCTTTCCCTCGTCATTGCTCATAAACACGAACTTCCCTATGAAATCGACCTGGTGCTGAGCTCTATTCTTCTCATTGGAGGTAACTTTCGTAGTTTCAGTACTAAGCCGTTTAATGGTTTGCATAACACCTTTTTTGTCCAGGGATGTCTCATCGACGATGATACATAGCGACTTGATCCATAATGCGTTAAAATCACTTTCAAAGTCGCTATTGCCGATCTTTACGGCGTTTTCCTGAAATATCATTTTCAGCAGCGACCCGAAGGTGCTTTTCCCCGTATTCTTTTCCTTTGATTCCAATAGAATAATCGGAAGCCTTTGGGTAGGGTGTACATACAAGAAATGCATGTAGTCCATCGCAAAATCGATGAATTCTCCAAAAATGTGATTGAGCATCATTCGTATGGTGCCAAAATCACCGGGCTGTGGCTTATGGGTTAATTGGTAATACTCATTAAAAAAACCGTTGATTTCGGATTTGTAGTTGACGTGGGACGGCACTTGGCAAAATCCCTCGTATTTCTTAACCCACCTAATACTGTTTTTGCCGAAATCATCGGTGATCGTGGTTTTTAGCCTCTCCACGTACAACCGCTGCGTTCGACCGTTTTTGTCCGGTTTATAAACAAGCTTGAAGTATTTGTCTCCGATCCTAACGTACTCCTTTTGGACTGACTCTCTAATTCTCCTTTCACGCTCCTCTTTCGCCTCCTTTTCCTTTTTATTATTTGCAACCTCGTCTATTATGGTATTCAGGTCATTTACCTCTGGGTTGCTACCAAATGGCTGATTTACTGATCCCTTTTTTGCTGCCTGCCTGGATTTATCTTTTTGAATTACGTTGATTGTTTCCATATTTGTGTCTGATTATTAGAGGCTTAATAGTCTGCTGATGAAGAATGTGAAGGCCTATCCGCCACGGCCATGATGCGGATAGGCCATTTTTATTGATAAATCGGATCAACCGGTTCAGGAGGTGTTGATTTGATGAAGTCTATAACCCGCTTTGTAAGATCTTCCTCTGACAAATCCCTTTTCACCAATTCCACAGCTATGATTTTCTCGACCAATTCGAGCAAATCTTCGACTATTTCGAGGTCGGCATGATTCGATATCGGTTTCTCATGCAATAGCATGGAGGTCTCCGATTGTAGAAGCTTAAAAAAAGAATGTGTTGAACTGCTCATTGTATGGATGGTTTAAATTGTGAAAATGCTGTGAGTTATGCACCTGGCCGTAACAAACGAAATGTAGTTTGGAGGGGCTGAACGGGTATTTCTACGAGGTGGGCGGTGTGCCGTAATATGGTATCTGTGAGCAGGTGGGCATATACCTTCTCGGTGATTTTTACCGAGCTATGTCCAAGTATATTGCTTACCGTTTTTATCGGCACATCCTTGTTGAGTAAGTATGTGCCCGCCGTTTTCCTTCCTATGTGAGTGGTGAGACGCTTTTTGATACCAGCGATCGATGCTATCTCCTTCAAGTATTCATTCATTTTCTGATTTGTCAGGACCGGTAGTTTACCGTCGTATTTGTCCAGGAGCTGCATTGCAAACGGGAGGACTGGGATTGTAAAGGGAACATCCGTCTTTTTCCTGCTAAATTGAATAATCGGCCGGCCTTTCTCGTAGATTAAGTGCCGATCAGGTCGGAACGCGGACAAATCACAGTAACTGAGGCCAGTATAACACTGAAATAGGAAAGTGTCAGCAACTCGCTGTTGATACTCAGAAAACAGCGGATGATCTTTCAACCGCTCGATTTCATCATCTGTGAGAAAAACGATCGGACCTGGGCCGACTTTTTCTTCTTTGACTCCTGTAAGTGGGTTTTGATCAAGTTTTCGAGTAAGTACCGCTTCATCTATGAGAAATTTCAGCCGGTTAAGGCTCTTCACCACAAAGTTCTGGGTGTATTTTCTTTCATATTTCAAGAAGTCTACATACTGCTTAGCAAAGAAGGTATCGATCTCAGTTAATACCACATCTTTACGGCGCTTGAATTCCAAAAAGCCGACAATATGCTTGTGCAAGCTTTGATGTGCCTTCAACGTGCCAGCGCTGTAATTTGAGTGTCCGAGACGCGACTTAACCAACTTCAAATGCGCATTGCTCGCTTCCAACAGCGTTAATCCCTGTCTCTTATTGAGATACTTTCTTCTTAGTTCATGAACTGAAATTGTACCTCCTTTTGACAGGTTACGATACAGAAACCCGACTCCTGCACGGACATCGGCCAGGCGGTTGTTTTTCTGAATTGCCGCTTCGTCAATACCATCAAAAACCTGCGTCGTTTGATTCCAGTCAGGCGTCACTTGCAGTGAAACTGAAAAATCAGTAGCGTCGACGCCGTTTAGTATAAGCCGGCAATAGAGGAACGTTTTACCACTAGTCTTCCGGGGCCGGAAATATATTTTTAATTCATCCGAGAAGCGTTTCATACATTGTTTTTTTTGTTTGGTTGGAATGACAATTTTCACGTAATACATTGAGCATGAACTCAGAAAGTCTCTTTTCAATCATTTTCTGTTTTGTAAATTCTACTTCTATGTTGCACAAAAGCGCGCATAGCATGCTGTTTAGCTCATCGGCGACTACATCTGGAAGCCGACCTTCCTGGTTAATAAAATCGGTAATGTCGTCAAGTGATTTTTGAATGGTCCCAATGTCAATCATGGTATTGAAAGTTTTGGTTACAGAAGTTTTTTAAGGTCGAATTCAGTCGGTTCAGGCGAGGAAAACAAATAACCGGCGTTTGCATTGGCCTGAAAAAGAACATATTCTCCTCTATCGTGGCGCGTAAATCCGCGCTGCCGTAATAGTGATTCGGCATCCAGTTCGCTAATCGAAAATGGCTTCCTTCGAAGTCTTGTCTTCGAGAAAAGCAGCCAACTTTCTGATACCCGTGAATATTTTAGGCAGCTGACTTTCAGCCGGCATTCATGGCCGTTGATAATCTTAGTAAATTCCATAAAGCGGTTGATTAGACTTCGAAGCGCATTTCTTCGTCAATGGATTGATCATTGATTGCAGCGTAATGGCGAACGAATCGAGTGGATGTATGCCCCAGAATCGAGGCGACAACTTCTTGACGCATTCTCAGCGTATTAAGGCAGTAATCTGCAAGCGTTTTCCTGGCTACCTTGGTGGTCAAGTGTACATTTACGCCGGTGTAGGCGGCGATATTTTTCAAAACCAGATTACGCTTTGCATTATTCCGTTTCGGCAGTTTGGAAATACCACCGTATTTCTCAATAATCCCCAAAGCAAGGGGATGTAATGGTATCGAGTATGGTTTGTTTTTCCTTCCTCCTTGTGACTTTACCCGGTATCCGGTTATCCAGGTTCTTCCGTTGTATTGTTTCAGCTCATATGCGGCTTTGCTGTAATCAGAATGATGCAGCCCGGTATAACAAGTAAAAATTAGCGCGTCGCGCTCTTCATTTAGCACCCGTATCGATTCTTCGGGTAAGTCCAGTTTACCAAAATCAAATTCTGCAATTGCCTTTACTTCCTCTTGTGTTAGATGTGTGGTGTCATAGTCCCCAGACTTCTCAAGGCGTATCGTAGTCAGTGGGTTCTTGTTGACCATACCCTTGGCAAAAGCGTAAGTAAAGACCGAGCGAAAGAATTGGACATTTTTAACCGCGTAGTCTTGTGAGTAGTGGCCCTTGAACGCTATTAGCATTTTGAGCATCAGTTGCTCATTTACATCATTGAGAAACAGATTCTTATAACCCATTTTCATCAAGAACTGTGAAATATTGCGATGGTATTTCTCGTAGGCTTGTATGGTTGCCTTACTAACTTTTGTAGTAATGGATTTTTCACTCAAAAATCGGTCAAAGGCATTTTTGAAACTGTACTGATCCTGTTTTTCTCCCAAGGCCCGACGTTGTAAGCTTCTCGCCGTTATGGTTTCTCCAATTTGTGTCATTTGAAACAGAGCACGATCAAATGCGGTGCGTATTTGTCTTAGCCGCGCATTGTAGATTTCGGCTTGCGGTGATTCTGATACTATCTGCTGCTTTCCATTATCCCAATCACTTTTTAGAATTTTCATATTAAGTGACTGCTCCGGTGCCCTCACCCCATTTACAGTTGTTCTGACATATAGTACGCTGTGCTCCACTTTTGGAGCTGTGTAACGGAGCAAGAATCTAATGCTAACTGTGGATCGAAAATTATCAGTATGCTGCATATTCTATTGGATTACGAATTGGATTGTCAGAAAAGTCGATCAATGGGTACATTGAAAAATTCCGAAAGGTTTTTGGCCTCAAATGCCATTACTGGCTTATCGCCTCGCAGCAGCTGTCCAAACCTTTTCGGATTAATGCCGACACGCACATAAAACCGGGTATCTGGCTTGAATTTTCCTCCGATGGTATCCTCGTATTGCTCTAATGCCGTCTGAATGGGAGTTTTCATGTTTTCTTAGGTTGATTTTCAATTTGAATCATTATGATTCACAATATTAATCACAATGATTTGAAATATCAAACTAAATGATTTGCATTTTGATTTTTTTTAATTGTCAGCGTGAATTATCTTCGTATATGACGATACATGACAGGATTAAGCAACTCCGAGAAGAAAGCCGACTTTCTCAGTATGAAATGGCAGACCGGCTTGGTATAAGCCAATCAACCTATCTACAAATTGAGAAAGGGAAAACCGAATTGACCGTATCCCGAATGTTGCAAATCTGCAAGGTGCTTGGCGTGGGACCAGACAACCTGCTTGGAGACGACGCAGAAACGAAGCAGTCTGAACGACAGTCCAGACTGGAAGAACAACTGAGCAGCTCAGAGGCGTTATTGAAAGAAAAAATGAAGACGGTGAAGTTCTTGACTCACGTTCTGGAATGGGTTTCTGAGAAATTTCGAGTGGAATTTGCGGCGTTCACCAACGGAGTGGCCGGTGTTTTAAACGTTGGTACAATCAGCAACGGTGATATTGGCAAGTATGAATTCGGGTACTATTCGTTCTCGGAATCCGACCTAAGAATAATCGGAGACTACATGTTTAATGAAGAACCATTCATGCCGGTTTACGCGCAATTCATGGCTTCCTCTGGATTCATAACCGAAAAGTGGTTTATCGACGCTTACAAACGACATGCCCGAAGAACCAAGGAACGAGTGTCTCCAAGCGAGGCAATAGGGTTCATACAGGGCGCCTTGGAGTTAGTGAAAGAGGACCAATAAAATGTACACTCGCTAATACATCTACTAAAAATCGAGTACAGCACCATATTGCTGATTTTGAGCAAGTTAACTAACCATTGCTACTTTCGCGAATATTCATTATTTGTACAAACGAGAATACAGGAACCAAAAAATTACCCATAAAAACCTGTCAATCAAATAGATACAAGCAATATCGAAAGTTCCTCTCTCTCTGCAGGACATGATGTCAAAACATTCAAAAACCCCGTTTAAACGCTTTAAACGGGGTTTTTGCGTTTTTGGGACCTACCAAAAAATGCAAGAAATCCCAATGAAAATGTAGGGTATCATGGAAGTGACAAAACTGGACAAAAACTTCCATATCATGCCTACTAACTGGCTGATCAAAAGATGTTTACACACCAAACATCTTTACTTTCAATTGTAACAATTCGATTTTTGTTCATCTTAAACATTTTTTACTATGTTGGAAACAAGCTTCGGGTTGATTTTCTTTTTGAAAAAGCCCAAACCAGAATTAGCTGATGGAATGCGCTATCTCTACTGCCGGGTCACGGTTAACGGCATTCCCAAGGACATCTCTACAAAACGCATCTGGCATCCATCGAAGTGGAGTGTCAGCGCTGGCCGGGCGACAGGAAACAAGGAGGACACCAAGACACTGAACGCCTACCTCGATACACTGACCTCCAAGATTTACGAGGCAAAGCGATCCCTGATTGAGGAAAATAAAGAAGTAACCTCAGAGGCTATTAAGAATATTCTTCTCGGCAGAACGGAAGGCGGGAAAACAATCCTGCCCATCTTCCGCGAGCACAACGATCAGATCGCGGCTTTGATCGGAGCCGATTTTGCACCAGGTGTAGGCTTCCCCAAAAATAGATTGGTGATGAGTTAGACAAATTTTCTAATTTTAATCTGCTATGAAGGGAAAAACATTCACTGAAACTCAGATCGTCAAAATCCTCAAAGATCTGGATTCTGGCAAGCAAGCGACCGACGTTGCTCGGGAAAATGGTGTCTCCAAAGCCACATTATACAATTGGCGCAAAAAATTCAGCGGCATGGGAGCATCTGAGCTAGCGGAGTTAAAGGCGTTGAAAGAAGAGAACCGTCGGCTGAAACATATGTACGCAGAACTGGCTCTGGATCACAGACTTGCAAAAGAGATCATCGAAAAAAAGCTTTAAAGCCTGCTCAGAAGCGGCTAATCGTTTCCGATATTTCTCAGGAAACTGGATTTAGTATTGAGCGGGCATGCAGAGTTTTGCGGTTAAGTACGGGTGTCTTTTATTACAAAACCATCAAGAATGACCTGCCTGTCATAGATATGCTTAATGAGTTGGCAGATGAACATCCGACGAGAGGTTTTGATTGGTATTACGGCAATTTAAGGAACAAGGGCCTACCGTGGAATCGCAAACGCGTACTTCGAATCTATCGAAGTATGGATCTTAAATTAAGGCGTAAGCGAAAAAGACGCATTCTGAAAAGGCCCAAACAGCCTTTAGTTGAGGCAAAGACTTTGAATGAAACTTGGAGTATGGATTTTGTGAGCGATGCTCTCAGCTCTGGCAGACGTGTGCGAACATTGATAGTCATGGATGATGCTAGTAGAGAAGCACTTGCAGCACATGCAGATTATTCCATCTGTGCTGGTAAAGTAATACAAATTTTGCAGCAGTTAGAGTTGGAACGAGGGCTGCCATTATCGATAAGAACTGACAATGGCCCGGAATTCATCAGCAAGAAATTGGCCAATTGGTGCGAAGAAAAGCAGATCGAGCAGAAATTTATCCAACCAGGAAAGCCAATGCAGAACGGGTACAACGAGAGACTAAACAGGACTTATCGAGAAGATGTCCTAGATGCTCACTTTTTCGACTCTTTGGAACAGTTGCGGATTTTGTCGGACAAATGGCTCGACAATTACAACAGTAAGCATCCGCACAGATCAATGAAAGGACTAACTCCAAATCAAAAGCACATTCTGCTGAAACAAGGTGCCATGAAAAAGGAAGACTTAACCATTACAATTAACAACCAAGTCTAAATCACAGCCCCTCTAAAAATGGGAAGCCTACACAGGCACTTTGGAGCGGTATGAGACTTGCATGAAACATACCCGCGACTTCATCAAATGGAAGTATCAGGCGGATGACTTTGAAATCAGGAAGCTGGACTACGAATTCATATCACAGTACGAGTTCTGGCTTAAAGCAGTCAAGAAAATCAGCCATAACACCACGATGAAGTATTTGGCCAACTTTAAGAAGATCGTGCTTCTGTGTGTAAAAAGAGGATGGCTGCAACGCGATCCGTTCTATGCTTTCAAATTTTCGAAGCGAGAAGTCGATCGGCAGGCATTGACCGAGCCAGAGTTGAAGAAGGTATGGGAAAAGGATTTGGGAGACGGCCGCCTAGGTATTGTCAAAGATATCTTTCTTTTCTGCTGCTACACGGGACTCGCCTATGCGGATATATATAAGTTGAAACGGACAGAAATTGCCGAGGGAATTGATGGCGGGAAGTGGATTACGACTAAGCGCCAAAAGACTGACACTCCGTCTCGGATACCTATTCTGCCGATGGCGATGGAAATCATGGAGAAGTATGAGGATCATCCTCAATGCGAGAATGAGAATCGGGTACTGCCGGTGCTTTCCAATCAGAAGATGAATTCGTATTTGAAGGAGATTGCGGATTTGTGTGGGATAAAGAAGAATATAACTTTTCACTTGGCTCGGCATACTTTCGCTACTACTGTGACTTTGACTAATGGAGTTCCGATTGAAAGTGTTTCTAAGATGCTGGGGCATCGAAATATTAAGACTACTCAGCAGTATGCTAAAATTGTTGATAGGAAGATTAGTGATGATATGAACCGTCTCAAAAGTCTGTTAGCAAGCAAAAAAGGATGACTTAGCATCTTAAATAATTGAATCTGACATGAGCATTTGACTGTTAATCAGAGAGTCGCTGGTTCGAGCCCAGCTTCTAGAGCTTGAAAATGAAGCACTTACGAGATAAAACTTGTAAGTGCATTTTTATTTTATATTTAGTTCGCTGAGTCATCAATCTCGTATCGCTTTCTTTGTTTTTTCGATTCACCAGTGGCTGTTAAAAAGCCGGGTTCATAAGAACACCACGAACCCGGGCCCGTATCAACCAAATTGGAGAGGGGTTGACTAAGTCAGGTCAGTCAGCCTGACTTCTTGGTTATAAATTTTTCGCGATGGCAACGAAACTCACACATAGGTAAGTCTTTTATATTAACGTCTTAATCAATTTTACTAATGAATTCAGACTTTACCCATCCATTTCTTCCCTCTGGAAGCCTAATCAACATAAAATCTAAGGTATCCTTCAATATTTTAACATATGTACCTTCCTTTAGTGTTCTCAATACTCTTGCATCATTACTGGGGCCTTCCCTAAGCCGGACTCCATCTCGACTAAGTTGTTTGTAAATCTGCCTTGCTCTGCTTGATAATGCGGTATTCATTAGTGCTTCTTTAAACAACTCCCTGCCTCTTTCCCGATCGGAGGAATAGACCGTTATTTTAGCGCTAAAGCCAGCAAGCCGGTCAGGGTTGTAAAATTTTGCTGTTATTTCATTGGGGTTGCTGCCCGGAATTCGTATTTCATTTTCATGGCTAGTTAACTCAAGAGGCAAATTGTAACCATTGCTTAATTTAAGTATTAACCTCCCGTTATTTTTTTCTTCACCTGCGTCGTTGAAGAATAAGTAGTAGTGTAGCCTATCTCCCCATCTCAGCTTCATGGCATCGGTGCCATTTCCCCGATCAAAACTGATTAATGGCAACTGTTCTTCGCCGTTAAAGTGGATTATTGTTCCATCTACATCTCTATCTATTCTTACTGCGAGTGGAAATATTCCTTCTAGTTCTGCAATGGATGCGTCCAATACAGTCTCCCGTGTCTTTTCCCCGTCCTGCGTTATAGCCTTATTTAAGTGTGTTGTGCTCGAGTCAATAGTATTGATTGTTTTCGAAGTACTTTTTTTTTGTTCCTCAATAATATTGTCTTGAACCTTTTCAATGGGAGACATAGGACTACGCCACCAAATCATGGTCAAAATAAAGAGTGCAACTCCTCCGGATGCTTGCAGTGCTATCTTGCCAATTTTATTGTCTAGCAGTTTTGTATTTATTTTTAATCCAAGTTCCCCCGTCAAAAAGAAACCAAACACTCCAACGAGGAGAGAAGAAGTAATTGCGACTAAGTTGTGCTTATAATCGGACAAGGTTTCGGGTCCAAACAGAATCATACTTAGGAAGAAAATTAATAAGATACTTCCGTAGACTAAATTGATAGTAAAACTGTGTTTGCTGGGCTTAGATGAACTTGACCTTTCCATGGAATTCAAATCTATAATTTTCCTATTATCCAGCTTTCTGATTTAGCTTCTTATTTAATTGGAATTGTGACTGTGAAGTGTCTGAAATTTTCAAGTCATGGTGTTGTTAACTTATGTTATACGACCTTTACCACACTTACCTTCTCAGATGCTTAGTATCGTTAGTTTATCCATCTTAGTGCTTTCCATATCTGTGGCAGTAGATTGCGACATTTTTTGTATCTCGGAGAAGTTGCACCTTATTGTATCCAATAATATGGATAAAACTTTATTAATCTGGTAATTACGGTGGAGAAATGATTATTCGGTAGTCAGAATCGATATCCAGGGTCCGGCCTTTAACTTTTTGGAAATTTCCATTTCTCAAAAATCCGAATCGCTGTAAGGGGGCTGATGCCACTCTCCGGCCCACCCGGCAGAACCCTCAGCACTGGGGATGTAGGGCTACTTGAACTCGATGTCGAAGCGCCGTCGAGCGGTCTGATCCCGGTCAAGCATTGCCACGTCGCGTAGCATTCGACAGTGTCCGATATCTTTCTCCCGCTTGAAGAATGCTTTAATCGTGCTTGAAGCAATCGATATCTACACCAGCAATACGAGCCAATGCCAGATCATTATCCGGCAACGGTTTACGGGTTTCCATGTAGCAGTCGGTTAGTCTGCGGTAAATACCGTCTTGCTCTGCTGTCAGGTGTAGAGTTTTCTCTTTATACCGGCGATAATGCCAGGGATACCAGTCCATTGATTTACCCCTTTCACAGTTAGGCATCACGGAGGAAAAAGACAGGGGCGGGTTATCCGTGAAGTAACCACTCGGCTGCAGGCCGCGCGCCTTATTTATAAACTATATTCTTCACTATCGGGATGTCAAGCTTTATTTAGGACTTTCATTAACTCTTCGAATTTTAGTAGTCCCACCAGGACTACTACTTGAGCTGCTACTACTTGAGCTGCTACTGTCACCAAGGCTATCAGCATTCATTGCACCGCTCATTGCATCCTTTCTATACTTCATGTTACGACCAGTTGCTCGATCATCCGCGTATTTATCTGGTAAATTTGGTTTATCTGGCATGACTATACGTTTTTAGAGGTTCTGTTAAAAATACAAAAAAAGACAGTTAACTGAAATATTGTGATTTGAGAAAGTAAATTTTCATACATTTACAATTATTGTCTTGACAATTATATTATGGCTCTATTCAAAGAATACAAACCAGGAAATCTGATCCACTACACTGAGGGACTTTTCCCGCCAGAAGTATGTGAGATCGTCAGTGTTTCAAAAGAAAAGCTTCAACTCAGAGCTGTTAAATCAGGACAGCCATACGAGGTCCTTTTTGACGATGATGAGAAAGGGCAGCTTCACCCGATCTGGCTTGATACGAAATCTTTAACTGCACTCGGATTTAAGCAATCAGACAACTACGAACTGAAAATGAAAACTTGGAAGAATGACCGGTTCGAGATTATTGCTGAAGTGACTGAACCAGCTCCCAACTTCAAGGGATCTAAAGTTCGAGATATTGCCAGAAATATGGCGCTTTTAACGATTGATGACGATTATCGCGATGTTGAGTACGTTCATGAACTGCAAAACATTTACAGCAATTATCTCGGGCGAACATTAGACGTTAGCGGTCTTTCAGATATTCGGCGATAACTACTTGATATATGCAGTATTACTACTCAATTTTTCACCACCGGTTGTAAATTCAAACAGCCGGTGGTTTTGTTCTTCATATAGGTAGTAGCTTTCCGTTCCCTCCTTGCTGTAAATCTTGAATGGCTTATCACCAAGCCACCCCATGTGCGGGATGTAGTCGTCCAGGTCGAAGTCAGCGATCTCGGTAAAGGTGTACATCATTCAGGCGTATATTTGGATACCCGATAATCCGCAGGCTTGCCACGGCTGCAAAGTTTAAGATAGAGTTTATTGGCATCCTGCTGTGTCATCGTCATGACCTTGGTTGACCTGTTGCCCAGGATCATTTCCTCCGTCATTGGATACCATTCGTACCCGGTCAGTCGCACCAGGACAACATACAGATCCTCCTTTTTGATTGACGGCTTGGCGTCGTAACCTTCCACCGTCATTAGGAATAATTCGGCTGCTTCCAGGTACTCCATCCTGGTAGCCAGCTGATTGTGATGCATTGCGACCGACTAGCCAGCCTTCTCAAATATTCTTAGATTTCGAATGACGACCTCAGAGGGATCCATTCTAGGTTCAGCATCCAGTTTATTATGGACGAGCTGCAACCGGCTGTGCAGCGCATGCGCCGTCAGTGAATACTTTTTCATGATTGTTGATGAAGTTTGGAACTAAAAAAAGTATAAAATAAAATTACAGATTTTTAATAACAGAATAAGACGAGATATACGAAGAAAAAAAATTAATAGGCTTCTACCGGCAGGCCAACAATTTGTTTATCAACATATTATAAAGATTTTTTCAAAAGAGGTGACAATCTGGTTGCGAGTGTATTTGAGAAGAAATATATTTACACAGCATTGAAAAAGCAACGAAAGAAAAGAGGAAGCCCTAAGCCGCGTACCAGCTCAAAGCTTCCTTCCGCAGGAGGGGCACTAGGTGTACCCAGACCTTACGTCGTTCGATCTATCGATGTCACTACCCGGTTCGGGTTTCCCTTCCAGCCGGTGATAGAGGTTATAAAAGTTTCCGACAATCTCTTTGTAGTCCAGATGATCGGGCACGCAACAAAAACCATCGAACTTCCTGATCTGACTTGGTTCAAGGTCCTGCCTGAGCATCTCGGCTGACCACGGGATCCCCATCTCCATAAATTCCTTGCTGACAGTCGGCTGCATACACTTTTTGTACTAGCCGGTCTGCACCCGTATATAGGTGCCTGGTAGCTTCAACGGATAGTTGTTGGCTGACACCATTCAGGAATTTGTTTCAGCGAAGTCTTCCTTTGCGCGTGCCCACAAGGAAGCAAGTTGCTCCCGGATTTAATTCATTGCCTGCTTCCTTCCGGACTTAATCCATTCTTCCACTTCGGATTTGTAGAAGTAAAGCCTTTTGACCTTCTTGCTGACCGGGATCTCACGGTGACAGAATCTTCCATACAGCGTCTGCACGGAAAGGTTAAGAAACTCAGCGGCGTGGGAAATCGTCATGAGCTCGATGGCCTGCGGAACGGGCTGGCGAGTTTCTAAAAAAAATCTTGGATGCTGTCCAACTTTTGGTGAAGCTCGGATACTGCGTGGGGCAGCTGGTCAAATGAGTATTTCTCCATAACGAATGCGCTTTTTGTTTGATACCGTAATGTTAGGCACCTGTTTTGCAGGGTTACAAGCAGGGAGCGGTAACACCCTACTTTTACTTATTGATATTTTTTGATTTTAGCGACGATTAAATCCCTTGAAATTTAAAAGAATGGTAGCAAAGGTATAATTTGCAATTGTACAATGATTCTCATACATCTTCAAGGTAAAAGCACGATCCTGCATTGCGCTCTAATTTCAACGATATTTTCATTACTTTGTCGAAAATTTCTTTTGCTTCAGGCTTCCAAACAAACACATCACAATAATGCAGATAAGACCGATAATAGAAAAGTCTGAATTACAAGAGGCGTATATCAAGTACAAATCCTACATATATCATGATACCACAGAATTGTATCAAAGAAAAAAACTGGCAGAGTTTGAAACGGGATTGATAGATGGTGGACTTTCCGCAAAAACACCATACGCTAAGGGGTTGAAAAATTTAACCTATAAACTTGATGAGAAGTTGGAAACGATTCAATCCTGGATAAATAATAATCATACAGGAAAAGAATTTAACAAGTTTTTGGAGAAAATTGATTTATTATTTTTGCCAAAAAGCTTCTTGAAAGAGAAAGTCGAGGAAAACTTTATTTCAAATAAAAGAATTGATGATGAATATACAATTGATAGAATAACAGTTTTCGCTGATATTCCGGTAGAACTACATTTGATTACCATACTTTGGATAATGAAATATGGGCACAAACTCGATGCGAAACTCGATTCTGGTTGCATGGGTAACCGCCTATTACTTAATAAATCTAGCGACGGCGTTATTAAGGGTAGTGGTTTATTCAAACCTTATTTTACTCAATATCAAAAATGGCGGGATAATGCAGTTGATGAAGCCCAACGGAAGCTTAGAAACGAAAATAAAGTTGCATTTATAAATTTAGACTTGAAAGACTATTTTTACTCGGCTCGAATTGATTTTGAAGTCATTGAAGATCATATTTGGGGCAAAAATAGCTATAAAGGCGACTCAAATATTCATGAAATATTCAAAGATTTTCATAAGCGATATACAGACAAGCTGAAGGAAGTAAAATACCCAAATGTCGCATTAAATGAACAAATAGGTAATAATTTTGTCCTACCGATTGGCGTCGCCTCATCCTATGTGTTGGGCAATTTTTACTTGAAGGAATTTGATAAAAGAATCAGAAAGTTAATTCCACAAGTTTATTACTCAAGATATGTTGATGACATTCTTATAGTTATTGAAAACCCAGACTTTTCTTTTCACGACAATGAGAAGTGTAAAAGTGTAAAGTTTTCTTTCGATAAGTACTTAAAATCAGCGCTAGATGAAGGTGAGTTAATTACATTTACAGAAAGTGATCTTACCAAGATTGAAAAATTCATTCTTGAGTCTTTTTATCCGTTGATCCGACTGGTCGATTATCCCGATTTTTTAAAGTCAGTTCCCAAGACTGATTTTAAAGACGACGAAACAAAAGTCTTTAAGATTACTTGTATTAAGGGAGCATATTTTCAACCCAAAAAGACACTTTTGTACTATTTTGACAATGAGGAGTCGACAGCTGCCATTGATAAATTAAAGCAAGAGCTTGATGAGAGAGCAAGCGAATTTAGGGACTTTCCTGAGGATTCTGATGGAGAAAAATCGTTTGACGAACAGGCATATCACTTGGTTTTCGATGGTACGGAGGGGAAAATCAGGACATTAAAGGATTATAAAGAAAATCGATATGGATTAAGTGTCTTTCTTGCCAATCGTATTTTTGCGGCGCTTAGACGGTCGAAAAAAGTCGACAAATCAGAATCTGACAAACTTCTTAGACTCTTTCGAGGGTTAAATTGTCTTGAAAACTTCCGTTTATGGGAAAAGGTATTTACTTTCTTTCTTGTCAATGAAAACCCAGATGGATTTGTTACATTCTATAAACATACTTATGGAGAAATCAAGAAGCTTAACGAGAAGGGCGAACGGAATATTCAAGGCTCTACTATAAGTCAAACCAATGTTGCAACATCCTTGTTTAAATACTTTGATATTTCTGTTGAAATGCCCTTAGCGATAAACCCAGGATTTATCAAGAAAGACTCCATAGCTTTTAAGGATCTTACTATTTTTAAGAATCTGCATAATTGGGAGGTTGAACTGGTGAATGAAATCACAGTAAAAGGCATTACCATTCCTGGGGTAACAAGATTTAGAAAAAGCAATTTGATAAGACATCATTACGTCTCCCACCCACTTTTGAACTATACTAGGGGAGCTCGGGCCGATAGAATTAACTTAGCAAGTAATTCACTGCCCAGTTTAAAAAAATTAGAATCGGCTGATTTAGAATTTTCAGATCTAAGTATCCTACTTTCACCAAGGATGGTTAAATTTTGGGAGTGCTGTATTGCTGTGGTAAATAGCGAAATGCTAAATCGAGGTCGGGAACATATTGTCCGAAATGATGGAAGATATCACTTCACCTCCATCTTTACAAATTCAAATAGTGATGAGGATTTTATTCTAGGGAAGGCTTATGATTTGTACGAGCGAATAAATGCAGTCCATTTTCCGACTGAGCATTTCTCTAAGGATGATTTTTTTAAGAGAACTTTTGAGTCAATATCCAAAAGTAGTAATGAGGTAAGTGTTGAGATAAACGAGTTACACATTAACAAGAATAACAAGTTTCAGAAGAATCTTAAAATCTCTATTGCTAACACCCAAGTCTATCAAAATAATATTGAAGCTAGTATTAAGGGAAATCCAAACCTCAACAGCCAAAGGTATGATCTATTTGCAAAGTTGCTAAAAGAGTCGCGTATTGAGGGAGCCGACCTCTTCGCTTTGCCCGAGTTTTCTGTTCCATATGAATTTGTTCCGAGCTTGGCTAAATATAGCGAAAGAAACCAAATGGCGATGATTGCTGGTTTGGAGCACTGGAATGTAGATGATATAATTTATAATTTCATTGTTTCAATCATCCCGGTCACCATAGATGGTATAACTGATGCTGTTGTGCTCTACAGACTTAAAAATCATTACGCACACGTCGAAGAACTCATCATTCGGGGTTTTGGATATAGCGTACCTAAACCTAGCCACTACAGATATGATCTTATAAACTGGAGGAACGTGTATTTTACAACGTTTTATTGCTTCGAGCTAGCAGATACTTATCATAGAAGTATTTTTCGGTCCAAAATAGATCTGCTCGTAACATCTGAATGGAACAAAGATACTCCCTATTTTTCTAACATCGTTGAGGCGTTATCCAGAGATTTACATTGTTATATTGCGCAAGTTAATACAAGTCAGTACGGAGATTCCAGACTAACCCAGCCATCAGAATCTGCGACGAAGGATTTATTGAAATTGAAAGGTGGTATGAATGATACCGTTTTGATTGGTGAAATAAATATTAATCTGCTGAGAGAATTTCAGTTAAAATATTTTGAGAGGACGAAAGCAGACAATGATAATGCTTTCAAGCCTACCCCTCCTGATTGGGATAGAAGTTTTGTTAGAAAAAGAATCAACAACGAGAGCATTATTTAATAGTTTTCAAAATCATTTTACCACATTGCCGTTAAAATTTGAAATATTATAGCTTCCAGTTTACAATATTGGTGTCTATAATTACATTTTCCGTGCGGTTCAATACTCATAGCGATTAAAGGGATTTTGCCATCTATCTTCGGATGGGAGTGTAAGTGCCCCGCGCCCCACTTTCAGTATTAGTCTTCATGTGGCAACCTCGATTCCATCAAATGATGGAATGAATAAATGAAAAGTGCTATAACTTTCATCAAATTTTTTCAGCAAACAATTTTTAAGCCCTTTGATGGTCACTAGGGATTTTCGAAATTTTTCATTTTCTTCAATAACCAAATCTGAAACCCTACATTTAACATTGCTGCCTTTCTTGATAATCCCTCCAAACCGAGCACGCTCCATAGCAAATAAAGTATTTGCTAGTGCTTTTCGCTCAAAAGAAGAAAATCTCGCGTTGCAGTCATCACACACTCCACCTTTCGAAAAGTATAACTTTTATTTCCAAACGATTCCGAAACTATATGGTCTATTGACTGCGCATCATTCTCCTCGTCACAAAAAATACAATTCTTCATGTAACAAACTTTAGTATATGCTCACCTCGCAAAAATGTGAGTAAACTTTTGTATCACAGATCGATGCAGCTCAGCGCCGTCTATTAGTCCAGTCTTAGTTAATTCATACGTACTATACAAAATAGGCATGTGCCTAACAAGCATTATTCAAAACCCTCATCTCTGGCCTGTTTTAGGAGCCTTAGCGCATTTTTAGCCTGCTTTGATGTTAGCGCCGCCTTTCTATTCGCGAGAATACCAAGATTGTACGTTAATTTTCTATCGAATGGAGTAAGTCGATTATTTTCTCTTGCCCATTTCGAAAGCGCAAACCAAATCTCACTTCTTATCCTTCTAGCTTCTTCAATCGTCTTTGATTCATATGCAGAAAGTTCTGGAACTGAATTATTTCTATCTATATCTGTGTCTTCCTGAATTTCATCTCGGATTTTACTATCGTCGACGTATTTATCCTTTAAAGTCTGCCAGCACTCCGGCCTCTTACACCATTCACCTATATTCATTCCCACTTTTGAGGGAGAATTAATATGTTTCCAGACTATCGTGATCATTGATTCGATCATATCGTTCAAAGGCTCATTTATTTCCTGGTTCTCCCAAATCTTAATAAGGTTTAGCCTTTTATGTGATTTGTAGGAAAGCCACGAAAGAAGATAAGCAACCATATTTGCCTTATACCCTCCAAGACTCTTTCTCGCGACAATCCGATCGATTTCTTTAAACAGGATAGCTTTTGCAATTAAGCCTTGATAGTAGACTTTACCGACATCGATTTTTTGTCCCGACAGTTCCTTCGTAAATAGTTTAAAGTTATTTTCTGCACCCTTTCCGACGTCGTAAGGTCTTTGCCACCAGCTCATTTCAAATTTTGCTAAATCCGTTTTAGTAAACTTCTGTTTCTTCGGATATTCGCGATCGAAAGATTTGATATCCTTACCAAGCTTTAAAGATTTATCATCAAGGTACTGCCCCCTTGCCCTTTCGTAAAACCATTTGTTGGTGGCTTTACCACCAGTTTTTGCCGGTATCCATTCTGTTCTGGAAAAATTCTCGATAGCGATATGATATTCGGTATTCGAGCCAAAATCGGAATCTTTAATGATAGTCTGCGTGTTTGCAAAACGGGATATTTTTGGTACAATGTGTGTCATTTCTTCCTTTTGCTGGACAACAGAAATTTTCATCTGTACAAATACCTTAGATAAGTCGATATCTTTTTGTGTAGACGTTGCAAAAATTGAAGCTGTTGTCTGACCGCCATTTACTACCTGCCAATTTTCAATTCTAGTTATATAGGGAATATTATCTTCGAACTCTAGGACAACTTTCTCTGCCGTTGTAGAAATTCCGTTATTATACGCAAAAAACATATCAGGTTCTTTGCGTATTGTTTCTCTTATTCCTTGATTAACTTTCGCTTTAAACTGTAAAAAAGTTCTTACATTTTTCTCCAGCAGCCCTTGTCTATATTTATCGTAAATTGATGCGAGAATTTTGCCCGGCATTATCGCAAGGTACGCATCGACCTTGTCGCTTACCTGATCCATGTGTAAGCACTTTAATTTGTGATTATAATCGTTCAAAAAATCGATCTCGATTTTCTGTTTGCCGGAGCGTATCAGATATTGTTGATAAACCCTTTCTACATCCCAGAGTTGAAAATCAGTATAGATTCCTTTTGCCTCCCTCGCCCTAGGAACAATGTCGGGGGATGCCTGTCCGTTCGTGAGAACAAAGACCCGTACATTCCTAACTTGATTTTTTGTCTGCTCGATAATCTGCACCAGGTCAAAAACGGCTATATCCGATTCATCAACTTTGGCAGATAGCTTACCATCCCTTGCAGACCAAAAGAAATTCTCGGCTCTTTCGAAAGCCTCAGAAATGTCTTTATCTGATACTTTTGTCAGGCGCTGCTCTCCTTTGAAAATTGTTACAAACAGATCAATGGCTTCATTCTCCTCATCGTAGTTCCATGCATTAATCTTGATACCCTTAACTTTATAATGGCATAATTCGTGGGCAACGACCTCACCAGAATCAATGGCATAATCAAGTATATCGTTTGTAATAGCATCTTCTTGTGAGATCCTTTCCTCCTCCACAGAAATCAATGTGCTTTCTAAAAAATCAATCGCAAATTCTGAAAGATCCATTTTTAAAGGTGATTTAGAATGTTAGAGGTAAGCTCAAAGTTGGAGCAAGCTGCTGCGACTACTGAATATTTTAAATCACCTACCCCTTCAGGCAAATCCCTTTGTAGTAACCTTGGGAATCCATCGGCGACTTCATAGGATTTTACATTAACTATCGAAAAGCCCATTGTATATTTATTTGTTATAGTTTCATCATACCCACTCTTTGCAAGCTTTACTTTAAATTTAAATAAGGAAATAGGGTCATTTTGTAATCGAGCAGAGATTTCTTGTATTAAGGTCGGTAAACTTTTGGCGTGCATATTTGAATGAAGGTTTAAGGAATAAAGTACGAGATAAAGGTGTGTCAAACCAGTATCATCAAGTTGCCTTTCTGAGGATACCGAAAATCTTTTATGCTGTTTACCAGAAGTAGTCTTTATTTCAACAGCCCTATCCATAATCTCAAAATCGTGATTAGTTCGTTCATAGGCGGTCCAATAATGCAAAGATTGGTCATATGAATATTTACAAAAAAGATAGTCTTTCAAAAAGGACAGCTCACCAAAAAGTCCCTTCTGACACGAAATCGAAAGGATTCTATTTGCTTGCCTCTCAAAGAACAATTTCCATTCAGACAATGTCTTCGTTAGGCACTCAAACAATTTGCTTTTATTCCGAAGTTGAACAATATTATCGCACAAATCGGATATGATTAATTCGAAGATATTATCCGTCTTTGGAATCGACTGACTGAATCTCAAAAAGATAGAATTTGAGAACTCACCAAGTGATAAGGTTACCGAGGAAATTTCGAGCCCTCTAAACGTTGGAAAGTTTTCTATAGCCAGTTCGGTACTCTCGTCCAGTCTGATGTAAAGTAAGCGAATGTTTTTCCGGACATCCGTGGCAAGGAAAACATCGAAAAGACCTTTCGTTGGGATTTTTCGTGCAATTTGCGGTTGCAAATGACTGCCTGTCGACTCATTATTGATTGACTTCCAAATTTTCGCATATTCAATCATCATAGTTTGCCAGTTCGAGTTCTGCATATACACTGTTTATGTCATAAGTAGACTGCTTGAGCCCATCGTTGTTTGGCCAACTGATTGCAAACCCAAAAGGCATTTTATCCAGCTGCAAAATTTCACCGGGTAAATTAGCTGGCGATGGATTATAGTTCTCAATAGTCAAGGGATATATTGTAAGAAGAGGCCTATTTAATCTCGGTTCCAATTTTCTTAAAGCCTCGCCCGTAGCGGTTATATCAGTGGAAAAATCAACCTTCTCATCAACATTACTTACAATTCTTTTAACAAATAAGCGATTATTTTTAAAAGGCTCTTTAATAGACCTCCTCAAAGGTTTTACAGGCAACCCTACAATTGTAGGATAACTGTCGTCTGGGGTTCTTTTTAGTGAAGCTAAAGCAACATTCCATAGATCGAGAATATTATTGGGATTTGCGCCCACTTTCTGCTTCTCGATAAATTCTATAATTCTTTTTGTACTGGAGGCCGGAGCTCCTCTATACGAAATATAATTTTCAAAAAAGGCAACTATCACATGTTTAGGTACTTCAACCCAAAGGTAGTTAGAATCGCTGGGTTGGAAATTATGTACGTTAAGCGATTGAATAAATCCTTCAACAGCATTGAAATTATTTATGAGGATTGATGGATCCCCAGAAATAGAAGACGTTTCAGTCAGCTTGCCTTTGTAAGTTAGATCAATTGTGGCCGTATGTCTCATTTTCAAAGCATTGGTTGCCATCATGTCAGGATGCGACAAAACTCTGAGGCCGAATTCGAATGGAGTTGACTTTTGTCTGCTCATCTCTAGAAACTCTGTTCTAAGAATTTCAAACGCAGTAGAAATATGCCTGTACCAGCTGAACAAATCATCTGTAGTATATATTCTGCACAGGTCTTCAAATCCAGTCCTGTAACCAAACCACCTGCCCATTTGCATAAGAGTGTCATATAATGAACTTGCTCTGGTGAAATAGCTAACCGTCAATCCTTCGAGAGTCAATCCCCTTGAAAGTTTATCTCCGCCGATGGCAATTACACTTAAGCCAAGCCCCTCTCGGTTTTTATAATCGAGTATATCCCCAACACTTCCATTAATGAGATGAGGACGTCTCTCCATTTTCAACACTGCTGGTTTCAAGTTTTGCTCAACTTCTTCCCAGTCAGGCAAACTTGCTCCCATTTCTTCACTAATCCTTCTATATTGCCGCTCAAAGAGGGTCCTGAATTCTTCTAGTATGTCCTGGTCATTATTTATAATACCATTTCTTAATCTGTTAAATTCATCTTCGACGTATCGGCCAATAGCATTCTGTATGTCAGTAAACCTTGTACAGTGAATAAGCATTGTGTTATGCTTATTTGCCTGTCCCCTAAGTCTTCTAACGGAGGAGCTGATAATAAAAGATTTTATTGCATCCTTCATCGAAGCTGGAATATGGTCAGGGACATCAGTAGATCGATGTCTTAGGGGCAAAAAGTCTGAATGCGCTAGGGATGCGTCTTTAACTTCACAGTAAATAGGCAACCCCGCTTCATTCAAACTGTCATTTAAACCGAAAACCCGGACTGGTCCAAAATAATTTGAAGGAGCCTCCATCGAGATTATAAATGAAGAGGGGAACAAGTCTACACCAAAAGTTGAATGTTCAATATTATGAGGAATAAATATATTTGCGAATGGGGTGGCAGTATACCCAATATATGCCTTCTGATTAAAAAGATTAAGCAACAGCCTAATGTTTTTGTTTATAGCAGTAGGATCAAGTTCTCCATCATCGTTAGCGGGAGGCCTTGTGTTAGGAGACGCCTGATCCGCTTCATCGTCAATTATCAATAATGGCAAATTGTTTAAGAGTGGACCATTTTCGCCATTTTTCTGAACGTACTCGTCACTCAGGGTGTCGAGACATTCCCGAAAATACCCAATAAGATTTCTTAGTACCGATACATTTTTTTTGACAACAAGAAGCATGGGCCTATCTGATCCCGGTTGGACACCACCCACTTGCTGGGCAAAACTTCTTTTAAAATCTCCCCCATCATCCTGTGTTGTAAACGTGTCAACGTTTATATATCCTTCATTTGGAAGAGTTGTGACACCAATTCTCTTAACCTGTGCCTGATCACTAGTATCTCTGCCAATAACTTCTTCGTCAATTCTCATCTGAGTTTGACTTCTCAGATTCTTATGTAACCCACTCAGAACAATAATAATCTTGAATCCACTGTCAATTGCCTTGTTAATTACACCAGTGTAATTCGCGGTTTTACCTGATTGAACATAACCTACAACCAAGCCGCGGCGATCAAACGGCCTGTTGCGAACAGAAGGATCCTCAATCCTTTCCATTATATCGTCAGTAACCTCATCAAGTCTACTTACGGTTGCAATCGGCCAG
Source organism: Dyadobacter sp. (assembly GCA_965227755.1). Lineage (GTDB taxonomy): Bacteria > Bacteroidota > Bacteroidia > Cytophagales > Spirosomataceae > Dyadobacter. Next base: position 2,350,713 of record CBDDGG010000005.1, read on the forward strand.
CTTTTTACATTCTGCAAATACTTTTTATAGCGATTCCAGAATTGAAAGTTAATTGCGCCAGTTGCTACCTTTTCTCGGTACCATGGTTTGTGGTCTTTGTTATCGGTCAGTGTATGATAGTCTCCTGCAATAACTTCTGCATTTGTATTTACCTCATACTGGAGTTCCTCCCGCAAAAGTTCCTTGATATCATCCTTCGAACTAAATGTTAAGTTGACATGCGTGATGTCTGAAAAGGTAAGTGGATCCAAAGCATTATTAATAGCCATGTCAATAGCTTCCTGATATGTCATATGGTCCTTGAATAACCCGTAAATATCTTTGATCACACTTTTGATTGAGTTGTAATGTATTGCCATTTTTCTCAATTAATATTTAATTGTTGAAAGCACTCTAGTTTGGAAGTTTTTTCCAAAGCGTCTTTTTCAGTAAATCCGGCATTTATTAAAGCCGTGACCGTGTTTTTGAAAATTGACATTAAATCACTTTTTGATCCCTCGAAAAAATCCTTCATGGTCATCGATGGATCTGAAAAGTCAGATACAATTAGGCTTATCGGCAATGATTCCCCGACTAATTTGATGTAATCATAAAAAATGTAAGCATCCCTAGAAAGATACTCGGCAATTAGCTGGTAGATAGGATGTCCCGTATTTATTTCGTAAAATCTCTTTCCGTGCTTCTGTCTAGCCTTCCATAAATAAATTATTTCATTCTTTTGCCCTTTGCGCCTCAAGTATGCTCCCCTATACGTATAAACCTTTATGGCCTTTTCGATAGCGGCAAAACAAATGTCCTTAATTCTCTTTCTAATACTATCAGGAATCTTCGCTGATCCCTTTTTTAGATCTATCTGCCATTCAACATCAAGGGAGTTTGGCAAGTCAATTTTTATTCGGCATAATCGTTGGCTCTCCTTTTTCCTAAACTCAAGATCGAGCCAGGTTCCATCAGCAATTAACCGTTTTCCACGATAAATATATAGACCTTGATGTTCGGTCCATCCCCTTATTATTTCTAGATTATTTCGCGCGCCCCCTGTAAGCTTGGATTCATGCGGTAAAATATAGGGCTGTATAAGAATAGAATGACCATTGATTGATAATTGCTCTTCCGATAATTCTGATGAAGGGAAATCTTCCGAAATGTTAAACGGATTTATAGCCTCCAGAGGATCATCTAAGAGTGAAATCTGAATTTCATTATCCTCAATGAACCGATGAAAAGTCATGCCCAAATGTTTCCTTACGTTATTGAATTTTCTATAAAAATGTTCTTGATCCACTTTGGCCTCTTCGTATTGCACTAGTCTGTCTAATTTTTCCCAGAGGACTATTGTTCCCGAACCATTGGAAGAAAAACTTGACAAATTCTTTTCAGAGTGCTCATCTACACTGTTACGAAGTAAGACCCAATCTTTCTCCTTGGCTACAATATCGAGATCCCAACACCTCACAAATATCGCTCCTGAAATATTCCTAGTTTTAACTGTCAGTCTTCGGCATTGGGAAAATGATGCGGTCTTTAAACCTAATCCAAATCTTCCCAGATCATTTTCACCTCTGACATCCAAAGGGTTGAAGCTGCCAATTTTCATCGCATTAACAAGCTCTTTTTCATCCATTCCCCGTCCGTCGTCCTCAATTCTTATATATGAAGAATTTCGATCAATAGCATAGCTGATTTTGACATTAGTTGCAGCTGCCGCGATGCAATTATCTATTAAATCCGCAATAGCTGTCTCCACAGTGTACCCAAATGATCTAGATGACTGCAACAAACTTTCAGCTTCTGGTCTTAAAATATCATAATCACCCTGTTTCATTGCCATTATCTTTAACGAATAATGTTTTTTATGTCCCTTGAATTGAGTAGACCATAATTCTCGTCTAATACCTTGTGGCAATTGCAGCAGACGACTATAAAGTCTCCAATATTTTTCAGATAAAATTCTTCCTTCGATCTAAATTCTTTTTCATCATGAATCTCCATTAAGTCACTTCCAAGCTCTCCAAAAAAAGATACGGAATTAAAACCACATATCTCGCATTCCAGCTTTCCGTATTTCGACATCACATATTCCTTTTTCGCCTTTATCATAAATGGGTCGCCCTCTCTGTTTTTATGACACCGAAAAAGATACTCTGACTGAAATGGCGCTTTCGAATATGATTCTAATTCTACAGTTGGTCTCAAATAATGTTGACGGATAAGATACGCCTCTTTTGCAAGGGTGTCGCGATGTGTATGATATTTATCCCATAACTCCTTTTCTAGCTTTCCACCGTCACGCATTCCACGTCCAGCAAAGTTTTGATCTGACTTCTTAATGTTAGCCAATTTCAGTGAGACACTATTTACACTTCTGAAACGTCTTTTATCAGGGACATCCGTATGGATATTAAGGTTTCTAAGATCTTGGCTTAATTGAATTACGGCGGGATTTTTTCCATGCATTTGTCCATAATCCAATTTGAAATAAAGATCAAGCGCCAGAATAAGTTCTTCTTTTATCCAATCCGGGTTTTTCATTTATATATCCTGTATTTTTTTATTTACAAATAAGTAGTGTAATAGCGCGTAACCAGTATTGACGCTCAAAGCATTTCCGGCTTGCTTATAAAGCTGATGTTCGCTTACTCCTGCGGCTATCGCATTGTGATAAAACTGCTCACTAAACCCTTGAAGTTTAAGCGCTTCCAAAGGGGTAAGCTTTCGGACTCTTTTTTTCAGAAGTATCTCCTTATCCGTCTCCATATGAGATTCTCCCCGGAGAATAAAATCGTCAGAATAATAGTTATCCTGGCAAGCTCTATGCATTTTTACCATAGTCGCGGTAAGGGTACGCGCGACTAGCAAATCAATTTGCGATCTACTCCAAAAATTCTTAGAGCCATCAGCCAGAATAGTATGCTTGATTTTCTCAGATAAGTAATATTTTTGATCCACATCCTTTTCTAATATATCTAACACGTTTGAATAAGTCGAAAGTGAATGTTTAGTATTCTGTCGAAAATTTTCAATTATTTTAGCCTCAGATAAGTCTAAAGTAATGTCTCGTTTGCTACATACAAAGAATATACGCACTCTTCTCTGGGGCAGTCCAAAATTTTGCGAGTCTAGTATTGCATAATTTGTGTACTTATAATTGTGCTTACGAAAAAAATATAATATTTGATTCAATGTTTTTCCTTTGTCATGCTGAATAATATTTCTGACATTTTCAAGCACAATAAAATCCGGGTTTTTCTCTTTTAGCAATTCATGAATACTGAAAAGTATTTTACCTCGTTGATCCTCCAATCCAAGCTGCTTACCTAATAGGCTAAATGACTGACATGGAAACCCTCCTAGAAGCAAATCAAATTTTGGCATCACTGCCATCTGGTCATTATCAACTACAAATTCAGTGATATCATTCATCCTTACTTCACCATTCAATTTGTAATTATGGTTGTAAGTATTCAAAGCAAATTTATCTATCTCAGAAAAACCTACACACTCAAGTTTAATATCGGTATCATCCGAAATATGGTCTGCCGCTGACCTGAAGCCACCTATTCCGGCAAAAAGTTCAATGTATCTCATCAATATTGTTTCTTTAACTCGGTGGCTATTACTTCCGCTAACTTTACTGGGACTGCATTCCCAATCTGTTTGTACCAATCGTTGAGTGACCCTCTAAATATGTAATCGTCAGGAAAGGTCTGGATTCTTGCGGCTTCCCGAGGACTTAAACCCCTCGGTTGCTCTGGGTGAATATACATATGACAATCGTACCTCATATGTGACGTAATCGTTTTAGACACTTCATCTCTTTTCAGTTTGAAATATTTATCCTTGAAAATGTGATTACGATTGGTGTAGTTACTGAGATGTTGGATACTCTCATGCAATGAATTTTCGCCTTCGGGTAGAATTTTGAAGATCTCCAGATCATTGTCATTATTGTACCTTGATTTGTGATTAAACAAGTAAGACGATCTCCTTCCGCCATTTATTTTTCTCAAAAAGTCATTTTGCTCCACTTCTACTTTCCTCAGGGTATGCCCGTGTATGTCGCTGTCATACTCAGTGTTGAGTTTAATGGGATTAGTTCCAATCACGGGTAAGCCAAATAAAGCATCCGATAAGGTGAATTTACTTTTGGCCCCTTTTTCCTTCTGGAGTGTCGTTTTAAGCTGCTCAATCATCATAAAGTTTTTTCCTCCAACCTGAAAATATCGATCACGACTCTGTGGAATATTGAAACTTTGGGCATCCAGAGATAAGGGCACGCAGTAATATCCATGGTCAGTTTCTTGCTGAATATCCTCGTTGATCTGCTTCTCAAATTTTTTCATTCCTCGGACATTTTCCATAATAAAGAAATCCGGTTCGATAATTCCTAAGAGTTTTACGAAATATTTGTAAAGAATATTTCTTTCGTCTTCTATGAATCTCTTTAGTTTCCCATTTTCGGAAAGCTCAAAATTTTGTCGGTTCGCAGTAGAGAATCCTTGACATGGCGGGCCTCCAGCCACGAGTTTTATATTTCTGAATAGTGGTATATATTTTTCGAATTCGTTGACTACGTCTCGAATATCCTCGTTTGAAAAGCAACTGATATCCAGATTGTGATTAAAATAGTATGTCTCCAATGAATTTGTATCACGATCATTAACAAAAGCTGGGCGAAATCCCGCATTTACTATACCCTGACTAAGGCCTCCCGCCCCGCAGAAGAAATCGGCGAAAAGAAAATCCCCTTCTGGCATTTTCTTTGATTCAGGCAAGTATTTTCTCAGAAAGTTATGCTCCTGTCCGTGGTTGAGACGAATTGTATAGTAAATATTGTTCAAGAGCTCAAATAACTCAGGTGTCAGTTTACTTTGAAATTCTAAAGATATGTTTGGCTTATTGGTAAAAGATAAAGCTAATTGCTCTAATTGAAATATTGATAAAAGCTCCTTGGCAAGTTGTTCCGATTTTTTCTGGAACAACTTTCTGTGAAATGTGTAATAAAACTCAAGCATTTTGATTTATTATTGATCCGATGAGGTTTTGAATCGTGTGTTCACAATTTTTCTTTTTTAGCTGACACTCCCATATTGTGATTACTTTCCACCCTGCTCGCTCCAGCTTTTCAATATGTTTGAGATCATTAATAATATTGGTGTTTATTTTATAAAGCCACCATTCTGTTCTGGTTTTTGGTACTACAAAATTCTTGCACGCTGAGTGCCCATGCCAGAAGCAACCATTTACAAATATTATTATTCGATATTTTGGTAAAATTATATCTGGGCTACCTGGTAGACGCTTGTCATGAACACGGTAGCGAAAACCCTTCGAAAAGAGAGCTTTTCTTACCAAGATTTCGGGCTTGGTATTCTTGCCTCTAATCTTACTCATATTATAACTTCTGATTTCTTTAGAATGCACATCCGTCATTTGTGGCTGCCGAGTTTAGTGGAAACAAGCAGCTCTCTGACATCTATATCTAGCGTCCTGGCAATTTCATGTAGGACTTCGATCCGGGGCTGTGCCTTATTATTGCAGTAGTTGGTAACAACAACGTAACTCTTGCCTATTTTGTGGGCTAACCATGTCTGTTTCCTCCCTTGGATATCTAAAACCTCCTTTATTCTATTCATAATCAAGTACTTAAATACAAAACTCTATAAAACCTTCACTACCAAATCTATGGCAAATTTTTAATATATAGAAATATCGAAAAATCATTTCTTTTTATATCAAAAATTGATATAATTAGTTAAAACACTGAAACAGAGTATTTTAATTAGTGCTACAACTCTTAGGTATATCAACAAACACTCCCCATAAGATTGCACTATTACTAAAATATGAATCTACCTAAATACGATCTAGAGATTTCTAGCACAGGGAAATACTCACAAGGCTTCAATTGAACTCACCGTGTCTGTACGGGCTTTTCTTAATTTGGTCCAGTCGTTGGCGAAGTCTTCTGCCGCCTTGAGATTGTAACTGAGCTTGCCCATCAGTTTGCCTTCTCTTGAAGGTTGCCAGTAAACAGGTGTAAAGCCCCATTGATACTGCTACCGCGGTCTTTTGTCTGATCCTTTGCTGCTTTTTGACGGCCACTGCCCATTCAAAGAAGTCAGGGTTACCAAACTTTCGAGTTTAGGATACACTCCCGTGGCATCTCAAGCTCTCGATTAGCGAGAGGTGGAATTGAACATTATAGCGTTTAATAATTAATTTCTTAGTACCAAATGCACCAGTTGTGGATCATTCAGTAATCTTTCCATCTCGGACTGATCAATATCCATCCTGTCTGATCTGTTCATAATTCCGTTGAACTGTCATGTGATCCAGTCTACGCATGGCCGGAATATTTAGGTAACCGCTTTCTTCCTTCTTCAAGGCCTCATTATCGTTTAATATCTCACACTGAAAAGCCTTCGCCTGTCTTCTCCAAATCCGTAAATAGACCCTCCGCTTTTTTTCTGAGCCTCATAATTCTGGACGTTGAACGCGTATCATCCAAATACCGTTTGGCTTCATCTATCCCCTTTTTCGGGATAGCGTATTCAAGCAGCGACGAAAAACAGCCGTTTAAAACACATAAGCACCATCCACAGGACCCCAGCGGGAGCACTGAAAGCGCTTCAACTGGGCGCTTTTCTATTCAAATACGTCATTTCCTCAAAGCATAGCTCCCTTGAAATTTTGAGTTCCCGTAAAAGGCTGCCGCGAAAATAACACCTAAGTAAACGGCCGCATATCCGGACCAATAGCCTTTACGGCTAGCCCGACTTGCATTTTTTTATAGCGATTTGTAACTTATGGTGAAAACGCCATGCTACACTCATATTTTAAAATCCGTGATCCTTGGAATTTCAAACCGCACCAATTCGAGATCGGAACACCATTCATCCGCAGCTCTTTCCACGACAATCATTTCTTTTTAAAACTGTACAAGTTGGTTGAAAACGAGTTTGCTGACTTTTACAATTACCATCTTGGGCATTATTTAGAAAACTTTCCTGGTGATGAGCAGGACTTTCACCGCTACGTCTCCGATATCGTTTCAACACGAGTTCTGCAACTAAAGCTTACAGACCAATATTCCCGGAAAGCACTCCGTGCGAAAGTGGAAATTCAGCAACTCACGACATTCCAAACGTTTCTCCATTCAGTCGACAAGTGGAACTCGTTACAAGCCTTGGAAGTGGTTATTTCCGAAAACAACAAAGAAATCGTTGGGCTTAAACAGCAAATCACCGATCTCAAAGATCAACTCGACGCACTTCGCCGTTATGAAACAAAGACCAAGATCGATATTCGTGACAAGCACCTCCCCACTTTCGTTCACCTCATGCATCAACTACAAGACTTGATCCTGCCTGACGAGCGCAGGCTTTTCAACTTTCAGGAACAGAGTGGATGGTACAAGCTGGTAAGCAAATATTTCACGCATGATCGCAAGCCGATCCCCATCGAAACGGCCCGCAATTATTTTCCCGTCCAGAAAGAAAAGACGAGCAAAGAAATTGAGGTCCCGGTGCATTTGCAGCTCTTTACAATCGTGTTGACCGGCTCAAAGACGGGTAAGTGATGACCAGCTGTTAAGTTTGGTCATTGGAATCAGCTCTCTCCCATTCACTTTTGCAAGCAGCCGGCCGCTTGATGCCGGAATGTTTCAAGATAAACTTGCAGAACAATGAATGTAGAGATGATCACCAGGGAGGATCTGCAAAACATGAAGAATGAAATCATTGCAGAGCTCAAATCAATCCTTTCGCAGGATAAGCCAACCGATGGCACCTGGCTTAGGAGTGCCCAGGTAAGAAAGATGCTAAGCATCTCGCCGGGCACGTTGCAGAACCTTCGCATCCAGGGACACCTGCGGTTTACCAAGATCGGTGGATGCTTCTTTTACAGTCAGCGCGACATCGCCGCCATGCTTAACCCTAACGGCTCTAAGCGATGAAAAGGCTCGATCATGCAAGTGCCGTCATGGACATGGCGGTACTTGAAGCCGTCAAATCCGATGACCGGCTGAACTCTTATCATATCAGCCTTTATACCGCGCTGCTATACTATGGCAAAGGGATCCAAAAAATCCCGTTTCACGCCAGCCGCCGGAAGTTGATGGGTTTTTCAAGGATCAAATCCGGGGCAACTTATCACAAATGCCTGCGGGAGCTGGTCAGCTACGGCTACCTGGACTATCATCCTTCTTTTCACCCGCAACAAGGTAGTCGTATAGTATTGATCGGAACAGCTGTCGACTCCGATGATGATCGATGAGCAGCTGTTAATCGAGCTCTTCGAACAGAAAGACCGGAAACGCAGAGAGGCGTTGGTCGGGCTTTTCCGAGAGGACCTTTTTGCTAGCCTGACACGTGCCAGGATTGCCGATATGATTAATATCAAATTAGGCAGGCCAGGACTTATCACAGCAGAAGATGTACGCTACTGCCGGTTTTACTTCAAGGACAAAAAAACTAGGCGGATTCCCAGAACTGTGGAAAAGACAATACGTAAGCCGGATCAACCGCAAGACGCTGAAAGCAGTCAACCCGGTGCATTCAAGGTGACCGATCCGGATGAAATTAAGCTACAAGACCAATTCAAGTTCGAATCAAAATTTGCAAAGAAAAATGAAACGTGAATTCCATTTTATCGTCCAGGCCAAAGGCGGCGTAGGCAAAAGCCTACATACCTATCTGAGGGCACTTTCGGAAGCGGAACACTCTTCTCTTTTCGTTGACCTGGATAGCTCAACAAAAACCTCGTCCAGGCAACTCTCTTTTCTAGGACAAGACCGGTTTGAGGCATTCTCACTGCTGGACAACCGTGAAAGGCTAATGCGGGACCTTTTTATCGGCTACGTAGAAAGTTTGGTAGATAGCCCCTTCGAGAAAGTGTATATGGATTTCGGGGCTCCGGAAAGCGAGCAGTTACCGGCATTGATCACTCGTGATATCGATTTAAAAGAATGGTGTGATGAGCTAGGAATTAAGGCCGTCTTTCATATCATCATCGGTGGCGGTGGAGCGTATCTGGCCAGCATACAGTTTCTGGAAAAAATGAGGGCAGCATTAGGGTCGAAATTTGAAATCGTGATCTGGCAAAACCTGTTTGGTTTTAACCAGTTTCCAGGCTTGTCCAGAGAGCTCGAAGAAAACTGCACCGCACTCGGACTCGACCTCAGACGCTTCGGCGATTTCGAGCCAGCATCGCTTTTGGGAGGACAGATCCTCGACGGTATCCGTAATGGCTATGCGCTCAAAGATTACCCACCAGGCGCAAGACTCAGGTTAAAAAAGGAACTTAAAGAGAATTTCAGCGATGAGTAGCCCGAAACCGAACCGTCTCACCCAGACCAGGGGCAAGTACGCGGCCAAGTACGGCCACGAGATCGATGACTGGTCGGCGCTGTTTCTGACCGAAACCCAGGAGCATTTCCAAAGCCTGGAAACCAGGGTTGGCAAATCCATTGCAGCCATCGACAGGGCTGCATTGGAGCTGAAAGGCAGAAAACGGTTCTTGCAGTTTCAAGATCGTAACCAGGCGTTATTTTATGGCTTAGGGGTAAGTGCTCCATATTCCATTGCAGGGATTGTCATATCCGTCTTGTTCTATGTACTGATACGCCATGGACAGCAGTATGTCGAGCGGCAAATAATTTTGGACGAGTACCAAAATGCACCGGCTTACAGACAGATCATGGAGCAAGGAAAAATCGTCGAATACAATAAGATGATGTACCTGCAACTAACACCTTTACCCAAAAAAGGGAAAGTCCAGATCGGTGAGCACTACATCTATGACTCCCAGGGAAAACGTGTGCTGGTTCCGCTAGGGGCCGAGTAGAACACTTGTTTTTCAAACGATTTCGAACAAAAGCGAACAGATTCAAACGCTTTCGAACGAATTCAAACACTTTCAAACAAATCCGAATTTTTTAGAACGGAAGCGAACACTTTCGAACGGTTTCGAACGTGGGCAGTGGTTTTCTCCCTAGCCAGCTATCGCCGGTACGTCGCAAAATGCGACTCCCCGGCGGGCTGGCCATGAGAAAACCCCTGGACCCCTGCTATTCGCCTCCGGCTCATAGCTAATTCCAAAAGACATATGCAAAATCAGAAAACGAAAGGCAGACCGCCCAAGGAAAAGGGCACTGCCAAAAGAGAACACTTTTCAGTCTGGGTGAGCGCTGATCAGAAAAGGCAGATTAATGAGCTCATAGAAAAAAGCGGGCTTTCCGCCAGTCAGTATTTTTTGACATTAGCGCTGGATGTCCCTTTTAAGAAGCCGCAGAAAAGATCGCTCCCAAAGGCGACCGCTGACACAGTCCGGATACTGGAACAGCTTTCTGGTATCCTGTCGCTGGCGGTTCTGAAGACCAAAGATCAACAGATGCTTTCCGCCCAATGGCAACAGAGCAGTCAGCATGTCCAGTTACTTGCTGAGCTCATCACCTTGTGGGTATTTGAATCCTTTGAAATCCGTAGCATGAAGCAGACACTTGGTAGCCTACGTTCATGGTTAAATGAGCTGACTAATTTTCTGTCCTTGTTTCCTGACGAGCTTGAAAGCAAGCAGCAACTTATTGAAGAGTGCCGGTTGAACGCCCGGGTTACAAGTGACCTGCTCGATAAATACCAGGCCTATTACCAGGCCCCACTATCAGAATTGGAACCGGCCTGGAAAGTAGTGAAGGCTGACGCCAGCGCTGTCCATCACGAGATTGAAAGTGCTCTTACTACGTTACTTAAAAAGATGAAGGTATGATTGGGAAAGCAAGTTTGGGCAGTAGCGCCAAAAGGCTTATCGAGTACTGCTACTACGACAAACAGGTTTCGGCGAAAATGCAAAGACAGCTGGATACAGAAGAAGTCCGTGGAGAACTGGTCTACATACAAAACCTGGGAATTAAAATACAGCCAGATGGAAAACTGGACCTGGATTACCTGATTAAACAATTTGAGAATAACCACTCGCGAAATACGCAGCTGACCAAATACATCTGGCATCAGTCGTTTAGCTTTGCGCCAGGTGAAAAACCAGGTAACGATACCATTACCAGCATCACTACCGAGTTTGCCAAGGAATTTGGGTTTGAACAGAACCAATTGCTCGTCTTCAAGCACGAGGATACCGGTAATCGCCATTTTCATATCGTTGCAAACCGGCTCAACCACAATGGAAAAAACACCGCCGATCACTTTAAGAACTACGCCCGGATCGGGACATTCTCCCGCAAAATGGAGCATAAACTGGGGTTAGTTCAAGCACCTGATATGCGCATTAACCAGCGAAGGACACAGGAACTATCGGTAACCGACCTTGCACATTTGAAGCTTAGGCAGACGATTGACAAGCTATTAGACAGCGTAAAATCCATTGATGAGCTTAAACAAGAACTGGTAAGTGCGGGATATAAATCTTACATCGGGCGCGGCATCGCATTCTTTAACATGCAGAAGAAAATCAAGATCAAGGGCTCTGATTTGGGCCGTGACTATTCCCTATCATCGCTTGAAAAGAGGCTGGCTCAAAATTTGGAAATCGGCCTCAAAAAAGAGCTAAAACCAGATCTAAAAAAGCAGAAAAAACACGGCCTGGGCTTGTAAATACAGGTTTTCGTGAAGAATGACCTATCTTAGCCAAAAATAACCCCGTTCACTCATGAAACTGAAAGCAATTAAATTCTTTTCTCCGGAGGAAAACGTTTCCAAAACCAAAGTGGTCGAAAAAGCCGCACCGCTTCCGACAGGTTACATTTCTAATTCCGGAAAGCTCGTTTTCCCGGCATCCGCATTACGCGACTTGGGAATTGATCCTGAATCTACCCATTTCAAAATTGGAACCCAGGAAGGAAAGCGAAAAATTAAATCCGTATATCTTGTGCCGGCAGCGGGTTCGGATCAAACTTTTTCCTTTGAGAAAAGTGGCCGAGGCCATGTAATTCCATTGGCACTTATTCTGAAAAAAGGTAACGTCAACTTCGAAAGCGAAAAGCTGATCTTCAAGATTTCAACCTTTGATTTTGATCAAAATATCAAAGGCTTCGAGCTCGCCATCGAAACCGAAGCGCCAAAACCTGAGTATACCGGAAAGCCTCGTGGCAGAAAGCCTAAGGCTGCGGTTGATGCGGAATAAAGCCACTCAAAAATGCAGGTAACCGGTCCCGGTTACCTGCGTCATATCGGGTCACGTTTGCTTACTGATAATTAAGCTAACCCAGTTGTATGCACCCTTGGGCACTTAATGAAACCGCCAGTGGTTTCATCCTGCGGCTGTACAAGCAGCCTCTGTGAAAATTCATTCAATCAGCACGGCAATCCCTAGCTTCTCGGCCTTTCTCTCTATCTTTTGTTTGAGGCCGTAATAACCCCAGTTCCTGAAAAGGAACGGGTCTTCCTTCGCTTGCTGCTCCTTCTCGGTCTGGTCTACCAGCAGTAAAGTCGCTGCTTTATTTTTAAGGCATAAATCAATTAACCTCTTACTGTATACGTGCTGTTTGTGCGACACATACCGCTTCTCCGATTGTATCAGCTGATCGATGCTCGTTTTTCGGAGATGCTTTCGGCTGGTTTGATTCATAAAGGCCATTGCTTTTCTTTTCCGCCGGATGGCAGCTTGGATCGCAAGTCTCTTATAGAGATACTCGTCCTTGCTTCCGATTGTATAACGTTTGTTGCCTACCGAAACGATGATCGGGTAATCCAGCGACAAACTCGCCTCCGCAATGATATCCTGATCAAGCTGTTGCCCTTGCCGTTCTGTCTGGAAAACGGCGAGCATGAAAATCTTTCCTTTATCAAGCACCAGCGAGCTGGTACAAAGCTTGACCTGACCAGCGAGTAGCCTTTGAAGCATTTCTCGCTTGTCATGGCCTGTTTTCCCCAAGTATGTCCTGAACGGGAAATCGAATAACGAAAAGTGAAACACTGCCCCCTCCTTGCTGCTTCTTAGCTTCTTGACATCAGTTCCTTTAAACGGGATCGGGAATTCTTTTCGAAAATTGGGCATTCCGCTTTCGCCAGTAGCAAGCGCCTTGCTCATCTTGTTAAAACTGGCAACCAGATTTCCATTCAAGGCGCTCATGACGTGCATTGGAATACTGCCTTTATAGTTTTGAGCAAGCACCTGATAGCTGGTATTCATTCTCGATGTCGACAGTATCCCATACTCGTCCTTTTTGATGTCAGAAAGCCTGGCCCTTACACCTTCGGTCAAGTAGAGCATTTCCCTCAGCTGCTGTTGAACATAGTGATGGGTATAGATCTGGTTAGCGGCTTTGAAGCACATGTATCGCCACTGGTAGAGTGTATCCAGAATTCCGTTCTTCTGATCGATGTCGTCCAAATCGATCAGAAGGCGAATCTTCCGGGTAGTGAAAAGCTTTTCCATAACTTAACGCCCATTTTGCTTCCAATGATTTTTGATAAGCTGATATGCTTTGATGTAATGCTGCTGTACCTGGGTCTGCGGGTAGCCCAATATGGATGCGATGACAGCAAAAGACTTCTTCTGCCCTTGCCTGAGCTCAAACACCGCGGCCTGCTCACTGCTGAGTATATGATCGTAAGGGTGCGGCTGCTTCGCTTGTCTAATAGGCGCGATGGCGCGGGGCGCTACCATTTTTTTAAGCTCCTCTACGGCAATTTGGATTTCGCTGGTCACATGTAGCGTACTGGCTCCTATTCTTTTCGCCACTTCGCGCGCGCTACGTCCGTCCCTGAAATGAAGGCTGGCTATTAACTGGCGCTGTTTAGGTAGAAATGAGATCGCCTTGGTGATTTCCTCCCATCTTATCCCTTCCGTGCCGTCCGCGAAGTAGCTATCCAAATCTGGCTTTTCTCCCAGGAAAGGTTCCAGGTGGTCTATTTCAGTCATTTTCCGGTATATCTGGTAGGCGGGCTTTTGAACCTGTTTCAAGAGTTGCCAGCGGAGATTGAGACGGATAAAGCGGTACGCATGAGGGAGGCTTTCAATCTTATCTCGGCGCGCCCAGACTTTCAGGTAACACTCGTGCAAGATGCAGCTCACCAGGAAATCGTCATTGACCAGCCCCCTACCAATGTACAGAAGGCTATCGTAAGTACGCTTATAAAAATAACTGAGCGCACGCTCATCACCGCTGCGAAAAAGCAGCAAGTATTGCTCGTTGCGTTCGGAGGTCCTGGAGAGATCATGAAGTGCCATGACTAGACATTTTATAGTCCAACAGTTACAAATATATGCAATCCGATTGAATTCTGAGTTATAACCCACTTTATTTTTTAGCATTTGCCCCCACCTTTCGCAAAATGCATAACAGGTGAAAGATCGCTATTCGAAGGAAATCATCCGATTTGGGGAACGCGTCAGAGAAATTCGGCTTTATCGCAACATGATACAGCTTGATTTAGGCGAAGCTATCGGTATGGAAAGGAGCGAAATCAGCAAAATTGAAAACGGGAAGAAGAATCTAGAATTCAACACAATGGTCCGCTTGGCAGAAGCCCTCGCAGTCGAGCTAAGTGACTTTTTCACCCCCGTCTTCAAACCTCTTTAATGATTCATACGACACCTGGGAGGCAGCCAATCAAAACAATTGAACTTAGCTTGAACGTAGCCGATTCAAGGTCGGCTTAGAGGCTCTAATTATTGACATTCATTACGCCCACAGCTCCTTAATTCCCTCACGCAGATTTCCATATTAGGCCTTGTGCTACCTCGATAAGCTGCTTTTCTAAATGAACGTGTTCAGTGCAAACGAAAGTTACAAAGTAAAAAACGACGATTGCAAGCCTGCACTGCGTCATCCGGCTTTTTAGCCGACCGCACATTGTCCAGCCGCACCTTAAATCGCCAGATGGGCTTGCAACCAAGGGGACGAGCCCCGTCATTTTTTCATTGAGTGGAAGGCAGCGATTGCCCTGAGCACAAAGCCGGGCCTTAGCTTAAATGCCTTTCAATCATGAGAAATCTCGAAAATGCTCCAAGAATCTACGTAGGAACCTATGGCCAGTACAACAATGGATCGCTGTTCGGTAAATGGTTTGACCTAACAGACTACTCAGATCTAAAAGATTTCCTACAAGACTGCCACGAGTTTCATCGTAATGAATTTGATCCGGAGCTTATGTTCCAAGACTGGGAAAACATCCCGGATTTTTTGATATCGGAATGCAGCCTTCACAAAGAAGCGTTCGCCTACTTTGAGGCCACATGTGATATGGACGATGAGACCGCCGAAGCATTTGAGATTTACTGCAAACAGATTAACTATTGGCCGTCCAACGGGTACGAAATAGATGACCAACTTGAAGTATTCCGAGAAAGCTACCATGGATTCTTCGGCGGTTCAGGGAAAGATGCAACACTTGAGTACGCCTACCAATACGTCGGAGAGACGGGACTGCTCTCAGGCGTGCCGTCCATGCTCGAAAAATACTTCGACTATGAAGCCTTCGCCAGAGACCTGTTTTTAGATGGATACAGCGAATATGAAGGTCATGTTTTCATAGACTACTAATAATTTCTTCGATGGAATGACAGTCAATGACAGTTATTCCATCGATTTTCAGTTGACCAATTGGCGGTTTTCTGTTCGTGATTTGCGAACAGGAGGTGTCAAGTTTTTTGATCAAAAAACTTGACACCTCCTGCATTCGTGTGTTGCTCTAGGTTTGCTACCATAATGTTCAGTTTTCCAGACAAAAAACTGGACATTTAATAAGGTTTTCAAGGTGATTGAGCGGTAGCCAACAACGCTCCGAAAATGAGCCGTCCTTTAAGACTAAAGCCGTGACGCGACCGATTCCAGGATCAAGGCGCAATCGGCCTGGCCGATGAGGTTTCTGAATTCATAAGCGAACTTCTCAGACTATCAAAATGAATTATTATTTCTTGATATTTAGATAGTTAACTAATAAATAGATGTCAGAAATTTTGGCCACTACGTTCACCATGGAAGGGAGTTTTAAACAATAAGCATTAGACTGATTTTCAAAAAACTAAATCAATCGTTCGAAACCCTCGCTAAAAACTCCTGAGGTCACCTCCCAGTTACGACCTCGGTTCTACATAGTCCAACTAGGTTCGGCTCCCTCTTCTACGTACATATCGAATTTCTCCCTGCGTCTACTGGCGAAACAACGTATCTTTTATTGAATCTATTCAGAGACCCGCTTAGCAAAGCTTCAATCTTTTCCACTGATTGAGCTTTTAACGCGCTGCCGTCAAATATAGATATTAAACTCAACCTCAATGATTAATATAGATGAATAATAGTAAGCGAACAAACTATTCTCCCTTTTTTGAATCGGACGAAGAAAATGGATTCTTGTCCAGTCTCAAAGCTACCGTAATAAAGACTTCAATTCCACCCCGCTTGCTGTGAAGTTGCTCGAAATTTAAATTTTCCTTAATCACATCGCCTTCTTTGTACTTACCATTTAGGGCATACTTCTCCGAATACATTAAACCGATGCTTATAAGCCCGTTATAAGCCACTATGGATGAAAAGCCGATCCCCGCAGAATACGTACTGAAGTTAGTCCCGGTTATTATTGAGATAGCAGGCATAATCTCCCTGTACGACCGAGAGAGAGGATGTGAAAATACCAGCGTAGGACTGATATTTTGCCATGCCTTCTCAGGGTTTCCGCTCATCCTTGCTATTTCGTAACCACCTGTCCCTCCGTCCGTTGCTTTTGAAAAATATTGACTATGCCGATTTATTAGGCCCGGCTGATAAGTAAATCCGTAGTGGATCAACCATTTATCCACTTTACCTTGAGTCCTGATGTCAAATTCCCAAATTTTTTCCACAACTTCACCCTTCATCCTAGTTACAGTTACATGAACTACCTGATTAAACTTGAGGTCTTTGATGAATGTCGACTTTTTAATATCCCTTTCTTTTGCCGACAGAAGCCCTTCAGCCAATATTTTACAGTCTGCGGGCAGGCCACTAATCTTGTCCCTTACAAGCTTATAGTTTTCCTTCAATCCCGCTTCACTAATTGCTTGATTAACATTGCTTATTGCATCCCTAATTCCACTACCACCGGGGCATTTCACAGCATCATCCAATATATCCGGGTTACCACCGGCCGACACACTGTTAGCTGCAACCTTACTAGCCTCAAGCTTGATTGGATCAGGGAGTAAATCTGAGATCGTGTAGGAAACCTCATATTTTCTATCAAAAAGAGCATTCATCAGTACTATTTCCTTGGTACCAGTGCTGACGTTCTTTCTTTCATTGATTTTAGGCTCCGATAGGTCTATTTCAATTTGTTGTGAGAAAGAGATAATTGGCATCAAAAGAAATGCCGATAGTAAAATATTTTTCATATCTAAATATTTAAAATGTTAGCAACTGTTTTGAAATCCCAGCATTTAAAAGAAGGTGCTTTCACCTGCTCCCTAATTTCGTCAGGTGTCACAACTGTAGGCATTGATTCAATTTTTTCAGAAACAAAACTCAGAAAATTTCTATCATCCGCCTGTTTTCCGTGCAATGCTTTTAGAGCTCCTAGGAGCCCAGCAGAAACGGCAGAAGACACCGAGGTGCCAATCGAGTCAGAGACTTGGAAAGACTTGAAAAATTGGGTATCGTAAATGGGAAAGCTCGGTGCTAGGATTTTTACATCAGACCATAGATTCCATGAAAAATCAAATTTCGGCTTTTCATTCAAAAATTTATAACCTGAGACAGAAATTATATCATTCATACCAGCAGGAAAAAATTTATGATCGTCCGACTTGAGTCCGAAATTTCCCGCCGCTGCCGTGACAGCTATTTCTTTGTCTCTAATTTTTGCAAAAACTTGCTTTATTTCACTATTATTTTGAAAAAAAGAAATCACATCAGGATCATCAGTACTCATACTAATGTTGATTATATCTACATCAATATCCACGAACATTTTTAACGCCGAAAGTATGTCCTCTGGAACTATTTCCGCACTTCCCAATGCTCCCTTAGAGGCCTGATAGGAAAAAATATTAGCATTTGGAAGGAAGCCAACATATCCATTTCTCAAATCACTCCCCGCTATTATTGTCGCCATGTAGTCAGCATGTTTTTGAACGATAGTCTCGTCATTGTGGTTAAGTTGGATAACTCTGGTGCCAAAAAGTTGCGCGTTATTTGAGACGCCACTATCAAAGATTCCTATTTTGATAGGTCTATCACTTGAAATTTGCCAAAGAGCCGGAAAATCAATCAACTTAGCAAGAGTGTTGCCTTGCAGGGCTACTGAAATGGCATGAGATGTATAATTTAACCCCTTTGCATCTGCAAACCACATATTCGAACCTCTGTATTTCTCGCCATACTTCAGCCCGACTATATCAACAACTGACCCGACCTCCAATGGAATGGCCTTCTTTGCTGCGGTGCTCGCATCAAATCGCGAGTTTACTCTTCGGATTACTGTTCCAGTCATATTATCCAATTGGCTGTTCGTCGGGTAGTATCCCCTGGCTTTGATATTGCCGCTGCTTGTCCGTTGAAGAATTATTCCCTCCTTGTCTAATACACATAACCTTTCCTAGTAAATCAAACCAAAACGAAGCTCCCAAAGATATTGCGAGTGCAGTCACAAACCATCCGACTGCATTACCACAACCCCGTTCAGAGGGTGTTATCATGTTAAATGCTTCATAATTATCGTTAATTTCTTTAATAGCGCCCTTCATTGCAGCAGTTTTGCCTTTGTTGTCATTAGAGCTTTTCAGAACGTGTGTATCGAAAGATTTTTCAACATTAACTGCCACCTTGAACATTTGATCTCTAAGCTCCTTGCTCTTGGAAAGTTCTTTTCCAATATGTATTGAGTCAATATTAAAAGCTATAGCTATTAAGAGTCCGATAAAAAAAAGCACAGAGCGCGTTTGCTTAATATACCACCCCTCTGAACGATCCATCATTTCATTAAACCAAAACATAATTTTCGTTCTAAATGCATCTATATCTGAATGCGAATCATATAAAAATTGTTTAATTTGATATAGAGTCAATGAATCGATTTCTATAAAATCATCTTGTGTTATCAATGGCTTATACCGGCTTTTATCTTTGTACCAACTTGGAAGAGGCAAGACTCCTTCGTTTGGAGTACCTAAACACAAATTTTTTTTTATGAGTTCTATTTGATTCAATTGACCATCAAATGTTTCTCCTCTCAATATCTGGATAAATGTTTCGGAGAACATTTCAGGTGTAATAGCGGATGGCTTCCTGCTAAAATTATTTCGGCCTATATTTTTTATGTTAGGATGCGCATAAAATAGTGCAGTAATTTTTTTATCTCGTAGTAAGCTCATGTTACTAAGAGCTTTAAAATCGGATAGCATTCTTGAAGCAGCGCCCTCATTTGTATAATCACTATCCTCCAAGAGTTTACTAACAGCTTTAAATGTTACTTTTTGTCTTAAACACAAAATTTTTGCTATCCACTCCATAATAACTGAAGCAAAAAGGCTGCATAGCAAATAAATTGACATAAGCCCAATAAATACATCTAGGGCTACATTGCTGAACATATTTGGGAGTATTATTAGTGTCCTTAACTGAAACTAATGTAAATTTATATTAATCCATTATGCGACGCAATACTGAAATTTCAGTATTTTATCTTTACTGCTTTAACGGGAGCAAAATCTCTGCTTATTAAAGATTATACCTCATGAACCTTCTAAGCGTATAAACAGCTTTTTTATTCTAATTAAAATATATACAAATTCATTAACACAGCCCTAATTCTGTGTAAATGTTTGCCACGTCGATTTCGTTGGGCTCAATCATATGGGACTTCAGCGGGGTATATCGCGACACCGAACTAACTTATGGTTATGGGGCGATAAGAACAGGGAGAATTTAAATGAGAACGAATGGTCTGAGGAGCTACACATTGCACTCTCCAACAGGATGTAACACGAGACTGCAGTCCATTTTCTGGGTTTCTATATAATATTAAATAATCCCATGGGAAACTGCGTATTGGATGACAGCACCTATATTCCTCTTTCCTGTCTTTTCGATAATTTTTTGCCGATGCGTATTTACGGTGTGAAAACTAATTGACAAAAGTTGAGAAATATCCTTACTAGTTTTGCCGTCAGATATCAGTTTAAGTATTTCACGCTCGCGCTTTGTGAGGTCTACACTTGAAATACTAGTCGGTTCTAAGGAAAGTCTATCCTCCTGGCCCATTGCATCGCAATAAAGATGAGAACGATTCTCTTCCTCTCTCCAGCTTTTTTGATCAGAATCTATAAACAGGCAACTTACCAGTAAAGTAGGTACTCCTTGCAAATTTCGTGAGAAAACAGAGCTATGCTCTTGAATCAAGAGGCTTTTCCCACATTTAGAAAGAATGCGGTAATTCGAGCTTCTGGTAAAACTTTGTGATTGCTGATCTAATTCGTCGAGAAAAGCCCTCCTCATTGAGAGAATCTCGGAAGATACTCTTGAAAGATCGTCCCTGTGAATCGCGGCTTCATGGAACAAATAACCTCTCTCGAGGTAATCTCGAACAGAGTAGCCAAAATAATAGACAATATTAGGGCTGACATAATAAAATCGGTTGTTTCTTATATCGAGTACCCATGTTACACAAGGTAGCAGGTCTATAGTAGATGCAGACAGGGATTCAAGTAGCAAACTCTCTTGAAAGGTAATCCCTTGCGCGAATACGGATCTTAGTTTCATCGTTCTGGAAGGCTATTTATCAACAAAATAACCTTTATTGCATCAAGACAGTAAAATTATCTCGCAATCTTATTAAACGGTATTTTATTGTTTTTCACTCTTTAAGGTGCTTGAGTGTAAGCTTTCCCAAAATGGCCATTTTTTGTTTTTAAGACACTGGATGTTTTACGACATTAGGCAACTAAATGAAGTCCCAAGCAAGCAACATTTATTAGGACATGTTTCCCACTAAAGATCTAATCGGGAAAAGATTTAAATACCAATACTCTGAGCTGACCTTATTGACATCGTAGCTTTTCTTATGACTGTCACATTGGCTCTCCGAGGCCAGGGAACTTTCAAAGGCTCCCAAGGGATTCGAACCTTCGGAGACAAGGGATTCGAACCTAAAGTGCAGAAGAAATTAAGCCATTTTTTGCCCTTAACAATAGAATTTGTAGCTTTGTACAAAATGCGACTTGTTATTAATTGATAATCAATGAGTTAGATGTTTTTTTGCGAGGCTTTTTGAGCTGATATCGTGAATCGTGGAAGTAATTTTTGAAACCATATAACTTGCTACTTAACAGGTAGTTAAGTACTACGTTTCAGATCCTCTCTCCTAAAAAACTCTCTCTGTCAATTTGGTTACTCCTAGCTGAGGGCGACACCATCGGTACCCTCTGATACTTCACTTCTTTAGAGCGTGTTTGGGAATTATATTTTGGCAGGAATCCATGGTCTCTGTATCATCAATTGAATACTTGCAAGAAGCACCATACGACCAAAGAAGATGCTATGTATTCGTAATCTTTGACAATCCGCCGGAAAACATTTATCCAGGCAATTGACGGTTCGACCACCCATCTGTTTGCTACCCGTATAAACCCTCGCATAGACTCCGGGCGCGAGGCCTTTTCGAATGTGATGTTAAATTCTTTCATTTTACGTGCAAAAAACCTATTGTACGCCTGATATAAGTAGATTTTTTTAAGACGTTCATTTTGACAAAGAATATCTGCCGAGAGACTCAGGGAAGCAGCACCGTCTGGCTCATTTGTTTGCATCGATTCCTTGCTTTTCGGATTTCATTGGTATCTGCACACCATTGGGGATCAGCCAATCTACTGCTCTTTTAATCAACACTTTAAAGTATGGTCACCGCAAAGATGGTACGATCCCCATTCCTCGCAACTCCCAAACACGCTCTAAGTAACAGCCCTGTCAATTATAATAAACAAGCTGATTGCGCAAGGCCAGAGCGCAGCATTGAGCAAGGCTCGAACTCCCAGAGGCTAGGGATTCGAATCTCACATGCCAAGAAAATTAAACTCATTCTCGTATTAACAGGCAATTCTTAATTTCACATAAAACCCAAGGCACTATCATTTGATTGTTAGATAGTTAAATACAATTTAACTTACGATCCCATTTCAATCATCTTCAAATGCCATGACCAATATCATTTTTCCATTCGAATTACCTCCCGTTCTTGTACCCGATAGAACTAATCGATTCTACGTTAGGATAGAAATTCAAAAAATGGTCAGGTTGTTTATCTGGCCATTTTTGTTTCTCAGGGATTCAGGGAGATCATTATGGCATTTTTTGAGACGTCACTCAGTCTGAACCGCTCGTCTGCACGGATTCCAACAACCCAGATAATTTCGCCATCGCCATTGAGCAGCACGGCGGTTTTTTCTTTTTGGAAGAGGTCGACTTTGTTGTCGATCAGCAAATCACTCACTTTCTTATGTTTACCAGCCATTCCGAATGGCTGAAAGACGTCCCCTTGCCGCCATCTTCTTAATGTGAGGGGAAATTTGAGCCGGTCCGCATCAACCAGGATTGTCGACCTATCGAAATGAAGTGACGCCCCCGCCTGTAATGTACTTAGGCTAAATTTCTCCCCTTGCCAGTCAAATGTAGCGTCCGGCCCTTCGATAATCAGATCCGCGCTGTCGGGAATTTCGGATTGTGCTTTCAAAACCAGACAATCTCTATCCACAAGTAGTACATGTGTTGGGGACAAGAACCGTTTACCTGGAATTCCGTCAAGCGCAGACCAAATGCTGCGGACCTGGCTATATTGAAACCCGAAGTCCTGCAAAATGATCCAGAGCCGATAATTCGGCTCACTACTCTCGAGCAGCTCCCGGATCGGGATGCAAATAGTGTCGGCGTCGAACCTGACGGCCTGCATTTTCCATTTTTGCAGATACTCTTCAAGTAAGGCATTGCCAGCCCTCAGCCGTTCGGATGAGGCATTGAACGTCGTTTCTAAAGACGGGTTCAACTCCGCTAACACGGGA
Organism: Dyadobacter sp.; assembly: GCA_965227755.1. Taxonomy (GTDB): domain Bacteria; phylum Bacteroidota; class Bacteroidia; order Cytophagales; family Spirosomataceae; genus Dyadobacter. The sequence goes on from CBDDGG010000005.1 coordinate 2,373,696, forward strand.
ATCACATGGTGACGGATTTTATTCCTGTGATAATCGTCCGTTTCGTTAGTCCGATCTTCCCGCCAGCGTATGCCGTTTTCCTCCGCATACCGGCTAACTTCTGCTCGATTTGAAAAAAGCAACGGTCGGATCAGTTTACCATTGACTGGCGCAATCCCGGTCAATCCTGCGGGGCCGGTCCCCCGGGCCAGGTTCAGCAACAAAGTCTCCAGTGAATCATTGGCATGGTGCGCGGTAGCGATCCATTCGTAACCAGATTCCGTTCTCACCTTTTCGAACCATGCATACCGCAATTCACGAGCGGCCATCTGGGTTGATACAGATGCGGTTTTCGCAGCGCCTTTGACGTTGGGTCTCGTTACAAAAAACGGGAAATTATATTGGGCAGCGAGTTCGCGTACGAAAGCCTCGTCACCCTCCGACTCCTCCCCTCTCAATCCAAAATTACAATGCGCAATACCAGCCGGAAGCCCCAGATGATGAAACAGATGGGCCATTACCACAGAGTCAATACCACCGCTTACGGCGAGCAAAGTCGGCTGGTGTTTCAGATCCGGCGTGTGTTGGTTAATAAAAGTTAAAAACGAATCCAACATGAACCTGCGAATCGTATTTGATGTACTTTTGAATAAACGAGAATGGATTTATCTCTTCGTCCGGATGGTTACGGGAACAGGATCCAGCCAAAGGTAAGAGAAAGAAAAGCAACATGAAGAAAAAAAATAGTGCAGAAACCTGCAACCCTTTTAAACTTTCCGGCGTCATCACTATCGAAAGAAATATATTTCACATTACGTTCTTTGCCTTACTGATTTTTTCGCCTTATCTGTTCGCACAGAAAGCATTACCCCCAACGCAGTCCGCTCAAAGCGGGGATCTGGTTGAGATTCTTAAATCGGATGAACTGGAAATTATCAACCTGCCGGGAGACGATTCGCGGCGCGTCACAAACGGTGTTTTCAGACATAAAGGAGCACTTTTGTACAGCAACCTGGCAATCCAGCACATCAATTCCAATATGATCGAAGCCTTCGGCAATGTCAGAATCGTTCAGGGTGACACGATGACGGTGACCGGCGATACGCTCTATTATTATGGGAATACCCGCCTGGCGATTGTCAGCGGGAAGAAAACAGTTCTTAAAGACACGAAAAAAACGCTCACAACCCGAAAAATCGAGTACGATATGGCTAACGGGATCGCGTATTACAAGCAACCCGGCCGGACTGTCGACGAAGAGAATGTGCTCACCAGCAAGGAAGGTTTTTACAATACAGCCACCAAGGAATTCACGTACTACAAAAACGTAAAGCTGGTAAACAAAAAGTACACGCTCACTACGGATACGTTACTCTATAACTCGCTCACAAAATGGTCCTATTTCAACGGAAAGACCAAGATCGTGAATAAAGACGGTACTGTTGTAGGGGCCAAAGGACAGTACAATACGGAGTCAACTCAATCCTCATTTCATACCCGCACGACGGTCGACAATGAAACGTATACACTCACTGCTGATTCGCTGGTCGTTGATGGTAAATCCAATGACGGCAGGGGGAAAGGAAATGTGGTTATTGTGGCTAAGAAGGATAAAACGGTCCTCAATGGTGACGAAGGATACTACTGGAAAACAAAAGGTTATTCTAAAATTTTCGGTCATGCCTACGTGAGAAATGTGGTATCCGATGACACGCTTTACATCCGCGCCGACACGCTTTATTCGTACGAGAATTCGCGTGACAGCACACGAAAGCTGATAGGAGACCGGAATGTGTTCATTTACAAATCCGACTTCCAGGGAAAATGTGACTCGATCACCTACAACACGGCCGATTCGATCATCCGTTTTTTCCGCAAGCCAATACTCTGGAGCGACCAACATTACCAGATGGAAGCCGATTCAATCACGGCATTCCTGGTCAGCAATGAGATCAACAGGATGCTGCTCAAAGGCAAGTCGTTTGTAATCACCGAGGACACACTCGTGAAGCAATTCAACCAGGTGAAGGGACGAACGATCAACGCCTATTTTCAAACGGGAAACAAGCTGAAACAGGTGCTGGTTGACGGCAATGGGGAAAGTGCCTACTATGCGATAGATGATAAGCAGAAAAATATCGGTCTGAACAGGGTCGAATGCGGGAGAATGAACCTGCTTTTCGAAGACAATCGCGTCCAGCGTATTGCTTTCATCGGGAAGCCGGACGGGAAACTGATACCGCCGTCCAAAATAAAACCGGCTGAGAGGCAACTGGATGGCTTCAACTGGCGTATATCAGAGAAACCGACGAAGGCAAAGACGACCTGGCAGGAAAAATAAGTCTAGTACAGAAAATATGTCCCGAGGTTAGCTGTCGGCACGATTTTTTACCATACAAAAATAAAGTTATCCGTTCGCACAATATATTTTGAATATACAATTATTTCTCTATATTTTTGTAGCGTACTTTTCAGCTAAAACACATAACGCATTAGTCAAAAGTATCCGATTTCAGCTATGAAAAGAACTATACGTTTTATATATTTAATTTTAGCCTTAGCCCTGAGTTTTCAAGGGTTACAGGCCCAAAGTGTATCGGGGGGAAGCCGCTTGAATATGGTCGGCAAAAAGAAGGCCCCCACAACCCAGCACATCAAATTTTCGAACTTTTCCAGCGGGGCAAATTACAAGCCGCTGACTTTGCAAAATCCAAAAGCGCTGAACAGATTCTACACTTCGTTTCTTTTTGCATCTTCGGGTACGACCGAGAACAATGCCCTGGCAGTTGAGGTCACCGAAAAAAGCGGTGAAAAGAAATCTCCCGCCTTGGAGGCTCAGTTGAGAGCGGAAGAGTTGCTGTTCGTGAATGACAAAATTTCAGTTTCCAATGTTTATCCCAACCCCGCAAGTGAATATGCTGAAATAGATTTTACTATCTCGGCAGGTTTGCGTGATGCGAAATTGACTTTTTACAATGTACTTGGCTCTCAGATCCAGGAGTTTACACTGAACAAGAACGAACGCAAATTACGCGTAAACACTAGAGATATGGCTACCGGCTTGTATTTCTACCAGCTGTCTGTCGACGGTAAAAAGGTGGCCACCAAGAAAATGCTCGTCCGCCATCAGCAATAGGCTAACTTATAACACTATATCAGCTACGCATTCGTTATGGATGGTGTAGCTTTTTTATTACCTTTGCAGTTAATATGCGAAAAAACAGTCCGGCAAGCTATTTCTTGCTATTCATTGCAATCCTTGTTGTTACTTCCTGCAGTAAGTTCTCCAAGTTACAGAAGACTGGTACGGATCAGCAGAAATACGATGCTGCCATGGCCTACTACAAAAAGGCGGACTATTACCGCGCGGGACTGCTGTTTGAGGAGTTGATTCCCCTGCTGAAAGGGAGTACCGAGTCGGAACTCGCTCAGTTCTATTATGCTTATACTCAGTACCATCAGGGCCAGTATAATACAAGCCAGTTTCTCTTCAAGAAATTTTACGATACCTACGCACGCAGCGACTATGCGCAGGAATCCTTGTATATGCATGCGTTTTCTTTGTACAAAGACTCCTCGCCGTACAACCTCGACCAGACGAGCACTTTCACGGCAATTTCGGCCATGCAGGATTTCATCAACACTTATCCAGACAGCCCTTTCCGTGAAGAATGTACCCGTTACATTCTGGAATTGAGATCCAAGCTGGAAAAGAAAGCTTACGAACGGGCCAGGCTGTACCACAAGATCAGTGATTTCAACCCGATGTCGCTTAAATCGGCGGTTATCTCGATTGAAAATTTCCGGAAAGACTTCCCCGATTCACAATACAACGAGGAGCTCGCTTTCCTGAAAGTAGAATCACAGTTCAACCTGGCCAGCAACAGTTTCAGCGATAAGCAGAAAGAAAGATTTCAAGATGTTGTCAAGTTCTATCAGGAGCTTGTAGACAAATATCCGACCGGCAAATACAACCGTGACGCCGAAAAGATGTATGACGACAGCCAAAAGCAGATCGAAGTAATCGCTAAGGCGGAAGCGGAAAGGCAAAAACTCAAAGAATCTCAACCCGATCCGGCCACCAAACCGGCCAAGGTGACCACGCCGACTATCAGTGCCCCAAATGGCCAGTAGCAGGCACCAATTATATTGTTTTAGAATTTTAACTATATCAGATCATTATGGCAACGAATCCATCGATCATTACCCGTGATACAGACAAGATAGCGGCGGTAACAGGTAACCTGTATGAATCCGTATCAGTCATTTCCAAAAGAGCACGCCAGATTTCCAGCAAAATGAAGGAAGAGCTGAATAATAAACTGGCCGAATTTGCATCGGGTGTCGATAACCTTGAAGAAGTGTTTGAAAACAGGGAGCAAATCGAAATATCGAAGTTTTATGAGCGTATGCCTAAGGCTGGCAGCATTTCAATCGATGAGTTCATCGAGGGTAAAACTTACCATGCTTACCGCGACACCAGCGAAGAGTAATACGACCGAATTTCCCGAAGCCCGCCATGAATCTGATTGATGGCGGGCTTTTTATTTTTATCTCTTTAACTTTACATCCACTGAACCACGGGCCAGGCCGCGGGCCCCGGGCCCATCACTCAAATCCTTGTAAATTGAATCTGAAAGGTAAAAAGATACTGCTGGGCATTTCGGGTAGTATTGCTGCTTACAAATCGGCATTGCTGGTACGCCTGCTCGTGAAGGCAGAAGCGGAAGTTCGCGTAGTAATGACCCAATCGGCGACGGAATTTATCACTCCGCTGACATTATCGACCCTTTCCAAAAACCCGGTACTCACTTCATTTACAAAAAATGAAACGGGCGAATGGAACAATCATGTCGAGCTCGGACTTTGGGCAGATTTGGTCGTTATAGCGCCCGCCACAGCAAAGACCCTTTCCAAATGTGCCAGCGGCCATTGTGACGACCTGCTTACAGCCATCTACCTTTCGGCCAGGTGCCCGGTATTTTTTGCCCCCGCCATGGACGTGGACATGTTCAACCACCCTTCCACACAGCAAAATATTCAAAAGCTGATCAGCTACGGAAACTTTTTCATTTCCCCGGAACACGGAGAACTGGCAAGCGGACTAATTGGCGACGGACGGTTGGCTGAACCCGAAAATATCCTGAAAATCCTCGGCGACCATTTCGCGAAACGGCCTGTTGCCGCCGCAAAACGCGTTCTTATCACAGCCGGCCCTACCGTGGAGCCTATCGATCCGGTCCGTTTTATCAGTAACCGTTCTTCGGGCAAAATGGGGTATGCCATAGCCGAAGCATTCGCCGCCGCCGGCGCGCAGGTGACGCTCATCAGCGGACCTACCTATCTGAAAACTTCAAACCCTAATATCCATACAATTGCTGTCGAAACCGCCAATCAGATGTTTAATGCGGCCCAGGACAATTTCGTAGCCCATGACCTGATCATCTTTGCAGCCGCGGTGGCAGACTACACCCCGCGGCATGTCGCAGAACAGAAGATCAAGAAGGAAGGCGACAGCATGACACTGGATCTTGCTAAAACAACCGATATTGCCGGAACTTTGGGCCCAATAAAAAAACGGGGACAGCTGATCATCGGTTTCGCGCTCGAAACTGAAAACGAGCTAAGCCACGCGCAGGACAAACTCACCCGGAAAAATTTCGATTATATTGTATTAAATTCTCTGAATGATCCCGGCGCAGGGTTCGCACACGATACCAACAAAATAACCGTTATTGACAAGGACAAAAATGTGCAGCAATTCGAACTCAAATCCAAAGACGAGGTCGCGCAGGACATTCTTAATATCGTACTAGCCAAATGGAGCGAAGCATAAAACCACTGATCCTGACAATCCAGCTGCTTTTCGCAGCCCTCGCGCAACCTGCGTATGCGCAGGAATTTCAGTTCACGGTCAACCTCAACTACGAGCAACTGGTGGCCCAGCAAAAGACCGATCCTCAGTCGATGAATCAGTTGCAGACCTATATGAACGATTTTCTGAATAATACCCGTTGGACGAACGATCAGTTTGCCAAGGAAGAGAAGATCAAATGCAAGCTTAATGTGAACCTGACCCGCTCGCTGACACAGGGAAGTTACGAAGGTAATGCACAACTGGTGGTGTCCCGGCCCGTGTACGGCTCTACCTACGAAACCGTACTATTTACCTATGTCGACAAAAATTTCACATTTACATACCTGCCCAGTACACAACTCTATTTTAACGAAAACAGCTATACCGAAGAGCTTCCGTACATTCTGGCATTCTACGCCAATATTGCACTGATTTTCGATTACGATTCATTCAGCAAAATGGGTGGATCGCCGTATGTACAGAAGGCGTTCAACCTCGTGAACCTCGCAAGAAACTCCTCTCCCAACAAACGCGGCTGGGACTCGAACGGCGACTCAAAAAACCGCTATTGGTTGATCGAAAATCTTCAAAGTCAGCAATTTACACCATTCCGAGAAGGCATGTATAAATACTACCGTCAGGGATTGGATGTGGCTACGCAGAATCCGGCCGAAACGCGGGCAAAAGTCCTGGAATTCCTGAATACCATCAAAGAAGTCAATCAGCTACGACCTGCGAGCGTGGTCGTCAACTCATTTTTTGATGCCAAATCGGATGAACTTTACAGGATACTGATCGAAGGATTACCGGAACAACGTACGCAGGCATATTCTCTGCTGGTTAATCTCGACCCTTCGAAAACACAGCTGTATCAGCGACTTTCTATGTAGCAGATCAAAATCAATGAGTAAACGATTGATACGGGTCACCCCCGACGAGATAATAAACAAGCAGCGCATTTTACATAAACACACGCTTAATGCCGTCCTTTCTAACGGGAATACGGTTTTCGGCAGATTAATATCCATAGATGCGTCGCAAATTGTTTTGAAAGATACCCGCGACCACAGCCATCGGATCGCTCTTTCCGACTTGTATGAAGTGGTTTACGACGACGACAGGGATATTGTGCCTCCAAGCAGGCATAGCACCCTATAAAATCCGGGTTACTTCCCGTTATATTTCTTAATTGGGAAGATCATGCCTATATTCGTATCGGAGACGACCTTGATCCCCTTCATCATAGCCAGGTTGCACTATCTCCGGCAATCTGCTGCCTAAATTAGACATGCTTTCTAATTTACTGATCAAAAACTATGCGCTGATAAAGCACCTAGAAATGTCCCCCGATCCCGGCCTGAACATTATTACAGGCGAAACGGGTGCAGGTAAATCCATTATGCTGGGTGCAATAGGCCTTCTGCTCGGAAACCGGGCGGATGCGAAATCACTATACGATAGCAGCGAAAAGTGTGTCATTGAAGGCACCTTCAACCTGACAGGCTACGACCTCGCCCCCAACTTCGAAGACGAAAATCTCGATTTTTCGGAAGAATGCATTGTCCGGCGCGAAATCTCGGCGGCAGGCAAATCGCGGGCCTTCATCAACGACACGCCCGTCAACCTGGAAACCTTACGGAAAATAGGTATGCAGCTGCTTGACGTCCATTCACAACACGATTCGATACTGCTCGGCAACAACGAATTCCAGTTACGTGTCGTGGATTCCTATGCCGAAAACGCTGATTTGCTCAAAACGTATCAAGCGGATTTTAATGCTTATAGAGAGGCCGTCAGGGCCTTGGATGACCTTAAAAAACGAGCACATCAGCTGCGCAAGGAGTTTGACTATGACCAGTTCCTCTTCCAGGAATTGAATAATGCAGGATTGAAAGCCGACGAGCAGGAAAAGCTGGAACAGGAGCTGACAATTCTTGAAAATGCGGTGGAGATCAAAGAACGGCTGCAATTGGCCCACGCTTATCTCGATAATCCTGAAAATTCGGTACTCGACTTGCTGAAAAGCGCCGTCGGCTCGCTCACACAGGCATCACGGCTCGTTACTGAATACGATATCCTTCGCCAGCGCGCTCAAAGTGCACTGATCGAACTCCGTGACCTTGCCGGGGAAATCGACCAGGTGAATGGGAATGTCGAACTGGATTCTGCGCGAACGGAGGTTGTTCAGGAAAGGCTGGATCTTATTTATTCATTGCTAAAAAAACATCAGGTATCGGCGGTCGGACAGTTGCTCGACATTGAAGCCGGATTGCAGGGCAAGCTGAGCATTGTCATGAACCTGGACGAAGATTTAGCCGCGGCGGAAAAGAAAGTCGCGCAGACGCAGACCAGGATGCTCGCAGGCGCGAAATCTCTTTCCGACCGACGCAAAAAAGTTACCAAAGCCATTGAAAAACTCATTCTGGACAGGCTGTACGAACTGGGCATTCCTAATGCGTCGCTCAGCATTCAGATCAATGAGACCACCCCTACGCAAGCGGGAATCGATTCGGCAACCTTTCTTTTCAGCGGAAATAAGGGCATTGTTCCCCAGGAATTGAAATTAGTTGCATCCGGCGGGGAATTTTCCCGGCTCATGATGGTTATTAAGTATATACTTGCCGACAAACGAAAACTGCCGACCATTATTTTCGACGAAATCGATACCGGCGTTTCCGGTGAGATCGCTAAAAAGATGGGAAAAATGATGCAAAATATGGCCGTAAACCACCAGATTATCGCCATCACCCATTTGCACCAGATCGCCAGCAGCGGCGACGCGCACTATTTTGTATACAAAGACCACTCCTCTGACAGGACTGTCAGCAGGATCAAAAAACTCACCATCGATGAACGTGTACAGGAAATCGCTCAGATGATCGGCGGACATAATCCGTCGGAAGCCGTACTGCACAATGCACGCGAAATGATCCTGAGGGATTGACGTACACCTATTCGGTTAACTCGACTTTATATGAAAAACCTTATCCTACTATCGTTCCTGATCACGCTTTGCTTTGCCTGCGGAAAGGATAAAGACCTGGAAAAAATCACCGGCCTTGAAACAGAGGTCCTGGCAATTCACGACGAAGTAATGCCCAAGCAGGAGGATATTATCAGCCTGAAATCGCAGCTTTCGACCAAAATTCAGGGCATCGATAGCCTTCAAAATGTTGGTGTGAGCAGCAATACAATGGCCGAGCAGCGCATCAAGGCAGTTGACCTGAGCCAGAAACTCGCTGATGCCGACAAGCTTATGATGGACTGGATGCATACGTACCGCGGCGATTCGGCCAAAAAGTTGGATTCCAAACAGGCCATCATCTATTTCGAAAACGAGAAAGAAAAGATACTGGTCGTAAAACAAGCTACACTGAAGTCAATTCAGGAGGCCAAAACATTTTTAGAATAACCCGTTTATGAACTCGAAAGTAAAATCAATTCTTCTCCACTCACTGCTTGTTACTGCTTCCCTCTTTGCCGTTACCGGCTGCGGCGATTCGGAAAACAAGTTGCCGATCCTGGGAGAGCGCGACTGGGTAAAGAAAACTGTGGACGGAAAAGAAGTCGTTGATACCATCTATAACACGATTCCTAAATTCGCATTCGTCAATCAATACGGCGATACCGTTACCGAGAAAATTGTCGAGAACAAGATTTACGTGACCGATTTTTTCTTCACCACCTGCCCCACCATTTGCCCGGTTATGAAAAAACAAATGGTGAAGGTTTACGAGGCATACAAGGGCAATCCCGATGTAATGATCCTCTCCCACTCTATTGATCCCGAGCACGACACGCCGGCAGTCTTGAATAAATTTGCAAAAGACCTGGGCGTAGATGGCCAGCAATGGCAATTCCTGACAGGCGACAAGGCACGAATTTATGAAATAGGCCAAAATAACTACATGTCTACTGCGAAAGAGGATACGACGGTGCAAGGCGGCTATATCCACAGCGGCGCGTTCATCCTCGTTGATAAGGAGAAGCACGTGCGTGGAATGTACGATGGCACCACAGAGGAAGGGACAAAGAAGTTACTCAACGACATGGAGCGATTACTCGCTGAATATAAAAAATGAAATTGCTGCGAAGTAACCGTGCCGCCAAGACCCACATACTGGCCTTTCTAATGCTGGGCCTGGCCTCCTGCCACAGCTCAGAAGAACTAAAAAGCGAGCAATATTTTGTGACCGGGCAGCAATTGTACATGACGTACTGTGCCAACTGCCACCAGATGGAAGGCAACGGAATGTCTAATCTCTACCCTCCGATTGCCGGGTCACAGATCATTTCCGATAAGGCACGTGTGGCCTGCATTACCCAGTACGGAATGAGCGATACGATCATCGTAAACGGCAAAAAATTCAGCCGGCCTATGCCTCCGAATCCCAAATTAACAGAAATAGAAATTGCCGAGATCGTCAGCTTTGTATCGATGAAGTGGGGAAAAGACAGCGTTTACACGCCGATCGAGTTTGTACACAAGGCGTTGATCGAATGCAAGCCTGATTAAATGCCCTTTGAAAGAACAGTACCGGTCATTTTCCGCAATTTGATCCGCGAAAAATCCTGCTCGGCATCCATTCCCACCGCATTGGTAATCTCAGTCGTGCGGGTATTTCGGATAGACAATGCCTTGTCAGTAAAGACCTTCCGCGTTCCGGGACTCCAGCTGAGTTCAGTTGTAGTCAGGATCTGATGCGTTTCCAATTTTACAACACGCACGTTTCCCTTTACAATGTATAGATCCGCATTGCGGTCGTATCTGCCCGAGTCCGAGCGAAGTGTAGTCTCAACGGTACCCAGCGAGTCGAAGAAACTAATATTGACAGAATCCGGAAAAACACGGGTCTCGTTCTGGTAGGTAAGCGATTGGGGTGTTTTAACGTATACTTTCATTTTGCCCTGCTCGCTGTATTTGACAACAAGGTCGTTGACGATTTCAACCGGTCCATTATACACCGCCCCTATTTTGTCCTTCTTGGATTCACACGCCGTGAAAAACAGCACACAAAGTGCCAGAATACAAAAAGGAGATATGCGGGTATCTCCTTTTGATAAAAACCATTGCGGGCCTTTTTTTAGCATAAGACTGCCTGTTAATCGATCCGTCGCTTTTCGAACCATCTTTCCATGAGCGTCACACCCAAAACCACGCGGCCGTACCGCTCGCGGATTGCACCGCCGGAATTGGTTCCACGCTGCCCTCCCACCAATGCTACCGAGAGCAAGTTGGCAAAACCGCGCCCCATCGGGAAAGTAAAACCAAGGCTAACATTTGTGTCGTTGATTTTCGTGATGCCGACAACATAAGGTGTGTTGCCGGTACTGAAACCAATGCGGTAACGGACATTGTCAAAATAACTGAGTGAACCGAAACGCGGGATATATTCCGCACCGACATGCAGGCGGTTTACATCTTTCATGCTCTCATTCACATTTCCGAATCCTCTGTATTGTGACCACGACTGATGGCTGTAATCCACAGAAACAGTCATTTTGAGCGGCCATTCCAGGCTGGCCCCTACCTGATATTGCTCAGGAACTTTCATGGAACCTCCCAGATTATTTTCGAGTGTATCGGGTGCTGCAACGGGGAATGAGCCTTGTGTCAGCTCAAAAGAGGTCGTTTTGGTTGCGTTCAATGACGTACTGAAACTGTACGCGCCCCCCAGGTTAAGGTTCAGCTTATTTTCCTTCTTAATAGGGATACGAACGGTACCGCCTGCGCGGAAAGCCACGTCTGAGTAAGTATTACGTTCGTTGAGGCTCACGATGTAGTCAGACGGAACGCCATTGACATACAACAGAACATCCGACGATCTCCGCACATTGCCGAAAAAGTAGCTGCTCTCCAGACCCAGTGTTACGTAGCGACCGATTTGAAATGAGTTGATCAGCGAGGCCTTGTTGACGCCCCCTTTTCCCGAAACCGTATATTGTGCAACGCCTGGCGATCCCGAAACCGAACGGGTGAATGTGTTTTCATAGTCGATGAAGCTGTAAGGCTTCAAATTGGCCCCGATTACCCACTTCGGTGTGATCGGAAATGACAACGACAGGTACCCAAGGTTCCCGCCTGCATTTCCCTGCTTTAAGTTACCCGAAGCAATGTCTTTGTACTGGCCAATCAGCCCGACATCCAGTGTAGTAAACCTGTTGCGCACCCAGAGTGCGGGGTTCAGGTTATTGACCTGGAATCCGCTTGCTGTGCTGACGCCGGAACCTCCCATTGCAGTATTGTCGGAATATGCATCCCCGTAAAACTCGCCCATTCCGAGCGATGAATACGGAGAATTGCCCAATCCTTGTGCTTTTGCAAGATTTGTACAACTCCAACCGAGTGTAATGGCAAGCGTGATTATTCCTATTCTACTGTAAAGAGACATTATATGTTAAAATTCTGTTCAATCCTATTAAAACCAATTCCGGCACCGCAAAGATGGGTGGTTTCAGGCTACTTTCAAAAAAAGCAGCATCACCACCGCATAATACTACGCGCAAAGTCGGGTAATTGTGTCGGTATCGTTCAATAATTCCTTCGATTTCAGCAAGTGTGCCATTCATCACACCGCTCTGCATGGCCTGACGGGTGCTTTTTCCGATTAAATCCGGCTCTTTTTCAGGCTCGAAAAGTGGAAGTCTCTTAGTAAACGTATGCATCGCATTGAATCGCATCCGCACGCCGGGAGAAATTAGCCCGCCCTGAAACGCAGCGTTACGGTCGATGAGGTCGTAGGTAATGCAGGTCCCCATATCGATCACTACCAAATCTTCTTTTGGAAAAAGATAATTCGCGCCGGCTGCCGCGGCAATGCGGTCGGCGCCGAGAGTTTGCGGGGTATCGTAGTGCTTGGTAATCGGCAACGGCGTATCGGGTGTAAGGCCCATTACCAGAACCGGCTCACCCAATGCTTCCTGAAACTCTTCCTGTGTTCTTCCGACCGAAGAAAAGAAGAGGTATTCCGGCAGTTCCGCCCTGACGTTCCGGATCAGTTCCGGGAATTCCAGGTGCGTCGTATATCGTATAAGTTTTTCCCCTTCGAACCATCCGATCTTCGAAAAGGTATTACCGGAATCCACAACAATATTCATAGTCCCGCAAAAATCCGATTTTCCCGCCATAAAAACTAAGGCTTATGGGATGTTAATGCACGTTAAATCACCGGTTTTATCATCTTATCAGAGATTTTTTAGCGTTTGAAAGCAATAACAATACCGTTGGCACGGTTTTAAAGCTAAATATTTGGAAATTAAACCATATATATTTACCTTCGTCCATCCAAGTCAGTATCGACTTATAAATCCAAAATCCATCTTGCGGTAACTTCTCATCTCAGCGTTATCGAGGTTCAAAATCTTGCAGATTTATTGTCAATACTTCCTGTTTGTACCCGTTACAATTGTCAGATTTGATCCATCAAAGTTTTGCAGTTAGTAAAGCCTTTCGCGCAGGCTTTCGCAATTAAAGCATATCAACCTATCAATGACCATCACGTGACTTCAGGGCGCGCAGTCCTGTTTATATCCAATTATATTCACAACCTTATTGTCCAATTGGTAAAGTGACCCTTTACTTTCCATTTTCTGTATGCCTACAATTGATGATTTAAACATTAAGCTTTTATCAGAGCTACGAGAAATAGCGGGTTCCCTGGGAATACCCGATCACGCCAAACTCCCTAAAAAAGAACTGATTAACCGGATTTTGTCACAGCAGGGAGCGCCTGCACCTGTTGCAGAGCCCGTGGCGGTGGAAGCTCCTGAACCGGACGATAGCTCAGCCGAACCGAAGAAAAAACGCGCCCGCAGGCCCATCGAGCCTACGCCGGTGGCCGTTTCGGTGAAAGGCGGAACCAATCGTCCTGCCCGCAATAAAAAAGATAACAATCAGACCGGGCCTTCTTCTGCTCCGTTGTTCGATACGACTCTGCGACAGGAATTTCCGAAACGCCAGGAAGAACGTCCGAAAAATATAGATACATCGCTCGAAATCGACGAGGACAATGATACCCTCAACGACCTGGGCCGGGAAGAAATCCTTGCAGAGGCAGAGGTAGCACCCGAACCGGAAGTAACTGTTGCAGACATTCAGCCTGATATTCAGGAAGAAAAACCTGCGGCAGTTTCACAAGAGCCAACAGCTCAGCCCCGTGAAGAACGCCAACCACGTCCTCAGCAAGAAGGTCAGGAAAAGCATCAGCAACCTCAGCCGCAACGCGAGGACCCTTCCTCGAAGATCAAACGCAATTACAACAATTACGTAAGAGAGTTCGATGGCCTGATCGTCAACGAAGGGGTACTGGAAATCATGCAGGATGGCGGCTACGGCTTCCTTCGCTCTGCGGATTACAACTACCTGGCAAGCCCCGACGATATTTACGTTTCGCCTTCGCAAATCAAATTGTTCGGTCTGAAAACCGGCGACACCGTAAAAGGTCAGATCCGCCCGCCTAAGGAAGGAGAAAAATACTTTGCGCTTCTGCGCGTGGAGACGGTTAACGGTAAAACCACCGAGGAAATCCGCGACCGTATCCCGTTTGAATACCTTACTCCATTGTTCCCCGACGAATGTCTGCGCCTGAGCTCACGCCCGGAACAATATTCCACCCGTATTCTCGATCTTTTTGCACCTATCGGAAAAGGACAGCGCGGCATGATCGTTGCGCAGCCTAAAACCGGTAAGACGGTGCTTTTGAAGGAAATCGCGAACGCAATTACTCGCAACCACCCCGAAGTGTTTTTGCTGATCCTGCTGATCGACGAACGTCCGGAAGAGGTTACCGACATGCAGCGCAGTGTGCGTGCGGAAGTAATCGCATCGACATTCGATGAGCAGGCCGACCGCCACGTTAAAGTTGCGAGCATTGTTTTGGAAAAAGCCAAAAGAATGGTGGAATGCGGTCACGATGTGGTGATCTTGCTTGACTCGATCACTCGTCTGGCGCGTGCGTATAACACGGTGGTTCCCTCATCCGGTAAAATTCTTTCGGGTGGTGTGGATGCCAATGCGTTGCACAAGCCGAAACGTTTCTTCGGTGCGGCTCGGAATGTTGAAAACGGCGGCTCGCTAACCATCATCGCTACTGCGTTGATCGACACCGGTTCCAAAATGGACGAAGTTATCTTCGAAGAATTCAAAGGTACCGGTAACATGGAATTGCAGCTCGACCGCAAGCTGTCCAACAAACGCGTTTTCCCGGCTATCGACGTGATGGCTTCCGGAACACGTCGCGAGGACCTACTGCTCGACAAGGAAACACTCAAAAAAGTGTGGATCCTGCGCAAGCACATGTCCGATATGAACGCCATGGAATCGATGGACTTCCTTTTAGAACATATGAAAGGGACCCGGAACAACGAAGAGTTCCTGATCTCGATGAACCGATAAATAATAAAGCCCGGGCTAATGTCCGGGCTTTTTCATGTTACTTCCCCTCCTATTGCATCTTGTCCCGCGGAATCTTATTTTTAGGTAGTTTAAGCACACGTTCCCTACCGTTAAACTTCCGTTCATCATGTTCAATAGTAAGGCACTCTGGTGGACTTTCCTGGGATTCTGGATGGCAGGCTCCATTTACTGGCATGTATGCAAGATCGAACAATACTGTGACATGCTGTTCGATTCGCACGGCCTCCTTCCCGAAATGTCCGCTCAAAAAGGACAATTTAACCTTTCACTGAGGGACATCGGCTTTCCAGCCCATCACATCGAGTTCACACATTTCTGGCAGCACACGATCATGATCGTTGTAGCACTCCTGTTAGGTTTCGTGCTTGGTACTACCTATGAAATGAAGAAAACGAGGGATTTACGGTATAGACTGAACCGTATCCGCCGCGAGTTGGCCTTTTACCAATCAAAGCAATGAGTCTTCCAGCTATTTCGCTCGATTTGGACAGTTTCCCCGTAGCAGTCGCGCAAATCGTATTGCTGCTGCTCGGCGCGACGGTCGCCGGTTGGTTTTTGGCAAAAGTGATTATCAGAAAGAGAATCGATAACTTGCGGGCATTATTAGAAGAAAAAAAATACGAGCTCGCTCAACTCCGGACTTTAACAGACACCACAGTGGATTACCCGATTGCAACCAACGCTTCCAAAACCGTTTATCCTACCATCAGCCCCGATCACGCGCCCGATGACCTCAAAGTAATTGAAGGCATAGGGCCTAAAATCGAAGAGATTTTGAATAAAGCAGGCATTCATACCTACGAGCAACTCATGGAGACGCCGGTGCTGCGTACGGCAGGTTATCTCAAAAAAGCCGGCCCGCGGTATCAGCTACAAGACCCGTCGAGCTGGCCGGAGCAAGCAGCGTTGGCGAAGCAACAGAAATGGGAGGAATTGGAAAGATTGAAGCTTAGACTGATTTCAGGAAGAGAATAAAACAATAAAGCCGCTCGATGAGCGGCTTTATTCATATTAACTAACGCCACACATTAAAGCGTGCTGACTGTTCTCTGAATGAAACGTGTCAGGTCGTTTCCTGACAACATTCCCTGCGAAAGCAATGCAAGGTCATAAACCTGCTTCGCCAGCGACTTTTGCTCTTCTTCATTTTCCGAACCGGCTATCTTACCGATCAGCGGGTGGTTGGAGTTGAGCGAAACCGTGTACATCAACGGCATATCACCGAACATCGAACGCTGGCCCGACGACGCCTGCATGTCCGTCATACGGCGCATGAACTCGGGGAATGTGATTACTACCGGCAGTTCGTCAACCGGCATCGCCTCCACCTGAATATGTGCAGTTTTGCTTTCAGAAATGCCTTCGAAAACCTTCTTCACTTTTTCCTGATCATCGGAAGAAAGAATGCTTTCCAGCTTCACTTCCTTCTCAACCAACTTATCCAGTGTATCGGCGTCGACGCGTTTGATACTGATCTTTTCCAGCTTCTGCTCCAATGCGTTGATGAAGTGCGAGTCGATCATGGTGGTTAACACCAGCACGTCATAGCTACGCTTTTTGGCAGATTGAATGAATGCGTCCTGCTTTTTCTCATCGGTGGTGTACAACCAAACGAGTGAGTCATTCTTATCGGTCTGGTTTTCCTTGATATGCTCGCGATATTCTTCGAAAGTGAAATACTTACCCTCAGTGTTTTTCAGCAGGCAAAAATCTTTCGCCTTTTCATAGAATTTATCATCGCTGATGATACCATATTTTACGAACAAGCCAATATCATCGAATTTCTTCTCGAAGCCTTCCCGGTCATTTTTAAAGATTTCGAGCAGTTTATCAGCCACCTTACGGGTAATGTACCCATTGATTTTCTTCACATTCCCATCCGCTTGCAGATAGCTACGGGATACGTTCAACGGAATATCCGGGGAGTCGATTACCCCGTGCAGCAGTTGCAGGAAGTCGGGAACGATGTCCTTCACTTCGTCGGTAATGAATACCTGACGGCTGTAAAGCTGGATTTTCTCACGCTGGCCTGAGAAATCGTTACGCAATTTCGGGAAGTACAGAACACCAGTCAGATTGAACGGGTAATCCACATTCAAATGGATCCAGAAAAGCGGGTCTTCGCCAAACGGATAAAGTTCCTTATAGAAAGCCAGGTAGTCTTCGTCTGTCAGATCCGACGGGCTTTTGGTCCAGATCGGGCTCGGATTGTTGATAACCTTGTCTTCAAACTCGATTTCGATCGGCAGGAATTTACCATACTTTTCCAAAATACCCCGCAGACGGTGCGCGTCAAGGAATTCTTCCGAGTCCTCGGCAATGTGCAGGATAATGTCCGTACCACGCTCCTCTTTCTCAACCCCGGATATTTCGAACTCTGTCGAGCCATCGCATTCCCAGCGAACGGGTTCGGCACCCTCTTTGTAGGACTTGGTAATGATCTCGACATTTTGAGCCACCATGTAAGCCGAGTAGAAGCCCAGACCAAAGTGACCGATGATGCCTTTGTCGCCTTCGCCTTTGTCCTTGTATTGCTCTACAAACTCGGTCGCTCCCGAAAATGCGATCTGATTAATGTATTTTTTTATTTCGTCGGCTGTCATACCGATACCATTGTCACTAATTGTGATCGTTTTGGCATCCTTATCCAATTTAACGACTACTTTAAGATCGCCCAGCTCTCCGTTATATTCGCCGTACGAAGCCAGTTTTTTGATCTTCTGTGACGCGTCGACCGCGTTGGAAACGAGTTCCCTAAGAAAGATTTCGTGGTCCGAGTAAAGGAATTTCTTGATAATCGGAAAGATATTCTCTGTGTGAATGCTCAAATTCCCTTTTTCCTGAATCACTGATTCCATAGTTATGCTATCGTTTGTTTTATATTTTAAGAATGTAATTTCGCTTCGCAATACGCGCCCGAAATATGCGTTCCAATAACAATCAAAATGCATACCGGCTGACACATTGTCAGTACTCCGCTACCTGATGGTACGAAAGCTCAATCGGCTGGTATCTCAAAGGCTTTTTTACTAATATTGCGACCGGTAACCAACTCAACTAAAATCACCAAACCAGTTCCGCCGAACACCAATTTCTGACATGAATCTGATTAAAAAACTTTTTGTAGGAGTATTCTTTTTCAGCGGGTTCTCTGCCTGCACCACTATGAACTCCGTTCCTCTCTCGAATTATACTGTTTTTACCGAAGACCTCCGTCGCGACCTGGAAGCTGCCAATATTTCCCTTACGAAAGTTCAGTTTTTCAACGACAAGTCGATCAACATCCGGCGTGAAGTGACCGACCCGAACGATATCAAGGTAAATCCCGAAGGGCAGATCACGATGAGCAACGGGAAAAGCATCCAGACGATCAACGTACTGCCATTCACTCCGGGCGTCGCATTAAACACCGGTGACGGGACGATCAACGTTTCGTGGGATGATACCCAGCAGGACACCAAGGGAATGAAATTCAATCTAAGCGGGCAAAACTACTTCCTCGACGTGCTTCCCAGCAACAAATTCGATTACAAAGAGCGCACGTTCGATCTCCAGAGCGGCAACGGCACCCGCCTTTTTGTAAAGAAGGATTTGTTGAAGCAGGTGAAAAACCAGAGAGAGACACTGAAAGGACGGAAAGTAAACCAGTAATTCTGCATTATATTCCAAAAAATAAAAGGTCGGGAAACCCCGACCTTTTATTTTTTGAGTGTTCCGTTATCAGTTTAGGTTAAAATATTGGCTTTTCTTGCTGTTCGACCGGGGCTTCTGGATGATCTGCGAGTTGCGGATCAAAATAATCACCACCAGACCTGTAACTATGGCGAGGGATATTTGTAAAAAGGAGATAATACCAAAGCTTGCTACATTCACCTTCGACGCCTTCACCAGATCGTTCCCGATCGTCGACTGGATTGCCGCCAGTTCGTTCAGGTTTAGAATTGTACTTTCAAATGTTGTGCCGCCAGGTGCTGAAAATAGCTGTTTTGCCTCCGAAAAAGATCCGGCTGTACACAATGCAAGTACCCGGTTTTCCAGTTTTGCATAATGACCGATCTGACTTTTGAAACCCAGCAGGCTCTTCGCTTCCTCGTCCACCAGGTAAGTCTTTTCAAACAACCGGATCAGCGAATCGATGCTCCGGTCGTGCGCGCGTAGCTGCGCCTTCACATGCGCAGGCGACTGCTGCACTTCCGAATATAGATAATTTTCCAGCGACAGGCGCTTACGGTACAGGTTTTCAGTAAGATACAGGATGGTCGTCGCCGGAACGAGGCGATCCTTGTAGATAGAAGAAAAAGATTCATCGATCCCCTCCACATTATAGCGGGAGATTAACGTAGCACCAATGATCAATGCCATGATCCCTCCCAACAAAATCGCAGCTTTAAACTTCTGCTGAATAACAAATGACCACTTCATGGCAACGACTTCATTGGTTGAAAATTAACTTTCCCAAGGTATCATTGTATTTACAAAATACAAAAATATCTTTCTATATTAACGAAAAAGTATGCTGCGTAATATCTGTTTTGCAATGTACACACAAAAAAAGCGCAGAGGCAAAAGCCCCTGCGCTGCTGCGGCAGCTGCGGCTGCTACGGTTGACAAAATCAATTCTGCTGGCCGCCTCCTCCTACAACATCCGTATTGTTAACCGACTTGGTTTTCTTCTTCGGTGCATTGAAGCTCATCTTTCCGATCGAATAGCTGAATGTCACCTTGAAATTGCGGTTATAAAGCTGTGTGGCACCCGTTTGCACGAATTGCGGCGAAGTCAGGTCCGAGGTGAATCGTACACCTTTGGTCAGGAAGTTTTCCGCTCCGAACCCGATGCTGCCTTTCTTGTTGGCAAAATCCTTTTTGAACCCTAATGAATATAGGTAAAACCCGGTCCGCGTTCCCTGCAACTGGATCTCCTTGCCGCGGTAAAACCCAAATGCCTGCACTCCCCAGCCGTTTTGCAGTGAAATCTGCGACATCAACCGGCCGCCATAGTTGAAACCGGAGTTGCTGATTCCCACGGAAGTACCATCCAGGCCGGTCGTCTGCCCTTCCAGGTACGAATGCAAAATGTCGATGCTGCCATTCAGCGTCCATTTCGGCGTCAGGTACACATTAGCAAAGATATTGGCCCCGTAGGCTTTTTGCTTACCGATATTTTCATACGTTGTAACGATCGCGCCTTGCAATGTGTCTACCGCCATTCTCACTTGTGTGATAGAATTATTGGTTTGCCGGGCAAAAACCGAAGCGTTAATGTACGTCTTCTTAATATTGGTACTCAATGCGAGTTCAAAGTTGTCTGTCAATTCCGGGCTCAATGCGGGATTCCCTGTACTGATGCTCTGTGGGTTCGACAGGTTCACGTTCGGGTTCAGCTGCTGAATACCCGGGCGCTGAATGCGTCGGTTATAAGCCGCTTTCAAGGTAGTACTGCCGGAAAGCGCCTTCGAAACGTTGATGCTCGGAACAAGGTTTCCGTAAGCCGGAATATCGATGGGCTTGTTTTCCCCCATATCCGCCGTAATGCCCGTGTATTCGTAACGTGTTCCGAGTTTGAAGGTGTATTTGTTTTTGGTAGAAAGCGTGTACGAAAGATAACCCGCCGCCACATTCTGTTTGTAGTTCAATGCACCCGACGGATTGACTGTGCTGAGCACAAAATCGCCAGATTCGCCAGCCGCAAAGTATTTAAAATCGCTATTTACAGTCCTGAAAATACCTTTCGCGCCAAATTCCAGCAATTGGTTCTTGCCCAGTGGCGTCTGGTAATCGGTTTGAAGGGTCAGTTCCGCGTTCTCGTTTTTGTTTTCGTTCTTCAACTTACTGTCCACCGCCCCCGATTCATTCAGGATGTCGGTATTGAAATTGTTGGTCAGGCCTGTGCGGCTATACAATGTCGAAATGCTCCACTCCTGCTGCGGTTTGAAAGTGCGGATATAGTCGATATTGAAATCCACGGTCCCGGAAAGATCCTTGCGGTCGACCTTGCGCAACGAGCTATTATTCAGAATGCTGTTTTCGTATTGGTTAATGGTCAGGTCCTGTTTCTGGATAAAATTCCGCGTTCCATAGCGCAATCCGGCCGATAATGCCTGATTTTTACCCAGGTCATAATCCCAGCCCAATGAATACTGCCCGAACAAACCGCGGTCTTTCGCGGTCGAGCTTTGGTTGGTCAGGAAAGAGCTTCCGCCTGAATAGGTCGTCTGATCGAGTACCGACGTGGCCTTGTTATAAAATGCGCGACCGAAACCGCCGAGCGTGAAACCCATTTTACCCTTGCGATAGCTTCCATTCAATCCTAGGTTCGAGCCACGGTTACCCACGCCGGAATCGATATTCAGCGTCAAGCCTTGCAGGTTGTTCTTCTTGGTAATGATATTGATAATCCCGCCCGAACCTTCCGCGTCGTATTTGGCCGACGGCGAAGTAATCACCTCCACAGACTTGATCATATCCGCCGGAATTTGCTTCAAAGCGTCCGCCACGTTGGCCGCAATAATGGTAGAAGGTTTGTTATTGATCAAAACCTTGATATTCGAGCTCCCGCGCAACGATACATTGCCATCGAGATCCACCGAAAGCATCGGTACTTTACGCAAGAGATCGGATGCGTCGCCGCCTTTGGAAGTAATATCCTTCTCCGCATTGAATACCAGCCTGTCTACTTTCTCTTCCACCAACGACTTTTCACCGGTAATGGTCACCTCCTGCAAATTCTGCACACTGGAAGCGAGCCGGATCGATCCGAGCTCCACATCTTTACCCTTTTCAACTTTCACGCTAACCGCCTTGTCTTTGTAGCCAATGAAAGAGATCATCAGCTTGTAGGAGCCTGGCGCTACTTTCCCGATCGCAAACTTGCCGCTCTCGTCAGCCGTGGTGCCGTCAACCGCTTTGTTATCAGCAGCATCGAATAGTGCAATACTCGCAAACTCAACGCCCTTTGCGGCGGCTGAATCCAGTACAATTCCTGAAATCTTGGAGTTGCCTTGTGCAGGGGCCTGCGCAAACGACTGGTCGGCGGCGATGGCAAGGAAAAACGTCAAAACGATAAATCTGACGGCTGATAGTAAGGGATTTTTCATGGTTTCCATAAGTTAATCAGAGAGGGTGCTTTCGCTTCTGTCCTTCTTAAATACAATTCTCAATACAAAGGAATAACTTCCTGCACACTTATTATTTAATAATAGATAGCTAACCCGAATTCATCTGCGAATCGGCACTTTCGGGATACCAAACCGAAATGCGTACATATAATCCGTCGGATGAGCGGCGTGTCGGGCAGCCCGATTCGTCGGACGGTGGCGGGTGGTACAATTTTGGTGAAGAAAGCAGACAATACCGGGATCGTGCAGGTTCCTCCCCTATTTGTGCTTACTTTTGAAACACGAATGCAATACGGCGAGGTCCGTTATGCGCTAACTTACTCTTCTGTTCATGAATGATGTTGTCATAGATTTCAGCAAAGTCCACCAGATAAATCTATTCGGAATAACCATTTTGGAGCCATCTACGGTGCTTTCCAGCCTGATGATGACCGCCGTGTGCATCTACGCCTTTTTCCAGCTGAACAAACTCGGCCGCGCGCACCGCATGTACAAGCAAATCCAGTATTTTTTCCTTTTTATGGCCATCGCAACGGCTATCGGCGGGATCCTGGGACATGGCTTTTTGTACCTCACCGGCAAAGTCGGTAAAATCCCGGGCTGGTTCGCGAGCATGATCGCCGTCGCATTGTTCGAGAGGGCCGCCATTTGGCATATCAAACCGCTGCTGCACCGCCGCAACGGCCTCATTCTTGGCTGGCTGAACTATGCAGAGCTCGCCATTTTTTTCATATTGACATTCGTTACCCTTGATTTCAGGGTTGTAGAAGTCCATGCATTCTACGGCCTCTTCCTGATGCTCTTCATGATCGAAATCTATGTTTATAAAAAGAAGAAAGATCCTGGGAGCAAAAATATCTTCCTCGCAACGCTCATGGGTGCGATAGCTGCCGGTTTCCATGCATTGAAATTCAGCTTCGGCCCGTGGTTCAACTTCAACGACATCGCGCACATTCCAATGTCGCTTTCGATCTGGTTCTACTACCAGGGCGCTCGGCATATGGCGTATTACGGCGAGGAGATGATCGTGCCGGAGGAGGTCATTGAAAACGAAAATTGAAACAAGAAAAAAGCGGATGTCCCCGATCGGAACATCCGCTTTTTTCTAATGCAGGCAAACTTACTTATTAGGCTGCGGCGTATAGCGCAAATACGGCTTCACGATATTCAATCCCTTTGTAAATTTCTTCTGCGCATCTTCGGTGCTTACTGCGGGCACAACGATCACGTCTTCGCCGTCTTTCCAGTCTGCCGGTGTCGCAACGGAGTAGTTGGCTGTCAGTTGAAGCGAATCCACCACGCGGAGGATTTCGTTGAAGTTACGTCCCGTCGATGCAGGGTAAGTCAGCGTCAGCTTTACCTTCTTGTCGGGGCCGATCACGAATACCGAGCGGACAGTTGCTTTTTCACTGGCGTTCGGGTGGATCATGTCGTATAGCTGTGCTACCTGGCGGCCTTCGTCGGCGATGATCGGGAAGTTCACCTCGGTATTGTTTACTTCATTGATATCCGGGATCCAGCGGTGGTGCGAATCCAGGTCGTCGACGCTCACGGCAAGTACTTTCACATTACGTTTCTCAAACTCACCTTTCAAAAGGGCCGTTTTACCCAATTCGGTTGTACAAACGGGAGTAAAGTCAGCGGGGTGAGAGAACAACAATCCCCAGCTATCTCCCAGCCATTCGTGGAATTTAATAGGTCCCTGAGTGGTATTTGCTTCAAAGTCCGGTGCGATATCTCCTAGTCGAAGTGACATAATGGTGAAGGTTTAAAGAATGAAACATTAATCTACTAACATTGTAGAGTAGAACACAAAATTAAAGAAATAGTTTCATTAAACGCCCCAATTCTTCTATTAATAAATCCAACGGCAAGTCCCCAACCTCGAAACCGTATTACAAGCTGATAATCTTCATTTTAACTAATTTTAACCGCTTTTTAAGGCTCGTTTAATTGCGTTTTAATTGCCGTTCGGCTCCTTTGAGAAACGAAAACCGGAGATGGCTTATGTCCTTACCCGGTCGGCAAAAAGACTTTGTAAAACGCTAGCAGCCTCAGCACATGACAGTCCGGAACAACTCTTTCGACGAACATACGGTACTGCATGAATTGGCGCATTTTTTGCCGGCATTGTCACCGGGAAGGACATTTACCTATCAAAACCCGCTACGGGCTTTTCAGGAACAAAACTTTTTTGACGCGCTGCGACAAGCCTCCGAAATGCTGGGCTACCGTACTTCGCTGTCTCTCGAAGAATACCGCTCCCTTTATAATTCCAAAAGGGTGAAACCGGACGTCCTGGAAAAGGTGCTCATTGAGAAAAAGGGCGCTGCCAATACATTTGAATGGCAGGACAAGATACTGATGAAGAAATTTCCGGTCGGTGCCGCGTCGGTCGAGTCTACGTCAAAGATCGGTAAACTGAGGGCTCACTGGCAAAAGCAATACAAAACCGATCCGGATGCCCGTGTCCAACCGAGATTGTTCCGGGTTCTGGGCAACTATCTCGACCACGGTGTTTCGGACTGGAAATTCCCGGTACGCGGACAAAGCTTTCTCGATTCCATGCGCGAAATAGAGTCGAATAGTTTTGTCAGCGCATTCAATACGCCCCGGGCGAGGAACATGCTTTTGCACACCAACCCCTCCATCAGCGATTTGCTGACGGTCATTGTCGGGGACGAAACACTTTTCAAACAGTACCTTTTCGACCAGCAGTTTGCCCACCGTGGCTGGTCCGGACTGGTAGCGACATTGGAAGCAGACCGGAAGACTTTACCCAACGGCGGCCACATTACCCTGCACGACCTGGTTTTGTTCGAGTTGCTGCTGGAAATCGATGTGCTGGATGATCGCCTGGGCAGTCAATGGGAACCGCTGGCTTCCCGCCTCACGGACCGTCCCGACGATTTGTTCACGCCGGCTCCGGTCACCGAGAAGAGCGAAGTACTCGCCATTTGGCAGCAAGCAGTCGAATGGAGTTATTATGAAAGGATATTGGCTGAATTGTACCAGGATCCGCAAAATTGCTCGAATCAAACCGGTGGGAAAATCCCTGAAACAACTGTCGCCAATGCAGCGGATTCCGTATGCATAATCGGCGGGTTATCGCTAACCCGGAACATTACTGCGGACCAGCGCACATTTCGGCACGGCTACGATTTCTCGCTTGATCCGGACGGCGAAGTATTGGAAAAGATTTTTGAAACAGTGGTTCCCTCGCTGGGCGCCGCAAATCTCGAATGTTTTTTCTCACGAACCGGGCTGGCGAGGACAGACGCCGACAATGCCCTGACCGATCAGATCATCGGGCTTTTTGGTGTAGCCGGCAACACCCGTGGCGATTTGCGGACCGGCTTACCCGCCGAGCTAACCGGAGGACTCGAACCAATGCGTCTGCTGTGCATCGTAGAACAGTTCCCGGAAACGGTGCTGAAAGCGATCAACCGGCTGAATTCAGCGCATTCACGGTCCGTCGCACGGCGGTCCGTCGAACGGCGGCTCGCAGCCCAGTGGCTGGTGAATGAATGGGTGCATCTGGTTGTCGCCGATCCCGTCTCTCGTGAGCTCCGGGTCTTAAAAAACGGGAAAATGGTTGCTTATAAATCCGACCGCCGGTTCCCGGATCGCCGGCCGATAGAAGATGCCGTCCATTAAAATATTTGCTATCGGTGGCTGGTGATTGGTGAAGCCGCATTACCGATTGATACCGGTCGTCGATAGCTTTTTTGAATGAGTGTATGTTTTGGAATGATTTCCATTTTGACGGTTTGACACTAGCCTACCTGACGACAGGGTTCGCTATGACACTCCTGGCCGTCTGGAATGGCCGCAGAACATTTCGCGGGCACAAGCAGTGGCCCCGTTTCGTCTACACGACGGTGCTTTTTTGTGCCGGCTATGGGTTGACAGTTTTTTCAGGTGGTTTAAAAACATTGCTACTCGGCTGGGAGATCATGGGGATAGCTTCATTTCTGCTCGTCATTTTCCACCGTGAGCCTGTCCCTGGCCGCACGCAACACGGCATTTCGGCGAAAGCCTTTTTTATATATCGCTTGGGTGATGTGGGCTTGCTCCTTGCCATGTGGGCAAGCCACCACCTGTGGCGGGAAAGTACGGCGATGATCTCGTTTCTGCTGCTGGCGACGGCGTCTATGCAATCATCGCAGCTGCCGTTCTCTTCGTGGCTGCCCCAGGCGCTAGAAAACGCTACCACTGCGAGCGCTGTTCTGCTTGCCACACTTACAGTCCAGATGGGCGCGTTCCTGTTGCTCCGGACTTATCCGTTTTGGGAGCATCATCTTTCAGTTCGTGTGGTCATTGCATTGCTCGGATTTGCAGCGGCTGCGATGGCGGCAGGGTTTGCCAGGGTGCAATCCTCCGTAAAGCGGCGAATTGCTTACGTTTCGATGGCGCATACGGGACTCATTTTTATCGAAGTTGCTGCCGGATTTAAGAACCTAGCACTCATACATATCGCAGCAAACGCATTCCTGAACGCGTACCGGCTACTGGTTGCTCCCCAGTTGATCAATGCGCACGGCCCAGATGGCGTGATTTCAAATACCAAAACATGGGAAGACCGGCTCCCGAAAAAGCTGAAATACACGCTTTACATGCTCGATATGAAGGAATGGGGCCTGTATTCGCACTTGTCCAGATACTTGCGACAATGACCGTGCGATGTTAACCCACTAATCAAATCAACAAACCAAATACCGATTTTCATAATTATAGTTAACCTGTTCGTTTAAGTTTCAGAAACCATCTCATGTTTAAAATGAGATGGTTTTTTGTTTATTTTGAACTAAGCCTGCCTGTTTTGCTTTTTTAAGTAAAAACCGACCTTTGACCTTGAAACTACCTGTCTATTTGGATAATAACGCGACTACCCCTGTGGACCCGAGGGTTTTGCAGGAGATGCTCCCCTATTTTTCCGACAGGTTCGGGAATGCCGCCAGCCGCACACATTCCTATGGATGGGAAGCCGAAGAGTCGGTGGACATTGCACGTGAGCAGATTGCCAACCTCATAGGCGCGCACCCGCAGGAGATTGTTTTCACATCGGGCGCTACGGAGGCTGTGAACCTGGCGATCAAAGGTGTTTTTGAAAATTCGGAGCAAAAGGAAAAACATATCATCACGGTATGCACCGAGCACAAAGCGGTGCTCGACACTTGCAAGCATATCGAACGCCTCGGCGGCAGCGTTACCTATTTGCCAGTCAATGCCAGCGGGGTGATCAGCCTTACGGATCTCGAAAATGCAATTACCGCGAATACCATTCTCATTGCGGCCATGTATGCCAACAATGAAACCGGGGTGATCCAACCTATCCGTGAAATAGCGGCTATTGCGAAAAAGCACCATATTACATTCCTGTCGGACGCTACACAGGCCGTGGGCAAAGTCCCGGTGAATGTCCAGAATGACGGCATAGATTTGCTCGCATTCAGCGCTCACAAGATTTATGGCCCGAAAGGCGTAGGCGCATTGTATGTACGCAAAAAAAATCCGGCCGTAACATTGACGGCGCAGATCGACGGGGGCGGTCACGAACGGAACATGCGCAGCGGCACATTGAATGTACCGGGTATCGTCGGGCTCGGCTGGGCATGCGAGATTGCGGGGGCGGAAATGGCCCGCGAAAGCAAACGCATTGCCGCGCTCAGGAATGCTTTTGAAGTGGAATTGCTTGTGCTGCAAGATATCGAGATCAATGCCGAAGACGCGCGCAGGCTGCCGCATTGTACCAATATTTCGTTCGGACAAGTGGATGGTGAAAAACTGATTTTCGAAGCAGGTAGCGACCTTGCTTTTTCACGAAGCTCGGCCTGCACCTCCGCCACGCTGGAACCCAGCTATGTGTTGAAAGCAATGGGCTTTTCCGACGAACGCATCCATAACTCCTTCCGTTTTAGCTTCGGAAGGTTTTCCACCGAAGAGCATGTAAATCACGCGGTTTCGGTTATTTCAAAGATCGTAAAACAACATCGTCATGAAAGAGATCACGGACATCATCCGGTCGTATGAGCAGGCATTGGTCTCAGGCAAGCGCGTGGCGCTCGCGACGGTCGTGCACGTGGAAGGCTCCTCGTACAGGCGCCCGGGCGCACGCATGCTCGTGACGGACGACGGCCAGCTTACCGGCGCGATCAGCGGCGGCTGTCTAGAAGGCGATGCATTACGGAAAGCATTATTGGCTATTTCCCAACAGAAAAACAAGCTGGTAACCTACGATACGACCGACGAAAACGACACCACGCTGGGCGTTCAGCTCGGCTGCAATGGTATCGTACATATTCTCTTCGAACCCATTCAAACCGATGATGCCGGGAATCCGGTGGAGCTGCTGAAAAAGGTATCGGCCAAAAGACAGAATGCGGCCCTGGTAACCCTGTTCTCTCTGCAAACCCGCACAGGCGCACAACCCGGTACCTGTTTCCTGCACCTGCAAACCGACGATCAGGTAACATGCAACTGCACCGACCCCGAAATGCACGACCGGCTACTCTCGGAAACACAGGCAGCCTATCAGCGCGGCGATTCGTTTTTCAAAGCATTCGACCAGTCGCTCACCGGTTTTGTGGAATACTTCAATACCCCGCCGTCTCTGATCATTGCCGGCGCAGGTAACGATACGATCCCGCTCACCGAAATGGCGAGTGTACTGGGCTGGGATATAACGGTGGTCGATGGCCGCACCGGTCATGCTACACGCCAGCGATTTCCAAAGGCCGGAAAAGTGCTGGTATCGCGTGCCGAGGATGTTTTGAAACACATTACCGTAGATGAGCGGACGTTTGTACTGCTGATGACACACAACTATAACTACGACCTCGCCCTGTTGAAACAGCTGCTGACTGTCGATGCCTGCCAATATGTGGGTGCATTGGGTCCCAGGAAAAAGCTGGAACGTATGTATTCGGAGCTGGAAAGTGAGGGCATGGTGATTACCGATGAGCAGAAGGCCAAGGTATACGGGCCGGTCGGGCTCGATATCGCGGCCGAAACTTCGGAAGAGATCGCATTGTCGGCATTGGCGGAAATTAAAGCCGTGCTGGGCCGACGCGCCGGATTTTCCCTCCGTGAAAAACTGGAACCTATCCACAACCGCTCCGATCAGCGCGTGGACTATACCCGCGACGAAAAGGAAGATTTTCTTTGCGCGGTTCAGACCATCACTCCTTGATTGCCCATGGCACGCGATGAATATGGCATTGTAATCCTTGCAGCAGGCAATTCTTCCCGGCTTGGCGAGCCCAAGCAATTGCTTCAATTTCGGGGCCAGAGCCTGATCCGGCACATTACCGGGGCAGCGATGGAAATTGTCGGGAGCAACACGGTAGTCGTCACCGGTGCCAATTCTAAATTAATTGAAAAAGAATTGGCAAACCTGCCTTACCGGCTTGTCTTCAACGCTGATTGGCAGGAAGGCATGTCCGCCTCCATTAAAGCTGGTATTCATGCGCTGCAATCTCATTACCCGCATGTTAAAGGGGCAATCCTGGCTGTAAGCGACCAGCCATTTGTTTCCGTAGAAATTTTCAATGCCTTAATTCACACTTTCGAAGAAACTGCAAAAGGCATTATCGCGTCAAAATACAGCGACTCGCTTGGCACACCCGCATTTTTTGCGGCTTCCTATTTCCCTGCCCTACTCCAACTAACCGGGGCCGAGGGTGCGAAAAAGCTCGTCAAACGCTATGCAGACGATGTTTCCGCCTATGCATTTCCGCAAGGCAGCATCGACATTGATACACAGGAAGATTACAAGCGCCTCATTTCAGGCGAGTAGGCCGCGCTTCCCGGTTTACATTTTCTCCAAAATATTTTTTTTCGCTAACTATTGACAATGTCAAATCATCCGTTACATTTGCAGTGTACTATTTAACTAATACACTAAAACAATTGAGCCATGATTCACCTTAACCAGGTTTCTTTTGGGTACAGTAAACGCAACAAACTTTTTGAAAAGCTTAGTCTGAAACTGGAACCCGGCCATATTTACGGATTACTTGGCAAAAACGGGGCGGGTAAATCCAGCTTGCTTCGCAATATGGTAGGGCTATTGTTTCCGCGGGAAGGCCAGATTGAAGTGGCGGGCTACGAGCCCCGAAAACGCCAGCCTGCCTTTTTACAGGATGTCTTCTTTATTCCGGAAGAGATTTACCTTCCATCGGTGACCGTGGAAAAATACCTGGAAATGCTGGCGCCTTTTTATCCAAAATTTGACGAAAAGCAATTCAGAGGTTATATAGCTGAACTAGACATCCCCCATGGCAACAAGCTGACCGGAATGTCTTATGGCCAAAAGAAAAAGGTGTTAATCGCCTTCGCATTAGCTACCAATACCCGCGTGCTCATTATGGATGAGCCTACCAATGGCCTCGATATTCCTTCCAAGAGTCAGTTTCGGAAACTGGTTTCCTCCGCATTGGACAAAGACAGGCTAATTCTGATTTCCACGCACCAGGTACGTGACCTCGACAATCTTATCGACGCCATTATTATTCTGGAAGACAGCAAAATCATGATCCGCCACAGTTTGGAAGCTGTTTCCGAACGTCTTTACTTCGGAATTTTGCCCAGCATTGAATACGACGATCGTGTGCTGTATTCAGAACCATCACTGCGTGGTTACAAAGCGGTTTTCGAGAATTCATTACAGGAGGAAAGCCGAGTTGATCTCGAACATTTGTTCAATGCGGTTATCGAAAACCCTGCACGGATAAGTCAGATATTTGCCCACTAAAACCATGAGACTGATCATTATGCTCCTGCTCATTATGCTGGGCCTGATGCTCCGGCATATATTACCATCTCTTGTTCCAGTCCACCTGTCTCCATTTCTTTCACTATGAACCAGACATTCAATATACATCGCTTCACACTCATGCTAAGGCTCGATTGGGCTGAAAAAGGCAAAAATTACTTGCTGATGGCATGCGTATTGGTCTTCTGTCTCCTCATCCTGATGATGCCCATTACATTGTCCGATGAATACAGCAATTTTCGGGAGATCCTGCATTACTTTGCGCTGATTATGATTCTACTCCTTGGGGGAAGCCTTTACACCAGTAATGCATTCTCGCAATATTCTGCTTCCGACACAGGTATTGCTGCTCTAATGCTTCCTGCTTCCGGTATTGAAAAGTTTCTCAGCTCACTATTAATCAACCTCCTTTTTGTAATTTCATTTCTGGTCTTTTTCTGGCAATTCCACTATTTCATCATCGACATCGCCAATAAGGACCTTCCTCCGAACGGTGACAAATACAGGTACATTCCGGAAGATTTTATGCTCTATTCGACCTATTCCTATTTGGGAATTCAGAGCGCGGTTTTCCTCGGATCGATCTACTTCAAAAAATCATCCTACATTAAAACGGCTGCCGTGTTCATCGGATTTGCGTGCATCACGACGTTGATGAACCTCATGTTTGCCACAAGTCTTGCCTCAAACCCTTCCAAGATCGCGGTATTCCCACTTTCGGGCTGGAAGCTTTGGTACTATTCCAAAGATGACATGTCACGCCCCGAGTATATCGCCGGGTTTTACCATTTGACGTTTCCTCCCGAAATGTTTACAGCCTTACAAGTCTTTTCCGTGTTCATTGCACTGATGCTTTGGGCGTGCGCCTACTTTCAGATGAAGGAAAGGGAAATTTAACAGCGCTATTTATGGAATTTAAAGATAAACAAGCCATTTACCTGCAAATTGCCGACTACATCTGCGAGCAGATATTACTCGGAAAATGGCCGCCCGGCGAGCGCATTCCATCGGTGAGAGACCTTGCTTCAATGATGGAGGTGAACCCGAACACCGTTATGAGAACCTATGATTTCCTGCAAAACAAAGAAATCATATTCAACAAGCGGGGAATAGGCTATTCGGCCGACGAGAAAGCGAATGAAAAAATATTGGCCTACCGAAAAGAGCGCTTTCTGGTAACTGAATTACCCGATTTTTTCAAAACGATGTATTTGCTCGACATCGGAATAGAAGAGTTGCGAAACCGCTACCAGAAGTTCATCGAAGAAATGTACCCGTTAACCAAATGATTCCGAGACCATGAAAACAAGTAATATCCTGCTTATCGTGACCGTGTCTATATTTTTCCTGGTCACAATGTCTTCCAATCTGGTGTTGAAAAGTCAATTCGATAAAATCGACAAGGATGATGCGTTCTATGGATTTTCACGGCACCCTATCAAGCCCTTTCAATATGTGAAGTTACAAGGCAGGGACGTGGGGTTAACCGAAATCCGACAAGGACCCGTTGCCGAAATCAGAATGATTACGCAGCCGAAGTACCTGCGATGGGACTTCTCGGGTGACACCTTAATATTGACGTATACACCGGAAGTAAATCAGGGTTATCGGCCAAGAGGTGGTACATATGGCTCACTTCCTTCCTTTTACGTGATAACTCCTACACTTAAAGGTATTATTTTGGACAACGTCCGGTGCAAAGTTAGAAACTACAAATTCGGAGATCTGATGGTGCAGCAAAAAGGCGACGGCCTCTTTTTCGCGGGCAGTTCAATCGATAACCTGACGGCTACTGTGGCAGCAAACGGCTATCTCAAACTAGACCAGGATAATCAAATCGGGAGAGCTGATATTACGGTCCAAGATAGTAGTGTATTGAGCGCAGACAAAGACATTTTTAAGCTGTTTAATGCCAAAATCGACAGCTCGGCCTACATCAGTATGCCGGGTAGTATGCTCAAAAAGATGACGACGGGAAATAAAATAGCCCCGAGGTAATCCCGGGGCTTCGATTATTTTATTCGCAACAACTACCTTACTTAATCCCCAACATCAAGCTCGTACTTCCGCCTGCGTTGGTCGTCGGCAGGATACCGTTCCATTTGGCAACCCATTCCTGCTGGATGAGCAACGGGGTTAATGTCTTTTGTCTCAATTGATTGGCCTCTGCTTCCGCGCGTGCCTTGATCAACGTGGCTTTGGCCTGGCCTTCCGCGCGGGCGATGATAACTTTCGCTTCGGCTTCCGCTTGTTTCGCCTGGTTTTCAGCTTTAAGACGTGCCTGAATCGAGGCGTTCTTTTCGTCGATCATCTGGCGGAGCGATGGCGGCGGGGTGATGGCGGAGGTTAGCTGGTCGTAAACAAATCCGTCCTTTCCGAGGGTTTTGGTCAGCACGTTCTGAACTCTGTCTTCGAAAACTTCGCGGTTGGACATCACGCTGTCCGATGTAAACGAGTTGGCCACGATCCGGTAGGCGTCATAAATGGTATTCTTCATGAAACCCTGCTGGATTTCCCCTAACGGTCGTCTGTATTGGCGGTAAATCTGCGGTACTTTTTCAGGGTTAATGTGGTAGTTCAGTTTCGGATCGACTTTGAACTCGGCAGCGTCTTTGGTGGTAATCACAAACGACTCGTAATCAACGCTCTGCGTATAAGTCGGAAATTCCACGATCTTGGTCGTCCAGGCGTTATACCAAACGCGGCCGGTTACCAGAGTAATGTTATCGACGCCCTTATCGCTGCCGTAGAGGTTAATGCGGATACCGACATTACCGGCATCGATATTTTCGAACGAAAATGGTTGTATGGCAAGTGCCATAATGAATACAATGAGGGTCAGAACTCCGATAATAATGTTTCGCTTCATATTCGATTTACAGTTTAGATTTCAATTGGTTTACAATTTGTCCGAGAACAACATACAGGAAGTAAAAAGACAGCCCGATAATCGCCAGGCCGGCGAAAACGAGCCAATCGGACTGGGCGTTGACGAGCCGGAGCGCGTAGGTTACCACAATGACAACCGCCGCGATTTTCAGAATGTGTATCATGTAATCGAGGTTTGTTTGATGTAAAATTAATACGCTTATTACCGAACGACCGTTAGATTTTATCTAATGGTGCTGCGCATTGTTGAACGCTTCAAAAACCCCATAAACAGCACGAAGCGCGCCGACGGATCGACGCGCTTCGCAGCATTGGAATAACAATATAATGCTTAAAGCAGAGCAGCCGCAGCCTCATCCACAAACCAGTGCAACTGCCCTTTTTCAGGCTTGATGATCTGTGACGGATAGAGGTCTACATTCCTCTCCCCTTTCAAAACCTGTTTCAAAACTTCGGCCTTACCCGCACCTGCTGCCAGGAACGCCACGCATGCTGCGTCATTCACAACCGGGGCCGTGAGCGTAATGCGGTACATGTCCTGCGCTTGCAGAAAGAATGAAGTAGCAAGCGCCTTTTGCTCGTGAATCACTTCCGTTCCGGGGAAAAGCGACAACGTGTGACCATCATCCCCCATTCCCAGCAGTACAAAATCGAAAGTGGTTTCAGAATCTTCGAAATAGATTTTTACAATCTTTTCATATTCGGCAGCCGATTCTTCGGGTGTAATGTCCGTGCGCATGATGTGGATGTTTTCAGCCTTTACTGGCACCTTGTCCAGCAGTTCATCATAGCACATTTTGGCATTATTCCGCGAATCTTCAAACGGAACCGCACGCTCGTCGCCCCAGAAAAAATGTAGTTTTTCCCAGGGAATCGATTCTTTGTAAGGCGATTCGGCCAGCAATGCGTACAAGGCTTTCGGCGTGCTTCCACCCGAAAGAACGAACGTGAAACGGTCCTGCTTCGCAAGCACTTGCTGAATGTAATTATTAATCCATTCAGCAAGGCTGGCGCTTAATGCTTTGGTATCTTTCTCGATATGCAACTCCATAGCTTACGGGGTCGGTGGCAGGTTAAGCCAGGTATGTCCGTCGCGGGCGATGAGTGCATCGGCGGCATCCGGGCCCCATGAATCCGGCGCATAATTCGGGAAGTCCTGTGGCGGACGGTTCTCCCATGCTTCGAGTACCGGCATGATCACACGCCACGCGGCATCCACCTGGTCGTTACGCATGAAGAGCGTAGCGTCGCCTTCCATTACGTCGAGAAGCAGCGTCTCGTACGCCTCCGGTGCGTGCTCGCCAGCTACTGCGTCGTAGTCAAATGTCATATCCACCGGATCGAGCATCATCGTTTGCCCCGGGCGTTTAGCCTGGAAGCGGATGCTGATGTCCATATTAGGTTGAATACTGATTGTCAGACGGTTGGAACGCCATGTTTCAGCAGATTCGGGCGGGAATGCATAATGCGGCGCCTGTTTGAAATGCAATGTGATATGGGTCGCTTTCTGGTTCAGGTATTTACCGGTCCTTACATAGAACGGTACCCCCTGCCAGCGCCAGTTATCGATATAGAACTTCACAGCCGCGAAAGTATCGATATTCGACTGCGGGTTCACGCCTTCTTCCTGACGGTAGCCCACTACTTTCTCGCCCTTTTTCCAGCCACCAGAATACTGTCCGCGAACGGCGAAATCGTGCACCTGTTCTTTGGTAATGCGGCGGATCGCGTTCAGTACGTCTACCTTTTTGTTACGGATTTCATTTGCATCGAACGACACCGGCGGCTCCATCGCGATCATACACAGGATTTGCAGGATATGGTTCTGCACCATGTCGCGCAATGCACCTGCGTGCTCGAAATAGCCTCCACGGCCTTCCAGACCTACCGCTTCCGCAGCCGTGATCTGAATGTGGTCGATGTAATTGCGGTTCCAGAGCGGCTCGAACAATGCATTGGCGAAACGCAGTGCAAGGATGTTCTGAACCGTTTCTTTTCCGAGGTAGTGGTCGATACGGAAGATTTGCTCTTCTGCAAACATGCTCGAAAGCAACAGGTTCAGTTCATGCGCGCTTTCCAGGTCGTGACCGAAAGGTTTTTCAACTACAATACGGGTCGTGCTTTTCTCTCCGCAGATCTTCAATGCACCCAGTTTCTGAGCGATGGAAGGAACAAGCTGAGGCGCTACGGCCAGGTAGAATATTACATTGGGATGAACGCCCCATTCCTCTTCTTTTTCTTTTACCAGATCGGTGATCTTGTGGTACGCTTCAGCGTCGTCTCCATCCATTTGCAGGTAGGAAACATGCTGCGTGAAATCCGTCCAGTGGCCATTCTGCTTGCCCTTGCGGCGCGAGAATTTCGTAACGCCGTCGAGCAAATGCTCATGGTATTTTTCATTGGAATATGCACTCCGACCGATACCGGCGATCGCAAACTGATCGGGCATCCAGTTGTCCAGAAACAAGTTATAGAGAGCGGGAGTGAGTTTCCGGTAGTTGAGGTCCCCGCTTCCGCCGAATATGAAGAGTACCGAGGCAGGGGGACGTTTATTGCTTTGCATAAAATTTCTGATTTATTGTTGACCCCATTCTGTATGGAAAGTACCTGGGATATCGGTACGTTGGTACGTATGCGCTCCAAAGTAATCGCGTTGCGCCTGGATCAGGTTCGTCGGCATGTACGCTGTTTTGTAGGCGTCGAAATATGCCAGCGACGACATCAATGCAGCGGCCGGGATGCCCGACTGGGCGGCATAAGCGACCAGTGACCGCGTATTACCTTCCACAGATTTAACCAATGCAGCAACCTCTTGGTTCAACAGAATATTGGACAATTCCGGGGTTTGCTTGTAGGCGTTCGTAAACACGCTAAGGAGCGACGAACGGATAATGCAACCACCCCTCCAGACGCTCACTACGTCGGTCAGCGGGATATCCATTTGCAGGTCTTTCGAAGCCTGGAACAACATCGCAAGGCCTTGTGCGTAAGCCAGAACGGTGGCAAAATACAATGCATCGTGCACCTGTTGGATCAACACTTCGGTTTCTGCTGAAATGGCAGTGCTTGCACCGTACAATTCGGCAGCGACCGTTCTTTCATCCTTATAACCCGAAAGCGTACGCATCGCCACAGCCGAATCGATCACCGGAACGGCCACCGGCAATTCCATGGAATCTTGCGAAGTCCATTTACCGGTTCCTTTCGAACCCGCTTTGTCGGAGATCACGTCAACCAGGTGAGCATCGGTTTTATCGTCTTTTTGCAGGAAAATATCGGCGGTAATTTCCACCAGGAACGATTGCAGGTCGCCTTCGTTCCAGCTTTTGAATACTTCGTGAAGTTGCTGGTTGCTCAAACCGGCCTTTTTCAGGATCGC
The DNA here is from genome assembly GCA_965227755.1 of Dyadobacter sp. Lineage (GTDB taxonomy): Bacteria > Bacteroidota > Bacteroidia > Cytophagales > Spirosomataceae > Dyadobacter. Next base: position 2,411,106 of record CBDDGG010000005.1, read on the forward strand.
GTACGATTCGCTGATGAGCTGCATGATCGCATATTCGATACCGTTATGCACCATTTTCACATAATGGCCTGCGCCCTCTTTGCCGAGGTAAGCTACGCAAGGTTCGCCATTTACTTTGGCCGCGATCGCTTCCAGCATTGGCTGTACGTGCGCATAAGCCTCCTTATCGCCGCCCGGCATAATGCTCGGGCCTGTACGCGCACCTTTTTCACCACCGGAAACACCGATTCCCATGAAATGAATATCCTTTTCACGGAGGTATTTCACGCGGCGAAGCGTATCTGTATAATGGGAGTTTCCTCCGTCGATGATAACGTCGCCTTTTTCAAGAAGAGGTAACAGGGATGCAATAACGTCGTCGACCGGCTGACCGGCAGGTACCAGCATCATCACCTTGCGGGGACGTTGCAACAGCTGGATCATCTGGGCAAGTTCTGAAACGCCCTTAACGGTTGTGCCCGGGGTGGCACTGGATTCCAAAGCAGAATTTTTGGTTTCGTCCTTATCGAAACCGATAACAGAGAAACCATGATCGGCCATGTTCAGTAACAGGTTTCGGCCCATTACGCCCAGTCCAATCATCCCAAAATCGAATAAGTTCTGTGACATAGATTAAACGTCTTGAATTAAGAAGCTGCAATATCAGGGTTTTTCAAAGACCAGCTTACATCTTCATTGATAATCTGTTTAAAATTTAAATTGTTCTTAATATTTTATTAAATTCACCATTACTATGGTTATTTCATAGTTAGTTAAATAGTTAATAACAACTATACACATTACTATGTACTACAAATTGATCCGGGTCGCCATTCTGGCTATCCTCGCGTCGTGCAATGCGTTTTCGCAAGATTCGCTTATTATTAAAAACCGCTTCCTGGAAAGAAAATTCACGATTGGTGATAATTCTTTCTACACATCGCGCTTTCAGCATGTTCTGACGAATAAAGATTACAGCCGCCCTGGCTCGGAGGAGTTTTATTTTACAGTAAATGGCAAGCCAGCCAGCAGCAATGGCGCCAACGGACTGTTCAGGCATGTAAAGCATTCATTGAACCGGAAGGATAACGGTATCCAGGAAATGACCGTGCAACTTGCAGGAACACCGGGTACCGTTACCGAAAACGTCGTGGTGGATTTAAACTACGAGGTATATGATGAACTGCCTGTGGTGCGGAAGCAAATAAGCATCACCAATAACGGCCCCAAAGCCATTGCTATCGCCGATCTGGAAGTGGAAAGGCTCAATCTGGTCCCGGTTTCTTCCCAACAGTCTGAATTATACACCAATTACGGCTCCCGTTTTGCCTGGCGCCCCTACCACGGCGACCATCATGATGCGGCTATTTTTGTGTATAATAATTATGCGAAAGAAGGCTTTATCCTTGGTAATGAAGCTCCCAGCATCCTTAAAAAAACCGAAGTGTATGCCGATCATAATCGCATTTCGATCGGTATGACCAGCCTGGCCGATCACTATCCGTTTAAAAAATGGATTGAACCAGGAGAAAAGTTTTCAAGTCCAAAAACTTTCATTTGTCTCGTGAAATCTCAGAAATGGGAAGATGCTTTCGAAGGCGATTTCGCGGACTTCATTCGTACGCGCCTGGGTGTGAAGCTCTTCCAGCGTAAAGAAATACCGTTCACATTCTACAATACCTGGCGCCCATTTTATACTAATATTAATGACACGCTCGTAACGCAGCTCGCCGACGGTCTGGAAGGTACCGGTACCGACCTGTTCATTATGGACGCCGGCTGGGAAAACAATTATGGTGACTGGGAACCGCATCCGAAGCGTTTCCCGAACGGATTGAAACCCATCACCGACCACATTCGGAAAAGAGGAATGAAAGCCGGCCTCTGGATGGGCCTGGCCTCTGTAGACAAAAACAGTAAGCTTTACAAAGAGCATCCCGAATGGGCGGTGTATGACAAAAACGGCGATCCCGCCTATCTGCATGAGGAAATGAAAGACCGTGTCACCATGTCGCTTGCCTCCGGATACTATGACTATATTCTGGAAAAAATCAAGCGACATGTGCGGGAGAACGACCTTGCATACATTAAGCTGGACCTCGCTATCGCCAATTCGGCATATGTACTTGATTATTCTAAAAAAGGCGACTACAAATTCGAAGGCAAAGGTTACCGGGACCGCGAAAGCTCCTATTACGCCATTTACGAAAAAGCCTTGCAGCTCTTCGACGACCTGCACAAAACATTTCCCGATCTGCTGGTAGACTGTACTTACGAAGTTTGGGGCGAATATTATATTAACGATTACGCACTGATCGAACATGCGGATTACGACTGGCTGACCAACTACGACGACGACGCGCCCGTCGGCCCTATCAATATCCGCCAAATGGCATTTGACCGCGGGCGGGCGATTCCGGTCGCTACAAACCTGATTGGCAACCAGTTTATGGATTCACCCTATTCCAAATATACGTTCCTTTCGCTGGCTTCCGTGAAACCGATTCTTGTGGGTGACAGCCGAAAACTGCCGCAGGAACTTAAACCCTGGTATTTGAAATGGAATACGTGGTTTAAAATGATGGATAAGAAGTACCAGTTTACACGCTTTTCCTACGTTTCCGATATTTTCCAACGGCCCACCATGAGCAACTGGGATGGCACATACAAATTCAATAAGGAAAAGCAGGGCGGCGTGCTTTTCTTTTTCAGGAACGGTTCGATCGAAACCACACGGACTTTCTCCTTCCCTTTGGCAGAAGCAAATAACCGTTATCGTTTGTTTTCTCCCGAAGACAAGAAGGACTTCGGTACGTTCAGCGGAAAGGAATTGCTTGAAAAAGGGATTCAGGTCCAGATTGAGAAACAGTTTGACGCGAAAGTCTTGGGAATTGAGAAACTAGATTAAACTGGGGAGCAGGTCCTTTATGCCGGTGCGGAAAAGGGAAGACGGAGCAATCTGTCCTCCCTTTCTTTTTTGTCCCAACCAGTCCGAAAGAATTAATGACTTGGCCAGCCCATTTTACGGATTTACCCCCTCAATGATATGAAAATCCCCCCGTACAAGAAATTGGAATGATCATACTTTTGCTGCGTTAAATTACAATTTTACACTAATTCCTTAATCTTCACCTTTAAACAGTTGTATTATGTTAGTAATGTTACGCAACCGGCTCGCAGTATTCCTCGCAGCCATCTGCATTACATTGAATTGCTACGCCGCCGAATTGAAGGTATTTCAAGTGCCTGGCGACACGGTCGTTAAAATTCAGATCAACCCAACAGTAAACCATCAGATTATCAGGCATTTTGGCGCATCCGATGCCTGGGCTTGTCAGTTTGTCGGAAACTGGCCCGATGCCAAGAAAAATGCGATCGCCGATTTGCTTTTTAGCCGGGATACGCTCCCGGAAGGAAATTTAAAGGGTATTGGTCTATCTCTATGGCGCTTTAACCTCGGGGCAGGAACAACTGAGCAAGGCGATGCAAGCGGTATCCGGGACGATTGGCGGAGAACGGAGACATTTCGCAATAAGGATGGCTCTTATAACTGGGCAAAACAGGGTGGACAGTTGTGGTTTATGAAGGCGGCAAGGGAGCGCGGGGTAAGAGAATTCCTTATTTTCCCAAACACCCCGCCTACCCATTTAACAGTCAACCAAAGAGGATATGCACCGGAAGCGAAGCCGATCCTCAAACCGGAATATTTTTCAGACTTTGGAAACTTTATGGCCGATGTGATTGAAGGCATCCATAAACAAACCGGCATCATGTTCCAATATGTCAGTCCTGTCAATGAACCTCAATGGGACTGGGACCACGGCGGGCAAGAGGGTACACCGTTTTTGAACGACCATGTAGCGTCCATTACCAAGTCCCTGAGCAAGTCGCTATTAGAGAAAAAGCTTCCTACCCAAATCGCGATTGCGGAGGCCTCCCGGATCGAATATGTATATTCCGGATACGAGCGGCCAGCGCGGGGAGAGAATTTGTATACCTATTTTGACAAGAAATCCCCTCATTATATGGGTAATCTTCCAAATGTACTACCCGTCATCACAGGGCACAGCTACCTTACGACTTCGCCGTTCGATATCGCCGTCAACAAGAGGAAGGAATTGACGTCCCGCGTCAGTACAGTTCCCGGCCTTGAATACTGGATGACCGAATATTGTATTCTAGGCGACAATGAGGGCGAGATCAAAGGGGAGGGACTGGATTTGTCGGTCACCGCCGCATTGTATATGGCAAAAGTTATTCACAATGACTTGGTTCACGCCAATGCTTCTCCGTGGCACTGGTGGCTTGCAGTTTCACCTTATGATTATAAAGACGGCCTGGTGTACATCGATAAGAACAAGACCGATGGCGGTTTTCGAACCTCAAAAATGCTATGGGCACTGGGTAATTTCAGCGCTTTCATCAGGCCTGGTGCAGTCAGAATCGAAGTAGCTGCTGCGAACGAGAATCCCAATTTGCTGGCATCGTCGTACAGGAACACCAATGGCGAAATTTCCACCATCCTCGTCAACAGCGGTGAGACTCCCATTTCAGTATCCCTCACCTCCCCCGGCGACCAGTTTGTCATCTCGAAACAATATGAGACGTCAGCCAGTCGCGATCTGCAACAAATTCCCATCGCCAAAGTCGGAGGTGCAATTATTATCCAGCCTTTCAGTGTGAATTCGATCATTGGAAACATTGCAGAGCGGTGAACACAATGTTGCTAATATTGCCATTGCGAGTTTTGGCCGTTTTCTGTGGAGGCTTTAACTGGCAAAAATCCCTCCCAGGTTTCCAGATCTAGCCATAGCGATTTAAAACCTGTTAGCATTTTCACGCAACGAAGAAAATCAAGCACTTGAAGGTCTGTCAAGTGCTTGATTTTCGAATGAGCCCGCCGTAATCGAATCAGGCTGTGTGGCCGTCTATACTTTTATCTTAGAAAAAACATAGAATGTCTCCTTTGCAATCTGCCTGCAACGCTCGTCATATTTCGCTGTCTCCTGCGCAGTACCATCAAATTCCTTTGGGTCGTCATAAGGGATGGCAACCCGGGCCGTAGCACCTTTCACAACAGGGCAGGCTTCATCAGCCTGGGAGCACGTCATTATAGCGCAGAAATTGCTCTGAGGGTTGCTACTGTCGCTATATTTCTTTGAGAATGCCCTTAAAGGTTCTGTATTAGCCGCGAAGCTTACGTTATAGACTGGATTTTTACCATCAGATGTCTTGGTAACATCAAAACCAGCCCTTTCACAGGCAGCAACGGCCCTTTCATTAAATGCGCTGGTCTCAGTGCCGCCGGAATATGTTTTCACATTGGGGATATCGTAGTATGCAGCAGCTGTTGCCGCCCAGATTTGCCCGAAATGGCTGCGTCTGGAATTATGGGTACAGATGTAAGTCAGTTGTACGGGCTGTGCAGCCTTTACCTGTTTTTGGATGAATAGCGCAATCTTGTCAAGTTCTTCTCTCCGCTCCGGAGGTATAGTTGAAAATTCTCCTTTAATTATAGAGACGTAGGCAGCAAGTTCGGGATTAAGCTCCTTCTTGTTGTTAGAATTATCAGATGGCATGGTACCGGCAGTGATTAAAAAGGTTGCAATCAACAAGGTGATCAGATTCATGCTTTTGTAAGTAAGTAATGATTAAAATCAATCGTAAAGATACGATTAGATTTTATCCGGCAAAAAAATTTATGCAGTAACCAAAGTTTCTTATCGCAATATTGCAATTAACAAATTACTACTTATATTTGCATCATGGGCGTTACGAAAACCGAAATATTCACCGAGCAGCAGAACCGCATTGCGGATCTGGCGAAGGCATTCTCTCACCCGGCCAGGGTCGCGATCCTGCAATTACTGGTTGCCAGAAAATCCTGTGTATGTGGTGACCTGGTCGACGAGCTTGACCTCGCCCAGGCCACAGTGTCCCAGCATTTGAAAGAACTGAAACGGATCGGGATCATTCACGGCGAGATCAACCCACCGCGGGTATGCTATTGTATAAACCCAACCGTGTGGTCGGAGGCACAAGAGGCGTTCGGAGCACTGCTAGATACATTTACGCTTACCACATCCTGCTGTAACTAGGCAGGGTATTTTTTTGAGAAAATCAATCGCAATATTACATTTAACCAATGAAGACCATGAGCCAATCAAATCCAATGACATGGGGCGATTTTAAAGCCACCCTTGAACAAAACCCAGATTTACACCTGCAATTTCAATACGAAGAAGGAAAGTTTGTGGATAGTTCTTACCACATTACCGAGATCAAGCAGGCCCCGATTGTATCCGTAGATTGCGGCGGGCAAATGAACAGTTGGACGGAAGTAATCGTGCAGCTCTGGGAGCCATCGGCAAAAGAGGCCCACCGCTCGATGAAAGTTGGTAAGGCGTTGAAAATTGTTAACTTGGTCGAAAAAACGTTGCCTTTGAATCCAAATGCAACTGTCAAGATCGAGTTTGGCAATTCAAAATTTGATACGCGCCAAATGTACCCCGGCGAGTTTGTTGCCGACAATGAAGCATTCACGGTTAACCTGGTTCCTGACTTCACTCAGTGCAAAGCGCTGACCCGCAATCAAACCTGCGGGACAACATCGGCAGAAGCTTCATGCTGCGCGCCTGCCCCTGCGAAGCAAGAATTGGAATTGGTCGCTTCCGATAGCAACAGCTGCCAGCCTGGCTCAGGGTGCTGCTAACCATACAAATGCACGATGACATTACAAATTGATAATGCAACGCCGGTAGATAATGGATTGGTGGTCAGCTTTTTGAAAGAAGCTGACCTGCTTACCGAAGATTTACCGGATGGCCTGCCCAATTTCCTTTTGGCAAAAGCGGACGGAGAACTTGTCGGCGTGGCCGGTCTTGAACTGTTCGGACCAGTAGGCTTGCTGCGTTCCGTGGCTGTCAGCCCTGTCCACCGGGGCAAAGGTATTGCCGGCCAGATGGTCGAGCAGCTCCTGGCTGGTGCCGACCAGCAGCAATTGCAGGAGGTTTATTTAATCACAACCACAGCCGATCGCTATTTTGACCGGTATGGCTTCACGCCCGTGGACCGCCGGCAAGTTCCGGAAGCAATCCAACAAACCAGACAGTTTAGTGGCCTTTGTCCTTCATCGGCCGTTGTCATGAAAAGGAATTTCAGGCATTAAACCGCGTGAAAACAATATCTTTCTAAATGCCTATGCAGAAGCATTTTATCGAAATGAAGTCACCCCTGTATGCGTCTTTCAGCTTGACGTTTGCGTTGATGGGTGATGCATTTTTATATTCCTTTTTGCCTGTAAACGCGCCGAGTATCCATGTTCCAATCATTTGGATAGGCACAATTTTGTCCATCAACCGCTTTACGCGCATTCTGCTCAACCCACTGATTTTACGCATTTTCAGTCATGCGGGTTTTCGTCTGCCGGTTATCGTTGCGGCAACCACCGCCGTATTTGCCACCGCCGGCTATGGCGCGGGGCTGGGTATAGCGTCATTGGTGCTGCTCAGGATATTATGGGGGATATCGTATTCTGTCCTACGCGTTGCAGCAATTACTTATGCAATGGACTATCCCAGAAAAGGTCTGGCCCTGGGAGTAAGCCAAAGCGTTATCGAGTCCGGGCCGCTGCTGGCGCTATTGGTTGGGCCTGTGCTTTTTGAAGTAATCACTCCTGGGTCGATATTTTTAGTGATCGCATTCCTTTCGACTCCGGGAATCTACTTTGCCCTGAAACTCAAAGAAAGGGACCGGGCGCCAGGTCGGCAAATCACCTTCAGAGTATCGTTCCCGTCAATTTTTAACAGGTTAGCGTTTTTAGGAGCATTTGCAGTGGAAGGAATGCTCGTGGTTTTAATAGGAACCCTTCTCATGCGGGCTCAACCCAATTGGTCAGCGGTTGAAATTACTGCCGCAGCGGCCGGGTTTCTTAGCTTTCGGCGAATTTGCTCGCTTTTGATTTCACCATTCGCAGGCTGGTCGGCCGATCGGTACGGACTTCCCAACATTTATTCAGGCTCCATTCTACTGATTTGTCTGGGTTTGATACTGGCAGCAAACGGCTGGGTGCTAATCGGATTGATCATTGTGTTTACGTTTTACAATGTCAATTCTTCTCTTGCTGCTGGCGCCGCATCTGCGGGGAAAACCGATGTAACTCACGCTGTATCAAATAATGCTACTTTCAGAGATGCCGGCTCGGCTTTTGGCGCATTAACCGGTGGTTTTTTGCTCACAAACGGACATCTCGAACTGATTTTCACCTTGCTCAGCACCACCCTTCTTTTCCTGACCTGGCTATATTACAAGGAACAAGCGGCTTACGCTAATTCGAATACGTGAGGCTTTTCTGTTCTGAGTCGCGCTCGACCGGGGTTTCCTACCACTGGGAAGCTGGGATCACAACAGCCCCTAACGCAAAAAACGCCCATCATCTCTGAGGGCGTTTTTGTGTGTTTAATAATTGTGGCGACTACCTACTTTACCAGGTTTGATCCAAGTATCATCGGCGGATCCGGGCTTAACTTCTCTGTTCGGGATGGGAAGAGGTGAACACCGGACCAATAGTCACCAACAAGTTCGTCGTTGGGTTTCTGTTCGCTATTGGAGGGAGGTGAAGCGAATCGTCGCACCGTCCGGACCAATAGTCACCAACAAGTTCTTTGAGTTATCAATTTTGAATGATCGAATGATTGAATAAACTATTCAGTCATTCAAAATTCAGGCATTCAACATTGAATTTCATGTCATATTGGAAGTAGAAGAGATGAAGATAAAGAATTAAATGTGCAAGCTCTTGGGTAATTAGTACTGCTCAGCTAAGTGTATTTCTACATGTATACCTGCAGCCTATCAACGTCGTAGTCTACAACGACCCTTATGTGGAAGATTCATCTTCGGGCTAGTTTCGCACTT